>CAWBYP010000001.1:0-9000 GCA_963793005.1 uncultured Gammaproteobacteria bacterium
AATGCTGCGATTCGTGGTTGGCAGCGCCGACCTGCCGGTCCTTCAGTTTGCAGCGGCCGACGCGCCGATCTGGACGATCGGCGGTCCGCCTTCGCTGTCATGGCAGGGATCGCGATTCACGCTAACGGACGGCAGTGAAACGATCCTGCGGGGCACGGCATCGTCGATCCCCCTCGCACTGGAGGTGGAGACGGGCAACGGCGAGGTGTACGGCTTCGGTGCTGCCACGGGTGATCCGCGGCGCAACGGCACGCGATTTCGCCTCATGACCCTCGATACGCTTTTGTACGCAATCCGGGGTGCAAGCTATACGGCATTCCCGTTCTTCCTGCTCCGCGACGCGGATCGCTGCCTCGGAGTGATGATCGGCACGACATTTCCCCTCGACGTCGACGTCGATCGAGGCAGGGTGTCGGCGATCGCCGCGTGCGATACGGAGGACGCGCCTCTCGATGTGATCGTTTTCCGCGGCTCGGCCGTCGACGTGGTACGCGATCTAGCCGCACTCGTGGGGCGCAGTTTCCTGCCGCCCGCCTGGGCCCTCGGCTTTCACCAGTCCCGCTGGTCGTACCGGACGAGCGGATCCGTGCTCGAGGTGGCGCGCCGGTTTCGCGAGTTCGACCTGCCGGCGGATGTCCTGCACCTCGACATCCACTACATGGACCGCTACCGGGTGTTCACCTTCAATCCGTCACGCTTCCCGCAGCCGCAGGAGATGCACGTGCGACTGCGCGAACTGGGATTCCGGACACTGGCGATCATCGACCCCGGCGTGAGTACCGCGCCCTATCCGGCGCACGACGTCCTGAGCTCCGGGAACATGCTGCTGAAGCGCCGTGACGGGCGGCCCTACCAGGGCAGGGTCTGGCCGGGCGCCACGGTCTTCCCGGATTTCCTTCAGCCGCGCGTACGCGAGACGTGGGGGAAGCTCCACGAACCGCTCCTCGCGGCGGGTGTCGCGGGCTTCTGGAACGACATGAACGACCCGGTCTTCAGGGCGGGTGAAGTCTATGATCCGCTGGTCGAGGACGTGCAGCACGAAGGTGCCTCGCACCGGCGCGTCCGCAACCTGTATGCGAACTGCATGGCCGAGGCGACATCCTCCGGTCTCCGCGCGCTGCGTCCGGGGCGGCGCCCGTTTGTGCTGTCGCGCTCCGGATTCCTGGGCATCCAGCGCCACGCGGCGGTCTGGACCGGCGACAACCACTCGACGTGGGAACACCTGCGCGAGAACCTGAACATGGTGCTTAATCTCGGCTTGAGCGGGGTGCCATTGTCCGGTGCGGACGTCGGCGGCTTCGGACGGGGTCCCGGCCGGCTCGGAATGATCAAGCCGCTGCGTCCATCGGCCGAACTGTATGTGCGGTGGCTGGAACTCGGTGCGCTGATGCCTTTCTTCCGCGTGCATTGCACGCTCTTTGCGCCGGCTCAGGAGCCCTGGTGCTTCGGCCGCCGGGTCCTCGCGCTGGCACGGCGCGTGCTGCGCCGGCGCTATCGCCTGCTGCCATTGCTGTACCGGCTCGCACTCGAAGCGCACCGGGAAGGCTTGCCCATCGTCCGGCCACTCTTCCTGCACTTCGACGTGCCACGGGACCAGGGGTCGGCGCAGTTTCTGCTCGGCGACAGTCTGCTGGCCGCGCCGGTCATGGTCCCGGGCGTGAATCGTCGCGACGTCTGGCTGCCGCCGGGCACCTGGGTCGACTGGAACACCGGTACGCCGCTCGAGGGAGGGCGACAGATCACGGTCGCCGCACCGCTTGGCACGACCCCGCTCTTTGCACGCGCCGGTCTTGCGCTGTTCATGGCAGAACCCCGCCGAAATGCGGACGAGACGCTGCGCGCGCCCCTGGCGCTCGAGATCTCGGTTCCGCCGGTCGGCAGCACCGGACGCGGGTCGCTGTTCCTCGACGACGGCGAATCCGCGGCGGACGAGCGATTCATCCTCGAGGTCGAGGTATTCCGGCGGCCGGGACACCTCGAGGTGCAACTGCGGCGCCGCGAGGACTCGTTCAGTCCGGTGCAGCGCGATCTCGAACTACGCGTTCCACCCGGCTATGCGCACGCCAGCGTTGACGGAAAGTGCCAGGCCCTCGTCCCGGTCGATCTGCAGCGCGAGGATCGCGACGGCACGCTGCTCGCCGTCCGCGTGCCCATCTCGGCACAGGCAGTTCTATTCGACAACAATCGGTGACCCACCTCACAAACATCGATTTGTCATGGACTTGTAGCGCTTAGTTCACGGCGTAGTCATGTTCCCCCGCCACGCTCGCCGCAGGTTGAGGCGATCAAGGTGGGGTGCGCATGGACAAATTGTCGGCGACGCGACCGAACCTGCGATTCCGAAGCATCTTCATTTCCGACGTGCATCTCGGCTTCAAGGGTTGCCGCGCGGAGTTCCTGCTCGATTTCCTGCGTCGGGTCGAGTGCCAGACGATCTACCTGGTCGGCGACATCGTCGACATGTGGAGCCTGACGCGCAGTTTCTACTGGCCACAGGCACATAATGACGTGATCCGCACCCTGCTTGGCAAGGCCAAGCACGGGACACGGGTGGTGTACATACCCGGCAACCACGACCGGCCATTTCGCGACCACGACGGCCTCGTGCTCGGCAACGTCGAGATCCGTCGCGAGGCAGTGCACGAGACCGCGGACGGCCGCCGCTTCCTCGTGCTCCACGGCGACGAGTTCGACAGCATCATCCGTGCCAGCCCCATGCTCGAGTCGCTGGGCAATCGCGCGTACGCGGCGGTCCTGCGCCTGAACCGCTACGTAAACGCGGTGCGCCAGCGACTCGGCTACCCCTACTGGTCCGTGGCGGCGTTCCTCAAGCACAAGGTCAAGAACGCGGTGAAGTACGTTGCCAACTTCGAGCGCGCGCTCGCGGTCGAGGCGCGCCGCCGCGGCGTCAACGGCGTGATCTGCGGTCACATCCATCGCGCCGAGATCTCCGAGATCGACGGCGTCACCTACTGCAACGATGGCGACTGGGTCGAGAGTTGCACGACCCTGGTCGAGGACTTCCAGGGTCGCCTGAGCTTGCTGCGCTGGACCGAATCGGTCGAAGTGCTCGTGGGCGCGCAGGGACTGCCGCTCATGGACCGTTCGGTCGCCGTGGATGCGGCGGCGTGAGGCTCGTCCTGGTGACGGACGCGTGGCTGCCGCAGGTCAACGGGGTCGTCCGGACGCTGGGCCATACGATTCGCGAAGCGGCCGCCGCCGGGGTCGACGTGACGGTCGTCTCGCCCGCCGACTTCCGGTCCTTGCCATGTCCGACCTACCCGGAAATCCGGCTGGCCCTGTTCGCCGGACGGGCCGTTCGCCGCCGCCTGGACGCACTGGCGCCAGAGGCCGTGCACATCGCGACCGAAGGACCGCTGGGACTCGCGGCGCGCGGCTGGTGCCTGCGGCACGACCGGCCGTTCACCACCGCCTACCACACGCAGTTCCCGGAGTACGTCCGTGCGCGGTTTCCGGTTCCAACGTCGTGGACCTACGCGGCCGTCCGCTGGTTCCATGGCCGCGCCACGCGCACGCTCGTCGCCACGCCGTCGATGCGGCAGCGCCTCGAGGACCGCGGATTCCGCAATCTCGCCCTCTGGGGTCGCGGGGTGGACACGGAACTCTTCCGTCCGCGTGACAAGGCCTTCCTCGAACTGCCGCGGCCGGTCTGGCTCTATTTCGGTCGCGTCGCCGTCGAGAAGGGCATCGGTGACTTCCTGAGCCTCGACCTGCCGGGCACCAAGCTGGTCGTGGGCGATGGCCCGGCGACGGAGGAACTGCGCCGCCGGCATCCGCAAGCGGTCTTCGCCGGCTATCGCCACGGCGAGGACCTGGCCTCCCACGTCGCGGCTGCGGACGTCTTCGTCTTCCCGAGTCGCACGGATACCTTCGGGCTGGTGCTGCTCGAGGCCATGGCCTGCGGCGTCCCGGTGGCCGCCTACCCGGTGACCGGCCCGAACGACGTGGTGGTGAACGGCGTCACCGGGATCCTGGGCGAGGACCTGCGTGAGGCAGCGCTCAAGGCGCGGCACCTCGATCCGGCCGCATGTCGCGCCCATGCACTCGAGCATTCCTGGGAGGCCGCGACGCGACAGTTTCTCGATGCACTGGCGTTTCCCCGCAGCCTCGGGGAACCGTCGCCGGCCGTCGTCGCGGGCTGATGCAGAGCTGTCGGAGCGGGGCGGGACGTTTTCATCTGCCTGCAACATCGACGAGGCATCGTACCGGGCCACCTGACTCATCCAGTACCAGAGGCCCGAAAATGAGAACCATCCTTGCCGCCGCGGTCGCATCGCTCGTCGCCGTCGGTACTGCACCGGCGAGTGCGGACACACTCACCCGGCCGAGATTCGGCATCACGCTCGAGCACCTGTCGAGCATCGGGACCGATGCCTCGGCGGGGAGTACGGGAGCCGAGATCGTCGCCTACGACAGGCGGACCCGGCGCGTATTCGCGATCAATTCGGAGGACAACGACCTGGCGGTCGTCGACCTGGCTGACCCGACCTCCCCGATCCTGGTGGACAAGATCTCGCTGGACGCGTTCGGCGCCGGGCTCAACGGCGTCGACACGCACGACGGTCTCGTCGCGGTGGCGGTCCAGGCCAGCCCCAAAACGGAGCCGGGCCGGGTGGTGTTCATCGATGCGTCATCGCTCGCGATCCGCGGGGCGGTCACCGTGGGCGCGCTCCCTGACATGCTGACGTTCGACGGTGATGGCGAGCGCGTGCTGGTCGCCAACGAGGGCGAACCGCAGGACTACCTGCCGGGCTCCGTGAATCCGGAGGGCTCGGTGAGCATCATCGATCTCTCACGCGGACCCGCCCGGGCGACCGTTCGAACCGCGGGGTTCGGCGCATTCGACAAGGCTGCGCTGGTCGCCGCCGGCGTGCGCGTCTTCGGACCCGGCGCGTCTGCCGCGCAGGACCTCGAGCCGGAATACATCACCGTTCGCGGGCGGACTGCGTGGGTGACGCTGCAGGAGGCCAACGCGGTGGCCGTCGTGGACGTACCGACCGCAACGGTCACCTCGATCGTGCCGCTCGGCCTGAAGGACCACTCGGTCGCCGGCAACGGTCTCGACCCCAGCGACCGGGACGGAGCAAACCTGATTGGTGGCTGGCCCGTGTTCGGCATGTACCAGCCCGATGCGATCGCCAGCTTCCGTGTCCGCGGCCAGGAATTCCTCGTCACCGCGAACGAGGGTGACTCGCGGTCGGGGGATGACTTTCCGGGCTTCAACGAGGAGGTACGGCTCGGCAGCGCGAGCTACCTGCTCGACCCGGTGGCCTTTCCGAATGCTGCAGCGCTCAAGGATAACGCCGCGCTCGGTCGTCTCAACGTCACCAACGCTTCGGGTGACCTCGATGGCGACGGTGACTTCGACCGGATCCAGGTCTTCGGTGCCCGCTCGCTCTCGATCTGGAACGGCAACGGCGAACTGGTGTGGGACAGTGGCGACCAGTTGGAGCAGTACTTCGCCGACCCGGCCAATGGCTACGCCGCGATCTTCAATACCAATCACAATGAACTCGCCCGCGACAACCGCAGCGACAACAAGGGACCGGAGCCCGAGGGCGTGGCGGTCGGCAAGGTCCGCGGCCGGACGTATGCTTTCGTCGGCCTGGAGCGCATCGGAGGCGTGATGGCGTACGACGTCACCGATCCTCACGCGCCGACGATCGCCGCCTATGCCAATACGCGTGGGCTCGATTCCCTCTCCGGGGACCTTGGGGCGGAAGGCATCGAATTCGTGTCCGCGGACGACAGCCCGAGCGGCCAGCCACTGGTGCTGGTCGGCAACGAGGTCAGCCGGACGATCACGGTGTTCGCGGTCGAGACCGCCCCGCGCTGAACAACGGGCCCGGCGCGACAGGACCGTGCCGCCAGTGGTAACGTGGCCCGGCCCCGGCCGGGACACGGCCACTGGCTCCACACATGCGCCTGCTCGCCCTCGACACCTCTAGACGGACTTCCTGCGGGAGCGACTGTCGCCCGGAATCGCCGAATCCCCCATCACCCGCGGCTAGTCGTCCGGTTCAGATTTCCGAGACGGAAAGGCGCCGCAGCAGCGCCATGCGCTTGTCGTGGTGTTCTTCCATGCGTTCGAGCACATCCGACAGGAAAGCGACGGTGCTCACGACCTTCGGTCCCTTGTTGAGCATCACGCACTCGGCGCGGCTGCTCATGACGGCATCGCTCACCTCGGCACGCGTGGGCGCACCACCCTTGGCGAGTCCCTCGAGCACCTGGGTCGCCCAGACGACCGGCACGTGTGCCGCCTCGCAGAGCCAGAGGATCTCTTCCTGCACCTCCGAAAGGCGTTCGAAGCCGACTTCCACCGCCAGGTCGCCTCGAGCGACCATCACGCCCACCGGAGGCATCTGCAGGCTGGTCAGCAGGATGCGTGGCAGGTTGCGGAAGGCGGCGGCATTCTCGACCTTCAGGACGATGCCGACGTGGCTGGCGCCGAGTTCGCGTAACCGGTCCGAGAGCTCGGCGACGTCGCGTGGTGAACGGACGAAGGAGAGCGCGACGATGTCGGCGAACTGCACGATCTCACGCAGGTCGTCCAGATCCCGGTCGGTCAGGGCCGTGAGGCCGAGGTCGGTGTCCGGAAAATTGATGCCCTTCTCGGCGCGCAGCCTGCCGCCCGCCGGCGGCACCTGGCTGACGGCCATGTCGATGTGGTCGCCATCGTTGCGCGTCACGGTACCGCCGATCTTGCCGTCGTCGAGCCACACGCGATCGCCGATGCGCACCTTCTGGAATGCAGCTGGCAAGGTGCAGTGGACGCGTGCGGGTGTGACCAGGCGACCGAAGGCGTCGTACGTCGCCGCTCGACCGGGCGCGGGATCGCGAGTGAGCACCAGCGTCTCGCCGGCCTCGAGCGGAATGGGCGCGGCCACCCCCGGCAGGTCGCCGATCTCGATCTCGGCGAGCACCGAGCCGTCGCGCAAGGCCGTGAGCTGCTCGCCCGCGGCGGCATAGACGGTTCGTTCAGTCTCGGCGATGGCCGATCGGCCGACGCGTTCCACGACCGTGAGCTTGCGGCCGCGACCACGCAGGTCCGTGATCAGCAGAGTGTCGCGTGCGCGCAGCGTGCGCAGCCCGCCCGGCGCCAGCGGCAGCACGGCGCTGGTGCCCGGCGCTCGCGGCTCGGGATGGGTCGCGGAGGTCAGCCAGACGCGTGCGGGCGCCACCAGTCGGCCGGCGGGATCGCGCTTCGGCTTGATCCGCACGAAATGGCCGACCGGTTCGATCGTGCCGGTGCGCAGCTTCGGACCCCCGAGGTCGGCCTGGATGGCACACCTGCGGCCGACGATCTCCTCGGCGCGTCGCAGGTTGGCCGCCATCTTCCGCCAGGACGTGGCGTCATCGTGCGCGCAGTTGATGCGCATCAGGTCCATGCCAGCACGCAGCAGGTCCTCGATGAGGCGCGCATCGTCGGCCGCCGTGCTGGGCATCGTCACCATGATGCGCACGGACCGGTCGCGTGGCGCGGGCCCGAGGAGGTGCCGGGTGTGGTCGCGCAGCAGGAGTCGACCCGTCCGGAAGTCGACCGGGGGAGGCGGAGCCTCGCTCGTGGGTACCCGGGCCAGCGCCTCGAGATTGGCGATCACCGCGTTCAGGGTCGCGATCGCATGCGACTCGAGGACGCCGAGCGAGGACAGTCCGAGCGAGTGCAGGTCGTGCTGGAGCTCGCGGATGTCGGTCTGGCGAATGCTGAGGTAGTGCAGCAGGTTGCGTGCGCTGTTGCGGTAGTGGGGTTCGATGGCTTCGACTTCGCCTGCCAGGCGGCCTTCGAAGGCGATGGCCCGGTCTCGCAGGTCGCGCAGGGCGGCAAGCGTTCTCAGGATGAGGCGATCGGTTGACATGGCGGCAAGACCGGAGGGCAGCCTTGTAGACTTCCACAGGCATGTGACGGTTTCGTTGCAGCCGACGGTGGGGTCACCGGTACGGCCGACGCACGGCTGCAACCAGCTGTCCCTCGGTGAGTACGCGACGGTCGGCGACATGGTGCAGCAGACTCCGCCACAAAGCGGCCATCTCCGGGTATCGCAGGTCGCGTGGATGCAGTGCGGCGCGCAGCACCGGCATCCGCTGGCGATGGCTGAGCCGCGTTCGGTTCCACGCCTGAGACAGTCCACGACGCCAGGCGCTGCGCGTGCTGACCACGAGGCTCGGCGCCGGAATCGGCGGGCCGCGCACGGGAACGACGTAGTCCCGTGTCGCGTAGTAGTCGAGCGGGAGACTCTCGAGGACCTCCTGCGTGCCCGGACTCATGATCCACGCCGGCGCGACGAAGCCCCGCGGGTGCCAGCCTGCCGCACGCAGGACCGCGAGGCCTCGCAGGATTCGCGTGCGCGCTGCATCGTGGTCGAGCCTGGCAAATTCCGCCTCACCGTCCGCCAGCATGCGTCGTTCCAGCCAGTCCCGCAGACCGCGACCGGGTGCCGCCGTGTCCTGGTGTATGAAACCATGCAGCACGATTTCGTCGCCGTGAGCCGCCCGCTCCCGCAGAAACCCGCGGAACTGCTCGTCACGGTCTGCGCGCCCGCCGCCGTGGTAGTCGGGCACCACGAGCAGTGCCACTGGCCCGATCCCCTGTTCCGCGAGGAACGCGAGTGTCTCTCGACAATCGCGGAGCGTCGCCGGGGCGACGTCATGCAGCGACACGCAGAACAGTTTCTGCTCAGCGGACATGCAGGCTCCTCGCGCCCGCCGGGTCGACGACGCGGCCCAGGTTCGGGCCCGTCCGCAAGGGAAGGGCAGCGGCGGCGTGACATGGCGAGCGGGCGGCGACCCGGGGCATTGCAGGAATATCGCGCGTCCAGATGACAGGCTCGTGTCGGGCGTCACGCACGCGCGCGGGAGCGCCGCATCCCAGATCCCGACCGGCGACATCCATTATTCTGTCCGCCGCTCAGAAATCGCGAGCTGGGGGCCTCCATGGACCATCGTGCCACTGCGACCTGCGTCGGGCATTCCGGTCGA
>CAWBYP010000002.1:0-1185000 GCA_963793005.1 uncultured Gammaproteobacteria bacterium
CGACCCCTTTTCGGATGGGCTCTCAGTTGACGATCGTGGTGTTTCGTCGGCGGGATAAGCTGGGCATAGCATTGATGGGACAGCGTCACTCGTTGTTCATCCTAACCGGATGTTTCAGCGAGGACCGCACGGATATCCAGCTTGACGTTTCGGGCTGAAAATTACACTGCCAAATCGACAAAACTGGCGATGCCCGGCGAGGCGGATGGTGGGAAATGCTGACGCGGGATTCATTGCTAATGATGCCTGAAGAGGCTGAATTATTTCGACGAATTCCCAAAATCGCCGCAACCTGTTTGCTGAAAATGCTTTACGGGAAGTGAATCTCGTGACCTATGGTGACTCGCGTGGCGAGTCGATGGCTGATGACATGTCCTGCGATATCCTCCTCGCTCTTCAGATGACGCAAATCGTTATTCCTGTGTCGCACATGATCAGTGACTAGGTCTGTAGCTTCACCTATCATGAATCACGCTTTATCGAGCGTTCGTGAAGGAAGCCGGTAACGAATGTTTCCTCATTCGCTTCGCAGGCAAAGGGCACGGCTCCTAGTGCCGCGAGAATCAATTAACCTCGCTTGAAAAGCCTTTCACCCTCCCGCTTGCGCTCGGGGTCGGACGCGGGGCAAGCGGCCGGGGAGGGCCATTGTGAACCCTCTCCGGGCCTGAGAGCCCGACTCTCCCAGAGGGAGAGTGAAAGTCGTTTGCGACTTTGGGTCGGAAATGGCCCGACAAGCAAGACTAAATCGTTCTCGCGGCACTAGCGCTTTATCCAACCTAATCCTTGGAGTAGCTACGGTCGCCAGACCGTGGAAATCCCGCTAAAAAAATTTACGATGCACTAAATCGATACTCACCATGAAAATCCTCCTGCTCATCCTCACATCGGTCACATTCCTCGGGGCTGTACAAGCTGCCGACGTATCCAGGCCCAACATCGTCTATATCCTCTGCGACGACCTCGGCTATGGCGATGTGCATTGCCTCAATCCCGAACGCGGCAAAATCGCCACGCCGCAGATCGACAAGATGGCGGCGGAGGGGATGACGTTCACGGACGCCCATTCCAGTTCGTCGGTCTGCACGCCGACGCGCTACGGCATCCTGACTGGGCGCTACAACTGGCGGACACACCTGCAGTCGGGCGTGCTGCAGGGTTATAGCGAGCCGTTGATCGCGAAGGATCGGCTGACCGTTCCGGCGTTGCTGAAGCAGCAGGGCTACACCACGGCCTGCATCGGCAAATGGCATCTCGGCATGGGCATTCCCAAAGATGAACCTTCGCCCGCGATCACCGATGGCCCGACGACGCGCGGATTCGACAGCTACTTCGGCATCAGCGCGTCGCTCGACATGCCGCCGTTTGCATTCATCGAGAACGATCGCTTCACCGAGCCGCTGACCACGACGAAAAAATGGCAGCGCACGGGGCCGGCGGCGGCCAGTTTTGAAGCGGTGGATGTGCTGCCGACGCTGACGCGCAAAGCAGTCGAGTTCATCGCCGCGCAGGCGAAGACCGGCAAGCCGTTCTTTCTCTACATGCCGCTGAACTCGCCGCACACGCCCATCGTTCCGTGCAAGGAATGGCAGGGCAAGAGCAGCCTCGGCGCCTATGGCGACTTCGTGATGGAGACGGACTGGGCGGTGGGCGAAGTGCTCGCCGCACTCGACAAGGCCGGCGTCGGCGGCAACACGCTCGTCATCTTCACCAGCGACAACGGCTGCTCGAAGGCCGCGGGCATTCCGCAGCTGCAGGCGCAGGGACACTACCCGAGCGCCGACATGCGCGGCTCCAAGGCGGACATCTTCGACGGTGGCCACCGCATCCCGTTCATCGCCCGCTGGCCGGACAAGATCAAGGCCGGCAGCCGTTGCGATCAAACCATCTGCCAGACCGACCTCATGGCCACTTGCGCTGACATCGCTGGCGCGAAGCTGCCCGACAATGCCGGCGAGGACAGCGTCAGCATTCTGCCCGCGCTGCTTGGCAAAGACCAGTCGCCGCTGCACAAGGCGGTCGTGCATCATTCCATCAACGGCTCGTTCGCGATCCGGCAGGGCAAATGGAAGCTCGAACTCTGCGCCGACTCCGGCGGCTGGAGCGATCCCAAGCCCGGCAGCACGGAGGCCAAGGGACTGCCCGACACCCAGCTCTACGATCTCAGCACCGACATCGCCGAATCGAAGAACGTCTATGCCGAGCATCCCGAGGAAGTCGCGCGTCTGACGAAGCTGCTGGAGGAAATCATCGCCAATGGCCGCAGCACGCCCGGCGCGAAGCAGGCCAACGACGCTGAGATCCAAATCAGGAAAAGGGTCGGAGCTGCTGCCAAGGCACGCAAGTCGCCGAAGGCGAAGTGACATTCTTCCGTCGGTCGTGACTGAATGCGACTTTTGGGGGCTCAAAGATGGCCAGACAGGCACGCGGCGAAGTCATTGATCCGGCGGAGGTCCAAATCGTTCATTGCGTTCAGCGATGCGTGCGGCGGGCGTTTCTGTGTGGTCAAGATCCCTACTCGGGGCAGTCTTACGAGCATCGACGCGAATGGATTCGCCAGCGGCTGAGGTGGCTCGCAGGTATCTTTGGGATTGACTGCCTGACCTACACAGTCATGCACAATCACATTCATCTTGTCTTGCGAAGTCGGCCCGACGTCGTAGCGACGTGGTCAAACGACGAAGTTGCCCGACGTTGGCTGCGGCTTTTTCCACATACGCCGCGAGCAAGATGGTTCTCCCAGCGAGCCGACTCAGGGTGAGATCGATGCCATCGCGTGTCAAAGCAGTGTGGTTGCCGAGCGTCGGCGACGGCTTTCTGACATCAGCTGGTGGATGCGGTGTACCTGCGAAAACATTGCACGGCGGAGCAACGCGGAAGACGAGGTGACCGGTCATTTTTGGGAAGGACGATTTCGCTCGCAAGTCCTTCTCGGCGAAGCGGGATTGCTGGCGTGTGCTGCGTACGTCGATCTCAATCCGATTCGTGCGTCGATGGCTCAACACTCGAGTCAAGCGATTTCACCGGCGCAAACGATCGCCTCGAGGGCTCTGCGTCTCAGTAACGAGCGCAAACGAATGTCCTCCCACGAATGGGAGCGTCAGTCGTTGCGGCGCGAGTGACTGGCTGTGTCCGCTCGAGATCGACGAGGCAAACGATCCGATTGGGCCTGACGCCTCGGACAGCCACCGTCGCGCCAGCAACAAAGGCTTTCTCTCAATTTCTCTTGAATCGTACCTGCAGCTATTGGATTGGACAGGTCGTCAAGTGCGGGAAGGCAAGCGGGGAAGCATCCCTCAGCATTTACAACCGATCTTACAGCGGATGGGACTCGAGCGGACCCACGTGGTGTGAGTTGGTCACACAGTTCGGTCGTCGATTCAAGCGTGCCGTGGGTACGGCGGCCGAGTTGTCTCAGGAGGCGACTCGACGCGGTCAGTCTTGGCTGCAGGCTCCCCGAAACCCTCTGCGCACCTCTTAGCGATTCGCTAGCCGCGTTCATTCGCATTCGAAATCTTTTTCACTCGCTCGCTCAAGCCGCGCTTTCGAACGCACAGCTCCGGCCCGTAGCATAAGTGATTCGCGAAGTTTTTCGCCTGACGTGAACTTGAAACGTAGGTTCGGCGAAACGAATGGACTCTATCCCGCTGGGCGAATCCGGCAGCGTGGTACAGACAGTGCCTGTCCCCAATCGATGCCTGTCCCCAATCGATGGTGTTAGAGTTGTGTGCTGCTCTTGAGCACGGGGACGAGCAGTGCGAGCACCACGCCCAGAACGAGGATTGCCATCACCAACAACATCATCGGCTCGAGCAATCGCACGAACAGATCGAGCCGACGAAAGGTGATCTTCTCCAGCGAATCGGCGATGTCAGGAAGCACCGTATCGAGCGAATTGCTCTCTTCGCCGACGCTGATCATCTCGACCACCGAGGGCGGAAAGTGACCGGACGCTCGCAATGGCGATGCGAGGCTTTCGCCGCTCTTGATGTTTTCGGTCGCGTCGGTCATCGAATCTCTGCAGCAAACGATTTCCCGCCGCGGTGCCGCTGATCTCCAGCGACTTCAGGATCGGAACGCCGTTGCCCAGCAACGTGCCCAGCACGCGACAAAAACGTGCCACGGCCAGGTTCATCAGGATGTTGCCCAGGACCGGAATCTTTCAGCTTCATGCGATCGGCAAAATCCTTGCCGGCTTCGGTTTGCAATTTCATCCGAACCAATACGAGCCCGACCCCGATCGCGACCAACAGCGATCCAGCCATAGTTTTGCAGGAAGTTGCTGAAGCTCAGCAACCATTCGGTCGCCGTCGGCATCTGGTCGTTCTTGCGAAGTCGATCGAACAGCATGTCGAACTTGGGAACAAAGAAGACCAGCAGCGCCGAAAGGACGACCGGTCCCGACCGAAAACAGAAAGACCGGATAGGCCATCGCACTGATCGTTCGGCCCTTGAGGTCTTCCTGCAGTTCGGTGAACGTGCCGACGCGTTCGAGCGCATCTTCGAGAAAGCCGCCTTCGGTTCCGGCGCGGACCATGTTGCAGCCCATTTCGCTGAACACGCGCGGAAACCGCGCCATCGCATCGCCGATCGGTTCGCCATCTTCGACGCGACCCTTGATCTCGGAGACGACTTCCTTCAAGACCGCATCGGACGTTTGCTCGCCGAGCACGGTGAGCGATCGGATCATCGGCACCCCGGCGCGAAGCAGCGACGCCATTTGGCTGTAGAAGACGGCCATCGTTTGCCCTTTGACCTTCTTTCGACGGCCAATCAGCGATCCGCCGCCGGAAGATCCGACATCCTTGACTTGCACCGGAAACAGCGATCGCTCTGACAGAATCATGGCCACTTCACGCTCACCGTTCGCCTCGAGCACGCCGTTGATCTGCTTGCCCGTCATGTCGCGAGCGGTGTACGCAAAGGTCGGCATGCTAGAGCGCCTCACCCTTGGTCACGCGAAGCACTTCGTCGATCGAGGTGTTGCCCGCGATGACTTTGTCCCAGGCGTCCATCCGCAGCGTGCGCATGCCGAACTTGGCGCGCGGTCTTGCGGATCTCCCAGCTGCTCACCCGGTCGAGTGCCATTTGACGGATTTCGTCGTTGGCGACCAGCAATTCATAGATACCCATTCGGCCGGTGTAACCGACGCTGCGACATTCGCGACATCCGACGCTTCGATAGAGTCTGGCTGTCACCGAGTCGGTCCCAGGGAAAATCGGCCGGCGCAGTCCAGCTTGGTTGGCGTGTAGGGCTGTTTGCAATGCTGTGCAGAGCCGTCGCAACAGCCGCTGAGCCATCACCGCTTCGACGGTGCCGGCGACCAGGAAGGGTTCGACGCCCATGTCGCTCATTCGCGTGAACGCGCCGGCCGCATCGTTGGTGTGCAAGCGTGCTGAACACGAGGTGACCGGTCAGCGATGCTTGGATCGCATTTTCGGCCGTTTCCAAGTCGCGAATTTCTCCGACCAGCACGACGTCCGGGTCGTGACGCAAAATGCTGCGCAGCGAGTGGGCAAACGTCAGTCCGATCTTGGTGTGGACTTGAATTTGGTTGATGCCGTCGAGCTGGTACTCGACCGGATCCTCGGTCGTGATGATCTTGGTTTCCGGGCTCTTGATCTGCAGCAGGCTGCTGTACAGGGTCGTCGTCTTACCGGAACCGGTCGGACCGGTGACCAGAATGATCCCGTGCGGAAACTCGATGATCTCGCTGAACGTGTCGTAGACGTCTCTCAGACATCCCGAGACTCTTCAAGTCGAACTCCATCGCCGACTTGTCGAGGATACGCATCACGATGCCTTCGCCGTGGATCATCGGGATCACGCTCATGCGAATGTCGACCTCGCGACCGTGCACGCGGAGCTTGATTCGACCGTCTTGCGGCAATCGTTTTTCGGCGATATTCAGTCGCGCCATGATCTTCAAACGGCTGATGATGGCCGCTTGAAAGCGATTGATCTCCGGCGGCGTCGGCTGCGGGTGCAGGATGCCGTCGATGCGATAGCGAATGACCAGCCCGTCGGATTGCGTTTCGATGTGAACGTCGCTGGCGCGTGACTCGATGGCTTCGAGCAAAATCTCGTTGACCAGCCGCACCACCGAAGCTTCCTGAGCCATTTCGCTCAATTCGCTTCCGTCGGTCTCGATCTCTTCGAGCAGTTCGACTTCCTCTTCGCTCTTGGCCGCCATCAGGCCTTCGACGGTTTCGCTGCCGACACCGAGGTGCCGGTTCATCAGCCGGGCGATTTCGCGCTCGCTCGGCAACAACGGGAATGATGTTTCTTCCCGTCGCGGCGCTGGCTTCGTCGAGCGGATAGAGGTCCAGCGGGTCGGAGGTGGCCACGACGATCGAATCGCCGTCGAATCCGATCGGAAACAGGGATTGGCGATAGATCAGCTTCTGAGGGAAACCCCTGCAGCGCCGACAAATCGATGTCGGTCTCGCGAAGATCGACGTACTCCAGCCCCACTTCTTCGGCCAGGGCTTTGAGGGCCTCACGCTCGCCGACGTAGCCGAGTGAAATCGCCGCTTGGACCACACTGGTCGAGTCGCTGTTTCGGCTCTGCGTGAGCTGCTCATCGCTGAGCAGACCACGACGTTTTAGGATTTCACCGGCATGCATGATCATAATTGTACCACGTCTCCTTGGTCGTCTTCGCTCAGCCTCACCCGATCATCGGGTGAGCGAGTGCGAGGCATCTTGAGTTCCTTGAATCTCGAGTCTTGAGTCCTTTAACGTCCTCCGCCGCGGCCGGGTGCTCCTCCGCCGCCGGGGCGACCACCGCCACCACCGGGTGAATCCCGCCACGCCGCCAAATCCGCCGGGAAATCCACCACCGGGAACTCCGCCTCGCCCGCCGAAACCGCCTGGGGCCCCGCCCGTTCCGCCCCGAAGGACTCGGAAGGCTTCAATGCGACGCTGAATCTCGGCAGCGTCGGGAGGCAGCCGCGTGCCTGCGGACGTGAGCGCTGCTCACTGGCATTGTTACTCGGCGTCGAGCTGGACGCGTCGGCGGTCGATTTGGCTTGCGTGCCGAGAATCGACTCCAGGGCGATTTTCATCACTTCGGGATTCACGCTGCCGTTGGTGGCGTAGGTCACGATCGTTTCTTCCGAGACCATGCTGCTTTGATCCAGACGCTTCGACCAACTGCCGTACTTCGTTAAAGTCTTGTGGCGTCGCGATCACGACCAACGAGTTACTCTTCACGTCGACGGCAACGCTGATCTTGGCCGGTTCACTGGTCGGGTGCATTGCCGCGACCACCACGTCCGCCGCCACCGCCGCCGGCATGCGCAGCGCGTTGATGAAATCTTGGGGCGACGGTTGTCCGCCGCCGCCGCCGCCACCGCCTCCGCCGCGAGAACCACTGCTCTGCGCGCCTTCGATCCGATCGCCGAAGACCGACTTGACGACCTCGGCGACGTCTTTCGCATTTTGATAGATCACCGGGAATCAAGGCCGGTTTGGCCACTGTCTCGATGTCTTCGGGACTCTCTTGGATATCAATCTTTTCCAGAATCAATTCGATCATTTGCAGGTCAATCGGGTTGGCCTGAATGATCAACGCGTTGAGTCGGGCATCGGGGACGATGTTGACCGATCCGGTCGAAGTCAGAACCGACTTTGCGGTTGAGGCGTCGCCGCTGCCGCCACCCATGCCCAGCAGTCCGAGCATGCCTCCGCCAAATCCGCTGGTCACGGAGTCGACGGCCGATGAAATCGAACTCTCGCCTCCACCCAGAACGCTGGAAATCAGTTCGGCGGCGACATCCGCTTTGATGTACTTCAACCAAATGATGGTCGGCAATTCGGACTGCAGCGCCGAAGGCGCGGCAAGCGATTCGAAGAGGGTCTGAAAGGCATCGAGAGCTTCCTGGTCCTCCGATGCGATCAGCATTCCGGCCGGAGTGAATTGAATGATGATGTCGCCACCGCCGACATTCACCTTGATCGACGATCCCGATTCGTTTTGGGCGAGCGTGGAGCTTGGCGTCAATTGGGCCTCGATCGGCGTTGCGTTGGGATTCGCATCGTCATCCACCGGTTCGCTGACAAATCGATAGCTGTGCCCGAAGTGGTTGCTGGCCTCGCTGGCTTGCGGCACGTCTCGATTTGGCCGGCGGCGCGACGCGCGCGTCGGGCTCTCGAACCGAACGTCGCTCGGGAATTCCGCCGCCGCCGCCACTCCGCTGCTGCCGCGTGCGGGGTAATGGTGCGAATCTTGTTGTCGCGACCGAGCACCGGCCACAGCCCTTCGACCTGCAGCAACGCCTCTTCGGCCGCCCGCCCGGTGTAGGGAAGGAGTCGAACCTTGTCGCCGAGCACGCCGAGCGTGTCGCTCCCTTCGAGTTCGCTGAGTAGCTTTTCGATCAGCGCGATTTGATCTTCGGTACCTCGGATCCACAGTTTTCCGGTGGTCGGATCACCGTCGACGATCGGTCCGTCGCCACCCTCGGCGGTGACACCAAAGAACTTGTTGATCGTCGCCAAAGCTTGAGTCGGATCGAGCCTCTTCAGATCGATCACCTTGAAACTTTGGCCGCTTCCTTCCATCTCGGTAATCGACTTGGTGATCAACTCGTGCGTCTCGGGTCGGGCCCACGCAATGATCGCATTGGTCTTGGGGTCGATCGCGATTCGCGCGTCGGGCGTCCCGGCCAGCAGCGTTTGCAACACGTCAAACACGGTTGAACTATCGGCGGATCTTGACAGTGTGAGTCCGGAAAACGGGCAGGCTGACTTCTTTGCCATCGCACGCCGTCGGGGGTCGCCAGCGGCTGATCCGCCTTTTGGATAATCGACTCGAGCAAGCCGGTTTTTCCGGGCAGGCCGGCGGCATAGATTCGGTCGCCATACAGCCCGACCGAAATCCGAATGTCTTCACCGGCGTTCTCACCCGGTTCAAGTCCCAGCAGAGGTCGGGCGAGTTCCAGCAATTCATCGGCGCCGCGATACTTCAACGTCAACTCGATCACGTTGGTGTCCGCCATCGCAGCCGACTGCAGCACGTCACGGATCGCGATCAGTTTGCTCGCGGTCTCGGTGACTTTCACTTGGCGAGCGCTATCGAGCACGATGACGCGTCCCCAAGGGCCAATCATCAAGGCCAATTCCTCCTTGGCCGCCGTGGGGGTCAAACTGCCCAGCGGCAGCACGCAGCTGACAATGTCGCTCTTGCCCCGCTCTTCCAGCTCTTCGGGTCGAACCAACTCGGCAAGTTCGCTGATCAGCTTGTCGGCGTTCTCGACTTCCAAATCGATCACTTGCAGCATCCGTCCTCGGCGGACCAGCGTGTAGCCCCGTTTCATCAGGGCAAAATTGATGACGTCGAGCGCCTCGGAGATGGTGTAGGATCGAGTTGGGTCGGCGAAGGTAAAACTTCCGATCGGAACCTGGTCGAGCTGCAGCGCGAGATCGGCCTGGTCGGCAAACCATTCCAACACCGCAGGCCAGCTGGTCCCCGAAAAGTTAAAGCGAAGTTCGCCTTGATTACCGGAAATCGAGGAGGTTGCGGCAGACTTGCGATACCGGCACCTCTTGCGGGACCGCCGGTGCGTCCGGCGCGGCAAGGGGCTTGTCCAAAACAGCCTGTTCGGGCGCTCGATCCTGGTTCGCCACCTCCTCGGGAACTTGGCCAGCGTCACCGGCTGGGGCAACGTCGGTCGTCCCCCGCCTCTTGAGCAACACCGGCCACTCCGTGGCAAAGACTCGCCAGGGTCAGCAAGCAGCAATAACAGAAAATCGTTCTCATGCTAAAAAACCGCGTCAGAAGAGAATTTGAGTGCCCGTTAGCCTATGTTACTCGCCAAAGCGGCTCTTACCGCCGCCAATTGCGGACAACCTAACGACCACTCCCGAATTAGATCCGTATATTGCATCTAACCCCTTCGTCGGGACGCGAGTTCTGCCGAACCGGGCGACTTTTCTTTGCTCCGAGACGATCCCCGGCAAATGATGAAAAAGACCGTTGACCCTCGGCCGCGGGCTGACCTCTGCATTTTCCTGGTCTTGGGGCCATCGAAAAGACTTGGGTTGGGGTACACATGCTGGTACGATTTCGGGGTCGGCGGAGCCGCTTGTCTGCTAAACTCTGATCGTGAATGATGGCCTTGTGCGGGCTCTCGGCGAGAACCGAACCTTGGACGAGTCGATCACGCGAGTCGTCCAGCACCTCCGCGGCCACACTTGTCGGCTGAGGTACTCCGAGATTCACTGCGATGCTGAAGAAGCAAAAAAAGCTGATCCTGCCCCAAGAGCACCAAGATGCGATGCGACGGGCGGGACGGGTCAATGCACAGCTGATGGACTACGTTCGTCCCCACGTCAAGGCGGGAATCACGACCGGATTTCATCGATGAATTGGTCCATCAGTGGACGATGGATAATGGCCACAAGCCGGCAACGCTCGGTTACCAAAATTATCCGAAGAGTTGTTGCACCAGCGTCAATGATGTGATTTGCCACGGCATCCCCGACGATTACGTCTTGCAGGAAGGGGACATCGTCAACATTGACATCACCACGATCGTCGATGAGTGGCATGGGGACCAAAGCGAGACCTTTCTGATTGGTGAAGTCTCCGAAGAAAAACGTGCCGTGACCCAGTGCGCTTTCGACTGTCTCTACCTGGCGATCGACGCACTCAAACCGGGATGTCGCGTCAGCACGATCGGGGACACCGTCGTCCCGGAAGCTCATCGGCGCGGTTTTACGGTCGTCCGCGAATACGTCGGTCATGGGCTGGGTCGGCAATTCCATCTCGACCCATCGGTTCCCCATTTCCCCAATCGGCAAAGTCGCGTCGACCGCCTGTACCCCGGGATGTGTTTTACGGTCGAGCCGATGATCAACGGCGGAAGTCGGTACACGCGGAGTGACAAGAGCGACGGTTGGACGGTCCGCACCAAAGACGGTCATCCGTCGGCACAGTTCGAGCATTCGATTCTGATGACCGATGACGGCCCCGAGATTCTGACGCTGACCCAACATGGACCGCAAAGAGGGCACAGTTTTAGTGGGCGAGGCCAGCGCCACGAGCGTAGGCCGACCGAGCGTGCGAGTTCCGCGTGAATGACCGAGCGTAGGCCGGACCGAGTGAAGCGAGTTCCGGCGTGAAGCGAATGAAGACGAAGCATCGTGTTCGCGGAACTCGCTCACTCGGTCCGGCCTACCGCTACCGCGTTATTTGTCTCCCTGGCTGTCCAGGTACGCGGCCAGCACGGCGGCGCACGGGGAGCCGCCACGGGGCGCGGCGGAGCAGCGGAACGAGCGACAACAGCGTTTGCTTGCAGTCGCTCGCGATACGAATCGTCGTTCAATTCGCGAGCCAGGTACAGCAAGTTCTCGGCGGTCACGCTTGTTCCCGCCGGAACGGCACTGTCGACCGGGTCCTTCACGCGAGCGATCAGCGAGGGATGATCCTTGGACGTGAAAAAGAACCCGCCGTCCGACTCGTCCCAAAACAGCTCGATTTGCTTGTCGGTGATCTCCTTGGCCAGCTTGAGCAATCGCTGGTCGCCGGTGGCTCGGTGCAGCGCGATCAGGCCGGAGACAAGAAATGCATAGTCGTCGACGTACGCCATTCAACTTGGCCTCACCTCCGGCATAACTTCGCAACATACGACCATCCTGCTTGACGCAAATGGTGGACCAGAAACGCAGACGCTTTCACCGCGGCGGCGGTGTAGTCCTTACGCTCCAGAATCCGCCCTGCGTCCGCCAGGCCCGCGATCATCAATCCATTCCACGCGGTCAAAATCTTGTCGTCGGTGAGCGGTCGCGTCTCGACGGCTTCGCACTTCAAACATTGCCTTTCGCGCCGGAGCGAGTCGCTCGTTGAGGGCAGCGAAACTCGTCGCCCCGTTCCTCGGCGATCTCGGTCAATGCGCTGTCCCGGGTCGGGCACGAAGTACTCCCCCTCAAAATTGGGCTGGTCTCGGAGACGATAGACTTCGACAGTCCCGCGAAAGGACTCGATTCGATTCCAAGGCGTCAAGTTCTTCCCTGGTCCAGCGATAGAACTTCCCTTCCTCTCCTTCGCTGTCGGCGTCGAGCGCGCTGAAGAACGCACCTCCCGGGGGCTTGCAGTTCGCGAATCACGAAATCGCAGATTCCCTCGACCACGTAGCGGTATTCGTCGCGGTGCGTCTGGGCGTAAGCTGCCGCATAAACCGACGCCAGCTGGCCGTTGTCGTACAACATTTTCTCGAAGTGCGGGATCTGCCAACGGCCATCGACGCTGTAGCGATGAAAGCCACCGCCCAGATGATCGTACATCGCACCGCTGATCATCCCGTTGAGCGTCTTGGCCAACATCCGTGCCGCCGAATCACGTTGTGCCTCGTTCACCGAGGCACGCTGGGAGCGATCGAGCAGAAAGACCAGGTTCGACGGCTCGGGAAACTTGGGCTGGTTCGGATCCACGCCGAATCCACCGTGGATCGGATCGTACTGCTCCAACAGCGCTTCAACGACTCCTTCGACAAGCCGGCTTGCGAAGAGTTCATCGCTCGACTGCGGCGTTGCCTCGGGCATCTGGTTTGCCTTGATGGCGGCGGTCAGCGTTTCGGCTTGTTGTTCGACCGCGATGCGTTGCGTCCTCCACGCCTCGTCGATTTGGTTCAGGACCGAAAGAAAGCCGGTCGCCTTGCCGCGATCGCCGTCGCGCGCCGGAAAATAAGTGCCGCCCCAAAACGGTCGCGTATCGGGAAGCAGAAAGACCGACATCGGCCATCCACCGTTGCCGCTGATCAAGCTGAACCGCCGTCATGTAGATCTGATCCACGTCGGGCCGCTCTTCGCGATCGACTTTGACGCACACGAACTTTTCGTTCATGACGCGAGCGATCTCGGGGTCGACAAACGATTCACGTTCCATCACGTGGCACCAATGACACGCCGCGTAACCGACCGAAAGAAAGATCATCTTGTCTTCGCGCTTCGCCTTTTCGAACGCTTCGTCTCCCCACGGATACCAGTCGACGGGATTGTGAGCATGCTGCAACAGATAGGGGCTCGATTCCTTCGCGAGCCGATTGGTCGGTTTCGGCGTGAGGCATCTTTCGGTCGATGATGCCGCGCGCAATCGCTCCTGCTTCTGCTGCGCGACAGCCATGCGGGAAACGCAGACGACACGGTCAGGCAGATCGTCGCGAAGGCAAAACATCGAAACGGCATGAGACAATCGATCGGTTGCGAGTGCGAGAAGGCCAGCAACGGCGGATCGAGTGGAATCACAGGATTGGAATCAGGCTTTGTCTCAAAAGGGGTTGACCCTCTCCGGGCACCCAAGCTCCGGGCACCCAAGAAACATCGGCGAATACGAGTGCCGCTCCGAAGGGTCAGACTCCTTTTGAGACGAAGCCTAGCCATCACTTTACTTAGCAGGCACGCGTTGCACTCGGAATCATTTCGCCCGAAACCCGCACCGGCGGTTTGCGACCGTTCCCGCTTGTCATCGCTCACTTGCTCTTTCGGTGCCGGCTGGTCCGTTTGATGCGGTGCTGGTCTTCCTTCTTTGTCAGGTGGCCCCAGCGGAGTGCTTCGTCTTGCTCGTATTGCTTTCCCCAGCAACAGGGCGATCGATGCTTTCGCCATTTCGTAGCCCAGGTAAAACGCATGCCCGGCATCGACGTTGCTCGAAACCTGCTCGCTCATCAAGCGGTCGAACAGTCGAAAGGGGTCGTCGTCGACGAGGTGCAGTCCGGCGGCCAATAGATGGATTTGGTCGTCTTGGGCGAAGATTCGATAGTTGTTGTCCTTGATCGATTCGGCGAGGGCTCGCAACGCTCCGCGGGGATAGGGAAGTAGTTTGCTGTCGCGCAGCATGACAAGTTGGTCCGAGAGCCTTTTGGGGGGCACACCATGCCGGACGCTGTAGTGGGCCAACCGCCGGGCCAAATCGCATTCACGGACCGAGGTTCTCGCCCAATTGATGACTTGCGTCGTCAAGCACGCTGCGGATCCCAAGTTCCTGGCAGATGCCGAGCAACAGCAAGTTGATGCCGGCCGAATCGACATCGCTCAACTCGGTGAGGTTGCCGATGCCCATCATCATTGCCATTCGGGATACTCTCGACGAACTCGCGCGTATCGAATCAGGCTCTGCGTAAAGCCGGTGCCGATCGGTTCCAAGATCGGATCGAATCGCATGGGGACGTGATGGCTCGCCAAAAAGTCCACTGTTTCTGAAAACTTTTTTCGTCGCCCGGTGCATCGGGAATCACAACCACCTCGCTGCCCCAATCCACGGCCGCTTCGCGGTTGGATGAGTTCACCGAGAGCACCAACGAGGCGCCTCGCGCGGTCGCGACGGCTGCTTCCCACGGGTCAATGGTATCAATCGAAACTCGTATCCCTGATCGACGAGCGCGGCGATGTAGTCGCCGAGGTTGTTGCATCGCGCGGCAGGATCACACCCGACATCGATGATGTCGGCACCGCGTCGCGATACGCTTCCGCGCTGTCGAACCACCTCGTCGATCGATATGACGCGGCGCATGATTGATCTCCGCGATGATCTCGATGTCGTACTCGCCCAAGTCATCGCAAACGGCCTCCTCGCCAAACAGTTCCGGCATGGCGACGGCAATCCTTTGGGCCGCAAATCACGGGAATTTTGAGCGATTCGGCCAACTCCTCCAGCCCCGTCTCGCAGTAGCCCGGAACGATCACGTGCGTTGCTTCGGCGGGAACTTCAAGATGCCGACGCAGCCACCGCGGCGTCATCAGCGCCGCGACCGTGATCGGCATCACACCGATCGCGTAGGCGAACGAATGTTTTGCCGCGAGCGACTTGACCACATCGCGCACGGCTGCCTCGGCCAACCTTCCGGTGACGAAGTAGTAGTGGTGATTCGGCTCCGGCTTCAGTCTTGTGGCCATCGATAGAACTCATCTTGATTGCTGACCTCATGCAAGCACAAATCATTGGACGTGATCGTGTCAAGCCTGTTTGCAGCGACTCACATGCGGTCTGTTTGTGGCCAGAGCGAGACATCCAAGCGCAACCTTTTTTGTTCATGCGAATCGCATGTCGCCCTTGACTCGACCGTTGAACTCTTTACAACTTGGTCAACGAGAGATCCGTTGTACGATCGATGAATCCAGTCATCGATCGTCGTGGCCGGGATCTCTCGTTTTTTTTTACTTCGCGTAGGCCGCCGCCGGCTTACCGTTCTTGTCCAGATTTCCGGTCGCCCACAGCAAGCCGCGAGTCACCAGGTCCAGATAACGCGCATCGCCGACGGTCTCGTTGTTGTGCCCCAGCGTTGTGCTGAAGATCTTCGTCTTGTTTGGACCGTAAAGATTCGTCCAGACCACGGCCGCATGCTCTTCGCGTGGTTGATTGTCTGCATTTGGTTTCAGATCCCGTTTTCGCGGCTGTTGCAGCTGCTTGCCGCTTGCCAAAACCTCGGTGCCGCCGAACACGCGAACGTTGTTGTAAAGTTCCTCGTTGATCGTGGTCCAATTTTCCATGCCGCGGGTGATGGGGTTATCCGCGACGCTGTAACTGACGTCGATTGGCGACTGCGGACCGTGCGCGGTGGACTGGACGCCAATCATCTCGTACCAGCTGGCATTGTCGGCGCCTAACTCGACCGGCTGGCGAAATTCTCCCCAACGGTAGCTGTGCATCGCGCAGTGCAGATTGACGGCCGGCACCCCTTGCCGGTGCGCTTCAAGGATGCGATCGACATACGGCCGTTCCGTGACCGCAGCGGAGCATTCGTCGTGCAACACGACGTCGTAACCCGAGGCCCAATCGCTGGACTCGTAAATTTCGAATCTTGTATCGGTACCCTTGCTGGGATTGAACACGACCGTGACCTCGGCATTGATCCGTTCTTCGATGCCGTTTTTCAGCAGCTTGGTCTGGGTCTCGTAGTCGTGGCAGCAGCCGCCGGCCACGAGCAGGACTCGCAGCGGAGCACCCTTTTTTGCAGAGTCTTGAGCACTGGCCGCGCCGGAATGGTCAGCAGACCAGCAAAAGCGAGGAACAGGGTGATTTTGTGATTCATGGCAATCGTTTACTCGACGGGGGAATGCACGCAAGTTAGCCGCCATCGGACGGCGGCTTCGGTAAGACACAATTGATTAGAATACCAGCCGGAGTGCCCCGCCGCGCCACGGAAAGAAAAAAGGGAACACCGTTCGGGAATCAATTCGGCAGGTCTGTATTTGGGAATCCTCCCGCACGGAGGTCGCAGCGAAGCCCCCATGTTTCAACCAGTGAGAACGTGATTTGCGAGACCAATCTTTTCGGATCGTCGCTGTGTGCAGCCGTTGGCGAAATCGCGTCGTGATCAAATCAACATCCACCATCACGTGCTTGCTGTTGATGATCGCCGGAGCATCGCGCCAGCGCATGTGGTTGGACAAGATGCGGAACCACCCAAACAGATGGCGGCCGCCGCGGCGTCGATCAACTGGGTGAACGAGCCCGGTGAAAAGGAACTTCCCCTGCCCGAGGGCGTTTCCCATTTGAGCTTTCGCAGCGAATTGGTTGGGCGCGACATCGGTTATTGCATTTACCTGCCCACTGCGTATCAAACCAATTCGGATCAGCGGTTCCCGGTGATTTACAACCTGCACGGTAACGGCGGAAATGAATTTACGGGGCTTGCCGCCGCCACTCTCATGCATCAGCAGATCGAAGCGGGCAAAATCCCGCCGATGATCATGGTGATGTTCAACGGCGGCAAATCGACGTTTTACAAGAACAGCGCCGATGGGAAGTTTCCGATCGAATCGATCTTCATCAGTGAATTCATACCCTTTATCGATCAGACTTATCGGACGATTTCCGACGGCAAAGGCCGCTGCATCGAAGGCTTTTCGATGGGAGGTCGAGGAGCGACGCGATTGGCGATCAAGTACCCGAAAATGTTTTGTTCGCTCTTTTGCCAAGCGGGTAACGTGCCTCGATTGATTGACTTCTATGACGACTCGCCGCCTGAGCAGCGGCCCCTCTTGCTGCTGGGCGCGGACCGATCGGCATGGGAAGCGGATGACGTCTACGTCAACAGCGAAAAGAATGCGGCGCAGATTAAAAAGAGCTTGCGAATCCGCGTCGCCTGCGGCACGAAAGATGACGGACACCTCCCCACGATTCGTGACTTTCACCAACATCTGATTGCGTTGGGGATCGATCACACCTACATCGAACTCGAAGGCCTGGGCCATCGACGCACCGAAATGATGAAACAATTGGAGCCGATCTGGTTCGACTACCACGTCGAATCACTCCGGCGCAGCGGCGCTATCGATTGATGAGACAAATTTTTCGCCCGCGACAGGTGCCTTGAGGAAACGATCATCGATGAATCGAATTCGGCTGTTCTGCGTCGTCAGCATGATCTTCGCCGCCCCTCTGCCGGCGGCGGACAAGATGTGCCCGAACGTGTTGTTCATTGCGATGGATGATTTGAATGACTGGATCGGATGCCTCGGGGGCCACCCGCAGTCGCTGACGCCGAATCTGGATCGTTTGGCGGCAAGCGGGCTATTGTTCACCAATGCTCATTGCCCCGCGCCGGCGTGCAATCCGTGCCGGTCAGCGATCTTCACGGGACGCGCCCCGAATCGCTCGGGCTTGTATGACAACCGGCAAGCAGATGCGGGAAGTGATGCCGCGCGAGGTGCTGATTCCCACAGTACTTTCGTCAACCACGGTTACCGCGCGGCCGGTTCGGGAAAGATGCTGCACTACTTCATCGACGCCGACTCGTGGGACGAATATTTTCCGGACGCCAAGTCAGAAAACCCGCTACCGCGAAACGTTTTACCCCGAGCATCGTCCCGTCAGCCTGCCGCGCGGCGGCCCTTGGCAATACGTCGAAACGGATTGGGGGGCGCTGGACGTGAGCGACGAAGAGTTCGGTGGCGATTGGTCGGTCAGTCAGTGGGTCGGTGAGCAACTCCAGCGGCGAACACGAGAAACCGTTCTTTCTTGGCCTGCGGTATCTATCGTCCGCATGAGCCTTGGTTTGTTCCGAAACAATACTACGAGCCGTTTCCGCTTGAATCGATTCAGCTGCCGCCCGGTTACAAGGAAGACGATCTGGAGGACATTCCCGAAGCGGGGGTTCGTGCCGCGAAGAACCGCTACTTTGCCCACATTCGAGAACAAGGCCAATGGCGAAAAGGAATCCAAGGTTACCTCGCGTCCATCCATTTTGCTGACGCGATGCTGGGACGCGTCTTGGACTCGCTTGCTTCAGGTCCCAACGCAGAGCACACCCTTGTGGTGCTCTGGTCCGACCACGGTTGGCAACTTGGTGAGAAGGAGCATTGGCAAAAATACACTCCTTGGCGAGCGGTAACACGAGTGCCGCTGATGGTACGGGTTCCCAAGGGTTGTTCCAGCGCACTTCCGGAGGGCACACGTGCAGGAGCTGTTTGCGATCAGAGCGTCAATCTGCTGAGCCTTTATCCCACGCTACTGGACTTGTGCGGCTTGCCCGCCAAGAGCGAAAACGATGGACCCAGTTTGCTGCCGCTGCTGCGCGATCCGGAACCGGCGGACGCACAGTCCCCGTGGACTCACGTTTCGGTGACCTACTTGGCTCAGCCGGGCAGCTACGCCGTCAGCACTCGGACGCATCGCTACATTCACTACGCCGATGGCGGCGAAGAACTCTACGATACCGCGTCCGATCCGTACGAATGGACGAACCTGGTGAACGATGCATCGAGCCGCGAGCTGCTGGCCGATCTGCGATCACACGGCGCCGACGCAGTTCGCCGAACGGATCGAACCGTCGGTCGAATCGTTGACGGTGCTCGCCTGGCACGTCGCCGCCGACGGGAATGCTCCTCCGTCGAATCCCGACGGCAACGCATTCAAGGTGTTTTTTGTCAACGAGCGAGCACGCAGCGTTGAATTGTTCTGGATGGCGCCCAACGGCGACGCAAAGCTTTACGGCACGATCGAAGCTGGCAGCAACAAGACGCAACAAACTCGGCCAGGTGCGGTGTGGATGATCGCGGACGCCGAGAGCCATGAACAACTCGGCCATTTCGTCGTTGATGATCGAACGGCTCGCGCGATCATTCCCGGCGCGCAAGTTTCTTCCAAATCAAACCCGTGACGGAGAACTCATGAGACGCCTCGCGACGCTTTCAGTCTGTTCCGCTTGTGCGTGTCTTGTTTTTCGTGGCGAGTTCCGAGCTTGCGCGAGCCCAGGATGCGGTCGAGTCGAACCCGCAGTTTCAGGTCGAAAAAACAGATCGCAAGCCGGGTCCGGTGATGGATGCCGAGACCGATTCGGGCCGGACTGAAGAGTCACGATCGTGCGCTGTACATCAAGGCTGGTTGGATTCGCGATCCGTACATCACCCTCGGACCTGATGATTATTTTTACCTCACCGGCACGCAGCCCAATCCCGGCGATCCACGTGAAGCGGAAGATCCGTACAACATCGGTCTCGGCGTGCAAAGCATCGTCGGCGAGAAGCGTCCGTGTTTACCGCAGCAAGGATTTGATCGAGTGGGAATCGCTGGGTGAGCCCTTTAGCCTGGAAGACACGTTTCAGGTCGCCGACCAACACAAGAACATGCGCAATCGAGTCATCTGGGCTCCGGAGGTTCATTGGATGGGGGATCGTTGGGCTCTGGTTCATTGCCCACGGACTCAGTCCAGTCTCGCGTTGACCGTCCGGCCAGGAACTCGCGCGGCCGTGGACGCATCCCATGGGCGAAAACCTCGGCCCGCGCCACGATCCCGTCGTTGTTCATCGACGATGACGGGACGGTCTACCTGTTGTGGCAAAACACGATGATCGCGCCCCTCAGCAGAGACCTGACTCGTTACACGGCCGAACCGGTGCGCATCGACCCCGCGGGGACTCGACCGGGACCCGACGGAGAACCGATCAGCCGGATTGGGCACGAAGGGGCCACGATGATCAAAGTGGCAGGCAAGTACGTCCATCTGGGCACCGCCTGGTCGACCGATCGGGGACGCAAGGGCTCCTACAACCTGTACTACTGCGTGGCCGACATGATCACCGGTCCCTACGGGGCACGGAAATTCGCCGGTCGATTTCTCGGCCACGGCACTCCGTTTCAAGATCGCGACGGCAAATGGTGGTGTACGGCGTTTTTCAACGGCAACGTTCCGCCCCTGCGCGCGAGGGCATCGAATCACGCGACTTGAGCGACAACGCCCAGACGATCAACGAGCAGGGTGTCACGATCGTGCCGCTCGACGTGCGAGTGCTCGACAATGGCGAAGTCTTCATCCGAGCCAAGGACCCCGCTTATGCGACACCGGGACCGGACGAGGCTCAGAAGAATTCTAGGCGTCTGGTGGGATCGTCATGACCACAGCCCAACTGTGAGCATGACAGCCTCCTTATCCTGGCCTGCAATTGCGGAGCTGCCGGTTTCATTGTTGGCCTGGCAAGCTTTGCCGATCGGGTTGACTCTGAGGATTTTTCCGATTTTTCCGATTTTGATTCGATGTTGCGTGATCGGCGGGGACGATATCCCTGGTGAACCCGCAGGTGGATGCCGAGAGGTCTCGGCTGCCTGAATGGTTCAGCCCGGGGGGGAAAACAGTTTTCGGCGTTGTTTCACGACTCGCCATTCCAGCTTTCCATCGGTGAAGCCAGTGCGTACCTTCCGCCTTTCCGTCTGTTTCACGATCGCACTCGCCAGCTCGCTGGCGACGCAGTCATCAGCACAACAAACCTCGTCGCGCGGCCAAAGCGTGCGGCAAAGCGAACGAGTCGCCCGAGCGAGTTGGCAGCCAACTCGATCCCGCGTGGATTCGGCTGCAAGCCAAGCGGAGACACCGCAACCGCGTCCGGTGCAAGGGACCTCGGCGAAACGGGTTCGCGCCGTCGATCATATTCAGGTGGAAGGCGTGCCCGGTTCCGCCCCCAGACATGGACGCATCGGTTTCGGTCATCGAGCAACCGATTCAGGCGGTACCGTTGGACGGCCGCGTTCACCTGGATGGCCAAGTTCACCTGTCGAACCGATGTACCACGACTACGGTTCAGTCGCATGCGATGCGTTGCCTTATGGCGAGTGCGGATGCGGCGACGCGGCCTGTCTCGGATGCGATGCCGTTTGTGACGGCGGCTGCGATGGAGTCTTGCGGCGGCGTGGGCTGCAGCTGCTGTGGAGAGCTGTGCGGCGGCAACGCGTGGCGTCCCTGCGTGACGTTGTGCCTGCCGCAGGACGGTTGGGTTTCGTTGGAGTATCTTGGCTGGTGGCAGGATGGCCTGTATTTGCCACCCTTGGTCACGACCAGCACCGATCCCAACGTACCTCGCGAGCAGGCTGGCGTGCTTGACCAGTCCCTCGACTCGAATCTTGTTTGGAGGTGGCGACGTATTGACGGACCATTTCGACGGTGGCCGGCTCCGCTTCGGCGTCTGGCTTGACCGTTGCCACAACTGGGGACTGGGTGCGGAATTCTTCAAGCTCGGTGGCGAATCGGAAACATTTACCGCCACCAGCTCGGGCAATCCGATCCTGGCACGTCCTTTTTTCAACACGGAAACGGGAGTCGACGATGCTGAATTGGTTGCCTTTCCCGGAGTGCTTGCCGGTACGGTCGGCGTGTGGCGAGCAGCCGATTGCAGGGTGCCGGCGTGCACTTCCGGCATCTACGCTGCTGCGACGAAGGTTGCAGCCGCTGGCTGTTCTGCGGATGCCCGGAGCACTATTGCACTCGCACCGAGGCGATGTTCGGTTACCGCTTACCTGCAACTTGATGAACGGGTGCAAATCAACGGAAAATTTGGTTAGCACCGATCCGACAGTCCCGGCACATTCGCGATTGTCGATCGCTTTGACACCCGCAACCAGTTCAATGGTTTTGATATCGGATGGATGTTCCGTCGCACGCGGGGCTTCTGGACCATGGACGCTTTGATTCGATTGGCGATTGGAAACACTCGGCAAACGGTCACGATCAACGGCCAAACCACGATCAACGACCCGACGAACACGCCCGCCGTCCAAACGCTGCCGGGCGGCCTGTTGACTCAGACATCGAACATCGGAACCTATCGGCAGGACGAGTTCGCGGTGGTCCCGGAGTTGAATTTGAACCTCGGATACCAGCTGACCGACCATTTTCGGGTGATGCTCGGCTACACGGCGATCTACTGGTCGAACGTGGTCCGACCGGGTCAGCAGATATCGCTGGACGTGAATCCCAACCTGCTGCCCCCCCAGCTGACCCGCTGACCGGTGCCCAGCGACCCGCATTCGCTTTTGATACCACCGATTACTGGGTCCAAGGAATCAATTTTGGGGGCGAGTACCGATGGTAAGGATTGCTCCGTCAGTGAAAGTTGTATCACCAGCAACCGTCAAGCTGATTGGGCAAAATGACCGATAGAAGATGAAGATGCCGCGTCACGACCGAGAATCCGCGCGAGCAGACAAATTCCCTCGACCCGTGGAACATGCCTGGAAATCAGGCATCCAACCACTAGGGCTTTAGTAACACACGGAACGGGTACAAATGGTCTGGCAAAAGATCTTCGGTCGTCCCGCGGGGATAAAAAACGTTCGTCTCGCAAGCACAGGCAACGCATGCTTCGGATGGAACGGATGGAACGCCGCGAGGTGCTGGCGTCCAACCTCGGTGCCATCGCCGGCGTCGCATTCATCGACCAGGCGGGGGATGGCTCGGCAACCGGGCGATCCGCCGGTGGCGGTGGGAACCCAAGTCCAGCTGTTCGCTGACACCAACACGAATGGTCAGTTTGACGTCGGGCCGGACCTGTTGATCGGGACGGACTTGACCGACGCGACGGGCGGTTATCGCTTCGATGGTCTGACGGTCGGCACCTATTTCTTGGTGCAGGAAGCGATCCCCGGGGCTGAATACGCCGCCGCCGACCGCGGTCCAAGTCACCAACGGCATGGGGTTGCAGACTCAGCTGATTGATGACTATTCGACGACGACCCAAAGTGTGACCGCGACCGCTTCGTCGACGAACACCGCTTCGGCTTCCGCGAGCGAGGCGATCGGAGGATCGCGTGACATTCAGGTGACCAATTCGGCCGGCACCGGGCAGCTGACTTTGTTCGTCGACAGCGCCTCGGACACGTTGTCGGTCGGTGCGCTGGGGGATGGATCGGGGACCGCACTGATTCAATATGACGGTGCCGAAGCTACGGCAGTGCTCGATCCGGTCGGATTGGGAGGTGTCGCGTTTGCCGGGGGTGCCCCGGGCGACCCGCTCGATCCCGGTGCTGGATTGATCGTCGAAACGCGAGCACAGGACGCCGGCGATTCACTGTTCATCACGATCTATACCGATGGAAGCCGTTCGTCGACCGCCACCGTCACGATCAATGCGGACCCGACCAACTTTACCGAGACCTTTGTGCGATTCTCGGACTTCGTCGGCAACGCGGACTTCAACGATGTCGGTGCCGTCGAGACCTCGGTTACCGTTGGCGTCAACAACGACGTGAATGTCTCGATCGTTGAAACGCGGCGACCGGAGGTTGTTCAAAGCCAATCTCGCCAACATCCAACCCATTGCGCTTGGCGGACAACTCTTCTCGGACAATTCGGCGGTGGGTCAAAACGATGGGATTCGGCAAGGGACCGAAGCGGGCTGACGGGAGTCACGGTCGAGCTTTACCAGTTGGCGGGACCCGACGATGTCGTTGATCCGACGGGTGTTCCGTTGACGTCGACGACGACCGGTGCGGGCGGAACGTACAACTTCCCCGGCCTCGATCCCGGCAACTATGCGGTCGTCATACCGGCGAGTCAGTTCCAAACCGGTGCCGCCCTGTTCGGATTTGCCAACAGCACGGGAAATGATCCTGCCCCCGATCCCGATGACAATGTCGACAACGATGATAACGGCACAACCGTCGCTGGCGGAGCCGTCGTCAGCGGCACCATCACGCTGGTATCGAATGACGAGCCGATCGACGACGACGATACCAATCCGAACACGAACACGACCGTCGATTTTGGCTTCTTCCCGCAGATCGACCTGGTGATCACGAAGAGTCTCAACGCCGCGTCGTCCAATATCATTGCGGGAGGCAATGCGGTCTTTGACATCGTCGTCAAAACGCTGGCCCCCTGAATGCGACCAACGTCGAAGTCGAAGACATCTTCCCGGCCGGACTTGACGTTTACCGGAACGCAGAATCCATCCGGGGCCTTCACGACCAACGTCAACGGCGCGACCGTCAATGTGGTGTTGGGAACCGTTGCCGCGGGGACCACCGCGACCTTCCAGTTGACCGCGACGATCGGAGACAACCAGACGGCCGATATCACCAACACGGCGACGGTCAGCGGTACCGAAGTCGATGTCAATCCGGCGAACAATTCCGACGACGAAGCTGCTGAATCTGATCGAAACGGACCTGCGGATCACGAAGACCGCTTTGACCGATCCGGTCAATGCCGGAAGCCAGTTGACTTATCAAATCACCTGTTACCAACGACGGCCCGACGGTGCGGCGGGCGTCGTGGTTGTCGATCCGCTGCCGACGGGCGTGACTTTCGTCGGGGGCAACGTCGACGGAGCGACAAACCTGGTCAGCTTTAACGCGGGCACCGGCGAGGTGACGGCAACCGTCGGGACGCTGGCCAACAACGCCAACTTCCATCATCACGATCGTGGTCAGCGTTGCCGATGACGCGGCAAGCCCCCTGACCAACAATGCCACGGTGACGGCCGATCCGAATACCGATCCCGATCCGACCAACAACAGCGACGTCGGTCGATACCGACGTCCAGCGACAGGTCGACGTGGCGGTGACGAAAACGGTTACCGGAACACCGATCGCCGGGCAGGACGTGACCTACACGGTCGATGGTCACCAACAACGGACCGAGCCAGGCGCGCGGTGTCAGCGTCGTCGACACGCTCAATACCGACCTGACGTTTGTCAATGGCAGCTTTGATCCGGGAACCTCCGGTGTCACCGTTTCACAAAACGGCCAAACGCTGACGTTCGACGTCGGCATCTTGGATGCCGCGCAAACGGCAACCTTCTCGTTTGACGTGTCGATCGCATCGTCGGCTTCGGGAACGATCTCGAACACGGCGACGGCGTCGACAACCGACAACGACAGCGACAATACCAATGACGCCGATTCGGTTGATCTCACGGTTCAGCGGCAGGTCGACTTGATTTTGACAAAGGCGGTCAACCCGGCGACCGCGGTGCCGGGCCAGGATCAGCTTGTGTACACGTTTACGGTCAGCCACGACACCGACAGCTGTCAGCGATGCGGCGAATGTGGTCGTCACCGACGTCCTTCCGGCCGGTCTGGTCGGTGCCGTGATTTCGGCTCCCACGGCCGACAACACCAACTTTGCCAACAACACCGTCACCGTTCGAATTCGATTCGATTCCGGTCGGCGAGACGCGAACCTTTACCGTCACGGTGGACATCGACGAAGCGACGACCGGAACGGTGACCAACACCGCGTCGGTCACGTCCACCGGTACGGACCTCGATCCGACCAACAATAGCGATAGTGTCGATACCACCATGACGCCCGATCTTTGACGTCGTCGTGACGAAGACGGCCAACAATCCGACGCCGGGACCGGGGAGCACGATCACCTATTCGGTTGCTTTGAGCAACGATGGGCCAAGCTCGGCGCCGGTGTCGTGCTGAGCGATACGATTCCGACCGGATTGACGTTTGTCAGCGGGACGCTTGCGGGACAAAACGCGACGAGCAATGGAACCACGGTGACATTCCCGGCGATCACGATTGATTCCAACGCGACCGCAACGGCCACGTTGACCTTTACCGTCAACTCGTCAGCCGCCGGAACGATCACCAACACGGCGAGCATTCCGAATCTCTCCGCCGCCGGAGAAAACGATATCACCAACAACTCGGACACGGCCGACATCACCGTCACGCCGCAGGTCGACCTCGCGATCACGAAATCGGTGTCGCTGCCCAATGCCCAAATCGGCAGCAATTTGACCTACACGATCACGGTCATGAACAACGGTCCTTCGCAGGCGAGCAACATCCAGGTCCAGGATACGTTGCCGGCCGGTGTCACGTTCGTCAGCGGCACCGGTCCCGCCGGTGAGGCGCTCAGCGCGACCGGTGGCGTGGTGACCGTCAACCGCGCCACGCTCAACAACGCCGGTATGTTCAGCTTTACGATCAACGGAACGGTCGCCGCGGGTGCCGCCGCAACGCAGATCAATACCGCAACGGTCACTTCGAGTACCAATGAAACGAATACCGCCAATAATACCGCAACCGTGACCACGACCGTGGATCCGGTGACCTCCACCATCGCGGGTTCGGTCTACGTCGATGCCAACAACAACGGTATTCGCGATGCGACCGAACAGCCGATCCAAGGTGTGCAATTGACTCTCACCGGCACCGATTCGCTGGGCAATGCCGTCACCGCATCGGCCACGACCGATGCCAACGGCAATTACATGTTCAGCAATCTGCCGCAGGGGACCTACACGGTGACGCAAACTCAGCCACCGGGATTCCGCGACGGACATGGAAACCGTCGGTACCGGTGCCACGGCGGTCGCCGCCGACAATGTCTTCTCTCAAATGGGCCTGGGCTCCGACACCGATGCGATCGGCTTTAACTTCGGCGAATTGAATGAACTTCTCTCGAAGAGGCGTTTCTTGGCGTCGACGGGTCGGTGATGACGCCGATACCGACGGCGTAAGGTGGCAATCGTGAGTCGGTTCGGCACGCTCCCAACGGGAGCCGGTGGCGAGTGACGACCGAGCGAGTCGAACCGACATCACGAAATCAAGAAACGCGAAACGCTGGGCTTTCGGGGGGAAGTCGAGCGTTTCTTCGTTTATTTTTCGATCATGCCATACATGTGGCCGCCGACCGCGTCATGTTGCCATGTGCCGGCGTACCGCCCCGAATGAATCAGGACGCGTGCCCCAAAAGTTGCCCATGCCGGGAATCCAGAACGAATCGAGCGTGATGACGGGAGTGCTTCCCGACCAAAGGATCTTCTAGCTCCAAGGGAACTTCATTGTCGACGTCGCCGTACTTGATCCGCGCCGTCATTCGATACATGTCTTTCTGCGGTAACTTCTCGCACTTGCTGATCGTGTACTCTTCGGTCTTGGGCGAGGCGTCGGGTTTGCCGTCGACGGTAAACTTGCCGACAAACTTGGCTCCGCTGAGGTAATCGGCAAGTCGTTGCTCGCGATCGTTGTCTGTGGTATCCGCTTCGGCCGCCGCTTTTTCTTTTTCCTGAGCGGCAAGTCTTGCGGGATGCTTGCACGAGCAAGACGATCATCAAGGTCGCAAACAACAGACAGACACGATTCATGGCATGGTCCTCCGAGGGTGGAACGATCAACGCTCTGATCGTCCCGGCTTGCATAGCCCACTGGCAAGGCTCGAGCCGTCACGCTCCGCACGTGATGAATTTCCGCGTTTCGAACAAGTTGACGCCAAGCGAGTGACTGAGAATCGGCAAGGCCACCGAATGGACGGCCGAGGGTCGTATCGCGAACGTCGTGCTTGCGATTGGTAACCATTGCACGGGAGGACGCAATGTCGGGCTGCATCTCGCGCAGCGAGATGGCGTACGTTAGCTTAGCAGTGGGCGGTAAATAGCGTCGGTGCCTTTTCTGCAAAACACCCGGGGCCGCTCCGCGGGAAACGGTATCTGACACGTATTTACGGTACGATCCTTAGAAGGTCACAGAACGCATGGTCGAGACCAACTTCGGGACAATGATGCAATGACTGGCGAGTCCTTCCTCGAAGCTGCACACCTTGCTGACCCGGCGATACTTTCTTGGCTTGGGGGCAGCCGGCCTGGCCGCGATGCGTTCCCGATGGCTCTCTTGCGGCCGATCAGGAGTCGAACGACGAATTGCGCAGAGCGGTGACCAACCTCGAACCGTGGCTGACATCGTCAGGATGACTTTCAAGACGTCTCACGCGGAAACCCGAAACCTCATACGCTCGACGACGCCACGCGCGTGCAGGTCGGGCTGACCCGCGAGACTTGGAAGCTGGAGGTGGTCAGTGATCCGCAGTCTCCGGCGGAGCTGAAGAAACCCCTTTCGGTCGAAGCGGGAACAGCTTTCGATTTTCAACAGCTGATGCAACTCGCGGAAACCAGAGCGTCGTTCGTTTCGCGAAAGTGATGACCTGCTTGAACATTGGCTGCCCGCTGGGGACCGGGATTTGGGAAGGGGTTCCGCTTCGCGATGTGCTGTGGATGACGAAGCCGCAGCAGAATCTTCGCCGTGTTTTCTATCACGGGTATCACAACGACAAACCCGAACAAATGTTTCGCAGTTCGCTTCCGGTCGGCCGAGTTTTGGAGGATCCGTTTGATCTTCCTCCCGTGATTCTGTGCTACAAGCTCAACGGCCAGTACCTCTCACCCGAGCGCGGTGGGCCGGTTCGCGTGGTGGTTCCCGAGGCCTACGGATTCAAGAGCATCAAATGGCTGACACACATTTATTTGTCGAACATCCCTGCGGCCAATGATACCTACGCCGAAAAGAATAATGATGTCGACAGTCCGCTGAAGACCTTCTGCGCCACGCTATCCCTGCCGAAAAAAGTCAAAGCGAAGCAACCCTTTGCGATCACGGGATACGCGCAAGTCGGGATCTCCGGATTGAAGAAGGTGCAAGTCTGGATGCAGAAAGCGGATCAGCAATGGCCCGATGACGACGAGTATTTTCAAACGGCGCCATGGATCGATGCGCAAATTCTGCCCGCCCCGAGCGACTGGGGCGGCGAGTTGGGCAACGAACTCCCGCAGTCGACCCTGGGATTCGATCCGGAGACGGGACGACCTCAAACCTGGCCGATGCGATTGACGAAAGCTCACTGGGCGATTCTGCATCCCGGTTTGGAAGCGGGTGATTACGTGTTGCGATGCCGAACCATCGACGAGAAAGGAAGTCCGCAGCCCTTGCCGAGGCCCTTCAAGAAATCGGGACACGCCGCGATCGAACGCAAGAGCCTGCAGGTCTCCGAGAATTGACCGGACCGCAGCATCGGTATCAACACCCTTTGCACCTTCCGAAATCGCCCTTCCCCCGGGAGTCCGTCCGGCTTTGGAAGGTTAGCTCGGGCGGAAACGAAGAGAGCCGCGAAGCGGTGGCACATCCTTAGCGGGTGACCAAGAGGCGGTAAGGATTGCTGCCGCCGTGCTTGGCGAGCCGAGGCTTCGCCCTCAAGGGGGGCCCTGTCACGTATCAATCTATTTGACGACGGCCGTTGACTATCCGATCATGCGTGCCAAGGTCATTCGCGAACCGTGGCAGACGGCGGATCTGTTCACCAGCCAGGTTCGTCAACTGCACAGACCGTTGAGCTGGGCCTGGGTGCGGTTGGTAGAAAACCAGAAACTGACTTTGACGTTTGAAATGACCGGAGCGAACCCTTCGGCACTCAAGCGTTGGACGCTGGAAATCGATCGCGGCGAGATGGTCGCGCACGATCAACCAGCAAACGGAGAGCCGGCGATGTCGCGTGTCCGGGACGCATCATTCGTTTCCTAATCCCATTATCCATCGAGAAATTTCATGTCTGATCAAGCAGTTGGCTCTTCCGATGCCGAAGGGGGTAACACGCGCAAGATTCTGCTGTTCGCGATCCTCGGCCTCCTGGTGCTCGCGTTGGCGTACGATTACCGCGTCGCACGACCGAGTGTTGAAACCGCTTACAACAAGATTGTCGATCGCAACACCGAGGTGAATCGCAAGAGCACCGAGGTCTTCACGAATCTGGATGTGCGGCAGCTGATCGGGAAGGAACCCTCGCGGACGTTCGAGGACGCCAACGGTGATCTGGTCGAGGTCTACAGCTGGCGGAGTGGGCTGCCGATCCGATCGCACGAACTGTTCACGGTCTTCAAACCGAACAACGGAAAGTTCTTGTTTTATCGTCACGCGAAATTCAAGTATGAGACGAGCGGTGAAGTCTCGAACTTCAGCGTTCCCATCGTCATTGAGCAGCCTGGAGACGATCCCTCGCTGGAGGAAATGCCGGCGGAAGCGAACCAGGGGTCGGGAGGCGGTGGTGGTCCGGGCGGAGGGCAAGGCCGACCTCGAATGGATCCTGCAGCGAGATTTGCCGAGAACGATGCGGACGGAGATGGCTTCTTGAGGGACGATGAGATCCCCGTCAACCAGCGAGAAGCGATGTCGGAGATCGACACCGACGGTGATGGCGCGATCTCGAAGGACGAGATGATGGCTCGCGCCGAAGCGATGCGAGCCCGGTTTGGCGGCGGACCGGGACAACAGGAATCCGATCGAGTGAGAGTGCGCAGCCGACCCGAGGCGGAAGAGCCGGATTCCGTGGAGAAGACTGACGAGTAGCGGTAGGCCGGACCGAGCGGAGCGAGTTCCGGCATGACTCGCAAAGAAACATTGCGTTTGCCGGAACTCGCTTCGCTCGGTCCGGCCTACTTTCGTGCTCAATACCGACCGAGACAGGGCGCGGCCAATCCGGCCAGCCCCATCAGGAAAAGGAGAATCAGCGTGACTCGACGCAGTCGCTCGCGCCCGAGTTTTGTGCCGAATCGCAGTCCAAAGTAAGTGACCACAAGCAGCAAAGGGATCAGCCCCGCCGCGATCAGACCGGCCTGGAGGATTCGATTCCCGAAGACGAAGTACAAGACTCCCAGGGCGGGAGCAATGCTGATCAAGTACATCGCAAACAGAAACGCGCGAGTCTGTTTGGTTCCCCAGTCGTGTGCTTGGACCCAAAACACCATGGCCGGGCCACCCATGCCGACCAGCCCCTGCAAGAACCCGGAAATGGGAAATGCAATGAAGGCCCAGATTGGATTCAATTTGGGACGGGGCTTGGGTCGCAACAATATGATTGCCAAGGTGACGGCCAGCACCACGCCTCCGACGATCTGGCGAATCGTGTCCATCGGCAGCGACTCCATCGCTTTGAGAACCCAGACGCCGGCGGGAAAAAATACCAGCCGCCCGAGTCCCGGCCAGATCACTTGCTGGAAAGTAATCGATCGGCGCAAGCTCCACACGCCCCACACGTTTTGCGGAATCGTGGCCACCAGCAACGAACATTGAGCTGCCGGAATGGTGTACCCGAACCAAAGTAGCGCCGGAACGATCAGCAGACCAGCGGCGAAACCCGCAGCCGACTGGACGAAGATCCCTACGCAGAGAATGATCGCCAATGGAAAAGTCGAAATGAAGAAATCCATCGCTGCATCCTATACGACCTCCGCCCGGATCGTCAGCAGTCAAGTTCGGGTTCGATTCGACGGCCGCTTTGCGCATCAAAAAAGTGCACGTCTCGAAGCTGCGCCGCCAAGGAAATTGCTGCCCCGGCATCCTCCGGCACGCGGCTCATAATCGCCAGAATCGAGTCATCCTGCGTTTGCAAGTACACGTGCACGTCGTGTTGCATTGTCCGCAGACTTATCAGTCGGGCATCGACTGAGATGCCTGCCGCCTGGGCATCGTCGCGCTTCCGCAGATCATCGTCGATCCCGTGAAACGATTCGGGCCGAACACCGACGATCAGGTCTCGGTCCCGACCGGCAAAACGGAGATGCGCGGGACACGAAATGCAAGGATTGGCAAAGTCGACTGTGCCCCTCACCAGCTTCGCTCGAAGCAAATTGATCGGGGGCGAACCGATCGCTTGCGAGACCGAGACAGTTTGAGGGTGGGAATAGATTTCCCGTGGCGTTGCGAACTGAACGATTCTGCCCGCTTCCATCACGGCGATCCGGTCGGCCATTCGCAACGCTTCCTGGGCGTCATGCGTCACATGGATCGATGTGCCAGGCACCTCCGCATGCCATCGAAGGATATCATCCTGCAGCCCGTAACGAACGGGAGCGTCGCAGCGCCGAGAGCGGTTCGTCAAGCAGACGGAGCGACGTGCTGCGCAATTGCTTTGGCAATCGCGCGCGCGGCGAAGTTCTCCACCGCTCAGTCGATTTGGAAAACGATCGAGGATCGCTTCGATATGCGTCAGCGCAACCGCTGTATCGAGACGGGATTGAATCTCGCTGGCACTCAGCTTTCCCTTCAGTGCAAAACGGATCGAATCGCCGACGGTAAGGTGGGGATAAAGACCATCATTTTGAAAGACCATCGCCACGTGTCGTTTCGCGAGGTGCGACGTGGTTGACGCACTTGCCGTCACCACCCAGGGACATGATGTTGGAAGAGAGCTTAAGAAAGTACATGGGAATGAAAGAGATCACCACCGCAATTGGTAAAGCGATGATCGGCACCAGGGCGGAGCGGAAATTAAGCAGGAAAAAAATCACAACCAGGCTGACCACCACGATTTCCTCGATCAGCGTTTTCTGCAGGTTACCACGGACCGGCGGATAAGCTCGGAACGGTCGTAGGTCGGCACGATCCGAACGCCCTCCGGAAGCCCCGGCGTGATCTCCTTGATTTTTGCTTTTACGGCGTTGATAACTTTAAGGGCGTTTTCGCCGTGGCGCATTACGACAATGCCGCCGGCCACCTCGCCTCTGCCGTCCAGTTCAACAATTCCGCGGCGAAGGTCAGGCCCGAAGACGACGTTGGCGATGTCGCGTAGCAGTACCGGAGTCCCGCCCTTGCTGCCCACCACGATCGACTGGATATCCGCCAGCGACTTGATATAGCCTCTGCCGCGCACCTATGTACTCGCGGCCGGAATCTCGAGCAGCCGCCCCTCGACGTCGTTGTTGGACATGCGGATGCGCTCCATCACGTCGCGGATGGAGATGCCGTAGGCCGAGAGGCGGTTGGGGTCGACGTTGACCTGGTACTGCTTGACGAAGCCGCCGACGCTCGCCACCTCGGCCACGCCCTCGACGCTGGCGAGCGCGTAGCGGATGTACCAGTCCTGCAGCGTCCTCAGGTAGGCGAGGTCATGGGTGCCGCTTTCGTCGACCAGCGCGTAGGTGAACACCCAGCCGACACCCGACGCATCCGGCCCGAGGACGGGGCATTGCACCCTCGGGCAGACGCCCGGATATCTGCTGCAGGTATTCCAGCACTCGGGATCGCGCCCAGTAGATGTCGGTGCCGTCCTCGAAGATCACGTAGACGAAGGAAGAGCCGAGATCCGAGAATCCCCGGACGGTTTTGACTCGGGGGGCCGAAATCAGGGCCGTGACGATCGGGTAGGTGACCTGGTCCTCGATCAGGTCCGGGCTGCGGCCTTCCCACGGCGTGTAGACAATGACCTGTACGTCTGAAATGTCCGGCACGGCGTCTAGCGAGATGTTCTTCAGCGCATACAGCCCGCCCAGGGTCAGCAGCAGCACGGCTGCGAACACCAGGAACCGGTTTTTGGCGCAGCTTTCTATGATTTTCTCGATCATTTCTAATGCTGGTGGCCCATACCGCTGACGGCCTCTTTGAGGTTGGATTCCGAATCGATGAGGAAGTTGGCGCTCGTGACCACGCGCTCACCTGACTTGAGGCCGTTGAGAACTTCAAAGACCTCGCCGGCCTTGGCACCCAGCTTGACCTCGCGGGGCTCGAAATAGCCGGAACCCCGGTCGACGATAACCACCTTGCGGACCCCGGTGTCGATGACCGCCCCTTCCGGGATTGCCAGCCTGTTACCCAGGTTCACGCTGATCTCCACGTTGGCGAACATTTCCGGTTTGAGCTTGCCGTGGGGGTTGGCGAACTCGAACCTCACTTTGGCGGTCCGGGTCTGTGGGTCCAGGTAGGGGTAAATGTAAATGACTTTACCCGTGAAGGTTTCACCGGGATAGATGGCCATCTCGATAACCGCCTTCTGACCGAGGCGTATGGACGGCAGCTCGTATTCGTAGATATCGGCAATGAGCCATACCACCGACAGATCGGCGATCTTGAAAAGCGCCACGCCCGCCTCCACGAACTGGCCCCGGGTGACCATTTTTTCGAGCACGTGGCCCGTAAAAGGGCTGTAGAGGGTCAGGGTCTTCATCGGCTCCTGGCTTTTTTCGAGCGCCTGGATCTGCGCATCGCTGATGTCCCATAGTTTCAGGCGCCGACGAGCGGATTCGACCAAGAGTTTGCCGCCTTCGGAGACCTCCGCAAACGGACTTTTCGACCAGTTCTGTCTGGCCTTGAGGGCTAGAAGATATTCCTCCTGGGTGGACACGAGCTCCGGGCTGTAGATGGTCAGAAGCGGCTCTCCCTCGCGCACGAACTGGCCGGTGAAGTCCACATAGAGCTCCTCGATCCAGCCGCCGATCTTGGGAGAGAACGTGCCGATGCGCTTTTCGTCGTAGTCGATCCGCCCCACGGTGCGGGTCACCTTCTGCAGCGTACGCTTCTCCACCGTTCCGAACCGAACGCCGATGAGCTGCTGGCGCTCCGGGGAAATCTGGACAGTGCCCGGAGTGATTTCCTGGACCTTGCCCTCCTTCTGGATGGATTGCATGGATAGGTCTTTCAGCTCCTCGAGGTCGCCGGGCTTCTGCTCCGCCTGTAACGGGCCCCCACCGTGGCCGACCGGGTGCTGCGCCTGGCCGAAAGCGGTTCCGACTGCCAGCGCGACCGCTAAAAGAATGGTAACCATCCAGCGGATCATTTTAATACCTCCCGCGATAATTTCGTCCCGACCGCAGCCTCCAATGCGACCAAATTCTTCTCGTACTCGGTCAGGGCCTCGTGGTAGTCCAGCTCATAACGGTAAAACCGCATGCGGCTGTCAAGCAAAGTCATGAAGTCAGCCTTGTTGACAATGTAAGCACTCAAGGCGGTGTCGATCTGCAGACGAGACTGGGGGATAATTCCCGTGCGGTAGAGCTCAATCTTACGCTCCAAGCGCTGGAGCATCGATCCCATATCGGTAATCATATAAAAAATTTCATTCAGAGCGCTGTCGTATCTGGCTTGGGCGGATCGAACCCCCGCATACCCTTCGGCCACCTTGCGCTCTTGCTTGGACTTGACGAAAATGGGCAGGTTCATTTCGATCATGCCGGTGTACATGTCCAAGCGATCTTCCCGCTGACCGTAGGCGAATTTCAGACTGAAGTCCGGCAAGTAATCCAGCTTTGCAAAATCGACGGTTTTCCCGCGGGCGACGATCTCCTGCTTCAGGGCTCTAAGCATGGGGTTGTTCGCCAAGGCCTGTTGTTGAAGATCCTCGATGGAGAACATAACCCGCCTGAATTCGAACTGCGCAGGCCGCCCCACCGGGCTGTTCTGTGGCCGGTTGAGAAGGTAGTTGAGCCTGGCCGCCAATGACCGCTTCTTCTGCTCAAGCATGATCAGTTCGTCCAGCATCTTGGAGATCTCCACCTGGATGCGGATGATGTCTTCCTGGATACCTCGGCCCAGGGAGTAGCGGGTCCGGGTGATCTTGGAAATTTCCTCCAAAAGGCTCTTGTTGCGCCGGGTAACCTCGGTGGTACGGTAGACATGGGAGAGGTCGTAGAAGGCAGTTTTGACTTCTTTTTCCACCTGATTGGCAATCTCTTCAACCTCGGCCGCACCCGCGTCAGCTTCTCTGGCAGCTGCCTCCTCGATCAGACCCCTCTTGCCAGGGAATGGAAATTTCTGGGAAACGGAAATTTCCTTCATGGTCATGTCTTCCTCATTGAAATCAAAGTCGGAGGGAAGATTGACTACGCCGAAGCCAAGCATGGGGTCTTCAAGGGCGCCGGCTTGAGGGATCTTTTCTCTCAGCGTGGAGTGCCTCTCGCGGGCGGCGATAACCTTCGGATTCCTTTCGATGGCTTCCCGGACAAGCAACTCCACGTGAATGACCGGCTCATCCGCAGCGATAATGCCGGCGGTTGAAAACGAAAAAGCCACAGCCAGCAATGAGATAACCCTTTTCATTATAAGACGTCCTCCCTGGCTTGGTTTGGAGGCAAAGACAGCCTTCTCATGAATTTAAGTGACAAGAAATGCCTATTTGGAGGAGCAGGTTAAGCGGGTATCGGGAATTGTACCTCCCCCATAATATATGTTCTTGAAAATCAGACCCTGCAGTCCTATGGTTTTGATGTTTTAGCTTTGCACCTTCATCAAAACCGGTAACCCTCACTTTTTCAAGTGCGTTGTCAGATTAAATCAGAACTATTCCAGCTCTCCCCTTTTTCATAGTTTCTCGAAATGAATGGCTTTACTTAACTTTTACCTCAATTGCTTTTGGCTTGGCCGCTTCTGTCTTGGGGATTTGAAGATTTAGCATCCCGTCCTTAAATGACGCTTCAATTTTGCTTTCATCCACATTGTCTGGCAGCGAAAAGCTGCGCGTAAAGCTGCCGTAATAGCGTTCGACCCTGTGAAACTTTTTGTCTTTTTCTTCCTTTTCCTGCTTTCGTTCTCCGCGGATCGTTAAAACGCCGCTATCCACCGTTACCTTCACATCCTCTTTTTTAACCTCCGGTATCTCCGCTTTGATGGTAAATTCAGTATCAGTCTCAGCAATGTCGACGCGTGGAGCCCAGTCTCCGGCGGCCAGAACCTCCTGGCTTCCACGCCTTGGCCTGTCGATCGCCCGGCTATAGCGATCGAACATATCTTCCATTTCACGAAATGGGTCCCATTTAGCTAGTTTCATAGTTGACCCTCCTTTTAGGCTGCAGGATTAGTAATTTGTATCAACAAGACGCCCGCATTCGCCTTGCTGAACTTAGTGCTTCGATTCGCAATATTTTGCGACCCGGCATTGGCGACGGCGGAAGACTGGGACATGTGGCTTCGCGCTGCAAGGCGGTTCGATTTGTTCACCGTGCCCGGCGAGCCATTGCAGTATTACCGCAAGCGGGGTGGCTCGTTGACCACGCAAAGCAGCACGGCACGCGACTTCGGCGCCTGGAAAAACATTCTGCGCAAGCAGCTGACGCTTGGCGATGTCTCGGCCGGCGACGTGAGGCGCGCAATTGCGCTGAAGCGCCTGGAGTGCGCGGAGATCAACCGGGCGAGGGGGCAAGGATGGGACTCAGCGCGAGATCTCGTTTGTAGCCTGGCGGATCCGGCGTTGTTGTTACGTCGTAGATTTCACCAGGCGTGGGTTCGCCTCGCGCGGGGCGGCTGAGCGGGGGCGTGGCTGCTGCCAGCCGCCAACTGATGGGTTGCTGCCGGTTTCGCAGGTGCCTGGGTTAGAGCGATGATGCCAAGCGAGGTAACGTATGGGTCGGCGAGCATTTGATCGTGGGAACAATCGGGCCGGCAATGCCGGTTCCTGAATAGGTCGCGATGTCAGGCAGGACGCACAATCAGGAATTGCAGGTTAACAGCCTGGCTGATCAGACTTCGGGCGAGAACCGCCCCCCGTATCTCGTCTACACGTCGGCCGGAAATTACAACAACCTGGCCCAGTGGATTTCAGGCGAGCGGTTGTTCGATGTCTGGGCAACCTTCTATGCGGAAGGCAAGACAGCCCCAGCGGCTGCCATCGAGTACGTTAATCACCGCAAAGGCGCGAAGTTTCCGAACCTGCACGCTGCATATCAGGAATGGCCTGAAGTCTTCCGGCGCTATCGCTCGATCTTCGTATTGGACGACGATATTGAAATAGAGACAGCGGCTATCAACCGCCTGTTTCAAATTGCGGACCGCTACAAGCTGGATGTATTGCAGCCGGCGTTCCGTACGCACGGCAGGATCAGCCACGAGATCACGCGGTACCGGGCGGGCAGGGTATTGCGGTACACGAATTATGTCGAGGTGACTTGTCCACTGTTCCGGCAGGATGTTCTCGAGAACTTCTTACGCGTCTACGACCCAAGGTTGGTCGGCTGGGGAATTGACTGGTGGTTTCTACAAGACATGGGGCCGGACCTGCGCGGACGGGTAGCCATAGTCGATTCTGTTCCGTGTACGAATCCGGACCCGCACACCAAAGGCCGCATGAGGGAAATCGACATTCTCCAGCCGAGCTCTGAACGGCGCACGGTTTGGGCTGAAATCAAGAAAGAGCATGGCATTACGACGGAAGACAAGGGGTTTGTGGTCTACGACGAGGTGCTTGCCCCGTTCCATGCGCGGATTGTTGCGGCCATACGCGAGTCAGTAATGACTCTGGCAGTGCTTGTCGGCAGGGTTTCGAACGCCGTGGTTCGTCGGCTGCGGAGGCTTGCGGGACTGCTGTATTAGCGGCGTCGGGAGCGGGTCCCATAGAAAAACCCCGCGTACGTTGCCGTACGCGGGGTTTCTTTAGTATCCCGCTCGTCAACCGAGCGGGTATCAGGCTAGCCTGACCGTCCTTGGGCGCTTAGGCGCGCTTGCGGCGCGAGACGCCAAGGCCCAGGAGGCCGAGGCCGAGCAGCGCCAGTGTGGTCGGCTCCGGAACGTCCGGAAACGGCACCCTTCCAGACGAGGTAGTCGTTGTTGTCGCCCCAGTCCTCGTTCGACGCGAAGAGCAGGTACTTGGCGGACGTGTTGAACACGCTGGTGAAGCCCGCCAGCGAGAACAGGTCGCACTCGATGTTGCAGGTCACTGTGTCGTAGAAGAACGAGAACGCATCAATGTTGTTGAATGAAGTTGCGCTGTCACTCCAGTACAGTCTTCCAGACTCCCTGCCTTCCTGGCCGCCGGAATCGAGCGACGAAACCCACAGCGACGTCCATTCGCCGTCTGTGTTGTTCGTCAGGCGGATGTACTCGAAGCTTCCAAGGTTGTCGATCTCGTTGTAATCGCCGCCGGCGGTGGCGCAGTTGCCGTCACCTTCCGAGCAGACTCCGAGGCCGTGGTCATTCGTCTGATTGCGCAGCCAGAGATCGCTGGCTGCGAACGTAAGACCATCACCGGTCGGTGTGTCGAACGCTTCGGCTGTGACCGGGCCGACCGTGATCGAGGGTCCGAGATTCGTATTGTTCGCCCCAGTCGCGAAATCGAACGCTGTCGCCCCAGCGACTGCCGGGACCAGCGCCGCAGCGCCCAGAGAGAGAATCAAAAGCTTGTTTACGTTCATTGTGGTGTTCCTTCCTTTCACTACCGGCGCGGAAATGCCCGTGGTGACTAGAACAAAGCAAGTACCGTGCCAGAATTGTTATATCTTTTAGAAACAACATGTTAAGACTATTGCCGGCGCTTCCAGTTGTTTGGTTGTAAAGGATTTCGACAGTCGCCCCGGCGAATCCATTGATTAGGTATCCTGCCGATCGGCTTCTTGCCTCGTTTTCCCCTAAGCACGGCGCCAGGAAGGGGGGCTCACCAAAACACAACACCGACAGGTTAGCGAGGCCCCGTGATAGACCGAATCGTCCGAAGAATAAGACGACAAATGACGCTCTTTCAGCATCGGGGCGACAGGTACGTTTGTCCGTTCTGTGGTTACCGTGCCAAGGACCTCGCTCCTCTCGGTTTCGATTTTCCGGTTCTCAAAGAATTGGAAGTAGTTGGTGGAGGGTTGCGTGACGCGGCCTGTCACAAGTGTCGCTCGACGGATCGTGAGCGCCTGGTCCTGGCGTATATCCGCGATCACCTGTCGATCTTGGAAAGAGCCGAGGCTCTGCGTGTCTTGCATTTTGCCCCGGAAGCCAACCTGTCAGCTCTGTTGCGCAAAGCCGGACTTGCCGAATATGTATGCGGAGACCTGTTCGCGGATGGGTATCAATATCCGAGTCATGTGCGAAACATTAGCGTGCTCGATATTCCGTTTCCTGACGAGCATTTCGACCTGGTGATCTGCAATCACGTCCTGGAGCACATCCCCGACGATGCGGCCGCCATGCGTTCAATTCGTCGTGTACTGAAGCACGGCGGTAGAGCGATTCTCCAGGTGCCGATATCGGCAAATTCCGCCGCAACGATTGAGGATCCTTCGGTAACGGATCCTCGGCGGCGTGAGGAATTATTTGGTCAGTTCGACCATATACGCCTGTATGGCCAGGACTACGCCGCCCGACTAACCGCCTGTGGCTTCAAAGTGAGCATCACCAATATCTCCAGCTTGTACCCGGCGTGGGGGTTGAATCCGCGAGAAGATATCTTTGTCGGAAGCAGGTAGAGGCGCTTCAGGCGCGGCACTGTCAGATGGTCTTTGAAGCCGCAACGGACGGGGCGCTCTCCACCCCGACATTCGTATAGGCCGCCACGGTGAAATACCAGGTCCCGGCCGAAAGCCTGTCGATGCGGACGGTGGTTGTGCCGGGGTTCCGGATGTCGATCGTCTGCTTGAGCGCGGCGGCTGACTGCCCGTACCGGACCTCATAGCCCGCCAGGTTGGTAAGCGGTGACCCATCGACGTTCTGTGTGGGGGCCGTCCAGGTGAGGGTGGCCGATCCTGTCGCTGTGACAGCGCTTGCCGACTTCCCTTGCGGCTTCTCGCCCTGGGCGGTTCCGAGGGTAAGTCCAATGGAGTCTCCGTTGCAGCCGCTCAATGCCGCCGCGACGCCCACTGCGATCACAAGGAATCCGACCCGCTGCCCGAGATGTTTTGCCGCCAATCCTGTTCCCCCGATGCCCGTAAATTGACCCGAACACGTTCCGGGACAGGGACTTAGAGCGACGGCAGAGGGTTGCGGCTGGCGCGCAGTGGCTCTTGGACGAACCCTGGCGTTGGTCCGGCAACCCCGCTATCCGTGGCTGAAGATCGCCAGGACCGGAGGCTTTGCGTCCCTGCCTTGCGGCAGGTATGCCCTTCGTGGACGGCCGGCATTTTACATATGCCGGCTTGCGGCGGTGAGACTGTTTCGGGTTCGAATGGTTCCGGCGGATTCGGGCGGTATTTCTACCTACGGGTAGCGTGCCAACCCGTACGCAAGGGCGTAACGTAGCTCTTGGCGGCCCGCCCTTAGTGGCTCACGGAGAGGTTCGGGGGGGCGATTTGTTTCTCGAGGGGGCGGGTCATGGAGGACCGTCGTGTCGAGGATTTGGGAAGGGACTTTATCTGTCTCAATGGGGGAATCATGAAAACATCAGATAGCAAATCTATGATTGGGCGTTGGATGTGCGCGGCGTTGGTGGCTCTCGGGCTGCCGATTGTTGCTAATGCGCAGACCGCCGACTTTGCGTCGGTTGCCATGGTGAATCTCGCGGCCGGTCAGGAAGGCTACGTTAACGCGACGTCGTTCACTGATCCCACGTCGGGAATCACCGCGGCAGGCTACTCGAGTGCGACGCGGCAGGGGACCTATAGCCCTGCCAATCTCTATCGCCGCAATGTTCCAGATGACCACGGGATTGGCGTGTGCAGCGAGGGCCAGTCGGCATGCGATTCAGGTGGGGGCGACGTCAATGAGCTTGATAATGCCGGGACCTGGGAAATCATTGCCCTGACTCGTCCTGCCAGTCACGAATGGGTGTCGGTGCAGGTGTCGTCTCTCGATGCGAATATCCCGCCCGGCGGCGCCGTCGAGATGGGTAAGTTGTGGGCGGCGGGCGATGCAACGAACCCTGGTACCTGGACGTTGATCCAGAATCTCACCGGAAACGATCTGGTCCGGGAGCCAACGATCTCGATTCCAGAAGCCAACAAGTCGGCGAACTTCCTGGTATTTGAGCCAGTGAACGACGCGGGCGTTGAAACTGACCGCAACAACGACTTCCTCGTGTACCAGGCCACGGTCGAGATGCCGATCCTGGACTGCCCGGGCACGGGCACGATCGGCTACTGGAAGAACCACCCGGAGGCATGGCCGGTAGATTCCATCACGATCGGCGGCGTGGTTTACACGAAGGCACAAGCCATTGCGATCATGCAGACGCCAGTTGCGGGCGATAAGACCCGCAGCATGTTCAGCCAGCTGGTCGCGGCGAAGCTGAACGGCGGCATCGGGTGTGGCTGCGGCACGATCGGCGGCACCATCGCGGCTGCAGATGCATGGATGGCAGCCTATGGACCGGTTGGCAGCGGAGTCGCTGGCAACAGTGCTGCCTGGCGGCTGGGCGGTACGCTCCACGGCACGCTGGACGATTACAACAACGGCAATCTCTGCGCGCCGCATCGCGACTGACATCCGCTTCGGCGGATTAACGACGCCCCCCGCCTGTTGAAGGCGGGGGGCGTTTTCTTTGGTGGAGGAATGGACCGGTGCCTGGGATATTCGGTTAGGTCAGTCGACTGGCACCCTGCAGGTGTGACGTTGGCTGTGCGTGCTCCGGACCTTGGACCCGGAGCGGCACGGGCCTGTCGGTCCCGTCAGGCTTTGGCTCGCCGACGCGCGAGACCCATTCCCGCGAGGCCAAGCCCCAGCAGCGCGAGCGAACCCGGCTCCGGAACCCGTGTGTCCGGCACCTGTGTACTGTTGAACGCGAGGTTGTCGAACCCGGTAGCTAGGAGATGGTTTTGGACGCCATAGCGGACGGGACTCTTTCCGCCCCGATGTTTGTGTAGGCCGCGACGGTGAAGTGCCACGTCCCGGCCGAAAGTCTGTCGATGCGAACGCTGGTGGTCCCGGGATTCGGAACGTCCATCGTCTGCCTCAACGCGCCGATGGACTGCCCGTACCGCACCTCGTAGCCCGCCAGGTTGGTCAGCGGCGAGCCGTGGACGTTCTGGGTGGGGGCCACCCAGGTGAGGGTGGCTGATCCGATGGCCTGGGCGGAGCTCGGCGTCTTTGCCGTAGGCTTTGCGTCCCCGCCCTGCGGCGGGTATGCCCTTCATGGACGGCCGGCATTTTACATATGCCGGCTTGCGTGTGTGGGGCAACGTTGGCGCCGGATGGTTCGACCGGATGCCGGGGGATTTCTAACTACTTGCTAAACTTGCCAAATTCTGGCGGCTGCTTCGAGGAGGGTGCCGTGCCAAGGATCGGCATCTATCTTGAACAGTCTTCAAGGGGCGTCACGGGCGGAGCCCAGACGCATGCGGCCGTACTTACGGAATGGCTCAGTAAACGGAACGATGTCGAGCTGATCGTTCGTGTGGCGCCTTTCGATCTCGCCGAGCTCGAGCGAGTGTCGCAGACCGATCTCGGAAACGTGCGCCTTCGCGTACTGAACAGGGAAGGCTGGGACTCCGTACCCACAATTCCCTGGGAATACGACCTCTTTGTCCCTTTTGTGCATCTCATGCCGCCGGTCTGCCCCGCTCCCCACGGCGTGCTCGTGGTGCTCTTCCCTTGGCACGACAAGCAGGAGATGTGGCCCTGGTCCGCGTCGTCTTCTGCAGGGCGAGGCATTCGCCACCGACTGCGATTGCTCTACCACGAGCGACGCTGGCGACGCGTTTTCGATGGCTATCAGGCCTGCGCGGCAAACTCAAAGTTCACTCAGTCGTGGATACGACGGCGGTGGGGCCTCGACTCAGCGGTCGTCTATCCGCCGGTGTTGCTGCCGCGCGATGAGACGTCCTCGGACCGCCGGCGAGCCATTTTAAGCGCCGGTCGCTTTTCACCTACGGCCAACAGCAAGCGCCAGCGTGACCTGATCCAGGCGTATCGGATATTGGAGAACAGGGAACCGGACCTGGCCGGATGGCAGTACTGGTGTGTCGGAGGAGTCTCGGACCACCCGGACGAGCGGCACTATTTCGAGGAATGTGTCGCGGCCGCAAAGGGCGGGGCCATTCAAGTGCAGCCGAACCTGCCTGCAGGCGACCTCGAGTGGCGATTTTCTAAGGCGGCGCTGTTCTGGCACGGTGCCGGCTACGGTGTGGACGACTCGCGCTTTCCGCAGCAGCTTGAGCATTTCGGCATGGCAACGGTCGAGGCGATGGCGCATGGCTGCGTTCCGTTGGTCATGCGTCGTGGTGGCCAGCTCGAGGTCGTCGAGCATGGCCGAAACGGCTTTCTATGGGAGACCTTTGACGAACTGCATGAGACCACTGTTCGGTGCGTCAAGGATTCGGGCTTGCGGGAGCGCCTGGCGCGCCAAGGCCGTCTGGACGCGCAGCGCTTCTCGCGCGAGGCATTCATTTCAGCCATTTCTGCGCTGCTGCCGGCAGCCATCGTCGGCCGCTAGCGCCGTTACCAACAATGTCGTCAGGCTGCGACCGCGTCCCGTCGGTTCTCCAGCTGGGCCAGCATCGCCTCGAGGTCGAAGAACGTCAGCACCTGGTGTTCGCAGGTGACCGCGAGCAGGTTGCCATCGTGGTCAATGTCGATGCCCTTGGGGCCCCCTTCCTCGGGGTTGTAGCGGCCTTTCAGGAACGTCTCCTCAGCCAGCACCCGGTATGAAGCGACGGGATCTTGCGAGCCTCGCCAGCCACCGTGCTTCCTTTCATACACATGTACGAAAGGCGCCCCGGCGTCAGCGACCATGACGAAGCGATCGTCCCTGGTAAAGCAGACGCCGTGTGGATAGGCGACGTTACGCAGTGTCCCGGACGGCTTCGAGTAGCGATTGAGCAGCGGCGTATTCTCGTACATGAACACGCTGTGGTCATTGTGGTTGCTGATCGCAATCCAGTGTCCGCTCCCGCCCACGGCCACGCCGTCGGGGATCTGCAGCCACCTGCGCACCAGCATTCGGTTGCGTCGGACGCGAACGCCTCGCGTCATGTCCAGCACGTGACGGGTGACGTAGTTGACGTAATTATTGCAGAAGAGAACTACGTATCGGTCTCCGCCCAGCGGATAGGCGGCGACGGATCCGGGCGATTTGAGCCGGCCAAGACGGTTTCCTTCAATCGTCGCGAGCAGGGAGCCATTGACCACCTCGCCAGGTGTGCCGCGGGGCGGCAGCTTTACGACGGGTGCGAGCCCATGCCGGTTAGCGACGATGATTGTTTCGTTGTCGAGAAAACAGACGCCGTGCGGCTCGTTAAATTCGGGCGATTCGATTTCGATGCAATCCGTCAGCTTCACGGTCTTGCCAGTCGCTGAGCAAGTGATCGCGACGTCGATTGTGAGGATACGGTTGCGGGTGTAACCGAGAATGACCAGGCGCCGATTGTCTGGGGAGAACTTTACGTCCTCGGTGCGACCCAGTCCCGCAAGCGCGGCCGCAACCTTGTCGGTGGCGGTGTATTCGATTCTCTTTGGCAGGCTGAACGAGTGGTCCGGGGGCATCGTGCACAGCGCCTTGCGTCGCGATCGGCGACCGGACATTGTCCTGCGGCGCCGGGCTTTTTGTTGGCATTGAAAATCAAAGACCCCGCAATCGCGGGGTCTGTTCGTCAGGCCTTGGCCCGCCGCCTCGTGAACCCCAGCCCCGCGAGGCCAAGCCCCAGCAGCGCGAGCGAGCCCGGCTCCGGAACCTGGGTGCGGTCGAACGCGATGTTGTCGAACTCGAACGCGTAGGAGGTGGACCGCGCAACCACGCGGTTGAACGCGAGGTCGGAGCTCACGTTGACGTACAGAGTGCCATTCACGCCCTGGTTGCCTGTCGGGCTGGCCAGGACGCCCGAGCCGGTCAAGGAGCCGACCAGCGAGGCGCCGTCGTAGAAGTACAGCGTGTTGTAGGCGTCCACGGAGCCCCACAGCAGGCCGAAGTACGTGCTGTTGCCCGGCAGCAGGATCTCCACCGCGGCGCTCGAGCTCGCGCCCGTGGAGCCGCTGGTGGCGTAGGTGGTCGCGTCCACGCCGTTTGCCTGGTTCGGGCTGCCGAAGCCGGTGCCGTTGCCGCCCGAGAGGTAGGGGGCGGCGTACTGGCCGCCGACCGCGCCCGTGACGGCCTTGGCGTTGCCAAAGAAACTGACGGTGATGCCGCTCTGCGGCGACAGCCCGCCGGCCGAGCCCAGGGTGAGCCAGTTGAGGTTGTCGAGGATCACGCCGGTCGGCGCGCCGCCAACGGAGCCGCTGACGCTGAGCGTCGCGTTCGCCGGGGCAGCAGCGACGAGCGCTGCGATGACGGATGCGGCAAGGGTCAGTCGGGTCTTGGTGATCATGATTTACCTTAATCTTTCAAAGTGGGCGCGGTAACTTGCGCACGGTAGTTAATGCAGTTTGCGTGCCACGGATGTAAGTGCCTGATGGGCCTCAGGGCGACGCGGGGCGGGGCTTGGCGAAGCGCGATCGGCGGCCACGGCTGTAAGGCCCGGCGACAGTCGACTGGTTCACACTTTTCGGGAGGGGACATTCTCCTTTTTCGGTCGGCGGAAAAAGGAGAATGTCCCCTCCTTGAAAGCCGCTGTTCCCGCCCGAAATCCGCCTTCCCTGGTGCGGCGCGGTCGCGCAATCTGACGCCGCTGCTCGGTGACCAACACCACTTTGACTAGTCTGCAATGAAGGCATATGTTTGGCATATGCCAAAAGAGAAACCTCCCGTGGGACAGATCCGGCACGTGAAGATTTTCCGTAACGGTCGCAACCAGGCCGTGCGGATCCCGCGCGAGCTGGAACTGCCCGGAAACGACGCCGTCATCTACCGGGAGGGCACACGCCTGGTGATCGAGCCGATGCAGCGGCCGTCGCTGTCGCGTCTGCTCGCGAGCTGGGCGCCGCTCAAAGTTGGATTGCCGGCGGTTGCCGATGTGCCGCCAGAGGCCGTCGATCTCGGCGACTCTTGATGAAGCGCTTCCTGCTCGACACGGACGTGCTATCGCAGGCCATACGAGCGCCGCAGGGCCCGGTGGCCCAGCGAATCGTCGAGGCGGGCGATGCAAGTGTGTTCACCAGCGTTGGCACTGCGAATCGTCGAGGCGGGCGACGCAAGTGTGTTCACCAGCGTCGTCGTCGCCTGCGAGCTTCGCTATGGCGCGCGCAAGAGAGGATCCGCTGCCCTCACGGAGCGAGTCGATCAGCTGCTCGCTGGCCTGGAGGTGTTGCCGCTGGAGTCGGGCGTGGACCACGCTTATGCCGAGGTGCGCACCGCGCTGGAGGCATCCGGTCGCACGATCGGCGCGAACGACCTCCTGATCGCGGCTCACGCGCTCGAGCGCGGCGCGGTGCTGGTCACCGGCAACACGGCAGAGTTCGGGAGAGTGCCCGGACTCGAGGTGCAGGACTGGATCCGGGGGTAGGGGACATTCCCCTATTTTCGGCCGACCGAAAAGGGGAATGTCCCCTTAAGAAATTCGCTTGTCCCGCCCGAAATTCGCCTTCCCTGGTGCGGCGTCCCGGCCGAACGTGATGGGGTCGCAGGAGCGCATCTAGGTTGTCGATTGACAACCCAATGTTCGCGCTCTAAGTTGCTGGAGCCGGAGTCGTGGCAAGGGCAAGGCATCCCAGGAAAGAGGTTGAACAGGCGCTTCGATACGCGGCAGATCAGGCGGGTCGTGGACAACTGTTCTCGGCGGAGGAGGCAGAATTCGGCGGGGCGCGAAGACCCAGAACCGGAGTAAAGCGTGGACTACGAATTCACACTGAAGTACCAGCTGGCGAGCGACGACTTGGCCGCTGACGAGGTCGTGGAGCGACTCGGTGCCGCGGGTTGCGACGACGCCTTGATCGGTATCGGGCAGCCGGGGCGGATTGCACTGGAGTTCTCGCGCAATGCCGGTTCTGCGCACGCTGCCATCGTCAGTGCCATGACAGACGTAAAGAAAGCGATGCCGAATGCCAGGCTGCTGGAGGTCAGCCCCGACTTCGTGGGCCTGACCGATGTGGCTGAGCTGGTCGGAGTGTCTCGCCAGAACATGCGCAAGCTCTCGTTGGCTCATCCGGGAAGTTTTCCGTCGCCGGTGCACGCGGGCAGCGTGGTGCTATGGCACCTCGCGCACGTCCTGGACTGGCTGGCACAACGGGGCACGTATCAGGTCGATCGGGCCATGCGGGACGTCGCGCACGTCGCGATGCAGGTCAACCTGGCCAAGGAAGCGGCTCAGCTGGAGCGCCAGATCCGGCGTGAGGTCCGCAAGCTGGTTGCGTAGGACGAGGGTACATTTTCCGCGTCCCTAAATCGGTGCCAGGCACCGATTTAGGGGAATGTCCCCTATTTGAACTCCTCGGGCTCCACGCCATGGCGTGACAGCAGCTTGTAGAAGTCCGTCCGGTTTCTCTTGGCCAGCCGGGCCGCCTGGCTCACGTTGCCCTGCGTGACCTGCAGCAGCTGCACCAGGTAGCTGCGCGTGAACTCGTCACGCGCCTCGTCGAAGCCCGGCAGCTGCGTGACCTGGCCCTGGGCCTCCTGCACCTGGTCGGCGGTGATCACCGCGCCAGCGCCCGTTGCGGCGGCCTGGCGCACCACCATGCGGAGCTGCCGGACGTTGCCCGGCCAGTGGGCGGAGGCGAGCAGTTCCATCGCCTCGGGTGAGCAGCTGCGCTTCGGCTGTCGCGGATTCCGCCGCGACGTCATCGAGGCACTGCTGGACCAGCAGTGGAATGTCCTCGCGCCGCTTGCCGAGCGGTGGCAGCTCGACGTGCACGGCGCCGAGATGGTCGATGAGTTCGCGGGCGTACCGATCCTCGTCGGAGAGTTCCTCGGGACGATGGTCACCGGTCGCGATGACGCGCGCCTGCAGGCCGTCGAGCAGGCGGGTCGAGCGACGGCCCGAGTGTCGGTGGCAGGTCGTCCATGTTGCGCAGGTGGAGCGTGCCTGCGCCGGCGCGCGAGACGGCCGACGCGATCTCGGCTTCGCCGGTCGCGGGCTCGAGCGTCGCGCAGTCGATGGCGACGAATTCCTCGTCGTGACGCGCGCTCGCGCCGTGGATCGCCTTCGCGAGCAGTTCCTTGCCGGTGCCGGGCTCGCCGGTGATCAGCACCGCGACGTCGGTGCCGGCGACCATGTGCGCCTTGGCGAGGCGCTCTTCCATCAGCGGGCTGCGGGTCGCGAACTCGGCACGCCAGTCGTCGCGGCCGGTGTCGGTGAAGCCCGAGGTCTTGAGCGCGCGCCGCACCTCGTCGAGCAGCTGGTCCTTGTCGACCGGCTTGGTCAGGAACGCGAACGCGCCGGACTGCGTGGCTTTCACCGCGTCGGGAATGGTGCCGTGCGCGGTCAGCAGGATGACGTTCAGGCTCGGCCAGCGGCGCTGCAGTTCCCGAAGCAGCGAGATGCCGTCCATCTCGGCCATGCGCAGGTCGGTGATGACGAGGTCCGGGCGGAAGCGCGACACGGCGGCCAGCGCCTTCGCGGGTCCGTCGACCGGCTCGACCATGTAGTTCTGCGAGCGCAGCCGGATGGTCAGCAGGCGCAGCAGGCCCGGGTCGTCGTCAACGACCAGGATATGCGGAGCGCGGCGGGCGGGGCGGGACATGGGGCGGGGCGTTGAAATTGGGTGATCAGGGAAATGGCACGATCAGGGCCTAAATTGTGAATGAAGGTGGGGTGGCGATGTGAAGAATGAGGACTGCGTGAGCTGACTGATCCGGGTGCCGGTCGACTCGGCCAGGTAATGTTGCGGGGTTACGCGGAGGTGTATGATTGTGGTGAATAATACACATCGCTCCGGGGCGGATCCCATGCGCACGAATATTGTCATCGATGACCGGTTGATCGCCGAGGCCATGCGACTGTCGGGGGCCAGGACCAAGCGCCAGGCCGTCGAGGACAGCCTGCGGCTGATGGTGAAGCTGAAGCGCCAGGAGCAGGTGCGCGAGGCTCGCGGCAAGCTGCGGTGGACGGGCGACCTCGATGAAATGCGGCGCGACTGAGCCGGCACGGCCGTGGTCGTAGTCGATACGTCAGTCTGGATCGATCACTTCAACGGTGAGGACACGCCGCAGGTGGCGCGGCTGGGAGCCCTGCTGGGTCAGCAGTTGATCGGTGTAGGCGACCTGATCCTCGCGGAACTTCTACAGGGCTTTTCGAGCGAGGCGGAAGCCAGGGCTGCGCTCGAATATCTCGCGCCTTTCGACCTCGTGGAAATGGCGGGGCCCAAGATTGCGATCGAATCTGCCGCGAACTTTCGTCGCCTGCGACGCCGCGGAGTGACGATCCGCAAGACCATGGACATGCTGATTGGCACGTATTGCCTGGTCAACGATCACGAACTGCTGCACGACGATCGCGATTTCGACCTGTTTGCGGAGCACCTCGGGCTCAGGACGCTGCGCGCCTAGAAACGCGTGACGATCGCGGCGGCGGTCATATCGGGGCTCCGGGGCGGACTAGGCAGCGCCTGGCTGAAGTCAGATCGCGTCGGCATCGGATTCATTAGTGTATACACACATATTCAGGAACGTGCCCATCAGCCGCGAGACGAAACGCTATGAAGCGGAAAACCAGTACTAAACGAAAGGTGCAAGAGAATCCCGAATGGACGAAGGCGACGTTCTCCAATGCGCGACCAGCGGCTGAGGCGTTGCCGGAGATCTTCGGGGCGAGTGTCGCGAAGAAAATGCTGAAGCCGCGTGGTCGGCCTAAGACAGGGCGCGCGCGAACCGCCATCTCCATTCGATTGCCTCCCGATACGCTTGCGCGCTGGAAGGCGACGGGGTCTGGGTGGCAGACCCGTATGGCAGAGGTGCTGGATAAAGCGATTTAAGTCGCGTCATCGCTAATCGCCGCCGTCACAACTGAATGCCAATCATGGCTTCGGCGGCGGTGCCTCGGGTTCTGGCTCCGGCGCCTGGTCCTGCGCCTGTTCCTGCAGCGATCGCTCCATCTCGGCGACGGCCTCGAGCTTGCGGTTGGCTTCCGCCAGTTGCTTCTTCAGGCGCGCGTTCTCAGCCGCAAGCGCGTCGGCGCGCTTCGTCGCGCTGCTGTCGTTCAACTTGAGCTTCTGCTGCGACGTCCTCGCGCTGGCGCGCGAGCTCGGCGTAGAGGGCGACGCGTGCGTCGAACTCCCGGAGGTAGGCGTTCGCGAGCTCGAGTTCCTGCGTGCTGAGGTCATTCGGCCCGGCCAGCAGGTCGGCGAGCAGGCGCTTCGCCTCGACTGGGTTGCTGTCCTTGTGACCGGCCGCACCGAGCGCGAGCGCATAGCGCAGCTTGTTGGCCGCGGTCGGTGACTGCCTGGCGGACGCCAGCGCGGCGGCAAGTTCGGCCTGCTGCCGGGTCGGGTCGCCCGGTGCCATGTTCGCGAGCGTGTCGAGGTAGGGCGCGATGGTCGCCGGAGCCGGGGCAGCTGACGGCCGGCGGCGATGGGGGCGGGGTCGTGAGCGCGACTCCATGCCCGCGCAGGCGCCGAGCGTGAGCAGCGGCGGGACCAGGCCGAATGCAGCGGCTGTGCGTCTGGGGGTCTTGGTGGTCATCGGGAAAATCGGGAGACCGGGTCTTTCCGTGCGTATTGGATGGAAATTGACGTGGTACCGGGTGCAGGGCAGGGCGAATAGTAGCCGTTGCAGGCGCTTGAGATCCTGCGGGTGATAGCTATGATACATACTGTACGAACAGCTACACATGATGACAGCATGGCACTGAACATCAGGAACGCCGAGACCGAGGCGCTGGCGACGGCCCTTGCGACCCTGACGGGCGAGACCAAGACCGAGGCGGTGCGCAGGGCCCTCCAGGAGCGACTCGAACGCACACGGCGCGTGCGCGGCCGACGGAGGCTGCTGGACGACATCAACGAGATTGCGGTGCACTGCGCGGCGCTGCCGAGTCGTCGATGCGCGTGATGCCGGCGAGATTCTCGGCTACGACGCGCACGGGTTGCCACGACGGATGATCCTCGATACTTCCGCACTACTCGCGATCCTGCAGGATGAACCCGAGCGGGCGGATTTTGCAGAGGCGATCGAGGCAGCGGATGCGTGCTCGATGTCGGTGGTGTCGTTCGTCGAATGCTCGATCGCGCTCACGACTCGACGAGGCACCGATGCGGTGCGTGATCTCGACCTGCTGGTCGCCAAGGCGTCGATCGGCCTCGTGCCCGTGGATGCAGACCAGGCCGACTACGCGCGGCGCGCGCACCGCGCATTCGGCAAGGGCAACCACGCGGCCGGACTCAACTTCGGCGACTGTTTTTCCTACGCGCTCTCGAAGGCGAGCGGCGAAGCCGCTGCTGTTCAAGGGCAGCGACTTCTCGCTGACGGATGTGGAGCGTCATCCGGCGAGTCGTTAGGTGGTCCGTGTCCGCCGGCGACACGAAATAGTATTCTCAAGCAAGCAGGGATCAGGCCTCGCCGAGGATAGTCAATGCGTTATCAGGTCATTCTGGAGACAAGTCCTACGGGCGTTGGAGCCTACGTACCGGAGCTGCCCGGCTGTGTCGCGGTCGGGGCGAGCCGTGCCGAAGCGCTTCGACTCATTCGCGAAGGCATCGAATTCCATATCGAGGGATTGCGCGAGTCTGGCGAGCGCGTGCCGGTTCCTCAGACGACGCTCGAACTCGTTGAAGTGGACGCCGCGTAGCTCACGATTTCGTTGAATCGGCCCGGCCGGCGCCTGTACCGGCAGCCGCACGCGGAAGTGCGCGCCGGGAAACTCGCCGTCGACGATCTCGATCGTGCCGCCATGCGCCTGCACGAATTCCTGCACCACCGAGAGCCCGATGCCGGTGCCGCGCACCAGCCCGCCTTGCGGCGTGACGCCCTGGTAGAACGCCTCGAAGATCCGCGTCCGTTCTTCGGGCGCAACGCCGGGTCCGGTGTCGGCGACGTCCATCACCAGTTCTTCGCCATCGAGCCGCGCACGCACGGTGATCGTGCCGCCGTCGGGCGTGAACTTGATCGCGTTGGAGACGAGGTTGTCGAGCACCAGTCGCAGCTTGGCGCGATCGGCCCTGATCTCGACGTCGTCCACCGCGAGGTCGAGCTTGAGGCGCCGTGCGCTTAGCTGCAGCCGGTAAGGCTCGATGGCCGAGTCCACGAACGGCACCACGCTGAACTCGCTGACGTCGAGTGCTCCTCGCTTTGCCTGCCACTCGCTGTAGGAGAGCAGGTTCTCGATCAGTCGCTGCAGCCGCAGGCTGTTGTCGCGCAGGATGTCGGCGACCTCGCGCTGGCCTTCGTTCAGGTCGCCGACGGCGCCCTCGAGCATCAGTTCCGAGCCTTCGCGGATGTTGGCGAGCGGCGTCTTCAGCTCGTGCGACATGTGTCGCAGGAAGCGATTGCGTTCCTCGGAGATTTCGCCGAGGCGCAGCCGCAGCCACTCGAGCTGGCGCGCGAGCGCACGCAGGTCGGTCGGGCCCTGCTCGATGACCGGCACGTCGAGGCGGCCCTGGCCGATGCGGCCGATCGCGTCGTCGATGCGGCGGATCGGACGCGCGAGGAACAGCGTGAACAGCAGGATCAGCCCGATCGTGACCGGCAGCAGCGCCGCGCTCTGCCAGAGGATGCGGCGGCGTGCTCCTTCGGTCTCGGCGCGCAGTGCGGAGAGTTCGCGGTCGGTCTGGCTGCTGGCAAGCCGCGACAGCTCGCCCGCGTCGCGCGACAGCTGCGTGAACTGCCGCAGGGCCTCGTTGACGTCTGCCGTCTGCTGAGACTCGAGACCCTGCTCGATCGTTGCCAGGTTGGTGCGCATGTGGCCGGTCACGCTGGCGCGTGCCGGGTCGCCGGGCAGCTTTTCGAGCCCGTCGAGCGTCGTGTCCAGCAGCACGCGGTTTTCCTTGAAGATCGCGAGCAGGCCCGGGCGGCGCAGGATCTGGTAGAGGCGGGCGGTGCGCTCCAGCGACGCAACCTGCCGCACGATCGACTGCGTGTAGCGCGTGGCCGCGACCCCGTTCGCAACCAGGCGCTCGCTCGATTGCGCGAGGTCGCGCATTTCGACAGCTGCGCCCAGCGTGCCGAGCAGCAGCGGCAGCGCCACTGCCGCGAAGCCGAGCAGGATCAGCCCGCTCAGCGAGCGGGGGCGCAGGGAGGCAAGACCGATGGGGCGGCGGCGATTCACGCGCGCATTGTGACGCGTTCGACGCGTATATTCCTCAGGTGCCTTCGCAAGTGTCACGCGCTACCCCGCACCCGTACTCCACGCTGACGCCCGACGTCGTGATCGAGGCAGTCGAGGCCGTCGGGCACCGCTGCGACGGCCGCGTGCTGGCGCTGAACAGCTACGAGAACCGCGTGTACCAGGTCGGGCTGGAGGACGCTGCGCCGGTGGTGGTCAAGTTCTACCGGCCGGGACGCTGGACGACGCCCGCGATCCTCGAGGAGCACGCGTTTGCGCTCGAGCTTGCCGCGGCCGAGGTCCCGGTGATTGCGCCCGAGGTCATCGGCGACCAGTCGCTGCACGAGTCGCACGGCTTTCGCTACGCGGTCTATCCGCGGCAGGGTGGGCACTGGCCCGAGCTCGGGACGAAGGACGAGCGGCAGTGGATGGGGCGATTCCTTGCGCGCATCCACGCGATCGGGCGGACCTGGCAGTTCCGCCACCGTCCGCAGCTCGACTGGCGGGTCATGGGGGCGGATACCGCGGACTATCTACTGGAGCAGGGGTGGATTCCGTCGCACATCGAGCTTGCCTACGAGACGGTCGCGCGCGATGCGCTGATGATCGTCGAGCAGCGCTTCGACGAGGCCTCGCCGTACCGCACGCTGCGGCTGCACGGCGACTGCCATCCCGGCAACGTGCTGTGGAACGACGCTGGGCCACACTTCGTGGACCTCGACGACTGCATGACCGGCCCGGCGGTGCAGGACCTGTGGATGCTGCTCTCCGGCCGGCCCGAAGAGATCCAGTCGCAGCTCGACGACCTGCTCGAGGGGTACTCGCAGTTCGCCGACTTCGACTACCACGAGACGCGGCTGATCGAGCCGCTGCGGACGCTCAGGATCATGCACTACGCCGGCTGGCTCGCCCGGCGCTGGGAAGACCCGGCCTTTCCGCGCGCATTCCCGTGGTTCGAGGAGCCGAAGTACTGGGAGCAGCACGTCCTCGACCTGCGCGAGCAGATCTCCGCGATGGAATAGGGGACATTCTCCATTTTCGGGAGCAATAGGAGAATGTCCCCACATCCGCTGCTGGAAAGGCGAATGTCCCCTATCATTTGCAGCCATGTCCACGATCCTAGTCACCGGCGGTGCCGGTTATATCGGTAGCCACGTCGTCCGCCAGCTCGTCGAGCGCGGCGAGCGGGTGGTGGTGCTCGACAACCTCTCCAGCGGCTTCCGCAGCGCGGTGCTCGGTGCGCCGCTGGTCGTCGGCGACACGGCTGACCGCGAGGCGGTCACGCGGCTGCTCGCGGAGCACTCGGTCGCGACGGTGATGCACTTCGCCGCGCACACGATCGTGCCGGAGTCGGTGTCGAATCCGCTCAAGTACTACGGCAACAACACCTGCGCCACGCGCAACCTGCTCGAGTGCTGCGATCGCGCCGGTGTCGCGCACTTCGTCTTTTCGTCCACCGCCGCGGTCTACGGCATCCCGGCCGAGGGACTCGCGCGCGAAGACTCGCCGACCGCGCCGATCAATCCGTACGGCCTGTCGAAGCTGATGAGCGAATGGATGCTGCGCGACCTCGCGGCGGCCTCGACGCTGCGCTACGTGGCGCTGCGCTACTTCAACGTGGCCGGCAGCGACCCGGGCGGGCGCATCGGCCACACGGCGCCGAACGCGACGCTGCTGGTCAAGGTGGCCTGCCAGCAGGCGGCCGGCGTCCGGCCCGCAGATCTCGGTCTTCGGCACCGACTACCCGACGCCCGACGGCACCGGCGTGCGTGACTACATCCACGTCGAGGACCTCGCGGCCGCGCACCTGAAGTCGCTCGATTACCTGCGGGCCGGGGGCGTCTCGACGACGCTGAACTGTGGCTACGGCCACGGCTACAGCGTTCGCGAAGTGCTCGGCACGGTTGAGCGCGTGAACGGCAAGCCGCTCAAGGTGACCGAGGGTCCGCGCCGCGCCGGCGACCCGCCGTCGCTGGTGGCACATGCCGAGCGGATCCGGGAATTGCTCGGCTGGCAGCCGCAGTTCGACGACATCGAGATCATCGTCCGGTCGCAGCTCGAATGGGAATTCCGGCTGCTGCGGGAACCGGAGCTGCAACGCAACTGACCGGAACCGACCGAGTGTCTTCTTAGCTGACAAGTATCGGGTGGAACCGGCCCCGGGCAGGTCGAAGTGCTGAATCTGGACGGGTCCAACGAGGACCCCGGGCGGTGGGTGGCGGGCCGCCAAAATTCGCGGCGTCAGGCTTCCGAACTGGTCCGCGTGATATTCTTTCCGCATCAAGTTCAGTTGGTATGCCCTTGAAATCCCTACTCTATAGAGCCTCGATCCTGGCGACCGTAGTCGTCCTGTCGGCCTGTGGCGGCGGCGGAGGTGGTGGGGGCGGCGGTGGCAACCCGCCAGCCGGCAATGTGACGGTCAGCGGCCGGATCACGTTCGATCGCGTCCCGTTCTCGGCGACGCTCGGCAATGGCCTCGATTACACCCAGACCTCCGAAAGCCCGGCGAGGCGGATCGGCGTCGAGGCGATCCGCAGCAACGGCGCACTCATTGCGTCCACGGCCACCGACGACGATGGCAACTACAGTGTGCAGGTCCCCGCGGGCGCCGACATCCGTATCCGGGCGAAGGCGCAGAGCGTCGTCGCCTCGACGGCGGCCGCCCCGGCTTCCTGGAGCGTGTCGATACGTAACAACACGAGTGGCAACGCGCTCTACGTGCTCGACAGCGTCGTTTTCAATTCGGGCAGCGCGGCACAGTCTCGCGATCTTCGGGCCGCGTCGGGGTGGGGCAACGTCTCCTATACGTCCACGCGAGCCGCGGCGCCGTTCGCGGTGCTCGACACGATGTACTCGGCGATCCGCTTCGTCGTCGAGCAGGGCGGCTATACCGGAGTATTCCCGTCGCTCGACGTGTACTGGAGCACGCGCAATTCCTCATCGGTGGATTTCGCCCCGGCGGAGGGGCGCATCCAGACCACGGGCTATTACACGTTCCAGGACGGCGTCGGCGATGGGATCTATGTGCTCGGCGATGCCGACCTCGGCGCCGCTTCGGATACCGACGAATTCGACCAGCACGTCATTGCCCACGAGTTCTTTCACTACCTGGAAGACAGGCTTGCGCGCTCGGACAGCCTGGGTGGCGATCATTCGCGAAGCGACCGGCTGGACCTGCGAGTGGCATTCAGCGAAGGCTTCGCCGACGCGTTCGGCGCGATGGTCGTCAATGATCCGGTGTACCGCGATTCCTACGGCGCCCGCCAGGGACTGGACGTGCCCTCCAACCTGGAGACCAACTCGGTGGCAGTCCGTGGCTGGTACAGCGAGGCGTCGGTGGCCGCGATCGCCTGGGACCTGTTCGACACGGCTGCTGACGGAGTAGACACGGGCGCGGTCGGCTTCAGTCCGATGTTCGACGTGTATCGCAATGAACTGCGCACCGGGGTCCCGCTATCAAGCATCTTCGCCTTCGCAGCCGCATTGAAGCAGCGCGCCGGGGTTGACGACGCGCTGGTAAACGCGCTGGTTGGTGGCCAGGCCATCGTGGCCGGCACGATCACTCCGTATGCGGAAACCGAGACGAACAATGGTGGCTTGCCCGACGCGCTGCCGGTGTACGCACAGCTCACGCTCAACGGGCCGTCGGTCGAGGTGTGCGGGACGCGGGACGCCGGGTCAGGCAACAAGCTCGGCAATCGCCGGCACCTGCGTTTCAACGTGCCGGGCACGCGGACGGTGCAGATCCTGGTCACCGCATACGATGGGGCATCGCCGCCCGATGCACGGATTCCCGATCCTGACCTGTACATCTGGAAATCCGGGTTCTTCGACTTTTCCGACTGCGCCGGTCCCGGAACGGGCGCCGGTTGCACACTGCCCCAGAATTCCGAGAGATACACGGGTACACTTCCGGCAGGCGACTACGTGCTCGAGGTTTTCGAGTACAGTCACGTAGACCCGGACCCGAGCGCCGATCGGCGTGGCCGAACCTGCATGCTTGTATCGATCACCGGTTGAGGTTGCAGCTGTCATGAATCACAGAATTCGCGCGGGATACTTCGCCAGAATCGTTGCACTTTCGCTGGCCGCTGCGATTGCGGCCGGCTGCGGCGGCAAGTCCGAAGAGGAAGTTGCCGAAAAGGCGGCTTCGGCTGCGACCGAGGCAAAGCAGGCTGCCGAACGGGCAGAGCCTGTGCTGGCAGGGGACGATCGGCTGGCGAATGCGGTGGTCGTTACCAGCAAGAGCGCGGCGCCGGTGGACCTCAAGTACGACATCACCACCAAGCCTGCCGTCGGCCAGCCTTTCGAGGTCGACTTGACGTTCCTGCCGCGACTCGCGGCGGATTCGCTGGACGTGGAGATCTCCGCGGTCGAAGGGCTGACGCTCGTGGGTGACAGCGCGATCAGGTTCGAGAATGTGCAGGCCGGCGAGCGCTACACGGCGAAAGTGCTGGCCCATTCCGACATGGACGGCATGTACTACATCGGCGTCTCGGCCAGGATGACGACGAAAGTGCAGGCCGAAGTGCGCGGGTTCTCGATCCCGGTCGTTGTCGGAACGCCGTCCGCCGAGGAGACGCCCGCTGCGCCAGCGGTCGATGCGGCGGGCCAGGCCGTCCAGTCGATGCCGGCGACCGAACCAGCCAGATAGGGGACATTCTCCTTTTCCGCGAAAACGGGAATGTCCCCGGTTTCCCCGGTATACTCCGCGCCCTTTTGCCCCGGGGCGCCCCACCGTGACCGTCGATCCCACCAGACACCTCCGTAACATCGCGATCATCGCGCACGTCGACCACGGCAAGACAACCCTGGTCGACCAGCTCCTCAAGCAGTCTGGGACGTTTGCGGCCCGGGCCGTCGTGCCGGACCGCGTCATGGACTCCAACGCGCTCGAGCGCGAGCGTGGCATCACGATCCTGGCGAAGAACACCGCGATCCGCTGGAACGACTACCGAATCAACATCGTCGATACGCCGGGGCACGCGGATTTCGGCGGTGAGGTCGAGCGCGTGCTGTCGATGGTCGATTCAGTGCTGCTGCTGGTCGATGCGGTCGACGGGCCGATGCCGCAGACGCGATTTGTCACGCAGAAGGCATTTGCGCACGGACTTCGCCCGATCGTGGTCATCAACAAGATCGACCGCCACGAAGCGCGCCCGAACTGGGTGCTGGACCAGACCTTCGACCTGTTCGATCGCCTGGGCGCGACCGAGGAACAGCTCGACTTCCCGGTGATCTACGCCTCGGCGATCCAGGGCTTCGCGACCCACGATCCGGGCCATCGCGGCGGCGACATGACGACGCTGTTCGAGACGATCGTCAAGCACTGCCCGCCGCCCGACGTCGATCTCGACGGGCCGCTGCAGCTGCAGGTCTCGCAGCTCGACTATTCGAGCTACGTGGGCGCGATCGGCATCGGCCGGATCAAGCGCGGCACCCTCAGGAAGGGCATGCAGGTCACGGTCGTCGATCGGCAGGGGCGGGCGCGGAACGAGCGCGTGGTGCAGGTGCTCGGCTTCCACGGCCTCGACCGCATCGAGGTCGATACAGTGGATGCGGGCGACATCGTCGCATTCGCGGGCATCGAGATCCCGGCTGTCTCCGATACCTTGTGCGATCCGTCGAGGCCCGAGGCGCTGCCGCCGCTCGTGGTGGACGAGCCGACCATCGGCATGACGTTCGAGGTCAACACCTCGCCGTTCGCGGGCAAGGAGGGCAAGTACCTCACCAGCCGCCAGATCCGCGAGCGCCTGTTTCGCGAAGCGCTGACCAATGTCGCGCTGCGCGTGGAGGAGAGCGACGACCCGGACAAGTTCCAGGTTTACGGGCGCGGAGAACTGCACCTGGGCGTGCTGCTCGAGAACATGCGACGCGAAGGCTACGAGATCGCGGTCTCGCGGCCACGCGTGGTGATCAAGGAAATCGACGGCGTCCCGAACGAGCCGTACGAGATCCTGGCAGTGGACATCGAGGACTCGAGCCAGGGTGGTGTCATGACCGCGCTCGGCAGCCGAGGCGGACAGCTGCAGGCGATGCACCCGGACGGCAAGGGTCGCGTGCGCCTCGACTACGTGATCCCGGCGCGCGGCTTGATCGGCTTCCAGACCGAGTTCCGCACGACCACCTCGGGCCTGGGCCTGCTGTTCCACGTGTTTGATCACTACGCGCCCGTGCTGGACAAGGCGATCGCGGCGCGCCAGAACGGCGTGATGATTTCGAATGGCCAGGGCACGGTGCTCGGGTATTCGCTCTTCAACCTGCAGGAGCGCGGGCGGCTGATGGTCGCCCACGGCGACGAGGTCTACGAAGGCCAGATCGTCGGCATCCACAGCCGCGACAACGACCTGGTCGTGAACCCGCTGAAGGGCAAGAAGCTGACCAATATGCGGGCCTCGGGTCGCGACGAGAACATCGTGCTCACGCCGCCGATCCGCTACACACTCGAGCAGGCGATGGAGTTCATCGAGGACGACGAACTCGTGGAGATCACACCCGCCTCGATCCGCCTGCGCAAGCGAGCGCTGAAGGAACATGACCGCAAGCGCTCCTCCCGAACCGACGAGGAATAGGGGACATTCTCCTTTTTTCCCGCCGCCGCAGGAGGGGACATTCTCCGTTTTCGGCTAAAGCACTGCGGATGGTCACCATCGGACGGACGCACGTAGCTCACGGTTGAATCAGGTCTTGCATGCTGGGGCGACCCTGCGGGCGTCGAGAGGACTCAAGTCCGAGCTGTGTGGCGGTGTTTTCGGCCCAGCGCGCCCCGCCGAAGGGGCGCTGGCGATTGACGCACTCCCGCAGTGCCTCTAGTTCCGCCGGCGTCTGCGTCGAATTTACCCATTTGCTCCAGTCGTGCGGCAACCGTACCGGGCTGGAGCCCAATCCCGGACCGAGGGCACTGCCGGTCCTCCAGGCCAGACTGCCCCATTTCCAGTCCTCGGCGCGCTCGACCAGCCCTGCGCGGAGCGCGTTTCGTTCCACATAGCGCATGACTGTCAGCAGGTGCTCGTCCTGCTCAATGGGAAATGCCTTGAACCGACCTTGCCAGAGACGACCCGAGGTTCCGAAGCGCGCATGATGGCGATGCGCGTGGGTCGTCAGCAGCCATTGCATCCACCGGCTGATGTCCCGCGCGCCGGTCGTGGACGCGACGACGTGAAAATGATTCGGCATCAGGCATACGGCCAGCAGCGTGAGCTGGATCCGCTGCTGGGCGTCATGGATCAGCCGCAGGAACGAGAGGTAGTCGCTGGACTCCCGAAACACGACCGCTTTGTTGTTGCCGCGGTTGATCAGGTGGTAGTGGCCACCGGGTACCATTGAACGGGCTGTGCGCGGCATCGTCGCAGCATTCCGCCGCCAGCTCCGTTTCGCACCATGACAATGTCACCTTAACCCACCGAAATTCAGGCAGGGGACATTCTCAGTTTATTGACGTGAAAAAAAGGAGAATGTCCCCGGTCTGGTCGCGGACGCGCGGAAAAAAGGAGAATGTCCCCGTCAGGCGCTCAGGCGGACAGTGGAGGAATCCCTGGTCAGCAGGGTGTCGAGTGCCTCCACCGGCAGCGGTGGGCCGATGTAGTTGCCCTGCGCGTACTGGATGCCGATGTCGGCGAGGCGCGCGAGCACCCGGGCGCTGTCAACGCGCTCGGCGATGGTGCTGATTCCCATCGTCTCGCCGATCTGCACGATTGCCTCGACCATGCTGCGGTCGATGCGATCGTGGTTGACGTTGTGCATGAACTGTCCGTCGATCTTGATGTAGTCCACCGGCAGGTTCTTCAGGAACATGAACGACGACAGGCCGCTGCCGAAGTCGTCGAGCGCGAAGCTGCAGCCTCGCCGGCGCAGCTCGGTGATGAAGTGGGTCGCGGCTGCGAAGCTGGTCATGGCGCCGGCCTCGGTGAACTCGAAGCACAGCGCGCCCGGGCTCAAGTCCGCCGCCTCGATCTCGGCGAGCACGTAATCGAGGAACTGCTCGTCGTTCAGCGTGGTGCCGGAGATGTTGATACTGAGCGTGAACGGGAAGCGGTCGGCTGAGTCGGTACGGCGGTGCGCAAGCCGGCTGCAGGCCTGTCGCACTACCCAGCGGTCGATGGTAGGCATCAGGTTGAACCGCTCGGCCGCCGGTATGAATTCGGCTGGTTGCACCAGTGAGCCGTGCTCGTCGCGCATGCGCAGCAGCAGTTCGAACTTGCGCTGAGTATCCACGCCGCTTCGGATCGGCACGATCGGCTGGCACAGCAGCACCAGTTGGTCCTCGTCGCAGGCGCGGTTGATGTGCGAGACCCACTGCATCTCGCGGTGCCGCTGCGGGGCCCGGCCCTGCTCGTAGGTCTGCACACGGTTACGCCCGGAGTCCTTGGCCGAATAGCAGGCGACATCTGCCGCGCTCATCACGGAGGCAGCCGTTTCGGATTCCCCGGTGATCTCCGCCAGGCCGATAGAGACGCCGACCTTCAGTACGCGCTCCTGCCACAGGAATCGATAGTCGCGGATCGCCTGGCGCAGTCCCTCCGCGATGCGCTGCGCAGTGTCGAGCGTGCAGTCGTGCAGCAGCACGCCGAACTCATCGCCGCCGAGCCGCGCCAGGGTGTCGCTGGTCCGGATACGTGTCTGCAGGACGCTGGTGACCTGCTTGAGCAGCCGGTCACCGGCCTCGTGGCCGCAGGTGTCGTTGACGACCTTGAACTGGTCGAGGTCGAGGTACAGCAGTACGTGGCGCACCGGGTCGGAATCGCGCGCCGACTGCAGCGCGTCGCACAGGCGCACCTCGAATTCGCGGCGGTTGATCAGGCCGGTCAGCGCATCGTGCGTGGCCTGGTAGGTGAGGGCGCGCTGCAGCCGTCGCTCCTGGCTCACGTCGTGGAACACCATGACGGCGCCGATCAGGCGGCCGGTCCTGTCGCGAATCGGCGCGGCCGAGTCCTGGACGGATATTTCCTGGCCGCGGCGGTTGACCAGCAGTGCCGGCTGCGGCAGGTCCACGTTCCGGTCTTCGCGCAGGCAGCGCAGGATCGGGCTGTCGGTCGGTGTGCGCGTAACCTCGTTCAGCACCTGGAAGACTTCCGAGACCGGGCGACCCACGGCTTCAGCTGCAGTCCAGCCGGTCAGCTGCTCCGCGACCGGATTCAGGTACTCGATGCGCCCGTCGGCGTCGGCGGTGAGCACGGCGTCGCCGATCGACTGCAGCGTGACCTGGGCCTTCTCCTTTTCCTCGGCCAGCTGGATTTCCGCGAGCTTGCGGGTGCTTATGTCGGTGAGCGTGCCTTCGTAGCCGGCGATCTGCCCTTTCTTGTCGAGCAGCACGCGGGCATTTTCGAGCACCGTGATCACGCGGCCGTCGCAGCGGCGCAACCGGTACTCGGCGCTCTGCACCCGCCCGTCGCGGTTCAGCGTAGTGACCACACGCTCGCGGTCGGCCTGGTCAACGTACAGTGACGCTGTCGACGACAGACGGAGCAGGTCCTCGTCGCTCTCGTAACCAAGCATGGTGACCAGCGCGGGGTTCACCGATTCGAGTCGGCCCGACACGTCCGCACGGTAAACGCCCTCGATAACATTCTCGAAGAGGCCGCGATAGCGAGCCTCGCTGCTGCGCAGGGCCGCTTCCGATTGCTTGCGCTCGACCGCAATGCCGGCCAGCGCTGTGAGGCGACTCATCAGTTCGAAATCACGCTTCAGCGGGCTGCGTGGAGTGTGGAAATACAGGGCCACGGTGCCGATCATGCGGCCGTCGGATGACCGGATCGGCGTCGACCAGCAGGCACGAAGGCCGGCGGCCAGCGCCGGCTCGCGCAGGTGTTCCCACAGCGCGTCGCGGGAAATGTCGGCGACGATCACCTGCCGCTGCAGGAAGATCGCCGCGCCGCATGAGCCGTTCCTCGGTCCGACGGCGACGTGCTTCAGCGTGTCGAGGTAGGGTGCCGGGATCCGCCGGCCGGCGATACACCGCAGCAGGTTCGGTTCGGCCTCGTACAGGCTCACGGTGCACAGCGATTCGGGCGTGACCCGCTCCGCGGTCTCGGTGATCGCCTCCAGCGTTTCCGGAAGGTCTGCGTTGCCGGTGATCCGCTCCAGCACGCGCCGCTCGCCGGCGGCGAGGAACTCGCTGCGCTTGCGCTCGGTGATGTCCGTGATGCTGCCGCGAATCAGTCGTCGTCCCGACGACGGCAGGCGTACCAGCCGGACCTCGCAGGGGATGTCGTGTCCGAGCGCGTCGCGATGCAACCACTCGAAGCATGGCGCCTCGCCAGCGAGTGCCCGGTCGAGGTAGCCGCGGTTGACACCTTCGGAGGGTGTCCCGTCGGCCTGGAATTCGGCGCTGATCTGCGCAGGCCCCGCCGAGAGCAGTTCTTCGCGCGCCATCTTGAAGAAGCGCACCGCGTTCTCGTTGCACTCGACGAACCGGCCGAGGTCCATGTCGAGGACCACGAGCACCTCGGGGGCGTTCTCGACCAGCGTGCGGTAGCGGGCCTCGCTTTCGCGGATGGCCGCTTCTGCGAGCTTGCGATCGGTGGTGTCGCGCAGGCAGGCGATGTAGATCTGGCGGTCGTCGAGCGTGACCTTGCTCACGCCGAGTTCCACGTCGAAGAGAGTGCCGTCGCGCCGGCGTCCGCGTGTCTCGTGCGGGGCGAGGTCGATCTGCGTGTTCTCCAGGTACTCCGACAGCTCGTCGAGGGCCTCGGTGAGCACGGCATGGCGCGCGAGCGACGGGATCAGCAGGTCCAGTCGGCGACCGCGGGCTTCGGCCTCGGAGTAGCCGAAGATGCGCTCTGCGGTGCGATTCAGTGTCTCGACCAGGCCCGCGTCATCGACGGTCAGGATCGCGTCCTTGACGTGGTCCACGATCGCCTGCAGCTGGGCGGTCGCGTCGTCGCGCGCGGCGGGATCGCTTCGGACAGCCGTCACCCCGGGCACCCCGGCCAGGGTGGCTCCCTGTGCCGGGCGCTCAGGCGGTCCGTGCTTCCTGCGATCCCTGTGCCGGTTCATCGAATTCACACCATGCCTGCCGCCCCGCATCGGGGGCGGACGAAGCTGGATACTAGGCGCGGGGCGGCGGGGGCCGATGTGACCCGGGTCGCATTCGGGCCGGGCCGGTGTGTTCCGCGCCATCCGGTACAATTCGAGCGGTCGTCGCAGCAGGCCCCAGATGTCTACAGGTCCCACACAGCGCACAGGCCGCACCGACCAGGTTCCGGCCAGGAACCCGCTGATCGGGCGCGACGATCCGCCGCCGTTCGTGGTGCTCCACGAGCACGGTGCGGCGCCGGCGCTGGTGGTCTGCGACCACGCGAGCCGTGCCTTCCCCGCGGCCATGCAGAGACTCGGCCTGCCACCACTGCAGACCTGGGAGCACATCGCCTGGGATATCGGTGCGGGTGAGCTCGCACGGGGCATATCCAATGCGCTCGACGCGCCCGCCGTGCTGGCCGGGTATTCGCGCCTGATCGTCGACTGCAATCGTCCCGCCGTACCACGAGGAGTCGATCCGCAGTGAAAGCGACGGCTGGGTCATCCCGGGCAACCAGGCGCTCGACGAACTCGACCGGCGCACCCGGCTCGCCTGCTTCTTCGATCCCTACCACGAGGCGATCGCCGCGATGCTGGGCGGCTTCCGTGCACGGGGCGTCGAGCCGCTCGTCGTGTCGGTACACACGTTCACGCCGCTGATGGCGGGTACGCTGCGGCCCTGGCACGTGGGTGTGCTCTGGGACCAGGACGCGGAGTCCGCGCGCTACATGATCGACGGGCTCGGTGCGATCGAGGGTGTCGTGGTCGGCGACAACGAGCCCTACAGCGGCCGGCACCCGGCCGACTACACCGTGGACCACCACGCGGAGGGCGGCGGGCTGCGGCACGTCTGTATTGAAATAAGGCAGGACCAGCTCGAATCGCCCGCGGGCGTGGAGCGCTGGGTGCGCATCATGGCGCGCCTGCTGCGCGGGCTGCTGGTGAGCACCCCAGGGACGGAGCCTGGCTCGAGGGCCGGGGCGTGAGCATGCGCGAGCCCCCGCTGACGCTCGGCATGGAGGAGGAGTACCTGCTCGTGAACCTCGAGACGCGCGCGGTCGAGACCGATCCGCCGGCGCAGCTCTTCGAGGACCTGCGCGAACGAACCTCGCTGCACGCGTTCCGCGAGTACATGCGCTCGCAGGTCGAGGTCACCACGCCCGTCTGCCGCACAGTGGGCGAGGCCCGCATCCAGCTCGGGGACCTGCGACGCGCGGTGGTGGAGGAGAGCGCCAGGTACGGGCTTGCGCCGATTGCGGCGTCGAGTCATCCGTTTTCACTCACCGCCAAGCAGCAGCGCACCGACAAGGAACGTTACCAGTCGCTGCTCGAGGAGATGCAGGGTGCGATCCGGCGCATGATGATCTGCGGGCTGCACGTGCACGTCGGCGTGGACGACGACGAAGCGCGCGTGGACCTGCTGAACCAGCTGCCGTACTTCCTTCCGCACCTGCTCGCGCTCTCGTGCAGCTCACCGTTCTGGGAGGGCGAGCGCACGGGCCTGATGTCGTTCCGGCTGATGATCTTCAATGGACTGCCCCGCACCGGGCTGCCGCCCCAGTTCTCGAGCTGGAGCGAATATCGCCGGAACACGGACATCCTGGTCGAGACCGGCATCATCGCCGACACTTCGCGGATCTGGTGGGACCTGCGCCCAAGCCTGCGCTACCCGACGCTCGAGACCAGGATCATGGACTGCTGCACGAGCCTGGAAGATGGGCTGTCGCTCGCGGCGCTGCTGCAGTGCCTGGTGCGCATGCTCCACAGGCTGCGGCGCGCGAACCAGCGCTGGCGTACCTACTCTCACCTGCTGCTGGGCGAGAATCGCTGGCGCGCAATGCGCTATTCGTTCGACGAGGGCCTGCTCGATCTCGGCAGCAAGCAGATGGTGGCGTTCCCTGAACTGCTCGACGAACTGATCGAGGTCGTGCGCGAGGACGCCGAGGCGCTCGGGTGCGTGGCGGAGGTCGAGGGGCTGCGCAGGATCGTCGAGCGTGGGACGAGCGCCCACCGCCAGGTCGCGGTGTACGATGCCGCGCTCGAGTCGGGTGCGTCGGAGGCCGACGCGCTGCGCTCCGTCGTGGACTGGCTGGTCGAGGAGACGGCACGGATATGACGCCGCCGGAAAAAATCGGTGCCAGGCACCTATTTATCGACCGGCGGATTTCGGTCGCGCCGATGATGGACTACACCGATCGTCACTGCCGCTACCTGCATCGGTTGCTGAGCCCGGGTGCGCTGCTCTACACCGAGATGGTGACCGCGCAGGCGCTGGCCCACGGCCATATCGAGCGGCTGCTCGCATACGACCGGGCCGAGTCGCCTGTCGCGCTGCAGGTCGGCGGCTCGGACCCGGCGCTCTTGGCGCAGGCGGCCAGGCTCGGCGAGCAGTACGGCTACGTGGAGATCAACCTGAACGTAGGCTGCCCGAGCGACCGGGTGCAGGAAGGCAATTTCGGCGCGTGCCTGATGGCGGAGCCGCAGCTCGTCTGCGACTGCCTGGTCGCGATGCGCGAGGCGGTCAGCGTGCCGGTCACGGTGAAATGCCGCATCGGCATCGACGAGCTCGACGACTACGGATTCTTCGACCACTTCGTGCAGCTGGTGCGGCGCTCCGGGGTCACGGTGTTCGTGGTACACGCCCGCAAGGCGATCCTGCAGGGCCTGACACCGAAGGAGAACCGGGAGATCCCGCCGCTGCGCTACGAGACGGTCGCGCGCCTGAAGCGCGAGAACCCGGAACTCACGGTGATCCTCAACGGCGGACTCAAGACGCTCACGCAGGTGCGCGAATGGTGGAGCAGCTGCGACGGCGTAATGATCGGACGACAGGTGTACCAGGAACCGTACCTGCTCGCGGAACTGCACCGCGAATTCATCGATCGCGAATGGTCGCCTCCGTCGCGGGAAGAGGTGGTGGCGAAGTACGCGGAATACGTCGAGCGCATGCTTGGTGAGGGCCACAAGCTCGGGCTGATGCTGCGGCCGCTGCACGGCCTGTATGCGGGTTTCGAGGGAGCTCGCTCGTGGCGCCGTTTCCTCGCCGAGCAGGGCAACCTCCCGGGCGCCGGCGCCGGATGTGCTGCGGGAGTCGCTGCGGGTGTTCCGGCGAGCGGCATGAGGACGGGCAGGCGGGCCACTGTATAATCACCGCACGGCCGCCCCCGGCGGACCAGGTCACGCAGGGAATCGTGTCCTGAAGCAGATGAGCAACGAGACTGAAGTTGCCGTGCTGTTCGCGGATGTCGTGGGTAGCACGCGCCTCTACGAGGTGCTCGGCGACCTGAAGGCGCGCGACATGGTCGTCGCTTGCGTGGAAATCATGCGTGCCGCGACCGAGCGCAACCGCGGCTCGGTGATCAAGACGATCGGCGACGAGATCCTGGCGATTTTCCCGACTGCAGACGACGCGGTGAACGCCGCAAGCGAGATGCAGCAGGACATCGGCGCCCGGCCCGCGCTGTCGGTGCAGGGCCAGCACGTCGCGATCCGCATCGGTTGCCACTTCGGGCCGGTGGTGCTCGAGAACCGCGACATCTTCGGCGCTTCGGTGCACACCGCGAACCGGATGACCAGCCAGGCCAAGGCCGGGCAGGTCATTCTCACCGCCGAAACGGTCGAGCGCCTGTCTGCGGAATGGCGGGTGGCTACGCGCCAGATCGACGTCACTCCAGTGCGTGGCCGCGCCGAGGAGATGGAGCTGTTCGAACTCCTCTGGCAACAGGAAGATGCGACCAGCATGCTGCCGTCGATCGAGATCGACGCGCGCACCGGACACAGGCCGCAGCGCGTACGGCTGCACTACCGCGGCCGCGACATGGTCCTGGGTGACCGTCGCGAGAGCCTGACCATGGGTCGCGCCGATGAGAACGACGTCGTCGCGCAGGGTCCGCTGATCTCACGCATCCACGCGCGCATCGAGATCGCGCGCAACAAGGTCATGCTGGTGGACCAGAGTACCAACGGCACATTCGTCGTCGGCCAGGACGGCCGCGAATCGTTCGTTCGCCGCGATTCGCACGCGCTGACGGGGCAGGGGACGATCGGGCTCGGGAAACTGCCGGACGCGGCCGCGCCCGACGCCATCAAGTACCAGGTCGAAGAGTAGGGGACATTCTCCTTTTTGCGAAGCGTAATTCGGTGCCAGGCACCTATTTATTTCGTCCGAAGCGCCTTGGAATTGCCCAATTAAATAGGTGCCTGGCACCGAATTATGGGTCTGCGCCTCCCGTCAGCCGAGGGCTTTCCTGACCCGCTGGCATTGCTCGCGCAGCGCAGCTGGCGTCCGCTCGCCGAATCCATCGAGGTATTCGCCGATCTCGTCGATCTCGCGGTGCCAGGCATCGCGGTCGAGGTCGAGCAGCTGGTGCAGCGCGCCATCGGCGAGCTTCACACCGTCGAGGTCGAGGTCTTCCTTGTTCGGCAGGAAGCCAATCGGCGTGTCCTTCGCCTGGGCCCGGCCTTCGCAGCGGTCGATGACCCACGAGAGCACGCGCAGGTTGTCGCCGAAGCCCGGCCACAGGAACTTGCCGTCCTTGTCCTGCCGGAACCAGTTGACGTGGAACACCCTGGGCAGGTGCTGCACGCGGCCCTCGAACGACAGCCAGTGTGACCAGTAGTCGGCGAAGTTGTAGCCGCAGAACGGCTTCATCGCCATCGAGTCGCGGCGCACCACGCCGACCTTGCCCACGGCCGCCGCAGTCGTCTCGGACGCCATGCCGGCGCCGATCATTACACCGTGCGCCCAGTCACGGGCCTCGTACACCAGTGGTGCCACCTCGCGGCGACGGCCGCCGAACAGGATCGCCGAGATAGGCACGCCTTCCGGGTGCTCCATCAGGTGGTTGTATGCAGGGTTCTGCTTGGCCGAGACCGTGAAGCGTGAATTCGGATGCGCCGCCGGGCCGTTGGCCTTGTCGTAGGGACGGCCCTGCCAGTCGATCACCGGCGTGCCGCTCGTGCGACCTTCCCACCATGGCTGGTTATCGGCGGTGAGCGCCACGTTGGTGAAGATCGTGTCGTGGTGGATCATCTCGTAGGCATTGCGATTGGTCTTCGGGCTGGTGCCCGGTACCACGCCGAAGAACCCGGCCTCGGGATTGATCGCGCGCAGGCGGCCGTCCTTGCCCACGTGCAGCCACGCGATGTCCTCGCCGATGGTCCAGACCTTCCAGCCCGGCATCGTGTCCGGCGGGATCAGCATGCCGAGGTTGGTCTTGCCGCAGGCAGACGGGAAGGCCGCGGCGATGTAGTGGACCTCGCCTCGCGGATTCTCCAGCCCGACCACCAGCATGTGCTCGGCCAGCCAGCCCTCGGTCCGCGCCTGCCAGCTTGCGATGCGCAGCGCGTGGCATTTCTTGCCGAGCAGCGCGTTGCCGCCGTAGCCGGAGCCGATGCTCTTGATCGAGAGTTCTTCGGGGAAGTGCATGATGAAGCGACGCTCCGGGTCGAGGTCGCCGACCGAGTGCAGGCCCTTGACGAAGCTGCCGTCGCGCTCGATGCGTGCCAGCGCCGGCGCTCCCATGCGCGTCATGATGCGCATGTTGAGCACGACGTAGGGGCTGTCGGTGATCTCGACGCCGCAGCGTGCGTACGGAGACGTGATCGGGCCCATGCAGTAGGGCACGACGTACATGGTGCGCCCCTTCATGCAGCCGTCGAACAGCGCGTCAATTTTCTGGTGGCCCTCCGCAGGCGCCATCCAGTTGTTGTTCGGCCCCGCGTCGTCGCGGTTGCTGGTGCAGATGAAGGTCAGGTGCTCGACGCGCGCCACGTCCGACGGATTGGACCGATGCAGGTAGCAATTGGGAAAGTTGGCCTCGTCCAGCTCGAGCAGTTCGCCGCTCTCGAGCATCAGCCGCGTGAGTTCGTCGCGCTCGACGTCCGACCCGGTGCACCAGTGGATGCTGTCTGGTTTCGTGAGTTTCGCGGTCTCGGCGACCCAGGTGGCAAGCGCGGCGTTGGTCGTGGTCATCGGCTGGCTATCCTTCTTCCGCCGGTCGCCGCAGAAGAAGCCGCAGCCCGGGTTGGTGTTGATCCTCTTGGCCTGATTATAGCCTCGCAAGGGTCGCGGCCCGTAGCGGCAATTCGCGCGAATGACCGCAGTCGCTGCTCATCAGCCAAAAAAAAGCGCCCTCCGGAGAGGGCGCAATCAGGGGGAGATCGTTGTGAGTTCTTTGCGCGGCCGTCGGATCGCTCAGGCGGCCTTTGCCGTCTTGCGGGCGCGCGTCTTGGTCTTGCGCACGACGCGCTTCGCCTTGCGCTTCGCGCGCTTGGCGGTCTTCGCGACCGGGGCAGCCTTCTCTTCGGCGGTGTCGACGATGGTCTCGTAGACGTGCGTCGCGACGCCCTTCATGTCACGGCCGGCGACCTTGAAGATCTGCATGGCACGCTGCGCGTCTTCGACGACGCGGCCGCGCGTGGCATAGGCCAGTTCGTACTGGTCACGGACCAGGTCGACGATGCCGTCGGCGCGGGCGGCACGCTCGAGGCGCAGCGCGACGTCCGACAGGGCAGACGTCAGTACGTCCGACTGCAGTTCGATCAGGCTGGCAACGGCGGTCTGCGACACGCTCGTCAGCTTGACGCCCGAGCGCGCGATCACGCGGACCGGCGACTTGAGGGACTTGATGTTACCGGCGGATTCGACGACGGCGTCACGGACGGTCGTGGTGGATTCCTCGCGGATCTGCTTGACCTTGCTCGTGATGGCGGCGGTCTGCTCGCTCACGAAATCCTGAATCTGTTCGATCATGACTATGCTCCTGGTTGTGCGGCTGCTGCTGCGGTGCAGCAATTGCTGCAATGCACAATAACTCCGCGGAGCGGTGATGTCAAATTCGGTTTCCACGGATTCGCCTGTCATACGCGGCTTGTCTCCGGCCGCGCCCTGCCGCAGAGTCGAGCCCATGTGCCTTCGGCCAGTGAAATCAACGTTTTCGTCGTGCAGTTGCCGGGTTTTCCTGGTCGCGCTGGTCCTTGCGACCCACGCCGTTGCGGCCGTCGGGCAGGACGTTCCCGCCGCGGTTCCGGTCGTCGTGGCGACCGCGAGCGGGCCGCTGGATACCCGCATCGAGGTGCAGACGCTGGTCGCAAGGGAGGGGCCCGATGGGGAAATCGTCCGACAGTTCGTCGAGGCTCGCCGGCTCGAGGCCGGCGAGCAGCTGTACTACACGGTCCGGGTGACGAACCCGGGCCAGGATCCGGTCGACGACGTAATGGTCACGAAGCAACTGCCCTACGGCGTGGACTACGTGCCCGGGTCGGCCGCCGGGCCCGGGTGCAGGATCGAGCTGTCGCTGGACGGCGGGGTCACGTTCGAGCGCGCAATCGGCAAGGGTGCGTACACGCACGTGCGATGGATCTTTGGTCAGCCGCTCGCACCCGGGGCAACGGCGCTGTTGCGGTTCCGCGCAGTCTTCCTCTGACATGGGCACCGATCTCGAGGAACTGTTCGGCGTGAATGGGCCGCTGGCTCGTGCGCTGCCCGGGTATGCGATGCGAGCCGGGCAACTCGCGATGGCCGATCACGTGTCGGCCACGATGGCGGGGCACGACACGCTGGTCGTCGAGGCGGGTACCGGCACTGGGAAGACTTTCGCGTACCTGGTGCCGGCGCTCACCTCGGGCCGGCGCGTGATCATCTCGACCGGCACGCGCGCGCTGCAGGACCAGCTCTATCACCGCGACCTGCCTGCCGTGTGCGGCGCGCTCGGGCGGCCGGTGCGCGTGGCGCTGCTGAAGGGGCGGGCGAATTACCTGTGCCGCCACAGGCTCGAGCTCGCGGAGCAGCAGGCGTACTCGCGCGGGCTGCGGCGCGAGGTGGCGACCGCGATCCCGAAGGTGCGCGCCTGGTCGCACACGACTCGCAGCGGCGACATCGCCGAGCTGTCGCGGCTCGGGGAGCAGGATCCCGTCTGGCCCTGGGTCACGTCCACGCGCGAGAACTGCGTCGGCACCGAGTGCCCGAAGTACGACGAGTGCTTCGTGCTGGCCGCGCGCCGCGAGGCGCAGGCGGCCGACATCGTGGTCGTCAATCACTACCTGCTGATGGCAGACCTGGTGCTGAAGGAGGAGGGTTTCGGCGACCTGCTGCCCGGTGCGGATGCGATCGTGATCGACGAGGCGCACCAGCTTCCGGACGTAGCCGCGCAGTTCCTCGGCTACAGCGTGAGCACGCGACAGCTCGCCGCGATCGCGAAGGACGTGGCCGGTGAGCTGCTGCTCGCGCAACAGATGGGAACCGGCGTGGACGCGGCGCTGACCGGGTTTGACGCGCAGGTCGGCGCCCTGGTGTCCGCTGCCGGCGGGATGGACGCGCGCCTCGAGCACTCCCAGTGGCCGGAACGCATGATCGAGGCGCTCGCGGGGCTCGCGAACCGTTCGGCGGAGCTTGGGCTGGCACTGGCGCCGCTCGCGTCCGATGGCCAGGGCGCGATCGCGCGGCTGCGCGAGCGGCTGGAGGAGTGCGCGGAGCGACTCGAGTCGTTCACGCGGGAGGAGGCGGAGGGTGGGGTGCGCTGGGCCGAGACGAATGCGCGCAGCGTGAGTTGCCACTACGCGCCGGTGGACGTGGCATCGCAGCTGTCCGCGCTGATGCAGGCGCAGGCGGGTGCCTGGATCCTGACCTCGGCGACGCTGGCGGTGGGCGATGATTTCTCGCACTTCAAGCGTCGCTCGGGCCTCTCACACGCGCAGTGCGTGCGCTTCGAGAGCCCGTTCGACTTCGCCGCGCATGCGCTGCTGTACCTGCCGAAAGGCCTCGACGATGCCGGTTCGCCCGGCCACACGCGCAGCGTGATCGCGGCGGCGCTGCCGGTGCTCGAGGCGAGCGGCGGTCGCGCGTTCCTGCTCTTCACCAGCCACCGCGCCCTGCGCGAGGGCGCGGAGGAATTGCGCCGCGCCTGGGGCGACAAGCCGCCGGTACCGGTGTTCGTGCAGGGTGACGGGTCGCGCGACCAGTTGCTGCGCCTGTTCCGCGAGGCGGGCAATGCCGTGCTGCTCGGCACCGGCAGTTTCTGGGAGGGCGTGGACGTCAGGGGCACGGCGCTCTCGGTGGTCGTGATCGACAAGCTGCCATTCGCGGCGCCCGACGATCCGCTGCTCAAGGCGAGGCTCGAGGAAATCCGCGCTCGCGGCGGCAATCCATTCTTCGAGGAGCAGGTCCCGCAGGCCGTGATCGCACTCAAGCAGGGTGCAGGCCGGCTGATCCGCGACGAAGCAGACTTCGGCGTGGTGATGATCTGCGACACCCGCCTGGTGACCAAGGGCTACGGACGCGCGTTCATCACCAGCCTGCCGCCGATGAAGCGCACCCGTGAACTCGAGGAAGTGCAGCAGTTCCTGACGGAAAGACTCTCGGCAGTGATTTGTGATTAGTGGCTCGCGAATGGCAGCAAAGGCAGCGTGGGCCAGTCCTGCTGAAACGACAGGCAGGCGCCGGCGAGTACGGCGCCGATGAGCGCCCCGGCGAGGACGTCGGTCGGGTAGTGAAGTCCGAGCACGACGCGTGATGCCGCCACCAGCAGCGCGAACGGCCCGAGGATGAACCAGAGCTGTGGCACGTGGGCCGTGGCGATCAACGTGAAGGCCACCGCGTGCAGAGTGTGCCCCGATGGGAAGCTGTACCGATCGAGCGGGGCTGCGCCGAGCTGTATGGCGGCGTGCGACATGTACGGACGCTCGCGCACCAGGCGGTGCTTGAGCTGTCGGTAGATAGCCAGGCCCGCGAGCCCGGTGACCGCCATCTGCGCGGCCACCGCGGCACCGGGCTCGCCGCTCACCGCGAACGCCAGCATCAGCAGGTACCAGAACGCACCATCGCCGAGTCGGCTGACGGCCGTGAAGAACCCCCGAACCGCCGGGTACAGGCAGCCACGATTGGCGCGCAGGCAGAAGGACTGTTCCAGCAGATCGAAGCGCTTCCAGAGCCTTGTCGATCGGACGTCGTCCATGCGGCTATCCCCGATGTGACGTGCTTGGCCTCAGCATCGGAGTGGCAGTGTGGGGTGGTGGGGCTACGCTTGCGTGGCAACCGCATGAAGACTTTGTGACACTGCGGCGATCGTGACGACGGTCACGTCCGCGCCCGGGGAACCCTGCGCGGAGGGCCGCTGCCAGGGCGCTCGCGGCAGTCGGGTGTCCCCGCGCCCCGCTGGGCTCATCCGAAATGACCCGCGGGCACCCCGCATCGTTCCCAGCGAAAAAAGATCGATCTGTCATGGACTTGTCGTGAACTCTTCACGACAGTTTCATTTTTCGCGTACACCCTTTCGACCCATCGAGGGCTACCGGGGGTACCGGAATGGAAGGATTGACGGCGCCGCGACCGACGCTCCGGTTCCGCAGCGTCTTCATCTCCGACGTCCACCTCGGCTTCAAGGGCTGCCGGGCTGAGTTCCTGCTCGACTTCCTGCGCCGGGTCGAGTGCCAGCAGATCTACCTCGTCGGCGACATCATCGACCTGTGGAGCCTGGCCCGCAGCTTCTACTGGCCGCAGGCCCACAACGACGTCATCCGCACGATCCTCGGCAAGGCCAAACACGGGACGCGCGTCATATGCGGGCACATCCACCGCGCTGAGATCAGCGAGATTGAGGGCATCACCTACTGCAATGACGGCGACTGGGTCGAGAGCCGCACGACCCTGGCGGAGGACTACCACGGTCGCCTGAGCCTGCTGCGCTGGACGGAAACAGTCGAGGTGCTGGTGGGGTCGCAGGCGCTGCCGCTGATGGAGGGCGCCGTGGCCCTGGAGCCGGCCGCTTGAAGCTCGCGCTCGTTACAGACGCCTGGTTGCCGCAGGTCAACGGCGTGGTCCGGACGCTCGGTCATACCATCCGCGAGGTCGCTTCGGCGGGGCACGAGGTGACTGTGGTCTCGCCGGCGGACTTCCGCACGATTCCGTGCCCGACCTACCCGGAAATCAGGCTGGCGCTGTTTGCGGGCCGCGCCGTGCGCCGCAGGCTCGAGGCGCTCGATCCCGACGCGGTGCACGTGGCGACCGAGGGCCCGCTCGGGCTCGCGGCGCGCAACTGGTGCGTGCGGCGTGGGCGGCCGTTCACCACCGCGTATCACACGCGGTTCCCGGAGTACCTGCGCGCGCGCGTCCCGATCCCGCTGTCGGTCGGTTATGCCGCGATGCGATGGTTCCACGGCCGCGCCACGCGCACGCTGGTAACGACACCGTCGATGCGGCGCCAGCTCGAGGCGCGCGGCCTCGGCAACCTGCACCTGTGGGGCCGTGGCGTGGACACCGAGCTGTTCCGCCCGCGTGGCAAAGACTTCCTCGACCTGCCACGGCCGATCTGGCTCTATTTCGGTCGGGTGGCGGTGGAGAAGGGCATCGACGACTTCCTCGCGCTCGACCTGCCGGGCACCAAGCTGGTGGTGGGCGACGGCCCGAAGTGCGAGGACCTCAAGCGCCGATACCCGAAGGCCGTGTTCGCCGGCTACCGGCACGGCGAGGACCTGGCGGCATACATCTCCGCGAGCGACGTGTTCGTTTTCCCCAGCCGTACCGACACGTTCGGCCTGGTGCTGCTCGAGGCCATGTCCTGCGGCTTGCCCGTGGCCGCCTATCCGGTCTCCGGGCCTGTCGACGTGATCCGAGACGGCGTCACTGGCGTCGTGCGCGAGGACCTGCGCGAGGCGGCGCTCGCGGCGCTGCACCTCGATCCGGCGGCGTGCCGGGCGCACGCGCTCACGCATTCGTGGGCTGCGTCGACCCGGCAGTTCCTGGGCGCACTAGCACCGGTGCACCCGGACGCGCCAGCGGTGGACACGCTTTCGTCCGAGGACACCAGCGCGCCGGCGACCGTCACACGTTCGTAACCCGCCTGCAACAGACGTTCGGCATGTTAGGTCGATCGACCCATCCTTTTAACAACAGAGGCCGAGACCAATGAACAAGACCCTAACTGCCGCAGTCGCGGCGGTCCTCGCTTTTGGTTCTGCACACGCCGCGCCCGCTGGCCGAGGTGCTCCACCGTTCGCAATCACGCTGCAGCACCTCTCGAGCATCGGCACCGATGCTTCCGCCGGCAGCACGGGTGCAGAGATCGTGGCGTACGACCGCAGCACCCGGCGCGCGTTCGCGATCAACTCGCAGGACAACGATGTTGCGGTCATCGACATGACGGATCCGGCTGCGCCAGTCCTGGTCGAGAAGATCTCGCTGAACGCCTACGGGGCTGGCCTGAACAGCGTGGACGTGCACGATGGCCTGGTGGCGGTCGCGGTCCAGGCCAGCCCGAAGACCGACCCGGGCAAAGTCGTGTTTCTCGATGCGCGGACTCTCGCCGTGCGCGGTGCCGTCACCGTGGGCTCGCTACCCGACATGCTTACCTTCGACGACGACGGTGCGCGTGTGCTGGTGGCGAACGAAGGTGAGCCCGAATCGTACCTGCCGGGCGCCGTGAACCCCGAGGGCTCGGTCAGCATCATCGACCTGAGCCGGGGCGTGGCGCGTGCGACGGTTCGCACGGCGGACTTCCGCGCATTCAGCAAGGATGCACTGGTTGCCCAGGGCGTGCGCGTGTTCGGGCCGGGCGCGACGGCGGCACAGGACCTTGAGCCGGAGTACATCACGCTCAGGGGCCGCACCGCATGGGTCGCGCTGCAGGAAGCGAATGCCGTGGCGGTGCTCGACGTGCCGACTGCGACCATCACCGACATCGTGTCGCTTGGTCTCAAGGACCACTCGATTCCAGGCAATGGCCTCGACCCGAGCGACCGCGACGGCGCAAACCTGATCGGCAACTGGCCGGTGTTCGGCATGTACCAGCCCGACGGGATCGCGAGCTTCCGCGCAGGGGGCGATCTGTTCCTGGTCACCGCCAACGAGGGCGATTCGCGTTCGAGCGACGATTTCCCCGGCTTCAACGAGGAAGTGCGGCTCGGCAGTTCCGGCTACGTGCTGGACCCGACCGTCTTTCCGAATGCAGCCAGCCTGAAGGGCAGCGCCGCGCTCGGCCGCCTGAACGTCACGACGGCTTCGGGTGACCTCGACGGCGACGGCGACTTCGACCAGATCCAGGTGTTCGGCGCAAGGTCGTTCTCGATCTGGACGACACGCGGCGAACTGGTCTGGGACAGTGGCGACCAGCTCGAGCAGTTCTTCGCCGATCCAGTGAACGGCTACGCGGCGATCTTCAACGCCAGCAACACCGACGTCAGCCGTGACAGCCGCAGCGACAACAAGGGGCCGGAGCCCGAAGGCGTGGCGGTCGGCAAGGTGGCCGGGCGCACCTTTGCCTTCATCGGTCTCGAGCGCATCGGTGGCGTGATGGCATACGACGTGACGGACCCGTACGCGCCGGCGTTTGCCGCGTACGCCAATACGCGCAGCCTCACCGAAGTGAAGGGCGACCTCGGTCCCGAGGGCGTCGAATTCGTTTCCGAGGAGGACAGCCCGAACGGCAAGCCGCTGGTGCTGGTCGGCAACGAGGCGAGCCGGACGGTGAGCGTGTTCCAGGTGAATGCAGCGAAGCGTTGATTCGCGCAAATGTCATCAGGAATTCATTTCCCTTTCATATTCGTCATTTGCAATCGCGTTCCCGATCCGGCACGCGCTCCACAAGGAGGAGAACAATGAACGACACCGACGACTTCGGCTCGAACAATTCGGGCAATCCGCAGCTCTGGGACATGATCGAGGCCCGCATCGAGCGTCGCAGCTTCCTCGGCGGTTCGGTCGCCCTGGCCGCGACGGGCTTCTTCGGCGCCACCGTTGGCCAGGCCTCTTCGGCCTGGAACGGCGCCGACAAGGTGCCGCCGCCGCGCCTCGGATTCGAGGCGATAGATCCGAGCACCGACGATACGATCCACGTCCCGGATGGCTATACCTGGGACGTGCTTGCGCCCTGGGGCACGCCGCTGCTCGCCGGCGCGCCGGCGTTTGCCGAGGACGCTTCCAATTCGGCTGCCGACCAGGCCGTGCAGGTCGGTTTCAACCACGACGGCATGCACTACTTCCCGTTGCCGAAGTTCGGCAACTCCCGCGGTCTGCTGGTCGTGAATCACGAGTACACCGACGCGAACCAGATCTACAGCGCGCTGCAGGGCGCGACGATCACGGACGACGCTGCAGGCCGTGAGAAGGTGGCGAAGGCTCTTGCCGCCCATGGCGTCAGCGTCATTGCGATCGCAAGGGGCAGCACCGGCAAGTGGGACGTCGTATCGAGCGACCCGTACAACCGCCGCATCACCGGCACGACGCCGATGTCCTTCTCGGGACCCGTGAACGCGAGCCACCCGATGCTTCAATCAACGGTCACCGCTTCGCCGATCGGCACGCTCAACAACTGCGCGAACGGCCATACGCCCTGGGGAACCTACCTCGCCTGCGAGGAGAACTGGAACGGCTACTTTGGCACCGACGAAGCCTCCTGGACGCCGACTGCGCTCGAATCGCGCTATGGCGTGTCGCGGGGTGGCTTCGGTTACAACTGGCACAAGGCATCGGAGCGCTTCGACCTCGCGAAGAACGGCAACGAGCTCAACCATTTCGGCTGGGTGGTCGAGATCGATCCCTTCGACCCGAAGTCGATGCCTGTCAAGCGCACCGCGCTGGGCCGCATCAAGCACGAGGGCGCGACCTGCACCGAGAACAAGGGCCGCATCGTCGTCTACAGCGGCGATGACGAGAACGGTGATTACCTCTACAGGTTTGTCGGCGACCGTCCCTGGCGCCAGGCCCGTGCCAGAGGCCTGAGCCCACTCGATCACGGCACGCTTTACGTGGCGAAGTTCCACGCGGACGGCCGCGGCGAGTGGCTGCCGCTCGTGCACGGCACCGGGCCCCTCACGACGGCCAACGGGTGGTCTGACCAGGCCGACGTGCTGATTCGTACGCGCATGGCAGCCGATGCGCTGGGCGCCACGCGCCTGCATCGGCCGGAGTGGGTAGCGGTGAACCACAAGTCGGGCGACGTGTTCGTGACCCTCACCAACGGGTCGGGCAACAACGCGCCCGTCAACAGCAATCGCGCGAGCAACCCGTACGGCCACATCGTCCGATTCCGCGAGGCCAGCAACGACGACTTCGCCTTCGAGTGGGACATCTTCCTGCTCGCCGGCGATCCGGCGTACGACCCGCTGGTGCCCGCGGACCAGCCGTTGTTCGGCTCGCCCGACGGCCTCTGGGTGGATGACAGCGGCATCCTCTGGATCGAAACGGACATCTCGAACTCGTCGCAGAATCTCGCGAGCCGTGGCTACGACCGGATCGGCAACAACCAGATGCTCGCCGCGAACCCTGACACCGGCGAGGTTAAGCGCTTCCTCACCGGTCCTCGCGGCTGCGAGATCACGGGGATCACGATGACGCCCGACCTGCGCACCATGTTCATCAACATCCAGCACCCGGGTGAGTCGACGTCGTACTGGAACACGCAGTCTGGCGCACCCAGCACGGCCAACCCGTCCGCGGTCAGCAGCTGGCCGTTCGGCAGCGCGAGCATCCCGCGCCGCCCGCGCCCGGCGACGGTGGTTATCCGCAAGATGGATGGCGGTCGCATCGGATCCTAGCGACTGCTGCCACGGAGGGTCCCGAGCCCGCAGTCTGTCCAGGAGGGACGGGCTGCGGGCTTCTCGCCGTGGGATCAGGGGACTGACGACAGGCGATAGTCGGTACCTGGCGCCGGTACACTATCCCCATCCCACATTCCCGTCACCTCGACATGCGCATCCTCGCTCTCGACACCTCCACCGAAGCCTGCTCCGCCGCGCTGATGCTCGGCGAAGAAATCCGCATGCGCTTCGAGATCACGGAGCGCAGCCATGCGGAGTTGATCGTGCCGATGATCGATTCGCTGCTCACGGAGGCGGGCGTCGCGCTTGCGAGTCTCGACGGGCTCGCGTTCGGTCGGGGTCCCGGGGGGTTCACGGGCCTGCGCATCGCGGCGGGCGTCACGCAGGGCCTCGCGTTCGGGGCGAGTCTGCGCGTGGCGCCGGTCTCCAGCCTTGCAGCCGTGGCCGAGCAGGTCGGGGCGGGCGAGGGCGAACGCATCCTGGTATGCAACGACGCCCGCATGGGCGAACTCTACTGGGCCGTGTTCGAACGGCGCGGCGAGGCCGGAATCGGGCGGGTCGGGGACCCCTGTATCGAACCGCTGGGCGCGGAACATGTGTCGCCACCCGAACGTGTGGCGGATGGAACCAGCGGCCTGCACCATGCGGCGGGCAACGGTATCGGCCGGCACCCGGCACTGCGCGCAAGGCTCGAAGCTGCCGGAATTCGCGTCCACGATGACCTGTACCCCAGGGCAGACGCGGTCGCGCGGCTCGGTGCTGTCGAGTTCGCGGCGGGACGCGGCGTGGATGCTGCGCTCGCATTACCGATTTATGTCCGCGACGACGTGGCGCGGCCATCGCCGGGGACCGTAACCGTAGTGTCATAATCGGTGGGCCTAATCCGGGCGGGATCCCAACGGCGATCGAGGCAAGATGACGGGCAGGCAGATCCTGGTGGTCGAGGACGAGAAGCCCATCCGCGACATGATCGCCTTTGGCCTGCGGCGCGCCGGTTTCGAGGTGCTCGAGGCGGAGGACGCATCAACGGCCCGCAGCAAGATCGCTGATCGCCGACCCGACCTGTTGCTGGTCGACTGGATGCTGCCCGACCAGAGCGGCCTCGACCTGACTCGCGCCATCCGCAGGGACAAGGAGACCGAGGACCTTCCAGTGATCATGCTGACCGCGCGCGCGGCCGAGCAGGACAAGGTCTCGGGGCTCGAGGTGGGCGCCGACGATTACCTGACCAAGCCGTTCAGCACCCGTGAACTCGTGGCGCGCATAAACGCCGTGCTGCGCCGCACGCTGCCGGTCGACGAGGCGGGCACGATCGAGTCGGGCGGCCTTGCGATGGACACGCTCGGTCATCGCGTGACCGCAGCCGGCGAGCCGGTGTCGCTCGGTCCCACGGAGTACAGGCTGCTCAAGTTCTTCATGGAGCATCCCGAGCGCGTATACACGCGCGGCCAGCTGCTGGATCGGATCTGGGGCGGAGCGGTGTATATCGAGGAGCGCACCGTCGACGTGCACGTGCGCCGGCTGCGCAAGGCGCTCGAGCCCTCGGGCCTCGATGCGCTGGTCCAGACCGTGCGCGGTTCAGGCTATCGATTCTCGGCGCGACCGGAGTAGCGCCTGGCGGGCCGCATGATGTCACGACCCGCCATTCGACACGTCGTCGGGATAATCGCCGCACTGCTGGTCGCAACCGGCATCGGCCTGCTGGCTGGCCACGTGGCAGTCTTCCTGACGCTCGCGCTTGCGGCGCTGCTTGCGTTCGAGGTCCGCAACCTGCTCAGGTTCGAGCGCTGGCTGCGCCACAAGGACGCCGAGTCGCCGCCCGACATCACCGGCCTGTGGGGCGAAGTGGTCGCGACCACCAGTCGCCTGCATCGGCGCAAGCTGTTCCACGAGCAGCGCGTCACGGCCCTGCTGCGTGAATTCCGTCGCATGGCGTCCGCAATTCCTGAGGGTGTAGTGCTGTTAACCCGCGCGCGCGAGATCAGCTGGGTGAACGCCGCGGCCGGTCGCTGGCTGGGGTTGAACCACAAGGGCGATCGCGGCATGCGCGTCGACAACATCGTGCGGCACCCGGTGGTCATCGCGTACCTCGAGGACCCGGATGGCCATCCGCCGCCGCGGGTGCAGATGCCGGGGCAGGACGAACGCTGGCTCGAGTTCCACCTGGTGCGAAACCCGTTGGGAGAGCAGCAACTGCTGCTGGTACGCGACGTGACCAGCGAGGCGCGCGTCGATGCAATGCGCAAGGACTTCGTCGCCAATGCTTCCCACGAACTGCGCTCGCCGCTCACCGTGATCGGTGGCTATCTCGACGCGATGGGAGACGACACGACACTCGACCCGGTCTGGCGCGAACCGGTCGATGAAATGCGCCGCCAGTCGGACCGGATGCGCGGCATCGTCGAGGACCTGCTGGAACTGTCGCGGCTGGAGGCCAGGGGCGGTCCTGCCGAGAAGAGCCCGGTGGACGTGGCCGGCCTGCTGGCCGCGCTGCGCAAGGAGGTGCTGGCCCAGCCGGAGCCGGCGCCGCCGGTAGAACTCGACGCCCAGGCAGACGCATTCCTGCTCGGCTCTGAAACCGAACTGCACTCGATCGCCTCGAACCTGGTCTGGAACGCAGTCAAGTACACGCCGCAGTCGGGCAGTATCGTCGTGCGGTGGTGGGCGGATGCACGCGGCGGCCACCTGAGCGTGAAGGACACCGGGATCGGCATTCCCGCCGAGCACCTGCCGCGCCTGACCGAGCGGTTCTACCGCGTGGACGCTGGCCGGTCGCGCAAGCTCGGCGGTTCGGGGCTCGGCCTGTCGATCGTCAAGCATGCGCTGCAACGGCATGACGGCTGGCTCGAAGTCGAGAGCATCGACGGCAAGGGCAGCAACTTCACCTGCCATTTCCCTGCGGCACGGATCAGCCGGGCCACGCACTGAGCGACCGCCGGGGTTCCAGTTCCCCGGGCATTAGGCGGATCACGGCGGTTCGTCGCATTCCCGCCACAAGCACTGACACGTCCCTGTAACAGAGCGCGCTTATAAAGGCGCCCATCGAATCCGCTCGTGTGTGTCAGTTGCGTTGCGGGTCGTAGTTATGTCGTTCAGTTACCACTACCGTGAGGGGATCACCGTGAGAAATACCCTGCTCGCCGCGGCCGTTGCCGCGACACTCGCCATGGCTTCGGTCGATGCTTCGGCCGCCACCGGCGGCACAGTCAGCAAGTCGGAAATACAGGCCATGCAGGCGCAGATGCAGGCGCTCGCCGACCGCCTGAACAAGCTGGAGGCGGCGAACAGCGCACTTCAGGCCGAGAACAACCAGCTCAAGGCAGTCAGCGAGCAGCGCGACTCCGAGATCGACTACCTGAAGTCGCAGACCAAGGTTCTTCGCCAGGAGTCGGCCGAGGCGTCCGGCGAACTCAGCAAGGTCAAGGGTGCCGACTGGGCCAGCCGCATCAAGTTCAAGGGTGACTTCCGCGTGCGCGAGGAATACATCGAGAAGGAGCGCGTAACGGGCAGCGCACCCACGACCACCACGCCGTCCACGCTGTCTGTCGACGATGCAGCCAACCAGCTGCGTACCCGGTTCCGCTTCCGGCTGGGCGCGGAGGCCAAGGTGACCGACAACTCGAAGGTCGTGTTCCAGATCGCCTCCGGCGACGGCGATCCGCGCTCGACCAACCAGACCTTCACGCAGGAGTCGTCCGAGAAGGGCGTCTTCATCAGCCAGGCATACGCGGACTGGAAATTCATGGACGGTGCGAACCTGCTGCTGGGCAAGCAGCCCCTGCCTTTCTGGCGTCCGGGCCAGAGCATGTTCTGGGACGGCGACGTGAATCCTGAAGCCGTCGCCGTCACGTTCAACCGCGGCATGTTCTTCGGCAGTGGCTATGCCTGGCTGGTGCAGGAGAACTCCAACAGCAACCCGAGCAACGTCAACGTGGACCCGACCATCTTCGGTACACAGCTTGGCCTGGTGTTCCCGCTGTTCGGCGGCGAGACCAAGGTTGCCGCGCAGTACTACAACCTGACCAATGGCAAGGGCAACGCGCCGTTCTACAACGGCAATGCATTCGGCAACACCACCTACAAGCGCAACCTGAACGGTTCCAGCACGGCGTCGAACGTGCTGATGTACGACTACGAGATCCTCGAGCTGTCGGGACAGATGGGCATGACGGTGGCCAACCTGCCGTTGAGCTTCTGGGTCGACTGGTCGCAGAACATGGCGTCCGGCGTCGAGTACGACACCGCCTGGGCTGTCGGCGCCACGCTGGGCAAGGCCTCTGGCGCCAAGACCTGGGAAGCCGGATTGTTCTACGAATCGATGGACAAGGATGCGATGTTCGCACAGTTCATCGACTCCGACTTTGGTGGCGGTGTGACCGACGTGGACGGCTGGGTGCTGAAGGCTGGCTATGCGCCGGTCAAGAACGTAACCGTCAACGCGACCTACTTCCTGAACACCACCAACAAGGATGTGTATGCAGTAAGCGGCGACGTCCCGAGCGGGCCTTATGCCGGACCGTATGCGGTCGGCAAGGGGATGGATTACAGTCGCTTTCAGCTGGACGTGAACTACAAGTTCTGAGCAGGCTGCCATGCAACCGCGGCCCCGGTGTGCGATTGCGCACCGGGGCCGCTGTTGCTGTAAGGCGCCGGCAGCGCGGGCAGGCCGCTTGCCCGTCAGATCGGGCTGATGTATACGGTCGCATTCCCCGGAGGCCTGCATGGAAACGTCCGATCTCTCTCATCACATCATGAGCCGCTTCAATGCGGACCTCGAGGGCGTGCGCTCCTCGGTCCTGCAGATGGGCGGCCTGGTCGAGCAGCAACTGCTCGACGGCGTCAAGGCGCTCTACACGGGCGACAGCAGGCTTGGCGAGGAAGTGGTTCGCCTCGACCACAGGGTCAACGCCATGGAGGTGGCGATCGACGAGGACTGCAGCCGGATCCTTGCGACACGCAGCCCGACCGCATCGGACCTGCGACTGATCGTCGCGGTCATCAAGACCATCACGGATCTCGAGCGCGTCGGTGACGAGGCTGAGAAGCTCGGCCGAATCGCTTCCCGCATGGCAGCGCTGGAGCGGCCGACCGACCGTTATCGCGAGATCAAGCACATCGGCGACCTGGTGGCCGACATGCTGCACAGCGCGCTCGATGCGGTCGCGCGCATGGACACCGAGGCCGCGCTCGCCGTGGCCCGCAGGGACCGCAACGTGGACGAGGAATACGAGGCCGTCCAGCGCCAGTGCATCACGTTCATGATGGAAGATCCCCGCTCGATCCGCCGCGCGCTGGACGTGCTGTTCGTGGCGCGGGCGCTGGAGCGCATCGGCGACCATGCCAAGAACATCTGCGAGTACGTGATCTACATGGTGCTCGCCAAGGACATACGGCACCTGTCGATCGAAGACGTCGAGACCGAGCTGGGAACTGCGCGCGACGCCCGTGCCGGCGGTGCCGATTGATGCCCGGTGCGACTGCAATGCTGCCGGCCTGGTTGACGCGCCGCACCGGTAACCTGCTCGGGTTCCTGGCCTGCGTCGGGCTCATGTCCTATGCGCTTTTCGTGCAGTACGTGCTGCGCCTCGACCCCTGCCCGCTGTGCGTCCTGCAGCGCATTTCGGTGATCACGGCCGGGCTGCTGTTCCTCGCGGCAGTCATCCACGACCCGGGCGATCGCTGGGCGCGGGTCTACGGGGTGCTGATAGACGTGGCGGCGCTCGGCGGCATCCTGGTCGCGGCACGCCACATATGGATCATCGCCCAGCCACCCGGTTCGGTCGCGGAGTGTGGCGCGAGCCTCGACTACATGATGGACGTGCTGCCGATGCACGAGGTGCTCGGCAAGGTGCTGTCGGGCTCCGGGGAGTGCGCGAAGATCGACTGGATGTTCCTCGGCCTGAACATGCCGACCTGGGTGCTGATGTGCCTGGTGGGCGTGGGACTGTGGGGCGTGCTGGTCAACTGGTTCGTGCCCGCGGCGCAGAAGTGATCGCCGCTCGTGGCTCGCTGATGGCAGGTGACTGTCAGCCGGCCTTCCCGAGTACCCGCTCCATCACCCGTTCGTAGATCAGCGACAGCGCGTCGAGGTCCGCGACGCGCACGCATTCATTGACCTTGTGGATCGTGGCGTTGGCGACGCCGATCTCCACCACCTGGGTGCCCGTCGGCGCAATGAAACGCCCATCGGAGGTGCCGCCGGTGGTGGAGAACACGGGATCGATTCCCGTGACGTCGCGGACCGCCGCAGAGACGGCTTCGGTCAGCAGTCCCGGTTGCGTGAAGAACGGCAGGCCCGAGACGAACCACTCGAGGGTGTAGTTCACGCGGTGGCGATCGAGGATTTCGTGCACGGCAAGCTGCAGCGATTCGACGGTCTGCTCGGTCGAGAACCGCAGGTTGAAGCGGACCTTCATCTCGCCGGGAATGACGTTCGGCGCGCCGGTGCCGGCCGAGAGATTCGAGACCTGGAACGATGTCGGCTGGAAATACTCGTTGCCCTCGTCCCAGCGCCTGGCCACCAGTTCCGCAAGGGCGGGCGCAAAGCCGTGCACCGGGTTGTCGGCAAGGTGGGGATAGGCGATGTGGCCCTGCACGCCGTGCACGGTCAGTCGACCCGACAGCGACCCACGGCGGCCGATCTTGATCGTGTCGCCAAGCTGCTCGTGGCTGGTGGGCTCGCCAACGACGCAATAGTCGATTTTCTCGCCCCTGGCCTCGAGCAGGTCCATGACGCGGCGAGTGCCGTCGATTGCCGCGCCTTCCTCGTCACTGGTCAGCAGGAAGGCCAGGCTGCCGGCATGCCGCGGTTGGCCGGCCACGAACCGCTCGGTCGCAGTGACCATCGCCGCGAGACTGCTTTTCATGTCGGCGGCGCCGCGTCCGTAGAGGACGCCGTCCCGCACCACGGGCTCGAAGGGGTCGGTGTGCCACTCCTCGCGTGGTCCGGTGGGCACGACATCGGTGTGGCCGGCGAAACAGAGTACCGGGTTGCCGGTGCCAAGCCTCGCCCAGAGGTTTTCCACCGGCCCGAACTTCAGCCGCTCGATGTGGAACCCGAGCGGCACCAGGCGAGCTGCGATGACATCGAGGCAGCCGTGGTCTTCCGGGCTGACGGACGGGCGGCGCAGGAGGTCCGCGGTTATTTCGAGCGTGGGTGACATGGATCTGTAACGTCGTTGGAGCAATTTGCGCGTTGTTTTCCGCGCACCATGTGCGGCACGCGGTGTATATCGGAGCGGTCGCGATGGCACAAGCAGGAATCGAGCTGGCCAGGCTGTAATACTCCTGTCACAAGCTCCCCGCACACTGTCGGCATTGGTTGGTATGGTCATTACAGCACCCCAACGTTGCAGAGGGTTAACTCCATGAAGTTGTGGCAGAAATTTGCGGTCCCGGCGCTGTTTGCCGGCGTCATTGCGGTCGGTGTCCCCGAACTGGCCATGGCCCAGACCGCCTCGATCAAGATCGACGGCTCCAGCACTGTGTTCCCGATCTCCGAGGCGCTGGCCGAGGAATTCCAGATCTCGAAGCGCGGCAAGGTCCACGTGACGGTCGGCATCGCCGGATCCGGCGGCGGCTTCAAGAAGTTCTGCCGCGGCGAGACCGACGTCGCGAACGCCTCACGGCCGATCCTGGCCGAGGAAATGGAAGCCTGCCGCAAGGCCGGCATCACCTACATGGAACTGCCGATTGCGTTCGACGCGCTCACCGTCGTGATCAACCCGGCCAACACCTGGGTCAAGTCGATGACGGTTGCGGAACTGAAGAAGATCTGGGAGCCCGGTGCGCAGGGTCGGGTCAACAACTGGAACCAGGTGCGCTCCGGGTTCCCGTCCGAGAAGCTGTCGCTGTTCGGGCCGGGCACCGACTCCGGCACCTTCGACTATTTCACCGAGGCGGTGAACGGCAAGTCGAAGTCGAGCCGCGCCGACTACACGGCGAGCGAGGATGACAACACGCTGGTGCAGGGCGTCGAGAACAGCAAGGGCGGTCTCGGATATTTCGGCTTCGCGTACTACGCCGCGCACAAGGACAAGCTGCGCGCCGTGCTGATCGACGGCGGCAAGGGTCCGGTGGCGCCCAGCGCCGAGAACGTCGTCAACGGCACCTACCAGCCGCTTTCGCGCCCGCTGTTCATGTACGTGAAGGTCTCGGCCGCGTCGCGTCCCGAGGTGCAGGAGTTCATCAAGTTCTGCCTCACCAAGGGCTCGGAGTACGTGGCGGAAGTCGGATACGTGCCGCTGCCGGCGTCAGCGTACAAGACCGTCCTGCAGCACTTCGATGAGCGCAAGACCGGTACGGTGTTCGGCGGGGTGCCCAAGGTAGGCCTCACGATCGACCAGCTGCTGACGATGGAACGCAAACAGTAACCGCCTGCCTGGCGGTGCGATCAGAAGCAGCGGGGAGGCGCCGGCAACGGCCCTCCCCGCATTTTCAATAGTCGAGGTCGCGCGCATCGCCTGATGCCGTTAGACTTTCGCCCGCCGGGGCATGAACAAGAGCGGGAAGGGTGGTTCGATGATGGGCCGTTCACAATCGCTGGACTCGCGGGACGCGTTCGCGTCGCTTTCCTACCGCAAGATCCGGGACCGGATCGTCGAGTTCGTGCTGATGCTCGCGGGCATGGTGGCGGTGTTCACGACCGTCGCCATCGTGTTCATCCTGCTGAAGGAATCGGCCGCGTTCTTCGAGCACGTGACGATCCGCGAGTTCCTGACCGACACCCAGTGGACCCCGCTGTTCGCCGACGCGCACTACGGCATCATGCCGCTGGTGGCGGGGACGCTGACGGTCACGGGCGTCGCGCTCGCGGTCGCGATCCCGCTCGGCACCATCATCGCCATCTACCTGTCCGAGTTCGCGCCGCACAGGCTGCGCGAGACCGTAAAGCCCATCCTCGAGCTGCTCGGTGCGGTGCCCACCGTTGTTTACGGCTATTTCGCGCTGCTGATCGTGACGCCGTTGCTGCAGAAACTGATGCCCGAGCTGTCGGGTTTCAACATGCTGAGTCCGGGACTGGTGATCGGCGTGATGATCGTGCCGTACGTGGCCTCGCTCAGCGAGGACGCGATGAGGGCTGTGCCGCGCTACATGCGCGAGGGTTCCTACGCGATGGGTGCCACGAAGTACCAGACCGCGCTGGGCGTGGTGGTGCCGGGCGCGTTCTCGGGCATCGCGGCGGCCTACATCCTTGGAATCTCGCGCGCGATCGGCGAGACCATGGTAGTGGCGATCGCCGCGGGCATGCAGCCCAACCTCTCGTTCAACCCGACCGAGCCCTCGCAGACCATTACCGCCTACATCGTGCAGGTCAGCCTCGGTGACCTGCCGCACGGCGGCATCGGCTACCAGAGCATCTTCGCCGCGGGGCTGGTGCTGATGCTGATGACGCTGGTGTTCAACGTGCTGGGCTTCTTCCTCACCCGCAGGTTCCGCGAGGCATACTGATGGCCACCACTGCACAGTTGACGCTCGACGAGATGCGCCGCGGGCTTGGCTGGCGCAAGCAGGTCGACAAGCTGTTCGTGATCTTCGGGCTGCTGATCATGATCGGTTGCCTCGGCATCCTTGCGTACCTGTTCCTGGACCTGGTGAACGATGGCGCGCAGCGCTTCGGCTGGAAGTTCTTCGCGAACTTCCCGTCCCGCAAGGCCGAGAATGCCGGCATCCTCTCGCCCGCAGTGGGCACCGCGCTGATCATGGTCGTGACGGCGCTGGTCTCGCTGCCGGTCGGCGTCGCCGCGGCGATCTACCTCGAGGAATACGCGCCGAAGAACTGGTTCACCGGCATCATCGAGATCAACGTCACCAACCTGGCCGGCGTGCCCTCGATTGTCTACGGACTGCTGGCGCTCGGGTTGTTCGTCTACCAGTTCGGACTCGGCCAGAGCATCCTGACGGCCGGGCTGACGCTGGCGCTGCTCATCCTGCCAATCGTGATCGTCGCGACGCGCGAGTCGCTGCGCGCGGTGCCCAAGGCCATCCGCGAGGCGGCCTACGGGCTCGGCGCGACGCGCTGGGAAGTCACCAAGGACCACGTGCTGCCGTATTCGACAGGCGGCATCCTCACCGGCCTGATCCTCGGCCTGTCGCGGGCGATCGGCGAAACTGCGCCGATCATCACCATCGGCGCGCTGGCGTTCATCGCTTTCCTGCCGCCGTCGCCGGTCACCGACACGTTCCCGTTCCTCAGTTTCGAATGGCTGAAGAGCGAATTCACTGCGATGCCGATCCAGATGTTCAACTGGGTCTCGCGGCCCGACCAGGCGTTCCAGTCCAACGCGGCGGCGGCGGGCGCCGTGCTGCTCGGCATGACACTGCTGATGAACACGGTTGCGATCGTGATCCGCTACCGCTTCCGCAAGAAAATCAACTGGTGAGCGACATGGAAACGACCGCAGCCACGCACGCCGTATCACGCCCCAACGAGGCCGCATCAATGCAAGGCGACACAGATGCCCGGCAGCCCGGGACTCCTTCGGTTTCCATCACGATGGAAGACCGCAAGCCGCTCCGCGCGAACCCGCCCAAGGCGTCGGCCGAGAAACTCGATTTCTGGTACGGCACCAACCAGGCGCTCAAGAACATCAACATCTCGATACCGGAGAACCAGGTCACCGCGCTGATCGGGCCGTCGGGTTGCGGCAAGAGCACATTCCTGCGCTGTTTCAACCGCATGCATGACCTGCAGCCGGACACAAAATACTCGGGCGCGATCACGCTGCGTCCGGACAACGTGAACCTGGTCGGTCCGGAGACGGACCCGATCGAGGTTCGCATGCGCATCGGCATGGTTTTCCAGAAGCCGAACCCGTTCCCGAAGACCGTGTTCGAGAACGTGGCCTACGGCCTGCGCCTGCGCGGTGTCCGCAATCGTTCCGACCTCGGCGAGCGGGTCGAGAAGGCGCTGCGCGGCGCGGCGATCTGGGACGAGGTCAAGGACCGGCTCGACGATTCGGCGCTGGCGCTGTCCGGTGGCCAGATGCAGCGGCTGTGCATCGCGCGGGCGCTGGCGACCGAGCCGGAAATCCTGCTGTTCGACGAACCCACGTCGGCGCTCGATCCGATCGCCACGGCCAAGATCGAGGAATTGATCACTGAGCTGCGCCAGCGGGTCACGGTGCTGATCGTCACCCACAACATGCAGCAGGCCGCGCGCGTCTCCGACTTTACCGCCTTCATGTACCTGGGTGAACTGGTCGAGGTAGGCGTGACGTCCAAGATCTTCACCAACCCGGCGAAGAAGGCCACCGAGGACTACATCACCGGCCGTTACGGCTGACGGACGATCATGCAGGTCGACGAACAGGTCGAGACGGCGTCGGACGCCAGGCCGCTGCCGGTGCTCGAGAATCCGGGTGGCGTGCCCGCCGGTGGCGGCGATCCGGTCGAGGGGCACACCTCGAAGACGGTGGAACAGGCACTGATCGCGCTGCGCATGCAGGCAGTGGAGATGGGCGGCCTGGTCATCGACCAGGTGGGTGCCGCGGTGAAGTCGCTGCTCGAGCGCGATGCGCACCTGGCGGAACTCGTGCTGTCGCGCGAGCCGCTGGTCAACGACTACGACGACCGGCTCGACCGCGACAGCCTGACTTACATCGCCCTGCAGCAGCCGGTCGCGAACGACCTGCGCATGGCGCGGGCCGTGGCACGTATCGGTCTCGAGCTCGAGCGAGTCGGCGACGAGTCGAAGAAGATTGCCCGTTTCGCACTGCAGCTCGGGGCGGCGTCGACAGGAGACCCGGTGGTCGCAGTCGCGCGTTACCTGCGGCACATGGCGGATCTCTCCATGGGCATGCTGCGCAACGCCGTGCGCGCGCTCGACGAGAGCGATGCCGGGCTTGCGCGGGAAGTGCTGGCGCGGGACAGGGAACTCGATCGTGAGTACGCCACGGCGCTGCGGCAGCTGATGTCCTACGTGATGCAGGACCACCAGTTCCTGAAGCCGACCATCGACACGATGTTCGCGCTGAAGGGGCTGGAGCGAGTGGGCGATCACGCGAAGAACGTCGCGGAGCAGGTGCTCTACATGCTGGATGGCGGCAAGCCGGCCAAACCCGCCAGGTCCCCAGGCCCGCGGTCGGCTAGGGGTTGTCCGCCAGGCGCAGCAGTTCGTTGATTCCGACCTTGGCCCTGGTCTTCGCGTCGACGCGCTTCACTATCACTGCGCAGTAGAGCGAGTATTTCCCGCTGGACGCCGGTAGCGAGCCGGGCACGACCACGGCACCGGCCGGGACCCGACCGTAACTGACCGAGTCGGTTTCCCGGTCGTAGATCCGGGTGCTCTGGCCGACGTACACGCCCATCGAGAGCACCGCGCCTTCCTCGACGATGACGCCCTCGACGACTTCCGATCGGGCGCCGATGAAGCAGTTGTCCTCGATGATGGTCGGGTTGGCCTGCAGCGGCTCGAGTACGCCGCCGATGCCCACGCCTCCCGACAGGTGGACGTTGCGACCGATCTGCGCGCAGGAGCCGACCGTTGCCCAGGTGTCCACCATCGTGCCCTCGCCGACGTGGGCGCCGATGTTGACGTAGCTCGGCATCAGCACGGTATTGCGTGCAACGTATGCGCCGCGCCGTACGACCGCTGGCGGCACCACGCGGACGCCCTCCGAGCGGAAGCGTTCTGCATCATGGCCTGCGTGCTTCAGCGAGACCTTGTCGTAGAAGCGGGTGTAGCCCGCGTCGACGACCCGGTTGTCGTTCAGCCTGAACGAAAGCAGCACGGCCTTCTTGATCCACTGGTGGACGAACCATTGGCCGTCGATCTTCTCGGCCACGCGCGCCTCGCCGCGGTCGAGCAGGTCGATCACGGACTCGACGGCAGCCGTGATTTCCGCGGGAGCATTGGCGGGCGACAAGTCCGCCCGCTGCTCGAACGCGGCATCGATGGTAGCTGCAAGTTCTTCATGCACGGTCATGTGGTTCCCATCCGGGCCGCGTTAGGCAGGTCCAGCGCAACGTGGAGTTGTTCCTCGAGGCGCAGGCGGGCGTCCTCGGCCAGCGGCTGGCCGCATTCGTCGGCGACGTAGAACACGTCCTCGGCACGCTCGCCGATGGTAGTGATGCGTGCGGTGACGATGTCCACGCGCTCGGCGAGCAGCACCTTGCCGACCTCGGAGAGCAGGCCCGGGCGATCGCCGGCGATCAGTTCGATGATCGTGCGTTGTCTCTCCGGATCGTCGGCGAACGTGATCTGCGTCGGCGTGGAGAACATGCGCACCTGGCGGGGCGCCCGCCGGGTGACTTCGGGCCAGGCCCCGTCGGGGCCCTGCAGTGCGCGCCAGAGCTGGCGCTCGATCTCGTTCGCGCGCTGCCGGTCCGTGATCGGTGCACCCGTGTCCTCGAGCACCAGGTAGGTGTCGAGACTCAGGCCGCCTGCGAGCGGCGTGATGCGTGCGTCGAGGATGTTGAGTCCCATCTGGTCGAGCAACGCGGTGGTGCGGGCGAAATTCTGCTGCGTGTGCGGCATGAATGTCAGCACCGCGTTGCCGCCGCGCTCCGGCGCATCGCGCACGGCGACCAGCGGTGAGGTGTCGTCAGGTTCACGGTTGGCGATCAGCCTCGAGTGCCAGGCGATCTCCGGCGGCGTGTGCTTGAGGAAATACTCGTCGCCGAGCTTCGACCAGGCGAGCTCTGCGCGTTCCGGATCGCCGCCGTCCCGGGCAATCAGCTCCCGGGCTGCGCCACGCGTTTCGGACACCAGCTCGTCCTTGTCCACCGGCGCCTCGAGCCCGCGACGCAGCGCGCGCTTGGTGCGTTCGTAGAAATCGTGGAACAGCGAGGAGCGCCAGGAATTCCACAGCTTCGGATTGGTGCCGCGCACGTCGGCGACGGTGAGGACGTACAGGTAGTCGAGGTGCTTCCGGTCGCCGACCAGCTGCGCGAAGTCGCGGATCACGCTGGGGTCCGAGATGTCTTTTTTCTGCGCAGTGACCGAGAACACCAGGTGGTTGCGCACCAGCCAGGCGACCACCCGCGCGTCGTAGCGTGAAAGACCCTGCTCGAGGCAGAAAGCCTCGGCATCCACGGCGCCGAGCTCGGAGTGGTCGCCGCCGCGACCCTTGGCGATGTCGTGGAACAGCGCCGCCAGCAGCACGATCTCCGGCCGGGGCAGCGACTGCATCAGGCGCGACAGGTCGGGGAGTTCCTTTTCAAACTGCGGCAGCATCAGGCGTCGCAGGTTGCGGACCACGAACAGCGTGTGTGCGTCCACGGTGTAGGCGTGGAACAGGTCGTACTGCATGCGGCCGACGATGCGGCCGAAGGCCGGTATGTAGCGCCCCAGCACGCCGTAGAGGTTCATGCGCCGCAGCTCGTGCGTGACGCCGGCCGGTGCGCGCAGCAGGTCGAGGAACAGGCGGTGGTTGCGCGGGTGCTGGCGGAACTCCTCGTCGATCAGCCACAGGTGCCGGCCGAGCGAGCGGATGGTCGCGGCGCGCACGCCGCGCAGGCGAGGGTGGTCCTGCATCAGGCGGAACAGCTCGAGGATCGCAGACGGCTGCCGGGCGAAGACGTCGTCCGAGGTCACCTCGAGGTAGTCGCCGCGCATCTGGAAGCGCGAGTCCAGCGGTACCACCGGCGCCGGATCGGCGAGGATGGCCTCGCGGAACAGCTGCAGCAGCATCTCGTTCAGCAGGCTCACGTCCATGACGGTGCGGTAGTAGCGCTGCATGAACTGCTCGACCGCGAGCGTATAGGCCGCGTCCTCGTAGCCGAACATCCGCGCGATGCGGGCCTGGTGGTCGAACAGCAGCCGGTCCTCGCGCCGCCCGGTAAGCGAGTGCAGCGCAAAGCGCACTTTCCACAGGAAAGCCTGTGCGGTGCGCAGCTTGCGCAGCTCGCCCGCAGTCAGGAATCCATGCTCGACCAGTTCGTCGAAGGTGCCGGCGCCGAAGTGGCGCTTGGCGACCCAGCCGATGGTCTGGATGTCGCGCAGTCCGCCCGGGCTGGTCTTTACGTTCGGCTCCAGGTTGTAGGCCGTGTCGTGGTGGCGATGGTGGCGCGCCTGCTGCTCGGTGACCTTGGCCTCGAAGAAATCCCGTGACGACCAGATGCTGTCCTGCCCGAGCGCACGTCGCATCGCCTGGAACAGGTGCTCCGGCCCGGCCAGCAGGCGCGCCTCGATCAGCGTCGTGGCCACGCTCACGTCCGCAGCGCTCTCGTGCTGGCAGTCATCGATGGTGCGGACACTGTGGCCGACCTCGAGTCCTATGTCCCAGAGGAAGGTCAGGAACCGCTCGATGCCCTCGTGGCTTTCCTCGGCGCCCGACTTCGGCAGCAGGATCAGCACGTCGATGTCGGAGCAGGGATGCAGCTCGCCCCGGCCGAAGCCTCCGACGGCCACGAGGTCCACGTCCTTTGCCCGGGGCCCGGTATGCATTGCCCAGGCCGCACGCAACACCACGTCCACCATGCGGGCGCGGTCCCGAACCAGTGCCTCGACGGGTTCGTCGTCCTGGAAGCGATGCTCCAGGTTTGCCGCCCCTTCCTCGAGCGCCTGCCGGAACGCCGCCGTGCGGTCGTCGCCAGAATTCAGCGCGTCGGGCAGCGTCTCGAGGAATGGCCACTCCGGCAGCGCAATTCGCCCGGCGGCCGCCTCGAAGTCCTCGATCTGCTCGGAAGGCGTGTTCAAGCCGGCGGCCGCTCGTCGGCGCCCAGCGTCAACACCTCGAAGCCCGATTCCGTGACCAGGATCGTGTGTTCCCACTGCGCCGACAGCGTGTGGTCCCGCGTGACGACGGTCCAGCCGTCGGGCAGCAGGCGCACTTCGCGACGGCCGGCATTCACCATCGGCTCGATCGTGAAGGTCATGCCCGGCACGAAGCTCATGCCAGTGCCTGCCGTGCCGTAGTGCACGACCTGCGGGTCCTCGTGGAAGCCCCGGCCGATACCGTGGCCGCAGTACTCGCGCACGACGGAGTAGTGGTTGGCCTCGACGAAGGTCTGGATGGCCGCGCCGATGTCCCCGAGTTGTGAACCAGCCCGCACCGTCCGGATGCCGCGCCACATCGCCTCGTAGGTCACCTCTACCAGTCGCTGCACGTGCGGCGGGACGCGTCCTACGCAGAACATGCGGCTCGAGTCGCCATGGAAGCCGTCCTTGATGACCGTGACGTCCACGTTGACGATGTCGCCCTGCTTGAGCCGCCGGTCCCCCGGGATGCCGTGGCAGACGACGTGGTTCACCGAGGTGCAGATGGACTTCGGGAAGCCGCGGTAGTCGAGCGGCGCGGGCACTGCCTTCTGCACGTTCACGATGTAGTCGTGGCAGATGCGGTCGAGCTCGTCGGTCGAGACGCCGGGGACCACGTGCGGTCCGATCATGTCGAGCACCTCTGCCGTCAGGCGCCCGGCCAGCCGCATCGCATCCTGCTCGGCGGCGGTCTTGACGGAAACGCGACCGGCGCTGTCGGACCGCCCGTTGGTGTTCGCCTGCTCGGGGTGTTGCATGTCGGTAAAGTACATCAGGCGCTCGAGGACTGGGCCCCGGGCGCGCAAGTGTTTGAACAAACGGAAACTTATGGTATAAAGCGCGGCCTTTTTTCACAACCAAAACCGCACACGTACCGGCACATGTGGCTGGGTGCCTGCCAGGCCGAGAGGCCTCGCGGGTTGCCGCATGGGGTACGTGGAGGCTTAACCCCACAAGGAGTTTTCGATATGAGCAGCATGTCCATGCGGCAGATGCTTGAGGCGGGCGTCCATTTCGGACACCAGACCCGCTTCTGGAACCCGAAGATGGAGCCCTTCATCTTCGGCGAGCGCAACCGGATCCACATCATCAATCTCGAGAAGACGCTGCCCCTCTACATCGAGGCTGCGGACTTCGTGAAGCACGTGGTTGCCGAGGGCGGGCGCGTGCTGTTCGTCGGCACCAAGCGCTCTGCGCGCGACGCGATTGCGCGCGAGGCTGCACGCTGCGGCATGCCCTGGGTGAGCCATCGCTGGCTCGGCGGGATGCTCACCAACTTCAAGACCATCCGCCAGTCGATCAAGCGGCTCGCCGAGATCGACGAGCTCGCCGTGAGCGGCATGCTCGACCAGCGCAGCAAGCGCGAGGCGCAGATGGTGCGTCGCGAGCGCGAGAAGCTCGAGCGCAGCCTGGGCGGCATCAAGGAAATGGAAGGCCTGCCGGACGTGATGTTCGTCGTCGACGTCGGCCACGAGAACATCGCAATCCACGAGGCTCGCAAGCTCGGCATCCCGGTGGTCGCGGTGGTGGACACCAACTGCTCGCCGGAAGGCATCAGCTACGTGATCCCAGGCAACGACGACGCCATGCGCGCCATCGAGCTCTACGCGGGCGGCATCGCCGACGCGGTGCTCGAGGGCCGTTCCACGCTGCCGGAAGTGACGGTGAGCGAGGATGAGTTCGTCGAACTCGACGAGGAAGGCAAGCCGCGCGCCAAGGCAGGCCAGAAGCGCCGCGCCGCACCGGCCCGCAAGAAGACGCCGGTTCGCCGCAAGCCGGCTGCGGCAGACAGCGAGCCCGCGCACGATGCGGTCGCGGAACTCGCGGAGGCGGATCCCGAGGAGAGCCCCGAGGCGTTCATGGCCCGCCGCGAAGCCGCGCGCAAGAAGGGCCCGGCCGCTGTGCCGGCCACGCCCACTGCCCCGGCCGACGGTGCCGCGGCAGAGGCCCCCGCCGAGGCGGTCGCGGCAGAGGCTCCGGCCGAGGCAGCCGCAGCCCCGGCGGCCGGTGGGGAATGACCATGGCAGTCACGGCAGAGTCGGTGAAGGCGCTGCGCGAGCGCACGGGCGCCGGCATGATGGAGTGCAAGAAGGCGCTGGTCGATGCGAACGGCGACATCGAGGTCGCCGCCGAGGCCATGCGCAAGTCCGGCCTCGCCAAGGCGGACAAGAAGGCCGGGCGCATCGCCGCCGAGGGTGTGGTCGCCATCGATCGCTCCGCGGACGGCAAGGCGGTCGCCCTGGTCGAGGTCAATTCGGAGACCGATTTCGTCGCACGCGAGAAGGACTTCCAGGCCTTTGCGGCCGCGGTCGCCCACGCCGCGCTGGAGGCGAAGCCGGCCGATCTCGATGGACTGCTGGCGGCCCGGCTGCCTTCCGGGCAGACGGTCGAGGAAACCCGTCGTGCGCTGATCGCGCGCATCGGCGAGAACATCAGCGTGCGCCGCTTCGAAGTGGTGACCTCTGATGCGCCGCTTGCCACCTACGTTCACGGCAGCCGTATCGGCACCGTGGTCGCGCTCGAGGGTGGCGACGAGGCGCTCGGCCACGACCTGGCCATGCACGTCGCGGCGATCAACCCGCGCTACCTGTCGGCCGAGGACGTGCCGGCCGAGCAGGTCGAGAAGGAGCGGGAAATCATCGTCGCGCAGGCGGCCGCCGATCCCAAGCTGCAGGGCAAGCCGAAGGAGGTGCTGGTCAAGGCCTCCGAGGGCAAGCTGCGCAAGTTCCTGGGCGAGATCACGCTGCTGGGCCAGCCGTTCGTGAAGGACGACAAGCAGGTCGTGGGCGACGTGCTGAAGCGCGCCAATGCAAAGATCCTGCGCTACGTGCGCTACGAAGTCGGCGCCGGCATCGAGAAGAAGCAGGAGGATTTCGCGGCCGAGGTGATGGCACAGGTCCGGGGAGCTTGAACCCCGACCCGCCCCGGCAAAACAACAGGAACCCCGCGCGAGCGGGGTTCCTTATAATGGCCCCCCGTCGGAGGTGACAGACACCATGCCTGAACCAGTTGACGGACAACCGGTGCACCGCCGCATCATGGTGAAGCTGTCCGGCGAGGCCCTGATGGGCAGCGCCGACTACGGCATCGATGCCGTGTTCCTGAAGCGGCTGGCCTCGGAAATCGTCGCCGTGCGCGAGCGTGGCGTGCAGGTCGGGGTGGTGATCGGCGGCGGGAACCTGTTCCGTGGCGCCGGCCTGGCGCGGGCCGGCATGGACCGCGTGACCGGCGACCACATGGGCATGCTGGCTACCGTGATGAACTCGCTTGCCCTGCAGGACTCGCTCGAGTCGTTCGGGGTGTTCGCAAGGGTGATGTCGGCGATCCGCATCAACGAGGTCTGCGAGGACTACATCCGGCGCCGTGCCATCCGCCACCTCGAGAAGGGGCGGGTGACGATCTTCGCGGCCGGCACCGGCAATCCGTTCTTCACGACCGACACTGCCGCCAGCCTGCGCGCCATCGAGATCGGCGCCGACCTGCTGATCAAGGCGACCAAGGTGGACGGGGTCTACGATTCGGACCCGGTCGGGAATCCGGCCGCAAAGCGCTTTGACAGGCTCACCTACGACCGGGTGCTCGACGGGCGCCTGAACGTGATGGACGCGACGGCCATCGTGCTGTGCCGCGACCACAACCTGCCGCTGCGCGTGTTCAACTTGAACGAGGCCGGCGCGCTGGTGCGCGTCGCGTGCGGCGAAGACGTCGGAACACTCGTCACGAACTGATGCGGCTTGTGCCGCTGTTGCTGGAGACTGCCCATGCTCGAGGACATCAAGAAGGACGCCGCGGACCGCATGGCGAAGTGCGTGGCCGCGCTCAGGAACGAACTGAAGAAGCTGCGCACCGGCCGGGCGAGCACCAGCGTGCTCGAGCACCTGCGCGTCGACTACTATGGAAGCGAGGTGCCGCTCACGCAGGTAGCGAACGTCGCGGTCGAGGACTCGCGCACGCTCACGGTCGTGCCGTGGGAGAAGCAGATGGTGCCGGTGATCGAGAAGGCGATCATGAAGTCCGACCTGGGACTCAATCCGGCCACGGCGGGCACCGTGATCCGCGTGCCTGTGCCTGCGCTCACCGAAGATCGCCGCCGCGAACTGACCAGGGTCGTGCGCCACGAGGGCGAGGTCGCGCGCATCGCCATCCGCAACGTGCGTCGCGACGTGATGCAGGAGCTCAAGGAGATGCTGAAGGAAAAGCTCATCTCCGAGGACGTGGACCACAAGGCGCACGAAGAGGTGCAGGCACTCACCGACAAGTACGTCGCGGAGGTGGACCAGGTGATCGCGGAGAAGGAAAAAGACCTGATGCAGGTCTGAGCGATGGCTCAGACGCAATCCCGCGAGCCAGGCACGCCGCGACACGTCGCCGTCATCATGGACGGCAACGGTCGCTGGGCTGCAAGACGCGCCTTGCCGCGCCATCTCGGGCATCGCGCGGGCGTGAAGGCGGTACGGGCCACGGTCGAGGGATGCGCGCGCCGCGGCGTCGAGGCGCTCACGCTGTTCGCTTTCTCGAGCGAGAACTGGGGCAGGCCGGCGGAGGAGGTCTCGAAGCTGATGCAACTGTTCGTCGAGGCAATGGAGCGTGAGGTCGATGAGCTCTCCCGTAACGGCATCAGGCTCAGGTTCATCGGCGATCTCTCCAAGCTTCAGCCGCACCTGCGCGACGGCGTCGTGGACGCTGAGGCCCGCACGGCCGGCAATGACCGCATGACCGTGAACGTGGCCGTGTCATATGGCGGTCGCTGGGACATCGTCGGTGCGACGCGCAAGCTGGCCTCAGCAGTTGCCGCGGGCACGCTGTTGCCCGAGGCCATCGACGAAGCGGCGTTGGCCGGGGAACTTGCGCTCGGCGATACGCCGGACCCGGACCTGTTCATCCGCACGGGCGGCGAGCAGCGCATCAGCAACTTCCTGCTCTGGAACCTCGCCTACAGCGAGCTCTACTTCTGCGACTGCCTGTGGCCGGATTTCGACGACGCCGAACTCGAGCGCGCGTTCCAACACTTCGCGGGGCGGCAACGGCGCTTCGGACTGACTACGTCGCAGGCTGTCGTTGTCTAGCGGGCTCAAGCAGCGCATAGCGACCGCCCTGCTGCTCGCGGGCGTGCTGGTCGTCGTGCTGTTCGTGCTGCCGCCGATGGCGGCGGTCGCCGTGGTTGCCGTGGTGGTGCTTGCGGGCGCGTGGGAGTGGGCGGGTTTCGCCGGGTTCCTGCGCAAGCCGGCCCGGCTCGGCTACACGGCAGCCATCGCGATTGCGGTGCTGGCAGCCTGGCGGTTCACCGCGGAAGCTGCCGGGCTCGCGATATTCCTGCGCGCAACCGCCCTGTGGTGGCTGCTGGCGTTCGCCTGGGTGGTATTCGCCCCGGCGCGCGGCGGGCGCGTTGCCGCGGCCGTGGCCGGCTTCGCGGTGCTGGTGCCGGCGGCGGTCGGCCTCGCGCGCCTGGCGCTGCTCGAGCCCCATGGCCAGATGCTGTTCTTCTTCCTGGTCGTGCTGATCGCAGCGGCCGACGTAGGCGGCTATTTCGGCGGGCGCAGCCTCGGCAGGTACAAGCTCGCGCCACGCGTGAGCCCGGGCAAGACATGGGAAGGATTTGCGGCCGGGATGGCTGGCGCCACGCTGGCTGCCGTGCTCGGCGCGATTGTGTTCGACCAGCCGATGACGAACTGGCTCGCCGCATGCGTGCCGGTGGCGCTGCTGTCCGTGGTGGGCGACCTGGTCGAGAGCATGTTCAAGCGCCGCGCTGGCCTCAAGGACAGCGGCGGCCTGCTGCCCGGCCATGGCGGCGTGCTCGATCGCGTTGACGGCCTGACCTCCGCCGGCCCGGTGTTCCTGCTCGCGCTGCAGCTGACCGGTGTCGCGGCATGATGCGAGTCGCGGTCCTCGGCAGCACCGGCAGCATCGGCATCAGCACGCTGGACGTGCTGGCGCGACATCCCGGCCACTTCGAGGTCGCCGCGCTTGCAGCCGCATCGAATCATGCGCGCCTGCTCGAGCAGTGCCTCTCGCACCGGCCGCGCGTTGCGGTGCTCACGGATCCGGTCGCGGCGGGCAGGCTGGAGTCCGGACTGCGCGCCGCGGGTCTCGCAACCGAAGTGGCGTGCGGCGCCGACGCGCTTGCGGAGGTGGCAGCGGCGACCGACGTCGATGCAGTGATGGCGGCCATCGTCGGTGCCGCGGGCCTGCCGTCGACACTTGCGGCGGCGCGTGCCGGCAAGCGGGTGCTGCTCGCGAACAAGGAGTCGCTGGTGGTCGGCGGCGCACTGCTGCTGGACGCCGCGCGCGGCGGCGGCGCAACGCTGATCCCCATCGACAGCGAGCACAACGCCATCTTCCAGTGCCTGCCGGCCGGGCTCGAGACTGGCCGCGCCATGCGCGGGGTACGTCGTGTGCTGCTCACGGCGTCGGGTGGCCCGTTCCTGAGATCCACGCGCGCCGAACTCGAACGGGTGACGCCGGAGCAGGCCTGTGCGCACCCGCGCTGGAAGATGGGGCGCAAGATCTCGGTCGATTCGGCCACGCTGATGAACAAGGGCCTCGAACTTATCGAGGCCTGCCTGCTGTTCGGGATGGAACCGGCGCAGGTGGAGGTGGTCGTACATCCACAGAGCATCGTGCATTCTCTGGTGGAGTACGTGGACGGCTCGATCCTGGCCCAGCTTGGCAATCCGGACATGCGCACGCCGATCGCACACGCGCTCGGCTGGCCGGAGAGAATCGCGTCCGGTGTAGAATCGCTGGACCTGGTCGCCGCGGCACGCCTCGACTTCGAGGCGCCGGACATCGGGCGGTTCCCGGCGCTCAGGCTTGCCCGCGAGGCGGCCGAGTCCGGTGGCACGAGTCCGGCGGTCGTGAACGCCGCAAACGAGGTGGCGGTCGCGGCTTTCCTGGCCGGGACGCTGGGTTTCTCCCGGATTCCCGAGGTTGTTGAGGCCGTTCTCGAGCCGGCATGGCTGCGAGCCGGTGACGGGATTGGATGTCGTGCTCGAGGCGGACAGCTGGGCGCGTGGGTATGCTGAGTCCCTGCTCGTCGGGGAGGCGAGGTCTAGGGCATGACGATTCTGGGTTATCTGCTGGCGTTCCTGGTTGCGATCGGCATCCTCGTGGCCGTGCACGAGTACGGTCATTTCTGGATGGCGCGCCGGGTTGGCATCCGCGTTCTCCGCTTCTCGATAGGCTTCGGTCGGCCACTGTGGAAACGCGTCGATTCCAGGGGCACGGAATTCGCTATTTCTGCAATTCCATTAGGTGGTTACGTCAAGCTTCTCGACGAGCGTGAAGGTCCGGTGGTCGAGGCGGAGCGCTCCTCGGCATACAACCGCAAGCCGGTCTGGCAGCGCATCCTGGTGCTGCTCGCCGGGCCGTTCGCCAACTTCCTGTTTGCGGTCGTCGCCTACTGGGTGCTGTTCGTGGCCGGGGTGCCGGCGCTGAAGCCGGTACTCGGCGAGGTGTCGCCGGATTCGGTGGCAGCCCGCGCCGGCCTGGTCGCAAACGACGAGATCCTGGCGGTCAGCGGCCACCCGACCCGCGGTCGAGAGGCCGTGATGCTCGCGATCCTCGACAAGCTGATGGAGGGTGGCGCGATAGAGCTGGACGTCCGCTCGCCGGACGGAGGCACGCGTACGGCCCGTTTGTCGATCGAAGGCAGCAGCTTGGCGCTGACGGAGCCCGGCGCGCTGCTGCCCGGGCTGGGATTCGAATTCTGGTACCCGGACGTGCCGGCGCGTGTCGGGACGATCGTCGAGGGCAGCCCGGCCGAGCGTGCGGGCCTGCAGGTCGACGACCTGATCGTCGCGGCCGACGGCGTACCGGTCGCAGACTTCCTTGCGCTGGTGCAGCTGGTGCGGCCGGCGGCAGGAAAGACGCTGCAGCTCACGGTGCAGCGCTCGGGAGAGCGGCTCGTGCTGCCGGTCGAGGTGCAGGCCGAGCGCGACGGCTCGCAGCTGATCGGCCGGATCGGCATACAGCCCACAGCGCCGGCGCCGGTGCCCGAGGACATGCGCACCCGCGAGCGCTACGGAGTGTTCGCATCGGTCGGCAAGGCGGTCGGCAAGACCTGGGACATGTCGGCACTGACCGTGCGACTGCTGTGGAACGTCGCCACCGGGGACGTGTCCCCGAAGAACCTGAGCGGCCCGATCAACATCGCGGAATACGCCGGTTTTTCCGCGCGACAGGGCATACTTGCCTTCCTGTCCTTCCTGGCCATCGTAAGCGTGAGTCTGTTCGTGCTGAACCTGCTGCCCATTCCCATACTCGACGGTGGCCAGATCATCTACCAGCTCGCCGAGCTGGCCAGTGGCCGCCCGCTGTCGGAGCGCACCCAGGCTGTGGGCCAGCAGATCGGTATCGCGCTGCTGCTGCTGCTGATGAGTTTCGCCTTCTACAACGACATTTCCCGCTTGTTCAGCTGAGCCGACCGCCATGCGATTCAAATACATGGCCGCGCTGCCGGCCCTGCTCGCCGTACCTGCCGTGTACGCCCAGGACAACATGGGCGACTTCACGGTCGGCGAGATCAAGGTGGTGGGGCTGCAGCGCATCAGCGAAGGCACCGTCTTCAACTACCTGCCGGTCAACATCGGCGACCGGATGGACGCGCAGCGCGTCGAGGAGTCGCTGCGCGCGCTCTACGCGACCGGGTTCTTCAAGGACGTCGAGCTGCGCCGGGACGGCGGAACACTGATCGTGGTCGTCAAGGAACGGCCCTCGATCGAAAGCTTCACCATCACGGGCAACAAGGACATCAAGACGCCGGACCTCGAGAAGTCGCTGCGCAACGTCGGCCTCGCCAAGGGCAAGGTCTTCAACCAGTCCACGCTCGACGAGGTGGACCGCTTCCTGACCGACCAGTACTACTCGCGCGGCAAGTACGCCGTGAAGGTAGACACGAAAGTCAGCGACCTGTCCAACAACCAGGTGAGCATCGCGATCGACATCAAGGAAGGAAAAAGATCGCGGATCCAGCAGATCAACATCGTCGGCAACGAGGCCTTCAGCGAGGACGAGCTGCGCGAGCAGTTCAAGTTGACTACGCCGAACTGGCTGTCGTGGTACCGCCAGGACGACAAGTATTCGCGCGAGGAACTCGGCGGCGATATCGAGACCCTCAGGTCCTACTACCTCGACCGCGGCTACGCCGATTTCGACGTCGAGACTTCGCAGGTGGCCATCGCGCCCGACAAGGAAGACATCTTCATCACGCTCAACGTTCGCGAGGGCGACGTCTACCGTGTCTCCGACGTGAAGATCGCAGGCGACCTGGTGGTGCCCGAGCAGGACCTGATGGCGCTGGTGCAGGTGCGCCGCGGCGACATCTACTCGCGAAAATACATCACCGCCACGACCGAGTTGATGGCGTTGCGGCTCGGCCAGGATGGCTACGCGTTCGCCAAGATCGATCCGGTGCCGCTGGAAAACCCGGAGACCAAGGAGATCGCGATAACCTTCCTGGTGCAGCCGGGCAGCCGCGCCTACGTACGGCACATCAACTTCGAAGGCACGACCGGCATTAACGACGACGTGCTGCGGCGTGAAATGCGGCAGATGGAGGGCGGCTACCTGTCCAATGCGGCGGTGGAGCGCTCCAAGCAGCGCCTGCAGAGGTTGCCGTTCATAGAGAAGGTCGAGGTCGAGACCACGCCGGTTCCCGGCACGCCGGACCTCGTGGACGTCGAGTTCCAGGTCAAGGAAGGCCTGCCCGGGCAGTTCAGCGGCGGCATCGGGTACTCGCAGTCACAGTCAATCATGCTGAACGGCAGTTTCGTGCACAGCAACTTCCTCGGCACCGGGAACCGGATCGCGGCGGAACTGAATGCCGGCCAGTACAGCCAGGTTTACAGCATCACGCACACCGACCCGTACGTGACGGTAGACGGCGTGTCGCGCACTGTCGCCGTCAGCTATCGCAACTACAGCCAGTACACCAGTTCGTCGTCCAAGTTCGACACCACCACCGGCGCGATCGGCCTGGACTACGGCTGGCCGCTGTCGGAGTTCCAGTCGGTGCGCGCAGGCCTCTCGGCGCAGCACTCCGACCTTTTCACGGACCCGAACCAGAGCGCGGCCCAGTCGCTGCAGTGGGTGCAGAACAACGGCAACCCCTATACGCGTAATTCCAACGTCGGCATCCCGCCGATCGAGTACACGTACTACGGCACCAAGTTCGACACCTTCCCGCTGTCGATCGGCTGGGGATATGACTCGCGCAACAGGTCGATCTTCGCCACCAGCGGCGCCCGCCATATCGTGAATGTCTCGTATACGGTTCCCGGCAGTGACGTAGAGTTCTATGCGATCACCTACGACTACCTGCAGTTCCTGCCGCTGACCCGCTGGTTCACGCTGATGAACAACTTCGAGGCAGGGTACGCGGAGCCGCTCGGCTCGACGACTGCGATCCCGCCATACCGCAATTTCTACGCGGGCGGCGCCGAGAGCGTGCGCGGCTACCGGGCGAGTACGCTCGGCCCCAAGGACACCTTCGGCAACCCCTACGGCGGCAACATCAAGCTCACCAACCAGCTGGAGCTGCTGCTGCCGATGCCCGAGAAGTTCAGCGGTTCGGCGCGGGCAAGCGTGTTTTTCGACGCTGGCTATGCCTTCTCGAACGACAAAGTGCAGTTCTTCGGGCCCGACAACATCACGCCGGTGGATTACGACTTCAGTTTTGATAAACTACGCTATTCAACCGGGGTGGCCGTGCAGTGGCTCGCCCCGATGGGCGTATTCCGGTTCAGCTACGCAATCGCACTCAATGCCCAGAAGGGCAGCGCCACGCAGTACAAAGACGAAACCGAAGGTTTCCAGTTCTCCATCGGACAGGCTTTTTGAGGATCACCGCTCCATGAGCATCAAGACAGCGACCCTTGCCCTGGTAACGATCGCCGCGAGCGCCGTGCCCTTCGGCGCCGCAATGGCTGAGACGAAGGTGGGAGTGGTCAATGTGACGCGACTCCTGCAGGAGTCGCCCCAGGCCCAGGCGGCTTCACAGGCCCTCGAGAACGAGTTCGCAACGCGTCGCCGGGAACTCGAAAGCGCCCAGAAGGACCTCAAGGCCAAGGAAGACAAGCTGCAGAAGGACGGCGCCGTGATGGCAGCCAACGAGCGCGCCAGCGCCGAGAAGGCGATTCGCGACGGCCAGCGGGAACTCGCCCGCAAGCAGAACGAATTCATGGAAGACCTGAACGTGCGCCGCAACGAGGCGCTCGGCCAGCTGCAGCGCAGCGTGCTGCAGGAAGTCCAGGCGTATGCGAAGACGGCCGGGCTCGACGTGGTCGTTGCCGATGCGCTCTATGCCAGCCCGTCGGTGGACATCACCAACCAGGTGCTCGCGGCGCTGCAGGCGCGCAAGGGCGCCCCGGCCAAGCCCTGAGCCGGCTGCAGGGGCCTGGACATGCCAGCGCGGCTCGCCGACCTGGCAGTCCGCTTCGGCTGTGAGCTGCGCGGCGACCCGGACGCACTCGTAGATCGCGTGGCGTCGCTGCAGGACGCCGGACCCGGGTCGATTGCGTTCCTCGCCAATCCGCGCTACAGGCGCCACCTCGCGGGAACCCGGGCGACCGCTGTCGTCATCGACGCACAGTCCGCGGCCGAGTGTCCCGGCAGCGTGCTGGTGGCGAAGAATCCCTATGCCACCTACGCCAGGATCGCGCAGGTCCTGTACCCGGCGTTGCCCGTACGGGGCGGGCGCCATCCTAGCGCCGTCATCGAGCCGGGCGCCGAAGTGGACCCGTCGGCCTGGATCGGCCCGGGAGCATACGTCGCGCGCGGTGCGCGCGTGGGCAGGCGCGTCGGCATCGGCCCGGGCTCGATCGTTCTCGAGGACGTCGAGATCGGCGATGACACGCAACTCGTTGCGCGGGTCACGCTGTGCGCGGGCGTGCGCATTGGCGAGCGCTGCATCCTGCAGCCGGGCTGCGTGATCGGCGCGGACGGGTTCGGCCACGCGCCGGACGTCGGCGGCTACGTCAAGGTGCCGCAGGTGGGTACCGTGGTCGTCGGCAATGACGTCGAGGTCGGCAGCAATTCCACGATCGACCGCGCGGCGATCGGCAGCACCGTCGTCGAAGACGGCGTCAAGATCGACAACCTGGTGCAGGTCGCGCACAACGTCCGGATCGGCGCCCACACCGTGATCGCCGCCTGCGTCGGGATCTCCGGCAGCACGACGATCGGGAAGCGCTGCATGCTCGGCGGAATGGTCGGTATCGCGGGCCACCTCGAGATCTGCGACGATGTGGCGCTGACTGGCCGCACGACGGTATTCAAGTCGATCGGCAAGCCCGGCGTGTATTCGAGTTCGCTGTGGGCGGACGAGGCGCGGCACTTTCACCGCAATGCCCTGCGGTTCAACAAGCTCGAGGATCTCGCGCGCCGCGTGCGCCACCTCGAGGGCGCCAATGGAGCGGGCAGCCGGGAGGATGAGCATGACTGAGACCGGCGGATTCGACATCGACGAGGTGATGAGGCGACTGCCTCATCGTTACCCCCTGCTGCTTGTTGACCGGGTCCTGGAGTGCGTATCCGGCGAGCGGATCGTCGCGCTCAAGAACGTCACGATGAACGAGGAGTTCTTCGTCGGGCACTTTCCCGGACGCCCGGTGATGCCCGGCGTGCTGATCCTCGAGGCGATGGCCCAGGCGGCCGGCATCCTCACATTCGTCACCGCCGGCGTTTATCCGGACGAGACGGTCCAGTTCTTCTTCGCGGGAATCGACAAGGCGCGATTCCGGCGCCCTGTCGTTCCCGGCGACCAGGTCAAGCTCACCGCGACCTTCGAGCGAAGAGTCCGCACGATCTGGAAATACTCCACCGTGGCCACCGTGGACGGCGCCCCGGTTGCCAGCGCCGAAATGCTGGTCCATTCGGGTTGAGCGCCGGCGGCTGCGAGCGAGACCGGCAAATGACAGCTTCGATTCACCCGACGGCAGTGATCGCGCCCGAAGCCGAACTCGCGCCGGACGTCGCGGTCGGCGCCTATACCGTGATCGGCCCCGGCGTGAGCATCGGTCGCGGCACGATCGTCGGGCCGCACGTCGTCATCGAGGGATCGACGAGCATTGGCGAAGGGAACCACATCTTCCAGTTCGCTTCGGTCGGCGCCGATCCGCAGGACATGAAGTATCGCGGCGAGGCGACACGGCTGGAGATCGGCGACCGCAACATGATCCGCGAATGCGTCACCATCCACCGTGGGACCGTGCAGGACCAGGGCATCACGCGAATCGGCAGCGACAACCTGTTCATGGCCTGTGCCCACGTCGCGCATGACTGCATCGTCGGCAGTCACTGCGTGCTTGCGAACCATGCGTCGCTTGCCGGCCATGTGCGAATCGCGGACTGGGTCATCCTGGGCGGATTCTCGGGCGTGCACCAGTTCGTCCAGGTGGGCATGCACGCGTTCATCGCGAACAACGCGGCCGTGACGCTCGACGTACCGCCCTACGTGATGGCGGTGGGCCAGCCGGCCGGCGCGCACAGCGTCAATTCAGAGGGCCTCAAGCGGCGCGGGTTCGGGCCCGGGCAGATCCGCAACATCCGCGAGGCCTTCCGGCTGCTGTACCGCTCCGGGCTCAAGCTCACCGAGGCATCGGAGCGCCTCACGGCACTGGCCCAAGAGCAGCCGGAGTTGAGCGCGCTGGCAGACTTCCTGCCGCGGGCCACGCGCGGCATCGTCCGCTGAGCGCGGTCGCCAGTTCGTGAATGCGGCGGCACAGGCGGGATCGTTCGGGCTCGTCGCCGGCGAAGCGTCCGGAGATAACCTCGGCGGGCCGCTGGTGGAGGCCCTTGCCAGCCGCGCACCGGGTTCGCGTTTCTACGGCATCGCAGGGCCGCGCATGGCTGCCGCTGGCTGCGAGGCCTGGTACCACGCCGACGAACTCGCGGTCATGGGGCTCGCGGAAATCGTGCGCCACCTGCCGCGCCTGCTGAGGCTGCGGCGCGAACTCATCACGCGCCTGGTCGCGGCCGCTCCGGATGCCTACGTCGGCATCGACTCTCCGGAGTTCAACCTGCGGGTTGCGAAGGCGCTCAAGTCACGCGGCGTGCCGACGGTCCAGTACGTGAGTCCGCAGGTGTGGGCCTGGAGGCAGGGCAGGGTGCGCACGATCGGCAACGCGGTGGACCTGGTCCTCTGCCTGCTGCCGTTCGAGGCGGATTTCTATCGGGCGCACGGCGTGCGCGCCGAGTTCGTCGGCCATCCGCTCGCCGATCGGATTCCGATGGCAAGCGACCGGGACGCCGCGCGCGCCGCGCTCGGGCTCGGTGACGGCGCAGCGGTGGTCGCAGTGCTGCCCGGCAGTCGCCGTGCAGAAGTAGGCCGCCTCGGGCCGCCCTTCGCAGCGACCATTGCCTGGCTGGCCTCGCGCCGGCCCGACCTGCGGTTCGTGGCTGCAATGGCCGGCGATGCGGCGCGGACGTCCTTCAGCGAGAGCCTCGCGCTGCATGCGCCGGGTGTCGACGTCCACGTCGTCGATGGGCAGGCGCAGGCCTGCATGGCGGCGAGCGATGCGGTGCTGCTCGCCTCGGGCACGGCCACGCTGGAGGCGACACTGGTAAAGCGGCCGATGGTGGTCGCCTACCGGGTTGCGCCGCTCACCAACTGGCTGCTGCGCGGCCTCAAGCTCGTCAAGACCGAGTACTTCTCGCAGCCGAACCTGCTCGGCGGCCGGGCACTGGTGCCGGAGTTCTTCCAGGGGCAGGTCCGGCCCGAGGTGCTTGGGCCGGCGGTATTGCAGCAACTCGAGCGCCCGGACCTGCGCGAACTCACGGAGGCATTCACTGACATTCACCGGGCATTGCGTCGCGAAGCCAGCGCCCGGGCGGCCGAGGCGATCCTCGAACTCGTCGCCGGACGGCGAGCGCCGGCATGAATGAGCGCCAGCAGCCGCGCCAGGCGGGATTCGAGTGGCGCGGGCCCGGGTTGAGCGCAGGCGTGGACGAGGCGGGCCGCGGTCCGCTGGCGGGCCCCGTGGTCGCCGCCGCCGTGATCCTCGACCCGGCGCGGTCTATCGACGGCCTGGCGGACTCCAAGGCGATGTCGCCCGCCCGGCGCGAGGCGCTCGCGCCGGTAATCCGCGCCAGGAGCCTGAGCTGGGCCCTGGGCTGGGCGGACGCGTCGGAAATCGATGCGCTCAACATCCTGCAGGCGACCATGCTGGCGATGCGGCGTGCGCTGGTCGCGCTGCACCTGCCGCCATCCCACGTGGTCGTGGATGGCAATCGCTGTCCCGACCTGCGCGGACTCGGCTTCGAGTGCACCGGCGAGTCGGTGGTCAAGGGTGACGCGACCGTCGCCAGTATCAGCGCGGCATCGATCATCGCCAAGGTCGCCCGCGACGAATTGATGCGTGAGCTCGACCAGGAATACCCGGGCTATGGCTTTGCGGTGCACAAGGGCTATCCGACCGCGGCACATATCGAGGCATTGCGCCGTCTCGGCCCATCGGCGGTGCACCGTCGCAGCTTCGGACCGGTACAATCCAGCCATCCCCGCTGACGCGACCCGCCATGGCACGTTTCGTCCACCTGCGCGTGCACACCGAGTATTCACTCGTGGACGGGGTCGTGCGCGTCAAGAGCGAGCACAAGGACGGCAAGCTGCTGCGCGAGGGCCTGGTCGATGCCTGCGCGCGGCTCGGCATGCCAGCGGTCGCGGTCACGGACCAGGGGAACCTGTTCGCGCTGGTGAAGTTCTACACTGCGGCGCAGGCCCGCGGCCTGAAGCCGCTGGTGGGAGTGGACGCGCTGGTGCAGGAGGAAGGAGAGCGTGCCGAGCCGAGCCGGCTGGTGCTGCTCTGCCAGGACGACCGCGGCTACAGGAACCTGACGCGACTGGTCACGCGTTCCTACCTCGAAGGCCAGGGCCGGCATGGGGCGACGCTGCATCGGTCATGGCTCAGCGCCGACAGCACGGCAGGTCTCGTAGCGTTGTCCGGCGGCCGCGACGGTGACATCGGCCGGGCACTGCTCGCCGGCCACGAGGCCGATGCGCGCGCGGCGCTCGCGGCGTGGCTGGCACTGTTCGGTGACCGCTTCTACCTGGAACTGCAGCGGACCGGGCGCACGGGCGAAGAGGAATACATCGCCGGGTGCCTGCCGCTCGCAGTGGCGCAGGGCGTGCCGGTGGTCGCGACAAACGACGTGAGGTTCCTGGCCCGCGACGATTTCGAGTCGCACGAGGCGCGCGTCTGCATCCAGGACGGCACGCTGCTCGCCGATCCCTCGCGTCCGCGGCGTTACAGCGAGGAGCAGTACCTGCGCTCGCCCGAGGAGATGGCGAAGCTGTTCTCCGATATTCCCGAGGCGATCGAGAACTCGGTGGAGATCGCCAGGCGTCTCAACCTGGAGATGCGGCTCGGCAAGGCCTCGCTGCCGGCGTACCCGGTGCCCGCCGGGCAGACCACGGAGGAGTTCCTGCGCGAACAGGCGCGCAAGGGGCTCGAGGCGCGGCTCGCGGCGCCCGCCATGGCACAGCCCACCGACAAGGGCGCCACGATCGATCGTGCCGACTACGAGTCGCGGCTCGCGACCGAACTGGACGTCATCTGCCAGATGGGATTCGCCGGCTACTTCCTGATCGTCGCGGACTTCATCCGCTGGGCCCGCGAAAACGGCGTGCCGGTCGGCCCGGGTCGCGGCTCCGGCGCGGGCTCGCTGGTGGCCTGGGTGCTCGGGATCACTGACCTCGACCCGCTGCGGCACGACCTGCTGTTCGAGCGCTTCCTCAATCCCGAGCGGGTGTCCATGCCGGACTTCGACGTGGACTTCTGCATGGAGGGCCGCGACCGCGTCATCGAGTACGTTGCCGACCGCTATGGCCGCGACCGCGTCTCGCAGATCATCACCTACGGCACCATGGCTGCGAAGGCAGTGGTGCGCGACGTCGCGCGCGTGCTGGGGATGAGCTACGGGCTTGCCGACGGCATTGCGAAGCTGATCCCGTTCGAACTCGGCATCACGCTCGACGATGCGCTCGAGAAGGAAGACGAACTCCGCAAGCGCTACAAGGCGGAGGACGACGTGCGCGAGTTGATCGACCTGGCGCGCTCGCTCGAAGGCCTGGTGCGCAATGCAGGAACCCACGCCGGCGGCGTGGTGATCGCGCCCTCGGTGCTCACTGATTTCGCGCCGCTCTACCGCGAAGACGGCGGCACGACGGTGGTCACGCAGTTCGACAAGGACGACGTCGAGGCCGCGGGCCTGGTCAAGTTCGACTTCCTGGGCCTGCGGACGCTGACGATCATCGACTGGGCGGTGCGGACTATAAACGCGGCCCGCGTCGAGGCTGGTGAGCCCGCGCTCGACATGACGATGCTGCCGATGGAAGACCCGGCGACGTACGCGCTGCTCAAGCGCTGCGAGACCACGGCGGTGTTCCAGCTCGAATCGCGCGGCATGAAGGACCTGATCCGGCGCCTGCAACCGGACTGCTTCGACGACATCGTGGCGCTGGTCGCGCTGTTTCGTCCGGGTCCGCTGCAGTCGGGCATGGTCGAGGACTTCATCAACCGCAAGCACGGGCGCGTCGCCGGCGCGCTCGACTACCTGCACCCCGACCTGAAATCAGTGCTCGCACCGACCTACGGCGTAATCCTGTACCAGGAACAGGTCATGCAGATCCCGCAGGTGCTGGCGGGCTACACGCTCGGCGGCGCCGACCTGCTGCGCCGGGCGATGGGCAAGAAGAAGCCCGAGGAGATGGCCAAGCAGCGCTCGGTGTTCGTCGACGGCGCCGTCGCCCGTGGCGTGGCCGAGGGCAATGCCGCGCACATCTTCGACCTGATGGAGAAGTTCGCGGGCTACGGCTTCAACAAGTCGCATTCGGCGGCCTACGCCGTGCTCTCGTACCAGACGGCCTGGCTGAAGACGCATTACCCGGCGGCGTTCATGGCCGCGGTGCTGTCGTCCGACATGGACAAGACCGACAAGGTCGTGACGATCATCGACGAGTGCAACCGCATGGCGCTCGCGGTCGAGCCGCCCGACGTCAACGAGTCGCAGTACATGTTCACGGTCTCCGGCCCTGAAGCCATCCGCTACGGCCTCGGTGCGATCAAGGGTGTAGGGCAGGCCGCAGTCGAGAACATGCTCGCCGAACGGGCCGCCGGCGGTCGCTTCAGCGACCTGCTCGACCTGTGCCGCAGGCTGGACCTGAATCGTGTCAATCGCCGCGTGCTCGAGGCGCTGGTGCGCGCGGGCGCGCTCGACGCGCTGGGTGAGAACCGCGCGACGCTGATGCACCAGTTGCCAGATGCAATGAAGGCGGCCGACCAGACGGCACGGGCCGAGGCGGCCGGGCAGGACGACCTGTTCGGCCTTGCGGAGCCGGTGCAGCCGCTGCTGCACGAGCTGGGTGGCGCGCGCGAGAAGTTGCCCGACTGGAGCGAGGCCGTCAGGCTTGCTGGCGAGCGCGAAACGCTGGGCCTGTACCTGACGGGTCATCCGATCACCGAGTACGAGCGCGAATTGCAGCCCGTCATCAGCGGCCGCATCGCGGACGTGGGCGGCGCCCGCCCGGTCGGGTCGAACGAGGGCGGATGGCGCGGGCCCGGACGAACCGTGACGGTTGCCGGCCTGGTGCTCGAGATCCGCAAGCGTGGCGGGCGGACCAGCTTCGTGCTCGACGACCGCAGCGGGCGGATCGAGGTGACGCTGTTCGAGGACGTCTACCAGCAGTACCGCGCACTGATCGCGAAGGACGCGATACTGGTCGTGGACGGCAACCTGCGCTGGGACGACTTCATCGAGGACTGGCGCGTCGCCGCAAAGCGGATACTGGACGTCGACCAGGCCCGGGACCAGTACGCGCGCCGTGTCGTGCTGCGCTGGCCGCGTGGCGGGCGGGCCGAGGATGGCCGCAGGCTGGTGACAGAGATCGAGCGTGCGCTGCAGCCCAGCCGCGGCGGGCGCTGCGCGGTTTCTATCCGTTTCCAGAGGAGCGACGCTGCCGCACTGGTCAACTTCGGCGATGAGTGGACGGTGCGCCCGTCCCGCGAACTGGTCGAGCGGCTCGGGCAGATCGTCGGGCGTGACGGCGTCGAAATCGTGTACGCGCCGCGCACCAGCGGATAGGGCCGTTTCGCGGGGCCCTTTCCTTCGCGGGGCCTTCCAAGGCATCCTCCGTCCCCATGGCACTCAGCTTCCTGGAATTCGAGCAGCCCATCGCCGAGCTCGAGGCAAAGATCGAAGAACTGCGCTTCGTATCCTCGGACGCCGAGGTCAATGTCGGCGAGGAAATCGCCCGGCTCAGCGCCAAGAGCAGGGCGCTCACGACCAGCATATTCGCCAGCCTGTCCCCATGGCAGGTCGCGCAGCTTGCGCGCCATCCCCAGCGGCCGTACACGCTCGACTATGCGGCGGCGATCTTCGAGGACTTCCAGGAACTGCACGGCGACCGCATGTATGCGGATGACCAGGCGATCATCGGCGGACTGGCCCGGCTGGCGGGTCGCCCGGTCCTGTTGATCGGCCACCAGAAGGGTCGCGATACCAAGGAGCGCGTGCGCCGCAACTACGGGATGCCGAAGCCGGAGGGCTACCGCAAGGCGCTGCGGCTGATGAGGCTGGCGGAGCGCTTCAGGCTGCCGGTGGTAACGCTGGTGGACACGCCCGGTGCCTACCCGGGCGTGGGGTCGGAAGAGCGCAACCAGAGCGAAGCGATCGCCCGCAACCTGTTCGAGATGGCCCGGCTGCGGGTCCCGGTGATCACGGCCGTGATCGGCGAAGGCGGATCGGGCGGGGCGCTCGCCATCGGCGTCTGCGACCGCCTGGTCATGCTCCAGTACAGCGTGTATTCGGTCATCTCGCCGGAAGGCTGCGCGTCGATCCTGTGGAAGAGCGCCGACAAGAAGGAACTGGCCGCCGAGGCCATGGGAATCACCGCAGAGCGCCTGATGAGGCTCGGCCTGGTGGACGAGGTACTGAAGGAGCCGCACGGCGGCGCGCATCGCGACCCGCAGGCGATGGCGGAATCCCTCAAGGAAGCCCTGGTGCGGCACCTGGGCGAAGTGGCCGCGTGGCCCGAAGACGAGCTCGTCGAGCGCAGGTATGCGCGGCTGCGGGCGCAGGGCGCGTTTACCGCGGCCTGAAGCGGTGGCCTTTTCGCCCCGGCTACTGTCGGTCGCGCTCGAGGAGTGCGTCGCGAGCATCGGCCGACCGGTATCGGGCCTGCTGGTCGCGCTGAGCGGGGGCCTCGATTCGACGGTGCTGCTTGCCGCGCTTGCCGCTGACCGCGATGCGAGCCGCCCGACGCCGCTGCGCGCGATCCACGTCGATCACGGGCTGCACGCGGACTCCGCGCACTGGTCAGCGCATTGCTCCGCGCAGGCGGCTGCGCTGCAGGTTCCGTTCGAGGCCGCGAGCGTGGACGCGCGACCCGGGCACGGAGAGAGTCCGGAGGCAGCGGCGAGGGCTGCCCGGTACGCGCTGCTGGCAGGTCGGCTGATGCCGGGAGAGGTCCTGCTCACCGCGCATCACGCGGACGACCAGCTCGAGTCCATCCTGCTGCAGTGGTTGCGCGGTGGCGGCGTGCGCGCGGTGGCGGGCATGCAGGCGGTCGGGCGTTTCGCCAACGGCTGGCACGCGCGTCCGCTGCTCGGCTTCACGCGCGGGGAACTCGAGGCCTGGGCGGCGCAGTCGCGCCTCCAGTGGCTCAGCGATCCGTCAAACCTCGACCCACGGTTTGACCGGAACTACCTGCGACTCGAGGTGCTGCCCGCGCTGCGCAGGCGCTGGCCTGCGGCTGCGCGGACCGCCGGACGCGTCGCCGCGCACGCCTCGGAGATGCTGGAGATGGAGGCCGCGATCGCGCGCGCCGACCTGGCGCTTGCGGCCGATGGTCGTGCGTTGTCGCTCAAGCGGCTGGAAATTCTCCCGCCCACCCGCCAGCGATGGGTGTTGCGTGCGTGGTTGCACGCCCAGGGCCTGCCGGTGCCGGCGGCCGCCACGCTGGCGGCCGCCATGCGCGACATGGCAATAGCTGCTGCCGACCGGGTGCCCTGCACGAACTGGCCGGGTGCGCGGCTGTATCGCTACCGGAATCGCCTGTATGCCGAGGCTGAGGCGTCCTGTGCAGCCCGGCTGGAGGAGGGTGAGTGGCCGCAGGGTTCCGCGTTCGACCTCGGCGAGCTGGGGACGCTGGAACTCGTGCCGGCGACGGCACTGGCCTGGACCGGGCGCGGTTACCGGAAGTGCTCGAGGTCACTTCGCGCGCCGAGGGCGAGCAGTTCGTGCCGGTCGGCACGACGCATGGCCGGCCGCTGCGCAAGTGGCTGCAGGAGAGCGGGGTCCTGCCCTGGCGTCGTTCCCAGCTGCCGATTCTTCGCTCCGGCGGGCAGATCGTGGCGGTCGGCGACCTCGCCTGCGCTGCCCGTTACGCGTCGCGGCCCGGCGAGCCCGCGTGGAGCATCGTCTGGCGCGGTCGGCCACAACTGACCGAGACCGAGGCATCGGAAGTCAAGCTCGACGCACTCGACGCGCGTCACGGCGATTGAACGGCACCGGCCAGCCGCTTTCGGTGGCCGGGAGTGGGTCATTCCGATAGACTGCTCTCCCGTCGTGCTTCTCCTGCGACGGTGATCCCTATGACTAAATTCGTCTGCGTGACCGGCGGTGTGGTTTCCTCGCTGGGCAAGGGCATCGCGGCCGCTTCGCTGGGCGCGATCCTCGAGGCCAGGGGCCTGAAGGTCGCCATGGTCAAGCTCGACCCGTACATCAACGTGGATCCGGGCACCATGAGCCCGTTCCAGCACGGCGAGGTGTTCGTCACCGACGACGGCACCGAGACGGACCTCGACCTGGGCCATTACGAGCGCTTCGTGCGCACCACTACCGGCCGCAACAGCAACTTCACCACCGGGCGCATCTACGAGCGCGTCATCGCCAAGGAGCGCCGCGGCGACTACCTCGGCGCGACGGTGCAGGTGATCCCGCACATCACCGACGAGATCAAGCACTGCATCCGGATGGGCGCGGGCGACGCGGACCTGTGCATGGTGGAGATCGGCGGCACGGTGGGCGACATCGAGTCGCTGCCGTTCCTCGAGGCGATCCGCCAGCTGGGCGTGGAAATGGGCCACGACAACGTGCTCTACATGCACCTGACACTGATCCCGTACATCGCCACGTCCGGTGAGATCAAGACCAAGCCGACGCAGCACTCGGTGAAGGAACTACGCTCGATCGGCATCCAGCCCGACGTGCTGCTGTGCCGCTGCCAGGACCCGCTGCCCAACGAGCAACGGCGGAAAATTGCACTCTTCACCAATGTCGAGGACCGAGCGGTTTTCTCCGCGGTGGACGCCGACGACATCTACAAGATCCCGTTGCTGCTGCACGAGCAGTCGCTCGACGCGATCGTGTGCGAGAAGCTGCGCATCGAGGCGCCCCCGGCCGACCTGAAGGAATGGCAGCAGGTGGTCGCCGCCAAGGGCAGCCCGGACATGACCGTGAACGTGGCCATGGTCGGCAAGTACGTGAACCTGAAGGACGCCTACCTGTCGCTCACGGAGGCACTGATGCACGCGGGGCTGCGCACGCGCACGCGCGTCAAGCTGCACTTCGTGGAGGCGACCGACATCGAGAAGAACGGCACCGGATGCCTCGAGGCAATGGACGCCGTGCTGGTGCCGGGCGGCTTCGGTGAGCGCGGCGTCGAGGGCAAGATCCAGGCAGTGCGCTACGCTCGCGAGCAGCAGGTACCCTATCTCGGCATCTGCCTCGGCATGCAGCTCGCGATCATCGAGTACGCGCGGGACGTCGCGGGGCTCGAGGGCGCGCACAGCACCGAGTTCAACCGCGAGTCGGCGCATCCGGTGATCGCGCTGATCACCGAGTGGCAGGACCAGAAAGGCACCGTCGAGGAGCGTAGCGAGCGATCGAACCTCGGCGGCACGATGCGTCTCGGCGCGCAGGAGGTGCGAATTTCGCATGGATCCCTGGCGCACACCGTGTACGGTGCCGAATCGATCCGCGAGCGGCATCGCCACCGTTATGAATTCAACAACAACTACCTGCAGCGAATGATGAATGCGGGCCTGCGGTTCTCCGGGTTCTCGTGCGACGGACTGGTCGAGATCGTCGAGCTTCCGCAACACCCGTTCTTCATCGCAAGCCAGTACCACCCGGAATTCCGTTCCACGCCGCGCGATGGTCATCCGTTGTTCACGGGTTTCATTCGCGCCGCGAGGGAATACCGGGCGGCCCAGCTTCCGGCAGCGGCAGGCGCATGAATCTCTGCGGGCATGAGGTCGGCCCGGACCGGCCGTTCTTCCTGATCGCAGGTCCCTGCGTCATCGAGAGCGAGGCGCTGGTGCTCGAGGTTGCCGGCCGCATGCGGGAAATGGCGCGCGAACTGGCGATCCCGTACATATTCAAGGCGTCTTTCGACAAGGCCAACCGCTCGTCGAAGTCGAGCTATCGCGGCCCGGGGCTCGACGCCGGCCTCAGGATCCTCGCGAAGGTGAAGCAGGAACTGGGGCTGCCGGTGCTGACCGACGTGCACGAGGACACGCCGCTCGCCGAGGTCGCCTCGGTGGTAGACGTACTGCAGACGCCCGCCTTCCTGTGCCGCCAGACCAACTTCATCCTCGGCGTTGCCGCGGCGGGCAAGCCGGTGAACATCAAGAAGGGACAGTTCCTGTCACCGTGGGAAATGTCCAACGTGGTGGACAAGGCCCGCTCGACCGGCAACCAGCAGGTGATGGTCTGCGAGCGCGGATTCAGCTTCGGCTACAACAACCTCGTTTCCGACATGCGCGGCCTGGCGGTGATGCGCGCGACCGGGGCGCCGGTGGTTTTCGATGCCACTCATTCCGTGCAGTTGCCGGGCGGGCAGGGCAGCGCCTCCGGCGGACAGCGCGAGTTCGTACCCGTGCTCGCGCGAGCCGCGGTCGCAGCGGGCGTGTCGGGACTCTTCATGGAAACCCATCCCGAGCCTGCCAAGGCGCTTTCGGATGGTCCCAACGCGTGGCCGCTCGACCGGATGCGCTCGCTGCTCACGATGCTCAAGGAAATTGATGCCGCGGTGAAGTCGCGGCCATACGAGGAATCGAGCCTATGACGAAGATCATCGATATCAGGGCCCGCGAGATCGTCGACTCGCGCGGTAATCCCACGGTAGAAGCGGACGTGCACCTCGAGGGTGGCGCGGTCGGTCGCGCGGCCGTGCCGTCGGGCGCATCGACCGGTAGCCGCGAGGCCGTGGAACTCCGCGACGGTGACAAGGCGCGCTACGGCGGCAAAGGCGTGCTGAACGCCGTGGCGAACGCTAATGGCGAGATCCGCTCAGCGATTCTTGGCCGCGACGCGCGCGACCAGGCGGGCCTGGACGCACGCATGATCGAGCTGGACGGAACCGAGACCAAGTCGCGCCTGGGCGCGAACGCAATCCTGGCCGTGTCGCTGGCCGCTGCGCACGCGGTGGCGCGGGCTTCAGGACAAGGTCTTTATCGGCTGATCGGCGGGCCGGGACCGAAGGTCATGCCGGTCCCGATGATGAACATCATCAACGGCGGCGCACACGCGGACAACAGCGTGGACATACAGGAATTCATGGTGCTTCCGGTGGGTGCGCCGACTTTCAGCGAGGCGTTGCGCTGTGGTGCCGAGATCTTCCACACGCTGAAAAAGGTTCTGCACGAGCGGGGCCTGGCGACCGCGGTCGGCGACGAGGGCGGCTTTGCCCCCGACCTGCCCTCGAACGAGGCTGCGCTCGAGACCATCCTCGAGGCCGTGGGGCGCGCCGGGTACGCGGCCGGACGCGACGTGTTCCTGGGCCTCGACGCTGCCGCATCGGAGTTTTACCGGGACGGTATCTATGACCTCGCATCCGAGGGCCGCAAGTTCACCTCGGCACAGTTCGCCGACTATCTCGCGGGTCTCGTCGACCGCTTCCCGATCATCACGATCGAGGACGGCATGGCCGAGCAGGACTGGGACGGCTGGTCCATCCTGACGCAGAAGCTCGGCCGCAGGATCCAGGTCGTCGGCGATGACCTGTTCGTCACCAATACGAAGATCCTGCGAGAAGGCATCGCGCGCGGCATTGCAAATTCCATCCTGATCAAGCCAAACCAGATCGGCACGCTCACCGAGACGCTGGCAGCGATCGACATGGCAACGACTGCAGGCTATACGTCGGTGATATCGCATCGCTCCGGCGAGACCGAGGACAGCACGATCGCCGACATCGCGGTCGCAACCACGGCGACCCAGATCAAGACCGGGTCGCTGTGCCGCTCGGACCGCATCGCCAAGTACAACCAGCTGCTGCGCATCGAGGCGGAGCTGGGCCTGGATGCAAGCTATGCGGGCCGCAATGCATTTCCGGCGCCGTTGCCGGCCGGCAACGCCTGATCGCAGCGAGAACACCTGCCCATGGTTTCTGGTAACCTCCCGCGCCCATGATCATCCGCATCGTTGCCGGCCTCCTGTTAGCGGCCGTGCTCGCGCTGCAATACCGGCTCTGGGTCTCGCCCACCGGCATGCGCGACGTGTGGCGCACCGAGAAGGCGATCGCCAGCCAGGTCGAGGAGAACGCGCGGCTGCGCGAACGCAACCGCACGCTGGCGGCCGAGGTGCGTGACTTGAAGGAAGGCCGCGCGGCGATTGAAGAACGCGCCAGGACCGATCTCGGCATGATCGGGTCGAACGAGACCTTCTTCCAGGTCGTCCCGCCGACCCCGGTCGCCGCCGAGCCTCCGGCCGAGCAGCGTCGGACCGCGCAGGCCGAGCAGCAATGAGCAGGCCCGCGCGCCGCTGGGCCGTCGTCGTGGCGGCCGGGCGCGGCGAGCGGTTCGGTGGTTCCACGCCGAAGCAATACACACTTCTACTCGGCCGGCCGGCCTTGTCCTGGTCGCTGGCGGCGTTGCTCGCCTCGCCAGCCGTGGATGGAGTGGTGGTCGCTCTCGCGCCGCGAGACCGCCGGTGGAGGCGTCTTGCGGAATCGCGCAGTTCGCGCATCAGCACCTGTATCGGCGGCGATCGTCGCGAGGTTTCCGTGTCAAATGCCCTGGTCTCGCTCGCCCCCCGGGCGCAGGACGAAGACTGGGTTATCGTGCACGACGCGGCGCGGCCATGCCTGCGGCGCGAAGACCTGGACAAGCTGATTGCGGCAACCCGGCGCGACCCGGTGGGCGGATTGCTCGCGCTACCGGTAGCGGACACGCTCAAGGTGAATGATGGCCGGGGCCGCAGCGTGCGCACGGCCGAGCGCGCTGTCCTGTGGCGTGCGCTGACGCCGCAGATCTTCCGCTACGGCCTGCTGCGTCGCGCGCTCGCGCTGTGCGTGGAACGCGAGCGCGTGGTTACCGACGAGGCCTCGGCAGTCGAGGCGCTGGGCCTCAGGCCACGACTGGTACCGGGAAGGAGCGACAACATCAAGCTGACGACGCCCGCCGACCGCGTGCTTGCGGAGGCGATCCTGCGGGCCGGGAGGCGAAAATGAGGGTGGGAATCGGCTATGACGTGCACGCATTCGGGCCCGGCGACCACGTCGCGCTGGGCGGTGTGCGGATACCGCACGAGCGAGGTGTCGTGGCGCACTCGGATGGCGACGTGCTGCTGCATGCGCTGTGCGACGCGCTGCTCGGTGCCATGGGGCTCGGTGACATCGGGCAGCACTTCCCGGACGACGATCCGCGCTGGCGCGGCGCGGACAGCAGGCAGTTCCTGCGTCATTGCGCGACATTGCTCACCACGCATCACTGGCGACTGGTGAATGCGGACGTCACCGTGATCGCCGAGGCACCGCGTCTCGGCGTGTACCGCGAACAGATGCGCGCACACATCGCCAACGACCTGGATTGCGACGAGCAGCGAATCAACGTCAAGGCGACGACGCACGAAGGACTCGGGTCGCTCGGTCGCTCGGAGGGCCTTGCGGCGCAGGCGATCGTGCTGCTGGCGCACGCCGACGGTTCGAAACACGGCCGCTGAAACCGTGGACCTTCCGTTCGCGCACGGCGCGCCGCCGCTGGCTGGACGATTCCGGGTCGAGCCCGAGGACTTCTTCGTCGAGGAGGTGCTGGGCTTCGATGCGGACGGCAGCGGCAGCCACGTGTTGCTGCTGGTGGAGAAGCGCGATGCAAACAGCGGCTGGGTAGCGGCCGAGCTTGCGCGCGCGGCCGGCATCGCCGCGCGTGACGTCGGCGTGAGCGGGCAGAAGGACCGGCGCGCCGTCGCGCGGCAGACCTTTTCATTGCCCTGGCCGGTTTCGGTTCCACTGGATGCGTGCCTGGCCTTGTCGGGAGAGGGGTACCGGGTGCTCGCGGCGCAACGTCACGGCCGCAAGCTCAGGCCCGGGTCGCACCGTGCCAACCGCTTCGTGATCCGGCTGCGGGACGCGACGGGTGACCGGGAAGCGATCGAGTCGCGGCTCGCGCTGGTCGGTTCCGCTGGTGTTCCGAACTATTTCGGGCCGCAGCGTTATGGCCGCGGCCAGGCAAACCTCGCGAGTGCGCGCGACTGGGCTGCCGGAGGCGCGGCGCCGCGCGACAGGGCGCGGCGCGGGTTCGCCCTGTCGACCGCGCGCAGCGAGATCTTCAACCTGGTGCTTGCGGAGCGCGTTCGACGCGGCAACTGGAACCGGCTGCTGGCCGGGGAGGCCGTCATCCTGGACGGCAGGCGCAGCTTCTTTCGTGCAGACGAGATCGACGCTGCACTGGTCGAACGATGCAACACGATGGACCTGCATCCCAGCGGTCCGCTGTGGGGACGGGGTCCGCTCGAGGTCGGTGCCGAGGTGCTGGCGGTCGAGGAATCCGTGGTGGCCGCGGAGCCGGCCCTCCGCGAACTACTCGAGGCGCATGGCATGGACCAGGAGCGCCGCAGCCTGCGCCTGCCGGTGCGATCGTTCGGGTGGCGGTTCGAGGACGATTCCCTGTTCCTGTCGTTCGAGTTGCCGCGCGGGACGTTCGCGACCTCGGTGCTGCACGAGGTCCTGCAGGGAGCGTGGGACCCGGGCGAGCGCGGCGCGGAGTGACTCGGCCGGTTGCGGCACGGGGCGCGCTGCGCGGAACCGGTGCTCCGCTCGCGATTACCAGATGAGGTCGTCGGGCACCGTGAAGTCGCGGTATGGATCGTCCCCGGGCGTCGGTGTCGCATCGCGCTGGTCGAGCGCGATCACCGCACCGGCATCGCGTTCGCGGACCAGTGCCGCTGCCTCCGCCGGGATCATGTCGTAGCGGCCATCGCAGCGCGCGATGACCAGGGTGCCGGCGACCAGCCGCGCACGCAGGTTGCCGTCCACCGCGATGCGACGGATTTTTCCGCCGTCCACGAAATTGTAGTAGTCGTCGGTTTCGGGGCTCGGTACCCGGTGCTGGTCGATGATCTGGCGCAACTGCGCGCGTCGCGCCCGAGCCTCGATCCTGGCCTGCTGCTGCCGGTTGAGTTCCCGGTCGCGCGCAGCCTTCGCCGCGCGCGCCGCATCATCGCTGGCCTTGTTGCTGGTTCCCGCCGGCGAACTGCGGCCCTTGCCGCCCCGGAACGGTTGTTTCGCTCGCTCGGAGCGGGCCGCCTCCTTTTTCGTGACCAGCCCCGCCTTCAGCAACTGGTCGCGCAGCGAATCGCTCATGTGTGTCCTCGAGAGGTGTCAGTGCGCCGGATCGCCGCTACCGGCGGCCGGGATGATTCCAGTATAGTGCCGCGAATTCCCAGCGGTTTCCCAGCTTGAGAATCCTAGTCAGCAACGACGACGGCTATCGCGCCGAGGGTCTGCAGCGCCTGGCCGACGTGCTGCGCCCACTGGCGGAGGTCACGGTGGTCGCGCCCGACCGCAATCGCAGCGGCGCGAGCAATTCACTCACGCTCGACGTGCCGGTGCGGGTGTTTCCGTTCGGGGACCGCATGTACTACGTCAACGGGACGCCCACCGACTGCGTGCACCTGGCGGTCTCGGGGCTGTTCGACTTCGACCACGACATGGTGGTCTCCGGCATCAATGACGGCGCCAACCTCGGCGACGACGTACTCTACTCGGGAACGGTGGCAGCGGCGGTCGAGGGTCGCTTTCTCGGCCTGCCGACCATGGCGGTTTCCCTCGTCGTGCGCCAGGGCCGCCACTTCGATACCGCCGCGAGGGTCGCCTGCGAGCTGGTGATGCGGCTGCAGCGCAGCCCGCTCGACAGCGCGATGATCCTGAACGTGAATGTCCCGGACCTGCCCTACGAGCAACTGCGTGGCTTCCAGGTGACGCGGCTCGGCCAGCGCCACAAGTCGGAACCGGTCGTGAAATCGGTCGATCCGCGCGGCCGCGCCGTGTACTGGGTCGGTCCGGCCGGCGAGGGCGCGGATGCGGGCGAGGGCACCGACTTCGATGCGATTGCCCGCGGATTCGTGTCGGTCACGCCGCTGCAGGTGGACCTGACGCGCCATTCGGCGCTGGCCGAGGTCGGCGAGTGGCTCGCGGGGCGCGCGCCGTGACGGGTGGTGCCACGTGAACGGGCCCCGCATGACCGGCATCGGCATGACCTCGGCCCGCACCCGCGACCGGCTGATCACGCGGCTGCGCGAGCAGGGGATCGCCGATCCGAACGTGCTCGAGCGCATACGCGCCGTGCCACGGCACGTATTCGTGGACGAGGCGCTCTCGAGCCGCGCCTACGAGGACACGGCGCTGCCGATCGGACACGGGCAGACGATATCGCAGCCATACATCGTCGCGCGCATGACCGAGGCCCTGATCGAGGGCGGTGCTCCACGCAAGGTGCTCGAAGTCGGGACCGGCTGCGGCTACCAGACCGCGGTGCTGGCGCCGCTGGTCGCGACGCTATACAGCGTGGAGCGCATTGCGGCGCTGCAGCTGCGTGCGCGCCGCGCGATGCGCGATCTCAAGATCACCAACGTGTTCATGCGCCACGGCGATGGTTTCGAAGGCTGGCCCCCTTACGCCCCCTACGACGGGATCATCGTCGCGGCGGCGGCGATGGCAGTGCCTGCGGCGCTGCAGAACCAGCTTGGCAACGGAGGCAGGTTGATCATGCCGGTCGGGCCGGACCGCGAGCAGCAGCTGATTCGCGTGACCCGTCGTGGCGACAATTTCGAGCGCGAGGTGCTCGGGTCCGTGACCTTCGTGCCCCTGCTCCAGGGACTGGGCTGAGGAGATTCCACGGCCATGGCCCGGACGGGCACGATGACGCCGAAGTCACTGCTGCGAGCCGCCTTCGATGCGGCGGTCGGGGCCGCACAACCCGACAGCTGCCTGCCCGGATTCCTGCCAGGCGCGCCACGCGGCCGCACGATCGCGGTCGGCGCGGGCAAAGCCGCCGCTGCGATGGCGCTCGCGCTGGATCGTCACTGGGAAGGCGGGCTCACCGGTGTCGTGGTAACCGCCACCGGGCACGGCCTGCGCTGCCCGCGAATCGAGGTACTTGAAGCCGCCCACCCCGTGCCCAGTGAGGCAGGCGAGCGCGCAGCGCGGGAGATGTTGCGGCGTGTGTCCGGGCTCGGCCCCGACGACCTGGTCATCTGCCTGCTGTCGGGTGGCGGCTCGGCACTGCTGTCCCTGCCGGCTCGCGGCCTCGCATCGAGCGAGAAGCAGGCGATCACCCGCGAGCTGCTGCGCTCAGGCGCCGCGATCTCCGAGATCAACTGCGTGCGCCGGCACCTCTCGAGCATCAAGGGCGGCCGGCTCGGTGTCGCCTGCAGTCCTGCCCGTCTCGTGACGCTGGCCATCTCCGACGTGCCCGGCGACGACCCGGTCGACATCGCCTCTGGTCCGACCGTGGCCGATCCGACCACCTGCGCGGACGCGCTGGCGGTCCTGGATCGCCGCGACATCGTGGTGCCGAACCACGTGCGGGACGCACTGTCGTCGGGCCGCTGGGAATCCGTCCAGCCCGGCGATGCGCGACTCGCGCGCGCGGAGTACAAGCTGGTGGCCACGCCGCAGCAGTCGCTGGCCGCCGCTGCCGCGACGGCGCACGAGCAGGGCGTGACACCGCTCATCCTGTCCGACCGGCTCGAAGGCGAGGCGCGGACAGTCGGCCGGGAAATGGCCGCCATTGCGATTGCGGTGGCGCGCGGTACCGGGCCGGCGCGAGCCCCGTGCCTGCTGCTGTCCGGCGGGGAGACGACCGTCACGGTCCGTGGCGGGGGCCGCGGCGGTCGCAACGTCGAGTTCCTGCTGTCGTTCGGCATCGCGCTCGGGCCGGCCGCCAACATCCATGCGCTCGCCTGCGACACGGACGGCGTGGACGGCATGGAACCGATCGCGGGCGCCGTGTGGGCGCCTGACACGCTGGAGCGCGCCGCACGGCTCGGGCTCGAGCCCAAGGCGTTCCTCGATGCCAACGACGCGCATTCCTTCTTCGGGGCGCTCGGTGATGGCGTCGTAACCGGTCCGACGAGGACCAACGTCAACGACTTCCGCGCGATCCTGGTGATGACGGCGGCGTAGCAGGCGTCGAGTAGCCGGCGTCGACTAGTATGCGGGTTCGACGATCAGCGCGGCCGCGACATCGCGGCCCTCGGCAGCAAGCACGTTGTAGGTCCGGCAGGCGGCACCGGTGTCCATGACCTCGAATCCGAGGCCGGTGGAATAGAGCGCTGCCATCGTCGCACGCTCGGGAAAAACCTGGCGCAGCCCTGAGCCGATCAGCAGTACCTCCGGGCGCAGGCGCAGCAGAGGCTCGAGGTCCTCGGCCAGCAGTTCGGCAATGCCGGTTGGCCGCCAGTCATCGATCAGCGTCGTCGGGGTGACAATGACGCTGCGGCCAAAGCTGCGGTCGCCGATCCGGATCAAGCCCGGGCCGTATCCGCGCACCACGTTTATTGTCGTCGGCTGGTCGAGACTGATCTTCATGGCGTTAACATACTGGAACAGGGCCCGGCAGGTCACCGCCGCGGTATTCCAGTTTCGGGAGGTTTGAACGTGATCGAGCGCGGGCAGAATCGTCTGCGGGTCGTGCTGCCGTGGCTCGAGCCGGCGCTCGGCGCTGCCGCCACCGAGGGTCGGGTATGCGCACGCGTGCCCGCCGCGGAATGGCTGCTCGCGCGTGGACGGTCAAGTCCAGTGCAGGACATTCCGTGGCGGGAGTGGCTGCTGGCACCAGTCGCTGCAGGGACAGGCCTGCTGCGTCGATGCCCTGCGGGACCCGCAGGGCGCGCAATCAGCACCGGCAGGCCACCAGGAGGCACCTGGGCCTGCGCGAGGCCCGTGCACCTCGCGACCGCGATCGAGCACCTGCGACTTGCCCCCGAAGATGTGGAAGTGCAGGCCGGGGAATCGTCGGCGCTGCTCGAGGACATCAACCGGCACCTCGAGGGACGCGGATTCAGGCTGCATGCGCAGGCCGGACGGATCGACTGGCAACTTGAATGCGACGAGCCGATCGAATGCGGCAGCGTCGAGCCGGAACTCGCGGCGGGACGCAGTATCCGGGACCTGATGCCCGGCGGGCGCGACGGTGCCCGGGTTCGCGCGCTGATGAATGAGATCCAGATGCTGCTGCACGAGCATCCAGTCAACCAGGATCGCGCAGGTCACGGGCGACCGGCGGTCAACACACTGTGGCTCTGGGGATTTGGCCGGTTCGAGGAGACCGATGAGGTGAGCCTGCCGATGCTGTACACGGACGATGCGTGGTTGTCGGGAATCTGGCGCCTGAACGGCATGCAGAGCGAGCCACTGGGCGAGCTTGCGAAGGGCATAGATGCGCGTGGTGGCCAGGTCCTGGTCGCAGGTTCACGCCCGCCGGGCGACAGCCTCTCCGGGAATGGACTGATGGACGCGCTCGTGCAGGCCGAGCAAAGCTGCTTTGCGCCCGCACTGGCTGCGCTGCGCTCAGGGATCGTCAGCGGCGTGGACCTGCTCCTGGGCGGTCGCGCTTATGCGGTGGAACCCAGTGCGCGATTCAAGTTCTGGCGCCGCGCACAACCACTCGCCGGGGCGCCGGCATGAGCCGTCGCATCCTGCGACGTGCGATCGACGAACAGCGCCTGCCCGCAGCTACAGCAGGGCTGCACCCGGCACTGCGTCGCGTCTATGCGGCGCGCGGTCTCGAGGCCGCGGAGGATCTCGACCTCGGCCTCGAGCGTCTGCTGCCAGTCGGTACGCTTGGCGGCGTCGATGCCGCCGCGGAACTGCTGCTCGACTGCCATCGCAGCGCCGGCAGGGTGCTGGTCATCGGCGACTTCGACGCCGACGGTGCGACGAGTACCGCCGTGGTGGTGAGGCAGTTGCGTCGGCTCGGGTTCGCCGATCCGGGCTTCCTGGTGCCGGATCGCTTCAAGTTCGGTTACGGGCTGACGCCGGAAATCGTGCGTGTCGCTGCGCAATCCCGGCCGTCGCTGATCGTTACCGTCGACAACGGCATTTCATCGCTGGAAGGCGTTGCCGAGGCGAATCGCGCCGGCATCCAGGTCCTGGTCACGGACCACCACCTGCCGGGCCGCGCGCTGCCGGAAGCCGCGGCCATCGTGAATCCCAACCTGCCCGGTGAGCGCTTCGCGTCGAAGTCCCTGGCCGGGGTCGGCGTCGCTTTCTACGTGATGGCGGCGCTGACCCGACGGATGCGCGAGGCAGGCATGGTGCACGCGGATGCCGACACGAACCCCGCTGACCTGCTCGACCTGGTGGCGCTGGGCACGGTGGCCGACGTCGTTCCGCTGGATGTGAACAACCGCATCCTCGTCGCGCAGGGACTGCGTCGCATACGCGCTGGACGCTGCGCGCCAGGATTGCGCGCGCTGCTCGAAATAGCCGGGCGTTCCGTGGAGGGCGTGTTTGCGCAGGACCTGGGTTTCCAGGCGGGGCCGCGCCTGAACGCGGCCGGTCGCCTCGAGGACATGTCGCTCGGCATCGAGTGCCTGCTGACGGACAGCGAGGCCGTGGCCGGGGAACTGGCGGCCAGGCTTTCGCAGTTGAATAGTGACCGGCGGGAACTCGAGGGTCGCATGCAGGTGGAGGCGCTCGCCAAGGTGGATGAGCTGGTCGCAGCGCTCGAGGGGCGGATGCCGGCCGGCTTATGCCTGTTCGACGCAGGCTGGCACCAGGGCGTGATCGGCCTGGTCGCGTCGCGGATCAAGGACCGGGCTCATCGCCCGGTGATTGCGTTTGCGCCCGGGGAGGCCGGCTGGGTCAAGGGCTCGGCGCGCTCGGTACCCGGCGTCCATGTGCGCGACGTGCTCGACGCGGTCGCGACACGCAACCCCGGCATGCTCGAGAAGTTTGGCGGGCACGCAATGGCGGCCGGCATGACCCTCCGCGAGTCCGTGCTCGGCGATTTCGAGCGCGCCTTTGCCGAGGAGGTCGAGCGGCGCATTGACGCGCATACGCTCGGCGGCGACCTGCACAGCGATGGACCCTTGCTTCCGGGCGAGTTCAACCTCGATACCGCACTGGCATTGCGCGATGGCGGACCCTGGGGCTCAGGCTTCCCCGAGCCGGCATTCGATGGGTGCTTCGGTGTCCTGGACACGCGGATCGTCGGTGAACGGCACCTGAAGATGCGCCTGAAGGCCGCGTCCGGCGAGATTGCCGACGCCATCGCATTCCGGTATCTCGACGACGCCTCCGCTCCGACGCCGCGGCCGCAGCAGGAAGTCGAGTTCGTCTACCGCCCCTCGATCAACGAGTACGCGGGCGCGCGCCGCCTGCAGCTGGTGTCGGAATGGCTGCGCCCACTGCCGTGATAAGCTTCTCCGTTCGTCTCATGCTCCCACTATCCGGTTCACCGATGGAAACGAATCCGATCCGCCGCTCACTTGAAGACCTCGCGCAGCGCTCCGGTGCGCTCAGGGGGTATCTTTGACTACGAGGGTCGCAGCGAACGACTGACCGAGGTCCTGCGCGAGCTCGAAGACCCGGCGATCTGGAACAAGCCCGAGCGAGCCCAGGAACTCGGCCGCGAGCGCACTGCGCTCGAAGCGGTCGTCGGCACGCTCGACAAGATGCACAAGGGGCTCACCGAAGCGACCGAGCTGCTCGAACTCGCCGAGGCGGAGGACGACGAAGGGACCGTAAGGGCCGTCGAGCAGGATGCCGCGCGTATCGAGCGCGAGATCGAGCGCCTCGAGTTCCGACGCATGTTCCCGGGCGAAATGGACCCTCACAACTGCTTCCTCGACATCCAGGCGGGCGCTGGCGGCACCGAGGCCCAGGACTGGGCACAGATGCTGATGCGGATGTACGTGCGCTGGGCGGACAAGCAGGGCTTCAAGGTGGAAATCACGGACCAGGGCGACGGCGAAGTCGCCGGCATCAAGAGCTGCTCGATGCTGATCGAAGGCGAGTACGCCTACGGGTGGCTGCGCACCGAGACCGGCGTGCACCGACTGGTGCGCAAGTCGCCGTTCGACTCGAACGCGCGCCGCCACACGTCGTTTGCGTCGGTGTTCGTTTCGCCCGAGGTGGATGACGACATCGCCATCGACATCAATCCGGCCGACCTCGAGATGGACGTGTACCGTTCCAGCGGCGCGGGCGGCCAGCACGTCAACAAGACCGAGTCGGCGGTCCGGATACGGCACATGCCGAGCGGCATCGTCGTGGCATGCCAGAGTGAGCGAAGCCAGCACAAGAACCGCGCGACTGCGATGAAGATGCTGAAGGCGAAGCTCTACGAACTCGAGGTCAACAAGCGCAACGCGGCCGCCAAGGTGCTCGAGGACTCGAAGTCGGACGTGAGCTGGGGCAACCAGATCCGTTCGTATGTGCTGGACCAGTCGCGCATCAAGGATCTCCGCACCGGCGTCGAGATCGGCAACACGGGCGCGGTGCTCGACGGCGACCTCGATCCGTTCCTCGAGGCGAGCCTCAAGCAGGGGCTCTGAAGGTGGCGCGTGGTTACGAGGCGCGGTGAAGGCGCCGAGGGATTGCTGGAATGACTGACGAAAAAGCCGAGGTCGAGGTAAACCACCTGGTCGCCGAGAGGCGCGCCAAGCTGGCGCGGCTGCGCGAGCGGGGCAATGCGTTTCCCAACGACTTCCGCCGCGACTCCACTTCCGAGGAACTGCACGTCGGCTACGACGCCCATCCGCCCGAGTGGTTCGAGGCGAACCCGACGGTCGTGACCATCGCCGGCCGGATGATGTTCAAGCGCGTGATGGGCAAGGCGAGCTTCGCCAAGCTCAAGGACCGCACCGGGTTGATGCAGGTGTTCCTGCAGCGTGACGCGCTCGGCGAGACCTACGAGGAGTTCAAGGGCTGGGATGTCGGCGACGTGGTCGGCGCCGAGGGCACGCTGTTCAAGACGCGCACCGGCGAACTCTCGGTACGAGTCGAGCGCCTGCGGCTGCTGGTCAAGTCGCTGCGCCCGCTGCCCGACAAGTGGCATGGACTCTCCGACGTCGAGCAGCGCTACCGGCAGCGCTACGTCGACCTGATCGTCAACGACGATGCGCGCGAGGTGTTCGTGGCGCGAAATCGCATCGTGCAGTTCCTGCGCAGCTTCCTCGAGGCGCTGGACTTCATGGAGGTCGAGACGCCGATGATGCAGGTCATCCCCGGCGGCGCCGTGGCCCGCCCGTTCGTGACCCACCACAATGCGCTCGACGTGGACATGTACCTGCGCATAGCGCCGGAGCTCTACCTGAAGCGCCTGGTCGTCGGCGGCTTCGAGCGGGTCTACGAACTGAACCGGAATTTCCGCAACGAGGGCTTGTCGACCCAGCACAATCCCGAGTTCACGATGCTCGAGCTGTACCAGGCCTACGCCGACTACCACGACCTGATGGACATGGTGGAGCGCATCTTCCAGGGCCTTGCGGACACGATCGTGGGTTCCCGGCAGGTCGAATACCAGGGCGAGACGCTCGAGTTCGGCACCGCATTCCGCCGTGTCACGATCGAGGAGCTGGTGGTCGAGCACGTGCCGGGCTTCGACCACACGCGCATCCGGGATCTCGCCTACCTGCGCGAGGTCTGCGGGAGGCTCGGCATTGCCGTGAATGCCGCCGATGGCCCTGGAAAGCTCCAGGTCGAGATATTCGACAAGACGGGCGAACACCAGCTGCGGCAGCCGACGTTCGTTTATGCATATCCTGCCGAGGTCTCGCCGCTCGCGCGCCGCAACGATGCCGATGCGTTCATCACCGACCGCTTCGAGTTCTTCGTCGGTGGCCGCGAGCTGGCAAACGGGTTCTCGGAGCTGAACGACCCTGATGACCAGGCCGCGCGTTTTCGCGAGCAGGTCGCGCGCAAGAGCTCGGGTGACGAGGAGGCGATGTTCTACGACGCCGACTACGTGCGTGCGCTCGAATACGGCCTGCCGCCCACGGCCGGGCTCGGCATCGGCGTGGACCGCATGGTCATGCTGTTCACCAACCAGCCATCGATCCGCGACGTACTGCTCTTTCCGCACATGCGCCCCGAATAACGGCTCCGTCGTCGACGCCCTTGGGCAACCTGCAGCTGTTCGTCGCCTGCGTCGCGATCTGGGGTTCGACCTGGCTCGCCATCAAGTTCCAACTCGGTGTCGTCGCGCCGGAAGCGAGCGTCGCGTACCGGTTCCTGCTCGCCTCGCTGCTGCTGTTCGCGTATTGCCTGGCCAGGGGTTTGTCGCTGCGATTCTCGCGGCGCGACCAGGCCTGGATCGCGCTGCAGGGCCTGCTGATGTTCGGTGCGAGCTACGTGCTGGTGTATTTCGCGGAGCAGCATCTCGCATCGGGCCTGGTTGCGGTCGGCTACTCGGCGAGCCCGTTGCTCGGCATGCTGGGGTTGCGGCTGTTCCTCCGGACGCCGATGACTGCGCCGGTCGCGATCGGTTCGCTGCTCGGGATCTCAGGTATCGCGCTGGTGTTCGCGCCGGAAATCGGCCAGGCCGGTGTCGCGGCACCCCCGATGGCGGGGATCGTCTTCACGGCCCTGTCGGTGGTGTTGTCTTCGCTCGGCAGCGTGGTTGCGCACCGCAATCACGACGCGGGCATCCCGATCTGGCAGAACATGGCGTTCGGCATGCTCTACGGCGCGGGCTTCGCGGCATCGCTGAACATCGTCGCCGGGAATTCGTTTGCATTTGAAGCGACGCACGCGTACGTGCTGTCGCTGCTGTATCTCGCCGTGTTCGGTTCCATCCTGGCGTTCGCCGGTTTCCTCACCCTGATCGGGCGCATCGGCGCCGCGCGCGCGGGCTACGTGGGAGTGATGGTGCCGGTCATCGCGCTGGCGGTGTCCGCGGTGTTCGAGGGTTTCCGCTGGCAGTTGCTTACCTGGGCAGGCATGGCTGTAGCGGTGGCGGGCAACGTACTGGTGCTGCGCAACGCCGCCCGCCGCTGATGCGCCTGGTGACCGAGCCGGTGGTGCGCGACTGCAGCGGCCGACGGCTGGTGTGTGCCCTTGTCAGTCGGCTTTTTCCGCAGCGACGGCATATGGAAAATCTACGGGTTCTGCCGACCGGCCGTCCCCGGTCTGCAGCGGCAGTCCCCGCGCCTCGAGGCTCGCGACGGCCAGCAGGCGCACGCTGTCGTCCAGCTCGGCGGCCACCAGGACCTCGGCGACCTTGGTCCCGTCGAGGTACAGGCCCGAAAGCGTGGCAGGCGCGACACCGGCTGCTATCCGGTAGCCCAGCAGCCTGCGCTTGATGCGGCCGAGGTTCTGGGTCCGCGCGACGATTTCCTGTCCCGTGTAGCAGCCCTTGGTGAAGCTGATCGCGTCGAGCAGGTCGAGGTTCAGCATCTGCGGCACGAACGCTCCAGAGCTTGCGGCGAACACCTGCGGCAACCCGTCGCCAATGTCGAGCGCGTTCCACGCATCGAGCGCGCTCCCGCGGACACCGATCGGCTCTGCAGCGTCATCGGCCGGGGTCGGGGTGCGAACGGACGCCGCTGGCGACGCGTTCGCGGCCAACGCGAGCACTCGGCGTCCCGGCGCGTAGTCGAAGACGACCGACTGCGTCCCGGGCCGCTCCGGGGCAGGCAACTCCGCAGGCGTCTCCGGCCGATGCTCCGGCCTGGCGCAATCCGATTCGAGACCGTCCCTGGTCCAGGCCACCTGCAGTTCGCTGGCGATCCGCAGCTGTACCTTGGAGCGCAGCACGAACCGACGCAGCAGGGCGTGCACCGGTTCGAGCAACTCGGCCGGTAGCAGCGCGTAAACGGTCCCGTCGACCAGGCGCAGCCGCGGCAGCGCAACCACCCGCCCCTGGGGCGTGTTGAGTGCTGCGAGCTGCGTGCGGCCGTCCGCGAGCAGGCGCACGTCGCTGGTGAGCTGGCCCTGCAGGAACCCGAGCGCATCGGGCCCGGTCACGGTCAGTACGCCGAGGAAAGGCAGGAGGTCCGGCATGTTTGGATCAGGGGACTTGGCCATGGTGCTGGTGGCGCATTCTACGGGGGCGGCGCCCGGTCCCGGCCACCGCGGGCCCGTTTATTTGCGTGCGAAGGCCAGGTATCTGAAGCCGTCGGTGCAGGGGCTCCCGGGACGTTGATCCTGAAGGTAATTTTGCCTTTGTTTTCAAGATGGTGAATGCATGGTGGATCTGGCAGACTTCGTGGCTGTGTCAAAGATTGCACCGCAAGAAAAACGACCCGAACCCCAGCTACCCCAGCCTGTCACCGGGACACCGGAGACTGTGCCGCCGCGCGAGATCGGCGGCCGCGACGGCCCCGAGCCGACGCGTTTCGGGGACTGGGAAAAAGCCGGGCGCTGCATCGATTTCTAGCGGCCGGCCCAGGAGGTAAGCGAGCATGGCCCAGCGCGAGCGGCCCTTGTCCCCGTTCATGCAGTACCGTTGGCAGTACACCAACACGACGTCGATCCTGCACCGGGTCACGGGTGTGATGCTGAGCGTTGGCTTCCTGGTGCTGGTCTACTGGCTCGCGGCCGCAGCCGGCGGCCCGGAGCGCTATGCACGGGCGACGGCCTGCCTCGGTTCCCCGCTGGGCCAGGTCGCGCTGGGTGGCGTGCTGCTGGCTTTCTGCTACCACCTGCTGAACGGCGTGCGGCACCTGTTCTTCGATACGGGCCGGGGCTTCGAACTGGCGACGGCCCGGCGCAGCGCCCGCGCGGTGTGGGCCGGGACCCTGGTCCTGGCCGTGATTGGCTGGCTCGCGCTGCGCCACTCGCTCGGGGGTGGCGCATGAGCCTCAGCAGCCCGCTCCGTCGTGTGCTCGGCTTCGGTTCCGCCAGGGGCGGGTCGGCGCACTGGTACTCGCAGCGCGTGACGGGCCTGGCCCTGGTGCTGCTCGGCTCGTGGTTCGTGCTGTCGCTCGCCTGCCTCGGTGGCGCTACGCACGAGCACGTTTCCGAGTGGCTCAGTTCGCCGACCAGTTCTACGCTGATGGTGCTGCTGGTCGTGGTCGTCGCCTGGCATGCCGCATTGGGGCTGCAGGTGATCGTCGAGGACTACGTTTCCGCGAGTGGCCTGCGTGCCGCGGTCCTGGTTGCAGTCAAGTTCGCGCTGGTCGCGGCCGCCGTGCTGGGCGTGCTCGCTGTGCTGCGCATCGCCCTTGGAGTCGCTGCATGAGCGAGTACACGTTCACTGACCACACCTACGACGTCGTCGTGGTCGGCGCCGGCGGCGCGGGCCTGCGTGCGACTTTCGGGCTCGCGGAGGCGGGGCTTTCCACCGCCTGCATCACCAAGGTCTTTCCGACCCGCAGCCATACCGTTGCCGCGCAGGGTGGCATCAGCGCCGCGCTCGGCAACATGGGCGAGGACGACTGGCGGTTTCATTTCTACGACACCATCAAGGGCTCGGACTGGCTCGGCGACCAGGACGCCATCGAGTTCATGTGCAAGGAAGCGCCGGCGGCGATCCTCGAACTCGAGCACTACGGCCTGCCGTTCTCGCGCACCGAGGACGGCAGGATCTACCAGCGCCCATTCGGTGGCATGACGACCCACTACGGCAAGGGCGTCGCGCAGCGCACCTGCGCCGCGGCGGACCGCACGGGCCACGCGATGCTGCACACGCTGTACCAGCAGTCTCTGAAGCACCAGGCGCGCTTCTTCGTCGAGTACTTCGCGATCGACCTGATCATGGAGGACGGCGAATGCCGCGGCGTGGTTGCGCTCGACATGTCGAGCGGCATGCTGCACCGTTTCCGGGCGCACAAGGTCATCCTCGCGACCGGTGGCTACGGGCGTGCGTTCTTCTCCTGCACCTCCGCGCACACCTGCACCGGCGACGGTGGCGGCATGGTGCTGCGCGCCGGCCTGCCGCTGCAGGACATGGAGTTCGTGCAGTTCCACCCCACCGGCATCTATGGCGCGGGCTGCCTGATCACCGAGGGCTCGCGCGGCGAGGGCGGCTATCTGACCAATTCCGCAGGCGAGCGCTTCATGGAGCGCTACGCGCCGAATGCGAAGGACCTTGCCTCGCGTGACGTCGTGAGCCGCTCGATGACCATCGAGATCCGGGAGGGCCGCGGAGTGGGTCCTGAAAAGGACCACATCCACCTGCACCTCGAGCACCTTGGAGCCGAGGTGATCCATGAACGCCTGCCGGGGATCGCCGAGACGGCGCGCATATTCGCCGGCGTGGACGTCACCAGGGAGCCGATTCCCGTGCTGCCCACGGTGCACTACAACATGGGCGGAATTCCCTGCAACGTGCACGGCGAGGTGGTCGCACCGAAGGCGGGCAACCCGGATGCGGTGGTGCCGGGGCTGATGGCGATCGGCGAGGCGGCCTGCGTATCAGTGCACGGGGCAAACCGGCTGGGTTCCAATTCGCTGCTCGACCTGGTCGTGTTCGGCCGCGCCGCGGCGCATCAATGCGCGCGCACGGTCAAGCCCGGCACGTCCCACAAGCCACTGGCGAAAGATGCCGGCGAGCTGGCTGTCAGCCGGCTCGACTGCTTTCGCAATGCCAAGGGCAAGCGCCGTACCGCCCAGATCCGCCTCGACATGCAGCGCGTGATGCAGAACCACGCTGCCGTGTTCCGCAGCGGCGAGACGCTGTCGGAGGGAGTTTCGAAGCTCCGCACGGTATTCGAGTCGTTCCGCGACGTGCAGGTGAGCGATCGCTCGCTGGTCTGGAACACCGACCTGATCGAGACGCTGGAACTCGACAACCTGCTTGGCCAGGCCGTCGCCACCATGCATTCGGCGGAAAACCGCAAGGAAAGCCGCGGGGCCCACGCGCGAGAGGACTTCCAGGATCGCGACGACCGCGAATGGCTCAAGCACACACTCGCATGGGTGGATGCCGCGGGGTCGGTGCGGATCGACTACCGCCCAGTGCACCTGAACACGCTCACCACCGACGTCGAGGCCGTCCCGCCGAAGGCGCGGGTCTACTAGAGTCGCCCAGCCATGGCCCAATTCAAGCTTCCCGAGAATTCGCGCGTCCGTCCGGGCAGGGACCATCCCGCGCCGTCGGGCGCGCAGGATGTCCGAACGTTTCGTATCTACCGATTCGACCCGGATTCCGGCGAGAACCCCCGTCTCGACTCGTACCAGGTGGACATGGGCTCCTGCGGTCCGATGGTCCTCGACGCGCTGATCAAGATCAAGAACGAGGTGGACACCACGCTCACCTTCCGTCGTTCCTGTCGCGAGGGGATCTGCGGGTCCTGCGCAATGAACATCGACGGCGTCAATACACTCGCCTGCACCAAGGCCAGCAGCGAGATCAGCGGCGACGTGAAGATCTACCCGCTGCCGCACATGCCGGTCATCAAGGACCTCGTGCCGGACCTGACCAACTTCTACGCGCAGTACGCCTCGGTCAAGCCCTGGCTGCAGACGCGCACTCCGCCGCCTCCGGACAGCGAGCGGCTGCAGTCGAAGGAAGACCAGGAAAAGATCGACCGCCCGTCGGCCTGCATCCTGTGCGCCTGCTGCTCGACCAGTTGCCCGTCGTACTGGTGGAACAGCGACCGCTACCTGGGCCCGGCCGCGCTGCTGGCCGCCTACCGCTGGATCATCGACACCCGCGACGAGGCCACCGGCGAGCGGCTGGACGAACTCGAGGATCCTTTCCGCCTGTATCGCTGCCACACGATCATGAACTGCGCGGAAGCCTGCCCCAAGGACCTGAATCCGGCCCGGGCGATCGCCGAGATCAAGAAGTTCATTGTCGAGCGACAGTACTGAGCGCGGGGCTGGCACCGTGGTACCCGTCCAGGCCGAGGAGTTTTCGCGGCTCCGCTGGCGGTGCCGGCGCGGCATGCGGGAACTCGACGTACTGCTCACCCGCTACCTCGAGCAGGATTACCGGCAGGCGGCGCCGTGCGATCGCGCGGCATTCGGGCGCATTCTCGACCTGCAGGACCCCGAGATCTTCGGTTATCTTCTGGGGCGTGCGGTCCCGGAGGACGTTTCCCTGCACCATGTCATCGCACGGATCCGACGTGTTGAGGATTGAACTCAGGCCCTGGCTGGTCGCCGATCGCGTGGCCGCGGGCCTGGCGGTCTGCTGCGCACTGGCGATCGAGGTGGTGGCGTCACGCTACCCGGAACCCCAGCCGTGGCTCGGGGCGGCCGTGCTGGGACTGCTCGGCGCATGGCTGTGGTACCGGCACAGACGCACGACCGGCGTGGCGGGCCTTGCGGTCGGGCCCGACGGGCAGTTGCTCTCGCTCTGTGAAGACGGCAGCGAACTCCCCTCGGAGGTGCTGCGCGGCACACGGCTGCTGGGCCGCTCGGTGGCGCTGCGCTGGCGGGCCGGCCGGCGTGTCCGCCAGGCCTGGCTCACGCCGTGGGACGTGCCGGCCGGACAGTTGCGCGAGCTTTCCGTCAGGCTCCTGGCAGCCGGCCCCAGGGATAGCGCATGACGGCACCCGGTTTCCTGGGGCGCCGCTACCACCAAATGGCGAACTTTCCCCCCTCAGATGGGTCTATTCAGTCGCACGAGACTCGGGAAGACGGTGCCCGGCCCACATCCGGCGTCGAGCAGAGCGATCTCGAACTCGTCAGGCGGGCACAACGGGGCGAGCGCGGGGCGTTCGACCTGCTCGTGCTCAGGTATCAGCACAAGGTCGTCAAGCTCGTGGCGCGGCTGTTGCGTGACCGGACCGAGGCAGAGGACGTGGCCCAGGAGGCGTTCGTAAAGGCCTACCGGGCGCTGGGCTCGTTTCGAGGCGACAGCGCCTTTTACACATGGCTCTACCGTATAGCCGTGAACACTGCCAGGAACACGCTTGCCTCACGGCAGCGGCGCCCGTTGCAGTACGAAGCGGGCCTGAGCGAGGGCGAGCAGGCGGCGGTCGAGTCGCGCATGCGCCACGTGGACACGCCCGAGGCGAACGCGTTGTCGGACGAGATTCACGAAACGGTGAATCGGGCCATCGGCGACCTGCCGGAGGACCTGCGCACGGCCATCGTGCTGCGCGAGGTCGAGGGCCTGAGTTACGAGGAGATCGCGACGGCAATGGATTGTCCGGTCGGCACCGTTCGTTCGAGGATTTTCCGGGCCCGGGAAGCGATTGACCGCATCCTCGCGCCCCTGGTTGATTGAGTTAAAGAACATGACAGACCAAATACGCGAACAGATCTCGGCCCTCATCGATGGCGAACTTCCCGAAGACGAAGTGGGCCTGCTGGTCCGCAGGCTCGAGCGCGACGAGAAGCTGCGCTGTGTATTCAGCCGCTACGTGCTGGCCGGCGAGGCGGTGCGCTCGCCTGGCAGCCCGCTGGCGAGTAACGGGTTTTCTGCCAGGGTGAGCGCCGCGATAGGCGAGGTCACCGCAGCGGCGCCGGATGTCCACGCCGAGATTCCGGCCGGGCGCCAGTGGTTCAACCGGCCGGCTCTTGCGACCGCGATTGCCGCAAGTGCCGCGATCGCCGCAGTGCTCCTGGTCGGGCGCGGATACCAGCAGGCAGGCCAGATCGCGCAGGGTTCACTGGAGCGAGTCCGGGACAGCTTCGCCGCGCTGCCGGCGATCGGCCAGGCGTCGAGCCCGACGCCCGCTCACAGCCAGCGCCTGGCGAGCTACCTGGTCGCGCACGGCCAGTTCTCCAACCCGATCGGGCGACGCACTGCATGGTCGAGCGTGCTTGCATCCGATCCGGGACTCACCCGCGTGGCCTTCGAGACGTTCGAGGCGCCCTGAGTGCGGCACGCCGGCCTCGCGCTGCTGGTGGTTACGACGGGGCTGCTCGCGCTGCCCGTGCGGGCGGCGGGTGACGATGCGCACCGGTGGCTCGAGCGCATGACCGAGGCGCTGTCGTCGCGGAATTACACTGGCGTATTCACGCACGCGACGCGTCGCCAGTCGGAGACGATGCGCATCGTCCACCGGTTGGGCAAGGGCGGTACGAGCACGGAACGCCTGGTGTCACTGGACGGCAACGGGCGTGAGATCGTGCGCACCGCCGAGGAGGTGCACGTCTATCTTCCGGACCGCCGCGTGGTGCTGGTAGAGCAGCGCACGGACGGCGGCCTGCTGCTCGACTCGCTGCCGGATCCGGGACCGGAGCTGGATGCCATGTACGTGCTGCAGGTCCGCGACGGGCACAAGCTTCTCGGGCGCAAGGTCCGGGTGCTGGACATCATGCCCCGCGACGGGCTTCGCTACGGTTATCGCCTCTGGCTCGACGAGGACACGGCGATGCCGTTGCGCACCATGGTCATGGACCGTGGGGGCCGCCCGGTCGAGGTGATCAATTTCACGCAGATCGACATGCCGCGCCGCATCGACGCGAAGGCAACCGAGCCGTCGATCGATGCGTCCGGCTTCAAGTGGGTGCGCAACGTACGCCGGCCGCAGATGGCTCCGCCCGCGACGGTCGCATGGCGGCCGACTCGGCTGCCGCCCGGGTTTCGCCTCGTGACCAGCCGCATGCAGGCCGTGCCCGGTGTGGCGTTCCCGGTGCAGCACCTGATCTTTTCCGACGGATTCGCGTCGATTTCGGTGTTCATCGAGCCGGCCCGGCCCGCTGGCCCGACGCCGCCGGAGTCGTCCAGTGTCGGGTCCGCGAATGCGTTCTCGACGGTCGTGCATGGCAGGGTGGTCACCGCCGTTGGCGAAGTGCCGCTCGAGACCGTTCGCGACGTGGCCCGATCGGTCGAGCCGGATGTGTCTCAATCCGGTGCGCCGTTCGATGACGCCGCCGACGCGGCCCCGGGCGCCACCGCACTCCAGCCACATTGACCAGATGGAAGCCGTAGCCAGGGTTGTGGCGGTCGCCGACGGTCGGGCGCAGCTGGCATGCCAGGTGGCGTCATCCTGCAAGTCCTGCGGCGCGGGCCGGGGTTGTGGCCTGCGCCTGCTGGCCCGTGACCGTGACATCGTCCTCGACCTGCCGGACTCTCCGGACGGCGAGTTGCGACTGGTTGCCGGGCAGGCTGTGACAATTTCCATCCCGGACGCTGACGTATTGCGGGCCGCGGCGCTCGCCTACCTGCCGGTACTTCTTGGCTTGCTTGCCGGTGCAATCCTGGGCAGCTGGCTGGGCAGCGGCGATGGCCCGGTGGCGCTGGGCAGCATTGTGGGTGCTGCCAGCGGCTGGTGGCTTGCCCGGGGCAGGGCCCGAAGTCGACTGTCGCGGGTCAGCGTCCGGCCGCTCGGAGATAGCCGGGCGTGACCATGGACGAAACCCCAGGCGCGACGATCCGCGTCGGGGGCGACACCGGGCAGTTCGTGCTCTACGTGCGCGAGGGCTGCCATCTCTGCGACCTTTTCCTGGTCGAGCTCGAGCAGGACCTGGCGCCTGGGCAGCAAGCGCTCACCGTTGTCGACGTGGATGGCGATCCGGCCCTGGCCGTTGAATTCGGCCTTCGAGTGCCGGTGCTCACGCTGTCTGGAAGGGTAGTCTGCGAGGGCCGTTACGAGTCTCCCCGGGTCCGGAGCGCGCTGCAGGTATAATCGCCCGCTTTGTTCCGGCATCCCGCCGGGATGCCCGAACCGATGAACAAAATCCGCAATTTCTCGATCATCGCGCACATCGACCACGGCAAGTCGACGCTGGCGGACCGTTTCATCCAGATCTGTGGCGGACTCCAGGACCGCGAAATGCAGGCCCAGGTGCTCGACTCCATGGCGCTGGAGCGCGAGCGCGGCATCACGATCAAGGCCCAGAGCGTCTCGCTGCGCTACAAGGCGCGCGACGGCGAGACCTACCAGCTGAACATGATCGACACGCCGGGGCACGTGGATTTCTCCTACGAGGTCTCGCGCTCGCTCGCGGCCTGTGAGGGCGCGCTGCTGGTGGTGGATGCCGCGCAGGGCGTCGAGGCGCAGAGTGTCGCCAACTGCTACACGGCCATCGAACAGGGGCTCGAGGTCGTGCCGGTGCTGAACAAGATCGACCTGCCGTCGGCCGACCCGGCCAAGGTAATCAAGGAGATCGAGGAGATCATCGGCATCGAGGCCGAGGACGCGGTGCGTGTCAGCGCCAAGACCGGCGAGAACGTAACCGAACTGCTCGAGGAACTGGTGCGGCGCGTCCCGCCGCCGCACGGGGATCCCGAGGCGCCGCTGCAGGCGCTGATAATCGACTCCTGGTACGACAGTTACGTGGGCGTCGTGTCGCTGGTGCGTGTGATGAATGGCGCGCTGAAGACCGGCCAGAAGATCCGGGTCTGGACCACGGGTCGCGCACACCAGGTGGACAAGCTCGGGCGCTTCACGCCCAAGTCGCTGGTTGCAGATGCGCTCTACACCGGCGAGGTCGGGTTCGTCGTCGCCGGCATCAAGGAAATCGACGGTGCGCCGGTGGGCGACACCATCACGACCGACTCGCGGCCCTGCAGCTCGCCGCTGCCGGGCTTCAAGGCCATCAAGCCGCGCGTGTTCGCGGGCCTGTTCCCGGTCAGCTCCGATGACTACGAGGCGTTCCGCGACGCGCTGCAGAAGCTCAAGCTCAATGACTCGGCGTTGCACTACGAGCCGGAGGTATCCACCGCGCTCGGCTTCGGCTTCCGCTGCGGATTCCTCGGCCTGCTGCACATGGACATCGTGCAGGAGCGGCTGGAGCGCGAGTACGAACTGTCGCTGGTGACCAGCGCGCCGACCGTGGTCTACGAGGTTCTCACTCGCGAGGGCCAGGTCGTCAACGTGGACAACCCCGCGAAGCTGCCGCCGGTCGATCGGATCCAGGAACTGCGCGAGCCGATCATCATCGCCAACATCCTGCTGCCGCCGGATTACGTCGGGCCGGTGATGAAACTCTGCCTCGAGAAGCGCGGCGTGCAGAAGAAGCTGCTTTACCTGGGAAACCAGGTGTCGATGCAGTGGGAGCTGCCGCTGGCCGAGGTGGTGCTGGATTTCTTCGACCGCCTGAAGAGCTGCAGCCGCGGCTACGCCTCATTCGATTACGAATTCGAGCGCTTCCAGGCCGCGCCGCTGGTGAGGCTCGACATACTGATCAACGACGACAAGATCGATGCGCTGTCCATCATCAGCCACCGCGACACCGCCTACCAGCGCGGCCGCGAACTGGTGGACAAGATGCAGGAACTGATCCCCCGGCAGATGTTCGAGGTGGCGATCCAGGCCGCGATCGGCGCGCACGTGATCGCGCGCTCGACGGTCAAGGCGCTGCGCAAGAACGTGCTGGCGAAGTGCTACGGTGGCGATATCTCCCGCAAGCGCAAGCTGCTTGAGAAGCAGAAGGAAGGCAAGAAGCGCATGAAGCAGCTCGGACAGGTGGAGATTCCCCAGGAGGCCTTCCTGGCGGTCCTGCAGGTCGGGCGCAAGGAGTGAGAAAACAGGTGCCTGGCACCTGTTTTCCGACGCCCGTGTTTCGGTTCCGGGTGCAAGGCATTGATGCGCCGCGGGAAATACAGAATACTGCCCCGATTCGTGAGAGGTGATGCTTGGTTCTCGATTTTTCATTCTGGCTGGTGGTGGCCGCGCTCGTGACCGGTCTCGTCTGGGCGGCGGACTGGTGGGTGTTCCGCCCGCGGCGGCTCAGGCGCGCCGAGGCCGGAGCGCTGCCGGGCGAGCCGGTGCTGGTCGAGTACGCCCGCTCGTTTTTCCCGATCATCCTGATCGTGCTGGTGATCCGATCGTTCCTGTTCGAGCCGTTCCGCATTCCATCCGATTCGATGATGCCAACGCTTCTCGACGGCGATTTCATCTTCGTCAACAAGTTCACCTACGGCCTGCGGCTGCCGGTCGTCAACCGCGAGATCGTGCCGCTCGGGCAGCCCGAACGCGGCGATGTGGTCGTATTCCGCCTGCCATCCGATCCGTCGGTGAACTACATCAAGCGGCTGGTGGGGCTGCCTGGGGACCATATAGTGGTCCGTGACAAGCGCGTGTACGTGAACGGGGAACTGCAGCCCGTTACGCTCGACGGCATGTACCCGCCGTTCAACAGCACGCCGCTGGCGCAGATCGCAGGTGAGCGACTGGGCCAGGCGGACCACCAGGTCCTTTTCATCGCAGAGCGGCCTTCGGTTGATTTCGACGACACCGTGCCCGAGGGCCATTACTTCTTCATGGGCGACAATCGCGATAACAGCCGCGACAGCCGCTTCCCGGAGGTCGGTTACGTGCCGGCGGACAACGTCGTCGGCAAGGCGGTCCGCATCTGGCTCAACTGGCGGCTGCCTCACACACCCATCTGGAACCGCATCGGCGATGCAGTACATTGACACCACCGGAGTCTGAAACATGAGACGTCATCAGCGCGGCGCGACCTTCCTCGGCATGGTCGTCATCATTGCAATACTTGGATCGGCCATCTACGCCGGCATCCGGCTAGTTCCGCTCTACCTGGAATACACGAAAGTTGCGCGTGCGCTGGAACAGGTGCGCGACGAGAGTTCGGCCAACGACACCAGCGTGCAGATGATCCGCAACGCGCTCGAGCGCCGCTGGGACGTCGAGGACATCGCGAGCATCGGCTGGAAGGAAGTTGCAATCCGCAAGGTCAGCAATGGTTACGAGGTCGAGGCGGACTACACGGCGGAAAGGCCGTTCGTCGCGAACGTCTACCTGGTCGCCAAGTTCGACAAGCTGGTCACGATCCAGCAGTAGGACGGATTGCTCACCTCCGGCGAATGGTGCGAGGCGCGGCTCGGTTACCGCTTCGGCGACCCGGCGCTGCTCGATGCGGCACTCACGCACCGGAGCGCGGGGCGAGCCAACTACGAGCGCCTGGAGTTCCTGGGTGACTCGGTGCTGAATTTCGCCGTAGCAGTGCTCGTGTATCACGCCTATCCGGAGGCGGACGAGGGCGACCTGAGCCGCTACCGCGCCTCGCTGGTGAGTGGCCAGTCGCTGGCGGAGGCCGCGTCCGCGCTGGGGCTCGGCGAGCAGCTCAGGCTCGGCAGCGGTGAGCTGAAGACCGGCGGCTTCCGGCGCAGCTCGATCCTGGCCGATGCACTCGAGGCGCTGTTCGGCGCGGTGTACCTGGACGGGGGGTTCGACGCGGCGAGCTCGGTGATCGAGCGCCTGTTCGCCGGCCGGCTGGCGCAATTGCCGGAGGCCCGTGACCTCAAGGATCCCAAGACGCGGCTGCAGGAACTTCTGCAGGGTCGCGGCCGGCAGCTGCCGGCGTACGCGGTCGAGGACGTGAGCGGCGAGCCTCACGAGCACTGGTTCGTCGCCAGTTGCGAAGTCGAGGAACTCGGCCTGCGTGAGCGGGGCGAGGGGACGAGCCGTCGTCGAGCCGAGCAGGCCGCCGCCGAGCGGCTGCTTGGACAGTTGTCCGAAAGAGGGCTGGACCGATGACGGGCAAGGATCAGGCAGGAAACACCGGCGAGGATCACGGGTCAAACAGCGGCGTCACCGTTGCCCGCTGCGGGTTCGCGGCGCTGGCGGGGCGGCCCAACGTCGGCAAGTCCACGCTGCTGAACGCCTTGCTGGGACGGAAGGTAAGCATCGTCACCGCGAGACCGCAGACCACGAGGACGCGCATCCACGGCATCCTGAACCGCCCAGGCATGCAGATCGTGTTCGTCGACCTGCCGGGTATCCATGCCAAGCAGCCCCGTGCAATCAACCGCTACATGAACCGCACCGCGCTTTCGTCGCTGGCCGACTCCGACGTAAACCTGTTCGTGATCGAGGCGCTGCGCTGGACCGAGGAAGACGAGCGCGTACTCGGCGAACTACGCACCGCGGGACGGCCGATCCTGCTGCTGATCAACAAGGTGGACCGCGCGCAGCCGCGCTCACGCCTGCTGCCGTTCATCGCCGAGATCTCGTCGAAGGCCGATTTCGCGCAGGTCGTGCCGCTCTCCGCGCTGAAGCGCAAGAACATCGATGCGCTGCCGGAACTGATCGCCGGATACTTCCCGGAGTCGCCGCTGCTATTCCCGGACGACCAGGTGACCGACGCAAGCGACAGCTTCATGGCGGCCGAGATCATCCGCGAAAAGCTCACACGCCGCTTGCAGGAGGAGGTGCCCTACGGCCTGGTGGTCGAGATCGAGGGCATCGGCCAGGCCGAGGACGAGCCTGGCAAGCTGATCGTACAGGCGGCGATCTGGGTCGAACGCACCGGCCAGAAGGCGATCGTGATTGGCAAGGGCGGTGAACTGCTGAAGGAAATCGGACGCGCGGCGCGCCTGGACCTCAAGCATCATTTCGGCCGCCCGGTGCATCTCGAACTCTGGGTCAAGGTGCGCGAAGGCTGGTCCGATGACGAGGCGGCGCTGCGCAAGTTCGGGCTCGAGTCGTGAGCGGCACGGCGCGGCGCGTGCAGCTCGCACCCGCGTTCCTGCTGCACCACTACCCCTGGCGTGACTCGAGCAGGATCCTTGAGTTGCTGACCCGTGAGCACGGACGCGTCTCGGTGTTCGCGCGCGCGGCGCGGCGCGGCGGATCCTCGCTGCCGGCAGCGCTGCAACCGTTCGCAGAGCTGCTCGTCTCGTGGACCGCGCGTGGCGAGGCCGGCCAACTCACCGGAGCTGAGCGGGTGCGTGCCGCGGCGCCGATCGAAGGCGACCGCCTGATGAGCGCTTTCTATGCCAATGAACTGCTGGTGAAGCTGCTGCCGCGCCACGATCCTCACCCGGCGCTTTACGACGCGTACGCGGCGCTGCTTGCCCGTCTCGCCGATGCCGCCGAGCGGCCGGCGCGCGCACTGCGCCTGTTCGAGAAGCGGCTGCTCGAAGAACTCGGCTGGGGCCTGTGCCTGGAGACCGAAGCCGCGGCCGGGCTGCCGATCGAGTCGGGCCACTGCTACCGCTACCGGATCGACGGCGGGCCGGAGCTCGTCGAGGGCGTCGCAGAGGGAATACTGGTGTTTTCGGGTGCGTCTCTGCTGTCGCTGGCTCGAGACGAGTTGCGCGACGAGCGCAGCCTCGGCGACGCGAGGCGCCTGCTGAAGGCGGCGCTCGACCAGTGCCTCGACGGCCGGCCGCTGCGCACCCGCGAGGTGATGATCGCTATGCGCGCCCATGGCGGCGCACAGGGGGGTTGAATCGTGCTTACCCATCCACTCCGTCTCGGCGTCAACATCGACCACGTGGCGACCCTGCGACAGGTGCGCCGCGCGAGCTACCCGGACCCTCTGTTCGCGGCACTGCTCGCGGAGCAGTCGGGTGCCGACAGCATCACGCTGCACCTGCGTGAGGACCGTCGCCACATCCAGGACAATGACGTGACGCGGATGCGCGAGGCGCTGCAGACGCGCATGAACCTCGAGATGGCCGCCACCGAGGCGATGCTGCGCTTCGCGCGCGGTGTCCGTCCGCAGGACTGCTGCCTGGTCCCCGAGCGTCGCGAGGAGCTCACCACAGAGGGTGGCCTCGACGTCGCGGGGCAGGTTGACCGGCTGAAGGACTGCTGCGCCGGGCTCGATGACGCGGGCATCCGCGTGTCGCTGTTCATAGACCCGGAGCCCGAGCAGCTCGAGGCGGCACTGGAGTGCGGCGCACCGGTAGTCGAACTGCACACCGGCGCCTACGCCGAGGCGACCGGGGAGCGCCAGGCGATGGAACTGATGCGGATTACGGAAGCCGCGCGCTTCGGCTCGCGCATCGGGCTCACTGTCCATGCTGGCCACGGGCTGCATTACCACAACGTGCAGCCGGTCGCCGCTATCCCGGAGATCGTGGAGCTGAACATCGGCCACTCCATCGTCGCGCGCGCAATCGTCGACGGCATCGGTCCCGCGGTGCGCGACATGCGGGCGCTGATGGACGCTGCGCGCCGCGGTCTCAGGGTCTCGGCCTGAGTAGTCCCTTGATCTTCGGCATCGGCACCGACGTTGTCCGTCTCGATCGCATCGAGGCCGCCTACGCGCGCCACGGCGAGCGTTTCGTGCAGCGACTGCTGATGCCTGAGGAAGAGCTGGCGTTTCGCAGCTACAAGCGCCCGGTTCGATTCCTGGCCATGCGTTTTGCCGCGAAGGAGTCCATCGTCAAGGCGCTGGGCACCGGGTTCGCGCACGGCGTGTGGATCCGCGACGTCGGCATCGCGCCGAACGCCTGGGGCAGGCCCGAAGTGATCTGGTCCGAGCGCGGACTCAAGGTTCGAGACGCGCTTGGTGCGGGAGAAGGACATGTCACGCTGACCGACGAGGCCGGCCTCGTGGTCGCCGTTGCAGTACTCATGCGAAGGGAGGCACCGTGACCATCAGTAACGTGTTCGCGTTCGACATCGAGACGGTTCCGGACGTCGAGTTCGGCCGCCGCCTGTACGGACTTGACGGCCTGTCGGACAAGCAGGTCGGCTATGTAATGCAGACCCGGCAGCGCGAGCAGACCGGCTCGGAGTTCCTGTCGCTGGAGCAGCAGCGCATCGTTGCTATCTCGGTCGCGATGCGCACCCGCGACGGCTTCAAGGCATGGAGCCTGGGCGAGGTGGCGTCATCGGAAGCCGAGCTGGTGGGCCGGTTCTTCGACGGCATCGCGCGCTACAGTCCCACGCTGGTGAGCTGGAACGGCAGCGGCTTCGACCTGCCGGTACTGAACTATCGGGCCATGCGCCATCGAGTGCAGGCGCACCGCTACTGGGAGACCGGCGACGAGGACCAGTCCTTTCGCTGGAACAACTACCTGGGCCGCTTCCACTGGCGCCACATCGACCTGATGGATGTGCTCGCCGCCTACCAGGGCCGTGGTCGCGTCGGCCTCGACCGCATGGCGCAGCTGGTCGGCCTGCCAGGCAAGCTCGGCATGTCCGGTGAGGGCGTCTGGGACGCACACATCGAGGGCCGAGCCGAGGACATCCGCAACTACTGCGAGACGGATGTCATCAACACCTACCTCATTTACCTGCGCTTCGAGCTGATGCGCGGCCGGCTGACGCCCGAGGAGCACGACCGCGAGTGCGGCATCGTGCGCACCTGGCTTGCCGGTGCAGGCAAGCCGCACCTGGCGGAGTTCCTGGCGGCCTGGCCTGACGATACCGCATGAGAGCCTCGCCGCCATGAGCCGCCTGCCCGCATGAAGCGCTTGAGCGTGGCGCCGGAAGAGGCGGACATCGTCGATCTTTCTCACGAGGCGAAAGGCGTTGCCAGGGTCGACGGCAAGGCGGTGTTCGTCGCCGACTCGCTGCCCGGCGAGCGCGTCGTCATGCGTCGAGTAGGCCGGCACCGGCGCTTCGACGAAGCGGTGCTCGAGCAGGTCCTGCGCGCCAGCGCCGACCGAGTGCCGGCCGAGTGCCCGCATTTCGGGCTCTGCGGCGGCTGTGCCCTGCAGCACCTCGCGCCAGCGGCGCAGCTCGCGTTCAAGCAGGCACAGCTGATCGAGAACCTGGCCCGGCTGGGCGATGTCGAGCCCGGCCGTTTGCTGGAACCGCTCACCGGACCGGTGTGGGCGTATCGCCGGCGAGCACGACTGGGTGTGAAGCTGGTGCCGAAAAAGGGCCGGGTGCTGGTCGGTTTCCGCGAGCGCAGCGCGCCTTATGTCGCGGACCTGCATGAGTGCCGAGTACTGGTGCCGCCAGCCGGGGCCTTGATGGATCCTCTCGCTGCACTGGTGGCGCAGCTTTCAATCGCTGCCCGCATGCCGCAGGTCGAGGTTGCGGTCGCCGACGACGCCTGTGCGCTGGTGTTGCGCGTGCTCGACGAGCCATCTGCGGCGGACCTCGATTTGCTGGCGGGCTTCGAGCGCGAGCACGCGGTACGCATCTACCTGCAGCCGGGCGGCATCGAGACCATCCGTCCACTGGCTGGCGCTGTCGAGCCTCTGCACTATTCGCTGCCGGCCTTCGGCCTGCGCATCGAATTCGAGCCGGCCGATTTCATCCAGGTGAACGGCGCGCTGAACGAGGCGATGGTCAGTCGTGCCGTCGATCTGCTCGACGCCGGCGCCGGGCACCGCGTGCTGGACCTGTTCTGCGGCCTCGGCAACTTCTCGCTGCCGCTGGCGACCCGGGCGGGGCAGGTCGTGGGCATCGAGGGTGAACAGGGGCTGGTCGAACGCGCGCGCCGCAACGCCGAGTGCAACGGACTCGTGAACGCTTCTTTCCATGTATCCGACCTGGCCGCAGACATGAGCGAGGCGACCTGGGCCCGCGGCGGATTCGACCGCGTGCTGCTCGACCCGCCACGCGCCGGCGCGCGCGAGGTGCTGCCGGTGGTGGGCGCGAGCGGTGCTGCGCGCGTCGTGTATATTTCCTGCCACCCGGGCAGCCTTGCCCGGGACGCGGGCATCCTGGTGCGGGAGCATGGGTTCCGCCTCGCCGCGGCCGGGGTCATGGACATGTTCCCGCACACGACGCACGTCGAGGCGATGGCAGTCTTTGAAAGGTGAGGCGATGTTGGCACGACTCGAATCTCGCGCTGGTCGCCCGGTGAGCCCCTGGTGGGAAGTCTCGTGACGCTCGGTCCTGTGATGGTGGACATCGCCGGCACTGCACTCACCGAGGATGACCGTCGCGTACTGGCGCACCCGCTGGTCGGATCGGTGATCCTGTTCACTCGCAACTTCGAGAGCGTCCCGCAGCTCGCTGAGCTGGTTCACGAAATTCGATCGATCCGCAAGCCGCCGCTGCTGGTCACCGTCGATCACGAAGGCGGTCGGGTGCAGCGTTTCCGCAGCGGATTCACGGTGCTGCCGTCGCAGCGATCCATCGGCCACGCCTACGACCTCGATCCCGATGCCGGACGACGCCTGGCGTGGCAGTGCGGCTGGCTGCTGGCCGCTGAACTGCGTGCCGTCGGCGTGGACATGAGCTTCACGCCCTGCGTGGACCTCGATTACGGCGTCAGCGAGGTGATTGGCGATCGCGCCTACCACCGCGACCCCGACGTGGTCTCGACGCTGGCCGTTGCCTGCGTGCAGGGCATGCGTGCCGCGGGCATGACGGCGGCCGCCAAGCACTTCCCGGGTCACGGCGCGGTGGTGGCCGATTCGCACAAGGCGCTTCCGGTGGACCGACGCAGCCTTGCTGAACTGGGCGAGGACCTGCTGCCTTATCACCGGCTGGTGGCAAACGGCCTGGCCGCGGTGATGGTGGCGCACGTGTTGTTCCCGGAGGTGGACGAGGCTCCGGCGGGGTTCTCGCGGCGCTGGATCCAGCAGGAACTGCGCCACGGCCTGGGGTTCACCGGCGCTATCTTCTCCGACGACCTCAGCATGGGCGGCGCTGCGGTGGCGGGCTCGGTGCCGGAGCGGGCGCGGCGGGCCCTGGCCGCTGGTTGCGACATCCTCTCGGTCTGCAACGACCGCGCGGCGGTGCTCGCGACGCTCGACGAACTCGCGGGCGAATCCGATCCGGTGAGCCAGGTCCGGCTGGTCCGCCTGCACGGCCGGCCCGGTCCGGACTGGGATTCGCTGCTGGCCGGCGAGCGCTGGGCGCAGTGCAGGGCGGCAGTGGATCACTGTCGTGATGCACCGAGCTTGCAGCTCGACGCCTGACCGGCGATAAACTCCGGCATGAGCACGATGGACCCGACACCGACCGCCGACGTCCTGCGCCACGCCCCGGACGGCATCGTGGTCGTCCAGGGCAGCCCGCTGCAGGTCCTCTACGCGAACGAAACGCTTGCCGCGCTGCTGCGCACTCCGGTGTCCGAGCTGGTCGGGCAGAAGCTCGAAGAGATCGAGATCGAGGCGCCGCTCGATCCGACTGCAACGGTCGGTTGCGGCGCGATGCGCGTACAACTGAAGCACGCGGATGGTTCGGTGGTCGGCTGCGAGCGCTGGGCTGTACTGCTGCCGGACGGGCGGCTGGCGATGTACTACCGGCCGCTGCAACGCGTGGTCGCCGGCGCCGCCATTGACCGGGCCAACGGACTCGCCACCGCGGAACACCTGCTCGAGACTCTGCGACGCGACTGGTCGATCGGCCAGCGCGACGGCCGCTTGATCACGCTGATCCGCTTCGACGTGGACGGCTGCCGTGAGTACCGCGAGATCTTCGGGCGCGTCGCGACCGACAATGTCCTGCGGCAGCTCGGCAGGACCATCGCCGCGACCATGCGCAGGGCCAGCGACGTGGTGGCGCGTTTCGGTGACGACGAGTTCGTGGCGCTGGGCGTAGCGATGGAGCCGGCGAGCGCGAGCGCATTCGCGGAAGCGATCCTGGGCCGCATCCGTGCGCTCGCGATCCACCATCCGCGTTCGCGTACTGGCCGCTTCATGACCATGAGCGCCGGAGTCGTGACCGCCGTTCCGCCACGGGGCCACGAATGCGAGCTGTTGCTCGAGGCGGCGCAGCGTGCGCTGGAGCGCGCCAAGCATTCCGGCGGAAACCGTGTCGAGGACGGGGCGATCTGAGTCGAGGTTCAGCGGGCAACGCAACCCGCAAGTGCCTCGACCTGTGCCAGCGCAGCCGCGAAACGCGCCTCCGGCTCCTCGAATGCACCGCTGAACCGGAGCTTGCTCGGGCCGTCAAATCGCAGCGCCCGTCCGCTCTTCTGCACCAGCAGGATCAGCGCACCCGGGTCCACGGGCGTGTCGGGGCCAAAGGCCACGGAACCGCCGGCGTGGCCGACGTCGAGCCGCTCGATTCCGAGCCGCGCGGCCGCCACGCGCAGTCGCGCGACGCGGAACAGGTTCCTCGCCGGCTCTGGCAGCGAGCCGAAACGGTCCATGGTCTCGGCCTGCAGGTCGTCGAGGTCCGCCTCGTTCGCCACGCCAGAGATGCGCTTGTAGAGCACCAGCCGCGCGTGCACGTCGGGCAGGAACGCCTCCGGCAGCAGCGCCGGCACGTGCAGGTCGAGTTCCGGCCCGTGGTGCAGCGGCTGCTCCAGTTCGGGAACCCGGCCGGCGCGCATCGCCGTGACGGCGCGCTCCAGCAGTTCCGTGTACAGCGCGAAGCCGATCTCCTGGATCTGGCCGCTCTGGCCTTCGCCCAGCAGTTCGCCGGCGCCGCGGATCTCCAGGTCGTGGGTCGCGAGCACGAAGCCGGCGCCGAGGTCTTCCAGCGATTCGATCGCCTCGAGGCGCTTGGCCGCGTCGGCGGTCATGGCGTTCTTCGGCGGCGTGACCAGGTAGGCATAGGCCTGGTGATGCGAACGGCCCACGCGACCTCGCAGCTGGTGCAGTTGCGCCAGCCCGAAGCGATCCGCGCGGTCGATGATGATTGTGTTCGCAGTCGGCACGTCGATGCCGCTCTCGATGATCGTGGTGCAGAGCAGGAGGTTGGCGCGCTTGTGGTAGAAATCGAGCATGACCTGCTCGAGGTCGCGCTCGCGCATCTGTCCGTGGCCTATCGCGATGCGTGCCTCCGGAACGAGCCCGGCCAGCACCCGCGCAGTGTTCTCGATGGTATCGACCGAGTTGTGCACGAAATACACCTGGCCGCCGCGTCGAAGTTCGCGCAGGCAGGCTTCGCGAACCACCGGCTCGCTCCACTCGGTGACGAAGGTCTTTATCGAGAGTCGGCCGACCGGCGGTGTCGAGATCAGCGACAGGTCGCGCAGGCCGCCGAGCGACATGTTCAGGGTGCGGGGGATGGGCGTCGCAGTCAGCGTCAGCACGTCGATCTCGGCGCGCAGCGACTTGAGCTTCTCCTTGTCGCGCACCCCGAAGCGGTGTTCCTCGTCGATGACCAGCAGGCCGAGGTCCTTGAAGCGCACGCCGGACTGCAGAAGCCGGTGCGTGCCGACCACGATGTCGACCTTGCCATCCGCGAGTCCGGCCAGCACCGCCTTCGCCTGCGCGTCGCCTCGAAATCGCGACAGCAGCTCCACCCGCACCGGCCAGTCCGCGAAGCGGTCGGCAAAGCTCTGGTAGTGCTGCTGCGCGAGCAGCGTGGTCGGCACCAGCACCGCGGCCTGCTTGCCACCCTGCACGGCGACGAATGCAGCGCGTAGTGCAACCTCGGTCTTGCCGAATCCCACGTCGCCGCACACTACGCGGTCCATCGGCCGGGGCGAGCGGAGGTCGGCGACCACCTGCTCGATCGCGGCCGCCTGGTCCGCGGTCTCCTCGAACGGGAAGCCCGACGCGAAAGCCTGCAGCTGGGTCTCGTCCACGGTGAACGCGTGGCCCTTGCGGGCCGCGCGGCGCGAATATACGTCAAGCAGTTCGGCGGCGGCATCGCGGATCCGGGCTGCGGCGCGACTGCGGGCCTTGGCCCACTGGTCGCCGCCGAGCTTGTGCAGCGGAGCCGATTCGGGGGCTGCGCCGGTATAGCGGCTGATCCGCTCCAGCGATTGCACCGGGACGTAGAGCTTGTCGCCGTCGGCGTATTCGAGCACCAGGAACTCTGCGGCGAGACCGCCCGCGTCCATCGTGGTGAGCCCGAGGTAACGACCGACGCCGTAGTCCTCGTGCACGACCGGCGCCCCGGGGCGCAGGTCGGCAAGCTGCTGGATGATGCGCGCAGGGTCGCGGTCGGACCGACGTCGGCGTCGTTCCTGGCGGGCACGCTCGCCGAACAACTGCTCCTCGGCGTAAAGCGTTATCGCCGGTTCAGCCAGCGCCAGGCCGGAAGCGAGCGGCGCGATGGTCAGCGCGATCGGCGCGTCGCCGGCAAGGAAATCCTCCCAGCTGGCAACCACTCGCGCAGTCACGCCGTGCGGGCGCAGCAGGTCGAGCAGCAGCTCGCGCCGCCCGGCGGATTCGGCTGCGAGCAGCACGCGGCCCTCGTGGTTTGCAAGCCGCGCGGCAAAGTCCCGGATCGAGTCCTCGTGCCGCTGGTCGATTCGAAGTGCCGGTGCTTCCGCGGTGCGCAGGTCCAGGATCTGCACCTCGTCGCGTTCGCCAGGCATGCCGCGGTCACCCGGTTCACGGGTATCGTCGGTTGCGTCGCCGGCCGGCTGTTCGCCTGCGTCGCCAAGCAGCAGCCGCGGCGAGCGAGCCAGCGCTGCCTGCCAGTCGGCCGGCGGCAGGAATATTTCGCCCGGTGCAAGCACCGGGTGCTCGATGTCGTACCTGCGTTCCTCGAATTGCTCATCTATCGAAGCCCACGCGGATGCGAGGACCGCCCGGTATTCGGCCGGCAGCGCGACGACCGCGCCGGTGGGCAGGTAGTCGAACAGGCTCGCCGTCTCGTCGAAGAACAGCGGCAGGTAGTACTCGATGCCGGAAGGCGCCAGTCCGTCGCCCACGTCCCGGTACAGCGGCATCCGTGTCAGGTCGCCCTCGAAACGTGTGCGGAAGCGGCGGCGGAAGTCGCGCACCGAATCCGCCCCGAGCCCGAACTCACGCGCGGGGAGCAGGTCGACGCGCGGCAGGTGTTCCCCGGAGCGCTGCGTCTCGGCGTCGAAACTGCGCACGCTTTCCACTCGCAGGTCCATCAAGTCGATGCGCAGCGGCACCTCGCTGCCCATCGGGAACACGTCGAACAGCGAACCGCGGATCGCGAACTCACCCGGAGCCCCGACCTGGGGCACGCTCGCGTATCCGGCAGCCGCGAGTCGCAGCCGGAATGCGGCGAGGTCGAGCTCCTGGCCGACGTCGATTGCGAGTGCGTGGCCGTCGATGAACGAGCGCGGCGGCAGGCGCTGCAGGGCGGTCGGCAGGTCGGTCACGACGATCGAGCGGCCCAGCGTCGGCAACCGCGCCAGGGCCCGCAGGCGCTGCGAGATGATGTCCGGGTGTGGCGAGAACTGGTCGTAGGGCAGGGTCTCGTAGCCTGGGAATGCCAGCACCGGCAGGGTGGCTGGCGCGAAGAACCTGATTTCCTCCTCCAGCCGCGTGGCACCAGCTGCGTCAGCGGCGACCAGAAGCAGCGGGGCGCGGGTTCCCGTCGTCGACCGGGCGAGGTGCAGTGCGGTGCCGGCACCAGCCAAGCCGGTCCACCTCAGGAGCGGACGCTGTTCGCCAGGAAGAATTGTTGTTGTTTGTTTCGACAAAACAATAGCTTAAGAACAAATCATGAGATTTGTTCTAGGTAATGGTGTGGGCGCGGCCCAGTCCCGCGGGACTGCGAAGATTATCAGACCGGGCGCGCGGACAAGGCGTCCGAGCGTATCGTCAATTGCCGCCGGTCAGTTGTTGGACGCAGTAACCTGGGTCGCCACCGCGTGTATGACGAGGTTGTACTCGAAATACACCACGAACGAAGGGTAAACCCAGCGCGTGATCGGCGGCTCGCCTATCGCGTCGATGCGATTGCCAGGGGCCCCATAGCGGCCCTCGACCTGGCCCATGGTCAGGCCCCGGCTGGGGACGTCCACCTGGGCTTGTCCATACGAGGCGCCGGCCGGCTGGCCCTCCTGCGCCTGCGCAGTCGCAAAACCCAGCCCCAACGCTATTCCGGCTACCGCCAGCACAATCTTGCGCATGATCAAGGCCCCTGCTGGAACTATATTGACAATATAGCACCGGCTTCGAGGCGCAGGGCGTGACCGATTGCCGGTTTGCGGCGGTCCGGGGTCCGGCGCGACCGTTGACGCAGCGTGCAAAACCGGGTGTCCGCGGGTAGCCTTGCGGCCTTTCGCCAGGACCCAGCATGTTCCACCCCCTGCCAGTATTCCTCGGGCTTCGCTACGTCCGGACCCGGCGGCAGGGGTTCTTCGTGTCCTTCATTTCGTGGGTGTCGATGCTCGGCGTGTGCCTGGGCGTCGCGGCATTGATCACGATCATTTCCGTCATGAATGGATTCGAGGGGGAACTCCGCGGCCGGCTGGTCGCGCTGACCGCGCACGCGACGGTCACTGGTCCGCCGGAGCAGATGTCGGACTGGCGGGCGGTTGCCGACCGCGCGCTCGCAGTCCCCGGCACCGTGGGTGCGGCGCCATTCGTTGACGTGCAGGCAATGGTCGGGCGGTCCGGGTACCTGATGCCCGCCGTACTGCACGGCGTGGACGTGCAGGCTGAGCCTGGCGTCTCCAGCATCGAGCAGCACCTGCTCGAGGGGCGACTCGCCGATCTCACGCCGGGATCCCGGCACGCGATTGTCGGCCGGGCGCTCGCCTGGCAGCTCGGCGCGCAGCTCGGCGACCAGCTCACGGTGATGGTCCCGGGTCGCGACCTGCTCACCGGCGGCCGGCCGGCGCTGCAGACTTTTGAAGTTTCGGGCTTCTTCGAGGTCGGTCTGCAGGACCACGACGGCTCGCTGGTGCTGGTGCCGATGCGCGACGCTGCCGATCTTGCCGGCGACGCGGCCGGCCCCGAGGGAATCCGGCTGCGCTTCGACGATGTGATGGCAGCGCCGGTGCGTGCGGCGGCGGTAGCGGCCGCGCTTGGCCCGGGCTTCGAGGTGCGCGACTGGAGCCGCGAGCATGCGGCGTACTTCAGGGCCATTCGCATCGAGAAGACGATGATGAGCCTGATCCTGATGCTGGTCGTCGCAGTGGCGGCTTTCAACATCGTCGCGGCGCTGGTCATGGTAGTAAACGAAAAGCGCTCGGACATCGCGATCCTGCGCACGCTCGGGCTCGCGCCGCGCGGCGTGGTAGGCGTGTTCGTGACCCAGGGGCTCGTGATCGGCGCGATCGGCACCCTGGTCGGCACGCTGCTTGGAGTGCTGGTCGCGAGCAATGTCGGCGTGATCGTTCCTGCACTGGAGGGTGCGCTCGGATTCCACGTGATGGACCCGACCGTCTACTACATCAGTGAGCTGCCGTCGGAGCTGCGGCTCGGGCAGGTGCTGACGATTTCGTCGATCGCGTTCCTGTTGACGGTGCTCGCGACCATCTACCCGGCCATTCGCGGCGCGGCGACCGAACCGGCCGAAGCCCTGCGGTACGAATGATGGCCATTGGCATCCCGTTTGAAATAAGCATCGGGCGACGCTACCTGCGTTCGTCGGGCAATCGTTTCCTGTCGTTCATATCGCTGATGTCGATGCTGGGCGTGGCGATCGGCGTGGCGGTCCTGATCGTGGTGCTGTCGGTGATGAATGGCTTCGAGACCGAATTGCGCAGCCGGATACTGAGCATAACCTCGCATGCGACGCTGGCCGCTTTTGGCGCAGGCGCCCCGGACTGGCCGGCGATGCGTGCGACGGCACTCGCCGATCCGCGTGTCGAGGCTGCGGCCCCGTATGTGGAAGGCGAGGCGCTGCTGATCGCGGACAAGCCGAAAGGAAAATCCGCCCCGGCCAGTGTTCGCGGCATCGACCCGGCGGTCGAGACCACGGTCTCGGCGATCGCCGACCGCCTGCAGGGCGGCTCGCTGGCTGCGCTGGAACCTGGGTCCTACCGCATGCTGCTCGGCTCGGAGCTTGCGGCCCGCCTCGGCGTCGTGCCGGGAGACAGCGTCGTGATGGCGATCGCGCAGGGATCGGTCACGCCTGCCGGTGTCGTGCCACGCATGCGGCGGTTCACGGTGATCGGCACTTTCTATTCGGGCATGTACGAAATCGACAACGGGCTCGCGCTGGCGAGCCTTGCGGACGCGCAGCGTGTGTTCCGGCTTGGCGACAACGTGAGCGGGATCCGGCTGGCGTTCCGCGATCCCTACCAGGCGCCGCAGGCGGCGCGTGACGTAGCCCTCGAACTCGGTGGCGGGCTTTGGGTCGAGGACTGGACCCAGCGGCAGGCGAACTTCTTCCGGTCGATCGAGCTGACCAAGCGGATGATGTTCTTCATCCTGCTGCTGGTGGTCGCAGTTGCTGCGTTCAACATCGTCTCCACGCTGGTGATGGCGGTGAAGGACAAGCAGCCGGATATCGCGATACTGCGCACGCTCGGCGCACGCCCGTCCAGCGTGCTGGCGATCTTCGCGACCCAGGGCACGGTGATCGGGCTGGTCGGTACGCTGGGCGGTGTCGCGCTGGGAATCGTATTGTCACTGAACCTCGAATCACTGGTGCATGGCCTCGAGCGGGCCCTTGGCACGCACTTCATGGATGCGAGCGTGTACCTGATGAGCGACCTGCCGGCGCGCGTCGAGCCCGGCGACATCCTGCTGATCGCGAGCACGGCATTCGCGTTGTGCTGCCTTTCCACACTCTATCCCGCCTGGCGCGCGGCGCGCACCAACCCGGCGAGGGCATTGCGACATGACTGACAGCGAAATCCTGAGTTGCGTGGACGTGCGCAAGCACTTCGATGAGGCGGGCCAGCGGCTCGAGGTGCTTTCGGGCGTGGAGCTTGCGATCGGGCAGGGCGAGACGATCGCGATCGTCGGGGCGTCCGGATCGGGCAAGACCACGCTGCTGCAGATCCTAGGCGGCCTCGACCTGCCGTCGTCCGGCACCGTGCGCATCGCCGGGCAGTCGCTCGCGGACATTTCCGACGCGGCTCGCGGTGTGCTGCGCAATCGTGCGCTCGGATTCGTCTACCAGTTCCACCACCTGCTGCCCGAGTTCACCGCGCTGGAGAATGTCGCGATGCCGCTGCTGGTGCGACGCGACCCGGTTGCGAGTGCGCAGGCCGAGGCGCGAATGCTGCTCGAGCGCGTGGGCCTTGGCGGTCGGCTCGGCCATCGACCGGGACAGCTCTCGGGAGGCGAGCGCCAGCGCGCGGCCGTCGCACGGGCACTGGTGACGCGCCCGCAGCTGGTGCTGGCCGACGAGCCTACCGGCAACCTCGACGGTACCAATGCCCGCGCCGTGCTGGACCTGATGCTGGAACTCAATCGCGAGCTCGGCACCAGCCTGGTGATCGTCACGCACGCGGCCGAGATTGCCGCGCGTATGCAGCGCGTGCTGACGCTTCGGGACGGCAGGCTGGTGACCGGCGGCGACGTCGCGGCAGCCGGCTGAATGTGCATGAACGCACAGCGGTAGGACGGCTTCCGGCTGAATCTGCGCGAACGCGCCTGATTAGCGCGGCGTCCTCCGTCGCTGCGCAACGCAAGCTGCTGCCTGGATCGGCGGAGCGCAGCCAGCCATGGTTTCAACGGCCCTCGGTTTCCTGGGCGGTATCTGCCTGCTGTTGTCACTGCCGGCATTGCCTGCCGAGTGGATCGTGGTGGCCGGCGTGCCGGTCGCGGCGTCGCTGGCGCTGGTCACGCGCCAACCTGCGCCACTGGCGTTCGCAGTCGGGTTTGCCTGGTGCTGGGTCGCGGTCTCGGGGCGGCTCGAGCAGCGACTCGACCCTGCGCTGGAGGGCAGCTATGTCGAGTTGCGCGGCAGCGTGGCATCGGTCCCGCAACTGCTGGAGGCAGGGACGCGCTTCCGGTTCGCCACCTCGCCGGCGCCCGGCGTGCCGCCGCTGGTGGAGCTCACCTGGTACGACGAGGTTGCGGCGCCGAAGGCTGCCGAGCGCATGGTGCTGATCGCAAAGCTTCGCCGACCACGCGGGTTTTCCAATCCCGGTGGATACGACCAGGAAGCGCGGCTGCTGCGGCAAGGCATCGGCGCATCGGGCTACGTGAAATCGGCAACCACCGAAGGACGCGAGTGGCGCGACATTGCGCGGAATCCCGTGCTCACGGCGCGCGGTGCGATCGCCGATGTCCTCCGCCGCGCGCTTGGAACACGCCCGGCGACCGGCATCGTTGCCGGCCTCGCGGTCGGCCTCCAGGATGCGCTCAGTCGCGAGCAATGGCGGGAACTCGCACGCAGCGGCACGAGTCACCTGATGGCGATCTCCGGAATGCACATCGGCATGTTCGCGACGGTGACCGCGTGGCTCACGCTGCGCGTGCAGCGCTGGCGCCAGCGGCGCGGCTCTCTCGGTGCGCGACGCGACCCGGCGGTGCTGGCGGGAACGCTGGCCGCATTCGGTTACTCGCTGCTGGCCGGCTGGTCGGTTCCCACACAGCGAACCATGATAATGATCGCGATGGTCGCGGTCGCGCTGTTGCTGCGGCGCAGGGTCGGCATGGCGGACGCACTGGCACTTGGCGCAATCGCGGTGCTGCTGCTCGACCCGCTGGCGCCGCTGGCGGTTGGATTCTGGCTGTCGTTCGGGGCGGTGGCAGCGATCCTGCTTGCCAGTACCGGTGGGCTGGCGAATACGGGGATCGTGGCCGGTTTCGCGCAGGCGCAGCTCGCGGTCAGCGTCGGTCTCGTCCCAGTGCTTGCTGCCTGCTTCGGCAACGTGTCGCTGGTATCTGCACTGGTCAACATTGCCGCGATCCCGCTCTACACGCTGGTCATCGTGCCAGCGATCCTGGTTGCCACGGCATTTGCGCTTGCAATGCCTTCTGTCGGGACAGCGGCGCTCGGCTGCATCGCGTGGGTGATCGAATTCACGTGGCCGTTGATATCGGCGCCTGCTGCATGGCCGCTGGCGACCTGGGGCGTCGCGTCACTGCCGGCCTGGGGCTGGATCGCCCTGGTCGCGGGTGCAGCTGCGGCGATGTTGCCCCTGCCGGCGCCTGGGCGCGTCGCGGGCGCACTGGTGGTCGCGGCCCTTTGCGCATGGCGAGCCGCGCCGCCTGCGCCCGGATCCGCGCACTTCGCGCTGCTGGACGTGGGGCAGGGGCTCGCCGCCGTGGTCGAGACCAGGCGCCACGTGCTGGTGTACGACTCGGGGCCCGCGTTCCGCAGCGGAACCGACACGGGTGTACTGGTTGTCGAGCCTTATCTCCGCAGCCGGGGAAGCCGGCAGGTCGACCTGCTGGTTGCGAGCCATGACGATGGCGACCACACGGGCGGCTCAGCCTCACTGGCGGGACTCATGCCGGTGCGCCGCTTCGCGGCGAGCGGCGGGGCGCTCGACGGCCTCGGCGCCGGTTCCGCGGAGCGCTGCCGGGCAGGTGTGCGCTGGACCTGGGACGGCGTCGACTTCGAATGGCTGCATCCGGCATCGCTGCTGCTGCCCAAGGACAATGATCGCTCGTGCGTCCTGCTCGTGCGTGCCGGGAACCAGGCGCTGCTACTGACCGGCGATATCCAGCGCGACGCCGAAGCCGAGTTGCTCGCTCGCGGACTGCCTGTGGGCATCAACGTGGTCGTCGTGCCGCATCACGGCAGTCGTACCTCGTCGGGGCAGAGCCTGGTCGATGCGACAAGACCCCGTTGGGCACTGGTGTCGGCGGGGTACAGGAATCGCTGGGGGTTCCCCGCGACCAGCGTCCTGGAGCGATGGTCACTGTCTGGTGCGCACGTGCTCAATACTGCTACCTCCGGCGCCATCGAATTCGACCTTGGACCCGAGCAGGCGCTGACCGCGCCGGCCCAATGGCGGCGGACGGCGCAGCGACCCTGGCGCGACCCGTGACGGCATCGGGTCGCGGCGCGCGCCCGCGATCAAGTATCATCCCCGGGCTCAGCGGCAAAGGGCCAGTACCAGGACATGTTCGAGATCGTGAAGGCCGGCGGCATCGTGATGGTGCCGATCATCATGTGCTCCATCCTGGCGGTGGCTATCACGCTCGAGCGGCTCTGGACCTTGCGCGCGCAACGGGTCGTGCCGGCGGAGCTGGTCGACAAGGTCTGGCAGTGGGTCGAGAACCGCGCGCTCTCCGACAAGCAGATCGCGGCGTTGCAGCAGCACTCGCCACTGGGTCGGGTGCTCGCGGCAGGGCTCGCCAATCGCCATCGTGATCGGGCGGTGATGATCGGCGCCATCGAGGACGCCGGCCGTCACGTGACGCACGACCTTGAGCGATTCCTGAACATGCTGGGGACGATCGCGGCCATTTCGCCGCTGCTGGGACTGCTCGGCACAGTCACCGGAATGATTCGTACGTTCAAGGCGATAACGGTGGCCGGGGTAGGCAATCCAACTGCCATGGCTGGCGGCATCGCCGAGGCACTGATCACGACGGCTGCCGGCCTGCTGGTCGCCATTCCTGCCCTGGTCGCGTATCGGTACCTGCGAGGCCGGGTGGATGCACTTGTCATCCAGATGGAGAAAGAGTCCATCAAGCTGGTGCAGGCGATCGACCGCGCGAGCGGCACCACGCCGAACGCGACCAGGGAAGTCGTCGAGTGAGATTCCAGCCGCGCCGCAGCGAGGAGCCCGACCTCAACATGACGTCGCTGATCGACGTAGTGCTGCTGCTGCTGATCTTCTTCATGCTTTCGACCAAGTTCATCGACGAGGGGCGCCTGAGGATCCGGCTGCCGGAGGCAGGCATCGCGCCGGACGCGGAGTCGCAGCGCGAGTCAATCGAGATCGACGTAACCGCCGCGGGTGGCTATCGGGTGAACGGCCGCGCGCTGATCAACAACAGCCCGGACACATTGGCCGCAGCGCTTGGCAAGGTCGCCGAGGGCGATCGCGCGATGCCGGTCACGGTCCGTGCCGATGCGCGAGCCACGCACCAGTCGGTGGTGACCGCGATGGAAGTTGCCGGGCGTGCAGGGTATCGACAGATCAATATCGCGACGGTCAACGATGAAGCCCAAGGAGATTAGCGGCATCAAGTCTGCCGGCATCGGCGAGCTGCGCCTGAAGCCCGGTGCGCTGAAGACCTACCGCAGGCTGCTGGGCTACCTGCGCGAGCACCGCGCCATGTTCATGGTAGGGGTGCTCGGCATGGTGATTTCCGCTGCATCCGATGCCGGTTGGGCTGGCTTCATCAAGTTCTTTCTCGACGGGACCTTCGTCAACAAGGATCCCCGCATGGTCTGGCTGGTGCCTGTCACGCTGATCGTGCTGTTCGTTTTCCGCGGCATCGGCGACTTCCTGCAGACCTACTATCCCGGCTACGTCGGCCGGCACATCGTCAAGAAGCTGCGTGCCCAGCTCTTCGACAGCTACCTGCACCTGCCGATCAGTTTTTTCGATCGCGAGGGATCGGGCGCGCTGCTGTCGAGGCTGACCTACAACACCGAGCAGGTTGCGCAGTCGACCACTGACTCGATCACGGTATTCATCCGCGACACGCTGACGATATTCGGCCTGGTTGGCTACCTGATCTGGCAGAACCCGAAGCTGACCCTTATCAGCCTCACGGTCGGACCGCTGATCGCGTTCATGATCCGCCGCGTAAACCAGCTGTTCCGCCGCTACAGCCGGCGTATCCAGAATTCGATGGGCGAGGTCACGCGGGTTGCCAAGGAGGCGATCGAGGCGCCGCGCGTGGTACGCGTGTTCAACGCCCAGGCCTACGAGACAGGGCTGTTCGAAAAGGTGATCGAACACAACCGGCGTTCCTACATGCGATTGATGCTGACCAAGGGCTTGAGCAATCCCATCGTGATGCTGATCGCTTCGAGCGCGATGGCGGGCGTGCTTTACGCGGCAACCGGCGACGCGATGAACGGCGACATGACGGTCGGCGACTTCACGTCGTTCATCGCCGCGCTGGGACTGGTCACCGCGCCACTGCGTCGGATCATCAATGTCGCCGGGCCGTTGCAGCAGGGGATAGCTGCCGCGCAGAGCATCTTCGAGATCATGGATACGCCGCGCGAGGATCCGGGCGGGACGCGCCCGATAAAACGCGCCAGGGGCGAGGTCGAGTTCCGCAACGTCACGTTCCGCTACGCCGCCGGTGCGAGCGACGTGCTCTCCGGGGTCAGCTTCGAGGTTCGTGCCGGCGAGACGCTGGCCATCGTCGGGCGTTCGGGTAGCGGCAAGTCGACCGTGGTGAACATGCTGCCGCGGTTCTACGACGTTGCAGCCGGCTCGGTGCTGCTCGACGGGCACGACGTGCGTGAGTACCGCCTGGCCGAATTGCGTGCGCAGGTGAGCCTCGTGAGCCAGGACGTGGTGCTGTTCAACGACACCGTGCGGCGCAACATTGCCTTTGGTTTTCCGGCAAGCGACGCGGAGATCGAGGCGGCGGCAATCGCGGCGCGTGTCACCGAGTTCACGGATTCGCTGCCGGCCGGGCTCGACACCGAGGTGGGCGACCGGGGCATCCTGCTCTCCGGCGGGCAGCGCCAGCGCATCGCCATCGCACGGGCGATGCTGCGCAACACGCCAGTGCTGATTCTCGACGAGGCGACCTCCGCGCTCGACACCGAACTCGAGCGCCAGATCCAGGGACAACTCGACTTGCTGATGCAGAATCGCACCACGCTGGTGATCGCACACCGCCTGTCCACGGTCGAGAAGGCGAGCCGGATCCTGGTCATGGATGGCGGCAGGGTGATAGAGACCGGTACCCACGAGGAGTTGCTGGCCCGCGACGGCCAGTACGCGGTGCTCTACCGCATGCAGTTCAACGAATGAGCGCCGCGGCGCGACTGCAGGAACTGTGGTACGGGCCCGCGTGGCGCAGCCTCCCACTGCGGCCCCTGTCCTGGATTTTCGGCCTGCTGGTCTTCGCGCGCAGCAGCCTTTACCGCATCGGCATCCTGCGCCGGGTGTGGATCGGCGCGCCGGTGGTGGTGGTTGGCAATCTCACCGTCGGAGGTACAGGCAAGACACCGGTGGCCGCATGGCTGGCGCGCGAACTGACGCGACGCGGGCGCCGTGTCGGGGTCGTGCTGCGGGGCTACGGCGCCCGGCATCGCGGAAGCGCCCGGACGGTTGAACCCGGCGACGACCCGCTCGAGGTTGGTGACGAGGCGCTGCTGCACGCCCGCAACGGCCCGCACGTGGTCGTGATTGGAGCCGACCGGACGGCAGCCGCGCGCATGGCAGAAGAGCGGGGCGCCGAGATCGTGGTTTCCGACGACGGACTGCAGCACCTGCGGCTCGGCCGCGATTTCGAGATTGTAGTGGTGGACGCCGTGCGCGGTTTCGGCAACGGTTGCCTGCTGCCTGCCGGGCCGCTGCGCGAACCGGCAGGCCGGCTCGAGCGCGCCGACGCGGTCGTACTGACGCGGCGTGGTGCAGGCGACGCGTCACCGGTGCGTCCGAGCGGCCCATTTGTCGCCGAGGCCAGGCTCTCACCGGGGGATGCGGTGAACCTGCGGACCGGTGAGCGCAGGGAACTCGCGCATTTTCGCGGCCGGCGCCTGCACGCTGTCGCCGGTGTTGGCAACCCGCAGGCTTTTTTCGCCGCGCTGCGTGACGCGGGGCTGGACTTCGCCGAGCATTCGCTGCCGGACCACGCCCCGATCGATCCATTGGCGCAGCCGTTTCCGGACGATGCCTCGGTCCTGATGACGGAGAAGGATGCCGTAAAATGCCTGGCCTACGCCCGGGCTGGCTGGTGGTACGTGGAATTCGAACTTGGCATGGAACGTGAAACAGCCCGGGACCTGCTGGCACTCGTCCTGGAAAGTGCCGGATTGACCGGCGCCGGAGTCAATCTTGGATAGCAAACTGCTCGACATTCTCGCCTGTCCCGTATGCAAAGGGCCGCTGCAGTGGCATCGCGACCTGCCGTGCCTCGTGTGCCGCGCGGATCGCCTGTGTTTCCCGGTGAGGGACGGGATCCCGATCATGCTGGAAGAGGAGGCGACGCGGCTTGCGGCGGACGACCCGCTCCTGAAGGACTGACGGTGCGGTTCCACGTCGTCATACCGTCGCGTTACGCCTCGACCAGGCTGCCGGGAAAGCCGCTGCTCGACATCGGTGGGCGGCCGATGGTCCAGCGCGTCGTCGAGCAGGCGTGTGCGAGCGGCGCGGACCGGGTAGTGGTGGCAACCGATGATGCCCGGATCGCTTCGGCGGTCCACGACCCTCGCGACCCGAGCGCGGTGATTGCGATGCTGACCGATCCGCAATTGCCATCGGGCACGGACCGTGTCGCGACGGTTGCGGAGGCGCTCGGTTGGGATGAAGGCACTGTGGTCGTCAATGTTCAGGGCGACGAGCCTTTCATGCCTCCCGCGCTGATCGAGCAGGCGGCGGAACTGCTGCTCGGCGACGAATCGGCGGGAGTTGCGACGCTGGCGACTGCCGTGCGGTCGATCGACGAGTTCCGCGATCCTAACGTGGTCAAGGTGGTCGCGTCTGTTGACGGTGCCGCGCTCTATTTCAGCCGTGCGCCGATTCCCCACGCCCGCGAAGGCGCCGCGGGTGCCGCGAGCAGCCAGCATGGATTTGCGCATGCGATGCGGCACATCGGCATCTATGCATATCGGGTCGCTGCGCTGCGTCGAATCACCGCCCTGCCGCCGTCGAGCCTCGAGCAGTGCGAAATGCTCGAGCAACTCCGGGCGCTGCAGCACGGCATGCGGATACTGGTCGGAACCTGTCGCGTGCCGCCGGGTGCGGGCGTCGACACTGAATCCGACCTGCAGCGGGCGCGCGAGATCGCGGGCGGGCAGGGCGTCGAGTCTCCAGGAGAAATCAAATGAACGAGGTCCTGCACACGGCATTCGGCATAACCGTTACGCCCTGGAAGCTGGTCGGATATCTCGGCGTGGTGCTGTTTGCCGGCCGCTGGTTCGTGCAGATGGCGTACTCGCGGGCGCACGGCAAGCCGGTCGTGCCGACTGCGTTCTGGTTCATGAGCATCTCGGGCAGTCTGCTGCTGCTGTCCTACTTCACGTTCGGCAAGAACGACTCGGTAGGCATCCTCTCGAACCTGTTTCCGGCCGGCGTCGCCGGCTACAACCTTTACCTGGACCTGACGCACAAGCGCTCACTGCGCGCGCCGTCTGGCAGCAGCTGAGGGGCACGCTGAAAATCAGCGTGAGGCGGCTGGCCCGCGGGCAGGGGCTCCGGGGCTGGCAACTGTCCGAATGCCGGATCACGCGGACGGCGGTCGGCGCGGACGCAGGCCCAGCGTCTTCTTCGGCTTCACCAGACCGCGGACCTCGTCGGGCGTCAGGTTGCGCCATCGACCCAGCGGCAGGTCACCAAGCCTGACATGCATGATGCGAACCCGTTGCAGGCTGCGCACCGTGTAATCGAAATGCTCGCACATCCGCCGGATCTGGCGGTTCAGGCCCTGCGTAAGCACGATGCGAAAGGTATTGCGCCCGACCTGCGTCAGCCGGCAGGGATTGGTTACCGTGTCGAGGATCGGAACGCCACTGGCCATGCCGTCGAGGAATTCAGGCGTGAGCGGCCGGTCCACTGCGACCACGTATTCCTTCTCGTGCTCGTGCTCGGCGCGTAGCACGGTGTTCACGACGTCGCCGTCATTCGTGAGCAGGATCAGGCCCTCGGAATCCTTGTCCAGGCGCCCGATCGGGAAGACGCGTTCGCGGTGTCCGACGAAATCGACGATATTGCCGGGCACCTCACGATCGGTGGTGCACTCGATGCCCGCGGGCTTGTTTAGTGCCAGGTAGACCCGGCTCGGTCGCTCAGGCAAGGGTTTGCCGTCAACCAGAACCACGTCGCCCTCGGCCACCTGGGTACCGAGCACGGCGACCGTCCCGTTGACCGTGACGCGGCCGGCCTCGATCCACTGGTCCGCTTCTCGCCGGGAACAGGTTCCCGACTCACCGAGAAACTTGTTGAGACGCACTGGTACTAGCCTCCAGAGCGCTTTGCCGCGTGACCGAGCTTTTCGAGTTCCACGACCAGCGTGTCGCGGTGATCACCCTGGATTTCGATCACCCCTTCGTGCACGGTACCGCCCGATCCACATCGCTTCTTGAGGCGTGTGGCGAGTTCCTCGAGCGCAGCGCCAGCAAGCGGCAGGCCGGTGACCACCGTAACGCCCTTTCCCTTGCGTCCCTTTGTCTCCCGGCCTACCCGCACGATCCCGTCGCCCTTGCTGGCGGCAGGCGCCGCCTGCGCCGGCTTGCTGCGCCTGCAGCGGCATTCACTGACCGGGCGGGCACACTCGGGGCAGAGGCGGCCCTGGCCGGTGGAGTAAACGAACCTGCTGTTCGACATCGCTTTGGGCTGCTGCTTCTACTGCGTGGGGGGGGTGATTTTCGGGCTGGTGCTGGCGCGGAGTCATTGACCCCCGGCAGGTGCAACACGGTAGACCACGCCGGCGAAGTCGTCCGCCACATACACGGCGCCGTCCGGCCCCTCGGCGACGCCAGCGGGGCGACCGATCACACCGGAGTCGCCGAGAAACCCCGTCAGGAAATCGCGCTCCTCGATCGTACCGTCCGCGGCCCAATGCAGTGAGACCACCTTGTACCCGTCGGGCACCGATCGGTTCCATGAGCCGTGTAGTGCGACAACCGCGGCGCGCTCGTATCCAGCAGGCCTTGCCGCCGAGCGCAGGAACGCGATGCCAAGCGGTGCATTGTGGGCACGGAATCCGTGCACCGGAGGTTGCGCCGTGGTGAGCAGGGCTTCGTGTCCCTTGCCCAGGTCGGGGTCGAGAACGTTGAACCCGTTCACGTACGGCCACCCGTAGAAGGCGCCGCGCTCGACGCGGTTCAGCTCATCGGGTGGAAAGTCGTCGCCAAGCAGGTCGCGGCCGTTCTCGGTCGCGTACAGCGAGCCGTCCCAGGGCGCCCAGTCGAAGCCGACACTGTTGCGCAGCCCGGTTGCGTAGATTTCGCCCTGCGTGCCATCGGGCGCGAACCGCATCATCGTCGCGCGGCGCCTGTCCTTTTCCACACAGACATTGCAGGTCGATCCCTGGGAGAGGTAGAGCTTGCCGTCGGGGCCAAACGCGATGGTGCGCGTGACGTGGTTCCCGTCTCCGGTCAACTCCGTGACGACGTGCTGGTAGTCGTCCGTCGTGGCACCGGCCTGCTCGTCGAAGCGAATGCGACCGATCGCAGTCTTCTCTGCCACGTAGAGCCAGCCGTCGCGAATCGCAAGTCCGTGCGGCCTGTCGAGGCTCTTGAGCAGTACCCGACGGCCGTCCGGATGTCCGTCGCCGTCGCGGTCGCGGTCGAGCAGCATTACTTCGCCGCCGCGCGTGCGCGCGACCAGGAGATCGCCAGTGCCGGTGAACATCAACCAGCGTGCCAGCGGGATGTCTCCCTCGTATATGTCGACCTCGAATCCCGGCGCGGCCCGCAGGCGGTTGGCGACTTCCCCTGGCGAAGGAGTCTTGACGCCGCTTCCGAACAGCGAGGCGAAGAGCATCTGTGGGTTTCCGACCTTCGGCGGTCCGAGCCTGGCATATGCCAGGACTCCGCAGGTCGCCACTACGACTGCCAGTACAAGCATGATGGTCACTCGACCGGGCTTTCTGCGCATGAACGTGACCGAATTGCCTGATGATCCTGGATTTTAGCAGGGCGGCGCGCCCGGGTTCCCCGCAGGTCAAAATGCAGGCAGGCTGGGCGACCACAGGCCGATAGGGCCACAATGTGATCCGCCCCGCCGGTACAATCCAGTGACCGACGTATGTCGACAGCCAACCTGGAGCAGAAACATGAAAGCAATTGCACTGTTCGCGACACTGGCCGCGATCCCGCTCAGCTCGCTGGCCGGCGATGGCTTGACCATCAAGATGAACTTCGTTGACGCCACCGGCATCGGTGAGAGCGCAGGCACGGTGACCGTGACCGAGTCAAAATACGGATTGGTATTCAGCCCCGACCTGAAGGGCTTGCCGCCGGGCCTGCATGGTTTCCACGTGCACGAGAACCCGAGTTGCATGCCGGCGGAGAAAGATGGCAAGGCAGTGCCGGCGCTGGCTGCCGGCGGACATTACGATCCCGCGAAGACCGGCAAGCACGGTTTTCCGTGGGGCGACGGACACCTGGGTGACTTGCCGCCGCTGTACGTCAATGCCGACGGCATCGCCGACCAGCCTGTGCTGGGGCCGCGCCTGAAGCTCAGTGATCTTCCCGGCCGCTCGTTGATGGTGCACGCTGGAGGCGACAACCACGCCGACCATCCTGCGCCACTGGGCGGCGGCGGGGCCCGGATGGTCTGCGGCGTCATTTCCTGAGCGTGAGCGTGCTGGTCGTTCATCACCTCGAGACTTCGCGCTCGCAGCGCATCCTGTGGCTGCTCGAGGAACTCGGCGTCCCGTACGAGCTTAATGTGTACCGGCGCAATCCGGCCACGCGGCTCGCGCCGCCGGAACTCAAGGCGGTCCACCCGCTTGGCAAGTCGCCGGTAATCACCGACGACGGAGTGGTGGTGGCCGAGTCAGGCGCCATCATCGAGTACCTGGTTGAGAAATACGCGGCGATGGCGGGCGGTGAGCTGGCACGGCTCGAGCCTCCTGCCGGCACTGCCGAGCGCCGGCAGTGCCGGTACTGGATGCACTACGCCGAAGGTTCGCTGATGAACTGGCTGGTGATGAAGCTGGTGTTCACGTCGATCCCGAAGCAGCCGATGCCGTTCTTCGTGCGGCCGATTGCGCGTGCCTTGTGTGGCAAGGTCCAGCAGCAGCTGGTCGATCCGAACCTCAGTGCGTCCACCGCGTTCATTGAGGACCACCTGTCGCGCCACCGCTGGTTTGCGGGCGAGGATCTCTCGATGGCGGACTTCCAGATGAGCTTTGCGGTCGAGGCACTGATGTCACGTGCGGAAGGACTCGGTGAGTGCCCGAAGCTGCGCGAGTACCTGGCGCGGATACGGGCACGACCGGCATACCAGCGCGCGGAAGCGAAGGGCGGGCCGGTACTGATGTCGAGCTGACACAACTCGACCGTCGCCAGGCGTGTGAGGGCTGAATGGATCTGCCGACTGCTCAAACGCTTGGGATTTGCTACGGGCTGTCGGAAGTGGCGCTCGGGATCTTCAAGCGATCAGGTGCGCCGTCGCGCGAGACGGACCGGTCGTCGCTTCGTGTCCTGTGGCTAGTGATCCTGGCAAGCGTTGCCATGGCCATCGTCGCAGCGAGGACATTGCCGCAGTTCGGGTCGCAGTTGCTCGCTGCCGGTTATTCGCTGGGCGTGCTGGTGTTCGTGCTGGGCCTGGCCCTGCGGTGGTATGCGATCATCTACCTGGGCCGCTTATTCACCGTGGACGTCGCAATTGCGGAAGACCACCGGGTGGTGGAATCGGGCCCGTACCGGGTCGTTCGCCATCCCTCTTATACCGGGGCATTGCTGGCGTTCCTGGGCTTCGGCATCTGCCTCGGCAACTGGCTATCGCTCGCCGTCGTGACATTGCCGATTGCACTGGCGTTCATGCGGCGCATCCACGTCGAGGAGGCCGCGCTGAACGCTGCGCTTGGCGAGCGCTACGCGGCGTACGCACGCCGCACGAAGCGGCTGGTGCCGTGGGTGTACTAGGGCAGGAATGCTCGGGACAAAAACATGAAAGTTCTGTTCATCTGCATGGGCAATATCTGCCGATCGCCAACTGCAGAAGGGGTGTTCCGCCGATTGGTTGCGGAGCGCGCGCCCGGGTTCGACATCGGGATTGATTCCGCCGGCACCCACGACTACCACGTGGGAGATCCGCCGGATCGTCGTGCGGTCGCTGCCGCTGCGCGTCGCGGAATCGACATCGCGGCCCTGCGGGCACGCATGGTCGAGCAAGCTGATTTCGAGCGGTTTGACCTCTTGATCGCGATGGACCGCCTGAACCGGGAGATCCTGCTGGACCGCAGCCCGGAGCAGTACAGGAACCGCGTACGCCTATTCCTGGAGTTCGCTCCCGCGATCGACGAGGACGACGTACCCGACCCGTACTACGGTGGGCAGGTGGGATTTGAGCGCGTGCTCGACCTGGCCGAGGAGGCTTCGAGCGGTTTGCTCGAGCAACTCATTACGCTGTCAGAAGCGCGGCGCTGACCTCCGAATGGCGAGCTTTCAGCTCGAGTCAGCGTCCCGCCGATCCTCGGCGAGTTCGCCCCACATCGCGTTCAGGATCGCAAGCAGCACCGCGAAGCCGACGCCGAGAACCCAGGTGAAGTACCACATGACTTTGCTTCCTCAGTAGGTGCCGCGCCGGTTTGCCTCGACGTAGGCGGCAGTAACCTTGCCGGCCATCACTCCGTAGGCCCAGCGCGTATAAAAGATGATCAGGGGCATGAAGATGACGACGGCCCCGAGCATCAGGCCGAGCGTGAGGTGGCTCGAGGTTGCGTCCCACACCGTAAGGCTGGAATTCGGCTCCGAACTCGATGGCATGACGAACGGAAACATCGAGACAGCTGCCGTGCCGATCACTCCCGCCATCGCGACCGAGGAAGCGATGAATGCCGCCAGCGTCCAGCCGCGCCGCGCCAGCACGAGGCCCGCAATGGTTCCGAGGAAGCCGCAGGCCGGTACCAGCATCGTGAGCGGCCATCGCACATAGTTGTTCATCCACGCACCCGGGTCGGCCACGACGGTCTTGGCCAGCGGATTGGAAACGCCCGCCGGGTCGGCGCCCGACGTGATCACGTACCCGCCAATTCCGCTGCTTACCCAGACGCCGGCCAGTGCGAAGGTCGCAAGCAGCAACAGTCCGAACACCAGCGATGCGGTGCGCGCGCGACGGTAGATCTCTGCCTCGGTCCGGTGCATCAGGTAATTGGCACCGTGGAACGTGATCATCGAGAGACTTACGACACCGGCGAGCAGCGCGAAGGGATTCAACAGCTGCCAGAAAGTTCCCGTGTAGCGCGTGGCGAGCGTGGCGTCAAAATGAAACGGAACGCCCTGCAGCAGATTTCCGAATGCCACGCCGAAGATCACGGGCGGCACGGCACTGCCGACAAAAATGCCCCAGTCCCAGCCTGACCGCCAGCGCGGATCCTCGATCTTGCTGCGGAAGTCGAAACCCGTTGGCCGCAGGAACAATGCCCACAGCACCGCCAGCATCGCCCAGTAGAAGCCCGAGAATGCCGCTGCGTATACCAGAGGCCAGGCAGCGAACACGGCGCCGCCCGCGGTGATGAACCAGACCTGGTTGCCATCCCAGTGGGGACCGACGGTGTTGATGACGACGCGGCGCTCGACGTCGTTGCGACCGACAAAAGGCAGCAGCGTCCCGACGCCCATGTCGTGCCCGTCCATCACGGCAAACCCGATCAGGAGCACCCCGACCAGCAGCCACCAGACCAACCTCAGTGTTTCGTATTCGAGCATGGCGGATGTCCTCAGCCGCGAAGCGGCTCGCGGTCATAGCGGCCGGTACCGAGCGAACCGGGTCCCTGGCGTGCAAAGCGGGTCATCAGGTACACGTCTGCGATGGCGAGCAGCGTGTAGAAGACCAGGAAGCCGAGCAGCGATCCGTAGAGGCTGCCGACCGACAGCGTGGAAACCGACAGGTGGGTCGGAAGCACGCCGTAGATGGTCCATGGCTGGCGGCCGTACTCGGCCACGATCCAGCCGAGTTCCGCGGCAATCCAGGGTGTCGGCAGCAACAGCAGTGCCGACCATAGCAACCAGCGGCGCTCGGCAAAGTCGCCTCGCAAGGTGTAATAGAACGCGGCTGCGAACAAGGCCAACAGCACGAAACCGATGCCTACCATGATCCGGAAGCTCCAGAACATCGGCGCTACGCGTGGAATGGTGTCGGCCGCGGCCTGGTCGAGCATCGCGGGCGTTGCGTCGCGAACGTCGGCGACGTACTTCTTCAGCAGCAATCCGAAGCCGAGGTCCGCCTTGTGCTGCTCGAAGGTCGATCGCGCCGCCTGGTCCGCCGGGTTGGCGCGCATCTGCTCGAGCGCGGTCACGGCGTCGATGCCCGAGACGATGCGTTCGCGGTTCTTCACCCTGATCTCCGCGATGCCGGGGATTTCCTTGGTCATGGAGCGCGTGCCGATCAGTCCCATCAGGTACGGGATCTCGATCGCGTAGTCGTTTCGCATCTCGCGTTCGTTCGGGATCGCGAACAGCGTCAGCGGCGCCGGCGCCGGCTCTGTGTGCCACATTGCTTCCAGCGCCGCGAGCTTGGTCTGCTGCGACTCGGTGACCGTGTAGCCGGACTCGTCGCCGAGCACGATCACCGATGCGGCCGAGGCGAGCCCGAACGCAGCAGCGATGCGGAATGAGCGCCTGGCAAACTCGATGTTGCGACCCTTCAGCAGGTACCAGGACGAAATCGCCAGCACGAACACCGAGCCAGTCACGTATCCGGCACTCACCGTGTGCACGAATTTCGCCTGGGCGGTCGGGTTGAACACTACCGACCAGAAGTCCGCGAGCTCCATGCGCATTGTTTCGGGGTTGAAGGTCGCGCCGACCGGATCCTGCATCCAGCCGTTGGCGATCAGGATCCAGAGCGCGGAGAGGTTGCTGCCGATGGCCAGCAGGATCGTAACCATCAGGTGCCCGGGTTTCGACAGCCGGTCCCAGCCGAAGAAGAACAGGCCGACGAATGTCGACTCGAGGAAGAACGCCATCAGTCCCTCGACGGCCAGCGGCACTCCGAAGATGTCGCCCACGTAGTGGGAGTAATACGCCCAGTTGGTGCCGAACTGGAACTCGAGCGTGAGGCCGGTGGCGATGCCCATGGCGAAGTTGATGCCGAACAACTTGCCCCAGAACTTGGTCATGTCCTTGTAGACCTGCTTGCCGGTCATCACGTAGACGCTTTCCATGATCACCAGCAGCCAGACCATGCCGAGGGTCAGTGGCACGAACAGGAAGTGGTACATGGCGGTAGCCGCGAACTGCAGGCGCGACAGGTCGACTAGCGTATCGTTCATTATCTGGGCGACTCCGGTGCGGCGGTGGCGGTCTGCGGTGCGACCTGCAGGACGGCGGCGGCGACATCGTTGACATCGGGTTCTGGCTTGTTGTCCCGGACGAATGCCCACCAGATGGCCGCCAGCAGGCAGACCTTGGCGGCCACGACGATCGTGACGTGGCGGCCCGTTCGGTCATGCCAGAGCCGGGCCAGGTTCGTACTCATGGTTGCCACGCAGGATTAATAGCACATGCCGTGGCATGTTTGTCCAGACCGGGGCTGGCGGAAACAGCCCGGTTCGATCCTCGCCACGCACCTTGGGCCACGATACGTGCCAAGATTATCCATGCCGCTGGCAGAATTGCCGCCGGACAATCTGTCATGGCAGCTGCGCGAGACAGGCACAGGCATTTCCGACGTACTTTGCCATCGAGGCCGCAATGAGCAAATTCGATCCGATCCAGTCCTTTGCGAACCTGCGCCACGAGTTCGGCGAGCACGGTGGCGTGAACATGTCGGTGGAGGCCAGCACGACGTTCACGGTGATCAACCCGACCACGATGCCGGAGATATTCCAGGGGAACCTAGGCCCGGACGTGGGCGGATGCTACCTCTACGGGCGGCATTTCAACCCGACTGTCTACGTGCTGGGCCGCCAGATCGCGGCCTATGAAGGTGCGCAGGCCGGCTATTGCACCGCGAGCGGCCTGTCAGCCATAGCTGCGACGATCATGCAGCTCTGCGACACCGGCGACCACGTTGTGGCCAGCCGCACCGTCTACGGGGGCACGTTCGCACTGCTGCACGACTACCTGCCCGCCAAGACCGCCGTGACAACGAGCTTCGTGGATGTGTCGGACCTTGCGGCGGTGGAGCGGGCGTTCACGCCGCGCACCAGGGTCCTGTATTGCGAATCCGTGTCGAACCCGACGCTGCGGGTCGCTGACATCCCGAAGCTCGCCGACATTGCGCATCGGCACGGCGCGCTGCTGGTGGTGGACAATACTTTCACGCCGTTGATCATCGCGCCGATCCAGCACGGGGCCGACGTCGTGGTGCACAGCCTCACCAAGTTCATGAACGGTGCGAGCGACCACATTGCCGGCGCGGTCTGCGGCACGACTGAATTCGTCATGCGGCTGATGGACCTGCACATGGGCTCGCTGATGCTGCTCGGTCCGACCATGGACCCCCAGGTTGCGTTCGACATCAGCCTGCGTCTGCCACACCTGGGCCTGCGCATGGCGGAGCACAGCCGGCGGGCGAGCTGTATCGCATCGAGACTCGACGAGCTTGGCCTGCCGGTCATCTACCCGGGGCTCGCGACCCATCCGGACCACGGCCTGCTGGCGCGCCTTGCACACCCGGACTTCGGGCACGGCGGGATCCTCGCGCTCGACCTGGGGACTCGCGAGCGTGCCTTCGAATTCATGGGACTGCTCCAGAACGAGCACCAGTTCGGCCTGATGGCGGTCAGCCTTGGATTCAGCGAGACGCTGATGTCGTGCTCGGCAGCCTCCACCAGCAGCGAGATGTCGGAACACGACCTCGAGGAAGCAGGTATCCGGCCCGGGCTGGTGCGGATGTCGATCGGCTACACCGGCGCGCTGGAGCAGCGCTGGGCGCAGCTGCGATCGGTGCTGGAGAAGATGGGACGGGTCCGCTGAACTTGAACAAGACGCCGCCGGGGAGGCCTGTATCGGCCTCCCCGGCGGGTTCACGTCATGCACCCGGCAGCGCCACGTCGCGCCGCAGGGCTTCAGGGCTCGTCGCGCGGTGCCGCGCGGGTCGCGTCGTTTGGCGGTGCCGGCGTCCACTCCTGGACGTCATGCGGCGGCCTCACGACCGGCGGCGGAGGGGGCTCGTACCGCACTGGCTCTGGACGATGTTCGAAGTCGAACGCGCCGGGCCGCGGGGCTTCGGTTGCCTGCGACGACGCGGTGTCCACAGGTGCCTGCGGTGTCGCCGGTGCGACGGGTGCCGCCGGCGTGGCGTGTTCCCGTGACGGACCTGGTCGTGCCTGCCGCTCGGGCGAACTCGATTCGTTTCGGGCCGGCTCGGTTCGCTCACCGGACTGCCCCGGGTTCGCGTCGGCCGATCCTGAGTCCTCGGTCCGCTGTTCGCCGCCCGAAGAGCCCTCGGCCGGGTCACGGCGGCGGCGACGCCCACCGCGACGGGAGCGACGCCCTGTACGCTCGCTGCGTTCGCCTTCTGGCCGGGCTCCCTGCTCGGTTCGCTGGCCCTCGGACGGTCCCTGGCCTTCAGTGTTTGGAGGCTGTGGGGTAGCGACCGGCGCTACCGGCATGCCTTCCGCGCGCTGCTGCGGTGGCTGCTGGCGCTGCGACTGCGCGTCGGGCCTTCGCTCACGCGATCCACCCGGCTGGGACTGGTCCGCCCTGCTGCGGCCACGCTCCTCACCGCGATCGCTGCGCTGCTGGTTACGCTGCCCATCGCGCTGGCTATCGCGCTGCCCATCCGCTGCCCATCGCGCTGGCCATCACGTTGCCCATCACGCTGGCCGTCACGTTGACCGGGACGCTGGTCGCGATCATTGCGGTCCGTCCGTTTCTCGTCGCGTCCGCGTCCGCGTCCGTCGCGTCGACCGCGATCATCGCGGTCGCGGCTGCGGCTGCGGTCACGATCGCGCGGCCGATCCCGTTCGTCGCGGGGGTGTGCCACGTCCTTCTTCTCGGGTTCGGGTGCGCGCTTGTCGCCGACCAGCCAGCGCCACAGGCGCACCAGCGCGCCTTCGCGCGGGCCGAACTGCGGCGGCGCGGCGACCACCGTCGCTGACTTTGCCACGACGACCGGCTCCGGGGCCGACGGCGGGGCAGGCGTGGTCGGAACGACGGTCGTGACGGCCGGAACCGGCGGGGGAGCCGCCTTTTCCTCGGCCGCGATCGCGTCGAGGTCGATCTGCGGCTGCACGGCCATCTGGTGACTGATGACCGAGAACTCCGGCATGTCCGCCTCGTCGTCGCGCACCCGGCGCAACTCGTAGGCGGGCGTTTCCAGGTAGCGATTGGGGACCAGGATGACGTCCACTTCGCTCTTGCTCTCGATGTTGTTCAGCCAGTCGCGCTTCTCGTTCATCAGGTAGGTCGCGACATCCACCGGCAGGTGCGCAATGACCTTGGCCGTGCGGTCCTTGCGCGCCTCCTCGCCGATCAGCCTGAGGATCGCCAGTGCCAGGGACTCGACGCTGCGGATCACGCCCATGCCATTGCAGCGCGGGCAGGTGATGTTGGTGGACTCGCTGATCGAGGGGCGCAGCCGCTGGCGGGAAAGCTCGAGCAGCCCGAAGCGGGAAATGCGCCCGATCTGGATGCGGGCGCGGTCCTGCTTCACCGCGTCACGCAGCCGGTCCTCGACCGCGCGCTGGTTCTTCTGCGACTCCATGTCGATGAAGTCGATGACGATCAGCCCGCCCACGTCACGCAGGCGCATCTGCCGGGCGATCTCGTCCGCGGCCTCGAGATTGGTGTTGCAGGCGGTCGTCTCGATGTCGGTGCCGCGCGTGCTGCGCGCCGAGTTGATGTCGATCGAGACCAGCGCCTCGGTGTGGTCGATCACGATGCTGCCGCCGGAAGGCAGCGTCACCTTGTGCGAGTAGGCAGACTCGATCTGGCTCTCGATCTGGTAGCGCGTGAACAGGGGAACGTGGTCGTCGTAGTACTTGAGCTTGCGCAGGTTGCCCGGCATGAAGCGCTGCATGTAGTCCTGCGCCTCGGCGAAGATCTCCTGCTTGTCGACCAGGATCTCTCCGATGTCGTCGGACAGGTAGTCACGCAGCGCGCGCAGGATCGCCTTGCTTTCCTGGTAGATCAGGAACGGGCCGGGGCGGCCCTCGGAGGCCTGCTTGATCGCGTTCCAGATGTCGACCAGGTTGTTGACGTCCCACTGCAGTTCCTCGGCCGATCGGCCCACGCCGGCCGTGCGCACGATCGCGCCCATGCCTTCGGGGATCTGCAGGCTGTCCATGGCTTCGCGCAGCTGGTCGCGGTCGTCGCCCTCGATACGGCGCGAGACGCCACCCGCGCGAGGGTTGTTCGGCATCAGCACCAGGAAACGCCCGGCCAGGCTCACGAACGTCGTGAGGGCCGCTCCCTTGTTGCCGCGCTCTTCCTTCTCGACCTGGACGATGACTTCCTGGCCTTCCTGGATCATCTCGCGGATGCCGGGGCGGCCGCCGCCTTCGCCTTCCTGGGCCTTGAAGAACTCGCGGGATACTTCCTTCAGCGGAAGGAAGCCGTGGCGCTCGGCGCCGTAGTCGACGAAAGCCGCCTCGAGACTGGGCTCGACCCGGGTTATCCGGCCCTTGTAGACGTTGGCTTTCTTCGATTCCCGTGACGGGATTTCGATGTCGAGGTCATAGATGCGCTGGCCGTCCACCAGCGCTACACGCAACTCCTCTTCCTGGGTTGCGTTGACGAGCATTCTTTTCATCGGTCCTCGCTGAATACGAGTGATTGACCGTGAACGCCCGGGCGGGTGGTGCGGTATCCATGCGGAGAGGTCTTGCAGCGGCTTTTTTCATCTGGCTTTTGCGTTTGCGCCAGCGCTCGTCAAAGCGCTGGCGTTCGACCGAATCCTGGTTCTCTGGCACCGATCCCGCCGCGGTTCGCGCTGGTCCTGGGCCCGCCGGGGCTGCGGTACATGCGCGTGTTCACGGCAGTGCGATGGTCTGAGGCATCAGAACCAACTAAGATGCGCGCGCCACGGACCCATGGGCCCGTGGTCGCAACGCGGGTAGGGCGCCCGCCAGACCGCAAGGGCGGAAAGGCGGCGCTTCGACCGCGGACTCTAGCAAGCGAACGCCGGCGAATCAATGGCTTACGAGAACAACAAGACGGGCACCGAAGAATCGGCCCCAGGCGGCGGCGTCCAGTACGTCGAAGCGGGCGAGGGCGACGATGGCCAGCGGCTCGACAACTTCCTGTTGCGGGTCCTGAAGGGCATACCCCGTACTCACGTTTATCGCCTGCTGCGCAAGGGTGAGGTCCGCGTCAACAGCAAGCGGGCGAAGCCCGACCAGCGGCTGGTGGCAGGCGATCGCGTCCGGCTTCCGCCCGTGCGGCGCCCGGAGCCGGGTGCCGACGCAGCGCGGCCGCCCAGCCGTTCGCTCCAGGACCTGCTCACTGCCTCCATCCTGTATGAAGACCGCGACCTGATGGTGCTGAACAAGCCGGCCGGCATCGCCGTGCACGGTGGCAGCGGCACGTCGCACGGCGTCATCGAGGCCTTGCGTGCCGCGAGGCCGGATGACCGGGAACTCGACCTCGTGCACCGCCTCGACCGCGACACCAGCGGCTGCCTGATCGTCGCCAAACGGCGCGCGGCGCTGCGCGACCTGCACGCGCAGCTGCGCGATGGCACGACTGAAAAGCTCTACCTTGCGCTGGTCTGCGGCACCTGGAACCTGGGCCAGAAACGCATAGAGCTGCCGCTCGCGACCGGCGAGCGGCGCAGCGGCGAGCGCCACGTCGCGGTCCGTGGGCATGGGCAGGTTGCCGTGAGTACTTTCAGGCCGGTGCAGTTCTTCGGCAACGTCGCGAGCCTGATGGAGGTCGCGATCGACACCGGCAGGACGCACCAGATCCGGGTGCATGCCGCCTATGCCGGTCACCCGGTGGCGGGCGACGACAAGTACGGCGACCGCGAGAAGAACGCCGCGCTGCGGAAATACGGGCTCGATCGCATGTTCCTGCACGCGGCGTCGATCGGCGTAAACCGGCCGGGCACCAAGGAGCCGTTGCAGGTCAGCGCGCCTCTCAGCGACGACCTGGGGGCCGTGCTCGACGCGCTGCTCAAGGCACCGGGATCCCCGCGCGGCGCAGCGCGCCGCAGAGCCAGATCAAGGGCAGACCGGTGAGCCCCGTCGGGTCGTCCGTCCTGATCTGTTCGAACAGCGATATGCCGAGTGACTCTGCCTTGAATCCACCGGCGCAGTCGAGCGGGCTCTCGGCAGACACGTAGCGCTCGATCTCACGGTCGTCGAGCGCGCGAAACCGTGCAGTGGTGCGGTCCACGTGCGACTCGACCTTTGCTCCCCGCGGGCCGATCACGTGCACGGCGGTGAGGAACAACACTTCGCGACCGGACGAGTGGCGCAACTGCTCGATGCAGCGCTCGACCGTGCCGGGCTTCCCGAGCACCTGTTCGCCGAGCAGGGCGACCTGGTCGGAGCCCACGACTACCGCATCGGGCCGGCTCGCCGCGACGGATTCGGCCTTGAGCCTCGCGAGCCGGAAGGCGAGATCGCGTGGCGTCTCGCCAGCGAGCGGGGCCTCGTCGGTGGCCGGCGAAACGCACTCGAATTCGAGGCCGAGCCGCCCGAGCAGCGCTCGCCGGTACGCCGAGGTCGAGGCGAGGATCAGCGGTGGCCGGGGCGCGGTACTCACGCCGGGCACCGGCCGGCACTATGGTCCTTGAAAAACAAGGGTTTAAGCTCGCTACGTTTTGACATGGGGAGGGCGCGTCACTATTATACGCGGCCCATGTCGGCAGCCAGGCCAGATCAGGTCAACGCGATCGAGCTGGCGGGCCGCTCGGCTACGCTTGAGCGTGAGCTTGGCCTTACACAGTTTCCGCGGCTGGTCGAGGCGGGTGCACTCGACGGAACCAGCGTGCGCGCGGTGCTGGCCTTCGGCAGGCTCGAGGGCAGGCCGACGGTCGAACTGAAGGTTGAAGGCAGCGTGCTGCTCACCTGCCAGCGATGCATGCAGGCCTGCGAGTGCCGCATCGACGATGAGGCCCGGCTGGCGATCGTCGCGGACGGCGACGATCCGGTGCCCGGCGGATACGAAGCAGCGGTGGGCGACGCCGAACGGCTTTCGCTGGCCGAGTTGGTAGAGGAGCAGGTGTTGCTCGGCATGCCGCTGGTGCCGATGCACGAGGACCAGGCCGGCTGCGGCAAGGCCGCACCGACCAGCGCCGCCATCGAAGTGGTTTCGACGGCGGAGAAGAAGCAGAGACCTTTTGAGAACCTGCGGGAGCTGCTCGACAAGGGCGAGCGCTGACCCGCAACAGGAGTAGAGATCATGGCAGTCCAGAAGAGCCGCAAGTCGCCCTCGAAGCGTGGCATGCACCGATCGCACGACGGCTTGTCGAAGCCGGCACTGTCGGTCGACCGTACCAGCGGCGAGACCCACCTGCGGCACCGCATTACGCCCGACGGTTTCTATCGGGGCAAGCGGGTAATCGAGAAGCCGGTGGCCGACGACGGCCAGGAATAGTCCTGGCAGCCCGCGCATGAACGCCGGGCTCGTCATTGCCGTGGACGCCATGAGTGGCGATCACGGCGCCAAAGTGGCCGTCCCCGCGGCTCTCGACGTCCTCTCCGCGACACCGGACCTGGAGATCGTGCTGGTCGGGCGCGACGAGGTGCTGCGTCCGCTGCTCGGGTCCCGGCTGCCTGCGCGCTGCTCGATCGTCGAGGCGAGCGAAGTGGTGGGCATGGACGAGCGCCCGCAGGACGCACTCCGTCGCAAGAAGAACTCCTCGATGCGCGTGGCCATCAACCTCGTCGAGCGAGGGGAGGCGGCGGCCTGCGTTTCAGCGGGCAACACCGGCGCCCTGCTCGCAACCGCGCGTTTCGTGCTCGGCATGATCCCCGGCATCGACCGTCCCGCGATCGTCTCTGCCGTCCCGGCCGTGCACGGCCACACGGTGATGCTCGACCTGGGCGCCAACCCGGACTGCAAGGCGGACCACCTGGTGCAGTTCGCGGTGATGGGTTCGGTCATCGCGACCGACCTTCATGGCCTGGAGAATCCGCGCATCGGCCTGCTCAACGTCGGCGAGGAAGACATCAAGGGCACGGAGGAAATCCGTGAGGCGCATCGGCGGCTTGCGGCCGCGCCGATCAACTACACGGGTTTCGTCGAGGGCGACAAGATTTTCTCTGGCGGCGTGGACGTCGTGGTGACCGATGGTTTCACCGGCAACGTGGCGCTCAAGTCGATGGAAGGTCTCGCGCGGTTCATCGGCGGCGTGATGCGCGAGGAGTTCACGCGCAGCCCGCTGCGCAAGTTGAGTGCTATCGGCGCGAGGCCGGTTTTGAACGCGCTGAAGGTCCGGCTCGACCCGGGCGCGTACAACGGCGCAAGCATGGTCGGTCTTGCCGGCGTCGTGATAAAGAGCCACGGCGGTGCCAACCGTGCGGCTTTTGCCAACGCCGTGCGCGTCGCGATCACCGAGGCACGCAAGGGCGTGCCGGGGCAGATAGAAGAATTGATGGCCCGGGTGGTGGCTGCCTCGGAGCCGCCTGGGGCCTGACCGGCCGGCTGGAGGCGAACGCTAGCGGCGGCCGCGCCGTTCTTTTGCGCGGCGCCGGTGCATCCTTGCGACAAGCGCGATGCGCCGCCGCTCCAGCAGCCGACCGTATTGAGCCGCCTGGCCCCGTCCGGCGCGGGCGCCCCGCTTCAGCGACACGCGGAAGCGGACGAAGTCCCCATAGGCCTCGATCTCATGCCGAAGCTCATGGAACACGAGTTCGATCATGACGGCGTCGTCGAGCAGGCCGATCCCGGGAATGCTGTCAGGAATGAGGTCTTCCGGGTCGCAGAGGTAGCCCAGTGCGGCAAGCACGGGCCCGCGTTCGCGGTCTCCGAGCTGCCAGTCCGGGTCTGCCAGCATGTCCAGAAGCGTCTGCAGCTTGCCGAACCGTTCCCTGACGAAGTCCGGAAGCTTCGACGCCTTGAATGTCGCGACAAGCTCCCTCGCAGCGGAGAGGATTTCCTCGTCATCGGCGATGCGCACGGCCTTGCGGGCATTGCCGAGTTCGCGCCGGAAATGACGCAGGTCGCGCTCCGACAGTTCGATCGAGATCTTGAACGCCATGATTCCCCCTTCCGGGCGCAGGCTACTGGCCCCGCAACTGACAGGTCAACGCCGCCTGCCGACAGCCGTTAGAATGCGCCACGTGATGAAAAGGTTGCACCCGATGTCCCGTTTCCTTGCGGCCGCAGTACGGTCGATTGCGCTGCTGGCCACGCTGCTGCTGGCGGCTGGCCCGGCTCGCGCCGCCGAGTACCTGTTGCCCACCAACGGTGACAACGTCATAGGCAGCAATTCCACGGCGATCGCCGCACACGAGGATACCCTCTTTGACATAGCGCGCCGCAACGGCGTGGGCTACGAGGAGATCGTCGCCGCTAATCCGGGCGTCGATCCCTGGATTCCTGGCGATGGCACGGAGGTCCTGATCCCGTCGCGCTACATCCTGCCAGACGCGCCACGCAGCGGCATCGTCGTCAACCTCCCGGAGCACCGTCTTTACTACTACCCGCCCGTGAAAAAAGGCGAGGCGGCCGTCGTACGGACCTACCCGGTCAGTGTCGGAAAGATGGACTGGAAGACGCCGATCGGCGTGACCCGTGTCGTCTCGAAGCAGGTGAAACCAAACTGGTATCCGCCAGCATCCGTTCTGAAGGAGCATGAGGAACGCGGTGATCCGCTGCCCAGGGTGGTTCCAGCGGGTCCCGACAACCCGCTCGGCGAGCATGCGATGCGCCTGGGGATACCTGGCGGCGCCTACCTGATCCATGGCACAAATAACCCCGCCGGCGTCGGGATGCAGGTGACTCACGGCTGCATGCGCCTGTACCCGGAGGACATCGCGGAGTTGTTTCCGCTGGTACCCGTCAACACCCGTGTCGCGCTCGTCGACCAGACGAACAAGGTTGGCTGGCAGCGTGGCACGCTTTACGTCGAGCGCCACGCGCCGCTTGAGGGCACTGACGATCCACGCGACATGGACCCGGCGCTGATGGACGATCTGATCACGGCCGCGGTGGCCGGTCACAGCGTCGTGGTCGACAGGGCGGGTGCCCGGCTCGTATTCGAGCAGGCGACCGGCGTGCCCGTGCCGCTGTCCATGCCAGTGCGCGCCGAGTTGCGCTGAATCCGCGAGCGCCTGCGAAAAGCTTCTGGCGCTGCCGCGCGGACCCGAGGAGGGCCGCGGGGCAGTACGGGATTCGCTGGTCAGGCGAGCCCTGCTGCTTCGATGCGGTAGGTGGACTGCACGAATCCGAACTCGTATGCCCGCGAGTGCATGAGCGTCAGTTCAACATCGTGCGGCAGTGGGCCGAACAGCGGGCGCCCGACGCCCAGCAGGATGGGCACCACGGTGATCGTTATCTGGTCGAGCAGGCCGGCCTTCAGGAATTCCTGGATGGTCTGTCCGCCATCGATGTAGAGGTGGCGGAAGCCTTCGTGGCCCAGGCGGTCGGACAGCGCGCCGGGAGTCCCCTGCCACGAGTGCACCGATGTGGCCAGTTCCACGGGAACACTCACGGGTGCGTGACTCATCACGTAGACCGGCAACAGTTCGTAAGGCCACTCCTCGAACGCGAGCACCCGCTCGAATGAGTGCCGTCCCATGACCATGCCATCGATCGACGCCATGAATTCCAGGTATCCGCAGTCCTCACCTTCGGGGATCAGGGTCTGGACATCGTCCAGCCAGTCGATGCTTCCATCGGGGCGTGCGATGTAGCCATCGAGGCTGGTGGCGATGAATGCCGATGCACGGGCTCTCATGAGCATCATTTTCCGCGGCGATGCATGTTGTCGCGAATGACAACCCGTGGCACGCGCCCAGTCAACACAAAAGAAAACGCCGCGGGGTTACCGCGGCGTCTTCCGTCGAGCTTTCGAGCAATCGCCGGGCGATTACTTGCCCATCGACTTCTTGAACGCGCGATCGATCTTCTCGCTGTTCGCGTCGCAGCAGGCCTGCGCAGCCTTGGCAGCCTGGCCCGCCTGGTTGGCGGTGTTGTTGGCCATGGCAGCAGCGTCAGCGGCAGCCTTGGAAGCGTCGGCAGCAGCCTTGGCGGTGGCGGTGGCGGCAGCGGCTTCCTGCTGGGCAGCCTTGACGGCGGCGTCGTTGGAAGCGACGTATTCGTTGAACTTCGAGTCGCTTACGCAGCCGGCGAGGGCAACGGCAGCAGCGGTGACGGTCAGGATCTTGGCGACGGCAGTCTTCATGGGTTTCGTTCCTTCGTGTGACATTGATTATCAACAGCCAACAGCGCCCGCCCGAGCATGTCGGGAAACCGGGTCCGCAGTAGCGCAGTGCAATATTAACCTATGTTGGGTGTAGGTAAAAGGCGAAACGGCCATCAACGGCGCCAATTGGCCACTGCGTGTGCCCCGAACCATGGTGTTCACGCCGGGCTTGCATTGCGCCCGGCAACTGTATATAAAAACAGTTACTGTAAATAAACACAGGTATCGCCATGGACGACCTCACCCCGCGCCAGCGCCAGGTCCTGCGCTTCATCCAGGAAGCCGTGATCGAGCACGGCATGCCGCCCACCCGCGCCGAAATCGCCGAGGCAATCGGCTTCAAGTCGGCCAATGCGGCCGAAGAACACCTGCGCGCCCTGCAGCGCAAGGGAGTACTGGAGCTGCGGCCGGGCGCCTCGCGAGGCATCCAGCTCCGCGACTCGCTGCGCGAGCAACTCGGCCTGCCGCTCATCGGCCGGGTTGCCGCCGGCCGACCCATCCTCGCCGAGGAAAACATCGAGGCGCATTACCAGATCGACCCGCAGCTCTTCCAGCCGCGCCCTCATTACCTTCTCAAGGTACGCGGCATGAGCATGAAGAACGCCGGCATCCTCGACGGCGACCTGGTCGCCGTGCACCGCACGCCCGAAGTCCGCAACCGGCAGATCGTCGTGGCGCGGCTCGAGAACGAGGTGACCGTGAAGCGCTACCGGCAGGACGGCACGATGGTGTGGCTGCTGCCGGAGAACCTGGACTTCGAGCCGTTGTGCATCGACCTGAAGAACGAGTCGCTGATCATCGAAGGCGTAGTGGTCGGCGTTGTGAGGCAGGAGGCGGGCAGGGCGTGAATGTCTTCTTTCGACGACCTGCTGCGTCACCCCGGCCTCTGGCGCGCGCGGGAACAGACCGGGCCAACGGCTGAATCCTCCGCCCTGCCCACGGGTTATTCAGCGCTCGACCGCTGCCTGCCCGGCGGCGGATGGCCACGGCAGGGCCTGATCGAGATCCTCGTGGATCGCTGCGGCATCGGCGAGGTAAGCCTGCTGATGCCGGCGCTCACGGTACTCGGCCGCGATGAACACGAGGATGGCTGGTTTGCCTGGATTTCGCCGCCGTACCAGCCCTACGCGCCGGCGCTCGCAGCGCGCGGCATAGACCTGCACCGTCTGCTGATCGTGCGTGCGCAGCCTGCGGAGTGGGCGATGGAGCAGGCACTGCGATCGGGAGCCTGCAGCGCGGTGATCGGCTGGGCCCCGTTCCGCGACCGGCAGTGGTTGCGTCGCCTGCAGCTTGCCTCGGAACAGTCGCGCTGCATGACGGTGCTGTTTCGCAGTCTCGCCGATGGCGAGCAGCCGTCGCCCGCAGTGTTGCGCATCGCACTCACTGCCGGCCCCGGCGGCCTCGAGGCGCGCATCCTCAAGAGTCGCGGCGGACGGCCGGCAACCATCCTCCTCGGCTGGCTCGACACGGCGGCACAAGCCGCCGCGCACTGACGTGTCGCTGCCCCGAAGACACCGGGCCATGCCCGGGGGCCTCCCATCTCCCGCGATCGCGCGCAACCGGCCAAGCTTGCGACCTGCGCCCCCGACCGGGCGTGGGCCGGGTGAGCCGGCTGGTGCCGTCGCGACGGCTGGCGAGCTCTGGCTTGCGATACACCTGCCTCACTACATTCTCGAGTCACTGCGCCGGTCTGTCGCTGCAGGGTCCGGCGCCGGCCAGGCGCCAGGTGCGGCCAGCGTGGTGGTGGACGTGGAGCGCGGGGGCAGGGTGGTCTGTGCCTGCGATGCCGAAGCAGCTGCAGCCGGCATCGTGCGCGGCATTGCGCTCAACTCTGCGCTGGCGCTGCTGCCGGGGCTTTCCGTGCTGGCGCGTTCCGTTGCCGCGGAGCGTACCCTGCTCGAGGCGGTTGCCACCTGCGCGGGAGACTTCACGCCACGCGTCGCGCTCGAACCACCCGACGGTGTGCTGCTCGAGGTACGTGGCAGCCTGAAGTTGTTTGGCGGAGTGCGACGGCTGGTTGTCCATGTGCGCGAACGCCTCCAATCAGCGGGTGTCGAGCCACAACTCGCAATTGCGCCCGCGCCGCTCGCCGCGCTCTGGTTCGCACGCAGCGGGAAAGAGGTCGCGCTTCGCAGCCGGGACAGCCTTGCGAGTCGACTCGCGCCACTGCCACTCGCCTGCACGCGCTGGCCGGAGAAGAGCCTCGAGTCGCTCGCCACGATGGGCGTGCGCACCGTGGGCGATTGCCTCAGGCTTCCGCGCGACGGTTTCGCCCGCCGGTTTGCGCCGGAGGTGCTGCGCTCGCTCGATCGAGCCCTGGGCCGCGCGCCCGACCCGCGCGCCGCGTTCGTGCGGCGGGAGCGCTACATGGAGAGGCGGAACCTCGAGCCCGAGATCTCGGACACCGATCGTCTTGGCCGGACGATGGCTCCGATGCTCGACGATCTGTGCGGGTACCTGCAGGCCAGGGGATGCGCGGTGGACGCGCTCGAGTTCCGGCTCACACATCGTGATGCGCCAGCAACTCGCGTGCGACTTCGATTCGCCGAGCCCACGGCGCAGGCGGGGCAGATGGCAGGGCTGCTGTGCGAACGGCTCGCGCGCACGCAACTGCCCGAACCCGTTCGTGCCCTGCGCTTGCGAAGCGGCGTCCTGCTGGAGGCGCGTGAAGAGGCCGGTGACCTGTTCGCACGCGGCCGGTACGGCGCGGTGGGCGTGCCGCAGTTCATCGAACGCCTGCGCGCGCGCCTTGGTGCAGATGCGGTGCAAGGTGTCCGCCTGGTGCCCGAGCACCGCCCCGAGGCGGCCTGGGAAATAGGGGACATTCCCCTATTTCCCAGGCGTGGATCGGAAAATATGGGAAATAGGGGAATGTCCCCTATTTCCCCTGGTTGCCGGCCGCTGTGGCTGCTTGCGGAGCCCCGGCTGCTTGATGGCCAGGACTGGCCGTACTTCGAGGGACGGCTGGAGATCGAGGACGGGCCGGAGCGCATCGAGTCGGGCTGGTGGGACGGTCGTGACGTGCGCCGCGACTACTACATCGCGCGCACGACGGGCGGTGTGCGCCTCTGGGTGTTCCGTGAGCGACGCAAGGACGGCCGCTGGTTCATGCACGGCGTGTTCGGCTGAGCGCACGGGGTACAGCGCGACCGGACCAGTCCATGAACTACGCCGAGCTGCACTGCCTCAGCAATTTCAGTTTCCTGCGCGGTGCTTCGCACCCTGAGGAACTCGTCGAGCGCGCCGCCGGGCTGGGCTACGAGGCGCTCGCGATCACCGACGAGTGTTCGGTCGCCGGTGTCGTGCGCGCGCACGTCGCGGCACGCGAGCATCGCATCAAGCTGATCATCGGCAGCGAGCTGCGGCTGGCCGATGGCCTGCGCTGCGTGCTGCTCGCGGCCGACCGTGATGGCTACGGCCGGCTCTGCCGCTTGATCACGCGGGCGCGGCGCGCGGCGCCGAAGGGAACATACCGGCTGGAGCGCGGGGATTTCGAGGTTTCCGCTGGCCTGCTCGCGCTCTGGCTTCCGGGCACGACGCCGGATCCGGCCGAAGCGCGCTGGCTGGCCCAGGTGTTTCCCGGCTGCCTGTGGATTGCGGTCGAGCTGCTCACCTCGGGTCGCGATCGCGAGAGGCTCGAATCACTCGGGCAACTCGGCCGGGAACTCGGCCTGCCGCTGGTGGCTGCCGGCGACGTGCACATGCACGTGCGCGGCCGCCGTGCATTGCAGGACGTGCTCACGGCAACGCGGCTCCGTACCACCGTCGACCGCGCGGGCCTTGCGCTGCACCCGAATGGCGAGCGGCACCTGCGTCCGCCAGCGCGCCTCGAGGAGGTCTATCCACCGGCGTTACTGGCCGCGACGATCGACATCGCCCGGCGCTGCAGCTTCTCGCTGGACGAACTGCGCTACGAGTATCCGCGGGAAATCGTGCCCGATGGTGAAACGCCCGCGGGCTGGCTCAGGCAGCTCACGCAGCAGGGCGAGCGGCGGCGCTGGCCGCAGGGCACGCCCGCGACTGCCCGCGCACTCGTCGAGCACGAACTCGCACTGATCGAGGAACTCGGCTACGAGGCGTATTTCCTCACGGTCCATGACATCGTCGACTTCGCGCGCGGGCGCGGCATCCTCTGCCAGGGCCGCGGTTCCGCCGCCAACTCCGCCGTGTGCTTCTGTCTCGGCATCACCGAGGTGGACCCGGCGCGGATGTCGCTGCTGTTCGAGCGATTCATATCGCGCGAGCGCAACGAACCGCCCGACATCGACGTGGATTTCGAGCACGAGCGGCGCGAGGAAGTGATCCAGTACATCTACGCGAAGTACGGGCGCCGGCGCGCCGCGCTCACTGCGACGGTGATCTGTTACCGGCCGCGCAGCGCGCTGCGTGACGTGGCGAGGGCGCTCGGTCTCGATCCGCTGCAGGTGGGCGATCTTGCGCGTTCCATGCAGTGGTGGGACGGCTCACGGATCGACCCGGAGCGCGTGCGTGAGGCGGGTCTCGACCCCGCGAGCCCGGTGCTCGCGCGCGTGATCACGCTGGCCCGGGCGCTGCTCGGTTTTCCACGGCACCTCTCGCAGCACGTCGGCGGCTTCGTCATCGCGCGCGACCTGCTCGAGGAACTGGTCCCGGTCGAGAATGCGGCGATGCCGGATCGCACGGTCATCCAGTGGGACAAGGATGACCTCGACGCGCTCGGCCTGCTCAAGGTGGACGTGCTCGGCCTCGGCATGCTGGCCGCCATTCGGCGGGCATTTGCGCTGGTCGAGGAATTCCGTGGCCTGCGCTGGACGCTGGCCAGCGTTCCCGCCGAGGATCCTGCCGTGTACGAGATGATCGGCCACGGCGACACGATGGGCGTGTTCCAGATCGAGTCACGGGCGCAGATGGCGATGCTGCCGCGGCTGAAGCCACTGAACTACTACGACCTGGTGATCGAGGTAGCCATCATCCGCCCGGGTCCCATCCAGGGCGACATGGTGCACCCCTACCTGCGCCGTCGGGGCGGGCTCGAGCCCGTGAGTTACCCGAGCGCGGCAGTCGAGGGCGTATTGAAGCGCACGCTCGGCGTGCCGATCTTCCAGGAGCAGGTGATGCAGCTCGCGGTCGTGGCCGCAGGCTTCACGCCGGGCGAGGCCGACCAGCTGCGCCGCGCCATGGCTGCCTGGAAGCGCAAGGGCGGCTTAAGCCACTTCGAGGACAGGCTGATCCGCGGCATGCGTGAGCGGGGCTACGCCGAGGAATTTGCCAGGCAGATCTTCCGCCAGATCCTTGGCTTCGGCGAGTACGGCTTTCCTGAGTCGCACGCTGCCAGCTTCGCGCTGCTGGTGTATGTGTCGGCATGGCTGAAGCGGCACGAGCCGGCGGCCTTCACGGCGGCGCTGCTCAACAGCCAGCCGATGGGGTTCTACGCGCCGTCGCAGCTGGTGCAGGACGCGCGGCGCCACGGGGTGGAGGTGCGGCCGGCCGACGCGCTCGCGAGCGACTGGGACTGTACGCTCGAGCGTCGCGAGGACGGTACGGCCGCACTGCGGCTCGGGCTGCGGCTGGTGAAGGGCCTGTCGCAACAGGCCGGCATGCGCCTGGTCGCGGCACGCTGTGTGCGCGTGTTCGATAGTGTGCAGGATCTCGCCGTCCGGGCCGGACTCGGCCGTCGTGAGCTGGGCTGTCTCGCGGCAGCAGGGGTGCTCGCGGGCTTCGCCGGTCATCGTCACCGCGCGGCGTGGAACGTCGCGGGTACTGAACCGCCATTGCCGCTGCTGGCCGCGTCGCGCATCGCCGAGGGCATTCCGCTGTTGCGCGCACCACGCGAGGGCGAGGATATCGTCGCCGACTACGCACACACCGGACTCACGCTGCGGCGCCACCCGCTCGCGCTGCTGCGTGCGCGGCTCGAGGGGCGAGGAATCGTGACCGCCGTGGGATTGCGCGGGATGCGGAATGGCGCGACGGTGCGCACGGCGGGGCTCGTCATCACGCGGCAGCGGCCAGGCAGCGCGCAGGGCGTCACCTTCGTGACGCTCGAGGATGAAACAGGCTACGTCAACCTGATCGTGTGGCGCGACGTCGCCGAGCGGCAGCGGCAGACGCTGGTCGGCTCACGGTTGATGGGCGTGGCCGGTGAACTGCAGGTCGAGGGCGAGGTGATGCACGTGATCGCGCGCAGGCTGGTGGACCTGTCGAGCTGGCTCGGGAGGGTCGCCACGGTGTCGCGCGACTTTCACTAGGACGCCAGCCGGCCCGCGCCGGGCCCAGCCTTGGGCGGCATCAGCGCCGCGACCCGACCGCTAGCGCTTGCGCTTGCGCGGCCCGCGACCGTCGCCGATGTCGTAGTCGTCGAAGTCGCTGAGCAGCTCTGACGTGCGCTTCTGCTCGAGCAGCCGTTCGAGCTTGCGCCATGCAGGTTCTTCCACGTGCCGCGCCGCTCCGCGCTTGCGCTTGTCGAAGTCCTGCATCAGCCGATCCACGTCGAGCGAGTCCTCGCCGCCGGCCTCGTCGTCGGATTCTTCGTCGTCGAACTCGTCGGACTCTGGCTTTTCTGCCATCGCAGGACCCGGGGCTGGTCTAGGGCTGGTCGTCGGTCGGTTCTCGCGGCTTCTTATACTTCGGTCATATGAGCTGGGCAAGGGCCGGCAAGCACGAATCGCTCAGTGCAACAGACTCGCCATCCGGCGCCTGTAGCTCGCCGTGAGCTCGTGCCCCTCGCCCAGGACGTCGAACGCCGCCAGGATGCTGCGCCGGGCAAGGTCATCGCCAAAGCGCCGGTCGCGGCGCAGGATCTCAAGCCATTCCGAAAGCGCCGTTGCATAGTCGCCTGCCAGCGCATGGTGAGCGGCGAGGGCATGCCTCGAGGCCGAGTCTGCGGCGTCCTTCTCCAGGGCGGCGCGAAGCGCGGTCACTTCGGGCCTGGCGACCGCCGCCTCGACAAATCCAGTCAAGGCGCGCAGTGCGGGCAGGGCCGGGTGGTCGGCCCGGGTCGACTCGAGTTGCGGAAGGGCCGCGCGCGCTGACTCGATGTCGCGAGCTGCCAGCGCCGAATTCACCTGCGCGACCAGCTGTTCTGTCTCGTCGAGCACGCCGTTGGCCTCGTCGGCGAGATACTTGTCGAGCAGCGCACGTATCGCCGCTTCCGGCTGTACGCCGACAAACTGCTCAACGGCCTGGCCCTGGTGGAACAGCATCACCGTGGGGATGCTGCGGATGCCGAACTGGCCGGCCACCTGCTGCTCCTCGTCGGTATTGACCTTGGCCAGCGCAAATCGGCCGCCGTAGTCGTCGGCGATGCGGTCGAGCAGCGGCATCAGTGTCCGGCAGGGGCCGCACCAGGGGGCCCAGAAGTCGACGAGCACCGGCCGGTTCGCCGATTCGGCGACCACCACGGCAGCAAAGTTGGCCTCGGTAGCGGAAAACTTGTATGGCGCCGCGTTCATCTCACCTTCCCCCTGCCGCTGGGCGCCGGATTGTCCCGGGCGCAGGTCAAGCGCGCAAGGGTGCAGGGCGGCCAGCTTATTGCCGCGCAAGAACCCGATCGCATTGGCTATACTCCGCGGCCATTTTTTGTCGTGTCCGGGAGAAATCCAATGAACAGGAAATTCAACGCAGTGCTGCTGGTGCTTGCAGCGACGGCCATCGCCCAGCCTGTCCGGGCCGATTGGTCCGGCAAGGCGGAGATCGGCGCCTCGATGGCCACGGGCAACAGCGACAACCAGTCTGCCAATGGCGCGCTCGAGGTTACCTACAAGGCCGACAAGTGGGAAAACGCGCTGGGCTTCATGGGCAACTACGGCAACGACGGCGACACCACGACGGCCCAGCGCTGGGAAGTCCGCGGACAGACGAACTACAGCTTCACCGAACGTGCCTACTGGTTCGGCGCGGGCCGCTACGACGACGACCGTTTCAGCGCCTACGACTACCAGGCATCGCTCGCAACCGGTCTTGGCTACAAGTTCTTCGACACCGAAGAGACCAAGTTGTGGGTGCAGGGCGGCCCCGGCTATCGCATCACCAAGGAGCGTGAGACAGGCGACAGGATCGATGGTGTCATCTTCCGTGGCAACATCGGCTTCGAGAAGCAGATTACGGAGACGACCCGGATCGTGAACCTGTTCCTGCTCGAAACCGGCTCCGACAACACCTACCTGCAGAACAACCTCGGCCTGGTGGTGAAGGTCTCCGGCTCGCTCGGCCTCAGGGTGGGCTACGAGGTCCGCCACAACACCGACGTGCCGCCGGGCATCGACAAGACCGACACGCTGACCACGATCGGGCTCCAGTACGAGACGAAATAGCCAGGTCAGCGTGCTACTGCGCCACCTGCGCCGCTTCGCCCACCAGCGTACAGTTACGGTCAATACCCCAGCCGTCGGCGGCAATGCATCCTTGCCTGCCATGGAGCAGGAGCGGTCACAGCCATGAATCTCAGCGTGCTAGACATTTTCAAGATCGGCATCGGGCCGTCGAGTTCGCACACCATGGGGCCCATGAATGCGGCGCGAGAATTCGTCAACGACCTCGCTGCACGCGGGCTGCTCGGGCAGACGACGAAGCTCGGCGCGCAGGTCTACGGCTCGCTCGCGCTGACTGGCAAGGGGCACTGCACGGACCGCGCGATCCTGCTGGGCCTCGAAGGCCAGCGGCCGGACACGATCGAGCCAGCGGATATGGAGCCGGCGATCGAGCGGATTCGCAGGTCCGGGCGGTTGCGCCTGGGCGGGGCGCGCGAGATCGAGTTCGACGAACCGCTCGACCTGCTGTTCCACCGCGACCAGGTGTTGCCTTTGCACCCGAATGGCATGCGATTCACCGCGTTCGATTCGGGCGGCGACGTCCTGCATCGCGACGAGTACTACTCGACCGGCGGCGGGTTCACGGTCCGCGCTGCGCAGTTCGGCCAGCCAGGTGACGAGGCGAAGCAGGTCGCGGTTCCGCATCCATTCGATTCGGCACTGGACCTGCTTGCATCGGCTCGCAGGCTCGGGCTCGAGCTGCACGAACTCGTGCTGGCGAACGAACGCGCCTTTCGCAGCGAGGCCGAGACGCGGGCCGCGCTGCTCGGAATCTGGTCGGTGATGAGTGACTGCATCGAGCGAGGCTTTGCAAGCAGCGGGCTGCTGCCCGGCGTGCTCAATGTCCGCAGGCGGGCAGGGCGCATGCGACGAGTACTGGTCGAATCCTCGGACGCGCGGCCGCCGGACGGCATGGACTGGGTCAACGCGTTCGCACTCGCGGTCAACGAGGAGAACGCGGCCGGCGGCCGGGTGGTAACGGCGCCGACCAATGGCGCGGCGGGCATCGTACCGGCGGTGATAGCCTATTACCGCCGCTTCGAGCCCGGTGCGGGCGATGAGGGCGTGGTTCGCTTCCTGCTGGTCGCAGGCGCGATAGGCATGCTTTACAAGAAGAACGCATCGATCTCGGGGGCCGAAATGGGTTGCCAGGGCGAGGTTGGGGTCGCCTGTTCGATGGCCGCCGCAGGCCTGGTCGCGGCAATGAACGGCACCAACGAGCAGGTCGAGAACGCTGCCGAGATCGGCATGGAACACAACCTCGGCCTCACCTGCGACCCGATCGCCGGACTGGTACAGATCCCCTGCATCGAGCGCAATGCGATGGGCGCAGTGAAGGCCATCAATGCGGCGCGGCTCGCCAAGCGTGGGGACGGCACCCACAAGGTGTCGCTCGACCAGGTGATCGCGACCATGCGGCAGACAGGTCACGACATGAGTTCGATCTACAAGGAAACGAGCCAGGGCGGACTTGCGGTCAACGTGCCCGAATGCTGAATATTGCGCAGCGAACCTTGCAGGAAGGGCAACGAGCGAGGCTTGAGCAATGGAAATGAAGGACAGGGTAGTGGTGGTGACGGGTGCTTTCGGCGAGCTTGGCGCAGCAGTCGCGCGCGGCTTCGCCGCAGGCGGCGCGCGGCTGGCGCTGCTCGATCTCGCGCCGCCACCGGCCGAGCTGCAGCAGAAAATCGGTGCCAGGCACCTGATTATCGGCGGCGTCGACCTGGCCGAGGTGGAAGGAACACGCAAGGCGGTGGCGGCCGCTGCGATGCGTTTCGGTGGAATCGACGTGCTGGTGAACGTGGTCGGCGGCTTCCAGTGCCAGACGCTGCTGGAGGGTTCGGTTGAAACCTGGGACCAGCTCTACCGGATGAACCTCCGAACAGCGGTCGTGAGCTGCAAGGTGGCGCTGCCGGCGCTGATCGAGCGCGGCGGCGGCAGCATAATCAACGTCGGTGCCGGTGCGGCCACTGGCCGCGCGAATGCCGGCATGGGCGCGTACGCGGCGTCCAAGGCCGGCGTGCAGAAGCTGACTGAAAGCCTCGCCGATGAACTGAAGGACTACCGTGTCACGGTCAATGCCGTGCTGCCTTCTATCATCGATACGCCGCGCAATCGATCCGACATGCCGGACGCCGACTTCACGCGATGGGTAAAGCCTGAGGCGATTGCGGAAGTCGTGGCGTTCCTCGCCTCCGACGCAGCGCGAGCCGTCACCGGGGCCTCGATCTCGGTTCCTGGACGCCTCTAGTCGCGCCCGGCCAGGCCGAACCCGGGCCGGTCGCGTCTAGGCGAGGTTCCTGGGGTAGTCGAATTCGACGTCCTGGCCGCTGCCCCACTGCAGCGCGCTCCACTCGTCGATATCGAACGTCGCGGTGAATACGGCACAGGTCGGCATGTTGTCCATGTGCTCGCCGGACGACAGCCGGTTGGCGCAATCCGTGATGCCGGGATTGTGTCCGAAGATCATCAGGTGGGGGGCATGTCCGCCCAGGTCGCGGATGACCGCCAGCAGGTCGGCCGGGGAAGCGAGATACAGACGCTCGTCCTGCCCCACGACCTCTGCCGGCACCTTCAGTTCGCGCGCCATGATGCTCGCCGTGGTCAGCGCCCGTACCGCGGGGCTCGAAAGCACCAGGTCGGGCTTCAGTTTCCGCGCCCGCAGCCGTCGCGCCATCTCCGGCGCGTCGCGCTGGCCACGGCGGTTGAGCGGCCGGTCCCAGTCCTTCTGGCCGGGCAGCGGCGTGTCGGACTTGGCATGTCGAACCAGCGTCAGGCGTTTCATGGCTCCCTAACCTCTACGTGATCTTCGACGATGCGGGTCTGGTAGCAGCGCACGGGTTCGTAGGCGGGCGGGGTGAGTGCCTGGCCGGTGCGCAGGCAGAAGCGTGCCCCGTGCCGCGGACAGACCACCTGGTCGCCCTCGACCGGCCCGCCGGAGAGTCCGCCGCCGTCATGGGTACAGACGTCCTCGACCGCCAGGAACTCGCCGCCGATGTTGAACACGGCCACGAACGCGCCGTCCACCTCGACCGAGGCATGGTCACCCGGCGGGATGGATGCGACCGGGCCGACGCGTATCCAGCTCACATCATGCCCGTCTGCAGGCGCGCAGCTTCGGACATCATCGACTGCTGCCAGGGCGGGTCGAACACCAGTTCGACGTCCACGCGCTTGACGGTCGGGATGATCTCGACTTTTTCCCGTACGTCCTGCACCAGCACGTCGCCCATGCCGCAACCAGGCGCCGTGAGCGTCATCGTCACCGAGATGACCCGGCCGTCCGCCTCGGAGCTGACGTCGCAGGAATACACCAGCCCGAGGTCCACCACGTTGATGGGGATCTCCGGGTCGTAGCAGGTCTTCATCTGCTGCCATGCGAGGTCGCGCACGTCCTCGTCACTCGCATTCGGCGGCAACTGCGGCACGTCCACGGCTTCCTTGCCAAGGGCGTCGGCGTCCTTGCCCGCCACGCGGAACAGGTTGCCCTCGACATAGACAGTGAAGCTGCCGCCGAGCGCCTGTGTGATGAATCCGTCCTGGCCCTTGCGCAGTTTCACCGCCAGGCCCGCCGGCACGATGATCGCGTCCACGTCGCGGGTAAAGGTGACCGGCTCGTTGTCCTGTCGATACACGGATCGCTCCCTGGTTACTCGGTTCGTACCGGTTCGGTCTGCCGATGCAGTGCCGCGTCGAGCGTGTGCCAGCACAGGCTCGCGCATTTCACCCGTGCCGGGAATGCGCGCACGCCGGACAGTGCGCCGAGCTTGCCGAGGCTTGCCACATCCACGTCAGCGTCGTCCCGTGTCAGCATCGCGTGCATGGTCTCGAACAGGCGCTCGGCGTCGGCGACCGAGCGGCCCTTCACGCTCTCGGTGAGCAGCGATGCCGATGCAACCGAGATCGCGCAGCCGCTGCCCTGGAACGACACGTCGCTGATCACGTCGTCCTCGAGCCGTACGTAGATCGTCAGCCGATCGCCGCACAACGGGTTGAATCCCTCGGCGTGGCAATCGGCATCCGGCATCGGGCGGAAATTGCGCGGCTTGCGATTGTGATCGACGATCACGTCGCGGTAGAGGTCGTTCAGGTCCATCAGCCCATGATCTCCTGCGCAACGCCGAGGGCCGCGACCAGGCGGTCGACCTCTGAACGGGTGTTGTAGAACGCGAACGATGCCCGCGCTGTGGCCGGCACGCCGTAGTAGTCCATGACCGGCATCGCGCAATGGTGACCGGTACGGATGGCGACACCTTCCATGTCCAGGATCGTTCCCAGGTCGTGCGGGTGTATGTCGCGCAGCTTGAAGGAGATGACGGCGGCTTTTTCGGGTGCGGTACCAACGACCTCCAGGCCGTCGATTCCGGCAAGCCTGCTCGTGGCGTATTCGAGCAGATCGTGTTCCGCGGCGGCGATCCGCCCGAGGCCGATCTCCTCGAGGTAGTCGACCGCGGCGCCAAGCCCGATTGCGCCCGCGATGTGGGGAGTTCCAGCCTCGAACTTCCACGGCAGGTCGTTGTAGATGGTGCGCTCGAAACTAACCGCCAGGATCATGTCGCCGCCTCCCTGCCAGGGCGGCATTGCAGCGAGCAGCGACTCGCGCCCGTAGAGCACGCCGATGCCGGTCGGCCCGCACATCTTGTGTCCGGAAAAGCAGTAGAAATCGCAGTCGAGCTGCTGAACGTCGACCGGCATGTGCGGCGCGGCCTGTGCCCCGTCGAGCAGCACCGGAACGCCGTGCCGGCGTGCCTCGGCGATGAAACGCTGCACCGGCACGACGGTGCCGAGCGCGTTCGACACATGCGCAAGCGCCAGCAGGCGGGTGCGCTCGCCGATCAGGGACTGGAACGCATCGAAGTCGAGCTCGCCGGACTGCGTCATCGGGATCACGCGCAGGCGGGCGCCGGTCTGCTCGCAGACCATCTGCCAGGGGACGATATTGGCGTGGTGCTCGAGCCAGGAAATCAGTATTTCGTCGCCGGGTGCCAGCCTCGGCCGCGCGTAGCTCTGCGCCACCAGGTTGATCGCCTCGGTGGTTCCGCGCACGAATATGACTTCACGGGTCGAGCGGGCATTCACGAAGCGGCGCAGCTTTTCGCGCGCTCCCTCGAAGAGGTCGGTGGCCTCCTGGCTGAGCGCGTGCACGCCACGGTGCACGTTGGCATGCGACGACTGGTAATAACCGGATATCGCGTCGATCACCTGTCGCGGACGCTGGCTCGAGGCTGCGTTGTCGAGGTAACAGAGCGGCTTGCCGTGCACGCGGCGTGCGAGCACCGGGAAATCGCGCCGGATTGCCTCGACGTCGAGCGCCACGCGGGCGGATGGAGCAGGCGCGGCGACGCTCATGCCGGTGAGTCCAGCAGCCGGGCCAGGCGGTCGTCGAGCACGGCGTGCACGGCCTCGGCAAAGGCGGGCAGGTCCATGCGCGAGAGGATCGCCCCGGCAAATGCCCTGGTCAGGGCGCTCCTGGCCTCGGACTCATCCAGGCCGCGCGAGCGCATGTAGAAGAGCGCCACCGGGTCGAGCTGCCCGGTCGTGGCGCCGTGGCTGCACTTTACGTCGTCGGCGTAGATCTCGAGTTCCGGCTTGGTATCGATTTCCGCGCCAGGCGAAAGCAGCAGGTTCCGGCTCACCTGGCGGGCGTCCGACTTCTGCGCGTCCTCGTGCACCACGGCCTTGCCGTTGAATACGGCGCGTCCGCGCGACGCGGCCACGCCACGATAGTCGACCAGGCTGCTGGTGTGCGGGGCGAGGTGGTCCACCCGCACGTGCGCGTCCAGGTGCCGCGCGCCGTCGGCCAGGAACAGCCCGTTCAGCTCGGCCGTGGCGCCCGGCGCGGCAAGCCGGGCGTGAAGGTCCAGCCTGGAGATCGAACCGCCGAGTTGGGCGTCGTGCACGGTCAGCGAGGCCCGCTGGCCGACCGTCGCCTCTATACGCTCGATGTGAAACGTGCGCGCTCCCTGTGCCTGTTGCCGGTACACGCGCAGCGACGAGTCGGGACCCGCCTCGATCTCGATGTAGGAATTGACGAATCGCTCGGCGTCGTCGTCGCCGCTGTGGTGCACCACGACCTGTGCACTGGCGCCGCGCCCGACGCGGACCAGCAGGCGCGGATGACTCATGCTGGAGTCGCCGGTCGCCTGCAGCGACACGTGCAGCGCGGCGCTCGGCTGTGCGCCCTCGGCGACGTCGACGACGATCGCGTCCGGGGAGAGCGCGGCGTTAAGTGCTGCGAAGCGCTCGGTGCCGCCGCCGGTCGGAATCCTCAGCAGCGCGCCCAGCGGCTCGCCGTCCGCGAGCGCCTGGGCGAGGGTGCGGACACGGATTCCGTAGAGTTCCGGCGAGCCCGGGTCGGGCGCCTCGAGCATGCGTCCATTCACGACCAGGACCCGCGTGCCGGACCCCGGTGAGCGCAAGGTGGCATCGGTGGCGGCCGCCGGCTCGTCCGAGAACCGGCGCGACTCCAGGCGCCTCAGGCTGGTGTATTTCCATGCCTCGTCGCGGGTCGACGGGAATCCGGCCGCTATAAAGTGATCGAGTGCGGCGCTGCGCAGTGCCGCGGTGTCCGGCAGGGTAGCCCCGGCGGACTCGAAAGCCGCCTGGTACGGGGCGAGTGCGGCGGGAAGCGCGACAGCGTTCATGCGGCGCCTGCCTCCTCGCGTACCCAGTCGTAGCCGCGACGTTCGAGCTCGAGCGCGAGCGTCCGATCGCCGCTCTTCAGGATTCGACCGCCGGAAAGCACATGGACCACGTCCGGCTCGATGTAGTCGAGAAGCCTCTGGTAGTGGGTGATCATGACGATTGCGCGATCCGGCCCGCGCAGGCTGTTGACGCCGCTCGCCACGACGCGCAACGCGTCGATGTCGAGCCCGGAGTCGGTCTCGTCCAGCAGCGCGAGCTTCGGTTCGAGCACGGCCATCTGCAGGATCTCGTTGCGCTTCTTCTCGCCACCCGAGAAACCTTCGTTGACACCGCGGTTGAGCATGCTCTCGTCCATCTGCATCAACTTCATCTTGTCGCGCACCAGCGCCAGGAACTCGAACGCGTCCAGCTCGGCCTCGCCACGCTGCCTGCGCACGGCGTTCAGGCCCGCCTTCAGCAGATAGGCGTTGTTCACGCCCGGGATTTCCACCGGGTACTGGAAGGCAAGGAACACACCCGCCCGTGCGCGTTCCTCGGGCGCAAGCGCGAGCAGGTCCTCGCCCAGGTACTCGACCGAGCCGCGCGTGACCTCGACGCCCTCGCGGCCGGCAAGCACGCTCGCAAGCGTGCTCTTGCCCGAGCCATTCGGTCCCATGATGGCGTGCACTTCGCCCGGGAAAACCTCGAGGTCGATTCCCTTCAGGATTGGCCGGTCGCCGATTCGGGCGTGCAGGTCACGGATCTTGAGCAAGCTCTCTCTCCTCGTTCGGTCAGCCGACCGCGCCTTCGAGGCTGACGGCCATCAGGTTCTGTGCCTCAACCGCGAATTCCATCGGCAGTTCCTTGAATACGGCCTTGCAGAAGCCGTTGACGATCATGTTCACCGCGTCCTCTTCCGAAAGCCCGCGGCTGCGGCAGTAGAACAGCTGGTCGTCGGCGATCTTCGAGGTCGTGGCCTCGTGCTCGACGATGGCCCGCGGGTTGCGGATCTCCATGTACGGGAAGGTGTGCGCGCCGCAGCGATCGCCCATCAGCAGCGAGTCGCACTGCGTGTGGTTGCGCGCGCCTTCGGCGGACGGGAGGATTTTCACCAGGCCGCGGTAGGTGTTCTGGCCGCGTCCCGCCGAGATTCCCTTCGATACGATGGTGCTGCGCGTGTTGCGCCCGATGTGGATCATCTTGGTGCCGGTGTCCGCCTGCTGGCAGTGGTTGGCAAGCGCGACCGAGTAGAACTCGCCCACCGAGTTGTCACCGGTCAGTACGCAGCTCGGGTATTTCCACGTGATCGCCGAGCCGGTCTCGACCTGGGTCCAGCTGATGCGTGAATTCGCGCCCCGGCACTCGCCGCGCTTGGTGACGAAGTTGTAGATGCCACCGACGCCGTTCTCGTCGCCCGGGTACCAGTTCTGGACCGTCGAATACTTGATCTCGGCATCGCCGAGCGCAACCAGCTCGACCACCGCCGCGTGCAGCTGGTTTTCATCGCGCATCGGCGCCGTGCAGCCCTCGAGGTAGCTCACGTGGCTGCCCTCGTCGGCGATGATCAGCGTGCGTTCGAACTGGCCGGTATTCGCGGCGTTGATGCGGAAGTAGGTCGAAAGTTCCATCGGGCAGCGCACGCCCTTCGGCACGTAGACGAACGAGCCATCGGTGAACACGGCCGAGTTCAGCGTGGCGAAGAAATTGTCGGTGTACGGCACGATGCTGCCCAGGTACTGCTCGATCAGTTCCGGGTGCTTCTGCACTGCGTCGGAGAAGGGGCAGAAAATGACTCCGGCCTTCGCGAGCTTGTCCTTGAAGGTCGTGGCCACTGACACGCTGTCGAAGACGGCATCCACCGCGACGCCGGCCAGTCGCGCGCGCTCGTGCAGCGGGACGCCGAGCTTCTCGTAGGTGGCGAGCAGCTTCGGGTCGACCTCTTCGAGGCTCTTCGGACCGTCGGTCTTCGAGCGCGGCGCCGAGTAGTAGGAGATCGCCTGGTAGTCGACGCGCGCAATCCTCAGTTTCGCCCAGTCGGGCTCCCGCATCGTGAGCCAGTGGCGGTAGCTGCGCAGTCGCCAGTCGAGCATGAACTGGGGTTCGCGCTTCTTGCGCGAAATGAACGTGATCACGTCCTCGTCGAGGCCCGGCGGCACGGTGTCGGAGTCGATGTCGGTGACGAAACCATGCCGGTACTTCTGTCCGACAATTGCGTCGAGGTTCTGCGTAGTGTCTGCCACAGCCTGGTCCTCAGTTCCGTCCGCCGGGGCGGGTCGATGGCACGCGACCGAAGGCGCCGCCCAGTTCAGGGCGCCACAGCGCAACGGCTTCCTGCCCCGACAGCTGCGCCAGCGAGATACCGTCCAGCGAGCGCCGAATCGCCTCGTTGATGCGCTGCCATGAGCCACCAGTGCTGCAGACATTCTCAAGGTCGCAGGCACTGTGGTCGCCGCTGCACTCGGTGATCGCGACCGGCCCCTCGATCGCGTCGATGATCGATGCGGCGCTGATCTCGTGGGCAGGGCGGGCGAGTTCATAGCCGCCGTGCGCTCCGCGCACCGAGGTCACGAGCCCGGCGTGGTGGAAGCTCTTCAGCAGTTTGCTCACGGTCGGCAGGCCGAGGCGCGTGCGCGTTGCCACCGCAGTTGCCGTGTGTCGGCGACCGGGTGGCGACGCGAGGCAGGCCAGGACGACCGTGCCGTAATCGGTAAGCTTACTGATGCGAAGCATGACTGGGTTCCATAATTGGTACGATTTTAGTACTAATGGTGGCGTGTGGCAAAACGCGACGCCTGGTGGCCGGACCGCAGGAATGAACCTGATACAATTCCGGCGGTCGAAACAGGCGTCAACGGCGTCCGCCGGGCGCTCTAGATTGGAGGATCATGGGCAGTCAGCTGGAACTTGCGGGAAGCCGCGGTGTGGTTGCGGGAGAAGATAACGTCGCGCAGTTGCGTGGCGTGCACTTCGCAATCGACCAGAAGCCCATCTTCCGCGGCCTGGACGTGGTGCTGCGCAGGGGCGAGGTCACGGCCATCATGGGTCCCAGCGGCACAGGCAAGACGACGCTGCTCAGGCTGATCACCGGACAGATCCGGGCCGATTCCGGGACCGTCGAGGTGGACGGGCGCGACGTCGCGGGCCTGGGACGCAAGGAGCTTTATGCTCTCCGGCGACGGATGGGCATGCTGTTTCAGCACGGCGCACTGCTCACCGACTTCGACGTGTTCGAGAACGTGGCTTTCCCGCTGCGCGAACACGCTCGCCTGCCGGAGCGGCTGGTTCGCTCGCTGGTGCTGACGAAGCTGCACGCCGTCGGGCTGCGCGGAGCCGCCCGGCTCATGCCGCAGCAGCTCTCGGGTGGCATGGCGCGTCGAGTCGCGCTGGCGCGCGCCATCGTCATGGACCCCGATATCCTGATCTACGACGAACCCTTCGCCGGCCTTGACCCGATCTCGATGGGTGTCGTGATGCGGCTGATCCGTTCGCTGAACGACGCACTGGGAATCTCCAGCGTCGTGGTTTCGCACGACGTGCGGGAGATCGCCCAGATCGCCGACCAGAGCTACATCCTGTCGGAAGGCAAGGTCGTCGCCAGCGGTTCGCCAAAGGAACTGCACGACCACCCGTCGCCGATCGTCAGGCAGTTCCTGGAAGGGCTCGCCGACGGTCCGGTGCCGTTTCACTATCCTGCACCCGATTACTACGGGCAGCTGCTCGCAGCCGGGCAGGCCGCGCGATGACGCTGCCCGGCGAGATGCTGTCCGGTGCCGTCGAGTTCCTCGCGCGCGCGGGCGCGATGACGCGGTTCCTCGGCCGGCTGTTGTGGATCTCGCCTGCGGGCCTGCTGCGCCCGCGATTGATTGCCGATCAGGTATACAACGCGGGCGCGCTGTCGCTCGCGATCATCATGATCAGCGGCCTGTTCGTCGGCCTGGTCATGGGCCTCCAGGGCCACGACCTCCTCGCACGCATCGGCTCGGAGGAGTCGCTAGGCACCGGCGCCGCGCTCACGCTGCTGAAGGAACTCGGGCCGGTGATCACGGCGCTGCTGTTTGCCGGCCGCGCGGGCACGGCACTCGCCTCGGAAATCGGCCTGATGCGGGCAACCGACCAGCTCGCGGCGTTGGACATCATGGCCGTGGACCCGATGAAGCGGATAGTGCTGCCGCGCTTCCTCGGTGGCGTGATCTCCATGCCGCTGCTGACCGCGATCTTCGTGATGGTCAGCATATTCGGCGTGCAGTTGATCGGCGTTCAGTACTTCGGCATCGACCGCGGGCAGTTCTGGTCGGAGATGCGCAGCTTCGTCGAGCTGTCGGACGTCAACGAGGGGCTCATCAAGGGTCTGGTGTTCGGCATCGCCTGCAGCCTGATCGCCGTGTTCGAAGGTTACAATGCGGAACCCACTGCCGAAGGCGTCGGGCGCGCAACGACCAGGACCGTCGTCGTCTCCGCCGTGGCGACGCTGGTGCTCGATTACATCGTGACGGCCATCCTTCTCTGACCTCGAGGCAAACATGCGGCAGAACCGTGCCATAGACGTATCCACCGGCCTGTTCGTGGTGCTCGGGGTGGCGGCCATACTTTTCCTGGTCACCCAGATCTCGAACCGGGAATTTTCTTCCAATGGCAAGGGCTATGACGTCGTCGTGCAGTTCGACAACGTAGGCGGGCTGAAGGTCGGCGCGCCGGTGAAGATGGCGGGCGTCACCATCGGCAGGGTCGTGGGGATCGGCTACGACATGAAGCTCTTCAAGGCGGTCGTTCACCTGGGCATCGACTCCCGCTACAACGAGATCCCCGACGACAGCGATGCCAGCATCTACACGGCAGGCCTGCTGGGCGGACAGTACATCGGCATCGAGCCGGGCGGTTCCGAGGATTACCTGGAGAACGGCAGCCATATCGAGTTCGTGCAGAACGCGATCGTGCTCGAGAACCTGATCAGCAAGTACCTTTTTGGCCAGGCCATAAAGGAACCGCCGCCCGGGCAGGCGTCGGATGAAGCTGCCAGCCCGGCCGAATCGCCGGCAAGCTCCGGCCAGTAGCGAGGCACATGAAAATGCGTGCGATCTTCCTTTCGTTTTTCGTGGCACTGCTGGCGAGCGGTCCGACCCTCGCGGCCGATACGGCCGTGATCCCGGGACCAGGGCCCCAGGAGCTCATCGAAAAAGTCTCGCAGGACCTGCTGCGCGAGATCGACGCCAATCGTGCCTCGTTCAACTCCGACCCGGCCAAGCTGCGTGCGATGGTGGACAGGGTCGTGCTGCCGAGCTTCGACGCGGAGTATTCAGCGCGCCTGGTGCTCGGCAAGTACTGGCGCACCGCCACGCAGCAGCAACGCCAGCGCTTCGTCGACGCGTTCATCCAGTCGATGATGCGCAAGTACGGCAATGCGCTGCTCGAGTTCACCGCGGATCGCCTGGTGATCCTGCCGTTCAAGGGTGACCTCCAGACGGACCGGGCAACGGTGCGCACCGAGGTCAAGCGCGACAACGGTACACCGGTGCCGGTCAACTACTCGCTGCACGCGACAGCGAAGGGCTGGAAGGCCTGGGACGTGACGATCGAGGGCATTTCATACGTAAAGAACTTCCGCACCGACTTCGGGGCGGAGATCGAAGCCAGGGGCCTCGATGCGGTCATCGACAGGCTCGAGGCGGAGGGCGGCGTGAGTGCCGAACCAGCGACGAAGGCGGCGGGCTGAAGGTGCCGGGATTCGCGCTCGAACGCGTCGCTGAAGACCGGCTGCTGGCGAGCGGCCAGCTCGACTTCGCGACTGCAGCGCAGGCCTTGCGGATCGGCATCGAGGCGATCGGCCGTGTCGGCGACCAGGTCGTCGACCTCTCGGGAGTCACCGAAGGCGACAGTGCCGGAGTCGCCGTGCTGGTGGAGTGGGTGTCAGCCGCCGTTGTCGCGGGGGTAGGCCTGCGCTACGAGAACGTGCCGCCCCAGATGCTGGCCATCGCGCGGATCTCGGACCTCGAGGATCTTCTGCTCCGAAGCTGACCTGCTCGAGAGCCCCGCGGCTCAGGGCGGCGGCACCGCCTCGTCTTCATCGTCCGTCGTCTCGTCGAGGAACTCCTCCTCCAGCGGCTCCTCGGGCGGGTTGCCGTCGTGGACCAGGAACTGGCGGCGCTGCAGGTATGCGTTGCGGATGAACCCATACTTGTCATAGACCCCATCCAGGGTCTCGTCCAGCGGCAGCAGGCTGGCGCGAGTATTGACCACGGAAAGGGCCAGCGATCCCCAGCGCGCATTCCCGGTGTCGAACCAGTAAAGCGGTTCCAGCACCGTGGTGGCCACCCGGGTTGGAAAATCACGCAGCGTCGATGGGCCGAGGAACGGAACCATCAGGTATGGTCCGGCAGGTATGCCCCACTTTCCGAGCGTCTGGCCGAGATCCTCGTCATGCTGCGGCAGTCCCGCGCCGGACGCGACGTCGAGAACGCCACCCCAGCCGAGCGTCGTGTTGATGATGAAACGCAGCGTGTCCTGGGCGGCTGCCACCGGTTTGCCCTGCAGCAGGTTGTTGACGGCCGTCCCGGGCGTCGACAGGTTCTGGTAGAAGTTGCCCACACCGGTGCGAAACCACGAAGGCGTGTGATCGCGGTAGGCCACGGCGACGGGCTTGAGCGCCGCGCGGTCGATCGAGTCATTGAAACGATAGATGCCCCGGTTCATCGGCTGCAAGGGGTCGGCAGGATCGCGCTCGGCAGTCGTTGCGCAGCCGGCGAGGGCGAAGCCCAGCGTTGCAAGCGCCGCAGTTCGAAATTGACGGAATTCAGCCGCAGGCATCACGATATCCATGGCAAGGCAGGGTTGTGGGCTGCGATTCTACAGTGGAATCGTCAGCCGCCCGGGTTTCGTCCGCTGCCGGAGTTCGGCGGCGGCGGTTGGCTGCGCTGGCGCTGCGGCGGCAGCGCGTCCCGGATTTCCTTGAGCCGCGCGACATACCGGGCCTTCTGGACCGAGGTGATGCCCGGCACCGACAGGGCCAGTTCGAGCTGGTTGCCGGCGAGCGGCAGGTCCCCGCTCATGATGTGGTACTCGGCCATGTACGCGTAGCTGTCGGCGACGTCGCCGGCCGTGTTGGCCGCGATTGCCGTGAGCCGGATCTGTTCCTGGGTTGGCGGGACATTATTGAACAGGTCGAGCAGCACTTCGTGCGCGCGCTTCGGGCGATTCGCCTGGAGCAGCGCCTCGGCGTAACGGACCGTGACCGGCACGTTGCGCGGCGAAAGCTCGAGCGCCCGTTCCAGCACTTCGAGAGCCGCGCTGGGATTTCCCGCAGCGATCAGCGACTGTGCCAGCGCAGTGTGGAACTGCATGATCTCGGGGTGGGTCGCCACCAGTCCCTGGAAGACCGGCACGGCGTGCACGGCATCGCCGGAAATCATCTGGGCCAGTGCCTTGCCATACACCTGCGCGATGCTGGCGTCGGGCTCGGTTCCGATCAGCGACGCGTAATAGTTGCGCGGATCCTGCCCGGCAGGAGTCGTTAGTACGCGAACCCGCTCACGGATGATCGCGTAGCTGGTCGAGTCGTTCGGCACTACAAGTGGATACTGGGCGGCACGACTCTTCGATTCGGCCATGCGCTCGCTGGTGATCGGGTGGCTGCGAAGCATCTCCGGTATCTTCTCCGGGCTCAGCTGGGTCTTTCGACCCATTTCCTCGAAGAAGGCCGGCATCGCGTTGGGGTCGAAGCCCGCCTCGGCCATCAGGGCAATACCGACGCGGTCTGCTTCCTGTTCGTTCGATCGAGTGAACGCTATCTGCGATTCCGCCGCGATGGTCTGTGCGGCCGTGATTGCACCCAGCGTCGCGTTACCGTCGACGCCTGCCAGTGCCCCGAGCAGGATTGCAGCCAGCGTCGCTGCGGTCGATACGAGGTTGGTGCGGCCCGCCGACTCGATGCCGCGCGCTATGTGGCGCTGCGTGACGTGCGACACCTCGTGGGCGAGCACACCCGCGAGTTCGCTCTCGTTGCGGGTGTCCAGCAGCAGACCGGTGTTGATGCCGACATAGCCGCCGGGAAGTGCGAACGCGTTGATCGTGCGCTCGTTGACCAGGAAGAAGTTGAAGTCGCGGTTGCCGTGGTTCGACAGGCTCGACAAACGCAGCCCCAGCGACTGTATGTACTCGTTGGTCTCCGGGTCCTCGACCAGGCGTCCGGAGTCGCGGAGCCCTCTCATCACCATGCGGCCGATCCGGGCTTCGTCCTCGATACTGAGCGTCTGCTGGGCAGCGGTGCCGAGTTCGGGCAACTGGTCCTGGGCTTCCGCGGCGGCGAGCGGGCCGGGCAGCGCCATCCAGGCGGTCAGCAGGAAGCCGGCCAGGACGGCCGGCCAGCGGCGGGATTTGGCGATGCTCATGGGGGTATTCGACCGACCGGAGGCCCGCTCGGTTCCGCAGCACATGGACATGCCGCGCTCAAAGCATCTCGGAGGCGATGTCGGCGAGGCGCGAGCGCTCACCGCGGAGCAGTGTCACGTGCCCGTAGTGCGCCCAGCCGCGGAACCGGTTCACGACATAGGTGAGGCCGCAGGTGGTCTCGGAGAGGTAGGGCGTGTCGATCTGGGCGATATTGCCCAGGCAGACGAGCTTGGTGCCCGGGCCGGCGCGGGTAACCAGGGCTTTCATCTGCTTCGGCGTCAGGTTCTGCGCCTCGTCCAGGATGATGTACCGGTTGAGGAACGTGCGGCCGCGCATGAAGTTGAGCGAACGGATCTTGATCCGGTTGCGAAGCAGGTCGTTGGTGGCGGCGCGACCCCAGCTTCCGCCTTCCTGGCTCTGTGTCAGGACCTCGAGGTTGTCCATCAGCGCGCCCATCCAGGGCTCCATCTTTTCCTCTTCGGTGCCGGGCAGGAAACCGATGTCCTCGCCGAGCGGGATCGTGACCCGCGTCATGATGATCTCGCTGAAGCGGTTGGTCTCGAGCGTCTGCGCGAGTCCTGCCGCAAGCGTGAGCAGTGTCTTGCCGGTGCCCGCGGGACCGAGCACTGTCACGAAGTCGATCTCCGGGTCGAGCAGCAGGTTGAGCGCGAAGTTCTGTTCGCGGTTGCGCGCGTTGATGCCCCACACGCCGTGCCTCTCGCGGCGGAAGTCGCGCGCGACCTCGATCACCGCCGAGTCGCCTTCGATGCGGCGCACGATGGCTTCGATTCCGTGCTCGCCACCCTGGTAAGACGAACTGGTTCGGCGCCCACTGTGCGACAAGCTTGCCGCGGATTCGATAGTAGGCACGACCATGTTCCTGCCAGGACTCGAGGCTTCGCCCGGTCCGCTCCCAGAAGTTTGCCTTGAGTTCCTCCATGCCCGTGTAGAGGAGGTCCGCGTCTTCTATCGTCTTGTCGCTGTAGTAGTCCTCGGCGTGCACGCCGATGATCGCCGCCTTGATGCGCAGGTTGATGTCCTTGGACACCAGCGTGACCCTGGCGAGCGGATGTTCGCGCTGCAGCGCAACCGTGTGCGCTAGGATGGAGTTGTCGGCGCCGTGCCCCGGCAGCGTGTCGGGCAGGCCGGTCTTCATCTGCCTGGTCTGGAAGAACAGGCGCCCGGTCGGCGGCTTCTTGCCGCCATTGAGATACTTGGCGGGGGGCAGTTCGAGGCCGCGGTCGATCTGCTGCTTGGTCGAGTTTGCCATCAACTCGTCGAGGAAGCGGCTTACCTGGCGCACGTTGCGCGCGGCTTCCGACATGCCCTTCTTTCCCGCGTCGAGTTCCTCGAGCACGATCATCGGAATGAAGATGTCGTGCTCTTCAAACCTGAAGATGCAGGTGGGATCGTGCATGAGCACGTTGGTGTCGAGCAGGAAAATGCGGCGCTGAACGGGCTTTTTCTTGGGCGGCAACGGCGGACTCCGAAGTGCGCTGGAAGAGAGCAGGGTCGGCTACAGGTCGCTGAGCGCCTCGAGCACCTCCTCGGCATGCCCGTTCACCTTGACCTTGCGCCACTCGCGTCGCAGGACGCCCTCGGCATCCAGCAGGAACGTGCTTCGTTCCACGCCCATGTACTTGCGTCCGTACATGCTCTTTTCCTTCCAGACGCCGAAGATCGCGCAGGCTTTCTTCTCCTCGTCGCTCAGCAGCTCGAAGGGAAATGCGTACTTGGCCTTGAATTTCTCATGCGAGGCGATGCTGTCCGGCGACACGCCGACCACGACGGCCCTGGCCTTGCGAAACGCGTCATGGAGCTTGCCGAACGCGATGCCCTCGCTGGTGCAGCCCGAGGTGTTGTCCTTCGGGTAGAAATACACGACCAGCGCCTTGCCCCTGGCGGCCGACAGCTTCCAGGGTTTGCCACCGGTGGCCGGCAGCGTGAAATCCGGGACCTTCCTGTCGATCGTCGCGGTCTTCTCAGCCATGTCGCCTCACGCCTTCAAGGGTTCCAGGATTGCATCGAGGTTCATGTGGTCACAGAGGTCCATGAATTCCTCGCGCAGCGCCGCCACGTGGATGCGCGTGGGGATCAGTACCACCATGTACACGGAGAACATCGGCGCGCCGGTGTGCGCGGCGGCATAGGTACGGGTGGAAATGTCGCCGATGTCGATGCCACGCGACGAGAAGAAACCAGCCAGCGCGTGCAGCACGCCAGGCTGGTCAAGGCACACCACGTCGACCGTGTACGAGACCATGTCGGTGCGCGGCGGGCGGATTTCCGTGCGCCGGCTCGAAATGGTGAGGCCGGACGTCTCGGCGAGCTTGGCGAGTTCGCCCTCGAGCTTGCTCATCGTGTGCCAGTTACCCGACACCAGCATCAGCATGGCGAACTCGTTGCCGAGCGCCGTCATGCGGCTTTCGAGGACATTGCCGCCACATTCGACCACGACTCGGGTCAGGTCGTACACCAGGCCGGTGCGGTCACTGCCGATTGCGGAAATCGCGATTAGTTGATTCATAGGTTTGTGCCGGTGAGTGTAGCGGTCAGGGAGCGCGCAGTACACGCGCGCGTGCCTTGCCACTCGCGGTGACGAGGGCATAGCATCAGATCCGGACTTCACGCGAGGCAGGAATGTTCAAGGGCAGCATCCCGGCACTGGTCACTCCCATGCGCCAGGACGGCGCAATCGACTTCGAATCATGGGACCGGTTGATCGATTTCCACCTGGAGGCCGGTTCCGACGCAGTCGTTGTCGGCGGCACGACAGGTGAATCCCCGGCACTGGAACGCGCGGAACTCGAGAAACTGGTCTCAAGCGCACGTGACCGGATTGCAGGACGTATCCCTTTGATAGCGGGCAGCGGAACCGCGGGCACGGGTAAAAGCGTGGCCTTGTCGCACGCGGCCGAAGCCGCCGGCGCCGATGCCTTGCTGGTAGTCACCCCGTACTACAACCGGCCGACCCAGGAAGGGCTTTTCCGGCATTTCACGGCGATTGCCGACGCGGTATCCATCCCGCTGATTCTCTATAACGTCCCCGGGCGTACCGCCTGTGACCTGTTGCCGGAGACGGTGGGAAGGCTGTCGCAGCACCCGCGAATCGCCGGCATTAAGGAGGCAACCGGCAGTATTTCCAGGGGAGAAGAGCTGCTCCGGGCCTGCCGCCCGGGGTTTCTGCTGCTGGGAGGCGACGACCCGACTGCGGCCCGGTTGATGCGAGCCGGCGCCCGGGGTGTGATATCGGTGACCGCCAATGTGGCGCCGCGGGCGATGCACGACATGTGCGCGGCGGCGCTGCGCGGCGAGCACGACGAGGCCGCGCGGATCGACGCGACGCTGGCCCCGCTGCACGAAAAACTGTTCGTTGAGCCGAACCCGATCCCGGTCAAGTGGGCGGTACATCGAATGGGGCTGGTGGGGCAGGCGATCCGGCTTCCGCTGCTGCCGTTGTCCGAGGGAAATCGCCCGGTGGTCGAGGCCGCGATGCGCGCGGCAGGCGTCGAGCTGTCCTGAACAACGCGGGACTTTCCGGGCGCCGGCCGAACGTGTAGGCTCTCGGCCCCTTCGAACGGAGAGGTGGCCGAGTGGTCGAAGGCGCTGGACTGGAATTCCAGTTACATCTTCACGGGTGTACGTGGGTTCGAATCCCACCCTCTCCGCCACTCAGCAGGGCCCTGCAAGGGGCCTGCTGATCTTTCGCACCCGTTGAAGCCGGGTACCCGAGGCTCGGGACTCCACTTATTGCGGCCATCGCAAGGTCGCGTAAATTTCCAGGGCTAATCCCAAGGAGCTTCCCATGCCTCTCGTCTCCATGCGCCAGCTGCTCGACCACGCGGCCGAAAACGGTTATGGCCTGCCGGCCTTCAACGTAAACAACCTCGAACAGGTCCGCGCCATCATGGAAGCGGCCGACGAGACCGGGAGCCCGGTGATCATGCAGGGGTCGGCGGGTGCCAGGAAATACGCCGGAGAAGCTTTCCTTCGCCACCTGATCCAGGCGGCGATCGAGGCCTACCCGCACGTCCCGGTGGTGATGCACCAGGACCATGGCCAGTCGCCGGCGGTGTGCATGTCGGCTATCCGCTCTGGATTTTCGAGCGTGATGATGGACGGCTCGCTGATGGAGGACGGCAAGTCGCCGTCGTCCTATGAGTACAACGTGGAGACCTCGCGGCGCGTGGTCGATTTCTCGCACGCGATTGGAGTTACCGTGGAGGCGGAGCTCGGCGTGCTCGGTTCGCTGGAGACTATGCGCGGAGACAAGGAAGACGGCCACGGCGCGGAGGGCACGATGACACGCGAGCAGCTGCTCACGGACCCGGACCAGGCTGCCGACTTCGTCGCGAAAACGCAGTGCGACGCGCTCGCCATCGCGATCGGCACGTCGCACGGCGCCTACAAGTTCACGCGCAAGCCCACTGGTGACATCCTCGCGATCCAGCGCATCAAGGAAATCCACGCCCGCATCCCCAATACGCACCTGGTGATGCACGGCTCGTCCAGCGTCCCTCAGGAGTGGCTGGAGGTCATCCGCAAGCACGGCGGCCAGATGAAGGAGACCTACGGCGTGCCGGTCGAGGAAATCGTCGAGGGCATCCGCCACGGCGTGCGCAAGGTCAACATCGACACCGACATCCGCCTGGCCATGACCGGCGCGATCCGGCGTCACCTGTTCGAGAAGCCGTCCGAGTTCGACCCTCGCAAGTTTCTGGCCGACGCGCAGAAAGCCGCTTCGGTAATCTGCAAGCTGCGCTACGAGGCCTTCGGTTGCGCCGGGCAGGCGGCGAAGATCAAGCCGCTGTCGCTGGAGAAGATGGCCGAACGCTATCGCAAGGGCGAGCTGAACCAGGTCGTCCAGTAGCGCGTGGGGGCGCGACTTCTTGCGGCGGCTGCGCTGCTATGGGCAGGCGGGTGCGCGCCTACTCCCCAGCAGTTCGATGGCCCGACGATGGGCACGACCTACAGTGTTACCGTCACGCAGTTGCCTGGCGGCGTCACGCGCGAGGCGCTGCAGGCAGTGATCGACGGCGTACTCGACGAAATAAATCGGCACCTGTCGACCTACGATCCGGCCAGCGAGATTTCGGCGTTCAACGCCCTGCGGTCCACCGGAGCAGTGCCCGTGTCGCCGCAGTTGCAGGCGATCGTCGCGCTCGCGGAGACGGTAAGCGCTGACACCGGTGGCGCATTCGATATCACGGTTGGGCCGCTGGTCCGGGCCTGGGGGTTCGGGGGCGGGCAGGGGACGAGCAAGCCTGCGACAGGGTCGTCGCCCGGCGGTTCCAGCCCAGGCGACGGCCCGCACCGACTGGAGTTATCGGACGATGGCCAGACCCTCAGGAAGACTGCGGTGGGGATCGAACTGGACGTAAACGGCATCGCGCCGGGTTATGCGGTCGACCTGATCGCCGAGCGCTTCGATGCACTGGGGGTGCACGATTACCTGATCGAACTCGGCGGCGAGGTCCGCGCCCGAGGGCGCAGCCCCGCCGGGCGTGCTTGGCGCGTCGCGGTCGAAATGCCGCTGCGCGGCGAGCGAAAGCCGTACACGCTGGTAGAGCTCGACGGCATGAGTGCCTCGACCTCGGGCGACTATCGGGACTTTCGCATCGTCGATGGCCGCCGGGTGTCCCACACCATGGATCCGCGCACCGAGGCACCGGTTGCCAACAACCTGGCCTCGGTATGCGTGCTGGACCCGTCCGCCGCGCGCGCCGACGCCTACGCGACAGCGCTGATGGTGCTGGGACCCGTCGAAGGCCTCGCGCTGGCCGGCCGGCTGAGGCTCGCGGCACTCTTCATCGAGCGCGACGATTCGGGCGGCGATTTCCGCGAGAGTTCGACCCCGGAATTCGAACGCTTGCGTCGGCCACTGGACTGACGGCTATTATCGACCCATGGCGGAACCCCTGACAGCACGGCCGCGCCGGCGCCCGCACGCCGCACCGATCATGGTGCCGCTGCTGTTCGTGTTGTTCGCAGGGGCGGGAATCATCTGGATCGGCACCTGGGCACGCACGACGGTCGTGATCATGGTGCCGCACGCCGAGGCGTCGACCGTTCCGCTCGAGGATCCGGACCTGAGTCCAGCGGGCGAGGCGCGAGTGCGCGGGCTCGGCGAATACATCGCCGGCCTGCTGGCTGGGGGCAAGGTGGATTACCTGTATTCGGGCGACACCCGTCGTGCAGAGCAGACTGCCGCGCCGATCGCGAACGAATTCCAGCTCCCGATCAACCTGCTGGCCGCGAGCGACTGGGACGGGCTCGCAAGCCGCATCAAGGACGAGCACCGTGGCAAGACCATAGTGGTGGTCGGGTATTCGAGCACGATCCCGGGTGTGCTCAGCCGCTTGAGCGCCACCAACGTCGCAATGGCGAGCGACGACTACGACTCAATTTACCTGGTGGTGATGCCGAGTCCTGGGTCGGTGAGGCTGTTCAAGCTGCATTACGGGTCACAGCCGACCGCCGGCGCAGACCCGGGACGAAACACAGTAAAACCTTAGATAGTCTTCGTAACTGTATGTTAAACAAACATATAGTTATCGTGATGCGCCGGCCTCGATCGCTTTCCTGACAAACGACTCGTGCGCGCCGATCCGCAGGTCGGCGAGCACAGAGTCCTTGATCTTCCCGTCCGCACCGATCAGGTAAGTGCCGCGGCGGACGCCAAACCCCAATGGGCCGTCGAGGTCGTAGGCCTTAACCACCTTTTTGTCCGGGTCGGCGAGCAACGGGAAATTCAGGTCGTGCTTCTCCGCGAAGCGCTTGTGTGACGCCACGTCCTGCGGGCTCACGCCGACGACGCGGAGCTTCGCCTTCAGCAGGTCCTGGTGCAGGTCGCGGAAGCTGCAGGCTTCCTTGGTGCAGCCAGGCGTGAAGTCGGCTGGATAGAAGTAAAGGATCAGCGGCCCGTCTGCGAGCAGTGCCTTAAGTGTGTGCTTGCGCCCGTGCTGGTCGGCGAGTTCGAAGTCCGGTGCCTTGCTGCCATTCTCGAGCATGATCATTCTCCCCTGGCGCTGCGAACGGCGCCTGACATGTCCACTTCCATCACCACGTATCCCGCGTCCAGCATTCCGCAACGACGATAGGTCTGCTGGGCACGCTCGTTGTCGCGTTCGACATAGAGCCGCAGGCCGCAGACGGCAGGGTCGGCCTTCGCCAGTCCCTCGATGTGATCATAAAGGGCGCGGAACACACCCATGCGTCGGGCCTCGGGCGCGACGTAAACGCTCTGGAACCACCAGAAATCCCCGGCACGCCAGTCGCTCCACTCGCAGGTATACATCGCCTGGCCGACGACCCTGCCGTCGATTTCGGCGACAAAATACCGGCCGTGGCCCGGCGACTCGAACACCGCACGCACGCCGCGCTCGACCGTGGCCGGGTCGAGGTGCTTGTGCTCGGCTTCGAGCGCCATCGACACATTGCCGTTGACGAGCAACGGGATGTCGCGGGACTCGGCCGTCCGGACGCTGATTTCCATCGCGCGATCATACAGGCGAAGCTTCTGGTTGCGGGTCGTCGGGCCGGTGCTACAATGCGCGCCCTTTCGTGGGGCGGTAGCTCAGCTGGGAGAGCGTCGCGTTCGCAATGCGAAGGTCGAGGGTTCGATCCCCTTCCGCTCCACCAATACGTTGACCCCAACCGACACCGGTTGGGGTTTTTTTTCGCCCGGGCATCCTGCGGGCAATTGGAACCGCCGGCCGATTGCGCGGGCGCGGCAGGGGGCGTAGCGTCGGCACCGGTCTGGCGCGCTTGTTTCCGGAGGGAACCGACGAGATGGCCACCTCGGATCCCCGGGATCAGGAGTCGCCTGGCGATTCTGGATCAATGTTCCTCGCGACCAAACTTGCGGCGCCGCGTGCTCGCTCGCGCTGGGTGCCGCGTCAGCGCCTGTTGTCGCGGCTCGGCGTGCCGCCGCGTTTCCGCGTAAACCTCGTCCACGCTGGCGCCGGCTTCGGCAAGACGGCCCTGCTTGCCCAATGGCAGCATGAACTCGCCTGCGCGGGGATCCCGACGGCATGGTTGAGCGTCGACCGCAACGATGACGACATTCACGTGTTCATCGCCTACCTGGCGGCCGCAATCAATCGGGCCTGCCCGGAAGTGGGACGCGACGTGATCGAACTGGTCAGTCGCCGTGGCCGGCAGGTTCCCGCGGCGACGTTGAAGGTCCTGCTGGCCAACGCGATCACCGACTTGAAATCCGCGCTGGTGTTGATCGTCGACGATTTCCATTTCCTGGGCTCCGACGAGATCCATGAGTGGATGACGGACTTTGTGACACGAGCTCCGGACAACCTGTCGGTGGCTGTCGCCGCCCGTTCCTTCCCGCCGCAGGGCCTGTCCCGCCTGCGTGCGACCGGGCAGATGGAGGAGATCGGGCCTGACGACCTTGCCCTGACGTACGACGAGGTCGGTTCGTTCATGGAGGGGGCCACCGATGCGCGGCTCGAACCGAGCGACGTAGATACCCTGCATGAGCACACGGAAGGCTGGGCTGCCGGCCTGCAGATGGTGGCCATCGCGCTGCGCAGCCGGCAGAAGCCGGGCAATCCAGTCGAGGCGCTCAGCGGCACGACACGCAGCGTCAACGGCTACCTGCAGGAAGAGGTGTTCGCGAGGCTTCCGGAAAAGCTCCGTGATTTCCTGATGCGCGCTGCAATACTGGGCCGGTTCTCCGCGGAGGTGTGTGCGGCAGTGACCGGGGAGACGGAGGCCGGCAGGATGATCGCGGAGGCCGAGCGGCGCGAGCTGTTCATTCTTCCGCTGGATGTCCAGGGTTGCTGGTACCGGTTTCACCACCTGTTCTCCGATTTCCTTCTGGTCGAACTCGATCGGCAGAAGCCAGGGGAATTGCGCCGCCTGCATGTGCGTGCCAGCGAATGGTTCGCGCGCGAGGAATGCTGGCGCGAGGCGCTGCACCACTCGATCGAGGCAGGCGACATGGAGCAGGCCATCGAGGTCGCCAATCGCTGTGCGATGAGCCTGGTCCGCGACGGTGACTACTTCGTGCTCCAGACATTGCTCGCGAACCTGCCGGCAGACCTGCACAGACGAAGCGTCCACCTGCGCCTGGCCGAGGCATGGACACTGGCATTGAACGGGCAGGGCGACGAGGTCGACAGGGTCCTGCGCGAGATCGACCTGGCGGCCGAAGCGGGAGGCCAGGGCGGCGCGGTGAGGCCCGAGATGAGGGCGATTCGCGCGACGCTGGCCTACGTCCAGGACGATTCCACTCGCCTGGCCGACCTGCTGCATGAAGGCCCGCCAACCGGGGCCGGGTCGCAACCGTGGGTGGACGACGTCATCAAGGTCGCGGCGAGCGTGGATCACCTGTGGCACCGTCGATTTGCGGAAGCGCGCGACTTCTCCCCATGCGTCACTCTATTCAAGCGCGTCTACCAGCTCTCGTTGTTCGGCGTCAGCTGGTGGTACGAAGGCAGGATTGCCGAGGCCGAAGCGCAATGGCAGTCGGCGGCGGATCTCGCCGACGGGGAGGCGGGTTCCCGATCGCTGGCGGCCATGGTGCCGCGCATCTGGCTGGCGCGCCTCGACTACGAGCGTGGACGATTCGACAGCGTCGAGCGAGCACTGGCCGGCCGGGTCGGGATGCTCGAGGAAACCTGTCCCACCGACCTCATGGCCAGTGCCAGCGAGTCGCTCGGGTGGACGCGTGCGGCCCGCGGCGATGTCCCAGGTGCGATGGCCGTGTTTGACCGGATGCGCCTGATTGGGGCGGAGCGGGGCTGGTTGCGCATGGAGGCGACCGCGATCATCGAACTGATGCGGCTGGTCGTCCGATCGCACTCGGGACAGGCAGACCACCTGGCCAGGCGCCTCCAGTCGATCATGCCCGCGGCCGCGAGCGAGGACGATTCAAATCACTGGCTCGGCTCCAGGTTGTGCACGCTGGGCGTTGCGTTTCACCGCGCGATGACCAGCCTGGACGAGGAGGGCACGCGCGCCGTAGCCGTGGTCGCTGGGGAGATCTGGACGCAGGCGCCGCCGCTGGACGGAGTCACGGCACAGATCATGCTCGCCCAGGTGTTGCACGAACATGGCCAAAGGGAGCGAGCACTCGAGGCCATGGGGCGAGCCCTCGGCCGCGCGCAGGAACTCGGGATCGCCAGGACCTTCGTTGACAGTGGCGATTGGGCGCTGTCGTTGGTCCGCGAGCTGCGGACGCCGGAGGGGCGCGCCGCAACGGATCTCGAGGACGCCTACCTCGATGGGCTGCTGCAGATGTCCGGAACCGAACCGGCGCCGGCCCGCCCGGCAGCAGGCGCGACACCGGGCCTGGTCGAAGCGCTCACGGCGCGGGAGCGCGAGATCCTGGCGCTGGTGAGCCGGGGGCTCAGCAACAAGGAAGTCGGGCGCTCGCTGAAGATCGGTCCCGAGACCGTGAAGTGGCACCTGAAGAACCTGTTCGGCAAGCTCGGTGTCACGACGCGTTACCAGGCCGTCAAGCGGGCGCAGGCGCTCGCAGGCCTCGACTGAGCCGCTGCACCGGGCCTGCTCCTCGTCGCCGCCGCACTCCGCGCCCCCACGCGTGCCCCCGACCGGGGGGTCTGGCACGGGTTTCCCGTGACTACGATGCGGGCATCGTGAAAACCAACTTCTCCAGGCTCATCGCCGCGACCGCTCGCCAGTACTGCGACCTGGAGGCGCTCGTCAACGTCGAGCGCAACCGGCGCTACACCTTCCGCGAGCTGCACGCGCTCACGAATCGCATCGCCAACATGATGCGCAGCAAGCTGGACCTTCGGCGCGGCGACCGCTACCTGCTGATCCTCGACAACGACAACATATCGCTGCTGCACCACTGGACGATCTTCAAGGGCGAAGCCGCCGCGGCATTCACCAATTTCCGCGACTCGGCCGAGGAGCACGCCTGGCAGATCGACTGGATCGAGCCGAAGGTGGTGTTCCTCGAGTCAGCCCTGGTCGACCGCTATTACGACATGCTGCGCCAGCGCGACGTGCAGATCGTCTGCATGGACCGGTTGCCGGGCTCGCGCGAAGGACTGCACTGCTTCTGGGACCTGCTCGACGGCGTGCCGGACACGCTCCCGGATGTCGAGCACGACGTGATGCGGGACGTCATGTTGTATCGTTTCACGGGCGGGACCACCGGCAAGGGCAAGTGTGCCGAGTACACGATCGACAACTGGCTCGGATGCCGGGACTCGTTCTACGCGCTGCCGGACCGCCTGTTCGAGCAGGGGACACGCAACCTGCAGTTCGCGCCGCTCAGCCACGCGGCGGGAATGATGCTCTTGCCGACGTTCTTCCGCGGCGGCTGCATGGTGACGCAGAACCTGCCGGACCTGAAGCAGTGGTGCCGGACCGTCGACGCGGAAAAGATCACGCTGTCATTCCTGGTGCCGACCCTGCTGTACAGGTTGCTCGAGCTCGACGAGGCGCGCAACCACGACCTGTCGTCGCTCGAGACGATTTTCTACGGCGCCGCGCCGATGAGCCCGGACAAGCTCCAGTTGCTTCGTGCGCGCTTTGGCGGAATCTTCCTGCAGGTGTACGCGGCAACCGAGTCGACGATCGCGGTAAGCGTTCTCGCCAAGGCGGATCACGAGCTGACCGACACGGATGGCACGCGGCGACTGGCTTCTGCCGGACGACCCGGGACCCGGCATCGAGGTGATGATCGCTGACGACCATGGCAATGAACTGCCGCTCGGGGCGTCGGGTGAGCTCTGGCTGCGCACTCGTGGAACGATCAGCGGGTATTACCGGAACCCGGAAGGGACGGCATCGGAATTCGAACGCGGATTCTGGAAGTCGGGCGATCTCGGCTACATGGATCCAGAGGGTTTCATCCACATCGTCGACCGCAAGAAGGACATGATCATCAGTGGCGGCTTCAACGTCTATGCGATCGAAGTCGAGTCGGCGATCAATTCGCACCCGGGGGTCGTGATGTCGGCGGTCGTGGGCATCCCCCACCCGGAATGGGGCGAGGTGGTGCATGCGGAGGTGATGCTCAAGACCGACGTGAAGGTCGGTACGGACGAGTTGATCGCCCACGTAAAGAGCCGCATCGGCAGCTACAAGGCACCGAAGTCGATCGTCATCGTGGCTGAGTTGCCGGTCAGCGTCGTCGGTAAGGTTCTGCGTCGTACGGTGCGGGAGAAGTACTGGAAGGATCGCGAACGTCGCGTCTCGTAGGTCAACGTCGAAACCAGGCGCCTGGCCGGCCGCGCAGCGCAGCGCACCGTCCGCTGCAACCGGTTGTTAGGCCGCCCTCACTGACGCACATATCGCAGGTGTGTTGCGGCTGAACCATTGAGAACACTGTCAATGCGAAACTGCGGACCGGGCTCGCTCAGGTTTTCGAAGAGTCGCCGCCCGCCGCCGAAGAACACGGGTGCCAAGGCAATTTCCAGCTCATCAACAACGCCGAGGCTCAGGTACTGCTGTATCACATCTGCGCCTCCTGAAATGCGAATGTCACGGCTACCAGCAGCCTCCCGGGCCAGAGCCAGCGCACGCTCAGGACCATCATTGATGAAGTAAAACGTCGTTCCGCCAGGACGCAACCAAGGGTCTCGTTTCTGGTGGGAAAGAACGTATACCGGCGTGTGAAACGGAGCCTCCTCTGGCCAACTGACCTCGCCCTGGTCGAACATACGCTTACCCATGATGTTGGCACCGGTGCGCTCGAAGGTGTGGCGAACCATGTCATTGACCGGGCCAGTCTCTCCTCCGGGGCCGAACCTGAGCTTCTCGCGGAAGTACTGTTGATTGATGACCCAGGCCATCAACGCACCCCACTTGGCGCCCCAGTTCTTGTACTCAGGCTTGCCCATGGTCATTCCATCCGGTGCCATGTAGCCATCAAGGCTAAGCCCAATGTTGACGAATACTGTGTTCAAGATTCTCCTCTTTCAACGCCGGAAGTCGGCCTAACTACAATCAGGCTGACAGTTGTTATGCCGACAACTGTTATAGGTACCGGCTGATCGCGCCATTCCTGGCGACTGCGATCGGGTGGAGGCTGCGCTTTCTCGCGCCATAGTCAGGCCACATTCCCTGGGATCCATTGCGGCAACTACATCACCGTAACCGAATTTCGTCAAAGTGCGAGATCGGGGCGTCGTGGCAGCCTGACCCGCCTGTCGGCTTGTGGCCGACTTTACCCTTTCGCGAACGTCTGCGATGCACGCTGCCGGGCCCGCCGAGATCAACCCAGCCGCACCCGGATGCTCTAATTCTTAATCCGACGTTTCTTGACTTGCAGCTGTCCTGCGGGACGTCCCGCGCGCCGTGGCTTGGACACCGGTCCGCTACCGGACCGTCCGGCTGCGGTTCCCGCTGGCTTGCGCGGCTTGCCCGCCGCCTTTCCCATCTGCTTCATGGACGCGAGCCCGGGATGGGCGCGGCGTTTGACCTGGGTGGCCTGCTGCAGCAATTCGGGGTGCTTGCGCAGCACCTTGTTCGCGGCTGCAACGTGAGCGGCGCAGCTGCGGTCCACGCATTGCTCGAAGAACTCGGGATCGGGCACAGCCTCGCGATCGGCCGTGAAAGCGATCATCAGCTTGTCCATGTAACTGGTGACGGCGAAGCCGAGTCGGAAGCCGTGCGCCAACGGCACGAGCACGGTCCACGCCTGCAACTTCGCGCCGCACAGGTACATCGGCACGGTGGGGCCGGGCGCGTTGGACAGTCCGAAGTGGAAGATGGGCGTGCTGTCCTTCATCAGGCCGGCCTGCGTGAAAAGCTTCGATGCGAGCATCGTCAGCGCTGCTGGTGAATGAAGGTTGATGTCGGTCATTTCCCGCGCGCCGATGCCGTCGGCGACCTGCTTCGCGTGGCGGGTCGATGCGTATACCGCTGCAAGCCGCTCCATCGGATCGGCGACCTCGGTGTGCACGTCCGGAAAGAACATCGAAATCCGGTTGCCAGCCTGGCCGAACTCGCCCTCGGCCCGCGTGTTGATGGGCGCCATGACCCGCAGCGAGACGTCTGGCAGTTCGTGGTTGGCTTCCAGGTAATCGCGCACGGCGCCCGCGGCAATCGAAAGCACTGTGTCGTTGATGGTGGCGCCCGGAACCGCCTTGCGAATGCGCTTGACGTCGTCGAGCGGATAGGTCCGCAGCGCGAAGACGCGGTGCGGTGAGCACTTGCCGTTGAAGCGCGTGACGGGATTGCTGCCCGGATCGGCCAGTGTCTGGCTGTAGAAGCGGGTCAACATGGTCGCCAGGCCCGGAAGTGCCCGCCTGGCTGGCGCCAGCATTTTTACCGGCTCGCTTAGATTGTTGGTGACGGCATTGGCCAGCATCATCAGCAGGCTGGGCGGCGATTCCGGGGAGTAGGGCACAGGGGCAGCCTCGACACGCCGGGACCCGTCCGCCGACAGGTCGTGAAGCCCCATCGTCAGTTCTGCAGCCGAGTGACCATCGAGCGCGCAGTGATGCCCCTTGATCAGCAGAGCAAAGCTGCCGCTGGGCAGCCCCCCGAGGTGGTCCAGGCCCTCGATGACGACCATCTCCCAAGGCGGTCGCTGCAGGTTCAGCGGGGGAGCGTTCAGGCGCGACACCAGAATGTAGAACTGGCGCCAGTCGCAGGGTTTCGGCAGTGCCATGTGGCGGACGTGATACTCGATGTCGAAGCCCGCGTCATCGACCCAGTACGGGTAATCGAGTTCCAGCGGTACGTGCACCAGTCGCTGGCGGAAGATGCGCGACACAGAAAGGCGGCTCTCGACATGCCGCAGGATGTCCTTGAAACCCACCGGCTGCCTCGGTGCGCTGGACGGGTCGTAGATGAACACCAGCGTGCCGTGCATGTCGCAGTTCGGTGTATCGAGATAGAGAAACGTGGCGTCCTGTCCGGAAAGCTGTCTCATCGCGTGTCTCCAGCCGCCGTCGTGGCGGGCAGGGTGGTGTGCCTGTTGAAGAAATCGACCATGTGTCGCATGGCCAGTCGCCCCTCGGGCAGGAAGCCAAGCATCGGGAACACGTGGGGCATCTGGTGCCAGACCTGCAGCGTGACGTCTACTCCCGCAGCGCGACACGAATCGGCCGTGCCGACGGACGAATCGAGCAGTACCTCGGTGCTGCCGACCAGGATCTTGATCGGAGGCAGGCCGGTGAAGTCGCCGAGCATGGGCGATACGTGCGGGTGCGACTTGATGTCGGCGTCCACATATTGTCGGACAATCTGCTGCAGCGCGTTCATCGGTACGAATGGGTCGGCTTTCGCATTGCGACGGTAGCTTGCGCCGGAAAAGGTCAGGTCCGCACCTGGCGAGAGCAGCGTGGCGCAGGCCGGCAGCGGCAGCTTCGCGTCGCGTGCCCGGAGAAGCGTCACCAGCGCGAGGTTGCCACCGGCGGAGTCGCCCATCACAGACAGCCGTCGGGGGTCGCAACCGTCCTCGAGCAACGCGCGGTAAACGGCCAGGCAATCGTCAGTGGCCGCCGGGTGGCGATGCTCGGGTGCGAGGCGGTAATCGGGCAGGTAGACCGTCGCGCCGTACGCCTCGGCGATGCGCCTTGCGAACCGCTTGTAGCTCCGCGGCAAGTGCACCATGAAGCCGCCACCATGCAGGTACAACACCACCCGTTCGATCGGCGGAGGGTTCAACGGGTAGACCACGTCGCAGGGCACGCCGCCCACGGTCTGTCGGTGCACCGTAGCGAAGCTGCCGAGGCGAACCGTCGTCATCTCGAGCAGGCGTACCACGGTGCGTGCCGTGTGCGTGGAGAGGCCCTTGCGCTCGACACGGCGCTTGATGACGTGCCGGCTGAAGAAATTGAGCATCCGTGCCTGCCAGCTGACGCCGCAGGGCCGGCCGACGAGGGCCGGCTGCCTGTCGGCAGATTGCCTGGCTGCGCGCGGCCGGGCCATCGTCTCAGCGCGCGCGCATGCGCGTGGCCCCGTCGAGGCGGATCGTCTCGGCGTTGATGTATGGGTTTTCGATGATGAAGGCGCAGCAGTGCGCAAATTCGCGCATGTCTCCCAGTCGCTTCGGTGCCTCCATCTGCTCGCTGAGCGACGCAAGAATCTTCTCGTCCAGCCCCGCGACCATGGGCGTCAGGAACAGGCCCGGCGCAATGGCGTTGACGCGCACGCCAATTGCGCCGAGTTCACGGGCGGCGGGCATGTTCATGCCGATGATGCCGGCCTTGGTGGCGGAGTAGGCGCACTGTCCGACCTGTCCCTCGTAAGCCGCACCGGAGGCCACGTTGATGACGACGCCACGCTCCTCGCCACCCTCCGGCTCGTTGCGGGCCATCTGTTCGGCGCAGCGCGACATGACATTGAAAACGCCGTTCAGGTTCACGGCCGTGGTCTGTGCGAACCGCGCCAGCGGCGCAGCCTTGCCTTCCTTGCCCAGCAGCTTGAACGCGACCGGCAGCGCCGCGCAGTTGATGCAGGCATGGATGGCGCCGAACCGGGCGATTACGGCATCGACAGCGGCCTGCACCGATTCCTCGCTGCTCACGTCGGTGCGCACGAACATCGCGTGCTCGGGGCCGATCCCGGCCACGGCCCGGTCGCCAGCTTCCGCATTGAGATCCAGGATGGCGATGCAGGCACCCTTCTCGCTGGCGAGATAGCGGGCGGTGGCGAGTCCAAGGCCGGAAGCGCCGCCGGTGATGACGATGATCTTGTCGCGAATGTTCATGGTTTGGGTCCGTCGGAGTGGCGGCGAGTTGTGCGTGGTAGAGATCCGGGGATTTGGACGCGGGTCAGAACGCGTTCACGCCGGTCAGCGCGCGACCGATGATCAGCTGCTGGATCTGCGTGGTGCCTTCAGGGATGGGCACGATGATGGCTTCCCGAGCCAGACGCTCGACCAGGAATTCCTTGGTGAGTCCGTTGCCGCCGTGAATCTGCACGGCCTGGCGTGCGATGGTCACGGCCGCCTCGCAGGCAAAGTACTTTGCCATCGCCGCTTCCATCTCGGCCGGCACGCCAGCTTCGATCATCTGCGCGGCGCGATACGTGAGCAGTCGGGCGGCGTCCACGTTGGTGGCCATTTCGGCCAGCATTGCGGCGATCAGCTGGTGCCCGGCGATCAGCTTGCCGTGCTGCTTGCGGACCTTCGAATATTCGATCGCTTCCTCCAGCGCACGACGCGCGATGCCGAGTCCCTGTGCGGCGACGAACACGCGGGAGCGCTCGAAGACCGCGAGCGTGTTGCGGAGCGCGTCGCCTTCCTTGCCGATCATGTTGGCCGCAGGCACGCGCACGTCGTTCAGGAAGATCTGCGCCGTGGACTGACCGTTGCTGGCGATCTTGTGGAGTTCGCGGACTTCGTACGGGTGGTCATTGCGATCGAGCACGAAGTGCGACAGGCCCTTGCGCGGATCGTCACTGGTGCGGCAGGTGCAGATCAGGACGTCCGAATAGGCGCCGTTGCTGATCCAGGTCTTTTCGCCACTGAGGATGTAGTCGTCCCCGTCCCGTCGTGCCCGGGCCTTGATCTCCATCACGTTCGAACCGACATCGGGCTCCGAGAACGCCATGCTGCAGAAGAGGTCGCCGCCGAGCAGGCCGGGCAGGTAGCGTTCGCGAACATGGGGTGGGGCAAGCTCGGCGATCATCCTGGCGCCGAAGGTGTTGATCAGGATCACGGTGGACATGTCGATCGAGCAGGCCGCGACCTCCTCGAACAACATGGTCAGCGTCAGGAAGTCGATGCCCATGCCACCGTCCGCCTCACTGGCGATGCCCGAGACGAGGCCGAACTGTGACAACTCATGGGTCAGTTCGCGCATCGTCTCCTTTGGCACCAGCACGTCGTCGCGATATTCCTTGCGAAATAGCGGGTCGACGCGGTCGGTGAGGAAACGCCGCAAGCCATCGATGGCGCCTTGCTGGTCGTCGGTCCTGAATACATGTCCCATGAGCGCTCCTTGAGTATCTGTCGGTCTACCGACTGGCCAGGTTGCCCGTGACTGCCACCTGGACTCGCGTCATCGCTTCCCGGCCTCGCATCAATTTGGTTCAGCGACCGAGGAACTGCGGCGCGCGCTTTTCAGCGAATGCCTGCAGACCCTCGTGGAAGTCATGCGAGCGCATGTGCTGTCGCATCTGTACCTGTTCGTGCAGCAACGCATCGTCGCGAGTCTTGTCGGCCGAGGCGCGTGCCACTTCCTTCATGCGGCGCAGCGCAACCGGGCTTTTCTTCGCGATGGTCCGGGCCAGCGCCAGCACTGCTTCCGCGAAATCGGCGTCAGGATGAACCTCGCACACCAGTCCGCAGGCTTTCATCTCGGCCGCCGATAGCGACTTGCCGGTGAACAGCAAGTACATGGCCATATTGAGCGGAATGAGTCTCGGCAGGATCGCGGCGCCCCCGCCGCCCGGATACACGCCGAAGTTGGCGTGGGCGTCCGCGATGGAGGCGCTCTCGGCCGCCACGACCAGGTCGGCGCACATCGCGAGTTCCAGGCCGCCGGCCATCGTGACGCCGTTCAAGGCCGCGATCACCGGCTTGGGGAATTTGCGCAGCCGGTCCAGTACGACAGCTGCGCGATCGAGAAAATCCGGCTCGCCGGGCTGCATGGATTGGGCAGCGAGCACTTCTTTCAGGTCTGCTCCGGCGCAGAAGGCCGACCCGGCGCCGGTGATGACCAGCGCACGCACCGCGTCGTCAGCCGCGACTTCCGTCAGGCGCCGCTCAAGTTCGCCCAGGATGGCGAGGTTCATCGAATTCATGACCTTCGGCCGATTCAGCGTCAGGCGCGTCACTGGTCCCAGGGTTTCGGACAGCAGGATCTCGTCGCTCATAAGGACTCCAGTACCGGTTCGGAATTACGCGAGACGCCGGTCAGCACGCGTTCGATCTCTTCGGCGTCGATTCCCGCCTCGCGCAGGATCTCGACTGCGTGCCTGCCACGCTGCGGGATCGTTCCGGACGCCGACGGGGTCGCTGAGAATCGCGGGGCGGGTGCTGCCTGCAGCCGGCCATCTGGCCTCGAGTAGACCGCGCGGGCGGCCATGTGCGGATGCTGCATCGCTTCGGCCGGCGTCAACACAGGCGCGAAGCAGGCGTCGCTGCCTTCGAGCAGGTGCACCCAGTGCCGACGTGGCTGGCTGGCGAACAATGCTGCGAGCCTGTCCCTCAGGCGGCCCCAGCAGGCTGGATCGTAGGGTTGCTTGAATTCGGGGTCCTCGGCGAGTCCGAGCTTCCGGAACAGCAGCGCATTGAACTGCGGCTCCAGCGCACACACGCTCACGTACCCTCCGTCCGCACAGGCATAGCTGCCGAGCCAGTGCGGCCCGTCGAGCAGGCCACGGCCGCGTTCGAACGGCAGCATCCCGGCAGCGTGGACTGACAGGAGCAGGTTCATCAGGTTGGCGCTGCCGTCCACGATGGCGGCGTCCACGACCTGGCCCGCGCCCGATCGTCGCGCATTGAGGATTCCCGCCAGGATTCCCATGGCGAGGTACAGCGCACCTCCGCCGAGGTCGCCGACCAGCGTTGGTGGTGGCAGCGGAGCGGACCCGGGCGCTCCTGAAAACCACAAGGCGCCGGAGAGCGCGACGTAGTTGAGGTCGTGCCCAGCCGCATTTGCCAGCGGTCCGTCCTGCCCCCAGCCTGTCATTCGGCCGTAGACCAGGCGCGGATTGCGCGCCAGGCACACGTCGGGACCCAGGCCGAGTCGCTCCATGACCCCGGGACGCATGCCTTCGATCAGCGCGTCCGCGCCATCGACAAGGCGTAGCACGGCATCGATGGAGCGAGTGTCCTTCAGGTCCAGGGCCACGGACCGCTTGCCACGATTGACGATTGCGTGCTCGCCAAGGTCGAGCGGATCGCCGGACAGGGTTTGATCACGCTCGACCAGGATGACGTCGGCACCCATGTCTGCCAGCAACATGCCGCAGAACGGCCCCGGCCCGATGCCGGCGATCTCGATCACCCGAATTCCCTGGAGAACGCCCATTTCCGCTGGTCTCTCGTACCCGTTACGTTCAGTGCTTGCCAATCACGCGCGCGGCGATCGCCGCGATCTTCCCGGGCGGAATCTGGTACAGCATCGCGAGCGGATCGGTGGCGACCGCCATGACGATGCGCTCAAGGTCGGTCGGCGGAATCCCGAAGGCTGCGAAATCCGCCGGCATTCCGATCAGCTGCTGCAGGTCCTGGATCCGGGCGATGACGCTGCGCACCGTGGGCTCGGCGTCGCCACTGGGTAGTGCGAATGCCTTGGCCAGCTGGCTGGCGTACGGGAGATAGAAGTCGATCACTTCCTCCATTACTACGGGCAGCAGCACGCCGTTCGCCCGGCCATGGGGGATGTGATAGAGGGCGCCGAGTGCATGCGAGCAGTTGTGCACCGGCGCAGGCCCAACGGCGTTGTTGAGTGCCAGCGTGGCCATGCTTGCGGCCTGCAGCATGTTTTCGCGCGCCTGCAGGTTGCGGCCGTCTGCGACCGCCACCGGCAGCGAACCGAGGATGCAGTCGATGGCGCTGAACGCCAATCCGTCGGTGAAGGCGTTGCTGGACGGATTTACCAGCGTTTCGACTGCATGCGTCAGCGCATCCATCCCGGTATCCGCCGTGATCGACGCGGGCAGGCCGATCGTCAGCTGCGCGTCGAGCAGTGCGATGTCGGATTCGAGGTAGGGCGCTACCAGCAGCGCCTTTACGCCGGTCTGGTCGTTGAAGATGACTGCGCCATTGGTCATTTCGGAGCCCGTGCCCGCGGTGGTCGGAATACTGACGTGCGCGATGCCGGTCGGTGCGCCGGTGACATCGATGCGCAATCCGGCGGCCAGTGCGTCGCAGATGTCGGTGAGCCGGTTGGCCAGCGCGTACTTGACGCCCTTGGCCACGTCCATCGCGCTGCCGCCGCCGAGCGCAACGATCGCGTCGGCGTCGACCTCACGCGCGTATCGGGTCGCGGCATTGACGCAGTTGCTGCCTGCATCGGGCAGCACATCGGTGAAAATGCCTGCCAGCTGGAGCTGGTTCCCAGCCGCTGCGTCGCGCAGCACGTTTGCGACCTTTTCGACCACGCCGATCTTCTCCAGGCCCTTGTCGCTCAGGAGCAGCACGCGCCGGGCGCCGAGCGAAGCCAACAGGGCAGGGAGGCGCGCCGTGGCTCCCACCGCGCAGTGAACGCGCGTGCGTGCCCAGAATTCAAAATAGCCGGTAGACATTGCTTCGCTCATTGTTTGTGGTAGGTCGCGCCGATCAGGTCAGGCGCGCTTGTGCAGGATCCCGTAGGTCATCGACTTCTTCGCCGGGTCGCGCTGGAAGGCCGTGGTGATGGCCTTGGTCTCGAGGAATGACTCGAGGCCGTCGATGCCGTTTTCACGGCCCTGGCCGCTCTGCTTGTAGCCACCGAACGGAATGTCGTTGCGCAGCATGTGCCAGTCGTTGATCCAGATCGAGCCGGCACGCAGGCGGCGGGCGATGCGCTGTGCAGCGACCACGTCACCGGTCCACACGCCCGCCGACAGCCCGTAGTCGGAATCGTTGGCGATGGCGACGGCCTCGTCTTCGTCGCGGTATTTGATGACGGCCAGCACCGGGCCGAAGATTTCTTCGCGCACGGCGTCCATCCGGTTGTTGCAATCGGCCAGCACGGTCGGCGCGATGAACGTGCCGCCCTCGCAGCCGCTCACGACGATCCGTTCGCCGCCGCAGACCAGTCGCGCGCCCTGCTCGATCGCCGAGCGGATGTATCCCTCGACTCGGCGGGCGTGTGCGGCACTGCACAGCGGCCCGACGCCGGTTTGCGGATTGAGCGGACTGCCGACACTGAGACGGCCGGCGACGTCGGCGAGGCGTGCAAGCAGCGGCTCGTAGATCGACTCGTGCACCAGCAGGCGTGTGCCCGATTCACAGGCCTGTCCGGCATTCAGCATCACGCCGAACAACGCACCCTGGGCGACGGCGTCCAGGTCCGCGTCCGGGGTCACGATAGCGGCTCCCTTGCCGCCGAGTTCCAGCGTCAGTCGCTTCATCGTCGCTGTCGCATTGAGCTGGATGCGCTTGCCGACGGCCGTGGAACCCGTGAACGAGATCTTGCCGATGCCTGGATGCAGGGCCATCGCTTCGCCGACCACGGCTCCGACGCCATTGACGACGTTCAGGACACCTTTCGGAAGCAGCGGCGCGAACAGCTGCGCCAGTCGCGTCGTCGTGTGCGGCGTCAGCTCGGAGGGCTTGACGATCACCGTGTTGCCCGCAGCCAGTGCCGGCAGCACCTTGTTGATGAACAGCAGCATGGGCACGTTCCAGGCCGGGATCAGGCCGCAGACTCCGATCGGCTCCTTCACCACCTTCACGTCGGTCAGCTCCGGCAGAGGCCTGGCCGGCCGGCTTTCAGTGAACGGGTAGGTCCGGACGATGTCGGCCATCGTCATGCAGGCATCCACCATCAAGGGCAGGTCGAGGCTGACGATGCGGCTGATCGTGCCGCCCGAGCTGATCGACTCGAGGTAAGCCAGTTCCTGGGCGTTGTCCTTGATGACGGCGATGAAACGATTCAGCAGCGCAGATCGCGCGCTGGGCGTCATGTCGCGCCACGCGGGATCCTCGAACGCACGTTGCGCTGCGACGGCTGCACGATCGACGTCGGTGGAAGTGCCGCATGCGACCTGCGCGATCACCTCACCAGTCGCCGGATTTTCTACATCCAGGTATTCGCCGCCGCTGGGCGCCATCGACTCGCCGTCGATGAAGTGATCGAATCGTGGAATTGCCATCAAGCTTGCCCCTGTCCTGAACTCGGCGCCGACCGCCCGGGATGCCCTGCGCGCCAGGGGCGGAGCCGGTGTGACTGTGCTACCGGAGCCTAGACAACGAGGTCGACGAACTGCCCCCCCATGCGGGGGGCTGGAAAAGGGGGGCCGCCCCGCTAGCTTGTGCTTCAATGTCGGCGAGCGGTTTCGCCCGGTTCCGGGCGGTCGCGCAGACTGAGCGGAGATATCAAGGGTCCACGGGGAGGAGATGCAGATGAGCCTGCCGAGAAAACTGTCACTCGCGGTCGTCGCGGCACTTCCAGCCGCGGTCGCGCTGATGACCGCGCCGGCCGCGGCACAGACAATCACGGGCGTCGCCGGCTCGCCGTCGGCAACAGTGACCCTCGACGGCAAGCAACTTCCGGCACCGCCGATGAAGTTCGGCGGTGTCATCAAGGAAGGCGCTGCGGACTCGAAGCCCTGGTGGCCGCCGCGCGTCGTACCGCCGAAGGGCGCGCCGAACGTGCTGCTGATCATGACCGACGACCAGGGCTACGCGGTGTCGGGAACATTCGGCGGGGTCATACCGACGCCGGCGCTGGACCGCATCGCGAAGGCCGGGCTGCGCTACACGCAGTTCCACTCGACTGCGCTCTGCTCGCCTACGCGCGCTGCGTTGATCACCGGACGCAACCATCACTCCGTGGGCTTCGGCGTGATCGGCGAACTCTCGACGGGATTCCCGGGCTACGACTCGATCATCGGGCCCGAGAACGCCAGCATCGGCAGGATCCTGCAGGACAACGGATATTCGACCTCGTGGTTCGGCAAGAACCACAACACGCCGACCTACCAGTACAGCGTCGCGGGGCCCTACGACCAGTGGCCGTCGGGCATGGGCTTCCAGTATTTCTACGGCTTCATGGGTGGCGAGACCGACCAGTGGACGCCGTACCTGTTCCGCGACCACACGCCGATCAACCCATGGCTCGGCCGTACGGACTACAACCTGACCACTGACCTGGCCGACGAGGCTATCAAGCGCATGCGCGACCTGAATGCGGTCGCTCCTGACAAGCCGTTCTTCGTCTATTACGTGCCCGGCGGCACGCACTCGCCACACCAGCCGAAGAAGGAATGGATCGAGAAGTTCAAGGGCAAGTTCGACATGGGTTACGAAAAACTGCGCGAGGAGATATTCGCGAACCAGAAGCGGCTCGGCGTGATCCCGGCAAACGCGAAGCTCACGCCCTGGCCCGCGGAGATTCCCCGGTGGGATTCACTGACCGAGGTTCAGAAGAAGCTCTACACGCGCCAGGCGGAGGTATTCGCGGGCTATGCCGCGTACACCGACCACGAGATTGGCCGGGTCATCCAGGAAGTCCAGGACCAGGGGAAACTCGACAACACGCTGATCATCTACATCTGCGGCGACAACGGCACGAGTCCCGAGGGCACGCTTTACGGCACCTACAACCAGCTCACCGCCTACAACGGCATCCTGAAGGCCCCCGAAGCGCTACAGCTTCTGCACTACGAGGAATGGGGCTCCGACAAGACCTACCCGCACATGGCGGTGGGCTGGGCCTGGGCCTTCGACACGCCCTTCAAGTGGACCAAGCAGGTCGCATCACACTTCGGCGGCACCCGCCAGGGCATGGCCATTTCGTGGCCCGGCCACGTCACGGACGTCGGCGGCATCCGCAGCCAGTTCCACCACGTGATCGACATCGTGCCGACCATCCTGGAAGCCACCCACATCAAGGCTCCGACCATCGTCAACGGCATCGCACAGAAGCCGATCGAGGGCGTGAGCATGGCGTACACGTTCGACAAGGCAGGCGCCAGCAAGCCTTCGACTCGCACCACGCAGTACTTCGAGATGGTGGGCAACCGAGGCATTTATCACGACGGCTGGATGGCGAATACGACGCCCTTCGCGCCGCCCTGGGACCTGGCGACGGGCAAGCTCCCGGACGTGGTCACGGGCTACAAGTGGGAGCTCTACCACATCACGGACGACTACTCGCAGGACAATGACCTGGCCGCGACGAATCCCGCCAAGCTGAAGGAATTGCAGGCGCTGTTCCTGAGCGAGGCTGCGAAGTACAACGTGCTGCCACTCGACAACAGCGGGTTCGTGCGATTGCAGACGCCGCGGCCCAGCGCCGTGGCCGGGCAAGACGCTCTTCACCTACTCGGGTGACTACACGAGCATCCCGGTTGGCAGTGCGCCGGACGTGCTGGACAAGGATTTCACCATCACGGCGGACATCACGGTGCCCAAGGGAGGCGCGGAGGGCATGATCGTGACCTTCGGCGGTCGCTTCGGCGGCTACGCCCTCTTTCTGCAGAAGGGCAAGCCGGTGTTCGTCTACAACCTGCTCGATCTCGAGCGTTTCCGATGGGAAGGCGGCGTGGGCGGCGAGGACTGGCTTGGTTCGGCCCTGGGGGCGGGCAAGCACACGCTGGTGTTCGACTTCAAGTACGACGGCCCGGGCCCCGGCAAGGGAGGCACCGGCGTGCTGACGGTCGACGGCCGGGAATTATCGCGCAATACCATCAAGCACACGATTCCGCTGCTGATGTCCATCGACGAGACGCTCGATATCGGCAGCGACACGCGTTCACCGCGTGGACGACAGCTACCAGTTGCCGTTCCGGTTCACCGGCAGCATCAACAAGCTGACGTTCAAGCTCGGAAAGTCGCAGTTGTCGGCGGCCGAGCAGAAGCAGGCCAGCGACGCTGTTGCGAGGGCCACGGACTAGGGGCGCAGGCCGGGGTAACGCGGACGGCGGTGGCCAGTGGTTCGCATTGGCCGGTAAACTGCCGTTCGCGCGCCCCGGTAGCTCAGTGGATAGAGCAACCGCCTCCTAAGCGGTAGGTCGCAGGTTCGATTCCTGCCCGGGGCGCCAACTCCTTAGGGCCCTGACCCGGTCGACAGGTGCCGCGCTCAGCGAGCGTACTAGTCGCGTCATCCCGGATTCAGCCCTTCAGTCATAGCGCCAGGTGCAGGAACTGGTTGAACTCACTTCGGTGATATCCAGCGAATTCCACGCCATCAACGAATCCCCGCTTCCGATAGAACTCCAGTGCGGGTTCAAACGATGGGCCGCTACCAGTTTCGAGGCTGAGCCGCGTCATGCCGCGCGCCCGCGCGTCCCGGATGATGTGCTCAAGCAGTGCCGCGCCGGCTCCCTGCCGCAGAAAGTCTGGATGCGTTCGCATTGACTTGATCTCGCCGGTACCGTCGCCCAGGTCCTTGAGGGCGCCGATACCGGCGACAGCGTCGCCAGTCCAAGCCGTCCACACGGTGACGCCGGTCGCCCGGAGCCCGGGCAGACCAAGCGCAAACACGCTGCCCGGAGGCGAAGTTGCGTGCATTCCTTCCAGGTGCAAACGCAGCAATTCGCGCGTCGCAGCGCTGGAAAGATCGTCCTCGCGAATATCGAACTTTCTCTCGTGCACGATCACCGCATGAACTGGCGTAGCGACTGAACGACCGAAAGAAGCTGCGGGCCATCCATGCGCCCGATGATGTTGCGGATCACGGGCGCCAGAACCTGCTGCACGCCGGCCATTCCGATACTCGCTGACTGTTCCAGGATGAAGCCGGCTTTCGCGACCTTGAGCGGCTTCACGAAGTAGTAGTGCAGGCCGCTGGTCGTGAACTCGACCGCGATGTCGGCAAGCGCACCACGGTGCACGGTGGGATCCCGGGCGCTTTCGAGCCTGGTCAGCAGCACGAGCGTCTTCTCGTGCAACTCCTCCGAGTGATAGAAGCGCACAAACGGCCTGGCGGCCGTCTCTGGCGGCGCGTCGGCGCGCCGCGCGGACTTCACGCGCCGGGGGGCGGCCTTACGCTTCGAATGAGTCGCCACGCGCCGGATAATGCTTCGCTACTTCACCAGTCCATCACTCCGCAGGCGATCAGCGATCGCTTCGGCGATCGAGGCGATGGCGTTGTCCGAGCTGTCGTTGTCCTTGACGGTTGTGCTGAGCGTGCAGACGAGCATGGCTTTCTGGGTCGAGTAGAACTTGCTGCTTACCGTGAACTTGCCCTCGAGCAGGCTGAGCGAGGGCTGGTTCTCGTACTGGCCGTAGACCACCGGAAGGTCGTAGAAGCCCCAGGGGCTGACTGCGTCCGTGGTCCCTTCAGCCTTGAAGTAATACCCGCCACGGTCGTCGCGGCTGCCGTCATTCTGCACCGCCGCCTGGGCGCCGACGAATCGGGTCGCCAGCACGGCGTCGGCACCCGTTGCCGCCACCATCCGGGCCACGGACTCCTGGGTCGGCGGGGTGACTGGGGTTGCCTGGTTGCAGCTCTGGATCACCTGGGTCGACGGGCTCGTCAGCTCGTCGGCCAGGAAATTCTCGAACATACAGCGGTTGTCTTCGCTGGCGCTGACGCCGACCACCAGCACCCGCGAATAGGTCGTGTCGCGCGGCGCGCCGGACGCCCAGGCGGTGGAGGAGGTGGAACCCGAAGTGCCGGCACAGCCGGCTACGCATGCCAGGGCGAGCAGGGCGAAGGGGAGCCTCCACGATGTGGCTGCCGGGTGATTACTCGCCCTGGAGCGACGGACCTGTGCGTTCATGGTTACCTGCTGTCGTTGGTTCGGTGGACCGCGGCCGGGGACGCGGGACGCGGGACGATATTAGCAGTCGGGTGGCCCTGGTCCGAGCGGTTTGCGGCGAGGCCGATAGCAACAGCGTGGCTGGGCGGCTGGCAGAGCTGCCCGCTATGCCTCGATCCGCCTCTCGGTCACCACGCCGGTCAAAGTTTCCTCACCGAGCGAGACGTAGAGGGTCCGCTCGGAAACGGCCAGGTCGAAGTCCATGCGCCGCTCGAGCCGGGCGACCAGCGCGGCGAGCAGTTGGCGATCCACCGCTTGTATTCGCAGCTTGCCGGCACGATGTATGCGCTCGCCAGCGAGACGCGAGAGCAGTTGCTCCACGTCGCGGTGCACGTACACGGCAACATCCGGCGCCGCTTTCGCGGCCTTGTGCAGCCGGGCGGCATCCGGTGCTCCGACCTCGATCCACGATTGCAGCGCGCCCGTCAGGTCGCGCACCGAGATAGCCGGCTCGTCCGGATCGGACAGTCCTTTCGAAAAGGCGATGCCTTCGGTGTACTCGAGACAGAACGCGAGCAGGCGTGTGACGAGGTACTCGGCGGTCTCCGACGGATGACGCGCGACCCGGAGCGTCAACGTTTCATAGACGCCACGATCCGCATCAGCCAGGCGGACCTCGAACACGTACATCGTTGCGCCCAGAGCCAAGTGCCACCTCCATGCCATGCCATGCGTAGCTCAGCGCTTCGTACGCCCGGTCGATCTTACCCGTTCGCGACAGTCCGCCTGCGGAGGGGCTTTACCGGTCGGTTCCTGTGCCGGCCACTCGTCCGGGAGTACGCCCAGCATTTCGCTAAGTACCTACGCTAAACTAGCCGACCTTTTCGCTGGTACCGGGCGCCCGGGCCAGCAGGTAAACGTCGAGCACCGATCCAAGATGAGCGAATTCGAGGCAATGCGGGCATCCACGCCGCTCGCGGCGGGCAATGCTCCCTACGTCGAGGAGATGTACGAGCGCTACCTGGCCGACCCGCAGTCGGTGGACGCGCGCTGGCGCGATTACTTTGGTGGCATGGGTGGCCTGGGCCTGGACGTGGCCCACGGACCGCTGGTCGAGGATCTTGCGCGGCGTGCCAAGTATGCGCGCGCGCAAGGTTCCGGGACCGCGGCCAGTATCCCGGCAGGTGCAGGCGACCGCGCGGCCAAGCAGGGCGCTGTTTCGCGCCTGATCCAGATCTATGCCAATCGCGGCCACCTGGTTGCGGAAATTGACCCGCTGGGGCTGATGGTACGGCCGGTGCCGAAGGTGCTCGGGCTCGACTACATGGGTCTCACCGAGGCCGACCTGGAAACCGAGTTCCACACCGGTAGCCGCAACGATGCGATCAAGCCGCGCCTCAAGCTGCGCGACATCGTTGCCGAGCTGCAGAAGATCTACTGCGGGTCGATCGGCGCCGAATTCGCCCATGTCTCGAACGAGACCGAGCGCCTGTGGCTGCAGGACCGGTTCCAGGTAGGCCGTGTTCAGCAGCACTTTTCGCCGGAGGCCAGGAAGAACATCCTCTGGGGCCTGACGGCGTCCGAGGGACTCGAGCGCTATCTCGCCACCCGCTATCCGGCACAGAAGCGCTTCTCGCTCGAGGGCGGCGACAGCCTGATCCCGCTGCTCGACGACCTGATCCAGTTGAGCGGCTCGCACGGCGTGGAGGACATCGTGATCGGCATGGCACACCGTGGCCGCCTGAACGTGCTGGTCAACGTGCTTGGCAAGGTCCCCGAGGCGCTGTTCTCCGAGTTCGAAGGCACGTACGACCTCGCGACGCTGAAGGGGTCCGGCGACGTCAAGTACCACAAGGGTTTCTCCAGCGACGTTCGCACGCCGGCCGGCAACGTACACGTGGCGCTGGCCTTCAACCCCTCGCACCTCGAGGTCGTGAACCCGGTGGTGGAGGGCTCGGTACGTGCCCGCCAGGAGCGCCGCGGCGACGCAACCGGCGTCAAGGTCATGCCGGTGCTGATCCACGGCGACTCCGCGTTCGCCGGGCAGGGCGTGATCCAGGAAACGCTGCAGATGTCGCAGGCGCGCGCCTTTTCAACCGGTGGGACCGTCCACCTGATCATCAACAACCAGGTGGGATTCACGACGCACGATCCGCGCGACACGCGCTCGACGCTGTACTGCAGCGACGTGGCAAAGATGATCGAGGCACCGATCCTGCACGTGAACGGCGACGACCCGGAATCGGTCGTGTTTGCGACACGGCTCGCGGTCGAATACCGCATGAAATTCCATAAGGACGTGGTGATCGACCTGGTCTGTTACCGGCGCCTCGGTCACAACGAGGCGGACGAGCCGGCCGCGACGCAGCCGGTGATGTATTCGACCATCCGCGCGAGGCCCACCACTCGACAGCTCTACGCCGGACGTCTCGCCGCCGACGGCGTGATCACTGGAGACGAGGCGGACAAGATGGTCGAGGAGTATCGCAACGGCCTCGACGACGGCGACGGCATGCCGCAGGCCCGCAACGTGCTCGGCATGATCGGCAACGTCCACACGGTGGACTGGGTCAGGTACCACGACGTGGACTGGTCCGAGCAGGTGCCGACCGGCGTCAGGCTGCAGACTCTCAAGGACCTCGGCGTTCGTTGCGTAACCTATCCGGACGGGTTCGTGCTGCACCGGCAGGTGCAGAGAATCATGGACGAGCGGCGGAAGATGGCTGCCGGCCAGGTGATGCTGGACTGGGGATTCGCCGAGATGCTGGCGTACGCGACGCTGCTCGACGAGGGCTACGAGATTCGCCTGACCGGGCAGGACAGCGGGCGCGGCACGTTCTTCCACCGCCACGCGGTCGGGCACGACCAGAAGACCGGTGCTGCCTACATTCCGCTCCGCCACCTGAAGGCGGGCCAGCCGCGATTCCGTGTGACGGATTCGCTGCTGTCGGAGGAGGCTGTTCTCGGCTTCGAGTATGGCTACTCGACCACGGATCCCAACTGCCTCGTCATCTGGGAAGCGCAGTTCGGTGACTTCGTGAACGGCGCACAGGTCATCATCGACCAGTTCATTGCCTCCGGCGAGACGAAGTGGGGTCGCTACTGCGGTCTCACGATGTTCCTGCCGCACGGCTTCGAGGGGCAGGGGCCGGAACATTCGTCGGCACGGCTGGAGCGATTCCTGCAGCTGTGCGCGGAGCACAACATGATCGTCTGCGTGCCCTCGACCCCGGCGCAGATGTTCCACATGCTGCGGCGTCAGATGCTGCGCGATTTCCGCAAGCCGCTGGTCGTAATGACGCCGAAGAGCCTGCTGCGCCACAAGCTGTCGGTGTCGCCACTCGAAGACCTGTCGAAAGGTTTCTTCCAGGAGGTCATCGACGAGATCGACGACCTGAACGCCGAAAAGGTGAGCCGCGTGGTGTTCTGCTCCGGCAAGGTGTACTTCGACCTGCTCGAGGCGCGCCGCGCCGACGAGAGGCGCGACGTGGCGATCGTACGGGTCGAGCAGCTCTATCCTTTCCCCAGCGACGAGTACGAAATCGTCCTGCGCCGGTACCCGAACGCCCGCGAGGTCGTCTGGTGCCAGGAAGAGCCGCAGAACCAGGGCGCCTGGTTCCAGATACGGCACCGCCTGCAGGAGAAGCTCGGTCCGAACCAGGAACTCATGTGCAGCAGCCGTGGACCGTCGGCAGCGCCAGCTACCGGAATTCCACAGGTCCACGCGGAGCAGCAGCACGGCCTTGTGCGGGCCGCGCTCGTCGCCCATACCATTGAAGAAGTAGCACCACCGCCGCGCAGCCTGCGCAAAGCCGCCACCAGGAAGAAATCATGACGATCGAAGTGCGCGTACCCCAGCTGCCTGAGTCGGTCGCCGACGCGACGCTGGTTGCCTGGCACAAGAAGCCGGGCGACGCCGTGGCCCGCGACGAGAACCTGGTCGATCTCGAGACCGACAAGGTCGTGCTCGAGGTGCCGGCACCCGCTTCCGGCGTCATTGCTGAATTGAAGGTCAAGGACGGCGCCACGGTGACCAGTGGCCAGTTGCTGGCGCTGCTGGAGGAGGGCGCCGCCGCCGGCGTCGCGACCGGGACAGCAACTACCGCTGCCGACGAAGGCACCGCGGCGAAGTCCGATGCCGGAGCGAGGAAATCCGACGCGGTTGCAGGGAATTCCGCGGCGGCGCGCGGCGCGCCTACTGTTGGCGAGAAGCTCGCTCCTTCGGTCCGCCGCCTGGTCGAGGAACACAAGCTGGACACCGGGGCGATTCCGGGCAGCGGCCGCGACGGTCGGATCACCAAGGGTGACGTGCTCTCGCACCTGACTGGCCGCGAGTCGGCCGCGGCGTCTGCCGGCTCGGCGAGCGCTGCGGCGGGCACTGCCGGACCGCGCGCCGAGAGGCGCGTGCCGATGACGCGACTGCGAGCGCGCATTGCCGAGAGGCTGGTACAGGCACAGGCCACCGCGGCGATGCTGACGACCTTCAACGAGGTGGACCTAACCGCCGTCAACGAACTGCGCGCCCGCTACAAGGAGCGCTTCGAAAAGATGCACGGCGCGCGCCTCGGGTTCATGTCGTTCTTCGTCAAGGCCTGCATCGAGGCGCTGCGCCGTTACCCGGCGGTCAATGCATCCGTGGACGGCAGCGACATCGTCTACCACGAGTACTACGACATCGGCGTCGCGGTCTCCACCGACCGGGGGCTGGTCGTCCCGGTGCTGCGCGACGCGGACACGATGAGTTTCGGCGATATTGAGCAGTCGGTGGTGTCCTACGCGAGCCGGGCGCGGGAAGGGTCACTGACCATCGAGGACCTGACTGGCGGCACGTTCACCATCACCAACGGCGGCGTATTCGGCTCGCTGCTCTCGACGCCGATCCTGAACATGCCGCAGAGCGCGATCCTCGGCATGCACAAGATCCAGCAGCGTCCGGTCGTGGTGGACGACCAGGTCGTGGTGCGCCCGATGATGTACCTGGCGATGAGCTACGATCATCGGCTTATCGACGGCCGCGAGGCGGTACAGTTCCTGGTCGCCGTGAAAGACGCGCTGGAAGACCCGGCGCGCCTGTTGCTGCAGGTATAAGGAGCCCTGATGTCCGACACCAGCTATGACGTAATCGTGATCGGCGCCGGCCCTGCCGGTTATCCCTGCGCTATCCGGGCCGCCCAGAACGGGCTCAAGGTTGCCTGCGTGGACGAATGGAAGAACCGCGATGGCACGCACGCCTACGGCGGCACCTGCCTGAACGCGGGCTGTATTCCGTCGAAGGCACTGCTCGAGTCCACCGAGCTCTACCACCGCGCGCAGTCCGAGTTCGCGGTGCACGGAATCTCGGCCGGCAGCCTCGCCTTCGACGTCGCAACGATGCAGAAGCGCAAGGCCAAGATCGTCAAGGCCTCGACCCAGGGCATCGTCGCGCTCTTCAAGGCGGCTGGCGTCACGGCCCTCCCGGGTCATGGACGGCTCATTGCAGGCAACAAGGTCGAGGTCACCGGCTTTGACGGCAAGAAGACCGAACTCACGGCCAGGCACGTGGTGCTGGCGTCGGGATCCGTGCCGATGGAACTGAAGAGCGTTCCATTAGACGGCAAGGACATTCTCGACTCCTGGGGTGCGCTCGACCTCGAGGCCGTCCCGAAGCGCCTCGCAGTCATCGGTGCCGGTGTCATCGGCCTGGAACTCGGCAGTGTCTGGCGCAGGCTTGGCGCCGAGGTGGTCGTGCTCGAGGCACTCGAGCAGTTCCTGTTCATGGCGGACCAGCAGCTCGCGAAGGAAGCGCTCAAGCACTTCAGGAAGCAGGGCCTGGATATCCGGCTCGGCGCGAAGGTCGGCGGCATGAAGCGGGGCAAGGACGGAATCACGCTCGAGTACCAGGATGCATCCGGTGCAAAGACCGTGACGGTGGACAAGGTGGTGGTCGCGATCGGCCGCAGGCCGTACACGCAGGACCTGCTGGGCGAAGGCACGGGAGTGGAACTCGACGAGCGTGGGTTCATCAAGGTGGACCACGAATGCCGCACCGGTGCCGCCAATGTCTGGGCAGTCGGCGATGCGGTGCGCGGCCCGATGCTCGCTCACAAGGGCAAGGAAGAGGGCGTGATGGTCGGCGACCTGATCGCAGGCCTTTTCTCGGAGATGAACTACAAGGTCATTCCGTCGGTGATCTACACCGCCCCGGAGATCGCCTGGGTCGGCAAGACCGAGGAAGAGGTGAAGAAATCCGGCCGCGCCTACAAGGTGGGGTCGTTTCCGTTCCTCGCCAGCGGTCGTGCGCGCGCGATGGAAGCGCCCGCGGGTTTCTGCAAGCTGATCTCGGCGACCGACGATGACGAGATCCTGGGCGTGCACATCGTGGGACCGATGGCCGGCGAGCTGATTGCCGAGGCGGTGCTGGCGCTCGAATACTCGGCAAGCACCGAGGACCTGCAGCGCACGATCCACGCACACCCGACCTTGAGCGAAGCGCTGCATGAAGCCGCGCTCGCCGCGGACAAGCGCGCGATCGACATGCCCAACAAATAGCAGGGGACATTCCCCTATTTTTGAAAAATAGGGGAATGTCCCCTATCAGCGTCGCCGGCCGGCGCTGATCACGTTCGACAGGCCCGAGAGGCGGCCCAGCAGGCGGCTCAGTTCCTCCAGTCCATGCACGGTCACGGTCATGTCGACCGTCGCGGTGTTCTCTGCCGTGTTGGTCACCGTGTTCATGGTCTCGATGCTGATGTGTTCGTCCGCCAGCACCGACGAGATGTCGCGCACCAGGCCGCGCCGGTCGAAGGCCTCGACGCGGACGGCGACCGGGAAGGTGCGCTCGGGCGACGGCCGTCCCCAGTCGACCGCCAGCACGCGCCGTGGCTGGATGTCGCGCAGCCTGACCAGGTTTGCGCAGTCGGCGCGGTGGATGCTGACGCCCCGCCCGAGCGTGATGTAGCCGGCGATCGGCTCCGGCGGGACCGGCCGGCAACAGCGGGCGATCGTGTTCAGCAGGTCGCCGACACCGTCCACCACCATGCCGCCGGTCGCGTCGTGGCCGGCAGTCCGCGTGGGTGCCTTGAGCCTGGCCGGCTCCTTCTCGTGCTGGCGGCGCTGGATGGCGCCGGCCACCTGTGCCACGGTCACTTCGCCGTTGCCGAGTCCTACGTAGAGCGCGTCCGCGTCGGGAAGCCTCAGCTCATCCAGGATCTCCGGCAATGGCAGGCCGCGCACGCCGAGCCGATCGATCTCCCGCTCGAATATCTGCCGGCCATGTTCGCGACTCTGGCCTTCGTCGAGCTTGCGGAACCAGCTGCGCACCTTGCTTCGGTTGCGGGGCGAGGCCAGGAATCCGAGCGACGGCACCAGCCAGTCGCGGCTGGGGTTGGGCTGTTTCCCCGTGATGATCTCGACGGTGTCGCCGTTGGCGAGGTGGTGCCCAAGCGACACCATCCGGCCATTCACCTTCGCGCCCCGGCAACGGTGGCCGAGATTCGTGTGCACGTGGTAGGCGAAGTCGAGCGGTGTAGCGCCGCGCGGAAGGTCCACGACCTCGCCCTTGGGGCTCAGCGCATACACGCGATCCTCGAAGATCTCGGACTGCAGGCTGTCGAGCAGGTCCGGCTCCAGTCCGGCGCGTGCGCTCGGCTCGAGCAGTTGCCGCAGCCAGTTGATCTTCTGCTGGAAGCTGGACTCGGCGCGACGGCCCTCCTTGTACTGCCAGTGCGCGGCGACACCGAGCTCGGCGTGGTCGTGCATCTCGCGGGTGCGGATCTGGACCTCGAGCGGCAGGCGACCGGGGCCGATGACCGCCGTGTGCAGCGAACGGTAGTTGTTGTCCTTCGGCGTCGCGATGTAGTCGTCGAATTCCCCCGGCAGATAGGCCCACAGGCCGTGGACGATGCCGAGCGCCGCGTAACACTCGGCGACGGTTTCGACCTGGATCCGGACGGCGAGCACGTCCATGACCTGCTCGAAGGCAAGCGCCTTGCGCTTCATCTTCCGGTAGATGCTGTAAATGTGCTTCGGGCGGCCGCTGATCTCGCCGCTGATGCCCGCCTTGGCCAGTTCCCTGCCGATCAGGCCCTGGACGTCCGCGATGTAGCGTTCGCGCTCTTCGCGCTTCGACTTGAGCCAGCCTGCGATCCGTTTGTATTCGTCGGGCTCGCTGTAGCGGAAGGCCAGGTCCTCAAGTTCCCACTTGATCTGCCAGATTCCGAGTCGGTTTGCGAGTGGCGCGTAGATCTCGCGCGTTTCGAGCGCCGCCCAGCGCTGCTCGGCGGACGGCGCCTCCTTCATGTTGCGCAGGCGCACGAGCTGCAGCGCCAGCCTGAGCAGCACCAGGCGCACGTCAGACGCCAGCGACAGCAGCAGCTTGCGTACTCCTTCCGCCTGCTGAGGCTTCATTGGCTGGCCGGGGTTCCAGTCCGCCGGGATCCCGATGCCCACGACGCGTTCGACCTCGCGGGCGAGGCGAACTGCCGTCGCACCGAAATAATCCTCGGCCCGTGCGTCGTCCAGCGCGCCTTCCTCGAGCCAGGGGATCAGCAGTCCTGCGAGCACCAGGTCCTCGTCCACCCTCAGTTCGGCCAGCAACGAGGCAAGCTCGAGACTGTGGGCAGCCGCGCCGGCCGGCGCGAGTGCCTGGAGCAGCTCGAGGGCGGCGCGGACGCGAGGCGTCTGGGACTCGGGGTCGAATTCGGCGGGCTTCACGGCGTGCGCTATCATACGCCGCTGTCGTAGCGTCTCCCGTGGGGTGAGGATTTGCCCAGGCTCAGTCGAGGTGGCCGGCGCTGGGCGCTTCCTTCCCGGGGCCACGCAACAGGTGGAGCGTCGGTGCGGATACTCGGGCTCGACCCGGGTTCCGTGGCGACCGGCTTTGGCGTCATCGACTGGGCCGGCGGCGAAGCGTGCTACGTCGCCAGCGGAGCGATCCGCACCAGTGGTGCTGAATTCCCGCCGCGCCTGCGACAGATCTTCGAGGGCGTTCTCGAACTGATGCGCGAGTACCGGCCGGCAGAGGTTGCCATCGAGCGGGTGTTCATGCACCGCAATGCCGACAGTGCCCTGAAGCTGGGGCAGGCACGGGGTGCGGCGCTCTGCGCAGCGTTCTCGACCGATCCGATGGTATTTGAATACGCGCCGCGCGAAGTGAAGCTCGCGGTGGTGGGCAAGGGCGGGGCGCAGAAGGAGCAGGTGCAACTGATGGTGATGACGCTGCTCAAGATCAGCGGCGAACTCGGCCCGGACGCCGCGGATGCGATCGGCATTGCGCTATGCCACGCCTATTGCAGGCAGGCCAGGCTGGCGGTCGCGAGCGGCGCGGCAGCGGGGGTGACCCCGTGATCGGATTCCTGCGCGGACGCCTTGCAGCAAAGCACCCGCCGTCGCTGGTGGTGGACGTGGGTGGCGTCGGCTACGAGGTCGAAGCGCCGATGTCCACGTTTTATGGCCTGCCGTCGGTCGGTGCCGAGGTCACGCTGCACACGCACCTCGTGGTGCGCGAGGATGCGCATGTCCTGTTCGGTTTCGGCACGGAGCGCGAGCGGAGCCTGTTCCGCGAGGTGATAAAGGTGTCGGGCGTCGGGCCGCGCATTGCGCTCGCGATCCTCTCCGGTATCAGCGTGGATGATTTCCACCGCTGCGTGGAGGCGGATGACGCGGCGACGCTGGTGCGCGTGCCGGGCATCGGACGAAAGACGGCGGAGCGCCTGATTATCGAAATGCGCGACCGGCTCAAGTTACTCGGCGGACCGACGACCGGTGGGCTGCCTGGCGCGCCGGCCGGTGCCCAGTTGAGCCCGCAGGCCGAGGCCTTCAGCGCGCTGGTGGCGCTCGGTTACAAGCCCGCGGAGGTCACCCGGCTGCTGCAGAAGGTGGAGCCGTCGGTGACGTCCACCGAAGAGATGATCCGCCACGCACTGCGCGCGGCGGCAGGCTGACGGCGGAGTGCGCTGAATGATCGAACAGGATCGCGTGATCTCGGCTGGCCCGCAGCGGGATGAAGAAGCTTACGACCGCGCCGTGCGGCCGAAGTCGCTCGCGGAATACGTGGGCCAGGCGCCGATGAAGGCGCAGATGGAGATTTTCATCCAGGCCGCGCGACAGCGCGGCGAGGCGCTGGACCACGTGCTGATCTTCGGCCCCCCGGGCCTCGGCAAGACCACGCTGGCGCACGTGATCGCCAACGAGCTCGGCGTGGGATTCAAGCAGACCTCGGGCCCGGTGCTCGAGCGGCCCGGCGACCTTGCGGCGCTGCTGACCAACCTGCAGCCAAATGAAATCCTGTTCGTCGACGAGATCCACCGCCTGAGCCCGGTGGTGGAGGAGATCCTCTACCCGGCGCTCGAGGACTTCCAGCTCGACATCGTGATCGGGGAGGGACCTGGTGCCCGTTCGATCAAGATCGACCTGCCGCCCTTCACGCTGGTCGGTGCAACGACTCGCGCCGGATTGCTGACCTCGCCGCTGCGCGACCGCTTCGGCATCGTGCAGCGCCTCGAGTTCTACGGTCGCGAGGACCTGCAGCGGATCGTCGAACGATCGGCCCGGATCATGGGCGTGCCCGTCGACGAGCCTGGTGCCGCACGCATCGCCGAGCGGTCCAGGGGGACACCCCGCATCGCCAATCGGCTGCTGCGCCGGGTGAGGGACTTTGCCGAGGTCAAGGCCGACGGACACGTGACTGACGGGGTGGCGCAGGGCGCGCTCGACCTGCTCGACGTGGACCCGCAGGGCTTCGACCCGATGGATCGCAGGCTGATGCTGACGATCATCGAGAAATTCGACGGCGGCCCGGTCGGCGTGGACAGCCTCGCCGCGGCGCTGGGCGAGGAGCGCGGCACGATCGAGGACGTGATCGAGCCGTTCCTGATCCAGCAGGGCTACATTGCGCGCACGGCGCGCGGCCGCATCGCGAGCCGGAATGCATACCTTCACTTCGGCCTGACCCCGCCCGCGATCGAGCGGCCCGGTACCATCGGCCTCTTCGACGCATGAGGATTACAGACGATGGGTGAACACAGCGCGCTCGACCTGGTCCTCGGTGCCAGTTTTGCCGTGCAATGCGTGCTCGCGCTGCTCGCAGCGGCTTCGGTCGTGTCCTGGGCCATCATCCTGCGCAAGCGCCGGGTGCTGAACGAGGCGCGCGACACTGCCGATGAGTTCGAGGACAAGTTCTGGTCCGGCGGGGACCTGGCGGTGCTGTACAAGTCGCTCGAGGGCGGGTCGCCGGTCGGCATGACCGGGGTCTTCGTCGCGGGCTTCAGGGAATTTTCGCGGTTGCGCCAGCGTGTGGGCCTCGGCAGCGGACAGCTGCTCGAGGGCAGTCGCCGTGCGATGAAGGTGGCGCAGCTGCGCGAGACGGATCGCCTCGAGCAGAACCTGGCAACGCTCGCGACCATCGGCTCGACCAGCCCCTACGTCGGCCTGTTCGGCACGGTGTGGGGCATCATGGGTGCCTTCCAGGGCCTGGGGGCCGTGCAGCAGGCCACGCTCGCGACCGTCGCGCCTGCGATCGCCGAAGCCCTGATCGCGACGGCAATGGGCCTGTTCGCGGCAATTCCGGCGGTGATCGCCTACAACCGCTACGCCGACCAGGTCGGGCGTCTGGAACTGCGCTACGACACCTTCATGGAGGAGTTCTCGACCATCCTGCAGCGCCACGCGGGCGTGGACGGCGACTGAGGGCGCATTGGTGAGAAACAAGCGCGGACGTCGGCTGATGGGCGAGATCAACGTCGTTCCCTACATCGACGTGATGCTGGTGCTGCTGATCATCTTCATGGTGACGGCACCGATGCTGAGCCAGGGCATCAAGGTGGACCTGCCGAAGGCAGGAGCGGAACCTATCCAGCCAGACGACCTCGAGCCCCTGGTCCTGAGTATCGATCGCGAGGCGCTGATGTACCTGAACATCGGTGACCCCGGGCAGGCACTCGATGCCGATCGAGTGCTCGAAATAGCCTCTGCCGCGATGCGCAGGGAACCCGAGCGCCCCGTTCTGGTCAAGGCAGATACGGCCGTCGCCTATGGCCGTGTGGTGGAGGGGATGGTGCTGCTGCAGCGTTCGGGTGCAAAGAAGGTCGGATTCGTGACGCAGCCGCCCGTCGCGGAGGCGCGCCCGCGCGCGCAACGCTGAGCCATGGCGGGGTTTGCGCGCGAGCATCTGCGGCCCCTGGTCGGCTCGGCGGGCCTGCACCTGCTGTTGATAGCGCTCGTGGCGGGAATGGCGCTGCGCTGGACCAAGCCGCAGGAACCAGAGCAACTGGCGATCGAAGGCGTAGTGGTCGACGCGAACGACCTGCCGAAGTCCGTGCTCTCGGGAAAAGCGATACCGTCGCCACGGCCCGAACCTGTGCCGCAACCGGTGCCTGAGCCCGCAAAGGAGGTGCTTCCCCCGCAGCCGGTCGAGGACACGCAGGCGCGTGAACGCGCCGAGGCTGACGCAGCCGAGCGTGTCCGTGTGGAGCAAGCACAGGCTGCGGAGCGTAAGGCCCGCGAGGAAGCCGCTGCAGTCGAGCGACTCAAGCAGGAGCAGGCCGACGCGCAGAAGAAGCAGGCTGCAGACGAGGCGCGTCGCAAGGCCGAGGCGGAAGCCGAGCGCAAGAAGTTGCTGGACGCGGAGGCGAAGCGTGCAAAGGAAGCCCAGGAGACCGTCGCCAGGGAGGCCAAGGCAAAGGCGGCACGGGAAGCGGACCTGCAGCGGCAGCTTGCCGCGGAGGAGGCGGAGGGGCTCGCGCTTGCCCGCTCAGGGGTAAAGGATGAATACCGGGCGCTGCTGCAGCAGGCGATCGAGCGCAACTGGATCCGACCGCCGTCGGCACGCGCGGGATTAGCCTGTACCCTGTACGTGAACCAGGCCGCTGGCGGAACGGTGGTGGACGTCAGGCTCGGCACCTGCAATGGCGACGAGGCGGTGCGTGAGTCGATCGTGACAGCCGTGTATAAAGCCTCGCCGCTGCCACCGCCGAGCGACCCGCGGGCGTTCGAGCGCAGGCTCGAGATCGTGTTCAAGCCGACGGAGTAGGGTCTTGATGAATGTTGACGGAGTGACTGTGCGCCGCTTGCTGGCGCGATTCCTGGCACTGGTCGCGATGCTCGCGGCCGTGGCTGCACCGGCGCGCGCCCAGTTGAGGCTCGACATCACCGAGGGCGTGAAGGATGCGGTGCCGGTCGCGGTGGTCCCGTTCGGTGGCCAGTCCGAGGGCGGCAGCAATGACATCGCGGCCATCGTCGGCGGGGACCTGAGGCTCAGTGGCCGGTTCGCGCCGCTCGAGCGGCAGGACATGGTGACCCGGCCGACCAACGGCGGACAGGTCCGTTTCGAGGACTGGCGGCTGCTGAAGGCCGACTACATCGTGGTCGGCAGCGTGGACGGCGGCGGCATGGGCGTGTCGTTCGAGCTCTTCAACGTGCAGACCGGGCAGCAGCTGCTCGCGCAGACGATCCCGGTGTCCGGCCAGACGCTGCGCGCGGTCGCACACCACATCTCCGACCTGGTGTTCGAGCGGCTGACGGGCATCCCCGGCGCGTTCTCGACGCGCATCGCCTACATTTCGGTCGAGGGCAAGCCGCCTTCGCAGCACTACCGGCTGCTGGTCTCCGACGCGGACGGTTACAACCCGCGCACGGTGGCAGAGTCCGGCGAACCGCTGATGTCGCCGTCGTGGTCACCCGACGGGCAGAACCTCGCCTACGTGTCCTTCGAGAGCAAGGCCTCGGCGGTCTACGTGCAGCGGCTCGCCACGGGCGAGCGGCGGCGGGTGTCGGCGCGGGCAGGCATCAATGGCGCGCCGGCCTATTCGCCGGACGGCACGCGGCTTGCCCTGACGCTGTCGCGAGACAGCAATCTCGACATCTACGTGCTCGACCTCGCGACACAGGCACTCACCAGGATCACCTCCAACGAGGCGATCGACACGGAAGCCGCCTGGACCCCGGACGGCAAGTCGCTGTACTTCACCTCCGACCGGGCCGGCAGCCCGCAGATCTACCGGGTAAACCTCGCGACGCCGTCCGAGGTCGAGCGAGTGACCTACACCAACGGCTACAACGCGCGGCCGCGCGTGTCGCCCGACGGCAAGTCGCTCGCGATGGTGACGCAGGACCGGGGCTACAGGATCGCGCTGATGGACCTCGGCAATCGCACCCTGCGGATGCTGACCAACGGCCGCCAGGACGAGTCGCCCAGCTTCGCGCCGAACGGGGCGGTGATCATCTACGCGACCGAGGACCGTGGCCCGGGTTCGCTCGCGATGGTGTCCAGCGACGGGCGCTACCAGGAGCGCCTGCGCTCGTCGCAGGGCGACGTGCGTGAACCGGCCTGGTCTCCGTACCCGCCGCGCTGATGATTGCGCATGACCATTGTGGTAAAAGGCGCGCACTTTCGTGCGGGCCATGCCGGTCCGTGACCGAACACTGAATTTTCGAGGAGCCCGCCCGCCATGAAACTGACCCACGTACTCGCGCTAGTCATCCTTTCGACCAGCCTCGCCGCATGCACCAAGCCCACCTCGACCAAGCCGGCTACCCAGACACCTGCCGCACAGACTGATGATGCATCGACGGCCGGTATCGACCAGGGCACGGTGCCATCGGGCAACCTTACGCCGCAGCAGCAGGCGCTGGCGCAACTCAAGACGAAGAACATCATCTTTTTCGACTACGACAGTGCCGGCATACCGCAGGAGTACCTCCCGGTCGTGGCGGCCAACGCGGCATACCTGGTGAAATACCCCACGGTACGCGTTCGCCTCGAGGGCAACACCGACGAGCGCGGCACGCGCGAATACAACATCGGCCTCGGCGAACGTCGCGCGCAGGTGGTCAGGAATGCGCTGCTCGCGCAGGGTGTCGCGGCCGCGCAGATCACCACCGTGAGCTACGGCGAGGAGCGCCCGGCAGTCGAAGGCCACGACGAGGCCGCCTACGCACAGAATCGCCGCGTCGAGTTCGTGTACCCGCAGTGATGGCCGTGAAGACACCACTCAGGGCTTTCGCGGGCGTCGTGCTGCTTGCGTGGAGCGTCGCTGCGCTGGCTACCGCAAGCAACAAGGAGCTGGAGGCCCGCGCCAACGAGACCGACGCGCGACTGGCGGCCGTCGAACGTGCCAACCAGACGCTGGTGCAGCTGCAGCAGCAGGCCGAGGCGATGCGGCAGGAGCTGCGCACGCTGCGCGGGCAGCTGGACGAAGTGCGCCACGAGGTCGAAGGCCTGCGGAAGCAGCAGCGTGACCTGTATTCGGACCTGGATCGCAGGCTGCTGCTGATCGAGAACGGCGTGCAGCCGGGCGTTACCGGAACGCAGCCGCTCGACCGCGAGCCGGGTGTCGCAGCGCCTGGTGGCGCCGAGGCCACGAGAATTCCTGTGGCCGGAAGCTCGGGGCCGACCGAGGAAGAGGTCAGGGTCGCCGACGAGACCACTGTCTACAGCGATGCGTTCGCGGCGCTGAAGGCGGGACGCTACGAGGAAGCCGCGCGCGGGTTCCAGCTCTACCTGACCAAGTACCCAGACGGTCCGCGTGCCGACTACGCCACGTACTGGCTGGGCGAGTCGATGTACGCGCAGAGGGATTTCGTGACGGCGCTGCGAGTGTTCCAGAAGGTCGTCAGCGACTTTCCGCAGTCACGCAAGGCGCCGGACGCATTGCTCAAGGTCGCCGACTGCCAGTACGAACTCAAGGCGTTCCGTAACGCCCGTGGCACATTCCAGAAAGTCATCTCCGGCTTCCCCGGCACAGACGCTGCCGGACTGGCCGAGCGGCGGCTCGTGCAGATGGATACCGAGGGCCGGTGAACCGGCTCAAGGTCACGGAGACCTTCGTCTCGATACAGGGCGAGGCCGACGCAGTCGGCTGGCCGACCCTGTTCATTCGACTGACGGGCTGCCCGCTGCGCTGTGTTTACTGTGACACGCAGTACGCGTTCCACGGCGGCGACTGGCAGCAGGTCGATGCGCTGGTCGAGACCGCACGTGGCTCCGGTGTTCACCATGTGTGCGTGACCGGCGGCGAGCCGCTGGCGCAGAAATCCTGCCTCGAACTGCTGCGCGCGCTGTGCGATGCCGGCTTCCGCGTATCGCTCGAGACCAGCGGAGCCATGGACGTGGCGCCGGTCGATCCGCGGGTGAGCCGGGTGGTTGACATGAAGACACCCGGTTCCGGCGAATCGGCGCGCAACCGCCTCGAGAACCTGGCGCTGCTTACGTCTCGCGACCAGCTCAAGATCGTGATCTGCTCGCGCGCCGACTACGAATGGGCCCGCGACCTGCTGCAGAAAGAGGTTGCAGATAAATCGGTGCCAGGCACCGAATTTCAGGTGTTGTTCTCGCCGAGCTGGGGCCAGGTCGCGCCACGCGATCTTGCCGAATGGATCCTGGCCGACCGACTCGAAGTGCGCCTGCAGGTCCAGCTACACAAGCTCCTCTGGGGCGACCAGCCGGGACGATGAGCGAGCCAGGCGAAAACAGCAGCGGAACTTCTTCCCGGCCGGCTGTCGTGCTGGTATCCGGCGGGCTGGACTCCGCCACCTGCCTTGCGATCGCGCGCGCCGAGGGCTTCAGCTGCCACGCGCTCAGTTTCGCCTACGGGCAGCGCCATGAAGCCGAATTGCACGCGGCGGAGCGGGTCGTGACTGCCCTCGGGGCACGGCAGCACCGCGTGATGCGCATCGACCTCGGGGCGTTCGGAGGGTCTGCGCTTACCGATCGCGGCATCGCCGTGCCCGAATCGCCGGTCGATGGCATCCCTGTGACCTACGTGCCGGCGCGAAACACGGTATTCCTTTCACTCGCGCTCGCGTGGGCCGAGGTGCTGGGGTCGCATGACATCTTCATCGGCGTCAATGCCGTGGACTACTCCGGATATCCGGACTGCCGTCCGGAGTTCGTCGCGGCCTTCGAACGCCTCGCGAACCTGGCAACGCGTGAGGGCGTCGAGGGGAAGGCGCCGATGCGAATCCGGACGCCGCTCATTTCACTGAGCAAGGCCGAGATCATCCGCCGCGGTCTCGGGCTGGGCGTGGCCTTCGGCGACACCGTGTCCTGCTACCAGGCGGACGAGGAGGGCCGGGCCTGCGGGCGCTGCGATTCCTGCCGCCTGCGGCGCGAGGGATTCGAGAACGCGGGCGTCGCCGACCCGACCCGCTACTGCTGAACGCAGGTTCCGGCAAGCCTGCTATCATTCGCGCCCGCCGCGGCACTGCCGCCGCCAGGCAGCGAATGGGCCGTTAGCTCAGTCGGTAGAGCAGCTGGCTTTTAACCAGTTGGTCGCTGGTTCGAATCCAGCACGGCCCACCATTCGACACAGGCAGGCACCAGCCTCGCTGCCGGTCTCCGGCCCGGCGACAGCAGGTCCCCGGGGAGCCTGATTGGATTGCTGCGCCGCATCCCCGCTACAATCGCGCTTTAGTTTCAGTTGAAACAATAGCCGCGAGCGAGGCACGGTCATGGCGGATCTTTTCGAAAACCCGATGCAGACCGACGGTTTCGAGTTCGTCGAATACACGGCGCCCGATCCGGAGCTGCTGCGCACGCTGTTCGAGCGCATGGGCTTCCCGGTCGCGGCCCGGCATCGCAGCAAGAACGTAACGCTGCACCGTCAGGGCGACGTCAATTTCCTGATCAATGCCGAGCCCGGCGGCTTCGGGCAGCGATTCGCCGAGCGGCACGGGCCCTCGGCCTGCGCCATGGCGTTCCGCGTCAGGGACGCCGGATATGCATTCCGCCGCGCGGTCGAGCTCGGTGCCACGCCGGTCGTGAACCCCGTCGGCCCGATGGAACTCAGCATTCCGGCGATCGAGGGCATCGGCGGCAGCATCATCTACCTGGTGGATCGCTACGGCGAGCACACGATCTATGACGTGGACTTCGTGCCCGCGGTGCAGCCGGAGCCGAGCCCGGCGGCGGGCCTGACGGTGATCGACCACCTGACGCACAACGTGCACCGCGGCAACATGGACAAGTGGTCGGGCTTCTACGAGAAGCTGTTCAACTTCCGCGAGATCCGCTACTTCGACATCGAGGGTCGCAAGACCGGGCTGCTGAGCCGCGCGATGACCAGTCCCTGCGGCAGGATCCGCATCCCGATCAACGAGTCACAGGACGACAAGTCGCAGATCGAGGAATACCTGCGTGAGTACCAGGGCGAGGGCATACAGCACATCGCGCTGGCCACCGAGAACATCTACGCGACCGTGGACCAGCTCCGGCGCAACGGCATCGAGTTCCAGGACTCGCCCGATACCTACTACGAGGGCGTGGATGCGCGGGTCGAGGGGCACCGCGAGTCGCTGGAGGAACTGGCAGAGCGCCGCATCCTGATCGACGGCAGCGCGAAGGAAGGCATCCTGCTGCAGATCTTCACCAAGAACGTCATCGGGCCGATCTTCTTCGAGATAATCCAGCGCAAGGGCAACGAAGGCTTCGGCGAAGGCAACTTCCGCGCGCTGTTCGAGTCCATCGAACTCGACCAGGAGCGGCGGGGCGTGATCTGAGGCCGGCGCCCGTTCGCAGGGCAGCGAGTGCAGTGCAACCAGGGGACATCAAGTGAAGCGGTACATTCCCGTGTCCAGGGTGGAAGGCAAGGCCTCGCGACAGGCGCATTGCGACCTTCCGGACGGCACCTTCGAGCGCGAGATGAGCAAGGAAGGGTTCTTCGGCCCCGCCGCGTTCTTCCATCACCGCCATCCGCCGACCGGGTGGACTGAGTTCACCGGGCCGCTGCAGCCGCGTGCCTTCGACCTTGTCCGGCTCGCGACCGGTGCGACAAGCCCCTGGTCTGCGCACGAAGTCCTCCGAAACGCGCACTGCCGCATCCGCTTCTGGCGCCTGGCCGCCAGCATGGATCGGCTGGCCCGCAACGCCGACGGCGACGACCTGCTGTTCGTGCACTCGGGCCATGGCGACCTCTACTGCGATTTCGGACACTTGCGCATCGAGGCCGGCGACTACGTGGTCGTGCCGCGCGGCACGATGTGGCGCATCGACTGTGCTGCGCCAATGGACCTGTTGCTGGTCGAGGCGACCAACTCGAGCTACATGCTCCCGGACAAGGGCCTGGTCGGGAACCACGCGATCTTCGACCCTGCGCTGCTTGATGCACCAGAGATCGACGCTGCGTTCACGGCCCAGCAGGCGGCGTCGCGCCCCTGGCTGGTCGAGGTCAAGCGCCGTGGCCAGGTGTCGCTGATCACTTATCCGTTCAATCCGCTGGATGCCGTCGGCTGGCACGGCGAGCTCTCGGTCGTGCGCATCAACGTCCGGCATTTCCGGCCGCTGATGAGCCATCGTTACCACCTGCCGCCCTCGGCGCACACGACGTTCATGGCCAACCGGTTCGTGGTATGCACCTTCGTGCCACGACCGTTCGAGACCGACCCGGGGGCGCTGAAGGTGCCGTTCTTCCACAACAACGACGACTACGACGAGGTGCTGTTCTATCACGCTGGTGATTTCTTCAGCCGTGACAACATCCACCCCGGAATGCTGACCTTCCACCCGGGTGGTTTCACGCACGGGCCGCATCCGAAGGCGCTCAAGCGAATGCTGAAGCAGGAGAAGCCCGCCACCGACGAAGTCGCGGTGATGATCGACACGCGCGATCCACTCGACGTCGCCGCGGCCGCGAGCGGCGTGGAGTGGAATGAATACGTGCAGAGCTGGAAGACCGCGCCATGAAGCTCGCCACGCTCGCGAACGGCACGCGTGACGGACAGCTGGTGGTCGTCAGCCGCGACCTCGAGCGCGCAATGCCGGTGCCGCGCGTGGCACCGACGCTTCAGCAGGCGCTGGACCGCTGGTTCGAACTCGCGCCGCTGCTGCAGCAGGCGGCCGACGATCTCGAGGCGGGGCGCGCGACCGGCAGCATGCCGTTCGAGGCGGCAAAAGCGCTCGCGCCGCTGCCGCGCGCGCACCACTGGGTGGACGGCTCCGCCTACGTCAATCACGTCGAGCTGGTGCGCAAGGCTCGCGGCGCAGTAATGCCGCCGAGCTTCTGGACCGATCCGCTGGTCTACCAGGGAGGTTCGGACGACTTCATACCACCCACCGGCGATGCGCCGTTTCCCAGCGAGGAATTCGGCATCGACTTCGAGGCGGAGGTTGCCGTCGTCACCGACGATGTCTCGATCGGCACGGGTGCCGAGCAGGCACGCTCGCACATAAAGCTCGTGATGCTGGTCAACGACTGGTCGCTCAGGAACCTGATCCCGGGCGAGCTCGGCAAGGGTTTCGGCTTCTACCAGTCGAAGCCCGCCACCTCGTTCTCGCCGGTCGCCGTCACTCCGGATGAACTCGGCGACGCCTGGGACGGCGGAAAGGTGCTGCTGCCGCTGGTGTCGCACGTGAACGGGCAGCTGTTCGGGCGGCCCAACGCCGGCGTGGACATGACTTTCGACTTCCCGCGCCTGATCGAGCACGTGACACGCACGCGGCGGCTTGGTGCCGGCGCTATCGTCGGATCCGGCACGGTATCCAACTACGATCGCTCGCTTGGCTCGTCCTGCATCGCCGAGCGGCGGATGCTGGAGCAGATCGAGCAGGGCAAGCCGGCCACCCCGTTTCTGCAGTTCGGTGACCGGGTGAGGATCGAGATGCGCTCCGCCGACGGTACGAGCATTTTCGGCGCCATCGACCAGCGGGTCGTGCCGACGGCCTGATGCCCGTGCGACAATCGCCGGGATGATATTCGCCAACCTCGAGCAACTGCCGCCGGACCCGATTCTGGGGGTCAGCGCGGCTTTCCGTGCCGATCCGTCACCGGACAAGATCGACCTCGGTGTCGGCGTATACCGGGACGAGAAGGGCGAGACGCCGGTCCCGGCCGCAGTGCGCGAGGCCGAGCGGGCGATGCTGGCGGCCCAGCGCACCAAGACCTACGTCGGCCCGGCCGGCAACCTGGAGTTCAACCGGCTCATCGTCGAGTTGGCGCTCGGGCCGGTCGCGGCCGGCCTGCGCGAGCGCACGGCCACCATCCAGACGGTCGGTGGTTGCGGTGCGCTCAGGCTGGGCGCGGAGCTCATCAACGCCTCGCGGCCCGGCTCCATGATGCACGTGAGCGACCCGACCTGGGCCAACCACGAGCCGCTGCTCGGCAGTTCGGGCCTCAAGCTCGCACGCTATCCGTACTACGATCCGGCCACGCGCAGCGTCTCGTTCGAGGCAATGCGCGATCATGTCGCGGGCTTGCCGACGGGATCGATTGTGCTGCTGCACGGCTGCTGCCACAACCCGACAGGCGCCGACTTGAGTCCCGGGGAGTGGCAGGCACTGGGCGACGTGATCGAGTCGCGCGGGCTCGTGCCATTCGTGGACCTGGCCTACCAGGGATTCGGCGATGACGTAGAAGCAGACGTCTTCGGGCTTCGGTACCTTGCGACACGTGTCCCGCAGATGCTGCTGGCCGTCTCGTGCTCCAAGAATTTCGGCCTGTATCGCGAGCGAACCGGGGCGCTGGCAATCGTGGCCAGCACCCCGGCAATCGCCGGCGCGATCGCGACGCACCAGGCACGTACGGCCCGCCGCATGTACTCGATGCCACCTGACCACGGTGCCGCCGCCGTGGCCTGGCTGCTCGCTGATCCACAGCTGCGTGCCGGCTGGCTCGCCGAACTGGCCGAAATAGTGGGGCGCATGAAGTACCTGAGGGCATTGCTCGCCGCACGGCTCAGCACCCGGCGACCGGACCTGGACTTCACCTGGGTCACGAAGCACCGCGGTATGTTCTCGCTGACCGGCCTCGATGCAGCGGCCATCACGGACCTGAGGGATCGGCACCACGTGTACCTGCCGCCGGACGGCCGCATCAACGTCGCGGGCGTCAGCGAGGCAAACGTGGATCGCGTGGCCGACAGCCTTGTCGCGGTCATGCGCTGACCCGTCCGCCGGCGGACTAGCCGCAGCCGTGTGGTTCCTATAGAATCCCCCGGTCCTGGAGCCGGACGCCATTGCAAGTCATTGATTGGCGGCGGTTCCTGGCCGAGCAGGCGGGTCCCGGAATGGGGCGTGCCGGTCCGGCGGGAGATTCGCCTGAGAAATCCCCCTGAGCGGGGATTTTTCGTTTGCGGCGGACGGTCATGTCGTCCGGCCGCGAAGAAACGAATGGGCCGCCGGCCCATTTTTTGTTTCTGTGCTGCGCGATTGGAAAAATGCAGAGGGAAATGCTGACGGCATTGCTGCAGCCGGTGGTCGAGGAACTCGGCTACTCGTTGTGGGAGATCGAGTGCTCGCCGGGAAAGGGCAGCGGGCTCGTGCGGCTGTACCTGGACGCTGAGGCCGGGATTACGGTCGAAGACTGCGCGCGGGTGAGTCGCGCGGTGAGCGAGGTGCTCGACGCGGAGGACCCGATCCCCGGTGAGTACACGCTGGAGGTTTCGTCGCCGGGGCTTGAGCGTCCGCTCCGGACTGCGGGGCACTTCGGCAGGTTCGTGGGTGAGACGGTGTTCGTCGAACTGGCGCAACCGCAGGATGGGCGCAGACGGTTCCTGGGACTGCTCGCCGCGGCGGACGCGACGACGATCGAAGTTGAGGTAGACGGGCAGCGGCACGTGTTGCCGGTGTCCGGAATTCGCAAGGCGCACCTGGCGCCGCAGGCCTGAACCCCGCGTGGCGGGAGGACGAGAAGAGATGAACAAAGAAATCCTGATGGTTGTCGATGCGGTCTCCAACGAGAAGGGCGTCGACAAGGAAATCATCTTCGAGGCGCTCGAAGCAGCACTCGCGTCGGCCACGCGCAAGAAATACGGCGATGACATCGACGTTCGCGTCGCGATCAATCGCAAGAGCGGCGACTACGACACCTATCAGCGATGGAAGGTATTCGCGGACGATTCGACCGAGCTCGAATTCCCCGAGAAGGAACTACGCCTCGAGGATGGCCTGGACGTCTCGCCGGACGCGGAGCCAGGTGGCTACGTGGAAGTGCCGCTCGAGTCGGTCGCCTTCGGCCGCATCGCCGCCCAGACTGCCAAGCAGGTCATTGTGCAGAAGGTGCGCGAGGCCGAGCGCGCGCAGGTGGTCGAGCAGTACAACGACCGGGTCGGTACCCTGGTGTCGGGCCTGGTCAAGCGCGTCGACCGCAACGGGATATTCGTCGACCTGGGCGGCAATGCCGAGGGCTTCATCCCGCGCGAGTGCATGATTCCGCGCGAGCCGGTGCGCACCCAGGACCGCATAAAGGCCTTCCTCAAGGAAGTACGTTCCGAGCCGCGCGGCCCGCAGCTGTTCCTGTCGCGCACTGCGCCCGAATTCCTGATCGAACTGTTCAAGCTCGAGGTGCCCGAGGTCGGCCAGGGCCTGATCGACATCCTCGGTGCGGCCCGTGACTCGGGCGCGCGAGCCAAGATTGCGGTGCGCAGCAACGATGCGCGCATCGACCCGGTCGGCGCCTGTGTCGGCATGCGCGGTTCGCGGGTGCAGGCGGTTTCCAACGAAATCGCCGGCGAGCGTGTGGACATCATCCCATTCGACGAAAATCCGGCCCAGTTCGTCATCAATGCGATGGCGCCGGCCGAAGTGAGCTCGATCGTCGTGGACGAAGACGCCCACAGCATGGACATCGCGGTCGCCGAGGAAAAGCTGTCGCAGGCGATCGGTCGCGGTGGCCAGAACATCCGGCTCGCGAGCGAGCTGACCGGCTGGAAGCTCAACATCATGAGCGAGCAGGCGGCCGAGGAAAAGAGCGAGTCGGAGCAGGGCGTGCTGCGCGAGCTGTTCATGAAGCAGCTCGACGTGGATGACGACGTCGCCGCGATCCTGGTGCAGGAGGGTTTCTCGAGCATCGAGGAAATCGCCTATGTGCCTCAGGGTGAGCTTGCAGGCATCGAGGAATTCGACGAGACGATGATCCAGGAGTTGCGCAGCCGCGCCCGGGACGTGCTGCTTACGCAGGCGATCGCCAGCGAGGAAACCATCGAGTCCGCCGAGCCCGCGCAGGACCTGCTCGAGGTCGAAGGCATGGACGAGGAACTGGCTGGTGAACTCGCCCGGCACGGCATCGTGACTCGCGAGGACCTCGCTGAGCAGTCAGTGGACGAACTCGGCGAGATCTCGACGCTCGATCCGCAGCGTGCGGGCGAGTTGATTCTTGCTGCACGCAAGCACTGGTTCGAACAGGCGCAGCAGGCGTGATCGGAGGTACCCAATGGCGGAAGTGACTGTCAGTCAGTTTGCCGAGGTCCTCAAGGTCCCGGTCGACAAGCTAATCACCCAGCTCGACGAGGCTGGTATCAAGGTATCGGGCGCCGATGACGTCATCAGCGACGAGGCCAAGATGGAACTGCTCACCCACCTGCGCCGTGCCCATGGCCGGCAGGAAGATACGGCGGCACCGCGCAAGATCACCCTCAAGCGCAAGGCGCAGCAGGAGATCAAGGTCGCTTCCGTGCAGGGCCGGGCGCGCACGGTATCGGTCGAGGTGCGCGCAAAGAAGACCTACCTGAATCGCACCGTGCTCGAGGAAGAGCAGCGGCAGCGCCAGGAGGAAATCGACCGCCAGCGGCAGTCGGAAGACGCCGTGCGGCTGGAGGCCGAGCGCAAGGAATTCGAGCAGCGCGACGCCGATCGCCTCGAGCGCGAGCGCCTGGAGCAGGAAGCGAACCAGCAGGCCGAGGAAGAGGCGCGGGTACGCGCCGCCGAGGAATCGGCCCGGCAGAGCGAGACGCGCGACCGGGAGCGCGCCGAGCGCGAGCGAACCGAAGTGAAGCACCGCGAGGCGCCGCCGCCGCGTGCGCCGCACGCGCCCAAGGCCCGTGTGACGGAAAATGCCGACGCTGGCAAGGGACCGGCGACCAAGTACGGACGCAAGGAACTTCACGTGGCGGGCGACGCCAGCGCGCGATTCAAGAAGCGCCAGCAGGCCGGCCGCCACCGCCGCACCGTGCACGTAAGCATGGATACACGGCACGGCTTCGAACTGCCCACCGCGCCGGTGAAGCGCGAAGTCCAGATTCCCGAGACCATCACGGTCGGTGAACTTGCCAACCGCATGGCGGTCAAGGCCAACGAAGTCATCAAGACGATGATGAAGATGGGCGTGATGGCCACCATCAACCAGCCCATCGACCAGGATACCGCCCAGCTCGTGGTCGAGGAATTCGGCCATTCGGTGATCCGGCTCAAGGAAAACGCCCTCGAGGACCAGTTGCTTGCGGATGCCAACGACGCCGCTGCGCTGCCCCGGGCGCCGGTAGTGACCATCATGGGTCACGTCGACCACGGCAAGACCTCGCTGCTCGACCACATCCGCCGCGCCAAGGTAGCCGCGGGCGAGGCCGGCGGCATCACCCAGCACATCGGCGCATACCAGGTCGAGACAGCGAAGGGCCAGATCACCTTCATCGACACGCCAGGTCATGCGGCGTTCACCTCGATGCGCGCCCGGGGCGCGCACGTCACCGACATCGTCGTGCTGGTGGTGGCCGCAGACGACGGCGTCATGCCGCAGACCATCGAGGCGATTGAGCATGCCCGCGCTGCCAACGTTCCGATCGTGGTCGCGGTCAACAAGATCGACAAGCCGGAGGCGGACCTGGAGCGGGTGCGCAACGACCTCGGCAAGCAGAACGTGATCCCGGAAGACTGGGGCGGCGACACGATGTTCGTGCCCGTCTCAGCGCGCACCGGCGCGGGCATCGACCAGTTGCTCGAGTCGATCCTGCTGCAGGCCGAAGTGCTCGACCTGAAGGCGCCGACCGAGGGTCTTGCGGCCGGCGTAGTGCTCGAGTCGAGCATCGAGAAGGGCCGCGGCCCGGTCGCGACCGTGCTTGTGAAGCGCGGCACGCTGAAGGCGGGCGACCCGGTCATCGCGGGCCAGGAATTCGGGCGCGTCCGCGCGCTGTTCGACGCCACTGGGAAACAGGTCCAGTCCGCCGGCCCATCGATGCCGGTCGCGGTCCTCGGGCTGTCCGACGCGCCGAACGCGGGCGACGACCTGCTGGTCGTCGACAGCGAGCGCAAGGCACGCGAGGTCGCGCTCTACCGCCAGGGCAAGTACCGTGACGTGCGCCTCGCGGGCGCCACGAAGAAAGTCGAGGACGTGTTCTCGCAGATGGGCGAGGAGTCCGGCGGCGTGGTCGCGGTCATCGTGAAGGCCGACGTACAGGGCAGCGCCGAGGCGTTGCGTGACTCGCTCGGGAAGCTGTCCACCGATGAAGTCAGCGTGAAAGTCATCTCGAGCGGCGTGGGCGGCATCACGGAATCGGACGTGACGCTGGCCGCTGCCTCCAAGGCGCGCATCATCGGCTTCAACGTGCGGGCGGACAGCGCTGCGCGCAGCGCGATGAAGGACGGTGGCGTGGACGTTCGCTACTACAGCGTGATCTACGAGGCGATCGACGACGTGAAGCTGGCCATGACCGGGCTGCTGAAGCCCGAGATCAAGGAGCAGATCGTCGGCCTCGCCGCGGTCCGCGAGGTGTTCCGCTCGAGCAAGTTCGGCACCGTTGCCGGCTGTCTCGTGTCCGAAGGGTTCATCAAGCGGGGCAACCCGGTGCGCGTGCTGCGCGACAACGTGGTCATCCACCAGGGCGAACTCGACTCGCTGCGGCGCTTCAAGGACGACGCGGGCGAGGTGCGGGCAGGAACCGAGTGCGGCATCGGCGTGCGCAACTACAACGACATCCGCGTGGGCGACCAGATCGAGTGCTTCTCGAGGGTCGAGATCGCGCGCAGCATGTGACGCTGGCCCATGCCGCGTGAAGTTCCGCGCGCACGTCGCGTCGCCGAGCAGGTGCAGCGCACCCTTGCGGAAATGCTGCTGCGTGAGGTGCGCGATCCGCGCTTGAAGCCGCTCACGATCACCCACGTGCGGGTCTCTCCGGACCTGACCCATGCCTGGGTGTACTACACGCTGCTCGCGGGCGACTCCAGCGATCCGCTGCAGCTGGAGATCCTCACTGACGCGTCGCGCCGGCTGCGCGGGCCGCTGGGCCGCGCGCTGCGGCTGCGCGTCGCTCCCCACCTGCATTTCCAGCCCGACGAGCAACTCGAGCGCAGCAATCGCCTCGACGACCTGATCACGCGTGCGGTGCGCGACGACAGTGTGCGGCACGTGGAAGACGACGGAACCGCCAACGACGGGAAAGAGTGAGCGCCGCGGCCGACGCGAGCAACCGGCGCAGGGCCTGGCGCGAGGTCGACGGCATCGTGCTGCTCGACAAGGCTGCCGGCATGAGCTCGAACCAGGCATTGCAGCGCGCGCGACGCCTGCTCTCGGCAGCGAAGGGCGGCCACGCGGGAACGCTCGACCCGATGGCCACTGGCATGCTGCCGCTCTGCCTCGGGCAGGCCACCAAGGCCTGCGGGGCGCTGCTCGGGTCGTCCAAGGCCTACCGGGCACGGATCGTCCTCGGTGCCGCCACTGATACCGGTGATGCCGACGGCACGGTGGTCACGGAGTCCGCAGTACCAGAGCTGTCCCAGGACGTGCTCGAGCGCGTGCTCGCGGGTTTCGCCGGGGCAATCGACCAGGTGCCGCCGATGTACTCGGCCCTGAAACGCGACGGCCGTCCACTCTACGAGCTGGCGCGGCGGGGCGAGCAGGTACCACGCGACGCGCGACGGGTGCACATCGCCCGTCTGGCACTGCTGGCGGCCAGCGCGCGCGAGCTTTCCATCGAGGTCGTGTGTTCGAAGGGCACCTACATCCGGGTGCTGGGCGAAGACATCGCACGGGCACTGGGCACCTGCGGGCACCTCGGGGAACTCCGGCGCCTGTGGGTCGAGCCCTTCGAGGGCGAGCACATGGTGACGCTCGACGAGATGGACGCTTGGAGCTGTTCGCGCGGGGCGAGCAGCGCGAACCCTCCCTGGCTGCTGCCCGTGGACCGGGCGTTTGCGGGGCTGCCGCGGGTCGACCTCGACGACCTGCAGTCGCTGCACCTGCGGCAGGGGCGGGTCCTGGCGGCCTGCGAAGTCGGACCAGGCGCGGGCCGGGCGCGGGCATACGGTCCCGAGGGTCGGTTCCTGGGGCTCGTGGTGGTGGATCACGAGGGGCGGATCACGGTCGAGCGGCTGTTCGTACCGGGGGCGGGTGGCGACGAGTCGCTGCGGGCTTGAGATCGAAGGCCGTGCAAGGGTAAAATGCGCGGCTCAATTCAAAGGCATACACGGTTTTCGAGGTTTCCAGACGATGGCACTGTCCACCGAGCGCAAGGTCGAGATCGTAGGCGACTATCGCCGCAACGCGACGGACACGGGTTCCCCCGAGGTCCAGATCGCTCTCCTGTCTGCGCGCATCAATGAGCTCAGCGAGCACTTCACAGCGCACAAGCGCGATCATTCCTCGCGACGCGGGCTGCTGAAGCTCGTCACCCAGCGCCGCAAGCTACTCGACTACCTCAAGGCCTGCGACCTGTCTCGCTACCAGGCGGTAGTGAGTCGGCTCGGCCTCCGCCGCTGAATTCCTGAAATCCGGCCCGCAATGCGGGCCGGATTCGTTTCAGCACACCCACACGCTTTCCGCAGTACGGGACAACATCGTGAACGTCCACAAGAAATCATTTCCATACGGTTCCCACACAGTCACCATCGAAACCGGCCGCCTCGCGCGCCAGGCCGACGGTGCGGTTCTCGTCACCATGGGCGACACGGTGGTCCTCGTGACCGCTGTCGGTCGCAAGAACGCGGACCCCAACAAGGAATTCTTCCCGCTGACCGTCAATTACATCGAGAAGACGTATGCGGCCGGCCGCATCCCGGGCGGTTTCTTCAAGCGTGAGGGTCGTCCCTCCGAGAAGGAGACGCTCACCTCGCGCCTGATCGACCGTCCCATCCGCCCGCTGTTCCCGGAAGGGTTCTACAACGAGGTGCAGGTAGTCCCGACGGTCGTGTCGCTCGACCCGGACATCGATTCCGACATCCCGGCCCTGCTCGGCGCCTCTGCGGCGCTCGCGCTGTCGGGCATTCCGTTCAAGGGCCCGATTGGCGCGGCGAAGGTCGGCTACCGGGATGGCCAGTACCTGCTGAACCCGACCGCCACGGACCTGAAGACTTCAGAGCTCGACCTCGTCGTTGCCGGTACGGCCGACGCAGTGCTGATGGTCGAGTCCGAGGCCAAGGTGCTGTCGGAAGAAGTGATGCTCGGCGCCGTGGTCTTCGGCCATGAGCAGATGCAGATAGCGATCAAGGCGATCCGTGAACTCGCTGCAGAGGCTGGCAAGCCGGCCTGGGAGTGGTCTCCGCCTGAGACCGACAAGGAACTGGTCGCCGCCGTTGCGGCCCAGGCCGAGGGCGATCTGGCCGAGGCGTATTCAATCATCGAGAAGCAGGCGCGCTACACGCGCATCGGCGAGATCAAGAAGGCGGCAGTGGCCGCGCTGGCATCGGGCGACGAGCCGAAATTCGCCGCACGCAAGGTGACCGACGAGATCGGCCGCCTTGAGTACAACCTGGTTCGCCGCCGCATCCTCGCGGGCGAGCCGCGCATCGACGGGCGCGACATGAACACGGTGCGCAAGATCTCGGTCGAGACCGGCGTGCTGCCCCGCACACACGGCTCGGCGCTGTTCACACGCGGCGAGACACAGGCGCTCGTGACCACGACCCTTGGTACCGGCCGCGATGCTCAGATCATCGACGCGCTGGCGGGCGAGCGCAAAGAGCCGTTCATGATGCACTACAACTTCCCGCCGTTCTCGGTGGGCGAGACGGGCATGATGGGCTCGCCGAAGCGCCGCGAAATCGGCCACGGCAACCTTGCGCGCCGCGGCGTCAGCGCCGTGATGCCGGACATGACCGCGTTCCCCTACGTGATCCGCGTCGTGTCCGAAATTCTCGAGTCGAACGGCTCGAGCTCGATGGCCTCCGTTTGCGGCACCAGCCTCGCGCTGATGGACGCGGGCGTCCCGCTGAAGGCGCCGGTCGCCGGCGTGGCGATGGGCCTGGTGCTCGAGGACGGCAAATTCCAGGTCCTGACCGACATCCTCGGCGACGAGGATCACCTCGGCGACATGGACTTCAAGGTCGCGGGCTCGTCGGAAGGCGTCACCGCGCTGCAGATGGACATCAAGATCGAGGGCATCACGCGCGAGATCATGCAGGTTGCGCTGGCGCACGCGCGCAATGCCCGCCTGCACATCCTGGGCGAGATGGCCAAGGTGATCACGCAGGCCCGACCGGAGATGTCCGAGTGGGCGCCCACGATCATCACCATCAAGATCGACCCGGAGAAGATCCGCGAGGTCATCGGCAAGGGTGGCGCGGTGATCCGTGCGATCACCGAGGAGACCGGGACCAACATCGACATCGAGAACGACGGCACGGTCAAGATCGCATCCGTGAACGGAGCGGCCGGCCGCGAGGCGCAGAGGCGCATCGAGCTGATCACCTCCGAGGTCGAGGTCGGAACGGTCTACGAAGGCAAGGTCGTGCGGCTGATGGATTTCGGCGCGTTCGTGCAGATCCTGCCGGGCAAGGACGGCCTGGTGCACATCTCGCAGATATCGGATGAGCGTGTCGAGCGGGTCAGCGACAAGCTCAACGAGGGCGACGTCGTGCGCGTCAAGGTCCTCGAAGTCGATCGCCAGGGCCGCGTGCGGCTCTCGATGCGGAACGTCGACGGCTGATCACGCGAGAAGGGGACATTCTCCTTTTCGGGACGGGAGGTTCTCGTTTTTCCGCCAGTGTCGCGGGAAAACGAGAATGTCCCCGTCAGCGCCTGGCAACAGAATGTCCCCGTCCACCTACTCGTCGCGGCCCCACGGGGGACGCGGCAGGCGATTGAATACTTCTTCCTGCAGCGCCTTCCAGCGCTGGTAGTTCTTCTGCGCGACCATGGTCACCGTCTCGACCGGGTCCACACCGACGACGTTCTTGAATCGCTCGCGGAGGTCGCGCTGTTCGCGCGCGAACAGCTGGATGCTCTCGTCCAGGTAACGACCGACGAAATCCTGCAGCCCGCTTCCATAGCTGCGGATCACATGAGACAGGAAATCCCGGCTCATGAGCGATTCCCCGGCGCCTTCCTGCTCCGCGATCACCTGCAGAAGGATGCTGCGCGTGATGTCCTGTTGCGTCTTGCGGTCCAGTACGACGAAGTCGATTCGTTCCACCACCAGCCGGCGCACGTCCGCGAGCGTGACATAGCGGCTCTCGACCGTGTCGTACAGGCGGCGATTCGGATACTTGCGGATCACGCGCGGTGAATTACGGCCTCCTTCCTGCGAGGCTGCCCGTGCCCGGGTCCGCTTGGTCTTGGTCTTGGCCTTCGTGGTCATGCTTGCTGTTCCTGTAACCGAACCTGTTCGACTCATGCCGGCGCCATTGCGGAAGCCACGCCGGCGAACCGCTCGGGGTGCCAGTTTGACACCCCCCACGCGAGCGCCTCATCGACCGTCGCTGCCTTGAGAACCTCCGGTGGGTCCTGGCCGAGGAACTCCAGCGCTGCGACGATCTGCAGCGTCGAGGAGGCCGCGGCGAGCCCGGGCGCGTCCGACGACTTTGAAAGCTTAAGCCCGCTGGCGTTCACGGCAAGTGGGACATGCATGTATTCCAGGCCGCGCAAGCCGAGGGCCCGCTGCAGCAGGATCTGGCGCGGAGTGCTCTGGAGCAGGTCCGCACCACGAACGACGTGGGTGATGCCCTGTTCCTCATCGTCCACGACCACGGCGAGCTGGTAGGCGTAGAGGCCGTCCTTGCGACGAAGCACGAAATCGCCGACCGTTGCCGCAACATTGGCCTGCACCGTGCCCTGGACTCGGTCTCGAAACGCGACGTCGTGGTCGGGTACCCGGAACCGAAGCGCATGGCGCAGGCTGCCGCCGGCCGGCTCAGGCAAGCAGTCGGGAGGGTGGTACAGGTCGTCGCCGGCCACCCGCCGCACGTTCTGGGGCAGCGCGGCAAGCGCTGCGCGGGCACAGCAGCAGTCGCGGATTCGACCGTCGCCCCGCAGCCGCTCCAGTGCCGCGGAATATGCGTCGGAGCGGGTGCCCTGGCGCAGCACCGGTCCGTCCCAGCCCAGGCCAAGCCGATCGAGCGCGAAGAGGATGTCATCCGCAGCCCCGGGGCGTTCGCGGGGAGGATCGAGATCCTCGATCCGGACCAGCCACTGGCCGCCAGCAGCCCTTGCGTCGAGAAAACTCGCAACGGCTGCCACCAGCGAGCCGAAATGAAGCGTCCCGGTGGGAGAAGGCGCAAATCGCCCGCGATAGGGCGACGGGGCCTCAACGGTACCAGTCGTCGCGGTCGCCGAACTGCTTTTCGCGCCGTTCACGGCGTTCCTGGGCCTCGACGCTGAGCGTGGCCACCGGGCGCGCCTCGAGGCGCTTCACGCCAATCGGCTCGCCGGTCTCGAGGCAGAAGCCGTAGCTGCCGTCCTCGATTCGCTTCAGCGCCTCGTCGATCTTGCGGATCAGCTTGCGCTCGCGGTCGCGGGTGCGAAGTTCGAGGCTGAATTCGGATTCCTGCGTCGCGCGGTCGTTCGGGTCCGGGAAATTGGCCGCCTCGTCCTTCATGTGCAGCATCGTGCGGTCGACTTCCTGCATCAGGTCCTGCTTCCAGCTGGAGAGGATGGTGCGGAAGTGGTCGAGCTGCTCCTTGCTCATGTACTCCTCGCCCTTGCGAGGAACGTAGGGTTCGACGTTTCGCGGGCCGGACAGCAGGCTTGCGCTCAGCACCGGCGGGACGGTGCTCACCACCGGCTTCGCTGCAGCAGCCTGCGGACGAGGCTTTGCGGCGGTTCCTGCCGCTGCTTTCGGGGCAGCCTTGGCTTTCGGCGCGGCGGCCTTTGCTTTCGGTGCGGCGGCCTTGGCACGGGCCTTTGGCGCCGGCTTGGGGGCTGGCTTCGCAGCCGCCTTGGCCTTCGTTCCGGCCTTTGCCTTGGTCCTGGCCTTGGCTACTGGTGCGGGTTTGACGCGCGCTTTCGTAGCTGCCTTGGCGACGGGCCTGGCGGAAACAGTCTTCTTGGCCTTTGTCGGCTTGGCAGACGGCTTCTTGGCGGGCATCGATGGGCTCCAGGGACTCTGCGAAGGACGCGGGATTATACAGACCGCGAGCCTGTGGTCCAGCGGGCCGGTCCCACGAGGGGATTGCAGCCCGCACCAGCTCTCCGGTGCTGTGGGCCGGGTCACTTTCTTTTACACTTCCTGTCCATTCAAGAGTCTCGCGGACGGGACTCCCTGACCCCTGGTGATCGATGCGCCTGACCAAGATCAAGCTGGCCGGATTCAAGTCTTTCGTGGACCCGACCTCGATCAGTTTTCCGAGCAGCCTGGTCGGCGTGGTCGGCCCCAACGGTTGCGGCAAATCGAACATCATCGACGCCGTGCGCTGGGTGATGGGCGAAATATCGGCCAAGCACCTGCGCGGTGATTCGATGGCCGACGTGATATTCAACGGGTCGGCCTCGCGTAAGCCGGTCGGCAATGCATCCGTTGAGCTGGTGTTCGACAATTCTGACGGCAAGCTCGGCGGTGAGTACGCCGGCTACGCCGAAGTGTCGCTGCGCCGGCTCGTGTCGCGCGACGGCACCTCTACGTATTTCCTGAATGGCGCGCGCTGCCGGCGCAAGGACATCACGCAGCTCTTCCTCGGCACCGGGCTCGGCTCGCGCAGCTACGCGATCATCGAGCAGAACATGATTTCGCGGGTCATCGAGGCAAAGGCCGAAGACATGCGTGCGTTCCTCGAGGAAGCCGCCGGCATTTCCCGCTACAAGGAGCGCCGCCGCGAGACCGAGAACCGCATCGGGCATACGCGCGAGAACCTGGCGCGTCTTTCCGACCTGCGCGACGAGGTCGAGAAGCAGTTGCGTCACCTGCAGCGGCAGGCGGCGACCGCGCGTCGTTACCAGGCGCTGAAGCAGGAAGAACGCCAGCTGCAGGCCGAACTGCTCGCGCTCAGGCTGCGCGAGATCGAGACCGAGGCAGGTGCACGCCAGGTGATCATGGGCGAGCGTGAGCTTGCGCTGCAGGCGGCGCTCGCAGAGCAACGCTCGGTCGAAGCTGCCATCGAGCGAACCCGGCGCGAGCACGACGAGCAGGGCGAGGTGCTCGGCGAGGTGCAGGGGCGCTACTACCAGGTCGGCGCCGAGATCTCGCGCGGCGAGCAGGCCATAGGGCACGCGCGGGAGATGCGCGCCCGGCAGCGGCAGGAGCTGGCGCAGGCGGTGCAGGGACTCGAGGAGGCCAGCACACACCTGAAGCGCGATGCCGGGCAGGCCGCGGAACTCGAGGTCCTCCTTGCGGAACTCGGCCCCGGGCTCGAGCAGGCACGCGCAGCCGAAGAGCGCGCGGCAACCAGGCTTGCAGACTGCGAGTTGCAGATGCAGGCGTGGCAGGAACAGTGGGAAGCGTTCAACGAGTCGCTGCGTGAAACGTCGTCCAGCGCGGAGGCAGAGCGGGCACGGCTCGGACAGATGGATATCCAGCTGCATCGGCTCGCCGAGCAGCGAACTCGCGTCTCCCAGGAGCACGCCGCGCTGTCGGCGGCCGACATTGCGGCGAAGATTGATGAACTCGAGCGTGCCGAGGCCGATGCGCGCAGGGAGCTCGATGCGGCCCGCAGCGGCATTTCAACGCTTGCCGAGAAGCTGCAGAGCGAACGGGCGCGCGAACGGGAAGTCGCGGAGGCATCGCAGGTCGCGCGCCGCAATTCCCAGGAGGTCGAGGGTCACGTCGTTTCGCTCGATGCGCTGCAACGCGCCGCGCTGGGCCAGGGCCAGGGCATGGTGGTCGACTGGCTTGCATCGCGGGGCCTCGGCGGGAATGAGCGACTTGCACAGCAGCTCTCGGTAGACCACGGCTGGGAGCGCGCGGTCGAGACGGTCCTGGGTTCCTACCTCGAAGCGGTGTGCGTTGATTCGATCGACGACGTGGCCGGCATGCTCGAGAGCCTGTCGTCCGGGACCGTGACATTCTTCGCCGCCGGCCAGGGCACTGCGGGGACTGGCGCGTCGGCGGGTGCGCTGCGCTCGCGCGTGCAGGGGCCTGCGGGGCTGGATGCTTTGTTCGAGGGCATCCAGGCTGCTGACACGCTTGCGGCGGCGCTTGCCGCGCGTGCCGGCCTGCGCGCCGGGCAGTCCGTGATCACGCGTGACGGAATATGGATGGGACCGGATTGGCTGCGCGTGAGCCGTGATCGGGACGTTCACGAGGGCGTCATCGAGCGCGAGCAGGAACTGCGCCGACGGCGCACCGAACTCCAGCGACTCGAGACCCGCCATCGCGAACTCGAGGGCGAGCTGGACGCACTGCGCACGGGGATCCGCAGCACTGAAGACCGGCTCGCCGCAGAACAGGCGCAGCTGGCGCAGGCGGGCGCCGATCACCTCGGCCTGCGCTCGCAGCTCGATGGTCTGCGCGCCAGGGCGGAGCAGCGCAGCGCGAGGATGCAGCAGCTCGCCGGCGAGCTCGCCGAACTCGAGGGCGCGCTCGAGTCCGCGACCGCAGGCAACCGCTCCGCGCGCGCGCGGCTCGGCGAAGCCGTCGATGCGATGGCCTCGCTCGAAGAGCGCCGCAAGTCCCTCGAAGCCGGGCGTGACACGCTGCGCGGGACGCTTGCAGACTCCCGGCGGCAGGCCGAGGAAGATCGCAATGCTGCGCGCGAGGTGGCAATCCGTGTCGAGTCCCGTCGCGCGAGCCGCGAGTCGCTGCTGGCCGGTATTGCGCGGCTCGAGGGCCAGCTCGCCCAGTTCGCACTGCGCAGGACCGACCTCGAAAACCAGCTGGCGACCAGCGAGAGCGGCGAGGAAGAACTGCGGCAGTCGCTCGAGGCGGCCCTGTCACGCCGGGTTGCCGTCGAGGAAGAGCTTGCAGGGGCCAGGCGCGTGATGGATGCGGTGGACGCGGGCCTGCGTGAACTCGACGAGCGCCGCGTCGCAGCCGAGTCGGCCGTCCAGGAGGCTCGCGAACTGCTCGAGAACGTGAAGTTCTCGGTGCAGGAGCTGCGTGTCCGTCGCGAGACGCTGCTCGAGCAGTTCACGGCCACGCGCCTTGACCTCGCGGAAGTCTCCGCGGCGCTGACCGCCGAGGCTGACGTCGTCGGCTGGGAGCAGCGGCTGGCAGAGGCTTCGGGGAAGATCGAACGCCTGGGCCAGGTAAACCTGGCCGCCATCGACGAGTTCCGTGAACAGTCCGAACGCAAGGAATACCTCGATCGCCAGTTCGCGGACCTGAACGACGCGCTCGCGACGCTCGAGGACGCGATGAAGAAGATCGATCGTGAGACCCGCAGCCGCTTCCAGGATACGTTCGACCGGGTCAATACCGGGCTCAAGGACAAGTTTCCGCGGCTCTTCGGCGGCGGCCACGCTTACCTCGAACTGGTGGGTGACGACGTGCTGGAGGCCGGTGTGGCGATCATGGCTCGCCCACCGGGAAAGCGGAACAGCTCCATCAGCCAGCTTTCCGGCGGCGAGAAGGCGCTTACTGCCGTGGCGCTGGTATTCTCGATCTTCGAACTGAACCCGGCTCCGTTCTGCCTGCTCGACGAGGTGGATGCGCCGCTCGATGAGAACAACGTCGGCCGCTTCTGCGACATCGTCAAGGAAATGTCGGGCCGGGTACAGTTCGTGTTCGTGACCCACAACAAGGCGACGATGGAACTCGCAAACCAGCTGCTCGGCGTGACCATGAACGAGCCCGGGGTGTCGAGGCTGGTCGCGGTGGATGTCGAGGAAGCCGTGCGGTTGGCTGCGATCTGACGGTAAACGATGACGGAACTGCGCTGGATACTTCTTGCGGCCGGACTCGCCTTGATTGCGGGCATGTACCTGTGGGGCATCCGGGCCAGGTCACGGTCGGCGGCAAGCGAGCCGGGCCGGGCGACGGCAAGCGAGCCCAGGGGCCGCCTGGTCGCGCAGGCTGAAGATTCGGAGATGGATGCAGACACCGACGCGGACGTCGAGGTAGGCACCGACACTGACGCAGGCATCGACAGGACTGCGGGACGGCTCGAGCCACGGATCCGCAGCGATGAGCGTGCACCCCGGGTGCACGATGTCGTTCCGCTGGTCGAGGTGGACGGCGACGGCGTGCGTACCGGCCGGCGTGAGCCGACCATGGGGCAGCAGCGGGCAGCGGCGCCTGAGCGCCCGGCAATGAGAGCAGATACGCCGGCGACCGAACCCGCGCACGACCCGGACTCGCAGACCGCGGTGGAGGCCCGGACGCAGCGGATCGTCGCGCTGCGGGTCGTGGCGCCGCTGCCATCGCGATTCGAGGGTTCGCTGCTGCAGGAGGCGCTGCTCGCGGAGCATTTCGAGTTCGGGCGTTACGAGATCTTTCACCGCATGGATGCGTCCGGGCGACCGTTGATCAGTCTCGCAAGCCTGCGTGAGCCCGGCACCTTCGACCCCGCGACCATGGCCGGTGCCGCGTATTCCGGTGTGGCGCTGTTCGCGGTGCTGCCAGGACCGCTGACCGCGCAGCAGGCCTTCGAGCAGCTGTTTGCGACGGCGCGCTCGCTTGCGGCAAGGCTCGGCGGACACATGCAGGACGAGAGGGGCGTTCCGTTGACCGCGCAACGCGTCGTGCGACTGCGCGAGGACATGCTCGCCTTCGACCGCGGCCGGGCGGATCCCGACCGGCGCTGAAGGCGCTCGATGTCCGACCGCGACGCCGCGAAAAGAATCGCCGGGCTGCGCCGGCAGGTCGAGCATCACGACCATCGCTACTACGTCCTCGACGACCCGGAAGTCCCGGACGCGCGCTACGATGCATTGATGCGCGAGCTGCGCGACCTCGAGGCGGCGCACCCCGGCCTGGTCACTCCGGATTCACCGACGCAACGTGTTGGCGGCCAGCCATCGAGGGGCTTCTCGACGGTACGCCACTCGCTGCCGATGCTGTCGCTGGACAATGCGTTCAGCGAGCAGGACCTGCTGGAATTCGACCGACGCGTACGCGAGCGCCTCGACGTCGAAGCCGTCGAGTACTCCGCCGAGCCCAAGATCGACGGCCTCGCCATCAGCGTGAGGTACGAGCAAGGCCGCCTGGTGCAGGCGGCGACTCGCGGCGACGGTTCCTCGGGCGAGGATGTCACGGCGAATGTCAGGACCATCGCGTCGCTGCCGTTGCGACTGCTTGGGGATGCGCCGGAGGTGTTCGAGGCGCGTGGCGAAGTGTTCATGACCCGGCAGTCGTTCGACCGGTTGAACCAGCGTGCGACCGAAGCGGGCGAGAAGACCTTCGCCAATCCACGCAACGCGGCCGCCGGCAGCCTGCGCCAGCTTGACCCTCGGGTCACCGCGAGCCGGGCACTGGACGTCTTCTTCTATGGTGTCGGCGCGACCGAGGGTTGGATCCCGCCTGCACACCAGGGCGAGGTCCGCAATGCGCTGCGCGGCTTCGGGTTGCGCACCTGCCCGGAAGCCGAGACCGTGGCGGGCCTGGAGGGCTGCCTCGCGTACTACGCGCGCATGGCCGGGCTGCGCGATACGCTCGGCTACGACATCGACGGTGTCGTCTACAAGGTGGACCGACAGGACTGGCAGAGGGAACTGGGCTTCGTCGCCCGCGCACCGCGCTGGGCGATCGCGCACAAGTTCCCGGCGCAGGAAGAGACCACGACCGTGCGCGGCATCGACTTCCAGGTCGGACGCACCGGCGCGCTCACGCCAGTCGCCCGCCTCGAGCCGGTATTCGTCGGTGGGGTCACGGTCAGCAACGTCACGCTCCACAACATGGATGAACTCGAACGCAAGGACGTGCGCATCGGCGACACCGTCGTCGTGCGCAGGGCCGGCGACGTGATTCCTGAAGTGGTCAGGGTCATTGCCGACAGTCGCCCGGCCGGTACGCGTCGCGTCAAGCTGCCGGAGCGCTGCCCGGTTTGCGGCTCGCACGTGACCCGCGCGGAAGGCGAGGCGGTTGCCCGATGCAGCGGCGGGCTGGTCTGCAGCGCGCAACGACGCGAGGCGCTGCTGCATTTCGCGTCGCGCCGCGCAATGGACATCGAGGGCCTCGGCGAGAAGATCGTCGAGCAACTGGTGGAGTCGGGACGGGTCCAGACGCCCGCCGACCTGTACACGCTCCAGGCCGACGAGCTCGCCGCGCTGGAGCGCATGGGCGAGAAGTCGGCTGCCAGGCTCGTCGACGCGCTGACCCGCAGCCGGACGACCACGCTGCCACGATTCCTCCATGCGCTCGGCATACGCGACGTCGGCGAGGCGACGGCGCTGGCTCTCGCCGGCCACTTCGGCAACCTCGAGGCAATCGAAGCCGCGACTACCGAGGAGATCCAGCAGGTTCCGGACGTGGGTCCGGTGGTGGCGCTGCACCTGCAGGATTTCTTCAACGAGCAGCACAATCGCAAGGTTATCGGCGCACTCCGCGACGCAGGCGTCACCTGGCCCGAAGCAGAACCGGTCGCCCGCAGCGACGATGGTCCGCTTGCAGGCGAGGTGGTCGTGATCACCGGGACGCTTGGCTCGATGAGCCGCGACCAGGCGCGCGCGGCCGCCCGGGCAGCGGGGGCAACCGTGACCAACTCCGTTTCGCGCAAGACCACGCTGCTGGTGGCAGGCGCGGAGCCCGGATCCAAGCTGAGCAAGGCGACCGAGCTCGGCGTGCGCATCGCGGACGAGGCTGATTTCCTGGGTCTGGTCGGCCGGGGCACGGACTGATGTACGCGCGCTACGCGCTGCGACGCGTGCTCGGCATCGCGCCGACGCTGTTCGTGATCGTGACCGCGGCTTTCTTCCTGATGCGCCTGGCGCCGGGCGGGCCGTTCGACGAAGAGCAGACCGTCCCCCCGGAAATCGAGGCTAACCTGCAGGCAGCCTACGGGCTCGACCAGCCGGTGCTCGTCCAGTACGGTCGTTACCTCGCGGGCCTGCTGCACGGCGACCTTGGACCCTCATTCCGCATGAAGGACTACGGCGTGGCTGAAATCATCGGCAGCGGGATGCCGGTGACGCTGGCCATAGGCTCGTCAGCGCTGCTGCTTGCACTGCTGCTCGGTATTCCGCTCGGGCTGCTGGCAGCACGCGGCCACAACCGCTGGGTGGATCACACGGTGATGGCGGTCGCGCTGATCGGCATCGCCGTGCCCAATTTCGTGGTAGCGCCGTTGCTCGCCCTGGTGTTTGGCGTGGAACTCGGCTGGTTGCCGGCCGGCGGCTGGGAGCCCGGAAACCCGAGGTACATGATTCTGCCGGTGCTGACACTCGCGCTGCCATTCGTCGCCTACGTCGCGCGATTGACGCGAGGCAGCCTGCTCGAGGTGCTCCAGTCGCCGTTCATCCGCACGGCCCGCGCCAAGGGCATCGGCAGCCCGGCCATCCTGAGGCGCCACGCGCTCAAGCCGACGCTGCTGCCGGTGCTGAGTTTCCTCGGGCCTGCGGCGGCCGCGCTGCTCACCGGTTCGCTGGTCGTTGAGCAGGTCTTTGGACTGCCCGGGGTCGGCAGGTACTTCGTGCAGGGCGCCGTCAACCGCGACTACACGCTGGTGATGGGCATGGTGGTCTTCTACGCGGCGCTGATCCTGGTGCTCAACCTGCTGGTGGACCTTGCCTACGGCTGGCTCGATCCACGCATCCGCCATGACTGAATCGCGCCGGGGAATTTACGCCGGAGCATGGCGGCGGCTGGCCAGGAACCGCGCGGCGGTCGGCGCGCTGGCGGTGCTCGCATTGCTGGTCGTGCTGTCGCTGGTGGGCCCGGCCATAGGTTCCTACTCAATCGACCACGTCGACTGGTCGCTGACTCCACTCGCCTCACCTCCGTCGCTGGCAAACGGGCACTGGCTCGGAACCGATGGCAACGGCCGGGACTTGTTCGCGCGCCTCTGCGCGGGCACCCAGGTGTCGCTGCTGGTGGCGCTGCTCGCGACCGCGGTCAGTCTCGTGATAGGCGTGGCCTGGGGCGCGACGGCGGGATACCTCGGCGGGCGCGTGGATGACTGGATGATGCGGGTGGTGGACGTGCTCTACGCGCTGCCCTACATGTTCTTCGTGATCATCCTGACGGTGGTGTTCGGACGGAGCCTGCTGCTGATTTTCCTCGCGATCGGCGCGGTAGGATGGCTGACGATGGCGCGCATCGTCCGGGGGCAGTCGCTCGCGCTCAGGCAGCAGGCCTTCGTCGACGCGGCGATCACGCTCGGGCTGCCTGCCCACAGGATCATCGTGCGCCACATCGTGCCGAACGTCGTCGGCACGGTCGTCGTCTATGCCACGCTGACCGTGCCCCAGGTAATCCTCTTCGAGAGCTTCCTGAGCTTCCTCGGGCTCGGCGTCCAGGAGCCTCTCACCAGCCTCGGCCGCCTGGTCGCGGAGGGTGCGCTGGAAATGGAGTCCTCGCCGTGGCTTCTGCTCGGCCCGTCGGCGGTGCTGGCACTGATCCTGCTGTGTCTCAACTTCTTTGGCGACGGGCTGCGCGACGCGCTGGACCCGAGGCAGCGCTGAAGTGACCGGATCCACGCTGCTCTCGCTCGACCAGGTACAGGTCGTTTTTGAAACGGAGCAGGGGCCCGTACAGGCAGTGCGCGGCGTGTCCCTCGACGTGCACGGTGGTGAGTGCGTGGCCGTAGTCGGAGAGTCGGGATCGGGGAAGAGCCAGCTGTTCCTCGCCTGTCTCGGCCTGCTCGCGGCCAATGGCCGTGCGCTGGGCTCGGCCCGGATGCAGGGCCGGGAACTCATCGGCGCGGGCGAGGGCAATCTCGCAGCCGTGCGCGGGGCGCTGGCCGGCATGGTGTCGCAGGATCCGATGAACGCACTCACGCCGCACATGCGAGTCGGCGAACAACTGACCGAGTTCGTGCTGGACCGTGGCAGCATGCGCCAACCGGAGGCACGCGCCCGCGCGCTGGAACTCATGCGCTCGGTTGGCATCGCCGACCCGGAGCGGCGCTACGGCCAGTACCCGCACGAATTGTCGGGCGGGCAGCGGCAGCGGGTCGCGATCGCGATGGCGCTGATGCCCGGCCCCGCGCTGCTGGTCGCCGATGAACCGACCACGGCACTCGACGTGACGGTCCAGGCACAGGTACTGGACGTATTGGCGCGATTGCGTGGGCAGGGCCTGAGCATCGTGCTGATCACCCACGATCTCGGCGTGGTGGCGGGACTGGCCGATCGTGTCGCGGTGATGTACGCCGGCGCGATCGTCGAGCTTGCATCCACCATTGATCTGTTTTCGACGCCCGCCCACCCGTACACCGCTGCCTTGATCGAGTCTGTTCCTCGACTCGGCACGCGACCGGGCGACAACCTGCCACATATCGAGGGACAGCCACCGGGGCCCCGTGACCTGCTGCATGGCTGCCGGTTTGCACCGCGCTGTGCATTCGCTCGCGATCGCTGCCGGGAGTCCGAACCCGGACTGCAGTGGAGCAGCGGCCGGGCCGTGGCCTGCCACGCGGCGCTGCCCGGCGGGTGGGCGGCATGAGCGAGCCGCTGCTCGAGGTAGAGGGGCTTTCAGTCGAATACGCGGGCAGGGGCCTGCTGCAATCGCGGCGCGAGCCGGTGCGTGCGTTGTGCGGTGTCAACATCGAACTCTCGGAAGGCTGCTCGCTCGGGATCGTCGGCGAGTCGGGCTGCGGGAAGTCCACGCTCGCCCGGGTCGTGCTGGGCCTGGTTGCACCGAGTGCCGGCGCCGTGCGGTGGCGCGGGTGGACTGTCGACACCTCGGCCCGGGAGCGGATGCGACAGATGCGTCGCGAGCTGCAGGTCGTGTTCCAGGATCCATTCGGCAGCCTGGATCCGCGCATGACTGCCGGCGCCAGCGTAGCGGAGGCACTCGAGGCCCTCGAGGGCGTGTCCGATGGCCCGGCGGTGCAGGCGCGGCTCGTGGCAGCCTTCGAATCGGTCGGTCTCGACCACGGGCTCGCGTCACGCTACCCGCACGAGCTCTCCGGTGGCCAGTGCCAGCGGGTGGCAATCGCCAGGGCCACGGTCGCGCATCCGAAGCTCCTGATCTGCGACGAAGCAGTGAGTGCGCTCGACGTGTCGGTCCAGGCGCAGATCGTCAACCTGCTCGCGGGCCTGCGGCAACGACAAGGCATCGGACTGATGTTCATCAGCCACAACCTCGCCGTCGTGCGACACCTGTGCGACGAGGTCGTGGTGCTCTACCTCGGGCGAGTGGTCGAGCGAGCGCCGCGTACCGCGCTGTTCGCGATGCCGCGCCACCCGTACACGCGTGCGCTGCTGGCCGCTGTCCCGGAGCCGGATCCCCGGCTGGCCAGGCGCTTGCCGCTGGGCGAACCCACCGGGGAGGTCGCGCCGTCAGCAGTCCCGCCGGCGGGTTGCGCATTCGCACCGCGCTGTCGGCACGCGGTAGATACGTGCTGGCACCGGCAACCGTCGCTGGAGCCCGCGGGCAATGGTACCGAGGTCGCCTGCCACCGCTGGGCGGAGCTGTCCGCGGATACCTGAATGAGACTAGGTCTTTGTCCGCCTTGTTGGGCCGCAGGGCGTGTGATTAGCTCCCCGGACCTGTACTGACTCGGGTTGCGGGCAAGTATGAACATCGATATCGGACTGCTGTTCCTGACGGCCGCGTCCATCGGCTTCATCCACACGCTGCTGGGACCCGACCACTACCTGCCGTTTGTCGCCATGTCGGCCGCGCGCGGCTGGACGCAGCGCAGGACCCTTTGGATAACCGCGCTCTGCGGGATCGGACACGTGCTGGGCTCGGTCGTCATCGGGCTCGTCGGCATCGGCGTGGGCGTGTCCCTATCCCACCTGCAGTGGCTCGAAGGCATCCGTGGCGACGTGGCCGCATGGCTGCTCGCTGGATTCGGGCTGGCATACATGGTGTGGGGCCTGAAGAAAGCATGGCGTTCACGACCGCACACGCACGAGCACGTGCACGAAGACGGCACGCTGCATCGCCATCAACATGGGCACGAAGGCAGGCACCTGCACCCGCACGTCGATCCGGCGAGGGTGAAAAGCATCACGCCCTGGGCACTGTTCGTGATCTTCGTGCTCGGACCCTGCGAGCCACTGATTCCGCTCATCATGTACCCGGCCTCGCAGCACAGCGCCTGGGGGCTCGCGGTCGTGGTGCTTGCCTTCGGTGCGGTGACCGTCGCGACGATGCTCACGGTGGTCTGGCTGGCCCTGAAGGGTATCCAGCGGCTGCCGCTGGAATCGGCCGAGCGCTATTCGCATGCGCTCGCCGGCGCGGCGCTGTGCGCATGCGGCCTGGGCATCGTGTTCCTGGGCCTCTGAATGGCGGGGCCGCTGGCCGGAATCCTCGTACTTGACCTGAGTCGCATCCTGGCAGGGCCCTGGGCCACTCAGCTGCTTGCTGACTTCGGCGCCGAGGTCATCAAGGTCGAGCACCCGCGAGGCGGGGACGATACCCGGGCGTGGGGACCGCCGTACCTGCGCGACGCCGAGGGCCACGCCACGGCTGAATCCGCGTACTACCTTTCCACGAATAGAGGCAAGAGGTCGGTCGCGATCGACCTCGCCCGGCCCGAAGGCCAGGAGCTGATTCACGGGCTGGCAGCGCAGGCCGACGTGCTGGTCGAGAATTTCAAGGTGGGCGGCCTGGCCCGGTACGGGCTCGCCTACGCGGACCTGCGGCCGTCGAACCCGGGTCTCATATACCTGTCCATATCCGCATTCGGGCAGGACGGTCCCGATGCGGCGGAGCCAGGCTACGACGCGATGATCCAGGGCATGGGCGGGCTGATGAGCATCACCGGCGTGCCCGACGGCCAGCCGGGTGCAGGCCCTCAGAAGGTCGGTGTCGCAGTGGCCGACCTGATGTGCGGGATGTACGCGGCGAGCGGCATCCTCGCAGCGCTGCACGAGCGGCATGCGTCCGGCAAGGGGCAGTACATCGACCTGTCGCTGCTCGATACGCAGGTGGCATGGCTCGCGAACCAGAACCTGAACTACCTGGTCGGCGGCACGCCGCCAGTGCGCCGCGGCACTGCGCATCCGAACATCGTGCCTTACCAGGCGTTTGCCACGGCCGATGGGCACGTCATGCTGGCCGTTGGGAATGATGCGCAGTTCGGCCGGTTCTGTGCAGCAGCAGGGCAGCCGTCGCTCGCCACGGACGCGGCCTATGCGACCAACGCCGCCCGTGTGGCGAACCGTGCAGCCCTGGTCCCGCTACTCGAGCGACTGATGCGAGGGCGCACCAGCGCCGAATGGCTCGCAGTGTTGAAGGCGGCGCAGGTGCCCTGCGGGCCGATCAACGATCTCGAGCAGGTGTTTGCCGAGCCCCAGGTGAAACACCGCGGCCTGCGGATCGACCTGCCGCATCCGACCGCTGGTTCCGCGCCCGGCGTGCGCAATCCGGTGGTGTTCGGGCGCACGCCGGTCGAGTACGACCGCGCTCCGCCGCCGCTGGGGGCCGACACGGATGCCGTCCTTGCCGAACGACTGGGCCTCGGCGCGGCGCGACTGGCCAGCCTGAGGAAGCTGGGGATCATCGCGTGAAGCCGGTCCTGTGCAGCCTGCGGCTGCCGGGCCATAATTGACGCACCGCAACCAGCAAGGTTTGGCCATGCCGATCCGCACCATCCGCCCGAGCCCCGGGCTCGCCAACGTGCGCTACGAGATTCGTGGCCGACTGGCGAGGCGCGCCCATGAAATGGAACGTCTCGGCCACGACATCGTATCGCTCAACATCGGCAACCCCGGTGCCTTCGGGTTCAGGACGCCGGAGACGATGCGGCTCGCGATGATCGAGAACCTGCGCTCGGCGGAGGGCTACTGCCACCAGAAGGGCATCTTCCCGGCGCGCGAAGCCGTGGTGATGCAGCAGCAGGAACGGGGCGTGCGTGGCGTCACCGCCGACGACGTGTTCATCGGCAACGGTGTCAGCGAGTTGATCGACCTGACCCTGCGCGCGCTGCTCGCGGCGGACGAGGAAGTCCTGGTCCCGAGTCCGGACTACCCGCTGTGGACGGCGGCCGTGAACCTTAACCGGGGTCGCGCGGTTCACTACCCGTGCCGGCCGGAGCAGGGCTTCGTGCCTGATCCCGCCGAGATCGAATCGCTGATCACCAAGCGCACCCGCGCCATCGTCGTGATCAATCCCAACAACCCGACCGGCGCCGTATATCCGCGCGCAGTACTCGAGGCCATCGCGCGAATCGCGGAGAAGCATCACCTGGTTGTGCTGGCCGACGAGATCTACGACCAGATGACCTACGACGATGCCGAGTTCGTCCCGATGGCGACCCTGGTGCACCAGACGCTGTGCGGGACGCTGTGTGGTCTCTCCAAGGTGTATCGCGCATGCGGTTACAGGGTCGGATGGGCGGTTTTTTCAGGTGATTTGGAGCATTCGCGCGAGTATCTCTCTGCGCTGGAACTGCTGTCCTCGCTGCGACTGTGCAGCAATGTCCCGGGTCAGTGGGCGGTGCAGACGGCGCTCGGCGGGTACCAGAGCATCCGCGAACTGGTGACACCAGGCGGCCGCCTGTACGAATCGCGCAAGGCAATCGTCGACGCGGTCGCACGAAGCCGCTTCATGTACCTGGCGCCGCCGAACGGAGCGATGTACGCGTTTGTCGGAGTTCGAACCGAGGGCCTGCCTGGATTCGACGACCAGCAGTTCGCACTGGACCTCCTCGAGCACAAGCACGTGCTGGTGGCCCCGGGATCGAGCTTCAACGTCCCGTACACCAACCACTTCCGGGTCACCAACCTGCCGGAGCCGCGGATGATCGCGGACGTCTTCGGGCGCATGGAAGAACTGCTCCAGAGCTATGCGGTTGGAGAGTCCCCTGCGACTCGCCCCAATCCTGCACTGAGGGTGTTGGATGCGGCCGGTAATGGTTGAAAGACAATTAATAAACTCTCATAAGTTATTGTTATATAAATACTAGTGGACACAGAAAGCCTGCGACCTGGAGTGACTACCGTCACGCCGACGCGGCGTCTTGCCCACTGGCTCCGACTGCGTTTCGATGAGGACTGCCAGCGGCAGGGCCTCGCGGTATGGCGAACGCCGGATGTCCTCACGTGGCCCGACCTCATACAAAGGATGTTCGAGGACGAGCGGCGGGCCGGGCGGCTGTCCGGCCGGTGGCTGCCCGATGGCGCGGCCCGACTGGTCTGGGAGCGCGCCGTGCTGCGCGATCCCGCGGGTTCGAGCCTCGTCTCGCCGGGCCGGCTCGGTTGGATGGCCCACCAGTCCTGGCGTCGCATGCACGCATGGGAGATCCCGCAGCTCGCACTCGGCACCGAAGACCGCCCGGAGTCGCTTGCGTTCGCGCGCTGGGCGCGGGAATTCGCCGATTGGCTGCGCGAGAACGACTGGGTGGACGAGTCACTGGCGACGGTCACCCTGGGCGCGGTTGCACCGGCAGCGCAGCTCGAACTCGCGGGCTTCGATGAACTGACGCCAGCGCAGCGCTCGCTGCTCGATCGCCTCAGGCAGTCAGGCTGTGCGGTCACGCAGCGGCCGCCGGATTCGCGGCGTGGATCGGTGTCCTGGGTCGAGTGCCAGGATCGCGAGGGGGAACTCGACGTCGCAGCACGCTGGGCGGCTGCCCGCCTGGACCGCGATCCGCAGGCGCGGATTGCGATCGTCGTGCCGGACCTTACGGCCCGTCGAGACGAGGCGAGGAGGCGCGTCGAGCGCGTCCTCGTCCCCTCTGCAACGCTGGCACTCGGGCCAGCGCCGGAGTCTCGTGGCTTCGAACTCGCTGCGGCACGGGCCCTCTCGGCGCAACCGGTGGTCGCGGCAGCACTCGACTACATCGACGCTTCCTGCGGGGTCGTGGATCCCGCGATCGCGAGTCGACTGCTGTTGAATCCATTTCTTGCTGGCAGCGGCGAAGCCGACGCACGGGCGAGGCTCGATGCCCACATGCGGCGCTACGAAGGACCGCAGCCGGGGCTCGTTGCGCTCGCGCGGCTGGCGGGCGAAAGGGACTGCCCGGGGCTCGAGCGCGCGCTGCGCTCGGGCCTTGCACTTGCGGGGCAATGGCCGCGTCGTGCCTTGCCCAGCCGCTGGTCCCAGCTGTGGTTCCAGTTGCTGGCGGCGACTGACTGGCCGGGCGAGGGGCTCGACGGCGACGAATACCAGGCACGCCAGCGCTGTGACCGCCTGCTCGCTGATTTTGGCGCAAATGACGACTGCGTCGGGACGATGCGAGCGGCCGAAGCCGCTGCACTCCTGCGCGATCTTGCCGACGGCGTGCTGTTCGAGCCCCAGGAGCTGCGGGCAGGCCTGACCGTGATCGATGCGGCGACCTGCGCTGGTATGAGCTTCGACGCGCTGTGGGTCTGCGGACTCGACACGACGCGCTGGCCCGCACCGGCTTTTCCCGACCCGTTCCTGCCGCGCGACTGGCAGAAGTCGCAGCAGATGCCTGGTGCCACGGCGGATATCGCCGCGATGGAGTCGCGACGGTTGTTCGAGCGCCTCGGCCGCAGCGCCGACGACGTCATCATGAGCGTGCCCAGGTTCGATGCCGAGGCGCCGTTGCTGCCGAGCGCGTTGCTGGCAGGCGTGCCTCGCGGCGATCCACCAGACTGCTGGAAGGCAGACTCCGCGGCGGCTGCAATCCACGCGGCACGCCCGGCACTCGACGAGCAGGTCGACGGTTCGATGCCAGCCGTCGAGCCGGGGGAGTCCCAGCGTGGCGGCGCGAAGCTGCTGGAGGTCCAGTCGGCGTGCCCGTTCCGCGCGCAGGCCGAATTCAGGCTCGGCGCGCGCCCGCTCGAGGATCCGGAACTCGGCGTGGCCGCCTCGGAGCGGGGTGAGCTGGTCCACACGGTGCTTGCGCGACTGTGGCTCGAATTGCGCACACAGGCGGCGCTGCGTGCGTTGTCGCGTGACGAGTTGCGAGTGACGATCGCGACGGCGGTGGAGGCTGAATCCGCTGTCGCGTTGCGCTCAGCGCAGGGTTTCATGCGACAGCTGCTGGAAATCGAGATCGAGTGGCTGCTGGCCCGGGTCGCTGACCTGCTCGAGATCGACGCGGCGCGACCGCCGTTCGAGGTGGAGTCGGTGGAGAAGCAGCACGCGGTCAACATCGGGGGGCTCTCACTGGCATTGCGGATCGACCGGATCGACCGGCTCGAGGACGGCAGCCTCGCGGTCATCGACTACAAGACAGGCGCCGACGCGGAAGCGGGAGCCTGGTTCGGTGAGCGCCCGCGGCTCCCCCAGTTACCGCTCTATGTCGAGGCCGTCGGTGCCGGGCGCGTGTCGGCCGTAGCGTTCGGACGCGTGCGCACCGGGGATACCGCGTACAGCGGTGTGGCGCGCGACTCAGCAGCATTTCCCGGCCTGCTCGCACAAGGGTCCCGAGGCTGGCCGGATGAGCATTCGTCCTGGGAAGAACTCATCGCCGCCTGGCACAGGCGCCTGGCCTCAATCGCGCGCGAACACACCTCGGGCGACGCGCGTCTTGCGCCGGACCCGGAGCGGGCGTGCCGCTACTGCGAACTGGGCATGCTGTGTCGCATCGGTGAAACGCGTCTCGGCGTCGCGACGCGGGAGTCGGGCGATGACTGACCTGAGGCGCTCGGACGAACAGGCTCGTGAGCGCGCGCTCGACGTCACGCGCAGCTTCATCGTCCAGGCGCCGGCGGGATCGGGCAAGACCGAACTGCTGATCCGGCGTTTTCTCGCGCTGCTCGCGACGGTCAAGGCACCGGAGTCGGTGCTGGCGATCACCTTCACGCGCAAGGCCGCCGCCGAGATGCGCGATCGCATCCTCCGGGCACTGCGCGCGGCGAAGGATCCAGCCTCGGCCGGCGGCAGGCTGCCGCACGCGCGCACGCTGGATCTGGCACGGACGGCGCTCGCAGTCGACACGCGGCTGGGCTGGGACCTGCTTGGCAACCCTGCGCGCCTGCGCATACAGACAATCGACGCGCTCAATTTCGGGCTCGCACGCAGGCTGCCCGTATTGTCCGGACTCGGTGCGGACCTGGCGGTGGAGGACGACGCGAGCGATCTCTACCACAAGGCCGCGGAACGCCTGCTCGAACACCTGCCTGGAGGCGACGACCTGCACTCGCGCGCGGTCGCGACCCTGCTCGCGCACGTCGACAACCGCGTGCCGAAGTTCGTGGAGCTGGTGATCGAGATGCTGGCGCGCCGCGATGCCTGGGGACCGGTCCTCCCGGAAGTGACCGGTAACGAGATCGCCAATGCGGATCTTCGGGCCAGCCTGGAACGCGCACGCGCCGAGCTGGTCGAGGCGCATCTCGCAGCGCTCGCGCGCGAGTTCCCCGCGGGCCTGCTTGCCGACGCCGGGGCGGTGGCGCGCGACGCGGCAGCGACGCTGGTGGCGGCCGGCAGCGAGTCGCCGATCGCAGAGTGGGCGGGCCAGCACAACGCGCCGCAGGGCGTGCTTGCGGACAAAGTACAGTGGCTCGGCCTCGCGGCCCTGCTGCTCACCGCCAGCGGTACGCCACGCAGGAGCTTCGACTACAGGGTGGGCTTCCCGCCTGGAAAGGCCGGCGCGCCACTCAAGCAGCGCGCGATGTCCGTGGCCTCGGCGCTGGCACCGCTCGAGGAGCTGATTGCACGACTCGACGCCGTGCGCCGGCTGCCGGGGCCTCGCTACTCGACCGACGAGTGGCGTGTGCTGCAGGCGCAGCTGGTGGTGCTGCGACTGGCGGCTGCGGAACTCGAGGTCGTGTTTTCCGAGAGGCGACTGGCCGACTATCCGCGCATCGCCGCGGCTGCGCAGCAGTCGCTGGGCAGCGACGATGCGCCCACGGATACCGCGCTTGCGCTCGACGCGACGCTGCAGCACCTGCTGGTCGACGAATTCCAGGATACATCGGAGGCCCAGGTCAGCCTGCTCGGAAAACTCACCATCGGCTGGCAGCGGCACGACGGCCGCACCTTGTTCCTGGTCGGTGACCCGATGCAGTCCATTTACCGGTTCCGGAATGCCGAGGTCGGCCTGTTCCTCGACGTGCGCGAACGTGGCCTCGGCGACCTCGTGCTCGAACCGCTTTCGCTGGCGGTCAATTATCGTTCGGCAGGTCCGCTGGTCGACTGGGTGAATGGTTGTTTCGCGCGGGTGCTGCCGGCACTGGACGACGAGGTGACCGGAGCGGTGACGCACTCGGCCAGCGTCGCGGCGATCGGGGCCGGCGCGGACGGCAGTGTGCAGGTGCATCCACTGTTCCGTCGCAGCAGGTTGTTCGAGGCCTGCTCGGTCGCCGACGTGGTCGAGCAGCGGCTGGCGGAGGATGGCGATGCCGACATCGCGATCCTGGTGCAGGGTCGAAGCCACCTGCTGCACATAGTGGGTGAACTGGTGCGCAGGGGTGTTGCATTCCAGGCGACAGACATCGACCCGTTGGGCGAGCGGCCCATCGTGCTCGACCTGCTCGCGCTGACGCGTGCCATTGCGCACGCTGCGGATCGCCCGGCGTGGCTTGCGGTGCTGCGCGCGCCCTGGTGTGGGCTGACTCTCGCCGAACTTCACGCGCTGTGCGGGGACCGCCCGGGCGCCACGCTGCCAGAATTGCTGCGGGACGACGAAAGGCGAGGGCGGCTCGGATCGGACGCGCGCGCAAGGCTCGGCAGGGCCTGGACCATCCTGGAGGCTGCACCGATCGAGCTGCGACGATTCGGGCTCCGCGACACCGTGGAGCGCGCCTGGCTCGCACTGGGCGGCCCTGCCACGGCGGGGTCCGCGCGCGAGCTCGACGAAGCGCAGGCGTACTTCGACGAGCTCGCGCAACTGGAACAGCGTGCCCGCGGATACGTGGACCTCGGCAGGCTCGCCGAGGCGCTCGAAAAGCTCTACGCGCCGTCGCGCCCCGATGCTTCGATCCGGGTGCACCTGCTGACCGTGCACAAGGCGAAGGGACTCGAGTTCGACACAGTCATCGTTCCCGGCCTCGAGCGGCGATCGCGCTCGGACGACAAGCGCCTGCTGCAGTGGGCGCGATTGCCTGGAGCCGGTGGCCGCGGCCTGGTTGTCGCACCGCTTGCAGGTACCGGGGACGACCCGAACCCGCTGTACCGCTGGCTCGAAGGCCTGGAAAGCGGGAAGCTGCTGCAGGAGAAGCGACGGCTGCTTTACGTCGCGGCGACGCGTGCGAGGCACCGGCTGCACCTGTTCGGCAGTTGCGCACTCAAGGACGGAGACGGCGGCGGGCCGACGATCGTGACACCCCCGTCGACGGTGGCGCTCGGGATGCTGTGGCCGGCAGTCGAGTCGGCGTTTCAGGCACGGCTCGCAGCCGCAGCAGAGATAGACGGCGAGACGCCTCCGGTCATTGCACGCGACCCGTTGCTACGACGCCTGCCGCTCGGGTGGTCGATGCCGGCGCTGAAGATGCCCCGCGTCGAGTCGTCGAGCCGGCCGCGTGCGACCACCGAGCCACCGGTCCAGTTCGACTGGGCGTCGGAGACGGCACGTCATGTCGGAACTGTCGTACACCGGGAGCTTCTGCGCATCGTCGGCAGCGGCGCCGGCCCGTCGGCTCACGCACAGGGATCCGCGGCCAAGCGTCGCTACCGCGACGAACTCGCGGAACTCGGCGTACCCGCTGACCGCCGCGCAGATGCCGTCCAGCGCGTGGCGACCGCCGTGGGGCGCACGCTCCAAGACGAACGTGGACGCTGGCTGCTCGATCAACATCATTCCTCGGCGTACGGTGAACTGGCCCTGACGGGGCGGGTGAACGGGGACGTGGTGTCCGTGGTGATCGACCGGACTTTCGTTGATGGGCAGGGGACGCGCTGGATCGTGGACTACAAGACGAGCACGCACGAAGGCGCCGGACTCGAGGAGTTCCTCGACCGCGAGCAGCAGCGGTACTCACCGCAACTCGAGCGCTACGCCGCATTGGTGCGGCACCTCGGCCCGGAGCCGATCCGGTTGGGACTGTACTTCCCGCTGCTGTCGGCGTGGCGGGACTGGACCTAGAACGTACCGCTCACCCCGAACTGGCGCCGGCCCGTAGCATCGACAGGGCCGAGATATTCGAGTGATCGCACCAGCTCCGACGGTGCCCCGTCTCGAGCTGCCACGGTGCCCTCGAGCAGGAAGCTGCGTCCGTCAGAAAGCGTCAATGCTGCATCGACCGCAACGGTACCGCTCGTGTCGGTCACGCGCGCCCTTATGTCGGACGATCCCTGTGAGGTCGCTCGTGGGTCGGGGACGACGACTTCAAAGCTTCCGATTCGGTCAGGGCCAAGTTGGGGCATGACGACGTTCGACAGATGCAGCGTACCCGCCGCTGCGACCGGCCAGCCGGAGACGAGCCGGAGTTGCGTGAACGCACCGCTCACCCTGCCGTGCCAGCCGCGCGCCATCCCGCTCGGAATCTCGGCGAAAAACTCGACTGGAAGATCGAGGTGGACGTCGGAGAGATCCAGCGTTCCGTCGAGGGATGAGGCAGCCTCGGCGCTGACCGATCCGTCGAGGCGACTCATGGAGATTTCCGCTGCGGCCCGGGCGCGCAGCAGCGCCAGTGGCAGAAAGCGCCAGCGAATCTCGCCCAGGGATGCACCCTGCCATTCGACGCCGCCCGCGACGCCCGACCAGATCGTTCCGGAAAAACCAGTGACGGTCAGGCCGGCGCGCTGGAAGAGCCGCCCGGCCAGGCTGGCCGGCAATGTCGCCAGGGCAAAACCGACGAGGGCGAGGAGGCCTACGAGCGCGAGCCGACGATGCCGCTTCGCGACGCCGGGCTCGCTGCTAGGCCTGGCGTCACGGCGCGGCGCTGGCGCCATGCGTAAGCGTGATACTTGCGTTGACCAGTCCCGGGGCGGAGCCGGCATCGATGGTCGCATCGGAAACGCTGATACCGAACCGCATCTGCAGGCCTGCCAGCCAGGTGATCATTGCGTCGAACGGCGCACCTTCGAGACGCAGCCGTAAACCGTTGTTGCCGCTCGGGCTCTGGTCACGGATGGAGCTGCCCAGGCCGGACTGGCGTCCGGTGCGGTCCACCAGCACCACGAGGGATTCCTTTGTACCGGCGTCACCGGTTGCTGCCATCGCCGCTACCCTGGGTGCCGCCTGCTGCATCCAGGCGAGATCTGCGGCCTTTCGCTCCACGCGCACCAACTGCCTCGCGTGCATGTGCTGCAGGGGCAGCACGACAGCCAGGTAAAGCACGGCGATACCGACCAGAGCTGCTGCGCCGTAGACCAGTTTTCGTTCGCGGGGCGCGAGGTTGGCGAGCCAGGAGCGGATGTTCATGACCGGCCCAACTTCACGACCAGCCTTCCTTCGACCATCTCGCCGCGCGGCGTCGCTGACTGCAGCTCGGCGCTCAGGCCGCCCACGCTCATCGCCTGCTTCAACCCGTCCAGCGACTCGACCGACGGTGCCGTGAGCCGCAGGTCGACGGCGTCGCCGCGGCAGCTGATCGACTCGACGCGCGCCTGCGGGGTGCCGGCAATCGCACGCGACAAGACCGACAGCGTCGGCAGCAGTGCACTGTTCCCGCCACCACCGCCAAGCAGGCCTTCCATCTGAGCGCGCGGGTTAACCACCTTCTGCCCGGGCAGCGCCTGCGCGAACACCTGGGCGATCTGCGCATCGAGCTTCTTCTCCGCCCCCGAGAGCTGCCACATGGACAGTCCCTGCACGACCACGAACGCGAGCACGGTGGCGGCCGCCAGCGCCGCCGGCAGCCGCCAACGGCGGAATCCCACCGCCAGCGACGAACGCGCCGCGTAGGGCCCCTGCAGCAGGTTCACCGCCGTTGCGTGTATGCACTGGCTCGCCAGCAGCGGCAGCGACCCATCCGGGAGCAGCTTCACCTGCAGTGTCGAGGCGTGCTCGCGCAGCGCCTCGATGGTTTCGCGATGCTGTTCGTAATCGGCCGGAGCAGCGTAGAACGCGATGTGCCCGGCCGGGTTGCCGGCGCCGTCGACCGCGAGGGCGATGGCATCCGCCAGCGGATCGGCGTCGAGCGCGAAAGGAATGGAGCCTTCACGGCGGACGTGGAGAGTCTCGCCGTCGAACAGGATGGTGGTGCCGCCGGGTGTCGAGGGCACCAGGGCCGTGTCGGCATACGCCGCGTCGGGGTGGATGCCGGCAGCGTCGCAGGCTTCCAGCCAACGGTCCATCAGGTGCCGCGATACAACGGCAACCGGCGTGGCCGCGGCGCCGCTCGCCTTGTCGCCAATCGCGAAATGCAGCCCCTCTACATCGGAGGCCAGCTGTTCCTCGAGGGCAAATGGCACCGCCTGCGCAAGACGGGCGCCACCACGCAGGGGCAACTCAGGCTGGGCCAGCGTAACCTCGCTGCCGGGCAGCAGCAGCACGACCGCACGCAGCTGCGCGAGCCCCAACGCGTCGGCGAGCGGGCCTGTCTGGACCGGACCAGATCGCGCGCCGTTCGCATCGACGATCAGCCACGAAGCCTGCGCCCCTTCGGCGGCGCGCAGGCGAATCACCAGCGTCTCAGACATCGGGCCTCGGGAGGATCATTCGGTTCCGAAACTGCGCAACTGGGGACGCACAAGTCCTCCCTGTCCACGCACGAGGAGACTGTACAGCGTGAAATCGGTGGTGCCAATAGTGACCCATACCGTCGCGCCGAAGAAATTGCTGGATTCCCCGATGGAGTCCTTGACCTTCTGATATTCCTGCTCGCCGAATGATCCGCGCAGGTCCGTCAGGGTGGGAAAACAACCGTTCTCGCGGCGCTTGGCGAGGTCTTCGGGGCTCAGGCCGAACTCGCGAACGTTCTCGACCAGCGCATCGATGACGATACCGGGAGCCGTGCACACGTTCAGCTTGGTGCCGACTGGAAGCGCGGTTACATAGGGCTTGAGCTTCGCATAGCGCTCAGGGCCAAAGCCGGGCAGCGACAGCAACTCGCTCGCACGCGTGATGGGCATGTTGGCTGCGAGATAGGGAGGGTTCTGGCCGGTGTAGACGCTATCCTCTGCGCCGTCCGGGAACCCGGGCTGCGTGTCTTCGTCGATCCAGTCGGCCATCATCGACGCCCAGGTCGGCTCCAGGTCCAGCCAGGTGAGGATTCGCGCCAGTTGCAGGACTGCGTCCGGATTGGTCGTCCCGTCGCCGAAAACCAGGTTGTTCAGGTTGAAGCGGCCCTGCAGGTCCTCCAGCCGTCCCGCAACCGTACCGCCCTCGATCGGCAATGGTGGAAGTGGCCTCGCCCAGTTCTCCGTGAAGTTATCAACCTGCGACTCCTGCTCGTCGCGCTGCAGGACGTCGGCCGCCCAGGCTTCCGCGCCGAGCGCGACCTCGAAAGCCTGGTCGAGCGCGAACAGCGTGCTGGCACGCCGCTGGTCGAGCATGCCGCGATAGATGACGTTCACGGCCAGTATCGTGGCGAGCGCCACGATCAGCACCGCCGTGATCAGCGCAACGCCGCGCTGCGCCCCGCGCGTCGCGTGCCGCCTGGGAACGCTCATCCAGGCACCTCGACGAGACGGCGGACAGTGCCCCAGTCGTCAAGCTCAATGATGACTTCAACGGCGGCCGGGCGCCGGCGTGCCTCCGCGGGATCGGTCGTCTGCACCTCGGGCCACTGGTCGACCCAGCTGCGGCTGGCGTCCAGGACCCGGAAGGTGATCGACGTGACGCCGGTCAGCATCCTCTCGCGGACGGGTTCGAGGGCGAGCGTGCGGTCCAGCACCGGCCAGTGGTCGCGCCAGAGTTCCAGGTTCTCCATCCTGTAACCGACGCGCTGCACGGTCGGGCGCGGCAACCCGGCCGTGTTGCTCCAGCCCGCCCGGCTCAGCTCCAGGCGGTATTCGGTCGTGACGCCGAGCATCAGCGACGGCAACCTAGTGTCGCCGATCGGCTCACGGATGGCGCGGGGCTCGACCTGTTCGAGGTCCTGGACGAGCGTCTGCACGGCGCGCTGCACCTGCCGCGTACGATCGAGTCGCTGCTCGGCATACTCGCTCTGTTTCTGCAGCTGCGTGTAGCCGCTCAGCGCCAGCACGCCAACGACCGAGAAGATCGCGACGGCGACCAGCAACTCGAGCAGCGTGAACCCGGCATGTCGGCTTGGCACGCTCATTCCAGGTCTTCGTCATTCTTGGGATTTATTATCGGCGGCACGCCTTCCGCGGGCGGTGTCACCGGCGGATTCTTCTCGCCGCCGTCCTCACCGCTGTCGCCGCCGTCCTCGTCCTGGCCTGGCGCACCGTTTCCAGCGCCGCTCCATGCGATCGTGCCGCCCCCGGCCGGGCCCACCGCGCTTCCATAGAAACCGGTCACCGATGCCAGCACGACATCGTCGCGTGCATCCGCGGGACGCACGCTGACATCCATGCGCCGCAGGCTCTGCACCTCGGTCTGCGTGACTCGCATGGACCAGCGCCAGCGCTGGCCGGCGAACTCCACGTCGTCCGATGAATCCGCGACCGGCGGCGGCGCCGGCTGGAGCCGCTGCTCGGTCACGACATTCATGGCGATCCAGTGCGCGATGGTCTTTTCGCGCAGGTAGGCACCGTTGCGCGCCTGCTGCGACACGGCCTCGATCACGCCCAGCATGCCGAGCGCGACGATGACCAGCGCCGCAAGCACCTCGATCAGCGTGAAGCCAGAGGCGGAGCGAACGGCTCGAGGCAGTACTTCAGCGGACGGCAGCATCGTCGACCTTGCCCGAGGTGAGCCTACCGTCCGTGCTGCCGGCAACGCGGCGTACTTCGTCGGCACCATCGCGCCGCAGCCGTATCTCGAACGGCACAAGGTCGCCCGACGCCTGCACCACGACCTGCGGCGACAGCGCCTGTGCTTCCGTCTGGGCCGAGCGTGCCTTCATGAGCACCGCGCGAGACTCCAGCAGGAGATCCAGGCTGACGCCGTCGGGCATGGTTCGCTCACGAAGCAGCGGGTCCCCGGATACAGCCAGCCAGCGTTCGCTGCGCGTGTCGTAGCGAAGGAAGTCATAGCCGCGCGCATCCACGCGCAGGCCGAGATCGCGGCCCTGCAGCATGGCTTCCTCACGCGCCTGGCCGAGCACGGCGGCGAGGCGTGCGGCCTCCTGGTCCATCTCGTGGTCGCCCCCGAGCACTTTTATCGAGACGACCGCCATGCTGGAGATGATGCCAATGATGACGACGACGACCAGCACCTCGAGCAGCGTGAAGCCCGAGGCACGGGAGCCGGCGCGCGCAAGCCGGATGACGCTACTCGATGTTCCAGCTACCGATGTCGGCATCTTGACCCTCGCCACCCGGCTGGCCGTCGGCGCCGAGGGTGTAGAGGTCGTAGTCACCGTGGGAGCCCGGGGCCAGATAGTTGTAGTCATTGCCCCATGGATCCTTTTTCAGGCCGTCGATGTAACCCCCTTCCTTCCAGTTCCGGATGTTCGGGTCGACAGGGCGCTTGACCAGCGCCTCGAGTCCCTGCTCGGTCGTGGGGTAGCGGAAGTTGTCCATGCGATAGAGGTTGAGCGCCGTCTCGTAGGCGCGGACGTCCTGCCGGGCCTTCGTGACCCGCGCATCGTCGATGCGGCGGATCACGTTCGGCGCCACCAGCGCCGCGAGGATTCCGAGGATCACCACGACGACCATGATTTCGATCAGCGTGAATCCCGATAGCCGCAAGCGCGGCCCATGGAATCGGAAAGCGCCCGGAGGACGGGTGAATGCGGGGAAGTTCATCGCGTGATCACGCCTGTGGCTGTAGAGTCGTGGAATCATAGCAAATGGCGGCACCGGACCCCCTGGTTGAGCGTGGACGCGCGTATCACCACAACTCGCAATGCGAACTGGCGCACGGCTGCCGGCCTCGGCCTGCTGCTCGCCGCGCTGTGGCTGGCCGGCCCGGCAGTGACGGCATGCCTGCGCTACGAGCGTGTCGCCGTACTCGGGGGGCAGGCCTGGCGCCTGGTAAGCGGTCACCTGGTACACGCGGATGCCACTCACCTGGCATGGAACCTCGCCGGCGCGGCACTGGTGTGGTGGCTGTTCGCCGCTGAGTTCAATCGTCGTGGCTGGTGTCTCGTCATGCTCGCTTCGACTGCCGCGATCGACCTTGGTTTCATCTTCCTGATGCCGCAGCTCGAGTGGTACGTGGGCTTTTCCGGCGTACTGCACGGTTGCATGGCAGCGGGACTGGTCGCGTGGCTCGGCAGGGCACATGACCCGGTCACGCTCGCCGTGGCGCTGATTTTCGCAGCCAAGCTCGGCTGGGAGCATTTCGCCGGTCCATTGCCATTCACCAGTTCCACGCTGGCGCTCCCGGTAGTGGTCGAGGCGCACAGTTTCGGCGCGATTGGCGGCGCAGTCGCAGCGCTTGGCCTGCTGCACGCACGTCGCCGGCTTGGCACGCCGCTATAATCGGCCGGCCGCAAGGGGCGGCCCGCGTACAGGGGAAAGTCATGTCACTGGCATTCGTGTTTCCGGGCCAGGGTTCCCAGTCTGTCGGGATGCTTGCGGCGCTCGGGGCAGCCGAGCCGGTGGTACTGCAGACATTCGCCGAGGCCTCCGATGTGCTGGCTTACGATCTCTGGGCCCTGTGCCAACAGGGTCCCGAGTCGGAACTCGGGGCTACCGAACGCACCCAGCCGGCCATGCTCGCAGCCGGCGTAGCCACCTGGCGCGCCTGGCGCAGCCGCGGCGGCCCGATGCCCTCCGCCATGGCGGGACATAGCCTCGGCGAATACACGGCGCTCGTCTGTTCGGATGCGCTCGACTTCCGCACCGCCGTGGACCTGGTGAGATTCAGGGGCCAGGCCATGCAGCGCGCAGTGCCGCTCGGAACCGGGGCAATGGCGGCAGTGCTCGGGCTGTCCGACGAAGACGTGGCCGCGGCCTGTCGCGAAGCGGCCAATGGCGAGGTCGTCGAGGCGGTCAATTTCAACGCACCCGGGCAGGTCGTCATCGCCGGGCACGCATCGGCGGTGTCGCGCGCGATCGAGGCGACGAAGGCCCGCGGCGCCAAGCGCGCCGTCGCGCTCCCGGTCAGTGTCCCCTCGCACAGCAGCCTGATGACCGGTGCGGCCGACGAACTCGCCGCGCGACTGGCAGCGGTCGACATACGGATGCCGAACGTACCCGATGTGTACACGGTGGACGTGAAACGCCACCAGACCCCGGACGGCATTCGCCGCGCACTGCGCGAGCAACTCTTCAAGCCGGTGCGCTGGGCGGACACGGTTCGCGCCATGCTGGCGGCAGGCGCCACCACGCTGGTCGAATGCGGCCCCGGCAAGGTGCTCACTTCGCTGAACAAGCGGGTCGAACGTCGCGCGGACCTGAAACTGCTTGCGATCGACGGTCCGGATACTCTGGCAACGGCGCTCGCGGCCGTAGGGGAATGAAGTGATGCTCGACAACGACCTGGCACTCGTTACCGGCGCTTCCCGCGGAATCGGCCGCGCAATCGCGCTCGAACTCGGCCGACGCGGCGCAAACGTGATCGGCACGGCCACGTCCGATGCTGGCGCAGCGTCGATCGGCGAATCACTGGCGGCAGCGGGCTTGCGCGGGCGAGGCGTGGTGCTCGACGTATCAAGCGCCGACTCGGTCGAGCGCTGCTTCAAGGAACTCGAAGCGGCCGAGGGCACGCCCACGATCCTGGTCAACAACGCGGGCGTGACCCGAGACGGCCTGCTGATGCGCATGGGTGCGGAGGATTGGCAGACGGTGATCGACACCGACCTGACGGCCGTCTACAGGACCTGCAAGGCGGTAATGCGGGGGATGATGAAGGCGCGGCGCGGGCGAATCATCAATATCGCCTCGGTTGTCGCCGTCATGGGCAATGCCGGCCAGTGCAATTACGCGGCGGCCAAGGCCGGGCTGATCGGCTTCAGCAAAAGCCTGGCCAGGGAGGTCGGCTCGCGCGGGATAACGGTCAATGTGGTCGCGCCGGGCTTCATCGTGACGGACATGACCGATGCGCTGAACGAGCAGGCGCGCAAGTCGCTGCAGGAGCAGGTGCCGCTTGGGCGACTAGGGTCCCCGGACGACATTGCGCACGCCGTTGCGTTCCTGGCCTCACCGCAGGCCGGCTACGTGACGGGTGAAACCCTGCACGTTAATGGCGGTATGTATATGATTTAATTTGTGTTTTAGTTGCAATTGGACCGCATGGGACCCTTAACTTAGAATACGCGCCCCATGCCGGGTACTCGAAGGGGAGGTCCGGCTGGCATCGTTTCCCACAGAGGACTCCGAAGAACATGAGCACCATCGAACAGCGGGTCAAGGCGATTGTTGCCGAACAGCTGGGGGTGAAGGAAGAAGAGGTCAATAACGATTCGTCCTTCGTAGACGACCTAGGCGCAGACTCGCTCGACACGGTCGAACTCGTGATGGCGCTCGAGGAAGAGTTCGAGACCGAGATTCCTGACGAGGACGCCGAGAAGATCACGACCGTCCAGCAGGCGATCGATTACATCAACGAGCGACGCAGCCAGGCCTGAGCTGCGATCGGCCCGGCCGCCACGGACGGCGGTCGCGGCAACCACCTGCCCAGCCGGGGAGACGCTTCTTTTGTCCAAGCGTAGAGTCGTCGTCACCGGCCTCGGCATCGTTTCACCGCTCGGCAGCACCGTCGCATCGGCCTGGGATGGCGTGTGCAACGGCCGCAGCGGCATCGGCACGCTGACCAGGCTGGATACCAGCGCATTCCCGGTCCACATCGGTGGCGAGGTCGTCGGCTTCAATGCCGAGGACTACATGTCGTCGAAGGACATACGGAAATTTGATCCGTTCGTGCCCTACGGTTTTGCCGCCGCCGTGCAGGCAGTGACCGACTCCGGCATCGAAGTCAACGAGGCGAATGCCCCGCGGATCGGAATCGCGATGGGCGCCGGCATCGGCGGTCTCAGCACCATCGAGGAGACCACGGCCAAGTGGCTCGAGTCCCTCACTCCGCGCAAGATTTCGCCGTTCTTCATTCCCGGCAGCATCATCAATGCTGCCGCCGGACAGGTGTCGATCCACTTCGGCATGAAAGGGCCCAACATCTCGCTGGTCACCGCGTGTACTACGTCCACGCACTCGATCGGTATTGCCGCCCGGTTGATCCAGTATGGCGACGCCGACGTGATGGTGGCTGGCGGTGCGGAGGCCGCATTCACGCCGCTTGGGCTCGGCAGTTTCGGCCAGGCCCGCGCGCTGTCGACCCGCAACGACGAGCCCACGCGTGCCAGCCGCCCGTGGGATCGGGACCGTGATGGATTCGTGATGTCCGAGGGCGCCGGCGCGATCGTGCTCGAGGAATACGAGCACGCGCGCGCGCGCGGAGCGCAGATCTACGCGGAGTTCGCGGGCTTCGGGATGAGCGGCGATGCCTACCACATCACGTCACCGCCGGAAGACGGCGAGGGCGCGCGCCTCGCCATGGCAAATGCGGTTCGTGACGCAGGCGTCGATCCCGGGGACGTGCAGTACATCAACGCGCACGCAACCTCGACCGAGCTGGGCGATCGGGCCGAGACGATCGCGATCAAGCGGGCATTCGGTAATGACGCGGCCGGCCTTGCGGTCAGTTCGACCAAGTCCATGACCGGGCACCTGCTTGGCGCCGCAGGCGCGGTCGAGGCCATCTTCACGATCCTGGCAATCCGCGACGGCATCGTTCCACCCACGATCAACCTCGAGAATCCCGACCCGGCCTGCGATCTCGACTATGTCCCGGGCAGCGCGCGTCGCATGCCGCTCAAGGTGGCGTTGTCGAATTCGTTCGGCTTCGGCGGAACCAACGGCAGTCTCGTCTTCCGCGCCCCGCAGTGACCGAACGGGCAGCCTGGCCCGGCGACGCACTGCTCGGGTTGCACGCACGATTCCCTGGTCGCTACCCCGTGCTTTTCGAAAGCGTCGACGGCAGCGCGCCGCTTGGTCGCCACGACGTGTTGCTGTGCCTGCCGGGTGAACGCCTCATCGCGCATCCGGACGGACGGCTGGAGGGCCACACGTCGGTCGCGAGCGGGGGATTTCTCGACGCGCTGGATTCATGGTGGCGCGAAGAGTCGCATCACCCGGCGGCACCTGCCGTTGCTCCTTTCGCAGGCGGCTGGTTCCTCTACGCGGGCTACGAACTCGCCGGGGAAATAGAACCGAGCCTGAGGCTTCCGCGGTCGCGTCACCCACGCGCAATCGCGTGGCGCATGCGTGGCGCCCTTGTACGAGACCGCCTGACCGGGGCGACGTCGTTCCATGCCGAGGCCGGTCACGAGGGAACGCTGCGTCAGGAGGTGGAGCGGGACCTGGCAAGCGCCGTGGTCGAGACGCCGGCCCCCAGCGATCTGCTTTCGGGGGACGTCACGGACGACCCGCCGGCCATGTTCCTGGATGGCGTGCGATCGGTGCTCGAGGCCATCGGTCGCGGCGACGTCTACCAGGCAAACCTTTCGCGCGGATGGGCGGCACGGCTGGCCGATGGCGTGTCGCCGGCGGAAATCTATCGGCGGTTGCGCGCGGCGAATCCAGGGCCATTCGCCGGGATCGCGGCGTTGCCCGGGTTCACGCTGATCAGTTCGTCACCGGAGCGACTGCTCGAGATCCGCGGCGGCATCGCAAGCACCCGGCCGATCGCGGGCACCCGGCCGCGGGGCAGCACCGCGGCATACGACGACACGCTGAAGCGAGACCTGGTGCTGAACGAGAAGGAACGCGCCGAGCACGTGATGCTGGTCGACCTCGAGCGCAGCGACCTCGGCCGTATCTGTCGCGGCGGGACGGTGCGGGTTGACGAGTACATGACCGTAGAGACCTATGCGACGGTGCATCACATCGTGTCCAACGTGACCGGCGAACTGCGCGATGGCGTCACGCCCGGCCGGGCGATCGCGGCGGTATTCCCGGGTGGAACGATCACGGGGTGCCCAAAGGTTCGTTGCATGGAATTGCTTGCGGGACTGGAGGCCGCGCCGCGTGACGCGTATACCGGGTCCATGGGATACCTGGGACTGGACGGCTCGCTCGACCTCAACATACTTATCAGGACGCTCACCGTGGCAGGCGATCGCGTCGAATTCCGCACCGGTGCGGGCATCGTCGCAGACTCCAGGCCGCAGGCGGAACTTGGAGAGACGCGCGCCAAGGCCCAGGGCCTTCTGCGCGCATTGGGGAGATTCGGATGATCGGAAGAAGGCTGGTTAACGGTTCGGAGACCGCGGGTATCGCGGCCGACGACAGGGGCCTGCAGTATGGCGACGGTCTGTTCGAGACCATGGCCGCCACAGGCGGCCGCATTCCGCGCCTGCCCCTGCACCTGGCGCGGCTCGAGGACGGCTGCCGCCGGCTCAAGTTCCCCATGCCCTCGGCAGGCCTGCTCGAGGACGAATGCGAACGGGTACTGGAGGGAATGGGCACGGCCACGGTCAAACTCACGGTCACCCGTGGCCCGGGGCCGCGGGGGTACAGGCCTACGGCCGATCCTTCGGTCACGCGCATCGTCGTATCTTCCGCAGCACGCCCGCGCGGTGACGCGCTCGAGCCGGCGGTACTCAGGATCTGCGATACGAGGATGGGCCTGAATCCTTTGCTTGCGGGGTTGAAGCACCTGAACAGGCTGGAGCAGGTGATGGCCTGCTCGGAGTGGGACGACCCCGGCATCGACGAAGGCCTGATGCTATCCAGCGACGGGCGGCTGGTGTGCGCCACTGCCGCCAACGTGTTCCTGGTCGAAGACGGGCGCCTGGTGACACCGGCGATACGCGACTGCGGTGTCGCCGGGGTGATGCGCCAGGTTGTTCTTGCAGCAGCGGCAGACATCGGGCTCCCGGTGGTCGTCGAGGACGTGCAGCCGGATCGCCTGGCAACGGCCGATGAACTGTTCTTTACCAACGCCGTCATCGGAATCCGCCCTGTCCAGGAACTCATCGGCGTGCGGCGCTGGGCGGCTGGCGGGATCACGCGCAAGTTGATGGACTGCACTGCTTGAGTCGTCTGGCGATCAGCCTGCGCGTGGTCGCTGGCCTGGCAACTGCAGCCGTGCTGGTGCTGGTCGGCGCGTGGCTGGCAATGGATCGATGGCTCGATGCGCCCGTGGCGATCGACCAAGGTGCACGCAGGATCGAGGTACCCGTCGGCCAGCCGTTTTCCCGCACCGCGCAGGAGCTCGCGGCGCGTGGTTTCATCGACCACCCGCGCCTCTTCGCGGCCTATGCGCGACTGCACGGCACGGATGCCCGGGTACGTGCCGGGGAATACGAGATCCAGCCCGGCACGAGTCCGCGACAACTTCTGGCACTGCTCGAATCAGGCGCGGTAGTGCGCCGTTCCATTACGGTGGTCGAGGGTTGGACATTCCGCGACTTGCGTCGTGTGCTTGGAGAAGACGCCGCAATCGAGCAGACGCTCGCCGGGGAGGACGACGCCGCTGTCATGGCCGCGCTCGGCGAGCCCGGTGTCGCGGCTGAAGGCGCGTTCTTCCCCGACACCTACCTGTACGACAAGGGCACGACCGATCTGGCGATCCTGCGCAAGGCGAGGGAACGCATGCGCGCGGAACTCAACGCGGCGTGGCAGTCGCGGGCGCAGGACCTGCCGCTGGACAATGCGTACGAGGCGCTGGTTCTCGCTTCCATCGTGGAGAAGGAAACTGCGCTTGCCTCGGAACGCGCGCGCATCGCCGGGGTATTCATTCATCGGCTGAGAATGGGCATGCGACTGCAGACCGACCCCACGGTCATCTACGGGCTTGGCCCCGGATTTGACGGTAACCTGCGTCGGTCGGACCTCGAGCGCGACGGGCCGTACAATACATACACGCGCGAGGGCCTGCCGCCGACGCCGATCGCATTGCCGGGAGCGGCATCGCTGGCTGCGGCGGTCCGGCCTGATGAGCGCGGCGAAACCTATTTCGTGGCGACCGGGCTGCCGGACGGGAGCCACGAGTTCTCCCGCACGCTGGCGCAACACGAGCGGGCCGTGGCGCGCTACCTGAAGCGATACCGCAACCGGACGACGGGGCACTGAATGCGAGGCAGGTTCATCACGTTCGAGGGCGGGGAGGGCGTCGGAAAATCCACCCAGATCCTGCGCCTGGCCGGCTGGCTGCGCGAGCGTGGCCGTGACGTCGTGCTCACGCGCGAGCCCGGAGGGACGCCGCGCGCGGAGCAACTGCGCCGGATGCTGCTCGAACGGGGCGACGAACCGATGCCAGAGTCCTGCGAACTGTTATTGATGTTCGCTGCGCGGGCAACTCACCTCGACAACCTGGTACGCCCGGCCCTCGAGCGGGGTTCGTGGGTGCTCTGCGACCGCTTCACCGACGCGACCTATGCCTACCAGGGAGGCGGCCGAGGCGTGCCGGAGAGCCACATCGATGCGCTCGCAGCGATCGTGCACGGCGGGTTCGAGCCCGACCTGACCGTGCTGCTCGACGCGCCGGTCGAAACCGGCATGGCGCGCGCGCACCAGCGAAACGGAGGACAGGGCCCGGATCGTTTTGAAACCGAGCAGCACGAGTTTTTCGAGCGGGTGCGGGCTACGTACCTCGCGCGCGCCCGGCGCTATACGTCGCGGGTACGGGTCGTGGAGGCGGGTGGGACCGTGGAGGCCGTCGAGGCCGCCATTCGCCGACTCGTCGAAGCGATGCTCGAGGGCGACCGATGACCGATGCCGCCGCCACGGTCCTCCAGCCACTCGACATCTATCCGTGGCACGAACAGGCGCGCCTGCGCATGCAGGCTGCAGAGACCGGCGCGAGATTTCCGCATGCGGTGCTCGTCCACGGTCCGGCCGGCGTCGGAAAGGAGCGGTTTGCAGCCGCACTTGCGGCCACCCTGCTCTGCACCGGTCGCGGGCAGCGCTTCGAAGCCTGCGGCGAATGCGCGGACTGCATGCTGTGTCGCGCCGGATCGCACCCGGACCTGCACTGGCTGCGGCCACTGGAAGACAAGAAGTCCATCGGCGTGGACCAGGTGCGCGCGACCTGCGAAAAGCTGGCCATGACCAGCATGCGCAGGGGTTTCCGTGTCGCAATCGTGCAGCCCGCGCAGGCCATGACGACCAGCGCGCAGAACGCGCTGCTGAAGACCCTGGAGGAGCCCGCACCACGCACCCTCCTGATGCTGGTAACGTCGCAACCGTCGAGGTTGCTTGCCACGCTTCGCAGCCGCTGCCAGCGCCTTGAAATAGCCTGCCCTACGACGCCCGACGCACGCGCCTGGCTGCAGCGCGAGACTGGCGCAGCGGTGGCGGACGGTCTGCTGGAGATCGCGGGCGGGGCGCCACTTCGCGCGCTGGAAATCGCACCTCACTTCGAGGCGCTGGACGGCCAGATGTCGGCGCTGCTCCAGGAATTGCTGGCGGGGCGGGTCGAGGCGTGTGCCGCGGCCGCGGACATGATGGGCGACGGCCTGCCCGCCCGGCTCGACTGGCTTGAGTCGTGGCTGGCGCTGGTAATCAGGGCCAGGATCGTCGCGACTGGGACCCATGTCACGATTAGGGGTGGCCCCGTGTTGCAAAGGACGGCTGGCGAAGTGAACATAAGCGCCGCGTTCCGTTTGGTGGACCGGGTTCGCGAGGTCAGGCGACTCCTCGAAGGATCGGCGGCGGCGCAACTAGTGATCGAGGCGCTGCTCGTCGAGGTCGCAGGCCTGCCAGGACGCAAAGGAGTTTGACGATGGGCCCCGTGACGAGGCAACCGAACAAGCCGGGACTGCTGACGCTCACCATCAAGGACAAGAGCGCGCTCTACCTGGCCTACATGCCCTTCGTGAAGAACGGAGGCCTGTTCATACCGACCAGCAGCAACTACCGGCTCGGCGACGAGGTGTTCATGCTGCTGAACCTGATGGGCGAGGACGAGAAGCTGCCGGTGGCGGGGCGTGTCATCTGGATGACGCCGAAAGGTGCCCAGGGCAAGCGAACCGCCGGCATCGGCGTCCAGTTCAGCGAACAGGACCGGGGCAATACGCAGCGCAAGATAGAGTCATACCTGGCCGGCGCCCTCGGCGGCGACAAGCCCACCCATACGATGTAATCCGGCCCGGGATCGATCCTCAGCCGACGGCGTTCAATGCCTCGGCCAGGTCGGTCTCCACGATACCCCCACGCAGCACCGACGCATTGAACCCGCGTTCGCTCAGCAGGTACGCAGCCGCGGAACTGCGCCTTCCGTTCTCGCAGCAGACTACGTACGGCGTCGCCGGGTCCAGCGACTTCAACTTCAGCCGCACGAAGTAGAGCGGTACGTTCAGCGACTTGTCGAAGTGGCAGTGCTCGTATTCGCTCGGCAGGCGTACGTCCAGCCAGTGCCCGCCACCGGCAACGATGCGACGCGCCTCGGTATAGTCCACCCAGCGCAGCATCGGCTCGTTCAGCAGCTCGTTGAAGTCGTCCTTGCCCAGCCGCATCACCGCGCCTTCGGTGATCATCGTGACCGTTGCATTACGCGTCGCGCCGGAGACCAGTGCCTCTTCGCCGAAGGTGTCGCCCATTCCGAGTTCGGCGAGCTTGATGCCTTCGCGGTTCAATGGTGTCTCGCGCGTTACGGCGCAGCGGCCACTGACGACCACGTAGAAATAATCGCCCTCGGCGCCCTGGCGGACGATTGTTTCGCCAGCTGCCACGGGCAGGCGCTGCATCCGCATGAACACCGCCTGCAGGTTCGCCGGCGGTATGCGGTGGAACGCCCTGTTCTGCAGCAGCACGGTCATCCAGTCCCCGCCGGATTCGGCGGAGTTCAGGTCGCCAACCTCGTAGGTCCCGGTCTGGTCCCAGGTGAGCAGCACGTCGAGCAGGTCGCTGTCGATCGACAGGTACTCGATGCGGTCGGAGGCAACACGCGCGGTGCTGCGCCGGGGCAGGATCGGGGCAAGCGGGTGCCTGGCCTCGGGTGATCCACCCGACACCGAGCCGACGATCTTGCCGTCGGTAAGGAGATCGACGACGCCCGAGACCAGGTAGATCGTGCGCTTGTCGGCGTCGCCTTCCTTGAACAGGATTCGGCCCTGGCCCAGCTCGCGCAGGACAGTCTTGCGGGAAAGCGCGCGCACGTTCTCGTTCTTCAGGCCATCCAGCGGCGAGAAGGAACGCAGCAACTTGAGTTCGAGCGTCGGGGTCTCGGTCATCTCGTCTGTTCGTGCCGCATTGGACTAGGGTTCCGGCACTTCCTTTATGGCGGTGGATCCTACCATAGCCGTGTCGTCCCGGACCTGCCGGTCAGGCTGCCGCGCGCTGCCGGCGCCCGGTCACGCGAAAATCGCAGATGAGCGGCCGGTGATCAGAGAACGTGACGTCCGCGACGGAGAACGAATCCACGGTGATGTCCCGCGAATGAAGTATGAAGTCTAGTTCCATCCGTGGCTTGCGCGCCGGGTATGACGGGATGCGATCGCGGTTCGCACTCCGCAGCCCGGCTGCTTCGATGAACAACGCCATCTCATGCTCGCCCCAGAAGGTATTGAAGTCGCCCGCCACGATGACCGGCTTGCTGGCGGCGCGAACCAGCTCGAACAGGTTCCGCAGCTGGCTTTGCCGATGCCGGAACTTGAGCGACAGGTGCACGAGAAACACGCAGATGTCGTCCAGTTCGAGTTCGATGATCAGCCGCTTGATGCCGGCGTCGAAATAATGGAAGCGCTCGCCCTCGACGCGCGGCGCGGCCAGGAACGCATTGCCCTGCTTGTTGACGATCGGCACCAGGGTATTGAGCGAGTTGGTCCCGTACTTGCACTGGTAGATCGAGTAGTGGCCCAGCGACTCCGCGATCGCCTTGGCCTGGTTGATCCGGCCGGTGCGGATCGAGCCCGTATCCACTTCTATCAGCCCGACGATGTCCGGGTCGGAAGCCTTGATGAAGCGTGTGATGCCTTCCAGGACGCGCGGGTTGTTGCGCAGGTATCCGGCGCCCGGCACCGGCAGGTGGAAGGCGGCGCCCGTGCCGGTCGCGTAGCGGATGTTGTAGAGCAGAAAACGCATGGGTTCTTGATCTTATCGGGCTGAAGGTGGATCCGGAAACGGCAAAGGTGGGCTAGACTAGGCGCCGAACAATGGTCACACCCGGGACGGAGCGACATTGAGCAGCGTATCCCAGAAAAACCCGATCCGGCTCTTCGTTTGTCATGTCTGGATCGATGATGACGACTACCACCGTGTGTTCGAGTACCTGGAGAGCACGGAGAATTTCTTCTACCTGAACACGAGTACCCCCGACAAGCGCCCGCCAGGAGACAAGGAGGCGCTTCGCGACGACCTTCGCAGGCAGATCACCGAAGCGGAACTGGTTATCGTCCCAGCTTCGCTCTATCGGCGCCACACGGACTGGGTCGAATTCCAGCTGAACTGTGCGAAGGCATTCGACAAGCCGGTCGTGGTGCTGGAGCCGTTCGGCTCACACGACACGATTGCTCCGGCGGTGATGGAGATGGGAGACGAGGTCGTGCCCTGGGACAAGCGGCAGATCGTGGATGCGATAAAGCGCCAGGCGCGTCACGAAGAAACCACCCGTTTCGACGTGATCGAATTCAAGCTCGACTGAGCAGGGGCCCGGCCTCGTCGTCGCCAACCAGCCGCAACTGGCGCTGCGGATTCGCGACGGGCTCGCGCTGGCTGCCTGTCGACAGAGCCAGGTAAAGGTCAAGGACCTGGGCAGCGCAGTCGGCGGCCTCCTGGTCGGACATCTTGCGCACCGTCGCCCCGATCCGTCCAAGTCCGCCTGTCGCAGGCGCGGTGCTCAGCGAGTCCATCAGTTGCTGGTAGCGCTCCGCGACCTCCGGGGGGAGCCTCGCGACATCGACGTCACTCAGGTGCCGTAGCGACGCTTCGCACAGCCGCTGCTTGACAGGTCCCGCGCCGATCAGTTGCAGGACCGCAGCACGCAGGTGCGAACGGTTTCTGGCTTCAAGGTCCGTATATTCCACTTAAAATAACTCTATAAAATAACGACTTACAGTCGTTTATTGATGCTAAGTCTCAAACAAATGGCACGCGAAACCGGCGGCCGTGCACCTGAACCCGAATATACGCCGCGTAAGAGCAATTACAAATGATCCAGTGGTCTAGTCGCGCTTATCCGTCGCAGGCCTGCTACGCGGCGCCGCTGATGTGCGATCGGCCCGGTACTCAGCCGGAGTCGTCGAGTGGGCCGACCGAAAACTGGCCGTGAGGTGGCTCTGCGAACTGAAGCCTGATTCCTCGGCAATGCGCGATATGGGCAGGCCGGAATGCGCGAGCAGCTTGCGAGCGAATTCCAGCCTTGTGGACAGCACGTACCGATGCGGTGGAACGCCCATCGCATCGCGGAAGATGCGGCAGAAGTGCGCCTGGCTCACGTCTGCGAGAGAGGCGAGACGCGATACGGACAGTTTGCCGGCCGGATTGTCATGGATGAAATTCAGCACAGCCTGGAGCCGCGAAAAATGAACGTGGCGCGGGTTTATGCCCAGGGAACCGGGGGAGGTCAGGGTGCGGAAGACCTGCTCGAGCATGACGCCCGCCAACCGCTCCTGGAAGCCTTCGTCGGCACCCGGCCCTTTCTGTATTTCACCGAGAAGCTGTTGTGTCGCCGCCCCCACCAGCGCGTCGCTGAATGCCAGGGGCGCGTCCCGCGACTGCATCAGATGCTCCAGGCTTTGCATGGCGCTGCCGCCCCCCTCGAGAAAGTAGACGACGGCAAAGTCGACCGTTCCCGAATAGTGCCAATGCGTGGGTATACCCTTCGGGATCAGCTGGGCCTGGGATGGCAGATTCATGCTGCGCCAGTTGTCTGGCTCGCCCTCCCTGACGCGTCCGCCGCCAAACTGGATCACGAGGCCAGTGCAGCCGAGCGCTGAGACGGTTCGATCGATCGCCTGGTAGAGGTAGCGCTCGACGAAAATTGGCGTCGAGCCGCCGATGCGACCTGCGACGATCGGCTGGTGGCCGAGATCCCTTCGAACCTTCAGCCAGACCGGCGCAGCCATTGGGACCCTCGCGACAACGATGATTGGTTTTTGACAAAAATACGCTTGTTCCCTGAAAGGCGCCACCCCAGTTGGCGACCACAATCAGGGGCTGAACTCACAATGCGGGGACCGTAGTCATGATGACGCTGAAATCGAAGCTGACGCTGCCCGCAGCTGGACTTTCGGGCTTCGAGCCGCCGATGTCCGAAGAGGAGACTGCGGTCCAGGGCGTGCTTCACCGGTTTGCCAAGGACGTGATGCGACCACTCGGCGCCGAACTCGACAAGATGACAGCCGAAGAGGTTATTGCCCCGGGCTCGCCGTATTACAGCGTTTTTACGGAGTTTGCGAAGCTCGGTCTCGACCCGTCCATGCTGGCCGAACTGCCGCCGGATGTCGCCGTCCGGATGGAATCGCTGATCGGCGAGGAACAGGGCTGGGGCGACGCGGGTCTTGCCGTAACGCTGGGCGTCGCCGGCTTCCCGCTGGAGATGGCGGTCACGGTCGGCAACCAGGAGCTCGTGGACCTCTGCACCGGCCGCATCGGCTGCTGGATGATCACGCACCCCGACAAGGGCAGCGACGTACAGATCTTCGACATGGCGCGTGAGTGGACCTCGAGCCAGCCCGGCAACAAGGGAAACATGTGGGGCAAGCTGCAGGGCGACGAGATCGTGATCAATGGCCAATGCTCTGCCTGGGTCTCGAACGGAGCGGTCGCACAGGTTGCGCTGGGTTACATCGGCGCGGAATACGACGGCGGATTCTTCGACAGCGACGGCCGGCCGCACGGCATGGCCGTAATCATTCCGCTCGACCTGCCCGGCGTATCGAAGGGCAAGCCACTGGACAAGATCGGCCAGCGGTCGCTCCCGCAGGGCGAGATCTACTTCGACAACGTCAGGATTCCGAAGCGCTTTGCCATAGCCCTGAAGGACGAGTACTACGGCAACATGGCCTCGGCGTGGTCCTTCGCCGGTACCGTCATGGCGCAGACTTTTACCGGCGTAGCGCGAGCGGCATTCGAGCTGGCGCTGCAGTACTGCCACGAGCGGAAGCAGGGTGGCAAGCTGCTGATCGACCACCAGCTTACCCGCTATCGCCTCGGCGACATGCTGCGACGGGTGGAGATCTGTCGCTCGGTGGCCAGGCGCTCGCTCACGTTCGCCAGGACCTCGCCGCTGACCCACCCCTATGTCACCGCGGCCGCCAAGGTCACAGTCACGCAGGAAGCCATGAAGGTGGTGGATGAGGCTTTCCAGCTCTTTGGTGGCTCCGCTACGTCTCGCGAGTACCCCATCGAGCGGCTGTACCGTGATACACGTGTCGCACTGATCGAGGACGGCGAGAACTACGTGCTGACCATGCGCCTCGGACTGCTCGCCCAGCAGCTCTATGCCGAAGGCTGGTCGCAGAACTGACGAACTGACCCTGCAACCGACCTTACCGCAGATACCAACGAGGCCCGCACACCGGGCCCATCATCGAATCACGAGGAGAGATCGAATGGCCAAGTATCCCGTCGTCGTCTATGGAGCCAGTGGCTACACCGGCATGCTGATCATGGACTGGTTGATCGACCAGCAGATCCCGTTCACCGCCGTCGCCCGCAGCGCGAAGCGCGTCAAGGAGATGATGGCGCAGCGGGTCGTGCGCCTGGAGTCGGCGACCTATGAAATCGTCGAGGCCGAGCACGACGTCGCGGCGCTCACCAAGGTGTTCAAGGGCGCCAAGGTGGTCTGCAACACCGTGGGACCGTTCGTCAATTTCGGCCTGGCTGCGGTGGAAGCTGCGTTGAAGGCCGGGTGCCATCACATCGACACCACCGGCGAGCAGGGCTACATGCGCGCCGTGCGCGAGCAGTTCGGCGACCAGTACGCGCAGGCTGGCCTGCTGGTGTCGCCCTCGATCGCGTACATGTACACATTCGTCGAGATCGCCGCGCAACTCGCGCTCGAAACACCGGGCGTCGACGTGCTGGAGACCGCGACGCTTTGCCGCGGCCCGCGTGGCGGCGCCTCGGGCGTGACGGTGGGCTCCACGGCATCGATCTTCGAGCTGTATCGCTCGGAGTCCTGCTACCTGTGGGAGAAAAAGCTGCTGCCGCACCCGGTCGGCACCTCCATAAGTGCTGTCGATCCAAGCTTCGTGCAGCCGGTCTTCGCGCTGCCCTGGGGCGGTACGGCGCTGCCGGTCTACTTCGAACATGATGGAAGGGTGCGCAGCTGCAGTTCCTACGTTGGCTTCTATGACAACAACGTCATGCAGATGGTGCATGCGCTGGGACAGAAGTGGGAGGCGGAATACAAGGACCTGCCGAAGGAGCACCAGGACGCGGTCATCAAGCAGATCGTGGATTCGACCACACCGTCGATGCCGCCCCGCGAACGCACGACTGTTGCACGCTCGGTTGACTTTGCCATTGGCCGTGGCCAGCTCACTGCGGTTCGCGCCACGGTGCATGGCATCACTCCGTACATCTCCACGGGCGCCGTCCAGGTGGCTGCCGTGATGAAGCTGCTCGACGGCGAAATGAACAAGGTCGGCTTTGCATCCGCCTGCCAGGCATTCGGTCACGACTACCTGCTCGGGTTCCTGGAGCAACGCGGGCTCGCACGCGCAACCGTCACGCAGCTTTAATGGCAGGCCGCGAGTGAGAAGGCTGCGCCCGGAACGGGCGCAGCGCGTCGATCGAGGGGGACGAAAATGGCAATGATCGATTTCTTCGACCGTGGCTGGCGCGGCAACCCGGATGGGATCGCTTACATCCAGGACGACCGCGAGTACACGTTCAACGAAGTGGGCGAGCTCTCGTGCCGCATCGCGAACGGGTTGCTGGCGCTCGGACTCCCCAAGGAAACCAAGGGCGCGGTCTGGGCCACCAATGACGTCATGGCCTGGACCTGCACCCTGGGGCTCTGGCGGGCGAACATGTGCTGGATCCCGGTCGGGGCACGCAACCCGCTGGACGAAAACCACTACGTGCTGGACGCGTTCGACTGCGAAGTGCTGTTCTTCCAGAAATACTTCGCACCGGTGGTTGCCGAGCTGCGTCCGCGCCTGCCGAAGATCAGGCTCTGGATCTGCATCGACGACGAACTGCCCGACTTCCCTGATGCCCAGTCGCTCGAGGGCTGGGTCGCCACACAGGCTGCGACGCGACCCGAGGTGCCGGTGGACCTCGACGACATGGTGATGCTGTCGGCGACCGGTGGCACGACCGGCATGCCGAAGGGCGTGATGAACACGCACCGCAGCGCGCAGACCTTCTGCGCTCACTTCATGATCGGCTGCTCCTACGGCGGCGACGACAAGCCGGTGAACCTGGCGGCCGCACCCATGACGCACACGGCTGGGCTGTTGTCGGTGCCGTGCACGGCCCGCGGCGGCACGGTCGTAGTGGTCACGAAACCGGACCCGGCGCTGATGCTGGCTGCCATCCCGAAGTACCGGGTGACCGAGCTGTTCCTCCCGCCGACGGTTATCTATCGCTTGCTCGACGTTCCGGATCTCGACAAGAAGGTCGACTTCTCGTCGCTCAAGTACCTGATGTACGGGGCAGCGCCGATGTCGATCGAGAAGCTCAAGCAGGCCATCAGGGTCATCGGCCCGGTGATGATGGGCGGTTACGGACAGACCGAGGCACCAGCGTCGATTGCCTACCTGCCGCCGAGCGAGCATGTCGTGAACGGCACACTCGCCTCCGACGAACGGCTGTCTTCGGTCGGGCGTCCCAATCCGCTGATACGCGCCGAGATCATGAACGACGCGAACCAGGTCCTGCCGCAGGGCGAGACCGGCGAGATCTGCGTGCGGGGCGACCTGGTGATGAAGGGTTACTACAAGGCACCGGAGAAAACCGCCGAGACCATCATCGACGGCTGGCTGCACACCGGGGACATTGGCCACATCGACGGCGAAGGCTACCTGCACATCACCGACCGCAAGAAGGACATGATCATCTCGGGCGGCTTCAACGTGTACCCGAGCGAAGTCGAGCAGGTGATCTGGAGCCATCCAGCAGTGCAGGACTGCGCCGTCATCGGTGTGCCGGACGAACAGTGGGGCGAAGCCGTCAAGGCGGTCGTCGAACTCAATGCCGGCCAACTGGCGAGCGCGGAAGAAATCATCAAGCTCTGCAAGGACAAGCTCGGCTCGGTCAAGGCGCCGAAGTCGGTCGATTTCGTCGCCTCGCTGCCGCGCAGCCCGGTCGGCAAGGTGCTGAAAAAGGATCTGCGCGCGCGCTACTGGCAGGACGCTACCCGCAAGATCTGAACATCTGGAGTAGAAAATTCATGGGCTATTTTTCAGGAAAGGTCGCCGTCGTCACCGGCGCCGGGTCCGGTATCGGCAGGGCACTGGCACAGCAGCTTGCGGCAGGTGGTGCACGTCTTGCGCTGTCAGACATCAACGAGACCGGACTGGCCGAAACCATAAAGTCGCTGCCCGCAGGTGCCGACGCGCGCAGCTACCTGGTTGACGTGTCGAATCGCCAGGCCGTATTCGCGCACGCCGACGACGTCAAGCGCGATTTCGGCGCCGCGCACATCGTGATCAACAATGCTGGCGCCACGGTCGTCGGCACCGTCGAGCACCTCTCGATCGAAGAAATCGAGTGGCAGCTCGGCATCAACCTGTGGGGTGTGATCTACGGCACGAAGGCCTTTCTGCCGATGATGCTGGCGCAGCGCGACGGCTGCATCGTCAACATCTCGAGTGTGTTCGGGCTGGTCGGATTCCCGCTGCAGAGTGCATACAACATTTCGAAGTTCGGCGTGCGTGGCTTGACCGAATGCCTGTGGAGCGAGCTCGACGGCACCGGGGTGCGTGCGGTCTGCGTGCACCCTGGCGGCATCAGGACGAACATTGAAAAAGCGGGTCGCCGATGCGCGGCGGCGGGGGAGGACGAAGCTCTCTTCGGTGGCATGGCCGAGCAGATGCTCAAGACACCGCCGGAGAAGGTGGCGTCGGACATCCTCGCGGGTGTCGAACGCGGCAAGCGGCGCGTGCTGACCGGCAGCCAGTCAACCACGATGTCCTGGATGGCTCGATTCCTGCCAAACACCTACCCCTGGTTGATCCTCGCCCAGATGCGACGGTTCAAGGCCCGGTCATGAGCCTTGCAGGCAACGGAGTAATGCAATGACCCAGGTTTATGTTGCCGGCATCGCGATGACGGTATTCGGCCGCCATCCGGATCGCTCGATCGACGACCTTGCGGGCGAGGCGCTGCAGGGCGCGCTGAAGGATGCCGGCTGCAAGCTTGGCGACATCGGCATTGCCTTCTACTCGGGAATGACCAACGGTCCGCTGCAGGGCCAGATCTCGATCCCGGGCCAGGTGGTCTTCAGCAAGATCGGCATCGAGGGCATTCCCATCTACAACGTCGAGAATGCCTGCGCCTCCGGCAGTTCCGGTTTCAACCTCGCGGTGCAGAGCCTGAAGGCAGGCACGACCGACGTATCGCTCGCGCTCGGCAGCGAGAAGATGAACATCCCGGACAAGGTGAAGGCGTTCGCAATCTTCGAAGGCGGCTGGGACGTATCGCGCGCCGAGGAAAACTACCAGACACTCGTCAGGATGGGCGAGGGCATCGTGCCGCCACCCGGCTCGGAATCCGACCGGCCGTACAGCAAGTTCATGGCCATTTACGCGGCCATGTGCCGCTGGCACATGAAGACTTTCGGTACAACCCAGCGCCAGATCGCCGCCGTGTGCGCCAAGAACCACCAGCACTCGGTGCACAACCCGTTCTCGCAGTTCCGCAAGCCCTTCACGATAGACGAGGTGCTGGCGGCGCCGCCGATCACCTACCCGATTACGCTGCCGATGTGCGCGCCGCTGTCGGACGGCGCTGCAGCGGCGGTCCTGTGCACGGAGGAGGGCTTGAAGCGAATCGGCGCCGATCGGAGTCGCTGTATCAAGGTTGCGGCCAGCGTCATCGGCAGCTTCACGCACCGCGGCCTCGACGAGCCACAGAAGAGCGCCGGGCGCCTGGCCGCGCTGAAGGCCTACGAGATCGCGGGTCTTGGACCTGAGGACATGGACGTCGCCGAGGTCCACGATGCCTCCGCGATGGGAGAAATCATCCAGTCGGAGAACCTGGGATTCGTGCCGTTCGGCGGCGGCGGTCCGGCGGCCGAGCGCGGCGAGTTCACGCTCGGTGGACGCATCCCGATCAACCCGTCGGGTGGCCTCGAGTCCAAGGGCCATCCGCTCGGTGCGACCGGCATCGGCCAGCTCTACGAGCTCGTCACGCAGCTGCGTGGTGAGGCAGGGGAGCGGCAGGTGGCAGGTGCGCGTCACGCAATCCAGGAAAATGGCGGTGGCCTGCAGGGGATCGAAGAAGCCGCTGTCGCGATTCACATCCTTGCACGCTGATTGCGCCATCTGGTCGGCCATCGATTCCAGCGTTCGCACTTGACCCATAGATACAGACCATGACGGCAAGCGACACGTACGTTCTCTGGGGCAGCCCGCATTCCTATTACACGGGCAAAATCCGCTCATACCTGATCAAGAAACGGGTGCCGTACCGCGAGCTCATGCCGGCCCACCCTGAATTCACCACGCGCGTCGTTCCGGGCATCAGGCATTTCGTGGTTCCGGTGCTCGAGACGCCAGACGGGCGCCTGGTCCAGGACACGACTGACATGATCGAGCACCTGGAACGCAAGTTCCCCAGCCCGATCATGGTTCCAGAGACTCCGGTGCAGAAGGCCGTCGCCTGGCTGCTCGGTGCGTTCGGCTCGGAGGCGCTGCTGCCGCCTGGAATGCATTACCGCTGGTCGTACCGGGCCGTGCAGGAGTCGTTCCTGCAGGCCGAGTTCGGCCGCCTCGTCTATTCAGGACCCGACCGTACGGCACGCAACCAGGCAGGCCGGCAGCTGATGGACTACTTCAACGGCTTCCTGCCCCCGCTGGGTGTGACGGAGACGACGATACCCACGGTCGAGTCCGCCTACTGCGAGTTGCTGGACGCGCTGGACCAGCATTTCCAGCAGTGGCCGTACCTGCTTGGCGGGCGCCCCAGCATCGCGGACTTCGGGTTCATGGCACCCCTGTTCGCGCACCTGGCACGCGACCCGGTGCCCGCCACGCTTATGAAGAACCGGGCGACGAACGTGTTCAACTGGACCGAGCGCATGAACCTCCCGGCGATTGTCGATCGGGAGTTTCCGTCCATCCCGGATTCGTTTCCGGCAGACGATACGATCCCCGAATCGCTCCATCCAGTGCTGAGACTCGTCTTCCAGGACTGGGGCCCGCAGTTGCTGGCCGAGGCAGCGCACTACAACGCATGGGTCGATGCCGACCCGTCTATGCCGCCTGGTCGGATGGTCTCGTCAACCGGGGAGCGCAAGGTTCATCCGACACTCGGCCCGATCGAGTACCAGTGGCGCGGCATCACGATCACCCGTGCAAGCTCGCCGCACGGCCTCTGGCACTTCGAAAAGGCGGCCGCCTACGCACGCTCACTCCAGGGCGATGCACGTTCGCGTTTCGACTCGCTGGTCCAGCGGGCGGGCGGCGGGGCGGTCATGGGGATACGGCTGGCAAGAGCGATGAAGCGCGAGGACTACGTGCTGGTGCTTGGCTGACGGGTGGCCCGCGCCGGGAACTCCCGGTACAGTCGCGCGCATGAGCCTGAAAGTTGCACTGGTCACCGCCCGCGCGGCACTAGCCCTGGATGAGGACATGCCGCCGCTGCTGCTGGCGTTGCGGAACCAGGGGGCGGTCGTGGACACACCGTTCTGGGACGATCCGGAGGTCGACTGGAGCCGCTACGACGTCGCGGTGCTGCGCTCAACCTGGGACTATGCCGACCGGCTGGACGAATTCCTGGACTGGGCCGAGCGCTGCTCGGAACGAACCAGGCTTGTGAATCCGCCGGCAGTCGTGCGCTGGAACACCGACAAGCACTACCTCGTACACCTCGCACACGCGGGCATACCAGTGGTGCCGACCCGCTTCATCGAACCTGTCATGGACTCGGCGGGGGAACTCTCACGATTTCTCGATGGCGGATCCGGGGCGTTCACGGTCGGCAGCTGTGGTTCTTTCGAGCAGTTCGTCGTCAAGCCATCGGTTGGAGCCGGCTCTCGCGACGCTGCCCGCTATCGCATCGAAGATCGGCGCAGGGCCGTAGCACACATTGCGCGCCTGCTCACCTCCGGGCGCAGCGTAATGCTGCAGCCATACCTTGCTCGAGTCGACGACCATGGCGAGACTGCGGTGATCTACATCGGTGGAAGCTACAGCCATGCGATCCGCAAGGGTCCGTTGTTGCGTCTGGACGATGCGCTGGTGGCTGGGTTGTTCGCCCCCGAACAGATAACCCAGCGGGAGCCGGACGCGGAGGAGATGCGTGTGGCGGACGCGGCCTTTCGTGCCTGTTCGCTCGAGCAGCCGCTCTACGCCCGCATGGACCTGATCCACGATGATCAGGGCAGACCGGTCGTGCTGGAACTCGAACTGACGGAGCCATCGCTGTTCTTCGTATACGCGCCGGAAGCTGCGGGTCGGTTTGCTGACGCGCTGCTTGGGTCCTGACCGGCGCTTCCAGATGCGGCCGATCGACTCGTTTCGGCAGGAGTGAACCATGGGCTTTGAAATCGTGCCACTCGCGCCCGAACATAGGAGCGAGTGGGAACAGCTTGCCCGCGGGTACAAGACATTCTACGAAACGCAGCTCCCGGACGCCGCATACACTCGGACCTGGAAGCGGCTCATGTCGGCTGACGGCATCCATGGATTCGGCGCACACGAAGACGGCTGCCTGGTCGGCATCACCCACTATCTTTTCCACACCGGGACGTGGACGAACAAGTCCTGTTACCTGGAGGATCTCTTCGTCGACCCCACCTGTCGCGGTCGCGGCATCGCCCGGGGACTGATCGAAGCCGTTGCACGGCGTGCCCGCGAGGAGGGCGCTGGAAGGCTCTACTGGCTCACGCACCAGCAGAACGAGACGGCCCGCTTGCTCTACGACCAGGTTGCCAGGTTCAGCGGTTTCGTCGAGTACGAATATCCCCTTTCGACCCCACCAGCCGGCAAAGAAGAAATGCCAGCGTGACCGAGGTTCACGGCGTCCAGTGGCGGGCCCCGCAGTTCAGCGTGGGCGCGCCCGTTTCTTAGGGGCTCCAGCCGGCGGCCGCTTTGGCGGCTTGCGCAACGGCTTAGGTGGAACGTGAGAGGCCGCGACGATGTTCAGCATCCGGCCCGCGACGCGCGTCTTCGTCAGCTCCGAGAGAATCTTTGCGGACAGACCCCTGGGCAGACCGACAAAAGTGTGGTCTTCCCGGATGTCCACGTGGCCGATCTGCCGGCCCTCAATCGCGGCAACGTTGGCGATGGCGCCGACGATGTTGCCAGGCTTCACGCCATGAACGTACCCGACGTCGATGCGGTAAGTCTCTGTGTCCTCTTCGGACAGGCGCTCGGGAGCCTCCGAGGAATCGGCCTCCCTGCCGCGCGTTTCACGCCTGCCGCCCATACCGCCATCCGGTGAATCCATGCCCGCACCGATGCCGACGGCTTCCCGCACTCTCTCCTTGAGCAGCAGCGGGCTCCCACCCTGCAGCAAGCCCGCAAGTGCAGCTGCAATCTCGACGGCCGGCACGTCGTGCTCGCGCTCGAACTCCTCGATCAGGCTGCGGAACGGCTCGCCCTGCCCGGCGGCCATGGCCTCCGTAATCCGCTGCCGGAATCGCGCCACACGCTGCTCGTTCACGTCGGCAATAGTCGGCAGGTCCATCGGCTCGAGCGGCGAGCGGGTCGCACGCTCGATGTAACGCAGCATGTTCCGTTCGCGCGGCGTGATGAACAGGATCGCCTCGCCATTGCGCCCTGCACGGCCAGTGCGGCCGATGCGGTGCACGTACGACTCCGTATCGTAGGGAACGTCGTAGTTGACGACGTGACTGATCCGCTCGACATCCAGCCCTCGCGCGGCAACATCGGTCGCCACCAGGATGTCGATCTGCCCGCCCTTCAGTCGCGCGACGGTCCGCTCGCGGTCCTTCTGCTGCATGTCGCCATTGAGCGCCGCGACCGCAAAGCCGCGCGCCTCGAGCCGCTCGGCGAGTTCCACCGTCGACTGCTTGGTGCGCGTGAATATGAGCATGCCGTCGAACGGCTCCGCCTCGAGGATGCGGGTGAGCGCGTCGAGCTTGTGCACGCCGCTTACGACCCAGTAGCGCTGGCGGATGTTCGTGGCGGTGCTGGTGCGGCTGGTGATCGTGACCGCGACCGGGTCGCGCAGGTGCTTCTCGGCGATGCGACGGATCGGGCTCGGCAGCGTGGCGGAAAAGAGCGCCACCTGGCGGGTGGCCGGCGTCTTCTCGAGTATCCACTCGATGTCGTCCACGAATCCCATCTGCAGCATCTCGTCCGCCTCGTCGAGAACGAGGGTAGTAACGCCACCGAGATCCAGCGTACCGCGCTTGATGTGGTCCATGACCCGGCCAGGCGTGCCGACGACCACGTGCGCACCACGCTTCAGGCTCATCAGCTGTGGCGTGTAGCTCTGCCCACCGTAGATCGGCAGCACGTGGAAGCCCTTGATCTTCGACGCGTACTTCTGGAAGGCCTCGGCGACCTGGATCGCGAGCTCCCGGGTCGGCACCAGCACGATGCACTGTGGCGGACCGACCCGGACCTTGATGCGGCTCAGGATCGGAAATGCGAACGCGGCCGTCTTGCCGGTGCCGGTCTGGGCCTGGCCAAGCATATCGCTGCCGGCCAGCAGCACCGGGATCGTGGCCGCCTGGATCGGAGACGGCGACTCATAGCCGACGTCCGCGATGGCCTCGAGGACCGGGGCGCTGAGGCCGAGATCGGCGAAACTCGCGATTGATGACTCGCTATTCGGGTTTTTCATGTTGATGCGCATGGAATCGACGGCAGGCTTGCCGCCCAATGCGACAAGATTACGCCAAATAGCCCGATTCCATGTCATTTCGGAAATCTGTGGCCGCAGCGCCGGGCGGGTTGGTTGCATGCGTGCCACGTGACGGAAATCACGACTGGTAGCTCAGCCCGGTCAGCGCGAAACTGATTTGCGGGAGGACTTGCCTGGCTGACCCTGGTCTGAACCAAAGGAGGGTCATGTGATGCTGAAAGCCAGCTCCCGATTCTGTCGCTACCAGACCAGCCTCCGGGCAATCTCTCTCTCCATCCTCGCCATTGCACTCAGTCTCGCTGCCATGCCCGCATTCGCAGGCTGCGCCGGCGCAAAAGGTGACTGCGGGTGGCCTATCCGGCCCTCGTGCTGTGGTTCGCTCAAGTGTGAACTGACAGCCTGGCCTCCAGAGTGCCGGCATAGTCCGCCCTTGCAGGACGAGGCCTGCACGATCTTCTCCGGTTGCAAGGCAGCCGACCAGTACTGCAAGGGCTTTCAGGACGGCCTTGCCGGTCGCTGCACGCCGTATTCAAGGCTGGGCGAATCATGCGACGGTGTATTCACGCTGTGTGGTGACGGGCTCAAGTGCCGCCAGGACCCGCGCAATCTGTTTTTTAACGATCCAGAGACCTTCGGTGACGGGCGGTGTTTCGCCGATACACCCGGCCAGAACGTCGGAGAAGGCCTCGATTGGCGCAACGACGACGCGTGCCTTGCCGTTTACAGCCCGTCGGTCCACAAAGCACTGCCAAAGAGTGAGCTTTTCTTCGGCGAGACACACGCCATGGCATTCGGAAGCGGCTACGCGGGCCAGGCAGGTGTTGCGGGTTCCGCCGAGCGCGGCGGCATCTACGGTGACGATGGCAGCTTCGCATGCTACCGGCAGCAGTGTGCCGGCAGCGGGCTGGTGGGGCTTGCAACATTCGTGGCGATCTCGGAGTACAAGGACTTTGCGTCTGGGGCGATCGGAGAGGGTGTCCAGGTTTCGGCCGGGGTCTCCGGCATGCTCGGCTGGAGCCATGCTGTCCTGTGGAATCTCGATCCCAGCAATCCAGAGGCAATTCCGGTTGGTGAGGCAAGTGCGCTGACCTTCGGCGCGCAGGCCGGCCCGGATGCCCAAATGCTCGTCTGCTGGACAGACTCCAACGTGGTCATAGAGAACTGGCGCGTCATGACGGGCCCGGCCGCAGCGTGCCGGAACGTAGAGGTCTGCGCGGCAGCGGACAGTTGCACGGCGCACGCCAGCATCGACGCAGGAAGCACCGCCAGGGATGGCGCCACACCGACATTGGACCAGATACCAGCGGGACCGTATGCAATCGGCGAACAGCAGGTGACGCTGCAGGCCACCGACAGCAGCGGTGCGATGGATTCGTGCTCCGCTACCGTTGACGTGAACGATTGCACACCGCCGGCACTGACCTGTCGCCCGACGGTTGCCGAATGCCAGTCGAATCGTCATGCTCGAGTTGAGCCACTGCCGCCGCTGGTCGAGGACTGCTCGAGCTATTCAATCGCCGGACCCACCGCGTCCGACTATCCACTGGGATCGACGCCGGTACAGTTCACCGTCACGGATTCGTACTTCAATGAATCCTCGTGCGGCACGGAGGTCAGGATTGTCGACACGACGGCACCTGAGATTCGCTCGATCGTTGCGACACCAGACGTGCTGTGGCCGCCCAATCACAAGATGCAGCGTGTGCAGGTATCCGTCGACTCCCTGGATGCCTGCGATCCCAAGGCGTCCTGCAAGATCACGTCGGTGGTGAGCAACGAGCCTGATCGAGCCAATGGAGACCGGAGCGATCAGGCCGGAGACATCCGGGTCGTCGGTCCGCTATCCGTCGAGCTTCGTGCTGAGCGCCTGGGCAACGGATCCGGTCGAACCTATGCGGTGTCCGTGGAATGCGCAGACACAACCGGAAAAAACGCTGCCAGTGTCAAAGTAGTGGTAAGAGTTCCCCACAACGCAGGAGCTCAGCAGGCGAACCGTAAGTAACAGGCATCGAACATACCGAGGCTGGACAGCCAGCCTCGGTATGCGCCGACGGGACCGCGCGTGGCCTCGTGGCAGCCTTGAGAATCGTCAAGAAGAGATTCCGCGCGCGGCTTTGGCCTGCCTGACGACGCTCTCCAGCACCTCGAGATAACGCGATCGATCCCTGGGCGAGAACGGCGGAGGGCCTCCGCCGACACCATAGGCCCGGAGATCGGCCATCAGTTCGCGCGTGGCGAGCGCGTTGCCGATGTTGTCCTCGGTGAAAGGCTTTCCCGACGGGCCGAGCACGCGCGCGCCTTTCTTGAGAGAACGCGAGGCGAGCGGGATGTCAGCGGTGATGACGATGTCATCGGCCGCTGCCTGCTCCGCAATCCAGTCATCGGCTGCGTCGAACGACCCTGATACGACCTGCATTCGCACCCCGGGCGCGCGAGGGATGCTGAGCCAGGAGTTCGCTACAAACGTGACCGGCAGGCCGTGGCGCTCGGCGACCTTGATGGTCTCCGCCTTCACGGGACAGGCGTCCGCGTCGACGTAGATATGCGGCCCCATGCTCAGGCGCTGGCCGGTCCTGCGCCCAACCGTGCCCGGATCCACCGTGCGACCTCTGCGAGTTCCGGGGCGCAGACTTCGTGCTGCATCGGATACTCATGCCACTCGACCGGATAACCAAGCGCCTGGAGTGCATCGCGTGCCTCCAGCCCCATCGCGACCGGCACCACTGGATCCAGTCGCCCGTGGCACATGAGGACCGGCACGTCCGCATTGGCGACCGACCGCTCCGTCGCGAGCCGGGCGGGGAAGGGGAGGTAGGTGGACAGCGCCAGCACGCCTGCGAGACGCTGCGGGTAACGCAACCCGGCTTCGAGCGCCACCGCGCCACCCTGCGAGAACCCGGCGAGCACGATTCGCGAGGCATCGACGCCTCTCGCGACTTCCTGCCCCAGGCAGGCCTCGACCCGGCGCATCGACTCCGAGAGCCCTTCGGTGTCGGCACGACCATCCGGCGTGAATGCCTTGATGTCGTACCACGCGCGCATCACGTAACCGGCATTTACCGTCACCGGGCGCATCGGGGCGTGCGGGAACACGAAACGAACCGCAAGCGAGTCGGGCAACCCGAGCTCACCGACGATCGGCACGAAGTCCCAACCGTCAGCCCCGAGACCGTGCAGCAGGATGACAGAAGCCACTGCAGGTACCGCCGGCTCGAGCGTTACCTCGCTGTCGGTCTGCTGCTGCAGATATTTCACTTACGACTCCCGGGAGGGCGCTGGATGGCCAGGTCAGGCGAGAGTGCGGGAGGATGCAGCATTAAGTGTTACGTCGCTGGCTATCGACGCGGGATTATCCTGGGGATGCGAGAAAGTTCGCCCTGCCGCGTCGCTGGACTAATCCCGAACTGTGAGTTTGGGAAACGAGCGGCAGGACGACCGCGCACAAATAGCGGCGCGTGGGGCCTATTGTGCGCAACAAGGCCGCGTGCGTCCAGACGGGCGCTGGGACACGCCTCCGCGTTCAGCTCGTCGCCGCGCTGAATTTCGCGCGCAGGAACTCAACCAGCTCGCGACACTTCGTCGGCAGCCAACCGATCGGTGCAGCGCCTGGTGCGAGCGGCGCATAGGGAAGCAGAAGCATCAACGCCAGGTACACAGCGATCATGCCGCCGCCGCTCATCAGTAGCAGCAGCACTGCGAAGATCCGCAGCAGCGTCGCGTTCAAGCCGAAATATCGCGCGAGCCCAAGGCACACGCCACTGATTACTGCGCCCTCGCTGATCTGCTGCAGCGGCCGAGCCGTCTCGCGCGCGGTCCGCGCCGATTCGGTCGTCGTACCGGGAACCTGCACCGCACCGATTTCCTCGAGTGCGGGCTCGAGCTCGGCGAGTGTCACGACGCCCTGGCTGGAACTCATACGGCGAACGCACTGGTCCGCGACGGCCTGCTCGAGGTCGTTGAGGATCTCACCCGGGTCCGGATCACCTTCGAGCAGGCCCGCCGATTCGGCGAGGTACTCCTCGAGGCGCACGTAAGCCGCCTCGTCGAACTGGAGGGTGCTGCGATTCAGGAGGACGGTGACGGAGATGCGTTTCATGACTCAGTGTCCGATATCGGCGACGGTGCGATTGATCTGGCCCCAGTATTCGTCGAGCGCCGCGAGCTGCGCCCGACCAGCGTCCGTCAGACGGTAATACTTCCTGGGAGGACCCGCATCCGATTCCTGCCATTCGTACATGACGAGATCCTCGCGACGTAACTTGCTGAGCAGGGGATAGAGCGTGCCTTCCTGGGTGGTGAACTCCGTTCCTGCGAGGCGGCGAAGGATGTCGGCCACGTAAGCACTCCGTACACCAACGATTTTCAACACCAGGAATTCCAGGAGTCCCTTTCGTATTGGAGCGAGCTTGGATTCTGCGGTCATAGGCCTGTTACTGGTACCTTGTGAAAGCAAGGTACCTGTTCACAAGAATTCCGTCAACTGCCGGGCCGGCACGCCCACGCCTCAGGTCTTGAAGCCGGGGTCCATCCGCCCGACTTTGCGCAGCAGCGCGGGCCAGGCCAGGCCTGCCCCCATGCCAGCGGTCGCGGTCTTCATTACCTCTGCCATGCCCTGCAGGATGCCCGGGTTCACATGGATGACCTCACCGCCGGCCTGCGCATCGACCTGGATGCGACAGGTGCTCTCGAACAGGTACATGGCGAGGAAAGCGTCCGGGATCGTCCTGCCCACCGTCAGCAGGCCGTGATTGCGCAGCATCAGGAAATTTGCTGCTCCGAGGTCTGCCTGCAGCCTCGACTTCTCATCGTCGCGAAGCGCCACGCCTTCGTAGTCGTGGTAGGCGAGGGAGGCCAGCACAAAGGTGGACTGCTGACTGATGGGGAGCACTCCGCACTTCTGCGCACTGACACCGACACCGGCACGGGAATGCGTGTGCAGCACGCAGCCCGCGTCATCCCGAACCTCGTGGATGGCACTGTGGATCACGAAGCCGGCCGGGTTCACCGGGAAGGGCGACTCGCTCAACTTGTTGCACTCCTGGTCCACCTTTACCAGCGACGATGCCGTGATCTCGTCGAACATCAGCCCGTAGGGGTTGATCAGGAAATGATGTTCCGGGCCTGGAATCCGTGCACTGATGTGGGTGAACACGAGGTCGCTCCAGCCGTAAGCGGCGACCAGTCGGTAACAGGCCGCGAGGTCGCAGCGCAATTGCCATTCATCCGGGCTGACGGCGCTCTTGAGCGAAGCAATGTTCATGAAAGTCTCCTGAACCACGTCAGTCAGCCACCGGCACGGGAGCCGGTAGCGCCGATTCAGTCGTCGAATCCGAGCGCCCGGGCGAATCCTCGCGGGCGCGCAGGAAGGGGATGAGACAGATGACCAGGAGTGCGATGCCTGCATCCAGGTAAAGCACCTGCGCGTAACCCATCCGCTCCGCGACGATGCCCTGCCAGTAGTTTCCGACACTGATGGCCAGGTTGGACATTCCCATGAAGGCGGTGAACTGAGTGGCGGCAACTGCCGGATTGGTCATGCTCATGTAAATCGCGTTGCGCGCGCCGTAAGCCATGCCAAAGAAAAAGCCGTGGGCGATGATGATCCCGTAGAAGAAGGAGGGCGCCACGGCGACGAGACCGACCTGCGAAATCTGTGTCGCTAGCGCAAAGGACACCGAGGCCGTCAACGCATAGGCAATCGCAACCGCGCGCCTGGCGCCAAACCGGTCCCCGAACATCCCGCCGGCAATGCAGCCCACCGCCGCTGCCAGGGTATTCAATATCTGCAACCTGGCGATCTGGTTGTCGTCGAGGCCATAGTCGACCTGGATGGTCGCCAGGGTTGCATATGCCAGGGCCATGGCCCCGGCAGGCAGCAGCGAAAAAGCCACTCCGACGATGGGGCCCCTGCCGGAGAGCCAGAAGCTTGCATAGACTTCCTTGACGAACTTGATCAGGGACGTCACCAGCGTTCGGGCGAAATTCGCTACTCGCGTTGCGTCGCGCTGCGCGAAGGGGTCGCGCACGAACAACAGCACGAACGACAGGTTCAGCAGCAGCAGCGCGCAGATGTAGGCCAGGGCCGCGTCGAATCCAAACAGTCCGTTGACGAAGACCGCGCCGCCGCCGCCCAGCATGATGCCGAAGTACTGCCCTGCAAACATGAAGCCGTTGCCCCGGCCCCGCTCGTCGGCCTCGAGCGTGCTGACTGCCAGCGAATCGATCGCGACGTCCTGCGTAGCGCAGAAGAAGTTGTGGAAGGTCACCATGACGAGCAACAGCGTGAAGCTCTGTTCGACGTCGATGCGTCCCACAATCACCAGGGTCACTATCATCATGGCGTTGCAGGCGATGATCCATGCACGGCGGCCACCCAAGCGGTGCAGCTTTATCAGGTCCACGAGAGGCGCCCACGCCCATTTAAACGCCCAGGGCATGAACAGTGCGGCCACGAAGGTGCCGATCAGGTCGAGCGATACGCCATGCTGGCGCATGAACGCCACCATGGCGATGGAGGTGAATCCGTAAGGAATCCCTTCCGAGACGTACAACAGGCCAAAAGTCAGGAAGCGCCCGTTTCGGGTACCAAGAAGATTCTTGCTGTTCAAGTTTTGGGTCCTGCCTGGCTGACGCCGTCCATGGTCCACAAGGCCGCGCCTAGCCAGGACGGGACCCGGATGACGGATCCCCGCGCGGGTCTGAGCATAATTGTCGTAGCGCGAAATACCAATCAGTTGTGCAAGGGCACGTTTGCGGAGCTAGCTGAACGCCAGTTATAGATCGCTGACCGCGAGATCGAGGTCAGGGAAAGTTGGCGGTCCTGGCGCGAGGTCTAGCTCGGCAGGGGACTGGCGTTCCCGGCGTGGAGGCTTAACGGGCGCCGCACCCAATCCCAACGAGATACGCATAATGTATATTATGTTAATTCATGTCTAATGCGATCAGTTGGCAGACTGCAGAAGATGTCGCTGGGGCCTTTTATGGCATTTCGAATCTGACGGGCTCCGGCGCACGATTCTTCTCCCGTACCACCACCGTCCCGGCGAGCTTGTCGTGCCAGCCCGACTTGCGCGGTTCGAACGCCACCCAAAGGAGACCGAGAAACAGCGGAATCGTAGAGACGCGGTGCGTCGGTACAGCCTATTGGTCCGTGGCCGCAGGATCGCCGTCAGCATGCGCCGTCCTCGTCTCCGGAGCATCCAGCCGATGTCCTTTACGCCCTCCTCGCATGAGCGCGCCCTCGCCTAGCGTGCCCTGAATCATGACTTGGGCCATATCGGCGCAGCGGCGCACCAGCGCCGCGGCACCATCGTGCAGCACCGAGGAGGACTGGACGTACCGCTCGTTGTTCTCCATGTCCTCGGCGCTCCAGCCGCGCGAGTGAGCCACGTAGGGAAACTGCGGGAACTGGCAACCGATCTCAGCGAAGAATCCGAGCATCTGGCCAGCCACCGCCTGCACGTTGTCCTGCCCGCCGGTGATGATGAAACCGGCAACCTTGTTGCGCAGCAGGTGCTTGTTGGCGATGGTCTCCTGGTTCTGGATACAGTTCATCCGCTCGACCATCTTGTAGTACAGGCTGCTTGCCCCGCCCCAGCGGATCGGTGTCGCCACGACGATCGCGTCCGCCCAGTGCACGACACCCTCGTAGACGCGGTCCATCTGGTCATCGGCATCCATCTGGGTGATCGAGCACGGCCACGTGCACGCACGCGAGGACTTGGAGTAAAAGCCCTCGCACTCCCGGAACCTGAGGTCGCGGATTCGAAGCAGCTGCGTTTCGCACTGGAGCGTCTCGGCAGCGCTTCGCAGGGAATGGGACAGCAGGTCCTCGGACGTGCTGTACCGCGGGTGGCCCGCCGTCATGGCCGTGGTCGAAATTCCCAGCACTCGAATGGGGCCCGCCTCGCGCCGCGGTGCTCTCGCCAATGGGTGAGGCTCGTGCGGCTTGCGGCCTCGCTTCGAGCCGGGCGCGTTGTCCACAAGCACGCGCCCGTTCTCGACGCGCACCGCGTGCGCCGGGACACGGTCCTCTTCGAAACCCGGTTCTCCCTCGCCCGTCCGGCAGTGGAACTTCCAGTAATGCCAGGGGCACACGACGTAGTCGCCGTCGAGCGTTCCTTCGCCGAGCGGACCCCCGACGTGGTTGCACACGCCGGAGATCGCACTGAAGGTGCCGTCCTTGTAGACCAGGGCGATCTTCCTGCGCCCCAGCAACACTTGCTGAACCGGCTTGAGACGCAGCTCGTTCGCAGGACCAACATCGATCCACGATCCAGGTTCCATTCTCGACCCTCCCCCATGGCTACCGGGCCTCAGCCCGCCCGCTCAACTCGTCAACTGAGCTTATCCCAGCCGGTGCGGTCTCAGCGCAAGAACTCAGCGCCAGGCCGCTGATCGCGAGCGGCACCTCGCCGCCCAAAAGCGATTGTGCGGCGCGCAGCCTGAGGCGGAACGGCCATAGCCAGCCAGGTGGCGGCTATGGCCACTAAGATCCGTCGGGATCTTGTGCGCATCGAGCTCAGGGCCGTCGATGCACGCGTGCCTGCAATCCAAGGCCTGAACCCGGCGCGGACTTCCTCCCGCACGTGCATCCAGCTGCCTGGGGCCGCCTGTGTGGCAGGATGCCCAAATGTCAACTAGGCTGGTCCGGAAGCAGCTTCGCGGAGGTCTCGCATGAGCGTAAACAATTGGCTTAGGGCTACCAGTACGAAGACTGAAGACTTCATCGAACGGACGGGTGGCCGACTGGTACGGTTCTTCCACCTGCTGGGGCTTTTCGTGATCGGCGCCACCATCTTCTGGTCCGCCGTCACCTTCTACATCGACTTGATAGCAGCAGGCCACGCCAGCCTGCACGACATCCTGTTGCTGTTCATCTATATCGAGCTCGGGGCAATGGTCGGAATTTACTTCTACACCGAGCAACTGCCTGTTGAGTTCCTGCTCTACATTGCAATTACGGTCATTACCCGGACGCTTGTGAGCTTCGAGGACTTGAGCGAGTCGAGAGTGGTGGTGGCGACAATTTCGGTACTTGTCCTATCGGTGGCGGCAGTGTTGCTTCGCTGGGGCGCCTACAAATTCTCCAACTCGGACTCCGGGGCGGCGAAGCACACGGACCTCCCCAAGTAAGGCGCTCAGCAGGCGAACGCTGCGTCTTCTGAGACGCCCCGCCGATACCCTCGCGCCCCGCGACGTCGAACACCGCCGCTAGCAGATCAGACGTATCCAGCCAGCGCCTCAAGAAACTCCCGCCGCTCGGTCGGGGTTTCGCGGGTGCCGGGCGCGACATGCGTTGGGTGCGGTCGGCGATCGAGCCAGAACTCACCACTGACCTGGCCGGCCTCCGTGGCTGCGGCCAGCCAGACGATGGTGTCGGCACCCTCTTCCGCAGTGCGCAGTACCCGCTTCGTCACTCGATGGAATTCCGGCAGCCCCACTACTATCCCGGGCGTGTCGGCCCAGCCAGGGTGCATGGCGTTGACCACGATGCCTTCCCTGGCCCAGCGATGCGCCCATTCCTCGGTCAGGATCATCAGACCGCGTTTGGCGCGCGCATAGGCAACCGAGCCCGAGTAGGTGCCTTTTCTGCTCTGCAGGTCGTCGACGTGGATCTTCTGCGTGTACATCCCGCCAGAGAGCACGTTGACCACCCGCGCGACACCATGTTGAGCGGCCGCCTTCCTGAGCATCGGGTGCAGGCGCTCGGTGAGCAGGTACGGGCTGAGGAGCAGAAGCGCCAGGCTCTTCTCGATGCCTTCGGCCGTCTCCTCGCGAGGATTGATCAGCGCCCCGGCATTGTTGACCACCACGTCGATGGCCTTACCCTTCTCCAGCAGGCGGTCGGCCAGGGCCCGGGCTTGCTCGAGCAGGCTGAGTTCGGCGACCTCGACGTGAATCCGCTTGTTGCCGAACCGGCGCTCCAGGTCCTTCGCGACGGCTTTTGCCTTACTCGAATCGCGCCCCACCAGCGTCAGTTCCGCTCCGCGCGCCGCCAGGGTCGCTGCGGTCGCGAGGCCCAACCCGGACGTCGCCCCCGTGATCAGGATGTGGCGATCGAGCAGACATGCCGACACGGGGTTCCATTGCCGGCGCGCCGACCTGTAACCGAAGCGGGTGAAGCCCAGCAGACCGGGCAGAATCAGCTTGTCGGCCAGTTCGGTAATCAGCGCGGCGCGCGGCGGGTCGAAACGGTCCTCGAGCGCCCGCTTCATGCCCGCCATGGCGCTCTTGCCGACCCGATCCATCACTCCCGGGAACATCTTTGCCAGGCGGGCCAGCGGTGCAACAAAGTCGAAGGTCGCAACGTAACGAACCCGCGTCCCGCCGGCGCCTCGCTTGAAGACAATTTCTTCCCGCGCCGTGAAAGGCTTCGAGTCGACTGTCATGAGCAGGCGACGATCCGGCTCCCACTCGACTACGGTGTAGCGCAGCGAAAAACCCGCCTTCATGTCGATCCGGAACTGGCTGCCCACGCCGAGCGGGCCTTCGGTCAAGCGCACGCCGCGCGCCACGGCCGGGTCCCATTCCTCGATCCGCGAGAATTCGGAGATGTAGGCAAACACTTCGTGCAGCGGCCGCTGCACCTCGATGGTCTCATCCAGCTGGATCGTCCTGGTCATGCTCGTCTCTGGAAAAGGATGCCGGTCGACCCTCGGGCACCGCTCTCGGACTATACCCATCCCCGCATCCACTTGGATGTGTCCCTGAGCTCTCGCCACGGCAGGACCTGGATCCGCCCGGAGTGAACAGCCTCGAGTTCGACTGCCACTAACGAGGATCCCGGCGGCTCCGGATCAACCAGTTTCACGACCAGGAAGTGCTTTTCCTTGCTGCTCGGCATCACTGCCGTCCACTTGGACAACAGCAGTTTCCTGGGACTCAACGCATCTGGATTAGGTCGTGTCACGTCCGTCGCCACCATCGAGACCTCGGGCACAGATCCTACCCCGGCCAGCTGGGTGCCAGGAACTGAGCGACACTTGCGCAACTCGCCAGCCGCTCGCGACCGTGTCACCCGGCGCGACTGGCGGTAACACTGATAATCGCCCCACCCTCGCCAACCTCTCCGGCGAGTTCGATCGGCTGACAGCAGACCTGGCAGTCTTCTATGTACGCGAAAGATCCGGCCGACAGATCCACAGCGGTGCCAAATCGTTCCCCGCAATAAGGGCACTGAATCTCCACGAAATCCTCGAACTGCGATGACTGCGAGCCGCCAGGTTCAAGGACGGGTTCGAGGCCATACAGCGCATCAATGGCCTGCGGGTTGGATGGTACTCGCGGTTTCCTGGTCACGCTGTAAATCTACACCGCGAACAGTGCCCCGGACCTCAAATCTTCAGCACTACGCGAAAGCGAGCCTTGCCGCTCATCATGCGGTCGTAAGCCTCGCCAACGCGGGACATCGGGTAGATCTCATTGAGCGAACGCACCCCAGCGAGGACGCTGAACTGAAGGGTGTCCTGCGAGTCGATCGCAGTGCCGGAATACCAGCCGCGTACGGACAAATTGCCGCCGATCATCTGGAACGGCGGAACCTCGAGTGTCGGCACTGCCCCGACCACCAGGAACGTGCCGCGCGGGCCGAGGCCACCGATGCAGGCCTGCATCGCCTCGGCGCTGGTCGCCGTGGCCAGGATGACCTTGGCGCCACCGAGCTTCTGCAGCTCCTCTGCGGGCGACTGCGTCAGGCTGTCGATGTAGTGATGTGCGCCGAGTTGCGCGGCAAATGCAGCCTTGTCGGCGCCCCGCGCAATGCCCGCGACGCGAAATCCCATCTTCGCTGCGTACTGCACCGCCAGATGCCCGAGCCCACCCAGCCCCAGTACGGCCACGAGATCTCCGGCTCGAGCGCCGCTGTTGCGTAGTGAATTGAAGGTCGTGACGCCAGCACACATCAGCGGCGCCGCCTCTTCCGCCGTGAGGCCATCTGGTACGCGCGCGAGCGCGGACACCGGCGCCAGCATGTATTCACCGTAGCCGCCGTCCGCGGTGATCCCGGTGATGCGATGAAAGACCTGGCAGGCAAAGAAGTCGCCGCGACGGCAGTTGTCGCACTGCCCACACTGCCCGCCGTGCCAACCGACGCCAACGCGATCCCCAATGGCCCAGCCTTGCACGCCGTCGTCCAGCGCTGTCGATCTTGCCGATTACCTCGTGGCCAGGAACACGCGGCAGCGCGATACCCGGGAACATCGCCATCTTGGTAAACGAATCGCTGTGGCAGACACCACAAGCCTCGACCTTGACACGAACCTCACCCGCTCCCGGATCCGGGATCGGACGTTCGACGATCTCGAAGGGGCCGTCTGGACGCGTGACCTGCGCAACTTTCATCGTGCTCATGGCTACTCCTGCTGGATCCATGCTGAATTTACGGCGCAATTGCGTCGGTACCATGCCAGTTTGCCACGAACTGACTGCGACAGGAGGCGCTTGGTACGGCCGCGTGGTCGGTTGCAGCGCGCAAGCAGAAACAACTCGCGTTACCGGATCCACTCATGCATATTTTGCCGGACAGAAACCGCCGGCACTGAGGACTTGGTAATTGTACGACTTCGGCGCTGCAATGCGCGCCGCGATGAACCTCATCGCCGGCGGCGATCCGCACCTGGTGGGTATCGTCATCCTGAGCCTGCAGGTCAGCCTCTCGGCGGTTTTCCTGGCGGCCACGATTGGCCTGCCGCTCGGTGCCACACTCGCTGTCGGGCGCTTTCCCGGTCGCCATGCGCTGATCGTGACAACGAACGCGCTCATGGGCCTGCCGCCGGTAGTGGTCGGCCTGGTCGTGTACATCATGTTGTCACGTGCAGGGCCGCTCGGTGATTTAGGCCTGTTGTTCACGCCCCAGGCCATGGTCATCGCGCAGAGCCTGCTCGTCCTGCCGATCATCGTGGCACTGACCCGCCAGGCGGCCGAGGACGCCTGGGTCGATTACGCGGACCTGTTGCGCTCGCTCGGTGCCGGGCCGGTACGTTCCGCGGCGACGCTGCTCTGGGACATCCGTTTCTCGCTGGTCACCACGGTACTGGCTGGATTCGGCCGCGCGGCAGCGGAAGTCGGTGCCGTGATGATCGTCGGCGGCAACATTGACGGTGTGACGCGCGTGATGACGACCGCGATAGCACTCGAGACCAGCAAGGGCGACCTGCCGCTGGCATTGGGACTGGGCATCATCCTTATCGGCATCGTCGTTGCAGTGAACGCTGCCGCCTTCCTGTTGAAGGAAGCCGCAGTGCGGCGCTACGGATAGCGCTGAGATGAGCAAAGTGGCACCCCTGCTTCCCCTGCACCTTGACGACGTGAGCTACGATGCAGGCGGCAAGCGGCTCATCGACCGGGTCAGCCTGACCATCCACGCCGGACCGCGCACCGTGCTGCTGGGACCGAACGGTGCAGGCAAGAGCCTGCTGATGCGCCTGTGTCATGGACTGCTTCAGCCAACCTCCGGGCAGGTGCGATTCAAGGGACCGGAATCGATTGGCGGCCGGCGACGCCACGCGATGGTCTTCCAGCGTCCCGTGATGCTGCGACGCTCCGCGCTGGCCAACATTACCTACGGACTCAAGCTGGCCGGGGTCCCGCACGCAGAACGACTGCGCGCTGCGGCGGAAGCACTCGATCGAGTGGGGCTCAAGCACCTCGCCGAGCAACCGGCGCGCGTACTGTCCGGTGGCGAGCAGCAGCGCCTGGCGATCGCGCGGGCATGGGCGCTGCGGCCCGACCTGCTGCTGCTGGACGAGCCGACCGCCAACCTCGACCCGACGGCAACGCAGGCAATCGAGGCGGTGATCCAGGCCGTGCACGACGCCGGCACCAAGGTCGTGCTGATCACGCACAATCTCGGCCAGGCCCACCGGCTCGGCGACGAAGTTGTATTCCTGGCCGGCGGACGGGTCGTCGAGCAGGCGCCGGTCGGGCAATTCATGAAGTCCCCGGAGTCGCCGGAAGCCGCCACATTCATCAATGGAGAAGTGCCTTGGCAATGAAGTATCGTTATCTGGTCGTGACGCTGGCCACACTGGTCCTTGCGACGGCGCTCGGGCGTGCTGCCGCTGGCGATACCGCGTCCAAACGCTACATCACCGTTGCTTCCACCACTTCCACCGAGAACTCCGGCCTGTTCGGCTACATCCTGCCGATCTTCCAGCAGAAGACCGGTATCGCGGTCCGTGTCGTCGCACTAGGCACCGGCCAGGCGCTCGACGTCGGCCGGCGCGGTGACGCGGACGTCGTGTTCGTCCATGACAAGGAGGCCGAAGAAAAGTTTGCTGCGGAGGGCTTCGGCATCGATCGGCGCGACGTCATGTACAACGACTTTGTGCTGATCGGCCCAGCGTCGGACCCTGCCAGGGTAGCTGGTGGCCGGGACATAACCGCGGCGCTCAAGGCAATACTTGCCGCGAAGGCGTCGTTCGTTTCGCGGGGTGACCGCAGCGGTACCAATGCGGCGGAATTGCGGCTATGGTCCGAGGCCGGCATCAATATCACTGAAAGCAAGGGCCCATGGTACCGGGAGACCGGAGCCGGCATGGGTGCGACGCTCAACACCGCATCCGCTATGGATGCGTACGTGCTGTCGGATCGTGGTACGTGGCTGGCATTCAGCAACCGCGGCGACCTCGAGATACTCGTCCAGGGCGACAAGCGCCTCTTCAACCAATACGGAGTGATGCTGGTGAATCCTGCGCGGTACGCCAGGGTAAAGCGTTCCGAAGGGCAGCAGTTCATCAACTGGCTGGTGTCGGCTGACGGCCAGGCCAGCATTGCCGCGTTCCACATCGACGGCGAGCAGGCGTTTTTCCCCAATGCTGGTGCTAGCGGGGTTCCTGGACCTGATTGATCACGACGCGAGGATGCCGATGACAGACAATTCCGACCGCGGTTCACGTTGGCAACTCGTGCGCGATGTCGTGGTGTTCCAGGTCAAGCTGGGAATGGAGGCGGTGCTCGACATCACGCTCATTCCGGTGTCGCTCGCTGCTGCAGCGCTTGATCTTGTACTGGGGAATTGGCGGCGACCGCGATGGTTCCACGCCGTGCTGCGATTCGGCGAGCGCTGCGAGCACCGGATCAACCTCTGGGGTGTCGCCGCTCCCGGGACGAGCGCGCCCCAGTCGGAGGTCGATGCAGTACTGCTCAGCTTCGAAACCCTGATCCGAAACCCGCGCACTGGACCAGACAAGGTGCGGGAACTCAGGCGCTGGGCTGCAAGCAAGCTTGCGCCGGGCGATGGCGGCGATCCGAAAACCCCCGGCGGCGGTAATGACCCCCCTACTTGAGCCTGGCTGCCGGTGCAGTCGCGCTGTTGCCGCTCGTTGCTTCGCTCCATAACGGCCGCTTCGTCGCCCGTCGACTGCTGGCCCAAACGAAAATCCCCGCCGCAGCGGGGACTGTCGTCAAATGATGATCTGGCTCTGCTACTTGTTGTATCGATACGCCGAGAAAGCAGCGTCCATGCGCGCATCCTGGTCAGCCGAAAACTTGTCCATGCACGAGTCGTCAGTGTAGTCCATGAAGTTATCGATTGGATCCATGCCCGCACTGGAGCACGTGTCACGATTGTACGGACAGCCATACGCCGCCGAGCGCTCCGCCGGCGTATCGGCCACGGAATCGCCTGTCTTTGAGCAGCCGCCCTGGAACGTGTGGTACAGCCCCATCCAGTGCCCGACCTCATGAGTCGCCGTATCGCCCAAGTCATACGGCACCGCACCGCCCCCTGGCAGCGAACTGTAGAGCAGTACCACGCCATCGTCGCTAGGCCTTGACGCGTATGACGATGGGAAGGTCGCCCATCCCAGCAGGCCCTGGCCGATGTTGGCCGTATACAGGTTCAGATCGTCCGCAGAACCTTGCCGCAACGCGCTCTTGGCCTGCGTCTCGGCGCTCGATCCCGGAGTCATCGTGTACCAGGTCGCGTTGGTCGTACGATCAATGCCGGCCACGTTGAAACTCCAGCCTGTTCCGGCGTACGCAGCATTCAGGACGCTGATCTGCTGGTAGATCTGGCTGTCGGGAACGTCGCCGTTGGCCACGCCTGCGCCCTTGTTGATCACGTGCACGTACACGTTGATCGTACCTCCCGTCACGCCGCCACCGCCCCCGCCGCCGCCGCCACCAGGCTTACCCTTGTTCGGATTGGCCTGTCCGCGCTGCTGCGCGCGTGCGGCAATAAGTGGCCCGAGCTTGCCCTCGACCGTCGCGCGATCGATGTCCGAAAGCGGCTTAGTCGCACAACGCGCGCCGCTGTCGATGAAGGCCTGCTTGCTTGGCCAGGAATGATCACCGACCCGGAACGGTTTTCCATTCGCCTCGCCCTGCGCGATTGCACCACTGGATGCACCGAGTGCCACGGCGCCCAGAACCAGACATACCCTGATCTTCATGGTCTCCCCTCCAGAGCGCCGGTTCAGGTCTACTGCCCGGTGGCGCGCTGGGCGGAACATACACCGCGCGCGGCCGTAAATCGACTACTCCCAGTGCCGGTGGTGGATCGCCGCCGTCCGACACCGGACCGAGAGTTGCCGGCGCCGCCAACATGGCCCGGCGACGGGCTGTCAACGCAAGGGACGATCCGACGTTATACCCGCCGAGCGCTTCGCTGTTCGGCGGAGCGACGCCAGACCCATCCAGCACCAAACAGGTGAATCCATGAATCGACTTCGAACCATGCTTTCGGTAGCTTGCCTCGCCACTCTAGGCGGTGTGATCACCGCCTCAGCCGCAACCGCACCCGCTACGCCGAATTCCCCGCCGATGCGACAGGGCTGGCACGAAGGTCGGGGCGGCCCCGGAGACGGAATTCACCAGATCCTCGACCAGCTCGACCTGACCGCGGAGCAGACGGAACGGATGCAGGCGATATTTACCGAGGCCAAGCCACAGATGCAGGCCGTGCGAGAGAGCGGCCGTGCGAATCGCGATCAACTTGTCACCACGCCGCCGACTGACCCTGGTTATGCCGGGCTCATTGCTTCTGCCAAGGCGAATGCGGCCGAAAAGATCCAGCTGATGAGCGACCTGTGGGTGCAGGTGTACGCGAAGCTCACCCCGGACCAGCGCGCCCGCATCCCGGGTATCGTTGCTGCCCAGAGAGCCGATCGGGACCAGCACCGACCGCGTCGGGGCCAGCCGCCGTCCGGCCCGTAAGCGGTCAGCCCGTAGGCGGTCAGCGCGTGAGACGGTAGATCAGGAGCGCCGCGCGCTGGATCTGCATCGACAGTGATTCAATCTCGAGGTACTCACCTGGCGCGTGATCCTTGTCCCCTATCGCACCCAGGCCATCGAGGCACTCGAGCCGCCCGTCGCAGACGAATGAGATGTCGCCCGCACCGCGCTCGGCAGGATCCTGTGCGGTGACGGGACCGGCCCCCAAGTCGCGGCTGACTGAATCGAGCACGGCCAGCACGCGCCGATTACCCTCTGTCGGCGTCATCGACGGGTACTCCTTCTCGAAGCTGATCGATGCCGACGTACCGGGAAGGCTCTCGGCAACGATGGCCTTCATCTTCTCGCACGCGGCGTCGTACTGCGCCGACGACAGGAACCGCAGGTCTCCAGTCAGCCGGGCTTCGCGGGCAATGACATTGGTCTTGCCGAGCGCCGTGCCGCTCTTGCTCGCGTCGTCATAGGTCACCGTGGTTCCGCCCAGGATTGCGGAGGGGTTGTACGTGAGATACGGCTCCTGCAACTCCTGGCGAAACCGATCCAGGATGCGCGCCGCCTCGAAAATGGCACCGTAGCCCTGGTTCTCGCCAAAGATTCCCGAGGAATGCGCTTGCCGGCCAGTGACCTGCAGCCGCCAGGTGGCAATGCCACGGCGCCCGATGACGGCGACCCCGGGTGAGCCGCCCTCGAAGGCGAGCGCAATGTCACTTTCCTCTCCGGCGGCGAGCAACGCACGGCGGCTGAGCGTGAATGGTGCACCCGGATCTTCCTCGTCCCCGGTGAATACCACGCTCACGTGGCGATCCTGCAGAACGCCGACCGCGTCCAGCGCCCGAAGCGCCTCGACGATGACGACGTCACCGCCCTTCATGTCGGAGGAACCAGTACCGTAGGCCCGGTTGCCGTCCCGGCGAAACCGCTCACCCGTGAGCACGGTATCCAGGTGACCGATCAGCAGCAGACGCTTTCCTTTGTCGCCGCGGTGAACAGCAACCAGGTGTCCGGCGCGCCCCACTTCCGCCTGGACTTCGACCCAGCGCGTCTCGAATCCCATTGCCGAGAGTTCCCGCGCAAAGACATCCCCTACCCTGCGAACACCTGCGTGATTTTCGGTTGCGCTCTCGATGTTGACAGTCTCCGCCAGCAGATCGATCGCCTGCGCCTGTTCCCCTTGCGCCACCAGCACGATGCGCGACTCAACCGAGTCCAGCGCGAGTGCCTGCGAGGAGACGCAGCACAGCACCGCAGACACAATGAGTCGATGTATCTCGTGGGTGGTACCCGACTGTTTACGGCCGCTCCCTGGCCCGCGCAGTTTCTTGGTCCCGTTTACGATCTGACCGGTCAGCACGCCACCCGAGGGCGGCCTGAACAGCGAATTCGCCGTCCGACCGACCATCCTGCAGACCACGGCGTCCAGCGACCCACCGACTACACCACCGAGCACTGGAACTGCTCTCGGGATCCTCAGCACTACCTGGCCGCCCAGCTTCGCAGCAAGCCTTGCACCGATTCGCTTGTTGATCTCGACCAGCGCGCGGCCCGGGATCTGGTCAACGGCTCGTTGCGTGAGCTTGTCACCGACCTTGAGGCCGAGGTCCTTCATCGCCTCCCGTGCGACATCACCCGCGAGACTCAGCAGGATCCTGGTCCTGACCTGTTCCGACGCGAGATCGTGACCGTAGATCTTCGCAATGGCCGCCGCCATGCGCGCCTGGATCAGCCACGATGCCCCGAGGGCCGCCGGAATCGAAACGGGAAATGTGACGACGCCACCAAGGCCAGTCAGGAACCCGCTGGTAAAATTCTTGCGCGTCTCGCGGCGGATCAATGCAGCGACCCGCGCCTCGTCATCGCGGTAGCTGTGATCACGCAGATACTCGCTCGACAGTGTTTCCGCGCTCGACAATGGCCCTGCGCCCTGGATGGCGCGATCGAGCAGCACATTCACGAAACTGCCCGCCGAGGAATCACTGGCCGCGCGGCGCGTCATTCAGTCTGCCGGCGCAAGCTGAGGAAATGCCTGCGGGCCGAAAGAGCCGATCGGCTCATCCGGGAACAGGACGCGGATAGTGGACCCGGATTCAGTCTGCCACTGGGCCTGGGTAACCAGCCATTTCTTCACGAACTCAGTGACCGTCTTCCGTGCATCCTCCCGCTGCAGCTGTCGATACGCGGGACTGTCCGCCTTGACTGCCAGAGTCGCTGTGATTTCCCGTTGCAGTGATTCGAGGTCGGCGCGCTCGTTGAATGGCACCAGGATCCAGGTTCCGCCGACGTCTTTCTGCATGTGGGCGAGGTCCACCGCCACCGGCAGGCTCGGCTTAACAGGCGGAGTCACCACGGTGAACACGTCGCCCGTACGGATGATCGTCCACTCGGGTGCAAGTTCAACGTGGTAGCGGTAGACGGCAGGCACCCGAATATGCGGCACGGTCTCGCCCACCTTGAGCCCGAGCACCGTGTACACGAACTTCTTGTCGAACTGCTCGGTCGCACGAATCGTAGCGACTTCGAGCAGACCGCCCTTGGTCCGCATCACCAGTATCTCGTTGCTGGCACCAGAGCGTACGTCACCTGCTGACTTCGACCAGGGCATCAAGGCCGCGACCTTCTGGTATCCGAACCAGGCTGCCGCAATCGCCACGACCACCGCAACGATGACTGGGACTGCTCTTGAATCGCTTGCCACGCCGCCGTCAACCGTCGTCGCTGTTGGCTGCGGGCTTGCCCGGAGCGAGCGTTCGCAGGAACTCGAGGACCCCAGCTCTGTCGTTGGCGTCCGGGATACCACCCATATCCATCTTCGTTCCAGGTGCGAACGCCTGGGGCTTTGCCAGGAACAGGTCGAGTCTCGCGAGGTCCCACGTGCCGCCGACAGAATTGAGCGCCGGAGAATATTCGTAACCGGCCACGCTGGCCACAGGGCGCCCAACGACACCCCACAGCGGTGGGCCTACCAGCAGCGGCTCGTTCTCGCGATAGGAGTGACAGGAGGTGCAGACGTCAAAAGCCTCCGGGTAAGCCGGTTCCTGCGCCGATAGCTGCAGGCTGACGAGGCAGCAGCCAGCCATGGCGATAGCCGCGTTTGCGCGCAATGCATATCGGGATAATGAGCCTGACCTTATTCGACGGCTCAATTTCATGACCCGCATCTCCGCATGAGTTGATCGCAAATGCTGCGCCCCGATCATGCCCCCAGTGGCCGGCGTGGACAACAGACCGCTGATTCCGCCCAAAAAAACGCCCCCACGAGGGGGGCGCCTTCCGGAGCAGGGCCTGGCGGTGAATACGCCGCTTGCAGGGGCGCTCCACTAACCAGGCCCGCGAACCCGGTTACTTCATCGTCACCGTGACGCCCGCGGCCGAGCCCACGTTGAGCGAAAGGCCCTTCGAGGTCGTGCCGATCGTCATGATCACGCCGTTTTCGTTCTTCAGGTGCAGCATGCCGGCGCCAGCGCCCGCAGCTCCGCCCGTGCTGAACACCGTGTAGGTGCCCGCAAACTTGGAGACATCCTTGAGATCGTAGACGAAGCCATTGCCCTTGACCTCGGTGATGCCGACGTTGACGCCCGCACTCAGGCCGGAGACCTTGAACTCATGGCTCTTGCCCTGGAATTCGAGCGTGCCACCGCCGGTGGCGCCGCCGAAGACCAGCGCGAACTGCTTGGCATCTATGCTTACAGTGCCGTCGTATTTCTGCCAGTCGCGATCTTCAGCGGAGGCGGTTCCGCCAACCAGAAGCGCCGTCGCAAGGGCGATCACGGCCGAAGCCTTTCGGAACAAATTCATACGCATGTCTCCTGAGAGTGTTGATTAAAGCTAGGTTGCCGGGTTAGGACCCGCTGGTGGTCCGCAAGTTCCGTTTGAAGCCGGCCGGGCCCAGACCGTCTAGTTTACCCGGACTTCGGGCGGTTAACCACGCCTGGCCAGCGGTTTCCAGTGCAGGATCCCGAACAGGAGCGTGAGTGCAATGCTGTCGATCAGCGGCCCCGGATAGCGCTTGATGCTCTTGAACGCCACCAGCATCTCCAGCACATGCGCCGCGAGCAGCACCAGGGCAGCCACACGCAGGCCCCCGACGAGGCCCGCCGGGAGCATCAGGAAACTGCCGATCGCCGCCAGTATGTAGACCGCGAGACACAATCCCTTGATCAGGTCATTCACTTTTTCTTCCTCGACTTCTTCTTCTTTTGCCACTCGGGCAGGACCGCTAGGCGCAGTTTGCCGACCTTGCGGCCGGCGATCGAACTCAACACCAGCTTTCCGCGAGCATCGACCATGCAGGGGACCACGAATACGCCGGGCTTCATCAGTTCGCGGATCGCCAGCGCCGCTGCCCGTCGCTTGAATAGCGTCGCGCGCCTTGGATCGTCGATCAACCAGGCGTCTTCCTGGATCTCGTAGTACAGAGAGAACCAGGGTAGCGTCGCCGAAACCAGCAGGTATCGCCGCGGATCGTCGGCATCCTTGATGCGGCGCTCGAGTTCACGACGCTCCGCCGCGGTAAGGGGCGGGTTGTCGTCCACCCGCCGCGTCGGCCTGGCCGCCGTGGTTGTCTTGCGTGTTGCCGCCATTCTGGCCTCCCGGGACGGTCGCGAACGGCGTCCACGGTAGCTGCCCGGCGCAACAAGGGCAACCGCCCTTCCCAGCCGTCTATCAGCCGGCACACAATGCGGTACATGCCGACCCGCAAACCCGTAAATCCGGATGTCAACCGCCTGGACCGAGTCGTCGCCGATGCCCGCAAGGCCCGCGATGTACGCGAGGACAGTTACCGCGGTCGTGCGCTGCGGCTATATCCCTGGATCTGCGGTCGCTGCGCGCGGGAATTTGACCACACCAACGTCCATGAACTCACGGTCCACCACAAGGACCACAACCACGACCACAACCCGCTGGACGGCAGCAACTGGGAACTGCTGTGCCTGTATTGCCACGACAACGAGCACCAGCGCCAGCTCGACACACGCCCGCTCACGGGGAGAAACGAGCGTTCGGCCGGAGCGACGCACGCCCCCTTTGCCGACCTCGCGTCGCTGCTGAAACGTGACGACTGAGGCTGCTAGCTGGCTGGGGGCCTCAGGAAGTCGATGAACGCGGTGTCCTCGCCGTTCGGCAGCAGCTGCCTGCGGCGCTCGGTACCGAGGAACTCCGAGACCAGCTGCCCTCCGATCTCTCCGCGTCCCTCGCGAAGATCCGAGTAGTTACCCCACCAGTAGACGACATACTTGCCGTCGGCCTCCGGCGCAAACTCAGCCCGCAGGGATTCGTCAAATCCCTGCTGCTTGAGTCGCTCGAGGATGGGGCGCACGCGCTGCTGGAAAGCTTCCAGGCCTCGCTTTGGCTCCACGCCGTACATGCGAGGCTCGACGTCGAGCAGACTGTCTACCAGTTCGTCCATCGTGCGGAACCAGACGAAAACCTGGACGGAATCCAACTCCTCGCTTCCGCCGGTCAGGTAACCGTACGGGTACGCCCGCGGGTCACGCTCGTGCGCTTCCGCAGCGCTCGCGAACAGTTCTGTCTGGCTCATCGAACGAGTCCTCCTGATTGCCTTGTCACGTGCTCTGGCTACATGCGGGCCGGAGCCCGGACGCGCTGGCCTGTTACGCCGGGCGCAGGGGGCCATTGAACCAGCACTTGCCCGATTGCGGAGGAACCCCGTCACAGATCCTGGCCACTTCCCGTTCGCTGCCGACGGTCGCGCCCCTTGCCACCGGCGGAGCCGCGCGGCCGACCCCCAGATCGCGCTTGTTGACTTTCCAATGGCCTGGAACACAATCGCTGAACATAACAACAAAGGACGGGGACATGGGAAACGGACCATACAAGGCCGGCTGCGCTTGCGGCGCGGTCCAGCTCGAGCTTGAAGGCGAACCACCGATCCAGGTCTATTGCCATTGCGACTCATGCCGCAGCTGGCTCAGTGCGCCGATACACGCTGCCACCTTGTGGCCGACGCCGAGCGTGAAGATCGTCAAGGGTGCAGACAACCTCGGCATGTACAAGCGGACCGAGGCGAGTCACCGCCAGTTCTGCAGGAGTTGCGGCGCCGCAGTGCTGGTCGGGCACCCGGCGATCGGAATGACCGACGTGCCCGCGGGATCGATCGCGGGATTCAGGCATGCGCCGACCATTCACGTGCACTACGGCGAGAAAGTCATGCCGCTGCATGACGGCCTGCCAAAATTCAAGGATTTTCCGAAGGAATTCGGCGGATCTGGCGACATGGTTCCCGAATGAAACAGGGGACTGCCGAATGCCGTTCGACCTGAAGGTCTGGTTGTCGCAGAAGCTTGCCCGTGACGAGCCCAGGCCGGTGCGAATTCCAAAAGCGCCCAGGAAGGTCGCAGAACCCTTTCATGCCGTGAGCATCAAGGCAGGTCACCAGGCCTGCCAGGGCGTGAAGCAGTTTGCCGGCATCCGGTTTCTTTCCGCGAAGGCGCCCAGCCTGCCGCTGCCGGACTGCCAGGCGCCCGTGTGCCGCTGCAGCTACACTCACCATGCCGATCGCCGGTCGGGTGAGGACCGTCGCGGCCAGCGGGTCTGGCAGCAGCGGGCAAGTACCGGGATCGACAGGCGCGAGCGGAAACAGGGCCGACGCGCGACCGACCCGGCCTCGTGGAACGTGGTCGGCTGAGCCGGTTGACCAAAAAAGAGGCCCTCCGAAGAGGGCCAATCAGGGGGAGAATGGGCGCAGCTTATTGATGCGCCGCATCAATTGCGATACGTAAGAACCGAGGCCATCGCTGTCCTATCTCCGGACCCGATTCGACGCCGACAATTTCGGCCTCGGTATCCATGAAAGGCACCAGGTCCCCGATCGACCCGCCCATCAGCGACTCGGCCAGCGGCGATACATACGAAATGAGGCCCCTGGGCGGGTCCGACTCGTCTTCACCCACGATACTGAATTCGACCCGCTCACCGGCCCTGGTTTCGAGCTCGACGCGGGACCCGAACCTCACCTTGTCCGTAGAGCCGGTCGGCTGGACCAGTTCCGCCGTCGCCTTGCGCTGGCGAAAGTAGCGCAGGTCACGCTCGATACGGGCAACCAGTGGCTTGTCATCCGCTGCCCGCGCCTCCACCAGTTCGCCCTCCAGGCGGTGCAGCGTGCGTTCGATCTGCGCCAGGCCCGTTGGCGTAACGAGGTTGCGATGTGGACTGACTGCGAGTTCCGGCAGGTCCTCGCCTGCCTCTCCGTCGAGTTCCTTTACGAAAGCCCTGCTCATGAACGTGTCCCCTGCATCGTGCCGCCGCCTCTGCGAGGCTGTGTGGGCGTTGGGCCGAAGCCCCGGGGTCTTGGCGCTGACTACCGCGCCGGGCGCTTGCCACGCGCGTCCAGGTCGACGTACACGAGCACGCCACAACGTGGACAGGTGGCCGTATCCACAATCTCGAGCTCGAACCAGCGACGCCCGCAGTCGCACCGCACCTGGAGGATCCACTGGGCGACGGCACGACCGACGAGCCGTTCCTGGACAGTGATCCCTTCCGGCATTGAGAGGATCCGTGGCGGCACCAGGTCCTCGTCGGTCTCGTCGGAATCCTGCTCCGCGGAATCGGCGTCATGCGCATAGTCCGCGTGGCCAGCAGCGCCGACCCGCGCACTCACGTCGAGGTAACGCAGCAAGCGGTCGGGGCTCAGCAGTTCCTCGGGCTCCTGCTCGATGGCGATTGATTCATTGGCCGGCCAGGTTTCGTCCCCGGCCTTGTCGTAGCCTTCCCGCACGCCCATGCAACTGCCCCCCCTGGAACCTGGACGCAAAGATACTACGGTCGACGGGCCGCGTCAGGTCTTGCCGGCAAGGTGCGCCCGCACCGTGTCGTTTATCAGCCGAAGCTCCGCCAGGGTCGTCTCTATCTGGGCCCGGCGCTGCTCGAGTTCCGAGATGGCCCCGTCGGTGCGGTGCAGCACGTATTTCATCTGCTGGACGCGCCCTTCGCCGCGCGCACCATAAAGGTCCAGGTAGTGCTTCATTTCCGCAAGAGAAACGCCGATCGCCTTCGAACGCATGATCAGCGCGAGGCGCGCCCTGTCCCGCCTCGTATACACGCGCGCGCCGTTAATTCTCCTCGGGCTCAGCAGGCCCTTGTCCTCGTAGAAGCGGATCGCGCGCGCGGAGATTCCGAAGTCTTCGCACAACTGCTTGATGCCGAACAGTTCCGACGTGGCCTCGTCGTGATGCGCCGCAAGCACCTCCCGCGCGGTACTTGCGGCGGTCCGACCCCGGCCCCGCGGGCTGCGCTGCGGATCGCTTCGGGCCGGAGCGCGACCCGCTGCCATCTCAGATGACCCGCTGCAGCTTCATCGCGAGGCTCATGTCGCCAGCGACGCTGAACTTGCCGGTCATGAAACCGGTGACCGGGTCGAGCTGGCCGCCGAGCAGCGCTTCGAGGTTCTCGTGCGTGATCGAGATCGTGCAGTCGGCCTCCCGGTCTTCGTTGCTCACGGTGTTCGGTACCGACTTGCCGTCGATCACGATCACCCCCTCCGCGCCGCAGTCGAACTTGAGCACGGCGTCGAGGCCGCTCTGGTCACCGACCTTGCCGCGGATGGTCTCGGTGCACTGCTGGAAGTCCATGTGGGTGTTCCTCTGCTGTTGAATTGCCAGCCGGCATGTTAGACCGTGTGCGCCCCAAATGAGAAGCCTCTGCCTCATTGGCTAACCGGTTGACGTTAACGTTAACTACAAGCCTAATACGCTCTCTGCAGGCAGCCCGGACCACGCAGCGCATGCCCACCCAGTCCACGAAGGCGGAACCAGCACCCGGCTATCGCAGTGTGTTCAAACCCGGCCTGTTTGCGGGCAGGATCGGCTGGGTCACCGGGGGCGGCAGCGGCATCGGTCGATGCGTCGCCCACGAACTCGCGTCGCTCGGCGCCACGGTCGTCCTGAGCGGCCGGACGGTCGCGAAGCTCGATACGGTTGCAGCCGAGATCGCCGCTGACGGCGGACGCGCCGAGGCGCTGCCGCTCGACATTCGGGACGAAGACGCGGTCAAGGCTGCCACCGCCGAGGTGGTTCGCAGGCATGGCCGCATCGACGCGCTGGTGAACAACGCGGGCGGCCAGTTCCCCTCCCCGCTTGCGTCGATCAGCAAGCGCGGCTTCGATGCGGTGGTCGGGAACAACCTCACCGGCGGCTTCCTGGTGATGCGGGAGGCGTTCGTACAATCCATGCAGAAGCACGGCGGTGCCATCGTCAACATGACGGCGGATTTCCGCAATGGCATGCCCGGCATGGCGCATTCGGGGGCCGCCCGCGCCGGCATGAGCAATCTCACCATGAGTGCTGCCTTTGAGTGGGCCCATGCAGGCGTGCGCGTCAACGCAGTGGCCCCAGGCTGGGTCGCCTCGTCCGGCATGGACACCTACCAGGGCGCGGTTCGCGCGCTGCTGCCGAAACTCAAGGCCCACGTCCCCTTGCGCCGGCTCGCGACCGAGGCCGAGGTAAGCGCTGCCATCGTCTTCCTGCTCTCTCCGGCTGCCGCATTCATCACCGGCGTCACGCTGCAGATCGACGGGGGCGCTTCGCTCGGCAGCGCCGTATTCCCGAGCGTCGACCACGACCGGTCCTTGCCGTTCGAAGGCTTCCATCGGGCCGTGACACCGGAGGTGCTCAAGTAATGCCGGCCATCACCTCGCGGCTCGACCCCCGCAGCGCCGCATTCCGGGCCAATGCAGAACGCATGGAAACGCGACTCGCGGAGATCCGCGACCTCGAAGCGCGCGTTGCTGCCGAGTCCGGTTCGAAGAAGGCGCGGTTCGACGAACGCGGCCAGCTGCTGCCGCGTGAGCGCGTCGCGCGACTGATCGACCGAGGCAGCGACTTCCTCGAACTGAGCGCCCTCGCCGGACTTGGCATGCACGACGATGACGGCAAGAAGAGCGTCCAGGGCGGCGGCTCGATCGCCGGCATCGGTGTCGTGGCCGGACGAAGGATCGTGGTCTCGGCAAGCGACAGCGCGATCAAGGGCGGCACCATCGCCCCGATGGGGCTGAAAAAGGCCCTGCGAGCGCAGGAGATTGCCCGTGATAACAAGCTGCCGCTGGTATCCCTGGTGGAATCCGGCGGCGCCAACCTGATGTACCAGGCCGAGATCTTCGTGGACGGCGGGCGGAGCTTTGCAAACCAGGCAAGGCTCTCGGCAGCCGGCATACCGCAGGTCGCTGTCGTGCACGGCTCCTCCACCGCCGGTGGCGCTTACCTGCCGGGTCTCTCCGACTACGTGGTCCTGGTAAAGGGCCGCTCGAGCATCTACCTCGCAGGACCACCGCTGGTGAAGGCTGCGATCGGCGAGGACGCGACGGACGAAGCCCTCGGTGGCGCCGAACTGCACGCAACGGTGACCGGCCTCGGCGAATACCTCGCCGATGACGACGCACACGCGATTGCAATCGCGCGCGAAGTCGTGGCGGCGCTGCGCTGGGACGAAGTCCAGCCGGGCGCCGCGACCACCCCGCCGCGCTACGACGCCGAAGAGCTGATGGGCATCGTGCCGGCGGACGAGCGGACGCCATATGACGCACGCGAAGTGATCGCGCGCATCGTGGATGGCTCGGATTTCCTGGAGTTCAAGGCACCCTACGCCACCGACACGATTTGCGGTCACGCGCTGGTCGAGGGGCATCGCGTCGGCGTGCTGGCCAACAACGGCCCGATCCAGCCCGGTGGCTCGGTCAAGGCGGCACAGTTCATGCAGCTCTGCGACCAGACCGCCACACCGCTCGTCTTCCTGCAGAACACCACCGGTTACATGGTCGGCACTGCGGCGGAACGCGCAGGTGCCATCAAGCATGGTGCGAAGATGATCCAGGCCGTCGCGAACGCACGGGTACCGAAGTTCACCATCGTGGTCGGCGGCTCGTTCGGGGCTGGAAACTACGGCATGTGCGGTCGCGGCTTCGACCCTCGATTCATATTCTCCTGGCCTACCGCACGTACCGCCGTAATGGGCGGAGCGCAGGCAGCGATGGTGATGGACATCGTGGGTCGCGCGAAGATTGCCAGGTCCGGCACCGTCGTCAGCGAACAGGTGGAAGCGGGCCTCAAGGCCATGAGCGAGCAGCTCAGGCGCCGCCTCGATGCCGAGAGCGACGTGCTGTTCGGTACTGCGCGGCTGTGGGACGACGGCATCATCGACCCTCGCGACACCCGCCGCGTGCTCGCGCTGTGCCTCACGATTGCACGCGAGGCAGACGCGCGCCAGCTGCACCCGAACAGCTTCGGCGTGGCACGAATGTAGCCCTGTCGCCGCAGCATCCCGATATCGATACCGTCCGGAGTCCCGCATGCAGTTCACAGACCAGCATCACCAGCTAGACGAGACTGTTACCCGGTTCGTCCGGAACGAGATCAACCCGCACGTCGACGAGTGGGAGCGGGCCGAGGGGTTTCCGGCGCACGAGCTGTTCAAGAAGATGGGAGACCTCGGGCTGCTCGGCGTCAAATATCCGGAGCAGTACGGCGGCCTGGGCCTGGACTTCAGCTACTCCATGGTCATGGCCGAGGCGCTCGGCGCAGCCGATTGCGGCGGCGTGCCGATGGCGATCGGCGTGCACACGGACATGTGCACCCCGGCACTGGCGCGTTTCGGTACTGATGAACTCCGCAACGAATACCTGGCGCCCTCGATCGCCGGCGACCTCGTCGGGTGCCTTGGCGTGAGCGAGCCCGGCGGCGGCTCCGACGTTGCGGCAATCAGGACCACCGCGCGCAGGGACGGCGGTGACTACGTGCTGAACGGCACCAAGATGTGGATCACCAATGGCATGCAGGCCGACTGGTGCTGCCTGCTCGCCAATACCGGCGACGGCCCCCCGCACAAGAACAAGAGCCTGCTCATCGTGCCGATGGACGCGAAAGGCGTGTCGCGGCAGAAGATCCACAAGATCGGCATGCACAGCTCCGACACCGCGCAGTTGTTCTTCGACGAGGTGCGCGTCCCGCGCCGCAACCTGATCGGCCAGGAAGGCATGGGTTTCACGTTCCAGATGCTGCAGTTCCAGGAGGAACGCCTGTTCGGGGCCGCGAGCTCGCTGCGCGGCATGGACCGGATGATCGACCTGACCATCGACTACACGCGCGAGCGCAAGGCATTCGGCAGGAGCATCCTCGACAACCAGGTGGTGCACTTCAGGCTCGCGGAACTGCGCACCGAAGTGGCCGCGCTGCGCGCCCTCACCTATTCTGCCGTCGAGCAGTACGTCAGCGGCAAGGACGTGACCATGCTGGCCTCGATGGCGAAGCTCAAGTGCGGACGCCTGACGCGCGAGGTTTCGGACTCGTGCCTGCAGTACTGGGGCGGCATGGGTTACACGGCCGAGAATCTCGTGGCCCGCTCGTATCGCGACTCGCGTCTGGTGTCGATCGGGGGCGGCGCGGACGAGGTGATGCTCGGCATCATCGCCAAGCTCGAGGGCACGCTGCCGCGGGCAGCGCGCTGACCGTGGGCGACCCGACCAGCATCGCCGTCACCCACGACGGCCCCGTGCTGCACCTGACCTTGAATCGTCCGCAGGTGCGCAATGCGATGTCGCTCGCGATGGTGCGCGAGATTGTCGGACGCATTGCACGACGCCGAGGTCAACGGGACCACGCGGGTCATCGTGCTACGCGGCGCCGACGGCAATTTCTCCGCAGGCGCCGACATCAAGGACATGGCTGCCGCTCGCGCACGTCTCGCGGAAGACCCGGACGCGCTCGTCAAGGTGAACTCGACATTCGGCGAACTCTGTGGCGCGTTCTCCGACAGCGGGCTCGCGATCGTCGCGGTGCTCGAGGGTGCCGTGATGGGCGGTGGTTTCGGGCTCTGCTGCGTAGCAGACGTCGTGATCGCCTGCGAGAGCGCGATGTTCAGGCTGCCCGAGACTTCGCTCGGCTGTGCTGCCCGCACAGATAGCGCCGTTCCTGGTCGAGCGGCTCGGCTATTCCGAGGCAAAGCGACTGGCAGTCACCGGCGGCCGGCTCACCGCACAGGACGCGCTCGCCATTCGCCTGGTGCACGAGGTGCACGAGACCGCAGCCCTAGATGCCGCGGTTGCCCGCACTGTTGGCGAAATACTGGACTGTGCCCCCGGAGCACTCGCGGCCACCAAGGCGCTGGTCCGCAGGGCGCGCTGGTCGAAACCATCGGACCTGGTCCAGGAAGCCGCGCAGGCGTTCTCGTGCGCGGCGCTCGGGGCGGAGGGCATCGAGGGCATGGGTGCCTTCCTGCAGAAGAGAAAGCCGCGATGGTCGCCGCCGTGAGCTACAGGAAGATACTGGTCGCAAACCGCGGTGAGATCGCCTGCCGCGTGATCCGCACTGCACGCCGGCTTGGCTACCGGACCGTTGCCGTATTCAGCGAGCCGGATGCCGCCGCCCCGCACGTCGCACTCGCGGACCAAGCCGTGGCCATCGGTCCCGGGCCGGCGACGGAGAGCTACCTGCGGACCGACAGGATCCTCGAGGCCGCACGCAGCACCGGGGCCGACGCAATCCACCCGGGCTATGGTTTCCTTTCCGAGCGGGCGGATTTCGCCCAGGCCTGTGCAGACGCCGGACTCGTGTTCATCGGACCGCCGCCCTCTGCCATCACTGCCATGGGCGACAAGGCCGGCGCCAAGCGCCGGATGATCGAGGCCGGCGTTCCGTGCGTACCGGGCTATCACGACGCCGACCAGGACGATGATCGGCTGATCACCGAAGGGGCCAGGCTCGCCATGCCGTTGCTGGTCAAGGCAGTCGCGGGCGGCGGCGGCCGCGGCATGCGTCTGGTGCGAACGCCTGGCGAACTGCCCGCCGCACTCGCCGGAGCCCGCCGCGAGGCGCTTGCGGCGTTCGGTGACGCAACGCTGATGCTGGAGCAACTCATCGGGCACGGCCGCCATATCGAGATACAGGTCTTCGCAGACCAGCACGGCAACGTCATTCACCTCGGCGAGCGCGACTGCACCGCGCAGAGGCGCCGACAGAAAGTGATCGAGGAAGCGCCCTCGCCCATCGTGGACTCGTCGATGCGTGCGCGCATGGGTGCAGACGCCGTGGCCGTGGCCAGGGCCGTCGGCTACGTAGGTGCAGGCACCGTCGAATTCATCGTCGACGGCGACGGCCGGCACTATTTCCTGGAGATGAATACGAGATTGCAGGTTGAGCACCCGGTGACCGAGTGCATCACGGGTCTCGACCTCGTGGAGTGGCAACTGCGGGTGGCAGCCGGTGAGCCACTGCCGCTCATGCAGGACCAGGTGCGATTCGAGGGACACGCGATCGAGGCGCGCCTCTACGCCGAGGATCCGTACGCGGACTTCTCACCGCAGACGGGGCCGGTGCTGCACTGGCGACCCGGGGCCGAGTCGAGGCCGGGCATACGCATCGATTCAGGAATTTCGGAAGGCGGCACCGTCACTCCGTTCTACGACGCAATGGTGGCCAAGGTCATTGCGCATGGCCGCGACCGGTCCGATGCGATCCGCCGCCTCAGGTCGGCCGTCGAAGACGCTCCGCTGGTCGGGCCGCGAAACAACGGACGGTTCCTGCGCGACCTGCTGGACCACGCCGACTTCCGCGAGTCGCGGATGGACACCGCGACCCTCGACCGTTGGTCGGCAGGTCGAGAACCGCTGCTGACCGAGCCCGCGATCGATGATTCGACGTGGCGGCTCGCGGCGGCATTGATTGCTGCGCCGAACGGCGCGGGTTGGCGCCCGAGGAGCGTCGCGGCATGGGACCTGGCGCTGCAGGCGGGCGACGAGCGGCGCAGCCTGCGCGTCCTGCCGCGCGATCGCGACGTCGAAGTGAGCGATGGCCACTCGACCACGCTCGTCACTGTTCTCTGCTGGCGAGACCACCAGCTGCATTGCCTGGTGGACGGGGTCCAGCGCAGCGCCGTGTGCGTGGCGGATGCCGGTGCGCTGCACATCGTCGAGGATTGCGCCGCAATCACGGTGCGCGAGGTCTCGCCGTGGCCATCGGACAAGTCCGCGTTCGATCCGGGGCGTGCATACGCGCCGGTTGCCGGAACGATCGCCGCGATCAGCACGACCGTGGGCGACATCGTGGAGGCCGGGCAACAACTGGTCTGCGTCGAGGCGATGAAGATGGAGATGTGGCTCACCGCGCGCACGGCCGGCACGGTCAGCAGAATACACGTGGACCTGAAGCAGAGCGTGGAAGCAGGCGCGCTGCTGGTGGAAATCGAAACGACGGAAGGCACCTGATGGACAAGGCAATCCTGACCTGCGCACTGACGGGCGTGCTCACCAATCCGAAGCAGCACCCGGTGCCGGTCACTCCCGAGCAGATGGCTGCCGAGGCGCGCGACGCATTCAATGCCGGCGCCACCGTCATGCACGTGCACCTGCGCCGCCAGGAAGACGGCGCAGGCCACCTGCCGAGCTGGGATCCCGACGTGGCCGAATCCGTCATCGGCGCGATCCGCGCGGCTTGTCCCGGTGTGATCATCAATCTGACCACCGGCGTCATCGGCAAGGATATTTCAGGGCCGCTGGAGTGCCTGCGGCGCGTGCGCCCCGAGGCGGCGGCCTGCAATGCCGGGAGCCTCAACTACCTGAAGATCAGGGACGACGGCAGCTGGGCCTGGCCTCCCATGGTCTTCGACAATCCGGTCGAGAAGATCCAGCAGTACCTGGCAGTGATGAACGAACTGCACATACACCCCGAATTCGAATGCTTCGACGTCGGCATCGTGCGGTCGGTCGGCATGTTCCTGAAGGCGGGCATGTTCTCGGGCGTGCCGGAGGTGAATTTCGTGATGGGCGTGGCGAGCGGCATGCCCTGCGACGCCGACCTGCTCACCCTGCTGCCGCGCTACGCACCGACTGGAGCCGTGTGGCAGGCGACCCTGATCGGACGCACCGAGATCTGGCCGGTCCACCAGAAGGCCGCGGACCTCGGCGGCATGCTGCGCACCGGCCTTGAGGACACTTTCTACCTGCCCGATGGCGGCAAGGCCTCGGGTAACGGCGTGCTGATCGAAGCCCTGGCGCACTGCGCACGCAATGCCGGCCGCGAAGTCGCAAATCCCTCGGAAGCGCGCGCGATGCTCGGCCTGCGGTCCCAGGCCTGAGCGACCCTCACCCTACTGCCAGATGACCGGACGGCGCGCGCCTACCCAGCGCTCATAGTGCGCGGCGTACACGGCCTCGATGCGGTTGCGTTTCACCTTCAAGGTGGGCGTTACGAGGTCGTTGTCCACTGTCCACGCCTCGCTGACCACCACCAGGCAGTCGAGTCGCTCGTGGGGGTCGAGGCCGGCATTCACGGCCACAAGGTGGGATGCCAGCGACTCTGCCAATTCGCTGCGACGTTCGGGGTCGCCCGACATCCGAAGGGCTTCTGGATTGAGCATCAGCAGCGCCAGCGGCTGGCCGAGGTTGGCCCCGGTAACGCAACAGGCTTCGACGGCCATGTGATTGACCAGGCGGTCCTCGATCGGTGCAGGAGCTACGTACTTGCCCTTGCCGGTCTTGAAGAGATCCTTGACCCGGCCGACGATCCGGAGGTTGCCCTCGGCGTCTATCTCGCCCTTGTCCCCTGTGCGCAACCAGCCGTCGTCGGTCATCGCGCTGCGGGTCTGCTCGGGATCGCGGTAGTAGCCCAGCATATTGCCGGGGCTGGAGACCTGGATTTCACCCGACGACGGGTCAAGCCGGCACTGGATGCCATCGTAGGGTGGGCCAACGGTACCCGGCCGCGGCCGGTCGGGAAGCGTCGCGTGCGAGACGCCGCAATTCTCCGTCATCCCGTAGACCTCGGAGAGCCTCAAGCCCAGACGCCCATACCAGCGCAGCAGTTCCGGGGGCATGGGCGCCGCGCCGCCGCCAGCGAACTGGCACTGGTCGAGTCCCAGGGCCCGCAGGATCCTGCGGGCCACGATGCGCCGCACCACCGGGATGCCGAGGAGCCGGTCAAGCTTTGCAGCCGGCATCTTCGCCAGCACACCCTGCTGGAACTTCACCCACAGGCGCGGCACGGAAAAAAACAACGTCGGTCGCGCGCGCCGCATGTCGTCGGCGAAGGTCTCGAGCGACTCCGAGAAGTAGATGTGCACGTTGCTCGCCAGCAGGCTGTGCTCGATGACGGTGCGCTCGGCAACGTGCGCGAGCGGCAGGTAACTCAGCGCTCGACCGTCATCCTGTGTCCCGATTCGCCGAATGACGGCCTGGGTCGACCAGGCGAAGGTCGCGAAGCTGTGCATCACACCCTTGGGCACGCCCGTCGTCCCGGACGTGTAGATGATGGTCGCGAGATCGTCGCCATCGCGCACAGGATTGCCGGCCAGTGGCGCCGTCCGGGCGATGATGTCGTCCCAGGCAGGGAGTTCGGTGGCAGGCGACAGCGGAAGGCTGATGCACGGAATGCCGTCCGGGATGCCCTCGCGCATGTACTCCCACGCGTCCAGCTTGCCGACAAACAGCAGGCGCGCCTCGCTGTGCTCGAGGATCTTGCGCACCGTACCGGCAGCCAGCGTCGGATAGAGCGGCACCGACACGTAGCCGGCCATCCAGATCGCGAAATCCGCCATCAGCCAGTGCGCGGAGTTCTTCGCGAGCAATGCAATGCGCGAACCAGGTTCGAATCCCAATGACTGCAGGTGCGCCGCCATGCGCCGCGACTCGTCCATCAGTTGCCGCCAGGTGTAGTCACGCACATCACCTGCACCGACCGGCTGCGTAAGCGCAACCTTGTCGGGGCAGGTCCGTTCCCAGTGGTAAAGGCGTTGCAGCGCAAGCGTCTCAGAGGCCACCGTGTTCGTCATACTCTGCCCTCTATTTGATTGCGGCGGTGCGTCGCTCGGGCTACTACGTGCCGGCGACGCAAATCCGCTGTTGCGTTCCGCGTAATCCCAGGCGGACCGATGCGCAGGCTAGCCTCCGCCCGGCGCCAAACGCAAGCACGGTCGGCGGTCCGCGGCGCTGCTACAGGTGGCGCTCGATGAGCGCGTGCACGTTCACCCGCGCCCGCAGGCGGCTGCAGATCAGGAAGGTGCCGAGCAGCTTGCGGTGCAGGAATATCGTCTCCGGCGGCGGCGATTGCAGTCCCTGTTTCATGGCCACGGAAAGCCCGAGGTCCCTGACGCGGCCCATCATCCCCGATCCTGCGAAATCATAGGGGCCTCGGTGTGAAAGCGGCTCGCAGACCAGCCTGATGATCTCGATGATGCCCTGCACTCGATCCGGCGGGTCATCCGCCCGTATGTAGCCGATTTCAGTTGCCGCAGCGCGCATTCCCTCGGTGTCGTCGGCGAGCAGCGCGCGGCAGACCCGGCGATAGCGATCGGTGAACTCCGGCGGGAATTCACCCACGGAGCCCAGGTCGAGCAAGCCGATCTGCTGCGTTGCCGGCAGGTAGAGATAGTTCGCGATGTTCGGGTCGGTCTGCATGAACCGGAACTCGAACAACTCGCGAAACATCAGGCTCTGCAGGTTGCGTGCGATGGCGTTACGCGTCGCCTGTGGCACCGCCTCGCTGGCCAGGCTCTCCAGCGGGTCGCCGTCCATCCAGTCCATGGCCAGGACGCGCCGGGTGGTCAATGAGCGGTGGATGCGCGGCACCACGAGGTCGGGAATGTCCGCGACCAGTTTCGCGTAGCGTTCGAGGTTGCGGGCTTCGCCCTGGTAATCGGTCTCGAGGTGCAGCTGGCGCTTCGCCTCCGCCGCTATCGAGTCGATATCCAGCGTTACCGGCAGGAAATCCAGGCGCCGCAGCAGCGAGGCCAGGTTGTTGACGTCGCTGTCGACGCTGCGGGCGACGCCGGGAAACTGGACCTTGAGCGCAAGCTCGCGGCCACCGTGCGTCCGCGCCCGATGAATCTGCCCGATCGACGCGGCCGCCGCGGGCTCCATGTCGAAGCGTGCAAACCGCCCCTCCCAGCCCTTGCCGTACTCGCGCCCCAGTACCCCACGGAGTTGCGAATCGGGCATCGCATAGCCCTGGGAGCGCAGCATCGAGAGCGCGTTGCGGAATTCCGGCGGGATGATCTCCTCACTCTGCAGCGAGAGCATCTGGCCGACCTTCATTGCCGGGCCGCGCAGCGTGGCGAGCCTGCGTGCCAGCAGGCCGGCGTTGCCCGGCGTCAGGATCGCTGCTGCAAGATCGAGGCGCTTTCCAGTCGAGAATTGCCGTGCCGTGGCCGCCGCGGCCGACAGCGCGAGTTCACCGCTCATCAGCCCGAAGCGCAGCAGGCGCGACGCCCGCGACGCCGGCACGGCGCTGCGCCGTCGCTTGCTGTCGCCGGTCATTGCGCGCTGCGCGATGCTTGCGGCTTGCCCACCAAGGCTCCGCTCGCGTGCAACCGGCGTGTCAGGTCGCCCCCGTGCCGGCCGGCCATGTCGAATACATGTGCAAACGGCCGGTGCGGATGTCGCAGAGCGCGCGCCTGCACTGGCCTTCAGCCGTCCACTCCTTGATAGCCACGCGTGCCGGGAGCTGGACCGGCGTAAGGAACTGGGTCTCGATCTTCACGCCCCTGGCCAGCTCCGGGACGGGTTGCTCGGCGAGGCTCCGCGCTAGCGACCACATGCCATGGCTGATCGATCCGCGCAGGCCGAAGAACTTCGCCGCACGATCGTTCAAGTGGATGGGGTTGTAGTCGCCCGACACACGGGCGTAGGTCCATGCGGTCCGTGCGGTCACCTCGATTTCTCCAAGTACTGCAGCATCCCGTGGCGCCTTCGGCGGCCGCGGAGGCCGCCCGCCGCTGCGCTCCACCGTATCGGGCCATCGGGACAGGAATACACAGGTCTCGCGCCACACGGCCTCGCCCTCGTTCGCGGCCTCGGTGGCCATGTCGAACGCAAGCCCGGCCTCGGTGCGCTGGTAGTTTCCGGCCGAAACGGTCAGGTCAAGGCGCATGCCCGTACGCAGGCGCCCGAGGACTTCGATGACGTTCGACACGTGGATCAGGCCCATTGGCCGCAGCGGGAAGGACTCGCAGGCGAAGATCTCCAGGTGCAGGGGCATCGCGAGCACGTGGGGATAGGTCGGCGGAACAACGTCGGCGAATCCGCAAGCGGAGGAATACCTGGCGACATCAGCCGCAACGAGCGGGATGCCCGAAACGCTCGCCTTGAACGTAGGCGGCTCCCCGATCTCTGTTACCGGGGGCCGCCTGGTCAGCAGCACGCGCGGGTAGGTCGCGAGGCCGGTCGGCAGCTTGCTGAGACGCAGGTGTACCGACTTCGCCACGGACTAGGGTGCAACCCTGTCGATGACGATTGCGACATCGCTCGGCCCGCCCTTGGCGCTCGTGACCGTGCCGACGAGATCGCCGGCCGCCGGCACGGCAGTGCCGCCGAAGGCGACCCGCGCGATGATTTCGACATCATCCACCGACGAGAGATTACGACCCTCGATCATCGAATTCGCGTCGCTGAGCACGACGGTCGCAGGCAGTTCATCGCCTGAAATGCGCACCGCCGCGAGCGGGGGCCCCGGGATCCCCGGCTGCCGCGCCGCGACGAACAGCGGCGTGCCAGGCTTCATCTTCGAGGCCAGCGACGGATCGAGTGAAACGGCGATACGCAGCGTACGTCCCGACGCAATCGCAGCATCGCCCGCCGTGGAAGTTCCGCCCATTCCGGCGCCATGCCGGCGCCCATGCCACCCGAGGTCGCCGGCATACCGGTGCCCTGGGCTGCAGGTGCCTGGACGCCCAGGCCGGCGAGCTGCTCGACAACGATCTGGCGGATCTCCGGCGGCGGATTCTGCTCGAGCAGCTTTTCGAAATTCGCCTTCGCAGACTGTGTGTCGCCAGCCCGCATGGCCATGACGGCCGAGTACCAGAGTGCCTTGCCGTTGCTCGGATCCGCCTTGAGCGCGGATTCGATGATCTCCTGGGCCCTGCCCTGGACTGCAGGGTCGTCGGTAAGCACCAGGGCTTCGGCCAGGTCGAGCTGCAGGCCGGAATCCTGTGGGCCGATGATCGCCATGGCCCGCTCGTACGCCGTCACTGCCTTGCCCGGCTGGTTCATCACCAGGTAGGTACGCCCGAGCATTCGCCAGCCCTCGACATCCTGGGGATTCGCCGCGAGCCGGGCCTCGAGTTGAGTTGCGGCGTCCGCCAGCGACGAATCGCCGCCGCCCTGCTCGTGTCCAGCGGGCGCCGCCGTAGCCGCCAGCGGGTTCTGCCACGGGAAATTCGAGGTGCCATGGTAGAACGCGACTGCGGCAAGCGGCAGCGCTATCGCCGCGACGACGAGTGTCGATGTCGCGCGCGGCGCGTCGGGACTGTGTCGCGGCTTGCCCTTGCGCTTGCCCGTGCTCGCGCTCGCAGCCGTTTCCGGGGACGGGACGCGCCTGGTGAGCGGAACGGCCAGCAATGCAATCGCCGCGATGGTCATCACGGCGCATATCAGGATGAAAGTTGTCACGAGTGGCCGCCCTCCGGGCCTTCAGTTTCAAGATCGGCCTCGGCGGCCCGGCGTCGAACGACGCGCACCACGGCGAAGGCGCCCACCAGCAGCAGCAGCACGGGCGCAGCCCACAACAGGTAGTTCATTGGCGTCACGCGAGGGCGATACAGGACAAAATCGCCGTAGCGCGCGATCATGAACTCGCGGATCTGGTCATCCGACTGGCCCGCCTCGATCATGCCGCGCACTTCCCGGCGCAGGTCCTGGGCGAGCGTGGCGTTGGAATCCGCGATCGTCTCGTTCTGGCAGACCAGGCAGCGCAGCTCGCGATTGATGTGCTCGTAGCGCGCCTGCAGGACCGGGTCGTCGAATGCGCGCTGGGTGTCGATTGCCAGCGCGCCACCCGCCCAGGCCAGCGCGAGTGCAAGCAGCAGTGTACGAAGAATCCCGGTCACGTCTGTCCTCCATTTGCCGCCTTCGCGGCCTCGATGCGCGGCAGGAATTCAGTCATCCAGACCTGCATCGTCATCGGCGCAATGTGCTTGTAGAGCACGATACCGTCGGCGCTGATCAGGAAAGTCTCAGGTGCGCCGTACACGCCCCAGTCGATCGCCGTACGTCCGACGGTGTCGGCCGCGACGGCTGCGTAGGGGTCGCCGAGGTCACTCAGCCACTTCAGCGCGGCCGCGCTATCGTCCTTCCAGTCGAGGCCGATCAGCGGGATCTCGCCCCGTCTCGCTATTTCCATCAGCACCGGATGCTCCTGCCGACAGCCGCCGCACCACGTGCCCCAGACGTTCAGCACCCAGGGTCGACCCTGTAGTTCCGCGCTCGACACCGGGTAGCTGGGGTCATAGAGGCTGGGCAGGCTGAACTGCGGCGCCGGTTTGCCGATCAACGGCGAGGGAACATAGGACGGGTCGCGTTGCAGGCCCACGAAAAGGAATGCGCCGAGCACCGCGAACAGCCCGAACGGAACGATGAATTTCCACATGTCGGTCGAACCCTCCGTCAGCGCGCAGGTGCCGCGCCGCCGGCAACGACTCGCTCAGCGGCAGCCTCGCGCCGGGTCCGATAGCGACGATCCGTGATGGCGACGATGCCGCCGAGCGCCATGACCAGCGCCCCGAGCCAGATGAACCGGACCATCGGCTTGTACTGAATACGCATGCTCCAGGTGCCGTTCCCCAGGTCCTCGCCCATGGCCACGAACAGGTCGCGATTCCAGTCCACCTCGATGCCGGCCTCGGTCATCGGGCTGCGCTGGACCAGATAGGTACGCTTCTGCGGGTGCAGCGTCGCGACTTCCTTGCCGTTGCGGGTGACCACGACCTCAGACTCGATTGCCTGGTAGTTCGGGCCGGCAACCATGCGTGAACTGTTGAACGCGAAGTCGTAGCCGTGCAGCTCGATGCTCTGCCCGGGCTTCAGCGCGATGTCTTTCTCGATCTTGTAGGACTGCGTGACTGAAACACCGATGGCGAACAGGCCGACGCCGATGTGCGCGATCGTCATGCCCAACACGCCCGGCGACAGCGACTGCTTGCGACGCACGCGCTGCACGGGTTCGTAAAGCGACGACATGATGACCCACAGGCCAGCCGTCAGCCCGACGCAGGTCATGATGCGGAAGTCGCCGTATGCGAAGGTCGATATCAGGATGCCGAGCGCCAGCGATGCGACGAACATCACCACCAGCGGCTGCTTCATGTTCTCGAACTTCGCCTTCTTCCAGCCGGAGTGCATGCCCACGGCCAGCAGTAACAGCAGCGGAATCATCGGTATCAGGAACACCGTGTCGAAATACGGCGGACCGACCGAGATCTTGCCGAGGTTCATCGCGTCCAGGAACAGTGGATAGAGCGTGCCGATAAGGATCAGGCCCGCAGATACCAGCAGCAGCAGGTTGTTGAACAGGATGAACGACTCGCGCGACACGACTGCGAATCCGCCTTTCGCGCGCAGCGCCGGCCCACGCCAGGCAAACAGCGCCAGCGAACCGCCGATGCAGACGCTGAGGAACGCCAGGATGAACAAGCCTCGGCTCGGATCGCTGGCGAATGCGTGCACCGACACCAGCACGCCCGAGCGCACCAGGAACGTGCCGAGCAGGCTCAGCGAGAAGGCAATGATCGCGAGCAGCAGGGTCCAGCTCTTGAAGAGACCGCGCTTCTCGGTCACCGCCAGCGAATGGATCAGGGCCGTGCCGACCAGCCACGGCATGAACGAGGCGTTCTCGACCGGGTCCCAGAACCACCAGCCACCCCAGCCGAGCTCGTAGTACGCCCACCAGCTGCCGAGCGCGATGCCGACCGTCAGGAACATCCAGGTGATCGTGGTCCACGGGCGCGTCCACCGGGCCCAGGATTCGTCGAGACGCCCTTCGAGCAGCGCCGCAACCGCAAACGCGAACGCTACCGCGAACCCGACGTAGCCGATGTAGAGCATCGGCGGGTGGATCGCGAGCGCCGGATCCTGCAGCAGCGGGTTCAGGTCCCGGCCGTCCAGCGCCGCGGGCAGCAGGCGCTCGAACGGACTAGAGGTGAGCAGGATGAAGAGCTGGAAGCCGATGCTCACCACGCCGAGCACGCCGAGCACGCGTGCGGCAAAGGTCTCCGGCAGATTACGGCTGAATGCGCCGACCGCCACCGACCAGGTGGACAGCGCCAGCGCCCAGAGCAGCAGCGAACCCTCGTGCGCGCCCCAGACGGCCGTGAACCGGTAGAACGTCGGCAGCGCCGAGTTGGAGTTCGAGGCCACGTACAGCACCGAGAAGTCGTTCTTGTAGAACGCCCAGCACAGCGCCGCGAAAGACATCACGACGAACACCCACTGCCCGGCGACGGCCGGTCGGGCGGCCGCCATCCAGCGCCGGTTGCCAAAGGCGGCACCCGCGAGTCCGAACCACGCCTGCCCGATGGAGAGCAGCACGGCGATGATGAGCGAAAAAAGACCCAGTTCTACAATCATCGGATCCTCCCCTGGCGCGGCGCGCTCAGGTGCTTTCCTGTGCCGACGCGGCGTGCGGCTTCAAGCTGTCCTTGACCTCGGGCGGCATGTAGTTCTCGTCATGCTTGGCGAGCACCTCTTCGGCAATGAACGTGCCGTCGGGCTGGAGCTTGCCGCGCGCGATCACGCCCTGCCCCTCGCGGAACAGGTCGGGCAGGACGCCCGTGTAGCTGACCACCGTTTCCTCGGCGAAATCCGTCAACACGAAATGTACCTCGAGGCTGCCCGGCTCGCGCTTGAGGCTGCCGTCCTCGACCAGCCCACCGACGCGGAACGAGCGGGTCGCAGGCGCCTCTCCCGACTTTATCTGCGACGGGCTGTAGTAATAGAGCAGGTTCTGCTGGAAAGCCTGCAGTGCAAAAGTCGTGGCAATGCCCACCCCTACCAGGATGGCGGCCACCGTCAACATTCGCTTCCGACGCGGTGTCATATCCGGTTCTCCTTGTTCGTTGTCGTCCTGCGCTGGGCCAGGAGTTTCTGTTCGGCCTCGCTGCGGCGCGCCGATGTCCAATTGAGCACCAGCACGAGTGCCGTCAGGCCATAGGAGGTCCAGACGAACCCGCCATAACCGCCCATATCAAGAAAATCACGTAAGCCCATGTTTTAACTCGCTTCGTTGAGCCACGACGCATTACGCTCGCGGCGCAGGATCTCGGCCCTGAGCCGCCGGCAGACCAGCCAGCCGAAATAGAGCTGGAACCCGGCCATCATGATGAACAGCGGAATCAGCATCGGCAGGGCGATCGACGGTTTGTCAAACTTCGTCACGCTTGCTGCCTGGTGCAGCGTGGACCACCACTTCACGGAATAGTGGATGATGGGAACGTTGATCACGCCCACGATCGCCAGCACGGCGCTCGCGCGGTCCGCGCGCTGCGCCTCGTCGAACGACGAGCGCAACGCCATGTAGCCGAGGTACAGGAACAGCAGGATCAACTCCGACGTGAGCCGCGCGTCCCAGACCCACCAGGTGCCCCACATCGGTTTGCCCCAGATGGAACCCGTGGCCAGCGCCAGGAAGGCAAACGATGCGCCGACCGGCGCAACGGCCGCCGCGGCAGCGTGTGCAAGCTTGATGCGCCAGATGAGCCCGATGGCGGCCGCAGCGGCCATGACCACGTAGCCAAACATGGACATCCATGCGCTCGGGGCGTGCACGTAAAGGATCCGGAAGGCGTCGCCCTGCTGGTAGTCGGCCGGCGCCTTGACCAGGCCCCACCAGGTGGCGAGCAGGATCAGCGCAAGCGCCGGCCAGCCGAACCACGGCGCCAGCCGGTCGAGCAGGCGATATGCGTGCGGCGGCGAGCCGAATTTATGAATCCATGTCCACATATGGGTCCTTTGACGGATACCTGTAAAGTTTGTTCAGTTTTCGACGCTGATCCTGATCGCCGCGGACATCGCCAGCGGCCCGAGGCTCAGCACCAGGAAGAAGATCGCGGCGAGCAGTTGCAGGGGCCCCGCCGGCGAATCGCCATCCATGGTCATGGTGACCGCGCGCGAACCGAATATCAGCAACGGCATCGCCAGCGGCAGCACCAGCAGCGACAGCAGCACGCTCCCCCGCCGCACGCCAACCGTCAGGCCGGCGCCGATGCCACCCAGGACGCTGAGCGTCAGGGTGCCGAGCAGCAGCGACAGCACCAGCGTTCCCCAGGCCTCGTACGGCAGGCCGAGCGCAGTGCCAACGATCGGGGACACCAGGACCAGCGGCAGGCCGGTTATCACCCAATGCCCTGCCACCTTGGCCAGCAGCAGCCAGCCCAGGGGCTGGCCTGACAGTACCCACTGTTCCATCGTGCCGTCTTCGACATCGGAGCGGAACAATGATTCCAATGCGAGCAGCGACGAGAGGAGCGCCGCCACCCACACCACCCCACCGGCGATGGTCCGCAGCTGGTTCAGGTCGGGGGTCGTGGCCAGCGGGAACAGCGTCGTGACGACCACATAGAAGATGAGCGGCTGGGCAACCTCGTCCCAGCGTCGCCAGGCCAGGGTCATGTCCCTGAAGAACACCAGCTTGGCGGCGGACGCAGTGGAGGCACGGCGCATCAGCTGAGCTCCAGCCGGCGCAGGCTCGGCGACTCGTCCAGCAGCCGCTGGTGCGCGGCCGCCAGCGCCAGGCCGCCGTGGCTGACGTGCTCCTGCACCAGCTCCTCCACCAGCGAGACGCCGGCGCTGTCGAGGTTGGTCACGGGCTCGTCGAGTACCCACAACGAGGCCTCGGCAAGCAGCAGGCGGGCCAGCGCCAGCCGGCGCTTCTGGCCCGCGGACAGCGAGCGAGCGGGCAGGTCGCCGCGGGACAGGATGCCGACACGCTCAAGCGCAGCGTCAATATCCCGGGTCGTGAGGTCCTGGCGCAGCCCGGCCAGGAACTTCAGGTTCTCGCGAGCCGTCAGGTCGGCCTTCAGCGAATTGGGATGACCCAGATAGGCCAGCTGTGAGTGGAATTCATCGCGACAATCGCGCACCGGCCGGCCGCACCAGTCCAGTTCGCCGCTCTCCGCAGGCAGCAGGCCGCAAATCACGCGCAGCAGCGTCGTCTTTCCGACGCCATTCGGTCCCGTGATCTTCAGGAAATCGCCGGCGCGCAGCACGAAAGACACGTCCCTCAGGATGTGCCTGTCACCACGCCACGCGTTAATCGCTCGAGCTTCGAGCACGGCCCCGTCGGGCATTCGATCCTCCACCAGCACAATTCGGGGCCATCCAGCTGGACCAGGTCCAACTGGGTCACCTGAGCCGCGGCGGAGTCTAGCAAATCGGACGTCATTCCTGCGCTGCGGCATGCCGCAGCGGCGCATCCCCGACAGGCTCCAGCACTATGAGCTCGGCGCCTTCTTCTACGCGATCACCCTGCTTGACGTCCACGGACAATACTGTTCCGTCCCAGGGCGCAGCCAGAGAATGCTCCATTTTCATCGCTTCCAGTACCACCAGCACCTCGCCTGCCTTGACCCGGGCACCAGTCGTCGCCCTTACGTCCAGTACGTGCCCTGGCATGGGCGCCTTCAGGTGACCCTCGTGCTCGGCGGAAGCCTGGTGCGTGGCCCCGTCGTCTTCCTGTACCTCGAAACGCAGGCACTGGCGGCGCACTACGGTCGACGCCGGCGTGACTTCCACGTAGGCCGATACCGGGAAATGATCGATCGTGCCGACGAGATCGCCACCGCCCCCTGACGCCAGCCAGAGTTCACGGTCCAGGCCGCCCGACTTGACGGCCCATGCCCCGTCCGCCGCAGCGCGCAGGCTGAGGCTCCGCCTGTCGTCCCCGATGCGCAGCGCGAAGCGCACCACCGGGTCGCCATTCAGCCGGAATCCGCTTGATGCGCCCCACGGGGACGCGGGCTCGGTGGGGACATCCTGCGACGGTCCCAGGCGCCGAGCCGCCGCGAGCAGCCAGGCATCCTCACGCTCGGCCGGGGTCTCACCGACAGGCTGCAGCGACTGCTCCAGCAGGCGCGTGCTGACATCGCCCGCACGCACCGCCTCGGCACCGAGGATTTCCCACAGGTAACGCGCGTTGCAGCGCACTCCGTCAACCTCGATTTTCTCGAGCGCACTGCGCAGCAGCTCTATCGCGCTTCCACGATCCTGCCCCCAGGCGATCACCTTGGCGATCATCGGGTCGTAGTGCACGCTCACCGCGTCGCCTTCGCGCACCCCGCTATCCACGCGCACCTCGGGCAGCGCTTCGGGAAAACGCAGGCGGTGCAGCCGACCGGTGGACGGCAGGAATCCCCGCTCGGGGTCTTCCGCGTAGAGGCGCGCCTCGACGGCATGCCCGCTGCAGCGGATGTCCTGCTGTGCAAGCGGCAAGCTCTCCCCGGCCGCGACCCGCAACTGCCACTCGACCAGGTCGAGCCCGGTGATCATCTCGGTGACCGGATGCTCGACCTGCAGCCTTGTGTTCATCTCGAGGAAGTAGAAGTCCCGCCCGTCGTACAGGAACTCGACGGTACCCGCGCCCTCGTAGGCGACCGCGCGCGCGGCAGCCACCGCGGCAGCGCCCATCGCGTCGCGCGTGTGCTCACCGATGCCGGGCGCCGGCGCTTCCTCGATGACCTTCTGGTGCCTGCGCTGCAGCGAGCAGTCGCGCTCGAACAGGTGCACGGCCGAGCCGAACGAGTCGGCGAAGACCTGGATCTCGACATGCCTGCCTTTTTCGACGAAGCGCTCGAGCAACATACGCTCGTCGCCAAACGACTTCGCGGCCTCGCGCCGCGCGCCGGCCAGCGCCTCGGCGAAATTGTCGGCCTCGCGCACGATCCTCATGCCCTTGCCGCCGCCGCCGGCCGTCGGCTTGATGAGCAGCGGGAAGCCGAGACTCCGTGCCTCGCGTTCGAGTCGCGCCTCCGACTGGTCGTCCCCGTCGTAGCCTGGCAGCACCGGCACGCCCGCAGCCGCCATCAGCTGCCGTGCCTCGCTCTTCGAACCCATGCGCAGGATCGCGTCCTCGGGCGGACCGACGAAAACGATGCCGGCCTCGCGGCACGCACGGGCGAATGCGGCGTTCTCGGACAGGAAGCCGTAGCCCGGGTGGATTGCGCTCGCGCGCGTCGCGCGCGCCGCATCCAGGATCCGGGCCATGTCCAGGTAGCTCTCGCGCGCTGCCGCCGGGCCGACCAGCACCGCCTCATCTGCCAGACGCGTATGCAATGCACCGCGATCGGCCTCCGAATACACCGCGATCGTGCGCATGCCGAGGCGCCGGGCGGTACGGATGACCCGGCAGGCGATCTCGCCGCGGTTGGCAATCAGCAGGCTGTCGATCATGGTTCGCTACATCCTGAAGATGCCGTAGGGGGTCTCGCCCTCGTCCGGCCGGCACGTGGAGGCCGCAAGCGCAAGCTTCAGCACCTCGCGCGTGTCCGCCGGATCGATCACGCCGTCATCCCAGAGCCTTGCGCTCGCGTAATAGGGGTGCCCCTGAGTGTCGTACTGCGCCTGTATTTCCTCGCGGAACGATTTCTCCTCGGCCGCCGGCCAGTCCGTGCCGCGGCGCTCCGCGCCCTCGCGGCGCACGATTGCGAGCACGGTCGCTGCCTGCTCGCCTCCCATGACCGAGATCCGTGAATTCGGCCAGCTCCACAGGAAACGGCCACCGTAGGCACGCCCGCACATCGCATAGTTGCCGGCCCCGAACGAGCCACCGATCACGACCGTGAACTTCGGCACCGAGGCACAGGCCACGGCGGTCACCATTTTCGCGCCATCGCGCGCGATTCCACCGGCCTCGTACTTGCGACCCACCATGAAGCCCGTGATGTTCTGCAGGAACACCAGCGGCACGCGCCGGCGATTGCACAGCTCCACGAAGTGCGCGCCCTTCAACGCCGACTCGGAGAACAGAACACCGTTGTTAGCGATGATCCCCACCGGATATCCACCTATGCTGGCAAAGCCGCAGGCGAGCGTCGTGCCGTAGAGCGCCTTGAACTCGTCGAACTCGGATGCGTCCACGAGCCGCGCGATCACCTCGCGCACGTCGTACGGATGCCGCGTGTCGCGCGGCACCACACCGTAGAGCGTATCCGCGGCATAGCGCGGCTGGCGCTCGGCTACGGGTGGGGGACGGGAACCGGTGCGATTGAGCCGCGTGACCAGGCGGCGCGCCATCCACAGCGCATGTGCGTCGTTGTCGGCAAGGTGGTCAACCACGCCGGACTGGCGCGCGTGCACGTCGCCGCCGCCCAGCGTCTCGGCGTCCACTCGTTCGCCGGTCGCGGCCTGCACCAGTGGCGGTCCGCCGAGAAAAATGGTGCCCTGCTCGCGCACGATGATCGACTCGTCGCACATAGCCGGTACATAGGCGCCGCCTGCGGTGCACGAACCCATGACCACGGCCAGCTGCGGTATCCCAAGCGCCGACATCTGCGCCTGGTTGTAGAAGATCCGGCCGAAGTGCTCGCGGTCCGGGAATACTTCGTCCTGGCGTGGCAGGAACGCACCACCCGAGTCAACCAGATAGATACAGGGCAGGCGATTCTCCAGCGCCACGTCCTGCGCGCGCAGGTGCTTCCTGACGGTGATCGGGTAGTAGGTACCGCCTTTCACCGTCGCGTCATTGGCGACGATCACGCACTCGAGGCCATTGACCCGGCCGATCCCCGCAACGATGCCGCCCGAGGGGATCCAGTCGCCATAGAGTTCGTGCCCGGCGAGCTGAGCGATCTCGAGAAAAGGCGAGCCCGGGTCGAGCAGGCGATCAACGCGGTCGCGCACGAACATCTTGTCGCGTGACTCGTGCTGGGCACGCGCGGCCGCTGACCCACCCTCCTTCACCTTGTCCACCAGTTCGCGAAGCTCGCGGGCGAGCCTGCGATTCACCGCGGCGTTGCCGGTGAAGTCGTCCGAGGCTGGGTTGATGCGACTCTCGATCACGCTCACTTTGGTTTCCCCCGTGGCCCGGGCTCAGCGACGTTCGGCGGCGGCGAGTATCCGCTCGGCCTGCCGGATGTGGGGCTTGTCGAGCATGCGCCCGTCAAGCGACAGGACTCCGGCGCCCGGCGCGGCCCGGAATGCCTCGAGGACGCGGCGCGCCCATTCCACCTCTGTCTCCGAGGGCTGGAACGCCGCGTGGATCGGCGCGACCTGGGCCGGGTGGATCGCCATTTTCCCGGTAAAGCCCTGCCGTCGCGAGTCGCGCGCGCGGACCTCGATCGCCGCGGCGTCGCGGATCTCGGTGTCGACAGTGTCGATAGCCGCCACGCCTGCCGCCGCCGCCGCCAGCAGGCATGCAGTGCGTGCATGCACGTATGCCGGATCGAACCCGCCCTCGGGCGACCTGTTCGACACGGCACCCAGGTCCGCGGCGAGGTCCTCGGCGCCCCAGGTCAATCCCAGCACCCGTGGCGGCAGCGCGGCGAAACTCGCCGCGTTCAACACTGCGGCGGCACTCTCGGTGATCAACGGGATCAGGCCGACGCTACCCGGCGCCATGCCGGCACGCGCCTCGAGCGCAGCCATCCAGTGGCTCATCTCGAGCACGTCGGCGCCGCTGCGAGCCTTGGGCAGCATGATTCCATCCGGACGCAGTTCCATCACCGCAGCGAGGTCCGTGAGCGCGTCGTCCGACTCGACGGAATTTACGCGCACCCACAGCGGTACCCTGCGTTCGGCCGAGCCGAGGTACCGCGCAATCTCCTGCCGCGCCGCCGGGCGCTGCCCGGGCACGACTGAATCCTCCAGGTCGAAGATCACCGCGTCGGCACCACTGGCGACGGCCTTGGCGAAGCGCTCCGGCCGGTCGCCCGGGACGAACAGCATCGAGCGCATCAGGCTGCCGCCCTGCGCTTCATCAGCGCCGTGCGCTTGCATACCGCCACTACCTCGTCGCGCTGGTTGAAGCACCTGTGCTCGAAAATCACGATGCCAGCCGAGGGGCGCGAACGGCTGGCCCGCATGTCATGAACGACGGTTTCGCTGCGCAGCGTGTCGCCAGGAAACACTGGCTTCGGGAAGCGCACCTCGTCCCAGCCCAGGTTCGCAATCGTCGTGCCGAGCGTCGTGTCGGCGACCGACACGCCGACCATCAGGCTCAGCGTGAAGCAGCTGTTCACGATACGGCTGCCGAACTCGGTGCCCTTCATGTACTCCTCGTCGAGGTGCAGGGCCGCCGGGTTGTGCGTAAGCGCACTGAACAACAGGTTGTCCGCCTCGGTGACGGTTCGGCGCAGCACGTGCTCGAAGCGCATGCCGACGGTGAAATCCTCGTAGTACAAGCCACCCATGCCCATGGCAGTGCCCTCAGGTCGTGGCCGCGAACAGCTCGCGCCCGATCAGCATGCGGCGGATCTCGCTGGTTCCGGCGCCGATCTCGTAGAGTTTCGCATCACGCAAAATTCGCCCAGCCGGGAAGTCGTTGATGTAGCCGTTGCCGCCGAGCGCCTGGATCGCCTCCAATGCAACCTTGGTCGCCTGCTCGGCCGCCAGCAGGATGCATCCCGCCGCGTCCATGCGCGTCGTCTGGCCCCGGTCACAGCACTGGGCCACCGCGTACACATATGCGCGACAGGAATTGGTGGCGGTGTACATGTCGGCGACCTTGCCCTGCATCAGCTGGAAACTGCCGATCGGCTGGCCGAACTGCTTGCGCTCGTGGATGTACGGGAGCACGAGGTCCAGGCTCGCCCGCATCAGGCCGAGCGGCCCGCCTGCAAGCACGACGCGCTCGTAGTCGAGGCCGCTCATCAGCACCTTGGCGCCGCCGCCGACCGACCCGAGCACGTTTTCCGCCGGCACCTCGCAATCCTCGAACACCAGCTCACAGGTATCCGATCCGCGCATGCCGAGCTTGTCGAGCTTCTGTGCCGTCGAGTACCCGGCGAATTCCTTTTCAACCAGGAAAGCCGTGACACCCCTGGTGCCGAGCGAGGAATCCACAGTGGCGTAGACCACCAGCACGTCGGCTGTCGGCCCGTTCGTGATCCACATCTTGGTGCCATTCAGCACGAAGCGGTCGCCGCGTCGCTCTGCGCGCAGCCTCATGCCCATTACATCGGAGCCTGCACCTGTTTCGCTCATGGCCAGCGCCCCGAGATGCTCGCCGCTCACCAGCTTCGGCAGGTAGCGCGCCTTCTGATCGGGTGTGCCCCAGCGCCGGAGCTGGTTTACGCACAGGTTGGAATGGGCGCCGTAGGAGAGACCCACCGATCCAGACACCCGGCTCAATTCCTCCATTGCCACCACGTGGGCGAGGTAGCCGAGTCCTGACCCGCCCAGTTCCGGTTCGACCGTGATGCCGAGCAGGCCAAGTTCGCCAAGCTTCGGCCAGAGATCTCGCGGGAACTGGTTGCTTCGATCGATCTCGTCGGCGCGCGGCGCCAGTTCCGCCATCGCGAAGCTGCGCACCGTCTCGCGCAACAGGTCAAGGTCCTCGCCGAGTCCGAAGTCGAAGTCCACCACGGCCATGTCTCCCGAGTACTTGCCACCTGAACCGGTGCCGTATATTGTCGGACAATCTTAGGATTCGTCAAATGACCGTGAAAAAGACCCGGAAGGCGCACGCCAAAACCCGTCCGCGGCAGCGGTCCGCCCCGCCCCGCGCGGCGCGGCGGGTCCGCCCGCGCCGCCGTCAGCGACGGGCAGCCGGCCTACGGCCGTGTCGCCGCCGACCTCGAACAGAGGATCCTGAAGCGCACGCTCAAGCCGGGCGACCCCCTGCCCTCCGAGACCGAACTGGCAAGCCAGTTCGGTGTGAACCGCTCAACGGTGCGCGAGGCCGTCCGCCGCCTCGAATCGGCCGGACTCGTCGGGCGCGCAGCCGGCACCAAGCGCCTCAGGGTGACGCGCCCTGCCCAGTCGGCGACCGCGTCCAGCATGAGCAGGGCGCTCACTCTCGACGAGGTGACGTTCATCGAACTCTGGGAGGCCATGCTCGCCATTGCACCGCGCACCGCTGCGCTCGCAGCGGCGCACGCGCGGCCCGAGAACATCGACCGGCTCGAACTGTGCATCCGCACGGTGGAGACCGCGCGCAGCTCCGAAGGCGCCGTCGGCGGCGTGGTGGACTTCTTCGGGTCGCTGGCCGCCACCAGCGCGAACCGTGTGCTGGTGCTCGCGATGCAGCCCGTGACGCGCCTGCTCGCGCCGTCGCTGCGGCGGATGATTGACCGAGTCCCTCAGGGTCGTTCGCGGATCGTCGTTGCGCAGCGCTGCGTTGTCGAGGCCCTGCGCAAGGGCGACGCGGATGCGGCCCAGGCCTGGATGACCAGGCACGTCCACGACTTCCGCCGTGGCTACGAGGTGGCGGAGATCTCGCTCGACACTCGCGCCGCGGATGTATGATTCGCTGGCATCGTTGCCCGGGTGGCGGAACTGGTAGACGCAAGGGACTTAAAATCCCTCGGGGGTAACCCCTTGCCGGTTCGATTCCGGCCCCGGGCACCAGCGTCGCAGGCGCACCCCGGTTTTCCGCGCTGCCAGCCCACGCCCTCCCCGCCTATAGTCGCCGCCAAACGCCGGAGCGCGCGCCGTACCGGCGCCGCGACAGCGGCATGGAGAACCAGCATGAGCGACACCGTACATCGGACGATGGGCCAGCAATCCGGCCGACGATCCTGGGCCGAGCCCTGGAAGATCAAGATGGTCGAGCCACTGCGCATGACCAGCCACGACCAGCGCGTCGCGGCCCTGGCCGAGGCCGGGTACAACACGTTCCTGCTACGTTCCGACGACGTGTACATCGACCTGCTCACCGACAGCGGGACCAACGCGATGAGCGACCGCCAGTGGGCCGGAATGATGCTCGGTGACGAGGCCTATGCGGGCAGCCGCAACTACTATCACCTCGAAACCGCGATCCAGAACTACTACGGCTATGAATTCGTCGTTCCCACGCACCAGGGCCGTGGCGCCGAGCACCTGCTGAGCCAGGCGGCCATCCGCAAGGGCCAGTTCGTGCCCGGCAACATGTACTTCACGACCACGCGCCTGCACCAGGAACTCGCAGGCGGGACGTTCGCCGACGTGATCGTCGACGCTGCCCACGACCCCGCGGACCTGAGCCCATTCAAGGGCGACGTGGATCTCGCCAAGCTCGAACGGCTCATCGCCGCGCATGGCACAGGCGGGATCGCCTACGTGAGCCTCGCGGCGACCGTGAACATGGCCGGCGGGCAGCCCGTCAGCATGGCAAATGTCACGGCGCTCCACGAGCTCTGCCGTCGGCACGGCATTCCGCTCTACCTGGACGCCACTCGCCTCGCAGAGAACGCCTTCTTCATCCAGGAACGCGAGCCCGGATACTCCGGGAAATCCATCGCTGCGATCGTGGGCGAATTCTGCAGCCACACGGACGGCGCGTGGATGAGCGCGAAAAAGGACGCGCTGGTGAACATCGGTGGCTGGCTTGCCGTGCGCGATGGCACGCTTTTCGAGGAACTGCGCAACCTGGTCGTCGTGTACGAGGGCCTGCACACCTACGGGGGCCTGGCCGGACGGGACATGGAAGCCATGGCGATCGGCATCGCCGAGTCCATGCAGGACGACCACATGCGCTCGCGCATCGGCCAGGTGCGCTATCTCGCGGAACTGCTCGAGGACTGGGGCGTGCCGATGGTAAAGCCGGTCGGCGGGCACGCCATTTTCCTGGACGCGCGCGCTTTCTACCCCCAGCTGAGGCAGGACCAGTTCCCGGCCCAGACGCTGGCCGCCGAACTCTACCTCGACACGGGCATCCGCTCGATGGAACGCGGCGTCGTGAGTTCCGGTCGTGACCCGGCGACCGGCGATCACCACTACCCCAAGCTCGAGCTCACGCGACTCACGTTACCCCGCAGGGTTTACACGCAGGCGCACATGGACGTTGTTGCGGAATCGGTGAAGGCAGTCTACGACGCTCGCGCCTCGGCCCGCGGCCTGGCCATGGTCTACGAGCCCAGGTACCTGCGGTTCTTCCAGGCCCGCTTCAAGCCCATCAGCTGATCGGCTGGAAGCGCGCGGTGAAGTGCCGCAACTGCGGCGGCTGCGAGACGATGCGCAGCCCGCGCAGCTGGTCCTTGCCGCGCACGACTTCCTCGAACACCTCGATCATGTAGTCGGCGTGCGACTGCGTATACACGCGCCGCGGCATTGCGAGCCGCACGAGGTCCATGTCCGCGGCTTTCTCCACCCCATCCGGCCCGAGTCCGAACATCACCGTGCCGATCTCGCAGGCGCGTATGCCTCCGGCTTCGTAAAGGGCTACCGCCAGCGACTGGCCAGGGTATTCGAGCGGCGGAATATGCGGCAGGAACCGCCGCGCATCGACGAACACCGCGTGCCCGCCAACCGGCTGCACGATCGGAACACCGAGGCCCAGCAGCTTCTCACCGATGTACTCGTTGGTCCGCACCCGATAGCGCAGGTACTGCTCGTCGACGATCTCGTGCAGGCCGATGGCAATGGCCTCGAGGTCCCGGCCGGCGAGACCGCCATAGGTCGGGAATCCCTCGGTCAGGATCAGCCTGTTGCGCGCCTCCGCGGCCAGCTTGTCGTCGTTGGTCGCCAGCCAGCCGCCGATATTCGCGAACGCGTCCTTCTTGGCGCTCATGGTCATGCCGTCGGCGACCGAGAACATGTCGCGCACGATGTCCGGCACGGACCGCGACTCCTGCCCCGGCTCCCGGCACTTGATGAACCATGCGTTCTCCGCGAAGCGGCACCCGTCGATTACCAGCGGCTTGCCGTGGCGATGCGCGATCTCGGCCGTGGCTCGGATGTTGGCGAGGCTCACCGGCTGCCCGCCACCCGCGTTGTTGGTCACCGTCAGCATCACCAGCGGCACGCTGTCGCCGGATTCCTCGAGCAGTTGCTCGAGCCGCGCGAGGTCGATGTTGCCCTTGAAGGGATGTCGCGCGTCGATGTCGTGGGCCTCGCGAACGACCAGGTCCACGGCCCGGGCGCCCGTTGCCTCGATGTTGCCGCGCGTGGTATCGAAGTGCGTGTTCGACGGAACGATGCGACCGGGTCCACCGACGATGGAAAAGAGTATCGCTTCGGCCGCACGACCCTGGTGCGTCGGGATCACGTGGCGGAACTGCATGAGTTCACGCACTGCCGTCTCGAAGCGGTAATAGGACGGCGAACCGGCGTAGGACTCGTCGCCGCGCATGACCGCTCCCCACTGTTCCGCGCTCATCGCACTGGTGCCGCTGTCGGTCAGCAGGTCGATGATCACGTCCTCCGAGTGAATGGCGAACAGGTTCCACCCGGCCCGCTCGAGCAGCGCCCTGCGCTCCTCGACCGTGGTGATCCGGATCGGCTCGACGACCTTGATGCGGAACGGCTCGATGATGGTCTTCATGCGTGATTCACCCCGCGGCCGCCGGCCGTATCATCAGGAAATAGAACAGCAGCAGGCCGGCGATCACCCACGACGCCGGGCGTGTGTCGCGCGCCCGCCCGCCGAGCACCTTCACCAGCGGGTACGAGACCAGGCCGAGCGCGAGGCCGTCCGCTATCGAATACGTGAATGGAATGCCTGCCATCACGAGGAATGCCGGCACCACCTCGGTGTGATCGCTCCAGTCCACGTGCCTCACATTGCCGAGCATCATCGCGCCAACCAGCACCAGCGCAGGGGAGGTGATCGGCGGATATCCGCCAAGCATGATGACGACCGGGCTGAACGCCAGCGCGACGAGGAAGAGCACGGCAACCGTCAGCGCCGTGAGTCCCGTACGGCCGCCCTGCTCCACTCCGGTCGCGCTCTCGATGTAGCTCGTCACGGTGCTGGTACCGAGGCATGCGCCGGCGACCGTGCCCACTGCATCCGACACGAAAGCCTGCCGGGCGCGAGGCAACCTGCCATCGCGCATCAGTCCCGCCTGCCCGGCGACGCCGACCAGCGTTCCGACGGTGTCGAAGAACACCATGAACAGGAAGATCGCGACGATCGGCGCCATCGCAACCGTAAGCGCACCCCGCACATCCATCTGCAACAGCGTGGGTGTCAGCGACGGCGGCGGCGCAATCAGGTGGTCGGCGAGCTCGAACCGCGTCACGAGACCCGAGTTCGCGACCAGCGGTGAACCCGCCACGCTCGCTCCCATCATGGGCAGTGCAAGCTTGATCATTATTGCCGCCGCTCCGGCCGCCAGGATTCCCCACAGGATCGCACCGCGCACCCTGCGTGCGTGCAGGCCCGCGCCCATCAGCAGCCCGACGAAGAACACCAGCACGTCCGGCGATCCGAACTCCGGATTCAGCGTCACGGCGGTGCCTGGGTCAGCGATGACCAGCTGCGCGTTCTGCAGCCCGATGAAGGCGATAAAGAGCCCGATGCCCGCGGCGATTGAGTGCCGCATGCTCGGACTCAGGGCATCCATCACGGCCTGCCGCGCACCTGCCAGAGTGAGCACCAGGAACAGCACGCCTGAGACGAATACCGCCCCGAGCGCCGTCGCCCACGGCATCGCCGATCCAGCCGCGGCAGCCGCCGGGATCGCCGCGAATACGAAGAAGAAGTTCTCGCCCATGCCAGGGGCCTGCGCAATCGGGTAGCGCGCGTAGAGGCCCATGATGGCCGAGGCGAGTGCTGCCGCCAGGCAGGTCGCGGTCATCACTGCGCCGAAATCCATGCCCGTCGACTCGCCGAACATCGCGCCCGACAGCACCGCGGGCTGCACGACGATGATGTACGACATGGTCAGGAACGTGGTCAGGCCGGCCGCCAGCTCGGTACGCACCGAGGTCCCGTGCTCGTGCAGTCGGAAAATGCGTTCCAGCATGCCTGTCACCGGATTCGGGGATCAGCCACCGACCGACATACGACCCGTCGTCCTGGATGACCCCCTGCGCCTGCATGCAGCCAGCGCGAGCAGCAGCAGCATGCAGGGGCCAGTTGCGCCGCCACCGCCACCGCCGCCACCGCCACCGCCGCCACCGCCACCGCCCGATGAGGGCGCCGAGGTGATGGTGACGGTCGCGCTTGCATAACGCGTCGAGTCCGCGTCCGGCACTGCCTTCACTGTGACATTCGCCGGATTCGGTCGGGCCGCGGGCGCCGTGTAGAAACCGCTTGCCGAAACAGTACCTACGACCGCGTTACCACCCGGCACGTTGTTCACAGACCAGGTGACGCCGCCGTTGCCTGCATTCGTGACGGATGCCGAAAACGCCTGCGTGCCCACGCCCGCCTGCACCGTTGCCGTAATCGGCGAGAGCGAGATCGCCACCACTGGCGGCAGGCACGCGACCGGGCCTGCAGATGCCGGTGCGGCGGTGGATGCCGCTGTCGGCGTCACGATGACGTCGGCCGCGTCCTGGCGGCCGAGGTTGTCGGTGACCGTGAGGCGCACCGTGAATGATCCCGATGCCGGCGCCACGACAACCGCTGTATCGGTGTTTGCCCCTACGATGCCCGTGGCACTCCCGCTGACGATGCTCCAGTCAAAGGCGCCGATCGCGCGTCCGCAGGCCGCACCGCTGCCGATGCCTCGCAGCACAACGTCCTGGCCGGGCGACACACCGCCCGGCACACTGACGGCCGCAATGGGCCGCAGCGCTGCCTGCACGGCGCCTTGCGCGTTCGCCATTCCTGCACCGCAGGTCTGTGTCGTGCAGACGCACTCGGAGACCTGCACGTCACCGGCGCCCGTGGGCACGTGGCATACCGGAACCGTCGGGTCACTGGACGCAGGAAACGGCTTCTTCGCACCTTCCTGCAGGCGCGCAATCAGCTGCGTCGTGGACAGGCGCCCGTTGACCCCGAGCATCAGTCCCGCAATGCCGGACACGATAGGTGCCGAAAAACTGGTGCCGACATTGAATTGGTACTGGTCGGTATATGTGTCGGTGGTCGGTGTCGTCGTGCCGAGGTTGGTCGTCGTGTCGATCGAGTACAGGCACGGTGCGCCTGGGTCGATATTCACGCAGTTGCCGCCGGGCGCGCTCAACGCGACTCCCGGACCGAGGTTGCTGAAGCCCACCTTGGTACCCAGGTGCCGGATTGCGCCGATGCCGGCAACCCCGGCGCAGTTCGCCGGCGTCTCGACGATGCTGCCATCATTGCCTACCGAGGCCACCACCACTACGTCGCGCGCGCGCAACCGGTTGATCGCGTCCTGGTAGCTCTGCGGACAGGTATTGCCACCCCCCAGGCTCAGGTTGACGACACGCGCCGGATACGGGTTGCCTGGTGCGCCATCGACGGGCAAGCCACCCGCCCACAGCATCCCGGCGACGATGTCCGAGTCATAGCCGCCGCACTTGCCGAGCACCCGGACCGGCAGGATCCAGCCCTGCCACCCAAGACCGGCGACTCCACGCGCGTTGTTGCTGCGCGCAGCGATGATCCCTGAGACGCGGGTTCCGTGCCAGGTACTGCCACTCGCCTGGCAGCCATCGAACGGCAGCGAGGACGCTTCGTTGTCCGTCACCCAGTCTCCCGGGTCCGACGCGTCAAGGTCCCAGCCGTCGTTGTCGTTCGCGAGCTTGCGTTCCGAAACAAAGTCGAATCCAGGCAGCAGCCGGCCGCCCGCCCCTGCCAGCGCCAGGTCCGGGTGCTCGTAACGCACACCGGTATCGAGCACCGCGATCACGACCCCGCTGCCGCCGGTGGAAATATCCCAGGCACTGACGGCATCAACCGCGCTCGGCGCAGCAGGCGCGTTTTGCAGGTACCACTGCCCCGGAAAAAGCGTGTCGTTGGGTATCGCGTGCGCATACCGCCGCCGGTCGAGTTCGGCGTACTGTACGGTCGGATCGGCTCGCAGCGCCTCGAGCGCTGGCTCAATGGACCCGGGGGCCGCGAGGACGCCGAGTTCCAGCACACGAAGCCGGGACTCAATCCGGCGGCTCTGCCGGAGCGGGACACCAGTGCGGCTGGCGAGTGACGCTACGTCGGGGTCGTCGACGGCAGGGCGTGCGCCGCGTGTCGCACCCGCGCTGCGCAGCTTCACGATCACGCGCACCTGGCCACCGTCGGCATAGTCCAGCGATGGCTTTGCAACAGGCGCCGATCCGGGCGCCGCTGCGGCGGCACAGGCAAAGACTGCCGTCAACAGTCCAGTCGTCAAGGAACTAATCTTCATGGGCTGGCTCGCTTGGGGTCGGCGCGCTCGGCCGCGCGCTCCCTGGGGACGGCCATGATATCCCGCGAGGTCAGCTCCCGCGGAGTCGACACAGGCGATTTATTTCCTGACTGGCGACCCGGCTATTTGGCGGGCGCGGCCTCGAGCGACCGGATCGCAGCCCCGACGTCCCGGGCAAGCTGCGCAACGGCGCGACTGTGCCCGGCAGCGAGCGGCCCGTAGCCCGCCTGTTGCAGCGGCTCGCGCACGCTCGTCCGACCTGACTCCGACTTGCTGTCCTTGACGCGCCGCACCGTCCATGCGGCCTCCAGCACAGCGGCTGTACCCGGCGTGGAGTCAAAGCGCAGGACATCGACGACGACACGATACTTCGCAAGTTGTACGTCGCCCCCCGAGAGCGTCGTCACGTTCGGCGTACCGAGATCGGTCGCGAGGTCATTGGCCAGGACCACCTCGATCTGGTCCTGCAGCGGCGATGCCCAGCGGTTGAACTCGTCGAGCTGAACCTGGTTGACACCGGCCGTCACCACGATCTGCGGCCGGTCGACGGCTGCCGGGACTGTTACCGGTCCCACGACCACCGCCAGCGCACTACCCTTGGGCGCGCTGGCTGCGGCTACCGCGCTCAAGGTATAGAACTGCGAAGGCGGCGTAGACGAACAGCCCGCCAGGATCGCCAGCGTGATGGGCAGCACGGCCCGGGTAGTCAGTCTGCACATCAGTTCTTCTCCTCGTCCTTGCCGCGGATCAGCGCTTCCGGATGGCGCTCAAGATAGTCGGTCAGGTCACGGAACGAACGTGCCGCCCTCGCGACCTCTTCCAGTGCGTCGTCGAGCGCCTGTCGCGTCGGCGCGTCGGGGCCAGCCATGTTCGTGTCTGCGTTCTGCATCAGGCGATCAGCCTTGGTCATCGCGTCGCGGAATGCCACCAGCGCGTCCTTCAGCTCGGGCGTCAGTTCCTTGTCCCAATGCGCCAGCAACTGGTTCACGGTCTCCAGCGTGACCTTGAAATCGTCGCCTATCGCCTTGAAGGGAATGCTGTCGATCTTGGCCATGATGCTGCCGAGCTTCGCCTCGAGCTCGGGCAACGCGCTCGGTATGGTCGGCATGACGGGCTCGGGGTCACTCCAGTCGACGTCGACCTTCGGCACGTCCTTGAAGAAATCGAGCGCCACGAAGCGTTCGCCCGTGAGCATGCTTCCGCTGCGCAGTTGCGCCCTGAGGCCCTGCTGCTCGATCAGCCGGTTGAAGTACGCCTCGCGGGCCTTGTTTGTCTGGATCAGGGTCGCGGCATCCGCGGCCCCCGAGCCACTCACCCGTGCGACGAGGCGCTCCGGGTAGGCAACGATTTCTACGCGACCGCGTGGCCTCGGCGCCTTCGGATCCGCCTCCAGGCCCACACCAATGACTTCGCCGGCTGGCATGCCGAGCATCAGAACCGGAGCCCCGACTGACAGGCCGCGCAACGACTCGTCGAAATACAGCACGAACTTCCTGGCAATCGCGGGGGGCTGCCGCATGGCCGCGCTTCGATCCGGGTACAGCGTGAAGTTCGATCCGACCTCCGCCGGGTCACCCGGCTTTACGTTCTCGGGTGTCTCGAATGCCACGCCGCCCGCGATCAGCGCCGCCAGGCTTTCGGTGCGGACTTTGAATCCATTGGCGCCCATGGTGATATCCACGCCGCTCGCATTCCAGAACCGGCTCTCCGAATTGACGTACTTGTCGTATGGCGAATTTACGAAGACCTTGAGGTCGATCGACTGTCCGTCCGGCGTCAGGTCGAATGCGGTCACCTGGCCGGCAAGGATGTGCCGGAAATACACCGGCGACCCGATGCCCAGCGATCCGAGTACCGCGGAGGTCAGATGGAATTCCCGCCCTGGTTGGTCGGAGACCACCGGCGCGACTTCCAGGCCCGTGTACTTGCGATTCGCCTTCTTCGACGTGCCGACCGAGAAGCCGATGTAGTTACCCGAGAGCAGCGTCCCCAGCCCTGAAACGCCGCTCAGCGAGATACGCGGCTCGACCACCCAGAAGCGGGCATCCTCGACCATCAGGCCTTCGGCGTTCTTGGCGATCTTCGCCGTCACCAGCACTTTCGAGAAGTCGTCGGCGAGCTCGACATCGGTAACCTGGCCGATCTTCACGTCCTTGTACTTGATGAATGTCTTGCCGGCTTCTATCCCTTCGGCCTCGCGAAACTCTATCGTGATCGTCGGGCCCTCCTTCATGATCCGGTTGACCGCGATGCCCAGCGCTACGACTGCGGCCAGGATCGGGATGATCCAGATGACGGAGATCCGCTTCCGCTTGCCGGGCGTCACCCTGGCCTGCGGCAGGTCGCTTTCGGAATAGGTCTCAGCCATTGCGGGTCTCCTGGCGCGCCCTGGCATCCCAGATCAGGCGCGGATCAAAGGTTTCGGCAGCGATCATCGTAAGCACGACCACGGCCGCGAAAAACAATACGCCCGGCCCCGGCACGATCGACATGAGTGGATCGAGCTGCACCAGCGCGACTGTGAACGTGTCCACGAACACGTCGAGCATCGACCAGCGGCCGATGATCTCGACCATCCTGTACAGGCGTGTCCGTTCCTGATTGCTGCTCGACGACTTGCGCCGCACAGTGACCAGAAGGTAGGTCAGCGCAACCAGTTTGCCGAGCGGGACCATGAAGCTTGCAACCAGCACTATCAGTGCGAGCGGCCACGAACCCGTCTGGTACAGCAACACGACGCCGCCCATGATCGTGTCGGGTTCGGTCGAGCCCATGGCCGTGGTTTCCATCACCGGCAACAGGTTGGCCGGCAGGAAACAGACGGCCGCCGCTATCAGCAGCGCCAAGGTCGTCTCGATCGACGCCTTGCGGCGCCATTCGAGTTCGGATCCGCAGCGCGGGCAGTGTCCCGGCTCGTGATGGCTGACGGGCTTCGCCACCAGGCTGCAGGTCTCGCAGCAGACCAACCCGACACCTGCTGCGGTGATGGGTATCCGGTTCATGGCATGGCCGCCGACGGAGCCGAGGGCGTATGCGGCAATTCACCATCGGCCCAGGTGATCCGCTGCCAGATCGCGTTCTCGTCGAAACCGGACTGTATCGCCGGAAAAAGCATCATCAGGCCGAAGATCGCGAACATTCCAAGCCCTGGCTCCACCGTCGCGAGCTCGGCGATCTTCACCAGCGCGACCAGCACGCCGAGCATCATCACCTCGATCATCGCCCACGGTCGAAGTGCCTCCGACCAGCGCAGCAACTCACCCACCCACGGCGGGGCGGGCGGACGGCGCGCCGCCAGCAGCACGGTCAGCAGGAACAGCACGAACAACGCGGGAGCCACGAGTGCGCAGAAACCTACCAGCACCGCCGTGATTGGCTGGTCCGTTTCCCACATCTTCAGGCAGCCGCCGAGTATCGTCGTGCTCGCATGCCGCCCGACCACCGACATGCTCATCATCGGCATCGTGTTGGCGATGACGAGCAGGATGGCGGCCGCAACCGACAGTGCAAGTGGACGCGTGATGGGATCTGCCACCCTGACGACCATGACGTGCCCGCAGCGGGCGCAGCATGCGCGGCTGCCGGGCTCCAGCTCGGGCAGCGTTTGCAGCAGGTCGCAGTCGGGACAGGCTGTCAGGTCCACGGGTCCCTCACGCAAATCGAGCTTTAAGGCCGGCTACCTCGACACGCGAAATGTCGAGCTCCAGCAGTCGCAACTCGCCGCAGCCAGCGGGCCACTGGCGCACCCGCGTAGCGTCGGCCGTCCCGCCCACTCAGGGTGCCGTCACCACCTTGTAGTACACGCCGTTCGCACCGTAGTTTGGCTGGAACCAGGTGTTGCCGCAGAGGTAGTACGTGGTGCCGTCGACCTCGGGCATCGCGCATCCGCTCGGCAGCGTCGGGTAGACATTGCCGACGATGTATGTCGTGGTGGTGGTCGTAGTTGTAGTCGTCGTGTTTGCAGACTCCGCCGCGGCGGCTCCCACGGCCGCACCTACCACGACGCCCGCCGCGACAGCACCCGCGGTGCTGTAACCCCCGCAGTTGTAGCACCCGGTGCCGTAGTAGTTGACGGTGGTCGGCGGGTGGTAGGCGTAAGCGCCGGGTGGCGGGGGCGCGTATACCGTCGCCCCGTAAGGCGTGGAATGGTACGCGCCATGCCCGTACTCCGCCGACGTCGTGCCGCCGTACACGTTGGTGTGCTCCGCACCGTCGCCGTAGCGGCCCTCGGTGGATCCGCCATACGTGTTGGTGTGCTCGGTTCCGCCTCCGTACGAGTGCTCGGTGCTGCCACCATACGCGTTGGTGTGCTCGGTCCCTCCTCCGTACGAGTGCGACGTGCTGCCTCCTGCGCGATTCCCATGCGTGTAGGCCGCCGCGAATTGCGGCGCGAGGCCGACCGCCAGCGCGGCGCCGATCATGATCAACATGTTCTTCATGGTCATCTCCCTGCTTACGGCTTAGAGGTCGGCTTGGCAACCGCCGCGCTGTCGTCCGGTCGGTCGAATGGGATGGGCAGCGCCTTGCCGGCAGCATCGGGCACCGCGAACGTCGCGGCCGCGACCGGCGAGCCTAGCTTCCAGTCGCTGATGTCCATTTCGTGTCTCAGCATCGCCGGGTCCTTGCGGTAGATCGCTCGCATCCGCCTCGGCAGCTTGTCATCGACGCCAATCCAGGCCTGGACGAACGCGTGGTCGTTCGCGTACGCGACCATGTAGGTCTTCACGCCGCCCACGGACTCGGACTCGCCGATATAGAACGCGACGCGCAGGCCCGCCAGCACATTCTTGTACGGTTCCGCGTCGAGCAGGTCCATGAATGGGTAATAGATCTGTGCCTTCGCGAAGGCCTGGTCCAGTGCCGCGTCGATGGTGGGCGGGGCGTCCGCCGTCGCGACGTAGTTTTCCTTGGGCGCAAACGCCGCCATCGTCTTGCCATCGTAGTAGAACTCAGTCGCTGGTCCGTCGCCCGGACTCAGGATGCGCAGCTTGTCGGGACGCTGCAGCACGACCTGGTAGCGGCTCGAGTACAGCAGCGGCGGGCCGAGACGACTCGGGCTTTCCTCGCTCACGACTGCCTTGAACGACACGGTCTTCGCCGCGGCCAGCGTGTCGCAGGACCCCTTCAGGATGCCGAGCGCCCTGGGCTCGAGTTCGATGGCCGGCGCAGCCACCGCTGGCGCCGCTGCGGCAGCGGCATGTGCGACACCGCTGCTGCCCGGGCCCGCCAGCAGCACCACGAGTCCCGCCGAAGCGAGTACTGCTGCGCCACGACCTGCAACAGCGTCAGGCGACCTCATGGGATCATCCCGCACTGGAACATCTTCGTGACGATAGGCGTCGCAACCTTGGCGAAGAATGCCTGCTGCATCTGCGCGTTGCCATGCAGGATCTCGACGGCCCTCTGCTCCTGCGCTGACTTGGGCTTGCCCTGGCTCTGGGCTTTTTCTTCCCACAACTGCTCGCAGGTTGCGTTCTGGTACTTTGTGATCACCTTCTGGGCAATTTCGTCCAGGATCGGAAAGTCCTGGGCCTGGGCGACGCCACCGAGGCAGAGCGCCGGCAGCAATATCACTGGCAGGTAACGCTTCAACATGGGTCTTCTCCGTTGATAAGAAATTTCCTGTCGAAAGCCCGGCGTGCCTCATTCCGACACTAACGAGCGCAGACAGCCGCGCGTAGGGACGACGGCGATACTACCGCCGGCGCCGAGGAAACAGGTACGGTCGAGAATCCAGCAATTCCTCGCGCTCCGGGCCGCAGGCTACTAAAGTGCCTGCAGCTATACTTTGCATTTAAGGCCAAAATGACACCGTTCCATCAAGACGGCAAGTGGCGCTATCACTGAAAGGGAAAGCCTCCCGGGCCGCCCTGGTGCCAGGACAGAAGGTATCTATGTTTCCCGGTGACGTCCGCGTCGGCAACGTCCTTGAGGTCCGGACGCTGGCAGCCGAATTCGGCCTGGATTTTCCGGGACTGCTCGCGGCGGCCGGAGGCGCAGCAGACGCCTTCGAGGATCCCGAGGCACGCCTGGGCATCGACGTTCTCGGCCGATTGTTAAAAGGCTGTGTCGAGCACTCGAACTGCCCTCATTTCGGACTACTGGTCGGTCGGCGTTTCAACCCGACATCGCTGGGCGAACTCAGCGTCCTGATGAGGAACTGCAGGTCGGTACGCGAAGCGCTGGCGCTCGGCGCGAGTCACCTGCAGGTCACCGACCGAGCCGCCATGTCGTTCTTGCTTGAGGCAGGCGATGGTCGCGCAGTGCTGGGCTACGCGATGTTTGAAGGCGTCATCCCGGGGGCGGAATACATCCAGGACGGCGCCCTCACGCAGCAGTGCCGCCTGCTGCGCGAACTCTGCGGTCCTGCCTGGCGACCGCTGACGGTACGGCTATCGCGGGTTCGGCCTGCGGATCCCAGGCCGTATCGTGCCGCCTTGGGCGAAAATGTCGAGTTCGACGCTGACCTCTCCGCAATCGTCTTCGAGTCGCGCTGGCTGGAGCAGCCGATCTCGGGAGCCAGCAGCAAGGCATTCCACGCCGCCGCGCAGGCTGTCAAGTCGAAACAGGCATCTTTCCCGGTGACGTTTTCGCAGCAGGTTCGCCGTGCTATCCACGCCCTGCTGTTTTCAAGCAGCGCCTCGATGCATAAGATCGCGCGAATCTTCGATGTAGCCCCGCGCACATTGCGCCGTCGCCTTGCAGAGGAAACCACGACGGTGCGCGGCCTTACAAGCGACGTGCGACGCGAGATTTCTCTCCACCTGCTGAGAAATACCAATCTCAAGATTTCCGAGGTCGCGGAGGCACTGCGCTATGCCGACACCGCGGTGTTTTCGCGCGCGTTCCGTTCGTGGACGGGCATGAGCCCAAGGCAATGGCGCGCGAAGTGCGAATAAGAGCTGATGAGTGTCGACCCTGCCTGGATCTTGTATAAACGGCGTGGTGCTGTCGAGGCATCAGGGAGAACAGAACCGTGTTGAGAATGACGAAAATCCTGCTGATCGTATCTGTGGCCTTTTGGTGCCTGCTGGGCGCATTCGGAAACGCCACGGATTGGGACGGAACCATGGGCGCGGTGGGCGCAGCGGCGTCGATGTCCACTTTTGAAGGCGGGGCTGAAAGCTGGCGGGCAAGCTCCAGTCCGGTCGTCATATGGATGGGAGCGCTGATGATCATGCTGACGAAGCTGGCCGCAGGCATCCTGTGCTCGATCGGCGCCGTTGAAATGTGGCGGGCCCGGGCAGGCGATGTGACACGGTTTGCGCTGGCGAAAAGGCCTGCCCTGGCAGGCTGTGGTGTTGCCATGCTGCTGCTTTTCGGCGGCTTTATCGTTATCGGCGAAACATGGTTCGAGATGTGGCGCTCCGATGTACTGCGAGACCTGTCCCTGCAGAGCGCGTTTCGCTACGGCGCAATGGTCACCCTGATCGCGCTCTACGTAGGGTGCCTGGAGGACTAGCCAGCCGGTGGCAGCGGGCACCGGGGTGCACCAGGAGCACCGCATTGATGACTATCAGTCCGGTTTCCTGATCATCACCTTGAAGGATCTACTGGCTTCCTCGACCAGAGTCCTGATTCCTTCACTCTCCGGCTGCTCGAAGTCGCCTTCCACGTCGGGCTTCTTCGTTGCCATATCGAAGCCGCAGACGAAATCCATCAGCTGGGCCGAAGTCGAGCCCGGGACCGGCGATTCGGGCTCGTCCTGCGGTGTGATGCTGCCGATGCTCTCCAATGTGACCGGGTCGAATCCTGTTACCTGCCGCGGTAAAACTTCCTGCAAATCGCAATTCCACGAATACCGGATCGCGGATACGCCAAGCACAGAGCCGTCAGTCCCGCTCCGGGCGACATAGACCCATGCAGTCCTGACGCCTTGGTTCAAGGTCAGCGTGTTCGTATCAACCGCCGTGGCTACGGGCGTATTTGCCGAGCCCCACCACCACAGTTCCCACAACTCGGCGTGGACGGGCATTGGTGCAGACACCAGCGCGGCGAGCAGCGCCACCCAGATCATTCGAATCCTGGCCATGCCCGGGCCTCCTGCGTCCCCGGCGAAATGGTAGCGCAGCCGCGCTGTCCTACGCGGGGTTATCGGCATTCGTTGGATTTGCCCGGACAGCCCCGGACCAGGCGCCCGGAAGCGCCAGGAAAAGGGGTTGGAGGCTAGGGTCGGAATCGAACCGGCGTACACGGCTTTGCAGGCCGCTGCATGACCACTCTGCCACCTAGCCGGTGATGCGCGCAGTCCCGGGGGCACCCGGAACTGCGGCCAAAAAACTGGAGCGGGTAACGAGGCTCGAACTCGTGACCTCGACCTTGGCAAGGTCGCGCTCTACCAACTGAGCTACACCCGCTCGGGCGTTCCCGACGACGACAGCCGTCGGTAGCCGCGAATTTTCAATAGCTTAGGAGCATCTGTCAAGGGACATGCTCGCGACGGAGCTCAGGCCAGGCCGCCCGCAGGTAGCTGCCCATGGACCAGATCGTGAGCGCTGCGGCCAGAACCAGCATTATCACGCCCATCTGGTACACCGGAAGCCGGAACACGTCCTCACGGAACATCATCATGCTGAGGCCCGTCATCTGGAGAATGGTCTTCCATTTACCCATGCCTGAGACCGCGACCTTGGCCCGTGCGCCAAGGTGCGCCATCCACTCACGCAGCGCCGACACTGTGATCTCCCGGCCGATGATCACGATGGCCGTGACCACGATCAGCGGCCGGGTATCGTGTCCCACCAGCAGCACGAGCGCCGTGGACACCATCAGCTTGTCCGCCACCGGATCCAGGAACTCACCCAGAGGCGTGGTGATACCCATGCGACGCGCCAGGTAGCCGTCCAGCGAGTCGGTGATCGCTGCGGCGATGAAAACAATCGCCGCGAGCGGCTTCGACCACGGGTGGTCCCAGTAGAACAGTGCGACGACCAGCGGCACGGCGGCGATGCGGCCGATCGTGAGGATGTTGGGCAGGCTATCGAGCTTCAAGTGTTTCCCGGTCCCGGGTTCATACGTTCGTAGATCTTTTCCGCGAGGTTCCTGCTGACGCCCTGCACTTTCGCCAGATCCTCGACGGACGCCTGCTTGAGTCCGTGCAGGCCACCGAAAGCCTTCAGCAGTTCCTTCCGTCGCACCGGCCCGAGCCCGGGAATTTCCTCGAGGAATGACTCTCGCCGCGCGAGATCCCTGGCCTTGCGGTGCCCTGCGATCGCGAAACGATGCGCTTCGTCACGCACGCGCTGGATCAGCCGCAGGGCCGGAGAGCCCGCCTCGAGTATAAGCGGCGCATCCTGCCCGTCCAAGAAAAGGCGTTCCTGCCCCGCGCGACGATCCACCCCCTTTGCCACCCCTACGGTGAGGGGCGGCGCAACTCCCGCCGCCTTCAGCCCATCGAGTGCTGCCGCGAGCTGGCCGCGGCCTCCGTCGATCAGCAGCAAGTCGGGCAGCGGGAACTCACCACGCGCAATTCGCCCGAAGTGCCGCTCCACGGCCTGGCGCATTCCTGCGTAGTCGTCACCGGGCGTGAGCCCGCGCAGGTTGAATCGGCGGTAGGCACTCTTGACTGGCCCCTCGGGGCCCATGACGACGCAGGAAGCAATCGCCGACTCGCCCATCGTATGGCTTACGTCGAAGCACTCGATGCGGGCCGGGGCACTGCCGAGGCCGAGCACATTTCCAAGTGACTCCAGCTGTTCAGCCATGCCGGCACGACTGGCGGCCTTCATCGTCAGGCCCAGTTCGGCGTTCGCCCGGGCCATGGCGATCCAGCGTGCCCGGGTACCGCGCACGCCTGCGCGCACCCGCACCGCATGCCCGCTGCGCTCGGCGAGCGCTGCTTCGAGGAGCTCGGAGTCCTCCAGGGCCTGGCTCACGAGGATCTCGGCCGGTGCTTCTCGAGCCAGGTAGTGCTGGCCCAGGAACGCGGCCAGCACCTCGGTCTCCCCACCCAGGCCGCCACGGGTAAAAAAGTTACTGCTGCCGAGATTGCGACCGCCACGCACGAATACCACCGACACACAGTGGTCAGCGCCCGCGCTTGCCACGGCGACCGCATCTGCGTCCCGGCCGCCCATGCGGGTCACCGACTGGCTCGCCTGTACCTGCTTCAGCATCCCGACCTGGTCGCGAAGCCTCGCGGCCTCCTCGAATCGAAGCGCATCGGCCGCGACGTCCATGCGCCGCCGGAGGTCGGCGATCACCTCGTCGTTGCGCCCCTCGAGCACCCGGGTTGCGTCGGCAACGTCCTGCGCATAGGCCTCCTTCGTGACCAGGCCCACGCATGGCCCGGTGCAGCGCTGGATCTGGTACTGGAGGCACGGCCGCGAGCGATTGGCAAAAAACGTGTCGGCACAGGGTCGGATGCGGAACAGCTTCTGCAGCAGCAGCAGCGATTCGCGGGTCGCGACCGTGCTGGGGAACGGCCCGAAAAAACGCCCGGGCTCCTTGCGCGAGCCACGGAAGAACTCGAGCCGCGGAAACTCGTGCGCCGTAAGGTGTATGAACGGGAAACTCTTGTCGTCCTTCAGCAGCACGTTGTAGCGAGGACGATGCCGCTTGATCAGGTTCTGCTCGAGCAGCAGCGCCTCGATCTCGGAGGCCGTGACCGTGACCTCCACCCGCAGCACCTGCTCGAGCATCACCTGGGTCCTGTCGCCGTGCGCGCCGCCACGGAAATAGCTCGAAACCCGGTCTTTGAGGTGCCGCGCCTTGCCGACGTAGAGGATCGTGTCGTCACGCCCGAGCATTCGATACACGCCCGGCTTCGCAGGCAGGGCGGCGAGGAATGAGCGCAGGTCGAATGGGGCTGCGGCGTCGGACACGCGGAGATTGTAAGGCGCGGACGCTCAGCCGCTACGGGTCAATAGCGAAGTCGCCCGCCCCACGACCTCCCTGAACATCTCGGTCGTGAGACGCCGGGTCTGCGTGTTGTAGCGGCTGCAATGGTAGGAATCGACCAGCATGCGACCGCCGGGCAAGGGATGCTCAGCGCCGTGGCCGAATGGAAGCGCCGACAGCTTTAGACCATTGGCCCGCAACACCGCGCCGTGGGCAATTGCGCCCAGCGCCAGGATCACCGTGCCCTGGTCGAGCGCCGCGAGTTCCGCGGCAAGGAATGTCGTTGCAGGTCGCGATCTCGGCAGGTGTCGGCTTGTTCTGCGGTGGTACGCACTTGACCGCGTTCGTGATCCGGCAGCCCGTGAGCTGGAGCCCATCTGTCGCGGAACTCGACGCTGGCGCGCTTGCCCAGCCGAACAGATGCAGCGTCTCGTACAGCAGGATGCCGGCATGGTCGCCGGTGAACGGCCGTCCGGTCGCGTTTGCACCGTGGAAGCCGGGTGCCAGCCCTACCACCAGCAGCCGTGCACGCGCATCGCCGAACGGCGCCACCGGTGCACAGTGGTAGGCGGGGTACTTTGCCCTGCCCTCGTCGAGAAACCCGGCGAGCCTCGGACAGCGCCGGCATTGCGGGTCGAAGGTGCTGGTCATTCGGGCGGGTCAGTCATGGCGTATCGCCGGGTGCGAGGTTAGCAGCATACCGGGCCGTTCAAATGAAACGGCCCGGTCGGTTGCCCGCCCGGGCCGTCTCCGAACGATCGTCTTCAGCGGTCAGTGGTGTGCGCCACCGGTGTTGAACTGCTCCTCTTCAGTCGACCCGTGCATCGCGGTCGTGGACGAGTGGCCGCCCTGGATCACCTGGGTGACTTCGTCGAAGTAGCCCGTGCCGACCTCCTGCTGGTGCGACACGAAGGTGTAGCCGCGATCGCGTGCCGCGAACTCCGGCTCCTGCACTTTCTCGACGTAGGCGGTCATGCCCGTCTTCACGTATTCCTGGGACAGGTCGAACATGTTGAACCACATGTTGTGGATGCCCGCCAGCGTGATGAACTGGTATTTGTAGCCCATCGCGCCAAGCTCACGCTGGAACTTCGCGATCGTCGCGTCGTCGAGGTTCTTCTTCCAGTTGAACGACGGCGAGCAGTTGTAAGCCAGCAGCTTGCCCGGGAACTTCTTCCGGATCGCCTCCGCAAACGCCTTCGCGAAGCCAAGGTCCGGCTTGCCCGTTTCGCACCAGACCATGTCGGCATACGGCGCGTACGCAAGGCCGCGCGAGATCGACTGCTCGACGCCCGGCTTCACGCGATAGAAACCCTCAGGCGTGCGTTCGCCGGTGCAGAACGGCTTGTCGTTTTCGTCGACGTCGCTGGTCAGCAGGTCGGCCGCCTCCGCGTCGGTACGCGCCAGCACGATGGTCGGCGCGCCCATCACGTCGGCCGCGAGGCGCGCCGAAACCAGCTTCTGGACTGCTTCCTGCGTCGGCACCAGCACCTTGCCGCCCATGTGGCCGCACTTCTTGACCGAGGCGAGCTGGTCCTCGAAGTGCACGCCAGCAGCGCCGGCGCGGATCATGGCCTTCATCAGCTCGAACGCGTTCAGCACGCCGCCAAAGCCCGCTTCCGCGTCGGCGACGATCGGCGCGAAGAAATCGACGAAATCCTTGTGCCCGGGACCGACGCCGCGCGCGCACTGGATCTCGTCGGCCCGCTTGAAGGTTCCATTGATCCGCTCGACGACCTTCGGCACCGAGTCGACCGGATACAGCGACTGGTCGGGGTACATGGCCATGTAGCTGTTGTTGTCGGCCGCCACCTGCCAGCCGGACAGGTAGATGGCCTTGATGCCCGCCTTCACCTGCTGCATGGCCTGGCCGGCGGTGAGCGCACCGAGGCAGTTCACGTACGGTTCGGTGTTGACCAGCTTCCACAGCTTCTCGGCACCGAGACGCGCGAGCGTGTGCTCGACCTGGACGTTGCCGCGCAGGCGCACGACGTCCTCGGCCTTGTACGGGCGATCGATGCCCTTCCAGCGCGGGTTGGTGTCCCAGTCCTTGCGCAGCGCGCTTGCAGCCTTGTCGGTCATTTCAAATTCCTCGTGTAGGCGAATTCTGTCAATCGATGGCCCGGTAGGCCGGAAGAGTCAGGAAAGTCTCGAAGGTCTCGGCGGTCGTGATGCCGTCGATGAGCTTCGCGGCATGTGCGAAGTTGCCCGCGGCAAACGCGGCCTCGCCGAGCGTGGCGCGCAGCTTCGCCAGCTCCTCCGCGACGATCTGCCGGAACAGTTCCACGGTGACCTTGCGACCGTCGTCGAGCACGCCGCGCGGGTGGCGGATCCACTGCCAGATCTGGGCGCGCGAGATCTCGGCCGTCGCCGCGTCCTCCATCAGGTTGTGGATGGGTACGCAGCCGTTGCCGCCGAGCCAGGCCGCCATGTACTGGATGGATACGTCCACGTTGCTGCGCAGCCCCGCCTCAGTAATCGTGCCCTCTGGCACGGCGAGCAGGTCCGCGGCCGTCACGTTCACGTCGTCGAGCTTGCGATGCAGCTGGTTCGGGCTCGGCATCAGCCGGTCGAAGACTTCCATCGCGATCGGCACCAGGCCCGGATGAGCGACCCAGGTACCGTCGTGGCCGTCGCCGGCCTCGCGCTCCTTGTCCGCGCGTACCTTGCCGATGGCGGCGTCGTTCGCGGCAGGATCGCCCTTGATCGGGATCTGCGCCGCCATGCCGCCCATCGCAAAAGCGCCGCGCCGGTGCGTCGTCTTGATCAGCAGCTTCGAGTACGAATGCAGGAAGCGCGTGGTCATCGTGACCTGCGCGCGATCGGGCAGGACCTTGTCCGGGTAGCGGCTGAACTTCTTGATGTAGCTGAAGATGTAGTCCCAGCGGCCGCAGTTCAAGCCGACGATGTAGTCGCGAAGCTCCCAGAGGATCTCGTCCATCTCGAAGGCGGCGAGAATGGTCTCGATCAGCACCGTGACCTTTATCGTCTGCGGCGCGAGCCCCAGCCTGGCCTCGGAATGCCGGAACACCTCGGCCCACAGGCGTGCCTCGAGGTGGCTCTCGAGCTTGGGCAGGTAGAAATACGGGCCGGTGCCCTGGCGTTTCAGCTCCGCGTGGTTATGGAACAGGTAAAGGCCGAAATCGACGAAGGCCCCCGGCACCTGCCTGCCATCGACCAGCACGTGCTTCTCATAAAGGTGCCAGCCGCGCGGCCGCACGATCAGCGTGGCGATCTTCGGGTTCAGCCGGTACTGCTTGCCGTCCGGGTTTGAGAACTCGATACGACGCGCAACGGCGTCGCCGAGGTTCGCCTGGCCCTGCACGACGTTGTCCCAGGTCGGGGTCATCGAGTCTTCGCAGTCGGCCATGAACACCTTGGCGCCGGAGTTCAGCGCGTTGATGATCATCTTGCGGTCCGTCGGACCCGTGATCTCGACGCGCCGGTCCTGGAGGTCGGCGGGGATCGCGGTCACGTGCCACTCGTGCTCTCGAATACCATGGGTTTCTGGCAGGAAATCCGGCAGCTTGCCCGAGTCGATTTCCGCCTGCCTGGCCTCGCGCCGGGCCAGCAGCTCCTCGACCCGCGGAGCGAATCTCCGTGCCAGGTCGGCGACAAATTCCAGCGCGTCACGTGTGAGTACAGCCTCGTATCCGGGCTGCAGGTGTCCCGTCACCTCGCATCCGGAGGGCAGGTCGAGCTTCGGCTGTGTGGTCACGGCAGACTCCAATGTGTGGCCGCGCGATACCGCGGGCACGGAACAGGCTCGCCGTTGTTGCGGCGCAATAAGAGGATAGACTTCGGCACGCGGGCCCGACAAGAGCTAATTTCCACGATGCGCCTGATCCTGCTCAACAAGCCGTTCCAGGTCCTTCCCCAGTTCACGAGCCCCGACCAGCGGAGCTGCCTGAAAGACCTGCTCTCCGCACCCGGCCTCTACCCTGCCGGCAGGCTGGATTACGACAGCGAGGGCTTGATGGTGCTGACGGACTTCGGGCCGTGGCAGGCGAGGATCAGCCAGCCCGGCGCCCCGTTTCCAAAGGTATATCTCGCGCAGGTCGAGGGCATGCCCGACGAGGCAGCGCTTGGGGCTCTGCGTCGCGGCGTGGAACTGAACGACGGAGCTACCCTGCCCGCTTCGGCGCGCCTGGTGGCCGAGCCGGAGTGGCTCTGGCTGCGTGACCCTCCGATCCGGCAGCGCAAGGCAATACCGACCGCATGGGTGGAACTCGAACTCCGTGAAGGAAGGAACCGGCAGGTGCGCCGCATGACGGCGGCAGTCGGTCACCCGACGCTCAGGCTGATACGAGTGGCCGTCGGGCCGTGGTCGATCGCCGGGCTCGCGCCGGGGCAGTCGCGCGAAGTTCCGCGAGCGGAAGCGGAACAGCTGCTCGCCGCCGGGCGGATCAGGCCGAGCGGGCGTTCGCCGCGATCCGCATCGCGAGCTCGAGGGCCTGCTCGCAGTTGAGCCGCGGATCCACGGTGGTCCGATAGGCACGCGCGAGATCGCCGTCGACCAGTCCGCGCGCGCCGCCGGTGCACTCGGTGACGTCTTCGCCGGTGAGTTCGAAATGTACGCCGCCGAGGTAGCTGCCCGCTTCCCGGTGGATGCGGACCGAGCTCTCGAGCTCGGCAACGATGTTGTCGAAGCGGCGGGTCTTCACGCCCGAACCCGTCGTTTCCGTGTTGCCGTGCATAGGGTCGCAGACCCACAGCACCGGGATTTCGGTGGCGCGTACCGCCTCGATCAGCGGCAGCAGCTTCGAATCGACGTTTACGGCACCCATGCGATGGATCAGCACCAGGCGGCCGTATTCAGCCTGCGGATTCAGTGCCCGGCACAGCCCCTGCACCCAGGCCGCGTCCATGGACGGCCCCACCTTGACGCCCACCGGGTTGCGGATTCCGCGGCAGTATTCGACGTGCGCGCCATCGAGGTCGGCCGTGCGCAGGCCGATCCATGGCAAATGCGTCGACAGGTTGTACCAGTATCCCTTGCGCTCGATGTAGCGGGTCTGAGCCTGCTCGTAGTGCAGGTGCAGCGCCTCGTGGCTCGCGTAAAACGGCGCACGGCTCGCCTCGTGCACGCGGCTGCCGCTGATCGCCTCGAAGAAATCCAGCGAGTCCGAGATCGAATTGACGATTTGCCGGTACTGGTCACGCGACGGCGAATGGTGCATGAAGTCGAGGTCCCAGTACTCCGGGTGGTGCAGGTCGGCAAAGCCACCGTCGATCAGCGCCCTTACGAAATTGAGCGTGAGCGCGGCACGCTCGTAAGCCCGCAGCAGCAGTTCGGGATCGGGTTCGCGGTCCTCCGCCGTGAAGCCGGGGCGATTCACCAGGTCGCCACGATAGACGGGCAGCGTCACCTCGCCGCGCGTCTCGTTTTCAGTCGTGCGGGGCTTGGCGTACTGGCCGGCGAAACGGCCGACGCGGATCACGGGTTTCTTGAGCCCATGCAGCAACACCAGGCTCATCTGCAGCAGTATCTTGAGCTTGCGGGCAATCTGGCCGGACTCGCAATCGGCCAGCGACTCCGCGCAATCGCCGCCCTGCAGCAGGAAGCGCTCGCCACGCTGCGCGTCGGCGATCTGGCGCCTCAGGGCCTCGATCTCCCAGGACACAACGATCGGCGGCAGGCGTCCCAGTGCTTCGACTGCGCGCGCGAGCGCGCCCGGGTCGCGGTAGACGGCCTGTTGGGCGGCCGGCCGGGACTGCCAGCTGGTCGGCGACCAGGTCGATGCGCCGTCGGGCTGCTTGATGCTGGCGGGCTGGTTCATCGCGCAATCCTAACCGTTATTGCCGCAACGCAATAGAACCCGGGGGTGACGTGCCGCGGCGGTTTCGTCAGAATCCCCACCCAAACGATGCCCCAGGCCGATTCCCATCGCGGCACCGCCGGCCGGGCAGGCAACCAAGCCAGGAGTTCCCATATGCACAAGGTCCTCGTCCTCGGGGCCGGCAAGATCGGTTCACTGATCGCCGGCCTGCTCGCCGAATCCGGCGACTATGACGTCCAGGTCGCCGATGTAGACGAGAGCGTTGCGCGGGCGGTCGTGGACGCACACGGCCTCCCAAACCTGCGCGCATTCGGCTTCGACGCCGGGAACGCGCAGGCGCTCACCGCGCATATCGCCGCCAATCCGGTCGAGGCGGTAATTTCGAGCCTGCCCTTCTACTGCAACGTTGCCGTCGCCGAGGCAGCGCGCGCGGCCGGGGCCCACTACTTCGACCTGACCGAGGACGTGGCGGTTACCCGCGGTGTGCGTCGCGTTGCCGAGGACGCCGACACGGCGTTCGTCCCGCAGTGCGGGCTCGCGCCCGGTTTCGTCAGCATCGCGGCCAACGCACTGATCGGCCACTTCGACGAACTGCGCAGCGTGAAACTGCGCGTAGGCGCTCTTCCACAGCACCCGAACAACGTCCTCAAGTACTCGCTCACGTGGTCCACCGAGGGCCTGATCAACGAATACGGCAATCCATGCGAGGCCATCGTGAACGGCCGCGCCACCGAAGCGGCGCCGCTGGAAGGCCTCGAAGAGATCGAGATCGACGGAACGCTGTACGAGGCGTTCAACACCTCGGGCGGACTGGGTTCGCTGGGTGACACCTACGGACAGCGTGCCGAGACCATGGACTACAAGACCATGCGTTACCCGGGACACTGCGCGCAGATGCGCCTGCTGATGAACGACCTGAAGCTCAACCAGGACCGTGCGACGCTGAAGCGCATCCTCGAGAACGCAGTGCCGCAGACATTGCAGGACGTAGTGATCGTGTACGTCGCGGTCACAGGCCGTCAGGCGGGCGAACTGCGCGAGGAGAACTACGTGAGCAAGATCTACCCGCAGGTGATCGCCGGACGGCTCTGGTCGGCGATCCAGGTGACGACCGCATCCGGTGTCACGGCCGTGGTGGACCTGGTGCTGAAGTCGCCCGGCCGCTACCGCGGCTTCGTCAGGCAGGAGGACTTCCGGCTGGTGGACGTGCTCGACAACCGCTTCGGCCGCCACTATGCCAGCGCAGGCACCAAGGAAATCTCGGGCCGAATGGTCGTCGCCGGCGAAACAGGCCAGCAGCGCGCGACAAACGGAGGCAGGTAATGGACAAGGTACTCGCCAATCTCGGGCTCGAGGCCCTGAATCCAGGCACCTGGTCGGCGGACGGCGGCTGGCTCACGGATGCCGCAGCAGCCCGCATCGACTCGGTGAATCCCGCGACCGGCAAGGTCATCGCCAGCGTGCTCGCGACCACGCCCGACCAGTACGAACAGATGATGCGCTCCGCGCGGGAAGTCGCGCATGCCTGGCGCTCGGTGCCTGCGCCGAAGCGCGGCGAGGCGGTCAGGCTGGTCGCTGACGAACTGCGCCGGCACAAGTCCGACCTGGGCAGCCTGGTCTCGCTCGAGATGGGCAAGATCAAGGCCGAGGGCGACGGCGAAGTCCAGGAGATGATCGACATCGCCGATTTCGCGGTCGGCCAGTCGCGCATGCTCTACGGCCTGTCTATGCACTCGGAACGGCCCGAGCACCGAATGTTCGAACAGTGGCACCCGCTCGGCGTGGTCGGCGTCATCAGCGCCTTCAACTTCCCGGTCGCCGTGTGGTCGTGGAATGCGTTCCTCGCCGCGATCTGCGGCAACGTCACGGTGTGGAAGCCGTCGCTGAAGACCGTGCTGTGCGCGGTCGCCGTCCAGCGCCTGGCCAATGGCGTGCTCGAGCGGCACGGCTACCCGGGCATCTTCCAGTTGTTCGTCGATGCGGGCCACGACCTCGCGAACCGCTTCGTGGACGACCGGCGAGTAGACCTGGTGTCGTTTACCGGCTCGACGAACGTCGGCCGCAGCGTGGGCGCGCGCGTCGCGCAGCGATTGGGCCGGAGCCTGCTGGAACTCGGCGGCAACAACGCGATCATCGTCGACGAGCACGCGAACCTGGACCTTGCGGTTCCCTCTATCGTATTCGGCGCGGTGGGCACTGCCGGCCAGCGCTGTACGACGACCCGGCGCGTGTTCGTGCACGAGTCGCGGCTAGGTGACCTGGAACGCCGGCTCGTCAATGCCTATCGACAGGTCCGCATAGGCGATCCGCTGGAAACCGGCACGCTGATGGGTCCGTTGATCGATGCAGGCGCAGTGCGCCAGTACGAGGCGGCGGTCGCGCAGGCCGTGGCCAGCGGCGGACGGTTGCTCTGCGGCGGCAAGGTGCTGGACCGGCCGGGCAACTTCGTCGAGCCCGCGATCGTGGTTGCGAGCAGCGAATGGGAAATCGTACGCACCGAGACCTTCGCGCCGATCCTGTACCTGGTGCCGTTCCGTGACCTCGACCAGGCGATCGCGATGCAGAACGATGTCGCGCACGGGCTGTCGTCGGCGATATTCACGGATCGCCTGCAGCACGCGGAGCGCTTCCTCTCGGCGGGCGGCTCCGACTGCGGTATTGCGAACGTCAACATCGGCACCTCGGGCGCGGAGATCGGCGGTGCCTTCGGGGGCGAGAAAGACACCGGCGGCGGGCGCGAGTCGGGCTCCGATGCCTGGAAGGTTTACATGCGCCGCCAGACCTGCACGGTCAACTGGGGAAGCCAGCTGGCCCTGGCACAGGGCATCAACTTCGACGTGTCGGGCTGAGCGCTCCAGGCAACTGGATACCCGGCCCGCGTAGCCGCGCGCGATCCGACGCCGGTCGCGGCGCACTGTTATCATCGGCGCATGGACACGACGCCCTTGATGGCCCGGGTCCGGGCTACGCTTGCGGTCCTGCTGCTGCTGGCCGGGTCCCTGGTACTGCTCGATGGCCGGGCTGAATCGCAGGGCTCGAGCGGCGTCCTGCTGCCGGTTTCGGGCCCGATCGGGCCGGCGACCAGCGATTTTTTCGTCCGCACGCTGCGCGGCGCCGCCGATCAGGGCGCATCGCTCGTCATCGTCACGATCGACACGCCGGGCGGGCTGGACAGTTCGATGCGCGACATGGTGCAGGCCATCCTGGCGTCCCCTGTCCCGGTCGTGGCCTACGTCTCGCCCAGCGGCGCCCGCGCTGCCAGCGCCGGCACATTCCTGGTGTACGCGAGCCATGTTGCAGCCATGGCCCCGGCAACCAACCTTGGTGCCGCGACGCCGGTCCAGATCGGCGGATCGGGTGGCAGCGTGCAACCCGCCGCCGACGAAAAGGACGGCAAGGACGCCGAAAGCGGCAAGTCCGGTGGGCCAGGCACGGCGCTGGAGCGCAAGTCCGTCAACGACGCGGCCGCATACATCCGCAGCCTGGCGCAGCTGCGCAACCGGAATCTCGAGTGGGCCGAAACGGCCGTTCGCACCGGTGCCAGCCTGCCCGCCGACGAAGCGCTGGCGGCCGGTGTCGTGGATCTGGTCGAGCCGGACCTTGCGCGGCTGCTGCAGGCGCTCGACGGGCGAACCGTGAAGCTGCAGTCAGGCGAGGTAGTGCTGCACACGGCCGGACTCGTGCTGATCGACGTCCAGCCCGACTGGCGAACAGAACTGCTGTCGCTGATCACCAATCCCAATGTCGCCTACCTGCTGATGCTGATCGGTATCTACGGCCTGCTGCTCGAGGGCTATCACCCCGGCGCCCTGGTGCCGGGCGTGGTCGGGGCAATCAGCCTGCTGCTGGCGCTGTTCGCGTTCCAGGTCCTGTCGGTCAACTACGCTGGTCTCGCGCTGATCGCGCTTGGCGTGATCCTGATCGTTGCCGAGACATTCGTACCATCGTTCGGCGCGCTCGGACTCGGTGGCATCGTCGCATTCGTCGTCGGGTCGGTGATGCTGCTCGACGATGGCGTGCCTGGATTCAGCATTGCCTGGCAGCTGATCGGCGCCATGGCGCTGGTGGGATCGGCGGTACTGCTTGCAATCCTCTCGTACGCGGTGCGGGCCCGGCGTCGTCCCGTGGTGAGCGGGACCGAGGGATTGCTGCGCGAGCAGGCCGAGGCGCTCGAGGGCTTCGAACGCCAGGGCCTGGTCCGTGTGCACGGCGAGACCTGGTCCGCCACCAGTCGCGCACCCGTTCACGCGGGGCAAAGGCTTCGCATTACCAAGGTTCACGGCCTGACGCTGGAAGTCGAGCCTGAGCAGGACTGACGCAAGGAGAACGTTCGCATGTTCAACATCCCAATCCTGGCCATCGTCGTCGTCGCACTACTGGTCCTGGCGACCCAGGTCATCAAGGTCCTGAACGAATACGAGCGTGGCGTCGTGTTCACGTTCGGCCGATTCACCGGCGTAAAGGGCCCGGGATTGATCATCCTGATTCCACTGGTGCAGAGAATGGTCAAGGTGGACCTGCGGGTCATCGTGCTGGATGTGCCCACGCAGGACGTCATTTCACGCGACAACGTGTCGGTAAAGGTCAATGCGGTCGTGTACTTCCGCATCGTCGAGCCCGACAAGGCCATCATCCAGGTTGCCAATCCGTTCGAGGCGACGAGCCAGCTCGCACAGACGACGCTGCGCTCGGTCCTCGGCCAGCACGAACTCGACGAGATGCTGTCGCAGCGCGACAAGCTCAACATCGACATCCAGCGCATCCTCGACCAGGCAACCGATGCCTGGGGCATCAAGGTCGCGAATGTCGAGATCAAGCACGTGGACCTCGACGAGAGCATGATCCGGGCAATGGCAAAGCAGGCCGAGGCAGAGCGAACGCGGCGCGCGAAAATCATCCACGCCGAGGGCGAAAAGCAGGCGGCGGCGCAACTGGTCGAAGCCGCGGTCGCGCTGAGCGCCGAACCCGAGGCGCTGCAGCTTCGCTATATGCAGACGCTTGCGGACATCGCCAATGACCGGACGACGACCATCGTCTTCCCGCTGCCGATCGACATGCTCAGCCCGTTCGTGAAGCCCAGGAAGGACTAGGCCGCGCGGCCGGATTCGCTGCGCGCGCGCTGCAACTGCTCATCAAGGCGCTTTGCGGACACTGGCCGCAGTGTCCGCAGTTCCTGTGCGAACAACGATACCCGGAATTCTTCGAGCATCCAGCGAAGTCGCTCCCGCGCCGGCGCAGGACCTCCCGCACCGGCGAATTCAAGCTCCCTCAGGGCGGACTCGTACGGTACCAGCTGGTCGTGGAGCATTCGATCGCGCTCGACTGCGTCGCGCACGCGCACGGCCCGACGTGACGCGGCCTTGAGGTATTTCGGAAGCTGGCGCAACCAGGGATCGGGTATCCGGCACATCCAGCCCGGCGCAAGCAGCGCCGCGACCTGCTGCGAAATTGACCCGCGAGCGGAGTCGAACGCAGCAGCGCCCAGTGCATCCAGGGCGGAACGAACCTCCTTCAGCGCTGCCAGCGTACTGCGCGCGCACCTCTGCAACTCATCGCCCTGCTCCGCAACCCTGGAGCGGACGGCATCCACCAGGCCGGCGAACTGGGCCGCGCTGCGCGGCTCGCCGCGCCCCGACGCGTCGATCGCGTCGGCCACCGCACGATCCGCTATCTCGTCGAACAGCGGACTGCCCATGCCGGACGCAGCCGCCAGCAGCACCAGCTCGCGGTCGGTCGCGCAATTGCGGCGCACCAGCCCGTGCTGCTGTGGCATCGCGATCGCGGCGAGCCTGGTCACACCGTCGCGCGTGGCATGCGCCGCCTGGGCGGCGCCCGGAAACAGCCGGAGCCGCACCGCATCGCCGGTGTCCTCGATGCCCGGATACATCCGCACCGATACACCGGCAATCCTGACGCTCACCTCCGACGGAATCTCGCCGAAATCCCAGCGGCGCACATTGTCGCGGTTCCAGGAACTGTCAGTCCCTGCGACGAGTACGCCCGCATTCGTCGCCTTCAACTCCCGTTGCAGTGAGTCCAGGTCACGTCCCATGCGGATTTCGTGGCCGCTGCTGTCGACGACACGGAGATTGAGCCTGAGCGCCGCAGGCAGCACGACACGCGAGAATGCGTCCGCGGTCGTCGCCCGGCCGGCGCGCTCCGTGACAAATTCCGCCAGGCGCGAAAAAAGGCCGCGGTCCCGTGCACCCTGCAGCGACTCGAGGAACCGGTTGGCGGCGTCCGGGATCGGCACCAGCTCGCGACGCAGTTCCTTCGGCAACCCGCGCAGCAGGGCAACGACCTTTTCCCGCAACATGCCCGGCACCAGCCAGTCGATCTGCTCCTGGGCAAGCGATCCGAGCAGCGGCAGCGGAACGGTCAATGTCACGCCGTCGTCGGGACTGGAAGTATCGAACACGTAATGAAGCGGCAGATGGTTGCCATCCACCGGCCACGTGTCCGGATACGCCTCGGCCGCCACTTCGGGAAGGGCCTGCGAGAGCATTGCCTCCCGCGGCATGTCGAGCCGATCGGGTTGCCTGCGTTCCTCGTTCCGCCACCAGTGCTCGAAGCTTCGCGTTGTCGAGACATCCGCAGGGATGCGCTCAAGATAATAGCCGGCGAGCACGTCATCGTGCGCGAGCAGGTCCCGGCGACGCAGTTTGGCCTCCAGGCGCTCGATTTCGCGTCGCGCCTCCTGGTTACGGTCCAGGAATGCAGCACTCAGCGCCGACTGCCTGCGCACCAGCGCCTCCTCGACGAACATCCGCCGCGCCATCGCCGGGTCGACCTTCGCGAAATTGACCTGCCTGCCGCTGCTGAGAACCCGTCCGTACAGCGACACCGTCTCGCGTGCCATGACCATGCCGCGCTCCGCGACCCACTGCGCCTCGCTGTAGGCCCGCCGCACCAGATGGGCGCCGGCCGCCTCGATCCAGGACGGCTGTACCTGCGCGACCATCCTCGCGTACAGGCGCTGGGTCTCTACCAGGCTCGCGGCCACTACCCAGCGTGGGCTGCGCTTGCGCAGCGGGGTGCCCGGTGCAATCACGAACCGCGCATCTCGCGCGCCGAGGTAGCTCCGGTCTTCGTCGAGCACACCGATACCGCCGAGGAATCCGGCCAGGATCGCGTGATGCAGAGGACCGGAAGCTGCCGGCTGGTCGTTGATCTTCAGCTCGAGCCCAGCGGCGACATTGCCAAGCTGCTCGTGAAGGTCCTGCCATTCGCGTGCGCGCACGAACGACAGGAAATTCTCACGGCACCACCGGCGCAGCACGCGGTTACCTCCGGCGCCCTGCTCGCGCAGCGCACGCCAGAGGTTCAGTACTGTGATGAAATCGGAGCGCTCGTCGGCGAACTGCGCATGCCGCTCGTTCGCCGCATCCGCCTTGTCGGCCGGTCGCTCGCGCGGGTCCTGGATGCTCAGGAACGCGGCGATCACCAGCGCCTCGGCGAGACAGCCGGTGCGCCCCGCCTCGAGCAGGATGCGGGCGAGCCGCGGGTCGACCGGCAGGCCGGCCATCTGCCGGCCGAGCCGCGTGATGCGCCGATCGCCGTCCACTGCGCTCAATTCCTGCAACAGGCGATAGCCATCGTTCAACTGGCGGGTATCTGGTGCATCGAGGAACGGAAAGTCCTCCGGGGCACCGAGGCCAAGCGCCGCCATTTGCAGGATCAGGCTCGCGAGGTTGGTGCGCAGGATTTCCGGGTCCGTGTAGCGCGGCCGCGCGGCGAATTCGTCCTCGGCATACAGCCTGATGCAGATGCCCTCGGCCACGCGCCCGCAGCGGCCCATGCGCTGGTCCGCGCTCGCCTGCGACACGGGCTCGATCGGCAGCCGCTGGAACTTGGAGCGAGGGCTGTAGCGGCTTACGCGCGCGAGCCCGCTGTCGACGACGAACCGCACGCCCGGGATCGTGAGCGAGGTCTCCGCGACATTGGTCGCGAGCACCGCCCGGCGACGGCTGTGCGCCGCGAAGATCCGCTGCTGCTCCTGCGCCGACAGCCTCGAGAACAGCGGCAGCACCTCCCAGTCCTCGGCACGCGTGCGCGAAATCAGGTCCCGGCACTCGGCGATCTGCCTCTCTCCGGGCAGGAACACCAACGCGTCGCCGTCCATCGGGCGCCCCTCCTTCGCCAGCTCATCGAGCGCCGTCACCACGGCCTCTGGAAGCGAGGGTGTATCTGCCTCGTCTTCGTGCAGCGGGCGGTAGCGAACCTCGACCGGATAGCTGCGCCCTTCGACGTCGATCACCGGCGCCCCGTCGAAGAACTCCGCGAACCTCGCCGTCTCGATCGTCGCGGAAGTCACGATTACGCGCAGATCCGGCCTGCGCTGCACCAGCTGCCGGCATACACCGAGCAGGAAATCGACGTTCAGGTTCCGCTCGTGGGCCTCGTCGAGGATCAAGGTGTCGTAGCGCTCGAGCAGCGGATCACTTTCGAGCTCGCGCAACAGCAATCCATCGGTCATCAGCTTGACCAGCGTGCGCGGGCTGGTTCGGTCGGCGAATCGCACCTGGTAGCCGACCAGGTCGCCGATGGTCGTGCCAGTCTCCTCGGCAATGCGCTGCGCGAGCGCCTGCGCGGCTATGCGCCTCGGCTGCGTGTGGCCGATCATTCCCTTGACGCCGCGGCCAAGCTCGAGACAGATCTTCGGAAGCTGGGTGCTCTTGCCGCTGCCGGTGGCGCCGCTGACGATCACCACCTGGGACGCAGCGATGGCCGCCGCGATCGCGTCCCGGCGCGAGTGAACTGGAAGCGTATCGTCGAAGCGGATCACGGGAACCGACTGCCTGCGCGCGTCGGCCTTCGCAATCGAAGCATCGAGCTGGCGCGCCAGCCGCTCGAGCTCGCGCGGATCCACGCGGCCGCCCCGCCGCGCGAGCCTGTTGGTCCAGGCCTCGAGCCGGCGACGGTCCCGCAACAGGCACTGGTCGAGCGCTGCGCGCTCGCGTCCCAGCCGCGACTTCAGCGGGTGTCCCGCTTTGCCGTCAGCCACAACGCCTCCAGTTCGGCAGGCGACCGGCCGGCAAGCGAGCCGCCCTCTGCCGACGCAAGGGCTTCCATCGCGCCGAAGCGCCGCTCGAATTTTGCACCCGCCTCGCGCAGCGCGGCCTCCGGATCGATCCCGCAGTGCCTGGCGAACTGCGCGACGCTGAACAGCAGGTCACCGACTTCCTCGCGGACGAGGGAAGCATCATTGGACTCGAGCGCCTGCGCGATTTCGGCCGTCTCCTCGCGTACCTTGTCGAGGACGCCCAGCGGTTCCGGCCAGTCGAACCCGACACCCGCCGCTCGTTTGCCGAGCTTCGCGGCGCGCGTCAATGCGGGCAGTCCCAGCGCCACGCCGTCCAGCACACCGCCCGTTCCACCCTTTGCCTGGCGCTCAGCCGTCTTGTGCAGTTCCCATGCGCGAGCCTGCTGCGCCGCATCGCTGACCCGCTCGTTTCCGAACACGTGCGGGTGGCGGCGCTCGAGCTTGTCGCTGATCGCGTTCGCGACGTCGTCGAATCCGAACAGTTCCTGCTCCTCGGCGATGCGTGCCTGGAACACGACCTGGAACAGCAGGTCGCCGAGTTCGTCGCGAACCGCGCTCGCCTCGCCGCGTGCCACGGCATCCGCCACTTCGTAGGCCTCCTCGATCGTATGCGGCGCAATGCTGGCCCAGGTCTGCTCGCGATCCCACGGACAGCCGCCCTCTGGATCCCGCAGGCGAACCATTACGCCGAGTAGCCGGCTGAGCGCGGCACTCATGGCTGCTCCAGAAGCCGGCAGAGCGACGTCAACATGACCGCGGTCGCACCCCAGATGTTGTGACCCTGGTACGGGATGTCATAGCCCTTGAAGGTCCGGCCCGCGAAATGCCGCTCGCGCGGGACGTGATTGGCGCGGTCGAGCACGAACGAAAGGGGAACCTCGAACGCCTCCTCGACTTCGGTAAGGTCGAGCTTCAGCGAGAAACCGGGGCGCACGAAGCCTACGACGGGCGTCACCACGTAACCCGTGATGACGAAGTGGTCACCGAGGTACCCGACCAGCCTCACGTGCTCCGGGCTGAGCCCGATCTCTTCCTCCGCCTCGCGCAACGCCGCTTCCCAGGGGCCCGGGTCGCCGGCCTCGATGCGTCCGCCCGGAAAGCTGACCTGGCCGGCGTGGTGCTTCAAGTGGCTGGCGCGGCGGGTGAGCAGCACCGTCAGTCCCTGCTCACGTTCGACTACGGGTACCAGCACCGCCGCGCGCGACAACCGGGCAGGCAGGAACTCGCGCAGGGCCGCCAGGTCCGCGGGGGTGCGCTCCATCATGTGCGGCAGGAAGGGATCCCCACCCGGCGCCGACCCGCGCAGCCTTTCCTCGATGGCGGACATGAGACGCGCGCCGTCGTTCGCGATATCTGCCGCCATGCTCCTGCGCTCCGGGCGTCGGCGCAGGCGCCTTGGAGCGGGCCTGCGGTATCATCAGGGATCGTAGCACCTCCCGGATTCACGCATGAGCCTCAACACCCTCTCGGCCCTCTCGCCGGTGGACGGTAGATACGCCGGCCGCTGCGCGGAACTTCGCAGCCTGTTCAGCGAGTCAGGCCTGGTGCGGGCCCGCGTGCGGGTGGAGATCGCCTGGCTGCAGGCGCTGGCCGCAAACCCCGACATCCCCGAGATGCAGGGGCTCGCAGACGCCGACCTGGCGGCGGCAACCGAAATTGCCACGGCCTTCTCCGAAGACGACGCAGCGGCTGTGAAAGCCATCGAGCAGGAGACGAACCACGACGTGAAGGCCGTGGAGTACTTCATCAAGGATCGCCTGTCATCCCATCCCGCCTGGCTCGCGAGGCTGGAGTTCGTGCACTTCGCCTGCACCTCCGAGGACATCAACAATCTCTCCTACGCGCTTCTCTGCCTGCAGGCGCGTGACGAGGTGCTGCTGCCGCGCCTGGACGCGCTGACCGAAGCATTGCGGGCGATGGCGCACCTGCACGCCGAGGACGCGATGATGTCGCGCACGCACGGACAGCCCGCGACGCCGACCACGCTCGGCAAGGAAGTCGCGGTGTTCGTGTACCGGCTGCGAAAGGCCTGCGAGCAGTTGCGCGAGGTCCGCATCCTGGGCAAGGCGAACGGCGCGGTCGGCAACTACAACGCGCACCTCGCCGCCTACCCGGACGTGGACTGGCCAGGCCTCGCGCGCCGGCTGGTCGAATCGCTGGGACTACACTGGAATCCATACACCACGCAGATCGAGCCGCACGACTGGATGGCGGAATACTTCGACGCCCTTGCACGCATCAACACGGTGCTCATCGACCTGAGTCGCGACTTCTGGGGCTACATCTCGGTCGGCTGTTTCCGCCAGAAGGTGGTCGCCGGGGAAGTCGGTTCCTCGACCATGCCGCACAAGGTGAACCCGATCGACTTCGAGAATGCGGAAGGCAATTTCGGCGTGGCCAATGCGCTGCTGCGGTTCATGGCCGGCAAGCTGCCGGTGTCGCGCTGGCAGCGCGACCTGACCGACTCGACCGTGCAGCGAAACATCGGCGTGGCGCTCGCACACTCCGACATCGCGATCCAGTCGGTGTCGCGAGGCCTGGCGCGGCTGGAAGTAGACCACGCCCGGCTAGCGGCCGAGCTCGACGCCAACTGGGAACTGCTTGCGGAGCCCATCCAGACCGTCATGCGCCGGCACGCGGTGCCCGAAGCCTACGAGCAGTTGAAGGAGCTCACGCGCGGCCGCCGGCTCGATGCCGCCGCCGTCGCGGAATTCATCGACGGCCTGCCGATTCCGCCCGGGGAAAAGCGGCGCCTGCGCGAACTCACTCCGGCCACCTACATTGGCCTTGCCGCCAGCCTGGCGCGTGATGTCTGAGCGCCCTGCGGCCATGCCAGCCAAGGTACTGGCGGCGACCTGGCAGGATGACCGGGAGCAGCTCATGTCGGTGCGGCGCCGGGTGTTCGTGGAGGAGCAGGGCATCCCCGAGTCCGAGGAAATGGACGAGATGGACCCGGGCTGCCAGCACGTGCTCGCGTACACCGCCAACGGCGAACTGGCCGGGACCGGGCGGCTCGCGCCGTCAGGCAAGATCGGCCGGATTGCGGTACTTCCCTGCTACCGCCGGGGGGGCATCGGCGCCGCCATCGTTGTCCATCTCGTGAACCAGGCCACAGAACTGGGACTTCCGCAGGTATACCTTCACGCACAGGCCGACTCCGTAGGCTTCTACGAGCGGCTGGGATTCCGGGCCGAAGGGCCCGTGTTCGACGAAGTAGGCATTCCTCACCGGCGAATGCGCCGCGGGACGACGCAGGAAAATGGACGTAAAGCTGGATTTCAGCGAGTCGAGGAGCATCCTCTCGACGCTCGAGGAATACCGGGCGGCGGTGGCTGAACTCGCCTGCCGCGCCGAGCGTTCGCTATCCATCTATACGCCAGACCTCGAACCAAAGCTTTACGACCAGGACTGCTTTCTCGAACCGATGAAGCGCCTGGTGCTCGCCCGCCGGCACGCGCGCCTCCGGGTACTGATTTCGGACCCGGCTCGCGCGTCCCGCGACGGCAATCGCTTCATGCAGATGGCCCGGCGACTGACGAGTTACATAGACCTCCGCAATGCCTCGCCTGAATTCCGCGGCAACCCCTGCTCGTTCATCGTCGCGGACGACAAGGCCATTGCATACAGGCAGCAGGCCACACGCTGGGACGGCGTCGTCGAGTTCAACGATGCGGCCGTAGTGCGTCGCTACCTCGCCTTTTTTGACGAAGCGTGGGCTGAGAGCCAGATCCAGCCAGAGCTTCGCGCGACCGCCGTTGATTTCTAGGCGAGCCGCCTCCCCCTGCGGGGTCCCCGTATAATGACCGGCATGGTGTGGAAGCCGGATGTCACGGTCGCCGCAGTCGCCGAGCGTGACGGGCGCTTCCTGCTGGTCGAGGAACGCGCCAGCGGCCGGGTCGTGCTGAACCAGCCGGCCGGCCACCTGGAGGACGGCGAATCCCTGCTCGAGTCAGTCGTGCGCGAGACGCTCGAGGAGACCGCGTGGGATTTCCTGCCAAAGGCGGTGGTCGGCGTTTACCTCTGGCGGCCCGCGCAGCAGGGACGTAGTTTCCTCAGGATCACGTTCAGCGGCGAACTGCTGGCGCACGACCCCTCGCGCAGGCTGGACCGCGGCATCATCCGGACACGGTGGCTCAGCCGCGACGAGTTGCTTGCACCCAACGTCCGGCTGCGCAGCCCGCTGGTGCTGCAGTGTGTGGACGACTACCTCGCCGGCGTCCGCCACCCGCTCTCACTCATCAGTCACCTGGTCACCGAACCCGCAGCCCTCGCTGCCAGCGGCTGAAGCCGGGGCTGAGACAGGGGACATTCCCCTATTTTCCTCCCCTATTTCCATGCCCGTACTTCAGGGCATGACGACTTTCCGTGCCTGACGCGCGCCGAGAAATAGGGGAATGTCCCCTCCCTGCTCCCCGACCGATAGAATTGCGGGCGTGAACAGCCCGGATCGCGTTGTCCTTGGAATTTCCGGCGGCGTCGATTCCGCCGTCGCCGCCGCGCTCCTCAAGGACGAGGGCCTGGATGTCCACGCGCTGTTCATGCGCAACTGGGAAGAGGACGACGACGCGTACTGCACCGCGGCCGCGGACCTGCAGGATGCCCGTCGCACCTGCGACGAGTTGGGGATCCCGCTGCACACGGTGAGCTTCGCCGAGGAATACCGCGAGCGCGTGTTCCGCCATTTCCTCGACGAACTCGCCGCCGGCCGTACACCGAATCCCGACGTCGCCTGCAATCGCGAGATCAAGTTCGGCGTGTGCTTCGAGCACGCCGAGCGACTCGGTGCACGCTGGTTCGCTACCGGCCATTACGCCCGGACGGCGACGCAGGACGGACGCGCCAGCCTGCTGCGCGCCGCGGATGCTGGGAAGGACCAGACGTATTTCCTGCACACCGTGCCGGGCCCACTGCTTTCGCGCACCCTGTTCCCGATCGGCGGCCTCGCCAAGAGCGAGGTGCGGCGCATCGCCCGCGAGCGCGCGCTGCCGGTCCACGACAAGCGCGACAGCACCGGGATCTGTTTCGTGGGCGAGCGGCCGTTTGCGGAGTTCCTCGCCAACTACCTTCCGGCGCGCCCAGGCGACATCGAGACGCCCGAGGGCCGCCGACTGGGCCGCCACCGGGGCCTGATGTATTACACGCTCGGGCAGCGACAAGGGATCGAAATCGGCGGCGTGCGTGGCGCGGCCGAGGCCCCCTGGTACGTAGCGGCCAAGGACCTCGAGCGCAACGTCCTGGTCGTGGTGCAGGACCACGATCATCCGCTGCTCGTGAGCCTGGAATTCGACACCGGGCCCGCGCACTGGATCGCCGGCTCGCCGCCGTCGCGTCGCTTCGCATGCACCGTCAAGACACGTTATCGCCAGGCGGACCAGGACTGCATCGTCGAGATTGCCGGCGACGGCGCCTGCCTGGTCACGACACGTCAGCCGCAGCGTGCCGTGACCCCGGGCCAGTCCGCCGTCTTCTACCAGGGTGACCAGTGCCTTGGGGGGGCGGTCATCGCCCGGACCCGCTATAATTCCGCGGCTGAGTCGGGCCCTTTTGTATCCCCGGAGGTTGCATGAGCGACAGTTTCAAGACCCGCCAGTCGCTGGCGGTTGGCGGCCAGTCGTACGAAATCTACAAGTTGCCCGCCATCGCAGGGCACGACCTCGGGCGCCTGCCCTTCTCCCTCAAGATCCTGCTCGAAAACCTGCTGCGCTTCGAGGACGGCGTCAACGTCACGCGCGCCGACATCGAGGCACTGCTCAACTGGGACGCCAAGGCGGCTCCGAGCCACGAGATCGCATTCACGCCGGCCCGCGTGATCATGCAGGACTTCACCGGTGTGCCCGTGGTCGTGGACCTTGCCGCCATGCGCGAGGCCATGACGAAACTGGGAGGCAACCCGCAGGACATCAACCCGCTGGCTCCCGCCGAACTGGTCATCGACCACTCCGTGCAGGTAGACGCCTACGGGGCGTCGGATTCGCTGGCGAAAAACAACGCCATCGAATTCGCGCGCAATGGCGAGCGCTATTCGTTCCTGCGCTGGGGCCAGACAGCATTCAGCAACTTCAAGGTCGTGCCGCCGAACACCGGCATCGTGCACCAGGTCAATCTGGAGCACCTCGCGCGCGTGGTGTTCGCCGATGAAAAGGCCGGCGTCAAGCGCGCCTATCCCGACACGCTGGTTGGAACTGACTCGCACACCACGATGGTCAACGGCCTCGGCGTGCTCGGCTGGGGCGTCGGCGGCATCGAGGCCGAGGCAGCGATGCTCGGCCAGCCCGTGACGATGCTGATTCCGCAGGTCATCGGCTTCCGGCTGAAGGGCTCTCTGCCCGCCGGCACGACCGCCACCGACCTGGTGCTTACGATCACCGAGATGCTGCGCAAGAAGGGCGTGGTGGACAAGTTCGTCGAGTTCTTCGGCGACGGGCTCGCCGGCCTGCCGCTCGCCGATCGCGCGACCATCGCCAACATGGCGCCGGAGTTCGGCAGCACCTGCGGCATCTTCCCCATCGACGAGGAAACCACCCGCTACCTCGAACTCACCGGCCGACCGGCTGAGCAGATTGCGCTCGTCGAGGCCTATGCGAAGGCGCAGGGCATGTGGCGCACCAATGGCATGCGCGAGGCCGACTACACGGACGTGCTGGAACTCGACCTCGCTACAGTCGAGCCCAGCCTCGCAGGCCCGAAGCGTCCGCAGGATCGCGTGCCGCTGAAATCGTCGAAGGACATTTATCGCAAGCACCTCGCGAAGATGTCCGAGGAACGCGCGCAGAAGAATCCCGGTGCCACGGGCAACGCGAGCGCCACGACTGGTGGCAAGAGCTACGAGGTCAAGGATGGAGCCGTGCTGGTCGCAGCGATTACCAGCTGCACCAACACCTCGAACCCCACGGTGCTGGTCGCGGCCGGCCTTGTTGCCCGCAACGCACACAAGCTCGGCCTCACGGCCAGGCCCTGGGTCAAGACCAGCCTCGCGCCGGGCTCGCGCGTCGTCACCGACTACCTGAAGGCCGCCAACCTGCTGAAGGAACTCGAGTCTGTCGGCTTCTACCTGGTCGGGTATGGCTGCACCACCTGCATCGGCAATTCAGGCCCGCTGCGCCCGGAAATCTCCGAGGCAGTGAAGGCCGGTGACGTCATCGCGACCTCGGTACTCTCTGGCAACCGCAACTTCGAGGGCCGCGTGCATCCGGAAGTGAAAATGAACTTCCTCGCTTCGCCGCCGCTGGTCGTTGCGTATGCGCTCGCCGGCACGATGGACATCGACCTCTACAACGAGCCGCTGGGGACCGCGGCCGACGGAAAGCCCGTGTTCCTGAAGGACATCTGGCCCACCGCCAAGGAGGTCCAGCAGACTGTCGCGGAATGCGTCAATTCAGGCATGTTCAAGCAGGGCTATGCCAGCGTTTTCGAGGGCGACGAGAACTGGAACTCAATCCAGGTTCCAAAGGACGAGGTCTACAAGTGGGAACCCTCATCCACCTACGTGCGCAACCCGCCGTATTTCGAGGGCATGAGCATGACCCCCGGCGTGGTTGCCGACATCCGTGGCGCCAGGGCGCTCGCGCTGCTGGGCGACTCGGTCACGACCGACCACATATCCCCCGCAGGCAACATTGCCAAGTCGAGCCCTGCGGCAAAGTATCTGGTGGACCAGGGCGTGCAGCCGGTTGACTTCAATTCCTACGGCGCCCGCCGTGGCAACCACGAGGTGATGATGCGCGGCACGTTCGCCAACATCCGCCTGCGCAACCTGCTCGCGCCCGGCACCGAAGGCGGCGTCACCGTACACACCCCGAGCGGCGAGCAGATGTCGATCTACGACGCGGCCATGCAGTACAAGGCCGAAGGCACGTCGCTGGTCGTGATCGCCGGCAAGGAATACGGTACCGGTTCATCACGCGACTGGGCAGCCAAGGGCACGATGCTGCTGGGCGTGAAGGCCGTGATCGCCGAGAGCTTCGAGCGCATCCACCGCTCCAACCTGATCGGCATGGGCGTGTTGCCCCTGCAGTTCAAGGACGGGCAGAACGCCCAGGGCCTCGGGCTCACCGGCAAGGAGAGCTTCGAGATCATCGGGCTGAATGGCGGTGCCGCGAAGGCGGTTACAGTCATTGCCACGCCGGCCTCGGGCTCGCCGATACGGTTCGAAGCGCGCGTGCGCATCGACACGCCGAAGGAGCGCGACTACTTCCAGCACGGTGGGATCCTGCAGTACGTGCTCAGGCAACTCGCGGGGGCCGGCAAGGCGGCCTGAGCCCACGGTAAGCGGGCCCGCAGCGGACAGCGATGAACGATCCCGCTGCGGCGCTCGAGTCATTGATTGAACGGGCCGTGGCCGCGCTGCACAGCGCGCGCCACGTCTGCGTGATCACCGGCGCGGGCGTGTCGGCCGAAAGCGGCGTTCCGACGTTTCGCGATGCGCTCACCGGGCATTGGTCGAAGTTCAATCCCGAGGATCTCGCCACCCCCGATGCCTTCGAGCGGAATCCACGGTTCGTCTGGGACTGGTACGAATCCCGGCGCGAGATCATCCGCAGGGTCCAGCCGAATCCGGGCCACTACGCCCTCGCCGAACTCGCGCGACGCGTACCGCGGCTCACGCTCGTCACGCAGAACGTTGACGGCCTGCACCAGCGGGCGGGGAGCCACGGCGTCCTCGAGTATCACGGCAACATCCTGCGCGACCGGTGCACGGTGGAACGCGTGGTCGCCAATCGCTCAGAGGCCTCCAATGACGGACTGCCGAAATGTTCCGCCTGCGGTGGCCTGCTGCGTCCGGACGTGGTCTGGTTCGGTGAGGCGATTCCCGCCGGGCCGATGCTGGCGGCTGCGGAGGCCGCCGGGGACTGCGACGTGTTCCTGTCCATCGGCACGTCGTCGCTCGTCTATCCGGCCGCTGGGCTCGCTGAGTGTGCCCTGGACGCAGGTGCAACCGTGATCGAGATCAACCCAAACACGACGGACCTGTCCGCGACCGCCAGCATCACGCTCGGCGGTGCGTCTGGCGTGCTGCTTCCCAGGCTGCTCGCGGCGCTACCCCCCCGCTGAGGGTGGGTCAGGCGGGCATTGCCGCGCTAGCATTCGACCATTGGCCAGCAGGATCCGGTGACCGTGTCCATCCGAAGCTCGTTCGTGAACAAGTACCTCGACCCGGGCGCCAGCCTTGGGGAGGTCCTGTTCGGGCTCATCATGACGCTGACTTTCACGCTGGGCGCCGGGCTCACGATCCAGGAGGAAGGCAGCGAAGGCGCCAGGCAACTGCTGATCGCGACCATCGGCTGCAACATCGCCTGGGGCGTCATCGACGGCGTGTTCTTTGTGCTCGGACAGGTATTCGAACGAGGGCGACGCCGCCGCGTGCTTCAGCTGGTTCGCGGCGCCACCTCGGATGTCGACGCAAAGGCGCTGATCGCGGGGGAACTCGACGACGTGATCGAGAAAGTCATGTCTCCCGGGGAGCGGCAGGAGCTTTATGCACGCATCGTCGGCAAGGTCCGGACCGGCGACATCCCCCCGAATCCCGTCACGCGCAACGACCTGATGGGCGGCGTTGCCAGCTTCTGCCTGGTTTTTTTCGCCAGCCTGCCCGCGGCAATTCCGTTCCTGTTCATCAATGATGCGTACCTTGCGCTCCGCGTTTCGAACGCGATCCTGCTGGGCTTGCTCTTCTGGGCGGGATTCTCGTGGGCGCGATACACTACGGCCCGACCTGGGGTCACCGGGCTCGTGTTTCTGTTGTTTGGGGCCGCCCTCGTCGCCATGGCCATCGCGCTCGGCGGCTGATCACTTGAACTGGATTGCTTCAGGAAATCGTACATGACTTCATCCTTGAATCGGCGAACGCGAACGGCCATCGGGCTGGTCTCTGGCCTGGCGATGGCGCTGGCCTCGACTACTTCGCATGCCTCCATGTTCAAAGGCGAAGCGCTGGACACGGCCGCCGACGTGCTCGCATGGGTGGTGCTGGTGATCGTACCGATCGTCGGCATTACCGCATTCTGGCTGGTGCACATCCTTCCGGAAAAAGTTGCGGAGCAGAAACGTCACCCGCAGGCCAAGGCGATCCAGGTGCTGTGCCTGCTGTCGCTGGTCTTTGGCGGGCTGCTGTGGCCATTTGCCTGGCTGTGGGCCTATTCGAAGCCCGTGATGTACAAGATGGCCTACGGCACCGACGTACTTGAGCCGGAACATGGCGAGTCTGCTCGTGCAGGAACTATCGGACGTGGCGACGGAATCGGCCAGCGAGGAAATGGCGAGGCTGCGCGAGCGCCTTGCGCAGCTCGAGTCGCACGCCGGCCAGGAGGCTCGAGGCTGATGGAAATCCTTCTGCTGCTGATCTACTCGTTCTTCGCGTGGCTGGTCTTCTTCAAGTTCAAGCTGCTGCCCTGGAACATCACGTCCCAGGTGATCACGGTCACGATCCCGATCATCGGCATCACGATCCTGATCCTGTTCCTGAACATCGATGCGCCGTCCTCCGCGGACGTCCGCGTGATGAACTACGTCGTGCCGATCAATTCGCGCATAGCGGGCAAGGTGATCGAGGTTCCGGTAGAGCCGAACAAGCCAGTCAAGAAGGGCGATGTCCTCTTCAAGCTGGATCCGGTGCCGTTCCAGATCCAGGTGCAGTCTGCCGAAGCAAACCTCACCCAGCTGCGCGCCAAGCTGGTCTCGGCCAACGCCAATGCCCGCAACCTGGGCGAACAGCTCAAGCAGGCATCGAGCCAGCAGGGAGTGGCCACGACGCAATTGACGCTCGCACGAAAGCGGGTCGAGCAGTACCAGGAACTCGCGAAGACCGGAGCCGGCAACCTGTTCGACCTGGAACAGGCGCAGGCCGACGTCGCGAAGTACGAAAACGACCTCCAGTCGGCACAGGCCAACGTTGCACAGGCCCGCGAGAACGTGGCTGCCAAGACGCCCACCGGCGTGCAGCAGGAAGTGGCACAGGTACTGGCCCAGATAGCGCAGGCGGAGGCACAGCTCGCCGATGCGCAGTGGCAACTCGGCGAGGCCGTGCAGTACGCACCGGCCGACGGAACAGTCGTCGCACTGGCCCTGAGGCCGGGCGTCATGACGGTGCCCTTCCCGGCGTTTCCCGCCATGACTTTCATCGAAGACGCCCAATGGGTAGTTGCGTTCTACGCGCAGAACGAGGTGCGCGAGGTCGAGGCAGGCAACGAAGCTGAAATTGCACTCAAGACATATCCCGGACGCATCATCAAGACCGAGGTCGAGGCCATCATCTGGGCCACGGCGCAGGGCCAGCTGCCTATCAGTGGCATGTTGCCGAACACGGGTTATGGCCCCGCCCCCGAGCAACGCCTCGCCGTCAAGTTGAAGCCCATCGGTGAGGATGCAGAGCTGTTCCTGGCGCCGGGCGCGCGTGGCAACGGCGCGATCTACACCAACAGCGGCGAGATGATCCACATCCTCCGCAAGGTGTTCATGCGTGTCGGCGCCAAGCTCGACTGGCTGATCCTCAAGTTGCATTGATGACGATCATGGATTCCCGAAACCTGGTTGTCGCCGCGGCCTGCATCGCGGGGCTCGCTGCCTGCGCGGTGAAGGCGCCACCAAAGCCCGACGAAGTCCGCAGGGACGCACTGCAAGGTACGGAGGTTCGTGCGACCTGGGCCAGCGCCGATGTATCGGATACTGGCTCGATGGCGATCAGCGACAACTGGCTATCGACATTCAACGATCCGCAGCTCACGGCCCTGGTAAACGAAGCCATCGGCAGGAACCCCGACCTGCGTGCGGCCGGGGCGCAGGTCGAGCAGGCAGCAGCCTATGCCCGCTCGGCGCAGGCGCAGCTGCTGCCCTGGTTCAACCTGCTGGGCACCGGCGGCATAAAGGCAGGCGGCGGCTCGGACCTTTCGTCTGCCTTGAGCGGCGCCATGCTCGGCGTTTCGTGGGAGCCCGACCTCTGGGGGCGGCTGCGCTACGGTCGAAATGCAGCGGATGACAATTACGCTTCGGCGCAGGCCGATTTCGAGTTCGCGCGACAGTCGCTGGCCGCGCAGGTCGCCCGAAGCTGGTTCATGGCCATCGAGACGAAGCTGCAGCTCGACGCTGCGGAGTCGATGGCCACCTCGGCACGCAGCCTCGTCTCGCTGGCGCAGGACCGCCAGCGAGTCGGCAACGGCAGCGGGAAGGACGTCGCCCTCGCCCGAGTGGGGCTTGGCACGATGGAAGACTCGCTGCGCCAGGCCAGGCTCGCGCACGAGCAGGCGCTGAGGTCGCTCGAGACGATTCTTGGCCGATATCCGGCCACGGAACTCGCGGTTGCATCCGAACTCCCTGCAATGCCGGGACCCGTGCCGGTCGGCATGCCACTCGGCATGCTTGAACGGCGCCCTGACGTGATTGCCGCGGAACGCCGCGTGGCAGCGGCATTCAATCGCGTTGGAGAAGCAAAGGCTGCGCAGCTGCCGACCATCCGGCTGAACGCCAGCGTGGCCGCGCTGAGCAGCGACGTGCTGCAGTTGAAAGACGACTACAGCAACCCGAGCGGCGGCGCGGGCGGGACGCTGTTCGCACCGCTGTACCATGGTGGTGCCCTGAGGGCCCAGGTCGAGCTGAAGACCGCCGAGCAGAAAGAAGCCGTCGCACGCTACGGCAGCCAGGTGCTGCGCGCCCTCGGGGACGTCGAGAACGCATTGGCCGCATCGCAGATCCTGTCCCAGCGCGTGGGGATCCTCGGCCAGGTGCTGGACGACCAGGAAAAGGCGCTGGAGTACGACCAGCAGGCCTACAAGGTTGGTCGCCAGGACATGCGCGGCGTCCAGCAGCAGCAACAGCAGGTCCAGGCCGCCCGCGTGAACTACCTGCGAGCCAGGAGCGACGAACTTTCCCAGCGCGTGAACCTGCACCTGGTGCTGGGCGGCAGCTTCGCCGAACGCGTTTCGCTGGCGTCCGCCGAGTAGGGCCCACGGCTCGAGCCCCGGTATCGGATCAGCGTTCCGCGACCTCGGCCCCGGCATCGCCAGCGCCGGATGCAGCTTCGGCCACAGTTTCGCGCTCCTCTGCGACCCAGTCGTTCAGCAGCGTGTAGGCAACCGCGAGCACTACGGGCCCGACAAAGATTCCGATCACCCCGAATGCCACCAGCCCGCCAACGACACCGGAAAAGATCAACAGGAACGGCAGGTCCGCGCCCTTGCTGATCAACACTGGCCTCACGACATTGTCCATGAGCCCGACGACCAGTGACCAGACCAGCAGGAACGTTCCCCACGCTGCGCCCGAGTCGGAGTAAACCCAGGCCGCGGCAGCCAGCAGGACCGGGATCGGCCCGATCTGGGCGATGCACAGCACGAACATCACCACGGTCAGCACCGGCGCGAATGGCACGCCGGCTATCGCGAGTCCGATGCCGCCCAGCACTGATTGCAGCAGGGCCGTGACGACCACGCCCAGCGCGACTCCCCGGACCGCCATGGCTGCCAGCACCGTGACGCGATCGCCGCGCTCGCCGGCAAGCCGCCGGGAGAACCTGCGCGCCCAGCGAGCCCAGGACTCGCCCCCGGAATACAGCACCCCGCACAGCACGACCGTCAGCAGGAACTGCACCAGCACCAGTCCGATGCTGCCCGCCTGGTGCCCGAACCAGACAGCGACCTCGCGCGCATATGGCGCCGCCTGCTTGAGCAGTTCTTCCACGCGCTGGCTCGAGATACTGGCCCAAGCCCCGTACGCCCGGTCGCCCACGATCGGCAGGTCCTCGAGCCACTGCGGTGGCGGCGGCAGCTGTGACTGCGAAATCTTCGATGCAAGCCCCGGCACGTCGCCGGCGTGCGAAAGCAATGCACCCGATATCCACACCACCGGAACGACCAGTATCGCCAGCAACGCGATCGTCATCACCGCGACCGCGGCGCTGCGCCTGCCGCCGAACAACGCCTGCAGCCTGGCGAGGACCGGCCAGGTTGCAACGACGATCATGGCCGCCCAGATCAGCGCGCCGAGGAACGGCATCAGGATCCACAAGGACCCCCCGATCAGGCCGCCGAGGAAGATCACCGCCAGTACGGTCCGCGCCAGTTCGCTGCGTGAGCTGCTCATATAAGGCCGTCCAGCGACAGGAATTTGGATCTCGACAGGAATACGCTCGGCATCAGAATTTCTCGGTAGGGCGCGGCGCCGTCACAACGTCCAAGTATACGATCAGTCGTCGGCTGTAACCTCATGGGCGATTCCCCGGTCTATTCTTACGGCAACACCTGCACGAGCTGGAGCGAGGCACCATGAGCAAGACGTCCATTCCCCAGATCCCTGCCTCCGAAATCACCCCGCTGGACGTGTACCTGGACCGCCGGCGCCTGATGGCCGGGCTCGGGGCGGCGATACTCGGCGGACTTGCACCGCGCCCGTCTCTTGCGGGCACGCCGCTGAAGTACTCTACCAACAAGCGCTACAGCACATCCGAGGCTCGAAATTCATTTGAAGAGATCACGACCTATAACAACTTCTATGAGTTCGGCACCGGCAAGGAGGACCCGTCACAGCGCTCTGGCTCATTCAAGCCGAAACCCTGGAGCGTGACTGTCGGCGGCGAAGCGGATGTCACCGGCTCATTTTCGCTGGAAGACATCCTGAAACCGCACCCGCTCGAGGAGCGTATCTACAGGCTGCGCTGCGTCGAGGCCTGGTCGATGGTCATTCCGTGGGTCGGATTTCCGCTCGGCGACCTGCTAAGCCGATTCAAGCCGACATCGCGGGCGAAGTACGTGGCATTCACGACCGTCGAGCGGCCATCGCAGATGCCGGGGCAGCGATTCCCGGTGCTGCAGTGGCCCTACGTGGAGGGACTGCGCATGGACGAGGCCATGCACCCGCTCACGATCCTCGCCGTCGGCCTGTACGGCCAGGTACTGCCGAACCAGAACGGCGCGCCTCTGCGGCTCGTAGTGCCGTGGAAATACGGGTTCAAGAGCATCAAGTCGATCGTCGAGATCCGCTTTACCGAGAAACAGCCGCCCACCTCCTGGAACCGGTCGGCGCCGCGGGAGTATGGTTTCTACGCGAACGTAAACCCATCGGTGGACCATCCGCGCTGGAGCCAGGCCTCGGAGCGACGCCTCGGTGGCGGTCTGTTTTCGCCGCGCCAGCCGACCCTTATGTTTAACGGCTACGAGGAGCAGGTCGCCGGAATGTACCGCGGCATGGACCTCGAGAAGAACTTCTAGGCCGTGCGGCGCTACGCCAATCCCCTGCTCTACCTGCTCTGCTCGCTGCCGCTCGCCTGGCTGGCGGCCCGCGCATTCGGATTCGCCGGCGCCGGGCTGGGTGCCAATCCCGTGGACGAACTCCAGGACCAGCTGGGGCAGTGGGGCCTCCGGTTGCTGCTTGCGACTCTCTGCGTCAGTCCGCTGGCCGTGACCCTGCGCACGCCATGGATCATGGGGCTCCGGCGCATGCTCGGGCTCTACGCGTTCACTTACATCGTCCTGCACTTCGCGAACTGGCTGGTACTCGACCGCTGGTTCGACGGCAGCGCCATCATTGCGGACATCGCCAAGCGTCCCTACATCACGGTGGGCTTTGCTTCCCTGCTGATGTTGCTACCACTGGCCGTGACCTCGACCAACGGCTGGATGAAGCGCCTCGGACGCCGCTGGCACCGACTGCATCGCCTGGTGTATCCGGCGGCAATTCTCGGCTGCCTGCACTTCTGGTGGCAGGTAAAGGCCGACTGGCGCGAACCCCTGTTGTACTCCGCGGTCCTGGCGATGCTGCTGGCGTGGAGACTTCGGCGCGCGTGGGTCCGGCGCGCTGCCAGTGCCGCGCCATCGATCGCGCGTTGAGGATCCCCGTCGCACGTACGCCGGGAATCCCCTCGCCGGTCGCTTGAATCAGGTCGCCGAACCGCGCAACTTGATCAGGGTGTGCACCAGTACCGAGCCGACGATCAGCGTGACGCCCAGGTAGAAAGGCGCGGAGAGTTCGCGTTGCTCACCCAGCAGCACGATGCCAAGCAGCACCGCATACACCGGCTCCAGGCTGATCGCCAGCTGGGCAGTAAACGCACTGGTGTGTCGCAGCGCATGCAGCGAAAGCGTGAAGGGCAGCAACGTGCAGGCGATGGCCAGCGTGGCGAGCAGTGCGAAGTCGCGGCCATCCGGCATGGGTAATGCGGGTCCGGGTCCCGGCATCAGCAACGCGACGACGCCAAGGAACGCCGTGCCGGCCGCGAGTTCGATCCATGTCATCAACAGTGGTGCCGCCCGCTCGACGATGCGCTTGTTGAGCGATCCGAAAATTGCCACCAGGAACGCCGAAAAGACGCCCACCAGGATTCCGGTACGCATCGAGTCGGGCGTCCCGCCCACCACCAGCGCCACGCCCGGCAACGCGAAGACGCCGATCAGCATTTCGCGCGGGTCGAACGACCGCTTCGCGATCCACGGCTCAACCACCGCCATGAAGACCGGCGCCGTGCCCATGCAACTGGCGGCCACCGAAGCATTTGACAGCTTTATCGCACCGTAGAACGTCAGCCAGTGCAGCGCCACGATGACACCGGCGCCCGAGAACAGCAGCAGCGTCCTGCCGTCAATGACGCGAAGCGCGCGCCAGACCGGCGGCCACAGCGCTATCGCGGCCACGACCAGCAGCATGCGCCACCACACCAGCGGCAGCGCAGGCAGGCTTATCAGCTTGCCGAGAATCGCGGTAAAGCCCCACAGCACGACGCAGAAGTGAATCTGCAGCAGCGCCGTGTGTGCGGGTGGCCTCGCCGACAAGTTCATTCCTCGCCGCGCCTGGCCGCGCCAGGCGCATGGTCACACGCGCATTCAGGCCGCAGTCACCGCGGCCTTGCGCTGCCTGTAGCGCGCCACCATCTGCAATCCCGTTTCTTCACAGGGCGGGAGCGCGACGTCCGATGTGCCGAGCGGCGTGACGCGATCGCCCCATCGAACCAGGTGGGCGCACCACGTGAGCCCGGCGCCGAACGCCGGCAGCAACAGCAGGTTTCCCGGCGCGACGCGCCCTTCCTCCAGCGCCTCGACCAGCGCGACGGGCACCGTCGCCGCGGACATGTTGCCGTAGCGATGGACATTGACGAACACGCGCTCCATCGGCATTCCTGCGCGCTTCGCAACCGCCTCGATGATGCGCAGGTTGGCCTGGTGCGGGATCACCAGGTCTATGTCCCCGGCCGCAACGTGCCTTTTTTCCAGCACGTCGGCGCAGGCACCCGACATTCCGATGACCGCGCGCTTGAATATCTCCTGGCCTTCGAATATCCAGTTCGTGTCGCCGTACAGGCGCGTCAGGTCCGCGTAGCGGGTACCCATGCCCTCCACGACCAGGGTATTGCGTGCCTCGCTGTCGCAACCCAGCCGTTCGCCAATCAGGCCCTCCTCCCGGTCGGTGGCCTGCAGCACCACGGCGGCACAGCCGTCGCCGAACAGTACGGCGACTCCGCGGTTGTTCCAGTCCATGAATGCGCTGATCAGTTCGCCGCCGATCACCAGCGCATTGCGTACCACGCCGGTGCGGATCATGGCCGTAGCCGTACTCAGACCGTACAGGAAGCTGGTACAGGCGGTATTGACGTCCATCGACGCCGCGTTCTTCGCACCGATCCGGACCTGGATCCCGGAGGCCTGGTTCGGCACCTGGTCGTCGAAGCTGCAGGTGCCGAAGACGATCAGGTCCACCTCGGAGCCGTCGAGCCCAGCGGCCGCAAGCGCGCGCATCGACGCCACATAGGCGAGGTCGGTCAGCCTGACGTGCGAAATGCGACGCTCGCGGATACCGGTACGCGAGACGATCCACTCATCGTTGGTGTCGAATATGGTCGCGAGATCGGCGTTGGTCAGCACGGCCGGCGGGAGGCATTTGCCCCAGCCGGTAATGGCAGCGTAGGTCACCGGGTTGCCCCTTCGATACGTTTTGTGTCCAACACTTTACCGGAAAACCCCTGCCACCCTCGCCCGGTGACGTGATGCACCGCTGGACCTGCTTCAGCCACCGCCGGCCGCGGGACTCACGCCGCAGGCGCGACTGAGCCCGGGAAGCTGCCTGCCTTGACCAGCATGCCCGGCACCGGCCGGCCGAGCTGCTGCTGCAGCCAACAGCTGGCAGCGATTGCAGCGTCCAGGGAAACGCCTGTTTCATAGCCGCAGCGATGCAGCATGTACACCAGGTCTTCGGTGGGAATGTTGCCGGTCGCAGCCGGGGCGAACGGGCAGCCGCCGATCCCACCGAGGCTGGCATCCAGCGCCGCGACCCCGGCCTGTACCGCCGCGTAGGCATTCGCGAGCCCTGTATTGCGGGTGTTGTGAAAATGGCAGCGCAGGCGCATGCCTGGTACGACTTCACTCACACGGCCCAGGAGTTCCTCGACCTGGGCCGGAACCCCGACACCGATCGTGTCGGCCAGCGCGATCTCGCAGGGCTCCGCCGCAGCCACGCGTCGCACGACTTCCAGCACGCGCGCCACGGGTATCTCGCCCTCGAACGGGCAGCCGAATGCGGTTGAAATGGTCACCTGCGCGCGGATGCCTGCCGCCTTCGCCGCCGCCGCGATATCGAGCCACGCGGCTATCGAGTCCTCGGTCGAAACTCCCTGGTTGCGTCGATTGAAGGTGTCGCTGGCCATCACGGCCATTCCGATCTCGTTGCATCCGGCCAATGCTGCGCGTTCGAAGCCCCTGCGGTTCAGTACCAGCCCCACATAGTAGAGGCCACGCGGGGCCGGCAGGGCCTCGAGCACTGCTTCCGCATCGGCCATCTGTGGCACCTTGGCGGGGTTGACGAAGCTGGCAACCTCGACCCGCTTCAAGCCCGCGTCGATTGCCCTGCGGATGAACTCCACCTTGGATGCGGTGGCAAGAAACACGGTCTCGCTCTGGAGTCCGTCTCGCGGGCCTACTTCGACTATTTCTACGTGACGATTCGAAGGCATTCAGCGATCTCCACGCCGGGCCGGGCAGGTCGTCCGCCATTGCGCGCGCCGCACGGCAGTCGACCCGGTGCGGTCGCGCGCGACGCCGCGTCTTCCGGCTACAATATCAGCACAATAACCCGTTCGAGCCCTGCGAGGACAGACATGAAAAAATCGAAACTGGTACTTATGGCGGCACTCGCTGCGGCGGGCGTCGTCGGCGTAACAACCGGCACGCTGGCCCCGACGGCTGCCATTGCTGCGGAGCAGGGCCCGAAGATCAGTTCCAGTATCGTGAAGCCGCTGCAAGCGACCCAGGAAGCGTTGACCGCCAAGAACCTGGACGAGGCCCTTGCTCACCTCCAGGATGCCAGGGCGGTCGAACCCAAGACGCCGTACGACTCGTTCATGATCGACGAGTTCACCTGGAACGTGCTGCTGCAGAAGCAGGACTACGCAGGAGCAGCTGCAGCGCTGGATGCGGCGGTGAATTCAGGGTTTGTCCCGCCAGCCGACTTGCCGCAGCGACTGAAGGCACTCTCACAACTCTACTACCAGACCAAGAACTACCCGAAAGCAGTTGAATACGGAAATCGCTACCTGGAATCGGCGCCGGGCGACCACGACATGGGCGTACTCGTGGCGCAGAGCTACTATCTCGAAAAGGACTACGCGGGCGCGCGGGCTGCAGTTGAGAAACTCACCGCGGGCCAGGACAAGCCCAGCGAACAGCTCCTGCTGATCGGGCTGCGCTGCAATTTCGAGCTCAAGGACCGGCCTGGCACGATGAAGGCAATCGAGACCCTGGTCCTCAACTACCCCAGCCAGAAGTATTGGGAGGACCTGCTCACCAACCAGCTTTACGAGACAAAGGGTGACCGCGAACTTCGCATGCTTTTCCGGCTGATGGATCAGACCAGGACGCTGGACAAGGCCGACGAATATTCGGAGATGGCCAACGTCCTGTTCAGCGGCGGCTTCCCCGCAGAGTCAGTAGGCATCCTCGAGCGCGGCATGGCTGCCAACCTCTTCACCGGTGAAGCGCTTACTCGAGCGAAAGCCAACCTGGAGCGCGATCGTGCCGGCGCGACGGCAGACAACAAGGACCTGCCGGGGGCCGCGAAAGCGCTGGCAAACGCGAAAACCGGCAACGACATGGTTGCCATCGGCAAGCTCTATTTCAGCGCCGGTGATTACGCGAACTCCGCCGATGCGATCCGCAAAGGCCTGGCCAAGGGCGGAGTCGTGGATTCCGACGATGCGAACGCGCTGCTGGGCGTTGCACTGGTTCGCCTGGACAAGCCGGTCGACGCGCGTGCGTCGTTCGGGGCGGTCAAGGACTCGAAACTCGCGGCTGTAACGCGGCTCTGGGTGCTCTACCTGGATTCGTCGGCCGCAGGCGCCGCGGCACCGGCCACGACAGGAGCTCCCGCTGGCTGATTCTGGTCGATCGATCACCGCTCCCCGGAATTGAAAAGGCCCCGCGGCAATGCCGCGGGGCCTTCCTGTTCCAGCCAGCGGTGCCGGCCCCGGCGGGACGCATCCCCCACCGTACCCGTCCCGGACTCAACGTCCCTTGATTATCCAGAGCTTCGCAACTTCCGCGAACTTGGGCTCCTTGACCGCGGCGAATGCCTTGTTCGCCTCGGCGTTCTTGCCCTGGCGGGAGAGCGAGATGCCGTACAGCATCTGCACACGGTCACTGTCCTCCAGGCCGCCCTTCGCAACGGCCTGCGCGAGTACCGGGGCTGCTTTGGCATAGTCCCCCGCGCTGAAGTAGAGCTTGCCTACGTCGTACAACTGCATGCCGGTCTTTGCGGCCGCGAGCATCGCCTCGGCCTTGGGCAACTGCGGCCGCTGGACGTCGGCGCGGCGGGTTGCAGCCTGCAGCGTGCGCTGGGCGCGGCTGAGTTCCTCGCCCTGGAAAACGCCGGCTGCAAGGCCCTGCTGGATCACGCGCTCACCCTCGATGGCAAAACCGGCCACCACGAGTCCCTGCGACATGTCGGTGTATTGGCGGGCCTTGGTCAGCGCACCCACGTCCTCCGCCAGGCGATACAGCGCCAGCAGTTCGTCATCGTGCTTGGTCTGGGAGATATAGCCATCGAGCACGCGCTGCCAGGTGTCCTTGCTCGGGTAGTACCTGAGCAGCAGATCCAGCGCCTTTGCAGTGCCGGCGGGATCGCTGATTTCGTAGCTCGAACGCAGCATCAGCTGCAGCACGTCCTCGCTCGGTCGCTTGCCGCCCGCAGTCATGCGCTCGGCGGCCGCGATTGCGTTCTTGTAGTCCTTCTGCTGGTAATAGGCCTGCGCGATGAGCAACTGCATTTCCTGGTCGCCCGGCACCGACTTCAGGTACTGGTTGGCGAACTGGATGGCCTTCCCGTAGCTGTCGCCGCGGAAGTAGAGCTGCGCCAATGTCTTGGTGCGCTGGACCTTCTCGCCGGCCGGCATCTGCCCCGATCCCACCTGCTGCTCGAGCAGTCGGGCGGCGTCGAGGTTGCGGCCCTGCTGCAGGTACACGTACCAGAGCAGTTCGTTGATCTTGTATTGCTCGAACGCTGTCTTGGTGGAAACGTCCTGGGCCTGCCTTATCGCCGCAAGCGCACCATTCCAGTTCTTCTTCTTGATCGCGTCCTGCGCGGCCTTCAGGTACTTGCCCACCGCCGGACCCACCTGCTGGGCGGCCGTGGCCGTCACGGGAACTAGCAACGCCGCAGACCCACCTGCCAAGCCGCCCACAGCCAGCACGGCGCTCAGTACGTACGTTGCCTTGCTCATCTGTCGCCTCACTATGGGGCCTGTACGCCCCCTCCAAGATAAAAGCCGCCGGGACTCATCGCCCCGGCAGCCTCGTTAATGACGGGACCACCGACGGGCCCGCGGGCCCGCGCTGGCGGTGTCTACATGAACTGCTCGTTGCCCACGAACCCGATCTTCAGCAGCCCGTTGCGCTGGGCCGCGGCAAGGACCCTGGCCACCACGTCGTAATCGACCCGCTTGCTCGGCCAGATATGCAGTTCGGGCTGCGGATCGTTCGCCGCTTCACGATAGAAATAGTCGTTCAGGGTGTCGAAATCCGCGACCGGCGTGCCATTCCAGAGCACCGTTCCGTCGAAGTCGATCTCGAGGTTGATGACCACCGGCTCGACCTGCGAAGGCGCATTGCTGGCCCTCGGCATGTCGAGCTTCACCGCATGGGTCATCACGGGGATGGTGATGATGAACATGACGAGCAGCACGAGCAGGACGTCGATCAACGGCGTCATGTTCATTTCCATCATCGGCCCGTCTTCGTCACCACCTGCACTCATTGACATTCGACTACTCCAGGATTTGAGGCCGACGCATCAGCGACGGTAGCCGCGGTCCGGCTCGGTGATGAACCCGACTTTCTGGATGCCGCTGCGCTGGCACAGCACGATCACCCGGCCGACGTTCTCCCACTTGGTCTGCCTGTCCCCACGCAGGTGGACTTCCGGCTGCGGATCCATTACCGCGATTTCCTTCAGCCGCACCAGCAGCGCTTCCGGATTCGGCACCATTGCCGTGTTCCAGTAGATATTGCCGTCGGCATCAACCGCGATATTGATGTTCTCGGGCTTGGTCTGCGTCGCGATGTTGGCCGCCTTCGGCAAGTCCACCTTGACCGACTGCGTGATCACCGGGACGGTGATCAGGAAGATGATGAGGAGCACCAGCATCACGTCCACCAGGGGCGTGGTGTTGATCTCCGACATCGGCCTGTCGTCGCCTGACGGGCCACCACCCGTCGAAACTGACATGCCCATGGTAAATCCCTCCGGCGGCTCGATTCAGCCGATTACTTCTTGGCGGCGCCGCCGCCGAGGACGCGCGCGCCGGCGCCGTGGACACGAGAGCCGCTGACGATCACCTGCTCCAGGTCCGACGCGAACAGCTTGACTCGCTCCATGATCTCCTTGTTCCGGCCGAGCAGGTAGTTGTAGCCCAGCACCGCCGGCACGGCGACCGCCAGGCCGATGGCCGTCATGATCAGCGCCTCGCCGACCGGACCTGCGACCTTGTCGATGCTCGCCTGGCCGGCGACACCGATCGCGACCAGCGCGTGGTAGATGCCCCACACCGTGCCGAACAGGCCTATGAACGGCGCGGTCGAGCCGGTGGTCGCAAGGAACGGCAGTTGTGTCTGCAGCGCATTGCCGATGCGCGCAACGCCACGCGCGATCACGTTGTCGATCCACTCGTGCAGCGGCACTTCCTCGGTCATGCGCGAATCATGGTGCTCGGCAGCGTCGATCGCCTCGGAGGCTATTGCCTTGAATACGTTGCCCTTGCCCGTCAGCTTGCTGACGCCGGTCTTGATGTTGTCGGCAGCCCAGAAATTCTTGTCGGCTTCCTTTGCCTGGCCAAGCAGCCGCTTCTGCTCCCACCACTTGGTGAAGATGATGAACCACGAATACGCCGACATGATGACCAGCAGCACCATGACGCCCTTCGCGACAAAGTCGCCCTGGGCCCACAGAGCCTGGATTCCATACGGGTTGTCTACAGCGATCGTTTCAGCGGCCATGGGGAACTTCCTCCAAAAATTCGGTATCGAATCTGTTCGTTTGCGGCGGGTGGCGACGTTTGTGACTGAGCGTCAGTCGGTGAGCTTGAAGGTAACCATGAAGTTACCGCATGACGCGATGGGCTTGCCGTCTTCCTTCGCAGGCACCAGCTTCCAGTTGCGCTTTGAATAGCTTGCGGCTGCTTCATCCAGCCGCTCGAAGCCGCTGGACTTGGCAACCTTGACTTCGGTGGGGCGTCCATTTTCGTCGACGCAGATGTTCAGCGTCACGGAACCCACCTCGCCGGCACGACGCGACGCAGGCGGATAATCCGGCTGCCCGACCCGCGCGCCGCGTCCCTGAGTCGAGGGTGGCGTACGAACAACCTTGTGCTCGACCGGCTTCGGCGGCGGCGGCGGCGGCGCGACCGGCGCGGTAGGCCGCTCGGTGGTCACGTTGGTGATTGCAGTGGTCGACGCCGTGTCTGTCGCGATCTCGATCGAGATTTCAGGCGGCGGAACGTAAGGCGGCGGCGTGTCGATTTCCGGAGGCGGCGGAGGCGGCTTGTCCTCGTCCGGCTTCTCGTCGATGATCTTGGTCTCGACCGGACCCATCACGACTTCGACGACTTTGGCGCCGAGGCCGGACGCGAGCACCCAGAAGAACAGGACGTGGATGATGACGACCAGCACGAAGGCAAGCGATCGCTTGCTGTTTCTTGCCGGATCGTCGATTGAATAATCGTACGCCACGTCCCCTCCGCTGCTGTGGGACTATATTCGCCAATACTTCAGGGGCTTTTCCGCGGGTGCCCAGCCCGGACCAGCGACACTACAAGAGCCGGTCCCCCGTCGCAACCCCGGGAAACGCGTCGCACTCTACGCGCCCCGATTTGCCAACTCAACAGCCTTGCGCAGGCACAGGCTCACTTCGCCGCCCTGCCCTTGCCGAGACCGCGATCGGTCACGGCGCCGAGCGACGCGCTGCTCACCAGCGCCGCGTACTTGGCCAGGACGCCGCGCTCCGTGTACGGCTTTGGCGCCACCCATTCCTGCTTCCTGCGCGCGAGTTCAGCGGCGGGTACCGCCAGCGAAATCGCGCTTCGGGCTGCGTCGATACTGATCGAGTCGCCATCCCTGACCAGGGACAACGGGCCGCCGACCGCGGCCTCCGGCGACACGTGCCCGACGACGAAACCGTGGCTGCCGCCCGAGAAACGCCCATCCGTGACGAGAGCGACCTTGTCGCCCAGCCCCTTGCCCATGATTGCGGCAGTCGGGCTGAGCATTTCGCGCATTCCCGGGCCGCCGCGCGGCCCCTCGTATCGCACCACGAGGACGTCGCCCGCAACAACCGTGCCATCGAGAATCGCCTGCAGCGCGGCCTCCTCGCCATCGAACACCCGCGCGCGGCCCTCGAACAACAGGCCTTCCTTTCCGGTGATCTTAGCTACCGCGCCTTCCGGCGCGAGGTTGCCATAGAGGACCACCAGGTGGCTCTCCGGCTTGATCGGGTCTGCCAGCGGTCGGACGATGTCCTGTGTCGCCGGGTACGGCTTCACGCGCCTCAAGTTCTGGGCCAGCGTCTTCCCGGTCACGGTGAGGCAGTCACCGTGCAGCAGGCCCGCGGACAGCAATTCCTTCATCAGCGGCTGGATGCCGCCGACGCGGATCAGCTCGGACATCGAGTAGCGCCCACTCGGCCGCAGGTCGGCAAGCACCGGAACGCGTGAACCGATACGCGTGAAGTCGTCGAGTTCGAGCGCTACGCCGGCGTCGTGCGCGATTGCAAGCAGGTGCAGGACCGCGTTGGTGGATCCCGCCAGGGCAATCGTCACGACTATGGCGTTTTCGAAGGACTCGCGGCACAGGATGTCGGAAGGCCGGATTCCACGTCGCACCAGGCCGACCACCGCGCGCCCGGCGCTCTGGGCATCCAGGCGCTTGGTGCGCGAGACGGCCTCCTGCGCGGAACTGTTGGCGAGACTCATTCCAAGCGCCTCGATGGCGGAGGCCATCGTATTGGCCGTATACATGCCGCCGCAGCTGCCCGCGCCGGGGATTGCCGTGCGCTCGACCTCGCGCAGTTGCCGGTCTGTAATCGCGCCCCGGGCATGGGCGCCGACGGCCTCGAAGACCGACACGATGTCGCGGCGCCTGGCGCCCGGCCGGATCGTCCCGCCGTAGACGAACACCGCCGGGCGGTTGAGTCGCGCAATCGCCATCATGCAGCCGGGCATGTTCTTGTCGCAGCCGCCGATTGCGACAATACCGTCGAATCCCTGCGCGCCGACCACAGTTTCTATCGAGTCGGCGATCACTTCGCGCGACACCAGCGAGTAGCGCATGCCGGGCGTGCCCATCGAGATGCCATCCGACACCGTGATGGTCCCGAACACCGTGCTCTTGCCGCCCGCTGCATCCACGCCAGCGGCCGCTGCGGCGGCCAGCTTGTCGATGTGCATGTTGCACGGCGTCAGGTTGCTCCAGGTCGATGCGATGCCGACCTGAGGCCTGCGGAAATCGCGGTCGGTATAGCCGACTGCACGCAGCATCGCGCGACTCGGCGTCTGCTTGACGCCGTCGAAAACCAGCCTGGAATTGGCGCGCGGATCGACCTTGCGTCGGGTCATGCCTGAACTCCTGAGTATTTCAATATCGTGCTGCTGTCAGCCGTAGCGTTCGACCAGCAACGCGTACAGGGCACGCACCGCCTGCGGCTCGGCTCCGATTGGCCGACCCGGGCGATCCTTGCCGTTCCACGCATACAGGTCGATGTGCAGCCAGTCGCGCGCCTCGGTCACGAAGCGACGCAGGAACAGTCCTGCGATGATGGATCCGGCGAGCGGCGACGCGGATACATTGTTGATGTCGCCGACCCGGCTCGCGAACTCGTCCTCGTAGCCGTCCCAGAGCGGCATCGGCCAGAGCGGGTCGCCGAGTTCCCTCCCATGGCGCACCAGCGCCTCGACGGTTTCAGCACGGCTGCCGAACAGCGCCGGCAGTTCGGGGCCGAGCGCGACCCTGGCCGCGCCGGTCAGCGTCGCGAGGTCCACCAGCAGGTCCGGCTTCTCGACGTCGGCCGCTGCAAGAGCGTCGCAGAGCACCAGCCTGCCCTCGGCATCGGTGTTGCCAATCTCCACGTTGAGGCCCTTGCGCGTCGCGATCACGTCACCGGGCCGGTAGGCGCCGCCAGAGATCGCGTTCTCCACCGCCGGCACCAGGACCCGCAGTCGGACCGGCAGCGAACTCTCCATCACCAGGCGGGCAAGCGCCAGCACGCAGGCCGCGCCCCCCATGTCCTTCTTCATCAGCAGCATGCCCGGCGCGGCCTTGATATCGAGTCCGCCGGAATCGAAGCACACGCCCTTGCCGACCAGCGTCACGCGCGGCGCGCCGGGATCGCCCCAGTGAAAATCCACCAGCCTCGGTGCCGACTCCGCGGCCCGACCCACCGCGTGGATGGCCGGATAGCCCTCGCGCAGCGCATCTCCCGCAACCACGTGCCCGTGCGCGCCACAACGAGTCGCCATTTCCAGCGCCTGCTCGGCCAGGCGTTGCGGCGTCAGGTCGCAGGCTGGCGTATTGATCAGGTCACGTGCCATCGCCAGCGCCGCGGATACGCGACGTACCTGCACCATCTCGGCCAGTTGTGGCGGAACCAGCGCGGCGAGCGGCTTTTCCGCTGGAGGCGGCTTTCGATAGCGCTCGAACCGATACGACCCGTAGGCCCAGCCGATCGCGGCCGCGGTCGCCGCAGGGGCCGGAAGCGGCGTCTCGATTCGCCAGGCTCCGGGAGGCAACCGGCCAGGGGCACCGGCTACGTGCAATGGCTCGAGTGATTCGAGGCCCTGGAGCTTGCCGAGGCCGAGCAGCGCCATCCGTATTGAACCGTCCGCGGCCGGCACCACCGCGACCTGGTGGCGTTCTGCCGTGAAGTGCATGGACCCGAGCCATGCCCGGGTTGCCGCGTCCTGCGCATGCAGCAAGGCCCCGAGGCCTGCCTCGGTCACCAGCAAGAGCGGCCTTGCGGTCGCTGTATCGTGTTCTTCAAACATGGTGCCGACAGCTTATAGCGGAACTTCTTCTTGCAGTGCGGTTGACAATGTCCGCCGCGCTGTGCTGCTATTCATGGCTCGAAATCACGGCTCGGAACGGTTCTTCCCAGGCAGGCTAACGATGGACTTCGAGGCTTCGACCGCTCGCACGCTCGAAACGGCTCCCCGGCTGCCGTGCCTGCTGCTTGGACTGCCCGTCCTGCTTCCCCACGGGAGGTGCGGGGCCCCGGCCTGAAAGCGCATAGGCGCAGACGGATACCAGGAACCCCGCACCGGACATGATCCGGGCGGGGTTCTTCATTTGGACACACAATCATCATCTGACTGTCTCTCGAGGAGTTTGAAATGCGCGCGTACTCGAAAAAAGACGTGAACAAGAAGGCGCTCAAGGGCGCCCGGATCGCCGTGGTCGGTTACGGCAGCCAGGGTCGCGCGCACGCGCTGAACCTCAAGGACTCCGGTTTCGACGTGGTAGTTGGCGTGCGCAAGGGCGACAGCTGGAAGAAGGCGAAGAAGGACGGGCTCTCCGTCAAGACGCCGGCGGAAGCGGTCAAGGGCGCGACGCTGGTCGCCCTGCTGACTCCCGACACCACGCAGGCGGAGAACTACAAGGAGATCCTGCCGAATCTCGGCAAGGGCACAACCCTGCTGTTCGCGCACGGCTTCAACGTCCACTTCGGCCAGATCAAGCCGCGCAAGGACCTCGACGTGGTGCTGATCGCGCCCAAGGGTCCCGGCGACCTGGTGCGCCGCCAGTACCAGCAGGGCCGCGGCGTCCCCTGCCTGATCGCGGTTGCGCAAAATGCGTCGGGCAAGGCGAAAGCCAAGGCGCTTGCCTATGCAGATGGCATCGGCGGCACGCGGGCCGGCGTCATCGAGACCACGTTCAAGGAAGAGACCGAGACCGATCTTTTCGGCGAGCAGGCGGTGCTCTGCGGCGGCGCGACCGAACTGGTGCTGAAGGGCTTCGAGACCCTGGTCGAAGCCGGCTACCAGCCGGAGGTCGCCTATTACGAGTGTCTGCACGAACTGAAGCTGATCGTGGACCTGCTGCACGAGGGCGGCCTCGCCAAGATGCACAAGTACATCTCGCACACTGCCAAGTGGGGCGACCTTACCCGCGGCCCGCGCGTCGTGAACAAGGCGACCAAGAAGGAAATGAAGAAGATCCTGGCGGAAATCCAGGACGGCTCGTTCGCGCGGGCGTGGATCCGCGAGAACAAGACCGGACGCCGGAAGTACGACGCGCTGATGAAGAAAGACCTCGCCCACCCGATCGAGAAAGTGGGCGTGAAACTGCGTGCGCGCATGCCCTGGTTGAACGAGGGCTGAAGGAGCACCCAATGACTGCCAAGCCCCGCGACCCGAACCGCGTCATCATTTTCGACACCACGCTGCGTGACGGCGAGCAGTCGCCCGGCTGCAGCATGACGCAGCCCGAGAAGCTGCGGGTCGCGCGCGCGCTGGCGGAACTGGGAGTGGACGTCATCGAGGCGGGCTTCCCGGCCGCGTCACGCGGCGACTGGGAGGCCGTGCGCGAAATCGCGCGCACGGTGCGCGGGCCCGTCATCGCGGGACTCGCACGCTGCAACCGCGAGGACATCGACAAGGCCTGGAGCGCGGTCCGCGAGGCGGCGCGACCGCGACTTCACGTGTTTCTCGCGACCAGCGCCATCCATCGCGAACACAAGCTGAACATGGCGAAGGAGCAGATCATCCACACGGCCGTGGAAGGCGTGAAATACGCTCGCAGCCTCTGCGACGACGTCGAGTTCTCGCCCGAGGACGCGTCGCGCACCGAGCTCGAGTTCCTGCGCGAAGTGGTCGAAGCCGCGATCCACGCCGGCGCGACGACCATCAACGTTCCCGACACGGTCGGCTACACGGTGCCGGAGGAATTCCACGAAGTTTTCGACTACCTGCTGAAGAACGTGCGCGGCGCCGAGCGTGCGACGTTCAGCGTGCACTGCCACAACGACCTCGGCATGGCGGTGGCCAACAGCCTCGCGGCGGTCCGGGCCGGGGCGCGGCAGGTCGAGTGCACGATCAACGGCATCGGCGAACGGGCGGGCAATGCCTCGCTCGAGGAACTGGTGATGGCGATCAAGACGCGCGAGGCCCTGCTCGGGGTGCACACCGGTATCGACTCCCGCCGCCTGTTCCCCACCAGCCGACTGCTGTCGAGCATCACCGGCATGTCCATCCCCCGCAACAAGGCGGTGGTCGGCGAGAACGCCTTCGCGCATGAGTCCGGCATCCACCAGCACGGAATGCTGAAGCACCACTCGACCTACGAGATCATGCGGCCTGAAGACGTAGGCCTCTCGCGCTCGCACCTGGTGCTCGGCAAGCACAGCGGCCGCGCCGCGCTGCGCGACCGGATCAAGGAACTCGGCTTCGCACTCTCGGACGCGGAACTCGCCCGGGTGTTCGAGGACTTCAAGGCCCTTGCGGACAAGAAGAAGGAACTGTTCGACGGCGACCTCGAGGCGCTGGTGTTCAAGTCCGAAATTGCGGAAAGCGGCCCGTGGCATCTCGAGAGCCTGCACGCGGTCAGCGACTCTGCCGGCGCCGCGATGGCGCGCGTCGGCCTGCGCCACGGCGACGGCCGGTTACTGTCGCAGGAATCCGGCGGCGACGGCCCCGTGGATGCGGCCTTCAAGGCCATCGAGGCTGCGACCGGCGTGGAGGTGACGTTGCGCAAGTTCGAGGTGCACAGCGTGTCGATTGGCGAAGACGCCCAGGGCGAGGCCGTGGTGACGGTAGAGCACAACGGGCGTTCCTATCGCGGCTCCAGCGTGACGACCGATATCGTGGAATCGGGCGTTCGCGCCTTCCTCGAGGTCGTCAATCGCATCGAGTCCACCCGCGCATCTGCCGAACGAATCGAGAAGCGCAACGCCGAGGCGGCGGACACCGCTACGACCCCCTGACCGAACCGGCCATCGGAGCCAGAATGACCGCGAAGACCCTGTTCGAAAAGGTCTGGGAGCGGCACGAAGTCGTGCCGGAGACACCCGACACTCCCGCCGTCCTGTATATCGACCTGCACCTGACGCACGAAGTCACCTCGCCGCAGGCCTTCTCGGTGCTGCGCGGCAGGGGCCTCAAGGTGCGGCGGCCGGATCGAACCCTCGTGACCATGGACCACTCGACGCCAACCGAGACCTCCCAGGTATTTGGTGGCGTGCCGATCGCGCTCGAGTCCGCGGCGAAGCAGGTCCGCCAGCTTGAACTCAACTGCGCGGAATTCGGGCTGGACCTGATCGGCCTGCGCGACGCACGGCGCGGCATCGTGCATGTCATAGGCCCCGAGCTTGGCGCGACCCAGCCCGGCAAGACCATCGTGTGCGGCGACAGCCACACCAGCACGCACGGTGCGTTCGGCGCGCTGGCGTTTGGAATAGGCACGACGGAGGTCGGGTACGTGCTCGCGACGCAGTGCCTGCTGCAGCGCAAGCCCAGGACACTGGCGATCGAATTTGCCGGCCGGCTAGGCCCGGGCGTGACAGCCAAGGACCTGGTGCTCGCGGTCATCGGGCAGATCGGCGTGAACGGTGGCACCGGCCACGTGATCGAGTTCCGTGGACCGGCCATCGAGGCGATGTCGATGGACGAGCGCATGACGATCTGCAACATGTCCATCGAGGCCGGCGCAAGGGCCGGCATGGTGGCGCCTGACGAAACCACGTTCGCCTACCTCAAGGGCCGTCCGCGCGCCCCGCAGGGCGAGGACTGGAATCGAGCGATCGCCGACTGGCGCACGCTGGCATCCGACCCCGGCGCCGTTTTCAACCGCACCGTGCACTTCGACGCCGGGGCGATCGAGCCCATGATCACCTACGGGACCAACCCCGGCATGGTGGTGCCGGTATCCGGCGGGATACCGAACCGTCCGGGCGATGCCGTGTTCGCGCGCGCACTTTCCTACATGGGCCTCGAGCCGGGCCAGTCGCTGCGCGACCGGCCGGTCCAGGTCGTGTTCATCGGCAGCTGCACCAATGCCAGGCTGTCGGACCTCGAACTCGCCGCCCGTGTATTCGCGGGGCACAAGGTGGCACCGGGTGTGCGGGCACTGGTGGTCCCCGGGTCGCAGCAGATCAAGCGCGAGGCCGAGGCCCTGGGGCTCGCGAAAATCTTCACGGATGCGGGCGCGGAATGGCGCGAGTCGGGCTGCTCGATGTGCCTCGGCATGAACGGCGACACCGTTGACTCCGGTCTTTATTGCGTCAGCACCAGCAACCGCAACTTCGAGGGGCGCCAGGGCGCGGGTTCGCGCACCCTGCTCGCAAGCCCGGCGACGGCCGCAGCGGCGGCGATCCGGGGCCGCGTCACTGACCCGCGCGAATTCATTCACTGAGGCCACATGGATCCGATCAAAGTCATCCGTTCGCGGACGGTCGTAATGTCGTCCACCAACATCGACACCGACCAGATCATCCCGGCTCGATTCCTCACCACGACCACGCGGGAAGGGCTCGGCGCTGCATTGTTCGCTGACCTGCGCAATGCCCCCGACGGCTCCCCGCGCCCCGAGTTCGTGCTGAACCGCCCGGAGTCGCGCGGTTGCCGGATCCTCGTGGCCGGTCGCAACATCGGCTGCGGCTCCTCGCGCGAGCACGCGCCGTGGGCCCTGCTCGACTACGGTTTCCAGGCTGTCATCAGCACGGAGATCGCGGACATCTTCCGCAGCAACAGCCTGAAGAACGGCCTGTTGCCGATCGTCGTGGATGAAGCCAGCCACCAGTGGCTGCTGGACAACCCGGGAGCCCCGGTCGAGATCGACCTGCCCGCCTCGGTCCTGCGACTTCCCGACGGCCGGGAGACAGCCTTTCCGGTCGAGCCATTTGCCCGCTACTGCCTGATGAACGGTGTCGATGAACTCGGCTACCTGCTCGGCCAGGCCAGCGCAATTGCAGCCTACGAGAGCCAGCACACATGAAAGCACGCATCACGGTGCTGGCCGGCGACGGCATTGGTCCCGAAGTCACGGCAGCGGCGGTGCGGGTACTCGAATCCGTGGCAGGCGCATTCGGTCACGAGTTCGAGTTTGTCGAGGCCCTGATCGGGGGCGCCGCCATCGACGCGAGCGGCTCGCCGCTGCCGCCGCGCACCGTGGACGCCTGTCGCAGCTGCGATGCAGTACTGCTCGGCGCCGTGGGCGGGCCCAAGTGGTCGGACCCATCGGCCCGGGTCCGGCCCGAGCAGGGTCTGCTGGAGCTGCGCCGGACGCTGGGGCTGTTCGCCAACCTGCGCCCTGTCCGGACGCTGGAGTCGGTGCTCGATGTCTCACCGCTGAAGGCAGAGGTCATCTCGGGCGTCGACATCATGGTCGTGCGTGAACTCACCGGCGGGATCTATTTCGGTCGCAAGAGCCGAACGGCCCTCGAGGCCGAGGACGTGTGTTCCTATTCCGCAAGTGAGATCGAACGCGTAACCCGCACTGCTGGCCGCCTGGCCATGCAGCGCAAGCGCCGCATCGTCTCCGTCGACAAGGCGAACGTGCTGGAGACCTCGCGGCTGTGGCGCTCGGTCGTGGAGCGCGTGATTTCGGAGGAGTTTCCCGAGGTCTCGCTGGAGCACATGCTGGTCGATGCCGCGGCCATGCACCTGCTGCTGCGGCCGACCTCGTTCGACGTGCTGCTGACCGAGAACATGTTCGGCGACATCCTGACCGACGAGGCGTCGATGCTGGCGGGGTCGCTCGGGCTGCTTCCCTCTGCGTCGCTTGGGGACGGAAGTGTCGGCCTCTATGAACCGATCCACGGGTCGGCGCCCGACATCGCGGGCCGCGGCATCGCAAATCCCTGCGGCACGATCCTTAGCAGCGCGATGCTGCTGCGGTACTCACTCGGTCTCGAGCGCGAGGCGGCGACGGTAGAGGCCGCGGTCGAGTCGGCCCTGTCCGCGGGCCTGCGGACCGCCGACATCGCCCGCAAGGGGCAGCCGCCGATCGGCACCGAAGCGGTTGCTGACGCGATAATTGAGCGAATTTTAACGGTACATTAACATGTTAAAAAACAATACGTTACAATATTATTAACAGAAGATGGATAAAGATTCCGGCTCCGCACGGCACTGACTGGAAAACCATGTGCATGCCCCGGAAAACCGGAGCTATACTGCGCGTCCGCAGACGGCTCCGACCGACCGAACCGCCGGACAGAGTCGCCAGAACATCGATCGTGTAGGACTTGAGTCGGGTTAGTCATTGCCTCAAGGAATGAGGCACTCTTGTCCTGTCGCGAAAGGCCGGCATCACTGCCGGCCTTTCTTTTTTGAGCATTGCCCGGGTTGCCAGCGGCGTTCAAGCCGCGCGGCCCGCAGCTGCCAGTCCCTTCTCCAGGTCGGCAACCAGGTCCACGCCTTCCTCGATACCGATCGAAAGCCTGAGCAAGGTCTCCGAGATACCGGCGCGCTCGCGCGCCGCGGCGTCCATTGCCGCATGCGTCATGCTGGCCGGGTGCGCGACCAGGCTTTCCACCCCACCCAGGGACTCGGCCAGTGAGAACAACTCGAGGGAGCCAAGCAGCGCCTTGACGTTGTCGACCGTGCCCTTCAGCTCGAAACTCGCCATCGCGCCATACCCGCTCTGCTGGGCGCTTGCGATCGCGTGGCCAGGGTGCGACTCGAGCCCCGGGTAATAGACTTTCGATACCGCCGGGTGGCGGGCCAGCAGTTCGACGACCTGCGCGGTGTTCTCGCCGTGGGCACGCATGCGGGCGTGAAGGGTGCGCATTCCGCGCAGCGTCAGGTAGCTGTCGAACGGGGCGCCCGTCACGCCGGTGCAGTTGGCCCACCACGCAAGTTGCTCGTGCAGCTCTCGCCTGGCTGCGACGACGGCGCCGCCGACCACGTCGCTGTGGCCGTTCAGGTACTTGGTGGTCGAGTGCACGACCACGTCGGCACCAAGTGCGATCGGCCTCTGCCACACCGGCGAGAGGAACGTATTGTCGGCGACCACCAGCGCGCCGGCCTCGTGCGCTGCCGCCGCTGCAGCGGCCAGGTCCACTATCCTGAGCAGCGGATTGCTCGGTGTCTCGATCCAGACCAGTGCAGGCTTGATTGCCAGCGCGGCGCCAAGCGCGCCCTGGTCCTGGAATTCGACGAAACGCACGTCCAGCGAGCCACGCTCGCGGAGTGCGTTGAAGAGCCGGTAGGTGCCGCCGTAGCAATCGTGCGGGACCACCGCCACCTGGCCCGGCCGGAACAGCTGGGTGACCAGCGAGACCGCGGCCATCCCTGAGGAGGTGACGACCGCGCCCGCCCCTCCTTCCAGGTCGGCCAGCGCGTCGGCCAGCGCGTCGCGCGTGGGGTTGCCGGACCGCGAGTAGTCGTATGCGCGCTTCTCGCCGAAGCCCGCGAACGCGAACGTGGAAGTCAGGTGGATCGGCGGCACCACGGCCCCGAACTGCGTATCGGATTCCAGCGCCGCGCGCACCGTGCGGGTCTTCTGCGTCGTTTTTTTGCTCATTTTCAGTCCAGGGCTTGCGCGAACACGTCGCGCAGCACGTCGGTCTCCTTCAGGAATGCGTCGTGGCCATAAAGCGAACTGATCTCGACCAGCCGGCAATTGCCTGCCAGGCGGTCGCGCAGTTCGCGCATGTCGGAAAGCGGCACCAGCTGGTCCTCCACCACGGCGACCAGAGTCACGGGCACGTTGATTGCCGCCGGATCGACGCGATGAAGGTCGATCGACTCGGACAGGCAGACGAAGGCCTCGGGCCGGTACTGTGCCGCATAGGCCTCACCGCGCGCAAAGAGGTAGGACTCCACCGGAAACCGGAAGCCTGCTGTTGTCTGCTCCGGAGGGCCGGAAAAACGCTCGTCGAATTCGCGTGCCGAGCGGTAGGTTGCCATGGCAAGCGCACGCGCGAATGCCAGGCCACGCTGCCCCTCGCCATGGCCGAGTGCATAGCGCACGAACGCGCGCTGCACGCTGCGCCAGGCCGTGGACATCGGGTGCGTCCGGTGCGCGGCGCTGATCACGACTGCGTGCCGCAATTGCGCCGGATGCCGCTCGGCGAGCGCCAGCGCCACCATTCCGCCGTAGGAGGCACCGACGCAACCGTGCAACTGCTCGATGCCGAGATGGCCCATCAGGCCCGCGATCATCGCCGCCTGGTCATAGGCGCTGACGGTCGGAAAGGCCTCACCTGCCCCGGGGCCCGTGGTCGAGTGGCTGCCGCCAAGGAAGTCGATGCCGAGCACCCGGTATCGGTCGGTATCCAGCGCCCTGCCCGGCCCGATGCTTTCTTCCCACCAGCCGACGGGCTCGCCCGGCAGGCCGAACACGTGCCGCCCAGCCGAGATGCCACCGAGGACCGCGACCACCGGCGCCCCTGCTCGGCCGGCCAGGCGGTAGGCGACGTCGACGGCCCCGAGACCGCCGCCGAAATGCAGCGGGAACGTACCTGCGAGCCGCTGCACGGCGCTCACGCACTCGTACCCATCGGGTACTGTTCCGACGGGCAAACTCGAATCAACTGCAGCACTGGGCGACATGTCGCGAACGCACTCCATCGGCGACCCGTCTATGGGCCGCCCGGCAAGCTTCGAGACTCGCGTGGAGCACGATGGTCGCCACGACCGACATCCCCGGCAGGAACCGGGGCAGCTTCGCGGCAACTCATCTGTCGGTGGACCGTGTCCCCGTGGAGTTGGCACCTTTTCGGGCGGGTTGGTCCCGACGGTTGCCCCGGCTTCAAAGGGCCATTCCCTCAGCCGGTCTCGATGAGCGCGCGAAGTTTAGGTGGCGCCGGCTCGGAGCGTCAAGGCACCGGGCTTGCCCCGGTCGGGACGATGTATTAATGTAGTAGCACGTTATTACATTGGACCACCCCATGAAGACCCATCGCGGCATCTCGCAGCGGCAGGAAGCCGCCGCTGAACGCTCGCTGTACCAGGCCGTGCTGACGCTTCGCTCCATCGAGGAGTGCCGCGACTTCTTCCGCGACCTGTGCACGCCGGCCGAGCTGCAGGCCCTGACCGACCGCTGGAACGTAGTCGGGCTTCTGCAACAGGGCATTCCCTATCGCGAGATCCACCGGGTAAGCGGCGTGAGCGTCACGACAATCGGTCGGGTCGCGCGCTACCTGGGCGCCGGCAACGGCGGCTATGCCCTGGCCGCCCGGCGACTCACGGAGCGTTGACATGGAAAGAACCCAGCGCCTGCGCATCGCGATCCAGAAATCCGGGCGGCTCACCGAGAATTCGCTGGACCTTCTGGAGCGTTGCGGCCTCAAGTACAGCCGCGGCAAGGACCAGCTGATGTGCTACGGGGAGAACATGCCGCTCGACGTGCTGTTCGTCCGCGACGACGACATCCCCGACCTGGTCCAGGAAGACGTCTGCGACCTCGGCATCGTCGGGATCAACGTCATCGACGAGAAGCGGCTGGCGATGTCGGCGCGCGGTACCGAGCCACGCTTCGAACTCGTGCAGCGCATGGACTTCGGGCGCTGCCGGCTGTCCATTGCGGTGCCGGACGACTATCCGTACCAGGGCCTGCAGAGCATTGCCGGGCGGCGCATCGCAACGACCTATCCGAACACGCTCGCGCGCTTCCTGCGCGAGAATTCGCTCGAGGCCGAGATCGTGACCCTGTCCGGGGCCGTCGAAATCGCCCCGCGCCTCGGCCGTGCCGACCTGATCTGCGACCTGGTGTCAACCGGGTCCACGCTCTCGGCCAACCACCTCCGGGAAGTCACGACAGTGCTCGAGAGCGAAGCCGCGCTGATTCGCACGCCGGTGCCCCTGCCGGACGAAAAAGCCGACTGGGTGCGCCGGTTGCTGCTGCGCATCGACGGCGTGCAGCAGGTTCGCGAGAGCAAGTACATCATGCTGCACGCGCCCCGCTCGGCGCTTGCAGAAATCAGGAAGCTGTTGCCGGGCAGCGAATCCCCGACAGTCATCCCGCTCGAGGGGCCAGGCAACAAGGTTGCCATCCACGCCGTGTGCCGCGAGAACGTATTCTGGGAGACCCTCGAGAGCCTCAAGGCGGCCGGAGCCAGCGCGGTGCTGGTCCTGCCGGTGGAGAAGATGCTGGCATGAGCACGACCCTGCAATCGATCGACTGGTCTGCCCTCGGCGACGAACAGCGTCGGGAGATCCTGCGTCGGCCTGCGCAGCGTGACACGGGCACGCTGCTGGCCAGCGCCGCGCTGATCGTGGACCAGGTGCGCAGTCGCGGCGACGCGGCGCTTCGCGAGTACACGGCGCGGTTCGACGGAGTCAAGCTCGAGTCGCTCGCCGTGACCGCGGCCGAGTTCGACGAAGCCGCGGCCGACATCACCCGCGAACAACTTGCCGCACTGCGCCGCGCGATCGAGACCGTGACGCGCTTTCACGAGACCCAGTCGCTGGAACCGGTGCGCGTCCAGACGGCGCCCGGCGTGAACTGCGAGCGCGTGTTCGTGCCCATCGATGCCGTCGGCCTGTACGTGCCGGCCGGCACCGCACCGCTGCCGTCCACCGCCATCATGCTCGCTGTACCGGCGCGCCTCGCGCGATGCCCGCTGCGCGTGCTGTGCACGCCGCCCCGGTCGGATGGTCGCGCGGACCCCGCCGTGCTCGTGGCGGCACGGCTCTGTGGAATCGAAACCGTGTTCAAGGTTGGCGGCGCCCAGGCGATCGCTGCAATGGCCTACGGGACCGAGAGCGTGCCGAAGGTGAACAAGGTATTCGGACCCGGAAACTCATGGGTCACCGCAGCCAAGCAGCTGGTGGCCGCCGATGCGGACGGGGCTGCGCTCGACATGCCAGCGGGACCGTCAGAAGTGCTGGTCATCGCCGACGACGCGGCCACTGCGGAGTTCGTCGCCGCGGACCTGCTCGCCCAGGCCGAGCACAGCGAGGATGCGCAGGTCGTGCTGGTCACGACCACGCGTGGATTCGCCGATCAGTGCATCGCCGAGGTCGAGCGCCAGCTTGCCTCCCTGCCCCGGCGCGAGATCGCAGCGCGTGCCATCGCCGGCAGCCGGGTCATACTGGTTCCCGACCTCGACACCGCGCTAGAGGTGAGCAACCTGTACGCCCCCGAGCACCTGATACTGCAGGTGCGGTCACCGCGCCGCTGGCTTGAGCGCGTCCGCAACGCTGGTTCCGTGTTCCTCGGCGCCTGGACGCCCGAGACCATGGGCGACTACTGCAGCGGCACCAACCACGTGCTGCCCACCTACGGCCATGCCCGTGCCTACAGCGGCCTCGGCGTACTGGATTTCGTTCGCCGAATGACAGTCCAGGAAGTCACGCCCGAGGGCCTGGCAGACCTCGGCCTCACGGCCCGCGTGCTCGCGCGGCTCGAGGCACTCGAGGGCCACGCAAACGCGGTCACGGTGCGCCTCGACGCGATCACCGCCGGGATACAGCAATGAGCTCGGTGCTTGCGCTGGCCCGTCCCGACATACTGGAACTGCAGCCCTACCAGCACGCGGCGTGGGACCCGTCGCACGAGCGCATGCATGCCAACGAGATGCCCTGGCGGGCACAGGGCGACAACAGCGACGCCGGCCTGAACCGCTATCCTGAGCCGCAGCCTCGGGCGCTGGTGGAACGCATGGCGCGCCTCTACGACGTGCCCGCAAGCCAGCTGCTGGTCGGTCGCGGCAGCGACGAGGCAATCGACCTGCTGGTGCGCGCTTTCTGCCGTGCGGGTATCGACAGCGTCGTGACCTGCCCCCCGACCTTCGGCTTCTACAAGGTCGCGGCCCGGATCCAGGGTGCCGCGGTGATCGAGGTGCCGTTGCGCGGCGAGGATTTCCTGCTCGACACCCAAGGCGTGATCGATGCCGGCGCGCGCGCGAAGATCGTGTTCCTGTGTTCCCCCAACAACCCTACGGGAAGGCTGATCGACGAGCCGGACATTCTCGCGATCTGCCGTGCGCTCGAAGGCCGCGCGCTGGTCTGCCTGGACGAGGCCTATCTCGAGTTCTCGGGGCGTGCCAGCCTGGCAGGCCGAGCATCGATGAATATCCGAACCTCGTGATCCTGCGCACGCTCTCGAAGGCCTACGCGCTGGCCGGCGCGCGCTGCGGCACGCTGGTCGCGGCCGAGGATATCGTCGCGCTGCTGAAGCGCATCATCCCTCCCTACGCAATTCCGTCATCGACCGTCGAGGATGTGCTGCGACTCACCGAGGCACCCCAACAGGCGATATCCGCGCAACGCATCCGTACGATCCTCGAGCAGCGTGAGCGGATGCGACTGCGCCTGGCCAACATGCCTTCTGTGCTGCAGGTGTTCGACTCGGACGCCAATTTCCTGCTGGTGCGATTCAGGGATGCACGCAGCACGCTTGAAGCTGGCAAGTCCGCTGGCCTGCTGGTCCGGGACTTAAGCCAAGCGCCGCGACTCGAGGGTTGCCTGCGCATATCCGTCGGGACCCCCGAACAGAACGAGCGGCTGCTGGCCGCGGTGGAGCGCGCATGAGCCTCGAACGCATCCTGTTCATCGATCGCGACGGCACCTTGATCGAGGAACCCGACGACAAGCAGGTGGACAGCATCGCCAAGCTGCGGCTCGCGCGCGGCGTCATTGCCGCACTGCTGGACCTGCAGCGTGCGGGTTACAGGCTGGTCCTCGTCAGCAACCAGGATGGCCTCGGCACTACGTCGTTTCCGGAACCGAGCTTTCGCGAACCGCAGGACTTCATGCGCGAGATCTTCGCGTCACAGGGCATCGAGTTTGAGGCGGAGTTCTTCTGTCCCCATTTCCCTGCCGACGACTGCGCCTGTCGCAAGCCCAGGACAGGGCTTCTCACCGAGTTCATGGCCGGGCGCAGCATCGACCTCGAGCGAAGCTACGTGATCGGGGACCGCCAGACCGACCTGGACCTCGCGGCAAATCTCGGCATCGGCGGCATCCGCATCCATGGTGACGGCGGCGCGAGCTGGATCGAGATCGCAGACCGCCTGTGCAGGCCGGAACGCACCGCGCGAGTCGAACGTCGCACGAAGGAAACGGATATCAAGGTAGCGGTCAACCTTGACCGGGAAACGCCAGTCTCCATCTCGACCGGCATCGGCTTCTTCGACCACATGCTCGAGCAGGTGGCACGCCACGGCGCCTTTTCGCTCGAGCTCAGCTGTACCGGCGATCTCGACATCGACGAGCACCACACGGTCGAGGACTGCGCGCTTGCACTCGGCCAGGCATTGCGCGAGGCGCTGGGCGAAAAGCGCGGCATCGGACGCTACGGCTTCGTGCTGCCGATGGATGAAGCGCTCGCCCAGGTCGCCATCGACCTGTCCGGCCGGCCGTACGCCGTGTTCACGGGACGGTTCGGGCGCGACATCGTGGGTGCGCTGCCCACGGAACTCGTGCCGCACTTCTTCCGCTCGCTGGCCGATAGCCTGGGTGCCGCGATTCACATCGAGGTGCGCGGCGAAAACACGCACCACATGATCGAGGCCTGCTTCAAGGGCGTTGGTCGCGCGCTGCGACGCGCGGTGCGGGTGCGCGGCGACGAACTGCCGAGCACCAAGGGCGTGCTGTGAGCGGGTATCCGTGAGCAGCGTCGCCATCATCGACAACGGCGGAGCGAACATCGCGTCGTTGCGCTATGCGCTCGAGCGCCTGGGCGCCGACGCGCAACTGACCGCCGATCCGGCGGTGCTGGAATCCGCGCCGCGGGTGATCCTGCCAGGCGTCGGTGCCGCCGCGGCCGCAATGCAACGCCTCGAATCGCTTGGCCTGGTCGAGACGATCCGCAGCCTGCAGCAACCGATGCTCGGGATCTGCCTCGGCATGCAGCTGCTGTTCGACACCAGCGAGGAAGGCGGCACGGCCTGCCTCGGGTTGTTGTCCGGCCGCGTGGAGCGCATCGCCGACCGCGACGCGTACCCGGTACCGCACATGGGTTGGAACCAGCTCGAGTTCGCCTCGCCAGATCCGCTGCTCAGGGGAATCGCGCGCGGCGACCATGTCTATTTCGTGCACAGCTATGCCGCACCCGTCGGTCCGTGGACCATCGCCACCGCAGACTATGGCGGATCCTTCTCGGCGGTCGTTCGCCAGGGCAATTTCGTCGGCATGCAGTTCCATCCCGAGCGCTCCGGGGCGACGGGCGCGCGCCTGCTCGCGAACTTCCTGGAGATCGCGTGATGCAGCTGATACCGGCAATCGACCTGCGCGACGGCCGGGTGGTGCGGCTGCTGCAGGGCCGGTTCGACGCCGAAACCGTTTACGCCGACGAGCCGATGACGGTCCTCGAAACGTACGCAGGACTGGGCGCGCGCCTGGTGCACGTCGTGGACCTCGACGGTGCGCGCGCCGGGGCCCAGGGCAACGCCGCGGCGATAGCCGCGCTCGCTGCGTCCGGGCGCGCGGCGCTGCAGGTCGGCGGCGGCGTCCGCAACCGCGACACGGTCAAACGCCTGCTCGAGGCGGGAGTCGCCAGGATCGTCGTCGGCAGCGCGGCCGTCTCCGAGCCCGCGGATGTCGCATCGTGGCTGCAGGAATTCGGGCCCGAGCGCGTCGTGCTCGCATTCGACGTACGCCTCGACGACGATGGAGTACCCCGGCTGGCCACGCACGGCTGGGAGCGCCAGACGGCACTCAGCCTGTGGGATGCCGTCGCTCGTTTCGAACCGCACGGTCTGCAGCACGTGCTTTGCACCGACGTGGCGCGCGACGGTGCGCTGTCGGGGCCGAACCAGGCGCTCTACCATGACGCCGTGCGTCGATTCCCGGGAGTCCGCTGGCAGGCGTCGGGAGGCGTGCGCGACGCCGACGACCTGCGGGCGCTCGCCTCCGCCGGCGTCTCCGGGGCGGTAAGCGGCCGCGCGCTGCTGGAAAAACGCATGCAGGCAGAGGAGCTGGCGCCATTCTTGCGAAGCGAATAATTCCCTGCCTGGACGTGCGTGACGGCCAGGTCGTCAAGGGCGTGCGATTCAGCGACCACCGCGTCGTCGGCGACATCCTCGACCTTGCGAATCGCTATCGCACCGAGGGCGCGGATGAACTCGTCTTCTACGACATCACCGCGAGTCCCGAGGGCCGCTCGGTTGACCGCGACTGGGTATCGCGGGTCGCGCGCGTGCTCGACATCCCGTTCTGCGTCGCGGGTGGCATACGCAACGTGCAGGACGCCGAGGCGGTACTGAACGCGGGTGCCGAGAAAATATCGGTCAACTCCCCCGCGCTCGCCGACCCTGCGCTGATCGAGCGCCTCGCCAGGCGCTTCGGATCGCAGTGCGTCGTCGTCGGCGTCGACAGCCAGACGGTGGGCCGTGACTACCTCGTCTACCAGTACACCGGAGACCCGCAGCGGTCCAGCAGCACGGCGCGCCGCACGCTGGACTGGGTCCGGGAGGCTCAGGATCGCGGTGCTGGCGAGATCGTGCTCAACTGCATGGCGAGCGACGGCGTGCGCGATGGCTACGACATCGAGCAGTTGCTGCTGGTCAGGGATGCCTGCCACGTGCCGCTGATCGCCTCGGGCGGCGCCGGGGCGCCCGGGCATTTCGTCGACGTGTTCCAGCGCGCACGGGTCGACGGCGCGCTGGCCGCCAGCGTGTTCCACTCGGGCGAGATCGCAATTCCGGAACTCAAGCGGCAACTGGCTGCAGCGAATGTGGAGGTACGACCGTGACGCCGGATCAGGTTCGGACACTGGCCTGGGACAAGGGTGCAGGCCTGCTGCCGGCGATCGTGCAGCACGCGCGCACCGGGCAGGTACTGATGCTCGCATTCATGAACCAGGAGGCGCTCAGCCTGACGCTCTCCACCGGGCGCGCCGTCTTTTTCAGTCGCTCGCGCGGCGAGCTGTGGACCAAGGGAGAAACCTCGGGCAACTACCTGAACGTGGTGGACGTCAGCGTGGACTGCGACGCCGACTCGATACTGGTGCTGGCCGACCCTCTCGGCCCGACCTGCCACAACGGCACCGAGTCGTGCTTTGCCGACGCTGCGCCCACTGACGTGCAGACGCTCAGCTTCCTGCGCGTGCTCGAGACGACGATCGCCAACCGCATGGCAGAGAAGCCCGAAGGCAGTTACACCGCGCGGCTGGTGGCCGAGGGTCCCGGGCGAATCGCGCAGAAAATCGGCGAGGAAGGCGTGGAGACCGCGCTTGCAGCCGTGACCCGGGACGACGCGGGCCTGCTGTCGGAGTGCGCGGACCTCGTCTATCACCTGGTCGTGCTGCTGAAGTCGCGTAACCTCGAGCTCGACGACCTGGTCTCCGAATTACGCTCGCGACACGACCGACGGCCCTGACCTTCCGCCCGCGGCGAGCGACAGCATCAGGACAGCGGCCACGGCGGTTACCAGCGCCGACACTGCAAATGCGGTCGTGGAGCCGAAGCGCTCCCAGATCAGGCCGAACAGCACCGCGCCGGGCAGCGCCAGGAGTCCGCTCGCCAGGTGATAGAGCCCGAAGGCCGTGCCGCGCTCCTCGGCGGCCGCGTGGTCCCCGATCACGGATCGTTCCGCGGGCTCGGTGACCGCAAGCGTGGCCGAATAGGCGATGAACAGCGCCCAGACACCCAGTTTCCCCGGACCGGCGAAGGCCAGCAGCGACAGCACGACCACTCGGAGTGTCCAGCCCCCAAGCAGCAGCGGCAGGCGCCCGATACGGTCGGAGAGGATGCCGGCCGGCATCGCGATCAGCATCTTCGCCACACTGGCCGCGGCCCAGACCAGAGGCACCCAGACCACCTGCAGGCCAGCCTGCCGCGCCCAGAGCACGACGAACACCTCCGGCACGCTCGCGAGCGCCAGCAGGCCCGCGGCGACGATCATCGCGCGCAAGCGGCCGTGCAGCGCGCCCCAGGAGAATTTCGGTGGCGCCGGTACCGCCGCCGCCTGCGCAGGGGGCACGCCGAAATACAGCAGCAGCAGCACCATCACGCCAGGCACGGCCGATGCCAGGAACACGTGCTTCAGGTCCACCTGCGACGACAGCAGCGCGAAAGCGAGCAGTGGACCGATCACCGATCCTGCGTGGTCCATTGAGCGGTGGAAGCCGAAAGCCCGCCCGCGCTGCTCTGGCCCAGCCGCCGCCGCGATCAGCGCGTCGCGTGGCGCAGTGCGGATGCCCTTGCCGACGCGGTCGAGGAAACGCAGCACCAGGACCGCGGGCCAGCCCACGGCCAGCCCGATCAGCGGTCGCATCGAGTTCGACAGCGTATAGCCGCCGAGCACCAGCGACTTGGCGCGCACGCCGCGGTCGGCCATGCGGCCCGAGACGAGCTTGAGCACGCTCGCCGTCGCTTCGGCCAGCCCCTCGACCAGTCCGACGATCGCCGGCCCGGCACCCAGCGCGGCGGTAAGAAAGATCGGCAGCAGCGGCGTGATCATTTCGCTCGCCGCGTCGTTCAGCAGCGAGACCAGGCCGAGCACCACGACCGTACGTGGCAGCGCAGAACGCACGGCTGTCATCGACGGTTCGTCAGTGCGGCTGCTCGAGCAGGATGCGCAGCATCCTCCTGAGAGGCTCGGCGGCACCCCACAACAACTGGTCGCCGACCGTGAAGGCGGTCAGGTATTCGCCTCCCATGGCCAGCTTGCGCACTCGTCCCACCGGCACCTCGAGAGTACCGCTCACGCGCGCCGGCGTGAGCTCGCGGATCGACGACTCGCGATCGTTTGGCACCAGTCGCACCCAGTCGTTGGCACTCGCGATCAACTGCTCGATCTCGGTGAGCGGCAGGTCGCGTTTCAACTTGATGGTCACGGCCTGGCTGTGGCAGCGCATCGCGCCGACTCGCACGCAGACGCCGTCCACCGGGATCACGTGTACGACGCGACCGAGGATCTTGTTGGTCTCGGCGCCACCCTTCCATTCCTCGCGGCTCTGGCCATTGCCCAGGTCCTTGTCGATCCACGGAATGAGGCTGCCCGCCAGCGGCACGGAGAAATGCTCGGTCGGCAGGCCCGGGCTTCGCAGCGCATCGGTCACCGCGCGGTCGATGTCGAGGATCGCGCTGCCGGGATCGGCCAGCTGCCCCGCGGCTGCCGCGTGCAGCACGCCCATCTGTTCGATCAACTCGCGCATGTTCTGCGCGCCCGCACCGGATGCCGCCTGGTAGGTCATGGTGGTGATCCACTCGACCAGCCCCTCGCGGAACAGCCCGCCGAAGGCCATCAGCATCAGCGAGACCGTGCAGTTTCCGCCGATGAAGTCCCGGACTCCTCCGCGCAAGCCCTCGTCAATGACAGTACGGTTCACGGGGTCGAGGATGATGACGGCGTCGTCCTTCATCCGCAGCGTTGACGCAGCGTCGATCCAGTAGCCGTTCCAGCCGGCCGCTCTCAGCCGCGGGTGCACTGAACTCGTGTATTCGCCGCCCTGGCAGCTCAGGATCACGTCGCAGGCTGACAGCGCATCGAGATCGTTGGCATCGCCGAGAACGCCCGAGCCACGGCCGACTTCCGGGGCCTGGCCACCCGCCTGCGAGGTGCTGAAAAATTTCGGCTCGATCAGGCCGAAATCGCCTTCCTCGGCCATGCGTTGCATCAGGACCGAGCCCACCATACCCCGCCAGCCGACGATGCCTGTCTTCACCCTCTACTCCACCGCCGCTAGATGACCAGTTCCCGCGCGGGTTCGCGCAGGTTGTAGGAGGAGCTCATCACGTGACCATACGCTCCCGCGTTCGCGATCAGGATCGTGTCGCCTTCCACGGTCGGCGGCAACAGGCGCTCGTGCCCGAGGTAGTCGGCGGATTCGCAGATCGGCCCGACCACGTTGTACACCTCGGTGCCCGGCTCGCCGAGGCGTGTAAGGTTCACGATGTCATGGTGGGAGCCATACAGCGCCGGTCGCAGCAGCGAGTTCATGCCGGTCGCGACACCCACGTACTGTACCGTTCCCTTGCCCTTGAGCTGGGTGACCTGCGCCAGCAGCACCCCGGCCTGCGCGACCAGGAACCGTCCCGGCTCGAGCCAGATGGCGAGCCCGGGCCAGCGCACCTTGAGATCCTCGATCACGCCCTGCAGCATCGCGAGATCCACCGGGACCTGGCCCGGCTTCTCGGGCACGCCCAGGCCGCCGCCCAGGTCGATGACCTTCACGTCGGGGAATCGCGCGGCGAGGCCGCCGAGCAGGTGCCCGACCTGCTGCCAGTTGCGCACGTCGAACACACCACTGCCGGTGTGGGCGTGCAGGCCAACGATGCGGGCGCCCGCCGTGGCGACCAGGCGTTCGAGTTCGTCGAGTTCGAACAGCGGAACGCCGAACTTCGAATGCACGCCCGCGGTGCGGACGTGGTCGTGGTGCCCGCGGCCAAATCCGGTGTCGAGCCGCACCAGCACGTCGCGACCGCGGAACAGCTCCGGCCAGTGACGCAGCGCATGCAGGTTGTCGAGTGTGAGGTGTATGCCCTGCTCGAGCGCCCACTCGTACTCCGAGCGTGGGGCGAAATTCGGCGTGAAGAGGATGTTGCCCCTGTCGATGCCGGCCAGCGTCTCGAGCACACGTTCACATTCGCCCTGCGACACGCACTCGAACGCGAGCCCGAGGTCGGCGAATGCTCGCAGGATCTCCGGGTGCGGATTCGCCTTGATCGCGTAAAAAATCCGCTCGACGCCACCAATTGCCAGCAGCTGCCGGGCGGTGTGCTCGAGCGTCGCGCGGTCGTACACGTAGGCGCAGGTCTCGGCCCTGGCGATGCGCACGAGTTCGTCGCGCCGGTCCTGCCACCATGGCGGACCGCCCACCGGGATCGGCGCACCGACACCGTGGATCTGCTCCCAGGTCGGCCCGAGGACGTGATCGGACGGGGCGTTCCTGACGATCACGTCGTGCAGCCGGCTCACCAGCCGGTCACCCTGCTCTTCGTCCACCACGAAGGTGATGTTGAGGTCGTTCGCCGCCTGCGTGACCAGGTAGATGCGCTGTTCCTCGAACAGTTCCAGCGCATCACCGAGACGGTGCAGCGTGGCACGGATACTGCGACCGACCAGGCTGACCGCCGCGCAGGGTCCAATTACCTCCACCCGGCACAGCTTCGCGAGCGAAGTCACCAGCGCCTCGAGCGCACGGGCGTCCAGCGCGTTGGCCGACGGGTCGAGCGACACCGTGACGCTGGTCTCCGACGTGGAGACCAGGTCCACCGACACGCCGTGTTCCTTGAAGACGGAAAAGGCATCGCCGAGGAAACCCACCTGGTGCCACATGCCCAGCGTTTCCATCGAGAGCAGCGTGACGCCCTTCCTGCTGCAGACGGCCTTGACCCTCGCACCGCCGTCTCCGCCCGTCGCCGTGACGACCGTGCCCTCGAGATCGGGCTGGTGTGTCGCGTGGACGGAAACCTGGATCCCGTACTGCTTCGCCGGCAGGATGCAGCGCGGGTGCAGTACCTTGGCGCCGCTGCTGGCGATTTCCTGCGCCTCGTCGTAGTCGAGCGACTTCAGCAGCCGCGCATTCGGCACGGCGCGCGGATTCGCGGTGAACATGCCGGGCACGTCGGTCCAGATCTCGAGGCGCCGCGCGTGGAGCTTGGCGGCCAAATAGCTGCCGGACGTGTCTGAACCGCCACGGCCGAGCAACACCGTCTCACCCTTGGCGTCGCTGGCGATGAAACCCTGCGTGAGCAGCACGCTGCCGCCCGATGCGAGCCGGCGCTGCAGCTCGGCGTCTGGCTCGAAATTGCAGGTAGCGGACAGGTACCCGGCGCGCTGCGTCGCACCGACGCGCTCTTCGGCGTGCAGGATCGTGCGCGCATCGATCCACTGCACGTCGAGCCCTTCGGACGCGAGGAAGTCGGCGCCGATCCGGGTCGCCATCAATTCGCCGGACGCCATGACCCGGGCTCGCAGCCGATCGCTGACCTCGCCGATCAGGTGGACACCTGATGCCATCCTGCGCAGTTCGAGGAAATAGCGCTCGAGTTCCGGGCTGATCTCGATCCCGAGATCACGCGACAGGTCGGCGTGCCGAAGCTCGATCTGGTCCATGACCGGCTCCCAGTCGCCGGCCAGCGCCTTGTCGAGCAGCTGCTCGAGGCGGTCGGTGATCCCGGATAGCGCGGAGTGAACGACCAGGGGCCTGAGCCCTTCGTCCAGCCGGGCGCGTACGACGCCGGCCACGTTCTTCCAGTTGCTTACGCTCGAGACACTGGTGCCGCCGAACTTGAGGACGACCCAGTGGAAATCTACATTGCCAGTCATCGAGCGGTCCTCAGGAAGGCTCCCGGGATTCGGAGCCGGGGGCCGCAGTTCGGAATCGTCAGACGTCGTCGTAGACGTCTTTCAGCTGCTTCAGCAGCCGCTTCTCGGCGAGCACGTCCTCGAGCTTGCTCCACGCGGCCTTGCCGCGCTTCACGGCCGCCGCCTGCTTGCGCCGGTCGGGGCGGTCGATGAAACGGTCGTAGTCCTCTTCGTCGGCGTTCGCCACGAAGTCGCCGTCCAGGTCGAACTGTTCCGCTTCCCGTTCCATGTGACGACCTTGAGAAAGTCCTGAGTTTTCAACGCGCTGCCCGAAATTTCGGGCACAGGGCTGCGAACTATATACGAATCACTTGGCTTCACAAGGGCCTGCTGTTGCAGCGCAGCGGTCCGGCGGTCCGGACTCGATAAATATGTTCTGCTACAGATGCTTACAATTACTTCCGAGACACGATTATCGGTGCGCCCCTGGCAACCCCCAGGCCCTCGGCGGCGCTGCCCTCGGCCCTTGCGACCTCCAGGACCCCGAACGAATTCACCAGCGCGAGGTACTCGCCTGGCCTTGCGTCCGAGTAGGTCCGGCGCAGCGGCAGGTCCCTGCCCGCCACCCGGATGACCGGCTGCGCGATGCCCAGCAGGTGCCGCCGGTCGATGTTCGTGAGCAGGTTTCCGAATCGGTCCACGGTCACGACCGTGCCCGTAACCTGTCCCGGGGCTACGACCGGGTCCTCGATCCAACCGGGGATCAATTCATCGACCAGCGGGCCGAGACCGGCCGGCTGCTCCCGCCCGGACGCCAGCTCTGCCGCGAGCGGTGCGAACACATCGCGCCCGTGAAACGTCGCGCTCGGTGTGTCGAGACCCAGTCGTCGCAGGCTGTCTGACGACACGCGCCGAAGCACCGGTGCATCTGCGGCGTCCACCACTGCGGCCAGCAGTCCATTGTCCGGCGCCAGGAACACGTGGCCTTCAGCCTCGACGATCGCGAAATCCCGCTCACTGCCGACGCCGGGATCGACGACGGCCACGTGCACGGTGCCGCCCGGGAAGTACCGGAACGACCGGGACAGCCAGAAACCGGCTTCCGCCGGCCAGTGCGCCAGCACCTCGTGCGTGAGGTCCACGATGCTCGCATCCCTGTATCGCGCCAGGACCTGGCCCTTCATCACCCCGACGAACGGATCCTTGAGCCCGAAATCCGTCGTCAGCGTCACGACGCCGGAAGCGCTGAATTGCCGGTGCCCCGAAGTCATCCGATCATTCCATTGGCAGGGCCCGCAAGGCGCGGGCGGCGACAGGTTAGACTGCCCCGCTCCTTCCTGCCACGCGAACGCATGCCCTACCTGTACCTGGTGCGCCACGCACAACCGGACTTCACCGGTCACTACGATTCAGTGACCCAGCTCGGCATCCAGCAGTCTGTCTGGCTCGGCGAACATCTCGCAGCCTGCGGGCTGCGGTTCTCACGAGTGATCAGCGGCAGCCTGCAGCGCCAGCGGCTGACGCTCGCGACGATGCTCGGTTGCCTGCCGGAGGCACCCGCGGCGATCACCGATCCGCGCCTCAATGAATACGACGCGGCGAGCGTGCTCGGCGCGTTCGAGTTCGGCGACGAGCGCGCCATGCGCGCAACCGGCGACCGGCCACGCTATTTCACGGCCGTGCGCGATGCCTTGCAGGCCTGGTCGCGCCGGGATGTGGCGATTCCCGGCGGAGAGTCCTGGGCCCAGTTTGGAGCGCGGATCGAGGCCGGTGTGGCGGACGCCTGCGAGGGGCTCGACCGCGACGAGAAGGTTCTGGTGGTGACTTCGGGCGGCGTGATCGGCCGGGTGATCGCTGGAATCCTGCACGCAGGCCCGGACGCAGCGATTCAACTCAACCTGCAGACGCGCAATACCGGGGTCAGCGAGATCGCGCGTGGTCGAACGGCAACGCGGCTGGTCGTATTCAACGCGGTACCTCACCTCGAGCGTGCGGATCGCGCACACGCGGTGACGCATTCGTAGACGGAAGTGCCCTCAGGCCGACTTGATCAGCGACGCGAGGTTGCGTGTATCGATGCGCCCCGCCATCTGCTCGATCTGGCCGTGGTACCGCGGCGCGAGGCCTTTCGCTTCATCAAGCATGGACAGGAAGGCCTGCTTCAGCGTCGCCGCGTCGATGCTGCGTCCCGACGCGTAGTAGCGCTCGGCAACCCGACCGAGCGCGTAGGTGGTGGCGAACGACATGCCGGAACTCGCGGCCTGCCGCCCGATCGAGCGTCCCAACCCGCCGCCGATACCGCCCAGCAATCCGCCGAGCAGCTTGCGTCCGAACTGCTCCAGGTACTGGCCAGTGAGGCCAACGCCGACCGTTGCAAGAAAATCCCTCGCCTGGCTGGCGTCCATCGGATAGCCGTGGGCCTTGCCGATCCGGTAGACCAGCCTCACCTGCAGCGGGATGATGGCCATCGAGGCCAGCGACTCGGGCAGGATTTCCAGTGCAGCGTTTGTAATCGCCGCTTTAAGGATCAGCGCGTCGGTCTCGGCATCCGTCATCGACGAACGCCCTGTCACGGTTCCCGACAGGCCCGCCGCATCGCTGGCCGTGGCCCCGGGTTGCCGGGCAGCAGCCGCCGAAGCGCCAGTGGGTACCTGTCCCGGCCCGGCAGCGAACGCCGCATCGGCGACAGCGTCTGCCTGTTGGCTGGTCGCGGCAGCTGCCGCCGCATCGAGGCCAAGTGCATGCGCAAGCCGCTGGATGAATTCGCGCTCGGCCGTGTTCTGCGCGCCATCCGCATCGCAGACGCCCAGCGCCATCTCGAACGCGAGTTGTCGCGCTTCCGGCGAACCCAGGGCTCCCGTCACCTGCGCGAGGTCCGGCTTGTCGATCAGCACCTGACGGTAGAGGCCCGGCAGATCGAATCCGGCGTCCGCTCCCAGCGCATCGGCGACGCGCTTGACCGCGGCGCGCTCGCGCTCGTCCTTCAGGCCATCGGCAAAGGCGGCCATCAGCGCGATGGTTAGGATGGGACGTATATCTTGAGGATTCATAGGGGGAAATCGAACTGGTCGGAGCGAGAGGATTCGAACCTCCGACCCCTTGCACCCCATGCAAGTGCGCTACCAGACTGCGCCACGCTCCGACCGGGCGCGGATTATAGCCGAAACTTGCCTGCCGCCATTGTCTGGCTACCGTGCTGAAACGAAAAAGGCCGGCAATGCCGGCCCGGAATGAATCCACGCGTATCCAGGAGCGGCCGACTCAGCGCCTGAGGATCTTCGCGATTTCCTCGAGTTCACCGCGCAGCTGGCGCGACAACTGGTGGGTCTGGGTCACGTCTTCACGGGCTTCCTCGCCCTCGAGGCGGTTTCGGGCACCGCCGATCGTGAAACCCTGGTCATATAGCAGCGCACGGATCTGGCGGATTACCAGCACGTCCTGGCGCTGGTAGTAGCGACGGTTGCCGCGACGCTTCACCGGCTTCAGCTGCGGGAACTCCTGTTCCCAGTAACGCAGCACATGCGGCTTCACGCCGCAGAGCTCACTCACCTCACCGATGGTGAAGTAGCGCTTTCCCGGGATCGCCGGCAGTTCGTCGTTATTGCTGGGTTCCAGCATAAGCTTCCACGCGCGCCTTCAGTTTCTGACCTGGCCGGAACGTCACCACGCGACGTGCACTGATCGGGATCTCCTCTCCGGTCTTTGGATTGCGACCCGGGCGCTGGTTCTTGCTGCGCAGGTCGAAATTCCCGAAGCCCGACAGCTTGACCTGCTCACCCATCGCCAGCGAAGAGCGCAGCTCCTCGAAGAACAGGTCCACGAGCTCGCGCGCCTCACGCTTGTTGAGACCGAGCTGGTCGAACAGTGCTTCTGCGATTTCGGCCTTGGTCAATGCCATCTTTATTTGTCTCGAATCGCGGCGTTGTGCTCCCGCTCCAGGTCAGTCACGACCTGCGCCACGACGGCATCCGTATCAACGTCAGTTAGGGTGCGGGAAATATCCTGTAAATTCAAGCCTATCGCCACACTTTTACGACCCGGTGTGATGCCCGCACCGCGGTAGATATCGAACACCAGCAGGTCGGTCAGCAGAGGTCCGGCGCTCGCCCGTATTCTGTCCAATAGCGCCTGCACCGGAACGGCCTCGTCGACGACGATTGCAATGTCCCGTCGCACCGACGGAAACCGCGAAATTTCGCGGTGCTGCGGCACGCTGGCAGCGAGGCCGGGGCCGGTCTCGATCTCGAAGACCAGCGCGGAATATGTAAGATCCAGCTTGCCCTCGAGTTCCGGGTGCAGGCGTCCCAGCCAGCCAACCGGGCGGCCATCGCGAAGGATTCGCGTTGACTGGCCGGGATGAAGCGCCGGGTGCTGGTCCGCCGCGAAGCGGAATTCGCCGCTCGTGCCGGTGGCTCGCAGCATCGCCTCGATGTCCGACTTCACGTCGAAGAAATCCACGGGCTCCGACCGCGTGCCCCACTGCTCGGGCAGCGCAGTGCCCGCCGCGAGGCCGGCGATCACCGGCACTTCGGTAAGCGCGCCATCTTCGATCAAAAACCGGCGACCGATCTCAAACAGGCGGACCCGCGGCTGCTGCCGGCGCTGGTTTTCTGCCAGCGCATGCACCAGGCCCGGCCAGAGCGACACGCGCATCGCCGCCAGGTCGGATGCAATGGGATTGGCGAGTTCGAACGCCGGCGCCCCGGGACAGAAAAGCGCCTGCACCGCAGGATCCACGAAGCTGTAGGTAATCGCCTCGAAGTAACCACGCTGAACCAGCAGGTTCGCAGCGGTCTCCTCGGAGACACGCGTCTCGGTCAGCGCCGGCATCGCCTGGCGCACCACCGGATCCGTCTCCGGGATCTTGTCGAAGCCGTGCACCCGCGCGACCTCCTCGACCAGGTCTTCCTCGATCGCGATGTCGAAGCGCCACGGCGGGCTGCTCACCTGCCACTGGTTGCCGCTGCGATTCACGGCCATTCCCAGCCGATCGAAAATCGTGGCGATGGTTTCGTCGTCGATCGGCGCCCCGATCACGCGGCGTGCGCGCTCCGGACGGAACGGCACCGGGGCCCGCTGCGGCAGCTCATCGCGCAGTTCGGTCACTTCAACCGGACCGGGCACCCCACCCGCGCACTCGAGCAGCAGTTGGGTTGCACGCTCGATCGCGCGTTCCTGCAGCGTGGGGTCCACGCCGCGCTCGAAGCGTTGCGATGCATCGGTCACCAGCCCGTAGCGTCGCCCTCGCCCGGCGACGGCATCCGGCAGGAAGAACGCGACTTCGAGCAGCACGTCGGTGGTCGACGCCGAGATGCCCGAATGGTCACCGCCCATGACACCCGCAAGCGCCAGCGCCCGCGAGCGGTCCGCGATCACCATCACCGTGCCGTCGAGTTCCACCTCGCGCCCGTCGAGCAGCTTGATCGTCTCGCCCGCGTGCGCGCGCCTCACGACGATACCGCCGTCGAGTTCGCGCAGGTCGTAGGCATGCATCGGCTGGCCGAGTTCCAGCATCACGTAGTTCGTGACGTCCACGATCGCGCTGATCGGCCGGAGCCCTGCACGCCGTAGTCGCTCGCGCATCCACAGTGGCGCCTGCGCATCGGCCCGCACGCCTCGAATCACGCGGGCCGCGAAGCGCGCGCATCCGGCGCCGGCCTCGAGTTCGACCGGGAATCGCTCGGTCGACTGCGCTGGCACCGGCTCGCATGCAGGCCCGCGAAGCGCGCCACCGGCCAGCAGCGCGGCCTCGCGCGCCACACCCTGCACGCTCATGCAGTCGCCGCGATTCGGGGTGAGATTGACCTCGAGGACGGTGTCGTCGAGCCCGAGCGCATCGCTGATCGAGGCACCGGTGTTCGCCTCGCCGGGCAGTTCCATCAGCCCGCTCGCATCCTCGGACAGGCCGAGCTCGCTGGCCGAGCACAGCATCCCGAACGACTCCACGCCGCGCAGCTTTGCCTTGCGGATTTCCATGCCGCCCGGCAGCCTTGCGCCGACGGTCGCAAGCGGAGCCTTGAGGCCTGCCCTGGCGTTCGGCGCGCCGCAGACGATCTGCACCACCTCGGCACCCGTGCTGACCTTGCAGACGCTGAGCGTGTCCGCATCCGGATGCTTCGCGCGCTCGATGATCTCGCCGACGACGACGCCGGGCAGCGGTGGCGCCGCAGGCTCGAGCGCCTCGACTTCGAGGCCCGCCATCGTCAGCCGCGACGCCAGCTGGCGCGGCTCCGGCACCGACCCCAGCCACTCGCTCAACCACTGGATGCTGATGCGCACGTCGCGTCCTTCCGCTCAGCCGAACTGGCGCAGGAAGCGCAGGTCGTTGTCGAAATACATGCGGATGTCGTTCACGTTGTAGCGCAGCATGGCCAGGCGCTCGATGCCCATGCCGAACGCGTAGCCGGTGTAACGCTCCGGGTCGATGCCGACATTGCGGAGCACGTTGGGGTGCACCATGCCGCAGCCCGCCACCTCGAGCCAGCCCGTGCCCTTGCACACGCGGCAACCCTTGCCGCTGCAGAACACGCACTCGATGTCCACCTCGGCCGAGGGCTCGGTGAACGGGAAATACGACGGACGGAAGCGGATGCCGAGCCTGCGCTCGAAGAAACGCTCGACGAAATGGTGCAGCACCGACTTCAGGTGCGCGAAGCTCACGCCCTCGTCCACCACCAGCCCTTCCACCTGGTGGAACATCGGCGTGTGGGTCATGTCCGAGTCGCAGCGATAGACACGCCCGGGCATGATCATCCGCAGCGGCGGCTTGTCGCGCAGCATCGCGCGGACCTGCACCGGCGAGGTGTGGGTGCGCAGCAGGCGTCCGTCCGGGAAATAGAAAGTGTCGTGCATCGCCCGCGCCGGGTGGTTCGCGGGGATGTTGAGCGCCTCGAAATTGTGCCAGTCGTCCTCGACCTCGGGACCTTCCTCGACGCTGAATCCGGCATTGCGGAACAGCGACTCGATGCGGCGCCGCACGCGGGTGATCGGGTGCAGGCCGCCCGGTTGCTGGCCGCGACCCGGCTGTGTCACGTCCACGCGGCCCGCTGCGAGCCGGCGCTCGAGCTCCTCGCGATCGAGCTCGGCCTGGCGCGCGGCAACCAGCGCACCGATCTCGTCGCGCACCGCGTTGATGCGCGCGCCCGCCTCGCGGCGAGCATCGGGTGCGAGCGAGCCCAGCGTCTTCAGCAGTGCAGTGATCGCGCCTTTCTTGCCGAAGAACTCGACCTTCAGTTCCTCGATGGCGGCCAGACTCGTGCAGGCGTCTACGGACTCGCGGGCCCTTGCGGCAAGTGTCTCGAGGTCGTTGCTGGACTCGTCAGTCATGTGTCAACCATTGGGGACTGTCCCCTGGTAGTCCCTGGGGACTGTCCCCGAAGGGGACTGTCCCCTTCTTTGCACCGGGGACTGTCCCTTGCAGGGACAGTCCCCGGCAGTCCCCGGCCGGTCAGGCTTCCAGGCTCGCCTTGGCCTGCTCGGCAAGCTTGCCGAACGCGTCGATGTCGTGGACCGCTAGGTCCGCGAGCATCTTGCGGTCGACCTCGAAGCCGGCCGCCTTCAGGCCCGCCATCAGGCGGCTGTAGGACAGGTCGAACCCGCGGGCAGCCGCGTTGATGCGCGTGATCCACAGCGCACGCATGTCGCGCTTCTTGGCGCGACGGTCGCGGTAGGCGTACTGGCCGGCCTTGATGACCGCCTGCTTCGCCGTCCGATATACCTTGCGGCGTGCGTTGTAGTAGCCCTTCGCCTTGGCGAGGACCTTCTTGTGTCGGCGTCCAGCGATGACGCCACGCTTTACTCTAGCCATGGGTCACCTCTTAGAGATTAGGAAGAAGCTTGTCGAGCCGGCCGGCGTCCTGCTTGGCAACCATGGTGGTGCCGCGCAGGTTGCGCTTACGCTTGCTCGTCTTCTTGGTGAGAATGTGTCGTTTCTGGGACTGGCCGCGCTTGTAGCCTTTCGCCGTTTTGCGAAAACGCTTGGCCGCCCCCTTGTTGGTCTTCAACTTGGGCATGTCTACTCCTGTTTGTATGGCCCGTTTCACCGCAGGCGAACCCGCGGATCGAGGGCGAAGGACGGATTGCTCCGGCCTTACTTCTTTTTCGGCCCCATCATCATCACCATCTGCCGGCCTTCCATCAGCGGGTGCTGTTCGACCACCGCGTAGTCCGCGAGGTCGTTCTGCAACCGGATCAGGACCTGGCGTCCGATGTCGGTGTGGGCCATCTCACGACCACGGAACCTCAGGGTTACCTTGGCCTTGTCACCTTCCTCGAAAAAGCGAATCAGATTCCTGAGCTTGATCTTGTAATCGCCTTCATCGGTTCCGGGACGAAACTTCACTTCCTTGACCTGGATCTGCCGCTGCTTCTTCTTCGCAGCGTGGGTCTTCTTGTTCTGTTCGAACACGAATTTCCCGTAATCGACGATCCGGCATACCGGCGGCTCCGCGGTCGGCGAAACCTCCACCAGGTCGAGTTCCTGCGAGGCAGCGAGCTGCAGCGCGTCGTACCGGCTCATCACGCCGACCTGCTCACCGTCTTCGCCGATGATGCGAAGCTGCGGGGCCGTGATCTCGTCGTTGCGCCGGGCGCGCTTGGTCGTTGGGGCAGCGATACTTCATACCTCCAAAATATTTCGGCCGCGGCTCGCGATCTCATCGGCAAGTTTCGCGGCGATCGTCTCCAGTGACATCGCCCCGAGGTCCTTGCCGTTGCGCGTGCGCACGGCCAACGTACTCGAACCCGACTCGCGGTCGCCCGCGACCAGCAGGTACGGGACCCGCTGCAGGGTGTGCTCGCGGATTTTAAAGCCGACTTTCTCGTTTCGCAAATCCAATTCGACCCGAAGCCCCTGATTTTTCAGGAATTCAGCGGCTTTCCGGCAATATTCAGCCTGCCCGTCGGTGATATTCATCACCACGGCCTGGACCGGGGCCAGCCAGGTCGGGAATCGCCCGGCATGGTGCTCGATCAGAATGCCGATGAACCGCTCCATCGACCCGAGCACGGCCCGGTGCAGCATCAGGGGGGTATGTGCCGCCCCGTCCTCGCCGATGTACTCGGCGCCCAGCAGCACCGGCAGGATCGGGTCGAGCTGGAACGTCCCGCACTGCCAGTCCCGGCCGATGGCGTCACGCAGCACGAACTCGAGCTTTGGCCCGTAGAAGGCGCCCTCGCCGGGGTTCAGCGTGTACTCGAGGCCCGCGGCAGCGCAGGCGTCCGTCAGCGCCTTCTCCGCCATGTCCCAGGTTTCGTCCGACCCGGCCCGCTGCGGCGGCCGGTCCGAGAACTTGATCTCGACTTCGTCGAATCCGAAATCCGAGTAGACGCTCTTCAGCAAGCCGACGAACCTCGCCGTCTCGACATTGACCTGCTCCGGCGTGCAGAAGATGTGCGCGTCGTCCTGCGTGAAGGCGCGCACCCGCATGATCCCGTGCAGCGCGCCCGATGGCTCGTTGCGGTGGCAGGCGCCGAACTCGGCCATGCGCAGCGGCAGGTCGCGGTAAGACTTGGTGCCCACCTTGTAGATCTGGATGTGGCAGGGGCAGTTCATGGGCTTCACCGCGAGCGTGCGCCCTTCGGATTCCGCAATGAACATGTGTGGCGCGTAGTTTTCCCAGTGGCCTGATTTCTCCCAGAGCCCCCGGTCGACGAGCTGCGGGGTGCGGACCTCGACATAGCCTGCTTCCGCAAGGCGCTCGCGCATGTACTGCTCGATCGTGCACCACAGCGTCCAGCCCTTCGGGTGCCAGAACACGCTGCCGACCGCTTCTTCCTGCGTGTGGAACAACCCGAGCTCGCGGCCGACGCGACGGTGGTCACGCTTCTCGGCTTCCTCGAGGCGGGTCAGGTAGGCCTTCAGGTCTTTTTCGCTGCCCCAGGCCGTGCCGTAGATGCGCTGGAGCATCTCGTTGTTCGAGTCACCACGCCAGTAGGCGCCGGCGACCTTCATCAGCTTGAACGCGCCGAGCTTGCCGGTGCCCGGCACATGGGGCCCGCGGCACAGGTCGAACCAGTCGCCCTGCCCGTAGAGGCTGATGTCCTCGTTGGCCGGGATGCTGGCGATGATTTCCGCCTTGTAGTGCTCGCCGAGCTTCTTGAACGTCTCGACGGCCACGTCGCGCGGCATCACCCGGCGCTCGACCTTGAGGTCGGCCTTCACCAGTTCGTGCATCTTCGCTTCGAACTTCTCGAGGTCATCGGGCGTGAACGGCCGACTGAACGCGAAGTCGTAGTAGAAGCCGTTGTCGATCACTGGCCCGATGGTGACCTGGGCGTCCGGATAGACCGCCTGCACGGCCTGCGCGAGCAGGTGCGCGGTCGAGTGGCGGATGACCTCCAGGCCCTCGGGATCCTTGCCCGTGACGATGGCGAGAGTCGCGTCGCCTTCGATCAGGAACGAGGTATCGACCAGGCTGCCGTCGACCTTCCCCGCCAGCGCCGCCTTCGCGAGCCCTGGGCCGATGTCGGCCGCGACCTGCGCCACCGTGACCGGCTCGGCGTAGGTTCGTTGGCTGCCGTCTGGCAGGGTGATGACGGGCATGTTCGGATCCTTGGCAGGACAGGGTCTGGTGGGCGCACGTGGGATCGAACCACGGACCCCTACCATGTCAAGGTAGTGCTCTACCGCTGAGCTATGCGCCCTCAAACGAGCCGCGAAGGATACCTGAGGGGCCAGCGGCGAGGCAAATGGGGACACTCTCGGAGGGGACATTCTCCTTTTTCCGCGAGGAAAATAGGTGCCAGGCACCGAAATAGTTAATTCGGTGCCTGGCACCTATGTCCGGCCTACCCTGCCAACTGACCGGTCGCGCCGAAGGACATCTGCCGCAGCCGCTCGATTTGGTCGCGGACCAGCGCGGCCTCCTCGAACTCCAGGTTGCGGGCGTGCTTGTACATCGCCGCCTCGAGCTTCTTGATCTTCCTGATCGCCTGCTCGGGCGCCAGCGGCGTGGCGTCGTCGGTTGCCCGGCCGGTGCGGCCACCGGTCGCCCCGCTCGTGCGCGCGCCTTCCATGACGTCGCCAACCGCCTTGCGGATGGTGCGTGGCGTGATGCCATGCTGCTCGTTGTACTCGAGCTGCCTCGCGCGCCGGCGCTGCGTCTCGGCCATTGCCCGCTCGATCGAACCAGTGATCCTGTCCGCATAGAGGATGGCCTTGCCATTCTCGTTGCGGGCCGCCCGGCCCATGGTCTGTATCAGCGACCTCTCGGAGCGCAGGAAGCCCTCCTTGTCGGCGTCGAGGATCGCGACCAGCGACACCTCCGGCATGTCCAGGCCCTCGCGCAGCAGGTTGATGCCGACCAGCACGTCGAACTTGCCGAGCCTCAGGTCACGGATGATTTCCACGCGCTCGACGGTCTCGATGTCGGAGTGCAGGTAACGCACGCGCACGCCGTGTTCATCGAGGTACTCGGTCAGGTCCTCAGCCATGCGCTTGGTCAGCGTCGTGATGAGCACGCGTTCGTCGCGCGCCACGCAGTGGTGGATCTCGGAGAGCACGTCGTCGACCTGCGTGCGCACCGGTCTTACCTCGACCTCGGGGTCTACCAGGCCTGTCGGGCGCACCACCTGCTCGATCACCGCGCCTGACTTGTGCGCCTCGTAGGGTCCCGGCGTCGCCGAGACGAAAATCATCTGCGGCGCCATCTCCTCCCACTCGTCGAACCGCAATGGCCGGTTGTCGAGCGCCGACGGCAGGCGAAAGCCGTATTCGACCAGTGTTTCCTTCCGCGAGCGGTCGCCGCGGTACATGCCGCCGATCTGCGGGATGGTCACGTGGCTCTCGTCCACCACCAGCAGCGCATCCTTCGGCAGGTAGTCGAACAGGCAGGGCGGCGGCTCGCCCGGGGCCCGGCCAGAGAGGTATCGCGAATAGTTCTCGATGCCGGAGCAGTAGCCCATCTCCATCATCATCTCGAGGTCGAACGTGCAGCGCTGTTCCAGGCGCTGCGCCTCGACCAGCTTGTCGAGCCCACGCAGCTCGATCAGCCGCGCGCGCATTTCCTCGCGGATCTCGGCGATCGCACCGTCCACCCGCTCCTTGGGCGTGACGTAGTGGGACGATGGGTACACGGTGAGCCGCGGCACCTTGCGCAGCACCTCGCCGGTGAGCGGGTCGAACCACGAGAGCGCCTCGATTTCCTCGTCGAACAACTCGACACGCGCCGCCTCGCGCCCTGACTCGGCCGGGAATATGTCGATCACGTCGCCGCGCACCCGGTAGGTGCCGGCCGAGAGGTCCAGCTCGTTGCGCGTGTACTGCATGTCGGCCAGGCGCCGCAGCAGCTTGCGCTGGTCCATGCGCTCGCCGCGCACCAGGTGCAGCACCATGGCGAAGTACGCCTGCGGATCGCCTAGACCGTAGATCGAGGACACCGTCGCAACGATGATGGAGTCGTGCCGCTCGAGCAGCGCCTTGGTGGCCGAGAGCCGCATCTGTTCGATGTGCGCGTTGACCGAGGCGTCCTTCTCGATGAAGGTGTCCGACGAAGGGACGTAGGCCTCGGGCTGGTAGTAGTCGTAGTAGCTCACGAAGTACTCGACCGCGTTGTCCGGGAAGTACTCCCGGAACTCGCCGTACAGCTGGGCAGCGAGGGTCTTGTTGTGCGCCATCACCAGCGTCGGCCGCTGCAGGCGCTGGATCACGTTCGCGATCGTAAAGGTCTTGCCCGAGCCCGTGACGCCGAGCAGTGTCTGGTGCGCAAGTCCGTCCTGCAGGCCGTCGATCAGCTTTTCGATGGCCTGCGGCTGGTCGCCAGCCGGCTGGTAGTTCGAGCGCAGTCGAAAGGGTCTTTCTTCCATGGGTCCCGCGGGAAAAGCCGCGTTTGGGGGGAGCGGCAGATTACCCTAAAATACCAGCCCCCCTCCCGCCCCTCCCGGAAGACTCAATTGACACTGGTCCTCGCAGAGCGCTTGAAGCGCGTCAAACCCTCGCCCACCGTCGCACTCACCGGCCGCGTCGCCAGGCTCAAGGCCGAAGGCCGCGACATCATCGGCCTTGGCGTCGGCGAACCGGACTTCGACACGCCGGTGCACGTCGCCGATGCGGGCGTCGAGGCAATACGCAAGGGCTTTACGCGCTACACCGCGGTCGAGGGAATACCCGACCTCAAGGACGCCATCATCGCCAAGTTCAGGCGTGACAACGGCATCGAGTACGCGCGACCGCAGATCCTGGTTTCCACCGGCGCGAAGCAGACGATCTACAACCTGTTCATGTCGGTGATCGACCCGGGCGACGAGGTGATCATTCCTGCGCCCTACTGGGTCTCGTATCCCGACATGGCGTTGCTCGCCGAAGGCACACCGGTCACTCCATACGCGGGCCCCGAACAGGGCTACAAGATCACGCCGGCGCAGCTCGAGGCGGCGATCACGCCGAAGTCCAGGCTCTTCATGCTGAACAGCCCGTCGAACCCGACCGGCGCGGCCTACACCAGCGCCGAACTGCACGCGCTCGGTGCCGTGCTGCGCCGGCACCAGGACGTGCTGGTCGCCACCGACGACATGTACGAGCACATCTACTGGGCGAAGGAGCCGTTTGCCAGTTTCCTCACGGCCTGCCCCGACCTCTACGACCGCACCATCACGATCAACGGCGTGTCGAAGAGCTATGCGATGACCGGCTGGCGCATCGGCTACTGTGGCGGGCCGGCGGCGATCGTCGAGGCGATGTCCACGATCCAGAGCCAGAGCACCTCGAACCCGTCCTCGATCGCGCAGAAGGCCGCGGTGGCGGCGCTGAACGGCGACCAGGCCTGTGTCGCCGAGATGAACCGGCACTTCAAGGCCCGGCACGATTTCTTCAATGCGGGCCTCAATGCCCTGCCGGGCGTCCGGGTGCTGCCCGCCGCGGGAACGTTCTACGCGTTTTGCGATGTCTCGCAGGCAATCGCGAGCCGTGGCCTGGCCGATGACCACGAATTCGCCGAACTGCTGTTGGACAAGGCCGGCGTCGCCGGGGTCCCGGGCACCGGATTCGGCGCGCCGGGACACATCCGGTTCTCGTTCGCCGTCAGCATGGAGACGCTCGAGAAGGCACTCGAGCGGATGGGCGCGGTCCTGCGCGACGCTTGACCGGCTTCCTTGACTAAAGCACCCTCAATCCGGAGAATTCCGCGCCCTCCAGTTCCGACATAGCTCAGCGGTAGAGCAGCTGACTGTTAATCAGCGGGTCCCTGGTTCGAATCCAGGTGTCGGAGCCAATTCACGCGCGCCGCCGGCCCGACCGCTCCGGAACGGGCGGTCAAGCCTTGTTCTCTTCCCTGGCCTCGGGCGCGGACTGGAGTTTCGCCGCTGGCGCGCTTGCCAGGCTGCTCGTGCCGGGCCGCCTGGGCTCAGTGCGGGCCGGAATCAGCACCGAAAGCACCATCGTCGACACCAGGATCAGTGCCGTCGCGGCGAGCGACCAGCCGACCGGGATCTTGTAGATGTCAATCATCAGCATCTTGGTGCCGATGACCCCAAGGATCAGCGCGAGGCCGTACGAGAGCAGGTGGAACTTCTCGTGCATGTTGGCGAGCAGGAAGTACAGCGCACGCAGGCCGAGGATCGCGAACACGTTCGAGGTGAGAACGATGAACGGGTCGAGCGTGATGGCGAATATCGCCGGAATCGAGTCGACGGCGAAGATGACGTCCACGACGCCGATCATCACGATCACCACGAACAGCGGCGTCGCCATCCGGACGCCTTCATGCACCGTGAAAAATTTCTCGCCGTCCAGGGTCGGCGAGATCTTCAGTCGCCTGTGGATCCACTTCAGCACCGGGTTGCCGGCCAGGTCGGGCTCCTGCCCAGCGGCCCACCACATCTTGATGCCGGTCAGCAGCAGGAACGCGCCGAACACATACAGCAGCCAGTGGAAGTGCTGCAGCAGCCATGCCCCCACCAGGATCAGAACGGCCCGCAGCGCGATCGCCCCCAGGATGCCGATCATCAGGACACGTTTCTGGTACTCGGCGGGTATCCCGAAATAGGTGAACACCATCAGGAATACGAAGATGTTGTCGACTGCAAGCGCCTTCTCGACCAGGTAGCCGGTGACGAACTCGAGCGCCTTGGTGTTGGCGAACTCCGGGCCCTGAGCGTCGCGCAGCCTCCACCACAGCCAGGCGACGAACACGAACGAGACCAGCACCCAGATGATCGACCAGATCGCCGCCTCGCGAATGCCGACCCGATGCGCGCCCTGGCCGCGCATCGCCACGAAATCGACGACCAGCGCCACGAGTACGAACGCGACGAAGATGCCCCACATCGTGGGGGTGCCTATGCCCATCATGCGTTTGCAGCTGTCTTGACAGCAGGCCCCGCAAGTTCACGCAACGATTCAGACAGGATGCCCATGCCCTCACTCACGATCTCATGCGACGCGGTCAACGGTACCAGCAGGCGGATCACGTTTCCGTAGATGCCGCAGGATAGCAGTACCAGTCCTTTCTCCGCTGCGCGCTTCGTCAATGCCTTGGCCAGTTCGGCATCGGGCGAGTGCGGATCGCGGTTCCTGACCAGTTCCATCGCCACCATCGCGCCGAGGTTTCGCACTTCGCCGATCGCCGGGATCTCGCGCGCCAGGTCGCGCAGTGCACCGGCCATGAGATTGCCGATGGCCACGGCCCGCTCGCAGAGTTTTTCCTCCTCGATCACCTCGAGCACTGCGAGACCGGCAGCACAGGCTATCGGTGAGCCCGCGTAGGTGCCGCCAAGCCCGCCCGGGCCCGGGGCATCCATGATCTCGGCCTTGCCGACGACCGCCGCCAGCGGAAATCCCCCGGCCAGGCTCTTGGCCATGGTCATCAGGTCGGGTTCCACGCCGGCATGCTCGATCGCGAACATGCGGCCGGTGCGCGCAAAGCCAGTCTGGATCTCGTCGATCACCAGCACGATCCCGTGCTGGTCGCAGAGCCTGCGCAGTGCCTTGAGGAACTCCGGCGGCGCAATGTAGAAGCCGCCTTCGCCCATCACGGGTTCGATGATGATCGCAGCGACCCGCGCGGGCTCGATGTCGTTCTTGAAGATGTGCTCGAGCGCCGCGAGGCTGTCCTCGACACTCACCCCGTGGTAAGCGATCGGAAACGGCGCGTGATAGACCTCGGCCGGAAACGGCCCGAACCCGGCCTTGTACGGCGTGACCTTGCCGGTGAGCGCCATCGCCATGAACGTGCGCCCGTGGAACCCACCGCCGAAAGCGATCACCCCCGAGCGGCGGGTGTGCGCGCGGGCTATCTTGATGCAGTTCTCGACCGCTTCCGCACCGGTAGTCACGAAGATTGCCTTTTTCGGCGAAGGCCCCGGTGTCAGGTGGATCAGTTTTTCAGCCAGCGCGACCGCGGTTTCGTAGGGCGTGATCATCAGGCAGGTATGACTGAACGCATCGAGCTGCTTCGCTACCGCGGCCTGCACCTTCGGGTGCAGGTGACCGGTGTTGAGCACGGCAATGCCCGCGGCGAAGTCGATGTATCGCTTTCCATCCACGTCCCACATTTCCGCGTTGCGCGCGCGCTCGATGTAGACGGGAAGCTGGTTGCCCAGTCCGCGCGCGAATGCAGTGTCACGACGCTTCTGCAGGTCATGGTTGCGCGACATGATTTCTCCGGAAAATTTCCTGTTCGAATGAGACTATTCAGCCGGGACGACGGCGGACTGCCAGCCTGTCGAGATATTCGGCGAATCGCTCGCCGACACCGGGGTGCATCAGCGCGAGTTCGACCGTCGCCTCCAGGTAACCGAGCTTCGAGCCGCAGTCGTAGCGGCGGCCCTGGAACGCGTACGCGTAGACCGGCTCGTCGGCAATCAGCGCCGCGATGCCGTCGGTGAGCTGTATTTCACCGCCGGCGCCACGGCCCGTGGTCTCGAGCTTATTGTAGATCGCGGGCGTCAGCAGGTAACGTCCCACTACCGCGAGCGTGGATGGCGCATCCTCCGGCTTCGGCTTCTCCACGATACGCTCGACCCGGGACAAGCGGCCCTCGACCGGCGTCGTGGCAACGATGCCGTATTTTTCCGTCTGGTCACGCTCAATCGTCTCGACCCCGAGCACGCTCGCCGGCCGCCCGCCCAGGGCCTTCGCCATCTGCCCCAGGCATGGCTCCGCTGCGTCGATCAGGTCGTCGGCCAGGTGAACGAAGAACGGCTCGTTGCCCACGGCTGGACGGGAGCAGAGCACGGCATGTCCGAGCCCCAGCGGCGCTGGCTGGCGGATGTAGATGCAGCTCGCGTAGGACGGCACGATGCCGCGTACCGCGTCGAGCAGGTCCTGCTTGCCCTGCGCCTCGAGTTCCCTCTCGAGCTCCTGGTCCGTGTCGAAGTGGTCCTCGATCGCGCGCTTGCCGGACCCCGTGATGAATACCAGCTTCTCGGCGCCGGCCGAGAGCGCCTCCTCGGCCGCGTACTGGATCAGCGGCTTGTCCACGATCGGCAGCATTTCCTTCGGGCTGGCCTTGGTGGCCGGCAGGAATCGTGTTCCGCGACCGGCGACTGGAAATACAGCCGTCCTGATTCGTACCATGCGCGTTTCCTGATGATTCACTGCGACGCTTGCGAATCATAGCGGATCGCGACCCAGGCTCCACGTGGCGCAGCACGGTGGCCGGTCCTGGACAGGCGCCGGCCACCGTGTCAAGGCTCGTCAGGAACCGCCTGCGGACTTGCTGGCCGCTGCTTTCTGCGGTGGCGCCGGCTGCGCCGCCGACCCGACCCGGATGTTTTCGCGGTTCAGGTCAAATACCTTCTCACCGATGCCCTGTACCTTGAGCAGGTCTTCGGGGCTCTTGAACGGCCCGTTCTTCTGCCGGTACTCGACGATGGCCTGCGCCTTGGCAGGCCCGACGCCGTCGAGTTCGCGGGCGAGCGTGCCTGCGTCTGCCGAATTGATGTTGACTGGTCCGCTCCATGCGACCATCGGCACCAGGCTCGCGATAAGCGCCCGGACCGCTGTCCGGTATCCCTGTTTCATGACTGCCTCCTTGGCTTCGACTACCCGCAGACCCGGAATGGGTGCGGTCGATGCAAACGTAGCCGAAGGCAGGCGGTTTCGCGCGCCGAGATGCTGGCGGGTTCGCGCAGAAATGCGTTCAGTCCGGGGGGGAGCCCGGGCGAGCCGCCTTCGGCAGGAACTCGAGTGCGGCAATCGCGCGCTGGGTGTCCCATGACTTGCAGCCCGGGCACTGCCAGAGGAACGTCGAGCTGTCGATGCCGCAGACGCTGCACCGGTAGCGCGCGTGGCGCAACACCACGTTGCGAAGGGCAGCAGCCACCGATAGCAGCTGGGCCGGGCCGGGCTCGACGCCCGGCGCCAGCAACGCACAGGACAGGTCGCGCAGGTCGCTGTCGGTTGCGAGCAGTTCCTTCACGCACTCCAGGATCACTGGATTGTCGTAGTAGCCGCTCACGATGGCTGCGTAGGCGATCTCGGAGCGATTGCCGACACCGTTGCGCATCAGTTCGCGCAACGACTCGTCGAACATTTCCGTATCGCCCGCCTGGCGTGCGGCTTCGGCGAGACGCGGCAGCACCAGCGGCAGCAGGTGGAAGTCCAGCCGCACCACCCGTCGGTAGAGCTGGACCGCGAGAGCAGGATCGCCCTGCATGCGTGCGACGTCGCCACGCAGGATTGAAACCCGGCCTGAATCCTTCTGCTGTTGCCTCGCCGTGCGCAGGTGCTCACGCGCCAGGTCCAGGTCGCGCTGACCGATGGCCGACTCCGCGAGTTCGCACCAGTGGTGCGCCGCCGCCCCCGGCTGGCCGGGCACGCCGACGGCGCGCAGTCGTTCGTGCATGGCCGCGGCCTGAGCCCAGTCGTGCTGCAGTTCGTTGATGCGCACCAGGTGGGTGAGCGCCACGGCAGACTCGATGCCGTCCTCGGCGAGCTGCAGGAAAATCTTCTCCGCGCGGTCGTAGAGTCCGGCCCGGAAGTAGTCGCGCGCCAGTTCCACCAGCGCAGCGTTTCGATGGCGCGGGTCAAGGCCCGCGCGGCCAACTATGTGCTCGTGGACCCGGATCGCGAGATCGACCTCGCCGCGTCGCCGGTAGAGACTGCCCAGTGCGAAGTGCGTATCGATGGTCTCGTCGTCGCTCGCCGCCAACCCGAGGAATACCTCGAGTGCGCGATCGGGCTTGTCGTCGAGCAGGTAGCGAACGCCTTCGAGATACCGTTCGCGCCGCCGCGCGCGCCGGCGCCGACGGTACTCGGCATAGGCGGCCGTCGCGCCCCAGCCGGTGGCGATGGTCCCGGTAAACACCATCCAGAACGTGTTCACGGGGTCAGGCGGATCCCGGTGGTTCGTCTTCCGGCGGCCGCCGCTGCGACTCAGCCAGCCGCAATGCCTCGCGCAGGCGTCCGCGCTCGGCCAGCAGCCGCGCGATCCAGTTGGAGCGCCACAGCGCACCACCGAGGAAGCCTGCTGAAAGCGCGATCAGCAATGCCAGCCCCGAGGAGACCTCGAAGCGCACCATCGCGAAGTCCACGGCGAAATGCTGCTGGTTCAAGGCAGTGAAGATCACGGCCAGGACGACCAGCAGGACAATGGCGATGGTTAGGGCGATTCGCCGCAGCATTTTCAAACGGACGAATGATTGGCTGACGGCAGTCTAGCACCCGCTGGGGCGCATGCCGGTCACTGGCCGGGCGCGGGCGCGTCCTCGACGACCGCCGGTTCGTTGACCCGTTCGCGCAGGTCCTTGCCCGGCTTGAAATGAGGCACGTACTTCCCGGCAAGCGCGACCGACTCGCCGGTCTTGGGATTGCGGCCCTGCCGCGGCGGCCGGAAATGCAGGCTGAAGCTGCCGAAGCCCCGGATCTCGATGCGCTGTCCCTGGGCAAGCGCGTCGCTCATGATCTCGAGGATCTGCTTGACCGCGAGTTCCACGTCCTTGGCCGGCAGGTGGCTCTGCTTGGCGGCGATGAGCTCGATGAGCTCGGACTTGGTCATGCTGCGCTCGCCGTCCACTCTGAAACTCCCCAGCTTGATCCCTGCCTGTCCGATGCGTTGGTCCTCGCGGCGGCAACCCGCCGGGAGGACCACGCCCGGCTCTTGTTACTGTCCGGAGATCTGCTCCTTGAGCAGGTCCCCGAGGCTCGTGCCTGTCGAGGAATCCGAGCGATAGCTCTCCATCGCCTCCTGTTCCTCGGCCATGTCCTTCGCCTTGATCGACAGGGCGATCGTGCGGACCTTGCGATCCACGGCAGTGAACTTGGCCTCGACCTCGTCACCGACCTTGATCAGCGTACGGGCATCCTCGACACGGTCGCGCGACAGTTCCGAGGCACGCAGGTAGCCGTCGATCCCGCCGCCAAGGTCCACGATGGCGCCCTTCGGGTCGACCTCACGTACCAGCCCGCGGACGATGCTGCCCTTCGGGTGCTCCGCGATCCAGGTCGAGAACGGGTCCTTCGCGAGTTGCTTGACGCTGAGCGAAATGCGCTCGCGCTCCGGGTCGATCGCGACCACGATGGCCTCGACCTCCTGGCCCTTCTGGTAACCGCGCACCGCTTCCTCGCCCGGTACGTCCCAGGACAGGTCGGAGAGGTGTACCAGGCCGTCGATACCACCGGGAAGCCCTATGAACAGGCCGAAGTCGGTGATCGAGCGGATCTGTCCCGTGACATGGTCGCCACGGTTGTAGTTGTCGCCGAACTCACGCCACGGATTGGGCTTGCACTGCTTCACGCCGAGCGAGATGCGGCGGCGCTCCTCGTCGATGTCGAGCACCATGACCTCGACTTCCTCGCCGGTGTGCACGACCTTGGACGGGTTGACGTTCTTGTTCGTCCAGTCCATCTCGGAGACGTGCACCAGGCCTTCGACGCCTTCTTCGATCTCGACGAAGCAGCCGTAGTCGGCGATGTTCGTGACCTTGCCGAACAGGCGCGTCTGCGCCGGATAGCGGCGTGCGATGTCCTGCCACGGATCGGCGCCGAGCTGCTTGAGGCCCAGGCTGACCCGCTGGCGCTCGCGGTCGAACTTGAGGATGCGCACGTCGATCTCGTCGCCGACGTTGACCACTTCCGACGGGTGCTTGACGCGCTTCCACGCCATGTCGGTGATGTGCAGCAGGCCATCGATGCCACCGAGGTCAACGAACGCACCGTAATCGGTGAGATTCTTGACGACACCCTTGATCACGGCGCCTTCGTTCAGCTTGTCGAGGAGTTCACTGCGCTCTGCGCTGTACTCCTGCTCGACCACGGCGCGGCGCGAGACCACGACGTTGTTGCGTTTCTGGTCGAGCTTGATGACCTTGAACTCGAGCGTCTTGCCCTCGAGGTAGCTCGGGTCGCGCACCGGGCGCACGTCCACGAGCGAGCCCGGCAGGAAGGCGCGCACGAAATCGATCTCGACGGTGAAACCGCCCTTCACACGGCCATTGATCAGGCCGGTGACGACCTCGCCCTGCTCGAACGCCGTCTCGAGGCGCTCCCAGGTGCGGGCCCGCTTGGCCTTCTCGCGCGACAGGCGCGTCTCGCCGGATCCGTCCTCGACGCTGTCGAGGGCCACTTCGACGTCGTCGCCGACCTTGACCTCGATCTCTCCACGCTCATTCTTGAACTGGCTCAAGTCGATCACGGCTTCGGACTTGAGGCCGGCACTCACCACGACCTTGTCGGGACCGATTTCGATCACGCGGCCGGTGAGGATCTGGCCCGGGCGAATTCGCTGACTCGCCAGGCTCTCTTCAAAAAGTTGGGCAAAACTCTCGGTCATTTAGGTTCTCTTCCAGGGGTCTCGCGACCCGTATTCCCGCTGGCATCATGCCCACAGGGGTTAAAGACAAAACGCCCGCATCCGTTCGGGCGACGGTACGATCAAAGGGCCACAGGGACCCGGCTTCTGGCGACGGCGAGAACCCGTTCAACCACCGCATCGATCGGCATGCCGGTCGAGTCGAGGATGACCGCATCCGGCGCCGGGCGCAGTGGCGCCACGGGCCGGGTGGAATCACGCCGATCCCTGTCCAGGATCTCCTGGGAAAGGCCGGCGAGGTTAGCAGTAAGTCCCTTTTCTTTCAACTGCTTATAGCGCCTGAGCGCGCGTTCCTCGGCACTTGCCGTTAGGTAGACCTTTACCGGGGCTTCGGTGAAAACCACCGTGCCCATGTCCCGGCCGTCCGCGACCAGGCCGGGAGGCGCTGCAAAATCCCGCTGGCGCCCAAGCAAGGCGGCACGCACCGACGGCATCGCGGCGACCCGCGAGGCCGCGGCACCGGCCGACTCGGTGCGCAGATTTCGCGTCACGTCGCCGCCCTCGAGCAGCACCCGCTCATTGCCGTCGGCGTCGGTCTCGAACCGGGCGTCCAGCGTGCCGGCAATGGCCGCATATCCGGCTTCGTCGTCGGCGGCGAGCCCACGGGCCCCGCCGGCCATCGCGACCAGCCGGTAGAGGGCGCCGCTGTCGAGCAGGTGCCAGCCGAGCCGGCTGGCCAGCAGCCGGGCAACGGTTCCCTTGCCCGATCCACTCGGCCCGTCGATCGCAATGACTGGAACGTCCATGGCGTGCCTCAGGCGATTTCTTCGATGCGGAGGCCGACGGACCGGCCAAGCGTCGCAAATCCCGGGAACGAGGTCGCAACATTGGCAACGTCGAGGATCTCGATCGGCGCTGACGCGCGCAGGCTCGCAATCGCGAAGGACATCGCGACGCGATGGTCCCCTCCGCTGTCGACGACACCGCCGCCGAATCCGCCGCCCTCGATGCGCAACCCGCCCGGCAGCACTTCGTGGCGAATGCCGAGCACGCCCAGGCCGCGCGCCATGACGGCGATCCGGTCACTTTCCTTGACCCGCAATTCCTCAGCGCCGGTTACCAGCGTCTCTCCCTCCGCGCAGGCCGCCGCTATGAAGAAGGCAGGAAATTCGTCAATGGAGAGCGGCACCAGCCGCTCCGGCACGCGGATGCCGCGCAGGACCGCGGGGCGGATCTCGATGTCGGCCACCGGCTCCGCGCCGCAGGTCCGTCGGTCCAGGAGGCGCAGGTCCGCGCCCATCAGTTCCAGCATCTCGAGCAGACCGGTCCGGGTCGGGTTCACGCCGACTCCCCGGACCACGAACGGCGCGTGGGCGCCGATGCACGCGGCAACGATGAAGAACGCGGCGGACGAGAAATCGCCCGGGACTTCCAGGTTCGTGGCCTCGAGCCTCGCCGGCGGCCTGAGTGTCACGACGCCGTCAACCGACGACACCTCGCATCCGAATGCCTGCAGCATGCGCTCGGAGTGGTCGCGCGTTACGGCGGGTTCGATCACGGTAGTGTCGCCCGCGGCGCGCAGCCCGGCGAGCAGCAGCGCGGACTTGAGTTGCGCGCTCGCGACCGGCATCTCGTAGCGGATGCCATGCAGTGGCGTCCCACCCGAGATTCGCACCGGCGGTCGCCCGTCGCTGGTCTGGATCGCCGCCCCCATCGCCCGAAGTGGCGTCGCGACGCGTTCCATCGGCCGGCGCATCAGCGACTCGTCACCGACCAGCACCGAGTCGAATGCCTGTGAACTCAGCAGGCCCATGAAGAGGCGCATCGCCGTACCGGCATTGCCCATGTCCAGTGGCGCGGACGGCGCCCGGAAGCCATCGAGACCCACGCCTTCGATCACGACCTCGCCCGGCCCCGGGCGGCGGACCTGCACGCCGAGTGCGGCCACTGCGCGCATCGTGGCAAGGCAATCCTCACCCTCCAGGAAACCGCTGACGCGCGTGGTACCCGACGCAATCGCGCCGAGCATCAGCGCGCGGTGCGAGATCGACTTGTCACCCGGGACCCTGGCCTCACCTGCGATGCCGGTGGACGGCGCCACCCTGTAACGGATCATCGTCAGAGCACGGCCTTCGGATACGAACCGAGCACGCGGCACAACGACGTTCGTGCCTTCAGTTCGGCCAGCGCCGAGGCGAGCGGCTCGAGCTTCGCGTGGCCTTCCAGGTCGATGAAAAAGACGTAGTCCCACTTGCGCCGCCGCGACGGACGCGACTCGATGCGCGTCAGGCTCACGTTGCTGCGCGCAAGCGGCTCGAGCAGCCTGAACAGCGCACCCGGCGCGTCGGTGTGGGCCGCAGACACCAGCAGCGTGGTCTTGTCCGCGCCGCTCGGCTCGAATGCCTTGCTGCCGATGACCAGGAAGCGAGTCGTGTTGTCCGCCCGGTCCTCGATCTCGGGAACCAGCATGTTGAGGCCGTACACGACGGCGGCCGCAGCGCTTGCGATGGCAGCCGTGCCCTCCTCGTCCCGCGCCCGACGTGCGCCCTCCGCGTTGCTGGCAACCGGCAGGCGTTCGACCCCCTGCAGGTGCTCGGCAAGCCACCCCCGGCACTGTGCCAGCGCCTGCGGGTGCGCGCAGATCCGCTGCACGTCCTCGAGCGAGGTCATGCGACCCATCAGGTTCTGGTGCACGCGCAGTTCCACCTCGCCGCACACCCCGAGCGGCGAGGTCAGGAACATGTCGAGCGTGTTGTTGACCGTGCCTTCGCTGGAATTCTCTATAGGCACCACGCCGAAGTCCGCGGTGCCCGACTCGACCTCGCGGAAGACTTCCTCGATGGACGTGAGCGGCAGCGCACGCACGGACTGCCCGAAATGCTTAAGCACCGCCTGTTGCGTGAACGTGCCCTCCGGCCCGAGGAACGCGACCTTCAACGGGTCCTGCTGGGCAAGGCAGGCCGACATGATCTCGCGGAACAGGCGCGCGATCTCCTCGTCCGACAGCGGACCACGAGCCTTGCGATTTCGCTCGATGGCCATGCGCAGCACCTGCGCCTCGCGCTCGGGACGGTAGAAATCCACCGTGTGCCCGGCGGCGTGCTTTGAAATACCGACCTTCTGCGCGAGCAGCGCCCGCTTGCTGATCAGTTCGTGGATCTGCGCATCCACAGAGTCGATGAGTTCCCGTATGCCGCCGATTACTGGCGGGTCTGTGTGCGGCGTGCCCTTGCTCGACCCCCCTCGGATCCTGGTAGCCGGCTTTTTCGTCTGCGCAGCCGTGGCCCGCGCCCCCGGCCCGGCCGTGTTGCCCGTCTTGGGTTTGCTCGCCGCGGGCTTGCCCGCCTTGCTGGATCGCCTGGCGGCCCTGGGCACCTTGCGCGCCGCCATGCTCAGACGAGCCTCGCCCGCAACACGCCTTCGATTCTGCGCAGGCGCTCGAGCAACTCCGCGGGGATCGGAGAATCCGTGTCGATCAGCGTGTAGGCCAGGTCGCCACGCGACTTGTTCAGCAGGTCGGCGATATTGAGCCTGGCCTCCGCGAGACAAGTCGAGATCTGCCCGACCATGTTCGGCACGTTCCGGTTGGCGACCGCGATGCGATTGTCGCCGACCCTGGGCAGCACGACCTCCGGGAAATTCACTGAATTGCGGACGTTGCCGTTTTCGAGGTAGTCGCGAAGGGTCTCGGCCGCCATGATCGCGCAGTTTTCCTCGGCTTCCCCGGTGGACGCGCCCAGGTGGGGGAGTGCGACCACGCGCGGGTGGTCCTTGATCGCACGTGTCGGGAAGTCGCAGATGTAGGTTGCCACCTGCCCCTGCTCGAGTCCGGCCAGGATGGCACTCTCGTCCACGATCTGCGCGCGCGAGAAGTTGAGTACCGCACTGCCGCGTCGCATGAGCTGTATGCGCACCTCGTTCACCAGGCCGCGTGTCGAATCGTTCAGCGGCACGTGCACGCTGATCATGTCGCTGCGCGCAAACAGGTCGTCGAGGCTGAGCGCCTGCTCGACCCCGGAGGACAACTGCCATGCGCGCTGGACTGTGATCTGCGGGTCGTACCCGCGCACCTTCATCCCAAGGGCGAGCGCCGCGTTCGCAACCTCGACGCCGATTGCGCCGAGTCCGACGACGCCGAGCGACCGGGTCGGAAGCTCGTGGCCCACGAACTTCTTCTTGCCCTTCTCGATCGCCGCCTCGATCGCGTCGTCGTCGCCTTCGAGCGAGCGCACGAATTCCCATCCCTGGCAGATGTTCCGCGCCGCAAGGAAAAGCCCGGCCAGCACCAGTTCCTTGACCGCGTTGGCGTTCGCGCCCGGCGCGTTGAACACAGGGATGCCGCTACCGCTCATGCTGGCGACCGGGATGTTGTTCGTTCCGGCCCCTGCCCGGGCGATCGCGATCACGCTGGCCGGAATGTCCATCGAGTGCATGTCCGCCGATCGAAGCAGGATGGCGTCGGGGTGGCCGATCTCCGAAGCAATCTCGTAGCGCTCGCGCGGCAGGCGCTCCAGGCCGCGGACCGAGATGTTGTTCAGCGTTAGGATCTTGAATGACATGAAGGGGCCTCAGCCATGAATGATTTTCAGCCGTGCTTCTGCTGGAAGGCCTGCATGTACCCGACAAGTGCCTCGACACCCGCCATCGGCATGGCGTTGTAGATGCTGGCCCGCATTCCGCCGACCGATCGATGCCCTGCCAGGGCCACGAGGCCCTCCGCCCTGGCGCCCTCGAGGAAGGGCTTGTCGAGGTCCGCGGACGGCAGCACGAACGGGACGTTCATCCATGACCGGCAATCCGGCCGCACCGGATTGCGGTAGAAACCCGATCCGTCGATCACTCCGTAGAGGCGTTCGGCTTTTGCGCTGTTCAGGCGCGCCATTGCCTCGAGACCGCCCTGGCGCTTGATCCACTGGAACACCGCCCCGGCCACGTACCACGAGTAAGACGCCGGCGTGTTCAGCATCGAGCCGTCACCGGCCATGGCGGTCCAGTCGAATACGGTTGGCGTGTCGGGCCGCGCACGACCGAGCAGGTCGTCGCGCACGATCACCACGGCCAGGCCGGCCGGGCCGATGTTCTTCTGCGCACCCGCATAGATCACGCCGAAGCGACTCACGTCTATCGGCCGCGACAGGATGGTCGAGGACATGTCCGCGACGAGCGGCACGTCGCCTACGTCCGGCACGGAGAGGAATTCCACGCCGCCGATGGTCTCGTTCGGCGTGTAGTGCACGTACGCCGCACCCGGGGTCAGCCGCCAGCCGGCGCGATCCGGGATGCTCGAATAGTTGTCCGCCGCCGCGTCGGCGGCAACGTTGACCTTGCAGTAGCGTTTCGCCTCGCCGATGGCTTTTTTCGACCACGCTCCCGTGTTGACGTAGTCGGCGACCGAGTCGGGCCGCGTGAGATTGAAGGGTATGGCGGCGAACTGCGCAGTCGCACCGCCCTGCAGGAACAGGACCTTGTAATCCGACGGGATCGACAGCAGTTCACGCAGGTCGGCTTCGGCCTGCTGGGCGATGCTGCCGAAGGGCTTGCCTCGATGGCTCATTTCCATCACCGACATGCCCTGGCCATGCCAGTCGAGCATCTCGTCGCGCAACTGCGCGAGGACTTCTTCCGGCAACGCGGCCGGCCCGGGGCTGAAATTGAAGACGCGGCTCATGGGGGGCAATTCTCCGCAACGATGTTGCAGCGCAGTGTAGCAGCGCGGTTGGCCCGGCGTTCACCCTGCGCCTGGCAGCGCGCTCAGTTCAGGGTCGGCGGCCCGGTTCGTCCGCTGCCTGCGTCCACAGCGCCACTTTCCGGCGGCCCACCCGTTTCACCGGTGTCCGCGGCGTCGTCGGCGTCGTCGGCGTCGTCGCCATTCTCCGCTTCCACGGGCTCGACGCCGATCAGGCGCTCGCCCTCGTCGAGCCGGATCAGTCGCACGCCCTGGGTATTGCGCCCGAGTACCGAGATCTCCTCGGCACGGGTGCGCACCAGCGTGCCGCTGGAACTCATGAACATCAGTTCGTTGGTCACGGCCACCTGCGTAGCGGCGACCAGGCGCCCATTGCGCTCGCTGGTCTGCATCGCGATGACGCCCTGTCCGCCGCGTCGATGCATCGGAAATTCGCTTTCCGCAGTGATCTTGCCGAACCCGTTTTCGGACGCGGTCAGGATCAGGCCGTCGCGGTCCGGAATGATCAGCGAGATCACTTCCTCGCCGGGCGGCAAGCGGATGCCCCGCACGCCCGCGGCCGTCCGCCCCATGGGCCGGACGTCATCCTCGGCGAAGCGGATTGCCTTGCCGCTCGACGTGCATAGCATCACGTCGCGGGTGCCGTCCGTGATCGCCACGCCGACCAGGCGATCGCCCTCGTCGAGGCCGACCGCGATGATCCCCGCAGCCCGCTGCCTGGAGAACGCCACGAGCGGCGTCTTTTTCACGGTCCCGGACGCCGTGGCCATGAACACGTAGCGGCCTTCCTCGTACTCGCGGATCGGCAGCACGGCCGTGATCCGCTCGTCTGCCTGCAGCGGCAGCAGGTTCACGATCGGCTTGCCGCGCGAACCCCGGCCCGCCTGGGGAAGGCGGTACACCTTGAGCCAGTAGAGCTGTCCGCGGCTCGAGAAGCACAGCAGCGTGTCGTGCGTGTTGGCGATGAAGAGACTGTCGACGAAGTCCTCGTCCTTGACCGCCGTCGCGGACTTCCCGCGCCCGCCACGACCCTGGGCGCGGTATTCGCTGACCGGTTGCGCCTTTGCGTAGCCGCCGTGCGAAAGCGTCACCACCACGTCCTGCGGCGCGATCAGGTCCTCGATCGTCAGGTCGGACTCGTCAACGTCGATGCGTGTGCGCCGCACATCGCCATACTGCTCGCGGATCTCGAGCAGTTCCGCCCGGATCACGGCGAGCAGGCGCTCCGGCCGCGCCAGGATGTCGGAGAGGTCGCGAATCAGCTCGAGCAACTCGCCGAACTCGGCAATGATCTTGTCCTGCTCGAGCCCGGTGAGCCGGTGGAGCCGCAGGTCCAGGATCGCCTGCGCCTGCACTTCTGACAGCCGGTAGGCACCCGACTGCAGGCCGAACTCGCTCGACAGCCCTTCCGGCCGTGTCTGGATCGAGCCCGCACGGGCCAGCATCTCCGGCACGGCGCCGGGACCCCAGGTGCGCCCCATCAGGCCCGCTTTCGCCTCCGCGGGAGACTGCGATGCCTTGATCAATGCGATCACTTCGTCGATGTTGGCGAGCGCGATCGCGAGACCTTCGAGGATGTGGCCGCGATCCCGGGCCTTCCTGAGTTCGAATACCGTCCGCCGGGTCACCACTTCGCGCCGGTGGCGCAGGAACGCCTCGATGAACTGCTTCAGGTTCAGCAGCTTCGGCTGGCCGTCCTGCAGGGCGACCATGTTGATGCCGAACACCGACTCCATCGGCGTCTGCTTGTAGAGGTTGTTCAGCACGACGTCCGCGATCTCGCCGCGCTTCAACTCGATGACCACGCGCATGCCGTCCTTGTCGGACTCGTCGCGCAGCTCCGAGATGCCCTCGATCAGCTTGCCGCGAACCAGGTCCGCTATACGCTCGAGCAGGCGCGCCTTGTTCACCTGGTACGGCAGCTCGGTGACGATGATGGCCTCGCGGCCGTGCGTGTCGATCTCCTCGATCTCGGTCTTCGCGCGAACCTGGATGCGTCCACGGCCCGTGGTGTAGGCGGAGTAGATCTCGCGCGCGCCGTTGATGATGCCGGCGGTCGGGAAGTCCGGACCCGGCACGATTTCCATCAGCTCCGGAATCGTGATCTCCGGGTTGTCGATTACCGCGACGCAGGCGTCGATCACCTCGGTGAGATTGTGCGGCGGTATGTTGGTCGCCATGCCGACCGCAATGCCGGAGGATCCATTGACGAGCAGGTTCGGGACGCGCGTCGGCAGCACCGACGGCTCGCTCTCGGACTCGTCGTAGTTCGGGACGAAGTCCACCGTCTCCTTGTCGATGTCGGCCAGCAGCTCCGAGGCCAGGCGCGACATGCGCACCTCGGTGTAACGCATCGCCGCCGGGGCGTCGCCATCCACCGAGCCGAAGTTGCCCTGCCCGTCCACCAGCAGGTAGCGCATGGAGAACGGCTGCGCCATGCGCACGATCGTGTCGTAGACCGCGGTATCGCCGTGCGGGTGGTACTTGCCGATCACGTCGCCGACGACACGCGCGGACTTCTTGTAGGACTTGTTCCACTCGTTGCCGAGTTCGCGCATCGCGTAGAGAACGCGGCGATGGACGGGCTTCAGGCCGTCGCGTACGTCAGGCAACGCACGCCCCACGATCACGCTCATCGCGTAATCGAGGTACGACTGTTTCATCTCGTCTTCTAGGCTGACGTGCAGGAGTTCGCGGGCGATTTCGGCCATGTGTTTCCGGTCGTGGATGGCGGCCGGCTTATGCCGTCCAAAGACGCGGAATAATACCACAAGAGGCCGCCACGACCGGCAGCGGCGGCGTGCGCGCGGCCTGCCCGTGGGCGGCTCGGTATACTGCGCGCCCCGCCCTTTTTCCGGCCCGCAATGGAACCCATCGATACGCTGATCACCGCACGCTGGGTCGTTCCCGTCGAGCCCGATGGGCGCGTGCTCGAGGACCATGCGGTGGCCATCCGCGGCGGCCAGATCGTCGCGGTACTGCCGGCAGCCGAGGCGCGCGAGCGCTATGAGGCGCGCGAATTAATCGAGCGGCCGTCGCATGTGCTGATGCCGGGCATCGTCAATGCGCACGCTCACGCTGCGACGACGCTGCTGCGTGGACGCGTGCAGAACCAGCGCCCGGGACCATGGCAGCCCGGCACTGTACGCTCGCTCGAGCGGCGCTGGTCCGGCCCCGAGTACGCGCGTGACGGCACCGAGCTCGCGATCGCGGAGATGCTGCGTGCCGGCGTCACCTGCTTCGCCGACATGCACTACTGGCCGGACGTAGTTGCACAGACTGCCGCCGAATGCCACGTTCGGGCCAGCATCGGCCTGCCGGTGAGCGAAGCCGCGACCGCGTGGGCATCCACCGCCGACGAGCACATCGATCGCGGCATGCACCTCCGCGACCAGTACCGCGGCGACCCGCTGCTCAGCACCCACTTCGCGCCCGACACCCCGCATTCGCTCGGCGACGCCACACTTGCGCGGGTCCGGCGCCTGGCCGACGAACTGGACCTGCCGGTCGCGCTGCACCTGCATGAGACTGCATGGGAAATCGAGCAGAGCGAGGGCAAGTTCGGCATGCGCCCGCTGGCACGAATGGCGGGCCTCGGGCTCGCGAGTCCCCAGCTGGTCGCCGTGCACATGGTGCATTTGACGCCGAGCGACCTTGAAATGCTGGCCGGTTGCGGCGCAGGCGTGGTGCATTGCCCCGAGTCGAACCTCAAGCGCGGCGCTGGCGTCTGCCCGCTGCCCGACCTGCTCGGCCGGGGCGTGCCGGTATCGCTCGGCACAGGGGACGCGGCCTCGAACGACGATCTCGACGTACTCGGCGAAGCCCGTACCGCTGGCCTGCTCGCCTCGGGCGTTTCATCGACACCCGGTGCCGTCATCGCCTCGGACCTGCTGCGAATGGCCACGCTCGAGGGTGCCCGTGCCGTGGGCCTGGGCGAGGTGACCGGCGGCCTGGTCCCCGGGAAATGGGCTGACCTCTGCTGCATGAACCTCAGGAGTCCGCGCAGCTGGCCGGTCAGCGATGTCGTGGCCGCAGTGATCTATGCCGCCTCGTCGCGCCAGGTGACCGATACATGGGTGGCCGGACGCCGGCTGCTCGCCGACGGGGCGCTTGTATACCTCGACGAAGCCGCCGTGCTCGAGCGCGCCGAGTCCTGGCGGGTCAGAATGGACGGCGCAAGCCCGGAGGCCGCCGCTGATGAATGAGCCTGTCAACGTCGACGCTGCAGAGATCGCGCGATTCCAGGCGACGGCCAGCCGCTGGTGGGACCCGGCAGGCGAGATGCGTCCGCTGCATGACCTGAATCCCGTGAGACTCGGGTACGTGGAACGCAGTGGCGCTCTTGCCGGTCGGAGAATCGTCGATGTCGGCTGCGGTGGTGGACTGCTGGCCGAGGCCATGGCCGCCAGCGGCGCCAGTGTGACAGGCCTCGACCTCGCTTCCGAGCTGCTGCAGGTCGCCAGGCTGCACGCAATGGAATCCGGCGTGGCCGTCGACTACAGGCTCGAGGCTGCCGAGCAACACGCAATAAAGCATGCTGGCGACTACGACCTGGCAACCTGCATGGAGATGCTCGAGCACGTGCCGGACCCGCGCTCGGTCGTTGCGGCGCTCGCGGAGCTGGTGCGCCCGGGCGGACAGGTCTTCGTCTCCACGATCAATCGCACGCCACGCGCCTACCTGCACGCAGTAGTCGGCGCAGAGTACCTGCTGCGACTGCTGCCACGCGGCACACACACCTACGACAAGTTCATTCGTCCCTCGGAACTCGCGGGCTGGGGCAAGGCCGCAGGACTCGAATTGCTGGACGTCGCGGGCCTCGATTACGATCCGTTCGCACGCACTGCGGGCATCACCGGCGATGCGCGCGTGAATTACCTGGTGCATTTCCGCAAGCCGCAGCCGGCTGGAGCCCGCGCGTGACACGCAGCCACTCCGCACTGCTGCTCGACCTCGACGGGACGCTGCTCGACACCGCGCCGGACATGGGCGGGGCACTGAACCGGCTGCGGGCTGAAAACGGCCTCGGCCCCCTGCCCGCTTCGGTCATGCGGCCGATTGTCTCGCACGGATCTGCGCGGCTGGTCTCGCTTGGATTCCCGGCGGCGACCGGAGACGAGTACGAACGACTTCGCCTGCGTTTCCTCGATATCTACTCGCTGAACCTTGCCGATGACACACGCCTGTTCCCCGGCGCCGAGACACTGCTCACCGAGCTCGAGCGCCTTGGCCTGCCGTGGGGCATCGTGACCAACAAGCCGGGCTGGCTCACCGACCCGCTGCTCGCGACGCTGGACCTCGATCGCCGTGCCGCGTGCGTAGTGAGCGGCGACACGCTGCCGGAACGCAAGCCCCACCCGCTGCCGCTGCTGCATGCGGCACGCGTCATCGGTATTGAGCCGGGACGCTGTGTGTACGCCGGCGACGCGGAGAGAGACATCCAGGCTGGGCGCGCAGCGGGAATGACGACCGTGGTCGCTGCCTACGGCTACATTTCCGCCGAGGACGACCCTCGATCGTGGCAGCCGGCCGGCATGGTCAACGAGCCACTGCAACTGCTCGAGTGGATGGATGCCACGCTCGCGCACGCCGTCGGGGACCTGCAGTGACCGCGGCGTATTACGCACTCTTTGTCCTGGCGGTCGTGCTGGCGTTCGGCGCCGGCTGGTTCCTCGCACGCCGCAGGACCCACGCCATCGAACTCGAACTCGCTGCCTCGCGCGCCGAGGTGCGCTCCGCGGCCGACCTGGCCCGTGAGCGAGAGCAGGCACTCGATCTCGCACTGGCGCGCCTGCGCACTGGATTCGACTCGGTGGCCAGCGACGCGCTGCGCGGTAACAGCGAAGTGTTCCTGCAACTCGCCGGCCAGGTGATGGGGCAGCAACAGGAACTCGCAAAACGCAACTTCTCGGAACGCGAGAAGGCCGTCGAATCCATGCTCGCGCCCGTGCGCGAAGCGCTGGAGCGCACCAGCCAGCAGATCGCCCGGATCGAGAAAGAGCGTGCCGAGACTTTCGGCTCGCTGCGCAGTTCCATCGAGGGCGTCGCGCTCGGCCAGCAGGCACTGCAGCGCGAGACGCGCAACCTGGTCACTGCGCTGCGCCGGCCCGAGGTGCGCGGCCAGTGGGGCGAGATGACTTTGCGACGTCTCGCGGAACTCGCGGGGATGGTCGAACACTGCGACTTCTCCGAGCAGGTCACGGTGCAGGGCGAGGATGGCGCGCTGCGACCCGACATGATCGTCAACATGCCGGATGGCCGGCAACTGGTCGTGGACGTCAAGACGCCACTCGATGCCTACCTGTCGGCGGTCGAGGCTGCCACGGATGACGAGCGCGCCATCGCGCTGCGGCGACATGCGCAGGCGGTGGTCGAACGAGTCCGGCAGCTGGCATCGAAAGCCTACTGGACGCAGTTCGACAAGAGCCCGGAATTCGTCGTGCTGTTCATTCCCGGTGACCAGTTCCTCGGCGCCGCGATCAGCGAGGTACCGACTCTGCTCGAGGATGCCATCCGCCAGCACGTCATCATCGCCACGCCGACCAGCTTCGTCGCGCTGCTGAAGGCCGTGGCCTACGGCTGGCGGCAGAACGTGCTCGCGGAGAACGCCGCGCGCATCCAGGAACTCGCAGAGGACCTTTACCGCCGGCTCGCGAAATTCGGCGAGCACATGGGCAGGATCGGCCGCTCGCTCGGCCAGAGCGTCGACGCGTACAACAGCGCGGTCGGCTCCCTGGAACGGCAGGTACTGCCGGGTGCCCGCAAGTTCACGGAACTGGGCCTGCGACCGGGGCGCGAGATCGAGGAAATCCTTCCCGTCGAGAAGCTCGCCCGCGAGCCGCGCCCCGCCGAGGGAGACAGCACCGATGGCTGACCGGGAGCCGCGGGACTACGTCGCGGTGCCCGGCGCACTGCAGGACCGCGTGATACTTGTGACCGGGGCCAGCGGCGGAATCGGCGCGGAACTTGCGCGCAACTGTGCCGCGTTCGGCGCCCGGGTCGTACTGGTGGGACGCAACGTCAAGAAGCTCGAGTCGGTATACGACTCGATCCTGGCGGCTGGTGGCCCGAGGCCGTCCATTGCACCGCTGGACTTCGAGCGGGCCGACGCGAGCCACTACTCCGCGCTGGTGGACGGCGTGCGTGGTGAATTCGGCCACCTCGACGGACTCGCACACCTTGCCGGCCAGTTGGGCGAAGTCGCGCCGATCGAGCACCAGGACGTCGTGACCTGGATGCGAGTCATGCACGTGAACGTCAACGCGGCCTTTATCCTGACGCAGGCGCTGCTGCCGCTGCTGAAACTCTCGCAGGACGCGTCGATCGTGTTCACCACCAGCGGCGTCTCGCAGCGTGCGCGAGCCTACTGGGGCGCGTATGCCGCCTCCAAGTTCGCGATCGAGGGACTGATGCAGGTGCTGGCCGACGAAACCGATACGCTCACCAGCATCCGGGTCAACAGCCTGAATCCGGGCAGGATCCGCACGGCAATGCGCGCCAGGGCATACCCCGGCGAAGACGCCGGCAGCGTGCCCCTCCCATCAGCGGCAATGCCGGCTTACCTGTACCTGCTCGGACCCGCAAGCCGCGGCGTCACCGGCCGCCGGTTCGACGCGCAGTAGATCTACGCCGGCCGGGCGGCCGCGACGGTCGCGCAATCCCCGACATCGCGACCAGCTCATCCAGTTCCGGACCGTCGAGTTCGCGCGAACGTCCGCGCGGCAGGTCGCGAGGCAGCGCCACCGGGCCCCACTGCACCAGCATGGTACGGCTGACCTTGAGTCCGGCTGAATCGAACAGCGCGCGGATCGCACCCTTCGGCAGCGTGCGCTCCGCAGCGACCTTGAACCACGCATTCGTCGCGCCGCCCTCGAGGCGCTCCACGGCCGAGAAATCCACTGTGATACCGTCCGCGTTCACGGTCTTCGGCATCTTCGGCCAGTCCTCGGCCTGTCGCGGTCGCAGCGCGCGCACCCGGTACTCGACTGGCACTTCATGTGCGTGTCGCGTCACGCCGGAGACGAATGCGCCGTCGCTGGCCATGATCAGCAGGCCGTCCTCGCCGAATCCAAGGGCGTTGACCGGCAGCCAGCGTCCGCCGCGCAGCGTCGGCAGGCGGGCCTCGACCCCCGCGCGCTCGTCGCCCGCCTGCTTGCGCAGCATCTCGCCCTCTGGCTTGTGATACAGGATGACCTGCAGCTCGTGATCGAACGCGAGGCGCTTCGTGACGTCCCGGCCATCGACCACCACACGGTCGCCCGCCTTGACCTGCTGGCCGATCTCGGCGGGCCGGCCGTTGACCAGCACGCGCCCTTCCGCAATCCACGACTCTGCCTGGCGGCGGGAACCGATGCCGTGTCGAGCAAGAAGCTTGTGCAGGCGTTCTTCCAAGGGCCGGCGCTAGCGTGATTGGTTGCCGGGCGGCGATTGATCGTCGGACGGGAGTTCCACCTGGACCGGCGGCGGCTCGACCTCGGGCGACTGCTCGCCATCGAGCGAGGGTTCGACATCCGCCAACGGGTCGGCCTCGACCGAGTCAGCGTTCGCCGCAGACAGCGCCGGCAGTTCCGGCGCGCCGGGAAGCTCCAGCTGCTCGTTGATGTCCTCGAGGTCCTGCAACTGCGCGAGCGTCGGCAGGTCGTCGAGGCTCTTCAGCCCGAAGTAGTCGAGGAACTCACGCGTGGTACCGAGCAGCTCGGGGTGGCCGGGAACCTCGCGATGACCGACCACCCGGATCCAGCCGCGCTCCTGGATGGTGCGCATGATCGTGGAGGCGACCGTGACGCCGCGTATGTCCTCGATCTCGCCGCGTGTGATGGGTTGCCGGTAGGCGATCAGCGACAGCGTCTCGAGCAACGCCCGCGAATAACGGCTCGGGCGCTCCTGCCACAGCCGCGACACGGTTCCCGAATACTGCTGTCGCACCTGCGCGCGCCAACCGCTGGACACCTCGCGAATCTCGATGCCGGTTCCCTCGAATCGGCGATCGAGGTCGGCGAGCGCGTCACGCAGGTCCGCGGCGGCTGGACGCTCGTGTTCGTCGAACAATTCGAGCATCTGGTCGATCGTGACCGGCCGACCGGCTGCCATCAGCACGGCCTCGACGACGTTGCAAAGAGGGTGGTCGCTCATGGTTCCGTCCGGTCTCCGCTCTCGGGCTGTTCGTTGTCTGCGACGATTGCCACGTGCCGTGGCGCGCCGGCGCGCACGTGTATCGGCGCGAACTGCTCGGCCTGCACGATGTCGATCAACCCTTCGCGCAGCAGTTCGAGGATCGCCGAGAACGTGACCGTCACGCCCATGCGGCCTTCTTCGGGCCGGAAAAGCTGCGTGAACTCGACGAACGACTGCGTGCGCAGCGCGTCGAGCACGTCCGACATGCGCTGCCGCACTGACAGGCGTTCGCGCTGGACCTGGTGATGCGCGAACATCTCGCCGCGCGACATGACTTCCTTCAGCGCGACCAGCATTTCCTGCATCGTGACGACCGGCAGGATCTTGACGACCCGGCGATCGACCAGCTCCGCGGACACCGGGAACGTATCCCGATCGACGCGCGGCAGCGTTTCCATGCGTTCGGCTGCGCGCTTGAAGCGCTCATACTCCTGCAGGCGACGAACCAGCTCGGCGCGCGGGTCGTCGCCATCCTGGTCAGCATCGCCCTGCGGGCGCGGCAACAGCATGCGCGACTTGATCTCCGCGAGAGTCGCGGCCATCAGCATGTACTCGCCGGCGAGCTCGAACTGCAGGTCGCGCATTACCTCGATGTACTTCATGTACTGGCGTGTGATCTCCGCCAGCGGGATGTCGAGGATGTCGAGGTTCTGCCGGCGGATCAGGTAGAGCAGCAGATCCAGCGGGCCTTCGAAGGCCTCGAGGAAGACCTGCAACGCGTCCGGCGGGATGTAGAGGTCGCGCGGCATCACGGTAAGCGGCTCGCCCTCGACCACCGCAAACGGCATTTCCGCCTGCTCGTGGTTCTCTGGCGCGAGCGAGGCTTTCGGCAGCCCGCCCTTGATCAGCCTAAGGTCCGGCTTGCTCATGCGCGTTCCTCAACGGTAGCCGAGGCCCATGGCCTGCTTCACGTCGTCCAGCGTCTGGCCCGCCACGGCGCGTGCCTTCTCACAACCCTCTGCGATGATGCCGCGCACGAGGTCCGGGTTCTCCTCGAATTCCCTGCCTCGCTGCCGCATTGCCGTGACGTCCTCGACCACGCGATCGATCAGCGGCTTCTTGCACTCTATGCAGCCGATGCCCGCGCTGCGACAACCCTCATCCACCCAGCGCCGGGTCTCTTCCGTCGAATACAACTTGTGCAGATCCCAGACCGGGCATTTCTCCGGATCACCCGGGTCGGTGCGGCGCATCCGGGCAGGATCGGTCTGCATGGTCCGGAGCTTCGCTGCGACCGCGTCGGGGTCCTCGCGGAGCCCGATGGTGTTGCCGTAGGACTTGGACATCTTGCGGCCGTCGAGCCCGGACACCTTGGGAGTGGCAGTAAGCAACGCCTCGGGCTCCGGCAGGATCGTCCTGCCGGTGCCCTCGAGGTAACCAAGCAGGCGCTCCTTGTCGGCGAGCGTGAGGCGCGAATTACCCTCGAGCAGCGCCCTGGCCTCGCCAAGCGAATGCTCCTCGCCACGCTCCTGGTATGCGCGGCGCAGGTCGCGATACAGCGCTGCCTTCTTCGCGCCGAGGTTCTTCACGGCGCGCTCGGCCTTGGCCTCGAAATCCGCCTCCCGGCCGTAGATGAAGTTGAAGCGCCGGGCGATTTCGCGCGTGATCTCCACATGCGCCACCTGGTCCTCGCCTACCGGGATGTACATCGGTCGATACAGCAGGATGTCGGCGCTTTGCAGCAGGGGGTAGCCCAGGAACCCGTAGGTCGCCAGGTCCTTTTCCTTCAGCTGCTCCTGCTGGTCCTTGTAACTCGGGACGCGCTCCAGCCAGCCGAGCGGCGTGATCATCGACAGCAGCAGGTGCAGTTCCGCGTGCTCGGGCACCTTCGACTGGATGAACAGCGTCGCCACTGAAGGATTGACGCCGGCCGCCAGCCAGTCGATCACGATGCGCCAGGAGTTGGCCTCGAGGTCGCTGGTGTCTTCATAGCCGGTCGTGAGAGCGTGGTAGTCCGCGACGAAGAAATAGCAGTCGTACTCGTACTGCAGCTCGATCCAGTTGCGGAGAGCCCCGTGGTAGTTGCCAAGGTGCAGCGCGCCGGTCGGGCGCATACCCGACAACACGCGCCGGGGGGTCGTGACTAGTGAACTCAACGTGGTCCCTTGCGATTCATCGCCTAGATAATTGCTTTATTTTCATAGCACTACGAGACATTCCTGATCAACCTGGCAGGTAACTACAAGCCTGAATCGTTGTGAGCCGGCGATTATACGCAGCGGCCCTGCCCTGCGTTCACTCGAAAGTTGAAACGTCGCCTTTGCCATGGCGGACCACGACCGGCGCCGCACCGGTCAGATCCACGACGCTCGAGGGCTCAAACCCGCCCTGTCCGCCGTCAATGACCAGGTCGACTGCGTGGCCGAGCCGCTCCTTGACCTCGTGGGGATCCGTGATGGGCATCTCGTCACCCGGCAGAAGAAGCGTGGAACTCATGATCGGCTCGCCGAGCTCGGCCAGCAGCAACCGCACGATCGGGTTGTCGGGAACCCGCAGCCCGATCGTGCGCCGTTTCGGGTTCTGCAGGCGCTTTGGAACCTCCCGGGTCGCCTCCAGCAGGAACGTATACGGCCCCGGCGTGAAGGTCCGCAAAGTGCGGTACTGGATGTTGTCCACGCGGGCGTATTTGGCTATTTCCGAAAGGTCCCTGCACACCAGCGTGAAATTATGGTCCTTGCCGGCATCGCGGATGCGCCGGATGCGTTCCATCGCGTCTTTGTCGCCAATCAGGCAGCCGAGCGCATAGCAGGAGTCAGTCGGATAGGCGACGACACTGCCTTCGCGGATGGCAGCTATCGCCTGGCGAATGAGCCGCGGCTGTGGGCTCATCGGGTGTATTGATAGGAGCAGCGCCATGATCCTTTACGAACCGTCATTGGGCGCGACGGCCGAGTTGGCTATGATACCCGCCCCGGCCCAGGGCCGTCCCAGCCGAACACCCTACCAGCATGCAGTTTCTAGTAGACCTCCTGCCGGTCATAGCCTTCTTCGTCACCTACAAGTTTGCGGGCATCTACACCGCGACTGGAGTGCTGATCGTTGGCGTGCTGCTGCAGACCCTGGTCAGCTGGATCCGCTTCCGCAAGGTGAGCCCCATGCTGCTCGCAACGGCCGCCCTCGTGCTCGTTCTCGGCGGCCTGACGCTCTACCTGCACGACGCCAACTTCATCAAGTGGAAGCCTTCGATCGCCAGCTGGATCTTCGCTGCGGTGTTCCTCGCCAGCCATTTCGTGCCCGGGCCTACCATCATTCAGCGGATGCTCGGCGAGAACGTGACGCTCGGGGCGCCGGACTGGTCGCGGCTCAGCCTGGCCTGGGTGGCGTTCTTCGTACTAAGCGGCGCACTCAATCTTTATGTGGCTTACAACTACCCGGAAGCGACCTGGGTGAATTTCAAGTTGTTCGGCCTGACCGCGCTCACGCTGCTGTTCGCCGTCGCCCAGGGCCTCTGGATCGCCCGCAAGGCCGAACCATCAGAAGTGGAGAAGACCTGAGGTGCTCTACGTGATCATTGGCCGCGACGCACCGGGGTCGCTGGCAACGCGACTTCGTGTCCGCGCCCGGCACCTCGACAGGCTCTGCGAACTTTCCGACGCTGGGCGGGTCGTACTGGGCGGTCCCTGCCCCGCGACGGATTCTCCGGATCCGGGCGAGGCGGGTTTCAATGGCAGCGTGATCGTGGCTGAATTTCCCTCACTCGCCGATGCCCGCGAGTGGATTGCAGACGACCCGTACGTGACCGAGGGCGTGTTCGCGTCATATGAAGTGATGCCTTTCGTTAAGGTGCTCCCGTGACGGCGACCCGGCTGCAGCGCCTGACTGAACGGTTGAGCCGCGCCCTCGAGCCGGAACAACTCGAGGTTGTGGACGACAGTCACCGGCACGCGGGACACGCCGGCGCAGCGGACGGGCGCGGCCATTTCACGGTGCTCATCGCATCGCCGAGGTTCGCGGGACTGGGCACCTTGACGCGTCACCGACTGGTATACGAAGCCGTCGGCGACATGATGACCACCGACATTCACGCGCTTTCCATCCAGGCCCTCGCCCCGGGCGAGGCCGCAACCGACTGATCGAGACTCCAAACCCAGAGGCAAATGATGCGTACCCAAAGAATATCCCTCGTACTTCTCGCGGCAGCCAGCCTGCTGGTCGGCTGCACCAAGCCGGCCGGTGATACCGGCGATGCGGCGAAGCCGGCAGCTGACGCCGCAAAGCCGGCGACTGGCACCGTTGCGACCGTGAACGGACAGAAGATCCCAGCCGAGAGCTTCGACGTCTTCCTGCAGGCCGTGACCGGCAAGCCAGCTGCTGAAGCGACGCCCGAGCAGAAGTCCCAAGTGCTCGACCAGTTGATCGACATGACGATCGTGGCGCAGGCGGGAGAGAAGGAAGGCCTGCAGGACCTGCCTGCAACCAAGGCACGCATCTCGCTGCTGACCACGCAGATCCTTGCGCAGGCCACTACCGAGAAGTACCTGAAGACACATCCGGTGTCTGAAACCGAGGTCAAGGCTGACTACGACGCGCAGGTTGCGAGCGTACCGATGGAGTACAAGGCGCAGCACATCCTCGTAGACACAAAGGAGCAGGCCGAGGCGATCATCAAGGAACTCGACGCCGGTGCCGATTTCGCCAAGCTCGCTGCCAAGGACTCAAAGGACCCGAGCGGAAAGACCGGCGGCGACCTGGGTTGGTTCAGCCTGCAGTCGATGGTCAAGCCGTTCTCCGACGCCGTCGAGGCGCTCAAGAAGGGTGAGATCACGCAGCAGCCGGTTGAGACTCAGTACGGCTGGCACGTCATTCGCCTCGAAGACACGCGGACGCCGACCATTCCGGAATTTGACGACGTCAAGCAGCAGGTCGAACAGATGACCCAGCGCAAGAAGATCGAGGCTTACCTGGAAGAGCTTCGCAAGAGCGCGAAAATCCAGAAAACAGAATAACTGTCAAGTCCCCTAACGAGGCCAAGCGGCCGGATTCCCGAGAGGGGATCCGGCCGTTTTCTTTTGCATTGCGTCGCGCGCGGCAGCCGACTCCGGCGCGCGCCACCGGGACGACGTTAGACGGCCACCGAGTACCGGTTGGCGCTGCGTCGTGCCGACGATCTCCTGTCGCCGCCGCCGGTCGGCGCTGGGTTGGCGGTCCGCCGAACTATTTCAAGTTATTTCTTGAAAAGTTACTTATCTTTCTGTTTATAAATGTATTTTTCCGTTGATATTAGAAGTGTGACGCCCGTCACACTTAGCCGGGCGCAGCGCCCTTCCTGGCACAGTCGCCGCAGCTTTCGGCTTTACATAGCCTAGCCACCGCATCGACGGTGCCACCCTCCCGGCCTGCTCGGAATGTTTCTAGGCTAGTGCCTCAGCACGTTGAATTTGCAAACAATTACCGGCCAGGGTGCGGCAGAGCGCATTGCAGGCCCCTCTTTAGGTGCCATCCGTAAGTGTACGAATATGTTGAACTCTTGACCGCCGGTGGCCGACCGATATAGTCCGACACCGGAGTTAACAATAACCCTCATGTCAGCGGCAGTTGCATATTGGATGGCGCCGCCCGATTTCGGGCTAGGAATGAGCGACAGCGTTACAAAACCGTTGCTTGCAGCATGTCGGCACCTGCTGCACCCGTTGGTGCGCATTCTCGTGCGTCACGGCATTCACTATGGCGAATTTGCCGAGGTTTTGAAAAGCGTTTTCGTGGATGCCGCGCAGGACATCCTGCAGATCCCGGACTCGAAAGACTCGGTCACTCGGCTGGCCATTACGACCGGCCTCTCTCGACTCGAAGTCTCTCGCATGGTTACACAAACCGAAGAAGATGCTGAGGCGCTCGCCGGACGGCTTAGTCGCGTCGGCAGGCTGCTTACAGGCTGGCATCAAGACCCAGAGTTCACTGGACCGTATGGAATTCCGTACGAAGTTGCGTTCAATGCAGCTCCAGGACGCCGCAGTTTCACTGAGCTAGTACGGCGCTACACGAGCGACGTACCCGCTGAGGACATGCTGGATGAACTGAAGCGGATCGGAACTGTTCGCGATCTTGGTACCGGCTATTACCGCGTTCTAGCAAGGTCGTATATCCCATCGGCCGCTGATCCAGCCAAGTTTCACGCAATGTCGGTCGCCTTCACCGACCTCGCCAAGACTCTTGACCAGAACCTCAAGCCGGACGAGGACCATAAGATTTTTGAGCGCCGCGTCTGGGCCCCCCACGGGATTGCGCCGACTGACGCTATGGCCTTCGATCTTTATGTAAAGGATCGAGGCCAACAATTTCTCGAGAACCTTGATGACTGGCTCACTAATCGTGGGTCCGAACAGCCGACCGCTACTACAGACGAGAGAGTGAAGGTCGGCGTTGCCGTCTACATGTTCGTCCGACCGAATGATGCCACCGCTGAATACGAACCAAGTGCGTAACTAAAGAGAAGATAGGGGACACGCTCCATGAACGCGAAGGGATACAAGAGATCCATATTGTCTGCGGCCATCATGTCCGCACTTGCAATGGGCGCCGCGGGTCTCCCGGAGAGCGCTGCATTTGCAAAGACTGCCCCTGGGATTGCTAAGCCCGACGCCATCATCGGCACTGGTGCGGATGCCATCATCGGTACTGGCGCTGATGCCATCATCGGCACTGGTGCGGACGCCATCATCGGTACCGGCGCTGACGCCATCATCGGCACTGGTGCGGACGCCATCATCGGTACTGGCGCTGATGCCATCATCGGTACCGGCAAGGACAAGCCAGCGGCCGGCGGTGGCAAGAGCAAGTCTGCCGCCATCATCGGTACCGGCGCTGATGCCATCATCGGTACCGGCAAGGACAAGCCAGCGGCCGGCGGTGGCAAGAGCAAGTCTGCCGCCATCATCGGCACTGGTGCGGACGCCATCATCGGTACTGGCGCTGATGCCATCATCGGCACTGGTGCGGACGCCATCATCGGTACTGGCGCTGATGCCATCATCGGCACTGGTGCGGACGCTATCATCGGTACTGGCGCTGATGCCATCATCGGTACCGGCGCTGATGCCATCATCGGTACTGGCGCTGATGCCATCATCGGCACTGGTGCGGACGCCATCATCGGTACTGGCGCTGATGCCATCATCGGTACCGGCAAGGACAAGCCAGCGGCCGGCGGTGGCAAGAGCAAGTCTGCCGCCATCATCGGCACTGGTGCGGACGCCATCATCGGCACTGGTGCGGACGCCATCATCGGTACTGGCGCTGATGCCATCATCGGCACTGGTGCGGACGCCATCATCGGTACTGGCGCTGATGCCATCATCGGCACTGGTGCGGACGCCATCATCGGTACTGGCGCTGATGCCATCATCGGTACCGGCGCTGATGCCATCATCGGTACTGGCGCTGATGCCATCATCGGCACTGGTGCGGACGCCATCATCGGTACTGGCGCTGATGCCATCATCGGTACCGGCAAGGACAAGCCAGCGGCCGGCGGTGGCAAGAGCAAGTCTGCCGCCATCATCGGCACTGGTGCGGACGCCATCATCGGTACTGGCGCTGATGCCATCATCGGCACTGGTGCGGACGCCATCATCGGTACCGGCGCTGATGCCATCATCGGCACTGGTGCGGACGCCATCATCGGTACCGGCGCTGATGCCATCATCGGCACTGGTGCGGACGCCATCATCGGTACTGGCGCTGATGCCATCATCGGTACCGGCAAGGACAAGCCAGCGGCCGGCGGTGGCAAGAGCAAGTCTGCCGCCATCATCGGCACTGGTGCGGACGCCATCATCGGTACCGGCGCTGATGCCATCATCGGTACCGGCGCTGATGCCATCATCGGCACTGGTGCTGACGCCATCATCGGTACCGGCGCGGACGCCATCATCGGTACCGGCGCTGATGCCATCATCGGCACTGGTGCGGACGCCATCATCGGTACTGGTCGCCACGCAAGCCAGGTCTTCTTGGCTGTTCAGGGACCAGTAGAGTGGGTTGACAAATCGACTGAATCGTTGTCAGTGCTTGGACGCCAATTACATGTCCCTGCGACGAGCACCCTTATTAACTACGTTGAGCAAGTGATATCGACTGGCAACATAGTGGAACTATCCGTAATGGCGCGAGTCGATGCAGCTGGCAAGCTGAGCGGCGCGATGGCGCAAGTAGTCCCCAGCGTGTATGTACCAGGCGTTTCAAAAGTCGTTCTCACGGATCGCGTGAAGTCGGTCAATAGTCGAACCGGGAAGGCTGTCGTTGGTAATGTCGTAGTGGATTACAACAGCCTGCCTGTCACTGAAAGTGCTGGCCTGTCGAAGGGCGTTATTGTCACCATAACAGGCACTCAGCCTCAGGCTGGTCAGGAAGTTCTTGCGAGCGGCATTTCAATTCACAGTAAATAGATCCGAAGATCAGGCCTAGTCCGGCAAACAACAAGGCCCACGGGTTCTCCGAAACCGTGGGCCTTGTCTATTTACCCACCCGTAGACGCTCGATCAGCCAAAACCGCGCGACTGCTAGTCGCCGATAACGTCCTCAGCTGCGGGCCCCTCGTAATAAAAAACACCTACACCCGCGATATGCGGAGGTGCTCCGGCGCGCACAGCCAGCGGCTTTTCCGCCGATTCGTTTTCTGCTAGCCAGACATCCATCGACTCGACAAACACTACTGCTTCCCTACGCGACCACTCTCGAAACGCCGGAACCATTTCGCGAGAGAGCCTATCTGAATAAGCAAAGCGCTGGATGAACCCGTCGGTGGACCGACCTGGCCTAGAATTGTGATCAATGCCTGCCGCTAGCGGGAAAAGCATCCCCGACATTACGGCAATTGCTTTCTCGTCAACATTGCCAGGAACGTAATACCGCTTGGTTGGGACGACGCGGCCATCCGAAGTCTCAGCTATAGCGCCGGCTCTCTTAAGTTCTGCACGCACTGCTCCCGCCGGCACGTCTCCTGCGACGGCTCTCACCAACGATACAAAACATGGTTCGTCCCCATCTATCTGAAGCGCCAGCGGCCGACCAACGGAGTCAAGAAAATCTGCATCGCTATGCCATGCGTGCAGGACACGCGCTGGAGGGCCAGAATGATCAGAGTGGCTTTTCTCGAGAGCACCTGCAACTTTCAAAACTTTGTCGCGGAGTCGTCGAACTTCTTTGCGTGACAAACCCGTCCTGACTGATACGCGAGATCCATTGGCCCTGCGGCCACGATCGTCCGTTTCGGCGAAGGCCTCGCGCACAAATGCGGCCTTCCCGATCTCCGCGAACTGGCGGAACGTGATTCCATGACGCAACAGGATTCGCGCGATGGGTATGAGGCACGAGTATAGCGAGCCGAGCATCCGCGTCTGGATACTGTCACCCATTCATCGCCCCTTGATCATCGAAAAAAAGAAAGCGGAAAGCGGCACATTTGACATGCATTGATCAATTGGCTAGCCAAGGCCGAATACGGCCCGCCGATAATGCCTCAACTCCTCGATCGACTCGCGGACATCCGCGAGCGCCGAATGTGCAGATGTCTTCTGCACTCCAGCGAGCACCCCCGGCGCCCAGCGACGCGCCAGCTCCTTCAGAGTACTGACATCGAGATTTCTGTAGTGAAAGAACCGCTCGAGTTCCGGCATCTCGCGGGCCAGGAACCGGCGGTCCTGGCAGATGCTGTTACCGCACATTGGCGAGGCTCCGCGAAGTGCATGCAGTGCACAGGAACTCGACGGTCCGCGCTTCTGCCTGGGCAGCGTCTACCCTGCTCGCCCTCACCCGCTCCACCAGGCCCGAGGCGCCGTGTGTCGTGCGATTCCACTCGTCCATCTTGTCCAGCACCGCATCGCTGCGGTGAACTGCGATCACTGGCCCCTCAGCGATCAAGTTAAGGTGCGAGTCGGTCACGACTGTCGCAATCTCGATGATGTGATCAAGCGCCGGGTCGAGCCCGGTCATCTCGAGGTCTATCCAGACGAGGTTATCCTCAATCGTCACTGCGTGACCGCCACCGCGCCGAATGGCGCCTGATTGTGGTCGATTCTAGCAAAAGTTAAGCTGCCCCCCCGGCACGAGCTCCCCCCAATGCATGCTATTCACTTACCTTTTCCTTGGTTTCCTGGCGGCGCACGTCGCGGTCCAGTTATGGCTGGCGCGGCGCCAGGTCGCTTATGTCGCGTCGGCGCGGGCGTCGGTGCCGCCAGCCTTCTCAGGCGTCGTCACCGCGTCAGAACACGCAAAGGCGGCGGATTACACGGTTGCCAAGCAGCGTCTCGGCATGTTTGAAGTCGGGTTCGATACCGTGGTTCTGCTCTGGCTGACCCTTGGCGGAGGCATCGCACAAATCGAGACGCTCGTCGGGCAGCTAGGCGTACCCCCGCTGATTTCCGGAACGCTGCTGATCCTGGCGGTTTTCGGCTGCGTCGCCCTTTTGTCGCTGCCCTTTGGCATCTACCGCACCTTCTCGCTGGAGCAGCGCTTCGGGTTCAATCACACGACGCCTGCCGTCTACGCGGCCGACCTTGCAAAGGGATGGGCGCTGGGCCTGCTGCTGGGCGGGCTCGTCGCCGCGTGCGTGCTGTGGATCATGTCGGCGCTCGGTGATTCGTGGTGGCTCGGGGGCTGGCTCGCCTGGACAGTCTTCACGCTGGCGCTTACCTGGGCCTGGCCGCGCGTGATCGCACCCTTGTTCAACAAGTTCACGCCGCTCGAGGATCCGGCCCTCCGGTCGCGAATCGATGCACTGCTCGAGCGCTGTGGATTTCATGCCAGCGGCGTCTTCATCATGGATGGGTCGCGCCGCTCTTCCCACGGCAACGCATATTTCACGGGCCTGGGCCGGGAGAAGCGGATCGTTTTCTTTGACACTCTGGTGTCACGCCTTGCGCCGCCGCAGGTCGAATCCGTGCTGGCGCACGAACTCGCACATTTCCGCCTGCACCACGTTCCGCAGCGCATCGTGGTCGGGATGCTCGCGAGCTTTGCCGGGTTCGCGCTGCTTGGCTGGCTTGCTGGGCATGCGTGGTTCTATTTCTCCCTCGGTGTTCCCGAGGTCAGCGATGCAGCCGCGTTGATCCTGTTCCTGCTGGTTGCCCCGGTCTTCACCTGGCCCCTGACGCCCGCCACGGCTGCCTGGTCAAGGCGACACGAGTTCCAGGCGGATGCTTTTGCGGCCAGCAACAGCGATGCCCGGTCGCTCTCGGAAGCCCTGGTGGTGCTCTACAGGGACAACGCCAGCACGCTCACACCGGACCCCGTCCACTCGGCCTTCTACGATTCCCACCCGCCACCGGCCGCTCGCATCGAGCGCCTGAACGCACTGCTGCGAACGGCCCCGTCGACCCACGCCGCAGTTTCGTGAGCATCCGGGACGCGACCGGCTGCGTCATCGAGTCATACGGACGGCGCGTGGTCGTCGAACTGGCCGATGGCGAAACGGTGACCTGCAACCTGCGCGGACGGAAGCTTGATGTCGTCGCGGGCGACGAGGTTCGCGTCGAGCAGCGCCAGGGCTCGGATGAGATGAGCGTGGTCGAGCGGCTTCCCCGGCGCAACCTGCTCAGCCGCAGCGACAGCCGTGGTCTCGAGGAATCCATCGCCGCCAATCTCGACCAGCTCGGGATCGTCGTCGCGCGCGTGCCGACCTCCGACCCTTACATCGTGGATCGCTACGCTTCCGGCGCATGCTACGCCGGTATCCAGCCGCTGCTGATCGTCAACAAGATGGACCTCCCGGTCGACAGTGGCGACCTGTCGTTCGTCGAGCCGCTGCGCGCAATGGGTTTCCCGGTGTGCGAGGTTTCGGCGCGCACCGGCGCGGGCCTCGATGGGCTCATCGACCTGCTGCGCGGACGAAGAACCCTGCTGGCAGGACAATCGGGAGTAGGAAAGTCCTCGGTGCTCAATGCGCTGGCGGGAGACGCCCTGCGCGCGACCGGGCGCCTGTCGGAGCGCTCAGGCGAAGGCCGTCACACGACCGTCTCGTCGGCCATCGTAAGGCTGCCGTGGGGCGAACTTGCAGATTCTCCCGGCGTGCGCGACTACGCGCCCCCGGTGGTGCCGCTGCGGGATGTGCAGCGCGGATATCCCGAACTGCACGCCCTGGCCTCCGGCTGCCGGTTCCAGGACTGCCTGCACAACCGCGAGCCGCAATGCGCTGTCCGTGCCGCCGTCGAAAGCGGCACCGTCGACTCCCGCAGGTACGAGAGCTACCGCCGCATGTTGAACCTGACGCGGCAGCTCGATGAGAAGCGCGGCTGGCGGGCGTGAGCGGCCCCGTCAATAGGTAGCGGCCGCGGGCGGCCGTCCCCGCCCCGGGCGCCGTGGCCGGGCGGTCATGATCGCGGTCCGGACCGTCGGGGGCTGGTATGCTGCTGCACTGCAAGGTAAATTCGATCGGGTAACCGAATAGAGCAAGAGGAGACAGGCGCGTGCGCAGAATCATCGTGGGCGTGAAACGCGTGGTGGACTACAACGTCCGGGTCCGGGTCAAGCCGGACAACTCGGGCGTGATCACCGAAGGCGTGAAGATGAGCATCAATCCCTTCGACGAGATCGCTCTCGAGGAGGCGCTGCGCATCAAGGAACGTGGCCTCGCCGACGAGGTGCTCGCTGTCGGCATCGGCCCGTCCGATGCCCAGCAACAGCTGCGCACGGCACTCGCGATGGGCGCGGACCGGGCAGTGCTGGTGCAGTCGGATACCGTCGTTCCACCGCTGGCGGTCGCGCGGATCTTCCACAAGCTGATCGAAAAAGAGCAGCCGTTCCTGGTGCTCCTCGGCAAGCAGGCCATCGACGACGACAATGGCCAGACCGCACAGATGCTCGCCGGCATCTGGGACCGGCCGCAGGCTGTGTCGTGTTCCAAGATCGAGATCGCGGACGGCAAGGCTACTGTCACTCGCGAGGTGGATGCCGGCCTCGAGGTTCTCGAAGTCGACCTGCCCGCGGTGATGAGCGTAGACCTGCGCCTGAACGAACCGCGCTACGTGAAGCTGCCGGACATCATGAAGGCCAAGAAAAAGCCACTGGACACGCTGGGCCTGGCCGATTTCGGCGTGGCCGAGGCGTCACCGTTCGCCACCGTTAAGGTCGAACCACCACCGCAGCGTCAGAAAGGCGTCATGGTCAAGGACGTCGCCGAACTGGTCGACGCGCTCAAGAAGAAGGGGTTGGTGTGATGAGCAAGATTCTTGTCGTTGCAGAACATGACGGTGCCAGGCTCAATCCGAGCACGCTGAAGTGCGTGAGCTGCGCCGCGAAGGTCCCCGACGCGGCCATCGACGTACTGGTGCTGGCCACCGACTCCTCGGCCGTTGCGAGCCAGGCTGCGGCCATTGCCGGCGTTGCCAGCGTGATAGCTGTCGACAATCCAGCCAATGCCGAAGGCATCGCCGCGATACTCGCGCCACAGGTCGCGAAGCTTGCTGCCGACTACACGCACGTTTTCGGCCCGTCAACGACCTTCGGCAAGGACCTGATGCCGCGCGTGGCAGCATTGCTCGGTGTCGGCCAGGTGAGTGACGTAATGGCCGTCGAAGGCCCTCACCGCTTCAGACGCCCGGTGTACGCGGGCAATGCCGTGCTGACGCTGGACGTGCCCGCCGCGGACAAGGTCGTTGCGACCGTGCGCGTCGCGTCGTTCGAGGCCGCTGCCACCGGTGGCAGCGCTGCGGTGACGAAAGTCGATCCGGCTGTCGCGCTGCCGACGCACACACGCTTCGTCTCGCGATCGGGTGCCGCGACCGACCGGCCAGACCTTCAATCGGCCTCGCGCGTCGTGGCTGGTGGCCGCGCACTGGGCAGCGCCGATGGCTTCAAGCTGATCTACAGCCTCGCGGACAAGCTCGGCGCGGCGGTTGGCGCCTCGCGTGCCGCGGTGGACGCCGGCTACGTCCCGAACGATCTGCAGGTCGGGCAGACCGGCAAGATCATCGCGCCGGAGCTGTACATCGGCATCGGAATTTCGGGTGCCATCCAGCACATGACCGGGATCAAGGACGCGCGCACCATCGTTGCCATCAACAAGGACAGTGAGGCTCCGATCTTCGAGGCCGCGGACATCGGCCTGGTCGGAGACCTGTTCGCGATCGTGCCGGAACTCGAGAAGCAGCTGGGCTGATGAAAACGAGGCGGGCCGCCAGGGCCCGCCTCATTCCCGATCGCGTGGCGCGAGGCGGCATCCCCCCCGCGCACGCCCGTCAGAGCTGGCCGAGCACGTACTCGGCGCTGGACACCTTGAACTCGCCCGGTCCCTCGACAAACAAGCCGCTGACCTTGCCGTCGTCCACCACGACCGCGAAGCGCTGGCCGCGCACGCCCATGCCGAAGCCGGACGCGTCGAATTCGAGACCGAGTGCGCGGGCGTAGTCGCCGTTGCCGTCGGCAAGCATGAGCACCTTGTCTTCGACTGCCGAGGACTTGCCCCAGGCCTTCATCACGAACACGTCGTTCACGGCCATGCAGGCCACCGTATCGACGCCCTTGGCCTTGAATTCTGCCGCGTGCTCCACGAAGCCCGGCAGGTGCCTGGCGTCGCAGGTCGGGGTGAATGCACCCGGGACCGATACCAGCACGACCTTCTTGCCGGTGAACAACTGCTCCGCCGTCATTTTCTGCGGGCCGTCCGGGCCGGGATACGTGAACGTGCCCGCGGGCATCTTGTCGCCAACCTTGATAGTCATGTACTGGTCCTCCCGGAACCATGGAACGAAGTACGGATATTAGCAGCCGACGGGCGCCGGCATCGCGGCCTGGCGCGCCGCGCCGCGATACAGGTGCCCTGACGCGCTCCCGGGTTCAACCGGCGGTGGAGCCCTGCGCGAAGCGCGGGGCCGCCTGCAGTCGCTCGTCCAGCGACAACAGCAGGCTTTCCGTGGTTTCCCAGTCAATACAGGCGTCCGTGACCGACACGCCGTACTGCAGCTGGCTGCGGTCGGCCGGAATCGGCTGGCTGCCCCAGTTCAGGTTGCTCTCGAGCATCAGGCCTACGATGGACCGGTTGCCCTCGTGGATCTGGTTGCCGAGGTTCTCGGCCACCAGCGGCTGCAAACCCGGGTCCTTGGCGGAATTGCCATGGCTGCAGTCGATGACAATGCTGGTCGGCAAGCCCGCCTTCTCGAGTTCGCGCTCGCAGAGCGCGATGCTGACCGAATCGTAGTTGGTGCGGCCGCCGCCGCCGCGCAGCACGATGTGGCCATAGCGATTACCGCGCGTGCGGAATACCGCCGACTGGCCCTGCTGCGTGATGCCAAGGAAGTGATGCGGGTGTCGTGCCGACTGTAGCGCGTTCACGGCGACCGACAGCGATCCATCAGTTCCGTTCTTGAAGCCGACCGGCGTGGACAGGCCGCTGGCCATCTCGCGATGTGTCTGCGACTCGGTCGTGCGGGCGCCGATGGCAGTCCATGTCACTAGCTCGGACAGGTACTGCGGCATGATCGGGTCGAGTGCCTCGGTTGCCGCCGGTATCCGGCTTTCCGCGAGGTGCAGCAGCAGTTCGCGCGCCTGGCGAATGCCCTTCTCGATGTGGAACGAATCGTCCATGTCTGGATCGTTGATCAGTCCCTTCCAGCCGACCGTGGTGCGCGGCTTCTCGAAGTACACGCGCATCAGCAGCAGGATCGTGCCCTCCACACGCCCGGCGAGCACCCGCAGCCGCGCCGCGTATTCGCGCGCCGCCACCGTATCGTGGATCGAACACGGGCCAACCACGACGAATATCCTGGGATCGTCGCGATCGAGGATGCGCCTCACGGCGTTGCGGCTGCTGTATACGAACTCCTCGGACTCTGCCGGCAATGGCAGCAACTGCTTGACCTGCTCCGGCGTCGGCAGTATTTCGCTCGAGAGGACATTGATGTTCTGCAGGCGTTCTTTCATTGCGTACTTCGGGTCCGGGTTGGTCGGGAGCGGGCGCTATCTTACACAGCGGAGCGAGGTCACGGAGTCCGGGCTGGGTAGCCCTGTCAGTGACAGCGGTGCAACACCGTTGGTCGCTATGGAAATGCCCACGCCGGAACTTTCTTCCAGCCCTTGAGCAGTTCCTTGTCCAGTGCCCGCCAGTGTGGTTCGAAGGACGCCACCAGCTTCCAGTACGCGGGCGAATGGTTCATGTGACGCCGGTGACAGAGTTCGTGGATCATCAGGTAGCGCGCGACCTCCGGTCGCTGGAACACCAGGCACACGTTCAGGCTCACAGTGCCGGCTGAGGAGCAGCTTCCCCACCGCGTACGCTGGCGACGCAGGATCATGCGCGCATAGTCGAGACCGGTCTCCGCCGAGACCGAGTCGAGCCGGTCGCGAAGGTGACCCTCGGCCTCGCGCGCGAGCCAGCGCAGCAGCGCGCGGGCGACCTGTGCGTCGGTTCCCTGAGGCGTCCTGACCCGCAGCGAGCCTTCGCCGTTGTCCGTCACCGACGACCGCGACGACTGCGCGTATTGCACGTCCCAGCGTTTCGCGAGCATCTCGAGTTCCACGGCCTGCGGGAGCCGCTCACTGGCGCGCGGGCCATCGAGCGCCAGTTCCTGCAGGCGTCGCTCCGCCCATTCCCGGTGTGTGGCGACGAACCGCTCCACTGCCGGGATGCCGACGCCCGGCGGGACGACGACCTCGACCCGGCCGCCCGGGGATACACGCATCGACAAGCGACGCGCCCGACGGCTGATCCGCACGTTCCACCCTGACGACGTGTCCCGCGACGGCCACAGCCCGAGCTGCAGCGGATCTCCCTCACCGCGCCCGAGCTGGCCTCTACGTCGTCCGATGCCCATGCCCTTGTCCTTACAGTTCCCGGAGCCCGACCGTCACGGGCAGCCGCGCGGCCCGCAGCCCTGGCAGCAGGCCGCCGACCAGGCCGAGCAGCAGTGCGTAGACCAGGCCGGTCACCAGCAACCGAGGGGTCACGGTGAAAGCAAAAGCGATCTGGCTGAAACTGGCCCAGTTGAGCGTCGATGCCTGGTAGCCGTTCAAGCCGAAATACACCAGTGCGCCTCCGGCCACGCCGCCGAGCAGGCCAAGCACGGCCGCCTCGAACAGGACGGATACCACCACCGGGCCCGCGCCGAAGCCCAGCGCGCGCAGCGTGGCAATCTCGCGCGTACGCGACGAAACCGCCGAGTACATTGTGTTGAGCGCCGCGAACACCGCCCCCACGCCCATCAGGAGCGCGATCGCTGAACCGACGTAGTTGACCAGCGTGACCAGGATGCGCGACTGGTCGGCGTAGAACTCCTTTTCGGCACGGGCAGCCGCGTTTACCCGCGGATCGCCTTCGAGGGCGTCCTTGAGCGTGGCCAGCGCCGCGGGCGACGTGAGCCGCGCCCGTATCACCTGCACCGAGTTGCCCCGCCTGTAGACGCCCTGCAGGACGCTCAGGTCCGTCCAGACCTCCGACTCGGACACGCTGCCGCCCGATTCAAACACCCCAACCACGCGCCATTCGTGGGAGCCCCAGGTGACCTTGCGGCCCAGATCCACGTTGCCGAACTGCGAGAAAGCGCCCCGACCGACGATGACCTCGTCCTTGCCCGGCTCGAACATGCGGCCTGCCGTCATGCGAAAACCGCTGCGCACGTCCATCGCGCGCGCGGTAACGCCCCGAAACGGCACGTTGGCCGCCGTGCCGGTGCTGCGCATCGGCAGGTCCACGATCGTGTAGAACTCCGGCGAAGCCACCGGCCCCTTGCCATCACGCATGATTCCCGCTGCCGACAGGATCACGGACACCTGCTCACGGTTGAAGGCACTCGAGAGTTCGTCGCCGGCACCACCGCGCAGGATGATGGCCACGTCGTCGCTGCCGGACAGGTCCAGTGCCGCGCGAAAGCCCTGCCCCATCGACAGCAGCGACACCAGCACCGCGACCACGCCGCCAATGCCCACGACCGCGACCAGCGAGGTCCCGATCCGCTGCGGCAGATTGCGCAGGTTCATCCCGGTGATGGCGACGAGCTGGTTCAGTGAAGTGCGCATGCCCTGCTCAGTCGCGCCGCAGCGCCTCGACAATCCGTAGACGCATGGCCTGCACCGCTGGAACGGCACCCGCGGCGAATCCGAGCGCCACGATCCACGTGCAGCCCCTGAGCACCGCATCCCATTGCAGGCTGAATCCCGGCAGGTACTGCCGGAACACCGGTTCGAACTGCACGCCCATCCACCAGGCGGCCGCGAGCCCCAGCACCCCTCCGATCACCGTCACCAGCATCGACTCCGCGAGCACCATGCCAAGTACGCCGCCGTTGGAGAAACCTAGAGTCTTCAAGACCCCGATCTCGTTGGTTCGCTCGCGGACAGACTGCGCCATGGTGTTAGCCGTCACGATCAGCATGGTGAAGAACACGGCAGTCACGATGGCGTCGAGGATCTTGCCGATGTTGCCAACCTGGTTCACGAACGACTGCGCCATGGCACGCTCAGACGAGGTCTTGGTCTCGGCGGGAGAATTCGCGAACAGCAGGTCGATCTGCTTCGACACTGACTGGGCACGGTCCGGGTCGCGCACCTGGACCAGGTACCAGCCCACCAGTCCCTTGCCGAAGGCCTTGGCCTCCTCGAAGTAGTCCTGGTGCATGACGAGATTGCGCGTGTCGCCGCCCTCCGGAACGTCGAAGATCGCACGCACGGTGACCGGCCACACATAGCTGCCGTCATTGTTGCGCCAGATCGACGAATTGAGCGGCACCGCGTCGCCGGGCTTCCAGCCGTACAGGTCCGCGAGCGCGCGGCCGACCATGATCCCGGAGCGGTCCGCGAGCCAGGCCTGCTTCTGGTCCTCCGGCACGACCCACTCGGGATACATGCGCAGCAGCGCCTCCGGCTTCACCGGGAAAGCCGGGATCTGGTTGCGCTCGTCCTGGTACCAGGCGCCGAACCAGGTCTGCGGCGTCACCTCGACCACGCCGTCGACGCTACGGATGCGGTTTTCGTAGCTCGCGGGCAGCAACTGCGTGAATGACACCTTGTGCATGGTGAGCAGCCGGTCAGCACCTGCGACGTTGACCCCCGCCTCGAACGCATGGCGCATCGACTGCGCGAGTCCGAACAGCAGGAATGCAACTACGATCGAGGCGATCGTGAAGAACGTGCGCAGCTTCTTGCGGCGCAGGCTCGCGGCGAGAAGCGGAACGTACTTGCCGATCACGCCGCGTCTTCCCTGAGCAGTCCCTTGTCGAGGTGAATCGTGCGGTGCGAGCGCTCCGCAGCATGCGGATCGTGGGTGACCATGATGATGGTCTTGCCGTATTCGTGATTGAGTGCCTGCAGCAGGTCGAGGATCTCGTCGCCTGACTTGCGATCGAGATCGCCGGTGGGCTCGTCGCAAAGCAGCAGTGTCGGGTCGGTGACGATTGCGCGTGCAATGCCGACACGCTGTTCCTGCCCGCCGGAGAGTTCGCGCGGACGGTGCTTCGCACGGTCCGACAATCCGACCAGCTTCAGGGCTGCCGCAACCCGCCGCGCCCGCTGTTCGCGGTCCAGGTCCTTGAGCAACAGTGGCAACTCGACGTTGCGCTCCGCTGTCAGGACCGGCAGCAGGTTGTACATCTGGAATACGAAGCCGACGTGGTCGGCCCGCCAGCGGGCCAGCGCGGCATCACTAAGGCGATCCACCCGCAGGCCATCGACCTCGAGTTCACCGCCGTTGGGGCGGTCGATGCCGCCGATCAGGTTAAGCAGGGTCGACTTGCCGGAACCCGACGGGCCCATCAACGCCACGAAGTCGCCCGCCTCGATGTCCAGCGACAGCCCGTCGAGCACGCGCACGACCTCGATCCCGCGGCGGTATTCCTTGACGAGGTCGCGGATCCGGACGATCGGCTGGCCCACGCTCAGGCGCCCTCGAGCTGCACCGCCGCGCCGTCCCGCAGCCGCCGCGGAGGATCTGTCACCACCGACTCGCCGCCCTCGAGGCCCTTGATCACCGGGTACCTCTGCGCGCTCTCCTCGCCCAGTTCGACAGCGCGCTTCTCGACCTTGCCGTCGCGCACCACCCAGGTCACGGTCGTCTCGCCGTCACGTGCAACCGCGTTCGCCGGAATCATCGGGCGGCCAGCGGCAGCGTTGCCGGGCCCTTCGAGGAACCGCACCTTGATGCCCATGTCGGGCAGGATGCGCGGGTCGAGTTCGTCGAACGCGATGCGCACGCGCACCGTGGCCTTCTGCCTGTCCGCCGTCGGAACGATGCTGATGACGTGGCCCGGGATGTTCCAGTCCGGATAGGCATCGAGCACGGCCGCTACCGTCTGCCCGTCGTGCACTCGATTGATGTAGGCCTCGTTCACGTCCACTTCGATCTCGCGCGACTCCATGTCCACGATCGTGGCAATGCCGGTACGCGTGAATCCGCCGCCCGCAGACATCGGCGAGACGGTCTCGCCGGGCTGCGCGTCCTTCGAGATCACGACCCCCGAGAACGGTGCGCGGATCGCCAGGTCATCCATGCCCTGCTGCGCCAGCGCCACTCGGCTCTGCGACACGCGAACCTCGGCCCTGGCCGCCCCGAGCCGGGCCTCCAGCGCAGCGACCTCCGCCGCGGACGTGTCCAGCACGCTCTGCGAGATGAGCTTGCTCTCGACCAGGCTCCGGTTGCGTGCCAGCGTGCGGCGCGCGTCATCGAGCCGCACTTCGATCTCGCCAAGGATGCTGCGGGCGGCTTCAAGGCCGCGGCTTTCGACCTCGTACTGTGCCTGCATCGTCGAGGGATCCAGCCGCGCCAGCACCTGGTCCTGCTGCACGCTGGCGCCTTCCTCGAACAGGACTTCGTCGATTCGTCCGGTGACCTTGGAACTCACCGTCGCAAGTCTTCGTGCCACGACGTAACCAGAGGCATTCAACACCGCGCCATCGGACGCGCCGGCGGGCGTCTCGACCAACGCGGTGCGCACCGGCACCGCCGAGTTCAGCACCCTCCAGGCGATCAGCGCAGCGATCGCCACCGCAACGACGGCAACAATCCACCAGCGCCGGCGCCCGGTACCGGAATCCTGGTAACGCTTCGGGTCCGAATCGCGGTCGAGCCGCAGGCTTTCGAGGGCAGCCTTGTCCAGCGACATGTGATTTTCCGTTGCCTGTAGTTTGGCGGGCGGCGCGCCGGCGCGCAGGTCGCTAGAATGCAGTCCAGGGCGCGGGGCCCGGCATGCGCCGCGAAGGCGCGAACATTATCACAGCGATCAACTCATGACCCTTGCGCTGGCGGACATCGGGCTCAACCTGGCGCACGACAGCTTCGACCACGACCGCGACGACGTGGTCGCGGCGGCAATGGCCGCCGGGGTTCGCCACATGGTGATCACCGGCAGCACTCTCGCCAGTACCCGCGCTGCCATCGACCTGGTCCGGACGGCGCCTGCGATGTTCCGCGCAACCGCCGGTATCCACCCGCACCACGCCCGCGATTTCCACGACGCCGAACTCGAGGAGTTGCGCGGCCTGATGCAGGCTCCCGAGGTCGGTGCCGCCGGGGAATGCGGCCTCGACTACTTCCGGAATTTCTCGCCCCACGCCGACCAGGAGCGCGTGTTCCGACTGCAGCTCGAACTCGCGACCGAGACAGGCAAGCCGGTGTTCCTGCACCAGCGCGACGCCCACGACGCATTCACGGCGATCCTGGGCGACTACCTGCCGCGCCTCAAGGGCGGGGTGGCCCACTGCTTCACCGGCGACGAGCGGGAACTGCGCGACTACCTGTCGCTCGGGCTGTCCATCGGCATCACCGGCTGGATCTGCGACGAACGCCGCGGGGCGCACCTGCGCGACGTGGTTCGTTTGATTCCGCTGGACCGGCTGATGCTTGAGACCGACGCACCGTACCTGCTGCCACGGGACCTCGAGCCGCGACCGAAGTCCCGGCGCAATGAGCCACGCTATCTGCCACACATCCTCGAAACGGTCGCCGCCTGTCGAGGCGAGACCGCCGCCGCGGTCGCGGAAGCGAGCACCCGGAACGCGCTGGTATTCTTTGCGTTCCCGGCCAGCGGCGTTCCATGATCGCGCTTGTTACATTAAAATAAACCCCTAAATATCTGATTAGTTGAGCAATATGGACCACCAGAAAGCACGCGGCTTGATCGATTCAGCCTGGGACCAGTCCATCATTCCGGCGCTGCAGGACTACATCCGGATCCCGAACAAGTCGCCGAATTTCGACGCCGACTGGGAGGCCAACGGCCATATGGAGGCGGCCGTCCAGTTGATGCGCGGCTGGTGCGAGACGAACGCACCCGAAGGCGCGCAGGTTGAAATCCTCAGGCTGCCGGGGAGGACGCCGGTGCTGCTGGTGGACGTACCCGGACAGGTCGATGACTGCGTGCTGATGTACGGGCACCTGGACAAGCAGCCCGAATTCACCGGCTGGTCGAACGGGCTCGAACCCTGGACGCCGGTATTGCGCGACGGAAAGCTTTACGGCCGTGGCGGGGCCGACGATGGCTACGCGGTTTTTGCCTCGCTGACGGCAATCCGGGCCCTGCGCGACCAGGGCATCCCCCACGCCCGCTGCCTGGTATTGATCGAGGCCTGCGAGGAAAGCGGCAGCTTCGATCTCGTGCATTACCTCGACGCACTGGGCGATCGGCTCGGCACCCCTACGCTGGTCGTATGCCTGGATGCCGAGTGCGGCAACTACGAGCAACTCTGGTGCACGACGTCGCTGAGGGGCAATGTCATCGCATCGCTGAAGGTGGAAGTTCTCACCGAGGGCGTCCACTCCGGAACAGCCAGCGGTATCGTGCCCTCGAGCGTTCGTGTCATCCGCGAACTGCTGGCCCGAGTAGAGGATGCCGGCTCCGGCGCCATCCTCGTCGAGGAACTGAACGTGCCGATCCCACGGGACCGGCAGGTGCAGGCCCGCGCGGCGGCCGAAGCTCTCGGCGCCGCAGTGTTCGAGAAGTTCCCGTTCCCGCCCGGCATGCGCCCGGTGTCGAACGACCCTTACGAATTGCTGCTGAACAACACCTGGCGACCGACTCTCTGCGTGACCGGGGCAGACGGCATTCCCGCCAGCAGCGACGCCGGCAATACGCTGCGCCCGCAGACGACGCTGGTGCTGTCATTCCGGCTGCCGCCGACCATGGACCCGAAGAAAGCTGCGGCGGCACTCAGTGAGACGCTGACGCGCGACCCACCCTACGGCGCGCGGGTAACGCTGGACATGGAGTCAGCGATGGGTGGTTGGAACGCTCCGACGATCGCGCCATGGCTTGAGGAATCGATGCACGCGGCTTCGCGGGCGTTCTTTGGACGAGACGCGATGTACATGGGCACCGGCGGCAGCATTCCGTTCATGGGCATGCTCGGCGAGAAGTTCCCGAAGACACAGTTCCTGGTAACTGGCGTGCTCGGACCCCAGTCGAACGCGCACGGACCGAACGAGTTCCTGCACATTGCGACGGGCAAGCACCTGACCGGCTGCGTGGCGCGAGTGCTCGCCGACCACGCCGCCCGAAATAAATAGGTGCCAGGCACCTAATTATGACCGGGGTGACCGGGGACATTCTCCTTTTTTCGTTTCGGAAAAAAGGAGAATGTCCCCTGGCTTCTAGCTGGCCAGCGGGTTGGGTTGCGCAACCTTCCTGATGCGCTCCCAGACCCCGGCGAAGGCGGCCGCGGCGCCTCCGGGGATGCGCTCGACGACCGGGAACTCTTCCTGCAGCGCGTCGAGGCGCAGCACGACATCCGGCCGGCCCTTCGGGAACTCGCCGAGCATCGAGAATACGACGCGTCCCTCGACCGGCACGTCGCCGGCGAGGTGCCTCACCGCCGCCATGCGGTCGTACAGCATCGGCAGCGGATTGGTGAAGGTGAAGTGCCGCTTCGGCCCGAACACCGACCACTGCTCCATCTTCTCGCCCGCAAATATCACGCCGGGAACATCGAACAACTCGATTACCAGCAGCCCGCGCTGCGTGAGCAGCAGGTAATTGACGTGGATCTGCTCGCCGGTGCCGGTCGGCAACAGCACGTTGCGCAGTTCCTCGAACGCTACCGACGAGATCACGTTGTCGATCGCACGGCGCGCCCTGCGCTGCTGGATCATTTCCCAGGCGAAGTACGCGACGACCGCGACGAGTCCGAGTGCAAACAGCACCCATAGCCAGGCAGGCAGCCCCAGGATCACATTCATGTCGCCCCCGTGAGCACGTGTCGCAGGTCCTCGAGTCGCGGCTCCACCTCCGTCTGCACGGACGGAAGCTCGAGCAACGCTGCGAGTGCGGGTGGAACAGGTACCGTCGTGCCGATCAGCGGCTCGACGATGTCATTGAACTTGGCGGGATGCGCGGTCGCCACCAGCACCCAGCGTTCCGCGTGCCGCCGCGGTTCCAGCCCGCGATACACGCAGGCGGCCGTGGCCGTGTGCGGGCACCAGGCATGGCCGAACGCCGCGTAGTCGCGCTGGATCGTCGCGCGGATCTGGTCGTCGCTGACCGGCCGTGCCGACAGTCGGCCACTGAGGTCCTGCCAGCCGGGAAACAGCCAGCGCAGGCGCTCCATGTTGCTTGGATTGCCCACGTCCATTGCCGAGGCGAGCGTGGCAACGCTGGCGCGTGGACGCCACTCGCCCGTCTGCAGGAAGTCCGGGACGGTCGCATTGGCATTGCTTGCCAGGACGATGTCGCCTATCGGCAGTCCGCACTCGCGCGCCCAGACGCAGGCCAGCGCGTTGCCGAGATTACCGGTGGGAATGATGAAGTTGGGAGGCCGGCCATCCTGCCGCGACAGCTCGATGCTCGCCCTGGCGTAGTAGATCATCTGCGGCAGCAGGCGCCCGACATTGATGCTGTTCGCAGACGAAAGCTGCATTCCAGCCGCAAGCGCCGGGTCCACGAAGGCTTCCTTCACCATGCGCTGGCAGTCGTCGAAGGTTCCGTTCACAGCCAGCGTGCGGACGTTGCCGCCCCAGCACGCAAGCTGTTTCTCCTGCCTCGCGGAGACCAGTCCGCGCGGATAGAGCACCACGACGTCGACCCACGGCCGGCCATGGAATGCCGACGCTACGGCGCCACCGGTATCGCCGGAGGTCGCCACCAGGATCGTCAGGCGTCGCGAATCCGGGCGCGGAATACGCTCCAGCGACGCTGCGAGGAATCTCGCGCCGAAGTCCTTGAATGCCGCGGTGGGGCCGTGGAACAGTTCGAGCACGGAGAGCGGGCCCTGCGCGCCGCGCAATTCCACCAGCGGCACTGGGAAATTGAATGCATCACCCGTGGCCGCGGGAAGCAACCCGGCCATCACGTCGCCTTCCGCAAACGGCCGCAGCATCTGCGACGCAAGGTCGGCCAGCGACGCCGAGCCGGCAAACCCGCTCACGTCCAGTGCGGGCAGCGCTTCCGGCACGTACAACCCGCCGTCCGGCGCCAGCCCTCGTGCAATGGCTTCTCCGAGGCCGACGGCGTGCGACGGATCCCGCGTACTCTTGTACCGCATCAGTCGTCCACGACCCTTGCGCCTTCGCGTCCGATGTCGGACACCCAGCTGTCGGTCTCGAGGCCGTGCTTGCGGAACGCCGACACCATCCCGAGGCGCGCGTTCTCTGCATCGCCAACCTCGGCCCACGCGAACACCGTGGGACCGGCGCCTGAGATCGAGCAACCAATCGCGCCGGCGACGAGCGCGGCCTGCTTGACCTCCGCGAAGCCAGGGATCAGCACCTGGCGCTGCGGCTCGATCACCACGTCCATCAGCGACTCCCGCATCAACGGCAGGTCCGAGGTGTAGCAACCCGACAGGAAGCCAGCCAGGTTTGCCTGCTGCCAGATGACATCAGACAGTTGCACTGACTGCTTCAGGATCGCCCGTGCCTCGCGCGTCGCCAGCATCATGTGCGGGTGGACGATCACGCAGCGGACGCTCTCGGGCACCGGGATCTGCTTCACGAATGGATTGTCGATTCCGACCGTCAACACCAGGCCGCCGAACAGCGACGGTGCAATGTTGTCGACGTGAACCGATCCGCTGGCGACCGCCTCGCCCTGCATCGCGAACTTGAGCAGCCGGGTCCGGTCGAGCGGTTCGTCCACCAGCGCCGCCGCCGCAACCACCGCAGCCACCGCAGAAGCAGCCGATCCGCCCAGCCCGGAACCAAGCGGAATGCCCTTTTCAATCTCGAGTTCAAAGCCGAACGACAGCCCGAGCGATCTCTGCAGCGCGAGCGCCGCCATGCCCGCGGTATTCTTCTCGGTCTCGAGCGGCAGGTTCTTCACGACGCCGCTGATGGAACGGATCACTACGCCGGGTTCCGCGCGACGCGTAACCCGGACCCGATCGCCGAGCGCGGCTACGGCGTGCCCGAGGATGTCGAAACCTACCGCGACGTTGCCTACGCTCGCCGGAGCGAATGCTGTTGCGCTGGTGCGCGTCGCCGTCACAGCTTTGCCCCGAGATACGCGCAGACGCGCAACAGGTCAGCGAACACCCCGGCTGCCGTCACGGCCGGGCCCGCGCCCGGACCCTGCACGATCAGCGGGTTCTGGTCGTAGCGCGCGGTCTGGAAGCGCACGATGTTGTCGGTGAGCGCGATGTTGGCGAACGGGTGCGACGTGGGAAGCTCGACCACGCCCACTTCGGCGCGACCGTCGACCCCGACCGATCCAACGTAGCGAAGCACGCAACCGCGCCCACGTGCGGCCTCGAGGCGCGTGAGCATCGGCGCGTCGAACTCGGCCAGGCGCTCGACAAACTCCTCAATGCCGCAGCCGGCGAGCTCGGACGGCACCAGGCTCTCGACCTCGACGTCGGAGATCTCCAGCCTGAGCCCCATCTCGCGGCCGAGGATGATCAGCTTGCGGGCGACGTCCGTCCCGGAAAGGTCGTCGCGCGGATCTGGCTCCGTGTAACCGAGCGACTTCGCCTGCCGCACGACCGAGGAGAACGACTGGGTTCCGTCCCAGGTATTGAACAGGTAGGCCAGCGTCCCTGAGAACATGCCCTCGATGCGGCGGATCTCGTCGCCCGTCTCGCGCAGGTCCCGCAGCGTCTGTATCACCGGAAGCCCGGCGCCGACGGTGGCCTCGTAGAGGTAATGCGAACCGGCCGCGCGACGCGCGTCCCTCAGGCGTTCGTAGTACTGGTAGTCCGCGCTGTTCGCCTTCTTGTTCGGCGTAACGACGTGGATGCCCTCGGACAGCCAGTGCGCGTAGTGGCTCGCGACCTCCGCACTCGCGCTGCAGTCGATGATCACCGCGTGAGGAAACTGGTCGGCATGAACGTGGTCGGCGAACCGGTCCAGTTCCACGGGTGCCTCGCCTGCCTTGTATTCCTCACGCCATCGCGCAAGGTCCACGGCTCCCTGCGTGAGCTTCATCGTCTTCGAGCCCGCAAGGCCCCGCACGCGCAGGTCGATCTTGAAGTCACGCCGCAGCCGCTCGACCTGTGAAGCGATCTGGTCGAGCAGCGCGCCACCCACCAGCCCCGGGCCGATCAGCCCGATCGAGACCGTGTGGGCAGACAGGTAGAAACTCGAGTGAACCGAGCGCAGCGCCCGCGCGCTGCTGCGGCCGTCGATCACCACCGAGATGTTGCGCTCTGATGCGCCCTGCGCGATCGCACGCACGTTGACACCGGCGGTGCTGAGCGCGCCGAACACCTGTGCGGCGACGCCGTGCGCGCCCGCCATTCCATCGCCCACCACTGCGAGGATGCTGCAGCCGCGATTGACCTCGATGCTCTGGATCTGTCCCTCGCGCAGTTCCGGGTCGAACGCGCGCCGTACCACGCGCTCGGCGCGATCGGCCTCGATCTCCGGCACCGCAAAACAGATCGAGTGCTCGGAGCTGCCCTGGGAGATCAGGATCACCGAGATCCCCTCCTCGCGCAGTGCACCGAACAGGCGATGCGCCGTGCCGGGCACGCCGATCATGCCGGCGCCCTCGAGGTCGACGAGCGCGATCTTCTCGACCGTCGTGATGCCCTTGACCAGCGGGTTGGGCGCCGTGCGGTCCTGGATCACCGTGCCCGCCTTGTCGGGCGCGAAGGTGTTCCGGATCCATATCGGGATGCGCTTCTGCACCGCGGGTGCCATCGTCTGAGGGTGGATCACCTTGGCCCCGAAATACGCGAGCTCCATGGCCTCGTTGTACGAAAGCGCCTCGATGACCTGGGCCTCCGGCACCAGGCGTGGATCGGCGCTCAGTACGCCGTCGACGTCGGTCCAGATGACGATTTCCCCGGCATCGAGCAGCGAGCCGAAGATCGACGCCGAGAAGTCGCTTCCGTTGCGCCCGAGCGTGGTCTGCAGCCCCTGGGTATCGGTGGCGATGAAGCCGGTCACCACCAGCGTACCGGTGAAATCCGGGGCAACCTGCAGGTTCAGGTTCTCGCGGGACTGTTCCCAGCGGATGGCAGGCCCGAGCGGTCCCCACTCGACCAGCAGGACCTTGCGGGCATCGAGCCACTGCACGTGTCCGATCGACTTGCCCCGCACTCGCAGCAGCCGCTCGAACATCCGGGTGGACCAGAGCTCGCCGTAGCCGGAAATCAGGTCCCGGAGCGTCGTGGAGGCCGACCGGACCAGGCGTACTGCCTGGAGGATTCCGGCGATGTCATGGCAGTCCTGGTCCAGCTGGACGACGAACTCATCGTAGTTGGCCCCATCGAGGAGTTCGCGGGCGATTCCGACGTGGCGCATCCGGAGGTCCTGGATGCGGTCGTCCAGGGTGGGATCCTGCCGCTCCGCCAGGGACACCAGGGCAAGCAGCGCATCGGTAACCCCTCGACAGGCCGACAGGACTACCGCCTTGCGCGCAGCCGGATCGTCCTCGATTATCCGGGCTACACGCTGCATGCAGGCAGCGTCAGCGACACTTGACCCGCCGAACTTATGGACCTTCCACGCTTCCACGATTTCTGGCTCCATTCCGGCCGCCCAAAGTGGCGGGCCAACCGATCGCCGACAGGCGACGGGTCAGGCCGGACGTGGTCTGACGGGGGACACCTCGGTTTCGGGGCAAGTCACTGTATCTTCTTGCAGCGCGGCAGGCAAACTAGCGGGCGATGAGCGACCTGAGCCAACCCGGCCTGTATGCAGTGGTACTCGCTGCCGGACCGTCGACCCGTTTCGGCAGCCCGAAAGCGCTGATCCAGCTGGCGGGCACGCCCGTGCTGCATTGGGCCGTGTCTAATGCCGCCCGGGCCGGGGGTACATCAGTAGGAGTGGTTCTGGGCTCCGACGCCGGCGCGATCGCGCCCCTGCTCCGACGCTCAGGGGCCTCCATCGTCGTGAACCGCGGCTGGCGCGAAGGCTTGGCCAGTTCCGTGCGTGCGGCGGTGAATGCCGCCCCGCCCGGTTGCGAGGGCCTGCTGCTGACGCTGGTCGACCAGGTGAACGTCACGGCGGACGACTTGCGGCGCCTCACGCATGCCTGGCGGCGCCATCCGGTGCTGATCGCGGCGGCCCTGCATTCGGGTGCCCCGGGGCTCCCGGCGCTGTTTCCCAGCTGGGCCTTCCCAGACCTGCTCGGGCTGCGCGGCGAGAGTGACCCGCGGGTGGTCATACGCCGCCATTCGGACCGGGTGGTGCGGATTTCGATGCCCTCCGCGGCCGTGGACGTGAACACGCCGGAGGACCTGCTCGATATTTCGGCCCGAAGCCCGGATCACGCCGAATCCTGACCGCTCTTGTATAATCGCGGGCGAAATTGAGTGACTGCAGTCACTGCTCGAGTGAGAAATGCGTCGTGGTTTCGACAATGCAGGGTCGTGAACCCGCGCCGCCATGAATACACTGACGCCGTTGCTGTCATTGGAGAAACCGCGCATGCGCCAATTCCAGATCCTCTGCTTTGCGACCCTCGCCGGGTCCATGCTGTTCGCAACGCAGGCCAGCGCCGGCGCCGTGACGGACCTTTATCGAAGTGGGGCGTACGGCTTGCCATGGAACGCGACCAAGGACGCTATCCAGGCAAAGTACCCGGGCGGCCAGTGGGTTCAGAATGACAAGGGCCAGGAGCAGTATTGCGCCTCGAGCAAGCAGACCCTGCTTAAGCTACCTGCTCCGCACCAGAGCCGCGAACTGTGCTTCGTGATCGGATCGGACGGCACCCTGGCCAGCGCCACGGCCGTGATGGATGCGTCGCTTCCCTCGCTGCTCGCCATCGTGAATCGCTGCCGAACGACTTTCGGGGACTTCGACGCGGTGGTCCGTGACCAGCAGGCGATCCAGTCGCGCTCCACGGCCATGCTGTGGACGAAGGACAGGCAGTACGTGGTCAGGATCGTCAGCGAGAACGACACGGACGGCCGCCCGCTGATGGTGAGCTACACGGTGGCCGACGAGCCGGAGATGTACACGGTCGGGGCCGCAAAGGTCTCCAACATTCCCGGATCCAGGTAGTCGCCACAGGTCCATAGTCCGACGCGGCCCCACCCCGGGGCCGCTTTCGTTCGGGCGACTGGCGCGGCCGGGCAATCCGGTCGATGAGCGCGCCGACGAGTGTCCGCCCTGAGCGCCGACTTGCATCCACGCCGTTGCCCCGCCAATCTGGGGCCATGCTGGCTTGTATCGGTACGGCGGGAGCCATCCTATGAACGGCGCACAGTCCCTGATCCAGACACTGGCCGACTGCGGGGTCGAGGTCTGCTTCGGCAACCCGGGCACCTCAGAGATGCACTTCGTCGCGTCGCTCGACTCGACTCCGGAAATGCGGGCGGTGCTGTGTCTGTTCGAGGGCGTAGCCACGGGCGCGGCAGACGGCTACGGACGCATGGCCGGCAAGCCGGCGGCAGTGCTGCTGCACCTCGGCCCCGGGCTCGCGAACGGGCTTGCGAACCTTCACAACGCCCGCCGCGCCTCCACGCCCATCGTGAATATCGTCGGCGACCACGCCACCTACCACCTCCAGTACGACGCGCCGCTGACCTCAGACATCATCGGTTTCGCACGACCCGTGTCGTCGTGGATCTGCGAGTCCAAGAGCGCACGCACCGTCGCGGCCGACACGGCGCGAGCGGTGCAGGCAGCCCGAGCGGCGCCGGGAGGCATCGCCACGCTGATCCTGCCCGCGGATACTGCCTGGACAGAGGCGAGTCATACGGCCCAGCCCTTGCCTGCAATCGGGCCGTCCCCTGCCCCGGCTGCCGCGATCGAGACGGCTGCCGAACTGCTGCGAAACGGCAAGCGCAGCGCGCTTCTGCTGCGCGGGGCTGCCCTGCGCGGCGCGGGACTCGAGGCCGCCGGCCGCATCGCGGCGCGTACCGGCGCGCGGCTGTTGTCGGACACCTTTGCTCCACATTCGGAGCTCGGCGCCGGCCGGATCCCAGTCGAGCGACTGCCATATTTCGCCGAGCAGATCGTCGACACGCTCGGCAACCTCGAGCAGTTGATCCTGGTCGGCTCGAAGCCGCCGGTGTCGTTCTTCGCCTACCCCGGCAAGCGCAGCTGGTGCACTCCAGACGGCTGCCGCATCGAGCAGCTCGCCCATGAGCACGAGGACGGTGTCCATGCACTCGAGGCGCTGGACGCCGCAATCGGCGGGCCGGCGCCGGCGGTGACACGCATTCCACTGATGCTGCCCGAGCTTCCACGTGGCCCGTTGAACGCGCTCGCCGTCGCACAGGCCATCGCGCACCTGACTCCCGAACACGCCATTTTGGCCGACGAATCGGCAACCTCCGGCTTTCCGCTGGCCATGATGATGGCGCGCGCCCGGCCGCACGACCACCTGGCGCTGACCGGTGGTTCGATCGGTCTCGGCCTTCCACTCGCACTCGGGGCTGCCATTGCATGCCCGGACCGCAAGGTCGTGTGCCCGCATGGCGACGGCGGCGCCGCCTACACGATGCAGGCACTCTGGAGCATGGCGCGCGAACGCCAGGACGTCACCGTCGTGATCTACGCGAACCGGTCTTATGCGATCCTGAACATCGAGCTGCAGCGGGTAGGCGCAAGCGGTGCTGGGCCCAAGGCGCTGTCCATGCTCGACCTCCACAACCCGGAGATGAACTGGACGAAGATCGCCGAAGGACTCGGCGTCGAAGCCAGTCGCGCCGAGACGGCCGAAGACTTCTGCGCACAGTACGCCTCGGCGATGAAGCAGCGCGGCCCGCGCCTGATCGAGGCGATGATCTGAGGCAATGTCTGCGCGCGGCCCGCGAGGCCGGGCCGCCGATGCCAATGAGTCAGGGCCAGCCGGCCCCTGCGGTTGCGACCTCCGCGCACTCGATCAACCCTCGCCTCGCGACCGAGACCACTGCAGCGGCCGAGGACGGCGCGGTCAACATGTACAGCGTCCGCCGGTCGGGCCCACCGAGCATGCATGCGAAGCACGGCTGCGAGGTCCGGACCGTCGAGACAATCCTGCCGCCGGGAGCGACCAGCACGCACTCCGGGGCAATGGCGTTCGCTATCCACACATTCCCGTCCGCATCGAGGCAGATCCCATCCGGTGCGCGCATGCCAAGCGTCGCCCAGACCCTGCGATTCGACAGCGAACCATCCCGACCCCGGTCGAACGCAGTCAGGCACATGCCCAGCGTCTCGGCGACGATCAGCGTCTGGCCGTCGGGCGTGATGACAGTGCCGTTCGGAAAGTGCATCCCGGACGCTGCCTCGCGAACACGACCATCAGTCTCTACCAGTGCCAGGTTCGCCGTCGCGTGATCGGCCAGCACGCCCATCGTTCCGCGCGCATTGATTTCCGCATCCAGGTCGAACCCGAATTCGCCGACATAGGCACGACCCTCGGCATCCACGACCATGTCGTTGCAATGAAAAGCGGCAATTCCTGAGAGATCCGCGTGCAGCGCAAACCCGCCCGCATCAAGTCGCAGTACCTGCCGGCGCTGCATCGCGACCACGAGCAGCCGGCCGTCCGGCAGCCACCCCAGTCCCGACGGTCGGTCATCGATTACGTGCTCGGTGCGAATCGCCGCATCCGCGCCGACCGACTTGATCGCCTGGTCGTAGAAATCGCTGAACCAGAGACGGCCGCCGTGCCATCGCGGCCCTTCGCCAAAATGCAGGTCCCGGGCCAGCACTCTTGATTCGAGATCGCTCACAGGAGATCTCAGGATGCCAGCGACTGCCAGCCCTTGGCATTGCGTATGTCGAGCGCCGTGGCGATCGACTTGAGCGCAGCCAACTCTGACTCGCGGCGCGCCGAGACCAGTCCCAGCATCCCACCGGCCGCATCAGCCACGTCCTGGCACCAGGCAAGCAGCATCTGCAGACCGTCGGCATCGAATGAATCTGCCATCTCGCCACGACCACGACTGAGTTCGTTCAGGATCGCCAGGTTGGTCTTCAGTTCAGCCGGGCTCGGCGCAATGCTCAACCATCGTTCGAGGGTCTGTTGGCCACCGTTTTCGAGCATGCCTCGCTCGGCGGCGATCTTGAGGATGAGATTGCGCTCCTCACGCTGAATCTTGCCGTCTGCCCAGGCAACATAGACCAGCGGCAGCAGCGACACCACGCGATAGGCCTGTCGCGGAATCTTCAACTCGGCCAGCCATGAGTCGATCTTCACTGTCCCCCCCCGGAGTTTTGTTAGTTCGACGCGCGCAGTCTAATAGCGCGTTTCACCTGTGTCACCGACCACCGAACAACAGGTGAAATAGACCCGCTGGCAGGAATCTCGGTCCGGAATTTCGAGCGAAACGACCCGAATTGGCGTAAAAGAGAAGGATGATTGCAGTACAGGTTTCTGAACAGCTTGCCACCGCGGCCAACTCGTACCTCAAGGCCTTCGGTCACCCGGTACCCGACGAAATCATCGAGATGTTCGCGTCTCGCGACGGCCCGTTGCTTCTCGAGATTCGACAGGCGATCGCGCTTGAACGACCGATAAAAGCCTGGTTGGCGCGCTCGCGAATGGCACCACCGACCGGCCCCTGAGGGACCGGTCGGATCGACCGTTTCTGCGTGCCCGGTCTAGTAGGTGTCGTAACCCGACCGGCTGACGTTGGTGCTGCAAGCGGCAAAGCGCGCGTTCAGCTTCGCCGGCACTGAGTCGGCATTTGCCTGCGCATCGCGCCACGTATCCCACGCCTTGCCGAATGCCGCGGCATTGGCGCTGCGCCCGACCCAGAACAGGTGTTCGAGGTCAGGCTGCTGCAGAGGCATCAGGACTTCGGCCTTGTAGCCGTTTGCCTTGCCCCACTCGTTGAAGTCCTTGACGATTCCGACGTATGTCGAGAACGTGCAGCCCTCGTTCAACTTGAACTTGATGACATCGAGGTAGTCCGCCGTTGCCGTGACGGGTAGGACCAACAGCATCGCAACCAGTAATCGTTTCATTGCAAATCCCCCTGATTCTTGTATCAATCCGCGCCCCTACGGCCGTCAGCCTGCCGTCCGGGCAAAGCCACTATAGCCCCATATGGCCCGATCGAGGCCCGATCGCGGATGGGAATCGCACGCCGCGCGCAACACCCGACCGCTCCCTGGGCTGGTCACGGAGAACTACTGGACGCACAATCGACCACCGCAGGCTGCAGGCGGGATTAACGTAAGAAAGGCGGGGCTGACAGTGCAACAGTTAATTTTCAGGTGTCTGCTGGCTGCTTTGGCCTGCGTTCTGGTGTCCTGCAAGCCGGAGCCGGTTGCCGAGTGGGTCGTGTTCGAATCGGCGCCGGAGGCAACGATCTACCTCGATCCTTCGACCATCCACAGGGAGGGCGATCGCGCCGAAATGTGGGTCCTGATCGACTACCGCCAACCCCTGCCCGACAAGACCGGCAAGCAGGTACTGTCGGACAAACTGCATTACCAGTACGACTGCAAGGGCAAGAATCTCAGCATCGTCGGCACATCGGCCCATGCCGGGCCCATGGCAACCGGAGAGATCATCAACGTCAACCCCGACCCGCCGGAGGTGACGCCGGTACCACCGGGAACTACGGCTGAAGATATGTGGAAGCGCGCCTGCGGGATCTGAGCCGCGGGCTGCGCGATGTGTCGGATCGGTGACCGGGATTGATGGACCTCAGGCCGCAGGCTCGCCGCGAGCGTGCTTCTCGCACTGAGCAAGCAGCGCGGCGGGGTCACCGGAGAACCGCTGCAGCATTTCGAGTGCCAACGCCCGGTTGTCGACAATGATCCACCGCACCGCGTGTTTCCCCAGTCCCCAGGCATCGCCGACGATGCGCCACGCCTGCGCCGGCTTCTCGTGCATGAGCCTGGTCAGGCACAGGTAATGCAGCGCGACGTGTGCCGGGTCGGCCGAGCGCGCGGCACCTGGACTATCGACCGGCCTGGCCACTAGAACAGCCCTTTCACCCAGGCAATCAACGTGCCGATAAGGACCATGGCTTTCAACTTGAACAGTGCCATGCGATCACCATCCTGCAGCACCGGTTCGCCGCAGCGGGGGTCGGAGCGCTGCAACGCTCCGGTCATTTTGTGGTCGATGGGAATGGGCTCGCAGCCGTGCGTGGTTTCGCAGATGTAGTCCCACGGGTCGCGAGCAGGAGCGTGACAGGCGAAGCAGTTCTTGCCGAAACGATTATTGACCTCGGCAAAGCCGCGCTTGACGATCCTGGTGCCCGTCGCGCTGACATCCAGTTCGAAGAACTCCCAGTCCCCGGTGGCCGGACTGAACCCGGCCTCGCGCTTGACCATGACTTCCGTGGGCACCAACTGCACCACCGATCCGGCCGGATAGACGGCGCCGTTGGGCGCGTTGGCAGCAGCCAGCGTGCCGGCCATGTTGCCGAGGAGGTTGTCGACGTAGAAATGCCGCACCGGAGTCATCTCGCGCATGCAGCGAAACGTTTTGCCATCGACCTTGACGGGGGTCACGGTAACCGCCGGTGCTTCAATCGCGGCCGGCGGGTCGGCGGCGACGACTACTCCAGCCAGCCCGCTTACCAGCAACATCGCCATGGCGCTAAACATTCTGCACATTACTGCTCCCCTGTCTCCAAGTCGTCGCTTCGTCATTCAGGCGCAAGTACCACTGCAGCCAGGACCTTGCCCGACGCAGCGCGAGATTCACCGCGGCTCAGGGCGTGGCCGTGCCGACCGCCAGCGAGATCGGCGCGCCCGGTCCGACCGGCCAGCCGAGCAACATCCACGCGACCAGCATTATCGACCAGCCGACCAGGAAGACAACCGAGTACGGCAGCATGACCGACACCAGCGTGCCGATCCCCGCCCCCGTGATGTAACGCTGCACGAACGCGATTACCAGCGCGAAGTAGCTCATCATCGGGGAGATGATGTTCGTGACCGAGTCGCCGATGCGGTACGCCGTCTGGGTGAGTTCCGGCGGATAGCCGAGCAGCATGAACATCGGCACGAACACGGGCGCCATCAATGCCCACTTGGCCGAGGCCGAGCCCATCGCCAGGTTGATGGCCGCCGCGAGCATGACGAACGACAGCATCAGCGGTACCTGGTGCAGTCCGGCGTCCCTGAGGAACTGCGCGCCCTCCACGGCGAAGATCAGGCCGAGGTTGGTCCAGTTGAAAAACGCGACGAACTGGGCGGCGAAGAACACCAGCACCATGTACCCGCCCAGTGTAGACATCTGCTGGCTCATTCCCCGAATGACGTCACGGTCGCTGCGGATCGTGCCGGCACCCGCGCCATAGGCGACGCCGAGGCCGACGCCAAACAGGAAGATCAGCGCCACGATGCCCTTCAGGAAGGGCGAATGCAGCACGCCCCCTGTGCCGGGCTCGCGCAGGAAGCCGTCGGCCGGCAGCAGCCCCCAAAGCACCAGCGCCGCCATGGCGACAAAGGCGAGCGCCGCGAAGCGCAGGCCGCGCGTCTCGGACGCCGTGAGCGGCTTGAGCAGTTCGTCGCCATCAGCCTGCACATCCCCGCCATCGGCTGTGGTCATCGCTGCGAGCCGCGGAGCGACGAGCCGCTCAGTGACCCACCAGCCGAGGCCAGTTATCAGGAAGGTCGAGACGGCCATGAAGTAGTAGTTGGCCGCGGGGCTTACGACGTAGCCGGGATCGATGATGCGCGCCGCCTCCTGCGACAGGCCGGCCAGCAGCGGGTCAATCGTACCGAGCACCAGGTTGGCGCTGTAGCCGCCCGATACGCCTGCAAAAGCCGCGGCCAGGCCGAGAACCGGGTGGCGCCCGGCAGCCTTGAAGATCACTGCCGCGAGCGGCACCAGCAGCACGTAGCCGACCTCGCTCGCGGCATTCGATAGTATTCCGCAGAACACCACCACCGGCGTGAGCAGTGCACGCGGTGACTTCAGCACGATCAGCCGCATGATTGCGCCGATGAACCCGGACACTTCCGCCACGCCGATGCCGATCATCGCGACCAGCACGGTTCCGAGCGGGGCGAAGCTGGTGAAGTTGGTGACCAGTTCCGTGAGGATGCGATGCAGGCCGGGCACCGAGAGCAGGCTGACGGGCTCGATCAGCTTGCCGGTGGAGGGGTGGATGACGGCGAGATCGAACTGGGCGGCGATGCCGGACATCACGACGATCGAGAGCGCCATCAGCGCAAACAGCGTAGTCGGGTCCGGCAGGGCGTTACCGACGCGCTCGACGACGTCCAGGAATCGAGCGATGGCGCCGCGACGGCCAGCGCCTGGGGTGGAATTGTGCTCCGCGGGCATGGCTCGTCCCCGTGGGAAAACGCCGGATTAGACAGCAAATCGACCGGCCGTCATAGGGCTCGAGCGGGCCCGGCGAAGTATCGTCGGCTTCGAATGCGTCGGTAGCGGGTGCAGGACCCGGCTGGCGCCGAGCCTGGCGTTAATCGTGCTCCAGCAGCTGGCAGGGCAGCGTCATGGGTACGCCACCGTGGGCTGCCACCGCTTCGACCCATCGAGCCACCATCGACATCTCCTCGCCATGGGCAGCGTCCGCGCGCTGGTTGGCGGACTGCTGGCTGGCTGCATCGAATGGCTTGTCGGCTGCCTTCGAGTTTCGCCTGAGCACAGGACCGTTGACGATGTCAGCGATCGTCTCAGCAGACAAGGCGAGGCCGAAGTGATTTGCCACAGCCTGTAATGTCGGGCCCGGGCGCGTCATCAACGTCTGGGCCTCCAGGGAGCGGACCCGCGCAGGGCCGAACCGGTCCGCCAGCACCGCAAACTGGGCCTGGTGCATCAGCCAGGCAGTCGCGGCAATCTGGAGGTCTGTCTGCTGCAGCACCTCCTGCCGGTCAAAGCCTGGGTCAATCGATGAATCTGGTGCCAGCGCCAGGTACAAGCCGCGCGCCCAGCGCCGGCCCCACAAGCCCCTCTTGGCGACAGAGCGAAGAAAGTCGGGAAGAGCGCTGTACATGAACAAGGCACGGGATTCAGGCCGCTGATCCAGGATGTCGGCGATCAGCACATTCACCCGGTTGCCGGGCTTCGCGACCGTGACCTCGCCCGCGGTCAGCGGCCGCGACAGCCAGCCCAGGGTAGCCGCGAGCAGCCCGGCAAGGCGATCCTTTGGCACGCCACGCCGCCTCAAGCCAGCCAGGTCGTCCAGGATGGCCGGCTCCTTGAGCGCCATCGCGCTGCCGGGAATGTCGAGCATTCGCGCCAGCAGCGTCGAGCCACAGAAGGCCGAGTGGAATACAAAGTGAAGCGGTCCGGCCCGAGCAGCGTCGACGGGCCTGATCGGATCGGCTGCCACCCGCCGCCGACCTTGCGCCGGCTCCATGTACTCGTGGGTCAGAAACGTCGCGTCACGTTGCCGGTCCCGCGTCCAGTGCACGAACTCGAACTCATTGGCGTCCAGGTCGATCCGATGGGGAATCCACTGCGGGTCGATCCGCGGGTCAGCGGGCTGATCCGTCATCGACGCCTACCGGCTTCCGCCAGCGAGGCGGGCTGCCCCTGGGGTATTCTGGCTATTAACCACCGAAAGCGACCGACCTTTCAACTGAGTGAACATCGCATGAATTACCGGTTGAACCCAAGCCTGGACGTAGTCTCCCTGGCAAAGGGCTATCGGGCCAAGGCGCGCCTGCAGATTCGGAACTTCCTCGCGGAGGAATCGGCCGAGCAGATCCTACGTCATCTGCGTGCGGACACGCCATGGGGCGTGGCGTACAACGATGGTGATCGCGTCGTGGAGCTGTCGGCGCAGCAGACGTCGTCTATGTCCCTGGAGCAGCAGCGAGAGACCGGCGCCCTCATCAATGAGGGCGCTCGCAAGGGCTACCAGTTCTTCTATCACTACTACCCCTTGCTGGCGAATTACTTCAACCGCGCGATACCGCACCACGCCCTGTTCGACGTGTTTGAGTTCATCAACGGCAGCGAATTCCTCGACTTCGTCAGGGAGCTGACGGGGATGCAGAGCATCCGCTGGGCGGACGCGCATGCCACGCTGTTCCGCGCTGGCCACTTCCTGAAGTACCACACGGACGAGAAACCCCAGGATCGGCGCGTCGCTGCCTACGTACTCAGTTTCACCAAGGACTGGGGCCGCGACTGGGGCGGTTTCCTGCAGTTCTTCGACGAAAAGTACGACATCGAGGAAGGCCTGCGGCCCGTCTTCAACGCACTCAACATCTTCACCGTGCCCGCCGACCACTCCGTATCGCAGGTGGCGGGGTACGTGACCAACAACCGTTTCAGCATCACCGGGTGGATGCGGGAAGACGACCCGCCAGGGCCGTTCCGACGCACGCTTTGAGTAGCCGGCGGCGGCGCGCATGTTGCAAATCGTTACAAATGGTTACCGGGCGGAGACCACTTCAGCGCCAGGGTGCGGGATTATGGATTCAACGGGACTGCAGCATCCGCTTGTCTCGTGTCGTAATTCGAATCCACCGTTTAATTTCGGAGCCCATTCATGCGCAACAGCAAGATACTCGCGATCATCACCGCCAGTGCCGTCGCCCTCTCCAGCGTCGGCGTCGCCCATGCGATGTCAGGCAAGAAGAAGAGCCCGGTGCCCGGCAAGCCCGGCACCGCCACCATCGTGCAGACCGCTATCGCGGTGAACAAGCAGAGCGGTGAATTCGACTACCTGCTCGCCGCCGCGACCTGCGACTACTTCGACGGCGCCGTCGTCAGCCTGCTGAACGGCACGGACAAGTACACGCTGTTCGCGCCGACCGACGCCGCGTTCGAGGCGCTGATCCCGGCGCTGGTCGACCTCGGCCTGCTGCCGCCGGGCACGCCGGTGGAACCCGCGTCGCTATGCAAGCTCGATTCCGGCGTGCTGTTCAACGTGCTCGCCTACCACGTCACCGACGGCCGGCGCTTCTCGAACAGCGTGTTCAACCGCAACAACGTCAAGATGATCGAGATGCTCAACGGGCAGTACATCGTTACCAACCCGAACCTGACCATCTCCGACAACGCTGGTCAGACCGTCGGCGTCGTACCGGCCCTCGTCAACGTCAACGCCAGCAACGGCGTCGTGCACGTGATCGACAAGGTGCTGCTGCCCTGATCGAGATTCGCGACACACAACGCGCCGGAGACGCCCCGCGGGGCGTCTCCGGCTCGTCCGCTGATCACTGATGCAGTTGGAGGCGCGGCCAGCACGCATGGCACAATCCAAGGTGTGCGGCTTCCCCAAGGCGCCCTCGGAGTCCTGTTCGTGCCATCCAGTCTGCCCCGTCCCGAACCACCTGCCACCCGGCTGCAAAGCTGGCTTGCCCGGCCGCTTGTACACAACGGCATCCTCGCACTGATCATCATCAACGCCGTAACCCTCGGGCTGGAAACCTCGCCCGCGGCTATGCGAGCGTGGGGCCCGGCCTTGCTGGCGCTGGACAAGGCCATCCTGGCCGTGTTCGTGGTCGAGATCCTGCTGCGCATCGTGGCGCATCGTGGCGCGTTCTTCCGCGATGCCTGGAGCATGTTCGACCTGAGTGTCGTGGCCATCGCCCTGGTGCCGGCCAGCGGACCCTTCGCGGTGCTGCGCGCGCTGCGCGTGCTGCGCGTGCTGCGTATCCTGACCATCGTGCCGTCGATGCGCCGCGTCGTGGGCGGGCTGCTGGCCGCGATCCCGGGCCTGAGCTCGATCGCGGTCGTGCTCGGGTTGATCTTCTATGTATTCGCCGTCATCGCGACCAACCTTTTCGGTGCTGACTTCCCCCCCTGGTTCGGCACGCTGGGGAACTCCCTGTACACGCTGTTCCAGGTGATGACGCTGGAGAGCTGGTCGATGGGCATCGTGCGGCCGGTGATGGAGCTGTACCCGCTAGCCTGGGTTTTCTTCATCCCCTTCATACTTCTGGCCACCTTCACGATGCTCAACCTGTTCATCGGCGTGATCGTCAACGCAATGCAGAGCGTCACGGACGCCGACAAGGCGGAGACAATCGCGGCGGTGGACCAGGCGCGCGAGCACATCGAGGCCGACCTGCACAGCGAGGTGCGCGCGCTGCGCGGCGAGATCGCCGAGCTGCGCGTGCTGTTGCGCCAGCCGCGCACCTGACGCTGCGCCTGCCGCTGTTCGCCACTGGATTCGCGGCGCTGCTCGGCAGCAGCTCGTTCAGCTCCGGCACGCGACCGACGCGCGGCGTGAGTTCCCTCTCAGCGCATGGCGTCGCCAGCTCGGCGGCCGTTGTTGTGGCGACGCTCTTCAAGGCCGTGGGGCGGCATCCCACCAATCTCGACGCGACGGTCAAGGCCCGTCCGCCGGTCGCTGAAGTGCGAATACCGGCATTCGCACGGACGCACCTCGCATCCGGCGAGCGGAAGGCTCGGGGCGTGCCCCGCCAGGAAACGCAACGTACCCCGCTGCTTCGCAGCTTCGCAGCTTGGATGGCCGGCAGTAACGCTTACCGCATGGTAGGGCGAGTCGCGTCTACGCTCTTGTCGCTGGTCAGGCCTAAAGGCCAACTCACGTCTGCGCTCTTGTCGCTGGTCCGGCCGCGAGGCCGATTCACGCCGTGATTGCGACCAAGGAAACAACGACGACAACCTGAACACCATGGCGTGGCTCCAAACATCAATCAGCCCCGTGCTTCCACATTATAATTATGGTTCCAGCGAGCGTCGGATTGGGCTGTACGTGAGTTCACCACGGCGCCGATCTCAGCGATGTCAGCATCCATGCCGTCTCCGCAGTCACATCGGGTGGATCGTGCCTGCCCACTTACTGCCAACGCTGCGACCGCCGGTCCGCCGCAGGACTCGGGCGGGCTATCTTTCAAAGCCAAGAAGCAAGGCGCGGAGCTCATTGTTAACGCTGAAAACGAAAGCATCGTTGGGATTCGCGATGCGGCCCAATACGCCGAGCCCGGTGTAATCCCCGGCAATTGCGCAGTTCGAAACGGTGCTGGTGATGTCGTAGACGGTCGAGCGTGGGTCGATGATGGAAATCTGCCCGATAGAACTGCATCCCTCGACGTTCTGGCCAAAGAACTGGCCGCCGGGATCGATCGTGAATGTCGCGAAGGGGTTCAGGTTGTCGTCGTAGACGGTCCACACGCCCGCCAGCAGCGCCAGCGATGAGTCTTTCTCGTAGTCCGAGTCATAGGATAAAGAGAAGGTCCCGGACTCCCCGGTCCCGGTACTCCAGCTGCCGGCAAAGGTACTGCGTTGCCGCAGCGTCCCCGTCATCGTTGCGGTGGTAACCGTGGAACCGTCCCGCCAAGTCGTCCCGTCGGGTGCGAAACCCTTGCCAGAGCCGCTCACGCTGGTGCCATCGGCCTGCACCGTGCCCACGAACTGGCCACCCGTGTCCGCTGAAATGAAGCGGAATCGGCCGTCGTCAGTACTCATCCCAACGAATTCCTGCGTGCCAGCCACACCATCAATCGACAGCGTACCGAACCAGAGGCCACCGAGCGCCTGGTCGACTGTCGCGGCCCCACCGCCACCGCCACCGCCGCTTCCGCCGCAGGCAGCCAACAAGGCGAGCGCTGAAGCGAACATTAAAGATCGGGTTATCTGCAGCATGATGCCTCCGGAGTCGATCCGCACGCGGCGACAGGCATTTTCAGGACGGATCCTGAAACCCCTCCGCAGGCGGTGTGCGCCTGCTGGTCCGGTGACCCACAGAACCCGCCGTGGTGTAACGCGGAGGGCAACCCGCGGACCACCGGTCCAGCACTATTGATACGCTCGTTTCCGGATCCCCGCCATTCGCAGAAATCGCCAGGGTCGAATGGATTCGCACCACGACTACGACAACACGCGTTCGCTGCGCCTTGAAAGGATCCTCCAGATGGCAGCCGCCCAGACCCGAAGCTGCAGCCCGACGCCTGACGTTGGCGACATCCCAGGCGGTCTCAGTCGCAAGCCACCGCCATCCTCTCAAGAATCAAACGGTCCGAAAATCGCCCAGCAGGTCACTCTGCGGCAATAACTCCCCGCATCAGGGCGCGCCTCTGCGCCATAAGCGGACCGAGTCCCCGGCAACCTGTTGATTGGACAACATCATCGATCCATTGGGCCGCAATTATGGGCCGGTGAATATTCCGTCTCGGCAAGACGTGACTGCGGGCGGCGACATCTGGGACCTCAGGCGAGCCAACCGACATTGTTGATCAACGACCGCAATCGGCATCCGTGTCGCACGACCGCTGCTGGCCGACTTTACGCCTACACGGCGGGACGGATGCGTTAAGTCCTCGAGCTATGCCCTACACCGGGGCAGGGATCCCCCCTGCCCCGGTTCTTCTTTATTCTCCGATCAAATGGCCTGGGCCGACTTCGGTTCAGCGACCGACTCGAAGTATGACGACGGTAGCCACCGGATTTCGCCAGTCGTACTTGGCGGCTTTCAGGTCGCCGATACCGTGGATTCCGTTGCTGACGTAGACAAAGCCTTCCCCGCCCGCGTTCGGCGATGAGCCCACGCCACCGCAGGCGGGTCCTGGCATGTTGGCGCACAGTTCGTCGTTGGGCTCGCTGCCAGCGTCGTAGGCGACCGCCATGACCGTGACCTCACCCGGGGTCCGCGGCAACTCGATGCTGTTCACCCCGAGAAACGTGTCGTTCGTGGGGATCAGCATGCCGACGAGACTGAGCCGGTCGAACCCGGGTCGCGTCGTGATACGCAGCGTTACGCTCTTGCCCGGCAAGAGAAGACCGGACGTGGCCTCGGTCGAGGCAACGAGGCTCGGTGCACCCTCTGCGAGCGCACGCAGAGGGCCTATGTCTCCACCCTCCGCCATCTCCGCCAACGGAGCGCTGGCCACTTCGCCGGGCGTGAACAGCTGGATTCCGCTGCTGTGCGTGACTGCCAGCAGCGGCGTGAAGGACTGCGCCAGAGTCTGGTTGGTGATCGTGACCTCATATGTGAACGTGTTGGGACCGGCTTGCGCAACGGCGGTACCCAGGCCGACTGCGATGATGCCGGCGCTCGCGATGTGCTTGAACATATTTCTGCTTCCTCTGTGTGTGTGTGCCGATACCGATACCTAGGTCGGCGACACGACGCCCCGGCACCCTGTAACATTCCGTCCAGGTCACCGGTCTTCTCCACTGACACTCCATCAGATCGGGGAAGGCGTGCGGCAGCAGACCAGAATCGATGCTACGGCGGCACGGATCGCGCTACCGTCCCGCGCGTCCGCGAATGTTGTCCATTCTTTCGCGTCGCCGGGCGCCGCCGCGAGATGAGCGTGCTCGCAGGCTGGTTGCGCACGCTCCACCTCGAGACGGAGGTATTCTTTCGCGGGGTATTCTGCAACCGCTGGGGACTCAGCACGTCGGGCAGCGGATTCGCGAGCTTTCATCTGGTGCTGGACGGCGAATGCTGGCTGCACTGCGCTGCACTGGATGCACCGCGAAGGCTGGCCACCCACGACATCGCGATTTTTCCACGCGATGCACCGCACGTCATCAGCTCATCAGCGGAGCATGCAGACCTGTGTGGCGAGCCGCTGGCGGAGAGTGACGAGCGTGTCCAGCCCGATGGCGGCACGGCGCTAGCCTGCGGACGGTTTCGCCTTGCTCGCCAGCGCACGAACCTCGTCTTCGAAGCACTGCCAGATTGCCTGGTAGTCTCGCTCGGCGATGACTCGCCCGGCAGTTGGCTTCGTCCGATGCTTCAGCACGTTCTTTCTTCCGTTCGATCGCAGACCGCCGAGGACGATGTTATCGTCGAGCGCTGCATCGAACTGTTCTTCGTCGAAGTCGTGCGGCGGCACGTGCGCTCTGCCCCGCAGGAGCCAGGCATCATCGCAGCGCTTCGCGATCCATACCTGCACCGGGCGCTCGCCGCGGTGCATCGCGAGCCGGCGCGTGCCTGGGACCTCAATGCGCTGGCAAGTGAAGCTGCGCTGGCCCGAACGGCGTTCTGCCAGCGCTTCCTGCGCATCATGGGTCGCCCGCCGATGCGTTATGTCGCGCAGTACCGGATGCAACTCGCGTTGAAATGGCTCAGCGAGCCGCAACAGAGCATTCTTGCGATTGCGCAGCGCTCCGGTTACGAAACCGAGGCTGCATTCTGCAGGGCATTCAAGCGTGAAACCGGCCTCGCGCCGGGCGCCTACCGCCGCAGTCGCGCCGTGTCACGATCTTCGTCGCCGCAACGCCCAGCGGCGCGCCCGGTTCTCGCAGTCTCTTAACGGATGGGACATCGAAACGCTCGTTTCCGTCGAGGGGAGGGCACGAGATGGGCACAGATCCCGAGACGAAAGCAATCCCGTTGATTGGGCATCGACCGCAGAGACGCCTCAGTCCACGGTGCCGATAAGGGACTCAACGGCTTTCACCGTTTCGCGACCGAAGCGCTGCGCCAGTCGGTGCAACAGTTCCATGTCCAGGGACCCGCGATCCTGGGCAACGACCGCACGCGCATCGGCGAGGTCGACCGGACCGCCGGCGAAAGCCTTCATGGCGATGAAGTCCTCGCGGCCGACGATCTCCAGAATTGCATCCGCAAGCCTTACCTGCCGCGTGCGGCCAAAAAGTTTGGGGTCCATGCCGCGCAGGCCGACCAGGAGATCGACGCGGTTACCGTGGCCGTCCCCGACTTCGAGCAGAGCCGGGATCGGATCATCGGCATCGCCGACCCTGAGAGCGGCCTCGTAACCCTTCTCGGCAAGGGACTGTCGCAGGGTCTGCGCCTCGCGAACCTGCAGTGCCACAACCGCGTCCGCATCGAGACTAGCCCGTACGAACCCGTGCACTGCCGCCGCCATCGCACCGATGACCGCGTAGCGAACTCCCTGGGTGGTAAGGAACTCGGCGACGTCCGCCATCAGCAGCGCTGACTGACCCGGCGCGCTAGCCCGCATTTGGCGCCGCCATGTGTCGAGGGCTTTGCTGGCCTGCTCCGCCTGCTTGGTGAAGCTGCGCCATGAGTTGGCAGTGAGCCAGGAACGCAGCCAGCCGCTGCTCCGGCGTCATGCGCTTGACGTCGTCGTTCAAGCTGCGGCGAGCAGCATCGGCCAGTTGCGATCTCATGCGGCGATGTGAAACCGGTGCGGAGGCGGTGTCAAGCAGAAACACGAACATGCCAGGCGGATCTGCTTGCCCCGGACAGCAAAACGGCCCCCCCAGAGGGGGCCGCTTGCTTCGATTCGATGGTAGCGGGGGCCCGCTTTGGCACTTTCAGACGGTAGGTCCGGATCGACTAGGCAGCGGATTAGGCGGTTGCCCTCCCCCCGCCCGCCGGTCGAGCGGCATATTTGGGGGTATCGCCGAGCGCTCTCGACACCTCTCGATGTCGATGGCCCACAGGCAGCTCGCCAGAGTTCCCCGGGTATTGCGCGCAACGCCGCTTCGTAGCCGCCTCCCGTTCGTCGCGTCAGCGCTTTGCCTCCGGCTTCCTTCAGACGTCCAGTCACCCGGGCCGCCCTTGTCGTGCAGCGGTTCCCCGTGTCGGGTCTGCAGAGGACTTTCACCTCCAAGAAGGTGCGCACTACCGGGCGCACAAACAAGCAACCCGGCCGAAGCCGGGTTGTTTGTGCCCTGGATCAGGGACGCCCTACGCGGCCATCTCCATCTTCGGCGAGGTGACAACCGGCGCCGGTGCGATATCGGGGCTCTGCGATACTGGTCGACCAAGCTTGCTCGTCGAGAACAACGCCACCAGCAGGGCCGATACATACGGCACGGCCATCACAGTCAGTGCGGCGACCCAGACGAAATCGGCCGGGTCGTCGAACTTCGTCGACCACATGGTGCCGAAGATGGCCGCAACGGTGCCGACCAATAGTGCGATCTCCGCCCTGGCGACCTCGGCGACCTGCGTCCAAGGGGCAGAGTCCTCACATTTCGGGGTGCGCAGGAAAGGTTTCGACGACGTGAGCAGACCTGCGATCACGCCCTTGCCTACCGTGTAAGAAAGTGACAGCCCGGTAATCGCCGACGCCAGCGCGCCTCCAAAACCGGTGCCGACCTTGGCACGGTGCAGCCAGACCGTCTTCATGGTCTTCATCGTGAAGATGGCCAGGGCCAACCCCGACAATGCCGTCAAAGGCACGTCGAAGTGCTTCGGCGCAATGATCATCAAGCCACTCCAGGCCAGGGCAAGGACGGCGAAGACCAGCGCGAAGCCGTCGGCGAACCAAGGCATCCAGCCCGCCAGGAACTGGTAGCGTTGTTCCCTGGTCAGCGATGAGCTTCCGTTGGCCTTACGGCCAAAAAAGATCGCCGGTGCATGGCGCTTCAGGATCTGCATGGCGCCGTACACCCAGCGGTAGCGCTGCACCTTGTAGGCCGCATACGTGTCTGGCATCAGCCCGCGGCCCATGCTGACCGGTGTGTAGAGTGCGGTATAGCCCGCCTCGAACACGCGCAGGCCGAACTCGGTGTCTTCGGTAATGCACCACTCTGCCCAGCCGCCGACGCATTCCATGGCTTCGCGGCGAATCACGCACATGGTCCCGTGCTGGATGATGGCGTTGTGTTCAGCTCGCTCGACCATGCCGATGCGGAAGAAGCCGGTGTATTCCTCGTACAGGAACGACTTGAACAGGCTTTCCCTTGCGTCGCGGTAATCCTGCGGTGCCTGCACGATGCCGACCTTCGGATCGTCGAAGCCAGGCATGACTCTGCGCAGCCACTGCGGCGCGACCTGATAGTCGCTGTCAATCACGGCGATGAACTCGGCCGACGGGTCCGCCAGTTCCAGCGCCCTGTTCAGGGCGCCGGCCTTGAAGCCCTTGACGTCGTCGAGATGGTAGAAGCGGAACGTAGCGCCCAAGGCCTCGCAGTGGCTGGCCACGGGCCGCCACAACGATTCGTCCGAGGTATTGTTGTCGAGCACGATCACTTCGAAGTTGGGGTAGTCCAGGCGCGAAAGCGAGTTCAGCGTCTGCATCACCATCAAGGGCGGTTCGTTGTGCGTGGGCACGTGGATGGACACGCGCGGGAAACGCACGAGTCGCCCGGAAATCTCAGGCTTGCGTTGCTTGCGCCAGAGCGACAAAGCCCACTCGGCGGTTTCAGTCAACAGCAGGACGGCCGTGAACAACGCCGCCGGCACGATCACCATCATGCCGCCGATGGTACCCATGTCGATGTAACGCAAGCTCGAGGCCTCGACGATGAACAGGCCGCCCGAGACCACGAGGCCGACGGCGCCCGCGATCAGAAAGTAACCGCGCACGCTGAGTTTCGGCACCATTACCATCACCGCGAGGCCGATCAGGAACGTGAGGCCGGCAGCCACGGCCGCAAAGGCCTTCCACTCGGCGAACGATGACAGCGGACCGCTGAGACCGAACTTGGGGCTGCCTTCGGCATCCAGCATGCCCCAGAACGCACCAACCGCGCCTTCCTGTCCCGTCGAGCCCTTCCAGGGCTGGTCATAGGCTTCCATGATGTAATAGTCATAGTTCTTCTGTTCGGCGAGCTTGAAGAACTTGCGCAGGAATGCCGCTTGAACGGCGGGCGATGGCACCGATCCTTTTTTCACACGGCCGTCCGACGGCCAGCCGGTTTCGCCGATGACGATCTTCTTGCCCGGGTAGAGCCTGGCGATCCGGTCGAAGCTGGAGGTTATGTATTGCATCGACTGGTCATAGGAGACACCTTCCCAGTACGGCAGCAGGTGTATGCCGACAAAGTCCGCGCCGTCGGCCAGTTCGGTTTCCGTCAGCCAGGTCGGCCAGACTTCGGCGGTACCGACTTGAACAGCCGGGTTGTTGATCGCCGCTTTGACTCGCTTGATGTAGCCACTGACTTCGCGAGCTGTCAGTTCGGCACGTACCCCGACGGCTTCGTTACCGACGAAGACACGGTCCACAGTGCCGGGGTTTTCAGCAATGACCTTGATCGCGCGGGCGATCTCGACTTCGTTGTAAGTCTTGTCGCCGCGCAACCAGATGCCCAGCGACACCTTCATGCCGAATTCCTTGGCGATGTAGGGAATACGGCTGTGACCAGAGCCGACTGTGTACGTGCGGATGCGCTTGGTCATCTTCGACAGCTGCGCCAGGTCGCGACGTATCAGTTCGTCGGTGACCTTGTTGTCCTTGTCGACTTCGGAATAGAGGTGCGAGGGGCTATAGGCCAGCCCGCGAATTTCCCCCTTCCAGTCAGGCGCTATGATGGGTCGATCAAGCGACGACCAGAAGGCCACCGACGCGATGGATGCGGCCAGGAGCGCGACGAGGATTCTCATGTTCTGCCTGTGCTGTTATTGATTTTGCCGGACGCACTGCGCCACCACGCGTAGTTCCGGTTCAGCGTTGGAGTTCGATGTGGAGGGAGACGGTGCTTGGGCGCGACGCGCATTTAGGGCTAGTACAGGCCGTGCCGCAAGCACCACGACCGTCGCCAAATGGCGACATGCAGGTCCCACTGGCGCGGAACGCTAGTCATCGAGACCGAATCGCTTCGCCGACCAACAACGCGATCGAGATCGATGACTGCACGTGCATCCGTCAGTGCATCCGCCAGAGTGGTGCCGAGAAGCAGCGTGGACGTTGAAGCCCACTTTGTGCCCCGAAAGCAAAACGGCCCCAGAGGGGCCGCTTGCTTCGATTCGACTGGTAGCGGGGGTAGGATTTGAACCTACGACCTTCGGGTTATGAGCCCGACGAGCTGCCAGACTGCTCCACCCCGCAATCGAGCCGCTAATAGTACATTCGCGTCGATTTGATTGCAAACCAGCGGGGCCGAATCGCGCTTATCGCCAATCGGGGTGTCCGCAGGTCAACCGCTGTTAACGTCGCCGAGCGGACGAGTCATCTGCTTCAGGTGCTGACGGTCCTGCTCGGCCCGACGTTCGATCGCCTCCACTTCCTCCCTGGAATAACAGACCCTCTCCGGTATCCGCGAACCGGTCGGCTTCTCGCTCTTGCAATAGACTGTATCAAAGCCACGCTTCACAGCCTTGTATCCGGCCGGTATCTTGAATTCGGCCGGAACAGGATCAGTCGAATTCGACTGCGAAGTGGTTGATTCTTGCGGCTTCGCCGGTTCGGATGCCGAAGCGGCCGCCTGCGGGGAAGCGACCGCTGCGGGCACCTGTTGGTCGGTAGCGGCCGCGGCGGAATCCGGTCGCGGCTGGGACATGGCAGCATCTGCACCAAACGCGGTAACTGCTGCAAACGAAGCCACCACAACCAACACATTCCCTATCCGCATGCCTACCTCCATCCTGCGCCGACACTGGCTGCAATTGTCACTGCAGCACCCTGGCGCACAACTCGAGCAGCAGGCCCGGATAAAGGCCTAGCACCAGCACGGCAAGGCCGTTAACGCTCAATACCAGCCTCAGTGCGCTGCTGCCCTCCAGCGCACGCCGCTCGTCGGGCTCGTCGAAGTACATGAGCTTCACGACTCGCAGATAATAATATGCCCCGATTACCGACAGCCCGACAGCTACCACCGCCAGCCAGAGCGCGCCGACGTGCAGCACGGCCTGGATCACGGCCAGCTTGGCCCAGAAACCCACGAATGGCGGCACGCCGGCCATGCTGAACATCAGCATCAGCATCATGGCCGCGAACCACGGGCTGCGTGCATTGAGGCCCTTGAAGTCGTCGAGCGAATCGGCCTCGAAACCTGCCCGTGACAGCAGGATTATCATCCCGAACCCGCCGACCGACATGACGACGTAGGTGATCGTGTAATAAAGCGCCGCCTGGTAGCCCTCCGAGGTGCCGGCAAGGATACCGAGCAGGATGAAGCCGACGTGGGAGATCGTCGAGTACGCCAGCATCCGCTTGATGTTCGCCTGGGCGATTGCCACTACGTTGCCCAGCGCCATCGACAGCACGGACAATACGACGAGCATGTCCTGCCAGCCGGAGTGCAGCCCACCGAGCCCTTCGGCCAGCAGCCTGAAGGCGAGCGCGAACGACGCCAGCTTCGGCGCTGAACTCAGGAACAGCGTCACCGGGGTCGGTGCCCCCTGGTAGACGTCAGGCACCCACATGTGAAACGGCACGGCCCCGAACTTGAATGCCACGCCGACGATCACGAATGCGAGGCCGAACAGCAGCCCGATATGGCTCGGACCGAGCGTGGCGACCACCTGGCTCACCTTGCCGAGTTCGAGCGTACCCGTGACGCCGTAGATCATCGAGATGCCGTAGAGCAGCGCTCCTGACGCAATCGAGCCGAGCACGAAGTACTTGATCGCCGCCTCGGCCGCAACGGCCGAGTCCCGGTGGAACGCCACCATCGCGTACAGCGACAAGGCCAGCAGCTCGACCCCGAGGTAGAGCGTCACGAGGCTGTTTGCGGACACCAGCACCATGATGCCGAGCAGCGCGAACAGGCCGAGCGTGAAGAACTCGCCTTTCAGCAGCCCGCGCTTCTGCAGGTAACCATAGGCATAGATGAACGCGACGCCGACGGCACCGCAGGCCACGACCTTGAGCAACCCCGCCAGCGGGTCGGACACGTAGGTGCCGTGCCACCCGACAGTCCGAACGTCCACGCCCGTCCTGGCAACGACCCAGGTGGTACCAGCCAGCGCGGCCAGCGACAGCACGAACGTCTGCCAGCGCTGGCGATCGTCCAGGAACAGGTCCACCAGCAGGATCAGGCTGGTCGCGGCCAGCAGGAATATCTCCGGCGACGCCAGCATGAGGTCAAGGCGAGTGATGATTGCGGGATTCATGGTCAAAGCTTCGTCACCATCATCAGCTGCACCAGATGCTCGATCGTCGGACGCATCACGTCGAGCAGCGGCGCCGGCCACAATCCGAGCAGCAGCACGCCGATCGCGAGCACGCCGAGGACCAGGAACTCGCGGCCGTTGAGGTCCGTTAGTGCGGCCACCTTGTCATTGGCAACCGGGCCGAATATCACCCGCTTGACCATCCAGAGCGTATACGCCGCGCCGAGGACCAGCGTGGTCGCCGCGAGGAATGCGTACCAGAAGCTTGCGCGGAAGCTGGACAGAATGACCAGGAACTCGCCAACGAACCCCGAGGTGCCGGGAAGGCCGGCGTTGGCCATCGCAAACAGCACCATGAATGCCGCGAACACCGGCATGCTGTTCACCACACCGCCATAGTCGGCGATCTGCCGGCTGTGCATCCGATCGTAGAGCACGCCAACGCAGAAGAACAGCGCGCCCGAAATCAGCCCGTGCGAAATCATCTGCACCATCGCGCCGTCGAGCCCCATTTCTGCGCCGTCCGTCCCGCCCGTCACGCGGACGATCTGGAAAGCCGCGAACGCGCCGAGCGTCACGAAGCCCATGTGTGCAATCGACGAGTACGCAATCAGCTTTTTCATGTCCTGCTGCACCAGCGCGACCAGGCCGATGTAGACCACTGCGGTCAGCGACATCAGGATGATCAGCCAGTCGAGTTCGCGGCTTGCGTCCGGCGTAATCGGCAGGCTGAAGCGCAGGAAGCCATACCCGCCCATCTTCAGCATGATGGCGGCAAGAATCACCGAGCCGCCGGTGGGCGCCTCGACGTGCGCATCGGGCAGCCAGGTATGCACCGGCCACATCGGCACCTTGACCGCAAACGCGGCCAGGAATGCCAGGAAAATCAGCGTCTGCTCACGCATCGACAACGGCATCGCCTGCAGGTCCGCGATCGAATAGCTGCCGCCCTCGAGGTACAGGTAGATCAGCGCCACCAGCATCAGCACCGAACCCAGGAACGTGTACAGGAAGAACTTGATCGTCGCGTACACGCGGCGCGGGCCACCCCAGACACCGATGATCACGAACATCGGGATCAGCATCGCCTCCCACAGCACGTAGAACAGCATCGCGTCGAGCGCCGCGAATACGCCGATCATCAATCCCTCGAGGATCAGGAACGACGCCACGTACTGGACCGCCCGCTTCTCGATCACCGTCCAGCCGGCAATGATCACCAGCGGCGTTATGAAGGCGGTCAACACGATCAGCGGCATCGAAATGCCATCCACGCCCAGGTGGTACCAGGCATTGAATGCACCGATCCAGGGCTCGCGCTCGACAAACTGCATCACGGCGATGCCGCGGTCGAAATCCCGCCACAGCACGACGCTGGCGGCGAATGTCGCCAGCGACGCGACCACGCCCAGCCAGCGCCCGAGGCCGGCGTTGCGGTCACCAATCATCAACAGCGCCAGTCCGGCCGCGATCGGCAGCCAGACAAGAACACTCAGGATGGGCCAGTCAGCCTGCATGGGTCAGCCTCGCCAGAGGAGCCACGCGAGCAACGCCGAGAGGCCGATGATCGTCGCGAAGGCGTAGTGATAGAGATACCCGCTCTGCACGCCGCGAACGGCGCCCGCCAGCCAGCCCACCAGTCGCGCCGAGCCGTTCACGGCCACGCCGTCGATGAGTGCCTCGTCGCCGCCTCGCCACAGCAGCCGGCCCAGCCCGAGCGTCCCGGCCGCCAACTTCTCGTTGAAGGCATCGAAGTAGTACTTGTTCACCAGCAGCGTATACAAGGCCCCTGACTTCTCGCGGAGCCGTGCGGCGAGTTCCGGTCGTTTCAGGTACAGGAACCAGGCCGTCAGCACGCCGGCCATTGCAAGCCAGACTGCCGGGCCCTTGATCCCATGCACGACGAACGCTGCTGGGCCATGGAACTCCTCCTTGAGGTGCGCCAGCACGTCGTGGCCAGGTGTCACGTAGATGGATCCCTGGAAAAAGTCACCGAACAGCAGTGGACCGATGTCCGGCCAGCCCGCCACGACAGACGGGATCGCGAGCAGCACCAGCGGCAGCGTCACTACCCACGGGCTCTCGTGGAGGTGCTCGCGTGTGTGCTCGTCCATGCGCTCCTTGCCGTGAAAAGTCATGAACATCAGTCGGAAGGTATAGAACGCCGTGACGAAAACCCCCAGGAGAATGCACCAGTACGCGTAGCCTGCGCCCGGGGTGCTGGAGACGTGCACCGCCTCGATCAGCGCATCCTTGGAGAAGAAACCGGAAAACCCCGGGAACCCGATCAGCGCAAGGGAGCCGATCAGCGCCGTCCAGTACGTAATCGGCATGTACCTGCGCAGGCCGCCCATCTTGCGCATGTCCTGCTCGTGGTGCATCGCGATGATCACCGAGCCGGCGGCCAGGAACAGCAGTGCCTTGAAAAACGCGTGCGTCATCAGGTGGAAGATCGCCCCTGCATACGCCGATGCGCCCAGCGCGACCGTCATGTAGCCCAGCTGCGACAGCGTTGAATAGGCGATCACGCGCTTGATGTCGTTGGCGACTATACCCAGCAATCCCATGAAGAACGCCGTGGTGGCACCGATCACCAGCACGAAGCTGAGTGCCGTTTCCGATTGCTCGAACAGCGGCGACATGCGCGCCACCATGAAGATGCCGGCCGTTACCATGGTCGCCGCGTGGATCAGCGCCGAGATCGGGGTCGGACCTTCCATCGAGTCCGGCAACCAAACGTGCAGCGGTACCTGCGCCGACTTACCCATCGCCCCGATGAACAGGCAGATGCAGATGACGGTCGCCGCGGACCAGGGCGTCCCGGGCAACAGCTCGAACGTCGTACCCGCGATGCCATCCACCTTGGCGAAGATATCGGCGTAGTGCAGCGAGCCCGTCAGGTACACGATCCCCGCGATGCCCAGCAGGAATCCGAAGTCGCCGACCCGGTTGACCAGGAACGCCTTCATGTTTGCGACGATTGCCGAAGGGCGCGTGTACCAGAAGCCGATCAGCAGGTACGAGACCAGGCCCACGGCCTCCCAGCCGAAGAACAGCTGCAGCAGGTTGTTCGACATCACCAGCATCAGCATCGCGAAGGTGAACAACGAGATGTAGCTGAAGAACCGGGTATAGCCCGGGTCATCGCGCATGTAGCCAATGGTGTAGACGTGAACCATCAGCGAGACGAAGGTCACCACCACCATCATCAGCGCGCTCAGCCTGTCGATGAGGAAACCGACCTGCATCCGGATGCCATCGCTGACCAGCCAGGTGTAGACGGCAGCATCGAAAACCGGCGCACCATGCAGGGTATCCCACATCACCTTCGCCGACAGTCCGAACGAGGTGGCCACGCCCAATATGGTGACCGTGTGCGCACCGGCCCGGCCGATCCAGCGACCGAACAGCCCCGCCACGATGGCCGCAGAAAGCGGCGCGAGCACTATGATGAGAAGCAGGCGTTCCACTGCTCAGCCTTTCATGGTGTCGAGGTCTTCGACATTGATGCTGTTGCGCTGGCGGAACAGCACAACCAGGATCGCGAGCCCGATAGCGGACTCGGCGGCGGCTACGGTCAGGATGAAGAACACGAACACCTGGCCCGCAAGGTCGCCCAGGTACTGCGAGAACGCGATGAAGTTGAAGTTCACCGACAGCAGCATCAGCTCGATGCACATGAGCAGCAGCAACACATTCTTGCGGTTGATGAAGATGCCGGCCACGCTCAGGCTGAACAGGATGCCGGACAGCAGCAGCACGTGGTGCAGCGGAATCATTGCCCGCCCTCCGCGTCCATCTTGACGATGCGTATCCGGTCGCTGGCACGGACCGCGACCTGCTGCGCCACGTTCTGCAGCTTCTGCCCGGGCCGCTTCCTCATGGTGAGCGTAATGGCGGCCACGATTGCCACCAGCAGGATCACCGCGGCGATCTCGAATGGGTAGAGGTACTCGGTGTACAGCAGGTGCCCGAGTTCGGCCGTGTTCGAATATCCCTCGGGCCGCGCAACTGCCGCGGGTGCCGCGGTCAGGCCGAGCTTCCTCACCCACACGACGATGCCGATCTGCGCCACGACCACCAGTGCGACCAGCGCTCCGAGCGGCGCGTAGCGGGTGAAGCCCTGCCGCAGTTTCTCTACGTCCACGTCCATCATCATCACGACGAACAGCCACAGCACCATGACCGCCCCGACGTAGACGACCACCAGCGTAAGCGCCAGGAATTCCGCTCCGAGCAGCAGCCACAGCACCGCGCTGTTCAGGAACGCCACCACCAGGTAGAGCGCGCAGTGCACCGGGTTGCGCGCGCTGATGACGCCGAGCGCCGATGCCACCAGCATCGCGCCGAAGATGTAGAACAGGACGTTGACAATCATCTCGTGCGCTCGCTCATCGGTACCGGGCGTCGGCCGCCTTGTCGGCGGCGATCATGGCTTCAAACCGGTCGCCCACGGCGAGCAGCTTGTCCTTGGTCATGATGTTCTCGCCGCGGTTCTCCATGTGGTACTCGTGGATTCGTGTCTCGACGATGGCGTCCACCGGGCATGCTTCTTCGCAGAAGCCGCAGTAGATGCACTTGAACAGGTCGATATCGTAGCGGGTCGTGCGCCGGGTGCCGTCCTCGCCGACGTCGGACTCGATGGTGATCGCAGCCGCCGGGCAAACGGCCTCGCACAGCTTGCAGGCAATGCAGCGTTCCTGGCCGTTCGGGTAGCGGCGCTGCGCGTGCAGGCCGCGGAAACGCGGCGATTGCGGCGTCTTTTCTTCCGGGTACTGGATGGTGACCTTCTTCGCAAAGAATGCGCGCCCGGTGACCATCAGCCCCTGGATCAACTCCCAAAGGAAGAATGTCTTGATATAGCTGCGCATGATGCTGCCCTCGCTCACGCGGCCCACGGCCCGACCCGCCAGTACCACAGCGCGGATTCGACGCACAGCCACACCAGCGTCAGCGGGATGAAGACCTTCCACCCGAGTCTCATGATCTGGTCGTAGCGGTAGCGCGGGAACGTAGCGCGAAACCACAGGAAGCAGAACAGGAAGAACGCCACCTTCAACACCAGCCAGTGCAGGCCCGGACTCGCCAGGAAAGCGATGTTCCCGACGACCGGGTAGCCCTCGAACGGCGACAGCCAGCCGCCGCAGAAGAAGGTCGCGGTCAGCGTCGCGATCATGATCATGTTGGCGTATTCGGCCAGAAAGAACAGCGCGAAAGCCATGCCCGAATACTCGACATGGAATCCGGCGACGATTTCCGATTCGCCTTCCGCGACGTCGAACGGCGCGCGGTTGGTCTCCGCTACGCCGGAGATGAAGTACACGACGAACAGCGGGAACAACCACACCAGGTTCCACGACAGCGGCCCGCCTGCCTGCTGGCTCACGATCCTGCCGATGTTGAGCGTACCGGCCGCCATCACCACGCCCACCAGCGCGAAGCCCATCGCGATCTCGTAGGCGACAATCTGCGCCGCCGAGCGCATTGCGCCGAGGAACGCGTACTTGGAGTTCGTCGCCCAGCCGGCCAGGATGATGCCGTAGGCGCCGAAGCCCGCCAGCGCCAGTACGTAGAGCACGCCCGCATCCACGTCGGCAATGGCAAAGCCCGGCCACAGCGAAATCACCGCCCAGGCGGCAAAAGCCGGCGCCAGGGCCAGCAGCGGTGCGACGACGAACAGGAAGCGGTTCGAGCGCGCCGGCACCACCACTTCCTTGATCAGCAGCTTCAGCACGTCGGCGAATGGCTGCAGCAGTCCCATTGGACCCACGCGGTTCGGGCCGATGCGCACCTGCATGTAGCCGATCACCTTGCGCTCGGCGAGCGTGAGGTAGGCGACGCACAGGATCACGACGATCGTGACGGCAAGGATCTGCCCGAGCGACACGAGCGCGACCCGAAGCCAGTCCGGCCATGCCTGCCAGGTGTTGGCGATGAAGTCCATCATCGCGCGTCACCGTCGACCTGTTGCCGTCCGTCGCGCGTTTCCTGCAGTGGTCGCGAGCGACGCACGATCGCATCGACACGATAGATGCCGAGCTCAGTGGTCGAATCCATGGACGCGAGCCGTCCCGGCGAGAACCCTGCATCCGGGTGCACCGCCACGCCACCGACAAGCTCACCGCGTAGCTCGTCGCGAACTTCCTCGGAACTCACGTAGTCGAATCCCGCAAGCCCCAGCAGGTTGCCGAGCACGCGCAGCACCTTCCAGGCGGGTCGCGCCTCACCCGGCGCACGCGCGGCACCCGGGACGCTTTGCCACTGGCCCTCGACGTTTACCCAGGTGCCGGAGGTCTCCGCGAACGCAGCTACAGGCAGGATCACGGTCGCGCGGGCCAGCTGTTCGGCGCCGGCATAGGGTGTCAGGGCTACGACGCACTGAGCCGACTCGAGCGCCGACCCGGACGTACGGGAGGGGGCCAGGTCGGCCAACTCTATTCCGCCGACCAGCACATAGCCGCGCAGGCGCGCATTCAGCATCTCGAGTGCGGGAAGTCCTGGCTTCGAGACCGGCCGCCCACCGACAGCGCGATGCGGCGTCGCGCCTGCCAATGCGGCGCCAACGGCATTTCCGCCATCCGGGACAAAGCCGATCGCGGCACCCGTCGCCTCGGCCAGCGCCCGCGCGAGTGCCCGGATTTCCGAATACGCAATGTGACGTTCCGCGATGCCCCCGAGCAGGATCACACGCAGTCCCTCGCCGGCGAGCAGTGTCGAAACCCGCTCGTGATCGGCGCCCGGCGCTATACCCTCGAGCGCAACTGCCAGTTGCCGCGCAACCGGCTTGCCCGAGATGCGCAGCGCAGCGGCCAGCAGCGCGGCGAGATGCTGCGCCATGCCAAAGCCGTTGCTCGTGAATTGCGCGGCGACCGGGAACAGCAGTTCCTGTGGCTGCGGATTGACCAGCGCAACCTGGGTCCCGTGACGCACGGCGCCGGTGCGGATCCGGTGCGCGATGATGGGTGCCTCGCTGCGGATATGCGACCCGACCAGCAGCACGGCAGACGCCGTGTCCAGGTCGGCCAGGCGGCAGCCCAGCGTCGGCGCCGCTGAATCCCCTGCCTGGTCGCGGAAATCCACCCGACGCAGGCGGTGATCCACGTTGTCGCTGCCGAGCCCACGTGCCAGCCGGGCCGCGAGACTGGCCTCCTCAAGCGTCGCCGTCGGCGACACCAGGAACCCGAGCTGGCCGGCACCGGCCTCACCAACGATCTTCTTGAGGCCGACGGCGGCCGCCTCGAGCGCGGTCTCCCAGTCGACCTCGCGCCACTCCCCGTCTTCCTTGACCATCGGCTTCGCGGCGCGATCCTCCGTGTAGAGGCCTTCGCAACTGAAGCGGTCACGATCGGCGATCCAGTTTTCGTTGACCTGCTCGTTGTCGCGCGGCACGACGCGCATCAGGCGCCCGCGCAGCACGTGACCGTTCAGGTTCGTGCCGGTGCAGTCGTGCGGCGACACGAGCGGATGCCGGGTCATCTCCCAGGCGCGCGCGCGATAACGGTATGGCTTGTTGTTCAGCGCCCCGACCGGGCACAGGTCGATGATGTTGCCGGAGAGTTCATGGTCGACACTCTTCTCGATGTAAGTCGAGATCTGGGTGTACTCGCCCCTGCCGACGGTGCCGAGTTCCTGCAGCCCCGCGATCTCCTCGCCGAAGCGGACGCAGCGCGTGCAGAGAATGCAGCGGGTCATGTCCGTCGATATCAGCGGACCGATATTGCGGTCCTTCACCACGCGCTTGCGCTCGGAGTAGCGGGCGACGTCGCGACCAAACCCCATCGCCAGGTCCTGCAGCTCGCACTCGCCTCCCTGGTCGCAGATCGGGCAGTCCAGCGGGTGGTTGATCAGCAGGAATTCCATCGTCGCCTTCTGCGCGGCAATGGCCCGCGGCGACTTCGTGAATACCTTCATACCCTCGGACACGGGTGTGGCGCAGGCCGGCAGCGGCTTCGGCGCCTTCTCCACCTCGACCAGGCACATGCGGCAGTTCGCCGCGACCGACAGCTTGTCGTGGTAGCAGAAGCGCGGCACGTACGCGCCATGCGCATCCGTGGCATGGATGATCATCGCGCCCTTGCGGGCCTTTACCGCGACGCCGTCGATCTCGATGTTGACCGTGTCTTCGCTCATGCCGTCACGCAGCGCGCCCGCGCGCATCGACGATGCTGTGGCCGTGCTCGACGAAGTACTCGAACTCGTGCCGGAAATGCCTGACGAAGCTCTGCACTGGCCATGCGGCCGCGTCGCCCAGCGCACAGATCGTGTGCCCTTCGATGTTGTTGGCCACGCTGACCAGCATGTCCACGTCCTCGCGCCGCCCCTGCCCCGCCACGATCCGCCTGAGCGTGCGGTTGAGCCAGCCCGTTCCCTCCCGGCAGGGAGTGCACTGGCCGCAGGATTCCATGTGGTAGAAGCGCGAGAGCCGCTCGAGCACCCGCACCATGCAGGTGGTCTCATCCATCACGATGACCGCCGCCGAGCCGATGGCCGAGCCGGCCTGCTTCAGCGAGTCGTAGTCCATGTTGGCCGCGAGCATCACCTCGGCCGGCACCACGGGCACGGAAGAGCCCCCCGGGATCACGGCCTTGAGCTTTCGACCACCGAGCACGCCGCCCGCCATCGCGAGCAGGTCCGCGAAAGGCACGCCCAGTGGCAGCTCGTAGTTGCCCGGTTTCTCGACGTGGCCCGACACCGAGAAGATGACCGTGCCGCCCGAGTTCTGAGGCCCCAGGCCGGCGAACCACTCCGGGCCCCTGCGCAGGATGGTCGGCACGGACGCGAAGCTCTGCGCGTTGTTGATCGTGGTCGGCTTGCCGTACAGGCCGTAGTTCGCTGGAAACGGCGGCTTGAAGCGCGGCTTTCCCTGCTTGCCCTCGAGCGACTCGAGCAGCGCGGTTTCCTCGCCGCAGATGTAGGCGCCGGCGCCCATGAACGTATGCAGGTCGAAGTCGACGCCCGAGCCGAGCACGTTCGCACCGAGCAGGCCCGCTGCATAGGCTTCCTTGAGCGCTGCCTCGAATCGAGGTATCGGTTCGGCCATGAACTCGCCGCGCACGTAGTTGTAGCCCACCGTTGCACCCATCGCATATCCCGCGATGGCCATGCCCTCGATCAGTGCGTGCGGGTTGTAGCGCAGGATGTCTCGGTCGTGACAGGTACCTGGCTCGCTCTCGTCGGAGTTGCAGACAACGTACTTCTGTATCGGCGCATTGCGCGGCATGAACGACCACTTGAGCCCGGTCGGGAAGCCGGCACCGCCACGGCCGCGCAGGCCCGAGGCCTTGACCAGTTCGATGACTTCTTCGCGCGTCATCTTCTCAGCCAGGATCTTTCGCCACGCCTGGTAGCCGCCGATGCGCTGGTAGGTGGCAAGTTCCCATGGCCGCTCGTACTTGAGCGGCTCGAAGCACACGAGGTTCAGCCGGTCGCTCCAGTCGGTCACGCGCGGCTCCTACTTGTGCTCGTCGAGGATCCTGTCCACCGATTCCGGCGTCAGGTTCTCGTAGTAAACGTGGTCGACCATCATCATCGGCGCGCCGTTGCAGGCGGCCAGGCACTCCTCTTCTTTCTTGAGGAAGAAACGGCCGTCCGGCGTGCTCTCGCCCACCCTGACGCCGAGGCGCTTCTCGACGTGCTCGAGGACCGCCTCCCCGCCACGCAGCATGCAGGAAATGTTCGTGCATACCGAGACGTGGTGGCGGCCGCAGGGCCTGGTCTCGAACATCGAGTAGAAACTCGCGACCTCGTAGACCTGGATCGGCGGCAGCCCGAGGTACGCGGCGACCGCGTCCATCGACTGCTGCGTGAGAAATCCGTGTTCGTGCTGCACCGCGTGCAGCGCCGAGATGACCGCGGAGCGGCGCCGGTCTGGCGGGAACTTCGCGATCCAATGGTCGATCTCGTGGCGTACGTGCTCCGACAGCACCTCGCCTGCGGCTTCGTGAGTGAGCTCGCTCACCTGTCGATCTCCCCGAATACGATGTCCGCGGTACCGATCACGGCAACCACGTCGGCCAGCATGTGGCCGGTGACCATTTCCTCGAGCGCGGCAAGATGAGGGAAGCCCGGTGCCCGGACCTTGAGCCGGTAGGGCTTGTTGGCCCCGTCCGACAGCAGGTAGATGCCGAATTCGCCCTTCGGCGCCTCGACCGCCGCATAGGCCTCGCCCACCGGCACGCAATAGCCTTCCGTGAACAGCTTGAAGTGGTGGATCAGCGATTCCATGTCGCCTTTCATCTGCTCGCGCGTCGGCGGCACGATCTTGTGGTCGGCTGCTGCGACGGGCCCCGGATTGCTCTTCAGCCAGTCCACGCACTGCGCGATGATGCGGTTCGACTGGCGCATCTCCTCGACTCGCACCAGGTAGCGGTCATAGCAGTCGCCATTGACCCCCACCGGAATGTCGAAGTCGAGCGCGCCATACACCTCGTAAGGCTGCTTCTTGCGCAGGTCCCATGCCAGGCCCGACCCGCGCAGCATCGGGCCGGTGAAGCCGAGATTGAGCGCCCGTTCGGGCGTCACCACGCCGATGTTCACCGTGCGCTGCTTCCAGATGCGGTTGTCGGTGAGCAGCGTCTCGTATTCGTCGACACATGCAGGGAAGCGCCGGGTAAAGTCGGCGATGAAATCGAGCATGGTTCCCGAACGTGCCTGGTTGAGGCGATCGGCTTCTTTCTGCGACTTCCAGCGCGATGCCTGGTAGCGCGGCATCGTGTCGGGCAGGTCCCGGTATACGCCGCCCGGACGGTAATAGGTCGCGTGCATGCGCGTCCCTGAGACCGCCTCGTAGCAGTCCATCAGGTCCTCGCGCTCGCGGAAGCAGTACAGGAACATCGTCATCGCGCCGATGTCGAGCCCGTGCGCCCCAAGCCACATCAGGTGGTTCAGGATGCGCGTGATCTCGTCGAACATCACCCGGATGTACTGCGCCCGGACCGGCACCTCGACCCCGAGCAGCTTCTCGATCGCCATGACGTAGGCGTGCTCGTTGCACATCATCGAGACGTAGTCGAGCCGGTCCATGTAGCCGATCGACTGGTTGAAGGGCTTCGACTCGGCGAGCTTCTCGGTACCACGATGCAGCAGCCCGATATGCGGGTCGGCCTTCTGCACCACCTCGCCGTCCATCTCGAGCACCAGGCGCAGCACGCCGTGCGCTGCCGGATGCTGCGGGCCGAAATTCATCGTGTAGCTGCGGATTTCAGCCATGGCCCGGGGGATCCTTCAGCGCTGCCGCGTAACGGTTGTCGTCGCGGATCACGCGGGGCACGAGCGTGCGCGGCTCGATGCTGACCGGCTGGTAGACCACGCGGCCCTTCGACGGGTCATAACGCACCTCCACGTTGCCGGTCAGCGGGAAGTCCTTGCGGAACGGGTGCCCGACGAAGCCGTAGTCGGTCAGGATGCGGCGCAGGTCCGGGTGTCCGCGGAAGATTATGCCGAACAGGTCGAACGCCTCGCGTTCGAACCAGTTTGCGGCCGACCAGATATCGACCACGCTGTCGAGCATCGGTGGCTCACCGGGCTCGCACCAGGCCCTCAGGCGCAGGCGCCGGTTGTGCTTCACCGACAGCAGGTGATACACGACCGCGAAGCGCCGCGGCTCGCCTTCGGCCGAGCCGCCCGCCGCTGCCGCTGGCGACGCGGGATCCGTCTCGCCGTCCCTGCCGCGACTGAAGCCACTCGAGGTCGCGGACTCCGTGGTCCAGTCGCTGGCGCCGTACTGCAGGTAGTCCACGCCTGCCACATCGATGAGCTGCTCGAAGCGAAACCCCGGGTCATCACGCAACGCGCTGCAGACTTCGAGCAGCGCGACGCCCTGCACCTCGAACGTGAGCTCGCGGCAGCGCGACGCGACGCGCACGACCTTTTCGGCAAATCTGGCCGCGATGGCATCGGCCAATTGTTCGAGTGGCTGGCTCATGCTGCTTCAGCGGGCGATGGTCTGCGTGCGGTGGATCTTCTTCTGCAGCTGTATGAGGCCATACAGCAGCGCCTCGGCGGTCGGCGGGCAGCCCGGCACGTAGATGTCCACCGGCACGATCCTGTCGCAGCCACGCACCACGGCATACGAGTAGTGGTAGTAGCCGCCGCCATTCGCGCAGGAGCCCATCGAGATCACCCAGCGCGGTTCCGGCATCTGGTCGTAGACCTTGCGCAACGCCGGCGCCATCTTGTTCACCAGGGTACCTGCCACGATCATCACGTCCGACTGGCGCGGGCTCGGCCGGAAAACGATGCCGAAGCGGTCGAGGTCGTAGCGGGCCGCACCCGCGTGCATCATCTCGACGGCACAGCAGGCGAGCCCGAAGGTCATCGGCCACATCGAACCGGTGCGGGCCCAGTTCATGACCGCATCCACGGTGGTGGTGACGAAACCGCGATCGGGCAGCTCGGAGGCTTCTAGTCCCATTCGAGCGCCCCCTTCTTCCACTCGTATACGAAGCCAACCACGAGCACGAGCAGGAACACGCCCATCGCTGCGAGCCCGATCACGCCGATCGAGTCAAGCGCCACGGCCCATGGAAAAAGGAACGCGATCTCGAGGTCGAATACGATGAACAGGATCGCCACGAGGTAGTAGCGCACGTCGAACTTCATGCGCGAGTCCTCGAAGGCCTCGAAGCCGCACTCATAAGGCGAGAGTTTCTGCGGATCCGGGCGGCGCGGGCCGAAAACGAAACCAAGCGTGAGCAGTAGAACGCCGAGGCCGCCCGCGACCACGAGGAAAATCAGGATCGGCAGGTATTCTGCAGGCATCGCGCGGCTCCGGGTTGAAACCCGACGAGCCGCGAATTTTAGCAGGGTCGAGCGCGCCGTCGTAAGGCCGGGCAGAAACAAAAAAGGCGAGCCGCATGGCTCGCCTCTTGTCTGTCTGGTGCGGATGGAGAGACTCGAACTCTCACGCCTTACGGCACTACCCCCTCAAGATAGCGTGTCTACCAATTCCACCACATCCGCATTGATTCTTCTGCAGGCTGCGATCACTGCCCGGCCGGGGCCTCGGCAGGTGCAACTGGCACGCCGTCAGTCGCCGGGAAGACGGGCGCATCGGTCGCAGGCGCGGCCGGCACGTCCGCAGCCGGCGCCGCGGGCGCGTCAGTCGCCGTGGCGCCATCATTACCGCCCGGCTGGGCCTGCTCAGTCGCCACGCGGTCCATTACGCTGGTCGGAACTACGCTGTGGCTGAACAGGTAGGAAAGCCCCAGGCTCGAGAGGAAGAAAAGCGTGGCCAGCACAGCCGTCGTCCGCGACAGGAACGAAGCGGAGCCACGCGCACCGAACACAGTGCCTGAGGCGCCTGCGCCAAATCCAGCACCTGCATCTGCACCCTTTCCACGCTGCAACAGCACCAGCGCGATGATCCCGAACGCCAGCAGGACATGAACGACGACCGCCAGCGGCTGCAACCAGCTCATATTCAATCTCTCCGAAATCAGTCCGCGGCCGCGCAGATCTGCGCGAACTCGTCGGCCTTCAACGACGCCCCGCCGACCAGGCCACCGTCGATGTCAGGCATTGCAAAGAGTTCCCGTGCGTTCGACGCCTTTACGCTGCCGCCGTACAGGATCCGTATCGATCCGCCGATTGTAGCATCCAGCGCCACTACCTTGCCCCGGATCATGGCGTGCACGTCCTGCGCCTGCTCCGGGGAGGCCGTACGGCCGGTGCCAATGGCCCAGACGGGCTCATAGGCGATGACCGCGCTCGCGAGCGCGGCGGCGCCGCTCACGGCGAGCACGGCGTCGAGCTGCCTCGCGACGACTTCGGTCGTACGCCCCGCCTCGCGCTCTTCCAGCGTCTCGCCCACGCACAGCACCGGCACCAGTCCATGGGACTGCGCGGCGACGAATTTTCGAGCGACCAGCGAGTCGCCCTCGCCGAACAGCTGGCGGCGCTCCGAATGCCCGACCAGGACGTAGCGGCACCCCACGTCCTGCAGCATTGCCGCGGACACCTCGCCCGTGAACGCACCCTGCGGCTCGTCACATACCGACTGTCCACCGAGCGCAACCGCGCTGTCGGTGAGCAGACGGGCGACCTCGGAGAGGTAGACATAGGGCGGGCACAGGAGGACTTCGGTGCCTGCTCCCGGCTGGAGCTGGTCGAGCAGCGAGCGAACCAGCGCCGCGTTTTCGGCCCTGGAACCGTGCATTTTCCAGTTGCCGGCGACTAGAGGCTGACGCATTGCTAATTCCACCCTGGGTTCATTCCGGCGCCGCACCCTGGAGCGGCCGACCGCGGAAGGCGCGCGATCTTAGCGGCGGGTCGGCCGGAAAGCAATTCGAGCAGGCCGCCTCAGACCGCCTGTCGCACGATATCGGCCAGCTCGTTGGCATGCCGGGTCACCGCGGCCTCCTCCATGCCTTCGACCATCACGCGGATCAGGGGCTCGGTGCCCGACGCTCGCAGCACCACGCGGCCCGCACTTCCCAGGGCGGCCTCCACGCGGCGCACCGCGGCCTGTATCGGCTGGGATTGCAGGGGGTCGACGCGCTGGGCGACCCTGACATTGATCATGACCTGCGGAAGGCGCGACATCCCGGCCGTGAGTTCCGCCAGCGGCCGACCGGAGTACTTCATTGCTGCCAGCACCTGCAGCGCGCTTACCAGGCCGTCGCCCGTCGTGGTGCGATCGAGGCAAAGCAGGTGGCCCGACGTCTCGCCGCCCAGCACACCGCCGTGCTCCTTCAACATCGCCAGCACGTAACGGTCGCCGACCTTGGCGCGCATGAACTCCACGCCGTCCTGCCGCAGCGCCATCTCGAGGCCCAGGTTGCTCATGACGGTACCGACCACGGGCCCGGCGAGCTCGCCGCGGGAACGCCGGTCGCGGGCGATTACATAGAGAAGCTGGTCTCCGTCGACCAGGCGTCCGAGGTGATCGACCATGACCAGGCGGTCGCCGTCGCCGTCGAGCCCGATTCCAACATCGGCCCCGACGCCCGCCACGGTCAGCTGCAGCAGCTCGGGCGACATCGAGCCACAACCCACGTTGATGTTGCGGCCATTGGGCGAGCAGCCGATGGGGATGATCTCGGCACCCAAATCGGCGAGTACTCGAGGCGCGACCTTGTAGGCCGCGCCGTTGGCGCAATCGACGACTACCTTGAGCCCTGACAGGTCCATGCCTGCCGGCAGCGTGGACGCGCAGAACTGCTGGTAGACGACCCGCGACCGGTCGACACGCGTGGCCTTGCCAAGCGCGGTGGATTCGAGTGTTCGCAGCGGCTCGTCGAGGTGCGCCTCGATGCTCTCCTCGAGCTCATCGGACAGCTTGCTGCCCGAGGCGTCGAAGAACTTGATGCCGTTGTCCTCGTAAGGATTGTGCGAGGCCGATATGACGACGCCGAAGCTGCACTTGAAGCGATGCGTGAGGTAGGCGATGGCCGGCGTCGGCAGCGGTCCGATGAGGTTGACGTTGACGCCCGAGGCGACAAACCCGGCCTCGAGCGCGGCCTCGAACATGTAGCCGGAGAGCCGGGTGTCCTTGCCGATCAGCGCGGTCCCGCCACCGGGCGCAAGCACGCGCGCAGCGGCGGCCGCCAGGTGCAGCGCGAACTCCACCGTCATCGGGTCCTCGCCGACGCGGCCGCGAACGCCATCGGTACCGAAATACTTCCTGCCCATCGTCATGCGTCTCCTGCTGCCGCGCGCCTGAGCGCACTACCGACCTTGACCGCGTCGACCGTCGCCGCCACATCGTGAGCCCTGACGATCGCCGCGCCGCCCGCGGCGGCGAGTGCTGCGAACGCGATGCTACCCGCGTACCTGTCGCCCGGTGCGCGGCCCGTGATGATACCGATGAGCGACTTGCGCGACACGCCAACCAGGACCGGACAGCCCGCGACCCCGACCTCCGCAAGCCTCGCGAGCAGCGAGAGATTGTGCGTCGGGGTCTTGCCAAATCCTATGCCCGGATCGACGCAGATCCGCTCACGCGGGATTCCTGCAGCCTCGCAGGCTGCCACGCGGGACGCAAGGAACTGGCGCACATCAGCCAGCACGTCCCCGTAATCGGGTCGCTGCTGCATCGTGGCCGGCTCGCCCTGCATGTGCATCAGGCAGACGGCCGCGCCACTTGCGGCCACTGCTTCCATCGCACCGGGCATTCTCAGGGCGCGGACGTCGTTGACCATGGACGCGCCCGCGGCGATCGCGGCGCTGATCACCTCGGGCTTGCTGGTGTCGACGGAGATCGCCGCGCCGATCCGGCCTGCGAGCCGCTCGATGACCGGGACGACGCGGCGGATTTCCTCCTCTGCGCCGACCGGTGCCGCACCGGGACGCGTGGATTCACCGCCGATATCGACGATTGCAGCGCCATCCGCCGCGATCAGCTCGCCCTGCGCGACCGCCTCCTCGACGCTGAAATACCGGCCGCCATCGGAAAATGAATCCGGAGTGACGTTCAGCACGCCCATCACGACTGGCTCGGCGAGGTCGAGGGTCCTGTCGCGAAGCACGAGTTTCATCGGGGATTCAGCCGCCACATGCAAAGCGCCCGGCACGGGCCGGGCGCTGAGGACGCGATTCAGTGCTGCGGCGCTGGCCGACCAGTCGGCGCCTCGCCGTCTGGCCGCTCGCGCGGCGTCGGTTCCGACTTCGGCGTGTCGCGATCCTCCCAGCCATCGGGTGGGTTCGGCTCGTGGCCATTCATGATGTCCCGGATCTGGGATTCATCGATGGTCTCGTACTTGATCAGCGCCGCGGCCATGGTGTGCAGCTTCTGGAGCTCATGCTCGAGGATCTCGCGCGCCCGGCGATAATTGCTGTCGATGACGCGACGCACTTCCTCGTCGATCGCGTGCGCAGTGACGTCTGAGACCTGCTTGTGCTGCGTAACCGACCTGCCAAGGAACACCTCGGCGTCTTCCTCGGTGTAGGTGAGCGGGCCCAGCCGATCCGACAGGCCCCACTTGGTGACCATGTTGCGGGCGATCTCGGTAGCGCGTTCGATGTCGTTCGACGCACCGGTGGTCACCGAGTCGACTCCGAAGATCATCTCCTCGGCGGCCCGGCCGCCGAACAGCGTCGCAATGCGACTCTCGAGCTGGCGCTTGGTGGTGCTGTAGCGGTCGCCCTCCGGCAGGAACATCGTCACGCCCAGCGCGCGACCGCGCGGGATGATGGTCACCTTGTAGACGGGATCGTGGTCCGGGACGCTCAAGCCCACGATAGCGTGACCGGCCTCGTGATAGGCGGTGAGCTTCTTCTCGTTTTCGTCCATCACCATCGAGCGCCGCTCCGCGCCCATCATGATCTTGTCCTTGGCGCGATCGAATTCGTCCATGGACACGACACGGCGATTGGCACGGGCCGCGAACAGCGCCGCCTCGTTGACGAGATTGGCAAGATCCGCGCCTGAGAATCCCGGGGTGCCGCGGGCGATGACCATGGGCTTCACGTCCTCGGCCAGCGGGAGCTTCCGCATGTGCACCTTGAGGATCTGCTCGCGGCCGCGCACGTCGGGCAGCGGCACCACGACCTGGCGGTCGAACCGGCCCGGACGCAGCAAGGCCGGGTCGAGCACGTCGGGGCGGTTGGTGGCCGCGATGACGATCACACCTTCATTGCCCTCGAAACCGTCCATCTCGACCAGCAACTGGTTCAGCGTCTGCTCGCGCTCGTCGTGGCCGCCGCCGAGACCGGCCCCGCGATGGCGTCCGACGGCGTCGATTTCGTCGATGAAAATGATGCAGGGCGCGTGCTTTTTCGCCTGCTCGAACATGTCGCGCACGCGCGACGCGCCGACGCCGACGAACATCTCGACGAAGTCCGAACCGGAGATCGTGAAGAACGGCACCTTGGCTTCGCCCGCGATCGCCTTGGCGAGCAGCGTCTTGCCGGTACCGGGCGAGCCCACCATCAGCACGCCACGGGGAATCTTGCCGCCGAGTTTCTGGAACTTCGCCGGGTCCTTCAGGAAGTCGACGATCTCGCTGACTTCTTCCTTGGCCTCCTCAACGCCAGCAACGTCCGCGAACGTGACCGTCACCTGGTCCTCGTTCAACAGCCTGGCCCGACTCTTGCCGAAGGACATGGCACCGCGCCCGCCGGCGCCTCCCTGCATCTGGCGCATGAAATACACCCAGACGCCGATCAGCAGCAGGATCGGGAACGAGGACACGAACAACTGCATCAGGAACGACTGGCGCTCCGGCGGTGCCGCGCTGAACGTGACGTCGTTCTGTTGCAGCGTGCCGATCAGCGCCGAGTTGTCCGTTTCCGGGTTGTAGACCACGAACTGTTCGCCGCCCGACCGGACGCCGGTGATGCGGTCGCCACTGAAGGTCACCTGCGAAACCGTGCCGTCCTTCACGTGCTCGAGGAAGGTCGAGTACGGCATCTCCTGCACCGCGTTCGTGCGCGAGCTGAAATTGCTGACCACGGTCGCGAGCACGACTGCGATCACGATCCAAAGGACTACATTTTTTGCCAGATCGTTCAAAGCCTTGACCTCGGATCGTCACCGCGCCGGGCATCGCCCGGACGAGCGCGGAAACGAAAATGACACTACACGATTCGATACCCGCGTGCCAGAACGTACACCTCGGCGCTGCGGGCCCTCGACGCCTTGGGCTTGCGCAGTTTCACGGATTCGAATTCCCGCCGCAGGCGCGCGATCAGCGGCTGGAAGTCCCGGCCCTGGAACACCTTCGCGAGCAGGTCGCCTCCGGAGCGCAGTTGCCCGGCCGCGAAATCGACCGCCAGTTCTACCAGGTACATCGATCGGTCGTGGTCCACCTCTGCGATGCCCATCATGTTGGGGGCCATGTCTGACATAACAAGGTCGACCTTCTCTCCACCAAGCGTCGCGGTCAGTTTCTCCAGCACCGATGCCTCGGTGAAATCCCCCTCGATGAACTCGACACCCGGGATCCCGGGCATCTCCAGGATGTCGAGTGCGATAACCCGGCCCTTGCCTGCCAGCGTGCGGGCCGCAAACTGGCTCCAGCCACCAGGCGCGGCCCCAAGGTCGACCACGGTCATTCCCGGCCGCAGCAGGCGGTCCGTGCGCTGGATTTCCTCCAGCTTGAACGCGGCTCGCGAGCGCCAGCCCTCCTCGTGCGCGCGCTTCACGTAGGGATCGGCGGCGTGCTCGGCCAGCCAGCGGGCGGAACTCTTGGTGCGCTTCGTCATTCGACGGGTAACTGGACCAGGAAGGCGATCAGTGGCTGACGGTGGGTGAGGATAACGGATCGTGATCCGTTATCCTTGCGCCGATACCAACTGTTACAGATCCGCCCCATGCCGCTTACTGAACCGCAGCGCAGGCACCTGCGTCGCCTCGGCCACGACCGCAATCCAATCGTCCTGGTGGGCCAGGGCGGAATCGGACCGAACCTGGTCGCCGAACTCGATCGTGCCCTGAACGACCACGAACTGGTGAAGGTCCGGGCGCGGGTCGGGGATCGTGGCACCCGTGACGCAATCCTGGCCGAACTAGAGCGCGAAACGCACTCGGAACTGGTGCAGCGGATCGGTCATGTCGCGCTCTATTACCGCCGCAATCCGGACAAGCCCGGGATCCTGCTGCCGGACTGACTGCCGTTCCCGCAGGGACCCGACCGCACCGGCACGGCGACCCGGCCCGTCGATGCTCAGGTATAGCGGACCGTCACGATTTCCAGCGAACGGGACCCGCTAGGCACGACCACGTCCACCACGTCACCCTCGCTCTTGCCGACCAGCGCGCGGGCAATTGGCGAGGTGATCGAGATCAGGCCCAGCCGCACGTCGGCTTCCAGTTCGCCGACAATCTGGAACACGACTTCCGAACCGTCGTCCTGGTCCTCGAGGTGGACCGTGGCGCCGAACACCACTTTTCCGCCCTGGGGCATGCGCGATACGTCGATGATGTCGCAGTGTGACAACTCGTGGTCGAGCTGCTTGATGCGGCCCTCGATAAAACCCTGCTGCTCGCGCGCCGCGTGATACTCGGCGTTCTCGCTCAGGTCGCCGTGGGCCCGCGCCTCGGCGATCGCCTGTATGACGCGCGGCCGATCCTCTGTCTTCAGGCGCCGAAGCTCGAGCCTGAGTCGCTCAGCCCCCTTAAGAGTCAATGGTTTACGGGTCATACTTGACTCTCCATGTGAAGATCCTGGAGGCGGTTCACCTCGACTTCCTGGAGATGGTCGATGGCTTCGCAGGTAGCAAGCGCCGCAGCGATCGTCGTGTAGTAGGTCACCCGGCGCGCGACCGCCTCGCGACGGATGGAATTTGACTCGTGAATGGCGCGCTTGCCCTCCGTCGTATTGACTATGAGGCTGATTTCGTCGTTCTTGATCATGTCCACGATGTGGGGACGTCCCTCGCGGACCTTGTTGACGTGGCGGCACGGCACGCCGGCTTCCTCGAGCGCTGTCGCCGTGCCATGGGTCGCGACAATCTCGAAGCCCCGCTCGGACAGGCGACGGGCCAGGTTGATCGCAGCCGGCTTGTCACGCTCGCGGACGCTGACCAGGCAAACGCCGCGGGTCGGGATAGCAACACCAGACGCTGCCTGCGCCTTTGCGTAGGCTTCACCGAAACTCCGCCCGGTACCCATGACTTCGCCGGTGGACTTCATTTCAGGGCCCAGGATCGGGTCCGAGTCGGGGAACTTGGAGAACGGGAATACCGCCTCCTTCACCGAGTAGAAGCCCGGCACGCGCTCCGTGGTGAGGCCGAGCTCGGCCAGGGTCTTGCCCGCCATCACGCGCGCGCCGACCTTGGCCAGCTGGACGCCGGTCGCCTTGGACACGAACGGCGCGGTTCGTGACGCGCGCGGGTTCACCTCCAGCACGTAGACGATTCCGTTCTGGATCGCGAACTGCACGTTCATCAGGCCAATGACATTGAGCGCGAGCGCAAGGCTGCGCGTCTGCTCGCGGATCTCCTGCTGCAGCGCCGGGCTCAGGCTGTTGGGAGGCAGCGAGCAGCCGGAGTCACCGGAATGCACGCCCGCCTGCTCGACGTGCTCCATGATGCCCCCGATGTAGACGATCTTGCCGTCGCAGACCGCATCGACGTCCACCTCGATCGCAAGGTCGAGGAAACGATCGAGCAGCACGGGGCTGTCGTGCGACACCTGCACCGCAGTCGTCATGTACCCGCGCAGGTCGTCCTCGGTGAACACCACTTCCATCGCGCGTCCACCAAGCACGTACGACGGTCGCACCACCAGCGGATATCCCACGTCACGAGCGTGCAGGATCGCGGCGTCCTCGGTACGCGCAGTCCGGTTGGGCGGCTGGCGCAACTTGAGGCGCTCGACGAGTTGCTGGAAGCGCTCCCTGTCCTCGGCAACGTCTATCGAATCAGGGCTGGTCCCTATGATCGGAACGCCGGCGGCATCCAGTGGCTTCGCGAGCTTGAGCGGTGTCTGGCCACCATACTGCACAATCACCCCAAGAGGCTTCTCGACGTGCAGCACTTCCATCACGTCCTCGAACGTGAGCGGCTCGAAATACAGGCGATCGGAAGTGTCGTAGTCAGTCGACACCGTCTCCGGGTTGCAGTTGACCATGATGGTCTCGAACCCGTCCTCGCGCAGCGCCAGGGCGGCGTGCACGCAGCAGTAGTCGAACTCGATTCCCTGGCCGATCCGGTTGGGGCCACCACCCAGGATCACGATCTTGCGGTTCGAGGTCGGCGCCGCCTCGCACTCCTCCTCGTAGGTGGAGTACATGTAGGCGGTGGACGTGGCGAACTCGGCGGCGCAGGTGTCCACGCGCTTGAACACCGGCCGGAGCCCGAATCCGTGCCGCCGGTCACGCACCGCCTGCTCGGACGTGGCGGTCAGTTTCGCGAGCCTGCTGTCGGCGAAGCCCTTGCGCTTCAGCGCCCGCAGGCGAGCCTTGTCGAGTGATTCGAGGCCGCCCTGCTCGACCGCGCGTTCCTCGCGCACCAGGTCCTCGATCTGCACCAGGAACCAGGGGTCGATCCGCGACGCAGCATGCACTTCGGCGAGCGCCAAGCCAGCCCGGAAGGCGTCGGCGACGTAGCGCAGCCGGTCCGGGCCCGGCATCCGGAGTTCGTGCAGCAACGCGTTCATCGCCTCGTCGCCGAGCGGCGTCGCCACGACGGGCGTCAGGCCGTCGATCCCGGTCTCGAGTCCGCGCAGCGCTTTCTGCAGCGATTCCTGGAAGGTCCGCCCGATCGCCATGACCTCGCCCACCGACTTCATCTGCGTCGTCAGCCGATCATTCGCGCCCCGGAACTTCTCGAACGTGAAGCGCGGGATCTTAGTGACGACGTAATCGATGGTGGGTTCGAAGGATGCCGGCGTGGCGCCACCGGTGATGTCATTGCGCAGTTCGTCGAGCGTGTAGCCGATCGCGAGCTTGGCCGCCACCTTTGCGATCGGGAAGCCGGTCGCCTTGGACGCCAGCGCCGACGATCGCGACACACGCGGGTTCATCTCGATGACCAGCAGTCGCCCGTCCGTCGGGCTGACGGCGAACTGCACGTTCGAGCCGCCGCACTCCACGCCGATCTTGCGCAGCACCGCGATCGACGCGTCGCGCATGATCTGGTATTCCTTGTCCGTCAGCGTCTGCGCCGGCGCGACCGTGATCGAGTCGCCGGTGTGCACGCCCATCGGGTCGAGATTCTCGATCGCGCACACGATGATGCAGTTGTCGTTCTTGTCGCGAACGACCTCCATCTCGAATTCCTTCCAGCCGAGCACCGACTCCTCGAGCAGAACTTCGCTGGTCGGGGATGCCGAGAGGCCACCCGATACGATCTGCTCGAACTCCTCGCGGTTGTACGCGATGCCGCCCCCGGTGCCGCCCAGCGTGAACGACGGGCGGATTACGCAGGGGAAGCCGATCTCGGCCTGGATCGCCAGCGCCTCTTCCATGCTGTGCGCAATGCGCGAACGCGGGCACTCGAGCCCGATCTCGCGCATGGCATTGCGGAACTGTTCGCGGTCCTCGGCCATGTCGATCGCGTCGCGCGAAGCTGCAATCAACTCGACCCCGAATTTTTCGAGCACGCCCTCGCGCACCAGGTCGAGCGCGCAGTTGAGCGCGGTCTGCCCGCCCATGGTCGGCAGCAGCGCGTCGGGGCGCTCCTTCTCGATGATGCTGGCCACGGTGCGCCAGTTGACTGGTTCGATGTAGACGGCGTCCGCCGTCTCCGGGTCCGTCATGATCGTCGCGGGATTCGAGTTGACCAGGACCACCCGGTAGCCTTCCTCGCGCAGCGCCTTGCAGGCCTGCGCGCCGGAGTAATCGAATTCGCAGGCCTGTCCGATCACGATCGGGCCTGCGCCGATGATCAGTACGCTCTTGATGTCTGTACGCTTCGGCATTCGGCTTGGCCCCTGGGGATCACGCCCGCTCGCCGGCGGGCACGGCGATCCGGCGCTGCATCGATTCCACGAATCGCGCGAAAAGCGGCGCGAGGTCGCGCGGGCCCGGACTCGCTTCCGGATGCCCCTGGAAACTGAACGCAGGGCGGTCGGTCACCTCGATGCCCTGCAGCGAACCGTCGAACAGCGATCGGTGCGTCGCGCGCACGTTGGGGGGCAGCGTCGCCTCGTCAACCGCGAACCCGTGGTTCTGGCTGGAAATGAAGACACGCCCGCTGTCGAGGTCGATCACCGGGTGGTTGGCGCCGTGATGACCGAACTTCATCTTGAGGGTACTCGCGCCCATCGCGAGACCGAGCAACTGGTGACCGAGGCAGATGCCGAAGGTCGGCAGCGCAGCCGCGACCAGCGACCGGATCGCCTCGATCGCGTAGGTGCACGGTTCCGGGTCCCCCGGCCCGTTCGACAGGAATATGCCGTCCGGCGCGAGCGCAATGACCTCAGCCGCAGTCGTCGCCGCGGGCACCACCGTCATTCGGCATCCGTGGTCGGCGAGCAGCCGCAGGATGTTGCGCTTGATCCCGTAGTCGAATGCCACGACATGCAGGCGCCGGCCCGGTCGCCGCCGGGGGCCGCGCTCCAGCGCCCAGTTCGTGCCCTCGTTCCACTGGAAGCTGCGCCTGGTGGAGACGACCTTCGCCAGGTCCATCCCCTTCAGGCCCGGGAATCGCCGCGCCGCCTCCACCGCAAGCTCGGGCCGGCTCGCGGCGTCGCCGCTCGCGATGCAACCCGCCTGGGCGCCCTTCTCGCGCAGGATCCGGGTCAACCGCCGCGTATCGATGTCGGCAATGGCCACCACTCCGCCGCGCACCAGGAACTCGGGCAGCGACTCGGTAGCTCGCCAGTTCGAGTGCAGCAGCGGCAGGTCGCGAATCACGAGTCCGGCCGCATGGATGGCGCTCGACTCGAGGTCATCGGGATTGGTGCCCGTATTCCCGATGTGGGGGTACGTGAGGGTAACGATCTGCCTGGTGTAGGACGGGTCGGTAAGGATTTCCTGGTAGCCGGTCATTGCGGTGTTGAACACCACTTCGCCGGTCGCCGTCCCCGAGGCCCCGACCGAAATGCCGCGAAACAGGTTGCCGTCCTCGAGAGCCAGAACAGCGGGTGTCGTCACGACCATGGCCTCCGGTGAAGCTGGCCCGCATACAACATGCGGGCCTGTTTCGCGCGTGCGCCAACCGGCGGAGATGAGCTCTGGCTCACCCCGTTCTGCTGGCTCGACGGGCTAAGTTCGGAAGTTTACGCGAGCGGCTGCGGGCGCGCCACGCGAACCTGAAAGATCACAGTCCGAGCACGTCCAGCATCGAATACAGCCCCGGCGGTCGTCCGGCAATCCAGCGGGTGGCCACCAGCGCGCCTCGGGCAAATCCGGACCGGTCCTGGGCAGTGTGCACCAGCTCGACCTGCTCCCCCGGGCCGGCAAAGACCAGCCGGTGCTCTCCGACGATCTCGCCCCCGCGCAGCACGCTGAAACCGATCCGTCCCCGATCGCGCACCCCCGTGTGGCCATGGCGCGCGTATTCGGCAACGGTTTCCAGCGTCGTGCCCCGTCCCCGGGCCGCCGCGGCGCCCAGTCCCAGCGCCGTGCCGCTCGGGGCGTCCACCTTGTTACGGTGATGGGCGTCGAAGATCTCTATGTCGTACTGCTCGTCAAGCGCGCGGGCGGCGAGTTCCGCCAGGCGGATCAGCAGGTTCACGCCGAGGCTCATGTTGGGGGCCAGGACGACCGGGATCTCCCGGGCAGCCAGTTCGAGTTCCTCACGCTGGGCTGCATCGTGCCCGGTCGTGCCTACCACCAGTGCGCAACCGAGCCTGGCACACAGCCGGGCGTTGGCAGCCGAGACCGCCGGCAGCGTAAAGTCGATGGCCACCTGCGCCCCGGCCAGTGCCGACGAAGGATCCGCGGTAACTGTTACCGCGAGTGCCGGAATGCCGGCCAGCAGACCCGCATCCTGGCCGAGCGCAGGGTCCCCGGGGGCCGCCAGGGCCCCACTTAGCCTGAGGTCGGCGGCCTCTGCCAGCAGCGGTACGATCGCCCGCCCCATCCGTCCGGAGGCCCCCAGCATCGCCACGTTCAACATCGGATCACTCCCCGAGGCTGCTGAAGAAGCGCTTCACACCATCGAGCCACGATTCCTCGCGCGGATGATGGTGCTTGGCATCCTTTTTCAGCGATTCTTCGAACTTCCGCAACAATTCCTTCTGTTCGCGATTAAGGTGCACAGGCGTCTCGACCACGACACGGCAGAACAGGTCACCAACCGGCCCACCGCGAACAGGGCGGATGCCCTTGTCCCGGAGACGGAACACGCGGCCTGACTGGGTTTCGGACGGCACCTTGATGGTCGCATTCCCACCGAGGGTGGGCACCTCGACGCTGCCACCCAGCGTGGCGGTTGCGAAACTCACCGGGACTTCACAGGACAGGTGGCTGCCGTCACGCTCGAAGATCGGGTGCTCCTTGACCCGGACTTCGACGTAGAGATCGCCCGGCGAACCGCCGCTGCGGCCCGACTCGCCCTCGCCCGAGAGCCGGATGCGGTCCCCGGTATCCACGCCCGGCGGCACCTTCACCGACAGCGTCTTCTGCTTGCGAACCCGCCCCTGGCCGCGGCACGAGCCGCACGGATCGGTAATCACCTGCCCGCGCCCATTGCAGCGGGGGCAGGCCTGCTGCACCGTGAAAAAGCCCTGCTGCATCCTAACCTGACCTGCACCGCGGCACGTGTCGCAGGTGGCGGGCTTGGTGCCTTTTTCCGAACCGCTGCCGTCGCACTGCTCGCACTCGCCGAGCGTGGCGAAGTCGATACTTACCGTGGCGCCGAAGACCGCCTGCTCGAGCGAGAGCTCGAGTTCGTAACGCAGGTCGGCGCCCCGGTAGACCTGCGACCGCCCGCGACGTCCGACGCCGAATATGTCACCGAACACGTCGCCGAAGATGTCGCCAAAGGCGTCGCGCGGGTCGAATCCTGCCCCACCACCCCGCGACCCGTCGACGCCCGCGTGGCCGAACTGGTCGTAAGCGGCCCGCTTGCCGGGGTCGATCAGGACCTCATAGGCCTCCTTGACCTCCTTGAACTTGTCGGTGGCCTCGTGATCGTCGGGGTTGCGATCCGGGTGGAACTTCATCGCGAGCCGGCGATACGACTTCTTCACGTCCGCTTCGCTCGCGGTCCGCGACAGGTCGAGCACCTGGTAGTAATCACGCTTCGACATTCGGGCTATGCACTGGTCCTGAACGTGGAACCGCCGCGGGGGACGAATCTCCCGCGGCGGACTTAGGTCACATGGGCAAGGATAACGCCTCGCGGGGAATCAATCGCCCTTGCCGTCCTTGTCCTTCACTTCCTCGAACTCGGCGTCGAGCACCTCGTCCTTTCCGCCGGGCTGCCCTCCGCCGCCCGCCGCAGCGCCTTCGCCTGGCGCCTCGCCCGGCTGCGCGGCCGCATACGCCTGCTGGGCAATGCTCGCCGAGGCTTCGGCCAGCGCACGGGACTTGGTCTCGATCACGTCCTTGTCCTCGCCCTTGATGACGGCCTTCAGGTCCGAGAGCGCCGATTCGGCCTTGGCCCGATCCTCCGCCGACACCTTGTCACCGAGGTCCACCAGCGACTTTTCGGTCGCGTGCAGCAGCGCATCCGCGCGGTTGCGCGTCTCGGCGAGCTCGCGGAACTTCTTGTCTTCCTCCGCATGCGCCTCGGCGTCACCCACCATGCGCTTGATCTCGTCCTCGTTCAGGCCGCTCGAGGCCTTGATGACGATCTTCTGCTCCTTGCCGGTGGCCTTGTCCTTCGCCGACACGTTCAGGATGCCGTTCGCGTCGATGTCGAAAGTGACCTCGATCTGCGGCAGGCCGCGCGGCGACGGGGGAATGTCGGAGAGGTCGAAACGGCCGAGCGACTTGTTGTCGCTCGCGCGTTCGCGCTCGCCCTGCAGCACGTGGATGGTCACGGCGGTCTGGTTGTCGTCGGCCGTCGAGAACACCTGCGTGGCCTTGGTCGGGATCGTCGTGTTCTTCTCGATCAGCTTGGTCCGGACGCCGCCCAGCGTCTCGATGCCGAGCGAAAGCGGCGTCACGTCGAGCAGCAGCACATCCTTCACTTCGCCGGTGAGCACGCCGGCCTGGACCGCCGCGCCGACCGCGACAGCCTCGTCGGGGTTCAGGTCCTTGCGCGGTTCCTTGCCGAACAGGTCCTTGACGATCTTCTGCACCAGCGGCATGCGCGTCTGGCCGCCGACCAGGATCACTTCGGCGACATCGTTGATCGAGAGCCCCGCGTCCTTCAACGCGACGCGGCAGGGATCGATGGTTCTCTTCACCAGGTCCTCGACCAGCGACTCGAGCTTGGCGCGAGTGAGCTTCATGGCCAGGTGTTTCGGGCCTGACGCATCTGCAGTGATGTACGGCAGGTTGACCTCGGTCTGCTGGCTCGACGACAGCTCGATCTTGGCCTTCTCCGCAGCCTCCTTCAGGCGCTGCATGGCGAGCGGGTCACGCCGCACGTCCACGCCGCTCTCCTTCTCGAACTCGGCCGCGAGGTAGTCGATCACGCGCTTGTCGAAGTCCTCGCCGCCGAGGAACGTGTCGCCGTTGGTCGCGAGCACCTCGAACTGGCGCTCGCCGTCGACGTCGGCAAACTCGATGATCGAAATGTCGAACGTGCCACCACCGAGGTCGTACACGGCAACCTTGCGGTCACCGCCCGACTTGTCCAGGCCGTAGGCGAGCGCGGCCGCGGTCGGCTCGTTGATGATGCGCTTGACCGTGAGGCCGGCGATGCGGCCGGCGTCCTTGGTCGCCTGGCGCTGCGAGTCGTTGAAATATGCCGGCACCGTGATCACCGCTTCGGTGACCGGCTCGCCGAGAAAATCCTCGGCCGTCTTCTTCATTTTCATCAGTACACGCGCCGAGATCTCCGGCGGCGCCATGTGCTTGCCGCGCACGTCGATCCAGGCGTCGCCGTTGTCGGCCTTGACGATCTTGTACGGCACCATGTCGACGTCTTTCTTGACGACTGGATCGTCGTACTTGCGACCGATGAGCCGCTTGATCGCGTACAGGGTGTTCTGCGGGTTGGTCACCGCCTGCCGCTTGGCCGACTGGCCGACCAGCACCTCGTCGTCCTTGGTGAAGGCGACGATGGATGGCGTGGTGCGATCACCCTCGCTGTTCTCGATAACCCGGGGCTTGCCGCCATCCATGATGGCGACGCACGAGTTGGTCGTGCCCAGGTCGATGCCGATGACTCTTGCCATGAGTGGAACTCCGTCAGTTCAGGTATTGCTTGTCCAGCTAGGTGGGGTCACAGGCCGTTGATTCAAGTCAGGAAGCCGCATCCGGCGGATCGACCGGCCGGGCGATCACGACCCGGGCCGGGCGCAGCAGCCTCCCGTTCAGCGAGTAGCCCTTCTGTACCACCGCCAGGACGGTACCCGCCTCCTGGTCAGCGGTCGGCTGCGTGACCATTGCCTCGTGGTATTCCGGATTGAACGGCTCGCCCTGCGGTTCGAGTACCACGATGCCGGACTTCTCGAAGGCCTTGTTCAGCAGCCTGAGCGTGGCCTCCATGCCCTCGAGCAGCCGGGCCGGGTCGGCGGTGGCGCCCGCGGCGATGCCCAGCTCCAGGCTGTCGCGGACCTCGAGCAGTTCGGCCGCGAACCGCTCGATGGCGTACCGGCTGGCCGACTCGACGTCCCGGGCCGCACGCTTGCGCAGGTTGTCAGTCTCGGCAACCGCACGCAGGTAGTTGTCCCAGTTTTCCTGGGCCTTGGCCAGCGCGGCCTCGAGTTCGGTGCCGAGGCGGTCCACGTCGCCCTGCGCCGTTGCCTGTGGCTCGTCGGAGGCAGCCGGGTCGAATTCGGATGTCATGTCACCTGCCTGGATTGTGAGCGCCGCCAATCCGGACTCGCCGGACGTGCACGCGGATCTGTTCGGATATCGGGCCTAGCGGCGCGAATTCAAGGCCGACCCGAGCAGGCGGGCCGTGACGTCCACGATCGGGATCACACGCTCGTAGGCCATGCGGGTCGGACCGATCACGCCAAGCACCCCGACGGTCTCGTTGTCCAGCATGTACGGGGCCGTCACCAGGCTGCAATCGTCCAGGATTCCGTACCCCGACTCCTGGCCGATGAAGATCTGCACGCCCTCCGCATGCAGGCTCTGGTCGAGCAGGTGCAGGATATCCCGCTTGGCCGTAAATGCATCAAACAGCCGGCGGAGCTTGTCCACGTTTGAAAGCTCCGCGAACTCCATCAGGTTGGTCTCGCCGGCGATGACGTACTCGGAAGCTTCCTGCTCCGCGGGGCCGACCATCTGTTTCGCCAGCACGATGGCGTCCCGCATCAGCTGGTTCAGTTGTTCGCCGGCCTGTGCCAGCTCGCCCACCAGGTCCTCGCGGACCTGCCGGAGTTCCTTGCCACCGAACTGCTGGTTCAGGAACGCGGCGGCACGCCGCAATTCATCTGCCGAGTAGTACCGCTCGAGATGCACCACGCGGTTCTGCACGTCACGCCCGTTGACGACCATGACTGCCAGCACCCGGTTGTCGGACAGCGGCAGGAACTCTATCTGGCTCAACGACTGGTGCGGCTGCCGCGGGATGGTCACGACCCCCGCCAGGTGCGTGATGGATGAGAGCACCTGGGAAGCCACCGAGACGATGCTCTTGGCGTCGCGGCCCTCCTCTTCCTCCAGTCGCCGGCGCAGGGCGGCGATGACCTCCTCAGCCGCCCCGGCCGAGCGCTGGCGCAGCAGCGTGTCGACGAAGAACCTGTAGCCCTTGTCGGTCGGCACCCGGCCGGCCGAAGTGTGCGGCGAGCTGACGAACCCGTAGTCCTCGAGGTCCGCCATGACGTTGCGGACGGTAGCGGCACTCAGGTTGAGGCCCGAGTCCCGGGAAAGCGTCCTGGACCCGACCGGCTGGCCCTCCCGGATATAGCTCTCCACGAGCACCCGCAGCAGGTGCTGCGCCCGCTCGTTGAAGATATCCTCTCCGCTCTCCGGTGACATGGTCTCCTGGCGGCCGCCGCAGTGAATATTTTCCGGCCCGGCCTGTGCCAAGCTAGCAACGCGCTTTCGCGCAAGTCAAGCGACTTGGATCCAGCGATTTGCGGCACCGAGCGCGCTGGCCGCGCCCGCTCGCGGCGTGCTAAAAGAAACCCAACCATGAGTAGCGCCAACGTCGCCACCCGGATCGTCGCGCTTGCGGGTCGTCCAGACGAGCCGAACGTCGGCGAGGCCATGCTTGCGCTTGCCGCCCACCTGCTTTCGCGCGGAGTGCGGGTCAGGGCCGCGGTGGGCGAGCGGGCGGATTTCGGACCTCACGAAGTGGACATCGTGCCGGAGGCGGATCTCGCGCCAGGCGCGGACTTCATCGTCGCGATCGGTGGTGATGGCACGCTGATGCATGCGGCGCGCATGGCGGCTGCCCACGGCATCCCGGTCATGGGCGTCAATCGCGGACGGCTCGGGTTCCTGGCCGACGTGAGTCCGGCGAAGATGATCGAATCGGTCGATGACGCGCTCGAAGGCCGCTGCGCACCCGAGGCGCGACTGCTGCTGCAGGCGACCGTAAGCGGTGAGGGCGCGCCGAACACGTCCATCGCGCTGAACGACGTCGCTGTCGCGAAGCACGACACCGGCCGCATGCTGGACCTCCGGACCTGGGTGGACGGGGTCTTCGTCAATACCCACGCGGGTGATGGCTTCATCGTCTCGACGTCCACCGGTTCGACGGCATATGCGCTGTCCTGCGGCGGCCCGATCGTGCACCCGGCACTCGCCGCCATCGTTCTCGTCCCGATCTGCCCGCATACGCTATCGGACCGGCCGATCGTGGTCAGCGCCGACAGCATCGTAGAGATCGAACTTGCCGGCCGGCCTGAAACCCGCGCGCAGGTGGTCTGCGACGGCATGCCTGTCTGCGAACTCGAACCCGGCCTGCGCCTTCGAATCGAGCGCGCTGCCGTGAGCGCGACGCTGCTGCATCCGCCAGGGCACGACTATTTCCGGATCCTGCGTTCGAAACTGCACTGGGGCCGCGGCGGGCGCAACGGCCCGCCTGCCGGCGGCTGACCCGGCACGCGGCCCGGCAATGCTCACCCACCTGCAGATCCGCGACTTCGCCATCGTCGAAGCCGTCGAACTCGAACTCGAGCAGGGCTTTACTGCGCTGACGGGCGAAACCGGGGCCGGCAAGTCCATCCTGGTGGATGCGCTGCTGCTCGCGGTCGGTGGCCGTGCCGACAGCGCCGCGGTGCGCCACGGGGCCGAGCGCGCGGACATCTCGGCCGCATTCGACCTGGCGAAAAACGACGCCGCCCGCGCCTGGCTGGATGCCCAGTCCATCGGGCATGAGAGCGAGGCACACCTGCGCCGACTGGTGTCGTCCGACGGCAGGAGCCGCGCGTATATCAACGGCCAGGCCGTGCCGGTGCAGTCACTGCGCGCGCTCGGGGAGCACCTGGTCGACATTCACGGGCAACTCGAGTTCCAGTCTCTCTCGCGGCGCGCGTACCAGCGCGACCTGCTGGACGGCAGTGGCGGCCACGCGAAGGAGTCTGCCGCCGTTCGCGACGCATTCCGCGCCTGGCAAGCGCTCGAACGGCAGCGCGCCGCGCTCGAGGACCAGGGACGCGACCGCGCGCACCGACTGGAAATGCTCTCGCACTACGTGACGGAACTCGACGCACTGGACCCGAAGCCGGGCGAGGCGATTGACCTTGCCGACGAGCGACGCCGCGTGACCAGCCTTGGTCGCCTCGTCGAGGGAACGCGACAGGTCGAGGAACTGCTGGCGACCGAAGAGACCGGCGCGGCCGCCGCCCTCGCGCGCTCGCAGACCCTGCTGCGGCAACTCGCCGGCATCGACCCGGCGCTCGCCCCGGCGGCCGCACTGGTCGACGAGGCCAGCATCGCCTGCCGCGAAGCGCTCGCAAGCCTCGGCCGGTACACCCAGTCGCTTGAATCGGATCCCGCGCGGCAGGAATTCGTGGAAGCGCGGCTGGCTGCACTCGAGGCGGTCGCACGCAAGCATCGTGTCGAGGTTGGCGAGCTATCCGCACTGCACGAGCGGCTGTCAGCCGAACTGGCGGAACTCGGTTCGTCCGCGGTCGATGCCGCGGAGCTCGAGCGGCGCTCCGCGGTGGCCCTCGAGGCATACGAATCGGCCGCGCGGATCCTGTCCGCGCAGCGGCGCGCTGCCGCCGCGGCGCTGGACCGCAAGGTCACGCTGCTGATGCAGGAACTCGGCATGCGCGGTGGAATATTCGAAACCCGGATCGAGGCCGCGGCTCCGCTCGCCCCTTCCGAGCACGGTGCCGACGACATCGAATTCCTGGTGAGCGCCAACCCGGGACAGCCGGCGCGGCCGCTGGCCAGGACGGCGTCCGGCGGCGAACTCTCCAGGATCAGCCTTGCATTGCAGGTCGCGACGCTCGACGCGGCGCACTTGCCCTGCCTGGTATTTGACGAGGTGGACGCCGGCGTCGGCGGAGCGGTCGCCGAGATGGTCGGCCGGCAGCTGCGTGCGCTCGCCGCCTCCGGCCAGGTGCTGTGCGTAACCCACCTTCCCCAGGTTGCGTCGCAAGCGGACCGGCAGGTTCGGGTTGCAAAGCGCGCCGACGGAGGGGTGACGCGCACGGCACTTGAAATGCTGGACGACGAAGCGCGGGTCGAGGAACTGGCCAGGATGCTCGGTGGCGCCAGCGTGACGGAGCGGGCGCGCGAACACGCGCGGGAAATGCTCGAATCGGGCCGGCCCCGCGCCGCCAGGCGCGGCGTCAGCGCTTCCGCGCGCGGTGCGGGCAGTTCTCGCGCACGCAGTGGCCGTGGAGCGTGAGCGCGTGGTCGCGAAGCTCGAATCCGAGTCGCTTCGATATCAGGCGCTGCCGCTCCTCGATGCTCTCATCGGTGAACTCCTCGACCCTGCCACAGTCAACACACACGATGTGGTCGTGATGCTCGCCTTCGTTCAGCTCGAAAACAGCCGTGCCGCCCTCGAAGTGATGACGCGTGACCAGGCCCGCGCCCTCGAACTGGGTCAGTACGCGATAAACCGTTGCGAGCCCGATGTCCTGGTCGGATTCGATCAGGCGACGGTAGACGTCCTCGGCGCTCATGTGCCGCGGCTGGCTGCCGGCCAGTATGTCCAGGATCTTCACGCGGGGCGTCGTGATCTTCAGGCCGGCCCGGCGAAGCTGCGAGGATTCCATAGTATCGACCTCGGGCGTCCGCGCGGATGCGCGGTTCCTGTATGATCCGCGGCCATTATCGCCGCCGAGGGCCGGTAACTCCACACCGATGCCACCGATCCACCTAAATCACGCTTTGCGCCGCTGCCTCGCCCTGGCCACCGCCGCTATATGGCTGTCTGGTTGCGTCTACCGTCCGACGATCCAGCAGGGAAACCTGCTGCAACTCGACGAGATCGACCAGGTCAAGGTCGGCATGACGCGCAGCCAGGTCCGCTACGTCCTCGGCACGCCGATGGTGTCTGACCCGTTCGAGCCCGACCGCTGGGACTACGTTTATACGCTGCAGAAAGGTTACGACAAGCACGTAGACCGCGCGCATTTCGTCGTGCTGTTCGAGGCCGACAAGGTGGTCAGGGTCGACAAGCTGGACCTGCCCGAGGAGTCCGACGTCGCCACGCGCGTCCGGGCGGAGCGCGACAAGAGGATCGCAGCCGAAGCCAAGGCCGCCCAATCGTCCGGCAAGCCTGCCGCGCCCGCTGAGCCCGGATCGCCGGCGACCACGCCGGAGCCGATCCCGGCACCCGACTCACAGCCCCCTGCCGCCACCACGCCGCCTGGCGGCGGTTGACGAGCCCCATGCGGCCGCGCCAGCGCAGCCGCATCAGGGCCTTTTGTCCTCAGCGGCTGCGCACTGCCCCGGCCGGGCCCATGGTCCTGCCCTGCGCGGCCAGCCTGCGTCGCGCCTCGCGTGGGTCCGTCGTGAGCGCCCGATAGATCTCCACACGGTCGCCGTTCTTCAGCCGACGGTCCGATGGCACCGGCTGGCCGAAAATACCGAGGTCCAGAGAGCGTCCCGCGAGTTCCCTGTGCAGTTCGCGCAGTCCCGACGCCTCTACTGCACCGAGCGCAGTCATCCCTTCCGCAAGCTCCACGCGCACGAGAAACTGTCGATCCGGCAGCGCGTAGGCGACCTCGACGACAGGCGCCTCAGGCCTCGACATGCTTCTGCCGGGCACGCGCGATGAACGCGTCGATGAGACTGTTGCAGCTCTGCTCGAAGGCCTTCCCGAACAGCATCGAAACCACCTGGCTGGCGAATTCGAAGCGCATCTCGAGTTCGATCCGCGTCCCAGCGGAGCCGATCGGCTTGAACGTCCACCGGCCCTCCAGCAGGCGAAACGGTCCGTCCACGAGGCTCATGGTCATGAACGAGGGGCGCTCGAAGGTGTTGCGTGTCGAGAAACGCTCGCGCACGCCTCCCCGCTGCATTTCCAGCGTGGCAAGCAGGTCATGGTCGGATTTCTCGTGCAGGCTCGCGCCGCCCACCCAGGGCAGGAACTCGGGATAGCGCTCGACATCGATCACGAGGTCGAACATCTGCTCGGGACTGAATATCACCAGCGCGCTGCGCCGAACTTCGTGTATTGCCATGCTGCGATCCAGAACGCGGCGCAAGTTTATGCGGGACCGCTAGAATGTGCGACCAGCCCGGACGATTCGCAATGGCAGCCCCCAGCAAGGAAAAAAGCAAGGAACACCCGCCGATCGCGCTTAACAAGCGCGCGCGTCACGAGTATTTCATCGAGGAGAACACCGAGGCGGGCATGGTGCTGCAGGGCTGGGAGGTGAAGAGCCTCAGGGCAGGCAAGGCGCAGATCACCGAGGGCTATGTGATCGTGAAGAACGGCGAGGCATGGCTGATCGGTGCCCACATCGCGCCGCTCAAGACAACCTCCACGCACGTAATCGCCGACCCGACCCGCACCCGCAAGCTGTTGCTGCACCGGCGCGAACTCGACCGCCTCATCGGTGCCGTTGAGCGCAAGGGGCACACGATCGTCCCGCTCAAGCTCTACTGGAAGCACGGCAAGGCGAAGCTCGAAATCGGGCTCGCCAAGGGCAAGCAGGCGCACGACAAGCGTGCGACCGAAAAAGACCGGGACTGGCAGCGGGAAAAGGCCAGGGTACTCAGGTCGCGACGCTGACCCGGGGCGGTCATCCGTGGCGAGTCGCAGTTTTTTAGGCTGCCGCAGTCCTTTACCTTGCTTTCCCGCCCCCTGGCCCTACACTAGGCTCGTCCATCTGGGGGCGACCGGCTTCGACGTGGGTCGCGAAACTCCATGTGCATGCCGAGGTGCAAGGTTCCTCGTTAAACCGCTTGCAAACAACTAGTTGCCAACGAAGACAACTACGCTCTGGCGGCTTAACCCCGCCTAACCCTCGACTGGCATGTGCTTGTGCATCCAGACCCGAGGGACGCGCTCACAAGCTCGCGGGTCCAGTGTGCTGAGGGCTGGCTCGCTAAAATGCACCTGAGCTGGTTGAACGTCTTCCCTGCCACTCGGGTAGCGTTCGACGAGAAATAAAGAGACGGCTAAGCATGTAGGTCCTGGAACGTAGGGCTTGCGGACGCGGGTTCGATTCCCGCCGCCTCCACCACTACGAGGATATCCCGCTGATTTTGCGGGATTTTCCTTTTCTGGGTGGCCGCGGTGATCCAAGGACCGCCTCCACCAATGAATCGGAAACAACGCAAACAGGCTTGCCACCTATGGCGGAGCCGGCACGGGACCTATTACTTTCGGGTCGCGGTGCCCGCCAGGCTACGGGGCCCCGAATCGGGCCTGCCCCGGGAGATTCACCGGTCGTTGGAAACCGAGAGTCGGCGTGAAGCCCTTGTCTGAGGTCGGCCGTGGGGCGTTCAATTTGCACGTTTACGCGTACGCGTCTTGATCAAATGGGGGACGTTGCCTACCGGCTATCAAGGGAAATCGCTTGTTTCGTGACCGGCTGCTCTCGGCCAGGAACGGACGATCGGAACGCGGGCGCGTGTGGGACAGGCGGTCCACCGCGCTGATATTGTTGGGCGGTCCGCGTGGAGCTTGCGCAGCCAAGGATCGTCGTCGCCGAGTCCGCGGCCGTTGAGCTCGACATCGCTCAGAAGGCGGGCACGCTCATCCCGTCCGATTTCCACGGCCGCACGCGAGTGACGCAATGGTTCTTCGCCGCCATGCACAGTCGAGGCTCCGCTCTTTCAGATCGCGTTAGGCCGACATGAAAGATCATGATCCAGTTGTAGGTTCTCTCCACTCCGAACCGCCCCGATATAGCGAAGATGCCGTGTCTTCTGAGTGCCTTGACCCGAGTCGCACTCTTTCGGTGGCACCGGGAGGCATCGCACGGCAGCGCATGCGCGTCGCCGGCCGGACGCTGGGCTCGCTGCTGCTGGGTGGTGCGGCGGTCCTAGGCTCGGTGCTGGTCTTTCGGCAGGGCCTACTGCCGCTGATCGACGCGGTGTTCCAACCTGGGCCCGAATTGCTCAGTGCGTTCAGGCGCGCCGGCATCCTCCTGTCGGCAATGGCGGGCTACTGGGCTTACGTGCGTTGGCATGAAGGACGCGAAGCGACCGAACTGCGGCTGCGGCCGGTTCACCTGATGCTTGGCGGCGCAAGCGGCGCCGTCCTGGTCGCGTTGCCGATCGCCGTGCTGTTCGCGCTCGGCGCCTACGAAAAGGTGCTGTTCCGTGGCGTCTCGCCGGCGCTGTGGAGCGTGGCGGTCCTCATCGGCATCGCGGCCGTACTAGAAGAACTGGTCTACCGCTGCCTGCTGTTGCGGCTGCTGGAGCGGCCCTTGGGAACGAGCATTGCGCTGGTGGCACAGGCATTGATATTCGCCGTGGGGCATTTGGAAAACGTCCACCAGGGCAGGACTGCCGATGTGGTGGCGATGTTGGTCTCGGTGACCTTGCTGGGCCTGCTGTGGGGCGGACTGTTCGTCCTGGCGCGCAACCTGTGGGTGGTGGCTGCCAATCACGCGGCATGGAACTTCACCATACTGCTCAGCGGTGTGCCGCTTTCCGGCATCGAGGACTGGCGCGCGCTGGCGCCGTTCGAAAGCCGCTATGCCGGGCCCGACTGGCTGACCGGGGGCATGTTCGGTCCGGAAAGTTCGCTGCTGGTGATCGTGTCGACCACGGTCGCGGTTGCGCTGCTGCTGCGCGCGGCACGGCGGCGTGGGGACTTCCTCGTGCCAGCGACCTAGACCGGCAGGCGCGCGCCTTCGGTATGCGGCGCGATGCTGACGAGGCGGTTTGGAGCTAAGCGCACCTTCAGGCTGATCCTTTGGTCGCGTCCGTCACCCGCCCTGCCGGTACGGCCTAGTTCATTCAAGCCGAAGCCGCTTCGCGGCTCGGCTTAACGCAGACGTTGAACGTCTGCTTTGTAGCGGGACAAACTTCTGCTGTGGGTCGGAAGCGGGCGGTCGGTACTCGTCTAATAGGAGGCCCTTGCGCCAGCCTATCGCCCAATGGCCTACCATGCGTCCATGAGGCGGTCGTCGACCCTCGTCCGCACTTGCGTGGGCCCCCGTGGAGTCATGCCCTTGAACCAAAGACGAGAGAGCGCCACCACCCTTACGGTCTTCACTGCGTTACTAGTTGGTTTTGCGGCAGTCGGTCATTGGCTGATTTTCCGGCTAGAAAGCGCTACGCCCTTGATGATGTCGGTAGGCCTCGCTGTGATCGTGACCTACCTGATCCGCAGGCGCGACCTGGCCTCCCTTGGTTGGGGCTGGGGCGCGTGGAGATATCAGTGGCTGAGCTACGCGCTGCCGCTTGGGATGATTGCCGCGGCGTATCTACTCGTCTGGGCCGCCGGTTTCGGCGAGTGGTACGACGCGAGCTTTGTGCTTAAGAAGAAACAGGACTACCACCTGGACGACTGGAGTAACGGCGCTGTCATTGCCTTCCATTTTGTGGTCACTGCTACGTTGAGTTTCCTCCTGCTGCTGCCTTCGGTACTGAGTGAAGAACTCGGCTGGCGCGGCTTTCTGGTGCCCGAGCTATCCAAATGGATGCCGTTCACGGGCGTCGCGCTGGTCAGCGGGCTGCTGTGGTCGGTGTGGCACTGGCCGATGATCTTCATGGGCATCTACGGCAACGAAGGCACGCCGCTCCATTTCCAGCTGCTCACATTCACGCTGTTCATCGTCGCCAATTCGTTCAGCTTGGCTTATCTGCGTTTCAAGTCCAACAGCGTCTGGACTGCCGTGATATTCCACATGAGCAGCAATGTATTCCTGCAGAAATTCTTTACACCGATTACGGCCGACACCACGCGGACCGCGTGGTACGTGGATGAGTTCGGGGCCGTGCCGGCGCTCGTGGCGTCGCTGGTGGCACTCTACTTCTGGCGCAAGGGCAACGCCGAGTTTTGCTTCCCAGACAGGGCGCGCGCCGCTCGACAGGCCGGGCCCCTTGTGGCACCGCCACACACCGGATAACGACAACCGCTATCGTCGGGAGGATGTTTGCAGATATGGCCGAATGGCGGCTTTGGGTCGGAAGCAGACCGCCACGAGGGCGGTCTGCTTCCGACCCCGAGCAGCCCTCAATAGCCTGCGTTGCTGGCGCGATGCGAACCACTGGCAAGGTTTGCTCGACGATGGACAACCGCGCTCATTCAAGGCGCGTCCTGACCGTGTCGGCTGAATTTACAAGGACCTTTCTGCAACAATTCTCACTTGCAAATATAACTTGTAAGCCATTGAATCAATTAACCCTGTCTCTTTCTGGTGCGAATCTTGCATTCTTGCTTCCCAGACCCTGAATGCACGGGGCAAAGACCTAAGGGGGCCACATGAAGTCAAGATTTCTTGGTTGGTTGGCTGTCTTGCTACTGGCCGGGCCAATGTCGGCACATGCGATCGTGAGCAACTTTGACACCGGCAGCGATGGCTGGACTTCGACGTCGGGAGTCTCGTGGATCGGCACTGGAGGGAACTCGGGCGGCTACATGCAATTCAGTGACGCTGGACCCGCCGATGGCGGTCAGCTTTTCGCGCCGAGCGCTTTTCTTGGTGATTGGATTGCGTTGTACGGATGGAGCGGGCTGTTTTCGGTGGACTTCGAGATACTCACTGCCGATACAGTTTCCCCAGCCCCGATGTGGGTGCGGATCACTGGCTCCAGTCCTGATCAAATAATCGCGAAGAATTTCCTGTCCTCATCGTCAGATTTCGGTTCGCCTATAGGATGGACGACGTTCCTAATTTCGCTAGATGGCGCGTGGTCCGTGGCCTCCGGCGCCACGGTGGCCGGCGTCCTGTCGAACGTAACAGAGGTCAGAATCACGATGGCGGCCGGGTCCCAGGCGATCGAGGTGACAGGCATCGACAATGTCTGGCTTCGGGCGATACCTGGAACCACGGTTCCCGAACCCACCACGCTTGCTCTCTTGGGCGTCGGCCTCGCGGGCTTGGGCTTTGCGAGACGACGCAAAGCGTAAGCTGCACGCTCGACGCAGCAAGAAGCCCGTCCTCGTGACGGGCTTTTTTGTTTCTATCGGGGTGGCATCGACCGGTTGAATCCACAGCCGATTCCAGACGTTGATTTGCGGATCGCAAGCGACGGTGGTCCAGACACGTGATCCAGTCGGCGAACCGAGTTTGGCTAACAATTTGCCAAAAATCTCGGATTGAATAAGTTAGATCGCAGCAATCGTCCAACCCGTCAAGGATTCAATTCCCACCGCCTCCACCATCGTCGAACCCCCGGCAACCGTGCCGGGGTTTTTTCGTCGCGGTGCCGAGGTCCGGTCGCCCTGAATCGGCCGTCGGAGGGCCGCCGAGAAACATGGCCAGGTATCCCGCCCTGCGCGTACATTATGGGCGTTGATACTTCTGTCCTGATGTTCGGCACATGATTACCGCTTCACAACTGCGTGCGGCTCGAGCGCTGCTCGGCATAGACCAGAGAACGCTTGCGGATCGCGCCCGCCTCTCGCTGCCCACGATCCAGCGCATGGAGGCCAGCGACGGTGTTATTCGCGGCAACGTCGACTCGCTGACCAAGGTCGTCCAGGCGCTGGAAAACATGGGGCTCGAACTGATCGGCGACGGAGTCTCGAGTGCGGGTGGCGGCCGAGGCGTACGACTACGCGAGCGAGCGCCCCGCGTTTCCTAGGATCCCTTCACCCGTCCCGAGAGCGCGGTCAGGATGCCCGCCATGATGCGCACGGGTGACGGGGGACAACCGGGCACCACCACGTCCACGGGGATCACGTTCGCAACGGCTCCGCGACTCGCGTATCCCTCGCCAAAAATTCCGCCGCAGGCGCCGCAGTCGCCGATCGCCACCACCAGCTTGGGGTCGGGCGTGGCGTCGTACGTGCGCCGTAGCGCAACTTCCATGTGGCGCGACACGGGTCCTGTGACGAGCAGCAAGTCAGCATGGCGCGGGCTCGCGACAAAGCGGATGCCAAGCGACTCCAGGCTGTATATCGGGTTGTTCACCGCGTGGATCTCGAGTTCGCAACCGTTGCAGGAACCCGCGTCGACCGCGCGGATACACAGCGCCCGGCCGAGCACCTCGCGGATACCCTGCTCCAGCGCCTCGCGCACGCGCAGCCCTTCGTCGACCGCGGGCGGAGCCTCGGTAACGATGCCGGTCAACGCGATCTGCTTGAGCGTCTTCAGCATGTGCGCTAGAGGTCGTGGCCGCTGTAGGAAAGGTTGAACGACTTGTTGATCAGCGGGAAGTCGGGAACGATGTTGCCGATTATCGCGTGCTCGAGTACCGGCCAGTTCAGCCATGACGGATCTTGCGGGTGACAGCGCCTGATGGCACCTGACTCGCCCGCAACCAGCGAAACCATCACGGGGCCCCGCCACCCCTCTATCAACCCGATACCCTGGCGGCCTGCCTGGGGGTCGTCGAATTCGACCTTGTGAGCGCCGTCCGGCAGCTGCCTGGCGATGCGTGCTATCAACCGGCAGGATTCCCGCACCTCGTCAAAGCGCATGGCCACCCGCGCGAGTACGTCGCCGTCGTTTCCGACGGAGATGAGGGGCTCGAGATCCATGTACGGCTGGCACGGCAGGTCCAACCGAAGATCGACCCCCTGCCCGCTTGCTCGTCCGGCCAGCCCGACGAGGCCTAGCCGTGCAGCAAGTTCCGGCCGCACTGTACCGGCGGCCGCAAACCGGTCCCGCACTCCCGAGTGCTCGTCGTAGATCTGCCTCAGCGCGACGACCTGTCGCGCCAGCCCGGTCACGTGCGCCGCAATGGCGCCACGCTGCTCGTGGTCACGTCGCGGACGGTACCGCCCGGCACGACGAAGTCGAGCAGGTAACGCTGACCGAGCGCGTGCTCGGTTGCCTTCAGCAACTGCTCCTTCAGCGCGAGAACTGCGCCAGGCCGAAGGCAAAGCCGGCATCGTTTCCGAGAGCGCCAAGGTCACCCAGGTGATTTGCGACACGCTCGAGTTCCAGTGCCAGCGCACGCAGCCACGCGGATCGGGGCGGTATGCTCGCCCCCGCGGCCCCCTCGAGCGCCTGGCAATAGGCCCAGGAAAACGCGACCGCCGAATCGCCCGAGACCCGGGCCGCAAGACGGTGGCCTTCACGAAGAGTGAGGGACTGGAAGCGTAGCTCGATGCCCTTGTGCACGTAGCCGAGACGCTCCTCGAGTCGCAGCACCTTTTCGCCGACGATCGAAAAGCGAAAATGTCCAGGCTCGATAATGCCCGCGTGCACGGGACCCACCGGGACTTCGTGCACGCCATCACCTTTCACACGGACGAAAGCGTAGTCGTCGACCGGAACCGGTGATTCCGCGCCCGGCCAGACCGAACCGGCAGCCAGCGGGTGAAACCACGCAGGCCACGGCGCATGTCGAAGCCACGGTCGCTGGTCTTCGCCCGTCGATCGCAGGCCATGCAGGTCGAATACCGCGCGCTGCATTCGGCTCGCCGACGGAAACACGTCATCAATGCCGGGATATCGCTCGTCCGAATCCCCGATGCGCAGCTCCACTGCGAGCGCGCCGCGTTGTGCGAGGTAAAAAGCATGAACCGTGGCACGACCCGCCTGCGACGTTTCTGCCCAGAGCGCGAGCAGACGACCGCCGCCGGCCGCGACGTCCTGCGCCACCGCGCGCCAGGCGGGCGGGTCCACGGCAAGCGCCTTGATACCGGGCGCGCCGGCGGCCGCCTCTGCCTGCTCCAACCAGCGTGCAAGCGCCATCTCAGCCGCCCCCGATCAGGCGCGCAGCCGCACGGTACCAGTCCGCAAGATAAGGCGGGATGTAGAGCCCCAGCGCCAGCACGATTGCCAGGTGCGCGAAGACCGGGAGCAAGGCCGGTTGATGCGGCAATCGGCGAGCCTTCGTCTCGCCGAAAACCATCGACTGTACTCGGCTGAAGATGGCGGCAAACGCGACGCCCAGCGCCATCAGCAGGATCGGGGTCGCCCACGGCTGCTGCCTCATCGCAGTGGTAAGGATCAGGAATTCGCTCGCGAACACTCCGAATGGCGGCAGACCGAGGATGGCGAGGGTCCCGATCATGAGTCCCCACCCGATCGTTGGGTTCAGCGTGATGAGCCCGCGGATGTCCTCGATGCGCTGCGACCCGACCTTCTGCGCCGCGTGCCCGACGGCGAAAAAGATCGCGGACTTGGTGAGCGAGTGGACCGTCATGTGCAGCAGCGCCGCAAAATTGGCAACCGGCCCGCCCATGCCGAAGGCAAACGTCACGATCCCCATGTGCTCGATGGATGAGTACGCGAACAGCCGCTTGATGTCGCGCTGCCTCCACAGGAACAGCGCCGCCAGAACGACTGACAGCAGGCCGAATCCCATCAGCATGTTGGACGGAAGCGCGCTCTGCAGGGAACCCTCCACCAGCACCTTGCAGCGCACGACCGCATACAGCGCAACGTTCAACAGCAGGCCGGAGAGCACCGCGGAGATCGGCGTGGGGCCTTCGGCGTGCGCATCGGGCAACCAGTTGTGCAGTGGCGCCAGACCGACCTTGGTGCCATAGCCCACCAGCAGGAACACGAACGCGATCCCGAGGACTCGCGGCTCGAGTTGCGATTTCACTTCCGCCAGATGGGTCCACAGCAGTGCGTCGACGCCACGCGCACCGAGTACCTTCTCAGCTGCGAAATACAGCAGAATCGTGCCGAACAGCGCCTGTGCAATGCCGACGCCGCACAGGATGAAGTACTTCCAGCCGGCCTCCAGGCTCGCTGGAGTGCGATACAGCGTGACCAGCAGCACCGTCGACAATGTCGCGGCCTCCATCGCGACCCAGAGCAGCCCCATGTTGTTGGTGGTGAGTGCGATCAGCATCGTCGCCATGAAAAGCTGGTACATGCTGTGGTACAGGCGCAGTCGCCGCGTATTGATGCGGCCGTGCTCCGTCTCGATGCGCATGTAGGGACGCGAGAATATGGCGGTCGTAAACCCGACGAAGGCGGTCAGTACGACCAGGAAGACGTTGAACGGGTCGATGAAAAACTGCTCGTGCGCCGCGACCAGGTTTCCGTCCCTGAGCACGCGGGCCGTCAGGATGCACGCAGCCACGAACGTCGCGCCGCTGAATCCCACGTTGGCCTCGGCGGCCCAGCGTCTAGCGCCGAATAAACCGAGGAACACGGCCCCCGCCAGCGGCACGATCAGCATGACCGCGAACTCCAACTAGAGGTCCTCCCGCAGCGACTCGAGGTGGTGAAGGTCGAGGCTGTCGAACTGCTCGCGGATCTGGAAGAAGAACACGCCCAGCACCAGCATTGCCACCAGCACGTCCAGCGCGACGCCGAGCTCGACGATCATCGGCATTCCATAGGTCGCACTCATTGCACCAAAGAAGAGTCCGTTCTCCATCGACAGGAAGCCCACCACCTGCGACATGGCCTTGCGACGCGTGATCATCGTGATGAATGCAAGCAGGATGACCGCGACCGCGATGCCGATTGCGTTACGCATCGCGGTATTTGCCAGCTCTGCGATCGGCTGCGCGAGCCCGAAGGCGAACACGACCGTGACAACCCCAGCCAGCATGGTGCCGGCCGTATTGATCAGCGGCTCGGTGTCCCAGTACACCTCGAGTCGCCGGATCATTCGATGCAGCAGCCACGGCAGCAGGATGACCTTGAGCGCAAGTGTCAGCGCCGCGGACACATACAGGTGGTTCTGTCCGGTGCGCCAGGCGAGCAGCAGCGTCGCGAAGAACAGCAGCGCCCCCTGGAGCGCGAGCAGGTTCACGAGGCTGACAATCCGGCGCTGCGACAGCATCGAAAACGACACGAGCAGCAGCAATGCCGCGCAGGCGTTCAGCAGTTGCAGGTCAAATGGCATACCGCTCACGGTCACGATCCGAGCAGCAGGTGCACGAGCATGCCGAGCACCGCGAAGAGGAAAGCCGTGGCAAGAAACTCGGGCGCGCGGAAGACACGCAGCTTGGCTGAGAGCGTCTCGATCGCCGCCAGCCACGTGCCCGCCACGGCGAGCTTCGCGATCAAGGCCGGGATCGACACCAGCAGGTCCGAGGGTGCCGCCTCGCCAATCGCCGCGCCCCAGGGCACGAAGAGCGCGAAGCCTATGCAGGCGTAGTTGAACAACCTGAGCGCGGCCGCCCACTCCATCAGCGCGAGGTGCCGCGCCGAATATTCGAGCAGCATGGCCTCGTGGATCATCGTGAGCTCGAGGTGCGTGGCCGGATTGTCCACCGGTATCCGGGCGTTCTCGGCGAGCAGCACCATCGTGAAAGCGACCGCCGTGAAGGCAAGGCTCGGGTAAAGGCCGAGCGCCTGCGTGGCCAGCCGCTCGGAGATCAGTGGCAATGCGGTGGTTGCCGAAATCAGCGACGCGACGAAGATCACCATCAGCAGGGCCGGCTCGGCGAGGAAGCCCACCATCATTTCACGCCGGGCGCCCATGGTGCCGAAGGCCGTGCCTATGTCCATTGCGGCCAGTGACAGGAAGACCCTCGCCACCGCGAGCAGCCCGACCAGCGCGATTGCATCGGCTGCCGATGTAAACGGCAGCCTCGTGCCCATCGATGGGATGATGGCGGCCACCGCGACCATTGCGCCAAAAACGACGTACGGCGCTGCCCGGAACAGCGGTGACGCCGTCTCGGGAATTACTGCATCCTTGTGAAAGAGCTTGCGCAGCCCATGGTACGGAAGCAGCAGGCTCGGGGCACGCCGGTTCTGCAGCCATGCGCGGCACATGTTCACCCAGCCGAGGAACAGCGGCGCGACGACCAGCGCCGCGAGCACCTCGAGCACCTGGGTCGACCACGCAATGGCGTTCACAGGCCCACCGCCAGAAGCAGGACAAGGGTAATGAAGCTGTAGAGCAGGTAGGTCGAGATCCTGCCCTGCTGCAGCCAGGCCACGGAGTCGGCTGCGCGCTGCACGATGCCGCCCAGTGGCTCGTACAAGGCGCGCCAGATCCTGTCCCCCACCACGACGCGGTATCTCGGTGCCGCGTCGAAGGGCGACGGCAGCTGCCGATCCAGGTGGAAGAATGTCTCGAAGATGTGCCTGATGGGCTGGCCGAAACCCTCCGCGGTGTCCTGCATCCGCGCATCCAGCCGCGCGAATCCGCAGTCCCACACTGGCACGCGGCGAACCGGCCGGCGGTACAAGCGACGCACCACGAAAAACGCCAGCAGCACGGCGGCGGCGATCACCAGCAACAACACGACGGGCGTGTACGATACCTCCCGGTCAGGCAACGGTGTAAGTACCCACGACCAGCCGCCGGTCACGGGCAATGCCTCACCAGTCAACTGGCGCGTGGCATAGCCGAGGCCGCGAACGACCTGCGCAGGCAGCAGACCCAGCAGCACGCATCCGGCGGCGAGCCACGCCAGGCCTGCCTTCTCGAGCCACCCAGCGTCCTGTGCCTTCGCAAGCGACGGCTCCCGCGGCTGTCCCAGGAAGACTACGCCGTAGAACTTGACCATCACGTAGGCCGCCAGCGCGGCGGCAAGGGCCACGACCGCCGCCCCGAGCGGCAGCAGCATGTTCACGAACGTGTGCGGGACCTGCTGCGCGAACAGGAACGACTGCAGCAGCAGCCACTCGGAGACGAAGCCGTTGAGGGGCGGCAGTCCCGCGATCGCGAGTACCCCGACCAGCATGAGCCAGGCAACCCACGGCATGCGGTGAATGAGCCCGCCGAGACGACCGAGGTTGCGCTCACCGGTCGCATGCAGCACGGAGCCCGTACCGAGGAACAACAGGCTCTTCATGAACGCGTGGTTTAGCGCGTGATAGAGCACGGCCGTGAGCGCCAGCGCCGAGAGCGCCCGCATACCAACACCGTGGAAGACGATCGCGAGGCCGAGTCCAGTGAAAATGATCCCGATGTTCTCGATTGACGAATACGCGAGCAGCCGCTTCATGTCGGTCTGCACTGCCGCAAAAACCACGCCATAGAGCGCCGTTGCCAGCCCGAGCAGTACGGGAATGAGGCCCCACCACCACAACGGGTCACCGAGCAGATCGAACACGACGCGCAGGATCCCGTAGACGGCGGTCTTCAGCATGATGCCGCTCATCAACGCGGAAACCGGCGACGGGGCCGCCGGGTGTGCTTCGGGCAGCCATACGTGCAGCGGCAGCAGGCCCGCCTTGGCGCCGAAACCGACCAGTGCAAGACCGAACGCCGCGGCCGCCCAGCCCGGCGAGAGCTGTGCCGCGCGCATGGCATCAAAGGTGAACTGCCAGCTTCCGCCCTGCATCACCCCGAAGCTGAGCAGGATCGACAGCGCACCGACGTGCGCAATAACGACGTACAGGAATCCCGCTCGGCGTATCTCGGGCAGGCCATGCTGGGCCGTGACCAGGAAATAAGACGACAGGGCCATCGTCTCCCACGCGACCATGAATCCGTAGGCGTCGTCCGCAACCAGTACGAAGCCCATGGCCGCGAGGAACAAGTGATACTGCAGGCACTGGAGCCCCGGCGCCGTGCCCTGGCCCTTGCGGAAATAGCCCGCCGAAAACACCGAAATCCCTGCTGACGCGGCGCCGAGAAGAAACAGGAATACGCAGGACAGCGCGTCGAGTCGCGCGTGCATGGGCAAGTCAGGAAGACCGATCAGCAGCGTCACACGCTCGACCGGCGCTCCGATGCTCGTGGCGGCAATTACGGCCAGCGCCGCCCCGGTGAGCGCGCTGAGCGGGAAGAGTACCCGCGCGACCAGCGCAAGGCTGTCCTGGCGCAGCAATCCGCAGAGCCCGATTGCAAGCCACAATGCGAGCACCACCAGGACGGCGGACAGGTGTATTTCAGGAACGATCATTTCTCAAGGCAAGAGCGTGGCGTGCACATCACCGGGCCCGCCGGTGGTATTGCGGCGCTTCGGAAGCCCACGGGACATTAGCACTATCCTGAGCCTGTTATAAACTATGGGATATGCTATTTGATGCATCAGACATCACCCTTGGCCGCCGCAGGCGCTGCGTTATTGATGGCTAGTGGCCCGGCTCCCCGATCACGTTCCCGCCCTTGACCACGACCGCCACGTCCTGCAGTAGCCGCAGGTCTGAGAGCGGGTCGCCCTTCACTGCGATCACGTCGCCGTAACGGCCCGGCTCCAGGCTCCCGACGCGATCCGACCAGCCCATGTAGCGCGCGGCGACCGAGGTCGCTGCCTGCACGGCCTCCATTGGTGTCATGCCACGCTCGACCATGATCGGGAACTGCCGCGCATTGAGGCCGTGCGGGTACACCGCGGCATCGGTGCCGTAGACGATCGGCACGCCGGCCGCATGCGCAGCGGTGAATCCCTGTCGCTGTGCTTCCGTGGTCTCGATGTTTTTGCGCAGGAATTCCTCTGGCCAGCCCTGGGCGCGCCCCTCCGTGTCGATGTAGTCCCCGTTGTAGACGTCCATCGAAAGCGCGACCTGCCGCTGCCTCGCAAGCTCGATGCCTGCCGCATCGATCAGTGACGCATGCTCGATGGTGTCGGCGCCCGCCAGGATGGCATCGCGAATCGACTGCGCGCTGTGCGCGTGTGCCGCAACCTTCAGTCCATGAGCGTGCGCCACCTCGACTACCGCAGCGATTTCCTCCGGTGTCATCTCGGGTGCACCGGGGACGCCGCCGTAGGCGAGTACCGCCCCGGACGCAATCACCTTGAGGAGGTCGGCACCACCTGCAACAGCGAGTTCGGCGTGCTCGCGAAACTGTTCCGGGCCTCGTGAGACGCCCACGCGGACCTGCGCCGGGATTGCGGACTCCGGGTAACCGGGAATGACAAGGTCGCCACCGCCGCCGGGGATGGTCAGGTAAAAGCCGACCACCTGCATGCGTGGCCCCGGCGTGACTCCGGCGTTGATCTCGTCACGCAGCGCCCGGTCCGCCCAGCCGATGTACGTGCCGACGTCACGGACCGTCGTGAATCCGGCCAGCAGCGTCACGCGTGCGTTCTCGCGCGCCAGTACCAGCTGCTCGTCCATGGTGCGGCGGTAGTACACGCTCAGGTCCGCGGTGTCGCCGGGCCGGTCCGTCAGGTGCGTGTGCATGTCGATCAGGCCCGGCAGGCAGGTGTAATCGGCCAGGTCCAGCACGCGCACATGTTCCGGAACCACGGCGCCGGGCGAGACGTCGGTAATTCGACCACCAACGATTACGACGGTCGTCGGGCCGCGGGCCTCGCCAGAGACGCCGTCGATCAGCGCGCCGCACCTGAGCGCGACGGCGCCGGAGTCGGGTGCCACGGTCGCGGTCGACGCGCTCGCCGGGAGCACGGCAAGCAGCAACGCCGCGCCGGACACGATTCTTCTCACTTCAGCAGTTCCCCCTGCGGCCCTGGTGACTCGCGAGTGCGCCCCAGGCAACGCAACGGTCATTTGACAACCGTGCGCCGGCAGTCTTTCATTCGTCGCAACCACTGTCAAAGTAGAGTCCCTCGCATGAGCGGCGCGCAGGAGCCAGTCGGTACGCTCGATGTGGCGCTCGCGCACGCCGCGAAACTGCTGGTCTCCGATCCCGCCCTCGCCGCGGAGCAGGCCGGCGAAATCCTGAAGGTCGCTCCCGACCACCCTGTTGCAACCATCATCCTGGGCGCCTCGCATCGCGCACGCGGCGACGCGCCCGCCGCACTCGCGATCCTCGAACCCCTGGCGCGCGAGTACCCTGGCTGGGTATCCACTCACTACGAACTGGGCCTCGCGCTGGGGCTTGCCGGACGCAGCAAGGCCGCGGCGGACGCGCTGCGGACCGCCGTGCGGCTCAAGCCGGAAATGGGTGACGCCTGGCGGGCGCTCGGCGACCACCTGACGGCGCTGGGCGACACGCGTGCGGCCGACGCCGCGTATTCCGCGCACATCAAGGCCTCGACCCGCGACCCCCGCCTGCTCGCGCCGGCGGCGGCGCTCTGCGAAGGCAATATTCCCGTCGCCGAGCACCTGCTGCGGGAGCACCTGAAGCGCTTCCCGACCGACGTTGTCGCGATCCGGATGCTTGCCGAGGTTGCGGCCCGGCTTGGTCGCTACCGCGACGCCGAGACACTGCTGCTGCGATGCCTCGAGCTTGCCCCGGGCTTCAACGCGGCCAGGCACAACCTGGCGCTGGTCCTGCAGCGCCAGGATCGCTTCGCCGACGCGCTCGGCGAGGTAGAAACCCTGCTCGAGGCAGACCCGGGCGACACGGGCGGCCGCAACCTGAAGGCGGCGCTGCTCGGCAGGCTGGGCGATGTACAGCAGTCAGTCGAGATCTACCGGCAGGTACTCGACCAGTATCCGACGCATCCCAGGGTGTGGCACAGCTACGGGCACGCGCTCAGGACCGCCGGCCGGCAACCTGAGTCCATTGCGGCTTATCGTCGCACGGTGGATCTGTCTCCGGAATTCGGCGAGGCGTACTGGAGCCTCGCGAACCTGAAGACTTTCCGATTCTCCGCACAGGACATCGAACAGATGCTTGGGCAGCTCGGCCGCCAGGACTTGACGGTCGAGGATCGATTTCATTTCCACTTCGCGCTGGGAAAGGCACTGGAGGACGCTGGCGAATACCAGCAGTCCTTCGAGCACTACGCCGAGGGCAACCGCCTGCGGCGGTCGGTCATCCTCTATGACGGGGACGCGGTCGCCGACCGGGTCGGCCAGACCAAGGCCTTGTTCACTCGTGAATTCATTGAATCGCGCACCGGCAGCGGATCACCGGCGCCCGACCCGATCTTCATCGTCGGCATGCCACGGGCGGGCTCCACCCTGCTCGAGCAGATCCTCTCCAGCCATTCGTCCGTGGAAGGCACGATGGAGCTTCCCGACATCGGCGCGATCGTGCGAGACCTCGGCGGCCGCACGGGCGTCGACGACACCTCGGCGTATCCCGGGGTCCTGGCGACACTCGACGGCGACCAGCTGCGAGCCCTGGGCGAGCGATACCTGGACAGCACCCGCGTCCAGCGCAAGACAGGTGCCCCCTATTTCATCGACAAGAACCCCAACAACTGGATGCACGCCGGGCTGATCCACCTGATCCTGCCAAATTCGAAGATCATCGACGCACGCCGGCACCCCATGAGCTGCTGCTTCTCGGTCTTCAAGCAGCACTTCGCTCGTGGCAACAGGTTTTCCTACGACCTGGCCGAGCTCGGGCGCTACTTCCGGGACTATACGGACCTGATGGTCCACTTCGACCAGGCGCTTCCTGGCCGCATCCACCGGGCGATCTACGAAAACGTGGTCGAGGCTACGGACACCGAGGTCCGCCGGCTGCTCGACTACTGCGGCCTGCCGTTCGAGGAAGGCTGCCTGCGCTTCTACGAGAACGAACGGGCCGTTCGTACAGCCAGCTCCGAGCAGGTTCGCCAGCCGATCTACCGCGATGCCCTGGAGCAATGGACTCACTACCAGCCATGGCTTGGACCACTTGAGCAGGCGCTTGGCCAGGCGCTCGAGACCTGGTCTCGATCGGAATCAGGTTGAAACTGGTTCGCACTCGCGCACAGAATCGGAAAATTCACTAAAAAATGGGGGGCTCGCAATGACTCGTAGCCGAAAGAGAAAGCTGCAACGCCTGGAGGCAGGAATGTCGGGGCGTCGGCTGGCGACCGCCCTGCCCCTGGCCCCGCTGCTGCTGGCCGGGGTTCCAATGGCGCATGCGCAGGACGCCGAGCAGAGCGCGCTGCTCGAAGAGGTCGTGGTCACCGCGCAGAAGCAGACAGAGAACCTGCAGGCAGTGCCGATGAGCATCCAGGCATTCGGCGAGACCAAGCTCGAAGAGCTGCGCATCAACAACATGTCGGACTACATGAAGTTCATGCCGAGCGTGAGCGTCCAGAGCTACGGTCCCGGCTTTACGCGCGTGTTCATGCGTGGCGTCGCGAGCGGCGACAACGGCAATCACTCGGGCCCGATGCCGAGCGTCGGCCAGTACCTCGATGAACAGCCGATCACGACCATCGTGGGCGCGCTCGACATCCACATCTACGACATCGAGCGCGTCGAGATGCTGGCGGGCCCGCAGGGGACGCTTTACGGAGCGAGCTCGCAGTCCGGCACGATCCGCACCATCACCAACAAGCCCGACACAAGCGCGTTCAGCGCCAGCTATGACCTGCAGGGCTCATACGTCTCGGATGGCGATGCCGGATATACCGCCGAGGGATACGTCAACATTCCGATCAGCGAAACTGCCGCGGTCAGGCTGGTCGGCTGGTACGTCCACTCCCCGGGCTACATCGACAACGTGAAGGGCGAGATGACGTTCCCGACGTCCGGCATCACGATGACGAACTACGAATCCGGGCACAATTTCGCCAAGGACAACTACAACGACGGCGATACCTATGGCGCGCGGGCGCTGCTCAAGATCGACCTGAACGACAACTGGTCGATCACGCCGGGTGTGATGGGCCAGGTGGCCAACATCAACGGCCTGTTTGCCTACGACCCGGCCATCGGTGACCTGAAGGTCTCCCATTTCTTCAAGGAAAAGACCGAAGAAAGCTGGGTGCAGGCCTCGCTGACCGTGGAAGGCAAGATCGGCAACTGGGAGATGGTCTACGCCGGCGCCTACCTGGACCGAAACCAGCACGAGCGGAACGACTATTCGGACTACGCCTACTGGTACGACGTGTGCTGCGGTTACGGCTCGTCGATGGTCAATGACGATGGAGACCTCATCAACCCGGCCCAGTACATCAAGGGCAAAGACGGCTTCAAGATGTGGAGCAACGAGCTGCGCTTCAGTTCGCCGCGCGACAATCGCCTGCGCTTCACCGGCGGCTTGTTCGCGCAGTCCGACGAGCACCGCATCGAGCAGCGCTACATGGTCGACGACCTGGCCACGGACTACTGGGTCACCGGCTGGAAAGACACGATCTGGCTGACGGAGCAGACACGTACCGATGACAGCTACGCGGCATTCGGCGAGTTGTACTACGACATCACCGACAAGCTGACGGCAACAGCCGGCATCCGTCTGTTCCACACGAACAACGACCTGAAGGGGTTCTTCGGCTTCAGCCAGGGTTTCAGCCCCGGGGGGACGGGCGAGTCGCAGTGTTTCCCCAGCCCGGGTTACTACGTCGATCCTGAGGATCCCGACTCGGCGTATGTTCCGTCCGATCCTGCGACATGGAATTCATACTACGGCGCGCCCTGCGTCAACCTGAACAAGAGCACGAGTGAAAGCGGAAGCACGCCCAAGTTCAATCTTGCCTACAAGTTTGACGAGGACCGCATGGTGTACCTCACGTACTCCGAGGGCTTCCGGCCCGGCGGAGTGAACCGGCGTGGGACCTTCCCGCCCTACAAGTCAGACTACCTGACGAACTACGAGGCGGGCTGGAAGACGACATGGGCTGACGGGCGGGTTCGTTTCAATGGAGCGGCGTTCATACAGGAATGGGATAAATTCCAGTATTCGTTCCTGGGCGAGAACGGACTCACGAATGTCCGCAACGCAGGCCAGGCCCAGATCAGCGGCATCGAGACATATGTCGACTGGGCTGCCACCGATCAGTGGCGCTTCTCGGCCGGCGCAACCTGGCTGGATCCGAAACTCACGCAGAACTTCTGCCAGGCGATCGACGAGGATCCTTGCGAGACGGAAAACCTGGCCAAGAAAGGTACCCGGCTTCCGGTCACGCCGACCTTCAAGGGTAATTTGATCGCGCGCTATACGTTTACGATCGGGGAGTATGACGGCGACCTGCAGGGTTCGTACGTCTACCAGAACGATGTCGAGGCCGAACTACTCCCGTACAACCGGCAGTTCACCGGCAAGCAGGGCGCCTACGGCGTAGCTGACTTTTCAGGAACCCTGAGGAGAGGGCCGTACTCGCTGACGCTCTACATCGACAACGCGTTTGACGAGCGTGCCGACTTGTTCAAGTACCAGGAGTGCGCGGTCGAGGTCTGCGGATCGGCAGGCAACCCGTACTGGAACGACCCACCGGCCTACCCAGGCTATTCGATCCCGCATCCCTACACGACCTATACCGGAACCAACCAGCCGCGCACGATCGGGCTGATCTTCAGGCAGGAGTTCTAGCAGCACGGAACCGACCGGGAGACGGGCCGAGAAATCGGCCCGTCCCTTTTAGCACCCGGCAGTCCCGCGATATGAACAGCCAGCCCCGCCGTCTTCGCCAGTAGTACGTGGTTGCACGCATGCCCAATGCCGAGCCATTGAGAGAGCCTGCCCGACACCCCGCAATCATCCTGCGACTGGAGCTGCGTTGAGCGTGGACCCCTACAGTCTGTATCAGCTGAAGCGCACGCCGTTCCACGAGCGCATCGCACCGCTCTGCCTGCCGCAGAACTGGCGACGCTGGGGTGGTTGCATCACCGTAGGATCCTACGACCTCGGTATCGATCGCGAGTACTGGGCAATCCGCGACGCAGCGGCGCTGATCGATGTGTCGCCGCTGATGAAGTACCTGATCGAGGGACCCGATGCCGCGCGCCTGCTTGATCGGGTCATTACCCGTGACATCGCCAGGCTCGCCATCGGGCAGGTCTATTACACCGGCTGGTGCGACGACGACGGCAAGCTGCTCGACGACGGCACGGTGACGCGACTGGGCGAGCAGAGCTTCCGTCTCACGGCGGCCGAGCCGTCGCTGCGCTGGCTCGCGATGAACGCGGTCGGCATGCAGGCCACCATCACCGAGATCACCGAGCAGACGGCGGCGCTGAGCCTGCAGGGACCGAAGTCCCGCGCCATCCTGAACCGGTGTTGCGACTCCTCGCTCGACGGCCTCAAGTTCTTTCGCATGACCGAGAACCGCCTGCAGGGGCGGCCCGTCAGCATTTCCCGGACCGGCTACACCGGCGACCTGGGCTACGAAATCTGGATGGACGCAGCGGATGCCCTGCACGTCTGGGACGCAATCATGGCGGCCGGGTGCGACTACGGGATCGTGCCCTGCGGCATCCTCGCCATGGACATGGCCCGGGTTGAGGCGGGGCTCTTCATGCTGGACGTCGATTACACCGCGGCAAACCACGCGTGGATAGCCAGCCAGAAATCCTCGCCCTACGAGATGGGGCTGGGCTGGACGGTGAACCTCGACAAGCCCGGCTACTTCGTCGGCCGCCGGGCACTGGAGCGCGAGCACCGCGAGGGCTCCGCCTGGAAGCTGGTGGGCCTGGAGGTGGACTGGGAAGGCCTCGAGCGCGCCTACGCAGAGGCGGGCCTGCCGCCCCAGGTCCCCGGCATGGCCGTGCGCGGCAGTCTCCCGGTAATGCGCGACGGGCGGCAGGTCGGTTATGCCTCGACCAGCACCTGGTCGCCAGTGCTGAAGAAATACATTGCCCTGGTGCACCTCGAGCGGCCGCACTTCGAACCAGGCACCCGCCTGAACATCGAGGTCACGGTCGAGCACAAGAGGCGACATGCGCCGGGCACTGTGGTCGCCCTGCCGTTCTATGAACCCGCGTGGAAACGAAAATGAACGCGCATCGCAGCAGGGCTCGCGGCCGAATGCTGTGCCGCCCGGTCGAGGCCGCGACGTGAGCGCCGCCCGCTATGACGCGATCGTGATAGGCGCGGGCCACAACGGCATGATCGCAGCCGCGTACCTGGCACGCGCCGGCAAGAAGGTCGTCGTGCTCGAACGAAACGACCGGGTCGGCGGCGCCACCGTCACCCGCGAGATCTTCCCCGGCTACCGGTTCACGGAGTTCTCCTACGTCGTCAGCCTGCTGCGCCCGGAGATCATCCGCGACCTCGAATTGCCGCGGCACGGCCTCAAGATCCTGCCGCTGCCGAGCACGGTCACGCCGATGGACAACGGCGACTACCTGGCAGGATGGGACGACCATGACCTGACGCGCCGCGAGATCTGCCGTCACTCGCCGCGCGATGCCGAAGCCACCGACGAGTACTCGCGGGTGATGGCGCGTGCCGCCAAGGCGATCAAGCCCATTCTCGGCATCGTGCCGCCCGACCCGTCCTCGATGAGCTGGCGCGACCTTGCGGGCCTGCTGAAGCTAGGCCGCTACGGCGCCAGCCTGAGCGAACAGGAGCGCTACCGGATCGCGAAACTCACGACCCAGTCGGCGGGCGACCTGCTGGACGAGTGGTTCGAATTCGATCCGCTGAAGGGCACCAAGTCCGCCAGCGGCATCATCGGCACGTTCCTCGGGCCGCGTTCACCGGGCACGGCCTACGTGCTGCTGCACCACTACATGGGCGAGATCGACGGCGCATTCCGCGCCTGGGGTTTTGCCAAGAACGGTACCGGTGGCGTCGCCGAGGCGATCGCACGTTCCGCAAGGGCGCTGGGTGTCGAGATCCGCACCAGCGCGCCGGTCGCGAAGGTGCTGGTCAAGGGCGGTCGTGCCAGCGGCGTTGCACTTGAGAACGGCGACGAGCTCGAGGCCCGCATCGTCATGTCCGCGGTGGACCCGAAGCGCAGCTTCCTGCAGCTCGTCGACCCGCAGCACCTTCCGGAAGAATTCACCGAGGCGATCCGTCGCTTCCGTGTCCGGGGATCGTCGGGCAAGGTGAACATCGCGCTGTCCGAGCTGCCCCAGTTCACCTGCCTGCCGGGCGTGGGTCCGCTGCACCGGGGGGCGATCTCGTTCAGTCCGAGCATCGACTACATCGAGCGCGCCTACGACGACGCCAAGTACGGCCAGTTCTCGCAGCGCCCCTACATCGACGCCATCATCCCGTCGATGATCGACCGCGACATGGCACCCCCGGGGCACCACGTGATGTCGTGCTTCGTTCAGTACGCTCCCTACGATATCGAGGGTGGCTGGGACGACGCCAAACGCGAGGCCTTCGGCGAGACCGTAATCTCCACTATCGAGCGCTACGCGCCGAACATCCGCCGTGCAATCGTCGGCAAGCAGGTGATCACGCCGAAGGACATCGAGGACATCGCCGGCATCACGGGCGGCAACATCTTCCACGGCGAGCTTTCACTGCACCAGCTGTTCTTCCTGCGCCCGGCGCCCCAATGGGCCGACTTCCGCACGCCGCTGGCCGGCTATTACTATGGCGCTTCGGGTGCGCATCCGGGCGGCGGCATCATGGGCGCGAACGGCAGGCTCGCGGCGATGGAAGCACTCAAGGACTGGCGGTAGGCCCCACCATGACGAAACCCGACGTCATCGTCATCGGCGCCGGCCACAACGGCCTCGTTTCCGCCGCGTACCTGGCAAAGGCCGGCCGCAAGGTGCTGGTGCTCGAGCGTCGCAGCGTGCCGGGCGGGCAACTGGCCGCGAGCGCGACGCCGGCTTGTTTCGCGTTGCAGCCGCTGCGCCCGGGCGGCTGCCTGCGTGCCGACATCGTGGCCGATCTCGATCTCGCGCGGCATGGCTATCCGGCGGGCTCCGCATCGATTCCTGCCTATGTGTCCGCGCTGCCGGACGGCGGCCTGCTGCGGCTGTCAGCCGGCGCCGGCGACGCGGCCACGCTCGAGTCAATCCGCAGGCTGTCGGCGCGGGACGCGGAGCGCTGGCCGGAATTCGTCGGGTACATGGACAGGGCGGCGCGCTTCCTCGAACTGGCCCAACGCACGCCGATGCCGCGCCTGGCCAATGCGGCCATCCTTGCGCAAGGGCGGCCGCTGGCGACGCTCGCCTGGAGGCTGCGCAGGCTCGGGCGCAAGGACATGTTCCGTTTCATGCGCTTCCTGCCGATGTCGGCGACCGAATTTTCCGAGGAGTGGTTCGAGTCCGAACCGCTCAAGGCTGCGATCGGTGCGCTCGCTGTGCACGGCGTGACCATGGGCTCGATGTCGGCTGGCGGCGGTTATACGCTGCTGCACAACTGGCTCAATCGCGGCGGACCAGCGCACCGGCCGGTCGCTGGCGGCACGCAGCGTATCGCCGGGTCGCTGGTCGCGGCACTTGAATCCGCCGGCGGACAGCTGCGCACAGCTGCGCCCGTCGCGCAGATCCTGGTTGAAAGGCAGCAGGCCCGTGGAGTGCGCCTCGAGAGCGGCGAGGAAATCACTGCCGCCGTCATCCTGTCCGGCGCGGACCCGCGCCACACGTTGCTCGGCCTCGTCGGTGCGCCGGAACTGCCGCCCGAGTTCGTGTGGCAGACGCAGTCGATCAAGATGCGCGGCTCGGTGGCGAAGCTGCACCTACGCACGGAGGGTGGCCACGGACTGCCCGACGGCACGGTGGTGATCGCCCCCACGCTCAAGTACCTGGAGCGCGCCTACGATGCGGCGAAGTACGGCGGGATCTCGCGCGAGCCGTACCTTGAAATCACGACTGCCGGCGACGTGGTGTCCATCCACTTCCAGTTCGCACCATACCTGCTGCGGCAGGGCTCCTGGCAGCAGCAGCGCGCCACGCTGGAAAGCGTGGCCATCGACACCGTTGCCGCCCGGTTCCCCGGCTTCCGCGAGCGCGTGCGCGAGATCCAGTCGATCACCCCGCTGGACCTCGAGCAGACCTGGGGCCTCACCGAGGGCGACCTTAACCACGGCCAGTTGATCCTGGACCAGATCCTGTTCATGCGCCCGATGCCGGGTTGGTCGGATCACCGTACGCCGATCGACGGGCTGTTCCTCTGCGGCAGCGGCGTGCACGGTGGCGGCGGCCTCGGCGGCGCGAGTGGCCGCAATGCCGCAGGCGCCGTGCTCAAATCACCTTAGCCAGCATCCGGCTGGCGCCGCGCGCGCAGCACCGCGAACACCGGCACGCCCGCCGCGGCAAGTGCCAGGCCCCACAGGAATGGTTCGCGTCCCATGCCGAACAGCGCGAAGACCACATAGGCACTGCCCAGGATGCCAAGCACCATCAGGTCACGCGACGCTCGGGCCTCGCCCCTCTTCCACAGCACGACCAGCGCCAGCGCGCAGCAAAGGTAGAGCGGCAGGTTAGCGGCCGTCACCACCAGCGTCAGGAACGTGAATCCCTCGACCAGCGACTTGCTGTAGTTCATCAGCACCATCGCGGTGGCGAGGACCCCGGTGACAAGCAGGCCCGCCATCGGCGCGCCGCGGCCATTCTGCGCATCCAGCCGGCGTGGCAGCAGGCCGTGGCTGGCCATGGTCCGCGTGAGTTCGCTGGCCAGCAGTGTCCAGCCGTTCAGGGCTCCGAGCCCGCTCACTACGACGAACACGGCGAGCCAGCGGCCACTGCCCAGGCCGAGGAAGCGGTTGAGAAGGTCCGCAAACGGCGCCTCGGAGGCAGCGAGTTCCTGCTGCGGAATCAGCGTGATCGCCACGGCCGATACCACCACGTAGATCACGGCAGTGAGCAGCGTACCGGTCATCGTCGCGCGGGGAATCGTTCGCCCCGGGTCGCGCACTCGCCCAGCCGGGACAGTCGCCGATTCCACGCCCAGCATCGCGTAGAGCGCGATTGTCGAGGCCGCCAGCATTCCGCCAAAGCTCAAGGGAGTCGTCGGTGGATTCTGGGCGTAGGTGGACGGCTCGCTCAGCAGCAGCCAGGCGCCAAGCAGGATGACGACCGCCATCGGAACCAGCTTCAGCACCGTCGTCACGACCTGCACCTGGCCACCAGTCCTGACGCCGAACAGGTTCAGCGCGACGAACAGCCACAGCAGCGCAAGCGCGAGCGCAAGTGGCGGAACGCCAGCGAGTTGCGGCACTGCCGTGGCCAGGTAACCCACGATACCGACCGCCAGAGCCGAATTCGTTATCCAGCACGAGATCCAGTAGCACCACAACGCGAGAAACGCCGGCCACTCGCCCAGCGTCGAGCGCATGTAGGCATATGGGCCGTCGGCTTGCGGAAAGACCCGGGCCAGGCGCGCGAACACCCGCGCCAGCACCGTCATGCCGGTGACCGTAATGCCCCAGCCTATGAGTGCATTGAACCCGTACGGCGCGAGCGATGCAGGCAGCAGGAAGATTCCCATGCCGATCGTGTTACCGACGACCAGCGCCGTGCACATCCAGAATCCAAGTTCCCGGCCGGGTCCGGCGCTGGCTACAGTGTTCTGCGTGTTCATCCGGAAGTTACCCGTGAGCAGCCGGCCCGGTGCCGGCAGACATTCGGAGGCACCCTCAGTTCGGCATGCATTGCGACGGCATCCTTCGCTAAGCTCGCGGTCAGGCATTGTCTGCGATAAGCCACCGCCGGAGCCACCAATGATTCGAGCCACAGCCGCCCTCGCCCTGCTCGCCACCTGCAGCGTGGCAATCGCCGATGGTCCGCGGGCCCGCGAACTTGGGGTGCCGTTCGAGGGCACGCCGGGGGCGCTGGACGCAATCACCGACGTCGCCGGAGTCACCGTTGGCCAGGTCACGCTGATCGAGGACCTGCCGGGCGGTCGCAAGGTACGCACGGGCGTGACCGCTGTTCTGCCACGAGGCAGGCAGTCGCTGGACACACCTGCCTACGGAGCATGGTTCCCGCTCAACGGGAATGGCGAAATGACCGGCTCCGCGTGGCTCGAGGAATCGGGCCAGCTCGAGGGACCGGTGATGCTGACCAACACCCACAGCGTGGGCGTGGTACGCGACGCGGTCATCGCATGGCGGATTCGTGCCGGCGAACCGGATGCGTCCGGCTACTGGTGGTCGCTGCCGGTGGTCGCGGAAACCTGGGACGGCGACCTGAACGACATCAACGGGTTCCACGTGCGTCCCGAGCACGCCTGGCAGGCGCTCGACCAGGCCAAGGGCGGCCAGGTTGCGGAAGGCAACGTCGGCGGCGGCACCGGCATGAGCTGCCACGAATTCAAGTGCGGGATCGGCACCTCGTCGCGGAGCACGATGATCGGCGACCGCAAGTACATGCTCGGTGCGCTGGTGCAGGCGAACTACGGTACGCGTGAGACACTGCGGATCGCCGGCGTTCCGGTCGGACAGGACATTCCAGTCAGTGACTCCTCCAGTACCGCGCCACCGCACGGTGATTCGGGCTCGATCATCGTGGTTCTCGCAACCGACGCTCCGCTGCTTCCGACCCAGCTCAAGCGTGTCGCGAAGCGGGCATCGCTGGCGCTGGGCCGCATGGGCAGCTTCGCTGGCAACGGTTCCGGCGACATCTTCATTGCGTTTTCGACAGCGAATGCCGCTGCATTCAATGGCGGGTCGCTCGTTCAGCTGGAATCCCTCGGCAACGACTACCTCGATCCACTGTTCATTGCGGCCGTTCAGGCCACCGAGGAAGCGATCGTCAATGCGATGGTGGCCGCGCGCGACATGCACGGCCAGGACGGACATTTCGCACCAGCCCTGCCCCACGACCGGCTGGTCGAACTGCTGAAGCGCTACGGGCGATACGCCCCGCCGCCCTGATTCGGCGCGGCAACAGCGACCGAGTGCGGATGTGAGCCGCCGCGCCCCTCAAGCCTTGCATCCCAGCAAGCGCCTCGTCGAGGCTTACGCGCAACAGTTGCACGGCCTCGTCGATTTCGGCCGCCGTCACGCACAGCGGCGGCATGAAGCGCAGCGTGCTCACCCCGCAGGAGAGCAGGATCAGCCCGTTGTAGTAGCCACGGGTGACCAGCGCTTCGCACAGCGCCCTGGCCGGCGTGCGCTCGGCGTCCGGCTGGATCAACTCCATGCCGATCATCAACCCCTGGCCACGCACCTCGCCGATGCAGGGGTAGTCGCGTGCCAGCTCGCGCAGCCTGCCCATGAAGTGCTCGCCCATTCGCGCAGCGTTGGACATGTACTCGCGCCTGACCAGGTCGATGGTGGCGTTCGCGGCCGCGCAGCTGATCGGATTGCCGCCGTAGGTGTTGCCGTGCGCGCCCCTCGACCACTTTTCCATGATCGACCGTTTTGCGATCACGGCGCCGATCGGCAGCCCCGAGCCGAGGCCCTTCGCGCTGGTCACGATGTCCGGGCGCACGCCCCAGTGATCGATAGCGAACATCCTGCCGGTCCGTCCAATGCCCGACTGCACCTCGTCGCAGATGAGCAGGATGCCGTGTTCGTCGCAGAGCGCGCGCAGGCCCGACAGGAAGCCCGCGGGCGGGACAATGTAACCGCCCTCGCCCTGCAGCGGCTCGACCAGGATCGCAGCGACCTCGGACGGCGGGAGGTTGCGTTCAAACAGCATCCGGATGTAATCGAGCACCGCCTTGCCCTGGTCGGCGCCGGCGAGCAGCGGTCGGTACGGGTTCGGGTACGGCACGTGCGTGACGCCGGGCATCGTCGGCGCAAAGCCCTTCTGCTGCGTGTACTTGCTGGAGGTAAACGACAGCGATCCCATCGTGCGGCCGTGAAATCCGCCGAGGAATCCGATGAACCTCGGCCGGCCCGTCACGTAACGCGCGAGCTTGATTGCTCCCTCGACCGACTCGGTACCCGACTGGCAGAGGAAGCTCATCACAGGCTCACCCATCGGGGCGATTTCCGCGATGCGCTCGTTCAATGACGTAAAACCCTCGTGCCAGTAGTCGCTCGAGATGTGCAGGAACTTGTCGGCCGCGTCTTTCACTGCAGTCACGACCTCGGGGTGCGCATGCCCGGTCGCACACACCGCAATGCCCGCGGCGAAGTCCAGGAATCGATTGCCGTCCACGTCCCACACCTCGGTACCGCGCCCGTGGGACATCACGAACGGGTAGTCGCGCGGGTAGGCAGGCGAGGCAACCAGTCGGTCGCGATCCAGCAGTGCGCGAGCCCGGGGACCCGGAAGCTCGGTCCTGATGTGCTGGTTGCGCATGATGCTCTCCTCAGGTTTGAATCCAGCCCGTTACACGGGCAGTCGCACGCGGCGCGTGTGCGCTTCGCGGGTGCGGGCATGCAGCTCGCGCAGGGTCTCGAGTTCGTCCGCGCCCGGCGGTTCCAGCCGGCCCACCGCGGTCGAAGTCCGCAACGGCCATCCGACCGCGGCGCGCGCCTCCTCGAGAGTGGCACCGGGAAACAGTGCGTCGAGCACCAGTTCGCGTGTCCGCGGTTCCGGCGCAAGGACACCGAAGTCGGTGATCACGGACAGCGGTCCCTCGCCCCTGGCACCGGAGCGCTCCCGCGCGTCTGCGCCTTCGAGGAACCCGGCGCTGGTGCGGAAATCGAGACGCTCGACGAAACTCCGGCGCGTGGCCTTCAACATTACAAACGTCCGGCGCGCGTGCGCCGCGATTTCGGGCGCTCCGCCGGCCCCGGGCAGCCGTGTCGAGGGCGAACCGTAAGGCCCGATCACCGTGCTGTTCAAGTTGCCGTGGCGATCGACCTGGGCCGCCCCCAGGAATCCGACGTCAACCCTGCCCGCCTGCAGGTAATAGCTGAACACCTCCGGCAGCGGTATCACGCAACTTGCCGTCTCGGCGAGTTCCCCGTCGCCGATCGACAGTGGCAGGACCTCCGGTCGCGTACCGATGGTGCCCGACTCGTAAATGAGCACGATGCCTGGCGCGTGCGTGAGCCGCGCGAGGTTGCAGGCCGCGCTCGGCATGCCGATGCCCACGAAGCACACGCATTGGTCCCAGAGCAGCCGCGACGCGGCCACGGTCATCATTTCGTCACGCGACCAGTCGTTCATGCCTCGCTCCGGAGGCTGGCCAGGAACCCGGCGTGGTCGCGGCTCGCGAGAACGTGCGCCTGCATCCAGGCCTGGAACCCTTCGCGCTCCCGGGCAATACCGTCCCAGCGCTGGTAGAACGTATTGTCTCGCGGGTAGTACCCCTGCGCGTATGCGGGATAGGCGCCGCCGGGACAGTGCGCGACCGCGCTCACCACCCAGTGCGGCAGTACGATCGAGTTCATCGCCGGCGGAAACGACTCGACGATTTCCTCCACCGTCACCACGAGCGCAGTGGCCGCGAGAGCCGCCTCGCGCTGCGCACCTACGATGCCGTGCAGGGCCACGTTGCCCTCGCGGTCGGCGCGCTGCGCGTGCAGGATCGTGACGTCCGGGTTGATGGCCGGCACCGCCGCCAGGCGCTCGCCGGTGAACGGACACTCGACGCTTCGTATCCTCGGGTTCACATCCACCAGGTCGGAGCCGATGTAACCGCGCAGCATGCCGAACGGCAGTCGTGCCGCGCCGGCGCAATACGCGGCCGCCATGCCCGCATGCGTGTGCTCGTCGAGTTCCAGCGGTGTCGGCCAGCCCTTCTCGACCGCGTCCCGCAGGCGATGCAGCGAACCCACGCCCGGATTGCCGCCCCAGGAGAAAGTCAGCCGGCTCGCGCAACCCATGCCGATCATCTGGTCGTAGACGATGTCGGGCGTCATTCGCACGAGGTGCAGCCGCCGCCTCGACTGCCGGATGATCTCGTGCCCGGCCGCGAACGGGATCAGGTGAGTGAACCCTTCCAGCGCGATGCACGAGCCGTCGGGCACGAACTGCTCCATCGCCTCGGCCAGCGAAACAAACCGTGTCATCCGTTCTCCACGACCGTGCGCGACTGCTCCCGCATGTACTGCGCTACGTAGTAGAAGGACGCAATCGCCTTGCCGGTGGAGCCCGACCCCTTCCAGCCACCGAACGGCTGGTATCCGGGCCAGGCCCCGGTCGTCGCACCCTGCGGTCGGTTGGCGTAGGTGACGCCCGACTCGATGTGTTCATGAAACCACGGCACCTCGTCCGCCGCGCCGTAGAATCCGGCGGTCAGGCCGAGATCGGAATCATTGGCCAGCGCCATGGCCTCGTCCCGGCTTCGGAAGCGGTGCACCATCAGGATCGGCAGGAACATCTCGTGGCTCCAGAGGCGATGGCCGAGCGCCGCCTCAGCGAGCACCGGCTCGACGTAGAACCCGCGCCCGAGCCCGTCCTCGCGCAGCTGGCGCCCGCCCGCGAGTAACCGCGCACCGCCGCTGCACAGCTCGTCGACATAGCGAGCGTAGTTCGCATACGCGGACGAATTGACGACCGGGCCGAGCCAGTTCTCTCGCAACAGCGGATCACCGATACGAATGGCGGCGACCAGCGCCGTAATCCGCTCGAGAAGCCCGTCCGCGACAGTCTGCTCTACGTATAGCCGCGAGGCGGCCGAGCACTTCTGTCCGCCCATGCCGAAGGCCGAGCGAACGATGCCCTGCGCGGCGTGATCGAGGTTCGCCCGCCCGGTGACGATGCAGGGATTCTTGCCGCCCATCTCTGCGATGCAGGGCCGCGGATACGCACCACCGGCCATTCGGCCGAGTATCTGCATGCCCACTGCCGCGGAGCCGGTGAACGTAACCCCTGCGGTGTGCGGATGCGCGACCAGCGCTGCGCCTGCCTCCCGCCCTGAGCCGGAAAGGTAATTGAACACCCCCGCAGGCAGGCCAGCATCGCGAACGCAGTCCGCGAGCAGGCGGCCAGCCCACGGCGTGTCACTTGCGCCCTTCAGGACCACGGTATTGCCCGTTACGAGCGCTGCAGCCACCGGCCCGCCGGCCAGCGCCAGCGGGAAATTGAACGGCGCGATCACCACCCACACGCCGTAGGGCCGCATCACGCTGCGGTTGCTGGAGACGAATCCCGCCAGCGGATCGTTCGGCAGCGCATGCTCGTAGCCTGCGTGCGACTCGTAGTCCGCGGCGTAGTGGCTGAAGAAATCCACTGTCTCCTGCGCTTCGCCAAGCGCCTCCATGCGGTTCTTGCCTACTTCAAGCGACAGCGCCGCCGCGATCTCATAGACGCGCTCCTGCATCACCTCGCCAACCCGTCTCACCAGGCGCACGCGCTCGGCCACTGACGCGGCCCGCCAGGCGGGAAATGCCGCCCGCGCCGCCTGCATCGCCTGCTCGACTTGCGCCGCGTCGGCGACCGAGAAATGCCCCAGGTTCTGGTCCACGTCGATCGGGCTGGGACGCGGCACGATCACTGCCGCGGGTACATCGGCCCCGTCTATGAAAAGACCGTGTGTCGCGCCCAGTTTCGGGCGCAGCGCAGCCAGCGCTGCCTCGAATCGAGCGTGCATTTCCTCCGGAGGATTGAACATGGTCGCGTACGTGAGGTGGAAACTCATGGAGCGTCACCGTCGGCCAGGTGTAAAGAACTGCGCGAGGAGCAGGTCGAGCAGCGCGAGCGCGTCGGCAAGTTCACGCTCCTCGATCACGAGCGGTGGTGCAAGCAGGACCAGGTTGCCGCGAGTTGCAAACGATACGCCCTGCTGCATCGCGCAGTTGACGAGCGAGACCAGCTCCGGTGCGCCCTGTGGCCACGGAGCCAGCGGCTCACGAGTGGCTCTGTTTCGCACCAGCTCGACCACGGCAAACAGCCCGTGCCCGCCGCGCACGTCGCCGATCACCTCGTGCCGAGTGGCCATTGCGTCGAGCTCGCGCTTCATCGCTGCGCCCAGTCGTCTCGAGCGCTCGATCAGCCCTTCCACCGCGTAGGCCTCGAGCGCCGCCACGCCCGCCGCGCAGCACAGCGGATGGCCGCAATACGTGAGCCCGGTGTAGAGCATCTCGTGCTCCACGGCCGCGGCGATCGATCCGGACAATACGACGGCGCCGAGCGGTAATGCGGCCCCCGTCAGCCCCTTCGCCAGCGTCATCATGTCGGGACGACCGGCCTCGCCATGCCGCTGCCAGGCAAACCACTCGCCGCAGCGGCCGAATGCACTCATGACCTCATCGGCGATCAGCGGCACGCCGGCGTCGCGCGACACGCCGCACAGCTCGGGCCAGAAATTGTCCGGGGCCACGATGCCGTTCGAACCCGCATTCGGCTCCATGATCACGGCAGCGACACTGCCCGGACCGAAGTGTGCAATCCGCTCCGCGACTGCCGCGGCCGCTCGCGAGCCGCACTCCGCTTCGTCTGCGCTGCCGAACGGGCAGCGGTAGCCATATGGCGGTGCTACGTGACTCACGCCGAACGCGTCCGGGTCAACCTGCACCCGCGTGCGCGAGTCGCCGGACAATGCCATCGCCAGGTGTGTCGAACCGTGGTACGAACGGTCACGGGCGATCACCACGCCCCGCGGCCGGCGAGTCGCCTGCCGCGCGATCTTGACCGCGTGCTCATTGGCGTCCGCACCACCGAGCGTAAAGAACACCCGGCCGCCGTCGAAGCCCGCGAGTTCGAGCAGGCGCGTGGCGAGTTCAGCGCGCGGTGCCGCTCCCCAGGCATTGGTCACGAAGCAGAGCTTTTCCGCCTGGTCGCGTATGGCGGCAACCAGCCCGGGGTGCTGGTGGCCGAGGTTGCTGCACTCCGCGAGGCTGCTCATGTCGAGCACCTCACGCCCGTCCTCGAGCAGCAGGCGCGCACCCTTTCCACCCACTACGGCGGGTGCGTTCCACTGCGACTGGACGCACCAGCTATGCAGGACCGATTGTCGCTCGGCGCTCACATGTCACCCCGGAAACGGTCGGCGACCGTTCTGCGCGATCGTCGCTGGATGGCTCGCCCCAACCGCAATCCTACAACGCCAGCATCCCCTGGAGGCAGCCACAACGGCGCATGGCTCCCACCGCCCGGAATTCGCTTGCGAAGCCTGCGGCGCAGGACGATATTGGCAGCCTTGGGGATCAGAAAAAACCAGCCAGGGAGCAGCCTCATGCCATGCCGTCAACGATGGATGCCGGCGGCGTTCGCCGCGTTCGTAGTCGCCGCGCCATGCGTCGCCTCGGCGCAGTCTCCGCCGAAGCAGGTCGTCAAGCCGCCCATCTCGCAGGCGTGGATCGACGTTGCCACGTTTTCCGGCTTCGGCATGGGCGGAGGCATGGGGCAAGGCATGATGAATGCCACGCTCGGCGCGCTGATGGGGGGCGGCCAGAATGCACGGGCGGAGTTCGGTTACACGCAGACTGGCACCTCCGGGCGCTGGATGGACGTGACGCTGTACACCAGCCGCAACCCGAACCTGCAGCACGCGCTGCAGAGTGTGCCGGAGGTGACCGGGCTCGCGCCTGCGCTGAAGCTGCAGACGCCCGACAAGCCGAAGCCGGCGCCGAGGGTCGATGACGAGTCTCCGACCGAGTACGCGACCGAACCGCCCAAGGGCAAGCTTGTCATGTACTGGGGCTGCTCCGAAACGGTTCGTCCCGGACAGCCGAAAGTGGTCAATCTCGAGACTGCGACGATCGCGGAACTGGGCAAGTTCTTCGAGTCGAGGCATGCGACACAGCGCGGTGCCCACGCGACCGCCGGTCGCCCGGTCTGGCCGAACAAGGAGGACCACAGGACATTCCCTGCGGGCGCATCAATCGTCGGCCAGCACACGTACACCGGGGACGGCGTGCCGGAGAGCTTCAAGTTCTCCATACCTGCAGCGCAGGACATCATGCCGGAGATCACGATCAGGCAGGCTGAGCAGCCGGGTTACGTCCAGCTGGAATGGAACGCGATTCCGAACGCCCGTGCGTACTTCCTCGGCACCATGGGAGCCTTGCCGAACGAGGAAGCAGGGATGGTGATATGGACGTCGAGCGAACTGCCCGACAGCGGCTTCGGCCTGTTCGACTACCAGACCAATTCAGCGGTGGACAAGTGGCTGAAGGAGAAAGTGCTGCTGCCTCCGACGACCACGAAGTGCGCGATACCGAAAGCCGCCGCCGCACAGGGCATGTTGCGGGCCATCGCCTACGGCAGCGACCTGAACATGGCCTACCCTCCTCGCCCAACCGACCCGACGGTCGCCTGGGAGCCCGAGTGGAACGTCAAGCTGCGCGTCAAGTCGATGACGACGACCATGATCGGGATGCCCGATGGGGCTGGCATGCCGGGCGCAAGTGAAGACGACGGCGAAGGCATGACCGACGCGCCGCCGCCAGGCGAGGATGCCGCGGCACCAACCGACGAGAAGAAGAAAAAGAAGAAATCGTGGAACCCGCTCGAGATCCTGAAGGACGTCGTACCGGGTGGTTAGCCGCACGAGGTCGCTGAGGGTGCTCGCCTGGTCGTCAGGCGGGCGCCGCGGCCTCAACCAGTTGCACGGTCACCGGAGTGCCGTTCAGCGCCGGCGGCGCCGGCCTGCGAGCGCGAGCCCGCCGAGCAGCAGCAGCATCCCCGGCGGAAACGCACCGCCACCGCTCTGGTTCTTCTTCTTCTGGCCGCAGCCGGTATTGCCGTCAACCTTTTCCCCGATCGAGCTGTACTGGAACAGCGTTCCCTGCCCGCATCTTCCGCCGGAGAAAGTAACGCCTACGAACGTGGTCGCGTCCAGTTGCAGCAGCGGGCCGTTCGGGGCCGACCCCTCGCTTCCGTTGAAGCTGTAGAGCTTTTCAAAGCCCGTGCCGTCGCGTGCGATCGAGTAGATGGTGCCGAAACTGGTCGTCGTACCACTCGAGTCGGTACCGCCGGCGGCCGTGGTGCCGTACAGCCGCGAATCAGTGGCGACGATCAACTCGCCGGACGGGTTCGCGCCATTCGGCGTCTCGAAATCGTGCAGCACCGTAAACAGCAGGCTGCTGGGGTCGATCGAGAACAGTGTGCCAGCGCCATTCTGTCCGCCTGCAGTCGCTACGCCATACAGGAACCCATCCCCGCCGTCGGTCAGGCCGACCAGTGGAGTGGCACCGTCTTCGTTTTCAAATGGACTCTCGGTCGCGATCGCCGTGAACTCGTGCACGACCTCGAATCCCGTGCCGTCCAGGCGGATACGGTAGATCGTGCCGCGGCCAGCAGTCCCGCCGGCAGCCGCCGATCCATAGAGGAAGCTGCCCACCTGCAGCAGGCTGCCGATCGGGTTCGAGCCGCCCACATTCTTCGACACGTTGTCCGTCTCGTCGGACGTGACTTCCCCGAATTCGTGCAGCACGGAGAAGCCGCTGCCGTCCGGGGAAATACTGAAAATGACGCCTGTGCCGTTCGTCCCGCCGGCTCGCGTGGTGCCGTACAGGGTCCCGTCACTTCCCTGGACCAACGGCGCTTCCGGATACGCGCCGTCCGCGTTGATCGGGTTGCCGTTGACGTTGAACTCCGAGAACACAGCGAAGCTGTGCAACGTCGTATATACGCGGCCGTCGTACCCGACGCGGTAAATGGTGCCGGATGTGTTGGCCACCGTGCGCACGCCGAGGCGCGTCGTACCGTACAGCAACCCGTCACTGCCCTGCAGCAGCCCGGCCTTGGGAAGGTAACCATCATCGACGGTCATCTGGTGAATCGTCGTAACCGAAGAGCCGGTCACCGTGGACCGGTATACGAGCCCGCCGGATACAAAGGTGTTCGTCCCGGAAGTCCCGTACAGGGCACCGTCCGGTCCCCGCACGAGGCCGCCGTTCGGGACCGAACCATTGAATGCGAATACCGTGGAAACCTCGGGCGTGGCCTGCGCGAACGCAGCGGCCGACGCCACGAGCAGCCAGGCCGACAGCACAGCGCGTGAAAGACGGAAGAATCTGAACGACTGCACTCGGCTCATCGACGACATCGGTTTTGGTCTCCAGGGCCCCCGGCAGGCGTGCCGGGCGGTGGCAAGGCCGTGAATTGTGCCGGATTCCTCCGGCAAGCGCATGGAAGCCGCGGCCGTACCGGCCAGTGGCTAGAATGCGCCCCGGTCCCGGCATCGACAGGCGCCAAGCGTTGATCCTTTTCCGCCACCTCACACTATCACGCGGCTCGCGGCCCCTCATCGAGGACACCAGCCTGCAGATCCACACCGGGTGGCGGGTCGGCCTGGTCGGCGCGAACGGCAGCGGAAAATCGAGTCTTTTCGCGCTTCTTCGCGGGGAACTGCATGCGGAGGCAGGGGACTGCGAGGTTCCGCCCGGCTGGACCATCGCCAGCGTCAGCCAGGAGACGCCGGCCCTGGACCAGCCCGCGATCGACTACGTGCTGGATGGGGACTCCGAGCTGCGCAACGTCGAGCGGGCGCTGGCCCAGGCCGACCGTGACCACGACGGCCATGCACTTGCCGAGTGGCATGCGAGGCTGGACTCGATTGGCGGCTATGCGGCGCGGGCACGGGCTGCCTCGCTGCTTGCGGGACTCGGCTTCACGTCCGCCGATCTCGAACGGCCAGTGGCGGATTTCTCGGGCGGCTGGCGCATGCGGCTCAACCTGGCGCGTGCGCTCTCGAGCCGCGCGGACCTGATGCTGCTCGATGAACCGACCAACCACCTCGACCTCGATGCGGTGGTCTGGCTCGAGCGGTGGCTCGCCAACTGGCGGGGCACGCTGCTGCTCGTCTCCCACGACCGCGACTTCCTGGACGGTTGCGTCTCGCATATCGCGCAGATCGAGTCCAGGCGCATCACGCTCTATACCGGCAACTACTCGGCGTTCGAAGATCAGCGCGCCGCGCGCCTGGCCGTTCACCAGGCGATGTACGAGAAGCAGCAGCGCGAGATCGCGCACATGACGGGATTCGTGGCGCGATTTCGCGCCAAGGCCAGCAAGGCCCGGCAGGCGCAGAGCCGCCTGAAGGCTCTCGACCGCCTGGAGCGCATCGCACCCGCACACGTCGACGCACCGTTCGACTTCGCGTTCCCCCCGCCGGAGCGCTCGCCCGACCCACTGCTCGCGCTAGAGGACGCGACGCTCGGCTACCCCGATCGCGCTGTCCTCGAGCACGTGGAAATGTCGCTCAGGCCCGGGGCGCGGCTGGGACTGCTCGGACCCAACGGCGCGGGTAAGTCCACGCTGGTCAAGACCATTGCCGGAGTGCTTGAGCCCCTGTCCGGCCGCATGACCGGCGGCCACGGCCTCGAGATCGGCTATTTCGCTCAGCACCAGCTCGAGCAGCTTCGTCCCGATGAATCGCCGCTGCAGCACCTCGTACGTGCCGAACGCCTGACCCGCGAACTCGACCTGCGCAGCTATCTCGGCAGCTTCGATTTCCGCGGCCCGATGGCCGACGCGCCGACCGGGGCATTTTCCGGAGGCGAAAAATCGCGCCTCGCGCTCGCACTCATTGTGCGTCAGCGGCCCAACCTGCTGCTGCTCGACGAGCCGACCAACCACCTCGACCTCGAAATGCGCCACGCACTGATGCGGGCGCTGGCCGAATACGAGGGCAGCCTGGTGCTCGTGTCGCACGACCGGGCGCTGCTGCGGACGGTGTGCGACGGATTCCTGCTGGTTGCGGATGGCCGCGCCGCGGAATTCCCGGGTGACGTGGACGATTACCTCGAATGGCTCACCGAAAGGCGGGCGCGGTCAGATTCGGCGGCACCGGGCGCTCCGGTACTGCTGGACCGTGAGGCACGGCGCGCGCAGCGAGAGAGTGCAGGTGCCGACCGGCAGGCCCGCCTGGCCCGACGACGCCCGCTGGCACGGGAAGCAACCGCGCTCGAGCGCGAGGTCGAGTCGCTCGAAGGCGAAAAGCGCGAGCTCGAGGCCCGGCTCGCAGATACCTCGTTCTACTCGGGGGAAAACCTGGCCGAAGTCCAGGCAACGACGCGGCGCTGCACCGAAATCAACCGGCGCCTGGAGCAGGCGGAATCACGCTGGCTTGAACTTCAGGCCGAGCTCGAGGCGATCGGCGAAGCCTGATCAGGTCCGGATGACGACCTTGCCGCGCGCGCGCCGGGACTGCAGTGACTCGAATGCCTTGGCGTAGTCATCCATCGGGTGAACCTCGCCGACCACGGGCGATAGCTTTCCGGTCTCGAACAGGGCCCACAGCTCCTTGACGTTCTGGCGCTGCAGTTCGGGCTCGCGCTGCGAGAAACTCCCCCAGAAGACCCCGACGATCGAGCAACCCTTGAGCAGCGGAAGGTTGAGCGGCACCGAGGGGATGCTGCCGCCGGCGAAACCGATCACCAGGTATCGCCCGCCCCAGGCCATGCTGCGCAGCGCCGGCTCCGCAAGGTCGCCGCCCACCGGGTCGTAGACCACGTCGACGCCGCGGCCGTTGGTGATTTCCTTGAGGCGCCCTCGCAGGTCCTCCGTCGTGTAGTTCACGACATGTTCCGCGCCGAGCGAGCGCGCTAGTTCGAGCTTTTCGTCGCTGCTGGCCGCGGCGATGACAGTCGCCCCCATCTGGCGACCGAGCTCCACCGCGGTCGTGCCGACGCCGCCCGCAGCGCCGAGCACCAGCAGCGTCTCGCCCGCCGCCAGCCTGGCGCGCTGCTTGAGTGCGTGCATGGTCGTGAAATAGGTGACGCAGATTCCGGCTGCAGATTCGAATGAAAGACCGGCTGGCGCGGGCAGCACCAGCCCGGCCCGCGCCGCTACTTTCTCCGCGATCGCCCTGCCGCAGGCCGCCACCACGCGGTCCCCGACCTTAAGGTGCGAGACGCCCTGCCCCACGGCACTCACGATGCCGGACAGCTCGGTACCGACCACGAACGGCAGTGGTGGCCTGTCCTGGTAGAGCCCCTTGATCGTCAACAAGTCCGGGAAATTCAGGGCCGCTGCCTTAACGTCCAGCAGCACCTCACCGGCAGCTGGCGTGGGTTCCGGCCAGTCCTGCTCCAGCGTGAGGCCGCCGATCCCGGTCAGTTCCCTGCAGATTACTGCTCGCATCATTTCTCCGGTCTGGAAGTCGGCCGACCGCGCCCGTCCGGCGGCATATCAGGAGTGAATCAGGTGGCGGCCCAGTTCCGGGATCGACCCGCAACCGAGCAGCAGCATCGCGCGGTCCATTTCGCCACGCAGCAGGTCGAGCGCATGGCTGGCGCCTGCTTCGCCGCCCGCCGCAAGACCATACAGCGTTGCACGCCCGATCATGACCGCGTGCGCACCGAGCGCAATTGCCTTGAGCACGTCGCCGCCACGCCGGAATCCGCCATCCACCATCAGGGTGAGCCGGTCTCCGACTTCAGCAGCAACCGCGGGCAGCAATTCGACGCCAGAGACGGCCCCGTCGAGCTGCCGTCCGCCGTGGTTGGAAAGCACGATGCCATCGACACCGGCCTCGACCGAACGCTGCGCGTCCGCGACGCACAGCAATCCCTTCACCACCAGCTTGCCGGGCCAGCGCTTGCGAATGCGTTCGACATCGTGCCAGGACAGTCGCGAGTTGATCTGCGAGAAACTGTACTTGGCACCGATCAGGGCCGAGTACTGGCCGGGCGGCAGGAACTCGACCAGGTTCTCGAAGGTAGGTGCACCGGACGGCAGCATGACCTGGGAGAGCCAGCGGGGGTGGCACAGCACATCGAGCTTGCTGGCCAGGCTGAGCTGCATCGGTGAGCGGTAATTGCGCTGGTCCCACTCGCGCGAGCCTAGCACCGGCGCGTCGGCGGTGATCACCAGCACCTCGCAACCCGCCTCGGCCACGCGATCGATCAGGCGATCGACCACGCTCTGGTCCTTGTATGCGTAGAGCTGGTACCAGAGGTTGCCCTGCACCGCCGCGGCAAGCCGACCGACCGCGCAATTCGATGCCGTGCTCAGCGTGAAGGGCACGCCAGCCGCAGTCGCTGCTTTGGCTAGAGCGATGTCACCCTGCGGCCACAGCAGCCCGTTGAAACCGGTCGGCGCGATGACCAGAGGCATGTTGGACGGTCGGCCGAAGATCTCCGTGCCCAGGTCGGCCGGCCCCGCACCGACCAGCGCCCGCGGCAACCAGGCGATCCGTTCGAACACGTCGCGATTGCGCCGCAGCGTCGATTCGTCCTCGGCGCCACCCTCGACGTATTCGTAGCTGAAGTTCGGAAGCCTGCGACGGGCGATGCGCCGCAGGTCTTCGATCGTGATGGCGCGGCGGAAGTCGCGCCCCGTGTAGTGGCCGCGCTTCACGGCTCGACTGCCCCGCCCTGGACGAGCTCGGTGATCCTGAGCGCGGTCTCGAGCGCCCGAAGCCCGTCCTCGCCGGTCACGACCGGTGGGCGTTCACCGCAGACCGTCTCGAGAAATGCCTCGATCTCGAGCCTGAGTGCGTCGCCCTGCTCATAGCTTCGCTCCTCGATCGACACCTGCCCAAGCGTCGCACCCGAACCCTCCGGCGGCTTGCGCACGATGGTGAGCACCTTCTGCTGCAGGTCGATCGACACGTACGCGTCGTCCTGGAAAAGCCGCAGCTTGCGCTCCATCTTCATGCTGATGCGACTGGCCGTGGTGTTTGCGACACAACCGTTTGCATAGCGAATGCGCGCGTTCGCGATGTCGAGGCCCGCGGAAAAGACCGAGGTTCCGACTGCGTCGATCGAGACGATCGGCGCGCGCACCAGGCTCTGGATCAGGTCAATGTCATGGATCATCAGGTCCAGCACGACGTTGACGTCGGTCCCGCGCTCCTTGAATGGCGCCAGGCGGTGCGACTCTACGAACCGTGGGATGCCGAGCGTACCCTCCAGCGCGCGAATCGCGGGATTGAAGCGCTCGAGGTGCCCGACCTGCAGGATGCGACCCCGGCTCGCGGCAACCTCGACCAGGCCCCTCGCCTCGTCCAGCGTTTCGGTGATCGGCTTCTCGACCAGAACATGGATGCCACGATCGAGGCACTCGCGGGCGATGTCGTAATGCGCCGGGGTCGGCGTCGCGATGCTGACGGCATCCACCTCGCCCAGGATCTCGCGGAAGTCCGCGACCGCCCGGCAACCGACCTCGGCTGCGACACGCTCGCGGACCTCAGGATCGGCATCGACTACTGCGACCAGCCGGGACCGGGGCAGCGTGGCGTATTTCTGGGCGTGGAAACGGCCCAGGTAACCGACGCCGATCACGGCGGTGCGTACTGTCTGCATGCTCGCTAATTTCCTCAGCCTGCCATTCAGCCTGCTATTGCGGATCCGGCGATCCGGACGCAGGATGCCGCAGATGAAGTCCAGACACCATATCCTGTGGGTGCTAGCGGCCCTCGTCTTCGGCGCCGCAGTGCTGCCGTTCCTGGTCTACGAAACAGGTGTCAGGACGCTGGGCCCCTACAGCGGTGGCGGCCCAGGCGCGTTCTACGGCGCATTTGCCGCCGATCTCGCGCAACTGCGCCCGGCAGCCCTGGCGTTGCTGCTCGGTCCTGCGGCGCTGGTCGCCGTGTGGCGCCTGCTGGTGGCGTATGCATGGGCCGACGATGGGCGGACCACCGACACGGCGGAGGCAGGCCATGGGTAACCTGCGGACTTGGTGGCAGAAGCTGATGGGCAAGGGTGCTGAGGTGCCGGCGCCCGGTCCGGCGCCCGGTCCGGCGCCCAGTGCGGCGCCGAGGAGTGCGCCCGGGCCCGGGGGCCTCGAGTTGGCCGACGAGCCGGACCGGACGCAGCACGGGCGCGTCCGCGCCGCTGGATTCGACCCGTACTCGAGCGACGCTGGTTATGCAAAGCCGCACTCCTGGGAGCGCGTGGACCACGACTGATTGTCGCCAGCGAGGAACACTTGACCCCGAATGCGATGGTCGAGGGCCGGTGCCGGTCGCTCAGCGCCTGGTAAACCAGTAGAGTGCAGCCAGCGCTGAAAGCGCGCCCCACATCGCCAGTTGTGCCCATCGCCGCCAGTGACGCTCCCGAGCCTGCCCGATGAAACTGACGGCGGCGAGAGTTGTCAAACCGGAGAACAGCACCAGGTAAAGGGCCAGCAGGGGCAGTTCCGCGCGAAAGCGCGGGAATTCCCCGGACAGCACGAGGAACACGACCAGGGTCGCGCCGAGCCCGAAAGTGGTGGCGGCAGACGAGCCGAGGACGATGCCGGTGAGTACTGTGAGTGGTCGCACGGATATTGGAGCCGCATGACGCGGCAGCCCTTGAGTCGCGGCCGCCGTGTCTCTAGCCTATTTGTTCAGGAAATCGTGTCGAGGTCAGGAAGTGTATCAGGCAGGTGATCGGGAAGAGACGTCGAGCCGCAAGCGTCGGGGGCGCCGCAGCGCCACGGCATTCGCGGCCGCAGTGGTCGCAGCCTGCATGCTGCTGCTCGGCACGGCGTATACGCCCTCGGCTGCGACCGGTGCCGGCCTCGCTCCAACCGATCGCGAGGCCAGGGTGTCCCGGCTCGTGGGCAGCGTCTTCGAGCGTTCCCACTACCGACAGGCCCCGATCAACGATCCTGTCTCGTCGCTGATACTCGACCGGTACGTCGGGTCACTGGACGGCAATCGGAGTTACTTCCTGGCCAGTGACATTGCGGAATTCGAGCGCTATCGCTACAGGCTGGACGACGCAATCACGCAGGGCCGGCTTGATCCCGCGTTCGCCATATTCAACCGGTTCCAGCAGCGCAACCGGGAGCGCATGAAATACGCGCTCGAGGTCCTGGAGACCGAACCCGACTTCACGATCGATGAGTCGTTCGAGTTCGACCGCGAGCACGCCCCCTGGGCAGCGACCACCGCCGAACTTGACGACTTGTGGCGCAAGCGCGTCAAGAACGACGCTGTGTCGCTGATGCTCACCGACAAGACCTGGCCGGAGGCTCACGACATCCTGCAGAAGCGCTACGAGCGCGCAGCCAAGCGCAGCGAGCAGGTCACGTCGGACGACGTATTCGAAAACTTCATGAATTCGTTCGCCAGCGTCTTTGACCCTCACTCGAACTACTTTTCGCCGCGAAATTCCGAGGAATACCGTATCCAGATGAGCCTGTCCTACGAGGGGATTGGCGCGTCGCTGCAGGTGGTCGACGACTACGTCACGATCATGGACGTCCTGCCGGGAGGATCCGCGCAGCAGAGCAACGAGCTCAAGGCCACGGACCGCATCCTGGCGGTTGGCCAGGGCAAGGACGGGGAACTCGTGGATGTCGTGGGCTGGCGGCTCGACGACGTCGTGGACCTGATCCGTGGCCCTGGTGGCTCGTTCGTACGGCTCCAGATCCAGTCGGGCAACGCCGCGCCGGGAACTGCCGAACGCGTAGTCACACTGCCCCGCAAGAAGATCACACTCGAGGCACAGGCGGCGAAAAAGGAACTTCGCAAGGTCGCGCGCGGCGACAAGGAACTCAGGATCGGCGTCATCGACGTGCCGTCGTTCTACCAGGACTTCGACGCCCGCACCGCCGGCGACGACGACTATCGGAGCACGACCCGGGACGTGCGCAGGCTGATCGAGGAGTTCCAGGCTGAAGGCGGCATCGACGGCCTGGTGCTGGACCTGCGGCAGAACGGCGGCGGCCACCTCTCGGAGGCTATCGGCCTCGTGAACCTTTTCGTGCCCAAGGGGCCGGTGGTGCAGCTGCGTGAATCCGGCGGCAAGGTCGAGGTCCTGGAGTCGGACTCGCAGGGCGTCGCCTACACCGGGCCCCTCACGATCCTGGTGGATCGGTTCAGCGCCTCGGCGTCGGAGATCTTCGCGGCAGCCATGCAGGACTATGGCCGCGGCATCGTCATCGGCCAGGAGACATACGGAAAAGGCTCTGTGCAGAACCTCTACCCGCTCGACCGCTTTGCGCTCGGCCAGGACCCGGGCTACGGCCAGCTCACCGTGACTATCGGCATGTATTACCGGGTGACGGGCGAAAGCACCCAGAACCGGGGCGTGCAGCCGGACATTGCCCTGCCCTCCGCAATCAGCATCGAAGAGGTTGGTGAAAGCTCGCGCGAGGGGGCATTGCCGTGGAACCGGATTCGATCTGCAACCTTCAAGCCCGAAGGCTCAGTGACTCCAGTACTCGGCGAGCTGCAGCGCGATCACGATGCGCGCGTAGCCAGCGACCCGGACTTCCGTTTTGCCGAGGGTGAAATTGCCGCCATCGACGCGATGCGCAAGGAAAAGAGTGTTTCGCTCAATCTCAAGGAGCGGCAGGCGGAGCGGGAACGGCTGACCCAGGAGCGCCTTTCGCGCGAGAACGAGCGCCGGAAAGCCCTGGGCGAGGCGCCCCTCAAGACCGTCGACGAGATAAAGGACCTGCCCGACGCGATGCTGGCAGAAGCCGCCCAGATCACCGCCGATTACGTCGAACTCGAGCCAACTTACCTGGCCAAGACCGCGACTGGCGGTTGACCGCGGTCGTGGGTCCGGCGCGGAGCGCGGCTGAAAGTGGTGTTGTACTTGACTACAACACTATAGACCCCTAGGATCGCCGGCATTCTGACCCACCCCAGGGGCCCTCCCGTGTCCAATCGATACTATCCGCAACGCCTGGCAACCCGAACCATCTTCCCGGCGGCGCTGGCCGCGGTGTTCGGCGTGATGCTTGCAGCAGGCTGCAGCAATGGCAAGGCGAAGGACGGCGCCAAGGATGGCGCTGAAGCCGATGTCTCCGTTCCAGTCGAGGTGCAGGCGCTCAGGCGCGCCCCCATGGTCGCCGTGTACTCCGGTACGGCGCCGATCGAGGCGCACGACGAAGCGGAAGTGGTCGCCAAGGTTGGCGGCGAGGTCCGACAGATCTTCGTGGAAGAAGGCGACAACGTGACCGCGGGCCAGGTGCTTGCACGTCTCGACGGCGACCGCCTGCGGCTCGATCTCGCCCAGACCGACGCCAACCTGCGCAAGCTCGAGCGTGACTACAACCGGCAACTTGAATTGAGCGAAAAGGGACTGGTCGCCAAGGGCACTGCCGAGAACGCCAAGTTCGACCTCGATGCGCTGCGCGCAGCCCACGACAGCGCGCGGCTCGAGCTGAGCTACACGGAAATACGCGCCCCGATTGCCGGCGTCGTTTCCGCCCGGCACATCAAGGTCGGTAACACCATCAAGCCCAACGACCCGACTTTCCGCGTCACCAACCTCGACCCTCTGGTGGCCTATGTCCATGTACCCGAGAAGGAATTCCGCAAGCTCGCCGCCGGGCAGACGGTGGACCTGGTAGTGGATGCGCTCGGCGGCCAGCACTTCGATGCGAAGATCTCCCGCATCAGCCCCACGGTGGACCCCCAGACCGGCACCTTCAGGGCCGAGGTCGAAGTGCCCGATGCTTCTCGCCGCCTGAAGCCAGGCATGTTCGCGCGCTTCAACATCGTCTACGAACGCCGCGAGGACGCGCTGCAGATCCCGCGCACCGCGATTATCGATGCCGATGGAGAGCAGTCCGTGTTCATCGTCGCCGGCGGCAAAGCCGAGCAGCGCCGCATCGAGACCGGACTCGCCAACAGCGGCTGGATCGAGGTCGTCAAGGGCCTCACGGGCGATGAGCGCGTGGTCGTGATCGGCCAGGCCGGGCTAAAGGGCGGTACCGCGGTCAAGGTTGTCGACGACGAGAATCCCGCCGTCGCGACGACCGACAAGGCCCAGCCCGTCGCCAAGACCAATTAACAGCCCGCCGCCAGGGCGACGATCCGGGGTAAGACCATGCAGCTGATCGAATTCGCGATCCGCCGGCGCGTGACGATAGTCATGTGCACGGTCGCCATCGCGCTCTTCGGCCTCGTGTCGCTGTCGCGGCTGAAGCTGAACCTCCTGCCGGACCTGTCCTACCCGACCATCACGATCCGCACGGAATTGACCGGCGCCGCACCGCTCGAGGTGGAGTCGCTGGTCACCCGGCCCGTCGAGGAAGCACTCAGCATCATCCGCAACGTGCGCCAGGTGCGCTCGGTGTCGCGTGCCGGCCAGTCCGACGTGACTCTCGAGTTTCTCTGGGGCACGGACATGGACCTCTCCGGCATCGACGTGCGGGAGAAGCTCGACCTGCTGCAGCTGCCGCTCGAAGCGAAGCGGCCGCTGCTGTTGCGGTTCGACCCTGCCAGCGAACCCGTGCTGCGGCTCGCATTCCTCGAGAAAGCCGACCAGCCAGCCAACGAGAGCGTCGAGCGACTGAAGTCGCTGCGGCGCTTCGCAGACGATCGCCTGAAGACCGACCTCGAGGCCGTCGAGGGCTCGGCCGCGGTCAAGGTAAGTGGAGGCTACGAGGACGAGGTGCAGGTGCTGGTCGACCAGCAGAAGCTCGCGCAGCTGGGCTTGTCCATCGACACGGTCACGCGGCGCATCCGGGCGGAGAACGTCAACCTGTCGGGCGGGCGGCTCGAGCAGGGCATGCAGCGCTACCTGGTGCGCACGCTGAATGAATTCGAGTCGATCGAGCAGATGGCCGACTCGATCATCGCGAGTCGCGACGGCCAGCCGGTATACCTCAAGGACGTTGCATCGGTCACCAGTGGCTACAAGGACCGCGAGGCGATCACGCGCGTGGACGGCAAGGAGGCCATCGAACTTGCGGTCTACAAGGAAGGCGACGCGAACACCGTGCAGCTCGCCAGGAACGTGCAGGATCGCGTCAAGGCTCTGGAGAAGAACCTGCCCGAAGGCACCGAGGTGCGGACCGTCTACGACCAGTCCACGTTCATCGCGGCGGCAATCGGCGAGGTGAAGAGCGCGGCGCTGATCGGCGGACTGCTCGCGATCCTGGTGCTGTACGCATTTCTTCGCGATGCGCGCGCAACGCTGATCAGTGGCATCGCTATCCCGGTGTCGGTGCTCGGTACCTTCGTGATGATGTACGCCTTCGACGTCACGCTCAACATCATGTCCCTCGGCGGCATCGCGCTCGCGGTCGGCATGCTGGTGGACAACGCGGTCGTGGTTCTCGAGAGCATCGTTCGCAAGCAGGAACACGGTCTCGATCGGCGCGAGGCCGCGCGCCAGGGCACTGCAGACGTCGCGATGGCCGTGACGGCCGCGACGCTGACGTCGGTGGCAGTGTTTTTCCCGATGGTGTTCATCACCGGGATCGCCGGCCAGCTGTTCCGGGACCAGTCGCTGACCGTGACTTTCGCGCTGGCCTTTTCACTGGTGGTGGCGCTGACCCTGGTGCCCATGCTCGCGGCCGGACGCCCGCCCGCGGTCGCTGCGCCGGCCGGCCCGGCCGGGGCGCGTGCACCGCGCCGGGTCGATAAGCTGCTGGCGGGCTTTGCCAGCGGCCTGAGATGGTCGTTCGCATTGATATCAAAGGGCTGCCGGCTGGCGCTGAGTCCTCTGGTCAGGGTCACGCAAGGCGTGAACCGATGGGCCGACAACCACTACCCCGACGCAATACGCTGGGTGCTGGCCAATCCCGTGAAGACCATCGGATCGGCCGTCGCCCTGTTCATTGTCACGGTCGTGCTGATCCTGCCGCGGCTCGGCACCGAACTCATACCGCAGATGTCACAGGGTGAGTTCAACGTCGATGTCCGGCTGGCCCCGGGCGCGCCGCTGGAGCAGACGGATCGAACGCTGCTGGCCGCCGAACGCGCCAGCGCGGGACTCGGCAACGTCGCGCTCGCCTATTCCGTGGCAGGCACCGGCAACCGGCTGGACGCCAACCCTGTCGATGCCGGCGAAAACACCGGTCGTCTCAGCATGACCCTGCAGAAGGGATCCAAGCGCGTCGACGAAGAGGTGGCCATGGCCGGGATGCGCGACAGCCTGGACGACCTTCCGGGCGTGCAGTACCGGTTCAGCCGCCCGGCGCTGTTCAGCATGTCCACCCCACTCGAGGTCGTGGTCTCGGGCTTCGATCTCGATCGCCTGCAGTCCGCGGCCGACAAGGTGCGCGACCGCATGGCGGCGGATCCGCGCTTCGCGGATGTAAAGACGACGATCGAATCGGGCAACCCCGAAATCCAGATCGTGTTCGACCAGGAACGCGCCGCGCGGCTCGGGCTGGTGGTGCGCGATATCGCCGACCGAGTGGTCAACAGTGTCCGTGGCGAAGTTGCAACGCGCTACAGGCTGCGGGACAAGCAGATAGACGTGCTGGTGCGCAGCGTCGACACCCGCGCTGCATCGATCGAGGAAATCCGCGGCCTGATCGTCAACCCGGGCAGCGAACGTCCCGTACCGCTCAGCTCCGTGGCCGACGTGCAGCTGGCGCTCGGCCCGGCGGAAATCCGCCGAGTCGGCCAGGAGCGCGTGGCCGTCATCTCGGCCAACCTGGCCGGCGGCGACCTCGGGACCGCCATCGAAGGCCTGCAGGCGATCGTCGATGAAGTGCAGTTGCCGGTCGGAATGACGGCCTTCCTGTCGGGCCAGAGCGGTGAAATGCAGGACTCCTTCCGCTCGCTGCGCTTCGTGCTGGTGATGGCGATATTCCTCGTCTACCTGGTGATGGCGTCGCAGTTCGAGTCGCTCATGCACCCGTTCGTCATCCTGCTCACGATCCCGCTGGCGGCGATCGGTGCGATCTGGGCGCTGTGGATCACCGGCACCACGGTCAACGTCGTCGCCTACATCGGCCTGATCATGCTGGCTGGCATCGTCGTCAACCAGTCCATCGTGCTGATCGACGCGGTGAACCAGGCCCGCGAGCGCGGCCTGCCGAAGCACGAGGCGATCGTCGAGGCCGGGCGGCTGCGACTGCGCCCTATCCTGATCACCAAGCTCACGACCATCCTCGGACTGCTGCCCATGGCGCTCGGCGTCGGCGAAGGCGCCGAGGTCCGCGCGCCGATGGCGATCACCGTGATCGGCGGCGTGCTGCTGACGACCTTCCTCACGCTGCTGGTAATCCCGGTCGTGTACTCGGTCCTGGACCGAAAACGCTACGCGGCCGATGCGACCACGCACGACCCAGCCGCCCGGCCTGCAGTGGCCTGAGGAGGCAACATGCGCCACACCCGCCTAGCGCTGTCCAGGCCCGTCACGACGGTCATGATCGCGCTCGCTGTATTGGTGGTCGGAGTGATCGCCGGCCGCCAGCTGCGGCTCGAGGCAATGCCGGACATCACGTTCCCCGGCATGCGGGTCATCGTCCCTTACGCCGGCTCGACGCCCCAGGAAATGGAGCAGCTCGTCGTGCGGCCGGTCGAGGAAGCACTCTCCACGCTGTCGGGCATCAAGGAGATACGCGCCAGCGCGGGCTCGGACCAGGCCCAGTTCGACATCCTGTTCAGCTGGGACCGGGACGTTGATGCGGCCGCGTTCGACATCCGCACGAAACTCGATTCGATCAAGCCACAGCTGCCGGCGGGCGCCGACCGGATGCTGATATTCGCCTACAGCGCGTCCGACCAGGCGATGGTGATAATCCGCATTTCTGCAGACCGCGACCTCACCGACGACTACGATGCGCTGGAGAAATACCTCAAGCGTCCCATTGAGCGCATAGACGGCGTTGCGCGGGTGGAACTGGCAGGCGTCGAGCCGCGCGAGGTGCGCGTGCTGGCGGATCCGAACCGGCTGGCGGCCTACGCGGTCGACGTGCGCGACCTGCGCCAGCTGCTGGTGTCGAGCAATTTCTCCGTAAGCGCCGGCGAGATCACCGAGAACGGCTCGCGATTCATCGTCAGGCCGATCGGCGAATTCCGCAGTATCGAGGACGTGCGCTCGCTGCTGGTGCGTCCCGGGATTCGTGTCGGGGACCTCGCGCAGGTCGAACTTGTGGCGCCCGAGCTGAACGTCGGGCGGCACATGGATGGCAAGCCCGCGGTGGGCATCAACGTCTACAAGACCACGCAGGCCAACGTCGTGGAGGTCGCTGACCGGGTGATCGCGGCGGTCAACGATGCGCGCTCGGTGCCGCAACTGCAGGGCATCCAGATACTGGTGGTCGAAAACGAAGCCGACAGCATTCGCCAGTCGCTCACCGAACTGCGCAACGCGGGCCTCATCGGCGCGGGGCTGAGCTTCTTCATGCTGCTGTTCTTCCTTCGCCACCTGCCGACCACGCTGATCGTGAGCCTTGCCGTTCCCGCGTCGCTGCTGGTAACGCTCGGCGCGATGTATTTCATGGGACTGACCCTCAATATCCTGACGATGATGGGCATGCTGCTCGCGATCGGCATGCTGGTGGACAATTCCGTGGTCATCACGGAGAGCGTCTTCCGCCATCGCCAGCTCACGCCCGGGGAGCCGGTCGAGGCAACCGTGGCCGGGGTCCGCGAGGTCGGCATCGCCACGCTGGCGGGCACTTTCTCGACCATTATCGTGTTCCTGCCGCTGGTGTTCGGCGAAGAGAACCAGATGTCGATCTTCCTGGTGCACGTGGCGGTGCCGATCGTCATCGCAATGACCGCCTCGCTGATCGTGGCGCAGACGCTGATCCCGATGCTTGCCTCGCGCATGCCCGCGCCACCCCCGGTCGCGGCAGGCTCGTGGTTCGGCCGGCTGCAGGACCGCTACCAGCGCACGCTGGAGTGGGCCCTGGGCCACCGCAAGACCATGGCGCTGATCACGGTGCTGGTGCTTGTATCGCCGGTGCCGCTGTTTGCGCTGAAGATCGCCAAGGTGGACCCGTTTCCGCAGGAAGCGAGCCGGACATTGATGCTGGTTTATCACCTGCAGGGCACCCACCCGATGGACCGGGTCGAGCAGGCGGTGGGCCGCGTCGAGGCATACATCGAGAAGAACAAGGAAAGCTTCGACGTCGACACCTATTACTCCTTCTGGTTGAGCGACCAGGCGAATACGCGCCTGTACCTGACCCCGAAGGACAAGGCTAAGGTGCCTGCTGCCGAGGTCATGCGCCGCATCACCGAGAACATGCCGGAGATCATCATCGGTCAGCCGAGCTTCCAGTTCGACGACAATTCGAGCGGCGGCGCATCGTTCAGCATGCAGCTCTCGGGCGAGTCGACCGAGCGGCTGGCGGACATCTCGCAGGAGGTCGCGCATCGCCTGGCGTCGGTGCCGGGCCTCGAGGCCGTGCATTCGGAAGCCGGTACTGGCGAGGAGGAAGTCCAGGTCATCGTCAACCGCGACCGGGCGGCGCAGCTGGGCCTCACCACCGAGCAGGTCGCCATGACGGTCGCGGGAGCAATGCGCGGCGACCGCCTGCCGGAACTGCGCACATCGGAGCGTGAGCTGACGATGCGCCTCGCGTTCCGTGAGTCCGACCGGCAGAGTGTGGACGACCTGGCGCGCATTCCCGTGATGCTGCCCGATGGATCACGAACCGACCTGGGTGCCGTGGCGGATTTCGTGATCATGCCGAGTGACAGGGAAATCCAGCGCCTGAACCGCATGACCACCGTCATCGTGACCGCCAACCTTGCCGAGGGCACGACCATGGACGACGCCCGCAAGCGCGTCGAGCCGATCATGGAGGCCTACCCGTTGCCGCCGGGCTATGCCTGGAAGTTCGGCCGCGGGTTCGAGGACAACGACAAGGCCATGCAGATCATGGCGCAGAATGTCGCGCTTGCCGTGGTGATGATCTTCCTGGTCATGGCCTCGCTGTTCGAATCGGGGCTCTACCCTCTTTCGATCATCACTTCCATACTGTTCGCGACCGTCGGCGCAATCTGGTTCCTGGCGCTCACCGGCACGACGATTACGATGATGGCGATGATCGGCTTCCTGGTGCTGATCGGCGTGGTCGTCAACATCGGCATCGTGCTTATCGCCCACGTCATCGACCTTCGTGAAGCCGGCATCCCGCGCGAGCAGGCCATCATCCAGGCCGGACGCGACCGCCTGCGGCCGATCATGATGACCGTGCTGACGACGCTGCTGGGATTGACGCCACTCGCGCTCGGGGACGCCCAGCTCGGAGGCGGCGGCGAGGGCCCGGCCTATTACCCGATGGCCCGCGCCATCATGGGCGGACTCGGTTTCTCCGCTGTAGTGTCGCTGCTGATCGTGCCGATGTTCTATGTCTGGTTCGACGACTTGAATTTATGGCGCAGGCGCGTGTTCGGAATCAAGCGCGTGCCCGACCCCGTCGTGCCACTGGATGGCGCGGCGGCTGCTCAACGCAGCAGCACCCTGTAAAGGTCGAAATATTCGTCCTGCAGCAACTTGACGGGCGACGCACCACCGGGCGCCGCACCCTGCGCGAGAACGCTCTCCTGGGTCGGGACCGGGTCGCCTTCGGAACGGTATACCGCGCTGCGCCGCAGGCTGTCGGTTCTTGCCTTTACTGCCACGAGATCCACCGCCAGGTTTTCGAACCTGCCGATGGCCTGCCCGACGGTCCGCAGCAGCGCTTCGCACTGCTCGGGCGTGCCATAACTCGACTCGTAGACACGGCGCAGCGTCGTCTGCCGCGACAGGTCCGCCAGTCCGTCCGCTGCCAGCCGCTCGTACAACCACTCGGCACATGCGATGACTGCCAGGTTGACGGCGCGCTGCCCGGCCAGGCTGAGTGACTCGAACACCGGCGGTGGCTCCGCTTCGACAGCGTGCCTGCCGTCCTCCAGGTCCGTGACCACTGTAAGCGCCGAGTCGATGCGAATAGCCCGCGTGGCGATCGCCTCCTCTAGCCTCCGCCGGCCGAAATAGTTCCAGAATCCGCCCAGCGTCGCCAGCCGTTGCTGCGCCAGCTTCTGCTCGGCCTGGAGCTGGTCCGCGAGAACCCGCGCCTCGACCAGCTCACGGTCGATGTCGGCCAGGCGGCCGCGCTTGCCCCTGTCGAACTCGGCAAGCTGCAGCTTTCGCTCACGGTCCTTCTGCTGCTCGGCAAGCTCGCCGGCGAATTTCTCGACGCGATGGGATGAGATTCTCCAGAGAGCCTTGAGCTGGAAATACAACAGGTTCTTCGCACCCTCTTCCGGGCGGCCGAGATATGCCTCCAGGGTCGCGACCTGCTCCTCGACCCTCATGGTCGCTCCTTCCTGGAGCTTCAGTCGGTCGAGAAGGCGGTGCCGATCATCGTCGAGCGTGCTCAGTTCCTTCTTGAGTTCCGCCCGGTTGCGGAACAGAGCGACCAGGCGCTCGTCTTCCGCTGACGGACTGCGGCCAGCCAGTCGACGGATCAGCCGGCCCAGGTCATCGCGCAGGTTCATGCGCGTTGCCGCCCGCAGGTGCAGGCACCGCCGCGAAGCTATGGCCCCTGCCGACGCAGTAGTCGAGCCACTTGTTCAGCAGCATGTTCCGAAGCCAGCGATCGCCAAGTGACGCGGACACCCGCGAGCGAATGGCGGCCAGCCCAGGGTGCCGCATCCAGCGCCCGCAGCGCGCCGCCTCGGCAAGGCGTGCGTCGTGGTAGACGCGAACCTCGAGGTCCGGGTCGGCGACCTGGCCCGGCTCATCGTCGAACAAGTAGGTCAGCCGGAACACCGTCGTATAGGGACTATGCTCGATTGCGTCGAGATGCAGGTCACAATCGGATGTAACGCTCGATACGCGGCGCCCGGCAAGGCCACGCAGGTCGCCGGCAAGACCGCGCAAGCGCACGTAGTTGCTTTCGTACAGCGTCATCAGGCCGACGAAGCTCGCGGGCCGCGCTCGCCATGACGTGACGCACAAGCTGTCCGCGATCATTGGCCGACTATATCACAGGGTTTTTCCGCTTCCGTGACGCGCGCCACAACCGCGAAATCGCTCACGGACGCAACCTGCGCTCGATGCCCATGCGATCGATAATTCGGCTGGCAATTTCCTCGACCGAGCATTCCGTGGTGTCGATCTGCGGCACGCCGTAGCGCTGGAACAGCGCCACGGCACTGCGCACTTCGTATTCGCACTGCGCGGCGGAGGAATAACGACTGCCGGGCCGGCGCTCGGTGCGGATCTGCCTCAGCCTCTGCGGATCAATAGTCAGGCCGAACAGCCTGGCTGCGTGCGGGGCCACCATCGCGGGAAGCTTTCCACTCTCGAAGTCGTCCTCGTTGAGCGGGTAGTTGGCAGCGTACACGCCATACTGCATGGCCATGTAGATGCAGGTCGGCGTCTTGCCCGAACGCGACACCCCGACCAGGATCACGTCCGCGCGCGAGTAGTCCGCAACGACGCCGCCATCGTCGGCCGACAGCGCAAAGTTGGTTGCATCTATGCGCGCGCTGTAGACGACGCGATCCGCGATGCCGTGCGCGCGCCCCTCGCGCTCGGACGACCTGACGCCGAGTTCCGTCTCCAGCGGCACCATGAAGGCGTTGAAGAAATCGAGGAACAGCCCGTTGCTGGTCTTGACGATCGAACGCAACTCGGCCTTCACCAGCGTGCTGAAAACCACTGGCCGGATACCGTCGGCAACGGCCGTCGCATCGATCTTCCCTACGGCTTCCACTGCCTTGTCAACGCTGGATATAAATGGCAGAGTCACCTGTCGGAATTCGAGGCCTTCGAATTGCGTAAGCAAACTGTGACCCATCGTTTCGGCGGTTACGCCGGTCTGGTCCGAGACGAAAAACACGGTTCTCCGGTTCATCCGCGCGACTCACTCCACTGCGCTGCAGGCACGTGCAGTCTTTCATTCATCCTTGGCAGGTAGCAAGAGGCGATCCGTGAGCCGCTATACAATCCCGTTCAGCGAACTGGGCCGCCACGACGTCGCGACCGTCGGCGGCAAGAATTCCTCACTCGGCGAGATGATCGCCAATCTCGCCTCGCTCGGCGTTTCGGTGCCCGCTGGCTACGCCACGACCGCCGACGCCTACCGCGAGTTCCTCGGGCACGAAGGCCTTGCCGGACGCATCAAGGCAGAACTCGACGTACTTGACGTGGACGACGTCGGTCGCCTTGCCGAGACGGGCGCACGGATCCGCGGCTGGATACTCGCGGCACCCTTCCCCGCCGCGCTGGAACGCGAAATTACCGAACGCTACGCCGCCATGTGCGAGGGCCAGCAGGAGGTATCCGTCGCCGTTCGCTCGTCGGCCACGGCCGAGGACCTGCCGGAGGCATCGTTCGCCGGCCAGCAGGAGACCCTGTTGAATGTCTGCGGTGCCACGAATGTCGTGCGTGCCGTGCACGAGGTCTTCGCCTCACTGTACAACGACCGCGCCATCGCCTACCGCGTGCACCAGGGCTTCGACCATTCGCTGGTCGCCCTGTCCGCCGGCATCCAGTACATGGCGCGCAGCGACCTCGGCGCGAGCGGCGTTATGTTCACGCTGGACACCGATTCCGGGTTCCGCGACGTGGTATTCATCACCGCCGCCTGGGGCCTCGGTGAGACCGTGGTCCAGGGCGCGGTAAACCCCGACGAGTTCTACGTCTACAAGCCCGCGCTGCGCGCCGGCCACGACCCGATCCTGCGCCGTACGCTGGGCGCGAAAGCGATCAAGATGACTTACGCTCAGGACGGCGGCAGCGGACAGCGCGTCGTGACGGTGGACGTGCCGGAGGCCGACCGGCAGCGGTTCTGCCTCGAAGACGCGGACCTGCTGGAACTCGCGCGGCAGGCGCTGGTGATCGAGGACCACTACGGCTGTCCGATGGACATCGAGTGGGGCAAGGACGGCAGCACCGGTCGCATATACATACTGCAGGCACGCCCGGAGACGGTGCAGAGCCGCGCGGGCCGCACGCTGCAGCGCTATACGCTCCAGTCGCGCGGCAAGGTGCTGGTGAGTGGCAGGAGCATCGGGCACCGCATCGGGGCCGGACCGGCGCGCGTGATCCGCGACGCACGCGAGATGGCGCGCGTGGAGTCCGGCGACGTACTGGTCGCCGACATGACCGACCCGGACTGGGAACCGGTGATGAAGCGGGCATCCGCAATCGTCACCAACCGGGGCGGGCGTACCTGCCACGCCGCGATCATCGCGCGCGAACTCGGCATTCCGGCGGTCGTCGGCTGCGGCAATGCGACCACCGAGATCCGGGAGGGGCAGTCAGTCACCGTGTCCTGCTCCGAGGGCGACATCGGCTACGTGTACGACGGGATGCTCGAGTTCGAGCACACGCAGGTGGAAGTCGACTCAATGCCTGCATTGCCGGTCAAGATCATGATGAACGTTGGCAATCCGGACCGCGCCTTCGGTTTCGCGGCGATTCCGCATCGTGGGGTCGGCCTGGCACGACTCGAGTTCATCATCAACCGGATGATCGGCGTTCACCCGAAGGCACTGCTCGGCTTCGACGGGCTCGACCCGCAGCTCCAGGACACAATCCGGCGGCAGATGGCGGGCTACGCGGACCCGGTCGAGTTCTACGTGGCGAAACTGTGCGAAGGCATCTCCACGATCGCCGCGGCGTTCGCACCCGAACCCGTGATCGTGCGGCTCTCCGACTTCAAGTCGAACGAGTACGCGAACCTGATCGGCGGTCGGCAGTACGAGCCGGTCGAGGAAAACCCGATGCTCGGGTTCCGCGGCGCGTCCCGCTACACCGACGAGAGCTTCCGCCCCTGTTTCGAACTCGAGTGCCGGGCACTGAAGCGGGTGCGCGGCGAGATGGGGCTCAAGAACGTGTGGGTGATGGTGCCGTTCGTGCGCACGGTGCGCGAGGGCGCCCAGGTCATCGAGCTGCTGGCCGCCAACGGACTGAAGCGGGGCGAAGACGGTCTCAAGGTCATCATGATGTGCGAGGTGCCGACCAATGCGCTGCTCGCCGAGCGCTACCTCGAGCACTTCGACGGCATGTCGATCGGTTCGAACGACCTGACGCAGCTCACGCTGGGTCTTGATCGCGATTCCGCCATCATCGCGCGGCTGTTCGATGAGCGCGACGACGCGGTCAAGGCGCTGCTGCACATGGCGATCCAGGCCTGCCGCAAGGCGGGCAAGTACATCGGCATCTGCGGCCAGGGGCCGTCGGACCACCCGGACCTGGCGCGCTGGCTGCTGGACGAGGGCATCGAGAGCATGTCGCTCAACCCCGACACGGTGGTCGAGACCTGGCTGTTCCTCGCGAGCGGCGCGGCGAAGCCCAAGCACTGAGGCGACCGCCCACCCTTGCTGTCGGCTGGCCGGACATCAGGCCGCTCGGACCTTCGGGATGTCCTCCCGCTCGCCCGGAGATATGCTCGCGGAGGACATCCCGAACGCCCTCGCCGCCTGTGCCGCGGCATACATAACGACACCGGACTCGGAAGCAGACGACGAACCTACCACCGCTCCAGGCGATCGTGGCGGGTCTTCTCCAGCGAGCATGTTTCTTCGCGAGCAGGAGAAGACCCGCTGCGATCGCCGCTGTGACGTTCCTTGTCGAACTCGCGATTTCTACAGCGCGCTGGTCAAAATCCGGGGCGCCGCGCAACGGCACGAACGGTCCGCAGCGCCGCGGCTACCTGATCGCCTGCCGCCCGGCGAGCGCGTGGGCGAGCGTACCGCCATCCACGTACTCGAGTTCACCACCGACCGGCACACCGTGCGCGATCCGTGTGGCACGCAGCCCCAGTCGTGCGGCGACCTCGGCAAGGAAGTGTGCGGTGGCTTCGCCCTCGACCGTCGGGTTGGTCGCGAGAATTACCTCCGTGACCTCGCCCTCGCCGAGCAACCGCTCAAACGCCTCGATGCCGATCTCGGAAGGACCCACGCCGTCTAGCGGAGACAGGTGGCCCATCAGCACGAAATAGCAGCCGCGAAAGCTGGCCGACTGCTCGATCGCGACCACGTCGGCCGGCGACTCGACGACGCAGAGCAGCGCGCGATCCCGCGTGGTCGCCGCGCAGACAGGGCATGAGTCGCCTTCCGCAAACATGCGGCAACGGCTGCAGTGGCCAAGCGATTCAGCCGCAGCGGTGAGCGCGGTGGATATCTCTCGCGCGCCGTCCCGGTCACGCTCCAGAAGGTGGAACGCCATTCGCTGCGCGGACTTCGGCCCGACGCCGGGCAGGCAGCGGAGCGCCTCGATCAGCCGGTTCAGCGTCGGCGGATACAGCATCGTCCGGCGGCCTTCAGCCGAGCGGCAACTTGAGGCCCGGTGGCAGGTTCATGCCACCCATGAGCCCCGACATCCTCTCCTGCGATACCGACTCGAGCCGGTGCACGGCGTCATTGATCGCGGCAGCCACCAGGTCCTCGACCATCTCGCGATCGTCGAGCGGGACTGCGGCGTCGATCTGCACCCTCTTGGCCTCGTGACGGCCATTGATCGTGACCTTGACCATGCCGCCGCCGGACTCGCCGGTGACTTCCATGGCCGCGATCTCGGCCTGTGCCTTCTGCATGTTCGCCTGGAGCTGCTGCGCCTGCTTCATCAAGTTGCCGATGCCGCCCTTCATGTATCTGTGACTCCCGGAAATGAATCAGTTCAGCGGCCGGACCGAGCCCGGCTGCACTGTCGCACCAAAGACGTCGCGCATGGCGCGCACGGCGGGATCCTCGTCGATCGCCTGTTCTGCCGCCTTGAGTCGCTCGTCCGTGTCTATCGCCTGCCGGCGAGCGGGCGTGAGTTCGTCCTCGGCGATTCCCCCCACGCTGATCTCGAGCCGTATCGCCTGCCCGAAGTACCGTGACAGCGCCTGCGCCAGCCGATCGACGAGCTGCGGTCGATGGAAGGACTCGCCAGCCGCGTCGAGCCGCAGACGGACCAGATCCCGGTTCCTGCCGACCAGCAGGCAATGCGCCGCGAGCTGGCTCACTGGCCCCTGCAATCCCAGGGCGGGCACGATGCCCACCCAGTCGTCCGGCAGCTCCGCCGCAGGCGACGTTGCAGCCCCTGCATGCGCCGTGCGAACCGGTGTCGCAAGATCCTGCGTCGCGGCTTCCGCAGCCGACGACGGACCGCCGGTGCGCGCAGTGCCCCGCGACGGCTTCGCGCCGGTCCGTGGCGTACCCGCCGGGGCGGTGGATGCGTCCGCTGGCCTGAACGCAAGCATCCGCAGCAGCGCCATCTCGAATCCGCCACGCGCATCCGGCGCAAAATCCAGGTCGCGGCGGGCCATGATCGCAATCTGGTAGAGCAGCTGCAGGTCCTCCGGCGAGAACCGGGGCGCCAGCGCCGCGAGCGCGAGGTCCTGCTCTTCGTCTTCGCCGCGCAGGTCTGGCAGTGCCTGGAGCAACGCCATGCGCTGGATTGCAGCAGCGAGTTCGCCAAGCGCCTGGTCGTAGTCCGGCGCGCGTTCGTCGAGCTGCTGCACGCAACTCATCAATCCGGCGCCGTCGTTCGAGGCCAGCGCACCGAGGATCGCCTCGACGTGGCGCCGGTCAAGGGTTCCGAGCAGGGAGCGAACTTCTGCTTCGAGCACGCGACCACCGCCAAAAGCCAGCACCTGGTCCAGCAGCGAAAGAGCATCCCGCATGCTGCCCTCCGCCCCACGCGCGACCGCGCGCAGTGCGGCTGGCTCGAACTCGACCTTCTCCGCTTCGGAGATCATCGTCAGGCGTTCCTGGATCTGCTGCAGCGACAGCCTGCGCAGGTGGAACTGAAGGCAACGCGAAAGCACCGTGACAGGAAGCTTCTGCGGGTCAGTGGTCGCGAGCAGGAACTTGACGTGCGGCGGCGGCTCTTCAAGCGTCTTCAGCAGTGCATTGAAGGAGTGCGTCGAGAGCATGTGCACCTCGTCGATGAGGTACACCTTGTAACGCCCACGTGCAGGCGCGTACTGCACGTTGTCGAGCAGTTCGCGGGTGTCATCGACCTTGGTACGCGACGCTGCGTCCACCTCGAGCAGGTCCACGAAGCGCCCCTCGTCGATGTCCCTGCAGGCGCTGCATTCGCCGCAGGGCCGCGATGACACGCCCTTTTCGCAGTTCAGCGACTTGGCGAAAATCCGGGCGATAGTTGTCTTGCCGACGCCGCGCGTGCCGGTGAACAGGAATGCGTGGTGGATGCGGCCGGAATCGAGTGCATTGGTGAGCGCGCGGCGGACGTGGTCCTGCCCGACGAGTTCCTCGAAGCTGCGCGGTCGCCACTTTCGGGCCAGGACCAGGTAACTCATGCGAAGGGTATTGCTCCCCTGGGCTGCGGATCGATGGAGGCGGCCCGCGCCAGAATACCCCCGGCACCCGGCGTGGCCGCTACCGTTGCTCCCTTCCGGGCCTGGCGGGATTTGCAGCTGGCCGTCGCGAGGGATCCGACGCGAGCCACCATGAAGGGCCGGGACTATAACAGCCCCACCGGGACCAGTCAGCCGCGGCCGCGATATGGCGGCACGCCCTGGTCCGGGATCCAGGCACCAGCCGGCGGCCTGCCGGTCTGCCAGAACACGTCGATCGGCATGCCGCCACGCGGATACCAGTAGCCACCGATACGCAGCCAGCGCGGTGCAAGGAAATCCACCAGCCGCGACGCGATCGCCAGCGTGCAGTCCTCGTGGAACGCCCCGTGGTTGCGGAAGCTCGCGAGGTACAGCTTCAGCGACTTGCTCTCAACCAGCCAGCGACCCGGCACGTAGTCGATCACCAGGTGTGCGAAATCCGGCTGCCCCGTGATCGGGCAAAGCGACGTGAACTCGGGCGCAGCGAACCTTGCGAGGTACAGCTTCCTCGGGTGCGGGTTCGGCACGCGCTCCAGCAGCGCCACGGACGGCGAGCCCGGGACCGCGACTGGAGCGCCGAGCTGCCTGAGCGGCCCGGCGCGGGCCGGGCCCTTGGCGCGTCGGACCGCCATGCGTCAATTGGTCTTGCGCGCGTAGATGCGCTCCATCTCGTCCATGATCCGGTTCATCTCCTTCATTGCGGCATCGAACGGTCGCGAGGTCGTCATGTCCACGCCGGCGTCCTGCAGCAACTCGATCGGGTATTTCGAGGACCCGGACGACAGCATGCGGATGTAGGCATCGCGATTCTTCTGCGCCTCGCCCGAGTCCACCGCCTGCTTGCCGATAATGCCCTCGGCCAGCGACATGCCGCCGATCATGCTGGTCGCATACTGGTAGACGTAGAAGTCGTAGTAGAAGTGGGGAATATAGGCCCACTCCGACTGATACGTGTCGGCGATCTTCACCACGCCCTGGTCCGCGCCGTAGTACTCGCGCAGCAGCTTCAGGTAAAGCGCATTGAGCGAGTCCTTGGTGAGCGGCTCGCCGCGCTCTACCGCCTCGTGGATGCGGAGCTCGAACTCCGCGAACATCGTCTGGCGGAACAGCGTGGTGCGCATCGTGTCGAGATAGCTCGACAACAGGAACAGCCGCGTCGCGTCGTCCTTGGTCTGGTCGAGCACATGGTGGAACAGCAGGTTCTCGTTCAGGGTGGAGGCAACCTCGGCCACGAATATCGAATAGTCCGAGGTGACGAAAGGCTGGTTTTCGGCCGCGAGGTACGAGTGCATCGAGTGGCCGGATTCGTGCGCAAGCGTGGAAACTTCTTCCCAGGTGCCGGTGAAATTCAGCAACTGATACGGATGCACGCCGTAAACCATCGTGCTGTACGCGCCCGAGCGCTTGCCGGTGCTCGGCATGAAGTCGACCCAGCCCGAGTCATAGCCCTTCGCCAGCGTGTCCACGTAGCCCGCACCTAGTGGTGCGAACGAATCGAGCGTGAGCTTCCTGGCCACTTCCGGCGTGAAATCCAGGTCCACGCTGGAAACGATCGACGTATAGAGGTCCTCGTAGCCGAGTTCGGGCAGGCCCATGATCTTCTGGCGCAGCCTGAGGTAGCGATGCAGCGTCGGCAGGTTCGCGTGAACGTCCGCGATCAGCTGCGTATAGACCGACTTCGGGATGTTGTAGTCGAACAGCGCCGCCTCGAGCGCGCTCGGGAACTTGCGCACGTCCTTGGTGAATACGTGGCTTTGTACCTGCGCATTCAGCGTGGTGGCGAGCGTGCTGGTGAAATCGTTGTAGCGAGTGAAGAACGTATTGAAGACGAGGTCGCGGTCGGCCTTCACCGGCGATGCGCGGTACTTGGTGTACGCGGACGCGTCGAGGCGCACCTTCTCGCCGGTGGATAGCGTGACCTCCGGGTAGGGCAGCTCGGCGCCCGTGAATACGGAATAGACCGTGTCCCCAGTGCCGGACATCAAGCCAGTCTGCGCGATGATCTTCTCCTCGGCAGGCGACAGCGTGTGCGGCGCCGCGCGCAGGATGTTGTCGAAGAACATTCGGTACTGGCCCAGCTTCGGCTGCTCGGCAACGAATTGATCGACCTTGGCCTTGCCGATCGCCAGGATCTCCGGCTGCATGAATGCGGTGGCGGTCTGCAGGTCGGTGTAGACCTGGATCGCTTCCTGCTTCATCTGCAGCGTGCGGCTGACGCGGGTGTCCTGGTCGTTCAGCGCGCTCGCGTACACGTACATCCGCTGCGCCGACTGCACCGCGATCTCCCAGTCCGTCATCGCGGCGAGCAGGTTCGCGGACGAGGTGCCGAGCTTGCCTTGCCACTGGCCGAGCTTCGGGATGACCGTCATCAACTCCTGCTTGGCGGTAACCCAGGCCGCCTCGTCCTGGTACAGCTCCGTCAGGTTCCACTTGTACTCGTCGGGTATTTCCGACCGCTCTGCCGCGCGGGTCGCCGGCGCCGCGAGCACAGACAGGATGGCAATTGCGGCGAAAAGGCTCTTCAGTCGCGTCTGGGAATTCATGGCTGTCCAATCTTGCTTGGGGTAAACCCTAAGCTTGCCTGCCGGCAGCGGCCGCTGCAATCCGACCTGGCAGCGGGAAACCTCCCCGCAGCCCTTCCCGGCCGGGCCGTCTACCCTTAGCCGCCGGGGGAGGTTAAGCTTGCTGCGCTGCATATAAGCAGCCGACTTGGATCAGCGAGGTCAAATGGCGACGCCTGCCCGGTCTGGAAAGCCGCCCCGCACGCTTTATACCCTGCTCGAGGCTCGCGGCCTGCTCGAGATGGCCATGCTGCCGGTCTGGCTGCCATTGCTGCAGGCGACGCCCCGCGGCGACGGGCACACGGTCCTGCTGGTGCCCGGCTTCACGGCCGGAGACTCGACGCTGATCGGGCTGCGAGCCTTCCTGCAATCGCGGGGCTACAACGTCGCGACCTGGGGGCTGGGCCAGAACACCGGCTTCAAGCTCAAGTTCTCGCAGGCCCTCGAGCAGAAGGTCCGGTACCTGCACCATCGTACGGATCGCAAGGTCAGCATCGTTGGCTGGAGCCTGGGCGGCGTTTACGGCTACTTCGCCGCGCACAGCGCACCGGAGTGCGTGCGCACCGTGGTCTCGCTGGGCAGCCCAATGCGCTTCTCTGTGGAACGACTCCAGGTCCCACTGGTGGTAAGTGCCCTCTACCGGTATTTCGCCCACCCGATGGGCGCAGTCGCGCATCTCTCGAACGTACGAGCCAAGGTCCTGCGGTCACCGCCGCCGATGCCATCTACCTGTGTCTACTCGTCGACCGATGGTGTCGTCCCGGCTGATTCAGCCCAGCTCGACGACAGCGTGGGCCAGCACGAGAACATCTGGGTGCCAGGCAGCCACCTCGGCCTCGGCTTCAATCCGGCGGTGATGTGGGTGCTGGCCGACCGCCTCTCGCAGCCGGAAGACGACTGGCAGCGCTTCAGCCCCGACGGCATGCTGGGCTCGATCTACGATCGCATCGCGGGTTACATGCGGACCGAAATCGTCCCCGCAACCTGATCGCCGGGGCCCGGCGCTGCCGGGTTCGCACCGGGCCAAGCCAGTCCCCAACCCCTCCGCCGTGGTCCTGCCGACCGCCTCGGGCGGTCCCCCAGGACCGTCAGGCCGCCCTGCGCCGCGGGCGGGCGCCCTTCTTTGCCTTGGCAGCCTTCTTTGCCTTGCGCTTTGCAAGCGGCTTGCGGCCCGCCGGCGCCGCCCGGCTGGCCAGCTCAAGGTACTCCTGGAACGATTCCCGAATGCAGAGCGCGAAGAACTCCGGATCCGGGATCTGCTCCCGGCAGGACGTCGGCGAGATGATGATCTTGCCGTCATAGCTGGTTACCGCGAACACCAGCCCCATGCCGTCGTAGATCGGCATGATCGCCGAGAAATACGTCATGCGGGCACCGTTCAGGTACAGCGGTATCGACGGTCCGGGAACGTTCGTCACCGTGCAGCTCGCGATCGGCGCACGCTGGCCCAGGCCGAGGGCCGAGCCCGCCAGCAGCCGCGCCGACACCGCCAGTGTCGCCGCGGGCGCGTGCTTGGTGATGTCGGTGAGTTCCTTGGCGCCGACCGCCTGCCCGATCTCCTCGGTGCTCGACGTGTGCTTGTGGATCGAGCGCAGCCGCTTCACGGGATCCACGATTTCCGTGCCCAGCGGCACCCGCAACATGCTGATGTCAGAGGGGCCGGAGACACCGCTGTCCGCATTGCGGATCGATACCGGCGCGATCGAGACCAGGCTCGGTCCAGGCAGTTCGTCGTGGGTAAGCAGGTAGCGGCGCAGCGCTCCGCCGCAGACGGCCAGCACCGCATCGTTGATCGTCGAGGACGGCACCAGCGAGCGGATCTTCTTGAACTCGTCGATCGTGAAACGCCGCGACTCGTAGACGCGGTGGGGCGAAACCTCGGAATTGAACCGTGTGATCGGCAGCCGTTCCGGGTGGTAGAACGACTCACGCAGCGTGCCAAGCACGACCGGGGCGACCCTGCGCACCATACGGGTGAGCGGGGCCACTACCATGAAAGGCTGCACGATGTTATGGATCGCAGCGCGCACCAGCAGCGATCCAGCCCCCGGCGGTGATTCCGGAAACCAGGGTTCCGGCGGTTCAGCGTGCGGCGGCAACGCCGTCGTGTCGTGCAGCAGCGTGGTGATCTCCGCGCCACCGTTCACGTCTATGGCCGCGTGGTGGATCTTGGTCAATATCGCGAAGCTGTCGGGCGGAAGGTCGAGGAAAGTGTCCAGTCCCTCGACCAGGTACAGCTCCCAGAGCGGCCTGTTCAAGTCCAGCGACCGGGCATGGATCCGCGAGGCCTGTATGCAGAACTGCCGCCAGTCACCCGGGTTCGGCAGCGAGACGTGTCGAACGTGGTACTCGAGGTCGAAGCGCTCGTCCTCGATCCAGTAGGGATAGTCGATCTCGAGCGGAACGTGCAGCAGCTTCTGCCGGAAGATCGGCGACAGGTGCAGCCTGCTCTCGATGTGCTTGAGCAGGCCCTTGAACCGCACCCGCCCCCCCGGGGCTGTCGAGGGGTCATAGATGTGGATCAGCGTGATGTTGGAATTTGCGTGCCCGCTCTCCGCATACACGAAGCGGGCATCTTCTCCACGCAGCTGGCGCATGATTTGATCTCGGTCGGCTGCTCGTCGCAGTCGGCCGGAGTCTAGCATTGCGACGGGTGTCGGCACCCCTGCGGATGTCGCATACTTCCTGCGTCATGTCCCGTCCTATCCCCTTGATCGACCTTGCGTTCCTGTTGATTGACCGCGCGGAAGCGCCGGCCAACGTCGGAATCGCGCTGATTTTCGATCCGCCGCCGGGTATGGGCAGCGACAAGGCCGTGAGGGAAATCCTGCGCGCTTATCGCGCCACGCCGCCGACCGCGCCGTTCGACGTAGTGCCCGAAGTGCCACCCCTCGGACTGCCGCACTGGGTGAAGCCGGCGCGCGTCGACATGAAGCAGCATGTGCGCCGCGAGACCCTGCCCGCCCCGGGCTCGCCCGGGCAACTCGACGAGCGCATTGCGGAGCTGCATCGGGACCGGCTGGACCGCAGCCGGCCGCTGTTCGAAGTCCACCTGATCGACGGACTCGCGTCCGGACAATTCGCGTTGTACATAAAGTCGCACCACGTCACCTGGGACGGCCGCGCGGCTGCCGCAAGGATTTTCGGCAGCCTGTCGAGCGGGCCCGGCCCGCTGCTCACGGGCTTCCACGCAATTCCAGGTGCTGCCGGGGCCGGAGACGTCGAACCTCGCCGGCGACCTGCGTTCCTTGATGACGCACGCGTTCGCGTTCCGGGAACTCTATTCGCAGGTAACGAGCCGGATCGCGACGCTGCGGGCAATGTCCGCACAGCCCCGGGGCAATGCACCTTTTGCCGGGCCGCACACCAGGCTGAACCAGCGAGTCGCCGCAGGCCGCACTGTCGCAAGGTTTTCGCTGCCGCTGGGGGAGATGCGTCGCATCGGGCACAAGTTCGGCGGCTCGATCAACGACGTGCTGCTGGCGGTGACCGACGATGGCGTGCATCGCTACCTGCGGGGCTTCGGCGAGCGTCCCGCCGAGCCGCTGGTCGGGATGTGCCCGGTGTCGGTGCGCGAGCCCGGAGACCTGGAACTCGGCACCAAGGCGTCGACGCTGTTCGTACGGCTGGGCAGCCCGCGTGCCGGCGTCGCTACCCGCCTCAAGGAAATCGTCGCAAGCACGGCGGCAGCGAAGGCCGAGTTCCATTCGATGTCCACAGAGGCCTCGCTGGACCTGGCGCTGGTCGCCTTCGGGCTGTGGATGACCTCCGACGCCTTCGGGCTGGGCGCGTACACCCGGCCGGTCGTCAATTTCGTCGTGTCGAATGTGGGTGGCCTGCCCGGCGCGCAATACCTCGGGCGATCACGCCTGGTCGGCACCTATCCGGTCTCGATGGTCGCCGACCCGGCCGGGCTCAATTTCACGGCCTTTTCACACGACGGACGCATGGACGTCGGCATCATCGCGAGCCGCGCGGCCGTGCCGGACGCCGCCGAAATTGCGCGGCACTGCCTCGCCGCCTGGCGGCAACTGCGCAAGGCGAAAGCGCCTCAGGACTTGACCTTGAGGAAACCCCCGGCCCGCAAGCCCTCGCGCACCCGTCGCATGCCCGCGAGCCAGCGGCCGTAGTCGGCCGCCTTCTTCTGGAAGTAGCCGAGCACCTCCGGGTGCGTCAGCACCAGGAAGTCGTCGCGCTCGATGCCGTCGGCAATCGCGGACGCCGCCTGCTCCACCGTCAGCACGCCGGGAATCACGCCGGCGCCGGTTGCTTCGTCGAGGCCGGTCATCGCCGTGGCGACATACTGTGGGCAAACGACCGAGACTCCGATGCCGCGGTCGCCGTATGCGATCGAAAGCGACTCGGCAAGCGCCACGGCCCCATGCTTGGTCACGCTGTAGGCCGTGTCGCCTGCCTGGCTCAGGAGTCCTGCAGCCGATGCGACGCTCACCAGGTGACCGGAACCGCGCTCGAGCATGCCAGGCAGCACGGCCCTGCACGCATGCACGTGCGCCATCACGTGGACCGCCCACATGCGCTGCCACTCGGAATCCGACTCCGACAGCGCATCGTCGAGGTCCAGCGCCTGGACACCGAGACCGGCGTTCGACACCAGGATGTCCACCCGCCCGAATCGCTCGACAGTGGCTGCGACCAGCGCACGAACCGCCGCGGCATCTGACACATCGCACTGCACGCCGAGTCCACCGAGCTCCCGGGCAGTGGCTGCCGCCAGATCGCCGTCGAGGTCCCCGATCGCGACGCCTTCCGCGCCCCGATGCAGGAACTCACGACTGAGCGCCCGCCCTATGCCACGTCCTGCGCCTGTGACCAGCGCGACTTTGCCATGGACCTTCATGCAGAGGGCGTGAAGTACTGGCCAAGTTCCATCTTGGCGATGTGGTTGCGGTGCACCTCGTCGGGGCCATCCGCGATGCGCAGCGTGCGCGAATTCGCGTACAACCAGCCGAGCCCGAAGTCGTCCGACACGCCCGCACCGCCGAACAGCTGTATGGCCTGGTCGATGACTTCGCAGGCGACATTCGGAGCTACGACCTTGATCATCGCTATCTCCTTCTGCGCGGCCTTGTTGCCTGCCTTGTCCATCTTCCAGGCCGCGTGCAGAACCAGGAATCGCGCCTGGTCGATCTTGATGCGCGCGTCGGCGATGCGTTCGCGCCAGACACCCTGCTCGGCCAGCCGCTTGTGGAATGCCACGCGCTCGAGCGAACGCTTGCACATGGCCTCCAGCGCTCGCTCCGCCGCGCCGATCAGCCGCATGCAGTGATGGATGCGGCCAGGGCCGAGCCGCCCCTGCGCAATCTCGAATCCGCGTCCCTCGCCGAGCAGCAGGTTCGCGACCGGCACGCGCACGTCCTTGAAGTCGACCTCCGAGTGCCCATGCGGCGCGTCGTCGTAGCCGAACACCGGCACCTGCCGCACGACGCGCACGCCCGGAGCATCCATCGGCACCAGGATCATCGACTGCTGTCGATGACGATTCTCGTTATTCGGATCGGTCTTGCCCATGAAGATGAGGATCTTGCAACGCGGGTCGCCGGCGCCCGAGGTCCACCACTTGCGGCCATTGATCACGAAATGATCGCCGTCGCGTTCGATACGGGCCGCGATGTTGGTCGCGTCCGACGAGGCGACCGCCGGCTCGGTCATCGCAAAGCCCGAGCGGATCTCTCCTTCGAGCAGCGGAGCAAGCCACTGCCGCTTCTGCTGCTCGTTTCCGTAGCGAACCAGCACCTCCATGTTGCCGGTGTCAGGTGCGGAGCAGTTGAATGCCTCCGGGCCCAGGTGCGAGCGGCCCATGATTTCGCAGAGCGGCGCGTACTCGAGGTTGGCCAGGCCGGCGCCAAGCTCCGACTCCGGCAGCCAGAGGTTCCACAGCCCCGCCGCGCGTGCCTTCTTCTTCAGTTCTTCGACGACGACGGTCGGCACCCAGGCATTGCCCTTGCGCCGGTTCTGCTCGATCTCGTCGTGGAAACGACCCTCGTTCGGGTAGACGTGCTCGTCCATGAACGCGGCCACGCGTCGCTGCAGTTCCTGCACCTTGGGGGAATATTCGAAATCCATTGTCGCCTCCTCAGGAAAGTTTGAGCCGCTCGACCTGGCTCCATGCCAGTTCCGCCAGCGGGCGAGCCTTGCGTCCGGTCTCCAGCGCCTCGGCACTGGAGGCATTACCCTGCAGCGCACGCGCCATCACGCCCTGCGCGATCGCGGCGATCCGGAACATGTTGTACGCCATGTAGTATTCCCAGTCGCGATCGGCGATGGCCTCGCGCCCGGTACGGCGACAATACGCAGCCACGTAGGAGCGCTCGTCCGGTATCCCGAGCGCGTCGAAGTCGAGACCTGCCAGCCCACGGAAAATACCTGGCGGAATGCGCCAGGCCATGCAGTGATAGGCGAAATCCGCGAGCGGATGGCCGAGCGTCGAGAGTTCCCAGTCGATCACGGCCAGGACACGCGGTTCGGCCGGATCGAAGATCACGTTGTCGATTCGATAGTCGCCGTGCACGATCCGGGTCTCGTCACCCTCGGGAATGTTCCCTGGCAGCCAGGCGATCAGCTTGTCCATCGCCTCGATCTTCTCCGTTTCCGATGCCTGGTACTGCCTGCTCCAGCGCGCTACCTGCCGGGCGATGTACTCGCCCGTCTTGCCGAAGCCGTCGAGGCCGACCGCGACCGGATCGACGGTGTGAAGCGCGGAGATGACGCGGTTCATCTCGTCGTGGATGGCGGAGCGCTCCGCTGGGCCCATTCCCGGCAGCGCGGGGTCCCACAGGATGCGCCCGGTCACGTATTCCATGACATAGAAGGCCGTGCCGATGACCGCCTCGTCCTCGCACAGCGCCAGCGCACGGGCGACCGGTACGCCGGTGCGGGCCAGCGCCTCGATCACGCGGAATTCGCGATCCACCGCATGCGCGGACTGCAGCAGCTTGCCGGGAGGCTTGCGACGCAGCACGTAGCGCTGCTCGCCGGCGCTGAGCAGGTAGGTCGGATTCGACTGGCCGCCCTTGAACTGCACGACCTCGAGCGGGCCGGCGAGCGGCGCTACGTTCGCGACGAGCCACGCGGCCAGCCGCGCGGTGTCGAATTCGTGCTGCGGGGCCACCGGCCGCGTGCCTGGAATCAATTCACTCATCACACACTCCTCGCAGCGCCCGGTCTTCGAATCGTCACTTCCGGCTCCTGCGCCGCGGCGCCAGCCAGGCAACGGGCACGATCTTGAGCAGCGGTGCGACCAGCGCCCAGGGCCACCAGGGCACGTAGCTGTGCGCCACTCCGCGCTCGATCAGTCTCGCCATGATCGCGGCGCCCTTCTCCACCGGGATCACGAACGGGCGACTCGGCATGTCGCGGTTCATGTCGGTATCGATGTAGCCCGGGGCAAGCTCGGTAATGACGATTGGTTCGCGATGCACTTCGGCCTGCAGTGCCTGCAGGTAGCGATGCAGCCCTGCCTTGGCGGCGGAGTACGCACCCAGGTATGGCATGCCGCGCGATCCGGCGATCGAGGTTATCGCGACGACCTGTCCGCCTCCCTGCGCGCGCAGGATCGGCAGCGCCTGTTCTATCGTGGCGATCGCCCCGGTCAGGTCGGTGTCGAGCGTGCGCTTCACGAGGTCGAAACTGCCCTTGCCTGCCGGCAGGGTGTAGGCCACACCCGCATTCACGACCACGACGTCGATTCGACCGAACTCCGCGACCGCCCGGGCAAGCGCCCCGGCAATGCCGTCGAAGTCGGTGACGTCGAGTGCGACAGGCAATACGCGGGCGGCCCCGAGGCTGCGCAGGCGCCCGGCCAATGCCTCGAGCCGCTCGGCTCGCCTTGCGGCGATCGCCACGTCGTAGCCACGCCGGGCGAATTCCGCGGCAAGCGCCTCACCGATGCCCGAAGACGCACCCGTGATGAAGATTGTTCTAGCCACTGTGCCCGCGCCTCCGCCTAGAAGCACTGATCACGCATGCCGAGAGTCGTGTCGTCGAGACTCTCGAGCAGGTCGAACTGCGGGCCGGTGCGCGGCAGTTCCCAGCGGTAGAAATATCGGCAGGCCTGTCGCTTTCCGTCGTAGAAGTCGCCAGCCTTGCCATGCGCAGCCAGCGCCTGTTCGAGCCAGATCCAGGCCAGGACCACGTGGCCGAAAGCCTCCAGGTACACGGTTGCATTCGCGAGCGTGCGGGCGGCGTCGCCGCTGCCGTGCAACACACGAGTGGTCTCGACGGCACGCAGCGCCGCGCGCTCGAGCGAATCGGCATATTCGCACAGCGCTTCTTCGCCCGTCGCGCGCGCGCGCGCGACGCAGCGAGCCATCTCCTCGCCCAGCAGCGAGAGTGCGCGGCCTCCTTCCATCGTCACCTTGCGCGCGAGCAGGTCGAGGGCCTGGATGCCGTGCGTGCCCTCGTGAATCGAGTTCAAGCGGTTGTCCCGGTAGAGCTGCTCGACCGGATAGTCCCGCGTGTAGCCGTAGCCACCATGGACCTGGATCGCGAGGTCGTTGGCCGCCAGGCACCACTGCGAGGGCCATGACTTCGCCACCGGCGTCAGGATCTCGAGCAGCAGTCCCGCGCGCTCGCGTGCCGCGGGCGACTCGGCCGTCTTCTGCTCATCGACCAGCCGGGCACAGTACAGGCTGAACGCGAGACCGCCTTCGACGTAGGCCTTCTGTGCCAGCAGCATCCTGCGCACGTCCGCGTGCGCCACGATCGGCACCTGCGGCGTCGCCGGGTCCTTCGCGCCCAGCGGGCGGCCCTGGGGCCGGTTGCGTGCGTACTCGAGAGACTCGAGGTAGCCGGCATAACCGAGCGCCACTGCGCCCAGCCCGACCCCGATACGCGCCTCGTTCATCATGTGGAACATGCACGCGAGCCCGCGATTCGGCTCGCCCACCAGGTAGCCGATCGCCCCGGCCTTACCTTCCGGTCGATACCGCCCCTCGCCGAAATTGAGCAGCGTATTGACGGTGCCGCGACTGCCCATCTTGTGGTTCAGCCCCGCAAGCGTCACGTCGTTGCGCTCTCCAGTCGTGCCATCGGCAGCAACCAGGCAACGCGGCACGATGAACAGCGATATTCCCTTCACGCCGGCCGGAGCCCCTGCGACCCTCGCCAGCACCAGGTGCACGATGTTCTCGGCGATCTCGTGCTCTCCCGCCGAGATCCACATCTTGTTGCCGGTGAGCCGGTAGCGGGGACCGAAAGGCGAGTCACCGTCCGCTTCGGCGCGAGTCGCGACGTCCGCCAGCGAGGAGCCTGCCTGCGGCTCGGACAGGCACATCGTGCCGGTGAAACGGCCGGCGAGCTGGGGCCTGGCAAAGGCATCGACCTGGGCAGTGGATCCGTGCGCCAGCAGCAGGTTGGCGTTGGCCGCCGTCAACAGTGCGTAGCCCGCGCTCCCCGCGTTCGCAGCCAGGAAATACGCGAAGCACGCCTTGTCCACCACTTCCGGCAGCTGCATGCCGCCGTACTCATAGTCCTGCGAAGCCGCCAGCAGGCCGGCCGCCGCGAATGCCTCGAACGACTGGCGCACCTCCGGGATAAGGCGCACGCGGCCCCCGTCGAACTCGGGCTCCTCGACATCGCCGCGGCGCCGATGCGGCAGGAATTCCTCGGTCGCTATGCGCTCCGCCGTCTCCAGGGCCGCGTCGAAGGTTTCGCGCGAGTGGTCAGCGTATCGCGGCCGCTTGTTGAGCGACTCCACGCCGAGCCATTCGTGCAGCAGGAAATCGAGGTCGCGCCTGACGATGAGTCTTGAAGACATGGGTAGGCATGATACCGGCTGCACGAGCCGGCCGAGAGGCCGTAAAGTGCGGGGGCCGGAACCCAGCCCGACCGGATGGGTGTACCTTTGATCGACGTACCCGCTTGAGCCTGGAGAATATGGTGAAGACTCCCAGCCTGCTCGACATCGTCAAGCTTTTGCCGTCCCGTGACATCACGCGTGCGGCAAAAGCCCTCGGCCTGTCGCCGGACACGCTCCTGAAGCGCGTCGGATCGCTCGAGTCGGTGGTTGGCACCAAGCTGATCAATACCGCCGCGAAGGCGCTGAAGCCCGGCGAGGCCGGCCGCCTGATGATCGACCACGCGAGCCGGATATTCACCCAGGCCCGCGATTTCACCCGGGACCTCGAGGAACTGGCCGGCCTGCAGGCGCCCGAGATCGTCTTTGGCACAGACATGTTCGCCGCGGAACTGCCGCTCGGCATTGCGCTCGGACGCATGGCAACCGCCAATTCCCGACTGCGGGTGCACACGGTGACCGCGAACTTCGACGAGCTCGCCCGGTCCGTGATGGCCGGCAAGATCGAATTCGCAATTGCCGATACGACCACCGCCGAGCGCCACCCGACCCGGCTCGCCATCGAACCCGTGGCGGAACACCGCGTGTTCTTCTTCACCCGTCCGGGACACCCGCTGACGGCAACCCGGGAGCATTCGCTCGAAACACTGCTGGTCTTTCCGCTTGCTGCCTCGCGCGTTCCACACCGAATCGCGATGCACATCGGTCGTGCCATGCCGAACGCGAAGGTCGAGCGCGAGACGGGCGACCTGACGCCCAGCCTGATGCTCGATTGCTTCTCCACCGTGAAGGCGGCGGTACTGGCCGGGGATGCGATCGGACTGGCGCCGCTCACCGCAATCGAGGCGGAGCTGCGGGCCGGGAAAGTCGCGCTGGTGCCATTCGATGCACCATGGCTGCACCTGAGCTACGGGCTCTTCTATCCACGCAAGCGCACGCTGTCGCGTGCGGCGCAACTGTTCGTCACCCAGCTGCGACAGGTCGAAACCGACATCCAGACGCGAGAACACAAGGCGCTCGCGCGTATGGACGTGAAGAAAAGGCCGAGCCGCAAGACTGCGAAATCGCGCGCGGCCAGTTCCCCCGCGACCGCAAAGCGGCGAAACACAGCGCAGAGGGGTCGTAAGTGATCCGGCGCGTGGCGCTGGTGCTGGCGACGGCAGCCCTGGCTGTGGCCGCGATGCCCGCAGCGGGCGCCGAGCAACCCGCAACCATGCGCGTTGATTACTTCCATACCGGGGGCCAGGGCGCCGAGATCTATTCCGTGGGCCGGATCGTCATCGAGCCGCTGCCGTGGCCCGGCAGCCTCGGGCGCGCCGTGGACGACACCAATCTCGGCACCTACCGTTTCGAGGTCCGCGACGCGGCCGGCACGCTACTTTATTCGCGCGCCTTCGACTCGATCTACGCCGAGTGGGCCACGACCGCCGAGGCCGGCACGATGCACCGGACCTTCGAGGATTCGCTGCGATTCCCCGCGCCTGCCGGCCCGGTGACGATCACGCTGCAGGAGCGAAATGCACAGCAGGCCTTCGTGGCCGTCTGGCAGTTGGCGATCGACCCGGCCGACCCCTTCATCGACCGCGCACCCCCCGCCAGGCAGCAGTTGCTCGAGATCGAGCACAACGGCGCCCCACCCGACAAGGTGGACGTGCTTCTGGTCGGCGACGGCTACACCGCTGCCGAGTGCGCGCAGAAATTTCGTCCCGACGCCGAGCGGCTGGTGGCGGCGCTGTTCCGCCACGAGCCGTTCAAGTCCAGGCGCCAGGACTTCAACGTCTGGGGCCTGTGTCCGCCGGCCGCGGAATCCGGAATTTCTCGTCCATCCACCGGCATCTATCGCCGCACACCGGTCGGCGCAACCTACGACGCGTTCGGCTCGGAGCGCTACGTGCTGACGTTCGACGACCGTGATCTTCGTGACGTGGCAGCGTGGGCGCCCTATGAATTCCTGACCATCCTGGCGAATGGAGAGACCTACGGCGGCGGCGGAATATTCGGCGACATGTCCACGGTCGCGGTTGACAGCGACTGGGCCGACTACGTCTTCGTGCACGAGTTCGGCCACCACTTCGCCGCGCTTGCCGACGAGTACTACACCTCGCCCGTGGCCTACGAGCCGGCCAGCAGTATCGTCGAGCCCTGGCAGCCGAACGTCACCGCGATGCTTGATCCCGGGCAGCTGAAGTGGCGTGCACTCGTGGCAAAGGACACGCCGCTGCCGACGCCCTGGCCCAAGAAGGAATTCGAGGACCGCCAGCGCGATTTCCAGGCGCGCCGCAAGCAGATTCGTGCCGAGGGTCGACCGGAAAGTGAGATGTCAGCGCTGTTTCGCGAGGAACAGGCATACACGACGCGCCTGCTCGACGCAGCTCGCCATGCCGACCAGGTCGGAGCTTTCCAGGGCGCCAATTACGACGCCCTCGCCTACTATCGTCCGCAGATCGACTGCGTGATGTTCACGCGCGACGAGGTGCCGTTCTGCAGCGTGTGCCGGGCGGCGCTCGACCGCGTAATCGACCTGTACGCAGGACCGGTTGCCGGTAACTGAGGATCCGGACGCGCCCTCGCGCAGGTTGTTTCCGAAAGTACGTATTTCCGTTTGAACCGGCGGGGCCTATCTGAGAAGTGATATCCGGCAGGACGCGCTCCAGCCGGACTATTGAACCAGCCTTCTCGAGGTCATGACCATGCCGACGAAAAGACGTAACTGGGCAGCCATGGCGGCAGCCGCACTCGCCATGGCCGCAGCGCCTGCCCTCACCGAGGAACTGCATTTCACCGCGAACTTGAGCGGCGCAGCGCATTTGCCTGACGCGACCGATACAAAAGCCACTGGCGAGTTCAAGCTCACCGTGCACAGTGGTGAAAAGAAGATTTCGTACACGCTCAGCGTTACCGACCTGCGGAACGCGTACAGCTGCGAGTTGCATCTCGGCGGACCATCCACGAACGGACCCGGCGTCGTGAAGCTGTTCCCGGTGCGCGGCGCAACCGCGAAGAAAGGCACGTTTACGGGCGTGCTGGCCGAGGGCACGATCACCGCCGCAGACCTGATCGGACCAATGCTCGGCTCTCAGCTGTCGGACCTGGTGTACGAACTGCGCGACGGCCAGGCCTACGTCAACATCCACACCAACGACGGCGTGAATCCGCCGAAGCCTGGCCCCGGCAACTATCGCACAGGCGAGATCCGAGGCCAGATCGAGATGCAGTGAGTCGCCACCCGGCGACTACAAGCTGAACACACGGGCGGCGTTTCCGGACAGGAACGCTGCCCGCGTCTTTTCATCGAGCCCGAGTTCGTCGAGCCCCTCGAGCGCCTTGGCTGGCGCGATCATCGGCCAGTTCGAGCCGAACATCACCTTGTCCCGGCCATGGGCCCTGGCATACGCGACCAGCGCCGGCGGATAACGCCGCACCGTGTACGCCGACGTGTCGATGTATACGTTTCGATGCTTGGTCGCGACTGCGATCATCTCCTCGGTCCACGGATAGCCGATGTGCCCGCAGACGATGACCAGTTCCGGAAAATCGATCGCCACCTGGTCGATGTACGGAATCGGACGGCCCACCTCGGAGGGCATCAACGGGCCCGTGTGACCGACCTGCGTGCAGAATGGCACCCCGAGTTCACAGCACTCGGCGTAGACGGGATAAAAACGTGCGTGCGTGGGCGGCAGTTCCCACAGCCACGGCAGGACCCGGATGCCCTTGAAGCCCAACTCGCGCACGCAGCGGCGGATCTCGCGCACGGCATCCATGGGCCGGCGGATATTCACCGAGCCGACGCCGACCAGGCGGTCGGGCGCCTGGTCAACGAATCCCGCGACTTCGTCGTTCGAGATCAGCGAGCCCTGCGGACCCTCCCACGCGCTGATCAGGCTTTTTGCGATCCCGGCCTCATCCATGCTCGCGACAGTGAGCGCCACGGGCCACTCATCGGCAGCAGGCGCGTTGCGCTGCTCGGCACGCGCCCAGCGCCGCAACGACTCAAACATGGGCTGGTTCAGGTGGCGGGCGGTCGGGTGCTGTGCCCAGGCATCGATGATCATGGCAGCGAACCGTCAGTTTGAATTCGGACAGGGCCATAATCGTAGTCCCGGACGAAGAGCCTCGCATGCCCTTTGGACCACAGATACCGAACGAACCGCGCGGGCCCGAGGGTCACATCCCGCATCCGGGGAAGCCGAGATGCCCCGTTCGTGGCAGTACCCTAGACTCCGTGACCATCGCTGCCCCTCGCCAGGAGCGCAACTAAGTGCCTGCCAGCCACCGCCCCCGGATGCTCTCCAGCCCTGGTGCCATTGCCGCCGCGCTATGCTCGCTGGCCATGCTGGTCCCGGCGTCGGTGGCGGCCGAGCCACTGCTGACGCGCAACCAGAACCCGCTGGTGCTGCCTTACGGGCTGCCGAATCCCCTGCCGGCCCGGCTGCCGGCCGCCGACTCGGGGCGCGCGACGCTGGACATCAACTGGTCCAACTCGGCTGACGATGACATCTCGGGTTCGCACAATTTCACTCTCGACGCCGAAACCCAGGATATCCGCCTGCGGCTGGAATACGCGCTCGGTGCGAACTGGGCAGCACTGGTGGAGGTTCCCTGGCGTCACCTGAGCGGCGGCACGCTCGACGGCCTGATCGAGAACTGGCACGACCTGTTCGGGCTGTCGAACGGCGTGCGCGACCGGATGCCGAAAGACCGGCTGCTGATCGAATACCAGCAGGGCGACACAATCGAACTCCAGGTAGATGACAGCGCCTCCGGCATTGCTGACGTACCGGTCGCGCTCGGTTACCAGCTCAAGGCCACCGAGCGGGGCGCACTCTCCAGCTGGCTGACGGTCGACGTTCCAGTCGGCAGTTCGAGCGACCTGCTCGGCAGCGGAGCGGTTGACGTCGCATTGAGCGTGGCTGGCCAGACCCAGCTGGCGGAGCACTGGCAGGTCTTCGGGCAGGTCGACGCGGTCTGGCTCGGCAAGGGAGACATCCTTGCGCAATACCAGGAGAGCTTCGCGTGGGCCGGGCTCGCCGGCGTTTCATGGAATGCCTGGCGCAGCCTCGACCTGACCGTGCAGTTCTATGCCAATTCGCGCATCTTCGACACGTCGATCAGCGGCCTGTCGGGTGATGCGGTGGTGTTGAGTTACGGCGGCACCTGGCGCACCCCTGGAGGCTGGCGATTCGACCTCGGCATGAACGAAGACATCCAGGTGAACGCGTCCCCCGACGCCACGTTCTATTTTGCCGTACAGCACGGGTTCTGACTGCTACGCTGCAATACACGTATCAACTGTCGGGGCTCGCGAGATGGTAGGGACCTGGGGATCTCACGCACAGGCCTTCCTGCTGGGTGCTGGTCACGTCGGCCGCATTCGCGTTGCAGACTGTGCGCGGGGGTACCAGCCCGAGAGGCGGCAATGGGGGTGTGACTTGAAGATGACTGCATACGCGCTCTACTGCGGCGCCATGCTCACCTTGACCGCAACTGCGGTTGGTGCGGCGGACGCGGAATCGGCGCACACCGGACCCGTGGTCGAACAGTTCGGGCCCGTCTACGGCGTGGACACGCCCGACTTCGTCACGCCGACCAGCATGACCTACCGGGCCGTGTTCGATGTCGCCCAGTCCCCGGAGGTGGCGGACCAGCTGAACCCGCGCATCGAGAGTCTCGCCCGATTCCTGAACATGCAGGCGCGCGCCGGGCGTCAAATCGGATCAGGTGAAACTGGCGCTGGTCGTCCACGGCGCGGCCAGCAAGGACATGCTGTCGAATGCAGCGTACAAAGCACGATTGGGCGTCGACAATCCAAATGCGCCGCTGCTCGCGGCGCTACAGGCAAAGGGGGTCCGCGTCATCCTTTGCGGACAGACCGCCGCGCACCGGGGATTTTCGCGGCAGGAACTGGCACCCGGGGTGGAGATCGCCTTGTCTGCGATGACCGCGCTTGTTGTCCTGCAGTCCGAGGGTTACGAACTGATCGCGTTCTAGGCGCGCAACTCCTCGGGGTGCTGCCTGCCGTCGTCGCCGATTTCGTCCCAGACGGCCTTCGAGCCCACCCAGATGTGGTGGGCGACCTTGAGCGCGTCACCGCCCTGGGTGATTGAACCTGCCGGCACGAACATCCTGGTCGGATCGTTCTCGCCGGGCACGGGAGAGCCGCAGACCGTGCAGAACCAGGTCTGCCAGGCCGTGTTCGGCTTCTCCCACTTCGCGATGTGCTCCCGGCCACTAAGCCACCGGAACTGCTCGTTGGGCACGACGACCACCGCGATGCCGTTGCTCCCGGTGGACCTGCGACAGATCGAGCAATGGCACACGTATACGCTTGAAAGATCCGCGTCGATCTCGAACCGGACCGCCCCGCAATTGCATTCGCCTTTGGTCATTCGATCCCCCGTGCGCTCACTGGCCGGCGCGTCATGCCACCGGCACGGTGGTCGACCGATGTTGCCACTGCGCGCCTCGCGGGTGTGACTGCCAGGCGTCCTGCCGGATCCCGGACAGGCCACCGATCCGCGACTCTCTTAATTCGTGCCACGGTAACTACGTATTGACGGGACTCAATTCATGGCGCATTCGATTGAAAGAATTCACCGAATAACCTGCGGAAAAAAAGCGGGCGCGGTGGACCGGAAGGGAGCATCCGAACAAGCATCGGGGGAGCTGACTATGTCTGGCAACATGGCGTTGGTTGGGCGTGGCGTCTTCACAACCATGGCTGCAGCGACATTGCTGTTGCTGGGAGCGGCCAGCGACCCGTTACCCGCGCGAGCATCCGTACCTCGCCCCGAAGCTCCGCAGCCGCCCGCGTCCGCGATTCCCGGCGCGACGTCGCTACAGGCCTCGCTGGCCACGCTCTCGATCCCGTTCGTCGAAAATACCGGTCAGCTCGACTCGCGCGTCCGCTTCTATGCGCGGACGCTGCGTGGCGTCACCTACGTCCTTCGCGACGGCCGCATCGTGCACAAGCTGCCCACGCGGGACCCGCAGGGCGCTGCGCGCCAGGCGGTGCTGACGGAATCGTTCGTACGTGGCAGCACCAGTGTTTCTCGCGGCTCTGTCGCCGAAGCGCGTGTCAGCGATTTCCATGGCAAGGATTCCACGCGATGGCGTACCGGCCTTGCCACCTATCGATCCGTGCAACTCGGCGAAGTCTGGCCAGGCATCCGGGTCGCACTCGCCGCGCACGGCACGAGCACCGAAAAACTGTTCACCGTGGCGCCTGGAGCCGACGCCGGATCAATTCGCGTACGCATCGCTGGCGCGACATCCCTCGCGCCGACGGCCAACGGTGCCCTGCGCATCGATACGCTGGCTGGCCCGGTCGAGATGACCGCGCCGGTGGCATGGCAGGACATCGACGGGGATCGACGCCCGGTGCGCGTGTCCTATGCGACCCACGGACCGAACTACGGTTTCAAGCTCGGCGCGCACAATCCGGCCCACCCGGTCGTCATCGATCCGATCCTGCAGACCAGCTACCTCGGCGGCAGCGGCGCCGAAGGCCGCGGAGACGTTTCGTCGGCCGTCGCAGACCCGGCTGTCCCAATCGCGGTGATCGATTCGGACGTCTACGTTGCATCCTCGACGCCTTCCGCGGACTTTCCCGGCACGACGGGCGGGGCGCAACCGACCCTGCTCGGCGGGCAGGACGCATTTGTCGCAAGACTGAGCCTGAACCTGCAGACGCTGGTGCAGGCAACCTACATCGGGGACAACGACTTCGCTGGAATCGAGACCCATGTCAGCGCAATCGAGGTCGACGCCACGGGCGTCTACATCGCCGGCGAAACCAACGCGACGACACTCCCGGGCGTGGCCGGCGGCCTTGAACCAACCCGCACCGGCAATGCCTATGTGCTCAGGCTGAATCGCGCGCTCACGGCGGTGCCGGCCGGCACTTTCTGGTCCGGCGGCAACATCACGGACATGGCACTGACCGCCAGTGGCGTATACATTGGTGGCCTCGCGTACGTATCGCTGTTGCAGGGCACGACCGGCGGCGCCCAGGCCAGCTGCCCGCCACTGGCGTTCCCGCCCGGTCCACCCGCATGTTCGTATGTCTCGCTGCTCAATGCCGGCCTGACAGCGCTGACCCAGTCCACGTTCTTCGGCAATGGCGGCAACGAATCGGGAACGGGCGAACATGTCACGGCAATCGCCGTCGGCACGGGTGGCGTCTACATTGCAGGACGTGCCACGTCCGCGACCTTGCCAGGGAGTTCGGGCGGCGCACAGCCGGCCCGGACGGCATGCGCCTCCTTCTTCTGCGATGGCTTCATCGCGCTGTTCAATCCTTCGCTGACCAGCATCACACGTTCAACATTCTTTGGCGGCACCGGTCTCGATCTGGTCAACGACATGGCCGTGAACGATTCCAGTGTGTTCATCACCGGCTACACTCAGTCAAACGACCTGCCAGGCACGACCGGCGCAGCAATTCCCGCAAAGCCGGCCCCGACGAGCTACGCGGATGCGTTCGTTGCCCGCTTCAGCAGCGACCTCACCACGCTCGATCGTGCGACCTACTACGGCATCGCCGCAGAAAACTTCGGCGGCGGAGTCGCGGCCAACACGATCGCGCTGACCGGCACCGAGGTCTTCATCGGCGGAAATGCCGGATTCCCCCTCGGCGCGCCGCCACCCATGCCCGGCACCGCCGACGGTGCCCAGGCGACGCATGCCGGCGGCTCGCCTCTCGACGGCTTCGTGGCGCGACTCAACCTAGGGCTGACCGCGGTCAACCAGGCCACGTACTTCGGCGGCACGGGCGACGACGGAATCGCGGAGATTGCACTGAACGGTGGCGACGTCTATGTCGCCGGAATCACGCAATCGACAAATCTGCCCTTTGCGGCGGGCGGCGCCCAGCCCAGCCGCAGCGGCGTCCGGGATGCCTTCGTGACCCGGATCTCCACCGACCTGCTCGGCGTGGACACGATTCCCGACGCATTCACCTTCACGGACCAGATCAACGTGCCGCTGTCGACAGTCGTCACGTCGAACGTCGTCGCCATCAACGGACTCGGGGCCGCCGCACCGATCTCGGTGACCGGTGGCGAATACCGCATCAACGCCGGGGCATTCACGACGGCCCCCGGCACGATCAGCAATGGCGCCACGGTGCAGGTGCGCCACACCTCCGCGGCAAGCGGCGGCACCGCCACCAACACCACGCTGACCGTCGGCGGCATCTCAGACACGTTCACCAGCACGACGCTGGTGCCGGACACCACGCCTGATGCCTTCAGCTTTACCGACCAGGTCGATGTCGCCCGGAGCACCGTCATCGTCTCAAACACGATTGCGATCTCCGGAATCAACGCCGCGGCGGCGATTTCGGTCACGGGTGGCGAGTACTCGATCAATGGCGGGGCTTTCACCTCGACAGCGGGAACGATCTCAAGCGGCAACACCGTTGCCGTACGACACACGTCGTCCGCGTCGTTCAGCACGGCAACGAACACCACGTTGACCGTCGGCGGCGTGTCCGACACGTTCACCAGCACGACGCTGGCGGCAGACACGACGCCGGATGCGTTCAGCTTCACCGACCAGTCCGGCGTGCCCTTGAACACCGTCATCGTCTCGAACGTCGTCGCAATCGCCGGAATCAATACGACGACGGCGATCTCCGTGACCGGAGGCGAGTACTCGATCAATGCGGGTACATTCACCGCGGCAGCAGGGACGATATCGAGCGGCAACACCGTCGTGGTCCGGCACACGTCCGCGGCGACCGGCGGCACGGCCACCAACACGACCCTGACCGTCGGCGGCGTGTCCGACACCTTCACCAGCACGACGCTGGTGCCCGACACGACGCCGGACGCGTTCAGCTTCACGGACCAGGCCGACGTCGCCCTGGGCACCGTCATCGTCTCGAACAGCGTAACCATCAGCGGCATCAATACGGCCGCGGCGATCAGCGTGACCGGCGGCGAATACTCGATCAATTCCGGACCCTTCACCAGCGTGTCGTCCACGATCTCGAACGGCAACAGCGTCATGGTCCGACACACGTCCGCGGCAACCGGCGGCACGGCCACCAACACGACCCTGACCGTCGGCGGCGTGTCCGACACCTTCACCAGCACGACGCTGGTGCCGGACACCACGCCGGACGCGTTCAGCTTCACGGACCAGACCGACATCGCCTTAAGCACCGTCATCGTCTCGAACAGCGTAACCATCGGCGGCATCAATACCGCGGCGGCGATCAGCGTGACCGGCGGCGAGTACCGCATCAACCTGGGAGCCTTCACGGCGACCGCCGGCACGGTCAGCAATGGCGACACGGTGCAGGTGCGTCACACGTCTTCAGCAAGCGGTGGCACGGCCACCAACACGACGCTGACCGTCGGCGGGGTGTCCGACACCTTCACCAGCACGACTCTGGTGCCGGACACCACGCCGGATGCCTTCAGCTTCGCCGACCAGACCGGCGTAGCCCTGAGCACCGTCATCGTCTCCAACAGCGTTGCCGTGGGCGGCATCAATACCGCGGCGCCGATCAGCGTGGCCGGCGGCGAGTACTCGATCAATGCAGGGCCCTTCACCAGCGCGGCCGGGACGATATCGAACGGCAATACGGTGCGGGTGCGGCACACTTCCGCAGCCGGCTTCAACTCGACCGTCAGCACGACTCTCACGATAGGCGGCATCGCGGACACGTTCAGCAGCACCACACTGGTGGCGGACACGACGCCCGACGCATTTGCCTTTGTCGACCAGGTCAACGTGCCAGTGGCGACCATCGTCGTGTCGAATGCAATCACGGTCAGTGGCATCAACACGGCGGCCGCGATCAGCGTGACCGGCGGCGAGTACTCGGTGAATGGGGGAGCGTTCAGCGCAACAGCCAGCACCGTGGCAAACGGCGCCACGGTACGAGTGCGGCACGTTTCGGCGGCCGGCTTCGCCGCAACGGTCAATACCAGCCTCACGATCGGCGGCGTCACCGATACCTTCTCGAGCTTGACCGTCGCCGCCGACAGCACGCCGGATGCATTTGCCTTCGTCGACCAGGCGGGCGTCGCGCCGAGCAGCGTCGTGACCTCGAATGCGATCACGGTGACGGGCATCAATACGCCGGCGGCCATCACCGTCTCGGGGGGCGAGTATTCCATCGACGGCGGCGCGTTCACGGCGGCCGCAGCCACCGTGGCCGGCGGCAATACGGTTCGGGTCCGGCATACCTCGTCCGCGAGTTTCAGTACGGCCACCAATACGACCCTCGCGATCGGCGGCGTCTCCGACACGTTCACGAGCACTACGATAGGGCAGGATACGACCCCCGATGATTTCACCTTCGTGAGCCAGGCCGGCGTTCCACGCGGCTCGGTCGTCTCGTCCAACACGATTACGGTGGCCGGGATCAACGCACCGGCCGGGATCAGCATCGTGGGCGGCGAGTACTCGGTGAACGGTGGTGCGTTCACGTCCGCGGCGGGGACGGTCAACGCCGGCGCCACGGTACAGGTCCGCGTGACCTCGTCGGCCGCCTACAACTCCACCGTCACCGCGACCACCACGATCGGGGGCGTCAGCAAGCCGTTCGCAGTGACGACCGAAGTCGGCACGGTCGGCACGGTCGTCAAGTCCAAGGGCGGCGGCGGTGCGGTCGACTGGTGGCTTCTCTTGTGCCTGGCATGCCCGCTGGTGCTTCGCCGTCGCGCGGTGACTCAGGCAATGGGTGCCCTGCTGGTCGCAGCGGTGCTGCTGCCCGTACCACAGGCCGAGGCCCAGGGCTTCTATGCCGCCGCTGGACTCGGGCAGGGATCGGTATCGGTCGACTCGGGGGCGCTCAAGCGCCAGCTCGAATCGATGACCGGGGATACGATTACGTCGATCAAGCTCGATGACTCGGACATGAGCTGGCACGCGAGGATCGGCTACGCGTTCAATCGCTACGTCGGCATCGAAGCCGCTTACTACGACTTCGGCGAGATTACCGGCCGCATTGAGGCGGACTCGTTCAACCCCGACGACCTTGCCGATGCCGTGTCGGCCGTGTTTCCAGCCGCCCCCCATGGCGGTGCCCTGCAGGGACGGCTGGGCTGGCCCTTTTCCGACGAATTCTCGATCGGGGCTCGCGCGGGCATCATGTTCTGGGACTCGGATGAGACTGCCAGGCTGGCCTCAGGGAGCTCCGGAAGCGCGAAGTCGAGCCAAGACGGCAGCGACTTCGTCTGGGGCATCGATCTCGTCTGGCAGCACTGGAGTCATTTCGGCTTGACGCTGGAAATGAACAGGGTCGAGGCCGATGACCCTGCGCTCAGCGTGGATATCGGGCTGCTGTGGAAGATGCGCTGATTGCGCGCCAGCTATCAGAGACGCCCCGAGGGGCGTCTTTGATGGCGGAGAGGGAGGGATTCGAACCCTCGGAGGCTTTGACACCTCGCCGGTTTTCAAGACCGGTGCATTCAACCGCTCTGCCACCTCTCCTGCTTTAACCCTCGACTGCAGACTCTGCCTTTACCCCTTGATCAGTTCGGCACCGCCCATGTACCGCTTGAGCACATCCGGTACGACGACGCTGCCGTCTGCCTGCTGGTAATTCTCCAGCACCGCGACCAGCGCGCGCCCCACGGCGACGCCCGATCCGTTCAGCGTGTGAATCGGTTCCGGCTTGCCTGTGGCCGGGTTGCGCCACCTCGCCTGCATGCGTCGGGCCTGGAAGGCCTCGCAGTTGCTGCACGATGATATCTCGCGATATTTCTGCTGGCCCGGCAGCCACACCTCAAGATCGTAGGTCTTCGCACCGCCGAAGCCTACGTCGCCACTGCAGAGCGCAATCACCCGGTATGGCAGGTTCAATCCCTGCAGCACCTTCTCGGCACTGGCCGTCAGTTCCTCGAGCGCCGCGTACGAATCCTCGGGCCGCACCATCTGCACCAGTTCGACCTTCTCGAACTGGTGCTGGCGAATCATGCCGCGCGTGTCCTTGCCGTAGGAGCCCGCCTCGGAACGGAAGCACGGCGTGTGCGCAACGTATCGCCGTGGCAGCGTCGCGGCCTCCAGGATCGAGTCGCGCGCCAGGTTGGTGACCGGCACCTCGGCGGTCGGAATCAGGAACAGCTCCTGCTCGCCGGAGACCACCCGGAACAGGTCAGCCTCGAATTTTGGAAGCTGTCCGGTGCCGACCAGCGCCTGCCGCGAAACGAGGTACGGGGCGTAGACCTCAGTGTAGCCGTGCTCGCCGGTGTGCAGGTCCAGCATGTACTGGATCAGCGCGCGATGCAGCCGCGCTACGCCGCCCTTCAGCACCACGAACCTCGCGCCCGAAATCCTGCCGGCCGCCTCGAAATCGACCAGCGCAAGCTGCTCGCCAATTGCGACGTGATCCTTCGGCTCGAAGTCGAACACGCGCGGCGTTCCCCAGCGGCGCAGCTCGACGTTCGCGGTCTCGTCCCGGCCGTCCGGCACGCTGTCATGCAGCATGTTCGGCAGGCCCAGCACGAGTTCGTCGAACTCCGCCTGGACGGCGACCTGTTCCTTCTCCAGGCCCTCGAGCCGGCGAGCAAGCGTGTCGCCCTCCGCGACCAGGCCGGAAATTTCCTCGCCCTTCCCCTTGGCCATGCCGACCTTCTTGGCATGGGCATTACGTGCAGCGCGCGTCTCGTCCGCCGACACCTGGGCCACTTTGCGACGCTCTTCGAGCGCGCGGAGGCTCTCGACGTCCAGCTTGAAGCCGCGCCGCGCGAGGTTCCGGGCGACCGACTCGGGGTCCGTACGAAGCAGCTTGGCATCGAGCATGGTCAGGTCGTCCTGGGCAGAGCGGCTACGGCAAAGAGAGCGAATTGTACGAGAAACAGGGGACATTCTCCTTTTTCGCCGCCTTCGACTCCTGCTGGCAATGCAGGGGGATCGAGAAAGGGGAATGTCCCCTATTTCCGGCGCCGCTCAAGCGCCTCGCGGATCCTGATCTCGAGGCCGCGGTCGACCGGCTGGTAGTAGCGCGCCGGCTCCATTCCTTCCGGAAAGTAATTCTCGCCCGCCGCGTATGCGTCGGGCTCGTCGTGCGCGTAGCGGTAGCCCTTGCCGTAGCCGAGCGACTTCATCAGCCCGGTGGGCGCATTGCGCAGGTGCAGCGGCACGTCGAGCGTGCCGTGCTCCTTCGCGTCTGCCATCGCGGCGCCGAATGCGACGTAGACCGCGTTGCTCTTCGCGGCACAGGCCATGAACACCACCGCCTGCGCGAGCGCGAGCTCGCCCTCTGGACTGCCCAGGCGCTCGTAGGTCTCGCTGGCCTGCAGCGCAAGCGCCAGCGCGCGCGGATCGGCGTTGCCGATGTCCTCGGATGCCATGCGCAGAACACGCCTCGCGATGTAGCGGGGATCACAGCCACCATCCAGCATCCGGCACAACCAGTAGAGCGCGGCGTCGGGGTCCGTCCCCCGCACCGCCTTGTGCAGCGCCGAGATCTGGTCGTAGAACTGCTCGCCCTTCTTGTCGAAACGCCGATAGCCGCCGGCCGAGACCTCCGAGGCAATATCCTCGGTGACAACGCCGCTGCCGACCCGGGCCAGGTCGACAGCTATCTCGAGCAGGTTGAGCGCCCGCCGCGCGTCGCCATCGGCCGCCCTGGCCAGCGTGTCCATCGCGTCAGTGTCTATGGTGACGTGCCCGGCACCATCGCCGGCCTCGCGCTCAAGCGCGCGCCCGAGCACCTGCTTCACGTCGTCGTGCGACAGCGAGCGAAGCACGTACACACGGGCGCGCGACAGCAACGCGCTGTTGATCTCGAACGAGGGGTTCTCGGTCGTCGCGCCGATGAAGCAGACGGTACCGTCTTCGACGAACGGCAGGAACGCATCCTGTTGCGACTTGTTGAAGCGATGTACCTCGTCGAGGAACAGCACGGTCTGCCGCCCCGAGTCCTGCTTCAGGGCCCTCGCCTTCTCCACCACGGCACGCACGTCCTTCACACCGGCCATCACGGCGGAAAGCGCGACGAACTCCGCGTCGCAGGTGCGTGCCACGAGGCGCGCGAGCGTCGTCTTGCCGGTGCCCGGCGGGCCCCAGAGCAGCATCGAATGCAGGCTGCGTCCTTCCAGCATGCGCCGCAGTGGCTTGCCGGGCGCAAGCAGGTGCGCCTGCCCGACGAATTCGTCGAGTACCGCAGGCCGCATGCGGTCGGCCAGTGGTCGCCAGCCCGCTTCCTGCGCAGGCTTCAACTCCGGACCAGCCACGACTCGACCCGTTGCGCCCAGCCCCCCGTCAGCGCCAGCGCCAGCAGCAGGCCGGCGCCGACGCCCGCCGCATTCGCAGCCATGTCGAGAGCCTCGGCGCTGCGGCCGAGCTGCATTGCACCCTGCGCGATCTCGACACCGAGGCCCAGCGCGAGCAGGCCGATGACTACCTGCCAGTAACGCGCACGCGGATACAGGCCCGTAAACCACAGGGCGAGCCCGCAGTACGCGGTGAAGTGCTCGACCTTGTCGAATCCATCCGGAACGGGCAGCGCAAGGCTGGGCGCCAGGCTGGAGTAGAGGATCGCGCCCACGAGAGCGACGCTCAATGCGAGCCACAGGCGCCGGTAACGCAACGGGATCATCGCCGCTATGGCTTCGCGTCGCCGATGACGTCAGCGCCCTTCGGCGGCGTGAACTGGAACAAGGCAGGATCCAGCTTCTGGTTCAGCGCTACGTCGCTGAAATTGAGCTCAGTGCTCTGCCCGAGCTTGTCCAGCAGCTGCATTGCAACCAGTCCGCCACGATCATCGAAGCCCAGGCTCACGCTTTCGAAGTCCGAACCCTGCTGCCGGGGGATGAGGCGGCACCAGGTCCAATCCCCGTCTCGCTCAACCGGCCCGGAGCTGAAACTCTCGCCAACCGAACCCGTCCCGGACAGCAGCATGGCCGGCGTCGATCCCAATCCTGATTCCAGCGGCCGCACCGTGACCTGCTCGAGGTCCGCGTCGTACAGCCAGAGCTTGCGGCCGTCGGCGACGATCACCTGCACGTAAGGATCACGGTAGTCCCAGCGGAAGCGATCCGGCCGGGACAACGACAGCGTGCCGGTCACACGGCTGCTGATCTGCCCGTCGCGGTTGCGCACCACCTGCACGAAATCCGCCGACAGCGTGCGCACGGACTTTAGCCACGCCTCGACCCGCACCAGTGAGTCGGCCTCGACCGCGGCCACGGCAGGCACCGCGGCAAGCATCAGCGCGACTGTGAGCAGGATGCCGGGGGCGTTTCTGGGTCTCATGCAGCTGCTCAGTCGGATTCCGGCGGAGGTGGCGCAATCACTTCACGGCTGCCATTGGATTGTAGTGGGCCGACCAGCCCGGCCGCCTCCATCGCCTCGATCATGCGCGCGGCGCGGTTGTAGCCGATCTTGAGCCTGCGCTGCACGCCCGAGATCGATGCCCTGCGGCTTTCGACCACGATGCGCACGGCCTCGTCGTACAGCGGATCCTGCTCCGGGTCACCACTGTCCTCGCCGTTGCCGCCCGATTCGCCCGGCAGGCCAGGAATCGGTGCCGACGGGCCGTCGAGGATCTCGTCCATGTAGGACGGTGGGCCGGCGGCCTTGAGGCGACCGACGACCCGGTGCACCTCGGCGTCCGACACGAAGGCACCGTGTACGCGCACCGGCAGCGATGTGCCCGGCTGCAGGAACAGCATGTCGCCATGGCCCAGCAGCGCCTCGGCGCCACTCTGGTCGAGGATCGTGCGCGAGTCGACCTTGGCCGACACCTGGAACGCGATCCGCGTCGGGATGTTGGCCTTGATGAGGCCGGTGATCACGTCCACCGACGGTCGCTGCGTCGCGAGGATCAGGTGTATGCCCGACGCGCGCGCCTTCTGCGCCAGCCGCGCGATCAGTTCCTCGACCTTCTTGCCGACGATCATCATCAGGTCGGCAAGTTCGTCCACCACCACGACGATGAACGGCAGCGGCTCGACGATGGAGACCATGTCCGGGTCGCCGCCGGGTGGCAGCCGCTTCAGCTCGAGCGGATCGCGCATCGGCTTGCCGGCATCCGCGAGGTCCTTCACCTTGCGGTTGAATCCGGCGAGGTTGCGCACGCCCGCGGCAGCCATCAGCTGGTAGCGCCGCTCCATCTCGGCCACGCACCAGCGCAGCGCGTTGGCCGCCTGCTTCATGTCGGTCACGACCGGCACCAGCAGGTGTGGGATGCCCTCGTAGACCGAGAGTTCCAGCATCTTCGGGTCGATCATGATCATCCGCACGTGCTCGGCGGACGACTTGTAGAGCAGCGAAAGCACCATCGCATTGATCGCAGTGGACTTGCCCGAGCCGGTCGTACCGCCAACCAGCAGGTGCGGCATGCGCGCCAGGTCCGCGACCATCGGGTTCCCGCCGATGTCCTTGCCGAGCACCAGCGCGAGCGCAGAGCCCATGTCGTCATAGGCCTTCGACTTGACGATCTCGCCAAGCGTGACGATCTCGCGCGTCTCGTTGGGGATCTCGAGGCCCATGGTGGACTTGCCGGGAATGATCTCCACGACGCGCACGCTGACCGCGGACAGTGCACGGGCGAGGTCCTTCGCCAGGTGCGAGATCTGGGCGACCTTAACGCCCGGTGCAGGACGCAGCTCGAATCGCGTGATGACCGGGCCGGGATGGACTTCCACCACCTCGGCCTCGACGCCGAAATCGCGCAGCTTCAGTTCCACGAGCCGCGACATCGCCTCGAGCGCCTCCGGCGAATAGCCGCCCTTTCGCGCCGGTGGGTCGTCGAGCAGCGAGAGTTCCGGCAGTTCCGTCGAGCCCAGCCGCTCGAACATCGAGACCTGCTTTTCCTTCTCGACGCGCTCGCTCTTCTCGACCCTTGGCGCAACAGCCTCGATCCTCGGCGGCTTGCGCTCCGCGGCCTTCTTCTGCTCCTCGCGGACGATCCCCTGCCGGGCCTGCTTCACCTCGCGCCCGGCCTTGACGTCGCGCGCCGTGGAACTGCGCTCCTTAGCCCAGTCGATCGCGGCAAGCACGCCATGGCCGATGCGGTCCATCACGTCGAGCCAGGATATGCCGGTGAATAGCGACACCGACCCCAGCCAGACGGCCAGCAGCAGCAGTGTCGCGCCGAGCGGGCTCGAGACGGCCGCCAGGCCGTTCCCGACCAGCGAGCCCACCTGTCCGCCGGCTGTGAACGGCAACGACCCGGCGTCGAAGTGCAGCGTCGCCAGTCCACAACTGCTTGCAAGCGCCAGTACGAAACCGGCGCCGCGCAGCGCCGAAGTGCGCCGGTCGAAGGGCTCGGCGCTGCGTCTTTCCTGGAACAACGTCCAACCGGCGAATACCAGCATCACCGGGAACAGGAAGGCGGGCCCGCCGAAAAGCACGAAGAACGCGTCGGACAGCCAGGCGCCGAACGGGCCGATCAGGTTGGTGATCGGTCCCGATTGCCCGGTCGAGGAGAACCCCCGGTCGCCGCTGTCATAGCTCGCAAGCGCCACCAGCAGGATCAGCGCCAGCGCGCCGAATACCCACAGGGCGCTCTCGCGCAGGCCTCGAGCCACGCCTGACGCCGCGTCGGTCTTGGATTCAGTCCTCGCCACCGGTGTTCACCTGAAAGCTCAATACTTTCGCGTAAGCGTATGAAGTTGCGTAGATTACCGGGATGCTTCGGCCAGCTCCAGCGCGCCGTGCCCGACGGCGCCGAACCGCCCTTCAGCGGCTGTTTTGCCGCGGGACGGGATGTTGCTTACCATGCCGCGCCCCCGTCCGGCCACGGCGCCAAAGCCCGAGGAAGTATACATGAGCGATTCCCGTCACTCGCCGCTGATCATCCTGGGCTCCGGGCCCGCCGGCTACGCCGCGGCCGTGTACGCAGCGCGCGCGAATCGCAAGCCGCTGCTGCTGACGGGCATGGAACAGGGCGGGCAGCTGATGACCACCACCGAGGTCGACAACTGGCCCGGCGACCCGCATGGGCTCACCGGCCCCGGCCTGATGGAGCGCATGCGCGAACACGCGGAACGCTTCGACACTGAGATCGTGATGGATCACGTGAGCGAGGTGGACTTCTCGCGCCGGCCACTGCTGCTGAAGGGCGACCGCGGTGAGTACACCTGCGACGCGCTGGTCATCGCGACGGGCGCAAGCGCGCGCTACCTCGGCCTCGAGTCCGAGCAGGCATTTCGCGGCCGTGGGGTCTCGGCCTGCGCGACCTGCGACGGCTTCTTCTTCCGCGGACAGCGTGTGGCCGTGATCGGCGGCGGCAACACCGCCGTCGAGGAGGCGCTGTACCTGTCGAACATCGCCTCGCACGTCACGCTGGTGCACCGGCGCGACAAGCTGCGATCGGAAAAGATCCTGCAGGACCGCCTGTTCGAACGGCAGCGTGCCGGGGTCGTGGACATCGCGTGGAATCACACGGTCGAAGACGTGCTCGGCGACGGAACGGGCGTCACCGGCGTGCGCATCGCGGCGACCGACGGGTCGGGCAGTCGCGATCTTGCGGTTGCCGGCGTGTTCATCGCAGTCGGCCACACGCCGAACACGCAGATATTCGAGGGCCAGCTCGACATGAAGGGCGGCTACATCATCGTGCGATCAGGTTCGGACGGTGGCGCTACGGCCACCAGCGTGCCGGGCGTCTTCGCCGCGGGCGACGTCGCCGACCACGTGTATCGCCAGGCCATCACGTCGGCCGGCACCGGCTGCATGGCGGCGCTCGACGCGGACAAATACCTCGAGCAGCTCGAAGCCAGCGCGGGCTGAACCACGGCCCAGCGCCCCGATGAGCGTGCAGGCGGAGACGATCGAGCGGATCGCGGACGTCGCGGCGGCCGACTGGGACGGGCTCAATTCGGACGGCAACCCGTTCCTGCGCCATGCGTTCCTGGAGGCACTCGAGTCCTCGGGCTGCGTCGGGGCCGACGCGGGCTGGATTCCGCGCCACCTGCTGTTGCGCGACGAAAGTGGCCGGCTCGCCGGAGCAGTGCCTCGTTACCTGAAGACGCATTCATGGGGAGAGTTCGTCTTCGACTGGAACTGGGCCCAGGCCAGCATCCGGGCCGGCCTCGACTACTACCCGAAGCTGGTCTCGGCCGTGCCGTTCACGCCGGTGACCGGCCCGCGCCTGCTGGTGGCGCAGGACGACTCGCACCAGCGGCCGGTCCTCGCGATGGCACTGCTCGAATCGGCGCGCGTCGAAGGCGTTCCCGGCACGCAGGTGAACTTCACGACGCCCGGGGACCAGGCTGCGCTGGAGGCCGCTGGGTTTCTCTCGCGCCACGACTGCCGATTCCTGTGGCGCAATCGAGGCTATCGCGACTTCGACGATTTCCTCGACGTACTTCGCGCCGACAAGCGCAAGAAGCTCCGGCGCGAGCGACGGCGCGTGGCCGAGGCAGGTGTGACTTTCAGGACGCTCGCCGGCGGCGACGTGGAGCCGGAGCTGTGGCAGGCCATTTTCGGCTTCTCCGAGCAGACGTTCCTGAGGCACGGGAACGCGCACTACCTGACCGCGGATTTCCTGGCGCTGGTGGCCGGTCGCCTGCCGGACTCGATCATGGTCAAGCTCGCGCTACAGGCTGGCGACCCCATCGCGGCAGCCATCTTCTTCCATGATGGTCGCTGGCTGTACGGGCGCTACTGGGGAGCTTCGCGACAGGTCGACTGCCTGCACTTCGAGGCCTGCTATTACCAGGGCATCGAGTGGTGCATCGAGCGCGGACTCGACGGTTTCGACCCCGGCACCCAGGGCGAGCACAAGCTCGCGCGGGGCTTTGAGCCCACGCTGACCCGGTCGGCACACTGGTTTGCGCACCCAGGCCTGTCCTCTGCAATCGGCCGCTACCTGGAGCGCGAACGTGACGCGGTCTTGCGGTATGTCGCGGCTGCGGGGGATCACCTGCCATTTCACCGCGAGCCGGGCGCGTGATTCCGTTCCTCCGGCCCGGCGATCCGCCGGATGCGTTCCCGCCGCTCGAGCAGGCGCTCGGCGAGCCGGACGGCCTGTTGTGCGCGGGCGGCGACCTGTCTCCGGCGAGACTGCTCGAGGCTTACCGGCGCGGGATCTTCCCCTGGTACTCCGAGGGACAGCCGATCCTATGGTGGTCGCCAGACCCGCGCGCCGTACTGTTCCCGGACGAATTCCGCGTCTCCCGCAGCCTCACCAAGACACTGCGCAACCGTGGCTACGAGACCCGCATTGACTCGGCATTCGCGGAAGTGGTCGCCCGCTGCGCGGACACGGACCATCGCCCGGAGGGCACGTGGATCTCGCCCGACATGCAATCCGCATACCTGGAACTGCATCGACTCGGCCACGCGCACTCGGTCGAGACCTGGCAGGCCGGTCGGCTGGTCGGCGGCCTCTACGGGGTCGGGCTGGGCAAGGTGTTCTTCGGCGAGTCGATGTTCAGCATGCAGCGCGACGCGTCAAAAGTCGCTCTGGCGCGACTGGTGAGAGATTCGGTGGAACGCGGCGTCGAACTGATCGACTGCCAGGTAACAAGCCCGCACCTCGAGAGCCTGGGCGCCCGCTGCATCCCCCGCGCCCGGTTCCGTGCCCTGCTTTCCGCGGCCATTCCGCACGCCGGCACGCACCGGGCCTGGGACTGACCTCGCGTTGCCAAACGCCGGGCATTTATGCAGAATTCGCGCCGCTCGAACCGCGGCTTGAGGGGCTGCATGGCGAAGGAAGACGCGATCCAGATGGAAGGCCGGGTGGTCGAGACCCTGCCGAACACGACCTTTCGTGTCGAACTGCAGAACGGCCACGTAGTGACCGCCCACATCTCCGGCAAGATGCGTAAGCACTACATCCGTATCCTGACGGGCGACACGGTGACGGTCGAGATCACGCCGTACGACCTGACCAAGGGTCGGATCGTCTTCCGCGCGAGGTAGCGGCCCGCATCCGATCGCGCCAGCGCTTCGCCTTGCGCTGGCGGCAGCCATTCACTCGAGCAGCGCGGGCTCCTCCGCCGAGCGCGTCTCTATCTCCAGTTCGCCGTTGGTGCCGACGTCCACGAACGCGTGGCCGCCCTTCTCGAGCCTGCCGAACAGCAGTTCCTCGGCCAGCGGCCGCTTGATGTGCTCCTGGATGACACGCGCCATCGGGCGTGCACCCATCTTCGGGTCATAACCGCGCTCGGCGATCCAGCGCCGCGCCGCATCCTCGACGTGCAGCGCCACGCCCTTCTGCTCGAGCTGGGCCTCGACCTCGACGAGCAGCTTGTCCACGACCCTCTGGATGGTGCGCTCGTCCAGCGGCCCGAACTGCACGATTGCGTCCAGCCGGTTGCGGAACTCCGGCGCGAACAGCCTGCGCACCGCCTCCATGCCGTCGGGCGCATTGTCCTGCGCGATGAAACCGACCGGCGCACGGCTCATCTCCGACGCACCGGCATTGGTCGTCATCACTATCACTACGTGGCGGAAATCCGCCTTGCGGCCGTTGTTGTCGGTCAGCGTCCCATGGTCCATGACCTGCAGCAGGAGGTTGAAGACGTCCGGGTGCGCCTTTTCGATCTCGTCGAGCAGCAGTACGCAATGCGGGTGCTTGGCGATCGCCTCTGTCAGCAGGCCGCCCTGGTCGAATCCCACGTAGCCCGGCGGCGCCCCGATCAGGCGCGAGACAGTGTGGCGCTCCATGTACTCGGACATGTCAAAGCGGATCAACTCGACGCCGAGCACCAGCGCCAGCTGCCGCGTGACCTCGGTCTTTCCAACGCCGGTCGGGCCCGCGAACAGGAACGATCCGACAGGCTTCTTCTGGTCGCCGAGGCCCGATCGCGACATCTTGATAGCCGCCGAAAGCGTCTCGATAGCGGGATCCTGCCCGTAGATCACCAGCTTCAGGTTGCGCTCCAGGTTACGCAGCACGTCGCGGTCGTTCGAGGAAACGGTCTTCGGCGGGATGCGCGCGATACGCGCCACCACTTCCTCGATCTGCGCGACGTCGACGGAGCCGGCACGCTCGGCCACCGGCTTCAGGCGCTGCCTCGCGCCCGCCTCGTCGATCACGTCGATGGCCTTGTCGGGAAGATAGCGGTCGTTGATGTGGCGGGCGGCGAGGTCCGCGGCAGCCTGCAATGCGTCGTCGTCGTAGCTGATGCCGTGGTGCTCCTCGAAGCGCGCCTTGAGACCGCGCAGGATCTGCACGGTCTCCTCGACGCTGGGTTCGACGACGTCGATCTTCTGGAAGCGCCGCGTCAGCGCGTGGTCCTTCTCGAAGATGCCGCGGAACTCCTGGTAGGTGGTCGAACCGATGCAGCGCAACTCACCGTTGGCGAGCGCGGGCTTGATCAGGTTCGAAGCGTCCATCACGCCGCCGGAGGCGGCACCGGCGCCGATCACCGTGTGTATCTCGTCGATGAACAGGATGGCCCCGGGCTGCTTGCGCAGCTCCGTGAGCACGGCCTTCAGCCGCTTCTCGAAGTCGCCGCGATACTTGGTGCCGGCGATCAGCGTGCCGAGGTCCAGCGAGTACACGATGCTGCCAGCCAGCACCTCCGGCACCTCGTCGGCAACGATCATCCTTGCCAGACCTTCGACCAGCGCCGTCTTGCCGACGCCCGCCTCGCCGACGTAGAGCGGGTTGTTCTTGCGGCGCCTGCACAGGATCTCGATGGTTCGCTCGATTTCGAGCTTGCGGCCGATCAGTGGGTCGAGCCGCCCCTCCTCGGCGAGCCGGTTCAGGTTGGTCGCGTACTTCTCCAGCGCCGAGCCGCCGTCAGCCTCGCGCTCTGCCTCAGGCTGCGCGGGCTCGTCTCCCTGCTGACCGGGCTCCTCACCCGGCTTGGACAGGCCATGGGAGATGAAATTGACCACGTCGAGCCTCGATATGTCCTGCAGCGCGAGCAGGTAGGCGGCGTGGGAGTGCTTCTCGCTGAAGATCGCCACCAGCACGTTGGCAACCGACACCTCCTTGCGCCCGCTCGACTGGACGTGGAACACGGCGCGCTGCAGCACTCGCTGGAACCCCAGCGTCGGCTGCACCTCGCGCTCATCGTCGGGCTTGAGCCGCGGAGTCGTCTGGTCGATGAACTCGTCGAGTTCCTTGCCCAGCCGCGCGGAATCGGCGCCGCAACCGCGCAGGATCTCCTCGACCTTCGGCGTAGCGACAATCGCGAGCAGCAGGTGCTCGACGGTCATGAATTCGTGGCGCGCCTCCCGGGCCGACTGGAAGGCCTCGTTCAGGCAGACTTCTAGTTCGCTGCTCAACACTGTTTCAGGCCTCTTCCATCGTGCAAAGGAGCGGATGCTGGTGCTGGCGCGCATAGCTCATCACCTGCGCCACCTTGGTCTCCGCAATCTCGTAGGTAAACACCCCGCACACGCCCTTGCCTCGCGTGTGCACCTCCAGCATGACCCGCGTCGCGCTGGTGCGATCCATGCCGAAAATGTGCTCGAGAACGTCTACCACGAACTCCATGGGAGTGTAGTCGTCATTGAGCAGGATCACCTGGTACAGGGGCGGGCGCTTGACCTGTGGCCGCGCCTCCTCCACCACCAGTCCATGCTCCTGCCTCGTATGCTCTTCGCTCATGTTCCAACAATGCTCCAGGCAATCCTATATAGGGCCCCGCCGCCCACCTGACAAGCGCCTCCGGGCGCGACCGCGCAATCGACCGCAGATCCGATATTTGCGCGATTGTCTTGAGGCGCGGTCCCGCAAGTCCGTATGATTCGCGGATCCCGGCTGCCAAACCGCCGGGCGGATGAACGCACGCCCGAAATGCAGCTGCCACCAACATTCTCCCGACTCGCCTCAGTCGCGGCCGACGTCCGGTCCGGCCGCTGGATGCAGTCGCTCCCATGGCTGGTCTCGATGGCGCTCGTACTGCTGCTGGCCTGGCAGCTGGTGCAGCTGGCCTGGACCATCATGGGCGCGCGAGGGCTGAAGCCGGTCACAACGGCTCCGGTGGCAGCCGTAGCGCCGACGGGTCCGGTCGTTGACCTGCAGGCTATCGTGAACGCACACCTGTTCGGCGTCGCGGGCGCAGGTGCCGACTCGACCGACCCGCAGGCCGTTGCGGCCACCAACATGAACCTGGTGCTGGCAGGTACGATCGCCGCGGCTGACCCTGAAAAAGGCTATGCCATCATCGGCGAAAGTGCCGCCAACGCGAAAGTCTACGCGGTCGGCAAGACGATCACGGGCGGGACCAAGTTGCAGGCTGTCTACACCGACCGCGTGATACTCGACCGCGGCGGACGCCTCGAAGCGCTGATGTTGCCGCGCAAGTTCCAGGGGGGTGGGCCCTCCGGGGCGGCTCCGCCACCGAGCCAGGGCGCCATGCTGGGAACCCGCCTGAGCGAGATTGCCACTGCCAACCCGGGCGCGATAACGGAAATCCTCCGCCCGCAGCCGGTCTTCGCCAATGGCCAGCAGCGCGGTTACCGGGTATACCCGGGGCGGGACAGGCAGCAGTTTACCCGGCTGGGCCTGATGCCCGGCGACCTCGTGACGGAGATCAACGGCACACCGCTGGACGATCCAGCGCGCGGGGTGGAGATCCTGCAGTCCATGAATTCCTCCGTGGAAGTCACTGTGACAGTGGAACGCAACGGACAACCCACGCAGGTGACGATCAACAACGCCCAGGTTGCCGCGGAAGCGGCCGCTGCGGCCGCCCTGCCAGAGGCCGTGCCGGTGACCGAAATGCCAGCGTCCCCGGGACGCCAGGACCAAGCGGAGTGACGATGAAACGAAAGCTGCTCGATTGGTTGGTCCCCGCGCTGTCGGGCATTGCGCTCGCGGGGCTGCTGGCACTGGCGCTCCCGGGAGTCTCTCTCGGCCAGGCGCAGGGGGCCATCACGCCGAACTACAAGGACGCCGACCTCTCGCAGATCATCGAGGCGGTGAGCGCGGTCACCGGCAAGGACTTCATCGTCGACCCCAGGGTCAGGGCACAGGTCACGATGATTTCGGCGACGCCGATGTCGCCCGAAGCCTTCTACCAGGCGTTCCTGTCGATCCTGCAGGTGCACGGCTTCGTGGCCGTCCCGGCGGGCAAGGTGATCAAGATCCTGCCCGATGCGAACGCCCGCCAACTGCCGGCCAATGACCTGCCCTCGAGCGTGAGTTCTTCCTCCGACGAAATCGTCACGCAGGTCATCACCGTCAAGAACGTCAGTGCTGCGCAGCTGGTGCCGATCCTGCGACCGCTGATCCCGCAGTACGGCCATCTCGCCGCCTACCCGGCGTCGAACATGCTGATCATCTCGGACCGTGCCTCGAACGTTAACCGCATGGCGCGCATCATCGAGCGTATCGACCAGACCGGTGACGAGGACATCGACGTCATTCCGCTCGAGCACGCGAGCGCCGCCGAGGTCGTTCGGACGGTCAACAGCCTGTACAGCACTGCTGCCGCGGAAGGCGGCGGCAAGCCGACGGTGAAGATGGTGGCCGACGACCGCACCAACAGCGTGCTGGTGAGCGGCGAGAGTGCCCAGCGCCTGCGACTCAAGTCGCTGATCGCACACATGGACACGCCGCTTCAGTCGGGCGGCGACACCCAGGTCCGTTACCTGCGCTACGCCGACGCGGAAAAGATCGCGGCCAAGCTGCGCGAGCAGATCCAGGGCATCGCCGCGACGGTTGCTGCCTCCGGCGGGGGCGCCCCCACCCCGGCTCCTGCCGCCGTGCAGACGAGCGGCGGCGACAAGAGCGTGACCATCTGGGCAGAGCCGCAGACCAACGCGCTGGTCGTCTCCGCGCCGCCGAAGATGATGCGCACCGTGATGGCGATCGTCGATCGCCTCGATATCCGCCGCGCACAGGTGCTGCTCGAAGGCATCCTGGTCGAGATGTCGGTCGACAAGTCCGCCGACCTCGGCGTCAACTGGCTGATCGCGGATCGCGACTCCAACGGAGACATCCTGCCCGCCGGCGGCTTCGTACAGCCAATCAACGGCACGGGCATCGGCGAAATCCTGCAGGGCATTCGGGACCCAACGAGCATCGCGGCGGTTCCGACCGGCCTGACGCTCGGTGTCGGCAGGATCGTCACCAGCGGAATCAGCTGGGCGGCCCTGATCCGGGCACTGCAGGCAACCGGCAACACCAACATCATCTCGACGCCGTCGGTGATGACGCTCGACAACGAGGAAGCGGAGATCAAGGTCGCGCAGGAGATCCCGATCGTCACCGGGTCGTACACCAACCAGGGCATCTGCCGGCCCCAGCCGGCCAGGTGAACCCGTTCCAGACCATCAACCGCGAGGAAGTCGGCATCATCCTGAAGATCACGCCGCAGATCAACGACGGCGGCACGGTGGTGTTGAAAATCTCGCAGGAGGTTTCCAGCCTCGCGGCGAGTTCGGAACAGATACTGGCAGCAAGCCAGGGCCTGATCACCAACAAGCGCACGATCACGACCAACGTGCTGGCAGAGGACGGCGGCATCATCGTGCTGGGCGGCCTGCTCTCCGACGAGGCCACCGAGGAGAAGTCCCAGGTGCCATTCCTGGGCTCGATCCCGATTCTCGGCGAACTCTTCAAGACGCGCAGCGTGAACAAGAAGAAGTCCAACCTGATGTTCTTCGTACGACCGCGCATCCTGCGCGACGGCGTGGACGCGGCGATCGAGACCAACGCCAAGTACAATTACCTGCGCAATCAGCAGCAGGTGTTGTTCGGCGGCAGCGTGCCGCTGCTGCCGACGGAGCGCCAGCCGGCACTGCCCACGCTCGACAAGCTTGTGCCGTCCGACGTGCTCCGCGAGGCCGAGCAGCTGGCGCCGCAGGGCATGACGCCAGCCCAGCGGGCTGAGGTCGAGTCGGGGTCGCCATCGATTTCGGTCGAATCTCCCGCGACGGCGGAGCCCGGTACCGTGGGACCAGAGGCCAACCCGACCACGCCGTTCGGCGAGGCCGAACCGGCGCCCGGTGGCCAGCCGCCCGCGGGAACGACTCCGTGAGCACTGCCGCAACCGACGAAGCGATCCTGGCCGCGGCCGGTCGCGTCGCCGACCCGCTGCGGCCGCTGCCCTTCGCATTCGCGAAGCGGCATGGAGTGCTGGTGAGGGGCATCGCCGCGGACCGGGTCGATGCCGTGGTTCGCCAGGGAGCATCGCCGCTCGCCGTAGCGGAGGTCCGCCGACACCTCCGGCGTCCTCTCACGATCGAGCGCGTGGACGCGGAGCGCTTCGAGTCGCTGCTGCGCCAGGCCTACGAGGGTGGCTCCAGCGCCACCATGGACGCGATGGGCGGGCTGGAGGAGGAAACCGATCTCGCCGACCTCGCGCAGGACATCCCCGAGCCGTCGGACCTGCTCGAAAGCGAAGACGAGGCGCCCGTCATCCGGCTCATCAACGCGCTCCTCACGCAGTCGGTGAAGGAAAGCGCTTCCGACATCCATATCGAACCGTTCGAGAACCGGCTGGTGATCCGGTTTCGCGTGGACGGAGTCCTGCGCGAGGTGCTGCAGACCAAGCGCGCGGTCGCCCCGCTGATCGTGTCGCGAATCAAGGTCATGTCGCGCCTCGACATTGCCGAGAAGCGCCTGCCCCAGGACGGCCGCATCTCGCTGCGCGTCGCGGGCCGGGCCGTGGACGTGCGCGTCTCGACGATCCCCTCCGGGCACGGTGAGCGCGTCGTGCTGCGCCTGCTCGACAAGCAGGCGGGCCGGCTCGACCTGAACTCGCTCGGCATGGATCCGAAGACCCAGGCCCTCACCGACGAACTGATCCACAAGCCGAACGGCATCCTGCTGGTGACCGGGCCCACCGGCTCGGGCAAGACCACGTCGCTGTATGCCGCGCTCGATCGCATCAACGACCGGACCCGGAACATCATGACGGTCGAGGACCCGATCGAGTACTACATCGACGGCATCGGGCAGACCCAGGTCAACACGCGCGTCGAGATGACCTTCGCCCGCGGCCTGCGCGCCATCCTGCGCCAGGACCCGGACGTGGTGATGGTCGGCGAAATACGCGACCTCGAGACCGCGCAGATCGCGGTCCAGTCGAGCCTGACAGGCCACCTGGTGCTGTCGACGCTGCACACGAACACGGCCGTAGGCGCCGTGACACGCCTGCGCGACATGGGCATCGAACCATTCCTGCTGTCCTCGAGCCTGGTCGGCGTAATCGCGCAACGGCTGGTGCGGGTGCTGAATCCCGCGACGCGCGAGGCCTACACGGCAGGCGAATACGAGCGGCGGCTGCTCAACATTCCCGACGGCGCCCCGGCACCAACGCTCTACCGGCCGGCCGCACGCGATACCTCCAACGGCTATCGCGGTCGCACGGGTATCTACGAACTGGTGCTGATCGACGAGCACATGCGCACGATGATCCACGATGGAGCGTCCGAGCTCGAGCTGGAGCGCTATGCCCGTACCCGCACACCGGGCATCCGTGACGACGGACGGGCCAAGGTGCTCGCCGGCATCACCACGATCGAGGAAGTCCTCAAGGTAACCCGCGAGGACTGACGCATGGGAGCCTTCGAGTTCGTCGCGGTGGATGCCGCGGGCCGGGAGCGCAAGGGCGTGCTCGAGGGCGATACGCCGCGTCATGTCCGCCAGCTGCTGCGTGAGCAGGGGCTGCTGCCAGTGCTGGTGGACGAGGTGGTCGAACAGGAGACCGCAAGTTCGCGGCGGTCTTTCACGTTCAAGTTCCAGCGCGGCCTGAGTGCCGCCGATCTCGCATTGGTGACCCGGCAGCTCGCGACCCTGGTGAAGTCGGCGCTGCCGCTCGAGGAAGCGCTGCTCGCGGTTTCACAGCAGACCGACAAGCCGCGCGTACGCAGCATCATGCTGGGCGTGCGCTCGAAGGTGATGGAAGGCCATACGCTGGCCGACGGGCTCGCGGACTTCCCGGGCTCGTTCCCCGAGATCTACTGCGCCACGATCGCAGCGAGCGAGCATTCCGGCCACCTCGACGCAGTGCTCGAGCGACTCGCGGACTACACCGACAACCGCCAGCAACTCCGCAGCCGGACACTGAGCGCGATGCTCTACCCGGTGCTGCTGTTCGTGGTGTGCGTGGTGATCGTGTTCTTCCTGCTGGTTTCGGTCGTGCCCAAAGTGGTCGAGGTGTTCCGCTCCAGCGAGGCGGCCCTGCCGCTGCTGACCCAGGCGCTGATCGCCGGAAGCGACTTCATGCGTCACTTTGGCATCTACCTCGTGATCGCCATCGCCGGCGCGATCTTCCTGTTCACGCGCTGGCTCAAGGTCGAGTCCAACCGGCGCGTCTGGCACCAGTTCCTGCTCTCGCTCCCGGTCATCGGCAAGGCCGTGCGCGGCGCCAACACGGCGCGCTTCGCACGGACCTTCAGCACGCTCACGTCGAGCACGGTACCGGTGCTCGAAGCCATGCGCATCTCTGCCGAGGTGGTATCAAATCTGCCGATGAAAGCAGCGGTGGAGGAAGCGGCCGTGCGCGTGCGCGAGGGCGCCCCGATCGGCAAGTCGCTGGGGGCGGCCCGTGTCTTCCCGCCGATGATGATCCACCTGATATCGAGCGGCGAGTCGAGCGGCGAACTCGACACCATGCTCGACCGCGCCGCGATCCACCAGGAACGCGAGCTGGACACCATCCTGCAGGGTGTGGTGGGCCTGCTCGGGCCGTTGATGATCCTGTTGATGGGCGGCCTGGTGCTGGTGATCGTTCTTGCGATGCTGCTGCCGATCTTTGAGCTGAACCAGCTGGTCAAGTAGCCAGGCACCTGTTCTTCGCAATCGGCATGACCAGCCGGCTCGCGAACAGGTGCCAAGTGCCGAATTTCCGCTTATCCGTGGGGTGACAATTGTCGACATCAGACCGACCTGATTCCATCGCTCGAGTCATGCTCGGGTTCGCATGGCTGCTGCTCGCCGCAGTGGCCGCACCGGCCGCCGAGCAGCAGTACCCGGAGGTAAGTCCGGACGGGCTGCAGCTTCGCAAGAAGCTGGAATACGGCGCCGTATACGTGAAGCCGGGAGCCGACTTCTCATCGTACAAGAGCGTCGGGTTGCTCGAGTGCGATGTGCAGTTCGCGAAGAACTGGGCGCGCGACTACAACGAAAATGAGCTGGATCTCGCGGCGCAGGTGACACCGGACGACGAGAAACGAATCATCAACGACCTCTCCGTACAGTTCAACAAGGTCTTCGTGGCAGAACTCTCGAAATCCGGCGACTTCCAGATCGTCACCACGCAGGGCCCCGGAGTGTTGATTTTGAGGCCAGCGCTTCTGAACGTCATCGTCACGGCGCCGGAGACGGACGACCCCTCACCCAGCGCGGACATCGTCGCCTCTGCGGGCCAGATGACCCTCTACCTGGAGTTGTGGGACGGCGGGACCAGCAAGCTGCTCGCGCGCGTCATCGATACGGAAGCGGACGAAAGCACGGGCGGCATGGGTGAGACGGCAAACTCGGTCACCAACCAGGCGGCCGCGGACATCATCCTGGAGCGCTGGGCGGCGCGCCTGCGCAAGGCGCTGGACGAGGCACGCAACGCCGCGTCGGTCAGCCCCTGACAGCGAGCAGCCCATCGAGCGCGGGTCGCGACTCGAATCCCGCGCGCCGCAGCCGCACTGCGACCTCGCGCGGCAGGTCGCGTCCACTGCTGAGCGCGTTCGGCGTGCCTGTGTAGTGGAACATCCGGCCACGCCGTCGCAGCACGCGGCCCAACTGGTCGTAGAACGCCTGCGAGTAGAGCTCGCCGGCTATGCCGAACCGCGGCGGGTCGTGCAGCACAGCGTCGACCGAAGCGTCAGGTATCCGTGTGATCTCGCGGGATATGTCGCCCTGCTCCAGATCGAGTCGGTCTCCCGGAATCGGTGACCATGGGTTCAGGCTGCGCAGCCAGATCACGTCGCCGTTTTTTTCGAACGACAGCACGCGTGCCGCCTGTCCTGCCAGGCACCAGGCCGCGAAATACCCGAGCCCGCCACACGTGTCGAGTACGACCTTTCCCAGCGGCTCGACCAGCGCAACCTTGCGGCCGGCGTCTTCGTATGGCGACACCTGCAGGGTCGGCAGCATCTTGATCCCGTCGATCTCGAAGGTCGGCGCGCCCCACTCCGTAGGCACCAGCTTGACCAGCGAGCCCGCGAACCTCGAGGCGGGCTGGAACGCATCGCCGTCCCAGAAGTAGATGGTCCGCTCGCGACAGGCGTCAAGGTACGGGTAGCGACAGCCCCGCCAGGTCCACCCATCCTCACCCGCCTCGACCGTCGCGGTCGACCGACCGAGGTCCAGCGAGCACTCGACGGTCGCGTCGCCGCGATCGCGGGCTGCGACCAGGATCCTGTGCTCGCCGAGCGTCAGCAACGGACCGGTGCCGCGCAATGTCACCGCCGTTGGCACAAGCTCAGTCCGCCGCGGCCTCGGCCTTCAGCCGCGCTGCCTCGGCCGGACCGAGGTACGCCTCGATACGGTGTCGCGCCACGTAGATCAGCGGGCTCAGCAGCACCGCCATGACCATCTTGTAGCAGTAGTTCACCGTGCCGACCGCCAGGAACAGGGACACTGGCCACTGCTGCGGCCCAAGCACGAAGGCGATATAGAGCACGACAAAACTGTCGACGAGCTGTGAGACGGCGGTGGACGCCGTGGCGCGAAGCCAGATCCACCGCTCGCCGGTCATGGTGCGGATGCGGTGGAAGATCGCCACGTCGATCATCTGGCCGACCAGGAACGCAACCAGCGAACCACCAATGGTCCACAAGCCCTGCCCGAACACGTTGCCGTAGGCTGCCTGCATGTCCGGCACACCGCGGTCTTCGTTGACCGTGACCCACCAGTCGGCTGGCGCCAGGTGGATGGCCGCGTACGCGAACACAAATGCGTAAGTGATCATGCCGGCGGCCGCAAACGAGATGAACCGGACGCCGCGCCGCCCGAAGTACTCGTTGATGACGTCCGTCATGATGAAGACGATCGGCCAGATCAGGACGCCAGCGGTGAAGCTGAGCGAGCCTGCCTGGCCGAACAGGTTCCAGCCGAAAGGCGGCAGCCCGATGGTGGGCTCGAGCGCGAATATCTTCACGCCGACGAATTCCGCCACCACCGCGTTGCCGACGAAGAACGCGGTCAGCGCCATGAAGAGCCGCGTCGAGCGCGACGAGAGCGAGGCAGTCATGAGGTGTCCCGGCCGGTACTGCGGCGAGCATACACGGGGGCGATCGCACAGGCGCTAACTACGGCCCTTCACGTGACGCATCAGTTCGCGGCGCTCCTTCTTGTCCGGGCGCCCCGAGTGCACGGGTGCGGCAAGCCTGTCGAACTCCCGCATGGTCGCCCGGGCCGCCTCGCTCTCGGGAGTCTCGAGGTAGAAACCTCGCGCCTCGGCCGCTGGACCCCGCCGCGCAGGAATACCGGTGACATCCACCTCGAAGCGCTCGCGCTCGCGTGTGATTCGCAGCCGGTCGCCGACCTTCACCTGCCGCGAGGCCCTGGCCCGCTCGCCATTGACCTGCACGTGGCCGCCTTCGACCGCCTGCTGGGCGAGGCTGCGGGTCTTGAAGAAACGCGCGCACCACAGCCACTTGTCCATGCGCAGGCCCGCCGCAGCCGCGGCGCGGCCCCGGTCGGCGTTTTCGTCGCCTGGTTCAGTGGTACGGCTCACGGCCGCATTATAAGCCCCCTATAATCCACGCTTGCCCGGAGAACCCGCGTGGACCAGACATTCCTCGACCGACTCGCCCGCCAGTGCGAAGAGCTGAAGGGCTCGGGGCTCTTCAAGCCCGAGCGCGTGCTCGACTCGCCGCAGCAGCCGGTCGTGCGGCTGGCCGACGGGCGCGAACTGCTGAACCTGTGCGCGAACAACTATCTCGCGCTTGCCAACCACCCCTCCATCATCGAAGCCGGTCACCAGGCCCTCGACACCCACGGCTATGGCATGGCTTCGGTGCGCTTCATCTGCGGCACCCAGACGGTGCACAAGCAGCTCGAGGCGCGACTCGCGGCTTTCCTCGGCATGGACGACGCGATTCTGTATTCGTCCTGCTTCGACGCCAATGGCGGGCTGTTCGAGACGCTGCTCGACGAGCAGGACGCAGTCATCAGTGACGCGCTCAATCACGCCAGCATCATCGACGGTGTGCGGCTCTGCAAGGCGCAGCGCCTGCGCTACGCGAACGACGACCTCGATGAACTCGAGACCCGGCTCAAGGAAGCATCCGGCGCGCGCACCAGGCTGATCGCCACCGACGGGGTGTTCTCTATGGACGGCGTGATCGCACGCCTCACGGACATCTGCGACCTCGCGGATAGATATGGCGCGCTGGTGATGGTCGACGACTCGCACGCCACTGGATTCGTGGGCCAGGGCGGTCGCGGCACGCCGGAGTACCGCGGGGTCATGGGACGCGTCGACATCCTCACCGGGACGCTCGGCAAGGCACTCGGCGGCGCGGCGGGCGGTTACACGGCAGCGCGCAAGGAAATCGTAGCCTGGCTCAGGCAGCGCTCGCGGCCGTACCTGTTCTCTAACAGCATTCCGCCGGTGATTGCAGCGGGCACGCTGCGCGTGCTCGACCTCGTCGAAGCGGGCGACGAGCTCCGCGCACAGCTGCGCCGCAACACCACCCACTTCCGCCAGCGGATGACCGCGGCAGGCTTCGACATCGTGCCGGGTGAGCACCCGATCGCACCGGTGATGCTGGGCGATGCCGCCCTCGCCGCCCGGTTCGCCGAACGCCTGCTCGACCTCGGCGTGTACGTCATCGGCTTCTCGTTCCCGGTCGTGCCGATGGGCAAGGCACGCATCCGCACGCAGATGTGCGCCGGGCATACCATCGAGCAGCTCGACCGGGCTGTCGACGCATTCTTGTCCGTTGGGCGTGAACTCGGCGTGCTCAAGGCATGAGGCCGCAAGGAGTCCGAAAATGAAGGCACTGGTCAAGGCTGAACGCACGCCAGGAATCTGGCTCGAGGACGTGCCGGAGCCAAAGGTCGGCCCGAACGACGTGCTGATCAGGATCCGCAAGACCGCGATCTGCGGGACGGACATGCACATCTACCTCTGGGACCACTGGGCGCAGAAGACGATCCCCGTGCCGATGCACGTCGGTCACGAGTACTGCGGCGAGATCGTGGAAGTGGGCAGCGAGGTGCAGGGCTTCGCGATCGGCGATCGAGTCTCGGGCGAAGGCCACATTACCTGCGGTTACTGCCGCAACTGCCGCGCGGGACGCCGGCACCTGTGCCGCAACACCGTTGGAGTGGGCGTGAACCGGCCGGGGTGTTTCGCGGAGTACCTGTCCATTCCGGCTTTCAATGCCTTCAAGCTGCCTGATTCCATCACCGACGAGATCGCCTCGATTCTCGATCCGTTCGGCAATGCCACGCACACCGCGCTCTCGTTCAACCTCGTCGGCGAGGACGTGCTGATCACCGGCGCGGGCCCGATCGGGATCATGGCGACCGCGATTGCGCGCCACGTGGGGGCCCGCCACATCGTCATAACCGATGTCAACGACTACCGCCTCGACCTCGCGCGCAAGCTTGGCGCGACACGCGCGGTCAATGTCACGCGGGAATCGATCGAAGACACGATGAAGTCGCTCGGCATGGCCGAGGGCTTCGACGTCGGGCTGGAGATGTCCGGCAACCCCAGGGCGTTCCGCGACCTGCTGCGCACCATGCATCACGGCGGCAACGTCGCGCTGCTGGGTATCCCGCCGGATGAAACAGCCATCGACTGGAACGACGTGATCTTCAAGGGGCTGATGCTCAAGGGCGTGTACGGTCGCGAGATGTTCGAGACCTGGTACAAGATGGCTGCAATGCTGCAAAGCGGCCTGGATATCAGCGCGATCATTACGCACCGATTCCCGATTGCAGAATTCCGCGAAGGCTTCGAAGTGATGCGCAGCGGCCAGTCCGGCAAGGTCATCCTCGACTGGGCCGCATGAGACGCGCGGCGAGGGTCGCCACCGCGGCAGCCGCAGCGCTGGGGCTCATCGTCGCGGGTTTCATCGCTCTCAACTGGGCACCGGATCGCCCGGTCTCCGAGCTCGAGGCGCGCTGGGCGCCTCCACCGTCGACGTTCATCGAGATCGAAGGCATGCGGGTACACGTGCGGGACGAGGGCCAGCGCGACGACCCGGTGCCGATCGTGCTGCTGCACGGCACCTCAGCATCGCTGCACACCTGGGACGGCTGGGTACGGGCGCTCGAAGACCGGCGTCGTGTCATTCGCGTCGACATGCCGGGTTTCGGACTGACCGGCCCGGCGCCCGGCGGCGAATACGCTATGGCCAGCTACGTCCGGTTCATCACCGCGGTGCTGGATCACCTTGGCGTGAAGCACTGCGTACTGGCCGGCAATTCGTTCGGCGGCTGGGTTGCGTGGGAGACCGCGCTCGCCGACCCCGGGCGCGTCGAGGCGCTGGTACTGGTCGACTCTGCCGGATACGCGATCCGGTCCGAGTCCGTGCCGCTTGCGTTCCGGGTGGCGAAGATCCCGGTCCTCAACCGGCTGATGGAAGTGACGCTGCCGCGACGGCTGGTGGAGTCGAGTGTCAGGAACGTCTACGGAGACGCGGGCAAGGTCACGCCCGCGCTGGTCGACCGTTACTACGAGATCAGCCTGCGAGAAGGAAACCGCAAGGCACTGGTGCAGCGGTTCGTGCAGGCGCCGCTCGGGATCGACGAGGGGCGGATTCGCGAGCTCCGCGTGCCGACGCTGATCCTCTGGGGCGGGCGTGACAGGCTGATCCCGGCCGAGTACGGCGGCGTGTTCCTGCGCGACATCGCCGGGAGCAGGCTGGTGATCTTCGACGACCTTGGGCACGTACCGCAGGAGGAGGACCCTGCGCGCACGGTCGCCGCCGTCGAATCGTTCCTGGCCGGGCTTCCTGGCTGAACGGACGATAGCAGCGAGACGCACGTGATACGCACCAGCCGGATCGATAATGGCGACGCTACCGTGGTGGCTGGGAAGTGGCGCGGCCAACTGGGCGAGGCAAAGATGCGCGAGCGGCTCGGAGGCACATGAAGCACCTGTTCGACCCACTGGATTTCAAGCGCGGCCGGGCGATGAACAACCGCTTCATGCTGGCGCCGCTTACCAACTGCCAGAGCCACGACGACGGCACGCTGTCGGACGACGAATACCGTTGGCTCACAATGCGCGCCGAGGGCGGGTTCGGCCTGACCATGACCTGCGCCTCGCACGTGCAGGCGCGGGGGCGCGGCTTCCCCGGACAGCTGGGCATCTTCTCCGACGCGCAGTTGGACGGTCTCGCGCGCCTTGCCGCGGCGATCCGGTGCGCGGGCAGCCTGGCCATGGCGCAACTTCATCACGCCGGCATGCGGGCGCCTGCAGCATTGATCGGCGAGCAGCCGGTCTGCCCCTCCGACGATGCCGAGACCGGCGCGCGGGCACTCGAGCTGGCGGAGGTGGAGCAACTGGTCGAGGACTTTGCCGCCGCGGCCCTGCGTGCAGAGCGCGCCGGCTTCGACGGCGTGGAACTGCACGCCGCGCACGGCTACGTGCTGGCCCAGTTCCTGAGCCCGGAGATCAACCGGCGCGAGGACCGCTACGGCGGAAGCGTTGAAAACCGGTCCAGGATCCTGTTCGACATCCTCGCCGCGGTCCGCTCGCGCTGCCGCGCCGACTTCACCGTCGGAGTCCGGCTGTCGCCGGAGCGCTTCGGGCTCAGGCTCCCCGAAATCGTCAGGCTCGCGGAAAGCCTCATCGGCAGCGGCAAGGTGGACTTCCTGGACCTCTCGCTTTGGGACGTCTTCAAGGAACCTCAGGATGCCGAGTTCCAGGGCCGCAGCCTGCTCTCGTATTTCACGTCGCTCGATCGCGGCGCGGTACGGATGGGCGCTGCCGGGAAGATCTCCGGCGGACAGGATGCGATGCGCTGCCTCGAAGCAGGGCTCGACTTCGTCATCGTCGGCCGTGCCGCCGTCCTGCATCATGACTTCCCGGAGCGCGTCCGCGCAGATCCTGGATTCCGGGCCATGGAGCTGCCGGTGACACCCGAATACCTTGGCCGCGAGGGCCTGGGCCCGAAATTCGTGGACTACATGGGAAACTGGAAGGGATTCGTCACGTCGCAGGCTGCGGTCGAGACATAGGCACCACGTTCGCATCGGCTGGCAACAGCGGCCGCAGCGCCACGCATAGAAATTGGAGACACGCGAATGCATACGGACCCGAACAGCGAATCCCTTCAGCTCCGGTCGCTTGTGAAGGCGAGCGGCGAACTCGAGTTGTCACTGGTGCCAGTCGCCATCCCGCAGCCCGGCCCGGACGAAGTACTCATCCGCGTCGAGGCCGCACCCCTCAACCCGTCGGATCTCGGGCTGCTGTTTGGCGCTGCCGACATGACTACCGCCCATGGCTCCGGGAGCGACGCACGCCCCGTCGTCACCGCCAGGATTCCCGACGGCCTGATGAAATCCATGGCTGCCCGTGTCGACGTGTCGATGCCCGTCGGCAACGAGGGAGCCGGCGTGGTGATCGCCGCAGGCGCGTCGGACGAGGCAAAGGCGCTGCTCGGCAAGACCGTGGCCGCGTTCGGCGGTGCGATGTATTCGCAGCATCGCTGTGTCAAGGCCGCCCAGTGCCTCGAACTGCCGGCCGGCACGACTCCGGCCGAGGGCGCGTCGTGTTTCGTGAACCCGCTCACCGCGCTCGGCATGATCGAGACCATGCGCAACGAGGGTCATACCGCGCTGGTACACACGGCGGCTGCCTCGAACCTGGGGCAGATGCTGAACCGGCTGTGCCTCGCGGATGGAATCGGCCTTGTCAGCGTCGTGCGCAGTACGGAACAGGCCGAACTGCTGCGCGCGCAGGGCGCGAAGCACGTCTGCGTCTCGGCCGCCGAGTCCTTCTCGAGGGACCTGGCCGACGCGATCGCGGCCACCGGGGCAACGCTCGGTTTCGATGCCGTGGGAGGCGGACGGCTCGCGGGCCAGCTGCTGGCCGCGATGGAGGCCGCGCTCATGCGCTCGGGCGGTGAATACCAGCGCTATGGCTCGACCACGCACAAACAGGTCTACATCTACGGGTCGCTCGACAACGGCCCGACCGAGCTGAGGCGGAATTTCGGGGCGGCCTGGGGACTCGGCGGATGGCTGCTTCCAATATTCCTGCAGCGAGTCGGGCCGGACGTTGCGCAAAGACTGCGCGCCCGGGTGGTTGCGGGACTCAGGACGATTTTCGCGAGCCGCTACACCAAGGTGGTTTCGCTGGCCGAGGCTCTCAGCCTCGAGGAAATCGCCGTGTACGGACGACGCTCGACCGGCGCCAAGTACCTGGTCAATCCCAACAAGTGAAAAGCGGCTGGCCGGCCGGCCGACGCCGCGGCAGTCCTCAGTCGACCGAGCAGGCGATGCAGTAGGCGAAAACGCTGGACGGATCCGACAGGCGCGCGAGCCTCTGCGCTTCCGCGAGCAGCGGTGCCAGCGCCTTGGGGATGGCCGGCATCGTGGCTTCGGGCAGCAGCGGCGCGATGACGCGGGCGAGCGCCACGCGGATGCGCAGCCCAATCGCTTCGCCGATGCCGACACTTTCGTCGAAATACTCCACGTCGTAGTCGTCGCCCAGCTTGGCCATGTCCGCAGCGAGATCGATGGCGTCCTGGTAGCCGCCAAGCTGGTCCACGAGACCCACCTTCAATGCGTCGATTCCAGACCAGACGCGACCCTGGGCGACGACATCGACCTGCTCGACCGACATGTTGCGCGCCGTCGCCACGCGGCCGATGAAGTCCTGGTAGCCGCGGTCGATGACCTGCTGGAGGATATCCTTGGAGATATCCCCCAGGGGCCGGTCCATGCGGAACTCGCCGGCCAGGGCCGTCGTGCCGACGCCGTCGGTGTGCACGCCGATGCGATCCAGCGACCGCTGGAACGTCGGCATCATGAAGAAGATCCCGATCGAGCCGGTGAGCGTGGCCGGACTCGCAACGATCTTGTCCGCATCCATAGCGATGTAATAGCCGCCCGACGCGGCAAGGCTGCTCATCGAGGCCACGACTGGCTTGCCTGCCTTGCGCAGTGCCTCGACCTCGCGGCGTATCACTTCGCTGGCGAAAACACTGCCGCCGGGGCTGTCGATGCGCAGCACCACGGCCTTGACGGCATCATCCTGCGCCGCATCGCGCAGCTCGGCGGCAAGCGTGTCGGAGCCGATCATTCCCGGCGCCTCGTCTCCCGGCACGATGTCGCCCGAGGCCACGATGACCGCGACCTTCCGCGCCGCGCGCGATGACAGGGCCTGCTCGGAATCGAGGTTCGCCAGGTAGGAATCGAATGTCACGCCCACGTAGGAGCCGGTGCCGCCGTCCTCGCCTGTTATCTGCACGAGCCGGTCCTCGACCTCGAAGCGTCCCTTGAGCGAAGTGACGAGCCCTGCGTCCAGCGCCATCTTCGCGAGGTCGCCTCCGGCCTTGCGCAGGTTGCCGGCAGCATCATCCGCGTACGCCTGCAGGTGAGACGGCTCGAAACCGCGCACGGCTGCAACGTTGGTCTTGTAGGTGGTCCACAGCGACTCGAGCCAGGCAAGGCTCTCCTCGCGCTCGGCCGGCGACATGTCGTTGCGGCTGAATGTCTCGACGGCAGACTTGTACTGCCCGACCCGGAAGATGTTGACGTCGATGGACAGCTTGTCCAGCGCATCCTTCAGGAAGATTCCGTAGTTTGCGTAGCCGTCCACGTAAGCGGCGCCCATCGGGTCGAGGTAGATCTCGTCGGCGTGGGCCGCCAGGTAGTACTGGTTCTGCTCGTAGAAATTCCCGTAGGCAATCACGGGCTTGCCGCTGGCGCGGAAGTCGTCGACCGCCGAGGCGACTTCGTCGAGCTTGGCCAGCCCGCCGCCAGCGAGCCCACCGAGATCGAGATACAGGACACTGATACGGTCGTCGTCCGCAGCGGCCTCGATTGCGTCGACAACGTCGCGCAGCAGGGTCTCGGCAGGCTGGCTGCGCAATGCCCTCGCGAGCGCCCGTTCCAGCGGGTCACCGGTCAACTGCTCGACCAGCGGACCCTGCGGGTCGATCACCAGCGCAGCCTTCCTGGGAACGATCGGGATGGGGCGGGAGAACAGGCCCGCAAGGGCGCCGAACAGCACCAGCAGCAGCAGCAGGTGCAGTACCTTCCGGAGCCCGTCGAGGCCACTCCAGATCCAGCTCAGCAGGCGGCCGATGGCGCGAAACATGCGTTACCCGGAGCGCCGGCACGCAGTGCGCGCCGGCCCGCCGGAACCCGTATCAGACCTTCTCTTCGATGCGCGCGGCCTTGCCGGTGCGGTCGCGCAGGAAGTAGAGCTTGGCGCGACGGACGTGCCCGCGGCGCTTCACCTTGATCGCGCCGAGCGCCGGGCTGTGGGTCTGGAACACGCGTTCCACGCCCTCGCCGTGCGACATCTTGCGAACGGTGAACGACGAGTTCAGCCCGCGGTTGCTCTTGGCGATGACCACGCCCTCGTAGGACTGGACGCGCTCGCGATCGCCTTCCTTGACCTTCACCTCGACGACGACCGTGTCGCCCGGGCCAAAGTCAGGGATTTCGCGCTGCATGCGCTCCTTCTCGAGCGTGGCAATGATGTTGCTCATGTCTCACCTTTCTCGCAGTGGTTGCTTCCATGCCCAGTCCGCGGAGCATCCTGCTCCGCGCGATATTCTTCCAGCAGCGCGAGTTCCTCGCTGCTCAATTTCCGACCTTGCAGCAGGTCCGGTCGCCGCGCCCAGGTGCGCCCCAGCGACTGCTTCCTGCGCCAGCGCTCGATCGCGGCGTGGTTGCCGCCCTTCAGCACCGCCGGCACCTCGCGCCCCTGCCAGCTCTCCGGTCGCGTGTAGTGCGGCCAGTCCAGCAGCCCGGTCGCAAACGACTCCTGCTCGGCCGACTCCGCGCATCCGAGCGACCCGGGCAGCAGCCGCGACACCGCGTCGATCAGCATCAGCGCCGGCAGCTCGCCGCCAGAGAGCACGATGTCGCCGACCGACAACGATTCGTCGATGCAGGCCTCCACGAAGCGCTCGTCCACACCCTCGTAGCGGCCCGCGACCAGCACGACCTCCCCGAGCCCGGCCAGTTCCGCGACCTTCGACTGCGTGACCGGCGCGCCATCCGCTGCCAGGTACACACGCCGCGCCGCCGGCACCATCGTCGCCGCGTCCGCCATGGCCAGCCTCAAGGGCTCCGCCTTCAAAACCATCCCGGGGCCGCCGCCGTAGGGCCGGTCGTCCACCGTCTTGTGCACGTCCGTGGCGTACTGCCGCGGATTTATCGTCCGGACCTCGATCAGCCCTCGCTCGATCGCCCGCCCGAGCACTCCGAAACCGACGGCCCGCTCCACGAACTCGGGAAACAACGTGACGACCACGATCTTCACGTGATTCCCCGCCGCTCAGTCGTCCAGGTGCCAGTCGAGGGTCACCCGACCCGCATCGAAATCAACGTCCAGCAGCCTCTGGGGGACCAGCGGAACCAGTCGCTCCCGCTCGCCCACCAGTACCAGCACCGGGTGAGCCGGCATGTCCAGCACGCCCTGCACGCGACCGAGCACGGCTCCGTCGCGGTTGCGGGCCTCGAGCCCGACCAGGTCGTGCCAGTAGTACTCGCGCTCCGCAGTGGGCGCCAGTTCCGACCGGTCCACCTGGACCTCGCAACCGGTCAGCCCCTGCGCTGCGTCGCGTGAGTCCACACCTTCGAGTCGAACGGCCACGGCCTTGCCGGCCCGTTTCCACTCGAGAACCCTCCGGCGCTCCGTCTGGCCAGCGCGGACAAGCTCCCAACTTCCGAATTCCACGATTCCCTCGAGCGGGTCCGTGAAGGAATTCACCTTCACCCAGCCCGTCACCCCGAAGGGGGCACCGATTCGACCGAGCACCACCACGCGCCGGTCACTGCCGGGGCGCGCCTGGCTCACAGGCTCAGGCCGCGGCCTTGGCCTTGCGATAGCCCTTGATCAACTGCTCGACGCGCCCTGAAGGCTGCGCACCGCAACCCACCCAGTGGTCGATGCGGTCGAGTTCGAGCCGAAGTCCCTCGCTGCCGCCGCGGGCGACCGGATTGAAGAACCCGACCTGCTCCAGGGCGCCACCGACGCTGCGGCGACTGTCGGTCACAACCACGTGGTAGAAAGGTTCTTTCTTACCGCCGCGGCGCATCAAACGGATCTTCACCATCGTCTGCCATTGCCTCGTTCAGGACTGCCAGGTACCGACCCGGTACCCGGTCAAAAAAGAGCCGCGAACTATACCGAAAATCCCAGCGGAAAGAAATGCTTGTGGGCGGCCTAGCCGAGGCCCGGCGGGAGCCGGCCAGCCATGTTACGCATCATGCGCCCGATCCCCCCCTTGCCCTTGCCCATGCCCTTCATCATTTTCTGCATCTGCAGGAAATTCTTGAGCAGCCGGTTGACGTCGGCCACGTGGGTCCCGGACCCGGTGGCGATCCGGCGCCGGCGCGACCCGTCAATAGTCTTGGGATAGCGGCGCTCCCCCGGCGTCATCGAGCAGATGATCGCGATCTGGCGGCGGATTTCGCGGTCATTACCTTGCGGCAGGCCGCCGGCCTTGGCCGCCAGGTGGGCCGGAAGCTTTTCCATCAGGGCCGCCATGCCACCCATGCCCTCGAGCTGGCGCAACTGGGCCTGCAGGTCGTTCAGGTCGAAATCCTTGCCCTTGGCCATCTTGCGGGCGAACTTCTCGGCCTCCTCCCGGTCGACCTTGCGGGTGACCTCTTCCACGAGGCTCAGCACGTCGCCCATGCCGAGAATCCGGGATGCCATGCGCTCCGGCTGGAAGACTTCGAGAGCCTCGGGCTTTTCGCCGACGCCAAGGAACAGGATCGGACGCCCGGTCACCTGTCGGACGGACAGCGCCGCGCCGCCCCGGGCATCGCCATCGGCCTTGGTGAGCACGACGCCGGTCAGCTCGAGCGCCGCCCCGAATGCGCGGGCCGCATTGACCGCGTCCTGGCCCGCCATGCTGTCCACTACGAACAGCGTCTCGACCGGCTTGAGCGATGCCCCGAGCTCGCGGACCTCCTGCATCATCGGTTCGTCGACATGCAACCGGCCCGCAGTGTCCACCAGCAGCACGTCGTAGAGCCCGCGGCGCGCCGCTTCAAGGGCGCGAGCTGCGATCTCAACCGGCGCCAGTGACGGCTCTGCGGGCGTCACGTCTATGCCCAGCTGCTGGCCGAGGCGCTCGAGTTGCAGCATTGCCGCGGGTCGGTAGACGTCGGTCGAGGTGAGCAGCACGCGCTTGCGTTCGCGCTCGCGCAGCCAAAGGGCGATCTTCGCCGCCGTGGTGGTCTTGCCGGCGCCCTGCAGTCCGGCCAGCAGGATCACGGCAGGCGGCTGGGTGCGCAGGTTCAGGGGCCGCACGCCCTCGCCCATCACCCGGACCAGTTCCTCGTGGATAACCCTTACCAGGGCCTGTCCCGGGGTGAGGCTGCGGTGGATTTCGAGCCCCACCGCCCTCGCCTTGACCGATTCGATGAATTCCTTGACGACCGGGAGTGCAACGTCGGCTTCGAGCAGCGCCATCCGTACCTGCCGCAGCGTGTCGCCGATATTTTCCTCGGTCAGGCGGCCGCGGCCACGAAGGCCTTCGACGACGGTGGAGAGCCGGGATGAGAGCTTGTCGAACACGGGACCTCGAATCGGGCAACTGGCCTGCGCGGATGCGTCGGAGCGCGAATTATAGGCATCGCGCCTCCTCACGGTAACGCCGATGTGACATCATTTCACCGTATCCGCTCCGAGAGGCCCACGCTTGCTGCTGCCACTGATTGCCATCGCCTGTTACCTGTTTGGTGCCGTCGGGCTGGGCTTCGGCGCGTATTACGGCGTAACCCACCATGGTCGTGGTGGGCGCATCGCCGGACTGCTGATCGCCTGCGTCGGCGTGCTGGCGCACCTTGCCGCGCTTGCGGTCGAGCTTAAGCTCGACCCACAGGTCGTGCTGTCGCTGGGCGACACGGCGGCCATCGTCAGCGCGATGATTGCCATCACTGCAGTCGTGGTGGCGCTCCGTCCTCGACTGCGCGGGATGGCTGCCCTGCTGTTGCTGATAGCTGCGTTACTGGAAGCAGCGTTCTCCGAGGGTGCGCGGAACTTCACCACCGGGCGTCCGGGATGGGAACTCGCATTTCACGTGGCCATGGCAACCACCGCCTTTGCATTCCTCACCATCGGGGCCGTGCTCGCGGTCGCGCAGGTGCTGGTGGACCGGCGGCTGCGCAGCCGCAAGCCGCTCGGGATCCTCCGCATCCTGACGCCGATAGAGTCGCTCGAGTCGGGCTGCTTCCACAGTATCTTTGCCGGATTCGCGCTGCTGACGCTCGCGCTGGTGAGCGGCGCGTTCTTCATCGAGAACCTCTTCGCCCAGCACCTTGTGCACAAGGTCGTGCTGGCGATGATCGCGTGGGTCGTCTTCGGGGTCCTGCTGCTCGGCCGATGGCGCTTCGGATGGCGCGGCCGCAAGGCACTGCGCTGGACGCTCGCCGGTTACCTGCTGCTGGTGCTTTCCTACTTCGGCAGCAAGCTGGTGCTCGAAAACCTCGGCCGCCACTGGGGCTGAGCGCCCTTGCACGACATACCGATACCCTGGATGGGCGGCCTGCTGGCGGTGCTCGTTGCGCTGTCGGCCTTCTTCTCGAGCTCCGAGACTGCGCTGATGGCGATCAACCGCTACCGGCTGCGCCATCGCGCCCGCGCGGGCAGCGCCGGGGCTCGTGCCGCCGAACGGCTGCTCGAGCGGCCCGACCGGCTGATCGGCGTCATCCTGCTCTGCAACAACTTCGTGAATTCAGCGTCCGCGGCGCTGGTGACCGTGATGTCGCTGCAGATCGGCGGAGAGGGCTACGCCGTGATCGGCATCAGCATCTACACCGTGGTGCTGATCATCTTCGGTGAAGTGGCGCCGAAGACCTTCGGCGCACTGTTCCCGGAGCGCATCGCGTTGCCCGCTGCGCTCATCTACGAAGTGCTGCTCAAGGTCCTGTACCCGCTGGTCTGGGCCCTCAACCTGGTGGCAAACGGCGTGCTGCGCCTGATGGGTGTCTCGCGCGAGAAGGCGGGCAGCACGGAACTGAGCCGTGACGAATTGCGCACCGTACTCGCCGAGGCCGCGACCGTTATCCCCCATCGGCACCAGCGGATGCTGATGAGCATCCTCGACCTCGAGAGAATCAGCGTCGAGGACATCATGGTCCCGCGCAACGAGATACTGGGCATCGACATCAGCGACGAGTGGGACCAAATCCTGGACCAGTTGCGCGACAGCCGCCACACGCGCATCCCGGTTTACGAAGGCAGCATCGACAGCCTGGTCGGTATCCTGCACATGAAAAAGGTCGCGCGCCTGCTCGCGCGCGGCGAATTCGCACGCGAGCAACTGCTGAAGCTGGCGCGCGCACGCGAACCCTGGTACGTCCCCGAGGGCACCTCGCTGAACAGGCAACTGTTGAATTTCCAGCGCCAGCGGCGCCGCGTGGCCTTCGTCGTCGACGAGTACGGGGACGTGCAGGGACTGGTGACGCTCGAGGACCTGCTCGAGGAGATCGTGGGCGAGTTCACCTCGGACATCAGCTCGCTGCACAAGGACGTACACAAGGAAAAAGGCGGCAGCTACATCGTCAATGCCTCGGCGAGCCTGCGCACCCTGAACCGCAAGATGAACTGGTCGCTGCCGACCACCGGGCCGCGCACGCTGAACGGCCTGATCATCGAGCAGCTCGAGACCATCCCCGAAGCAGGCACCAGCCTGCGCATCGACGGCTACGCGATCGACGTGCTGCAGACCGGGGACAACGCGGTGAAGACGGTGCGGCTGAAATCCCTGTCCCCGGCGGCGGACAGGCCCGCGCCGAAATCAGAAGGCGGCGGCCAGGGCCTCGTCTAGCCTCGCGACGCCCTGGACGGACATCCCCTCCGGGGCCTGCCTCGGAACGTTGGCCGCAGGCACCAGCGCACGCCTGAATCCCTGCTTGGCCGCCTCGCGCAGCCGTTCCTCGCCGTAAGGAACGGGCCGGATCTCGCCGGTCAGCCCGAGTTCGCCGAAGCAGACCATGTCGGTTGCGACCGGGCGATTGCGCAGGCTCGACTGCACCGCGATCACGGCCGGCAGGTCGGCGGCAGTCTCCCCGATCCGCACGCCACCGACCACGTTGATGAAGACGTCCTGGCCCGAGGTCGAGATACCCCCGTGGCGGTGCAGCACCGCCAGCAGCAGCGCGAGGCGACTCGATTCGAAGCCTACGGCGACGCGACGCGGCGACATGCCCTGCGCCTCGTCGATCAACGCCTGCACCTCCACGAGCAGAGGACGGCTGCCCTCGCGGGCGACCGTGACCACGCTGCCGGCAACCGGCGTCTCGTGGCGCGAAAGAAAAATGGACGAGGGATTGCGGACTTCCTTCAGGCCCTGGTCCACCATGGCGAATACGCCGATTTCGTTGGCCGCGCCAAAGCGGTTCTTCACCGCCCGTACTACCCGGTAGCGGCTTCCCGGGTCGCTCTCGAAGTAGAGCACCGTGTCCACCATGTGCTCGAGGATGCGCGGGCCGGCGATGAGTCCTTCCTTGGTAACGTGGCCGATGATCAGCACGGCAGTGCCCGACTCTTTCGCGTACCGCACCAGTCGGGCCGCTGATTCGCGCACCTGCACCGCCGAGCCGGGCGATGACTCGGAAAGCTCGGTGTGCATGGTCTGGATCGAGTCGATCACGAGCACCACCGCGGCCGCCGACGCCGCCTCCGCCACGATACGCTCGACGCCGGTCTCTGCCACCAGCCTGAGCGTTGTCGAATCCAGCCCCAGCCTGCGGGCACGCAACGCCACCTGCCGCACCGATTCCTCGCCGGAGGCGTAGAGCACCGGCCGCTCATGCGATAGTGAATCTGCGGCCTGCAGCAGCAGGGTCGATTTGCCGATGCCGGGGTCGCCGCCCAGCAGCACCACCGAACCCGCAACCAGGCCCCCGCCGAGCACGCGGTCGAGTTCGCCGATCCCGGTGGCCGCGCGCAGTTCCGTGTCCTCACCGACCTGCGACACGACCTGGCTGGTGCCCGCACCCACAGCCAGCGCGGCCCGCCTTGAGGTCGGGCCGCCAGCCGACGAAACGACGAGTTCCAGCTTGTTCCAGGACTGGCATGCAGGGCACTGGCCCTGCCACTGCGGGGTCGCCGCGCCGCATTCACCGCACACGTAGCTGGTCTTCGGCCGTGCCATCATTGCAACCTTTAACGGGGTGAGCGTCCGCGGGCCGCGATGCTAGCACGCCCGGCGCGACGCCCCGGATTGTGACGGCACTGGCAAATCGGGATGATTTGTCTACGTATACTTGGCGGCAGACCATGCGAAACACGTTGGACGAAACCCAGGAAGTGACCATTGTCGGCGGCCGGCCACGGCCCGCGGCCGGCGCGGCCGTGTACCCCGAGCATCTCGGCCGCTACCAGATCGTCGGTGAACTCGGCAAGGGCGCGATGGGCGTGGTCTATCGCGCCCGCGACCCACGGATCAACCGCGAGGTCGCGCTGAAGGCGATCCCGCTCGCAGCGGAATTCGAGGGCCGTGAGCTCGAGGATGCGCGCACGAAGTTCTTCCGCGAAGCGGAAATGGCCGGACGCCTGAGCCATCCGCACATCGTGACGATCCATGACGCCGGTGAGGACCACGGCACGGCCTACATCGCGATGGAACTGCTGCGCGGCAGGCACCTGGTCGAGTACACGGACCCTGCCAGGCTGCTGCCGGTCGGCGTGGCGCTGGAACTAGTGGCGTGCCTGGCCGATGCCCTGCATTACGCGCACGGGCAGCACGTGGTCCACCGTGACATCAAGCCGGCCAACGTGATGTTCGACGCGGCGAATGGCGAGCTCAAGATCACCGACTTCGGCATCGCGCGCCTCACGGACAGCAACAGGACGCGAACCGGGATCGTGCTCGGGACGCCGTCGTTCATGTCGCCCGAGCAGTTACAGGGCCGGGCTGTCACCGGCAGCTCCGACCTGTTCTCGCTGGCCGTGACCGCGTGCCAGCTGCTGACCGGGCAGCTGCCTTTCCGCGCCGACTCGATGCCCGCGCTGATGATCAAGATCGCGCACGAGCCCCACCCTCCGATTCGGGCCATGCGCCCGGACCTGCCTGCGGGACTCGACGCCGTATTCGACCGTGCGCTGGCCAAGAGCCCGGCCGACCGCATCGAGAGTGGCGCCGCGCTCGCGGCCGCGCTTCGCGACCTGAAACCGGCGGATGGGGCCTGACACGTGCATGTGAAGGGGAAATTCCGCTGCGTCGGCATGAGCGATACCGGGCGTATCCGTGAACACAATGAGGACACGATCGGCACCGACGCCGACATCGGCCTCGTGGTCCTTGCCGATGGCATGGGCGGGTACAAGGCGGGCGAGGTGGCGAGCGGCATCGCGGTTCGTACCGTGATGACCCTGCTGAAGGATGCGGTCGAGCGCGAGGACCTGTCGCAGCGCGACCCGGAGTCCGGCCTGAGCCGGTCCGGCATCCTGCTGCGCGACGCGATCCATCGAGCCAACAAGGTCATCTACCAGACCGCGAAGACGCAGACCAACTGCGACGGCATGGGCACCACGGTCGTCGCGGGCCTGTTCTTCGACAACAAGCTGACCGTGGCCCACGTCGGCGACTCGCGCCTCTATTGCCACCGCGAGGGGGAACTGCGGCAGGTCACCCAGGATCATTCGCTGCTGCAGGAACTCGTCTCCCGCGGCTTCTACACCCCGGCCGAGGCGCAACGCGCCGCCTCCAAGAACTACGTCACCCGCGCGCTGGGCGTCGAACCGACGGTCGAGGTGGATGTGACCGAGGTCCCAGTTCTGAAGGACGACCTGTACCTGCTGTGCTCGGACGGCCTTTCCGACATGGTCGAGGACGAGGACATTCACTTAACCATCAGTACCTTTGGTGGTAATCTTGAAACGCTCGCCAGGCAGCTCGTGCTGCTCAGCAATGACAACGGTGGGCGGGACAACGTGTCGATCGTGGCAGTGCGGGTGCTGGATAGTTTTCCCGCGCGTAATGGCCTGGTCGACCGCTTGCTCGCCCGGTTCGCATAGTTCGAATATCCGGGAATACGCATGGCACGACTCGTTCTCAGCCTCGACGGGCAGTCGCTCGCCGAGTACAACATGAGCAAGGAGCGCTACACCGTAGGGCGTCTCCCCGACAACGACATCCGCATCGACAATGCGGCCGTCAGCGGCCATCACGCGCTGATCATCAACATCCTCAACGACTCGTTCCTCGAGGACCTGAACAGCACCAACGGCACGTACGTCAACGGCAAGATCGTCAAGAAGCACGCGCTTCAGGATGGCGACTCGATCACGATCGGTCACCACACGCTGCGCTTCGTCGAACACGAATCGGACGAGCCCGAGGACGAATTCGAGAAGACCATGATCATCGGCCCGCGCGACGCGGCGCGGCTTCAGATGCCCGCTGCAGCGGTCGCGCCGCAGCCTGTCGCGTCGGCGACGCAGTATCCGAACGCGACGATGCCGCGTGCAAAGCTGCAGGTGCTTTCAGGCCAGTTCGCCGGACGGGAACTCGAGCTCGTCAAGACTCTCACCACGCTCGGGCGGCCAGGCGTGCAGGTTGCCGCCATTACGCGGCGGGCCGATGGCTTCTACATCGTGCACGTGGAGAGCGCCCGTCCCGACGACTACCCGCTGCTGAACGGCGCGCCTGCCGGACCGCAGGCCCGCCGGCTGCACGACAACGACGTGGTGACCCTCGCGGGGGTCAAGATGGGGTTTTTCCAGGGCTAGGCCGGAGCGCCGTTCGCGTTCAGCGGAATTCGCGCGGCACCCGCGGGCTCACCGCGCAGGTGAGCTCGTAGGGAATCGTTCCCGCCCAGCGGGCCACTTCCTCTACGGCGAGCATTCCACCCCACAGTTCCACCGGCTCCCCGGATGACACCGGGCCGAGGTCGGTCACGTCCACCGTAATCATGTCCATGGAGACCCGCCCGACCAGCGGCGCCCGGTGGCCGCCGACGATCACTGGCGTGCCGGATCGCGCGCTGCGCGGATAACCGTCACCGTAACCGGCCGCCACCACGGCCACCTTCGAAGTCCGCGCCGCGCGCCACGTGCCGTTGTAACCAACGGTCTCGCCGGCCATCACTGTCCTGACCGCGATCACCCGGGTCTCGAATCCCATCACGGCGCGCAGGCCGAGATCCGCGCCCGTCTGGTCCTCGAACGGCGACAGTCCGTACAGCATGAGGCCCGGCCGCACCCATTCACGCCGCGCCGCCGGCCACGCGAGCACGCCGGCGGAATTCGCAATGCTGCGGTCCCCGGTCGCCCCCTCGGTCGCCGCGTCGAACGTCGAGATCTGACCCGCGGTCTTCGGGTCGGCGCGGTCGTCCGCGCTGGCGAGGTGGGTGGCCAGGACCAGTTCGGGGTCGACTCCGGGAAGACGGCCAAGCCGCGCGTGCGCATCGGCGAACTCCTCGGGCCGGAAGCCCAGGCGGTTCATGCCGGTATCGACCTTCAGCCACACATGAATGGGCCTGCCGTCGCCGCGCTCCTCGAGCATGGTCAACTGGTCATGGCTGCTCACCATGAGGTCCAGGTTCGCGCCCGCCGCCGCGGCAAGCTGGGCCGCATCGAACGCCCCCTCGAGCAGCAGTATCCGGTTGCTGCACCCAGCGGCCCGGAGCGTGAGGCCTTCATCGAGTCGCGCCACCGCGACGCCGTCGGCGTCCGCGAGCGCGCGCACCACTGCCTCGAGCCCGTGGCCGTAGGCGTTTGCCTTTACGACCGCCATGACGCGTGCGCCCGGCGCGAGCTCGCGCACGCGGCGGAGATTGTGACTCAGCGCAGCCGTGTCGATGGTGGCTCGAATCGGGGTCAGCAAGATGATGCCAGCGGCTTGCGACGGCCTCAGCCGCCGTAGGCGTAATCGACGGTCGCGAGATTCTCGAAGCGCGTGTACTTGCCGAGGAACGTCAGGTGCACTTCGCCGGTCGGGCCGTTGCGCTGCTTCGCGATGATGATGTCGGCAATGCCCTTGCGCGCGGTATCGGGCTCGTAGACCTCCTCGCGGTAGATCATCATGATCACATCTGCATCCTGTTCAATCGCACCACTTTCACGAAGGTCCGACATCACCGGCTTCTTGTCGGTGCGCTGCTCGACGCCGCGGTTCAACTGTGACAGCGCGATCACCGGCACCTTTAGTTCCTTCGCCAGCGCCTTCAGCGAGCGCGAGATCTCGGAAATCTCGGTGGCGCGGTTCTCCTTGGTGCCGGGTACCTGCATCAACTGCAGGTAGTCGATGACGATGAGCCCGAGGCCGCGCTCGCGCGCGAGACGCCGCGCCCGCGCGCGCACTTCGGTGGGCGTCAGCGCGCCGCTGTCGTCGATGTACATCGGCGCGATCTTCATCTGGGCGATCGCGCCGTTGATGCGCGCCCAGTCCTCGTCACCGAACATGCCGGTGCGCAAATGGCTCTGGTCGACGCGACCGAGCGAGGAAATCATGCGCATCGAGAGCTGCTCGCGCGACATTTCCATCGAGAAGATGGCGACCGGCACGTTGCCGGAAATCGCTGCGTTCTCGGCGATGTTCAGCGCGATGGTTGTCTTTCCCATCGAGGGACGGCCCGCGATGATCACGAGGTCGCCCGGCTGCAGGCCAGCGGTCATGCGATCGAGGTCGGTGTAGCCGGTGGCAACCCCGGTCAGCTGCCCCTGGTTCTGGTGCAGCATGTCGAGGCGATCGATGGTGTCGCCGAGCACGTCGCGCAGCGGCACGAAACCCGAGCCGGTGCGGCGGCCGGCCTCGGCAATCTGGAACACGCGACGCTCGGCGTCGTCCACCAGGTCCTTGGCGGGGCGGCCTTCGCTCTCGTAGGCACTGGCGGCGATCTCGCCGCTGACGCGAATCAGGTGCCGCAGCAACGCCCGCTCGCGGACGATGTCCGCATAGGCACGGATGTTCGCGGCGGTCGGGGTGTCACGCGCAAGCCCGGCGAGATAGGCAAGCCCGCCGGTTTCGTCGGCCTGGCCCTTCGAGGCGAGGTACTCGGCCAGCGTAACGGCGTCCGCGGGCTCGCTGCGCGCGGAGAGCTCCGCGACGGCGGAGAAGATCTGCTGGTGGTCGCGCCGGTAGAAATCCTCGGCCGTCAACCGGTCGGCGATGGAGTCCCAGGTGCTGTTGTCGAGCAGCAGGCCGCCCAGGACAGCCTGCTCGGCTTCGACCGAGTGAGGTGGGACCCTCAGCGCGTCGGCATCAGAGACTGGCCGCTGTCGCCAACGGCCTCGCTCTTCACCCGCATCCTGATCCATCGTGGCGGACCGCCGGCGCGCGGACTATTCCTCGCCGACCACGTCCACCGGCAGGTCGATGATCACGTCGCTGTGCAGGTGCAGCTTGACCTGATGCTCGCCGATCACGCGGATCGCGCCGGAATGCAGGCGAACCTCGGAGCGCTCGACGCGAATGCCGGCGGCCGACAGCGCCTCGGCGATGTCCGACGTGCCGATCGAACCGAAAATCTTGCCCTCGCCGCCGGCCTTGGCGCTCAGCTTGAGGCGGAAGCCCTCGAGCTGGCCCGCGCGCAGCGTGGCGCTGGACAGGTCGTCCGCCGCGAGCTTCTCGAGCTCGGCGCGACGCTCCTCGAATCGCTTGAGGTTGGCAGCGGTCGCGAGCGCGGCCTTGCCCTGCGGGAGCAGGAAGTTCCGGCCGTAGCCGGGCTTTACCTTGACCTTGTCGCCGATCTTTCCGAGGTTGGCGACCTTCTGCAGCAGGATGACTTCCATCGTTGAGCCCTCGATCAATCGTTAGCCAGATTGTTACGCATTCTGCACCCGCATTCTCGAGCGCAGCCAGTTATCCACGAATCCCCAGCCGGCGAGCGCCGCGACCATCACCGGCGCGGCAAGCACCAGCAGCATATAGATCGCCCACAGCCAGCCGGCACCCAGGCGTCCAGACGCCTTGTAGCGGTGTGCCGCCGCGAGGCCGATCAGCATCAGGGCCCCGAGGAATATCCGCTCCAGGTCGTCTACCAGCGGCAGGTCCGACCAGATCGACGCCGCGATCAGCACCGCGCCCGTCACCCCGAGCACCAGGCCCAGCCGAATCTGCTGGAATTCGGCACCGAAGCTGCCGGGCTGCTCGCGCTGAAACTGCCACCAACGGGCCAGGAACAGTGCACACATCGCCAGCAGCATCGTGAGCGCAGTGACCCAGCCCCAAAGCGTTCGCGCCAGCGTCTCGACCAGACCTTCTTTCTCGAGGTCCATCGGCAAGCCGCGGCGTTGCATCTCCTGCGCAAGGTCCCGGACGAACGGCGCCCAGAACTTCTCCGGGTCTCCGAGCGTCTGGTGCAGCAACACCAGCATCACCACCCCTGCCAGCACCGCGATCTGCAGGCACAGGCTCAATGAGCCGGTGCGCGCCAGCAACACCGCAAGCGCGAGCGGGGGCCCGAGCACCCACGCCGAGTAGATCAGCCCCACCGGGACCGGCCGCCCGGCCAGCCACATCGCGAACGTGAGCAGCCCGGCGGCTCCCAGCGCAATCGCAAGCCCGTGACGCGGGCCGCGCACCAGCACCAGCAGTGCCGGCACCGCGCCCGGCAGGAAGAACGCGAAGCCCAGGCCGAACAGCGGCAGCAGCCCCAGCAGGCCGGTGACGAACACCGCTCCGCCCGGGTTGTCGGCGAGCCAGCTGGCGAGCGATCGCTTCATGATGGCATCCGCCGGCCTTTCCGCGCGGCGCCGGGACCCGCTCAGTGCTGGTCGGTATACGGCAGCAGCGCCAGGAACCGCGCCCGCTTCACCGCGAGCGAGAGCTGGCGCTGGTAGTTCGAGCGCGTGCCCGTGATGCGGCTCGGCACAATCTTGCCGGTTTCGCTGATGTAGCCCTTCAGCGTGGCGAGATCCTTGTAGTCGATCTGCTCGACGCCTTCGGCCGTGAACTTGCAGAACTTACGGCGACGGAAAAAACGTGCCATGGGTCACCCGATATTGATTCGTTGGTACGGTGTCGATGATCAGTCGGAGTCGCGGCTGTCGCGATCGCCACGGTCACGACGGTCACGACGGTCACGACGGTCGTCGTCGGAAGCTTCCGGCAGGGTCGATTCCTCGGGCCTGCCGCCCTCTTCCGCGGCCTTCGCCATCGGCGACGGCTCGGTCACGGCCGCGGGCATCGACACCACGAGGTTGCGGATCACCGCGTCGCTGAAGCGGAACGCACCGGTGAGTTCCTCGAGCACCTTCTGGTCGCACTCGATGTTCATCAGCACGTAGTGGGCCTTGTGGATCTTGGCGATCGGGTACGCGAGCTGCCGACGGCCCCAGTCCTCGAAACGATGGACCGCGCCGCCGCCCGCGGTGATGATCCCGCGGTAACGCTCGACCATGGCCGGGACCTGCTCGCTCTGGTCAGGGTGGACCAGGAACACGATTTCGTAATGACGCACTTTTATGTGCTCCCTTCGGTTAAAGCCGCCCGGAAGCAAAAAGCCACGGTGCGGCAAGGAGTTGCGATCGCCCGGCGGCCACGGAGGCCATCGGGAGCCGCGTAGTTTATAGGAACTGTGGGCCGGGTGGCTAGCGGGCAAGGCCGGCAGGGCGCCGGAGCGGCCGGGAGCACCGGGCCAGGGTCAACGTGGCCGACGCTGGCGCACGGCCTCGAACAGCACGACGCCGGCGGCGACCGACACATTCAGGCTTTCCACCGCACCGGCCATCGGGATCGAGACCAGCAGGTCGCAGCACTCGCGCGTAAGTCGCCGCAGCCCCAAGCCCTCCGAGCCCATCACGATCGCGGTCGGGCCCTTGAGGTCGGCGTCGTAGAGCGACTTCCCGGTCTCGTCGTCGGTACCGACCAGCCAGAAGCCGCGATCCTTAAGCTCTCGAAGCGTGCGCGCAAGATTGACGACGGCGATGAATGGCACGGTCTCCGCGGCGCCTGCCGCGACCTTGCGCACGACCGGTGTCATGCCGGCCGCCCGGTCGCGCGGCACGATCACGGCCGCAACGCCGGCCGCGTCGGCCGACCGCAGGCACGCGCCGAGGTTGTGCGGGTCCTGGACGCCGTCGAGCACCAGCAGCAGCGGCGCATCCCCCGCCGCATCGAGCGCTTCCTCGAGCTGGGTCTCTGGATCGGTTGCACGCACCACGACTTCCGCGACCACGCCCTGGTGGCGCCCGCCCGCAGCCATGCGATCGAGCGTGGCCTCGTCGGCACCGGACAGCTGCACCCCGGCACGCATGGCGAGTTCCCTGATTTCCGCGTGACGAGCGGCGTCGCGCCCGGAGACGATCAACACACGGCGCACGCGCGCAGGGCTGCGCGTCAGCAGCACCCGCACCGTGTGCATACCGTAGGCGACATTGCTCACCGGCGGCGCCTGCCCGCCTGCCGCGGACGCCGGCTGCGGCGCGGTTCGTTCTCCGCGCCCGCCAGCTCGAAATCGACTCGCCGCTCGTCCAGCGACACGTTCGTGACCTTCACCCGCAGCCGGTCGCCCAGTTTGAAGGACCGGCCGGAGCTGCGTCCGACCATTCGAAATCCCGACCGGTCGCGGGCGAAGTAGTCCTGCCCCAGCGCCGAGACGTGCAGCAGGCCGTCGACCTGCAGTCCTTCGAGCTGGACGAACAGGCCGAAGTCCACGACGCCGGAGACGATGCCGTCGAACTCCTCGCCGACCCGATCCTGCATGTAGAAGCACTTGAGCCACGCGACCGCCCCGCGCGTCGCCTCGTCGGCACGCCGCTCGCGGAACGAGCAGTCCTGGCCGAGCACCGGGAACGAACCGTGCCACTCCACCAGTTCCTGGGGATCGGCACCGCCGAGCACCTGGCGGATTCCGCGGTGGACCACCAGGTCCGGGTAACGCCGGATCGGCGACGTGAAGTGCGCATAGTGCTCGAGCGCGAGGCCGAAATGACCGATGTTGCCTGGCTGGTACACGGCCTGGGGCATCGAACGGACGACGGCTGTCGAAATCAGCAAGGCGTTCGGCTGGTCACCTAGCCTGGTGAGCAGGTCGCGCAGGTGCTGCGGCGTGACCTCCTCCGCGGGCGGCAGCCACAGGCCGAACTCGCGCAGGAACTGCCGGAGAGTCTCGAGACGGTCGACCTCGGGCAGGCCGTGGACACGATAAAGCGTCGGCACGCGGTGACGATCCAGATAGCGCGCAGCGGCGATGTTCGCAGCGATCATGCACTCCTCGATCAGCCGATGCGCGTCGTTGCGCGGCTGCTCGACCAGCGCCGCGATGCGCCCTTCGGCGTCGAACTTGAGCTTGAGCTCTGGCGTGTCGAGTTCGAGCGCACCACGCCCGGTGCGCTCGCGCAGGAAGCTCCGATACACGCCGTGCAATGCGAGCAGGCGCTCGCGCAGCTGCTCGAGCTTCGGCGCGTGCTTCGCCGCGGGGCGCTCGAGGAACTCGCCGACCTCGTGATAGGTGAGCCGCGCGGCCGATCGCATCACGCCCTCGAAGAACCGCGAGCGAGTGATGCGGCCATCGTCGCCCACGCGCAGCTCGCAGCACAGGCACAGCCGGTCCTGGTCGGGAACCAGCGAGCAAAGGCCGTTGGAAAGCTCCTCCGGCAGCATCGGCAACACACGGTTCGGGAAGTACACCGACGTGCCGCGCTCGCGGGCCTCCACATCGAGCGCGCTGCCGGGCTTCACGTAGTGGCCGACGTCGGCAATCGCCACGATCACCCGCCATCCACCGCGCGTCCGCTCGCAGAACACTGCGTCGTCGTAGTCGCGCGCGTCCTCGCCGTCGATGGTGACGAGTTCGATTCCTCGCAGGTCCTCGCGCCCGGCGATCGCCGCTTCCGGAATCCGCGCGCCGTATGCGCGGGCCTCGGCCAGGACCTCTTCCGGAAATGCGTCGGGCAGCCCGTGCGAGTGGATCGCAATCTCGGTCTCCATGCCCGGGGCGCCGTGGACGCCAAGCAGCTGTGTCACGCGGCCGACCGGCTGCGTATTGCGTCCCGGCTGCTGCGTGATCTCGACGATGACGATCTGTCCCGATTCGGCCCCGCCGAGTTGCGCCTGCGGTACCAGTACTCGATGCGTGACGCGCGGGTTGTCAGGGGTCAGGTAGGCGACGCCAGACTCGACGTGCAGCCGTCCAACGACCTCGCGCGTGCGCCGCTCCAGCACCTCGACGATCGTGCCCTGCTGCTTGCCCTTGAAATGCGGGCCTTCGATGCGCGCGGCCGCGCGGTCACCGTGGAACACCTCCCGCATCTGCTGCGACGGCAGGTAGATGGCCGCCGAGGCATCGTCGGGCAGCAACCAGCCGTCGCCGTTACGCTGCGCCTGGATGGTGCCGACCACCAGGCCCGGCATCTGCTCGCGCAGGCAGTACTGGCCGCGACGGTTCTGCACGGCGTCGCCGCGCTTCACCAGCGCGATGAGCTGCGCCTCGGCGTCCGCACCCGCAACCGGACCCAGCGCCTCTACGACTTCCTCGAGGCGCAATGGGCGGCCTGCACGGCGCAGGCACTCGAGGACACTGGCCTCTGGCTGCATCGTCTTGCGGGCTGGCGGCCGCGGACGGGCGGAGCCCTGTGGCGGCTGGCTGGAACGTCGATTTCGTTTTCTTTGCATCAGTATCCGGAAAAGCGGTCTTGCGCCGCCGTTATTCGTTGACAGTACCCGGGGTCGCCAGTAAATTGCGCCACCTTCCAGCTGGCCCCGGGGCCGAGCCGCAACCGAAGCCCAGGTGGCGGAATTGGTAGACGCACTAGTTTCAGGTACTAGCGGGTAACACCGTGGAGGTTCGAGTCCTCTCCTGGGCACCACTCTCGGCGCAGCGACGACTGTAGCACCGTGCGGCGCAACTGTCTGTTTCCTTTTGATTTTTGACCCGCCGGGCCACTCGCTGGCCAGCGGCCGGCCGCGGCATCTGGTCGCGTCAGATCGACCTGGAGATCAGTTCCTTCATGATCTCGTTGGTGCCGCCGTAGATCCGTTGCACGCGCGAGTCGGCGAACATCCGGCACACCAGGTACTCGTTCATGTAGCCGTAGCCGCCGTGCAGTTGCACGCACTCGTCGATGACTTCCTGCTGGGTATCCGTGATCCACCACTTGGCCATTGCGGCTGTCTCAGTGTCGAGACTGCCTGCAATGAGCTGCGAAATGCAGCTGTCGACGAACGTTCGCGCGACACGCGTCTTGGTCACGACCTCGGCGAGCTTGAAGCGCGTGTTCTGGAATGAGGCGATCGACTGGCCAAAGGCCTTGCGCTCGTTCACGTAGCGCAGGGTCTCAGCCACCGCGCCCTCCATGGCCGCAACGCCGCCGATGGCGATCGTGAGCCGCTCGTAGGGCAGGTCTCCCATCAACTGGTGCATGCCCTTGCCTTCCTCGCCGCCCAGCAGGCAGTCCGCCGGGACGCGCACCTCCTCGAAGAAGAGCTCCGATGTGTCCTGCGCCGTCAACCCCATCTTGTCGAGCACGCGGCCGACACGATAACCGGCGAGTTTCTCGGTCTCGACCATCAGGATCGACAGGCCGCGGCTCCGGTCGGATGCGTCGGTGCGCACCACCAGCATCAGGATCGTCGCGATCGAGCCATTCGTGATGAAGATCTTCGAGCCATTGACCACGTAGTGATCGCCGTCACGCACCGCCCTGGTGCGAATTCCCTTCAGGTCCGAACCCGCGCCCGGCTCCGTCATGGCGATGGCGCCGATCAGTTCGCCACGCGCCATGCGAGGCAGCCAGCGCTGCTTCTGCTCCTCGCTGCCGTAGTTGAGCACGTAGTGAGCCGCAATGCTGTGCACGCCCTGGCCGAACCCGGAAATCCCACGCCGGTTCAGCTCCTCGTACAACAGCGCCTCGTGGCGGAAGTCCCCGCCACCACCGCCGTATTCCTGCGGCACGTCCAGTAGCAGGAACCCTGCTTCTCCGGCGGCGCGCCACGCCTCCCGGTCGACGTGGTGCTGGGCGCGCCACTTCGGTTCCTTCGGCAGCATTTCGCTCTCGACGTAGCGCGAGATCGCCTCGCGCAGCATGTGCAGCTCGTCGTCCATCCACGGGGACACGTAGGAATTCATCGGGGTGTTTCCGCGGCGACTAGTCGAACGGGTGCCGAAGCACGATCGTCTCGGCGCGATCCGGGCCCGTCGAGACGATGTCGATCGGCACGCCAGCCAGCTGCTCGATGCGCGCCAGGTATTTCCTGGCGTTCTCCGGCAGCTTGTCGAACTCGGTGATGCCGACGGTGCGCTCGGACCAGCCCGGCAGCGTCTCGTACACGGGTTCGCACTCCGAATAGCGGTGCGTGAGCAGCGGCGGCTGCTCGCGCAACTCGCCGTCGATCCGGTAGCCGGTGGCAATGCGCAGCGTCTCGAGGCCATCGAGCACGTCCAGCTTGGTGACTCCGAGGCTGGAGAGGCTGTTGTGCAGCACCGCCCGTCGCAGCGCGACCGCGTCGAACCAGCCGCAGCGACGCGGGCGGCCGGTGACGGCGCCGAATTCGTGGCCGACCCGGGACAGGTGGTCGCCGGTCCCATCGAACAGCTCGGTCGGGAACGGACCCGCGCCGACGCGCGTGGCGTAAGCCTTCACGATGCCGAGCACGGCATGGATGTCACGCGGGCCCAGGCCGGTGCCGACCGCCGCGGCTCCCGCAATCGTGTTCGACGAGGTGACGAACGGGTACGTGCCGACGTCGATGTCGAGCAGCGCACCCTGCGCGCCCTCGAACAGCAGGTTCTGGCCGCGCTTCATTTCCTGGTGCAGGCGCTCGCTGATGTCCTCCACCAGCGGCCGCACACGCTCGGCCTGCGCGACCAGGTCCTCGAGCACGCGCTCGAACTCGACGGGTTCGGCGCTGAAGTAACGACTCAGCACGAAATTGTGGAAATCCATCATTTCGCCCAGGCGCGCCGCGAGACGATCGCGCTGGAAGAGGTCCGCGACACGGACCGCGCGACGACCGACCTTGTCTTCGTACGCCGGACCGATGCCGCGGCCAGTCGTACCGATCGCGTTGGCGCCGCTGGCGCGCTCGCGTGCCCGGTCGAGCGCAACATGGGTGGGCAGGATCAGCGCGCAATTGGGGCTGACGCGCAGTCGGTCGTAGACCGGCACGCCCTTCTGCACCAGTGCGTCAGATTCCCTCAGCAGCGCCTCGAGCGACAGCACCACGCCGTTGCCGATCAGGCAATCAACGCCCGGGTGCAGGATTCCCGAGGGGATCAGCGACAACACCGTCTTCTGGCCGCCGATCACGAGTGTGTGCCCGGCATTGTGTCCGCCCTGGAAGCGCACCACCGCGGCTGCGCGCTCCGTGAGCAGGTCGACGATCTTGCCCTTGCCCTCGTCACCCCACTGGGCGCCGATGACTACCAGGTTCCTTGCCATGACTTCTGCATCCGAGGTTGGTTCAGGCGCCGCCGCCGCGCACGAGATATAGGAGCACAGCACCCGCAATCATGCTGGCGAGCCCGGCGCCGCGCAGCACCGCCTCCGGGAGTTCGGCGAGCCGGCCCAGCAGGCCCTTCATTCCGCCGGGATTCAGGAAGGGCATCAGCCCCTCGAGCACCAGGTACAGGGCGCAGGCCGCCCAGAGGTCACTCCACTGCACGGCGCGCCAGGTGGCCGCTGGTCAGCGGCCGGCCTCCTTGAAGTACTTGAAGAACTCCCCATCGGGGCTCAGCACCATCACGTCGCCCTGGTTGCCGTTCAGTGACTTGCGATATGCCTGCAGCCCGCGATAGAAGGAATAGAACTCCGGGTTGCGCCCGTAGGCCTGCGAGTAGATGTCGGCGGCGGTGGCATCGCCCTCGCCCTTCACCTTCTCGGCGTCTCGATAGGCATTGGCGAGGATCTCGGTGCGCTGGCGATCCGCTTCGGCTCGCGTCTGCTCGGAGACCGCCGAACCCTCGGCGCGCAGCTGTGCGGCCTGGCGTGCGAAGTCCTGGCTCATTCGATTGAACACCGACTCGCTCACTTCCTCCGGCAGCCCGATGCTCTTCACGCGCACGTCGATCATGGTCATGCCGAGGCCACCGACGTTGGCGCCCGCGATCTTCAGCACCTCGCCGAGGAACTCAGTCCGCTCCGCGGCCACCACCTGCTGGATGGTGCGCCGTGCGATGACGCCCTTCAGGCCGTCCTTGACGATTTCACCGAGGCGCCTCGCCGCGACCTCCTCGCTGCCGCCCGCCGTCGAGGTGTAGTAGCGCGAGACGTCGCTGATGCGCCATTTCACGAAGAAGTCGATGCGCAGGATCTTGCCTTCGCTGGTCAGGAAACTCTCGGCCGGGTAATCCTCGGTGAGCACGCGCTTGTCGAACTTGCGCACGTTGTTCACCAGCGGCGTCATGAAGTGCAGACCGGGCTCGTAGTCCGCACGCACGATCTCTCCGAATCGGAACTTGATGGCGAGATCCGTCTCGTTCACGGTGAAAGCGGCCATCGAAAGCACCAGCACGGCAAACCCGAGCAGGATGGCCGCGAGATAGCTACGGTTGCCCATCAGCGTGTCCCCCGGTCGCGACGTGTTTCAACGGTGGCCGCTGCCGTGTCTGCCGGCATCGCCACAGGCGCCGTCGCCGGCGTCTGGCGCTGCTGGTCCAGCGTCTGCATCGGGACCCGGCGCTCCAGCAGCTTGTCGAGCGGAAGGTAGATCATGTTGCCCGTGCCCTTGGTGTCGACCAGCACCTTGTTGGTGTTGCCGAGCACCTCTTCCATCGTCTCGTAGTACAGGCGCTGCCGCGTCACCCCCGGCGCGCGCTCGTAGGCCCGCGTGAGTTGCTCGAATCGCGAGGCCTCGCCCTCGGCGTCCGCGACGATGCGGGCCTTGTAGGCCTGGGCGTCCTCTGTCTGGCGGGCGGCCGAGCCTTTCGCCTTCGGCAGGATGTCGTTCGAATAGGCCTGGGCCTCGAGCGCGAGGCGCTCCTTGTCCTCGCGCGCCTTGATTGCGTCACGCTGCGACGGCTGCACCTGCTCCGGCACGCTTACGCCCTGCAGGTTGACCGTGGTGACCTCGACACCGGTCTTGTAACTGTCGAGCGTTCGCTGGATCAGTTCCTTGGTCTTGGCCGAAATCTCCTGGCGGCCTTCCTCAAGTACGAAATCGAGAGTGCTGTGCCCGACGACCTCGCGGATCGCGCTCTCGCTCACCTCGCCCAGGGTCTCCTCGGGATCGCGTACGTTGAAGGCGTAAGCGACCGGCTCGGCCCGCCGGTACTGCACGGCGATGTTGATGTCGACCAGGTTTTCGTCTGCGGTCAGCATCCGGGTCTGGTCGGTAAAGCCCTCGACCGACTGGACATTGACGATCTGGCGCGTCTCGATCGGCCACGGCAGGTGCCAGCGCAGGCCCGGCTCGGTGCTCTCGACGAACTTGCCGAAACGGGTCACGACGGCGCGCTCCGCGGCGTCGACCTTGTAGAGGCCGGTCGCGAGCCACACCAGCAGCAGCACCAGCAATACGGTGCCGAAGCCGAAGCCGCGCATGGCGGCCGAACCGGATCCACCGGAGCCTCCTCCGGGGCGGTCACCACCATCACCACTGCCACCGCCGAACATTCCAGCGATCTTCTTCTGCAGGTTGCGCAGCGCCTCGTCGAGGTCGGCGGCTCCCTTGTCGGGGCGATTGCCCCAGGGATTGCGGTTCCTGCCCGGGTCATTCCAGGCCATGGGACTCAGTTACTCCCGATTGCTTGCGGTCGGTCTATGAGGGGGACGTCCGGACCACTCGTCACCGCCGGTTCGGCAGTGTCCAGGGCGGCGCGACCCGACGATTGTAGGAACCGCTTACCGGGCGCACAAGGCTCGATCGCGGCCGGCAGCTCGATACCTGCCTCCCGGCAGATCCGCGCCACGTCGCGGTGGCGGAGATTTACCTCGAGTTCGGCGCTGCCGTCGTCGAGCTGTCGCTCGGCCAGCACGGCGCCCGCCTCGAAGAGCTGCGCCCGGGCCCGGCCGGATTTCGCGGGCAGGACCAGGATGCAGTGGTGCAGGTCGGCCCCGAGCTGCTGATGCAGCGCATCCCTGAGCAGGTCGAGGCCAAGGCCAGTATGGGCCGAGAGCCAGAGCCGGTCCACCCGTCCGGCTGCGTCGAAGTCGACGTGCGGACTCTCACCCGAGACGTCGATCTTGTTGTAAACGGCGACCTGCGGCAGCGATTGCGCACCGATCGACTCGAGTACCTCGTTTACCTGGGCGATCCGCTCGCTGCGCTCTGGATCGGCGGCGTCGATCACGTGCAGCAGAAGGTCCGCCTCACGCGCTTCCTGCAGCGTCGAACGGAAGGCTGCCACCAGCTCATGCGGCAGGTCACGTACGAACCCGACCGTGTCGGCGAGTGCCACCTCGAGCCCGGGTGCCAGGCGCAGCCGCCTCACCGTCGGGTCCAGGGTCGCGAACAGCTGGTCCGCCGTGTAGGCGCTGGCCGAGGTCAGGCGATTGAAGAGCGTCGACTTTCCCGCATTGGTATAGCCCACCAGCGCCACGGTCGGGATCGCACCGCGCTTACGCTCCTGGCGGGTGGTCTCGCGCTGCACCAGGACCTTGTCGAGCCGGTCGTTCAGTGTCTTGATGCGACGGGCGACCAGGCGCCGGTCGGTCTCGAGCTGGGTTTCACCCGGCCCACGCAGCCCGATACCGCCCTTCTGCCGCTCAAGGTGGGTCCAGCCGCGCACCAGGCGGGTCGACACGTGCTCGAGTTGCGCAAGCTCCACCTGCAGCTTGCCTTCGAAGGTGCGCGCGCGCTGCGCGAAGATGTCCAGGATCAGGCCGCTGCGATCCAGCACGCGGCAATTGAGTTCCTTCTCGAGGTTGCGTTCCTGGCCCGGCGTGAGCGCATTGTCCACGACCACCAGGTCGGCTCCGAGCGCGACCAGGCGCTGGCGCAGCTCCTCGACCTTTCCGGTGCCGAGGAAGAAGCGCGGCTCCGGCGACCTGCGCGTGACCGTAATCACCTCGAGCACCTGCGCGCCAGCCGAGCGAGCGAGCGCGCCGAACTCTGCCACGCGCTCCGGTTCCGGCGCATGGCCGATGCCGACGCAGACAAGAATCGCGCGTTCGCCGCTACCAGGCCTGTCGAACAATGGGTCCTGTCTCCGCGCGTCGGGGCGTCGGCTTATTCAGCCGGCGCGTCCTCCGGCGGCAGCTCATCGTCGCCCATGGGCAGGCGGACATTGCGTGCCGGGACGATCGTCGAAATCGCATGCTTGTAGACCATCTGGCTGACGCTGTTGCGCAGCAGGATGACGAACTGGTCGAAGGACTCGACCTGGCCCTGCAGCTTGATGCCGTTGACCAGGTATATCGACACCGGGATGCGCTCTTTTCTCAGAGCGTTCAGGAAAGGGTCCTGCAGGGACTGGCCCTTGGCCATGGTCAGGTCTCCATTTTGTTTTGTCTTCTCGTTCCTGCCGCGGAGTCTTCCTTGAGTCGACCGTGAAGCACGACGCTCCTACGCGCAGAAACCGGTTGCAATGCTATCACACGCCAATGGCCATTCAGCCGTCCGCGGCTGATGCCACCGCCTCGAATATGGGTGCAAGTTCCTGATCTTCAAGGCTCCTCAACCAGTGTACCGAGCGATCCGCATTCAGCCAGGTCAGTTGGCGCTTGGCGAGGTTGCGAGTGGCCCGCTGGCCCGCTGCAACCGCAGCCTCGAGGCCGTGTTCGCCGGCTAGGTGGGCCCAGAGCTGTCGGTAACCGACCGACCTCATGCTAGAGAGGCCCGGATGCAGGTCGCCGCGCGCCCGCAGCGACCCGACCTCGTCGAGGAACCCCTCCTGCATCATGCCGAGGAAGCGCAGGTCGATGCGTCGGTACAGTTCCTGCCGATCGACCGGCAGCAGCGCGAAGGCCGCCAGCGACAGCGAGACCGGCTGGGCCAGCTTCTGCAGGTCGGAGAGACGCCGGCCCGTGAGTTCGAGCACCTCGAGCGCGCGCTGTATACGCTGGCCGTCGGCGGGCCGGATTCGCGCCGCGGCCCCGGGGTCACTGGCCGAGAGCCGCGCATGCAGCGCCGGCCATCCCAGTTCGTGCGCCTGCGCGTCGATGCGGGCGCGTACCCCGGCATCCGCCTCGGGCAGCGGCGCGATGCCGCGGGTCAGCGCCCTGAAGTACAGCATCGTGCCGCCAACCAGCAGCGGAACACGGCCGCGCGCCCGGATCTCCGCCACCAGTTCCAGCGCATCGCGGCGGAAGCGGCCGGCCGAGTAGCTCTCGGTCGGGTCACAGACGTCCACCAGGTGATGCGGTACGGCCTCCAGTACCTCGCGGGATGGCTTTGCGGTGCCCACGTTCATGCCCCTGTATACCTGCGCCGAGTCGACGCTGACGATCTCGACCGGGAATCGCGCGGCGAGCCTGAGTGCCAGCGCGGTCTTGCCGCTGCAGGTCGGTCCCATCAGCAGGACCGCATCTGCGAACTTCTCACCTGACGCGGTCATCGCCCGCGCAGGAACAGCCGGTCGAGTTCGTCCATCGAGACGAAAGACCAGGTCGGGCGGCCATGCACGCACTGGTCCGCGCGCAGCGTGGTCTCCATCTCGCGCAGCAGCGCATTCATCTCAGGTACCGACAGCCGGCGATTCGCCCGCACCGCCTGGTGGCAGGCCATGGTGCCCAGCGCGCGCTCCAGCGCCTGTCGCGCACCGCCGCCGCCCTGCTCGCGAAGGTCGGCGAGCATGTCACGCACGAGCGTTGCCGGGTCGGCCGACGCGAGCAGCGCCGGCATCGCGCGGACGATGACCTGTGCAGGGCCGGACCTCGAAAGCTCGATTCCCAGTTCGTCGAACAGGGCGCGGTGAGCCTCTGCCTCCTCGGCCTCGGCCACCGACACGTTGAGCGCCACCGGCACCAGCAGCGGCTGCGAAGCGACGCGCCGCGATTCGAGTGAGGCCTTGAGCCGCTCGTAGGTCGTGCGTTCGTGGGCTGCGTGCATGTCCACCAGCACCAGCCCTCCCTGTGCCTGCGCCAGGATGTAGACACCGTGCAGTTGCGCGATCGCGTAGCCGAGCGGGTGGCCGATCACCGGATCGATGCCCGCGGCCGGGCCATCGCTGCCCGCCCACGAGGCCGCGTCGCGACCCGCCTGCGACGCTTCGACACGCGCCTCGGCTTGAGCCCCTGCTCCCGCGTCCTGCTCGCGCACGCCCCGGCCCAGGGTCGCGTAGAGATCCAGTGCCGAGGTCTGCGGGCCAGCCCCGCCGACGCGGGGAGGGGTTGAAAACATTGCAGCCGGGATCGCGCCGCCTCGCTCCTGCGCGGGGCGGTTCTCCGCCAGCGCGCGCTCGATGGTGCGAAACAGGAAATCGTGAATCAGCCTGGGCTCGCGGAACCTGACCTCGAGCTTCTGCGGATGCGCGTTCACGTCGACCCGTGAGGGATCCATCTCGAGGTACAGCACGTAGGCTGGCTGGCGACCGTGGTAGAGCACGTCCCGGTAAGCGAGCCGCACGGCGCTGGCCACCAGCTTGTCCCGCAATGGCCGTCCGTTCAGGAAGAAATACTGCTGGTCGGCCTGGCTGCGGGCGTAGGTCGGCATGCAGAACCAGCCCGTGAGGCGCATGCCCGCTCCTTCGTGGTCGAGCTTGAGCGCATGCGAGATGAACTCCTCACCGAGCACGGCGGCAACGCGTGCGTCCCTGGCGCGCCCCGTCAACGCCGGCGGATGATCTGCAAGCCTGCGGCGGGCCGATGCGAGCCGGAAGCCGACGTCGAACCGGCTGAGCGCGAGGCGCTCCACCAGCCGTTCGATCTGCCCGAGTTCCGTGCGCTCGGTGCGCAGGAACTTGCGGCGTGCTGGCACGTTGAAGAACAGGTCCCTGACCTCGACCGTGGTGCCCGGCTGGTGTGCCTGTGGCGACGGACCGCGGATCTCCCCGTCCACGACCGTCACCGCCATTGCGACGGGTGCGTCCGCAGTGCGTGACACGATTGTCGTTCGCGAAACCGACGCAATGCTGGGCAGCGCCTCGCCACGGAAGCCGAGAGTGCGGACCGATTCGAGGTCCTCGATGCGGCCGATCTTGCTGGTCGCGTGGCGGGCAAGCGCCAGCGCCAGTTCGTCCGTCGCGATGCCGGCGCCATCGTCGCGCACCCGGCACAGTTCCGCACCGCCGCCCTCGACTTCGATCTCGATCGAGCGCGCCGCTGCATCGAGGCTGTTTTCTATGAGTTCCTTGATCACGGACGCCGGGCGCTCGACGACCTCACCCGCCGCGATCTGGTGGATCAGTTGCTCGGGGAGGACGCGGATGGTCATGGTCGCTGGAGGCCTCGCGCAGGGGCGGCGAGGATAGCAAATGCGCGCCGTGGCGACTGTCGCTGACCTGGTGCTGGTTGCACGGCGCCGGGCGCACCGCGCGGCGGGCCGTGAGTTGCTCAGCGCTCCGCGAGGGTCTGCGCGGCGCCGCCGCCGCTAGCACGCCGTGCGGCTGCAAGCGCCGCGACCTTTGTGCCCGGAGGCGGCCGGTCGTAGAAGTAGTTCTTCACGCCGTCGCGGATCGCCTCGGCCACGCGCTGCTGGTGGCCGGCATCGCGCAACCTGCGCTCGTCGGCGGCATTGGAGATGAAAGCGGTCTCGACCAGCATCGACGGGATGTCCGGCGACTTGAGCACCACGAACCCGGCGTGCTGCACGCGCGGGCGGTGCACGGTGCCGATGCGGCGCAGCGAGGCGAGCACGCTGTCGGCCGCCTCGACGCTGCTGCTCACCGATTCCTTCTGCGTGACGTCGAGCAGTACCGACGCGAGCAGGTTGTCCTTGTCGTCCAGCGACACGCCGCCCTTTAGGTCGGCGGCGTTCTCGCTCTCGGCCAGCCAGCGCGCCGCTTCGTCGGACGCGCCGCGCAGTGAAAGCACGTACACCGACGACCCGCTCACATCCCGCTTGAGTACCGAATCCGCATGCACCGAGACAAACATGTCCGCGCCGAGTTGCCGCGCCTTGCGCGTGCGGCCGCCGAGGGTGATGAAGTAGTCGCCGTCGCGTATCAGCACGGCACGCATGCCGGGTTCAGCGTCGATCGCCGCGGCAAGCCGCCGGGCGATCGCGAGCGTGATGTCTTTTTCCCGCGTACCACCACGGCCGAGCGCGCCGGGGTCCTGCCCACCGTGGCCCGCGTCCACCGCGATGACGAGGTCGCGGCCGTTCACGCTGGGGGCGAGCAGGCGCTTGACCGGGCTCGCGGCCTCGGGCGCTGCAGTGGCCTGGCCGGACGAAGCAGCTGCAAGCACGGTGCCTGCGGACGGCGCCGCGGACGGCGGCAGTTCCACGACCAGTCGATGGCCGGCACTACCCTCCGGACCGACCGTAAAGCTGCGCATCTCACGCGCACGATCGAGGTCGAGTACGACACGCAATCCATGATCGGCCTGCGGCCCGGAACGCACGCTCTTCACCGGTCCCTGCCCGACCGGCAGGACTCCCGACGACGCGAGTTCGGCATTCGCGAGGTCGATCACGATGCGATCCGGATTCTCGACCGCGAACACCTGGTATTTCGCGGGGCCGACAGGTCCAGCACCAGGCGCGTGCCCTCGGGGCCGGACCAGAGGCGGACATCGTTGACGATCGTGGGTGTCGCGGCGCCTGCCGCCAGCCCTGCCAGCAGGGCGGCCGAGGCCATCAGATTCCTTGTGAACTGGGCCGCGCGCGAAATCATGCCGCGGAATCTACGCCGGCTCCAAGATTATTTCAATTAAATTATAAAGATACGCGAGATTTATCAGGTCAGGTCTAGACAAGCCGGTCGAGTACGCGTCGCCCGGCCTCGCTGCCAGCGGTGATTTCCACCGTCCGGCCGTCATCCAGGTAGCCGAGCTCGATCGAGAGATCAGGGGCACCCAGGCGGCCCTCCGCACGCTCCGGCCACTCGACCAGCAACAGGCTCCTCGGCGTGGCGAGGTCGCGCAGACCAAGATCTTCCAGCTCGGATGGGTGGCGCAGCCGGTAAAGATCGCAGTGATTCACGTCGCGACCCGCCAGCCGGTAAGGCTCGATCAAGGTGTAGGTCGGGCTGCGCGCCGCGCCGTCGTGCCCGAGTTCCGCGAGCAGGCCGCCGACCAGCGTCGTCTTGCCGGCGCCGAGATCACCGGTCAGTCCGATGACCAGTGCGCCAGGTTCGTCAGCGCCCAGCAGCGCTGTTGCCAGCCGTGCACCCAGCTTGCGGGTTTCCCCGGCATCCGGGGCTTTCACTCGCACGCGGGATTCACGCAGGCGCGGACCTGCCGCAGCACGTCGGTGGCCAGCATGCCCCGCTCGCCTGCGCGCGAGGCAAGATCGCCAGCCTGCGCGTGCACGAATACGCCCGCCTGTGCCGCGAGCGCGAGATCGCCGCACTGCGCGGCGATACCGGCGATCACTCCCGTGAGGACGTCACCCATGCCGCCCGCCGCCATTCCCGGGTTGCCGCGATCACAAACGAAGGCGGGTCCGCCGGGTGGGTACACGATCGTGCCCGCACCCTTCAGCACCGCAACGCCGCCATATCTCCGCTGCAGTTCACGCGCGGAGGCGAGGCGATCGGCCTGTACCGCGGCCGACGTGATACCGAGCAGGCGAGCGGCTTCACCGGGGTGCGGTGTAAGGACCCAGTGGTCGCATGAGCGAGGATGTGCGGCGAGCCAGTTGAGCGCATCGGCGTCCATGACCAGCGGCAGACCGCTGTCGATCGCCGCATCGACCAGCGCGTCGGCCCAGGCGCCCTGCCCCAGCCCCGGCCCTGTCGCGATGATTGTTGCCCTGCCGAGCACGGTCGCGAGGTCAGCCGCCGCCGGCGTGCCGACGCACATGAGTTCCGGCCGCGCGGCCGCGATCGTCGAGTTGTCAGGATGAACGGCCAGCGTGACCAGTCCCGCACCCGCGCGCAGCGCTGCCTCGCCGGCAAGCCTCGCGGCGCCCGGCATCCCGGGTCCACCGCCGACCACAAGCACGTGACCGTGGCTGCCCTTGTGCGACGTGCGCGCGCGACGCGGCAACGCCCGCAGCACGGTGTCTTCGCCGATCAGTCGCGCGACGGGAATCGTCCCGTCGAAGCACGCGGCAGGTACCCCGAGATCGTCCACTATCACGCGGCCCGAGTGGTCGAGGCCTTCTCCGACATACAAGCCCTGCTTGCGACCGATGAAGGTCACAGTGATTTCGGCGTGAACCGCAATGCCCAGCACCGCACCGGTGTCTGCGTGCAGGCCGGAGGGTATGTCCACGGCAACGACGGGCCGTCCGGACGAGTTCATTCCCTCGATCATTGCCGCCGCCTCATCGCTGACCGGCCGCGCAAGGCCGGTGCCGAACAGTGCGTCGACGATGACGTCGGCCTCGAGCAACGCCGGCGACCAGCGCCCACAACGGCCGCCTTCGGCCGCGTAGTCCTGGTATGCGCGGCCCGCGTCGCCCGTGAGCGCTTGTGGGTCGCCGAGCGCAACCACGGTGGCGCCGAGTCCGCGTGCGCGCGCGAGGCGCGCGACGACATAGCCGTCGCCGCCGTTGTTTCCCGGCCCGCACAGGACGGTGATGGTCCTCGCGGCTGGCCACAGCGCGCAGAGCGCGTCGAGGGTCGCAGCGCCCGCACGGCACATCAGCTCGTAGCCGTCGATGCCGAACTCGCCGATGGCGCGACGATCGAGATCGCGCACCTGCGAGGCTGAGTAGACGGCGCCTGAGGGAGAATGCATGGCGGCATTATACTGGCCGCGTCACCCGCACCGGCTGCGCGAGGCCAATTGAACTTCGATCCCTCGGCGCTCGCAGCCCAGGTCAAGACCTGGGGCCACGAGCTTGGATTCCAGAAGATCGGCATTGCGGCGGTCGAGTTGCCCGAGGACGAGCAGCGCCTGCTGGCCTGGCTGGACGCCGGTCACAACGGCGGAATGGAGTACATGGCGCGACACGGCACGCGCCGCGCGCGGCCCGCGGAGATAGTGCCGGGAACCATCCGGGTGATTTCGGCGCGCATGGACTACTGGCCCGCGTCCGCGGATGCCTTGCAGGTGCTCGGCGAGCCGACCATGGGTTACGTGTCGCGCTACGCGCTCGGCCGCGACTATCACAAGCTGGTTCGCAACCGGCTTGCTCGGCTGGCAGACCGGCTCGCTGCCGCGGTGGGCAGCTCGGGATATCGCGCATTCACCGACAGCGCGCCGGTGCTCGAGAAGGCCCTGGCCCGTAACGCGGGCCTTGGCTGGATCGGCAAGCACACCAATCTGCTCGACCGGCAGGATGGATCCTGGTTCTTCCTCGGCGAAGTGTTCACTGACCTGCCCTTGCCGCTCGACGAGCCGCTCGCCAGCCATTGCGGCAGTTGCACGGCCTGCATCGACATCTGCCCGACGCAGGCGATAGTGGCACCCTTCCGGCTCGACGCACGGCGCTGCATCTCATACCTGACGATCGAGCACCACGGGCCCATCCCCGAGGAATTCCGCAAGGCGATCGGAAACCGGATCTATGGCTGCGACGACTGCCAGCTGGTCTGTCCATGGAACCGGTACGCGAAGACCAGTGCCGAGCCCGGCTTCCAGCCGCGCAACGGACTGGACGCTGCGCGACTCACCGAACTGTTCGCCTGGACGGAAGCGGAGTTCGATGAACGATTGGCGGGAAGCGCGATCCGCCGCATCGGCCATGAGCGCTGGCTGCGGAACATCGCAGTCGCACTCGGCAACGCGCCGCGCACGCCCGAAGTGACTGCCGCGCTGGAGCGACAACGCGAACACGCAAGCGAGACGGTGCGGGAAGCGGTCGGCTGGGCGCTCGCAGGCGCCGCCGGATAGTCAGGGCGAGTTTCGCCGGTTGCCGTCTGGCTGCCGGCACGATTGCCAGCTGGTCGTCGGCCTAGTTGCCCAGGTCGCCGATGGCCCGGCATTGAAGGTTGTCGATCAGCCGCGCGCGGGTCATGCGCGCGGCTGCAAGCACGACCACGTCAACGTTGCGGCCCTGCGGCCGTTCCAGCCTGCGGGCCATGCGCACCTCGAAGTAGTCCGGGCGGAATCCCGCTGCGCGCAGCGCCTCCATGCCCTCACGCTCGATTTCCGCAATATCGGTGTCGCCCGACTCGAGCCGCCGCCGCGCGCGGTCGAGCGCGCGGTATAGCTGCGGCGCCCGCTGGCGCTCCTCCGCTGTCAGGTAGCGGTTGCGCGAGCTGAGCGCAAGGCCGTCTTCCGCACGCACCGTGGGGGCGCCGACGACCTTGACCGGCAGGCACAAGTCCTCGACCGAGGTACGAATGACCGTGAGCTGCTGGTAGTCCTTCTCGCCAAAAATCGCCACATCGGGCTGCACCAGGTTCAGCAGCTTGACCACCACCGTGGCCACGCCCTGGAAATGCCCGGGCCGGAAGGCGCCGCAGAGGATGTTCGACAGGTCGGGAACATCGACGAACGTGCTGCCCGCCGAACCCTTCGGGTACATCTCCTCGACCGTCGGCAGGAACAGTACGTCTGCACCGAGCTCCGACAGCAACGCGAAATCCTCGTCAGGTGTGCGCGGGTAGGCGTTGAAGTCCTCGTTCGGCCCGAACTGCAGCGGGTTCACGAACACGCTGGCAACGACACGGCGCCCGTGCGTGTGCGCTGCGCCCACCAGGCTCGCGTGGCCCGCGTGCAGGTTGCCCATCGTCGGCACGAAAGCAATGCTCTCCCGCGCCAGGCGCCACTCGCGCACCAGGCCGCGCAGTTCTGCGATGCGCGTGATGATCCGCATGGCGCCGGCTGCTAGAAGCAGTGCTCGGCGGCCGGGTAGGCGCGCGACTTGACTGCCTGGACGTAGGCCTTGACGCCGGCCAGCGGACTCTCCTGGCCGACCATGAAATTCTGCACGAAGCGTGGCTTGCGGCCCGGCGTGATGTCGAGCACGTCGTAGAGCACCAGGATCTGGCCATCGGTGTCCGGGCCCGCGCCGATGCCGATTACCGGCACATGCAGTTCCGCAGTGATTTCCTTGCCGAGCTCTGCCGGAATGCACTCGAGCAGCACGATGTCGGCGCCGGCGTCCTGCAACGCCTTGGCGTCGCGATGCATCTGGTCTGCGACCGCATTTTCGCGTCCCTGCACGCGGAAGCCGCCCGTCTTGTGCACGGACTGCGGCCTGAGGCCGAGGTGCGCACAGACCGCAATGTCGTGGCTCGCCAGGAATTCGACGATGCCCACCTGCCCCGCACCGCCCTCGAGCTTGACCATCTTCGCACCGCCGTCCTGCATGAGGCGCATGGCGTTGTCCAGCGCCTTCTCGCGGGAGGTGTATGTCATGAACGGCATGTCGGCCATCAGGAACGGTCGCGACAGGCCCCTGGCGACGGCACGGCTGTGGTAGATGATGTTGTCGAGCGTGACCGGGACGGTCGTGTCGTGGCCCTGGATCACCATGCCGAGCGAATCGCCCACCAGCACCAGGTCCGCGTCTGCCTCGTCCACCAGTGCCGCAAAGCTCGCGTCATAGCAGGTGATGCTGGCGATCTTCTCGCCGTCCGCCTTCATCTTCTGCAGAGTCGCGACGGTGACCGGTGGGCGGGCCGAACCGCGCAGTTGAAGTTGTGTGTACATGGGGCGGTCTCGAGGAAGCGGCAAGGATGACCGAGCCGCCTCCAAACATCAACGCTCGGGGCTACAACAGGCTCTTCATGGGGTTGAAGAAGTGCCGGCCCTTGCGGACGCGGACGATTTCCGCCAGCAGGCTCGTGTAGTCGCTCTCGCTGCCCACCGGGTCTATATCAGCCGCATTTACCGTCAGTACGGGGCAGGCGTCGTACTCGAGGAAGAACCGGGCGTACGCCTCCCCGAGTCGCTCGAGGTACCGGCGCTCGATCGCCTGTTCATACGCGATGCCGCGGCGCCCGATGCGCTCGAGCAGCACGTCGACCGGGGCCTGCAGGTAAACGACCAGGTCCGGCACAGGTGCGTCGATCGCGAGGCGCGCGTAGACCTGCTGGTAAAGATCGAACTCCCCGTCATCCAGCGTGAGTCGCGCAAACAGCCGATCCTTTTCGAGCAGGTAGTCCGAGACCCGGACTCGCTGGAACATGTCCTGCTGCCTCAGTTCCTGCATCTGCCGGGCGCGCTGGAACAGGAAGTAGAGTTGCGTCTGGAACGCCGCCGCCCTCGGGTTTCGATAGAAGCGATCGAGGAACGGGTTCTCCTCGCCCTGCTCCAGCACCAGGTCGCTGCCGAAGCTCGCCGCGAGGCGACGCGCCAGGCTGGTCTTGCCAACGCCGATCGGCCCCTCCACGACCACGAAACGATGCGGCACGCCGACCACCTGCGCCGGATCCTTTGCCTTCTGCGATCGCTGGTTCATGCGGCAATCCGCGCAAGGCCCGACGAGGGCACGCTCGCCACCAGCGTCCTCACCCGACCCAGGCCCGGCACGTCGAGGTCCGGCGCGATTTCCGCGAGCGGCGCCAGCACGAAGGCGCGCTCGGCAATTCCTGCGTGCGGAACGGTAAGCCCCGGCTCCACCAGCCGCGTCGTGCCGTGCACGAGCAAGTCGAGGTCGATACTGCGCGGTCCCCAGCGCACGGCCGGTTGCGCACGGCCGAGACGCTGCTCGATCGACTTGAGTTCCACGAGGAACTCGCGGGCAGGGATCGTCGTCAGCATACCGGCCACAGCATTGATGAAGTCCGGCTGTACGACCTGGCCGAATGGCGGTGATCGATAGAGCGACGAACGCATTACCAGCCTTGCGCCCTGTATGGCCGAAAGTGCCTGGAATGCGCGCTCAATCTGCGCACAAGGGTCGTCGAGGTTGCTGCCGAGCGCAACGTAGGCCGGAATCCAGCAGGTCCTGGTCAAGACCGCGTGCCTCCCGCTCAAGTGGCTGGACGACGGGCCCGGCGCGGACGCCGGCGGGAACGCGCGCGCGGTTCGGCATCGCCAGTGCGCGGCTGGCTCTCGACCTCTGCGATCCGCTCTTCGGGTCCCAACTCCTGCAGCCGCGTCCACCAGGCAGCAAGTTCCGGGTCCACCTCGCCGGACGCGGCGCGCAGCAGCAGGAAATCGTAGGCCGCACGGAAGCGCGGATGCTCCACGAAGCGTGCGGCGCGGCGGCCGGCCCGGCGCTCGAAACGCGCCTGCATCATGATGATGTCCTGCATCGGCATCGTGAATCGCTTCGGCACGGCGATGCGGCGCACCTGGCGCGAAATGACTGCGTCGCATGCCGCGCCGAGGACGGCAGGGTCATCCGGCAGCGGGCCGTGCGGCGCTCCCGCCTCGCGCATGATCGCGGGCCACAGCAGCACCGCGAACAGGAAGGTGGGCGTGACGGACTTGTCCTCGCGCACGCGATCGTCGGTGTTGGCCAGGCCCAGCTGCAACAGGCGGGCGCCCGGGGAGTCCGGAGCGTCGTTAACCGCGCGCACCACATCGGGCATCAGGTGCGACAGCAATCCCATCCGCGCAAGCAGGTTGCAGGACGCGCCCGCCGAACCTGCCAGCAGCAGCTTCATGGCTTCGTCGAACAACCGCGCCGGAGGCACGCCGTCGAGCAGGTAGGCAAGCTTGTGCAGCGGCGCCTCGGTCTCGGGATGCAGCGTGAAGCCGAGCTTCGCGGCGAAACGCGCGGCGCGAAGCATGCGCACCGGGTCCTCGCGGTAGCGCGTTTCCGGGTCGCCGATCATTCGTAGCACGCGTGACCGCGCATCCGGCACGCCGCCAACGTAGTCCCAGATCGAGAAGTCCTCGATGTTGTAGTAGAGCGCGTTGGCAGTGAAATCGCGGCGCCAGACGTCTTCCTCGATGTTGCCGTAGAGGTTGTCGCGAAGGATGCGGCCCTGCGAGTCGAGCACGCGGTGACTCGCTTCGTCCACGCCGTGGTCTTCGTCGATCTCGGTGTGAGCCGCCCGGAAGGTCGCGACTTCGAGGATCTCGGGGCCGAAACGAACGTGTGCGAGGTGGAAACGCCTGCCGATCAGCCGGCAGTTGCGGAACAGCTTGCGCACCTGCTCCGGGTGAGCGTCGGTCGCGATGTCGAAGTCCTTCGGGCTCAGGCCGAGCAACATGTCGCGCACGGCACCGCCGACCAGGAAAGCCTGGTACCCGCCCTCGCGGAGCCGATAGAGCACCTTCAGGGCGCCCGGGGAGATATTGGCCCGCGAAATCGGGTGGTCTGCGCGCGGGACTATGACGGGCGACGGGTGGCCCGGGGTGACTGGGATTTCTTTGGGGAACAATTATTCGGCTTCCGCTGGACCGGCAAAAACGGCTGCGTATAATACGCGCCCTCGCGCAGGCTCCGACAGCCTGCCATTTTTCGGGCACGCTCCCATCGTCTAGAGGCCCAGGACACAGCCCTCTCAAGGCTGGTACGAGGGTTCGAATCCCTCTGGGAGCGCCATTTCCTTCAGGCACTTGAGTCGCGAGCCGGGGCACTGGCGGCTTGCGAACCCCGGAGAGGCGGTTGCCCGCAACCCGGCCCTCGGGCTCGGGACCCCGGTATCATTGGCGCCATGCGAGCGATCGCGCATGATCCCGCTTCTCCGGCATTGCGGCACATGACGCAGTCGAGGCCATCACATGACTTCGGTCGATACGCATGGCTTGCGACCGCGCTCGCCATGGGTTTGTGCGGTTGCCAGCGGTCCAGCGAGCCTCCGTCCGCGACGAGCCTCCAGGCCGAAACCGTGCTTCGACGAGGGCTCGGCGCTGAGCCCGAGACGCTGAACCCCCAGCTTGCCTCCGACAACGCTTCACTGACCGTCGTGGGTGACTTGTACGAGGGACTGGCGACGGAAACATCCGATGGCCGAATTGTTCCCGGCGCAGCGCAATCCTGGTCGGTCTCCGCCGACGGTCTCCTCTTCACGATACGACTGCGACCCAACCTGCGCTGGTCGAACGGCGACTCGCTTACGGCCCGAGACTTTCTCGCGTCCTTCGCGGCGGTGATGTCGCCCGCAAGCGTCGCGCCGAATGCGGGACTGCTCGAAGGCATAGAGCATGTCGGCGCGCCGGATGATTCGACCATTGAACTGAAGTTGAGCCGTCCCCTGCCCTACCTCCCCGCCGTACTCGCGCTGCCGGTGACGGCACCTGTGCACGCTGACGCGAAAGACACGCAGCATGAGCCAGGCAATGGCGCCTATCGCCTCGTGTCATGGCAGCGGGGCGAGCGCATCGAACTCGAACGCAACCCTTACTACCACGCGGCCGACGACGTGCACATCGACAAGGTAGTGCATCGACTGATCACCGACCTCACGACGGAACTCAACCTTTACCGGACCGGCGAACTCGACATGACGAGTGAGGTGCCGAACGCGCAGCTGCCCTGGCTCCTCGAAAACCTTCCGGGCGAACTGAAGATCTCCCCCTATCTCAGCACCTATTCGTACGCAGTGAATCTCTCGCGACTGCGCGACATTCGGGTCCGGAAGGCCCTGGCCATGACCGTGGACCGGGACCGTATTACCCGCCTGGTCACGGGCGCGGGGGAACGCCCGGCTTACGGTTGGATACCTGACGGCATACCGGGCTATTCCCCGGCACGATTCGACTGGAGCGCCCTCCCTTATGCCAAAGCGGCGGACGACGCCCGAGGTCTCTGGTCCATGGCGAGCGCGGACCATACCGCCCCCGCACGGATCCGTCTCTGTACCGACGCCAGCGCGAATCACCACCGTACGGCCGTCGCACTTGCAGACCTCTGGCGCACATCTCTGGGCGTCGAGACGGATATCGTGGAACTGGAATGGAACGTGTATCTCGACACCAGGGACCACCCCGGTGACTGCGACCTCGTTCGCCTCGGCTGGTCGGCCGATTTCGTTGATGCGGAGGCGTTCGCTGCCGTCTTCGAGTCCGATAACCCGCACAACACGCTTGGCTACAGCAGCCCCGGCTACGACGGGTTGCTGCTGCAGTCTCGCCTTGCCGTCAACCCGTCGGCGCGGGCGGCAGCACTGGAAAGCGCGGAAGACCAGCTGCTGGCTGACGTGCCGGTGATCCCTGTCTTCTTCCGCGTGTCCAAGCGATTGGTGAAACCGTACGTGGACGGCTACAGGGAGAATCCGCTCGGTCACGTCGCTTCGCGTGACCTGGCCATTGCCCCTCACTAGAAAAAAAGAGGCGGGCAGCCAGAGCCACCCGCCTCGAGTTGGACCGGGAGGTCCGGGGTTCCTGAAGTTACTACGGGTTCGCTGCCCTGATTGCGTCCACGATGGCCTGTACCTCAGCGTCGCTCAGCGTGCTGAGGAAGCCCATGCCGCCCTTGTTGCTGCTGATGGCGGACTTGATACCTGCCACGGTCCTGTTAGATACCGGCATCATCCGAATCGCATTGATCGCGCCATGGCAGCCCGAGCAATTCGACACATATAGCGCCGCACCGTCGATCGGCGGTGGTGCAGGCGGTGCCGGCGGTGCAGGCGGTGCAGGCGGTGCCGGCGGTGCCGGTGGTGCGGGCGGTGCGGGCGGTGCAGGCGGTGCGGGCGGTGCGGGCGGTGCGGGTGGCATCCCACTCTCGCCGTCGATCTCCACCCTGCTGGCGGTCAGGGCGATGCCGTCCCAGGATCCGCGCGCGTCCACGACCAGGCCATCCGCTGTTGCAAAGAACGCGGTCGAATCGATGTCCTGATCATCATTCTCGAAGCGCGTGGCAGGCGTCGTCTCGATACCAACGCCTGCGATCCGGAAACGCGGAGCCTGCAGTGACTCGGCGCGGCCGCGGATCTCACTCGAATCCTCGACCTCCTCACGCTCCAGACGCGTAGCGATCAATCTGCCGATGGTGGCTCGATCCGGATAGCCGCGAACTTCGACCCAGTCGCCCACCCTGAGGTCGTCGAGGGCGAAGTACCGGTCATGATCCTCGTTGTCCTCCCTGCGCGTCGATGAGTCGAATACAATGGTCAGTCCCAGCACCTTGAAAGTACCGGCGCCCGCATCGACAGCTTCGACCGCTGCGGCGAGCCGCACCGACGTCGAGCGCTTCAGCTCGATTTTCGCCGCAACCAGCGTCCCGCTGGAATCGATCCGGCCCTCGACCTCGACCTTGGCGTCAAGCCTCAGGTCGGCGGCAGACCCACCGCTATAGGAAGTAGTGCCTGTCGTGGCGACCCTCTGCCCCGCAACGTCGAAGTCAGCAGCCGATACGTAGCGGGTCACGAGACCCTCGACCTCGGCTTCCGTGCCGCTCTGCCCGGCCACGCCGTCGTCATCCTTGTGAACGCGGGACGCCACAAGCGTTGCATCCGCAAGGACCTCACGACCCTCGACCTCGACGAAGTCGCCCTCGCCGATGCCGGTCGGGCCGAACCCATCGACAGTCGCCGTCGAGTATTCGACCCACAGTGAGCCCACCTGGAAGCGTTTCGCAACGGGGTCAAGCGATGCCACGAAGCCTTTCACTTCAACCTCGAAATCGCCGGGGTCCGCCTTTTCGATGCGCGTGGCATGGGCCTGCCCGTTTGAGCCGCTGAAACCATGAACCTCGACGCGATCGCCCACCGAGATGCCGGCGAGCGAGCGCTGCAGGATGGAGTCGTCGAACGAAGTATCGTCGTCCACCCGGACCGACTGGCCCGCGACGGTTACGGTCCCGGCCGCGGCATCAACTGACTGCACCTGGCCCTGCAACAGGCGGCGCTGCTCAATGAGCTGCGCGCTTGCCGTGCCCCTGTCGTCAACCTGGGTTTCCATGCGAACGACATGGCCCACCTTCAGATCGTCCAGCGAGCCCGTACGGTCCTCGACGCGGACATCGGCTTTCGACGTGTCGTAGTGCACACCATTTACGATCACGCTGCCGAAGCCGTCTATTGCTCCGGTAACGATCATTGTCTTGGTGCCGCCGGAGCCGGCCGGAGCCACCTGACCGCCGGACGCGCCTCCTCCACCTCCGCCGCAGGCCGTGGCGAGCAGCGCCACCGCCGCCGGCAGGATCAATCTTGCTTGGTTCGGTTTCATCATCACACCTCTGGAAAACTCGGTACTGATCGGTTCGAACGCCGCCGGCGTCCGCCATACCCCGGAACCCCGGTCAGTCTTCGAGCTCGGCCCTTGTGGCCAGCACGGTGTTGCCGACCATCGAGCCCCGCACCTTCACTTCGCGGCCGGGTGCGGCAGCGAAGAAGGTGGCGGCCGAGATCGACACGCCGTTGTTGTCCCTGAATTCGGTCGGCGTCGGCGGCGCATCCGTCGTCGTGACGGAGACGCCGGCGACTGTAAGATTCGGCTGCGAAACGTTGGTCGCCGGACCCTTGACCTCGATCTCTGCGTTTCCGCCAGCCGTGTCTTCGCGCTCCAGCAGCGTGGCGACGATCGTGGCGCCGTCACGATATCCGCGCACTTCCACGATGTCCCCGGCGCGCACGTCAGCGAGGCTGAATCTCTGCAGATCCTGCGCGCTGTGGTCCTCGAAGCGCGTGTCCGCAGTGGTGCGGATCGACTGGCCGAGCACAGTGAGCGAATTGGCGGCCGCATTCACCGAGTCCACGGGCCCCATCAGTTCGAGGTCGCTCGAGGCACGGAATTCGATCTTGGTCGCGACGATCCTCCCGCTCGAGTCGAAGCCACCGGAAACCTCCATGCCTGCGTCCAGCTTGATGTCCGCGGCGGTGCCACCGTCGTAGACGGTCGCGGCCGTGGTGGTCACGCGCTGGCCCGCGACATCGAAGTCGATCGCCGACGCGAAGCGCGTGACCAGTCCCTCGAGTTCAGCCTTGTCATTTGACGTGCCCGGCAGGCTCTCGCTTCGTTTCTCGAGCTCGGTCGCCACCAGCGTGCCGGAGCCGTCCAGGGTCCCCTTCGCCTTGATCACGTCGCCGTTCGCAGGCTGGCCAGAGGAGAAACCGCTCACTTGCGCGCTCGAGTAGTCGACAGTCAGGCCGTTGACCTGCAGCTGGCGCGTAGCAGTGTTGACAGCGCTTGCGGCGCCGCGGACCTCGACGGTCCCAGCGGCACCTATGATCTCGATGCGAGTCGCGGTGATCACACCGTCGGAACCCACCAGACCGCTCACCTCGACACGGTCGCCGACCAGAAGCCCGCCGAGGTTGCGCGGAACAATCGAGTCGTCGAACGAAGTAGCAGGCCCGACCTGCACGGTCTGGCCGAGCACGATGAGGCGCGATGCCGGCAGGTCGATCGACTGCACGGGGCCCTCGACGTTGTTGTTGTAGGCGATCGTCGTCGCGGTGCCGGTCGTGCCACTCGCGCCGAGCGTTCCCTGGACTCTCACGACGTACCCGACTCGCAGGTCTGATTCCGTGCCGGGCTGGTCGTCAACGGTGATCGCGGCGCCGCTCGTGGAGTAGTGCACGCCATTCACGATCACGCTGCCGAAGCCGCTGATCGGCCCCTGTGCGATCGTGATGCCGCCGCGATCAATGCCGGCAACCGAATTGCCGCCGCTACCTCCGCCGCCGCCGCCACACCCGGTGGCCAGCCCTGCAGCGAGCGCGACCATCGTGAATCCAATCCTGCGCACGTTCGTCATGTCGATTCTCCGGCAGTCCTACTCGTTGATTGCATAAACGCCGACACCCAACCGCACCGCTTCGGTGCTGTCGCCGGAAGCATCGGCCTCATTGGAAGCCAGCCATTCGTCCGCCCGCTCCAGCAGCCCCTGCGCCTCGCGTTCGACGAAGGCCCGGAACGCGGGCAGCTTTCGCCTGTCCACGAGCCTGTTCTGCGCGCGCCCTTCGAAGCGGGAAGGCTCACGTGGAGCGCGCGAAAGGTTGTATTCGATGGTTGTCACGAGGTCAGCCAGCACGCTTCCTGCACGCTCGACCGCATGGCCATCCATCTGACGCGGCATGTAGTACCGCCTCACGGCCCGATAGCTGCCATCGTCGAGTCGCTCTATGGATCCTGACTTGAGCAGTTCCTTGACCAGCGCGGTGCCCGGAATATCCCCGGCGTAGCGCCTCAGCAGCATCTCGAAGTTCGCGCCCTCGCCTAGCGGCGGCAGTGCTCGCGGCCGGCCATCAGGCGCGAGAAAATCCGGATCCGTATGCCAGCCCGACAGGACACGGCTTGCGTGGTTCAGCGAATCCTCAGCGGACGAGTCCGTCGCAGCCGCAACCTCCTGCCGCACTCGCCGCACGTCGCGCCGGGACAAGCCTGTGAGCAGTGCCACCCTGGACACGTTGGTCGGGCGTCCGCGGATGCCGAATTCCTCAAATGCCGTGTGCACGAAGGCCTCTCTCGACAGCTCGGCAAATTCCTTCCAGGTGAGGCCGGATCGCATCAGCCAGCGCGCCATCGGCCGCAGCCAGAGGCGGCAGGCAGCAATGACCGACCTTGAGGCATCTTTTGCCATATATGGGTTGTTTTGTCTCATATATGGATACAAGATGCAAGCGAAACTCGCCGCCACGAGACATGGACCGCAGGTCTCAGCCCATCAAGTCAGCCTGAGTATCGTGAGGGCTGTCAGAGATGCCATCGCGGGGCTCTGGATAGCCGTGGGACAGGGGGGGTAGCGCTGCAACCGCAGTGACGGCCGCCGCCGGAGCTCAATGCCTCCAAATCCACCAGCGGGCCGACCACCGGTGGGACGGCCGCAGCGGCGCTAGCCGTCCTGCGTCAGGGCGACGAACTCCGGATCGTCGCGCAAGGAATCCAGGTCCGGGTCGTTTTTCATCCAGGCGTAGTTGAGCACGCCCGCGTCGATCGCCTGCCGCAACGTAGCCACGGCGCGCCGATTTTCCCCGAGGCGGGCATACAGGCAAGCTGCGTTGTAAAGCATCACCGAGTCCCCGGGACTCGCGTCGATCGCGGCACTGCCCTCGCGAATTGCCGCGGCCTTGTCACCCACGTTGCAGAGCGTCACGGCGTAGAACATGCGGGCCCGCGAATCATCCGGATTCTGCAGCAGGTAGTTCGGCATCAGCTCCAGGACCTTGCGCGAGCTGGCCATCGCCTCGTCCGCCCGACCCAGGCCAAGCAGGGTCTGGCTCAGGTCGCTGTAGGCTACGTAGAAGCCCGGCTGGATCTCGATCACCCGCTTGAAGTGCGTGATGGCGCTCTCGAGCTCTCCGGTCGAGAAGTGGATGCGCCCAAGCGTCCAATGCGCGACGAAGTCGTCCGCATCGAGCTCGATCGCCTTGCGGACCGACGCCGCCGCCTCGTCGAACTTGCCCCAGATGAAGTACGACAGGCCCATCGCCGTGTACGCCTCGGGCAGGTTGCTGTCGTACATCAGTGCCTTGAAGCTGAATTCCTGCGCCTTGTCGCGATAGTGCTCTTCACGCGAGAACCACTGGTACATCTGGCCGTATGCGCAGGAGCAGCCGGCATAGGCGGCCCCGTAGCGCGGATCGAGCTCGATGGCCTTCTCGAACAGCTGGATCGCGTACTCGGTGCCCTTCTTCGTGAGGCGGTAGAGATAATCCTGTCCACGCAGGTAAAGGTCGTAGGCCTGCGCATTGACGGTCTGCCGCTTGGTCAGCGACACCTTCTCCGAGAAACTGAGCTTGAGCTTCAGCGCATCGACGATCTTGTTGGCGACCTGCTCCTGGATGTCGAAGATGTCGTCAAGCTTGCCCTTGTAGGTGTTGCCCCAGACCTGCCGGTTCGTCACCGCGTCGACCAGCTGCACGGTAATGCGGACCGAGTCCTGGAATCGCCTGACGCTGCCGCCGACGATGTAGCGCGCGCCGAGTTCGGTGCCGATGCCGCGGATGTCCTGCGCACGGCCCTTGTACTGCATCGATGCCCAACGAGAGACGAGCTCGATCTCGCTGACCAGCGAGAGCCGCGCGATCAACTCATCGGTCAGCCCGTCGCTGAAGTAATCGGTCTCCTGGTCGGAGCTGATGTTGTCGAACGGCAGCACCGCCAGCGCTCCGCTCTCGACCTGGCCCTCGGCGCCCGGGACCAGCGGCCCGCCCGCCGACGAGACCACCGATTCGCCTGCCGGCGCTGCGGCGGGCTTCCTCGGTGGAGCGATCGTGACGCCCGCGCGCTCGAGCGAGCGCAGGATGGTCTTCAGATTCTGATCAGGGTCGCCCTGGAAATACTCGACGTGCTGGATGCCGGCCAGCGCGTACTTGAGGCCGGGCGGAATCGTCGTCGGCTCGAGATCGACGGGCAGGATGTGTCCCTTGCGCTCGCTGACAAGCACGACCTCCTTGGCCACGTTGTGTGACCGGGCCGCCGCGCTGCTCACGGCGAGCAGCAGCACCTTCGCCTGGTCGAGCGCATTGACGATCTCTTCGCCCCACAGGGTCGCGCCGTCGATGCCGCCCTGGTCGATCCATACGGACACCCCGGCCGCGCGCAGCCGCTCGGCCAGGTCGAGGACACGCTCCTTGTCCTCGCGCGAGTAACTGATGAAGACATCTGCCGAGGTTGCCATAGGCGCCTAGATTACCTCAGCGGGCGGCGGCTATGCGCCGCGGCATGAACGCCGCCGCGAATCCGGCCGTCCACCCGGCAGGCCCATCCACGGCCGGCCCGCCCTTGACGTCGAACCGCGATGGGTTCACAAACGCCGACGCCGTTGCAAAATACCGGGGACACGCTTTGAACAGACTGCCTGCACTCGGCTACATGGCCGCAGCCGCGGTCGCGCTTGCCGCGATCGTGGTGACGGTCCGCACAGTGGCTTTTGAGCCGCGGGCAGCGCTGGATTTCGAATCGGTCCAACTGGCCGAGGCACCGGGCGTCGACGTGGCGAAGGCCGCGCAACACCTCGCGGAGGCCATCAGGTTCCGCACCATCAGCCACCAGGACAGCGCCAGCAACGACTGGGCGGAATGGGAACGGCTCGACGACTGGCTCGAGGCCACCTACCCCGCCGCACACGTGGCGATGAGCCGCGAAATCTTCGCCGGCCACACGCTCGTCTACACCTGGCCCGGCACGGACACCACGCTCGCCCCAGTCGTGCTGCTGGCCCATCACGACGTGGTGCCGGTGACGCCGGGCACCGAGGACGACTGGGCACATCCTCCGTTCGCAGGCGTCATTGCCGAGGACGCGGTCTGGGGGCGAGGCTCGGTGGACGACAAGGGCTCGCTGATTTGCATCTTCGAGGCCATCGAGTCGCTGGTGGCTTCGGGTTTCGCGCCGCGACGCACGGTGATCCTGCTGAGCGGCCATGACGAGGAAGCCGGCGGCACGGGCGCGCATGCGGTGGCCGAAGCCTGGCGCGCACGCGGACTCGCGCCGCAGTTCGCGCTCGACGAGGGCCTCGCCATCGTGTCCGACCTGCCACTGGCGGGACGACCCGTCGCGCTGGTCGGCATCGCCGAGAAGGGCTACGCGACGCTGCGTATCACCGCACCCGCAACGGGCGGCCACTCATCCGCGCCGCCCCGCGAGACCGGTGTCGAGGTGCTCGCGAAGGCAGTGCTCGCGGTCGCGTCGCGGCCGTTCCCGATGCAGTTCAGTGGCCCGGCGGCCGACATGATCAGCACGCTGGCGCCCGAGGCTGGCTTTGGCACGCGGGTGGCGGTGGCCAATACCTGGCTGTTCGAACCGCTGCTGATCGCCAGGATTGCAGCCACACCCGCCGGGGCCGCTTCGCTGCACACCACCATCGCGCCGACCATGCTGCGCGGCAGCCCGAAGGAGAACGTGCTGCCACAGGATGCGGCCGCGTGGATCAACTACCGGATCGCGCCGCAGAACACCGCGGCCGAAGTCATGGCGCGGGCGCGGACCGCCACGCGGCGCCTCAAGGTCGATCTTGCCTGGGACGGCCCGGCCTACGATCCCTCACCCGTGTCGTCGGCGGACTCGGACGCCTACCGCCTCATAGGAGCGCTTGCCTCCGGCGGCGGGCAGGTGCCCGTGGTGCCCGGCCTGGTCACCGCAACGACCGACAGCCGTTATCTCGCCGGTGTCGCCCGGGACGTGTACCGCTTCCAGCCGATCGTCGCGTCGCTCCGCGACTTCGAGATGATTCACGGCACCAACGAGCACCTGACGCTGGACAACCTGCGCCGCATGACGGTCTTCTATTCGAGGCTGCTGGCGACCGCTGCGTCACGCTGAGAACCGGGCGCCGCACTCAACCCAGTCTCACGATGTCCTCCTGCCCGACCGATCGTTCGCGGTGCATGAGAATCCACTGCGCGTGCTCCTCGAGCGCCGCATCGCCCAGTGACTTGAGGATTCCACGACGCGCGACGTCGTCGACCACCGAGTCGATGCGGCGCCGCGCATTGTGAAATATGCGACCCATGAACTCGTACTGCTTGATCAGTTCCGCCTCTGCAGTGCCCTTTGCGTACGACTGTCGGACGCCCACCGCCAGCAGCACGCAGCCCATCCCGTACACCAGCGGGTTCTGCACCTCGTCAGGCACTCCGGCACCGACGAACATCAGTACCGCCAGCGCCGCGGTACTGGCCCAGATTCCTCCGCGAGCGATCGAGTTGGTCGTCTCGCGCCGTCGCATGCGATCGGCAGCCCTGCGCCGGAAGTAGCCGAGTTGACCGGAGCGCTCGTCGCCGATCCACTCGTCGATCGCGAAGCGCAGGCCGGCCGGGTCCACGCCGCGCCGCGCGTCGTATTCGGTGCCCGCCACCCGCATTACATTCCTGATCCATCCGAGTTCCGGGTCCTGCATCTGCAGGAAATTGTCGTGCGCGAACTTGGTGAGGCTGCCGCTGGTCACGCCGGCCGCGGCCCAGTAGAACTGCACCCTCAAACCCTCGGCCAGCGTGCGGTAGTCGAGGTACTTGCGGTGCCATGCGCCACGACGTGACACGCGGTTGATGCCGCTCGCAGCCAGCATCAGCGCCAGCACCATGAACAGGAACAGCCGGGTCGAATAGAAATCCGTGTAGGAAATGTAGGCGAGTCCGGTCAGGAACACGCAGAGGTGACTCACCCGCAGCGTGAAGATGAAGCGCTTCTGGTAATGACCCGCGAGCCAGTCCGCGGCGCAGAACACGCGATTGATGTCGCTCAACCCAAGCGGCAGGCTCGGGACCTGCGCAGCGGTGAGCAGCGGATAAGACCCGCGCTCGATTTCGGGCGCGTGCCGTGCCGCGTCCACGCCGAACTCGCTCGCCCGCTCGAACACGCGCCGGTAGCGTGCCGGCATCTTGCTGGTGCGGGGTTCCTGCTCGTCGGTGGTGAACCACGACACCTCGAGGGGCTGCAGGCCCTCGGCCGGCGCGCCGTCCGGCCGGTCCCGGGAGCACACGACGTGATAGACGAGGTCGCTCTCGTCGTCGGTGAGCGCGAGGCGGCTCGCGGACGCAGGTGCACCATAGCCCGGCATGAAATCGTGGTGGTGGAAATGCACGACCTGGCTGGTACCGCCGATCCTGGGCGAAGCCTTGCCGTCCCACAGCGCCAGCAGGATGTGGCAGTGGGCACAGAGAAACACGCCGCACTGCGCGTACTGCGCCTCGCGATTTACCTGCGTCGCGCCGGCCGCCGGCCTGCCGGCGAGCGCGACCAGTGGAAGTTCGAATACGTCGGCCGCGGCGGCGCAGAGGCGACCGAACTCCGCACGCGATTCCGGCGCAGTGAAATCCTGCAGGTACTGCTCCCTCGGCATCGGCAGCACCGCAACCAGCGGAATGCCGATGTCGAGCGCCTCCTCCGCGACCAGCCGGTCCGCGCCCTCGGCCAGCGCCGACATCAGCACGATTGCCCGGTTGGGATACGCATCGCGCAGGCCATCGATGAGCGCACGGACGCGCGCGCGGATCCCGGGAACTTCCCCGGCGACAAGGTCGCGGTGACCGGTTACGGCCACGACCAGCGGCACCGCGAATTCCGCCCGCGCACCGACGCCCTGCGATCCCGACCAGGGATCGAAGTTGGTGGCGAGGGCCTGCCTGGGGGTCGGATTCATGGCGACGCGACCATACTGTAACCCCACGGCTGTTGCACCTTCCCCCTGCGCAGCGACGACCGCGCGTGAGGCCCGGACCCCGCTGCACGGCAGGCAACAGCCCCACCGGAGTCCGTCGGAGCGGGAACTACGTCTCAGGCTCCGACGCCCGATGCCCGGGTGCGCGGCAGAGTCCAGGGCAGGCCTTACACTCCGGCCTGGCACCAGAGATGGTGAACCCGGGCGGAAAATGGGCGCTGCCGACAAGCGGATCGACGAGTTGCTGGATCGCTGGCTGGCGAGTGTCGAGTTGCACGCGCGTTACCTGGAACTCGACGACGCGGCGTACGCGAAGGTACAGGACTGGCCGCGCCACCAGCGGCCGACCCGCTGGATCGTGGAACTCGCGCGATCGCGACTCGATGAATTGCGCCGGCAGGTCGCAGACCACCGGGCGAAGGGCGACTCGGCTTTTGCCGAGTCGCTTGAACTGATGAGCTTCATGACCACACTGGTCGGATCCGAGCACGTGGAACGGTTCATTCCGCAGGCGGCGGCGACATCCGGCGTGACGGCACAGGAGGCGGTCGCACCAACGGTTGAAACGCCACGGCCCGCCGTCGAAGCGACCGTCATCAGGGCACGCACGGCTAAGGTGCGTGCCGAACAGGCAACTGCGCCTTCACCGCCTGCAACGGCAAGCATTCCACCGCCAGATGCGCCTGTCGCACAGGCGAGGGCAGCAGTTGCACGGGCTAAGTCGCCTGCCGCGCCGGCAAAGGCGGCCAGGACGCCCAGGCCCGACAAGACCGCCACAACGGTGATCGCCGACGCCGCGCGCCTGCTGTCCTGGGGGCGCGAGTGGCCACAGCTTGCGAGCCTGATAGCCCGTCTCGCCGACCGACCGCCCGAACAGGAAGTCTGGGCCATACTCCGCACTCATCGCGCGGCCATCCAGGCGAGGGCGCGCAGGATCCCGGACTGATCGCGGATCGGTCCCGGACGGATGCAGCCGCCAGTTCGCTGCTCCGCGCGCCCTTGGCGGTGCCGCAGCGACTGAGGTAAGGTCCGCCACTCGCGCTGTGAACTACCGTCAACGGAGCCTGGAATGTCCATACGAACCGCGATTCGCACCTTGATGCTGGCTGTCGCCGCCTCGATCGTACTGACGGGCGCGGCCCTGGCGGACGGCCCGCCGTCGAAGGCCGAGAAGGTCCTGGCCTATCGCAAGGCGCTCTACCAGGTCATCGTGTGGAACGTGGGCCCGATGGGCGCGATGGCCCAGGACAAGGTGCCGTTCAATGCGCCTGAGTTCGCATTGCGCGCCGGGCGCGTTGCGGAACTCACGCCGATGCTCGCCGAGTCATATCCAGCCGAGTCGAAAGGCGTCGCGAACTCGAAGTTGAATCCCGATATGTGGGCCAATCGCGCCGATTTCGACGCCAAGCTCAAGGACCTCGTAGACCGCAGCGCGGCACTGGCCGAGGTCGCAAAGACCGGCGATCCGGCAAAGACCAAGGCGGCATTCTTCAGCATGGCGGACGCGTGCAAGGCCTGCCACGACAAGTACAAGGAAGACTGAATCAGTAGAGGGCGATGACCGAATCCGGCGCCGCCCGCACCGCGAGCGCCAGCGCGATCGCGAGTGTCGCGACGACGACGAGCGCGCGCAGCGTTCGCGAGCCTTCGATCGCATCGGCTGGCGCCACCTCCGACGCGGGCTTCTTCCCGGTAAACATGGCGCGGACCAGCGGCCGGCCGGCCACCCGGGCGTACCAGGCGATCGCGCACAGGTGCAGCACCACGAGGCCAAGCACCAGGTTCGAATTCGCCTCGTGCAGGCCGGTGATGCGATTGCTCGTGACAGGCGCAATCCAGCCGTAGAAAGGGCCGGCGCTCGCGATCTCGTCGTTGGCGAAGAGTCCCGTGGCCGCCTGGAAAAGCAGCGCTGCCAGCATCGCGAGCACGCTCAGCGCGCCGAGCGGATTGTGGCCCGGCGCGGCGCGGGGCGGTTGGCCACGAAAGAACGCGACCAGCCGGGTCGGCCCGGGCACGAACGACGAAAACCGGGCGTGCCGCGTGCCTATGAATCCCCACGTGATCCGGAAGACGACCAGTACCAGCGTCGCATAGCCCAGCCAGCGGTGCCAGGTAAACCAGCGCGTGCCCGCATAGTGCGTCGCCCAGGCGCCGGCCACGGTGAACACGAGCAGCCAGTGCGCAGCGCGCAGCGGAAAATCCCAGACCATTCGCGCTTCGGTCGATGCTGCGCCGGTCGCTCGTCCGTTCGTGCTCATCCAGCCTCCATCACGCCCGCCTGCGGGCCAGGCAATTCTAGCAATGCCAGGTGACTCGACTCGCCGGGTGCATTATTGTCGCTGCGCCCACAAGACCACGCTGGCACTAGTACCGCGATGCCGCAGCAGATTTCGGTTCCCCGCCAACGGGAATCACGCGCCCTGTTTCCACTCGTGCCGGACCCGGGCCTGGCCGGGCCGCGCAAACACTGATGCCGGCCGGCCTGCTGCGACGCTTGGGCGCGCTTGTCTACGACACACTGCTGCTGGTGGCCGTATTGATGATTGCAACGGCGCTCTTCCTGCCATTTACCGGTGGCGAGGCTATCACCAGCGCCGGCGGCTGGCCGCTCGAGTGGGCCTACCGAGGCGTGCTTGCAGGCCTTGTCGTGCTTTTCTACGGCTCATTCTGGACGCGCAGCGGACAGACGCTGGGACTCAAGTCCTGGCGGCTGCGGCTTGAACGTAACGATGGCGGACGCCTGACCTGGGCCGACACGCTGCGCCGACTGGCCGCCGCAATCGTGTCGCTGCTGCCGGCAGGACTCGGATGGCTGTGGATCGTCGTCGACCCCGGCAAGCGGGCGTGGCACGACCGCCTGTCGGGTACCCGCGTGGTCGTCGTGCCGAAGCCATCGAGCCGCGACTGACGCGCTCAGCGGGTACGGACCAGCATCGTGAGCGTCATCGCCGCGAGCAGCGCCGTCGGCAGCCACCCGGTCGCAAGCGGTGACAGCCCCAGGATCTGCCCGCTGTTTTCCAGCGTCTGGCTCACCATGACGAAACCCGCCCCGATCAGGATGCCGACGATCATCTTCGCGCCCTGCCCCGTCGCGCGCAGCGGGCCGAGCGAGAACGGCAATGCCAGCATCAGCACCAGCATCAGCGCGACGTAGCGAGCCAACCTCGACCACAATGCCACCTCGAAACGCGCAGACTCCAGGTCATTGCGCTTCAGGTGCTCGACGTAGGCATTCAGGTCGCGCAGCCCCATCGCGTCCGGCTCGACCACCGCGAGCCCGAGGAAGTCAGGCGACAGCGTCGAACGAAAGTCCTCGGCCGCCGACGTCCTGGTCGCGGTACCGTATTCGGAGAAGCTCGTCTCCGCGTAATTCTCCAGCTGCCACCCCGATCCGCCGTCGACGCTCGCCGCATCCGCGCGACCGGCCTCGAGCAGCACGCGACCCGGCCCGAAGCGGAAAATCTGCACGCCGCCGAAGCGGGACTCGGTCGACTGCTGCTCGACGCTGATGATCGTGCTGCCGTCACGCACCCACGCGCCGCGGTTGCCGGCGAAGCTGAACTCATTGTACTTGCTGAAAACCTTCACCTGCCGCGCGTACTTTTCCAGCGGCGGCGCAACGAATTCGCTCACGCCCGCCATCAGCACAGCAAGGATCAGGCCTGCGGCCGCGAGCCAGGTGCACATCTGCAGCGTCGTGATGCCCGAGGCACGCATCACGACCAGTTCGCTGCCTCGCGCCAGGTTACCCAGCCCGAGCAGTGAGCCGATCAGGGCAGCCACCGGCAACAGCTGCGTGGCGAAATTCGGCAGGTTGAAGAGCACGTAGGTCATCGCCTGTGTCGCCTGGTAGCTTCCGGTGCCGATGTCATCCTGTTCGTTGATGAACAGGAACAGCGCGCCGAGCACCAGCAGCACCGCGAGAACCAGCGCCGTGTACGCGAAGATCGTTCTCAGGATGTAGCGCGCGAGAATCGGCACCTCAGCCTCCCGACTTGCGAGCGCGGCGCAGCAGGGGCCCGAATCGCTCGTCCCTCCAGATCAGCAGGGCGGCGACCGCTACCGGTACGAGATGAACCCACCACATCCCGAGCGCGCCGCCCGGGCTTTCCTTCTCGATCCACACGCGGACCGCCGCGACCAGGTTCGAGTAGATGAAGTACGCGAGCACGGCAATACCCACCCGCGCAAACCTTCCCTGTCGCGGGCGCAGCTTCGAGAGCGGCACGGCAAGCAACATCAGCGCGAGCGCCATCACCGGCACCGCGGTGCGCCATGCCAGTTCGGAGCGGTCAGCAGCGTCGCGCGAGCCGAACAGCGCGCTGGTCGGCTTGAGCCAGAGTTTCGCGGCCTTGGCCTTCACCTCGGGAAGGCGAACCGGTATGCCGTGCTCCTTGAACGTGACCACGCGCCATTCGGGTTCGCCCGGCACGCCCTCGTAGCGACGCCCGTCATGCAGCACGAAGAGTTGCTCGGCCTGGCCGGCGCCGCGTTGCTCGGCGCGCTCGGCGACAGCGATCTCGACCCGGTCCCCGACCCGCCGCTGTACGAACACGCCCTGCAGCTGTCCGTTCGGGTTCACCCGTTCGGCGTAGAAGACGATATCGCCGCCCGCGAAACTGCGGAAGCGGCCGGCCTCGAGCGAACCGAACTGCGCCGAGCGCAGTGCGTCCACCCTGATCTGCTGCGCGCGCATACCGGCCGCGGGCACCACACGGAACGACAGGACCGCGAGCGCCGCCACGACCAGCACCGTGAGCAGTGCGACCGGCCGGTAGATGCTGGCCGTGCCGATCCCGCACGCTGCCATCGCCGTCATCTCGCTCTCGTGATAGAGGCGCCCGAGGGCAAGCACGATGCCGAGGTACAGGCCGATGGGCACCAGCACGGTGAGCTGCTGCAGGGTCGTCAGTCCGATCAGGGCCAGCACTACCGATCCCGGAAATCCGCTCTGCACGGCCTGGCCCAGCACGCGCGCGAGCTGGTTCGACAGCAGGATGAGCAGCAGGACGCCGGTGACGGCGATGAACGTCAGGGTCACCTCACGCAGCAGGTAGCGGTCAAGCCGAGTCAGCACAGGTCGCGGCTCCGGGCGGGAAACGGTAGACTCCGACGTCCGTCGGCGACGGGGCCGGCTCCCGCCGGGGACCCCGCGCAAGGCGGTGCACAGTCAAGTGTAGCGGTCGCGTGCTCCCGGCCACCAGCCGGAATCGCCGCGGGCGCCGCGATCGGCACGCAACTAAGGAAACCGAGGAAGGAACAAAGCATGCGCTTCCATGCCGTCAGTGGATCAGCAACGCGCCAGCGCACGGACTGCGCGGTGGTTGGCATTTACGAGTCCGGCGCCCTGGCCACCGCCACGGCGCAGCTCGACGTCGCGCTCGGCGGCCGGATTGCACGCCTCGTCAAGCGCGGGGACCTGCGCGGCAAGGCTGGCGAAAGCTCACTGCTCGACGTGGAAGGCGGGCCGTGCAGGCGGGTCCTGGTCGTGGGCCTGGGCCGCAAGGACGGCTTTGATCGCCGCCGCTACAAGAAGGTCCTGCTGGCGGCGGCGGCGGCGCTGGCAAAGTCCGGCGCACGCGATGCGATCAGCTACATATCGCAGGAGCCGGTAGAGGGCACCGACGCCTACTACAAGGGCCGCCTGGCGGCCGAGGCGGTCGGCCATGCGCTGTACCGCGTTCCGGTGATCCGCAGCTCGCGCAAGCCCAAGGAACCCGCCCTGCGCAGTTTCGGGGTTTCAGTCGCGGAGCGCGACCAGAAGAAGGACGCCGAGCGCGGCCTCGCACACGGTCACGGCATTGCCGTTGGCGCCGCCCTCACCCGGGACCTCGCCAACCTGCCGGCAAATGTCTGTACGCCGGGCTACCTTGGCAAGCAGGCACGGGAGATGGCGCGCGAGCACCGCAGTGTCCGCGCGCAGGTGCTGGGCGAGCCCGAGCTGCGCCGACTGAAGATGGGATCGTTCCTGTCGGTGACCGCGGGCAGCGACGAGCCCGCACGGATGATCGTGCTCCGCTACCAGGGCGCCGCAGCGAAGCAGGCTCCGGTGGTGCTGGTCGGCAAGGGCGTGACCTTCGACAGCGGCGGCATCTCGCTGAAGCAGCCGGTCGGCATGGACGAGATGAAGTTCGACATGACGGGCGCCGCGAGCGTGTTCGGCGCGATCAAGGCGGCGGCGGAAATCGGGCTCAAGGTCAACATCGTCGGCATCGTTCCGGCCTGCGAGAACATGCCGAACGGCCGCGCGACCAAGCCCGGCGACATCGTGCGCAGCATGTCGGGCCAGACGATCGAGGTGATCAACACCGACGCGGAGGGCCGGCTGATCCTGTGCGACGCGCTCACCTACGCGCGTCGGTTCAAGCCCGCCGTAGTGCTCGACATCGCGACCCTCACCGGCGCCTGCGTGATCGCGCTCGGCGCCCACCTGAGCGCAGTGATGAGCAACGACGCCGACCTCGCCGCCGAGATCGAGGAAGCGGGACGTCGCGCCGAGGACCGTGCCTGGCGCATGCCGATGGCCGAGGAGTACCACGAGCAGCTGAAGAGCAATTTCGCCGACTTCACGAACTCCTGCGGTCGCGAGGCCGGCGCAATCACCGCTGCCTGTTTCCTCGCCAAGTTCACCGACGGACTGCGCTGGGCACACCTGGACATCGCCGGCACCGCCTACCTGACCGGGACTCACAAGGGCAGCACCGGCCGGCCAGTGCCGCTGCTCGTCGACTTCCTGATCAACCGCCGCTGACCGTGACAGGGCCTGCCACAACCAAAGTCGATTTCTACCTGCTGGGCGCGCCGGACGCGCGCGCGCGCCTGGTGCTGGCCTGCCGCGTGGCCGAAAAGGCTTTCGACCAGGGCTTCCGGATCGCGGTGCGCACGGCAGGCCCGGCGCAGACCGCCGAGCTCGACGACCTCATGTGGACCTTCAGCGACCGCAGCTTCCTGCCGCACGGTGTATGGCCCGCGGAACCGGAGTTCGCCGCCGCGACGCCGGTGCTGATCGCGAGTGGCGCGCTTCCGGAGTCGCACCGCGACGTCCTGATAAACCTGGGTGACGACCTGCCGGACGACGCAGGCAGCTACGCGCGTGTATGCGAAGTCGTCGCGGGCGACGAGCATTCCAAGCGCCGGGCGCGGGCACGCTGGCGGGGCTATCGTGACGCCGGACTCGAACCCGGCGCGCACAACGTCTAGGCGCGGAGGAACACATGCACCAGACGGCTGATTCGATTCCCGTGCTGACCGACATCATCGAGGACGACGCACCGGGCGTAGTGTCCGCGGTAGACCGTACGGCCGCGTTCCTTGGCGAGATCGAGGCGCACCTCGCCACGACCATCCATGACCATGCCGACGAACTGGTGCACAACGCCTGCCGCGAGATGGAGGCTCTGCTGCTCGAACAGGTCTCGGACCGGCTGCGCGCGCAGCTGCCGAGCCTGATATCGGGGATCATCGAACAGCACTTCCGCGAGCCGGGCAGCGACGCCTGATCCAGAGGATGGACAAGAGTTACTCACCCCGCGACATCGAGTCGCGCCTGTACCAGCGCTGGGAAGCGGCCGGCTGGTTTGCCGCGGGCCGCAGCGGCACGCCCTACTGCATCATGATTCCGCCGCCGAACGTGACCGGCACGCTGCACATGGGGCACGCGTTCCAGCACACGCTGATGGATGCGCTCACGCGACTGCACCGGATGGACGGCGATCGCACGCTGTGGCAACCGGGCACGGATCACGCTGGCATCGCGACCCAGATGGTCGTCGAGCGGCAACTGAACGCGGAGGGCCGCTCGCGGCAGGACCTCGGCCGGGAGGCGTTCCTCGAGCGCGTGTGGCAATGGAAGGCACAGTCCGGCGACACCATCAGCCGCCAGATGCGGCGCCTCGGCGACTCCGTGGACTGGTCGCGCGAACGCTTCACGATGGACGAGGGTCTGTCGGAGGCCGTCACCGAGGTCTTCGTGCGCCTGCACGACAAGGGTCTCATCTACCGCGGCAAGCGCCTCGTGAACTGGGACCCGGAGCTGCACACTGCGCTCTCCGACCTCGAGGTCGTCGCGGAGCCCGAAGCCGGCAGCCTGTGGCACCTGCGCTATCCGCTGGCCGACGGCTCCGGCCACGTCGTGGTCGCCACCACCCGCCCCGAGACCATGCTCGGCGACACGGCCGTCGCCGTGCATCCCGAGGATGACCGCTACCGCCACCTGGTCGGCCGCGAAATCCGCCTGCCGCTCACCGGTCGGCTGATCCCGGTCATCGCCGATGACTACGTCGATCCGGCCTTCGGCAGCGGCTGCGTGAAGATCACTCCGGCGCACGATTTCAACGACTACGAGATCGGCCGGCGCCACGACCTGCCGTTGATCAACCTGTTTGACGCAGATGCGGCATTGAACGACGCGGCTCCCGCCGCATACCGCGGGCTCGACCGATTCGAGGCCCGCAAGCGCGTGGTGGCCGACCTCGAGGCGGCGGGCCTGCTCGAGAAGACCGATCCGCATTCGCTGCCCGTTCCGCGCGGTGACCGCAGCGGCGCGGTGCTCGAGCCCTGGCTCACCGACCAGTGGTACGTGCGTATCGCCCCGCTGGCGGAACCCGCCGTCCGGGCGGTCGAGGACGGACGCATCCGCTTCGTTCCCGACAACTGGTCCAAGACCTACTTCCAGTGGATGCGCAACATCCAGGACTGGTGCATCAGCCGCCAGCTCTGGTGGGGGCACCGCGTACCGGCGTGGTACGACAGCGAAGGCAACGTATTCGTGGCGCGCAGCGAAGCCGACGCTCGCGCGCAGGCGCGCGAGCGCCACGGCCGTGACGTCGATCTCCGCCGGGACGACGACGTGCTCGACACCTGGTTCAGTTCCGCGCTGTGGCCGTTCTCGACGCTGGGCTGGCCCGAGCGCACGCCGGAGCTCGCCGCGTTCTACCCGACCTCGGTGCTGGTGACAGGGTTCGATATCATCTTCTTCTGGGTTGCCCGGATGATCATGATGGGCATCGAGTTCACCGGCGAGGTCCCGTTCCGCGAGGTCTACATCACCGGGCTCATACGCGACGAGAGCGGCAACAAGATGTCGAAATCCAAGGGCAACATCATCGACCCGCTGGACCTGATCGACGGCATCGAACTCGACGCGCTGGTCGAGAAGCGCACCAGCGGCCTGATGCAACCGAAGATGAAGGGCGCCATCGAGAAAGCGACCCGCAAGCAGTTTCCGCAGGGCATCCCGGCCTACGGCACCGACGCACTTCGCTTCACGTTCGCCTCGCTGGCGACCATGGGCCGCGACATCCGCTTCGACCTCGGACGCATCGAGGGCTACCGCAATTTCTGCAACAAGCTCTGGAATGCCTCGCGCTACGTGATCATGAGCGCAGGCGACGACCCGGCGGCGCTGGAAGGTGCGCACGAATACACGGTCGCCGACCGCTGGATCCGCGGCCGCCTGGGCCACGCCACAACCCTGGTGCGCGAGAATTTCGCCAACTACCGTTTTGATCTCGCGGCCCAGGCAGCCTACGAGTTCGTCTGGTACGAGTTCTGCGACTGGTACCTGGAACTTTCGAAGCCGGTGCTGCAGGCCTCCGACGCGTCGGAGGCACAGAAGCGCGGCACGCGACGCACGCTGGTGCAGGTCCTCGAGGCTACGCTGCGCATGCTGCACCCGCTGATGCCGTTCATCACGGAGGAGATCTGGCAGCGCATCGGTCCGCTCGCCGGCCGCGAGGGCGAGACGATCATGCTCGCGCCCTACCCGCTGGCCGCCGACTTCTGCGCGGATGAAGCGGCGGAGCGACAGGTGGCGTTCCTGCAGGCCGTGGTGCTCGGCGTGCGGCAGATCCGCGGCGAACTCGACGTGCCGCATTCGCGTGTTACTCCCGTGTACGTGCGCAGCGACCATGCGGGCGACCCGGAAGCGATCGCCGCGCTCGGACCCACCATTGCCAGGGTCGGCAACCTGGAGTCGCTGGCGCTGATCGCCTCGGAGGCGGACCTGCCGCCCTGTGCGATCGCGGTGAGCGCCGGCCGCACGATCCTCGCGCCGTTCGACCGGTTGGTGGACGACGTATCGGCCGGGGTCGCGCGCCTCGAGAAGCGCAGCGCCCGGGCGGCGCAGGACCGCGACCGGGCACTCGCCAAGCTCGGCAACGAAAGCTTCGTGGCCAACGCACCACCGGAAGTCGTGTCACAGGAACGCGGGCGGGTCGCGGAGTTCGAGCGGCAGCTCGCACAGCTCGGCGAGCAGCTGCGGCGCCTCGAGTCGATTCGGCCCGGGATGACCGCGCCATGAACGCCCCGGGCCACAGCACTCCGATCCAGCTCGACGCGGCGGCGCTAGAGCGCGTCGAGACGGCGGTCACCGCGCTCAATCGCATCATCCTCGGCAAGGAGCGGCAGATCCGTCTCTGCCTCGCCTGCCTGTTCGCACGTGGGCACCTGCTGATCGAGGACATCCCGGGGGTCGGCAAGACAACGCTCGCTCACGCACTCGCGGCGATCCTCGGCCTGACCTACCAGCGCGTGCAGTTCACCAGCGACCTGCTGCCGGCGGACATCACCGGGGTATCGGTGTTCGATGCAGAAACCGGGCAGTTCCGTTTCCATCGCGGCCCGGTGTTCGCACAGCTCGTGCTTGCGGACGAAGTGAACCGGGCCACGCCCAAGGCGCAGAGCGCGCTGCTCGAGGCGATGGAGGAGCACCAGGTCACTTCGGACGGCACCACCTACCCGATGAGCGAACCGTTCTTCGTCATCGCCACGCAAAACCCTGTCTACCAGGTGGGGACCTTCCCGCTCCCCGAATCCCAGCTCGACCGTTTCCTGATGCGAATCGAGCTTGGCTATCCGGAGGCCGAGCTTGAGCGCGAACTACTGCTGGGCGCCGACCGGCGCGACCTGCTTACGGCGCTGACGCCGGCGCTGACGCCGCAGCAGCTACTGCGCGTGCAGACCGAGGTGCCGCGTGTGCACGCCTCGCCGGCCCTGCTCGATTACGTGCAGGCGGTGGCCCGCTACACGCGCGAGGCAAGCGAATTCGAAGCCGGGCTCTCACCGCGCGCGGTCATTGCGCTGCTGCGAGCCGCCCAGGCCTGGGCCCTGATGCACGCCCGGCCCGGCGTCCTGCCCGAGGACCTGCAGGCAGTGCTGCCCGCGGTCGTTGGGCATCGCCTTGCCCCGCGCGAGACTTCGCGTTTCCGCGACGCGGGCCAGGTGGGCCTGCACGTCCTCGAGTCCGTCCCCGTACCCTGACCCGGATGCGCCAAGCGATTCGACGCCTGCGCGCCGGCCTGGACGGGCGCTTCGGCGCGTGGATCAGGCGTCGGCAGGGAACGGACCACGACCCCGTGGTCCTGCGCCGGGGGCGCATCTACATACTTCCAACACGTCTCGGGGTGGCCTACGCGGCCATGGTCGTGACGATGGTCGTGGGCGGCCTGAACTACAGCAACAACCTGGCGCTGGGTCTCGCCTTCCTGCTGGTCGGCCTCGGCTTCGTCGCGATGCACCACTGCCACGGCAACCTGGTGGGACTCGCACTGCGACTGCACTCGACCGAGCCGGCATTCGCCGGCCAGGACGTGCACATACGGCTGATACTCGAGAACCGGGCCCGTGAACCGAGGCCGGGCATCGAGGTTTCCCGCGACAGCGACGTACCTCCGCAGATTGTTGACGTTCCGCCGGCCGCAAGCGCGACTGCCGCGATCGCGCTGCACGCAGAGCGTCGCGGATACGTGCGGCTCGAGCGCTTCCTGGTGGCGACACGCCATCCACTCGGCCTGTTCCGCGCCTGGGCCGTGGTACACCCCGGCTATTCGGCCATAGCGTGGCCCCGGCCCGCAGAACGGGGCCGGCCCCCGCCTGGCGTCGAGACCGACACCGGTGGCGCACAGGATCGCGCGAAGGGCGAGGAGGAATTCACCGGACTCAAGCCATACCAGCCCGGCGACCCGTTGCGGCGCATCGCGTGGAAAGCCTATGCCAGCGGCCGTGGGCTGCACACCAAGCAATACGGCGGCACCGACGTCGTCTCCCACGTCTTCGACTGGGACAGCCTGACTGGGCTCGATGTCGAGGCGCGGCTCTCACAACTGTGCCGCTGGGTAATGGATGCCCACGAGAGCGGCGAAGCGTTCGGCCTGCGGCTGCCCGGCCACGTGATCGAAGCAAACATCGGTGCCGGCCATCTGCAGCGCGGCCTGGACGCGCTCGCGATCTTCGGGCTGGAGGACGCCAATGCGTGAGCCGGCGCTGGCGGGACTGCGCGGACTCGACGGTGTGCTTGCCGCACTCGCCGTTTCGGTGGCGGCACATTTCGCCAACCTGCCGGGCTGGGCGCTGCTGCTGGTGCTCGCCGCGATTGCCTGGCGCTGGACCGCGGACCGGCGCGGCCTGCCGCTGCCTCCCCGCTGGCTGCGCGTGATCGCGGCGGTCGCGGCACTGGTACTGGTACTCGCAGGCTACCGCACGGTCAACGGCATCGAAGCCGGCACGGCGTTCCTGGTGCTGATGGCCGCCGTAAAGCTGCTGGAGACCCGCGCGGCGCGCGACCTCACGGTGCTGGTATTCATCGCCTGGTTCCTCCTGTACGCGGCGCTGTTGCGCGACCAGCGACTGCAACTGCTGCCATGGCTGCTTGCCGGCACGCTGCTCGCCACCGGCGCGCTGCTGCGGGTGTACTCCGGTTCCGCGGGTGGATCGCGACGCGACGCGCTGCGCCGCGCCGCGACGTTGATGCTGCAGGCACTGCCGCTCGCGGCGGCGCTGTTCCTGCTGTTTCCAAGGCTTCCCGGTCCTTTCTGGGGCCTGTCGACAGCGAGTTCCGCGCGAACTGGATTGTCGGACGAAATGACGCCGGGCGACGTCTCGGACCTGAGCGCGTCGGGAGACCCCGCGTTCAGGGTTCGCTTCGATGGACCGCTGCCCCTGCCGGCGCAGCGCTACTGGCGCGGGCCCGTGCTGCACGAATTTGACGGCAGGAGCTGGCGGCGCCCGCGCGGCCAGGCGTTCCCCGAGCAGTCGGTGACTGCCCTCGGTGCACCGGTCGACTACCAGATCACGCTGGAGCCGCACGACCGCAACTGGATCCTGGCGCTCGACCTGCCGGGCGAATGGCCGGCGCAGCAGGCCTATCGCGCATACGACTTCACGCTGCTCTCCCCGCGCCCGTTGACCGACGTGGCGTCGTACCGGCTGCGCTCGTATCCCGCCGTGCGCGCCGGCACGACGCTGCCGGCGTCCCTGCGCCGCCGCGACACGCAACTGCCGCCGTCCGGCAACCAGCGCACCCTGGCGCTCGGTCGAGAGCTTCGCGAACGCCACGGGGATGCGCGCGAAATCTCGCAGGCGATGCTGCGCCTGTTCCGCAACCAGCCGTTCGAGTACACGATGCAGCCGCCGCGGCTCGCGAGCGACGCGATGGACGAGTTCCTGTTCAGCACGCGCAAGGGGTTCTGCGAGCACTATGCGTCGGCGTTCACGCTCGTGATGCGGGCAGCGGGCGTGCCGGCCCGCGTCGTCACCGGATACCAGGGCGGCGAATTCAACACCATTGGCGGCTACCTGCTGGTGCGCCAGTCCGACGCGCACGCCTGGTCGGAAATCTGGCTCGATGACAGCGGCTGGGTGCGGGTGGACCCGACTGCTGCCGTCGCGCCGGAGCGCATCGAGCGCGGGCTCATCAATGCCGTGGGTGCCGACGAGCCGGCGCCAGGGCGCCTCCGGCAGGAAAGTGAGCTGTGGCTGCAGGTCACGCTCACCTGGGACGTGGTGAACGATTTCTGGAACGAGCGATTCGTGCGCTTCAGCGCGGCGCGGCAGTTCGACCTGCTCGAGAGCCTCGGCTTCGAGGATCCCGACTGGCGCACGCTCGGATTGGGGCTCGCCGCGAGTCTCGCCGCTTTCTTCGTCGCACTTTCCGTTTATGTCGGCTGGAAACACCGCGAGCCACTGCGCGACTGGCCGGCGAGGTTGCACGCGGAGACCGCGCGGCGCCTGCGCCGCCGCGGACTGGTGCCTGGCCGGACGGAGGGACCGATAGCGTTCCTCGAGCGCGCAGCAGCCGAATGCCCGGACCTCGCCAGCGACCTCGCGCGGATTCGCGAACTTTATTCCGGGCTGCGCTACGGGCCACGCCCGGGCGCAGGCGACTTGAGCCGCCTCAAGCACCTGGTGAACCGCCTGCGCGCCTGAGCCTTCCTCGGGTATGCTGGCGCACCAGTCAAGCGTCGGAGCCAGGACCATGACAGACCTGAAGAAGCAGTTCGAAGCGGCATCGAAGGACGCGCAGAAGCTCCCGTCGCGACCGTCCGACGAGGACATGCTGCGGATCTATGCGCTCTACAAGCAGTCCACGGCCGGCGACGTTTCCGGCGACCGGCCAGGCGCATTCGATTTCGTCAACCGCGCAAAATATGACGCCTGGGCACGTGCCAAGGGCACCCCCACGGAAAAGGCCATGAAGTCTTACGTCGACCTGGTCGCCCGGCTGAAGAAACTGGGCTGAAATGACCGGTGCGGCAGCGGCGATCGCGCTGGTCGCCGCCGCGGTCCTCGCCTGGCTGATCGGCGGCCCGCTCGTGGCAGCACGCCGGCGCAGCGCCGCCATGGCGCGTCCGCTGCCGCCGACGATTGCTGCGCACATCGCGCGCAACGTGCCGCCGAGGCGCCGGCTGCCACCCGGACTCGCGGCACGACACGACGGCCTGGTAAGCGCTTTTCTTGCCGAGAAGCAATTCGTCGGATGCGGGGGGCTGGTCGTCGTCGACGAGATCCGCGCCACGATCGCGGGGTTCGCCTGCCTGTTGCTGCTCGGCCGGCGTGGCCATTACGAAGCGCTGCAATCGGTGCTCGTGTACCCGTCGGGGTTCTGGGTCGAAGACGAGGTCGAGGACGAAGCGGGAGTCGTTGAAAGGCGCCGGCGCGACCTGTCGGGCGAGGCCTGGGATTCGAGCCGCATCATCCTGTCGTGGGAGGACGTGCTCGAGGCCGCGGAAGTCCCGGGTGACGGCTACAACGTCGCACTGCATGAGTTTGCCCACTTTCTCGACGCAGAAGGACTGGGGCTCGCGGTACCGTCGACGGCGACCGCTGCCAGCAGCGTCCCGCGCCACGCGGACGGCGGCGGCGCGCGGACGATGGAATCGTGGTCAGCGCAGCTGCAGCGCGAATTTGCACTGCTTCAGCAGTCTGTGGAAGGCGGGCAGCACACGTTCCTCGACCCGTACGCGGCAGAAGACGTGACTGAGTTCTTCGCGGTGGCCACCGAGGATTTCTTCGGGCGTCCGCAGCAGCTCCTGGACCGTCATCCACGCCTGTATGCGCTGATGCAGCAGTTCTACGGGCTCGATCCGGCGGCCTGGTGACCGGCCCGCTCCACCCTTGCGGCAACCGCAAGCAGCGCACCGCCGGCAATGAACAGGATCACGATCGAGAGGATCGACAGCCGCGAGTCGCCGGTCACCGCGGCGGTGATCCCGACCAGCGCCGGCCCGACGATTGCGGATGCCTTGCCCATCATGTTGTAGAAGCCGAAGAATTCCGATGACTTGTCTGCCGGCACCAGGCGCCCGTAGTAGCTGCGGCTCAGCGACTGTATTCCGCCCTGCACCAGGCCGATCACGCAGGCCAGCACGTAGAAATCACGCGCATCCTGCAGGAAGTAGGCGTAACAGGTCGCGGCCAGGTACACCGCGAGCGCGATGAAGATGCCGCGGCGCGCCCCGATCTTCGCGCCCAGCCAGCCGAAGGCGAGCGCCGCCGGAAACCCGACGAACTGCGTGAGCAGCAGCGCCTTGATCAGGTCCGACTGGTCGAAGCCCAGCGACAGGCCGTAGTCGACCGCCATCTTGATGATCGTGTTCACGCCGTCGATGTAGAGGATGTAGGCGCCGAGGAACCACAGCAGCGGCCGGTAGTGCGATATCTCGCGCAGCGTGCCGCGCAGTTCGCGGAACCCCTGGCGCACCGCGGTAGACATCGGTACGCGCGCCCTGCTGTCGCGCAACTCGCGCACGTACACCGCGCAGGGCACGGTGAACAGCAGCCACCACACGCCGACACTGGCGAACGACCAGCGTACTGCCTCGGTCGCGTTTGCGAGGCCGAACCACTGCGGCTGCAGCGTCATCGTCACGTTGACCGCGAACAGCAGCCCGCCGCCCAGGTAGCCGAGTGAATAGCCGAAGCCCGACACCAGGTCGAATTCGGCGGGCGCCGCCACGTGCAGCAGCAGCGAGTCGTTGAAGACTATCCCGCCCCAGAAACCGAGCGACGCCAACAGGAACAGCGCAGCTGCAACCTGCCAGTGCGCCTGGCCCACCATCGACAGTGCCAGCGTGGCCGACGCACCCAGCACGGTGGATATCACCAGCAGCCGCACCCGCGCACTGCCGCGGTCCGCGATCGCGCCCAGCGCCGGAGCCATCAGGGCGACGCACAGGCTCGCGATGCCGCTGGTCACCCCCAGTCGGTAGGTGCTCTCCGTGGCCGCGACACCCGCATTCCAGTACTGCTTGAAGAACACCGGGAAGAACCCGGCCATCACCGTGGTCGCGAACGCCGAGTTGGCCCAGTCATACAGTGCCCAGGCGACGACCGGACGGCGCGTCAGGACCTTATGCCGCGGAGGCGAGGTGCTCACGTGTCTCCCGGAAGGTGACGTCGGGCCAGCGTTCCATCGTGAGCTGCAGGTTCACGCGGGTCGGCGCCAGGTAGACCAGCGCGCCCGAATGGTCGAGCGCCAGGTTGTCGTGTGCCTTGGTGCGGAACTCGGCGAGCTTCTTCGGGTCGGTGCAGTACACCCAGCGCGCCGTGTACACGTTGATCGCGTCCCATGTGGCCTGCACCGAATACTCGTCCTGCAGGCGGAAAGCGACCACGTCGAACTGCAGCTGGCCTACCGCGCCCAGCACCAGGTCGTTGTTCCTGAGCGGGCGGAACAGCTGCGTCGCGCCCTCCTCGCACAGCTGGTCTAGCCCCTTCTGCAGCGCCTTCATGCGCAGCGGATCGCGCAGCACCACGCGCCTGAACATCTCGGGTGCGAAGTTGGGGATGCCGGTGAACGTGAGCGGCTCGCCTTCCGTGAACGTGTCGCCGATGTTGATCGTGCCGTGATTGTGCAGCCCGATGATGTCGCCCGCGTAGGCCTCCTCGGCGTGCTGTCGGTCGGAGGCGAGGAACGTGAGTGCGTCGGCGATGCGCACCTCCTTGCCGAGCCGGGTGTGAAACAAGCGCATGCCGCGGGCATATCGCCCCGAGCAGATACGCATGAACGCAATGCGGTCCCGATGTCCCGGATCCATGTTGGCCTGGATCTTGAACACGAACCCGGTGAGCGTCTCCTCGAGCGCGTCCACGCTGCGCGAGCTGGTCTCGCGCGGCCTCGGCGCCGGGGCCTGCTCGACGAACGCCGACAGCAGTTCGGTTACTCCGAAGTTGTTGATCGCGGACCCGAAAAACACCGGCGACTGCCGCGCCGCGAGGTATTCCTCGCGCGAGAACGCCGGGGACGCGCCGTGCACCAGTTCGACCTCGTCGCGGAACGCCTGCGCGCGGTCGCCGAGGAAACGTTCCGCGGCTTCGCTCGCCAGGCGGTCGATGGTCTCGTGCGTCCCGGCACGGCCCTTCTCGCCTGGCTGGTACACGTAGATGCGGTCCTCGAGCATGTGATAGACGCCACGCAGGTCGCGGCCCATGCCGATCGGCCAGGTCACCGGCGTGCATGAGATCCGCAGCACTTTCTCGATCTCGTCGAGCAGGTCCAGCGGCTCACGTCCCTCGCGATCGAGCTTGTTGATGAACGTCATGATCGGCGTGTCGCGCAGCCGGCACACGTCCATCAACTTGATCGTGCGCTCCTCGACGCCCTTCGCGCAGTCGATGACCATCAGCGCGGAGTCCACCGCAGTCAGTGTGCGGTAGGTGTCTTCCGAGAAGTCCTCGTGGCCGGGCGTGTCGAGCAGGTTGACCATGCGGCCCTTGTAGGGAAACTGCATTACGCTCGACGTGACCGAGATGCCACGCTGCTGCTCGAGCGCCATCCAGTCCGAGGTCGCATGCCTTGCGGCCTTGCGTCCCTTTACCGTACCAGCCAGCTGGATCGCACCCCCGAACAGCAGCAGCTTCTCGGTGAGCGTGGTCTTGCCCGCATCGGGATGGGAGATGATGGCGAAGGTGCGGCGGCGCGCCACTTCGTCGCGTATCGGATTCATCGGTCGGGGCCGGTCGGTCGGGTTCGGGGCGGCGATTCTATCAGGGACTGCTATCCGTCCCGGCAGGTTCTGCCAGCGCGAGCTTCAGCACCAGCGCATCCTCGCGCCCCTGCGCGGCCTGGTAGTAGCCCCTGCGCAGGCCGACCTGCACGAAGCCGACCGACTGGTAGAGCGATATCGCGAGCGTGTTGGTAGGCCGGACTTCGAGGAATGCGTCGCCGACGCCGGCCTCCCGTACCCGCTCGAGCAGCAGCTTGAGCATCTGCCTGCCCACGCCCCGTCCGCGCAGGTCGTCCCGCACGCACAGGTTGAGGATGTGGGCCTCACCGGCCCCCATGGCAACGATCCCGTAGGCAACGACCTGGCCATCCAGCTCGGCGACCCTGCACAGGTAACCGACCCTGACGCAGTCTCTAAATATCCCCTCGCTCCACGGAAACGGATAGGCGGCGCGTTCGAGGACCCCCACTGCCGTCACGTCCCCGGGCGTCATTGCGCGGAACTTCACCAGCTGCGGGCGTCTCCGCGGCGCATCCGCGCCTGCGGCACTCACGACAGCACCTGCTCGCCTCGCTCGAGACGCTGGAACACGCGCTTCGCCTGGATCAAGTCGAGCCAGGCCTTGCGCTTCTCTGCAGGACTCCTGAGCAGGTAGGCCGGGTGGTAGATCACCATCAGCGGACGTTGCCGGGCGCCGAGGCCGTGCACGCGACCACGGAGCTTCGCGAGCGCAGCGTCCGTCTCGAGCAGCGTCTGCGCCGCGACCCTGCCCACGGCCACGATCAGCGCCGGATCGACCAGTTCAATCTGGCGCTCCAGGTAACCACGGCAGGTGCGCGCTTCCTCGGGCCGCGGGTCGCGGTTCCCCGGTGGACGGCACTTGAGCACGTTCGCGATGTAGACATCCTCGCGCCTGAGCCCGAGGGCCCTCAGCATCGAGGTCAGCAGTTGCCCGGCGCGACCGACGAAAGGCTCGCCTTGTCGGTCCTCTTCGGCACCCGGTGCTTCGCCGATGAACATCCAGCGCGCCGCGCGACTGCCGACACCGAACACGGTCTGGGTGCGCGTGGAATGCAGGGCACAGCGTTCACAGGCCGACACGGCCGCGCCGAGCGCCTCCCAGTCAAGTGCTTCGCTGCCAGTAGACGGGCCATCCGGCGCCGCGGCGGTCCGGTCGCCGCCGACCGCCGTCGCTGCTGCTGCGCCCACGGCCGCATCCGGTGAGTCGTCTCCCGAGACAGCGTCTCGTGCAATGACCCCCGCAACGGCTGGCTTCGGTGCAAGCCCGCGGCGGACGTACACGTCGATGCCCAGTGCCTCGAGGTAAGCCGCCTGGCGAGCGTCCACCACTTCGTGACCCGCTACTTTTTCTTCCCGGCGCCGGCCTGCGCGGCGCCGCGGCGACCACGCGCGAGCCGGTGCCAGGCCCACAACAGCGGACCGGACAGCGCATAGAGCCCGAACAGGCCGAACAGCATCTCCGGCGGACTCGAGCCCACCAGCATGAAGGCGAGCGGGACCAGCACCAGCAGCGCGAACGGGACTCGACGGTTCAGGTTGAAGTCCTTGCCGCTCAGGTAGGGAAAGCGGCTGATCATCAGGCTGCCCGCCACCGACGCGACGACGAACGCCAGCACCAGCGCACGCAGCCCTTCTCGCTGCAGGTCGTTCAGCATCCAGACGAAGCCCGCGAGCAGCGCGGCCCCCGACGGGCTTGGCAGTCCCTCGAAATAGCGCTTGTCGGCGGTGGCCGAGCGCGCATTGAATCGCGCCAGGCGGAACGCCGCACAGGCCGTGTAGAAGAAGGTCGCCAGCCATCCGATCCGTCCCCACACGGCACCGTACTCGGCAATGCGGACCACGCCCCACTGGTAGGCCGCGACACCCGGCGCGACACCGAACGCGACCATGTCGGACAGGCTGTCGAACTCCTTGCCGAACTCGCTCTGGGTATTGGTCCAGCGCGCGATCCGGCCATCCAGCCCGTCGCAGACGAGCGCGACGAAGATCGCAATGCCGGCACGATCGAAATTGCCGTCCGTCGCCGCCACGATCGCGTAGAAACCCGAGAACAGGACCGCAGTCGTGAACAGGTTGGGCAGCAGGTAGATGCCTCGGCTGCGCGGCCGCTTGGCGGGCGCGCCGGGAGTTCCAGTGGATTCGGTGGTCATGTTCACCCAGGCGGTGTGGCTGGGGTCATCATAGGTAGAGCGCGGCGCCCGCACAACGAGAAGCTGCCGCCGCGAATGGGTCCGGCGCCTGCTCTGCTAGAATTCCCGGTCGCGCGGCCACCCCCTGCACCGGTACCAAAATGCGACTTTCGACTTACCCGATCAATACCTTGCGGGACGTACCCGCCGACGCGGAGGTCGTCAGCCACCAGCTGATGCTCCGGGCGGGACTCATCCGCCGCCTTGCCGCGGGCATGTACACCTGGCTGCCGCTCGGCCTGCGGGTGCTGCGCAAGGTCGAGGCCATCGTGCGCGAGGAGATGAATCGTGCCGGGGCAATCGAACTGCTGATGCCCACCGTGCAGCCTGCGGAGCTGTGGCAGGAGTCCGGCCGCTGGGACCAGTTCGGCCCCGAGCTGCTTCGCATCCGGGACCGCCACGACCGCTCGTTCTGCTTCGGCCCGACTCACGAGGAAGTGATAACCGACCTCGCGCGGCGGGAGCTGAAGAGCTACCGGCAGCTGCCGGTCAATTTCTACCAGATCCAGACCAAGTTTCGCGACGAGATCCGGCCGCGGTTCGGCGTGATGCGCGCGCGCGAATTCACGATGAAGGATGCGTACTCCTTCCACCTCGACGCCGCCTCGCTCGAGCAGGGATACCAGGCGATGCACGAGGCGTACACGCGCATTTTCTCGCGCATGAACCTGCGTTTCCGGGCCGTGCGTGCCGACACCGGGAGCATCGGCGGCAATGCGTCGCAGGAATTCCACGTGCTCGCCGACTCCGGCGAGGATGCCATTGTTTTCTCGGACGCCGACGACTACGCAGCCAACCTGGAGATGGCCGAGGCCATGCCGCCCTCCCAACCCCGCCCGGCACCGGCTGCGGCGCTGGCGAAGGTGTCGACCCCGGGTACCAGGACGATTGCCGAGCTCACGGCATTCCTCGGCGTCGAGGCTTCGTCATGCCTCAAGACGCTGCTGGTGGAGGCCAGCGGCGGCGGCGTCGTTGCGCTGGTCGTGCGCGGCGACCACGAGTTGAACGCCGTCAAGGCGCAGAAGCTTCCCGGCGTCGCCTCGCCGCTCCGCATGGCCACGCCCGAGCAGGTGCGCGCCGCCACGGGCTGTGAAGCCGGGTACATCGGACCGCTGGCGCTCGCAAGCGACGCCGGGGTGCCGGTCACCGTGTACGCGGACCACGCAGCGGCGAACGTGGCCGACTTTGTCTGCGGTGCCAACGAACGCGATGCGCACCTTACAGGCGTGAACTGGGGTCGCGACCTTCCGGAGCCGCAGGTGGTGGACATTCGCAACGTAGTGGCCGGCGACCCGAGCCCCTCGGGGCATGGCCGTCTCGACATCGCCCGCGGGATCGAGGTCGGTCACATCTTCCAGCTCGGATGCAAGTACAGCGCAGCCATGAAGGCCGAGGTCCTCGACGAATCGGGCAAGTCCGTGACCATGTTCATGGGCTGCTACGGCATCGGTGTGACGCGCGTCGTGGCGGCGGCCATCGAACAGAACCACGATGAACGCGGTATCGTCTGGCCGGAACCGATCGCACCATTCCACGTGTCGCTGATCCCGATCAACCTGCAGAAATCCGAGCGCGTCCGCGAGACGTCCGAGCGGCTCTACGTCGAGCTGCAGGCGGCCGGCCTCGAGGTGCTGTTCGACGATCGCGACGCGCGCCCCGGCGTGAAGTTCGCCGACGACGAACTCGTCGGCATCCCGCATCGCGTCGTCATCGGCGACAAGGGACTCGAGCGCGGCGTGCTCGAGTACAAGCCGCGCTCGGGCGATGGCGCCTGTGACGTGCCGCTCGACTCGATCGTCGAGTTCCTCAGGGAGCGCACGCGCGGGCGGCATTGAGATGCGCACAACGGTGCCACTGCTCGCACTGCTCACGCTGCTCGCGGCACTTCCCGCTGGCGCGGCGCGCGCGGATCGGCAGATGGACCCGGAGCTGCGCGGCGTGATCTCCGAGGCACTCAAGCCCTCGGAGTGCTTCGAGGACCGCTACGAGCAGGCCGTCTGGGTCGCCTACATGGAACCGCGCCTCGGCCGCTACGTGAAAGACCAGCGCGAGCGCGACCAGATCCTGCACCATGTGCACTGCGAGGCGCGGCGGGTGGACATTCCGCCAGAACTCGTGCTCGCCGTCATGGACGTGGAGAGCCGCTTCGACCGCTACGCGGTTTCCTCGGCCGGTGCCGTCGGGCTCATGCAGGTCATGCCGTTCTGGCCGCGGGAACTCGGCATGAGCAACGAACAACTGGTGCGAATCGGCGACAACGTGCGCATGGGAACCACGATCCTCGGCTACTACCTGCGCAAGGAACGCGGCAACTACCAGCGCGCGCTGCAGCGTTACAACGGAAGCCTGGGGCGGCCGGACTACTCGGACCTGGTGATCGACCGGCTGGTCTCACGGTGGCGCTACGCGCACTGAACCGGGCCGTCAGGCGGTGTGGAATCCAGTGGGCCGGTCGCCTGGATCGGACAGACAGGCTTCCTCGGTCTCGACGGCCGTGACCTGCGACGCCGGCGACCCCTGCCACAACCAGTCACAGAGCGCGGCCACCGCCGTCGGGCACCCACAGGCCAGCACTTCGACCCGGCCATCCGCCAGGTTCCGGGCATGCCCGGTTACGCCAAGTTCGATTGCGCGCTGGCGGGTGCTGGCCCGATAGAAGACGCCCTGCACGCGCCCGGCCACCAGACAACGGCGCGCGATCCATTCGCTCATGCGGGGTCTAGGGGTTTGGTTCCAGGACCGGGTCCGGAGCCGTCGACGGCGCCTTTGCAGGCGCCTGGGCCTCCTCGGCCAGTTTGCGCGCCTGTATGGCCTTGTCACGGGCCAGGTCGGCTTCGTCGCGCGCCGTCCGGTAGTCGCCCTGGCTCGAATGCGACTTGGCACTCAAGAGGAGTTTCTGCGCGTCGGCCAGCGTCTCCGGAGCGTACCGCTCCGCGCCTGCCTTCTCGGCCGCCACGATGGCCTGGCGCGCGTTGCTCATTTCCTGCACTGGCCAGCCCGCACAGCCGGACGCCAGCGCCGCACCGAGCAGTGCGACCGCGAGGAATGGCAGGTCGAGGATGCGTCGCAGGTTCATGGTTCGCTGTAGGCTGGAAAATGCACGCTAGCAACTGCACCCTGTACCGTCAAGGCTGCGGGACCTAGAATCCGCGCGCGCCAACCGGGAAGAATTTCTGATGACCGAAGTGCTGATTCTCTACTATTCACGTAACGGCGGCACGGCCGAACTCGCGAGGCACGTCGCGCGCGGCGTCGAATCGGTCGCCGGCGCCCGCGCCAGGGTCCGGACGGTGCCGGCGGTATCGCCAGTGACCGAGGCAACCGAGCCGGCTGTGCCGGAGTCGGGTCCACCCTTTGCGACGCACGACGATCTTCGCGAATGTGACGGACTTGCATTCGGCAGCCCGACTCGTTTCGGCAACATGGCGGCACCGCTGAAGTATTTCCTCGACGGTACCAGCGCGCTGTGGCTGAACGGCGCACTCGACCGCAAGCCGGCCGGCGTCTTCACCTCGACCAGTTCAATCCACGGCGGGCAGGAATCGACGCTGCTGACGATGATGATTCCGCTGCTGCACCATGGCATGTACCTGGTGGGCCTGCCGTTCACCGCCGAGGCCATGAATCGCACGCGCACCGGCGGTACGCCCTACGGAGCGAGCCATTTCGCAGCGGGCAAGAGCGACACCAGGCCGAGCGACGACGAGCGCGAGCTTGCGCAGCTGCTCGGGCGCCGCATCGCTGAAGCGGCCGTCGCACTGCGCCCGGTGCGCAGCTGAACCATGGCAGCCGGCAACGAACGACACCGCGTGCTCGCGCGACGCGTGGTCCTCGCCAGCCTGCTGCTGCTGGCGGTCGCGAGCATCGCGTGTGTCGTCGTCGGGTGGAGCGGAACGACATCGGCGATCCTGGCCGCCGCGCTGCTTCCGCCGCTGCTGCTTCCGCTCACCGGCATCGCCCGCGGCGAGCGCCGTACTTATGCCTGGGCGACGCTCTGCATCGTGCCGGCATTCGTCTACGGTCTTACGGAACTGGTTGCCAATCCGGGCGCGCGCCCGCTTGCGGCGCTGGTCCTTGGCGCGAGCCTGCTGCTGTTCTTCTCTCTGGTCGCCTACCTGCGCGTAACGCGGCCGCAGCCGGCTGCTCAGCCCCCGCCGATACCCTGATCCTCGAGCGCCTGGCGGAGGAACGGTACGGTCAGGCGGCGCTGCGCGGCCAGCGACGCCTGGTCGAGTCTGTCCAGCACTGCGCACAGCGTGTGCATATCGCGCGGCAGCCGGTGGACCAGGTACAGGGCACTCTCGGCGGAAAGATCGAGACCGCGCCTCGCGGCGCGCAGTTGCAGTGCCTCGGCCTGCCCCGCATCGTCGAGTTCATGCAACTGGTGCACCGAACCGGCAAGCAGCCTCGATCGCAGGTCGGGCAGCTGGAATTCCACTGCGGCCGGCGGCTGCTCGGTCGCAATGCACAGGCTGGCGGGACCGTCCTGCATCAGCGTATGCAGCCTGAACATCGCATGGTTCCATGCCGCGTCCCGGGAGATTTCTTCCAGTCCATCGAGGCAGACAAGGTCGAGGTTTTCACAGCCTTCGAGCCATCCGGGCTCGGCACCGGCTGCCGGATCGAGGTAGCTTGCCGACCCGCCACGGTCGGCGGCAGATGCGCAGGCAGCCTGCAGCAGGTGTGTCTTGCCCGTCCCGCGCCGGCCCCAGACCCACAGCACGCGCAAAGTGGAGCGACCTGCCCGCGACAGCAACTCGACGACTTCGCCATTGCGACCCGCAACGAAGCTCTCGAACCTCGCGCCGTCCCGCAGCCCGACGCTGAGCGGCAGCTGCCTCATCGCGCTCAGGCGGCCGGTGCCGTGCGCGCGGCAGACAGCGCGCGCCGCGAATACACCAGCACGTAGTCGATCCCGCTCACGGCGGTGGTCACGAACGCAAGTGCGCCGAGAACCGCGATCGCCTGCCGTGAGGGCAAACCGTATGCGGCTTCCGCCACCACGGCGAGGCAGAACAGGATCTGGCAGAACGTATTCAACTTGCTCGGGCGAGTCGGCTGGCCATGAATCGGGCCGAGCAACACACGGTAGGCAATCGCGCCGAGAACGATCACCAGGTCACGCAGCAGCACAGTCGCGGTGAGCCACCACGGCGCGAGCTTCGCGAAGCTGAGGCAGATGAAGACAGTCACCAGCAACAGCTTGTCTGCAAGCGGGTCGAGGTGCTTGCCGAGTTCGGTGCTCCACCCGAAGTGCTTGGCCAGGAATCCATCGAGCCCGTCCGTGAACGCCGCGATCGCGAAGATCACCAGCACCATGGGGTAGTGGCCCATCATGATCCCGTGTGCCACCGGGTAGACGAGCAGAATGCGCAACACGCACAGCAGGTTCGGCAGGAACCGCAGGCTCATGGCACGTAGTCGAAGTCAGGCGACCGCGCGCCTCCGCCCTCCGCGGCGGCCGCAGGCACCAGGTGTGTGTCGAGCGCGGCGATCCGGCGGAGCTGCTCGAGGTCCCCGCGCAGCGTGATATCGAGGCTGACCACCTTGCCCTCGAGTCCCGACACGCCGACGGAGCGCGCCAGGCTCAGGGACTCCAGGTAATCGACCAGACGGGCGTATGCCCGCACGTCTTCGATTCCACCGACGCGGATCGCGATCGTCGCGATGCCGCGGCTCGAGGCAGGCGCGTAGCGGGCGGCAAGCGAATCGGCGGCAATGTCGATCCCGTCCTGCAGGGTTCCATCCCCGCGTGCCGGGCGACCGCCCTCGGCGAAGACCCAGGCGACGGATCCGCCGGTCCCGGCACCGGCCAGCAGAGCCGTGCCGCCCCATTCGCCGGGCACGGCGCTGCCCTGGCCCGCGGCCAGGATTGCCCGCACCCGCTGCGCGTCGACCACCGATTGCGGCCAGGCGATCGGCAGGCCGCGCGCAAGTGCGGCGCGCTCGACCTCGGCCCGTTCTGGCACGCGGTCCGAGGCCATCACTGCACGCTGTCCTCCCGCAACCGAGGGTACGACCAGCAGCACCACCGTAACGGGCCGCTCCACCGGCCAGAAGGGCAACTGTGCCCGCTGCAGCAACCCATCCATCGCCTGGGCATCGAAACCCACCTTCAGCATGTGGTCGGCCGTAGTGGAGTATTGCTGGACGTATCGGGACGGGTCGGCCGCCGCGGCTGCCACCGCCGGGTTCGAGCCCGCGTCGCGCTGGCCCGACGCACGCACCGCCGCCGAGCGCAGTGCGTCGCCGAAACCTGCATCCCTGTCGGCCGCTGTCGTGCCGGCGAGCGGCACGACGGCCTGGTAAATGGACACCTCGGCACCGGCCGCCCACGACTGGGTCAGCAGGATGCAGCAGGCCAGGGCCCTGAGGGCCGGTCCGCCCTTGATGACGGTGCGTGATTGTCTGTGCATTGGTCGGCGGGAGTTCGGCCTTGCCGGCGCACGTGTAAAATACCACAGCCTCGACGACATCCGCGGGGCAGGACCGCCCCGCGGGAGACAACTCGATGGCCGACACGACCCCGATCACTTATCGCGACGCCGGCGTTGATATCGACGCGGGTGACGATCTGGTCGAGCGAATCAAACCCGCCGTGAAGCGCACGATGCGCGCCGAGGTCCTGGGCGGCCTCGGCGGCTTCGGGGCGCTGGTCGAGGTTCCGCTCGACCGCTATCGCCAGCCGGTGATGGTCTCCGGCACCGACGGCGTCGGCACCAAGCTCAGGCTCGCCATCGAGACCGGGCGCCACGACACGATCGGCATCGACCTGGTGGCCATGTGCGCGAACGACGTCGTCGTCCAGGGCGCCGAGCCGATCTTCTTCCTGGACTACTACGCCACCGGCCGCCTGCAGGTACCGGTCGCGGAACGCGTTATCAAGGGTATCGTCGAGGGCTGTCTGCAGGCCGGTTGTGCGCTGGTCGGCGGGGAAACCGCCGAGATGCCCGGCATGTACGAGGGCGACGACTACGACCTCGCCGGGTTCTGCGTCGGACTGGTCGAGAAAGACCGGATCATCGACGGAGCGCAGACCCGCGCCGGCGACGCGATCATCGGTCTCGCCTCCTCCGGCCCCCACTCCAACGGCTATTCACTGATCCGCCGCCTGATACAGGCCGGCGGCGCAGGCCCCGGCACCATGCTGGGCGGCGACTCGCTCTACGACCTGCTACTCGCGCCGACACGCATCTACGTCAAGTCCGTGCTTGCACTGCTCGCGGAAGTGCCAGTGCATGCGATCGCCCACATCACCGGCGGCGGGCCGGCGGGCAACATTCCCCGCGTGCTGCCCGACGGACTCGAGGCAGTGATCGAGGAACGTGCCTGGCGCCGGCCTGCGGTATTCGACTGGCTGCAGCGCGCCGGCAACGTCGAGCGCGACGAGATGCACCGGACGTTCAACTGCGGCCTCGGCATGACCGTGTGCGTGGCTGCGGCCGACGCGGATCGCGCGCTCGGGATCCTCAGGGAGCGCGGTGAGACGGCAACACTGGTGGGTGAAGTCCGCCGCGGCGATCGCGGAGTCGTGATCGAGCCATGAGCGACCCCGGCGCCCGCATGCCGGTGGTCGCGCTGGTCTCCGGCCGTGGCAGCAATCTGCAGGCCATTGCCGAACGTGCGCGCAGTGGTGACCCGGCGATCGACATCCGCGCCGTGGTCAGCGATCGTGAGGATGCAGGGGGCATCGCGTGGGCCCGTGCGGTCAGTCTCAACGCCGCGACCCTGTCGCCAAAGAGTTTCCCCGATCGCGACCGCTATGATGCGGCGCTCGCGGCACTGGTGGCGGGCTTCGAACCCCGGCTGGTGATCCTGGCCGGTTTCATGCGAATCCTGGGACCGAATTTCGTGGACCGGTTTGCCGGCCAGACACTGAACATCCACCCCTCTCTGCTACCGCGGCACCGCGGATTGCACACCCACCGGCGGGTGCTCGAGGCAGGCGAACGCGAGCACGGGGCCAGCGTTCATTTCGTAACGCGTGAACTGGACGGTGGCCCGGTGGTCATACAGGCTAGGGTCCCGGTACGGGACGACGACGATGAGGCCAGTCTTGCCGCCCGCGTACTCAAACAGGAACACAGGATCTACCCGCAGGCAGTGGGCTGGTTCGCTTCGGGACGGCTGCGGTTCGCGGACGGCGCGGCGTGGCTCGACGACAAGCGTCTCGACAGTCCCGTGGTCATCGACTCGGAATCCGATGACGCGGCCTAGCCTGCTGGCGCTCGCGCTCGGGATCGCGCTCGCGACCAGCATCGCGCTGCCGGCCCGATCGCAGGGCGTCGAACCTGCGACGAAGGTGCCGGCGGCGTCCAGCGTTCCGAAGTCGTCGCCAGCATCGCTGCTCACGCACTACAAGGCTCGCTACCAGGTCAGCTACCGCGGCATCAGCGGTGGGCAGCTGGAAAGCGGGCTGCACCCCGGGACGGTGCCGAACCAGTGGGTCTACGAGTCGCGGGCTTACCCGAACCTGCTCGGTCGTATCGCGGTCAGCCCGGATGCCCGGCAGCGCAGCACGATGGAGGTCACGGCATCCGGAGTGCGGCCGCTCAGCCTGGTGTTCGATGACGGCAGCGACAGCAGCACCAAGGACGTGCGCGTCGCGTTCGACTGGGCCAACGGCAGGGTCAGCGGCAACGCCAAGGAAAAGTCCTTCGACTTCGAGATTCCGCCAGAGACGCAGGACAGCGTGTCAGTGCAGGCAGCGATGATCTTCGACCTGCGGGCGGGCCGCGAGCCCGACTCGTACTGGATCCTGAACGGGGCAAAGCTCCAGCAGTACCGCTACTGGCCGGAAGGCCGCGCCACGGTCGTCACGCCTTATGGGCAGTACGACACGGTCGTATGGGCGAGCCAGCGCGACGGCTCGAAGCGGGTCAACCGCGTCTGGCACGCACCCAGCCTCGGCTTCGTGCCGGTACAGGCGATCCAGTTCAACAAGGGGCGGCCAGACGTCCAGCTGAAGCTCGTGGCCCTGGAGCGGGGGACTGTCCCCGCAAAGGGGTCTGTCCCCGCAGGGGACTGACCCCTCTTGATACGAAATGTCCCCGAAAGGGACAGTCCCCTGCGGGGACAGTCCCTGGCCGGGACAGTCCAGGGTCACGCCCGCGGCAGCGTCACGCCCTTCTGGCCCTGGTACTTGCCGCCGCGGTCCTTGTAAGACGTCTCGCACACCTCGTCGGACTCGAAGAACAGCATCTGCGCGACACCCTCGTTCGCATAGATCTTCGCCGGCAGCGTCGTGGTGTTCGAAAACTCCAGCGTCACGTGGCCCTCCCACTCCGGCTCGAGCGGCGTGACATTCACGATGATGCCGCAGCGCGCGTAGGTGGACTTGCCGAGGCAGATGGTCAACACGTTGCGCGGTATGCGGAAGTACTCGACCGTGCGAGCCAGCGCGAACGAATTGGGCGGGATGATGCAGATGTCTCCGCCGAAATCCACGAACGAGCCGCGATCGAAGTTCTTCGGGTCGACGATCGTCGAGTTGATGTTGGTGAAGATCTTGAACTCGGCGGCGCAGCGTACGTCGTAGCCGTAGCTCGACGTGCCGAACGATACGATGCTCTGGCCGTTCGCGACCCGGACCTGGCCGGGCTCGAACGGTTCGATCATGCCCTGAGTCTCGGCCATGCGGCGGATCCAGCGATCCGACTTGATGCTCACGATCAGGTCTCCTCGACGGTGAATTTCGGCGCTGCGGGCGCGGCCGCCTGTGCGACGGACAGGGCCGCCGCCGTGCGGCGTGCCATCTCGATGTAGGCGCGACCCAGGGGGCCGTCCGGGTCGGCGGCCACGGTCGGGCAGCCGCCATCGGTCTGCTCACGAATGCGGATGTCCAGCGGCAGGCTCGCCAGCAGGGCCACGCCATACTGCTCGGCCATGCTGCGCCCGCCTCCGCTGCCGAATACCGGCTCCTCGTGGCCGCACTTCGAACAGACGTGCGTGGACATGTTCTCGACGACACCGAGTACCGGAATCGCGACTTTCTGGAACATCCTGAGCCCCTTGCGGGCGTCGAGCAGCGCGATGTCCTGCGGCGTGGTGACCACGACTGCGCCGCTGACCGGGACGCGCTGCGAGAGCGTGAGCTGGATGTCGCCGGTGCCCGGTGGCATGTCGACGATCAGGTAGTCGAGTTCCCCCCACCGGGTCTCGCTGAGCAACTGCGTAAGCGCCTGCGTGACCATCGGTCCCCGCCATACCATCGGCTGTTCCTCCTCGATCAGGAAGCCGATCGACATCACCTTGACCCCGTGCGCCTCGAGCGGCTCCATGCTGCGGCCGTCGGCCGACGTCGGGCGCGAGCCCTGGAGTCCCAGCATGCGAGGCTGGCTCGGGCCGTAGATGTCTGCGTCGATGAGCCCCACGCGCGCACCGTCGAGCGCCAGCGCGATGGCCATGTTGACGGCGGTGGTGGACTTTCCCACACCGCCCTTGCCCGAAGCCACGGCGATCACGTTCGAGATGCCCGGCAGCGGCGGCCGGCTGCCATCGCCAGCCCGCGCAGCGACCTTCCAGCTGACCCGGACCTCGGCCGCGCCGATGGCCGGCCGCTCCGCCAGCAGCCGTCCCAGGTGTCCCTCCAGGTCGGCCCGGCCGCGCCGGAACGGGAAGCCGAGTTCCACCTCGACCAGGACCCGCCCGGTCTCGAATTGGACGGACTTCACAGCTTTGGCGTCATCTAGCGGCATCCCGAGGTGGGGTTCGACATAATTCCCAACCACAAGGCGGGCTTCGCGGACGCGATCGTCTGTCATATGAGTGGCCAGTCCAATGGGAGAACGGCATGTGCCGCGAGTGCGTGATTGTAGCGGAATCCGGGCCGCGGATTGACATCCCAGCCGATGGCAGTCGCCTCGCGCCTGCGTGGCATACTGCACCGGGTCGCGGTGTTTCGCCCGGGACGGCACCGGACTTGACATAGCCCACCCGCTAGACGAGACCAAAAGCCAGAACCAGCCGCCCAGCGCACATGAGCTTCTTCACGAACATGAAGGCCGACCGCCTCATAGCCGACATCAAGGCGGCGGGCGACGGCTCGGGCACGGACGCGAACAAGGCCCTGGACAGGCTGGGCAAGCTTGGACCGGCCGCGATCCCACGCATCATCGACGCATTGTCGAATGCCGACCGGCAGGAGACAGAGGCCTTCGTCCGCGTCCTGTCGGCGCTGATCGACAACAAGGCGCTCACCCAGGTGATCGAAGCGCTGGCCGACGCCAATCCGCGCACCTCCGCGGCCATCGTCGCCGCGCTGTCGGCCGGCCGCGACTACAGCCCGCAACTGCTGCTTCCGCTGCTCGACGACCCGCAGGCACCGCGGGGCCCGATCGTAACTGTCCTGGCCGCGCAGAAATCGCGCTTGTCCGCACGCGACCTGTTGAGCCGCGCCTACAACCAGGAAGCGACAGAGAAGGCAGCACTGTTCAGGATCATCGCCGAAATTGCCGATGAGAGCCTGGTGCCGGAACTGATCAGCAGGCTCGAGGGCAAGGACCCGATCGCACGCACCCACATCATCAGCATCGTCTCGCGCTTCAACCGCCCGGACGTTGCGGCGGCGCTGCAGGCGCAGCTCAGGGACACCAACAAGTTCATCCGCCAGGCCGTGCTGAACGCCCTGGCGCGCCTCGACGGCAACGCGGACCCGGCGATCCTGTGCGACCTGCTGCGAGATCCTGACGTCGAGACCCAGCAGAAGGCGATAGATGCCGTGGTCCGGGCCAACCACCCTGACACGATGCAGCACCTGGTGGGCGTACTGAAGGACGAGAACGAGGAAGCGCGCCGTGCCGCCGTGGAGGTGCTCAATGCGATCGGCACGCCACAGCACGTCAGGTTCCTGCTGCAGTCGATCAAGGATGACGACTGGTGGGTTCGCAGCAGGGCCGCCGACGCGCTCGCCAAGATCGGTGGACCGCGCGTCATCGAGGCCGCACTCGAATTGATCCGCGACGAGGACGAGGAAGTCCGCCGCGCGGCCATCGAGATCCTGAACCAGACCAAGGACGAGCGGGCCGTGGATCACCTGATCGAAGCCACGCGGGACTCGGACTGGTGGGTGCGCGAACGCGCGGTGGACGCGCTGGCCGAGATCGGCAGCCGCAAGGCGCTGCCGGCGCTGCTCGACATGCTCGACAGCGCGGATGATCGCTCGCTGCCGACGCTGGTGCGGGCGGTCGGCAAGCTCGGGGACGCGTCGCACATGGAGCGCCTGATGCCGCTGCTCGACAGCGCGTCGAAGGAGGCGCGGCTCGAGGTCATCTCCGCACTCACGCGGCTGGTCGACCAGCAGACCGTGGATACCGTAAGGGTCAAGCTCGAAGGCGTCGGCGCGTCGGCCGCCGACCCGACCATAAGCCACGCCGCGCTGCGCGCGGTCGAGGGCATCGCCAACCGCTTCCCGCCGGGCGCGGCGCCGACTTCGCAACGGGAAACAATGATCGGCCGCACGGTCGAACGCCAGGCACCGGATTCCGGACGCACGCTCCTGGGCGAGCGCGCCGACATCGACACGATCGTGAGCAAGGCCCGGGAGCAGCAGCGCCTGGACATCTCCACGCTGAAGCCCGGCGACGTGCTGGAAGGCCGCTACAAGTACGTGCGCAAGATCGGCAAGGGCGCGTTCGGTACCGTGCTGCTGATGGAAGACACGGTCGTCGAGGAGCAGCTGGTACTCAAGTTCCTGAACCCGAACGTTTCCCAGGACGAGGAGATGATGAAGCGGTTCGTCCACGAGCTGCGTTACTCGCGAAAGATCACGCACCGCAACGTCATCCGCATCTACGACTTCCTGCACATCCGCGGCAACTACGCCATCTCGATGGAGTACTTCCCGTCACACACGCTCGGCAACGAGGTGAACGAGAAGCCGCTGCCGCTGGCGAAGGCCGCGCGCCTCGCGGTGGACATCGCCACCGGCATGACGGTCGCCCACCAGTCGGGCATCATCCACCGCGATCTCAAGCCCGCCAACGTGCTGATCAACGACGAGGGCCTGCTCAAGATCGTGGACTTCGGCGTCGCTGCGGCACAGCACCAGGGCGACACGCAGCTCACCAAGACCGGTTACGTCATCGGCTCGCCCAAGTACATGGCTCCGGAACAGATCCTGGGCAAGAAGGTGGACGCGAGGGCGGACGTCTACAGCCTCGGTGTCATGCTCTACGAAATGCTGACCGGCGAACCTCCCTACCAGCGCGGCGACCACATGGCGGTCATGTACCAGCATGTCCAGGGCAAGGCGAAGCCGCCGATCGAGGTCAACACGAGCGTCCCGCCCGGACTGTCCGAAATCGTGATGAAGGCCATGGCCGTGGACAAGGCGCGACGATTCCAGAGCATGGACGAGATGCGCGACGCACTCGAACGATACCTGTGAGCGAGGCGATTGCATGGCCCGCATAGACGCATTCCTGAAGCTCGGCGCGGCCCAAGGCTGCTCGGACGTTCACCTTTCGGTCGGCGTCCCGCCGATGCTGCGCATGAACGGCGAATTGATGCCGATCAAGTTCCGCGATCTCGCGGAGGCGGAACTGGAAGGCTACGTGACGGAGATCCTCAGCGCCTCGCAGAACGACTCGTTCGAAAAGGGCAACGACATCGATTTCTCGTACGTATCCGCCGACGGCGCGCGCTTCCGCGTCAACGTGTTTCGCAAGGACACGGGCGTCGGGGCGGTATTCCGCACGATCCCGTCCGACGTCCCGACCATCGACTCGCTGAACCTGCCGGCGGTCGTGACCAGGTTCTGTGATTACCACCAGGGCATGGTGCTCGTTACGGGTTCCACCGGCACCGGCAAGTCGACGACACTGGCCGCAATGATCGACCTGCTGAACCGCACCCGGAAGCTGAACATCGTCAGCCTCGAGGACCCCATCGAGTTCGTCCATCGCAGCAAGATGTCGCAGGTGATCCAGCGCGAACTCCATACGCACCTGCCTTCCTTCGCCGAGGGCGTGCGCGCCGCGATGCGCGAGGACCCGGACGTGATCCTGGTCGGCGAACTGCGCGACGCGGACACGGTACGCTGGGCCATGACGGCCGCCGAAACCGGGCACCTGGTGCTCGGCACGCTGCACACGACCAGCGCGGTCAAGACCATCGACCGCATGGTCGACGCGCTGCCCGCGGAAGAACGCGAGCAGACCAAGAGCTTCCTGTCGCAGGGCCTGCTCGGCGTTGTCACCCAGGTCCTGGTGCGCACACCGGACCTGCGCGGCCGCCGTGCGGTCTGCGAAGTGATGGTGATGAACCGGGCCATCGGCAAGCTCATCATGACGGACCAGTCCCACATGCTTCCCTCGCAGCTGCAGACTGGGAAGGAAGCGGGCATGCACACGATGGACCAGGCCTTGCTCGCCGCAGTCCAGGCCCGCGAGGTCGACCCGGACGATGCCTTCGCCTATGCGCAGGACAAGCGGCTGTTCACCCGCTACGTCACAGACGGCACTGCCATCCTCAAGGCTGATGTCACGCAGGGTATCGCATGAGTACCGAAACCGTCGCGACCCCGTCGCAGGCCGTCCCGCGCCGCATCGACGAGTTCCTGAAGGAAGTCCTGAAGAAGAACGGCTCCGACCTGCACTTCGTGGCCGGTGACCCGCCGCGCATCCGGCTTTACGGCGAACTCCAGTCGCTGCGCAGCGAGCCCCTCGAGAAGGATTACGTCCGCGAGCTGCTCTCCGAGATCATGACCCACCGCGCCAGGCAGCGGCTGGAGGAGAAGGACGGCGCCGACTTCGCCTACATGATTCCCGGCGTGTCGCGCTTCCGTGTCAACGTGTTCCGCCACATCGGTGGCCTCGGGGCTGTGTTCCGCGCCATTCCATCCAAGGCACTGTCGCTCGAACAGCTCAACATGCCGGACGCTGTGCGCAGCCTGTGCCGTACCAACAACGGCCTGATCCTGGTGACCGGCAAGACCGGCTCAGGAAAATCCACCACGCTTGCGGCGATGATCGACGACATCAACGGACGGATCAAAGGCCACATCCTCACGATCGAGGACCCGATCGAGTTCGTGCACATGCGGCGAAACTGCCTGGTGAGCCAGCGCGAGGTCGGCGTGCACAGCCCCGGCTTCGCGGAGGCGCTGCACTCGGCGCTGCGCGAGGACCCGGACGTTATCCTGGTCGGCGAATTACGCGACCTCGAGACCATGGGCATCGCGGTCACCGCCGCGGAAATGGGCATCCTGGTGATGGGCACCCTGCACACCAACGGCGCCGCCGCCACGGTGGACCGCATCGTCAACGCGTTTCCTGCGGACAAGCAGGCGCACGTGCGTACGATGATGTCCACGTCGCTGCGCGGGGTGGTGTCGCAGCAGCTGATCCAGCGCGCCGACAAGCGCGGCCGCGTGGCTGCGCTGGAAGTGATGATCAACACCCCCGCGGTGTCGAACCTCATCCGCCAGGGCAAGCTCGACCAGCTCGAGAACTCCATGCAGAGCGGCGCCCAGTTCGGCATGCGGACCATGGACTCTGCGATCCAGGAACTGCTCGACAAGGGTCTCATCACAGGCCAGGCCGCCTACGAAAAGGCGATCAACAAGCAGCGTTTCGAGCAATTCAAGGGCGTCGGCTGATTCGCCTGCGGCGGCGCGGCGGCATCCCGCGCATGGCATAATCCCGCGTCCTGCAGGATCGCCGAGCCCATGAGCACACCGACCCCCCGCACCATCCTGGTCACCAGCGCGCTGCCCTACGCCAACGGCGCGCCGCATATCGGCCACATCGTCGAGTACGTCTACACCGACCTGTGGGTGCGCTACCAGAGGCTGCGCGGTCGTGACTGCGTATACGTCTGCGCGAGCGATGCCCACGGCACACCGACCATGCTGAAGGCCCGGCAGGAAGGCGTGACGCCGGAGGAACTCATCGCGCGCTTCGCCGAGGTCCAGAAGCGGGACTTCGCCGATTTCGACATCTCGTTCGACAATTTCCATACCACGCACTCCGATGAGAACCGCGAGGTCACCAACGGCATCTATGCCCGGCTGGTGGCTGCGGGCCACATCCGCCGCGAGACGATCCGGCAGGCCTACGACGAGCAGGCGAAGATGTTCCTGCCCGATCGCTACGTGCGCGGGACCTGCCCGCGCTGCGGCACGCTTGACCAGTACGGCGACAGCTGCGAGTCCTGCGGCGCAACCTACACGCCCGCGGACCTGAAGGACGCGGTGTCCGTCGTGAGCGGCGCCAGGCCAGTGCAGCGTGATTCCGAGCACCTGTTCTTCAAGCTCGGCGACTTCGAGGCGATGCTGCGCGAATGGACCGGTTCGGGCCGCCTGCAGCCGGCGGTCACCGCAAAGCTCGGCGAGTGGTTCTCCGCCGGGCTGCGCGACTGGGACATCTCCCGGGACGAGCCGTACTTCGGATTCGAGATTCCCGGTGAGACCGGAAAGTACTTCTACGTCTGGCTCGACGCGCCGATCGGCTACCTGGGCAGTTTCCTGCAGTACTGCCGGCGCACCGGGCTCGATTTCGACCGCTACTGGAAGCCGGACAGTGACGCCGAGGTCTACCACTTCATCGGCAAGGACATCGTCTATTTCCATACGCTGTTCTGGCCCGCGGTACTGCACGGCGCCGGGATGCGTCCGCCGACCGCGGTCTATGCGCACGGGTTCCTGACGGTCAACGGCCAGAAAATGTCGAAGTCGCGGGGCACGTTCATCACTGCGCGCGCCTGGCTGGACCACTTGCCTGCGGAATACCTGCGTTACTTCTTCGCCTCGCGCCTCGGGCCGGGTGTCGAAGACCTCGACCTCAACCTCGACGAGTTCGTCGCCAAGCTGAACTCGGACGTGGTCGGCAAGCTCGTCAACATCGCGAGCCGCTGCGCCGGCTTCATCGCGCGCGGGTCGAACGGCCGGCTCGCGGCCACGCTGCCCGAGCCTGCGCTGTACGGGGAATTCGTCGCGGCCGGCGAGCGCGTCGGCGAAGCCTACGAAGGACGCGACTACGCTGCGGTTGTGCGCGAGGTCATGCAACTCGCCGACCGCGCCAATCTCTATATCGATCAGCAGAAACCCTGGCTCGCGGCCAAGGATCCGGCCCGTGCCGCCGAGGTACAGGGCGTGTGCACGCAGGGACTCAACCTGTTCCGCGTGCTCGTGGTGTACCTGAAGCCGATCATGCCGAGGCTCGCGTCGGGCGCCGAGCGCTTCCTGCGACTTGCGCCGCAATCGTGGGACGACGTGGCAACGCCGCTGCTCGGGGCCGCAATCGAAAATTACAAACCGCTGGCAACACGGGTCGATGCTGCCGCCGTAGAAGCCCTGCTCTCGGCGTCGGTTGAAAACCTGAAGGCCACTGGCGTCCCGGCCGAGGCTGCTTCCGGTGCTGCGGCAGGAGCCGCGCCTGCCGCGCCCGGGCGGGAAGCTGCGTCGGCGCCCGTTGCTGAGCCCGCATCGACTGCTGCAACCGATGTGCCGCGGCTGCCGAACGCGTCGATCGAGGAATTCGCCCGGATCGACCTCCGGATCGCCCGCATCGAGGCCGCCGAACTCGTGGACGGCGCCGACAAGCTGTTGAGGCTCACGGTTGACCTGGGCGGCGAGCGGCGCACGGTGTTCGCCGGCATCCGGCAGGCCTACGCGCCCGAGGCGCTGGTCGGGCGACTGACCGTGCTGGTCGCGAACCTCGAGCCGCGCAAGATGCGCTTCGGCGTCTCCGAGGGCATGGTGCTCGCTGCCGGGCCGGGCGGAGCTGACATCTTCCTGCTGTCCCCGGACAGCGGCGCCGAACCCGGCATGAAAGTGAAATGAGCCCCCCGGCCGCCTGCTGACCGGGGGCCACCCATGACCGACCTGCTGCTGCTGGCCATCGGTGCGAGTCTCGTCAACAACTTCGTACTGACGAGCTTCCTGGGCCTGTGCCCGTTCGTCGGCGTGAGCGGTCGGTTCGAGGCCGCCGCGGGCATGGCGCTCGCCACGCTGTTCGTGATGACACTTGCTTCGGCGCTGGGCTACGCGGCCTTCCACTGGGTGCTCGACCCGCTCGGATTCGGCTACCTGCGCACGCTGGTGTTCATCCTGCTGATCGCCGCAGTGGTGCAGTTCACCGAACTTGTGGTCCGGGCGACCAGCCCCCTGCTTCACCAGTTGCTCGGCGTGTTCCTGCCGCTGATCACCACCAACTGCGCGGTGCTCGGCGTGGCCCTGCTCAACCTCGACCGGCACCACAGCCTGCTGGAGTCGCTGGTGTACGGCGCGTCCGCCGCGGCGGGATTCGGGCTGGCGCTGGTGCTGTTCGCCGCGCTCCGCGAGCGCATCGACAGCGGCGACGTGCCCGCGGCATTTCGTGGCGCGCCGCTCGCGCTGGTGACTGCCGGCCTGATGGCACTCGCATTCATGGGCTTCAGTGGGCTGGGCGCACGATGAGTTCGGGCGTCGTCGTGCCGGCACTTGCCGTGGCCGCACCGCTGGCCCTGGTGCTGGGTGCCGCGCTCGGTTGGGCCGCAACCCGGCTGCGACCGGACAGCGGATCTCTCGTCGCCCGCATCGACGCATTGTTGCCGCAGACGCAGTGCGGGCAATGCCGCTACCCCGGGTGTCGTCCGTACGCGGAGGCAATTGCAGGAGGCGAGGCAGGAACGGACCAGTGCCCGCCGGGCGGCGACCACACTGCGCGCGCGCTTGCCGACCTACTCGGCCGTGAGCCGCGGCCAGTCAATCCGGAGTTCGGCGCCGTCGCGGCCGCCGGCGTCGCCCAGGTCGACGAGGACCTGTGCATCGGCTGCGCGCTGTGCCTGCCCGCCTGCCCGGTGGACGCGATCATCGGTGCGCCGCGCTTCATGCACACGGTGATCGAAACGCAGTGCACGGGTTGCGGTCTGTGCGTTCCGCCCTGCCCGGTGGACTGCATCGAAATGAGGCCGCCCACGAACCCGATCGTGCCACGCGGTCGTCGCGCGGCCTGAGCAGCCGATGTTTCACCGCCAGCGGTTTCCAGAGGGGCTGCGACTGGCTGCGCACAAGACCGACCCCATGCGGCAACCACTGCAGCAGGCGCCCTCGCCCACGCGCGCGATCGTCGCGCTCGACCAGGGCAGCGGGGCCGGGGCTGCGCCTGGCGTTCGCGCGGGCGAGCGAGTGCGCGTCGGGACCCTGATCGGGCGTCCGTTCGAACCGTCAGCGTCGCCGGTGCTCGCCCCGGTTGCCGGCATCGTCCGCGCCGTGGAGATTAGCGAGACCGCCAACGCCGCAGGCCAAGGGCTCTGCGTCGAAATCGAGAACGATGGCTCGGACGAACCCGAGCGCGACTTCACCCGGCTTGACTGGCAGTCCATGCACCCCGACGAACTGCTCGAGTCGATTCGCAACGCGGGCATCGCGGGCCTCGGTGGCGGCGCGTTCCCGACGGCAGCGAAGCTCGAGCGCGCAAGATCGCGGGCGGTGACGCACCTGGTGCTGAATGGCGCCGAGTGCGAACCGTGGATCTGCTGCGACGACGCGATGATGCGCGAGCGTGCGGGCGATGTATTGCGCGGAGCGCAGGTCATGCTGCACGCAAGCGGCGCCGCGCGCTGCACCATTGCTGTCGAGGACGACAAGCCCGAGGCCATCGAAGCCCTGCAGGCTGCAATTGCCGCGGCCGGCGACGGGCGCATAGAGTTGATGTCGCTCGGCACGATCTACCCCGCTGGGGCCGAGCGCCAGCTGCTAGCCGGCGTGACGGGTATCGAGGTGCCCTTCGACGCCCTGCCGGCGGCTGCCGGGCTCGTTTGCCAGAATGTCGGAACCGCGGCCGCCGTATCGCGCTTCGTCCGCACCGGCGCACCACTCACCACCCGCGTCGTCACGGTCACTGGCAGCGGAATCCGACGTCCCGCCAACCTCGAGGCTCGCATCGGCACGCCGGTCGCAGACCTGGTCGACGCCTGCGGCGGCTACCTGTCGGATCCGGTGCGGCTGCTTGCCGGCGGAATCATGACCGGCCGGGCCATAGCGACAGATGCGGTGCCATTGACGCAGGCGATCAACTGCATCGTTGCCGCGACCGCAGCGGACCTCGCAGGTCGCGCAGCGGAATCTCCCTGCATCCGCTGCGGCGACTGCGCGAGCGTATGCCCCGCAGGCCTGCTTCCACAACAACTGCACAGGGGCGTCACGTCCGCGAACACGGCGTTTCTGCAGCGCCACGGCCTCGAGGACTGTATCGAGTGCGGCTGCTGCGATTACGTCTGCCCGAGCAATATCGCGTTGACCGCGGCTTTTCGGGCTGCACGGGCGGATGCGCGACTGCGGCACGACGAACTGCGACGGGCAGGCGAGGCGCGCGAGCGCCATGCCCGGCACCAGGCGCGCATCGAGGCGGCGGCCGAGGACGAGCGCCGCGCGTTCGAGTCGGCACGCCGTCGCGCCCGCGGCGAAAACGTAGACTGATACGCATGCGATTCGACACCGCACCCGCCCCCCACATCGTCGCCGGTTATACGGTGCCGCGCGTGATGATCCAGGTGCTGGTAGGCCTGGTTCCAGTAGTGCTGGTACAGGTGGCGCTGTTCGGGCCCGGTACCCTGCTGCAGATGGCCGTCGCGGGCCCGACGGCGCTGCTCTGCGAGGCAATCGTGCTCAGGGCGCGGGGCCGTGACGTCGCCCCGTTCCTGCGCGATGCCAGCGTGCTGGTGACAGCGGCGCTGCTCGCGCTGGCGGTTCCGCCATTGCTGCCATGGTGGCTGACGGCACTCGGTACTGCGATCGCCGTACTGCTCGGCAAGCACGTATACGGCGGTATCGGCCAGAACCCGTTCAACCCGGCAATGGTTGGCTACGCCGTCCTGCTCGTGTCGTTTCCGCTCGAGATGACACGCTGGCCCGTGCCGCTTGGCACTGATGGCGTCACATGGCTGGACCTGGCTGGATTAGCGTGGCAGTCGGTCATGCACGGCCCAGCCGCGGCAGGCTGGGACGCCTACACCGGGGCAACCGCGCTCGACTCGCTGCGACTCGGTCTCTCGCAGCGCTACACGATGAGCGAAATCTCCGCGGGACCCGCTTTCGGCTCGCTGGGAAGCACGGGCTGGCAGTGGGTGAACCTCGCCGCGCTGGCGGGTGGGCTCTACCTGATTGCGCGTGGAATCGTGCGCTGGCACATCCCGGTCGCAGTGCTGGCCGGCGTCGCGCTGCCCGCCTGGATAATGAATGCAGTTGATCCCGGCGCACATGCACCCGCGATGTTCCAGCTGTTTTCCGGCGCCACCATGCTGGGCGCTTTCTTCATCGCAACGGACCCGGTTTCGGCGGCGACCAGCGACCGCGGGCGGCTCGTATACGGCGTGGGCATAGGCGCCATCACCTGGACAATCCGCGCGTACGGCGGCTATCCGGACGGCATCGCCTTCGCCGTGCTGCTGATGAACCTCGCAGCCCCGCTTATCGATCGCTACACCGTGCCGAGGATCCATGGACACCCGCGACGCTGAAGCGAACCGCCGCAGGCCGTTGCGTGCCGCCCTGACGCTGGCCGTCGCGGCCGCCGTCGCGGTCGGCATCGCGGCGCTGGTACACGACATCGCAGCGCCGCGAATCGAGGCCAACGAACGGGCGCAGCGCATCGCACGCTTCGCAGCGGTGCTCGGCGCAGCGCAATACGACAACGACCTGCTCGGCGACGTGATATTCGTGCGCGACGCGGAGCGGCTCGGCACCGACGACCCTGTGCCCGTCCACCGCGCGAGGCTTGCAGGCCAGCCCGTCGCCGCACTGATCGAGACGGTTGCGCCGGACGGTTATTCGGGCGAAATCCGGCTGCTGGTTGCGGTGGGGGCGGACGGCCACCTGCTCGGTGTCAGGGTACTTGCACACAAGGAGACTCCCGGCCTCGGCGATGCCATCGACGAGCGCAAGTCCAGCTGGATACTCGGCTTTACCGGGCGATCGCTGGCCGACCCTGCGCCACAGGGCTGGAAGGTCCGCAAGGACGGTGGCGAGTTCGACCAGTTCACCGGCGCCACGGTCACGCCGCGCGCGGTGGTCGGCGCGGTCGAGGACGCGCTGCTGTACTTCGAAGCCAACCGGCGGCAGATCTTCGAAATGCCTTCCGCGGCGGCAACAGCAGACGTTGGGCGGTCGGGATCGTGAACCACACGATGCCTTACACTCCGCCGATGACCCCTTCCGCAGATCCTGCGCAACGGCCTGGACAGCTCGAATCCGGGCCTGGTCCAGCTGCTCGGCCTGTGTCCGCTGCTCGCGGTCAGCAACTCCGTCGACAATGCGTTCGGCCTCGCGCTCGCGACATGCGCGGTGCTGCTCGTGAGCAACGCCATTGCATCGCTGGTCGGCAGGTGGCTGCTCCCTGAAGTACGCATCGCGGTGTTCGTACTCGCGATCGCCGGCGCCGTCACGTCGGTGCAGCTCGCGATCGCGGCCTGGTGGCCGGAGCTCCACGACGCGCTCGGCATCTTCCTGCCGCTGATCGTCACCAACTGCCTGGTGCTCGCGCGGGCGGAGTCATTCGCCTCACGCCAGCCCCTGGGCCTGGCACTGCTCGATGGCGCCGCGATGGGAATCGGCTTCGGTCTCGTGCTGGTGTCACTCGGTGCGCTGCGCGAATTCCTCGGCCACGGCCTGCTGCTGGCGCTGCTGCCGCCCGGCGCATTCATCCTGCTCGGACTGATGCTGGCGCTGCGCAACTGGCGGATCCAGGCGCGTGCCGCGAGTTCGACTGTTGCCGAATCCGCGCTCACCGACCGGTCGGCCGCATGAACCCGCGGCGCGCACACGCAATATTCGAGCGCCTGCGCGCCGGAAATCCGCACCCAAAGACGGAACTCGAGTACTCGACGCCATTCGAGCTGCTGGTCGCAGTGATCCTCTCTGCGCAGGCGACCGACCGCAGCGTGAACCTCGCGACCGGCCGGCTGTTCCGCGTCGCGAACACGCCGCAGGCGATCGTTGCGCTCGGCGTAGAAGGGCTCGCCGCGTACGTGAAGTCGATCGGACTCTACCAGGGCAAGGCGAAGAACATCGTGGCCACCTGCCGCAAGCTCATCGACGAGCACGGCGGCCGCGTACCCGAAGACCGCGAGTCGCTCGAGGCCCTTCCGGGTGTCGGGCGCAAGACCGCCAACGTGATCCTGAACACTGCCTTCGGGCACCCAACGCTGGCGGTCGACACCCACGTGTTCCGCGTCGCCAATCGCACGGGTCTCGCGAAGGCCGATGATGTGCGCGGGGTAGAGGAACAGCTGCTGAAGCGCGTGCCCCGGGAATTCATGCAGGACGCGCACCACTGGCTGATCCTGCACGGCCGCTACGTGTGCAAGGCGCGGCAGCCCGATTGCCCGTCCTGCCCGATCGCGGACCTCTGCGAGTACCGGCACAAGACAGCACAGGAGCAAAAGCTGCGCCATGAGTCCACGGCAAGAAAGCCGCGCAGCCCTGTCCGTGCACGTTCCCCGGGCAGTCCTGCGCCACGCGCAAAGAGGGCTGGCTGAACGGATGCCCGTCTTCCACGACCAGGATCGCGCGTCGCTGCGCCGCAGCTACCTGCTCGCATGGCGCAAGCGGCTCGATGGCGTGCCGATGGAGCCACTCGAGCACCAGCTCGCTAACGTCGTCGAGCAGCATCCCGAGTACCAGCCGGTCATCGAGGGCTCCGCCGAGGTGCTCGAGCTCGATTACTCCCCCGAGGGCGGGCAGTCGAATCCGTTCCTGCACATGGGTCTGCACCTGGCGATTCGCGAACAGGTGGCGACCAATCGACCGCCGGGTATTGCGACGATCCACGCCGAACTCTGCAGCGCGCTCGGTGATGCACACGCAGCGGAACATCGCATGATCGAGTGCCTCGGCGAGGCGCTGTGGCGAAGCCAGCGTACTGGCCTGCCGCCCGACGAGGGCGCGTACCTCGAAGCGCTGCGCAGGCTGATGCGCCGCGACAGGTAGCGCCTCACCAGCCCATCGAGCGGCCGAGCAACTCCTCCAGCCGCCGGTTGTGCGGCTCGAAATAGTCTTTGAGCCGGGCCAGCGTGGCTGGCTGCATCGCTGGATAGCGGCGCGAATTGCGGGGTTCAAGGCTCACCGAGGTGGCGTCCGGCAGGCCGAGGAACGCGAGCGTGTCGTTCAGCCCGCCAGGCGGATCCTTCACGAAGTCCTCGAAGCGCAGCACGAGTATCCTTTCGCGCGGGTAAAACCCGAACCAGCGCTCGAGTTGCTCGGCATAGCGGCCGCGCGCGAGATAGGAATGCGACTGGTATGCGCGGCTGTGCGTGATCTCGCCACCGGCGAGCTGTTGCTCGAGGCGCCCCAGGCGCCCCGGCTCGGCATCGATCGCCGACTCGAACGAGAGAGCCTCGCGCCCCTTGTCGCGCTCGTGCCAGTAGTGCGAATAGGCCCTGCGCGCCGGGTCGCGCAGCAGCACGATCAGCCTCGCATCCGGCAGCAGTTCGTGCATGCGCGCCGGCACCGCCGGGTGAAACAGGTAGTAGGGACTGCTGTCCAGGTTGAGGCCCGTCTCGCCCTGGCGCCCGAAGTGGCCGCGATACCAGTCCTCGCCCCGTGCGTAATTCACGTCGAAATAGTGCACTTCCTTGCGCAGCGGCGCGATCACGCCGGGGTGCTGAGTGAGGTAGTTGTGCAGCGAGCTGGTTCCGCTTTTCTGCGCGCCGAGGATCACCGCGTCGGGCAGCGCCCGCGGCTGCCGCAGGCGCAGCTCGAGCTCGACCCGGCGGCCTGCCTCGAGCAGGCCAAGCAGGCGCAGCGTGCGGGTCAGGCCGGGATGCATGTTGCTGAGCCGCGGGTCCCGGACTCAGCCTGGCTTTGCGCGGGAAGACTTCCGCTTCGGCAGGTAGAGATCGGTCAGTGTCCCTTCAAAGGCCTCGGCCGCCATCCCTATCGTCTCCGACAGCGTGGGGTGCGGGTGGATCGTCAGTCCGATGTCGGCCGCGTCCGCGCCCATCTCGATCGCGAGCGCGACCTCCGCGATCAGGTCGCCGGCATTGGTGCCGACGATTCCGCCGCCTACCACACGGTGGCTCACGGGATCGAACAACAGCTTGGTGAACCCCTCCTCGCGCCCGATCGACAGCGATCTACCGCTGGCAGCCCAGGGGAAAACGGACTTCTCGAAGGCAATGCCTCGTGCCTTCGCGTCGGTCTCCGTGAGACCGACCCACGCGACCTCTGGATCGGTGTAGGCGACGGACGGAATCACGCTGGCATCGAAAAAACTTTTCAGGCCCGCCGCAGCCTCGGCCGCAACCTTGCCCTCGTGAGTCGCCTTGTGCGCCAGCATGGGCTGGCCGACGATGTCGCCGATCGCGTGTATGTGCGGCACGTTCGTGCGCATCTGCCGGTCGACCGGGATGAATCCGCGCTCATCCACCACGACTCCCGCGGCATCCGCGGCGATGTTCCGGCCGTTCGGTGCGCGACCGACAGCCACCAGGACCTTGCCGTAGACCTGCGGCTCCGGCGCACCTTTCCCCTCGAATGTGACGCGCAGTCCTTCCGCTGCGGGCTCTACGGAAGCGGCGCGGGTACCGAGCATGATGCGCTCGAACCGCGCGGCGATCCGCCTCTCCAGCGGGCGGACCAGGTCCCGGTCGCACCCCGGAATCAGGCCATCGGTCATCTCGACCACGCTCACCTTTACGCCGAGCGCGGCGTAGACCGTCGCCATCTCCAGACCGATGATGCCGCCACCGATGACCAGCATCCGGGCAGGCAGGTCGAGTTCCAGCGCGGCGGTCGAGTCGATCACCCTCGGGTCGTCGGGAAGGCCGGGAAGCCGGACCGACTCCGAGCCGGCCGCGATGATGCATCGATCGAAGCTCAGGCGCCTCACGCCATCCCCGCCGGTGACCGCAAGCTCGTGGGGCGAGGAGAACCGCGCATTGCCGCGGACCACCGTGACCTTGCGCTGGCGGGCCAGCGACTCGAGTCCGCCGGTCAGTCGCGTAACGACCGAGTCCTTCCACTGGCGAAGCCTGGCCGCATCAATCTCGGGCTCGCCGAAACGGATACCGTGCTCGGCCATCTCGCGCGCCTCTTCCACGACCCGGGCTGCGTGCAGCAGGGCCTTCGAGGGAATACAGCCGACATTCAGGCAGACGCCGCCCAGCGTCGGCCAGCGCTCGACCAACACGACCTTGAGCCCGAGGTCCGCGGCGCGGAACGCGGCCGTGTAGCCGCCCGGGCCAGCGCCCAGCACAGCGAGGTCGAAATCGTAGGAATGATGCCCGGGCGCAGTCGCAGTCGCGGGCTTTGTCGCGACCTGCGGCGCAGGCGCACCCGGCGGGGTCGCCTGGGCCTTCGGCATTGGCTGCAGCGGGATGGTGTCGAGGTAGGGCTCGCCGCCATACGGTTCCGCGACACGCACTGCCGCGCGCTGTGCGGTTACAGCGGAATCGTCTGCAGCAGCTTCCAGCGTGACGATTGAGGAGCCTTTGCTGACGCGGTCGCCGACCTTGACCAGCACTTTCTCGACGACTCCTGCGATCGGGGATGGCACGTCCATCGCCGCCTTGTCGCTCTCTAGAGTTACGAGCGGTGTCTCGGGCTCGACGCGATCTCCGGGCTTCACCAGTACTTCGATGACCGCAACGTCCTTGAAGTCCCCGAGGTCGGGAACCGCGACGACCCGCGAGTCTTTCGTCGGTCCGGCAGTCTGGCTCAAGAGCTCACTCCTTGATGCCCGCTCAGGAAGCCGGGCCGAGCAGGCCCGCCACGTCTGCCATCGCATGGCAGAGGAAGCTGGTGAATCGCGCGGCCTCCGCCCCGTCGATCACGCGATGATCGTAGGACAGCGACAGCGGAAGCATCAGCCGCGGGACGAACGCGCCGTCCTGGTAGATGGGCTGCTGGCTCGCCTTCGACACGCCCAGGATCGCCACCTCCGGCGCATTGATGATCGGCGTGAACGCTGTGCCGCCGATGCCGCCGAGACTGGAAATCGTAAAGCACCCGCCCTGCATTTCGGCAGCCGACAGCTTCCCGGCCCGCGCCTTCTCGCTCAGTGCGGCCAGTTCGCTCGCCAGTCCGAAGATGTCCTTGCGATCAGCGTCGCGCACCACCGGCACCACGAGCCCGCCCGGCGTGTCGGCCGCGAACCCGATGTGGATGTACTTGCGGAACACGAGCTCGCCTGCCTCCGCGTCCAGCGCTGCGCAGAAGCGGGGGAATGCCTGCAGTGCCTGCACGCAGGCACGCATGACAAACGCGAGCGGCGTGAGCTTGATCCCTCGCGTCGCGGCTTCCGCCTTCATCCGGCCGCGGGCCGCTTCCATCTCGGTTATGTCGGCCGAGTCGAACTGCGTCACGTGCGGGACGTTGACCCAGCTCGCGTGCAGCCTCGGGCCGGCGATCTTCTGGATCCGCGACAGTGGCTTGCGTTCCACGGGCCCGAACGCCGCGAAATCGACCTCCGGCACGCGCGGCAATGCTGCCGCCTGGGCCGGCGGTGCTGGCTGCGCCGTGAGCAGTCGCTTCACGTGCGCCTTGACGTCCTGCTCGGTAATGCGCCCCTTGACGCCGCTACCGGCAACCGAGCCGAGATCGACGCCCAACTCGCGCGCAAAGCGACGGATCGACGGGCTGGCGTGGGATCGCGCGCCGCCGGAAGGCCCCTCGACCGCCGCCGCTGGCGGCATGGGCATCGACGTGCTGGCGGGTGCTGAATTCGGCGCCGCAGGCTGGGCATCGCGTCCGGTCCGCGACACCGGTGCGGCAGCCGCTGCCGCCGGGGCCGCGACCGGCGCCGCTCCGTCGGCGGGCGCGCTTGCGGGGCCCGGCTTCGCGGCCGCCTGCGGCGTAACTTCTGCCGCGGCCTCAGTCTCGACCACGGCGATCAGGTCGCCCTGTGAGACGCGACCTCCCTGCTGCACCTTGACCTGCCTGACGATGCCGGCGACGGTCGAGGGCACGTCCATCGTCGCCTTCTCGGTCTCGAGCGTGATCAGGCCGGCATCAACCTGCACCTCGTCACCCTCGCGTACCGCGACCTCGATGACCTCGACATCCTTGTAGTCGCCGATGTCCGGCACCCTGACTTCGATGAGCTGAGCCACCTGACGCCCCCGCCTAGACCGTGACCGGGTTTGGCTTGTCGGCGTCGATGCCGAATCGCCCGATGGCGGCGCTTACGGTCGCCATGTCCAGCATTCCCTCGTCGGCCAGCGCCTTCAGCGCAGCGACCACGACATAGCGACGGTCGACCTCGAAGAAGTCGCGCAGTGCCGCGCGCGAGTCGCTGCGCCCGTAACCGTCGGTACCGAGCACGTGGTATCCGCCCGGCACCCACTGGCGGATCTGGTCGGGGACAGTGCGCACGTAGTCGGTCGCGGCAATGAACGGACCGTCGCGCCCCTGCAGGCACGCCTGCACGTAGGGCACGCGCGGCGCGGCGCCCGGGTGCAGCAGGTTCCAGCGCTCTGCGTCGAGTGCCTCGCGACGCAACTCCGAGAAACTCGTGACGCTGAACACGTCCGCCGGCACGCCGAACTCCTCGTCGAGGATCTCCGCCGCCGCCAGCACCTCGCGCAAAATCGCGCCTGAACCGAGCAGGTTCACCCGCACCTTGCCTCGCCCGCCGGATCGCAGCAGGTATGCGCCCCGGACGATGCCCTGCTCCGACCCGGCCGGCATGGCGGGCTGCACGTAGTTCTCGTTCATGCAGGTGACGTAGTAGAAGACGTTCTCCTGCTCCACGTACATGCGCCGCAGGCCGTCGTGAACGATGACTGCCAGCTCATACGCGTAGGCAGGATCGTAGGCGACGCAATTCGGGATCGTGGTCGCCACGAGCTGGCTGTGGCCGTCCTGGTGCTGCAACCCTTCACCGGCGAGCGTGGTACGCCCCGCGGTGCCGCCGACCAGGAAGCCGCGCGCCTGCATGTCGCCAGCCGCCCAGGCGAAATCGCCGACGCGCTGGAAACCGAACATCGAGTAGTAGATGTAGAAAGGCACCATCGCGACGCCGTGGTTGGCGTAGGAAGTCCCGGCAGCGATCCAGCTGCACATTGCACCGCCCTCGTTGATGCCTTCCTCGAGGATCTGGCCCTTCATGTCCTCCCGGTAATAGAGCAGCTGGTCGGAATCCTGTGGCGTGTACAGCTGCCCCATCGAGGAGTAGATGCCGACCTGCCGGATCATGCCCTCCATGCCGAAGGTACGCGCCTCGTCCGGCACGATGGGCACCACGTGCGGGCCGATACCCTTGTCCTTGAGCAGTATCGACAGCATGCGAACCAGCGCCATGGTGGTCGAGATCTCGCGCTCTCCCGAGGACTCGAGCAGCGGCGTAAATGCCGACAGTTCCGGCACCGCGAGCTTCGGCACGCTGGTGCGGCGCTGCGGCAGGTAGCCGCCCAGCAACTGCCGGCGCTCGTGAAGGTACTCGAGTTCCTCGCTGCCCTCGGCCGGCCGGTAGTACGGCAGCTCTGCGATTTCCGCGTCGGACACCGGGATGTTGAAGCGGTCGCGGAACGCCTTCAGCGCCTCATCGTCCAGCTTCTTCTGCTGGTGGGTGATGTTCTGCCCCTCGCCGGCGCGTCCCATGCCGTAGCCCTTGACGGTCTTGGCAAGGATCACCGTCGGCTGGCCCTTCTGTGCAACCGCTGCGGCGTAGGCGTTGTAGACCTTCTGCGCGTCGTGGCCGCCGCGGTTCAGGTGCCAGATGTCGTCGTCCGACATGTTGGCAACCATCTCCAGGAGCTCGGGATACTTGCCGAAGAAGTGCTCACGCGTGTACGCGCCGCCCTTCGCCTTGAAGTTCTGGTATTCGCCGTCCACGCACTCCATCATGAGCCGGCGCAGCAGCCCGCGCGTGTCCCTGGCGAGCAGCGGATCCCAGCGCGATCCCCACAGGACCTTGATCACGTTCCACCCGGCACCCAGGAACGCCGCCTCGAGCTCCTGGATGATCTTGCCGTTGCCGCGCACCGGGCCATCGAGCCGCTGCAGGTTGCAGTTGACGACGAACACCAGGTTGTCGAGTTTCTCTCGCACCGCCATCGTGATCGCACCCAGCGACTCGGGCTCGTCCATCTCACCGTCGCCGAGGAAGCACCACACCCGGCGGTCTTCCGGCTGCACGATCCCGCGGTGCTCGAGGTAGCGCTGGAAGCGCGCCTGGTAGAGGGCCATCATCGGCCCCAGGCCCATCGATACCGTCGGGAACTGCCAGAAGTGCGGCATCAGCCACGGGTGCGGGTAGGAGGACAGGCCCTTGCCGCCGACCTCCTCGCGGAAGTGACGCAGCTGTTCCTCGCTGAGTCGCCCCTCGAGATAGGCCCTGGCATAGATACCCGGCGCCGAGTGCCCCTGGATGAACACCATGTCCCCCGGGTGGTCGTCGTCCGGTGCGCGCCAGAAATGGTTGAAACCGACCTCGTACAGCGTGGCCGCTGACGCGTAGCTCGCAATGTGCCCGCCGTATTCCGAACTCTCGCGATTGGCCTGGACGACCATCGCCATCGCGTTCCAGCGGATGTAGGCCTCGATACGCCGCTCCAGCGCGCGGTCGCCCGGATAGTCCTGCTCCTGGCCGGCGGCGATCGTGTTTACGTAGGCCGTATTGGGCTTGAATGGCAGGTGCGCGCCGGAACGCCGCGCGAAGTCGATGATTCGCTCGAGCAGGTAGTGCGCGCGTTCGGCGCCGTGGACCCGCAGCACGGACTCCATCGACTCGAGCCATTCGCGCGTTTCCGCCGGATCGGAGTCTTCGAACTTCGAGGCTTCGAACATGTTGCGCGCCTGCGGTAATGATTTGCGCGGCACGCCCTGCTAGCATGCCGACGCGCAATGATCAGCGCTGGTCCCGGCAGGGTCAAGGCAGGCACTTGGCACATTTGTTACCGCCCGAGTTGAAAATCGAGGTCCGCGGTCGCGCGGAAGCGGCAATGGCATCCGCATTGGCAAAGGCCGATGGCGCGATACTGCTGGTCCCGGCGACCAGGCCAGAGGAGGCACTGGCTCGCCTGCCGCACGCGGAACTGTGGCTGCGGCTCTACCGCGCAGCCAAAAAAGACTCGCCGACACCCGCGTTGTGCGCGCGCCTGCCCAATGCCCGCCACACGCTCGCCGCGGTCGGTTTCGCCAAGCCCGGCGCCAGCGCGTTCGAACGGCTGGTGCTCGCCGGCAAGCTCACGAGCAAGGTGCTCGAGCGAGGCGTGGCGCGGGTCGAATGCCATGCCTCGGGATTCGACGCGACCGAGGCCGCGGCCTGGAACGAGGCGCTGGTGACCGCGCTGCTGGCGGCCGCCGCACCGATGCCCCAGCGCAAGTCAAAGGCAGCGCCGCCCTGCGACCTGCGTGCGATCGACGTTCGCGGCGCGAAGACACGGGATTTCTCCACCTGCCGCGCCATTGCCAGCGGCAACCACCTCGCGCGATGGCTGACGGCACTGCCGCCCAACGAGCTCGAGTGCGTCGCGTACCGCAAGGCGCTGCGCCAGCTCGCCGAGCGCGAAGGCTGGTCGTTCCGCTTCTACGACGAACGAGCGCTGAAACGCCTCGGTGCCGGTGCGTTCCTGGCCGTGTCGCGTGCCAACGCCCACCGCGGCGCCGGGATCGTGCGGCTGCGTTACCGGGGCCCCGGGCGGACGCGGCGGCCGGCGATCGCATTGGTCGGCAAAGGAATCTGTTTCGACACCGGCGGCATCAACCTCAAGTCCGCCAAGGGCATGTACCTGATGCACGGCGACATGCAGGGCAGCGCGGTCGCCGTCGGCACGCTGCTCGCCTGCTCCCGCAGCGGCGCGCGCCTCGACCTGGACTGCTGGCTCGCGCTCACCGAGAACGAGATCGGCCCCAATGCCTATCGTCCGCAGGAGGTCGTGCGGGCTGCGAACGGCGTCACGATCCAGGTCGTGCACAGCGACGCAGAGGGCCGCATGGCACTTGCCGACACGCTCACGCTGGCCTCGCGCGAGCGGCCGAGGCTGGTGCTGGACTTCGCGACGCTGACCGGCGCCTGCGTCAATGCGCTGACCGACCGCTACAGCGGCGCGTTCACCAACCGCGCCGAACTGAACGAACCGCTGCAGGCCGCCGGCCGATCGAGCGGAGAGCGTGTCTGGTGCTTCCCGATGGACGAGGACTTCGACCACGAGATTGAAAGCCCCATCGCCGACGTGCTGCAGTGCCCGCTCGAGTCCAAGGGTGACCACATCCTCGCGGCGCGCTTTCTGCAGCGCTTCGTGGAAAAGGACGTGCCGTGGGTGCACGTTGACCTGTCGTCTTCCGAGCACAAGGGCGGGCTCGCCCACGTGCCCACCGACTTCACGGGCTTCGGCGTGCGCTTTGCCACGCAGCTGCTGGGCGACAAGACATTCCTGGAAAGGCTCGCGGACTCGAAGTGACGACTCTCGCGCTGCGCCGGCCGGACGACTGGCATCTGCATCTTCGCGACGGCGCCCACATGGCTGCCGTGCTGCCATTCACCGCGGCGCGGTTTGCGCGCGCGCTTGTCATGCCGAACCTGAAGCCTCCGATGACGACGACCGCGGCGCTCGGCGAGTACCGCGCGCGAATCCGCGCGGCACTGCCGGAAGGCGTGGATTTCGAGCCGTGGATGACGCTGTACCTGACGGACAGCACGCCACCGGATGAGATTCGCCGCGCCAGGGATTCTGGCTTCGTACTCGGCGCAAAGCTCTACCCAGCGGGTGCGACGACACACTCCGACGCGGGCGTGACCTCGATCGAGAACACCTGGCCCGCGCTCGAGGCGATGGCCGAGCTCGGCCTGGTGCTGCAGGTGCACGGCGAGGTGACCGAACCAGAGGTGGATGTCTTCGACCGCGAGACCGCGTTCATCGACAGGGTTCTCACGCGGATCCTGGAGCGCGTTCCCGGCCTCAAGGTCGTCTTCGAGCACATCACCACGGCGGCTGCAGCCGAGTTCGTTCGCAGCGCGCGCGGTGGGCTGGCCGCCACCATCACGCCACAGCACCTGCTGATGAACCGCAACGCGATTTTCGAAGGCGGCTTGCGGCCGCACCACTACTGCCTGCCGCTGCTGAAGCGCGAGCGGGACCGCGAGGCTCTGCTCGCGGCTGCGACCGGCGATAACCCGCGGTTCTTCCTTGGCACAGACAGCGCGCCGCATGCCCGGCACACCAAGGAGGCTCCCTGCGGGTGCGCGGGAATCTTCTCCGCTCATGCGGCGATCGAACTCTATGCCGAGGCGTTCGAGCAGGCGGGCCGGCTCGATCGCCTCGAGGCATTCGCGTCGGAGCGCGGAGCGGATTTCTACGGACTGCCACGCAATGAGCAGCGCATCTCGCTAAGCCGCGAGCCCTGGACCGTTCCGGATCACTACCCGTTTGGCGACGACAAACTCGTGCCGCTGCGCAGCGGGACCAGCCTCGCCTGGCGAGTGCTGCCGGCATGAGCGAAGACCTGCAGGAGATCGGCATCTCCAGCCGCTTTCGCGGCTTCCTTCCGGTTGCCGTCGACGTCGAGACCGGTGGCTTCAACGCCAATACCGACGCCCTGCTGGAACTCGCGGCAGTCGTCATCGAGATGACGCCGTTCGGGGAGCTCAAACCGGGCGCGACTTTCCGCTACCACGTGCAGCCGTTCCATGGCTCGCGCATCGACCCGGCGTCGCTCGCCGTGAACGGTATCGACCCGCACCATCCGCTCCGGCCGGCGATGCCGGAGAAGGAGGCGCTGACACAACTGTTCCGTGAAATCCGCAAGGCCGTGCGCGACACCGGCTGTACGCGCGCCGTGCTGGTCGGGCACAACGCTTCGTTCGACCTCGGGTTCCTGAATGCGGCAGTCGCGCGCAACGACATCAAGCGCAACCCCTTCCACCCGTTCTCCAGCTTCGACACGGCCACGCTGGGCGGTGTCGCACTGGGCCAGACAGTGCTGTCGCGCGCCGTCAGCGCAGCCGGACTCGACTGGCACGCTGATTCCGCGCACTCGGCGATCTACGACGCCGAGCGCACCGCGTCGCTGTTCTGCAAGATCTGCAACCGCTTCCGGTTCATGTACGAGGAAGCGCTCGAGCGTGCGCCGGAGCTGGCGACGCCCGACGCAGGCGAAGCCCCGCCGGTCGACTAGCAGGAGGGGACATTCTCCTTTTTCCGGTTGCGGAAAAAGGAGAATGTCCCCTCCCGTGGGTCAGGACTTTGCGGTGGCGCCCGCTTCGGTAAGCAGCGACTGCAATTCCCCGTTGCGGTACATCTCGTTCAGGATGTCCGAACCGCCGACCAGTTCGCCGCCGATGTAGAGCTGCGGATAGGTGGGCCAGTTCGAGTAGCGCTTGAGCCCTTCGCGGAGTTCCGGATCCTCGAAAATATTGACGTGCAGGAACTTCGCGCCACAAGCCTCAAGCGTACGCACGGCCGATGCCGAAAAACCGCACTGCGGGAAGTCGGGCGTGCCTTTCATGTAGAGCACGACCGGGTTCGACTTGAGCTGGTCCTGGATTCTCTGGTTGATGTCCACTCTTTGCTTACCTCGCGGCCGCTTTTTCGGCCGTCATCATTCGCGCCTCGGCAGCGCCTGCAACCTCGAGCCGCGCAATCACGGCCCACCTTTCGGAAATGCTCATGCCACCCCAGCCCGCAATTTCATCGATGGTCCGGCCGCACCCAGTGCAACGACGTTGTGCGTCGAGTACGCAGACGTTTATGCAGGGCGACGCTGGACCGGCTGTATTGATCACGGAATGTCCGGGCAGGGCGCAGGAAGCGTTGAATTATGCGGATGCGTCGCCTATTCTTCAAACGCCCTTCGGCGGCGACCAAATTACGCTAACTTATTGTCGCTAAACGGTATTTTTTACTGGAGCAGTCACGATGAATCCCCTGACCTCGGTTCGCGGCTCGATTGCGACCGGATTCGCCGTCGCCCTCCTTGTTTCGTTGCTGGTCGGGCCGACCGGATTCATGGAACTCGGCCTGGCACGCTGGCTCCATGTCCTCTCCGGCGTGATGTGGATCGGACTCCTCTGGTACTTCAACGTCGTGCAAGTCCCTGCGCTCGCTGACGCTGCGATCGACAAGGGCGGCCCGGGCGGCGCCGGCATCTCGAAGTACGTCGCGCCGCGCGCGATGTTCTGGTTTCGCTGGGCCTCGCTGGCCACCTGGCTCACCGGCGCGTGGTACCTGCTGCGTGCCGGGAACTTCGGCGGCGCCTTCATGCTCGGCCTCGGCAGCAGTCCGATGAATTACTACCAGCTCATCATCGGCATTGGCGCCTGGCTCGGTACGATAATGCTGTTCAACGTCTGGGCACTCATCTGGCCGAACCAGAAGAAGATCCTCGGGCTGGTCCCGGCATCCGATGACGAGAAGACCCGGGCCCGAAAGGTCGCCCTGTACGCTTCGCGCATCAACTTCGTGCTGTCGATCCCGCTGCTCCTCTGCATGGGATCGGCATCACACGGCCTGCCCTTCTGACCCCCCGCATGTCCGCCACTCCGTCCGACCTCGGGCAACAGGTAGCGCGCGCACTCGCGGAAGACGTCGGCGCGGGCGACCTGACCGCGGCACTCGTGCCTGCGGGACGCACTGGCAGTGCCACGCTGATAACTCGTGAACCAGCCGTGGTGTGCGGCCAGGCATGGGTCGACGAAGTATTCCGGCAGCTCGATCCGTCGGTTCGAATCACCTGGAACGTCTCCGAGGGCGCCTCGGTTCCCGCCGGGCAGCTGGTGTGCAGGCTCGAGGGATCCGCGAGATCGCTGTTGACCGGCGAACGTACCGCGCTCAACTTCCTGCAGACGCTCTCGGGAACCGCGACAGTGGCAAGCCGCTATGCCGAGGCCCTCGATGGGCTGCCCTGCCGGGTTCTCGACACCCGCAAGACCATCCCTGGTCTCAGGCTGGCGCAGAAATATGCGGTGCGCTGCGGCGGCGGCAGCAATCACCGCATGGGCCTCTATGACGGCATCCTGGTAAAGGAAAATCACATCATGGCCGCGGGTTCGATCGCCGCGGCCGTCGCGGCAGCCCGGTCGCAACGGGTCGGCGTTCCGGTGGAGGTCGAGGTAGAGACACTCGACGAACTGCGACAGGTGCTGGAGGCTGGCGCCGACATGGCCCTGCTCGATGAATTCAGCCTCGACGACCTGCGCGCAGCAGTCACGATGAACCGCGCGCACCCGCGGGGTCCGATCAAGCTCGAGGCGTCAGGCAACGTGAGCCTGGACTCACTTCGCGCGATCGCGGAGACGGGCGTGGATTTCATCTCGGTCGGCTCGCTCACCAAGCACGTGCGCGCGATCGACCTGTCGATGCGGTTCGAGTTCGGCGCCTGACCGCGTGGCGTCCGCGTCACTTCACAAGCTCTCGGGCGCTCCGGATGGGGGAGTAGTTCCGCCTCGCGAAAGCCGACATGCTCGCCGGAACTACTCCCCCATCCGGAGCACCTGGACGGCTGCGGCTTGGATTTAGGCCGGAGGTTCGCCGCCAACGCAGGTCCGGGCCTACCGGGTCTATTCCGGCGAGCATGTCGGCTTTCGCGAGCCGGGGTAGACCCGGTAGGGCAGGACCGGTCGACGTCAGCGGCTGCGGCCGTCCTCGCCGACCACGACGGCCTTGGTGATCCGCTGCGGCTGCGCGATGCCGTAGCCCTGGGCGTAATCCACGCCGAGGCTGCGCAGCATGTTGATGATCTCGGCGTTCTCCGCGAACTCCGCGATCGTGAGCTTGCCGGTCAGGTGGCCGATCTCGTTGATCGAACGCACCATCTCGCGGTCGATCGGGTCGTGGAGGATTTCCTTCACGAAGCTGCCGTCGATCTTCAGGAAGTCGACCGGGAAGTGCTTCAGGTAGCCGAACGACGACAGGCCCGTGCCGAAATCGTCCAGCGCGAACTTGCAGCCCAGTTCCTTCAACGCCTGGATGAACCGGTTCGCCTGCGAGAAACTGGCGATCGCGGCCGTCTCGGTAATCTCGAAGCAGATCTTCGAGGCGTCGATGCCGCTCCTGTGGAACTGGTCGATCACGAACGGCAGGAACTTGTCGTCACCCAGGCTCTGGCCTGACAGGTTGATCGAGCACAAGGCCAGCCGCTCGCGCTCGTCCGAATCCGAGACCAGCCAGCGCAGCGCGTTCTCGATCACCCAGCGGTCGATCGCCGGGGTAATGCCATAGCGCTCCGCCGCGGCGATGAAGTGATCCGGCGAGACGATCTTGCCGTTCTCGTCCTTCATGCGCAGCAGCAGTTCGTAGTGTGCCCCGGGATCGGCCTTCTGCAGCGGCTGGATCGTCATCCGGTACAGCTCGAAGCGCGACTCCTCGAGTGCATTGTTGATGCGCGCAGCCCACTGCATCTCGCGGCGGCGGCGCATCAGGTCGAGGTCGTTTTCCTGGAAGCTGTAGACGCGATTGCGACCGGCTTCCTTCGCCGCCGCACAGGCGCTGTCGGCAGCGGACAGCAGTGCCGCCACGTCCTCGCTGTCGCCGGTGATCGGCACCACGCCCACGCTGCAACCGAGGCGGAACGTGCGCTCTTCCCAGATGAACTTGTACTCGGCGATGGTTTCGCGCAGCTGCTCGGCCATCACCAGCGCCTCGTCCAGCGAGCAGCTCTCGAGCAGTACGCCGAATTCGTCGCCACCCAGCCGTGCCAGCGTATCGCGCCAGCGGATCTTGGTCTTGAGCAGCGTGCCCATCTGCCCGAGCAGTGCGTCTCCTGCACTGTGGCCGCAGGTGTCGTTGATGATCTTGAACTGGTCCACGTCTATGTGGCAGAGCGCGTAGGACGTCTCGCGCGCCCGCGCGCTGCGCAGCGCGCGCTCAAGCCGCGACTCGAACTCGCGCCGGTTCACCAGGCCCGTCAGGATGTCGTGGCTGGCGTGGTAGGAGAGCTTGCGGTTCAACTCGCGGCTCTCACTGACGTCGTGGAACACCAGCACACCGCCGGACACCGCGCCCGAACCGTCCCGGATCGGCGAGGCCGTGCTCTCGATGTACATCTCGTTGCCGTCGCGCTTGATGAGCAGCGTCGGCCGCACCGACTTGATGGCCCTGCTGCGGCGCATTGCTACCGACAACGGGTTCTCCAGCGGCTCGCAGGTCTCTTCGTGGAAGCCGCGGAAGATGTCGTCGATGTGCCTGCCCTGGGCTTCCTCGAACTTCCAGCCGGTGAGATCCTCGGCGACCGGGTTCAGGTATTCCATGATCAGGTGATGATCGGTGGTGATCACGCCGTCGCCGATCGACTGCAGCGTGATCTGCGCGCTCTCCTTCTCCTTGAAAAGCGCGTCCTCGTAGAGCTTGCGCTCGGTAATGTCGAATTCGACGCCCACCAGGCGGCGCAGCCTGCCCTCGCCGTCCACGCGCGCCCTGGCCCGGCTCACCACCCAGCGCCAGTCGCCCTTGCAGTGGCGCATGCGATGAGTGCTCTCGAACATCGGGGTCTTGCCGGCGATGTGGTCGCGGATCATCGCCTGCACGCGGGCCATGTCGTCCGGGTGCACCAGACGCCGCCAGTCCGGCTGGATCGCCGGGTCGTGCTCGTCGAATCCAAGCATCTTTCGCCAGCGCGGCGAGAAGTAGACGGTATTGTTCTCGACGTCGAAATCCCACATGCCATCGTTGGCCGTGTGCAGGGAGAGCGCATTTCGCTCCTCGAGGCGCCCGAGGTGACGCTGCACCCGCAGGCGCTCAAGGCCAGTGGCGAAACTCGCGCCGACGAGCTTGAGCAGCAGGTGCAGGTTCGCATCCCACCCGTCGCGGGGCTGCGAGGAACACAGCGCCATGAACCCGCACACGCGACCGTTCAGCGACAGCCCGCACACCAGCATCGATCGCACGCCGAGCTCGGCAAATCGCGCCGCGTCCGCAGCGTGTTCGCGCCGCGGAGCAAGCGTGTCGCGCAGCTCGAGGATGCGGAGGTGTTCGAGCTTGGTCGCGAGATACGGAATCCGCTCGAGCAGGTCGCCTTTCATGACCTGTGGGTCGAACGGCGTCAGCAGTCCCGTCGCACTCGCAACACGCTCGATCGTTGTCTTGTCGGGGTTGTAGAGCGCGATGCAGATCGCGTCGACGTCGACCGCCTCGCGCAGCGCATCCAGGTCGCGCTTGATGCAGTTGTCGCCGGTCTCGCTGGTGAGGGCAAGGAAATCGACGGAAACCTTGGTGGCGAGGACGTCGAGACCGACCGTGGGACGGCCGCCGCTGCCGAAGACGACTTGTGTAGCCAGGAAATCCGGGCTTTCCTGCTCGTCGCCGCGCTCGGGTGCGGAACTCACCATCGCGTTATCTCGGGCCCCCAGTCGTATGCACTCAGTGTGTCAGTGCGTTCGGCCCCGCATTGGAACTGGTCCACAGTTCAGATTGCTTATGGCGCCGCCACTTGCGGCGCATTCTGACATAGCTTGTAATGAAAGCAAGCTAACCCCCTGTATTTAAAGCGACATCTGGGGGCAGGTAATACCGGGCGGCTGCGGGGTCTCCCGCCGACACGCAGACCGCATCCGGTGCGCCGGTGACGAGAAACCACTGCTGGTTGTTGGCCTTGCCGAGCGAAACAGCACTGGCATCCCCGAAACACCGGTCGCGCGCGCGCTTGCCCATGACGACGCCGCGTACCGGATCCGCGGCAAGCCACGCGGCTGCGTCATTCGCTTCGTCATCTCGCTCCAGCGCACGCGCATTGCCGAAGTTCACAGTGGGACGCCGCAACTGCAGCAGGTACTGCTCCTTGGCGCCAACCAGCGCGAGTTCTGGTATGCCTGCACTTGCCTGCTCTACGCGCGCCATGAAGGCGCGCCCGGAACGTACATCGTTGATGCCGGGGTACACGACGAGCCCGGTGAAAACGAGCACCGCAGCCAGCACCCCCGCGTAGGCGAGCCAGCCATCGCGCACTCGCAGCACCGCGAGCACCGCGGCCGTGCAGATTGCGAGTCCCAGCAGCGGCAGCACCGGATTGATTCCGTACAGATCCGCGACGTGCCGTGCCCGGTCCGGCTGGACGGCCAGGAAAACGGCCGCGAGGCCGGCCACTGCCGCGATCGCACAACCGAGCCCGAAGGCGAGGCGGCGCGGCCCGCGCGCGCGCAGCAGTTCCGGCAGCCAGGGCCCGGCGGCCATCGCGAGCGCCGGCACGGCCGGCAGGATGTATAGCGTGCGCTTGCCCGTGCTCACGGTGAAGAACAGCACCACCATCAAGACCCAGGCCAGCAGCACCGCGATGAGCGTGGACCGGTCACGCATTGCCTCGCGCCATCGCGGCCACAGCCACGGAACCAGCGCGATCAGTGGAAGCCAGAAGAGCGGGATGATCTCGACGAAGTAGTAGTAGACGGGGGCATGGTGATGCCACGCATCCGCATAGCGGGTCACGGTCTGCCGGAACAGGATCTCATTGCGGTATGCGAGCAGGTCGCCGCCCGCCGTCGATGCCACCAGCATGGGCACCAGCCAGAGGCCAATCGCTATCAGCATCGCGACCGCGCCCGCGACGCCGAGTGCGCCGACACGCGGCACGGCAGCCCGCCACCGCCGTCGCACCAGCACCGCGAACGGCAGCAGCGCGAGCAGCGGCAGGAATCCAACGCCCTTGGTGATGACCCCGAGACCGGCCGCCGCCCATCCTGCCAGGAACCAGCCGCGGGCCGGGCCCAGGCAGAGATGGCGAAGAAGTCCATAGAGGCTGAGCGTCGTGAAGAAACACAGCACGGCGTCGATCTGTGCCTGCCGCGCCTGCCAGACGAACTGGAACGTGAGCAACAGCACGAATCCCGTGGCGAGCCCCACCTCGCGCCCGCGCGCACGGCGCATCAGGTCGTAGGCAAGCATCACCGTGCCGAGGCCCGCGAGCAGCGACGGCAGCAGGAACCCGATGCGCAGCGACCCGGTCGCCGCAGTGGCGCTGGCGATCAGCCAGAAGAACAGCGGCGGCTTGTCGGCGTAGAGATCGCCACCGACCCGCGGAAACAACCAGTCACCCGAGCGCAGCATGTCCTGCGCGACGAGGGCGAAGCGTGGTTCGTCGGGCGCCCAGGGATCACGCAGGCCGAGCCCTGTGCCGATCAACAGCAACCCAAGCCCAAGCAACCACAGCACGTCGAGCGTGACATCCCGGCTTGATTCGCGGCCGGGACGCAGCAGGAGGTCGAGCAGCGTCGGCGCGCCGTCCCCGGCGGCCACTCAGTCTTCCTCGCGAACCGGGACGCGCCGCGACACGCGGCGCAGCAGCCACATGACGCCGAACAGGTCCACGATGCCGACCCAGAGGCGGTTGTTGAGGCCGTACTTCGACGTGCCCCTGGTGCGCTCGCGATGGTTCACCGGCACCGACGTGACTTCGAAGCCTTCGCGCTGGAACAGCGCCGGCATGAAGCGATGCATGTGGTTGAAGCGCGGCATGTCCATGAAGACCGCGCGGTCGAAGACCTTTATCCCACAGCCCGTGTCGGGCGTGCCGTCCTTGAGCAGGCCACCGCGCACCCCGTTGGCAACTCGCGACGAAAGCCGCCTGAGCCAGGTGTCGCGCCGCGTCGTTCGGTTACCCATCACCAGGCGCAGCCGCGCGGAGCCCGACGAACGCGCGACGTCCAGCAGCTTCGGGATGTCGGCCGGATCGTTCTGCCCATCGCCGTCCAGCGTGGCGATCCACGCGGCCCTGGCATCGCGCACGCCGGTCGCGACCGCAGCGCTCTGTCCAGAGCGTGCTGCGTGGCGAATGAGGCGCACTTCGGGCATTCCGGCGTCGTGCGCTGCCCGCACGGCCGCGGCCGTGCCGTCCACGCTGCCATCGTCGACGAAGATCGTCTCGTAGGAATAGCGACCCTCGAGCGCGTCGTGAATCTCCCGGGCCAGCGGTTCGACGTTATCCTGCTCGTTGCAGACCGGAATGACGACCGAGACGTCCAGTCCGCGTGTCGAACTCGTATCCAGGGATGCAGCCAATGTGCGGACTCCGCTCTGCGGGACGCTAGTATAGTCGCTTCGCATCCGCGCGCACCCACGCGCGGACTATGCCTGAGGACGGTGGATGAGCGAGCCGGATCCTGGACCAGAGCACGAGGAACTGCGCAACACGCTGTACCGCAAGGTTACGCGCGGCAAGCGCCGGCTGACCCGTGGTCGCCTGTTCGTGTATCGCGTTGCCGTCATGCTGGTGTATCGACTGGGCAGGTTGCTGTGGTGGTCGAACCGCATGCAACCGCCCATCGGGCTGGAACGGGCGCGCGCCGCAGTACGCGAGCACCAGGCCGTGATCCCCGCCTGCTGGCACCAGCACCTGTTCTACGGGGTGCGGGCGCTGCTCGAGCTCGAGCCCGATGGCCTGAAACTCGGCTTCCTGATCAGCCCGTCAGTGGACGGCACTGCGCCGTCGATGCTGGTGCAGCGTATTGGTGGCCACGTGATCCGGGGGTCATCGACGCACACCGGGGCGCGCGCGCTGCGCGACTTCTACGAGACGATCGTCAAGAAGCAGATCTCGCCCGCCGTCACGCCGGATGGGCCGAAGGGCCCGGTGCATGAGTTCAAGCCAGGCGCGGTGCTGCTTTCCCAGCTGACCGGCAAGCCGATCATTCCGGTAAGCGTCGCTGCTTCTCGCACATGGCGCTTCAGGACCTGGGACCGCTTCGAGCTGCCGCTGCCATTCAGCCGGGTGGTGCTGGCCTATGGGGAACCGGTGCGGGTACCGCGCGTGCTGAATGCCGAAAGTCTCGCGCGATTGCAGGTGGAAATGGCTGACAGGCTCCAGGCCCTGAACGCCGAGGCGCGGGCGGCCTTGTCCCCTGGGCATCAGCGCTGACGGCTCATAACAGCAGCGCCGACGCCTCCAGCTCCTCCACCTGCACGTTGCCTGCCGGCTTTGCCGTGGCCAGGCACGCGACGATGTCGTGCGCGAGGTCCACGGGCGCCAGGTGAAACCATGCATTGCCGACCCGCCCTGCCAGCAGGGTCTCGGCGAGGGTGACATCGTTCGCGTCGCGAAGTCCGCGACCCGCCGCCTTGAGCACCGATTCGGTCGCGGTCCAACGGACGAGCCGTGACCTGCTCGCGGCCGGCTCGCCGGCCCCTGCGTCAAACCGCTCGAGATCGAATCCAGGCTCGCAATCGGAGCACAACGCCACACCCACATGCGGCCCGCTGTGCGAAATGCTGAAGCCCGGGCCACCCGGCAGGCAGGGCTTGCCTCCAGCCGGAAAGCTGAGACGACACGGGTCCACCGGCCGGGACAGCATGACCGTCAGGCCGCGCAGCGCCAGCGCAATGCCAGCGAGGCTCAAGCACCGGGCACCAGGTTCACGCCCTTCCAGTTCGAGCCGCTTCGCGTACGGCAGGCGCGCGAGCAGCGGCGAAAGCCCCGCGGGACATGGCCCCGCAGGAAGCTTCGTATGCAGCACGAGCACCTGACTCATGGCGCGATTGTCGACTCGTGCACGCGCGCCCGCAATTCTGGGAGAATCCGCGCTACGCGAACCCGCATTCCGAGCTGAGGAACGATGCCCAAGTACCAGACGCTGACACAGGCTCTCGACGACCGCAGCCGGGGCGACGCGACCATTACGTATCTCGAGGGAGAGAACGCCGAGAAGACGCTCAAGCTCGCCGAGCTACGCCGGCGGGCGCTCGGCATCCTGCGTCACCTGCAGGGATTCGGCGCCCGCCGGGGCGACAACCTGATCCTGCACGTGTCGAGCAACGAGCAGTTCATCGACGCATTCTGGGCCTGCCTGTACGGCGGAATCGTGCCGGTTCCGGTCGCGGTCGGCATCAGCGACGAGCACAAGCACAAGCTGCTCCGCATCGCGCGCCAGCTCGGCTCGCCGCTGCTGTACACGGACCGCAAGCTCAAGGACCGCCTGGCCGCATTTGCCGCCGGCGCCGGTGACACCGACGCCTGGGCCGCGCTCGAGGCGCGAACATTCCTGATTGACCAGCTCGACGATATCTCGCGTGAAGGCACGCCGGCGACCGCTAAACCGGACGACGTCGCATTCATACAGTTTTCGTCCGGCTCGACCAGCGAACCCAAGGGCGTCGTGCTGACGCACGGCAACGTGCTCGCCAATGCGGAGGGCGCCCAGCTCGCGGCTAAGTTCGACGAGCGCGACGTTTCCCTGAGCTGGATGCCGCTCACCCACGACATGGGCCTGATCGGCTTTCACCTGATGATGGTCTACGCCGGCTGCCGCCAGTACCTGATGCCGACGGAACTCTTCGTGCGGCGCGCACTGCTGTGGATGAAGTTCGCCTCGGCCAAGCGCGCCACGCTCACCTCCTCGCCGAATTTCGGCTATCGACACTTCCTGAAGGCCCTGGGTGACAAGACGCTCGAGGGCGTCGATCTCTCGAGCGTGCGGCTTATCTTCAACGGCGCAGAGCCGATCTCGGTCGACCTGGCCACGGAATTCCTCGACTGCATGGCTCCATACGGGTTGCGCCGCAATTCGATGTACACGGTCTACGGCATGGCGGAAGCCTCGCTCGCGGTGGCGTTTCCGGAGCCTGGCGCGGCCATGAAGTACATTACCGTAGACCGCCGGTCGCTCGGTGTCGGTGCGACGGCGCAGCAGGTGGATATCGATCACCCGACAGCGCTCAAGCTCGCCTGCGAGGGCCGGCCGATCCCCTACACCAGCGTGCAGCTGCTGGACGACACCGGCAACGAGGTCGGCTCCGGGCGGGTGGGCCACGTACTGATCCGCGGCGACAACGTGACTCGCGGCTACTACAGGAACCCGGAAGCCAATGCGGCTTCAGTATCTCCCGACGGCTGGGTGCGCACTGGCGATCTTGGGCTCTGGCACGAGGGCGAGTTGTACGTCACGGGCAGGTCGAAGGAGATCATCTTCGTCAACGGCCAGAACTACTACCCGCACGACCTCGAGATGATCCTGCAGCACGAGGCTGGCCTCGAGCACGGCAAGGTCGCCGCCGCCGGAGTGCGCGCGCCAGGTGCCGCCACCGACGAGCTGGTGCTGTTCGCCGTGCAACGTGGTGACATGAAGGATTTCGTCGGCGTCGCGGCAAAGGCCGTTCATCTCGTGAACGAGCATGCCGGCGTGGAGGTGGCGCGTGTCGTGCCCATCGCACGCATGCCGAAGACCACCAGCGGCAAGATCCAGCGCAGCGCGCTCGCCGCGAGCTACGCCAATGGCGAGTTTGCGGCGGAGCTCGCGGAGTTCGATGAGGCGTGGGCGGCCGCACATTCGCACGGACGCGCGGCAGCCGGCGGAATCGAGCGCCAGATCAAGGCCATCGTAGACGACGCGCTGGCCGGCAAGCACGTGGATGTAGACGACAACCTGTTCGAAGTCGGCGCAAGCTCGCTCACGCTGATCCAGATCCACGAGAAGCTCGACGAACTCTACCCCGGCGTGGTGGACCTCACGGAGCTGTTCGACTTCCCGTCGGTATCGCAGCTGGCGAAGCATCTCGAGGAGAAGCTCGGCGCGGCGCAGTAGCGCTGTTTTTCAGCCGGAAATTTCGGGGTCTGCAGTCTGGACCCCTCAGCCGCCCTGCCCTGGCCATCAGTCGCCCGTCTTGCGCTCCTGTCCGTACACGCCGCGCTTGAGCTTCCAGCGCCGGTGCGACCACCACCAGCCGGCGGGGTCGTCGCGGATCCACTCCTCGAGCGCTCGCGCATAACGATCCGTGATCTCGCCGCTCGCCAGCTTCTCGCCCTGCTCGTTGAGCGGGATGCACACCAGCTCGTACCGCCCGCGCCCGAGCCGGTTCATGCGCACCATGATCACGCGCGAGCGCAGCGCGCGGCCGAGCATCTCCGGCCCCATGTAGAAAGCCGTTTCCTGCCCGAGAAATGTGCACCAGTGCTTTTCCGGACTGGTGCGCGGCACCTGGTCGGCGATGAGCCCGACCGCGGCGGCCTCGCGAAATCCTGCCAGCTCGCGCAGCACGGTTTTTGCTGCAATCAGCCGCGCACCGAAACGCGCGCGTCGCCTGCGCAGCCATGCGTCGACGCGCACGTTGCGCCCGGGCTTGTACAGTCCGACGAATCGCGCCGGGAATTCCAGCGACATCCGGTACAGCATCCATTCGAAATTGCCGTGATGAGCGCCGACCAGCACCAGGGTACGCGGCGGGTCGCCCGGGACCATCACCTCGGGGTTCGCGATCGTGACACGCTCGCGTAACCCGGCCTCGCTGATCGCCGAGGCATAAAGCGTCTCGGCAACCAGTTCACCCTGCCGCTTCGAGAACAGTCGGGCCACTGCCCTTAAGCGCTCGCCCGGCAACTCTGGAAACGAGCGTGCGAGGTTGTCGTGAATGATGGAACGACGCAGGCCGATGACCCGGTACGCGAGCCACGCGAGGAACCCGCCGATTGCATAGCAGCACCGAAGGCGCCAGCCGTCAGCCATACACGCCCCGCGTGCGCTTCCAGCGGTTGTATGCCCAGAAATACCGGGCCGGTTGCTTGCGCACCGCGGACTCGACCGCGCGGACATAAGCCTCCAGCGTCTGCTGCGGGTCAGCGCGTTCGCCCGGGGCGAGCAGTGGGACGAATCGGGCAACGTAGTGCCCCCGGCTCTCACGGCGCATCTCGATGAATATCGGCCGAAAACCCATTCTCGCGCTGATCCAGCCGGGACCGGCGAAAAACCCGGTCTCGGTGCCGAAAAATTTGACCCACTGCTGCTGCTCGCTCTTCGCTGCCGGTGACTGGTCGGCAACCAGCGCCAGCAGCTTGACGGCACCACGCTGCGCGATGATGTGGTTGACGACCTGCTTCGCGGCAACCATCACCGCTCCGAAGCGGCTGCGCAGCGCAGTGAGTTCACGGTCTGCGCGCTCGCGGCTCGCTGGCTTGAATGCAGCCACCAGCGGCACGCCGAACGCGGTCGAGCAGCGCAGCACCAGCCATTCCCAGTTGCAATGGTGGGACGTCAGCAGCAGCACTCGCTTTCCGTCGCGCAGCGTCTCCTCGACGACCTCCGCGTTCTCAAATCGCAGGCGCCTGACCAGGTCGTCCTGCGAAATCCGCATGCCGTGCACGGATTCTGCGACCAGCTCGCCGAGGTACGAGTAGAACTGAGTCGCGACCCGTCCTCGCTCGGCATCGGTTGAGTCAGGCAGGCAGCGTCCGAGGCCGGAGTCGACGAAGCCGCGGCGCCAGCCGACGATCCGGGCCACGAACGTGGCCGCGCCGAACACCGCGTACAGCGCGGGCAGTGGCAGGATCGAGAGAAATCTCAACACGGACCGGATGGTACCGGCCCCGTCGTCATCGCGTCGACAGCCCCGCAATGATCCGGGCGACCTGCTCACCGTCCTCGCCGTCCCAATAGCCGACGATATTCTTCGCGCGATCCTGCAGCAGGAATCGCGCCTCGGGCGACCGGTCGAAGGCGACCCGGACGCCCGTCTTCCCGGAGTCAGGGTAACCAACCACCTCCGGCAGCATGGCGGTCGAGATGGCGAGGTAAACGAGGTCTTCGGTGCCCGTATTCACGAGCTGGTGCGCGGTCTCCGCACCGCCCGGCAGGTTGACAATGTAGTCCTGCGGCTTGACCTCGAAGGTATCCGCACCGATGCGCAGCACGCCGGTGCCGCTGAGGATGAGGAAATGCTCTTCGTTGGCATGGTGGTGATGCAGTGGGAACGCCGCCTTGCCGGGAGGTACGCGCGTCACATTGGCGCCGATGGAACGGGCTCCGAGGCCTTCGCCCAGTTCCGCCATCGAATATTCGAAATGAGCTCCGCTACCGCCCGAGCTGACCCGTGCATCCATGACATTCAGGATCGGTATCTTCATGTCAGGTCGTCCGCACGCCGCCATGACAGCAGCCCCGGGAAAATGGTGCCGGAGGAGGGAATTGAACCCCCGACCCGCGCATTACGAATGCGCTGCTCTACCCCTGAGCTACTCCGGCATGGAGGGGCGCGCAGTATACGGATTCGGCCCGTGGGCGTGAAGATCTACGCGGTCCGGCGGATACCGATGACGACCGAGACGTCCGCCATCTCGGTGCCGGGGGGCAACGGGGGCAGCTTCGCAAAACTCAAATCGTCCGGCTGGATATCGAACATCTCGCCGGTATCGAGGTCCTGGAAATGGTGGTGCGGCGCCGTCAGTGAATCGTAGACGCAGCGCTCCGGGTCCGCGTGAATCTGCCGCAGCAGCCCCTGGTCCACGAACAGCTTCAGCGTGTTGTATACGGTCGCTTTCGACACCCTGCCCTGCGATTCCCGCAGCGTCCCGAGGATCTGCTCCGCCGTCAGGTGCCGCGGCTGGGTGAGCAGGATCTCGGCGATCCGCAGGCGTTGCGAGGTCGGCCGGACCCCATGCTGCTCGAGGATGGCCTGGGCCCTTGCCAGTGTCTCGCTGACCGGAATGGGTTCAGTTGGCATGCCGCCGAATTATACGTCCGTGAGTGCGTCCGCGCGCATTTCTCGGCGATTGGGCCACGAAAACGGGCTGACCGGTCCCGCGCATGGCCCTAGTCTCCGCTTTCGGGACAAACGAACTGGAGTGAGCCATGGAACGGCCGCCTGGATTCTCCCTGCCGGAACTCATGTTCTCGATCGCGATCGTGGCGGGCCTGGTCGGCTGGGGTGTACCGGCATTCCGTGACCTGGAGCGAAATGCCGCTCGCACCAGCGAGGTCAATCTCTTCCTGCAGGCCGTCTACCTTGCTCGCAGCGAGGCTATCAAGCGCAACGGCGTGGTGAGCCTGTGCCCGAGCCTGGACGGCGCCCAGTGCGCCGAAGACGGCACCGCGTGGGACCGCGGCTGGATCGTGTTCGTGAACGTCGATCGCGATTCGCCTGCAGTGCGCGATACCGGCGAGGACCTGCTGCATGCCTACCCGTCGTGGGATGGCGGCAGCGTGGTAGCAAACCGCGATACGCTCTCATTTCGCGCCTTCGGGCAGAGTGCGGTCACCGCCACAATCACGTTCTGCGACGACCGCGGAAGTCGTCACGCGCGAGCCGTGATCATCAGTCAGTCAGGACGGCCGCGGGTTTCCGACCGCAGCTCGTCCGGAACCCCATTGAGCTGTGCCTGACATGCACGGGAATCCCAGGCGTCGTGGCGCCCCGGCCGGCGGATTCACGCTGGTCGAGGTTCTCGTCGTCGCCGTGCTGATGGCCGTGGGACTGCTCGGCGGCCTCAGCCTGCTGTTGACCGGCCTGCGGGCCAGCCGCCTCGCCATGCAGCAGACCGGGGCCGCGACCCTGGCGGCCGACCTCGGGGACCGGATCCGTGCCAACGGCTCAGCGGGCCAGGCCTATGCGCTTGGCGCGGGAACCCTGCTCGCTGTACCGATGAAGCTCTGCCAGTCAACCGGCGAGTGCGACCCGGCTGATGTCGCGGCACGCGACCTCTACGAGTGGCAGCAGACTGCAATCTCGGCCCTGCCGGGCGCGATGACCAGCGTGTCGGTGTCCCCGGCGGACGCAGCCCCGGCGAGTGTCTATGTCATCGTGGTCGAATGGGTGCAGGCGGGCCAGGCCTCCGCCGCTCGATTTGCACTGACCGTCCAGGTATGAACGCGATCCGCGACATGGCCCGGCATCACGCCCGGTCGCGCCACGCCGGCTTCGGAATCGCGGAGCTGATGATTGCGCTCGCCATCGGGACCTTCCTGGTCGCCGGCGCGGTATCGATCTACCTGAAGGCCCGCGACATTCGGGCTGCGCTGGACACCAGCGCGCGGCTCCAGGAGGTTGCGCGCTATGCCCTGGCGATCATCGAGGCGGACGTCCGCATGGCCGGATTCTGGGGCCTGACGAATCGCAGCGAGGCGATCACCGCCAACGCATCGCTCTCCTTCCCCGCGAAATGCGGCGGCACCGCGTGGACCACGCAGGCCCTGCGCCATGTCGATGGCGCGAACAACACCTACCTCGTGCTGCCGGACTGCGCGGCAGGCGGCGGCGGCGCCATGCCTGGCAGCGACGTGCTCGTGCTGCGTCGAGCGAGCGCCGGGCGCATCTCGCCGCAACGGCCGATCGTCAATGCGGCCGACAGGGACCGTGTGCTGGTCATCACCAGCCACACGGACGGGCAGATCTTCGTGCCAGCGGACATCGCGAACCAGGTCCCGGCCGGCTACGCGACGAGCGACATTGCGGGCGAGCCGCCGCAGGCCGACACGCGAAGGCTGATGGTCAACGCCTACTACGTGAGCAAGGGTTCGAGCCTGTCGCCCGATTACCCCGCCCTGCGACGAAAGACGCTGGTCGCCGGACCAGACATCTCCGACCAGGAAGTGATTGCCGGCGTCGAGGACCTGCAGTTCCAGGTCGGCCTGGATACGGACGGCGACCAGGATGCGGACCTGTTCGAGAATCCCGGCGCGATCCCACCGGGTGCCAGGCCGGTCTCGGTGCGCGTGTGGCTTCGCGTACGGGCCGAGGAGCGCGACCCGTCCCTGGGCATGCAGGCGATCGAGGCCTGCGCGGACCGGGCACCGGGCATCGCCACTGATTCTCACCGGCGGCTGCTGGTGTCCCGGACCATCCGGCTCAGGAATGCCTCGTCGTGACCACGGGGCTCACCTCGTCACCGCCGAGCGGCGGCCCGCTGCGCCGCCAGCGCGGAGTCGTGCTTGCCATCACCCTGATCCTCGTCATGGTGCTGTCACTGCTCGGCACCGCCGGCCTCGTGACGTCCGTGCTCGAACTCAGGATGGCGGCCAACGCCCAGTACCAGGCTCGTGCTTTCGCAGCCGCTGAATTTGCAATCGAGCAGGCGATTCACACGCCCGGGCTCGCGACCTCGATCAGCTACGTGAGTCCGCTGGTGGTGCCAGCCTCGGGTGCCGCGCCCGCGGTTCCCGGATCGCCGCCAGACTCCTACAGCTACCAGGTGTACTTCGACACTGCTACCGATCCAGTGTCCGGGGGCGAGGCCGTCGAAGGACTTCGCGCCTACCACTTCGTGGTCGAGGCAACCGGCATGTCTTCACGTGGCGCGACCGACTCCCACGTGCAGGGTTTCTACGTGCTCGGCCCGGAGACCCCGCCCGCGACCATCACGCCGCCCGCCTGCGCGCCGGATTGCAGCGACCCCTCGATCTATGCGCCGGTGCGCACATTCTGGTTGCAGCGTGATGCCGAGTAGCACGGAAAGTGCAATTCCCGGCGCCCCGCCGGTAGCGGCAGGCCTGCAAGCCTGCGCGGGCGCTGGGTTCACCCTGGTCGACCTGGTCGCGGCGCTTGCAATCGTGGCCCTGCTTGCCTGTGTCGCGGTCCCGAGTTACCGCGCCGAGCTGGCGCGAACACGTCGCGCCGATGCGCGCGCCGCACTTCTCTCTCTTGCGGCGGCCGAGGAAAGCTTTCACACCACCTGCAACGCCTACGCCAGCGTGCTGGACGACACCACTGAATCGTCTTGTGAAGATTCGCGCCTGAGATTCCCGGGCAGCGCTGGACAAGGCGCCTATTCGCTCGAGGTCACGTCCGCGGACACGGCGGCCTGGGCTGCCGTGGCGACTGCCGTCGGCAGCGGCCCGCAGCAGCTGGACACGCGTTGCCGGGCCCTGGGACTCACTAGCACGGGCAACAGGACCGCCAGGACTGCGGATGGCGCCGCCAACCATGCCGAGTGCTGGACCCGCTAGCGCCCCACCCGCAGTTCGCGCGGCAGCGCGAATACGACGCTTTCCTCGCGGCCGACGACTTCAGTGGCATCGATGCCACCCCATTCGCGAAGCCGCGCCACGACGCGCTGGACCAGCAGTTCCGGCGCCGAGGCGCCCGCGGTCACACCCACGCATTCCTTGGCCTCGAACCAGTCCCGTTCCAGGTCATCGGGCCCGTCCACGAGGAAACCGGGGATTCCCGCCTTTTCCGCGATCTCGCGCAGGCGGTTCGAATTGGAACTTGCCTGCGAGCCCACGACGACCACGACGTCGCACTGGCCGACGAGAGTCTTCACCGCGTCCTGGCGGTTCTGCGTCGCGTAGCAGATGTCTTCCTTGCGCGGCGTGGTGAGCGTCGGGAAACGCAGCTTCAATGCGTCGAGCACGTCGGCAGTGTCGTCGACCGACAGCGTAGTCTGCGTGACCACGCCCACGCGCGACGGATCGCGCACCGCGAGGCATTCCACGTCCGATACGTCCTCGACGAGGCTGATGCTGCCGCCGTTCGCCTCGTCGAACTGCCCCATGGTTCCCTCGACCTCCGGGTGACCTGCGTGACCGATCAGGATCACTTCGCGTCCATCGCGGGCAAATCGCACCACCTCCATGTGCACCTTTGTCACCAGCGGGCAGGTTGCGTCGAACACGCGAAGGTCGCGCCGTCGCGCCTCTTCCTGCACGGCGCGCGACACGCCGTGCGCGCTGAATATCACAGTCGCGCCGTCCGGGACCTCGTCGAGTTCCTGCACGAAAACCGCACCAAGGCTGCGCAGCCGATCCACGACGAAGCGGTTGTGCACGACCTCGTGCCGGACGTAGATCGGCGCGCCAAACAGTTCAATGGCGCGCTCGACGATGTCGATGGCGCGGTCCACCCCGGCGCAGAAGCCGCGCGGATTGGCGAGGAGGATCTTCATCCTGTTCCCTGCCCTGCTATTGCCGCTTTTCGCGGAACGCGTCGAAAATCATCAGCGCGGCGCCGATCGTGATCGCGCTGTCGGCAATGTTGAACGCCGGGAAATACGACGCGCCCCAGTGGACATGGATGAAGTCGACCACATAGCCGTGGATCACGCGGTCGATCACGTTGCCGATCGCGCCGCCCAGGATCAGCGAGAGCGAGAGCGGCAGCAGCTTGTCGCCGCGCGGTGCCCGCCAGATCCACACGACCAGCAGCACGCTCATCGCCAGTCCGAGGCCGATGAAGAACGGACGCTGCCAGCCCGACGCACCGGCCAGCACGCTGAACGCCGCGCCGGTGTTGTGCAGCAGCGTGAAATCGAGCACCGGGAGGACTTCCACGCGCTCGTAGAGATCGAAAAACCGTGTGACCAGGAACTTGGTCGCCTGGTCGAGGCCCACTACCGCGAGCGACAGCCAGAGCCAGGCGGCAGGGTGCGTGCGCTGCACGGCCACTACCGCTGCCGGCAGCGCGTCGCCGCCGCCCGTGGCCGGCGATTTCCTGCGCTCGCCTGTCGGCGAAACCCTGCGCTCGCCTTCCGGCGAGGGGGTACCGGGTTCACCTGCCGTCGCCACCTAGGCGTACCTCCGCGTTTCACCTGGACCATCCACGTTTGACGCGCAGCGCGCGCAAAGTTCCGGGTGCGCGGCCACGTTTCCGACGTCGGTACGCTTGTGCCAGCAACGCACGCACTTCGGCGCCGTGGAGGGCTGCACCTGCAGCCAGAGGCCCTCTGCGCCCTCGATTTCCGCCACGACCGCGGCTTGCGGCCGCTCGACGGCCGGATGGACGTGGGCCTCGGACGTGATCAACACGAAACGCAGCTCCTCGCCCACCTGCTCCAGCGCCCGGAGTGTGGCAGGCTCGGCGTAAATGTCGACGATTGCGTCGAGCGGCGCGCCGATCTCGCCAGCCACCCGCAATCGCTCCAGCTCGCGCAACACCGCGCCGCGGACCTTGAGCAGCCTTGGCCAGTCGATGGGCGCCGGATCGGCCGGCACTGCCGGCAACTCGGCCCAGGTCGAGTGGAAAACCGACTCGGCGCGCTCGCCCGGCATCAGCCGCCAGATTTCCTCGGCCGTGAACGACAGGATCGGCGCCAGCCAGCGCACCATCGCCTCCGCAATCAACCACATCGCCGTCTGCGCGGAACGGCGCGGCATGCCCGCCGCCGGCGTCGTGTACAGGCGGTCCTTGATGACGTCGAGGTAGAAACCGCCGAGGTCCACTACGCAGTAGTTGTGCACTTTCTGGTAGATCAGGTGGAAGTTGTAGTCGCGATACGCGGCGACGAGCTCCTGCTGCAGCGCCTCGGTCCTTGCCAGCGCCCAGCGGTCGAGCGCCAGCATCTCGCCGGTCGGCACGGAATCAACCGCGGGGTCGAAGCCCGCCATGTTGCCGAGCAGGAAGCGCACGGTATTGCGGATGCGACGATAGGAATCCGACATCCGCTTGAGGATTTCGTCGGAAACGCTGATCTCGTTGGCGTAGTCGGTAGAGGCAACCCACAACCGGAGCACGTCAGCGCCGAGCGTGCTGACCACCTTCTGCGGCAGTACGACATTGCCGAGCGACTTCGACATCTTGCGGCCCTTCTCGTCCACGGTGAATCCGTGGGTGAGCACGCCCTTGTAAGGCGCGTGGCCCTTCTGTGCCACCGAGGTGAGCAGCGAGCTGTGGAACCAGCCGCGATGCTGGTCCGAACCCTCGAGGTAGAGATCCGCGGGCGTGCGGATCTCGGGACGGCTCTGCGACACGCAGTGGTGCGAGAGGCCAGAGTCCATCCAGACGTCCATGATGTCCGGCACTTTCTCGTAGTGCTCGGTATCAGGACCAAGCAGGCTCGCTGCGTCGAGGTCGAACCAGGCGTCAATTCCAGCGTCTTCGACCAGGTCGGCGACTCGCTCGATGAGCGCCGGTGTGTCGGGGTGCGGCTCGCCGGTTTCCTTGTGCGCAAAGATCGCGAGCGGCACACCCCAGGTGCGCTGGCGCGAAATACACCAGTCGGGCCGGCCCTCGATCATGCTGTAGATGCGCTGCTCGCCCCAGGCGGGTGTCCATTCCACCTTGCCGATTTCCTCGAGCGCCTTCGCGCGCAGCCCTGCCTGCTCCATGCTGATGAACCACTGCGGCGTCGCGCGGAAGATCACCGGCGTCTTGTGGCGCCAGCAATGCGGGTAGCTGTGGCGGTAGGCCACGTGATGCAGCAACGCGCCTTTCTCGCCCAGCACCTCGACGACGTGCTTGTTCGCGTCGAAGACCTTCTCGCCGGCGAAGATCGGCGTCGAGGGCAGGAAGCGTCCGTCGCCCCCGACAGGATTGTCCACGGTGAGGCCGTACTTTCGGCCGACCACGAAATCGTCCTGGCCGTGGCCAGGCGCCGTGTGCACCGCACCGGTGCCGCTCTCCAGCGTGACGTGCTCGCCGAGCACGACGGGCACGACGCGGTCGTAGAACGGGTGCCGCAGCGAAAGCCCTTCGAAGGCGGCGCCTTTCGCACGCCCGAGCTCACGCGACGACGCCACACCTGCTCGCTCGAGAACGGCCGGAGCGAGTTCGGACGCAAGCAACAGCAGTTCCTCGCCGTCGCCTGATGGCACCGCGTGCAGTGAGTAGTCGAATTCCGGGTGCAGCGCGACCGCCTGGTTGGCGGGCAAGGTCCACGGGGTCGTGGTCCAGATCACGACACTGGCACGCCCGGGCGGAAGGTCCGCGAGGCCCAGTCGCCGTGCGAGATCAGCGCGATCCACGGCTTCAAATCGCACGTCGATCGACGGCGAGGTGCGCTCCTCGTATTCGACCTCGGCCTCGGCCAGCGCCGAGCGACAGTCCAGGCACCAGTGCACGGGCTTGAAGCCCTTGTACAGGTGGCCGTTGCGGATGATCTGCGCGAAGGCCCGCAGCTGGTCCGCTTCGTAGCGTGGCGCAAGCGTCAGGTACGGGTTCGCCCAGTCACCCATGACACCCAGGCGGATGAAGTCGCTGCGCTGCACGTCCACCTGGCCCATCGCGTATTCACGACAGGCCTGGCGGAAGGCCTTTGCGTCAAGCGCCTTCGCGTCGCGGCCGCGGGTCTTTTCCACCTGGTGCTCGATTGGCAGGCCGTGGCAGTCCCAGCCCGGGACATATGGAGCGTCGTAACCGTCGAGGCCCCGCGCCTTGACGATGATGTCCTTCAGCACCTTGTTGACGGCATGGCCGATGTGGATCGCACCGTTCGCGTACGGCGGGCCGTCGTGCAGGATGTACTCCGGCCGCCCTGCCGCGATGGCCCGCAGCTTCTCGTAGGTCGCGCGCTCTTCCCACCAGGCGAGCATCTCCGGCTCGCGGCGCGCGAGATCGGCCTTCATGGGGAAGGCGGTCGCGGGAAGGTTGAGGGTCTGTTTGTAGTCGGCCATCTGGAAGCAGGGAACGCGTGTGGTTGGTGTGTCGGCCAGGCGCAGAACAGCGAATTTTGCAGCAATGACCCGACTTACTCCAGAAATTGCGGCAAGAGGCCACCATATTCCGCAAGAAAGCCGGCAGCAGGACCGCTAGATGCCGAGAACCTCGCGGGCCGCGGCAGCATCGACGTGCATCTGCACGACCAGCGCATCGAGTGACTCGAACCGCCGCTCGTCGCGCAGCCGCTGCACGAAGTCCACGTCGAGGTAGCGGCCGTAAAGGTCGCCATCGAAGCCGAAGATGTGCACTTCGAGAAGTGGCTCGGTGCCGTTGATGGTAGGCCGTGTGCCGAGACTCACGACCGCAGGGTGGTCGACGAGGCCCGCTCCGGACACGCGCACGGCAAATACACCCCACAGCGGCACGACCTTGCGGTGCAGGGCCAGGTTGGCCGTCGGGTACCCGAGCTTGCGGCCGAGCTGCTGGCCGCGGCGAACCCGGCCAGCCATCCGGTACGGGCGCCCAAGCAGCCTGCGCGCCCGCTCGAGGTCGCCCCGCTCCAGCGCCTCGCGGACCAGCGAACTCGACACGCGCTCGCCCTCGAGCAGGAACTGCCCGACCTCCTCCACCTCGAATCCGTGCTCGACACCGGCTGTGCGCAGCGTCTCGATGGTGCCCTCGCGGCGCCGCGCAAAGTGGAAATCGTGGCCGACGACGAGGTGCCGCACCCCAAGTCCGCGCACCAGCAGCCGGTCAACGAACTCTGTCGCGCCCATGCCCTGCATGCGCCGGTCGAAGCCAAGGACCACCATGCGATCAACCCCGTAGAGCGGCAGTGCCTCGACCTTCTCGCGCAGTCTCATCAGGCGCGCGGGGGCAGAGTCGCCCTCGAAGAATTCCCTTGGCGTCGGCTCGAAGGTCACCACGGTTGCCGGCAGCGCGAGCCTGCGGGAATGCGCGACCAGCGTCGCCAGCATGTGCTGGTGACCGCGATGCACGCCGTCGTAGTTGCCGATGGTCACCACCGAGCCGCGATGCCGCTCGCGCAGGTTGTGCAGGCCCCGGACCAGTTCCATCGCGGTTACCCGCCGCCGGGCGGACGGACGCGCAGTTGCGCCACCCTCATGCCCAGCACGAAGAGCGTCGCGAAATAAATGGCCGCACCGCCTGCCACCAGCAGCAGGGTCCATTCCATTCGCTCGAGCGTGCGCATCGCCATCCACCGCTCGGTATCCCCGGCGACGGTCCACAGGAAGATTCCCATCAACACGTTGCCGGCAAGCACCTGGACCAGCATCCGGCGCCAGCCCGGCGCATGGTGCAGGACCTGCGCGTTGCGCAGTCCGCGGTAGAGCATCGTTGCGTTGTACCAGGCCGAAATGCCGATGTTCAGCGCCAGCAACGCGTGCAGCCCGGGCTGGTTGCCGTAGAAGGCGAGCGGCAGCACGATCAGCAGGTTCAGCAGCATGTTTATCGCCAGCGCGCGCACGCCGATCTTCATCGGCGTGCGTGTGTCCTGGCGGGCGTAGAAGCCGGGCGCAAGCACCTTGACCAGGCTGAATCCCATCAGCCCCGTTGCGAAGGCAACCAGCGCGAGCGAGGACATGCGCACGTCCTCGGCGTTGAACTCCCCGTAGTGGAAGATCGTCACCGTCAGCGGCCCGGCCAGCACCATCAGCGCTACCGTCGCCGGCGCGACGACCACGACAGTGAGCCTGAGCGCCCAGTCCAGGGTGGCGGAAAAGCGCTCGATCGACTCCTCCGCGTGGTGCGCGGCGAGCCCTGGCAGCATCACCGTCGCGAGCGCGACGCTGAACACGCCGAGCGGGAATTCCATCAACCGATCGGCGTAGTAGAGCCAGGAGATGCTGCCCGTGACCAGGAATGAAGCGATCAGCGTGTCGAGCAGCAGCGCCACCTGCGAGACCGACGAGCCGAAGATCGCCGGCAGCATCAGCTGGCTGATTTTCTTCACGCCCGCGTGATCCCAGCGCCAGCGCGGGCGGCGCAACAGGCCCATGCGTATCAGCGACGGCAACTGGAACCCGAGCTGCACTACGCCGGCGACGAACACCCCGATCGCCAGCACGACGCCGGGTCGCTCGAATCGCGGCGCGAGCCACGCGGCGAACACGATCATCACCAGGTTCATCAGCGTGGACATCAGCGCCGGGACGCTGAATCGCTTGTAGCTGTTCAGCACGCCCGCGGCGAGCGAAGCGAGCGAGATGAAGAGCAGGTACGGGAACGTCCAGCGCAACATGTCGACCGTGAGGTCGAACTTGCCGGCATCGGCGTGGAATCCGGGCGCGAACAGCAGCACGAACAGTGGCGCGGCAACGATACCCACGATCGTCACGACCGCCATGAACCAGGCCATGGTGCCCATGGCGCCGTCGACCAGTTCACGGACCTCGTCGTGGCTGCGCTGGACCTTGTACTCGGAGACCACCGGCACGAACGCCTGCGAGAACGCACCCTCGGCGAACAGCCGCCGCATGAAGTTCGGAATCTTGAACGCAACCAGGAACGCGTCCATCAGGACGCCCGCACCGAACATCCTCGAATAGACCATGTCGCGCAGCAGGCCGGTGACCCTGGACAACAGGGTCAGGCCGCCGACGATGCTCGTGCTGCGGAAAAAGCCGCTCACGCGGGGGTCCCGGCAGCGCTTGCGGCAGGTAACTTCGGGCTGGGGTTCATGCGGGGCGAACTATAGCCGGGGACATCCGCCCGGGGAGGGCAAAATAGGGGAATGTCCCCTATTCCTCTTGACCTAACGGGGCTACACCACCAAAATACGCGGCTCTTTGACTGACCTCGCCGGCCAATTGCCGGCCCTCTGGTGGAGACCGATTCCGTGGCGAACATCAAGTCCGCAGAAAAGCGCGCAAAGCAGGCCGTCAAGCGCCGTGCCCACAACATGGCCGCACGCTCGCGGCTGCGCAGCTCCATCAAGAAGGTGCTGAATGCCATTGGCGCCGGCAACAAGGACGACGCCTCCTCGGCCCTCAAGGCCGCCCAGCCGGTGATCGACACGATGGTGTCCAAGGGCATCATCCACGCGAACAAGGCCGCCCGGCACAAGCGCGAGCTCAATGCCAAGGTCAAGGCGCTGGCCGCGAAGTAATCGCCCCGCCTGAACGATGAAAAGCCGGCTCCGAGCCGGCTTTTTCATGGGTGCTCACTCCGCGTCCGAAGGACCTGCCTCTTCCCGGGCCCGCTCCTCGGCTGCGACCTCGTCGAGCCGGCGCATCACGGCCTGGCAGAGTTCGCGGGTGCCGGTACGCGTGACGCCCGACATGCGGAACACCGGGCCCTTCCAGCGCAGCCGCCGCACGATCTCATTGCAGCGTTTTTCCGCCTCCGCCGGCGGCATCAGGTCGATCTTGTTCAATACCAGCCAGCGTTCGCGCGAGGCGAGTTCGGGGCTGAACTTCTTCACCTCCGCCGCTATCGCACGCGCATCGACGACCGGGTCGGCCTCCGGATCCGGCGGCGCGATGTCGACCAGGTGCAGCAGCAGGCGCGTGCGCTGCAGGTGCTTCAGGAAGCGGATGCCGAGCCCCGCCCCTTCGGCCGCACCCTCGATCAGGCCGGGGATGTCCGCCATCACGAAGCTCTTGTGCTCGCCCACGTATACGACGCCGAGGTTCGGGTGCAGCGTGGTGAACGGGTAATCGGCGACCCTGGGTCGCGCGGCCGACACCACGCTGATCAGCGTGGACTTGCCGGCGTTGGGCAGCCCGAGCAGCCCTACGTCGGCGATCACCTTGAGTTCCAGCCGCAGCTCGCGCTTCTCGCCCGGATACCCGGGCGTAGCCTTGCGCGGCGTGCGGTTGGTGCTGCTCTTGAAGCGCTGGTTGCCGAGCCCGCCCTGGCCGCCCCGGGCCACCAGGATGCGGTCACCGCCGTGCGCCAGGTCGCCGAGCGTCTCGTCGGTGTCCACGTCGTAGATGACCGTGCCGACCGGCACGACCACCTCGAGATCCTCGCCGCCACGGCCGCTGCAGTCGGCGCTGCCCCCAGGCTCGCCGTTCTTCGCCTTGAAGGTGCGCTGGTAGCGGAAGTCCGCGAGCGTGTTCAGCTCCGGGTCGGCAACGATGTGGATGCTGCCGCCCGCGCCGCCGTCACCGCCGTCCGGGCCGCCGAACGGTATGAACTTCTCGCGCCGGAAGCTCACCATGCCGCGACCGCCGTTGCCGGCCTGCACCTTGATCGTGGCTTCGTCGACGAACTTCATTGCTGCGGCTACTGGTGAGCGGAAGTCGGGATAGTGAAGAACAGGATCCCCGGAAAAGCAAAGGCCCCGGGGATGCCGGGGCCTTGCGATGCGCGCGAGGCGCTCGGGATCAGCTGGCCGCGGGCTCGACGAACACGTGCACGCGCTGGTCAATGCCCTTGCGCTTGAAACCCACCGTGCCGGTGGCGAGCGCGAACAGCGTGTGGTCCGTGCCCACGCCGACGTTTTCGCCGGCGCGATACCGGGTGCCGCGCTGCCGGACCAGGATGTTGCCCGCGAGCACCTTCTGGCCGCCGAACTTCTTCAGGCCCAGTCGCTTGCTCTCTGACTCGCGGCCGTTCTTGGTACTGCCGCCTGCCTTTTTATGTGCCATGGCTAGACTCCTTCAGGATCCGGGCTCAGCCCGCGATTCCGGTGATCTTTACTTTGGTGTACTGCTGACGATGCGTGCCCTGCCGCAGGTAGTGCTTGCGGCGGCGGAACTTCACGATCGTCACCTTGTCGGTCTTGCCGTGCGACTGCACGGTGCCGGTGACCTTGCCGCCCTCGACGTAGGGCTTGCCGATCTTGACGTCAGCGCCCTGGCCAACCATCAGCACCTTGTCGAACTCGATAGCGGCGCCGGGCTCGCCTTCGAGTTTCTCCAACTGGACCACGTCGCCTTCGGCGACACGATACTGCTTGCCGCCCGTCGCAATGACCGCGTACATAACCTTGAATACTCCACAGGGGCCGGGGACACGCCCCAGCAGAAAGACGCGGAAGTTTACGGGGCCGGCCCGCCCGAATCAAGCGCTTAGGCGCATGCCGGCATTCCCTAGCCGGTGCCCGCCCGGTACCATGCGCCGTCGATTTTCCGGGGATTAGTGGCGGAAATGCAACTGCAACGGATCAGGGAGCCGGTCGCCGAGGACCTGCGCGGCATCGACCGCGTCATCGTCGAGCGACTGGCCAGCGACGTGGTACTGGTAAACCAGGTGTCCCAGTACATCATCGGGGCCGGCGGCAAGCGCCTGCGGCCCCTCAGCGTGGTGCTGGCCGCACGGGCCTGTGGCTACCGGGGCGACCAGCACCAGGTCGCCGCGGCCATCATCGAGTTCATCCACACCGCCACCCTGCTCCACGACGACGTCGTCGATGGCTCGGACCTGCGTCGGGGCCGGGAAACTGCGAACCACGTGTTTGGCAACGAGGCGAGCGTGCTGGTCGGCGACTACCTGTATTCGCGCGCCTTCCAGATGATGGTCGACCTCGGCGACCTGCGCATCCAGGAGGTCATGGCGAACGCGACCAACACCATCGCCGAGGGCGAGGTGCTGCAACTGATGAACGCGCACGACCCGGACACGACCGAGCAGCGCTACCTCGACGTCATCTATCGCAAGACGGCCAAGCTGTTCGAGGCTGGCGCCCAGGTTGCCGCGATCGTGGCCGGCGCGTCGCCCGAGATCGAAGCCGCGATGGCTGCATACGGCCGGCATCTCGGGACCGCGTTCCAGCTGGTGGACGACTCGCTCGACTACAGCGCAGACAAGGCGGAACTCGGCAAGAACATCGGCGACGACCTGGCCGAGGGCAAGCCGACGCTGCCACTGATCTACGCCATGGCCAATTCCGGGCCCGAGGACACCGCCCGACTGCGGCAGATCGTACAGGACGGCGGCCTCACCGAGCTGGACACCGTCACCCGGGCAATTGAATCATCGGGGGGCCTTCAGTACACTGCCCGGCTGGCGCGGCGCGAGGCTGACCTCGCCATCGACGCCCTTGGCCGACTACCCGAGTCGGCGTACGTGGGCTCGCTGCGCGCACTGGCGGATTTCGCGGTCGGTCGTTCGTACTGACCCGGAACCCGGAGATTCGGCGACGGGATGTAGCTCAGCCTGGTAGAGCACTACGTTCGGGACGTAGGAGTCGAAGGTTCAAATCCTTTCATCCCGACCACTTATTTTCCTTATCTATATCAGTCCCTTACGCGGATTTTTCGTGGTGCGCCCAGCGCCGCGTAGGGAGCCTCGAGCCGCGACTCTCGGCGACTCTCGTCAAAGACGCCCGCTGATTCGTGATTCCGTGCACGCCAGGCCCGGTCGCATGCGTCTAACGTAGCGCGCATCGCACAATGGCCCGAGCTGGGCGCGATCGGGCACCACACCAGCCGATGCATCGGAGACGCCGTGAGATTACCCGTATCCCTGACCATCCTCTGCACGCTGCTGCTCGCCGGCTGCTCGTCGACGATGAGCAAGGACGAATGCCGCACGGTGGACTGGCGCACCATCGGCTACGAGGACGGTGTCGCAGGGCGCTCCGGCCAACAGATCGGGCAGCATCGACGGGCCTGTGCCGAGTATGGCGTCACACCAGACCTCGAAGCCTATCGAGCGGGCCGGGCCGAAGGACTTCGAGAGTACTGCCGTCCGCACAATGGTTACAGGGCTGGCGTGACCGGCGCCGTGTACTACGACGTCTGTCCCGCTGACCTCGCCCCCGCCTTTCTGACGGCGTACGACTCCGGCCACCAGCTCTACGTACTTGAGCGTCGCGTCTCCGACACCGACGGCCAGATCGAGGCGCGGCGCGCAGAGATCGCACGTCTACAGGGCGTCGTTACAGGCAATGCTTTCGAATTCATCGGCGAGGGCGCTACCCCGGAACAACGCACACAGGCCGTGCTCGACGTCAAGCAGGCGGCCGAACGCATCGGCCGGCTGAACTCTGAGATCAAGGCGCTCGAGCAAGACCGCGTCCGTTACGAGCAGGAGCTTGAGGCCTACCGCGAAAAGGTCGCCGCCATCCGCTAGCGGCGCAACCTCCCAGACCAACCGGACGGGCTTCCCGGAATTGGAATGCGGATGAACGTCAGCATGTCCTGAGCACGAAAGCAGACGTTTCTGAATGTCTCAGTTCGGCCATCAGCTGACGGTAGTGCGGGGGAACGTCTTCATGGTGACCACTCCCGGTTCGTGTTCTTGCTTGTGTGCTGCCCCGGACGACTCTCGATCCGGGGCAGCCTCAACCTACGGTGCGCTACCGAATCCGTTTCACTTTGCCTTGAGCAGCTTCGGCTGGGTCCACGAACCGTCCAGCGCGGCTTCGGCAGGCCAGTACAGGCGCATGTACATTGCAAACGGTCCCTTCGGCGCGGGCAGCCAGTTCGATTCCTTGTCCTTGCCCGGCGATTCGTTCTGGATGTAGATCGTGAGCCCGCCGTCGGCATCCTTCTTCATCTGCGGCAGCATCGGTGAATTGATGAGGTAGCGGTTGATCGGGTTGGTCACCAACAAACTTTGCGGCAGTTCATACATCGTCAGCGACCAGAAGGCGCGAACCGGTGGATACTGACTGGCAGCAAAATGCATCGTGTAGCGATTGGTGCCACTGAGTGCCTGGCCTTCGCTGTCAGCGCGATAGACCGGATACATGGCTTCCTCTTTGGCGTTGCCGTAGATGCCGATGGTGCCGAGCCAGCGGTACAAGTAGTTGTCCTTCAGCTGTTCGCGGCTGCCCAAGATATCGCCGGAGGTGATCTTCCCTTCGGTCAGTTCTTTTACGCCACCGGCAAATGCCTCCCAGGCATCGGCTCGGCCCTGCTCGATTGCGGTCTTCATTTCAGGTGATAGCTTGGCGGGGTCGAAGGTCTTGCCGCCTTCGATGCCGATCTTGGCGAAGCTTTCCCTGAGGGCCTTCTCGCTCGGCACCGTCGGGCTGTAGCTCAGCACGAAGTTCATGATGTTGAAGAATTCCAGAGAGGTCTTCTGCTCGTCCTTGGTCAGTGGCTTGATGAAATTCACGACCGGCGCTGCTGTTGGTGGCGTCGTTCCCAGGAAAGCGGACAGCGGCTGCACCTTGTACTGGTTCTGGATCTTCACGACGTTGTCGATATCGGCAGGATCGAACAACTGCGTGCGAAACACGACATTGCCGAAGTCCGTATCGGAGACGTACACCTTCTTGATGCCCTCAGGCGTCGCGCCCTTCCAGCCCGGCCCGACCACCATGATGTTGCCAGCATCGTTGCCCGTGGTTCTCGAACCCGCGTAGCCGATAACAAACGTGTAGGCGTCCCACATCTGGACACTGTAGTAGCGCTTCTTCTCGATCGCCGGCACGGAAATTACGATCGGCTCGGCGCGCAGATCCAGGCCGATCCAGGAATAAGGCGTGTCCGAGTTGGGTGTCTGCACCGCAGTGTCGGCCGGTGTATAGACGTTGTGGATGTTCTTGATATGGTTCCAGGGCGCCATGTACTCGGGATTGTTCTTGTCCACGTAGTAGGCGTATTGGATGCGGTAGTTGTCCACCAGCGGGTAGCCGTAGATGTAGGCTTCCTTGGCGATGGCGCGGGCTTCGGCTGGCGTGACAGCGGGTGTAGCCGCCTGCAGGGCCAGCGGTGACAGCGCCAGGCAGGCAATCAGGCCTCTAGCGATCGTGGTACGGATCATGTGTTGATTCCTTTTTTGACAAAGGCAGTTCGGCAGGGTCATGCGCCGGTTCGCTTTGGCGTGTGACCGCCAGTTCGTGCGCGATTCGAACCAAAGGCCCTGACCTGTCCGCATCGTTGCGGCGAGATCGGCGCAGGGAATCCGAGAGGCCTGGACCTGCTGCACACCCTGCACGGCGGAGAGTGTAGGGGTGTTCTGGTGTCCAAGCTTGTCTTTTCAACTCCAACGTTGAACGCGGGAACCAGTCTCTTTGGTATGTATCCGGTCGCGGCGACTCAGGACAAGAGATGCGAACGCATCCGGATTTTCTGAGACAGGGGGTTGCGACGGCGCTGCTATACAGCTCGCGCCGCCCTGCGGCGCCACGGAATCCTTCGTCAAGGGGACGGGATCAGTTGCGGTCGAGAAGGTGGAAGAGCACGGGTGCAAGCGTGATCCAGAGCAGCAGGAAGACCCAGACCCTGCCTCGCGTGACGTCGTAATCACGCAGTACTTCGCTCAACGGCCGGCGGGCGAGTACCAGGCCCATGAAAAACTCGAACGCAATCGTGAGCACCAGCCAGAGCAGACCGACCAGCACCGCCTGCTGCAGCCCGACAGGCGGCCAGGCACTGATCACGAACCAGATGTAGACCCCGAAGATCACCGCTGCGATTGCAGTCGAGAGCTGGTGCGCGCGGAGCTCGGGCATCCGCTTGGCATAGATGGCCTGGCGCAGAGCGCCGTTTGCAATCGCGATGACCAGCATCGGAAACCAGGCAAGAAAATAGCGCAGCATCGGTCGGCCTCCGGCACACATGCGCAATTCTAGTCCGAGGGTAGCGCCTCATGGCGCGAGGTGCGGCCAAAGCAGGCTTCATGCTCGAGCAGTCGGCAAGCATTGGCATGGCAGGCGCGCCACAGGCGCTGGCGATCGTGCTCCGTAACATCATCGCGCGCATGGACGGTCCGCAACTGCGTTCGGTCGCTCAGTCGCTGCGCGAATTCATGCGTTGACGCGGCGTAGACCAACCATCGTCAAAGCAGGTGCAACCGCCCGTGCGGCCGCCCGGAGCCAGTGAACAGCGTAGTCTCAGGGTCTAAAATGTCCCCAACGGCTGCTTCCAGCCAAAACCTGCCGTGTTGCGATTAAGATTGGGACACACGGGAGGCCGAGCGCCCCGCCGCCGACAACAGAAAAAATGAACGAAGCACGCACGGGATCCGCCCGAATCATCGACGGCAAGGCCAGCGCCGCCAGGCTGCGCGCCGACGTTGCACGGCGCGTCCGGATCCTGACCTCTCGCCACGGCGTGATTCCCGGGCTCTCGGTGGTGCTGGTCGGTGACGATCCCGCGAGCCAGGTCTACGTCCGCAACAAGGGCCGCCAGACCCGTGAAGCAGGCATGCAGTCCTTCGAGACGCACCTGCCGGCCACGGCTTCGGAAGACGAATTACTAGCGCAGGTGGCGCGGCTCAACGCCGACCCGGCCGTGCACGGCATCCTGGTCCAGTTACCGCTGCCGAGCCAGATCCGCGAGACGGCCGTGATCGACGCGATCGCGCCGGCCAAGGACGTCGATGGGTTCCACGTGATCAACACCGGCCTGCTCGCCTCGCGCGGCACCGGCATCATCCCGTGCACGCCGCTCGGCTGCCTGCTGCTGCTGCGTGAATACGTCGGCGACCTCGCTGGAATGCGCGCAGTGATCGTCGGCCGTTCGAACATAGTCGGCAAGCCGATGGCCCAGTTGCTGCTGCGTGAGAACTGCACGGTGACTCTCGCGCACTCGCGCACTCGCGACCTTTCCGCGGAGTGCCGCCGTGCCGATATCCTCATCGCCGCGGTGGGTCGGCCCCGCATGATCAAGGGTGACTGGATCAAGCCGGGCGCGAACGTGATCGACGTCGGCATCAACCGGATCAGCATCACAACGGCTGACGGGCCGGCGACGCGGCTGGTCGGCGACGTCGATTTCGACGAGGCCGTAGCCGTAGCCGGCGCGATCACGCCGGTGCCGGGCGGCGTCGGCCCGATGACCATTGCATGCCTGTTGAGAAATACGCTCGATGCGGCCTGCGCGCAGCATGACGTCGATCCACTCAGCCTCGACTTCCCTGAGGCCGGCGGCGCGCACTCCGCGAGCGCTTCGGCACCACAAGGAACAAGCACATGAAGCCAATTTCCGAGGTCGCGAGATCACTGGGCCTGGACCCCGCCGACCTCGAACCCTACGGCCACTACAAGGCGAAGCTGCCGCTCAGCGTTTTCCGGGACAAGCCACCGCGCGGCAAGCTGGTACTTGTCTCGGCGATCACGCCCACGCCCGCCGGTGAGGGCAAGACAACCACGTCGATCGGCCTGGTGCAGGGGCTGGCGCGTATCGGCGTAAAGAGCGCCGCTGCGCTGCGCGAGCCGAGCCTCGGCCCGGTGTTCGGCATGAAGGGCGGCGGCGCCGGAGGCGGCGCCTCTGAAGTGCTGCCGATGATGGACATCAACATGCACTTCAATGGCGACTTCCACGCCATCACGAGCGCACACAACCTGCTCGCCGCCATCCTGGACAACTGCCTGCACAACGGCAGTGTCGTCACCGGACTGGATCCGCGGCGCGTGACCTGGAAGCGCGTCATGGACATGAACGATCGCGCGCTGCGCGACATCGTGATCGGCCTGGGCGGGCGCACCGAGGGCTTCCCGCGCGAAACCGGATTCGACATCACCGCCGCCAGCGAGGTGATGGCCGTACTCTGCCTTGCAGATGGCATCCCCGACCTCAAGGCACGCCTGGGCCGTATCGTGGTGGGCTACGCATCGAGCGGCAGGCCGGTCACCGCGGGCGACGTCAAGGCTGTCGGCGCCATGGCGGCGCTGCTGCGCGACGCGATCAAGCCGAACCTGGTGCAGACCACGGAAGGCGTGCCGGCCTTCCTGCATGGCGGACCCTTCGCGAATATCGCCCACGGCACCAACAGCATCACCGCGACCAAGGCAGCGCTCGCGCTGACCGATATCGTGGTGACAGAAGCCGGGTTCGCATTCGAACTCGGCGCCGAGAAATTCTTCGACATCAACTGCAGGTACGGCGGCTTCGCGCCGGCGTGCACGGTGCTGGTCGCGACGATCCGGGCACTGAAGATGCATGGCGGCAAACCGCTGGCGGACGTCGGCAAGCCCGACGTCGAGGCCGTGATCCGGGGCCTCGACAACCTCGACAAGCACGTCGAGAACATCCACAAGTTTGGCCAGCCCTGCGTCGTCGCGATCAACCAGTTCGCGGCTGATACGCCGGAGGAGATTCGCGCACTGGAGAAGCACTGCGCTGCGATCGGCATCAAGGCGGTAGCGGCGCGGCCGTTCACCGAGGGCGGCAAGGGCTGCACAGAACTCGCGGAGGTCGTGCGCGACCTGGTGGCCGCGAGCGAGCCGCAGTTCACGCCGCTCTACGACTGGAACGCGTCGATAGAGGACAAGATCGCGACGGTCGCGCGTGAGATGTACGGCGCCGAGGCCGTCGACTACACGAAGCGCGGCAGGCGTGACCTCGAACAACTGGAGAGGGAAGGCTTCGGAAAGCTGCCCGTGTGCATCGCCAAGACCCAGCAGTCACTCTCCGACAACCCGGCGCTGCTCGGCCGCCCCAAGGACTTCCTGGTGACGGTCCGCGAGATCCACCTCGCGGCCGGTGCCGGCTTCGTGATCCCGATCACCGGCGAGATCATGCGCATGCCGGGGCTGCCGAAAGCCCCGATGGCGCACCGGTTCGACCTGACCGACGACGGCGAGATCGTGTTCGGGCCCTAGCGCCAGCGACGCGGCAGCCGTGACCAGTCCAGCCGACAAGCAGGCCATCGAGCGATTCGTCCGCGGCATGCTCGGCTGCGGCTGTCCGGACGAAGTATTCAATTCGATCGTGATCGAGCGAACGGGACATCCGGACGATTCGACGCGATACGTTCGGCTGCTGGTCGGCAATCGATTGCTGATCTACGTGGTAGAAGCGCAGGACCTCGAGCGAGTCCGTGCCGCTGTGCCTGTGCTCGCGCGACTGGGCATCGAGGAACGCGACAGGGCTGGCCTGAACCGCTTCCGCCTCGTGGTGGCCGCCAATGGTTCGACACAGCCAGCGACGGCGGCAACTGATGGTTTCGCTGGCGCGATGGGTCTCGATGACCGGGCGCACCTGCACGTGGTCGCTGCCGACCTGGTGCCCGCCAGCCTTCGTTGAGGTGCGCCTGACGCTGAAGCACATGCCCGGGACCGGGCCAACGCGCTATCCTGCGCAGTCACCCCCGTATCGATCAGCCGAGGCCTCCCATGTCCGCGACCAGCCAGCGTATCGTCCTTGCCAGCCGCCCCACCGGGGCCGTGACACCGGACAATTTCCGCCTCGAGACCGTGCCTGTCCCCGAGCCCGCCGAGGGCCAGGTACTGGTTCGCGTGCATTACCTGTCGCTCGATCCGTACATGAAGGGCCGGATGATCGAGTCACGCTCCTACGCGCAACCGCACCCGATCGGCGACACCATGATCGGCGGGACGGTTGGCGTCGTGGAGAAATCCCGAAATCCGAAATTCATGGCGGGTGACACCGTCGCGGGCGTGCTCGGCTGGCAGGAATACGGCCTCTCCGACGGGCGCGGCCTGGTGAAAGTGGATTCGAGCCAGGTGCCGATGTCGGCCTACCTCGGCGTGCTGGGCATGCCGGGCGTGACCGCGTGGTACGGCTTGAACCGCATCTGCGAACCCAAGGCGGGCGAGACGGTGCTGGTATCCGCTGCCAGCGGCGCGGTCGGAAGCGTGGTGGGTCAACTCGCAAAGAATGCTGGCTTCCGTGCCGTTGGCATCGCGGGAGGCCCGGAGAAGTGCAGCTACGTCGTGGATGAGCTCGGCTTCGACGCCTGCATCGACCATCGGCAGCATCCGGACCTCAAGTCGATGACCCGTGCGGTACGAGAAGCAGCACCGGGCGGCGTCGACTGCCTGTTCGAGAACGTCGGGGGCATCTGCCTCGACGGGACGCTGGCCTGCATGAACCCCTTCGGCCGAATCGCGCTGTGCGGACTGATTGCCGGCTACGACGGAGAGGCGATTCCGATTCACAACACGCGCGTGCTGCTGGTGATGCGGCTGAAGCTGCAGGGCTTCATCGTCGGCGAGCACATGGACGCCTGGCCGTCGGCGCTCAAGGAACTCGGCGCCGGCGTTGCCAGTGGTCGAATCAAGTACCGGGAGACCATTGCAACGGGCCTTGCTTCAGCCCCTGAAGCCTTCATAGGCCTGCTGCGCGGCGCGAACTTCGGCAAGCAACTCGTGAAGCTCGTTTGATACACCCCGCCGCAACGGTCGTCCTGCTGCGCGAAGTCGACAGCAGGCTCGAGGCGCTGATGATGCGCCGCGGAGCCGGGCTCGCCTTCATGGGCGGAATGTGGGTTTTCCCCGGAGGCCGCGTCGAACCCGACGATTGCTCGGCAAAGGCGCTGGCCCGCCTGCTTGCGGATGCGCGCGATGCGGGGCTCGGTCAGTTGAGGACGATGCAGGGCGCCGAACTCGAATTCGAGGCGGCGGCCGGCATGTATGTCGCGGCCTGTCGCGAAGCCTTCGAGGAAGCGGGCGTACTGCTCGCCTGTAGCGCATCGGGCGAACCCTGTGACGCCGCGACGGCCGCCCGCCTCGGTCCACTTCGTGACGAGGTCGCCCGTGACGCCACGGCGTTCACGCGCATGCTCGAGGCCGAGGACTTGTTTCTCGACACGCGGCAGCTGGTCTACTGGTCGCACTGGATCACACCGTCGGTCGAGCCGAAACGCTTCGATACCCGGTTCTTCGTCGCGAGCGTGCCGCCAGGCCAGGAAGCCAGCGCAGACCTCTCGGAACTGACCGAACATGCATGGGTCGAGGCATCCAGGGCGACGGCCTCACTTGAGCAGGGTGAGATCCGGCTCGTCCCGCCCACGCTGCTCACTCTCGAGGACCTCGCCGATTGCCATCGGCGCCGGGGCTCACTGAGTGCGATGCTGGTCGCAGAAACCGGTCGGGCAACGCCACCGGTGATGCCGAGGATCGAATTGTCCGCGGATGCAGCCCATGTCGTCATGCCCTGGGACCCGCGCTACGCGCAGATCCAGGGCGAATGCTGCGAGTCCGCGATCCATTTCCCGCTGCATTTCACGCGATGCAGTTCCAGCCACATGATCAAGCGCGGCCGGTAGCAGCCATCCTGAGGCCGACCGGGAAGCCTCAAAAGAAAAGCCCCGGGACCGATGGCCCCAGGGCTTTCCTCAGCGCCGCGCTGGCGCCCGCAACCCTGCGTTGTCGCGTTACTTCTTTTCGAACGGCGAATATCCCGGCAGCTCGTTCTCCACCAGGTTGTCGACCGCGTCGCTTGCCTTCTTGAACAGGTCCCTGGCCTGGTCCACGACCGCCCCGGCTGATTTCTCTGCCGTCTGCTGCGCCTTGGCCATGCCCGCTTCCGCCTGCTTCACTGTTGCGGCAGCCTGCTTCTTGACGGCCTTCACCGTCTTCGCAACCTTTTTCTCGACCTTCTTCTCGGCCTTCACCACGGCCTTCTGCGCCTTGGGCGGCATCTTCTTGACGGCCTTCACCGTCCTCGCAACGCTCTTCTCGGCCTTGGCAGCTGACCTCGAGATGTTCCGCTCGGCCTTGGCGGCTGACCTCGAGATGTTCCGCTCGGCCCTCCTGACCGCAGCCTTCGCCTTCTTCGGCGCCTTGCGAACCGCGGCGCGCGCGGCGGCAGCCTGCTTCTTCGCTCGTGCCGGAGCCTTCTTGAAGGCCTTGCGGATCGCAGCCTTCATCGTCGCGAGGCGGCTCTTCGCCTTTACGACACGCTTGGCCACGACCTTCTTCTTTGCCGGCGCCTTCTTCTTTGCCGGTGCCTTCTTCTTGGCTGCAGCCTTCTTCCTGGCGGTTTCCTTCTTCGATTTGCGCTTCAGGTCAGCCGAATGCGCACGCTTGTAGGTCTGGATGTCTGTAATGCGCCCCTTGGCGTCACGCTTGGCATAGAGCTTCGTACCCTTGCTGCTGCGATGCGTCGTGCGACGCGCCTTCTTCTTCGCTGCCATGGAAAACCCCTCGTGTGTAAGGTGCCGCGGAAACTGCCGCGCCACTCCGGCTATCGATTCGGACGCTAGTGTAGCGTCACGCCCCAGTCAACAAGGGAAACCTGCAGTCAGCCCGACCCCTGCAGGCCGTGGGAGATGCCATTCACGGAAGCGACCAGCGCTTCGAGCAGTTCCCGGTCCTGGCGCTCGGTGTCCCGCCAGCGCCGCAGCAGATCGACCTGCGCGAGGTGCAGCGGATCGACGTACGGGTTCCTCAGTCGAATTGACCGCAGCAGCGTGGGCTCCGAATCCAGCAATTGACTGCCTCCCCGGACCGCGAGCACCTGCTCCTCGCTCAACTTGAACGCCGACTTGATCGTACCTGCGAACCGATCGTGATCGGCATGAGCCAGTTGATCGTAGATGCGGGCAATTCCCATGTCGGCTCGCGCCAGCGTCATCTCGACGTCATCGACCAGCGACTCGAACACCGGCCAGCCGGCGTACATTTCGCCCAGTATCGTGGACCCGAAGCGCTCCGCAGCCTTCTGCAACGACGTGCCGGCGCCGAACCAGCCGGGCAACATGTGCCGGCTCTGCGACCAGGCGAAGGCCCAGGGGATTGGACGCAGGGACTCGATACCACCCTCGGCGGCTCGTGAAAGCGGCCGCGAGCCGATCTGCATGCGTTGGACGACGTCCACCGGCGTGACCAACTGGAAGTATTCGACGAAGGCGGGATCGTCATGGACCATCGAGCGGTACCTGGCTCGACTCGCCTCGGCGAGGAAACCCATCACCTCGCGCCACCTGGGGTCGACCGAATCCGCATCGTGGACCCCGGCCGTGACCAGCGCCACTGCGCTCACGACCTGCTCGAAGCTGCGCAACGCGATCGGCCGGAGACCATAGCGATCGTTGATGTTCTCGCCCTGCTCAGTGGCACGCAGCGTGCCCCGCATGGCGGCCGCCGGCTGGCTGCGAACCAGTGCCTCGTCGCGCCCGCTGCCGCGACTGGTCGAACCGCCCCGGCCGTGGAACACCTGCAACTGCACGCCCGCGGCATCGCATGCCGCGGCCATTGCCTCCTGGGCCGTGAACAACGCCCACCGCGACGCAACGACACCGGCTGACTTGTTGCTGTCCGAATAGCCGAGCATCACGACCTGCCGGTCGCCACGCGCCGCCAGGTGCGCACGGTAAACCGGATTGGCGAGCAGCCTCGCGACGATTTCCCCCGCGTGCTCGAGGGCGGCGGCGGACTCGAACAGCGGCGCGACGTCCAACGGCACCTGTTCCCCTGCCCCGGATACCATGCCCGCCCAGCGGGCGAGCAGCAGCACGGACAGCACGTCGTCCTCGTCGTGCGCCATGCTCACCACGTAGGATCCAACCGCCCAGGGCCCGAAGCGGTTCCTGCAGAACTCCATCGCCTCGAACACCCACAGCGCCCGCTTGCCGCCCGGTCCCGCGTCCTGGACCGGCGACTCGTCGCAGGACAGGGCGGCGGACAGGCGCGCCGCGCGTTCTTCCGCGGACCGGGATCCCCATTCCGGGTAACCCAGCGCATTTCCGACGATTTCGCGGTGTACCTGCGCGTTCTGGCGCACGTCCAGCGTCGCGAGGTGGAAGCCGAAGGTTCGAACCCGCCGCAACATGCGTCGCACATGGAAGAGCCCGGCGTACTGCCCGCGGTTTGCAGCCAGGCTGCGGGCCACCAGTTCCAGGTCGTCCTCCAGTTGCTCCACGCGATCGTACTGGCCGGATCGACCGTCATAGGTTGCCCGCAGGCGCTCGGCGATCTGCCCGAGCAGCACGCGGTACGGCATTCGGTCGTGGCGGGCGGGGGTCGAGGCCCGGGCTCCCGGCAGCAGGGTCCGGTAGGCCTCGATCTGGGCATCGATCGCGGGATCGTAACCGATCCGGTTCTCGCTCTGGCTGAGCTTTTCCGCCAGCACACGGGCTTCCTTGAAGTACTGGTTCACGATCAGCTGGTGGTGGCGATTACAGCTCTCGCGGATCGTCTTGGCATGCACGTCGGGATGACCGTCCATGTCGCCGCCGACCCACGAACCGAAGCTGAGCAGGATGGGCGCCTCGACGCCCTCTGCCGCAGCGCCAAACACGGCGACGAGTGCTGCATCGAGCTGCTCGTAGAAGGCTGGTATCACCTCGTAGATCACCTCTACGATGAAGAACAGAACGTGCTCGCGCTCATCTGCCACAGTCAGGCGTTCCCGCGAGTTGTCTGCCGTCTGCCAACCGGTGGTGATTTCCGTGCGCAGGCGCTCGACGCAAATGCGACGCTCGCCCGGCGTGCGGGACGGGTCGAGGCCATCGAGCATCAATCGCGCAATTCGCTGCTGCTGTCGCAGCAGCGTCCTGCGCGTGGACTCCGTAGGGTGTGCCGTGAAAACCGGTGCAAAGCGAACCCGGCCGAGGAGCGCCAGCACGTCGTCCAGCGTCATGCCGCGCTCCCGCAGGCCGGCGAAGCACGCCTCGAGCCCACCCGGCTGGGCGCCGCTGCCGTCGCTGACGTATTGCCGGCGACGGCGTACCCGGTGCACTTTTTCGGCCGTGTTCACTACCTGGAACCAGGTGGTGAACGCACGGATCAGTTCCCGCACCTTCGGTGCGGGCCGCCCCTGGGTGCGCACGACGAGCTCGACCGAAGCCTCCGCAGAGCCTTGCCTGCGGGCGATGGCAGCCTTCCGGTCGCCATCGACCATCTTGAACAGCGCATCACCGCACTGGTCCCTGAGGACATCGCCAACCAGCTGGCCCAGCACGTGCACGTCGTCGCGCAGCGCCGCGTCCTTGGTCGGAAAAATGATCCCTCTGCGAGCCATGACCGGCGGATTGGTTCGAATATTCTGGTTGAGGAAGGTCGGTGGTCACTCGGCCACAGGCCGGCATTGACGATGCTACTGTGGCGAATCGTAGCAGAGTCGGCGTCGCACTCATTTGCAGATGCGCAGCCACAGGACCGCGGCGCATTATGATCGAGGACCCGGCGATCGAGTGCCGGACTGTCGAGAGGACCATCACTTGACCACCGCCCTGCCCCTTGCCGGCATCAGGATCCTCACCCTCGAGAATTTCGGAGCGGGACCATTCGGCTCGCTGTATCTCGCCGACCTCGGTGCGGAGGTCATAAAGATCGAGAACCGCGACCAGGGCGGGGACGCCACTCGCGGCATGGGGCCGTTCTTCCTTGGCGAGCACGACAGCCACTTCTTCCAGACTTTCAACCTGAACAAGAAGAGCGTGACGCTCAACCTGAAGCTCACCGAGGGCCAGCAGGCATTTCGCAGGCTGGTGGCCACCGCAGACGTCGTGATGAACAACCTGCGTGGCGACCAGCCGGAGAGGCTCGGCCTGGACTACGCGAGCCTTGGCCCGGCATGTCCGAGGATCGTCTGTGCCCACCTCTCCGCCTACGGGCGCGACAACGAACGCCGCGGCTGGCCCGGCTACGACTACCTGATGCAGGCTGAGGCCGGCTACCTGCACCTCACGGGCGAGCCCGGTACGCCTCCCGCCCGCATGGGCCTGTCGATCGTGGACTTCATGACCGGCATCACGACGGCCGTAGCGGTGCTCGCCTCGCTGATCGGCGTGATGAAGACTGGGCGGGGTGGCGATGTGGACGTGTCACTGTTCGACGTGGCGCTGCACCAGCTCACCTACCCGGGCAACTGGTACCTCAACGAGGGACATCGCACCGAGCGGATGCCCCGCAGCTCTCATCCGTCGGCCGTGCCGGTGCAGCTGTTCCGGACCGGGGACGGCTGGATATTCGTGATGTGCATGACCGACAAGTTCTGGCAGTCACTGGTCGATCGACTGGGCCGCACGGACCTGGCCGCCGACCCGCGCTTCGCCACCGCGGGCGACCGGCGACAGAACCGCGATGAACTGACCCGCGTGCTCGACGAAGAATTCCTGCGCGGAACGACGCGGCAGTGGCTGGACCGATTGCAGGGAGTGCTACCCGCCGCCCCTGTCTACGACCTGCCGCAGGCGCTCGACAACCCATACGCCCACTCGGTCGGGATGGTGAGGTCGCTGCCGCACCCTTCGCGAGCCGATTTCCGGGTACTCGCGAACCCTATCAAGCTGGACGGCGACCGGCTGCCTGCACGTCCCGCGCCCGCGCTCGGTGAGCACACCGACGAGCTGCTCCGCCAGGTGGGCTACTCCGATGCCGAGATCGCGGCCCTGCGCGACCGCGGTGCCGCCTGAGCGGGCTCGAGAGCGTCGAAACGAACTTCCGTATTCTGTTAAAGTCCAACCGTCATTCCACCGACTCCATAGAGTGAAAATGCAGAGATTTACCGCGCTGCTTGCCATCGCCCTGACCCTTGCGCTCGGGAGCCCCGCCGCGCTGGCGGACGCGAAGACCGACAAACGCCTCGACGACTCACGCGCCGTCTTCGAGAGCTTTACCGGCATCTCCGAGCAGGCGATCCCTGGCTGGATGCTCGAAAGAGCCTACGGAATCGTGGTCGTACCCAGGGTCTTTGAAATGGCCGTGATGGGCGGCGGGCGTGGCGGACGTGGCGTCATGGCGGTGCGGAACCCGGACGGCAGCTGGAGCAACCCGGTATTCCTCAATCTTTACGGCGGAAGCTTCGGATTCCAGTTCGGCATGCAGATGACCGACGTCGTGCTGGTGCTGATGTCGCGCAAGACCGTCGAGGGCATCAGCGGTGGGAAATTCATACTCGGCGCAGACGCCAGCGTGGCTGCCGGGCCGGTGGGTCGCACGGCCTCCGCGAACACGGACCCCATGTTCAAGTCCCAGATACTGTCCTACTCGCGCAGCGAGGGCGTCTTCGCCGGCATCTCGCTGGAAGGCACCGTGCTCGCGGTCGATGACGGTGCCGACGAAACCGCATACGGCGTGACAGGCATCCTCGCCTCACAGATCCTCGCGGGCCAGACCGGAACACCTCCGGCGGCAGCGCTCGCATTCAAGGCAGCGCTGGAGCACGCAACCAGCGAGGCAGCTTCGGCCGAAGCTCCAGCCCCGGCGCCGGCAGCGACTGCGCCGGCTGCAAGCGCGGCGGCGCCTGCCGGGAACGACGCGTCGAACGCCCCGGTGCAGACCTTTCCGATGGAAGACCCGGCACCGGGCGCGCCGCCGCCGAACTGACCGTTTCAGCGCCGGAAGACGCCCCGGACCAGCCGCACCTGGCCTTCCTCGAGGCTGCGCCGCGCATTCGCCGCCTTCTGGCCAAGGTTGTCGACGAACACCGAAAGCCCCAGTTGCCCGGGCGCGGCGGGCGTGGCGTTAGCCACCGACCTGCCCAGGTGTTCGTCACTGGTGTCTTCGAAAACACCGACTACGAATCCGCACTCGCCAAGCACCGTCCGCATCTCATCGGCCGAAACCAGGCAGTTGTCGGCCGGGTCAGTCGCCCACGGGAGAGGGAAATGCGAGGCTGGCTCGCTTCCGGCGGCCATTTCCTGGAAGGCGAACCGCCCGCCGGGCCTCAGGACCCTGTGCATCTCGGTGTACAGCCCGCGCTTGTCCGCGATATTCATGCCGACGTTCTGCATCCAGATGACGTCAAATGATCCGTCCGGGAATGGCAGCTCCAGCGCGCTCACCTGGTGCACGGCAATCCGGTCATCGAGGCCGGTCAGCCGGTTCAACAGCGTCGCGCCGGCGCAATAGTCGGGCGACAGCTCGACGCAATCGACGCGGCAGCCGATCTCGGACGCGAGCGTTCGTGCCGGCCCGGCAAGCCCGGCGCCAATGTCGAGAACCCGGTCCTGCGGCCGAATCTGCGCCAGTTCCAGCAGCTCGCGCGAAGCGCGCAGCCCCCCAGTGTGAAAATGATCGAGAGGCGCTAGTTTTTCGGGCGCCAGCCGCTGTTCGGGATCCAGTCCTGCCGTGCGCAAGGCCGCAAGGATTCGCGCCTCGATGTCGCTTGCCGAGTAATGTGCTTCCAGTCCAGCCATGGCTTCCCCCGTATCCAGTATCGAACAGACTCAGGCACTCTTCCGTGCCAGGACCACCTCCGACGGAAACAACATCTGTTGATGGTATTCCCTGGCGTCGACGACGAAACCGTGTTGCCGCAGCCTGTCCGCCATCTGCACTCCGCGACAGCCGCCCAGGGCCCTGGGCGACAACCTGTAGATGGCTTCATAGATCCTGCTTGCCCGCGATTCGCCGCGGGCCATGTTCACCAGCACCAGCCGGCCACCGGGCTTCAGGGCGCGCCTGAATTCTTCCAGCACCCGGTCCATGTCGGCGCCAGGAATGAGATCGAACATGTAGCTGTTGAACAGGATATCGATCGAATCCGCCGACACGGGAAGATCGAAGGCCGTCCCAGGTTCCAGCCGGTAGTCCACGCCGGACACGTCGCGCATGCGTGACCTGGCCCTGGCCAGCATTCCGGGTGAGAGATCGATCCCGACGTTCTGCCCGTGAGGATTTCTCTCCAGGATCTCGCGGAACGCCACCCCGGTGCCGACGGCCACCTCCAGGATCGACTGGCCGTCCTCAATGGCAGCAAGCTCGATCGCCCGCGCCGTCGCGCGAGACTCAGTGAGCCGGCCCCAGATGTCGTAGACGCCGGCGATCCTGTCGTAGACCTGCGGAATATCGGCCTGCGAAACGCGGGCATCCAGTTCCGGTTCGCTATGTTGAAGATCCTGCTTGTTCATACGACTCCCCGCACGGTTCCAAGTCAGGGCAACCATTGTGGGCCTTTCTGGGGCCGGTGGTGAATTGCATGACCCGTGGCGAATAGGCGCGCGACCCCTCCGAGGCCGCGCGATCGCCGACGACACTTACTCAGTGTGGTTACAATCTCCCGAAATGAACCGCGGCGACGAAGGAGCTGCATTGTCTTGCCCATGACCATCGACTCGCGCTATTTCCTGGTGACCAGGGCCGGTGTGCTGGTACTCGCAGCGCTCTGCGCGGGTACGGTCGCGTCGCCACCCGCCTGGGCCGGCTACACCTACGTGCAGGCCGCGACGATCCCTGAATCGGACCTGATCCAGCCTGCAGCGCTGGTTGCGATACTCGAGTCCTCGTCGCAACGGAAGCCGCTGGTGCTGCAGGTCGGGGCGCACGTGCTCTACGTCCAGGCGCACATACCGGGCTCGGAATATGTTGGTCCGGGTGAGGAAGACGAGGGCCTCGAGGCACTGCGCAGCCGCGTTGCGAAGCTGCCGCGGGATACGCCGATTGTCATCTACTGCGGCTGCTGCCCCTGGGATCATTGCCGGAACATCGGCGGCGCGTACGCAGCACTCCAGCGGCTCGGATTCACCGGGGTGAAAGTCCTGTATCTCGAGTACGACTTCGGCAGCAACTGGGTCGACCTGGGATATCCGGTGGCTGTGGGCGAGTGAGTCGGGCGAAACCCAAGGGGAGGATTGCCTTGGACGACAGCCTCTACTGGCGCGCCGGCAGGGATTTCCGACTTCGGTGGAAGCAGTCGATCGGCTTTCACTTACTGATGCAGGCACTCGGGATCGCGATCTTCGGACCGCTGGCGACCTTTATTGCGCACCGGCTAGTCGCCGCCACTGGCGAGTCGGTCGTCACGAATTTCGACCTGGCCGGCTACGCGCTGTCACCGATCGGGGGCGTTGTTCGCTGCTGTTCGTCGCAGCGATTGCGATCGGACTGTTGCTGGCGGAGTTCGCGGGCCAGAGCTGGATCTCTGGCCACGCCATCGCACGCCGGCCGACCACGGTACTTGCCACGGTCGCCATGGTGCTGCAGCGGCTGCCGGCATTGATCGCGCTTGGTGCACGGGTATTCCTGCGTCTGCTGCTGATCGCGTTGCCGTTCCTCGCCGTGATCGGCCTGGTGTGGTTCACGACGCTGCGCGAACAGGACATCAACTACTACCTGGCCGGTCAGCCACCGGAGTGGAAGCGCGCTCTGGTCGTCGCCGAGGTGCTCGGAGTCGGCTATGCGTGCGTCGCAATCTGGCAGTCGGCGCGCTGGATCTTCGCCGTACCGCAACTGGTCTTCGAGAAGGCATCGCCGCGTAAAGCCATTGCAGAGAGCGAGCGCCTGACCAAGGGCAGGCTCGGACAGATCATCACCCGCGTCACGCCTATTGTGGGCCCTGATGCTGGCCCTCGGATTTGCGGCCGCCTGGCTCGGACGCCAGTTGTCGGCTGCCGCCCTCGATTGGGCCGCCATCGACTTCGGCCGCGTGCTGCCGATGGTGATGCTGTTCACCGTGGTGACCCTCCTGAGTGGCTTCCTGTACAGCAGCTTGCTGCTCGGCGGGCATCAGTTCCTGGTCACGCGGCTCTATGCCGAGGCGCGCGATTCTGCCCGCTGGCGCGACGCACCACCGCTCGAGGCGCCCGACCAGCGCTCGCGCCGGCTTGCGCTGCCAGCAGCCTGGGCGACGCTCGCACTGCTGGCCGTCGCAATTGGAGCCGGCTGGTTCGTTGCCTCGCGCATGCTCGAGGACACGCCGGTAGAGATCACCGCGCACCGTGGCGCGAAGATCCACGCGCCGGAGAATTCGATGGCTGCATTCCGCGCGGCAATGGACGCGGGCGCGGACTACATCGAGCTCGACGTGCAGCGCGCGCTCGATGGCACGGTAATCGTGCTGCACGACAGGGACCTGATGCGGATGGCGGACGATCCGCGCGCGCTCGGCAGCCTCACGACAGCGGAGCTTTCAACGATCGACATCGGGCGGAAGTACGACGCAGCATTCGCTGGCGAGGTGCCGCCGACCCTTGAACAGGTGATTGACCTGGTGAACGGCCGGATGAACATCAACGTGGAGCTCAAGTACAACGTACCGGATCCCGACCTGGCTCCCGCAGTCGTCGACCTGCTCCGCCGGAAGGATTTTGTCGACCAGGTCGTGATCACTTCCCTGGACGCTGCCGCGCTCCGTCAGATCAAGGAAATCGAACCCGGACTCAAGGTCGGCCTGATCGTCACGGCCGCAGTGGGAGACGTTGCGAAGACGCCGGCGGATTTCGTCAGCCTGAACTCGGCGCGGGCAACCCCTTCTCTCGTGCGTCGCGCGCACGCGGCTGGAAAGGAAGTCCACGTCTGGACGGTGAACACGCCTGAAGTGATGCTGCGAATGATTGAGCGCGGCGTGGACAACATCATCACGGACGATCCGGCACTGCTCGCCAGGGTGATCCGCGATCGCGAGGCGCTAAGCCCCAGCGAGAAGCGCGCACTTCGGCTGCGGGTCCTGTTCGCTGATCCGCCGCGGGAAGTCGAGGATCCCGCAGCGGTTGAAGCCCTGTAGCCCGGGCAGGTGTCCCTGCTGCGAGGCTCCGGGCCGCTGTCGCGGAATCGAACACAGGGCGCTGCTACGGGATCGCGCAGTCCAGTCAGATCTGACGATCGTCCACCGGCACCTCGGGCACGTAGGCGACCCCACAACCGCCGAGCCCGCAATAGCCGTCAGGATTCTTCGCCAGGTACTGCTGGTGATAATCCTCGGCGTAGAAGAACTCTGGTGCCGGCAGGATCTCGGTCGTGATCGTGTCGAGGCCCGCCGCAGTGAGCCGCGCCTGGTATGAATCACGGCTGCGCTCGGCGAGTCCTCGCTGCCCGTCGTCGCTTACATAGATCCCGGATCGATACTGCGTGCCGATGTCGCCACCCTGGCGCATTCCCTGCGTCGGATCGTGCGATTCCCAGAACACCTTGAGCAGGTCCCGGTAGCCGATGCGCGACGGATCGAACACCACGCGCACGACCTCGCCGTGCCCGGTGCGGCCACTGCACACTTCCTCATAGCTGGGGTTTGGTGTCTGCCCGGCCGCATAACCGACCGACGTGCTGTAGACACCGGGGAGCATCCAGAATTTCTTCTCCGCGCCCCAGAAACAGCCCAATCCGAACAGCGCGAGCTGCATGCCTTCCGGGAACGGCGGCTCGAGCCGGTTGCCATTGACGAAGTGCCGCTCCGGCACCTGCATTCTTGCCGTCCGGCCGGGAAGTGCCTCGCCGGCAGCCGGCAACACCGACTTGCTGGATTTCCACAGACTCATTTGGATCCTCCGCTCACGAAACCTTCAATCAGCCCTGCTGCATCCGCAGGGCCTGCGCCAGCCCCTCCCACATTGCGGGATCTCCGAGCACGACCGCGAGTCCGTTGATGATGAACTGCACGCCGATGCAGATCATCAGGAATCCCATCAGGCGCGTCAGGGCCAGCATGCCTGTTACGCCAAGAATGCGGTTGAACTTTTCCGCAGCGCGCAGCACCGACCACGAGATCACGGCGACCAGCAGGATGCCGGTCGCGACGCCCAGGAAGTCGGCGATGCGGTCCCAGCCCTGGCGCGCACTTGCCTGCGATGAAAGGCTCATCACCACTGCAAATGTGCCGGGACCGCTGAGGCCCGGCATCGCAAGCGGCGTAAAGGCGATGTCGTGACGGATCTCGTCGGTCGACGGCACCTTGCCCCGCCCTGCATCCGCACCCGGAAACAGCATCCCGAAACCGAGGAACGCGACGATCATGCCGCCCGCGATCCGCATTCCCGGAATAGAGATCCCGAAGAAACTCATGACCAGGCTGCCGGCGACCAGGAAGCTCGACATCAACATGAACGTATAAATGCACGCGCGGCGGATCTGCCGCAGGCGCTCCTGTTCCGGGAGGTGCGATGCGACCGCGATTACCAGCGGAACCGCGCCGAGCGGATTGACGATCGGCAGGATCGCGAGCAGCGCTCCCGCCGCGTAGCCCAGGTACGTGGTAAACCATTGCATCAACTGGACTCCCGCAGCCTTGGCGCCGCGCGCGTTACGACCGGGCGGCCAGGCCCCGCCTAGGACGTCGGCGGATCGATGCGCTCGAAATCGAGCGAGGGTTCGTCGCCAGGCCGGAAATACAGGTAACGGCCACTCATGCCCGCCAGCGCCCCGTCACGTTCGGCACGCGACGCGAACCAGTGTTCCTGCTGCCAGTCGCCGCCCATCAGGTTGCTGAACGGATCGCTGCTGCGCAGCCGCACCCGGATGCCGTACGGGCGCGCCCCCGGCATCGGGGCACGCAGATTGTGTTCGTGGCAGGTGGCCATGAGTCGTCAGCCGCTCCGTTTCCTGCGGCGATTCTATCGTGAAACCCGCCGTGTGCCTGCTAGAACGTCTTGCCGAGCAACAGATAGAACGCCGTATCGCCCTCGGCGAAACCCGCCGCAAGATATAGCGGGCCGAACGGCGTCTCCGCGGCAAGGAATGCGCTGCCTCCGAACTTGAGGTCGCTGAAGTCCACGTCCTGCTTCGTCTGCCAGACGTTGCCGGCCTCCAGTGACGCGCCTATGTAGGCCGGGAACTCGAACAGCCCGGTGCCGCCGCGGCTGATTCGCCTGTAGAGGATGGTCCTGACGATGCCGTACTGGGTGCCGATCAGCGCATCCTGGGGCAGGCCCGACAGGTTCAGGAACCCGCCCAGCGTAAAGAGCTCGGAGGGCGAAACGACCCGGTTGTCGAGCGCCGACCCGGCTGCCAACGACACTACCAGGCTGTTGCGCTCGCGGCTGCGGGCGAACAGCCAGTTCGCCTCGACGATATCGGCATTCGCACTGGCGCCCAGCGCCTCGCTCTCCACCTGCCAGCTGGCGTGAAATGCCTGGCCGTGCCGCGGGAAATATGCGCTGTCGAGCCTGTCGTAGCCGAACTCGAGATAGGCGGCACCAAGGTCGAAATCATCCGCGGGGGTGACCGGTTCACCCACCATGACGTGGCTGCTGCCTGTGCCGCGCCGAATGCCCACTCGCACTTCTCCCCAGTTCGAAAGCTCCGCGCCGACGGCCAGCAGGAACTGCGTGTCACGGATTCGGTACTGCGCCACGCGCTGCCCGTCCTCCACTATCTGCAGCGTCTCGAGGTCGTAGTGGAATGCGGGCGCGACGAAGAACTCGGTGGTCAGCGACAGCGGCTGGAAGAGCTCCGCATGGAAATGCGGATCCTCGCCGAGTTGCACGTCGAACAGCAGTTCGCCATCCAGCCTGTTCACACCGGTCATCAGCAACCTGGCGCCTGCATTCGCGTAGGTCCCCCCTTCGTAGTCACTTTCGATGCTCATGCCGAATCGCAGGAAATTGGGCCCCCATGACTTGCGGCGCAGGTCGATTTCCAGCCCCCGCTGTCCTTCGTCACGCACGACCTTGTAATCGATGGCTTCATAGCGATCGAGCCCGTACTGGCCATAGGCCTTCTGCTTCAGTTCCTGCGTGTCCAGCGGCCTGCCGGCCATGTCGCCAAACACGGCCTCGATACGCGCCGCGTCCTGCTCCGAGTGCGGCGCGGGCCGCACGAAGGCTACCTGCACGTCACGTTCGGCAGCCCTGGTTCTCGAAGCCACGTAGGCCGCATAGTCATGCGGCGGCAGCGCCAGCGCGGCCAGGCGCACCTGCTGCTTCTGCACGGCCACCTCGCCCGCGACCTGCACCAGTGGCATCCGGGTGAAGTCGATCGACGTCATGCGCCCGAGCTCCGGCTCGACCAGCACATCGCCCGGCTTCAATTCGGCGCGCGACGCCTCGGTGCCACGCCGGACCATGATGGCGATCATCTGGTTGGTCACGTCGAGCGGCGTCTCCAGCCCGCTGCGCTTCGCGAGCGGAAAGCTCACGTCCACGGCGATCACGACGTCCACGCCCATCTCGCGCGCCAGGTTGACCGGCAGGTTGTCCACCAGCCCCCCGTCCACCAGCAGCCGCCCGTCGATCTCCACGGGGGCAAACACGCCGGGTGCCGACATGCTCGCACGCAGCACGGTGGCGAGGTCTCCGGAACTCAGCACCACCGGATCGCCGCTCTCCAGGTCGGTTGCGAGCCCGCGGAACGGGGTCGGCAGCCTGTCGAAGTCCTGCACGTCCGCCACGCCCATCGTCGCATTGCGCAGCACCTGCGTGATTTTCTGGCCCTGCACCAGGCCGAGTGGCAGCACGACGCCATCGTCGGCACGGATGCCGAGTCCTCCTGTGGCGAGGAAGCTGCGGTCGTCCTGCTTGCGACGGTAGACCAGGTCCTTGCGCGGCGCCCGGTCACGCAGCAGGTCCTGCCAGTCGAGTTCGCGGAACACGCCGGCGATTTCGTCGCCACTGAGGCCGGCCGCATAGAGCCCGCCGACGACCGCACCCATGCTGGTTCCGGCAACCGCATCGATGGGCACGTGCATCTGCTCCAGTGCCCGTATGACCCCGATATGGGCCGCCCCGCGCGCACCCCCGCCACTCAGCACCAGGCCGATCTTCTGACGCCCTGCGCTGGATTCTGCGGGCGCGTCATCCGCGCTGACCGCTGCAGGACCGGCCAGGCATCCGATTGCCACGGCCGCCATCAACACGAGTCGGATCATCATCTGCATCGCTCCGGAGACCTCGCTGTCGATACTAGCAAACGCAGCGTCGACATCCCGTCGCGACCATGGGCGATAATCCGCACCGCATGGCAACCGGCTCTCGATGACGACGCAGGACACAGCCCGCCCCAATCATCGCCCCTGGCGACGAGTGGCTTGCGGCTGCGTGTGCGCGATCGGCGCGGCACACAGTATCGTCGCAGCAGGCGCGACCGGCGGGCCGCTGGAGGAAATCGTCGTCACCGCGACGCGCAGGCCGGAACCCGTGCTCGACGTGCCGCTGAGCATCGGCCGGGTCGGCCCGGATGCCATCGCGCTGGTCGGCGCCACGCACCACGCGGAAATCCTGAACCGGATTCCCGGCGTGATGATCCAGCAGGGCAGCGGGCAGGAAAGCCTGACCGCCATCCGCTCCCCGGTCCTGACGGGAGCCGGTTCATGCGGCGCATTCCTGTTTCTCGAGAACGGCGTACCGGTGCGACCGGTGGGCTTCTGCAACGTCAACGTGCTGTTCGAGGTCAACACCGAGCAGGCCCAGGCAGTCGAGGTGCTGCGCGGTCCGGGCAGCGCGCTCTACGGGTCCAATGCGATGCACGGCACGGTCAACGTGCTGCAGCCCTGGCCTCGGGAGCGGCCGCTGCTGGCCGCGAGCCTGGATGGAGGCCCGTCGAACTACTGGCGCGTGAAACTCGAGGGACGACACGAGGGCGGGGACGCGGATGTCGGCGTGGCCGGCTTCTATGCCAACGACGGCGGCTGGCGCGCGCTGTCCGGTTACCAGGAGGGAAAGCTGAATGCGACGCTTGCGGGCAACTGGGCTGGCGCGCCGGCCCGCGCCGATCTCGCCGTCACCAGCCTCGACCAGGACACCGCCGGATTCATCACCGGCAAGGACGCCTACCAGAGCCTGAAGCTGTCGAGGTCCAATCCCACTCCGGGCGCCTATCGGGATGCGAGTTCGCTGCGCCTCACCGGACTCGTGCAACCATCCGTGCCAGGCGGTGCCGTGCTGGAACTGCGGCCATACTTCCGCAGTTCGCGCACGGAATTCCAGCAGCACTACCTGCTCGGTAAGCCGGTCGAAAAAAACGGGCAGGAAAGCGGCGGCCTGATGACCAGCCTGACATTCGGAAACCTGCGCGACTGGTCGATCATCGCAGGCGCCGACGTCGAGCTCGGCCACGCAACGCTCGAGGAGTACCAGGAGGACCCGACCACGGGCGGCTCGCCACCGGCCAACGCCATCCGGCCAGCCGGCCTGCACTACGACTACGCTGTCGACTCGTCGGTGCAGTCGCTGTACGTGCAGGCAGAGCGGCGATTCTGGTCGCGATTGCGTATCGGCGCCGGGCTGCGCGCGGAATGGATCACCTTCGACTACGACAACCGGATGCTGGACGGGAATACCGACGACCAGGGCACACCCTGCGTTCCCACCGGCTGCCTGTACAGTCGGCCGGCCGATCGCACCGACCACTTCTACGACTGGACCCCAAAGCTCTCGCTGTCGTACGAGATCACGCCCGATCTCGTCGCATACACGACGGCGGTGCAGGGGTTCCGCCCGCCCGAAATGACCGAGCTTTACCGCCTTCAGCGCGGACAGCAGGTCGCGGACCTCAAGCCCGAGGAACTCGACTCGCTCGAACTCGGCCTCAAGGGATCGTGGCCGCGGCTCGAATTCGCGCTGGCTCTATACGACATGGACCGCAGCGGTGTGATCCTCCGTGAGTCCAACGGCTACTACGTCGCGAACGGTCGAACCACCCACCGCGGCGTCGAATACGAGCTTCGCTGGCGACCCCTGTCGTCGCTGGAGTTTTCCGCCGCCGGCACCTACGCGCGCCACCAGTACGACTTCTCGCGCCAGGTCGAAGGTGGCGAGACCATCAAGGCGGGAAATGACATGGACACCGCCCCACGCCAGATTGGTCGCTTCGGAATCCTCTGGCGACCGGACGAAGCTGTCGAGGCCGAGGCCGAGTGGATGATGGTCGGCAACTACTGGCTCGATGCGGCCAATGAACATCGTTACTCGGGCTACGGGCTCCTGAACCTGCGCGGTCTCTGGCACTTCGCCCCCAGGTGGACGGCCGCATTGCGCATGACCAATGCGCTCGACGTTCGATACGCGGACCGAGCCGACTATGCTTTCGGCACTTACCGATATTTCCCGGGCAGGCCACGAGCGGTTTTCGCAGAGATAGCCTGGTCGATGTAGCCGACCCGTGACTCGAGTCAGGCGACTTGCCGCAGCGCCTCCCACTGCCTGGGTTCGGCCCCGTACCAGTGCAGCACAGCGGCGAACGACGCTACCTCGCCGACGATCACCATCGCTGGCGAGCACAGCCTGCCGCGCGCCGCCAGGTCGTCGAGTTCGGCGAGCCGGGCAAGCGTCACGCGCTGCTCGGGCCGGGAGCCATTCTCGATGACTGCCACTGGTGTGTCATCACCGCGACCATGGGCGATCAATTTCGCGCCCAGCGACGCGAGTTCGCCCACGCCCATGTAGAAACAGAGCGTCTGCCCCGGCGCGGAGAGAGCGTCCCAGTCACGTGCAGGAAGCGACTCTGCACGGTGTGCCGTGACGAACTGCACCGACTGGGCATGATCGCGGTGCGTGAGTGGAATGCCCGCATAGGCGCCGCAGGCGACGGCCGCCGTGATGCCGGGCACGACCTCGAACGGAATCCCGTGCGCCACGAGGCACTCGAGTTCCTCGCCGCCGCGACCGAACACGAACGGATCGCCGCCCTTGAGACGGACGACACGGCGTCCCGACCCGGCGTGCTCAACCATCAGCGCGTTGATGTGCTGCTGCGTCACGGATTCGCCGTGCGCCTGCTTGCCCACCTCGATGCATTCGGCATCTCGCCGCGCCAGTGCCAGCACCTCGGTTGACACCAGCCGGTCGTGGAGGATCACGTCGGCCGACTGCAGCGCGCGCAGGGCGTTCAAAGTCAGCAGGCCGGGGTCGCCGGGACCTGCGCCCACGATCGCCACGGAGCCCGCACCGGCCACGGCCGGCTTTGCGATTTCCCGCTCGAGCCACCGGTCGGCGTCGTCGGGCCGCCTGCGCCGCATCGCGCCGCCTGCTGCGCTGCGGACGGCAGTCTCGTAGAACCGCCGCCGGGCTGTGAGTTCCGGGAAAGCCGCCTTGATGCGCGACCGCCAGCGCTCCAGCAGCGACGCCAGCGCACCGAAGGATTCGTCGAACAGGACCTCGATCTGCTCCCGTACCAGCCGTGCAAGCACCGGGGCCGTGCCGCCGCTCGATATCGCGATCACCAGTGGCGAGCGGTCCACGATGGCCGGGACGATGAAACCGGACAACTCGGCGTCGTCGACCACGTTCGCGAGAATCGACATCGAGTGCGCAGCGGCTGCGACACTGGCGTTTACGCTGCGGTCATCGGTAGCCGCAATGACCAGCACCGCGCCCCGCAGTTGCGCAGCGTCGAAATGCCGCGCCAGCCACCGGCACCGCGCCGGTTCCAGGCCGGTTTCGTGGTCCGGGCCTGGACCCGCGAACGAGCGCTTCGACAGCCATTCGTTCAGCGCCGGCGCAACGACGTCCACCTGCGCACCGGCATCGAGGAGCAGCCGTACCTTGCGCTCGGCCACCTCGCCACCGCCAACCACCAGCACACGGCGACCCTTGAGGTCGGCAAACAGCGGGAAGTACCTCACGACATCAGCCCTCGAGCCCGTGGATGCCGCACTCACGCTTCAGCCCGAAGAAGCGCGTCGCTTCCGCGTCGCCCGCCTCTGCCAGGGTCCGCGTCGTGTGCCAGTCGCCGATGGAGACGTAACCGCGGTGCCAGAGCGGGTGGTACGGCAGGTCACGATTGGTCAGGTACTGGAATACCTGGCGATCGGTCCAGTCGAGGATCGGGTGAAACTTCCAGCGACCGCTGCGGTACTCGAGCGGCTGGATGCCGCTTCGCGAACGCGCCTGCTGTCGGCGCAGGCCCGCGAACCAGCTGCCGACATCGAGTTCAGCGAGCGCCCGCTGCATCGGCTCGCCCTTGCGTAACTCGTTGTAGCGATCGATGCCGTCCGCGCCCTGCTCCCACAGCCGGCCATGCCGCGACTCGAGCCAGGCTGGCGACATGGCAGGCTGGTACACCTTCAGGTTCAGCCCCAGCCGAACCACGAGCTCGTCCACGAATCGGTAGGTTTCCGGAAACAGGTATCCCGTATCGACCAGGATGACGGGTATATCGGGCGCGAGGCTGCTCACAAGATGCAGCGACACGGCCGCCTGGGCACCGAAGCTCGAGGTGAGCGCGTGCCGGCCGGGAAGGTGGGCGAGCCCCCACTGCACTCGCTGCCCGGCGTCCATGCGTTCGAGCGCCCGATTCACCCGGTCAAGGTACGCTGAATCAGCCCGCGCCCGATCGGCATCGAAAGTCGGCGCAGTCATGCCGTCACTGCCCGCATCGGCGCGTTTACGAGGCCGGCGCGCCAGCTGAAGTCGCCGAAGCGCTCGCCCGGCTCGCGCTCCGACGCAAATCTCGCGAATGCCGAATCCAGCGCGCCAAGAATCTCGCCTTCGTCGACATTCTCCAGGTGCAACACGTTGAGCCGCTGGCCCCGGCCATCGCCACCGAGGTAGAGGTTGTAACGGCCGGGCGCCTTGCCAACCAGCGCAATCTCGGCAAGGAATGGCCGTGCGCAGCCGTTCGGGCAACCCGTGATGCGCAGCGTGATCGGCTCCTCGCGCAGGCCGTGCACCGCGAGGCGTGCCTCCACCTCACGCACCAGCGACGGCAGGTAGCGCTCCGCCTCCGCCATCGCAAGGCTGCAGGTGGGGAGCGCCACGCAGGCGAGCGCATCGCGACGCAGCGGAGTCGTCCGGACATGCGCGTCGAGCCCGTGGCGCACGACAAGTGCGTCGATGAGCGCACGCGCGGACCCATCGACGTTTGCAATGACCAGGTTCTGGTTCGGCGTCAGGCGGAAGTCCCCGCGGTGCACGCGGGCAATCTCGCGCAAGCCCGTGAGCTTCGCGCCGGACGCGCTGTCGGCGATGCGGCCAGACTCGATGCGCAGCGTCAGGTGCCAGCGGCCGTCGAGTCCCTCGGTCCATCCGAAGCGGTCACCGCTGGTCGTAAATTCGAATGGCCGTGCCGGTTCGAGCGCAAATCCCTGCCGCCGCGTGATTTCCGCGACGAACCAGTCGAGTCCGCGCGCGTCGATCGTGTACTTGAGTCGCGCATGCCTGCGATTCGTGCGATCGCCAAAATCGCGCTGGGTCGTGACCACCGACTCCGCAACGGCCAGCAGCTGTTCGGGCCGTACGAAACCGACGACGTCGGCGAGTCGCGGGTAGGTCGCGGCCTCGCCGTGCGTGGTACCCATGCCGCCGCCGACGGTGACGTTGAACCCGACCAGTTCCCCGGCCTCGATGATCGCGATGAAGCCGAGGTCGTGGGCGAATACGTCCACGTCGTTCACCGGCGGCACGACGATCGCGGCCTTGAACTTGCGCGGCAGATAGCCTGGACCGTAGATCGGCTCGACTTCCGGGCTGCCCTCGACCTTGGCACCGTCCAGCCAGATCTCGTGGTAAGCACGAGTGCGGGGCAGCAGGTGCTCCGACAGTCGCTTCGCCCATTCGTAGGCCGCAGCATGCGCACCGGAGTCCACCGGGTTCGCGCTCGCCAGCACATTGCGGTTCACGTCGCCGCAGGCCGCGATCGTGTCGATCAGGGTCGCGTTTATCGCGGCCATGGTGGTCTTCAGCTCGGTCTTGATCACGCCGTGGAACTGGAATGCCTGGCGCGTGGTGAGCCTGAGCGTGCCATTGCCATGGCGTGTGGCAATCTCGTCCAGCGCCAGCCACTGTGCCGGCGTGCACACGCCGCCGGGCAGGCGCGTACGGATCATGAAGCTGTATGCAGGTTCGAGCTTCTGGCGACGCCGCTCGTCGCGCAGGTCGCGATCGTCCTGCTGGTAGCTTCCGTGGAACTTGATCAACGCGGTGTCATCCTCGCGGATCGCCCCGGTCAGGGGATCGGCGAGGCTTTCGACAATCGTGCCGCGCAGCAACCGGCTCTCGTTCTTGACGCGCTCGATGGGTGTCAGCTCGGCCATGGTCAGTACACGTCCCTGAGGTAGCGGCGTTCATCTGACAGCGCACGCAGCCAGGCTTCGGCGCCGTCGCGGTCGAGGCCACCGTGCGCCTCTGCGATATCCACCAGTGCGGCGTGCACGTCCGGCGCCATGCGCTCCGCATCGCCGCAGACGTAGATGCTCGCGCCACGCTCGAGCCAGGCGTAGAGATCGGCGCCTGCCTCGCGCAGCCTGTCCTGCACATAGCTGCGCCCGCTGCGATCCCGCGAGAAAGCAAGGTCTACCCTGTGCAGCAGGCCCTTGCGCATGGCGTCCTGCCACTCGGCCTGGTAGAGGAATTCGCTGTCGAAATGCCTTGCGCCAAACACGAGCCAGTTGCGGCCGGTGGCAGCCTGCGCTTCGCGCTGCTGAAGGAAGCCTCGGTACGGCGCCACGCCGGTCCCCGGACCGATCATGATCACGTCGCGCGAGGGGTCTGCGGGCAGGCGGAAGCGATCATTCGGTTCGACGAATACGCGCACCGTCGCCTCGTCACCCGTCAGGCCCGCGAGGTGCGTCGACGCAGCGCCGTGGCGGCGCTCGCCGCCGGACTCGTAGTCGATGACCGCCACCGCTACGTGGACCTCGTCGCCGACGGATTCCTGGCTCGACGCGATCGAATACAGGCGCGGCGCAATCGGCCGTAGCGCCTGCACGAGTGCCTCAGCCGTCCACGGCGCGGGCCACGACCTGAGCACGTCGGCGACCTGCATGTTCTTGAGAATGTCGCGCAGGCGTGTCTCGTGCCCGGGCGACAGGGCCTCGGCGAGTCCCGCGTCTGCCGAGCGCCGCGCATGTTCGATGAGGAACGGCCGGGTCAGGCGCGTGATCTCGCGGGCCGTCGTGAGCCACTGCCGCAACGAGGCAACTTTCCCGTCCCCGGTAACCATCTGGTCGCCCGGCAGGCCGGCCGCGGCCAGCACGCCATCAACGACCTCCGGCGGATTGTCGTGCCAGACGCCGAGCGCATCGCCTGGTTGGTAGCGCAGCCCCGACCCCTCGAGCGAGATCTCGACATGGCGGACGTCCTTGGTGGCTGTCCTGCCGGTAATGCGCTGGTTTTCGAGTACCGTTGCGGTGAATGGCCGCTCGCGGCTGTACTGCGGCTCGGCCTGCGGCGGACGCAGGCGCGTGACGTTTGCAGGTTGCTGGATTCCCATGCCATCGCGGGCTGCCTCTACCAGCTGTTCGAGCCAGGCACCGGCCGGCCGCTCGTAGTCCAGGTCGCAGTCGACACGCGGCAACAGGCGTCGCGCGCCGAGCGACTCGAGCCTCTCGTCGAGTTGACGACCGGTCTCGCAGAACTTCGGGTAGCTCGAGTCGCCGAGGGCCAGCACTGAATAGGCGAGGTTCTCGAGCCGAGGCGCGCGCTTGCCGGTAATGTGCTCGTGGAATGAACGCGCGTCATCCGGCGGATCGCCGTCGCCGTGCGTGCTCATCACGATCGTGAGGAACCGCTCTTTCGCCAGGTCCCTGAGCGGGTAATCACGTGCGGCGTACACGCGCACCGCGAGGCCAGCCGCCTCGGCTGCGCGCCCCAGCCGATCCGCAATACGCTTGCCGTTACCGGTCTGGGATCCGTACACCACAGCCAGCCGGGCCGCTGGCTCCTGTCTGGTGGCCTCAGGCACTGCGGGCAACGGGAGTTCCCCGGCCAGCACGCCCGCCGCCTGCGACCGCGCGTGGGCCACGCCTGCCGCAAATCCCGACAGCCAGTGCAGCGACGATGGCTCGAGCCCGTCGACCACCCGCAGCAATAGCCCGCTGCGCTCGCTGTCGAGCGGGCCCAGGGGTACGGCGGAGGAATTGGCAGCCATGGCATCGCCTCGGAACAGTGTCCAGGGGGATGCTAGGGACTTAAGGTGCCTGTTAGGAAAGGCCGCCTGGTTATTTCGTCATGTCCGAGGCTGCCGGACGGGCAACCGGGGCGCCGCCAGCCGTGGTCAGGCCGGGAAGAACTCGATGGGCTTGGTCGTCGTCATGGTTGCCACGTCGCGCGACTCAAACCGGAACATTTTCACCCGGGCGACCAGCTTGCGCTCGAGGTCGGCATCACCCAGGTCGCTGGATACGATCCTGCAGCCGGTGACCTCGCCGGACGGGGCAATGGTAACTTCGAGCACGACCTTGCCCTGCAGCGCGGGATTGTCGCGCAACGCACGGCTGTAGATCGAATAGATCGCGGACTTGTTGCGGTCGAATACGAGCTCGATTTCCTCACGCGTGCGGGCTGCCTTGCTGCTGTGCCCGGTACGCTGGGCCTCGACGCCCGAACCGGCATCCACTCCTGACGAGACCTTGGCAGTCGTCACGCCCTTGAGCCCGGTGGACCCACCCCCGAAGCCGCTGCTCGCCTTGCCCACAGTGATGCCGCCACTTCCCTCGCCGACCCGGGCGGTCAGCAGGGCCCGATCGACCCGGGTCTTCTCGCCCACGCCCGCATTGAGCGGCTTCGCGTCTGTCGGAGAATCCACGTTCATGTCGCGCAGTTCCGCGAGCTGGTCGGACAGCGCCAGCAGGCCCGCCGACGCAGCCTTCTTGCGCGGATCCGGAACCGGTTTTGCCTCGACTGCCGGCGCGCGCACCGGTGCGGGCCTTTCAATGGTGGGCGTGACCACCGGCTTCGGCGGCGTCACCTCGACCTTTGGTTCCGGCTTCGGCTTCGGGCGCTCCAAGATGAATTCGACGATTCGTTCGGGCACGGCGGGTGCCATCGTCTGCGGCCGCGGACGCTCCGGCAGCAGCGGAACCACGATACCGATGCCGATGAATATTCCCAGTGCCGCGCCCAGCACGCGCCGCAGCCGGCGCTCCTCGGCCTCGGACGGCGTCCACGGCAGCTCAAAGACACGAAAATTGCTGACGATCGTGGCGCTCATGCTGTATTCACCCTGAAACCGGGGCGCTCGCGGCGAGCGCCTGTTCGCGTTCGACGACGGCGAGCGAGACCTTGCTGTAGTCGGCCGCCGAGCAACTCGCGACGACCTTGCGCAGCACCGCGTACGGGAGTGACTTCTCGGCCATCACCGTCACCTCGCGCTGCTCACCATCACCGCCCAGCAGGTTGTCGGCCTGGCGATCAAGTGCGGCCCGCAACTGCTCCACGACCGGTTCCGGCGAGCTGCCCAGCTCGGCGATGGAAACCACGGCCTCGCCGTTGACGTACAGCATGTCGCGCGTGACCGTGACCACCATGGCCTCGCGCGGCTTCAGCTCGGAGACCGAATGTGGAATCGAGATGTTGCGCGTGTTGGGCAGGATATCCGTGTCGGCCGAGTGCACCAGCAGGTACACGACCATGATCATCAGCATGTCGATCATGGGGATCAGCGTGAGGGAGCCATGCCCCCCACCGCCGCCCTTGCCGTGGCGCGCGTGGCGCTTCAGTCCGGTGCGGATCATGTCGGGGCGTCTCCAAGTGAAATCTGCGGAAACAGCTCGGTGCGCGCGACCTTGGCCCCGTCAGAACTCTGGCGCACCCGCACCGCGTCCATCACCTGCACGATGGTGTCGTAGTCCACGTCCTCGTCCACCAGCAGCGTGGCGTTCGACTTTTCCGGGAAGCGCGTCTTCAGTTCCTGCAGGTAGGCGGAAAGCCGGACCACGTCCTGTCCGCTCGCGGTCACCGGCACGCTGGTGAGCACGCCGCTGTTGCGGTCCGCCACCTCGAGGCCGCTGCGCCGCACGATGACCTCCAGTTCGAGGCTTGGCACCTGGTCCACCGCGCTGGCCCCCGGGCCAGGCAGGTGAACCTCGAGGATGCTGGTCTTCGAAAAGACCGCCGTGAAGATCAGGAAGAACGTGAGGATCACCATCACGTCCAGCATCGGCACGATGGTCAGGTCGTTGCGGCCACGGTAGCGCGCATGATTGCGCTGCTGGCGGCGCGCTAGCGTGGAGCTCCTCATGCCCGTGCGGCCCCTCGCAGCTCATCGGTTTCGAGAATCCTGGCGGCAGCCTGGCTCCCTGCAACCGGGCGTGGCACTTCGCGTCGGCGCTCGGTCACTGTGTTCAGGAACTTGACCGTGGCGACTTCCAGGCTGTCCACGAGTTCCGTGGTCTTGGTCTCGAGGTACATGTGGCACAGCAGCAGGCTGATCGCGAGGCCGAGGCCGAGCGCCGTGTTGTTCATCGCGACCGAGATGCTGGCCGAGAGCAACGCGGCCTTCTCGGCCGGATTGACCGCTGCGACCGCGGCAAACGCGTTGATCAGGCCGATCACGGTGCCGAGCAGGCCCATCAGCATGCCGATGTTGGCCAGCGTGGCAAGGTAGTGCGTGCGCTTCTCGAGGCGCGGAATCACCTCGATGAGGCTTTCCTCCATCGCCTTCTCGATGTCCTCGCGACGGCGCGCGGTCGAGATGCGGGACATGCCGTAGCGCATGATTGTCGAGAGCGCCGAGTCGGTGCTGTCGGCGACCTCCATGGCCTTGCGGAAGTTGCCGGCCTGGATGAGCGGTGCGAGTTCGGCCCACAGTCGCTTGTTTCCCTTGGCAACTCGAGTCAGGTAGACGAATCGCTCGACGGCGATGGCCAGGCCGAGCGTGAAGACGGCAGCGATGGGGTACAGGAATGCCCCGCCCTGCTTGAAGAAGTTGATGATCATGTCGAATGCATTCATGGCTGGGTGGCTCCGGGGGAAGAACTGGCAGTTTTCGTAGAGACAGGTGAACTTTGCGTGGTCAGGTCGCGAAAATATGTGACTTCGCGCCTGAATTCGTCACGATCCACGGGCGCGAGTACCTCTTCGATCAGGCTGCCCATCGGACGGTCCGGGCCTCCTGGAGGTTCGGCTGCCTTCCAGGGCACGATGCTCATGACCTTGGGTAGCTCGCGGTTGCCGGTGATGGCGGTTGAGTCGAGTTGCAGCCGGTCGTGGGCGCGCTGGACCTGGCTGGAGGATGCCACCGTCGCCGGCGCCGCTGCCGTCACCGGCACCGTCGCTGCCGCCGGCGGTTCGGTCGCGACTGCTGCGAATGGCATCGCAAGCGCTATGGCAACCATGGCTGGTAGGTTTCTCATTGCTGCGCCTCCGCTGTGCGCGAAATCTGTCCGAGCCGGGTACGCAGTTCGACCAGCCAGGGCCCGGTGTCGGGATCGGTCCCGCCGGTCATCAACTGGTACTCCTCGTAGTGCCCGAGCGCGGCCGCTGGTTCGCCGAGGTAGAGATCGAGCAACACGCCGAGATTGCGCTGCGGCGCGGGATAGTCCGGTTCCAGGGCCACGGCTCGCTCGTAGGCGGCACGCGCTTCGTGGAACCGGCCAAGGCGCCGATTGGTGACTCCCATCATGTTGAGTGCATCTGCATTGGTCGAATCGAGGGCAAGGACTGCCGCGAGTCGCCCCTCGGCCGCGGCGGCATCATTGGCGCCGAGCAACGACCGGGCGGCGGTGAGCGACTGCAGCACTTCCGGCGACGGCTCGATTGCCGCGGCGGACTTCGCGTTGCTGGATTTCGAATCATGCACCGCGTCTGCGGCAGCCTCTATCGCTGCAGCAGGCACCACAACTGGCGCGTCGATGAGCTCGTCCCGGTCGTAGCGCGCAGGCTTCATCTCGGCGAGCGCCGCATAGCTCTTGCGCACCCACTGGTCGTAGATGCCCTCGGCGGCCCGATGGGCGTTGGTCTCGTGGATGCCGATAGCCTTTTCTTCGAACGGGTAGGCCTGTTCCTCGAGCAGCAGGTCGTACTGCTCGAGTTCGTCGGGGGACAGTCCACCCGGGCGCTCCGAAGCGAGCAGCGCGCTGCCGAGGTCGCGATACAGGTCTGCCATCGCGTAGGTGGCCGAGGTGGTCACTTCCGCGACACCGTATCCAGCTGCACGCGAGTACGCTGCCAGCGAAGCCTCCATCGCCGCCTTCTTGCGCGCCAGCGAGCGGTCGAGTGGCGCGACCAGCGCCACGCCGCGTGTGGCCTGGTCCAGCGGCCGCGCGAGCTCCAGCGATGCCTGCGCAGCGAGGAACCGCGAGCGATCCGAGCGCGCGGTTCCGGCGGTCGCGTCGGCCGCGACGAGTTCCTCGAGCCAGTGCTGCCGGGCAGCCGCGTCACCGGCACCAGCGGCCAGTTCGGCGAGCTGTTGCCGCGCCTCGATTGCGACGTCTGCGGGCGCAGGGAAACGTTCGACGTACTCGGAATAGGCGCGCCGTGCCGCTGCCGGATCACCCGAAGAGACATAGAGCTCGGCGGCCTGCCACTGCGCCGTGCGGCGCACCTGCTGGTCCTCGGCGTCGCGCGCCGCAACGCGCTCGAGCTCGACGGCTGCGTCGTGCGGACGACCCGACTCCAGATAGGCCACCGCCAGCTTGCGTGTCACGTCAGGTTGCAGCTCATCCTGCGGATATGCGGCGCGGAATCGTTCGAGCACCCCGGCCGCTGCCGCCCACTGGCGCGATGAGAGCAGCAGCGCCGCGGCGTCGTACTGTGCCTTGGCACTCGCGCTTGCGCCCGGTGCAACGGCGGCCACCCGCAGGTACTCCTGGACTGCTCCGTTGACGTCGCCGGCCGCCTGCTTCTCCTCAGCCTGGCGGTATACCGACGCGGCGAGGCGATCCGTGACCTCGGCCGCCTGTGGGTCGCCACTCGGCAGGCGCGCCGCAAGTTCCGTGTAGGCCTCCTCGGCGTCCGCATAGCGGCCGTCGTCGAAGTACGTGTGCGCGAGCACGGTCCACGCCACGCGCTGCTGGCCAGCGTCGGCCCGGTCGCCGAGCGCGAGGACCTGCTGCGCCACAGCCTCGGCGCGAATGCGGTCGCCGGAGTCGAACAGTGTCTTTGCCGCGCGGGTGAGCACGGCCGGAGTTTCGGGGTGACCCGGGAATGCCGCGGCAAATCGCAGACCCGATTCCATCGCGCGTGCCTGCAGCGCAGGACGCTCGGACGCCGGCGCCTGTGCGTCGGCCTTGTCGTAGGCGACCAGCGCCGCGTAACCCGCGCGCGCCGCCTGCGGATTCGACGCATAGGAATAAGCGTCACGCTCATACTCGACCGCCGCCTCCTGGTAACGGGCACCGTCGAACAGCAGGTCCGCCAGCAGCAGCCGGGTCGCGGGCGCCTGTGGCGAATCGTCGAAACCATCGAGGTAGTCGCGATACCAGCGCACGGCGATGTCACGATCGGCCGCCGAGCCCTTCTGTGCAAGCGCATGGTAGTGCTGCGCGAGGTCGAGCAGGTTGGCCTGGATCGCGGCGCTCACCGCGGGGTCTATGTCGCTCGCGTGATTCCGCCAGTAGTCGCTGCGCGGACCGTACTCCTCGACGAGCTGCTGCTTGCCGTCCAGCACCAGCGTCGTGAACCCGCCCTTGGCATAGGCGTCGGTGGCACGCACGATCATCAGCGGCGCCTGCGGATCCATCGGCCGGCGCGAAGCAAATGCCCGATAGGCCTCGGCGCCGTCCTGGAAACGCTCTTTCTCGACGTACAGATCGCCCAGCGCGGCATAGAGCCGTGACTCGTACGGCGCTGGGCCGTGCTGGTCCAGTGCGACCTGCAGCGAGCCAGGTCCTTCACCGGCAGCAAACGTGATAGCCATCGCGCGCAATGCGTCTGCGCCCAGTTCCTGCTGCGCGCGCGGCATGTCCGTCTCCACGCGCAGCCTCCCGTTTTCAACCAGTACGTCGTCGAGCAGCAGCAGGAACGCTGCGTTGCTTTCCTCGTCACGCGACTGCTTGAACAGCGCCCAGCCACGCTTGTAGACCGCCTGCTCATAGAACGCGGAGCCGGGTCCCTGCGACTGCACCGTCGCATAGGCACGCTCCGCGTCCGCGTAGCGCTGCTCACTGAAGAAGGCCTCACCGCGCCGGAACTGGGCTTCGTCGAAGTGGGCGCTCTGCGGGTAGCCGGCGACCAGCCGGTCGAGGACCTCCAGTGCCTGGCTCGTCTCGCCGAGACTCTCATAGGCGCGCGAGAGCTGGTAGAGCACGGAATCGGTCCCGGCAGCATCCGGCTGCTCTTCGAGCAGCTGCCGGTAGGCCGCGATCGATTCGCGGCTTGCCGTCGTCGCGGCCGCCGAATCGGCGCCGTCCTCGACCTGCAGCGTCTCGGCCTCCGCGAAGCGCAGGTCACCGAGCCTGCGCAGCGCCTGGGCGCGCATCCCCGGGTCCGTATCGGGAATTCGCAGGAAATCCTCGTAGCTTCGCGCCGCCTGCCCGGCTTCGACCTCGACCGCCCCGCCACGCTGAATGGGCACGCTGCGCCCGGCCAGGTCGCCGAGCGTGGCCGGCTCCGGCTGCTTGCGCGCCGCGTCCGCCGGCAACGCCGCCGCGAGGCAGGCCAGCACGGCAACGGCGATGCGGGCGTTCATCGCAGCACCTCCGCCGAGGCGCCGTCGTAGAGTGCCGCCAGCGCGAACTGGGCTTGTGTTGCATAGCTGGCGAGGCGACGCTTCTGCGCCTCGAGTTCGTCCACCGCGATGGCGGCGAGAACGCGTTCCTGCGCAGCCCTGGCTGCATCTATGCGCGGACCGATCGTGTCGACCCGCGCGGCGAGCCCACGCACCCGCGTGGCGAATGTGCTGGTATCCCGGGGCGCGGTCATTCCGGCGAGATCCACCAGCTGCACGCGGCTGCGCGCCTCTCCCAGCAAGGTGCCGGTCTCGCGCAGCCCCGTGCTGACGCGGCGCAGGCGTGCCTTGTACGCCGCGTCCATCTGCCACAGCAAAACGCCGCGCAACAGTCGTTCGCGTTCCGCCAGGGCGTCCCGCTTTGCGCCTTCCGGCAGCATCGCGATCCGGGCCTGGACGTCCTCGAGCTGGCGCCAGCCATGCGCCTCGCTGTCCGTGGCCAGCGCGGCGACGTCGCGGCTGGATTCGATTGCGGCAACCCGCTGCTCGAGCGCGGCCTGCTGGCCGGCAAGCCCATCGAGGTCTGCGCCGGCCAGCGTCGCCGCCCGGCGCGGCTCGCGCTCGCTGGATGCCAGCTCGCGCGTCGCCACCATCTCCTCGAATGCGGTCAGCGACTGGCGCCAGCCATTCAGGTTGCGTTGCATGATGCTCAGGTCGCGGTAGTTCTTCAGGCCTTCCTGGAACTCGTGCGACGCCAGCAGGTGGTACAGGTATCGTGTCTGTGGTGAGTCCGGCAGCTTCTGCAGCTGCCACATCCAGCCGATCGCGTCGCTGTCGGGCGCCGAGGCCAGGACCGAGTCGAGGAACCCCCCGCTTCGAATCGCCGCGATCGACTCGTCGATCCGCCGACCCTCCTTCTCGTACGCCTGCACCGCAAACCGGTACTGCTGCGCGGCCTGCCCGTTCGCGGCCAGCTGCGCGTACGCGTATGGAACGGCGAGGTACGACTCCTGCACCGCCGAATCGAGCACGCGCTGTTCGCGTAGCTCGAGCCACGGCACCAGCGCCAGGTCGGAGCGCCTGGCGTCCGACTCGGCCCATCCGAGGCCCAGCAGCGCGCGATTGGTGAACGGGCCATCGAGCCGGACCCGGGTCAGCGCGGCGATGGCCGGCTCGGTCTCGCGGCCCTGCAGCATCGCGTAGCCGAGCGCCAGGTTCGCCCGGTCACGCAGCGAGCGTTCCTCTTCCGTGCCCGCCGGCATGGTGCCGACCGCCTCGAGCCAGCGCTGGCCCTGTGCGACGTCACCTGACCGCACCAGTGCCACGCCGAGGTTGAATTGTGCGAACGCTGCCCAGTCATCCTCCGCACCTGCGGTGCGCAGCAGCGACGCGGCATCTGCATAGCGGCCCTGTGCCATCAGCACGTTTGCCGACAGCAGTCGCTTCTCAGATTCCAGCGATCCCGGCAGAGTCCCGCGGATCTTCTGCAGGCTCTGCCACGCCTCGTCGTAGTAGCCGCGCTGGTATCCGATCCTCGCCAGGTAGAAGCGCGCCCGGTCGCTCACCGACTGAGGCACCGATCGCGCCAGCAGGCGATTGAAGATCCGGGTGGCTTGCGCGTGCAGGCCGAGCGACAGGTAGAGGCCGCCCGACAGCAGTTCCGCGTCGGCATCGTGATTGGGCATGCGGCCGTAGTCACGGGCGGCCTCGAGCCGCACCAGCGCACCGAAGTAGTCATCCTGGTAGAAATGGAACAGCACGTCGCCGTAGTCGAGATCGCGCACCTTGCCGGGAGGCGGCAGGTCGGATTCCCTTGGCGCCGCGCCCGCCCCGGTTACGGCGATCACACCGGCCACCAGGCCGGCGGCCAGGCTCCAGCTCAATCGTCGGGGGGGCTTGATCTTCATTGCGCCTCGAGCTGTATCAATCGCGCGAAAGCAGGACCGCTCAGTCCCACTGCCGGACAACGAACTCGGGCTGCAGCGATGCCTCGCGGTCGCTGATTCGCAGTTCGACGTACTTGGCGCCGATCGCCTTGTCGAACGACAGCGTCGCACCGCGACGGTAGTCGACCGCGTGCGGACCCTTGCCGCTGAAGAACGCGACCAGCTCGTGCTTGCCGGTCTTGAGGTTGCCGAGGTAAAGCTTCTGCACGCCGCCGCGGTACAGCGCCTTGACCTCGCGCTCCGTGTACAGGTAATTCGCGACTTCCTTGTCGTCGAGCTTCAGCGTCACAGAGTCCAGCTCGAAGAAAGTGCCGACATTCAGCGACAGGAACACGGCCACCTGGGTGCTCGAGGGATAGAGTATTTCTTCCTCCAGCTTGAACAGGTCGCGGTTCAGGTCGATGAGCTGCTTCTTCAGGTCCTGCACGTCCTGGTCGACGGCGCGCGTGGCCTGTGCCGGGTCGTCGGCACCGGCCCGCCCGGCGAACAGGGTGCCGCCCGCGACCAGGACCATGCTGGCAAATGCCAGCCAGCGAAGACGGCGGGTGGATTCCGGGGGCTGCCGCATCATTTGCCGATCTCCTCGAGCATACGGTTGAGTTCTGCCTGCGGCATCGGGGCCGACGCCCACGAGGCACGCACGATTCCATCGCGGTCGACGAGCAGCGTGAGCGGCAGCGCCTCCACGTCGTAGAGGCGCCCGACCGCCTGGTGACTGTCGAGCAGCGTTGGAAATTCCAGGCCCAGTGATCGCGCGATCGACGCGGCCCTGCCGTCATTGCCGTCCAGGCTGACGCCGAGGACCACCGGCCGGTCGGTATCCGGCGCAATCGCGATCGCATTCAGGTCAGTCAGTGCCGACCGGCACGACCCGCACCAGCTCGCCCAGAAGGCCAGCACAACGACTTCGCCCTTGTATTCGGACAGGCGCAGGTTGTGGCCATCGGTGGACTTGAGCACGAAGTCCGGCGCAGCCGTGCCCACCGGCACCGCCTCGGTGGCGGCCTTCGCGGCCAGCGGCGAGAGCGCACCAGCGAGCGCTGCGCCCACGAGGGCCAGCGTGTGAATTGACGCCATTACGCGGGCGCGCGCGAAGTGATTTCTGCCTCGCATCCTGGCAACCCCGCTGTCATGGGTGAGACCCGAAGACCGGAAGCTTTGCGTCCCCGCCTTTCGGCGGGTTTGCCTTTTTCAGTCGAGTGAATCGTTGTCTGGCGGGCGCCGTGCTGTCAATTCAATGGCCGGATTGAACCTCACAGGCGGCATTGCGTCACAAAACGCGGTGCGCGCTGCACCGCACACAGCCTCCCCGCGGGCCTGCGTCCTACTGCCCCGGCTCGAGGCCCGGCGAGTAGTAGACGCAGCCCTGGTTGTCGACGATGACCGCCTCGACGTCACCGACCCTACGCACGTATTGCATGCCCCGCTCCACGCCGAGTATGAAAATCGGCTTGGTCAGGCCGTCGGTGCGGGTCGCATTCGGGCCGATGACGGTGACGCTGCGCACATCGGACGGCGACCTGCCGGTGCCGGGTGCCAGTATGTGATGGTGGCGGACACCATCCTGTTCGAAGTAGCGCTCGTAGTCGCCAGACGTGGAGATTGCTTCGTCGGCGAGCGGGATGCGCGTGACTACCGCCCCATCCCGGCGCGGGTCACGGATGCCGACGATCCACGGCTTGCCACGGCGGTCGCCGAGCAGGCGGGTGTCACCGCCGGCATTGACCATCGCATGCTCAATGCCGAGCGCGCGCAGGATCTCGACGCCGCGATCGACTGCCCAGCCCTTGGCAAATCCCCCCAGGTCGATTCGCATGCCGGGCCGCAGGAAACGGATGGTGCGTGCCTCTCGATCGACCTGCAACTGGCGATAGTCGATGGCCTGCAGCGCCGCGGCAATCTGCTCGTCGGTCGGGTGCAACTGTGCGCGATAGTCGTAGAGATAGCCGACGCTGGCGTAGGTGATGTCGAAGATTCCGTCGCTCAGGCGTGAGTACTCGAGCGACTTCTCCACGACGTCGATAATGTCCGCATCGACCTGCACCGGCCGGTCGAATGCCTGCGCGTTGACCTGCGAGAGCTGGCTTTCGGGCTTGTAGGTGCTCATCAGGCGGTCGGTGCGATGCATGTCGGCCATCACCGCGTCGATGCCACGTTGCGCAAGCCCGGGACCGGTCGCCCAGAGTTCCACCGCGATCCGGGTACCCATGATCGCCTCCTCGCGCTGGTACCACTTTCCACTCGACATCAAGGCACGCTCAGGGGCGCCACGGCGCCTGCGCTTCCGCGAACAGCCGCTGCAGGAACATGCGAACCGCGGGAAGCGCTTCGTCTGCGGGCATCAGCCGCTCGCGGACCAGTATGTCGGCGATGTCGCGCAGCGTGCGCCGGCCGTCCACGAGCGACGCGACGAACGAATGAACGCGCATCGCCAGCGCCTGGCTCTCGACCTGCGGCAGCATCGGCACCGGCACATCTTCCTGCTCGAGCCAGTCCGGCGCATTGCGATGCGGCGCCGGAGCTGCGACTCGTTCCCGCGCGACGGCGCTGAACGTCACCAGCCGCTCCATGCGGCCGTGGCGGCTGGCCGGGGACGCAAGGTACGGGACGACGTCTTCCTGCATGTCGATGTCCTGGAAGCCTGCCGCAGCGAGGATCGCCGGCAGCTCGTCCAGCGAATAGCAGCGGGCCGGATCGCCGTGCTGGAAAAACAGCGAGCCGCTGTTCACCCAGCGGCCGCCGGGCTTGAGCCACGTGTTCAACCTGGCCGCAAACCTCGCAAGGTCTTCGTCGAGGATGTCGATCAGCCAGGGCGTGACGACAGTGTCGAAAGAGCCTGGCGCAAACGGGGGCTGCGACGCATCGGCAACGACCGGCCACAGGCCCGGTGGCGCCGGTGCCGGAGCGCGCAGGTCGCGCAACAGGGCGTTACAGCCGAGATCCCGCGGCGCCACCGGAAACTCGTGCAGCTCGACGCGCTCGCCCGCAAACATCCGACGCGCCACGATCATCATCAGTGGATTCAGGTCCGCGGCGATCGTGGTGACCGGGCCTCTGCGTACGTGTAGGTCGTAGGCGAGCCGGCCCGCGCCGCAGCCGAGCACCAGCAACCGGCCGGGATTAGCAGCGCCGAGCGCACGATCGACCACTGCATAGGCCAGTTCGTTTTCCGTTTCACCCCAGCACCAGTCGCGGTGCAGGTTGGCGTAGTAGCCAGTCAGTCCCTGCCCCGCCGGCAGCGGCGATCCGAGCGCACGGTAGGTTTCCGGCACCGCGGCTCCGGCGGCCAGGTCGAGTGGCGCAAGCAGCGACGACAGTCTTCGCGCATGGTCGCTGCATGCGCTCGAGAGGAGTTTCAGTCGATTGCGGGTCTCCGCGAGCGTGACGCCGGGCTCGAGTGCAGCACGGTACCGTGCTGCCTGGGCCTCGAGTTCTACGCTGAATGCGCGCATGCGCGTGCGCCATTCGCCGAGCGTTGCCTGGGGCTCCGCGCACAGCCATGGAATTCCGTCGACGAACGGGTAGATCGCTCCGCAGGTCCCGCAGCCGACCGCGGTACCCGGCGTGAGCCCTCCGCCGCAGCGCGGACAGCCAAGCAGCGTCCAGTGGTCGGTTTCGGGTGCCCTTTCCAAGGTACCCGAGTCTAGCCGATCGTGCCGTTCACGATCGGATTGAACGCGATCAGGCTGTCCTGCAGCGCTGCCGAACCGAGGCCGTGGCCCAGGAACTTCTGCCCGAACTGCCCTTGCTCACCGTGCAGCGCCATGTAGTTCAGCACCACGGTCTCGACCAGCAGGTTGACGTTGTTCGCAGCGGGACTCGACGCCGTTTCCACCGAACCATCCGAGCGGAAATAGCCGATCTGCTGGTGTCGGGCCGTGCCAGCCGCACCGCTGCTCAACAGCTGCGGCCGCCCCTGGGGGTTGTAGACCAGGAAGAAAGACGCACCCGTGGACTGGTTGTCGCTGGTCCACATGAACTTGCCGCGGCCGTCGACACTGTTGTCCACCTGGCCGCTGGCGGAGATCGAGCCGTCGGAGAAGACATAGAGCATCAGCGGCATGCCGCGTCGCGCGGCGTATTCAAGGCATGCGCCCATGCAGCGACCGGCACGCAGGTCGCGGATTTCACCTGTCGAGCGTCCCTGTCCATGGTAGTCGTAACCGCCGAGCGTGATCGTGCCGGCCCCCGCGTAGCCGGACAGCACCATCTTCATCACGGCCGCCGTCTTGCGGAACTCGGCGTCGCTGTTGTACTCGGCTGCATTGAATATGCCACCGGCACCGACGATGTCCTGGTCGAGATCAGGGTTGAGACTGGTCGGATCGCCGAAGCGGTCCACGACGTCGGCAGCCTTCACGTAACCGCAATCCACCAGTTCGCGTACTACCTCGTCGCGCGTCACGGTGGTCTTCTTGGGATCCGCCCAGGGTTGCTTCGGATCCACCCTCTGCAGCTTGCGGCTGCTGATGCGCTCGACCGATTCCATTACGGCCACCGTATCGTCCACGCTCAACAGGTTGGCCAGCTGGCCCGTGTCCACGAGACCCGTGACGTCGCTGGCCCTGTCCACCTTGGTCGGGCGGACGGACAGGTCGATCAACCCTGCCGGTGCCATCGAGTTGCCACCGGAGTCCGAGGCACGCGAACCGACCAGCGTCGCCAGCGATCCATCCGCGCCAGCCTTGTATATGCCGTACATCGGATTGTGCGGATTGTTGCCGGTGTCGTTCTCCGAACGAGCCGCAATGACCGCACCGTTGATCGAGGCCGCGGTCGCAGGCGAGATGCGATCCATGATTCCGCGCAGGAATGCGCTGTCGGAGTGGAACGCCAGGCCCAGGCTTGCGTCGGTGAAACTCGTGCCGGTCGCCGCATTGGTCATGCTGGGCAGCATGTCACCAGGCAGTCCCATCTTTCCGTAGCCCGCCGTGCCCAGGAAGTCGAGTTGCCCGCCCGGACCGCCGATCAGCACGTTCGACCCGACCATGTTCGCGCCGCCCGCGAGGTCGATACAGATGAACGGGATCTTGCCCGCTCCCTGCACCTGGATGCCGCAACTGGCGCGCAGCGCCTCCAGGTCCGGTGACAGCGCGGCCATCGCCGCGCGCGGGTCTGCGAACAAGCCGAATATCGTCGGCGCCACGACCGTGCCGAGGCCGGCGGTAAGTCCCTGCGCGATGAAGTCGCGGCGCGTTACGGGGCGCTTGTGGCCGAGCGCGTGCCGTATCGGTTCGTCCAGGCCCAGTCGCCGCGGGGGTGACTTGCGAATGATCATGGTTGCTTACCTGCTGCGTGCATTGCGGCGCCTCAATTGATCAGCGTCACTGCGCTGCCGAGCATTGCTGCACAGGTCGCCTTGACGACCGTGGCAGTGCGCCCTGCGGGGCAACTGTTGCCGCAGGCAGTGAGCCGCGTGATCAGTGAATCCAGCTCGTTTCGCACATCGGTCGGATCCGGGTCGGTCTCCATGCCGGCCAGCATCATGCGACTGATCAGTGAATCGACCACGATTCCGCGCCCGCCGGAACCGAACGCGGTCGCCGGTGCGGCACCGAAGTTGAACCCCGGGAAGTACGCGGCACGGGCGGTCGGGTCATCGACCAGTGTGTTGCAGTACTGGATCGAAAGCTGCGCGATCGCCACCGGGTGCCCGGAGACGAAGGTGTCGATGCTCTCGACGGTCGGCAGCGCCTGCTTGACCGTGTCGAACGTGGCTTGCACCGCGGGTGCCTGGGCGCTCACGCCGGTCAGCCGGGACATGGTCGCGTTGATCCTGTCGAATACCCGCAGGCCGATATCGGCGGGACGACGCACGTCGGGCGGAGGCCCGGGGGCCAGCGGTACCGGGTCGAGCCGCACGTTGGTGTTCGACCCGAGTACATCGAAGGTCAGGAAGAATTCGTCGGTATCCGGTCCTTTCTGCAGCGCGATGACCGTGCCGATCGTGGACAGCTGCTGGCCGAGCGGCCCGTATTCGGAATCCGTGATGTTCGTGTCCAGCGTCCGGTATGCCTGGCCAACGTCGGGTTCCGTGCCATTGATGCCGATGCGCATTCCCGCGATGGGAATCGTCCCCGGCTGGGCCTCAGGATCGAGGCTGATGAACGTCGGCTTGTCGAACAGGTAGCTGTAGCTGTCGAACTGGCTCACCGTGAACATGATGTACGACTGTGGCACGCCCACCAGGTGGCTCACCGAGAACAGCACGAAGTATTTCTCGCCGACGCCGGCGTCGAAGTTCGTCTGCACCTGCTCCTGGGTCAGCGCGCGGTTGTAGACAGCGACCAGCCGGAAGATGCCCTGGAACTGGCGGTCGCCGGATACCTCGTTGCCGAGCACGAACGCGAATGTATCGTCCCAGTCGGAGATATTGCCTCCAGCCGAGGAGTCCATGTCGCCGGTGTATTCGCCGTTCACGTAGATCCGCCTGCCATTGACCGGGTCGTAGGTCGCAACCACATGCTGCAGCGTCGCCTGCAGGTCCTCGTCAGCGGCAGCCGTGGTGAGCTTCGGGTCGCCGGCCTGGTCCGTGCTGCTCGACCGGTTGTAGAAATCGTAGCTGTAGAGCGTCTGGCCCAGCATGAAGTTGCGCGTCGTGGTTCCGCCCGAGTAGGAAACGATGCGCGCATCCTCCTGCGCGACGTTGCCGGGTGCGACCCACGCCTCGATCGTGTACTCGCCGGTGGCCGCGATCAGGTCGTGCAGCTTGCGGCTTGCCGTGGTCGAGCCCTGCGCCTTGCCGCTGCGGACATTGATGCCCCAGCCGCCTACCCAGGTCACGTCACCGGACAGCGTGAGATTCAGGGCGGGATCGACGCCGCTGGTGTCGTAGACCGCGCTGCCCCTGCCGGTCTTGAATTCCCACAGTCCGATCAGGTTCGAGGTGTAGCGGTTGCCGCCACTGGCGACGGTTCCGTCGTACATCCCGAGCGCTTTCGACAGCACCAGTGAGGGATCGACCTGCGTTGCAGGCACCTGGGCGGCGAACGCGCTGATGGCGGCCTGCATCTCATCCGCATCGTCGGCGCAGTTGCTCCAGCAGTTGTGGAACTCGTTGCGCAGCCGGAGCACCAGTCGCGACTGTGCCGGCGTGTCGAGATCGATTTTTACCTTCGCCGCCGCGTAAGCCTCGTCCAGGTCGGCCGATGCGAAGTATGGCGACTGTGCTGCAGCTGCGGTCGGTGCGTGGCAGCGCGCACAGTATTCCCGCACCACCGGATAGACGGTCGACGCGAACAGCGCGGGTGCTGCTGGAAATGCCTTGCTGTCGCCCGGGTCCTTGATGACCGGCGCCTTGAGGATCACGCCCTGCACGCCGCCGCCACCCGCCGCGCCCGCCCATGCGGTGATCCAGGTCGTCATGATGTCGGCGCAGGCGTCGGCGCTGGCAAGCCAGCAGTTGTGGCCCCCGGCCACCTTCTGCACCATGCGCGAGTCACGCGGTGAAGAAAGCGTGACGATTCCGTTCGCGGCGGCGTAGGCGAGATTGATGTCGTCCTGGCGCACGAACTGCGGCGCCTGACCGCCAGCCACGTGGCACTTGCCGCAGCGATTGCTCGCCTTGAGGTTGTCCCACACGTTGATCTTGAACGCCTGCACGTCGGCCGTGGCCGGCGGCGGGCCACTGTAGGCGGCCGGCGCGCCACCGGAAGTGACGGGATTCTGTACCGTCTCGGCGCCGCCACCGCAGCCGGCGAGCAACAGCGCGACAGCGCTGAGGGCGGCGACTCGGATCGTCCAGGTTGGCAGGGTCTTGGTGTTCATGGCGTCCCCTAGTCACCCATGCAGTAGGCGGCAGCCTCGGCGAAGACTCGCTTCAGCTGGTAACCGCTGGACCTGAATGAGCCGACCATTGACTGGACCTTCGCCCGGTCCTGCGCGTCGCTCGGGTCGCGGAAACAGACGGTGCGGAACACCTTCTTCACCTGGCAGCCGGCGAACGCGTCCGTGCGCGCGAGCTCCATGCCGAGCGACTTGGCGCCCTGCCCGCTGCCTGGCAGCGAGGGATCCCAGCCCAGCAGCGAGTTGCGGCCCTGTCGCCAGTAGTTGTCCCAGTGGTCGTCCGGCGTCGAGTAGCCGGCCGGGAAGGTGTCCCTGTTGTGAAAGTACTTCGGGCGCACCACGCCTTCCGAGTAGACCACGCGTCCGGCTGTCTCGTCCCAGTCGTGGTAGGCGAAAGCCTGGACCATCGGGTCCATCCCGCTGTGGCAGCCGATGCAGTTGTTCAGGAACAGGCGGCTGTCCCCGCCCGGGCTGCGACTGACATCCTGGCGGATGCGGTCCGGAGGACGGGTCGTATCCATCACCTGCTCGAGGTCCGTGCACAGGTGGTTGATCAGCGTGAAGCGGAACATCGCGCGGTTCGTCCCGGCGACCAGGAACGCCTCCGCAGCCGCGCGCGAGGTCATTACTCCCGCGGTTGCGCCCGGCGGCAGGCCATTGAGCGATGACTGCGTGGTGCGTGTCAGCACGTCCTTCAGGTTCGCACCCTGCGATTCGAGCGCTGCGTAGTGGTCGTTGTTTGCCGGCGAGTACGCGGGGACGCCGGACGCGCCGCTGCCCACGTAGACAATGTCGTCGTAGAGGACGTGGTCGAATGGCACCTCGTCGCGCACCATGCCGATCACGGTTGCGACGTAGTCGTTCAGCGGCGCGAACACCGTCTGTTCCTCGTTGCTCCACGGCATCGCGAAATTCTTCAGGGTCACGTCGTAGAAGGCGCGGTCCTGCATCGCCGTGTACGCAGCCTGGATCGGGCTGCCGGCCGCGATGTCGCCTGCCATCGAGGTGAGCACCGGCTCGCTGGGCGGCACGCCCGCGAGCCGGTCGTGCATGCGCTTGGCCTGGCTGCGCGAGTCAGCGAGCGATGCCACTGGCTGCAGCGCGACCAGCATCGCGCACGCAGTCATGGCGGTCACCCGCAGCCTGCCAAGACCGTACCGTGCGAGCGTCTTGCGGCGCATGCAGATCCTCCCCGCGACCGGACCATCCGGTCGTTGGCGTGAATTTGCGTGCTGGCGCCGCAAACGCCAAGCCGTATGACTCGCACTGAGAAGCGTTTCACACAACGGAAGCCTGCAGGTGGTGCTGTCGGCTGCATGTGAGAAAAAGTGACCCCCCCGCGGCATGCGTGCCGCGCTCGTGCCCACCTGCCGAGGAAGCTCAGATGCTCGCTTTCGTCCGGGACAACAAGCATGCCCGCTGGCCGCACAGTCGCCTGGCGACCGCACTAATGGCGGTCGTCATCGCCGGCTGCGGCGGCGGAGGTGGCGCCGGCCCGGGCAGCGGCCAGGACCCCGACCCGATCGTGCTCGACTTCCCCGTCGCATACGTGAAGCGACCCGTTCCGACCGGAAACGCAGCCACTGTCGATGCGAGGAGGCTGCTCGGCTTCGAACCGGGCGCCGACCTGTACGTGCGCGATCGCGCCACGCCATCGGCCGGCGAGCGCAACGTTACCGGTGAACTTACCCAGGGCATGGGCGAGGTACGCGACGTCGAGCCCTCGTACGACGGTACGAAGCTCGTGTTCGCAATGCACCGCCCGCTGATCGACGGCGCCGAGCCGGAGGAGCAGCCGACCTGGGAGATCTGGGAATACACAGTTGCGAGCGACGAACTGCATCGCGTCGTCGCCTCGGACACCGTGGCCCGCCAGGGCAACGACGTGGCCCCGCACTACCTGCCGGACGGCCGCATCGTGTTCAGCTCGACCCGGCAGCGGCAGTCGAAGGCGATCCTGCTCGATGAAGGCAAGCCTCAGTTCGACGCGCAGGACGAGGATCGCCGCGAACCCGCGTTCGTGCTTCATGTAATGGGTTCCGATGGCGGTAACGTCCACCAGATCTCGTTCAACCAGAGCCATGACCTCGATCCAGCCGTCCTCGACGATGGCCGCATCGTCTTCAGCCGCTGGGACGGCGCCCCCGGTCACGACGAATTGAGCATCTACGCAGTGCGGCCGGACGGCAGTGGCCTCGAGCTGCTCTACGGCGCCAACAGTCACATGACCGGGACGGACGACACGGAAATCCACTTCCTGGACCCGCGCCAGATGGGAAACGGCCACCTGCTGGTGCGGGCACAGCCGATGGTCGCCCCCGAGCGCGGCGGTGAGCTGCTCGACATCGACGTATTGAATTACGTGGAAAACTCGCAATCGACGGCACCGAATGCCGGCGTGCTGAGCGGCCCTGCGCAGGTTCCGGCCACGATCAATGTCGTCAGCACGATCCCGGGACCCTCGCCCGGTGGTCGCTACCAGGCGGCTTTCCCGCTACGTGACGGCACAGGCCGCCTGCTGGTGAGCTGGACCCAGTGCCGGCTGCTGGAGGGAACCAGGATCGTCCCCTGCACCGCCGACCGCCTTGCGGCCCCTGGCGCGACCCCCGCCCCGCCGCTGTACGGGATCTGGATGTACGACCCCGCGAACCGCACGCAGTTGCCGGTTGCGCGCCCGGTCGAAGGCATCATGTACACGGACATCGTCGCGCTGCAGCCGCTCGCGCTGCCACCGGTGCTGCTCGACCGGGTTGCGGGCGTGGACTACGACGCCGACCTGGAATCCGAGGGTGTCGGCATCCTGGACATTCGCAGCGTGTACGACATCGACGGAGTCGATACCGCCCCGGGCGGCATAGCAGCACTTGCCGACCCGGCGCTAACGACAGCAGCCCAGCGCCCCGCGCGGTTCCTGCGGCTCGAGAAGGTCGTCAGCATGCCGGACCGCGAGGTACGCAATTTCCGCGGCAGCGCCTTCGGGGTCACTTCGGCCTTCGGTATGCGCGAAGTGCTTGGCTACGCGCCGATCGAGCCGGACGGCTCGGTGCGGGTAAAGGTGCCTGCCAACGTCGCCTTCGCAATCTCGTTACTCGACGCGAACGGCAGGCGGAGAGGACCGCGGCACAACAACTGGCTACAGGTGCGGGCCGGCGAAGAACTGCGTTGCAACGGCTGCCACGATCCCGCGAGCGGCCTGTCGCACGGGCGCAGCAACCTCTTCGCCGCTGCCTGGGCGGGTGCCCCGACCACCGGCCTTCCGTTTCCGAATTCAAACCCCGCACTGTTCGCGGACTTCGGCGAAACGATGGCGCAGGTGCGCGCCCGCATCAGCTGCCAGACCGACTGCGCCGCGCTGAAGCCGAGCACCAGCGTCGTATTCGAAGACGTATGGACCGACCCGGTTTCGGCCGGGCGCCCGGCCGATGCGCCGTTCGAATACAGCTACGCCGACCTGGCGACCCCGGCGCCGACGTCGCCCGAGTGCGTGACAAGCTGGCACTCCGGTTGCCGGATAACCGTTCACTACGAACAGCACATCCACCCGCTGTGGAGCCTGCCGCGCGTGACCTTCGACGTGGATGGCGTGACCGTCCTCAAGGACGATACCTGCACGAGTTGCCACTCGCGGCTTTCGGCGGCCGGCGAGGCACAGGTGCCTCCGGGCCAGCTCGAACTGACCGACGGCCCGTCGGCCGACCAGCCGGACCACTTCCACGCCTATCGCGAACTGCTGGCCACGGACAACGAGCAGGAACTCGTCGGTGGGACGTTGCAGGATCGCCTGGTACAGGTCGGTGTCGACCCGGTCACCGGCGACCCGCAGTTCGCGCCGGTGCAGGTGACGCCTTCGCTGCGGGCGGGCAGCGCAAGCACATCTGTGACGTTCTTCTCAGGATTCGCGCCCGGAGGCACCCACGAGGGCCGTCTTTCGGCCGCGGAGTTGAGGCTCGTCTCGGAATGGGTCGACGAAGGTGCGCAGTATTTCAATGACCCGTTCGTCGCGCCGCTCAATTGACGCAATGCACCGAATCCTGATCACTGGCTTTCTGCTGTTCTCTGCGCTGGCTCCAACCGGAGCCAGCGCGAGCGCGGAGACCGTCGTCGTGCAGGATCCGTACATCGACCTGCACAGCGGACCGGGTCGCGGCTTCCCGGTGACCCAGGTGGTCGAGCGCGGCGCCGACGTCGTTCTGCTCCGGCAGCGCACCGACTGGGTAAAGGTGCGCACCGATCGCGGTCGCGAGGGCTGGGTGAACCGCAGGCAGCTCGAGAGAACGCTCTCCCCGCAAGGCGAGGAGGTTCGGCTTCCCGGTCCCAGCCCCGACGCCCGCGTCGCGCACCGCTGGGAAATCGGCGTCGGCGCCGGCGACTTTGATGGCGCAGACACCATTGCCGTAACCGGCTCGTACATGCTGACCGACTCGCTGTTCGTGCGCGCCGACGTGTCGCAACTGCTCGGCGAGTATTCGACCGGCTGGCTGGGGACCGCGGGCATCGGCCACAACTTCATGCCGCAGTGGAGGGTGTCGCCGTTCATCTCGATCGGCGGCGGCGTGGTCTATGTGGATCCGAATGCAACGCTGATCCAGACCAGCAACCGCACCAACTCGGTGGCCTACGCGGGCGCCGGCCTGCGCGGCTACCTGAGCGACCGATTCCTGCTGCAGGCGGAATACCGCCAGTTCGTGATCTTCATGGACACCAACGACAACGAGGTCATCAACGAATGGACCGTCGGCTTCACGCATTTCTTCTGAACGCCGCGGTCGCCGCCGGCGCACACCTGCTTCCCGGCGCAGCGCTTGCGCAGGACGCCGTCGGTGCGTCGGCCGACACTCCGCAGGTGGTCGAGCCCAGGGTTGCCCGGCGCGAGGTCAAGGTGCCGGCAATCGACACCGAGAACTTCGAGGCGGGCCTGTTCATCGGCACGGTCAGCATCGAGGACTTCGGCTCGAGCTTCCTGTACGGCGGCCGGATCGCCTATCACTTCACCGAGGACATCTTCGTCGAAGCGACGATCGGGTCCGCCAAGGCAGGCAAGACCAGTTACGAGGACCTGAGCGGCTCCGCGGAACTGCTCACCGACAGCCAGCGCCAGTACACCTACTACGACGTCGCTATCGGCTGGAACGCCCTGCCGGGCGAGGTGTTCTTCGGCGGCAAGCGCGCAATGCCGAGCGCGGTTTACCTGACGCTCGGTATCGGCGGCACCGATTTCGCGGACGACACCCATTTCACGCTGACGCCAGGCATCGGATTCCGGCTGCTGCTGAACGACTGGCTGGCCGCACACGTGGACGCCCGTGACCAGATGTTCAACAGCGATCTTCTCGGCAAGGACAAGCTGACCCAGAACCTGCAGTTCAGCCTGAGCCTCACGGCATTCTTCTGACAATGGAGCACGTCATGCGCGCAATCCGCCCCTTTGCAGCCGTCATGATCTTCGCCGCCATGGCGTCGAGTGCGCATGCCGCCGCGCCTGCTTTCACGCTGCCCGCCCGCGACGGCGGCAACCTGAGCCTGGCAGAGCTGAAGGGCCAGGTCGTGATGATCAATTTCTGGGCCACATGGTGCGGCCCGTGCCGGCAGGAAATGCCGCTGCTCGAGCAGATCCAGGCCAGATATGAGCCGCTTGGATTCACGCTGGTGGGCATCAACGTCGAGCCCGACAGCGCGGCTGCTCAGGAATGGCTGGCGAAGGTGCCTGTCAGCTTCCCGATCCTCTTCGACCGCAAGAACGAAGTGGCCGAGTCCTTCGGCGTCGAGGGCATGCCGAGTTCGGTCTTCATCGACCGCGCAGGCAACGTGCGCTACGTACATCACGGCTACCGTCCCGGGGACGAGGCCAAGTACGCGGACATGGTCCGCAGCCTGGTGAAGGAGTGAGCCCGATGATCCTCACGCGTGCAATGGCATTGCTCGCGCTTGCGGGCCTGGCCGGTTGCGGCGGAATCGAGCCGTGGGTGAAGCCTTATGAGCGGCAGAACTTTGCGGACCCGATCATGAGCGCCGATCGTGACCCCGTCTCACAGGCATACATCGATCACGTGTACGAGGCCCGTGAGGGCGCGCGTGGCGCGCTCGGCGGCAGTGGTGGCGGTTGTGGCTGCAACTGACTCCAAGGCCGCCCGCCAGCGGCAGGATGCCACGGCACTGCTCGCAGTTCCGCTGGCGCTCGCGTCGCTATCGCCCGCCGACGCGGCCGTGCTTCCGGAGGATCGCGCCGATGCGCTCTACCACCGCTACGAAGGCGGCGGCGTGACAGTGGACGGGCCGTCGCTGCTGGTGCGCAAGAAGCTCGGCGAGAAGTTCTCCGTGGCAGCCAACTACTACGTGGACATGGTGTCGAGCGCGTCGATCGACGTCCTCACGCAGGCAAGCCCGTACAAGGAAACCCGCCGGCAGGCAAGCATTGCGGCCGACATGCTGCAGGGCAAGACGCAGTACAGCATCGCCTACACCAACAGTGACGAGAACGACTACACCGCGAACACTGCCAGCTTCGACCTGAGCCAGGACATGTTCGGTGACCTGACGACGGTGTCCTTTGGCTTCAGCCGCGCCTGGGATGAAGTGCGACGCAACGGCGACCCGGAGTTCAAGGAATCCGTGGACCGCTGGAGCTACCGGGTCGGTGTCTCGCAGATCGTCACGCCCACCCTGATGATGGGTCTCCGGTTCGAGACCATCACCGACGAGGGCTACCTGAACAACCCCTATCGTTCGGCCCGCTACGTGGACCCGACTGCCGCCGACGGCTACGCGTGGGAGCCGGAGGTCTATCCGAACACGCGAACCAGCAACGCCGTGTCACTGACCGCCGACTACTTCCTGTGGTACCGGGCAGCGCTGCACGGCATGTACCGCTACTACACCGACACCTGGGGAATCGACGCCAACACCCTGCGCATCGGCTACACGCACCCGATCGGCGAGCGGTGGATACTCGAGGCCGACTACCGCTGGTACGACCAGTCTGCAGCCGACTTTTACTCCGACATCTTTCCCTATGCGAACTCGCAGAACTTCCTGGGGCGCGACAAGGAACTGAGCACCTTCCAGAGCCAGATGGTGACGGTCGGTGCAACGTGGCGATTGCCGGCAGTAACGTGGGGAGGGATACAGCGCTCGACGATCAACGTCTACTACGACCACGCGCTGTATGACTACCAGGACTTCCGCAACGCCTTGAAGGGCGACTCGGTGGACACTGAACCGAAGTACCACTTCGGCGCCGACGTCCTGAGGGTCTTCCTGTCGGTCTGGTTCTAGCTGCCGGCCTGGCTGGATCTCCGAACCCATACCCGGTCCGGACAGCCCGACACTCCGTAGGCCCCTACCCGAGGGCGGACTCGATACGCTCGCACAGGCGGCGCAGCACCAGCAGTCGCGCATGGCGCTTGTCATCCGCGGGGATCACGTACCACGGCGCATGCGGAGCGCTGGTGCGCGCCATCATCTCCCGGGCAGCGCGCTCGTAGGCCGGCCACTGCCTGCGGTTGGTCCAGTCCTCGGGATCCACCTTGAAGCGCTTCAGCGGGTTGCGGTCGCGCTCCTTGAACCGCGCCAACTGCTCCTTCTTGCTGACCGACATCCAGAACTTCGCGACGATGACGCGATGTTCGGCCAGCTCGCGCTCGAACTCGTTGATCTCGCCGTATGCGCGCTGCCAGTCGGGCCTGCTGGCGAGCCCCCTGACGCGCTCCACCAGCACGCGCCCATACCAGGAGCGGTCGAAGATCGTGTAATTGCCGCGTGGCGGCAGCTGGAACCAGAATCGCCACAGGTAGGGACGCGCCAGTTCCTCCGGTGTCGGCGCCGATATCGGCACGACCCGGTACTGGCGCGCATCGAGCGCCGCCGTAATGCGCCGGATGGCTCCGCCCTTGCCCGCGGCATCCATGCCCTCGAACACGACAACCACCGAATGGCTGGCGAACCTGCGGCGTCGTGACAGCAGCGCGAGGCGGCCCTGCAGCTGTTCCAACTCCTGGTCGTAGTCCTCCTCGGCAACCCGCGGCCCACGATGACCCGTGGCAAGTTGCACTTCTTTCGCCGCACGCAACCTGGGCGTCGCGGGCGCCCTTGCGCGGCCAGTAACCCTGCCAAGGCTGCCCTGCATGCCGGCCAGCAGGACCCGGCCCACTTGCAGCGCACGGTGCTGGCGATCCGTGCCATCGACCAGGTGCCACGGTGCCACCGGCTGCTCGGTCATCTCGAGGCAATGCTCGACCGCCTTCTCTACGCGGCGGAAATGCCCGGCGAGCCACAGGTCCTCGCGCGTCACGCGCCAGCGCGTGCTCTTGTCGCCCTGGAGTTTCTCGAGGCGCTTGCGCTGGATCTCCGGTCCGACGTGCAGGTGGACCTTGACGACCGCAACGCCGTCGGCAACCAGCATCCGCTCCAGCAAGCGGATGCGCTCCACCTCGCGGCGCGCGTCTGCCTTCGAACGCTTCGGATGCAGAACGGATTGACGAAGAAACTCGCCGTACCAGCCCGCGTGCATGATTGCGATCCGGCCGCGCGGCGGCATCACCCGCCAGTAGCGCCATAACAGCGGCTTCTGGCGCTCCGCCTCGTCAGGCACGCGGAATCCATAGACGGTGACGAACTTCGGATCGAGCCACCCGAGCAGCTCGTTGACCACTTCGCTGCGGCCGGCAGCGGGGATTCCGGTAACGATCATCGCTACGGCACGGGCCCTGCTCTTGCGCAGCTCGAACTGCGCGTCCAGCAGCTGATCCTGGAGCTTCGGCAACTCATGCTCGTATTCGAGCCTGGTCAGCCGCCTGCCGCTCAACACCTCGTGCAGCATATGATCAGATGCCTATTCGGCCTGGGTTCCGTTCGCTGCACGCACGCTTCCGGCCATGCGCCGGCCCCTCGCGGTGGTTCGACGCCGAGCCGCTACCACGCGCCGCCCACCGACGACGAGCTGCGCCGCCCTCGGCACCTGTTGCGTAATGCAGTGTACGTTTCCGCCGCCGAGCAGGATCTCGCGTCCCGGCACTCCGACGATCTCGCGCCTCGGGAACAGGGACTTCAACTTGCGCATCGCAGCGGCGTCGCGCTTCGGGTCGAGCAGCGGCACGACGACGTGGCGATTCCCAAGGTAGAAATTGACGTACGACCCCGCCAGCCTGGCGCCGGCTTCGCGCGGCTGCGAGCCTTCCGCGGCATCGATACCGGCAGCCTCGGCCTTCGTCATGTAGAGCGGTCCGGGCTGGACGAGCTTGTGCACCTTGAACCGCCTGCCCCGCGCATCGCGCGCCTGCTGCAGCCGCTCCCACGCATCGCGGGAAATATCGTACTGCGGATCCCGCCGGTCGTCGGTCCACGACAGCACCACCTCGCCGGGTCGCACGAATGCGCAGAGGTTGTCCACGTGCCCGTCGGTCTCGTCGAGGTGCACGCCCTTGCCCAGCCACACGATGGATTCGACAGCCAGGTAGCGCTGCAGCAGGCCCTCGATCTCGCCACGGGTCAGGTGTGGGTTGCGGTTGCGATTCAGCAGGCACTCTTCGGTCGTGATCAGGGTGCCCTGCCCGTCCACGTGGATCGCGCCGCCCTCGAGCACGAACGGTGCGCGGTATCGATCGCAGCCCTCGATTTCGATCACCTTCTGCGCGACACCTTCATCCCGGTCCCACGGAAAATAGATTCCGCCATCGAGACCACCCCAGGCATTGAACATCCAGTCCACGCCGCGCAGCCCGCCGCGCCCGTTCACGACGAAAGTGGGCCCTACGTCGCGCATCCATGCGTCGTTGCTAGAGAGTTCCACCACACGCACTTCCGGGGGCAGGCTGCGGCGCGCGTTGTCATACTGCGCCGCCGACACGCCGACCGACACCGGGTCACTGGCGGCGATCGCGGTGGCCACCGCAGTAAACGCCTGCTGCGCAGGCTTGGCCCCAAGGCGCCAGTTGTCCGGCCGCTCCGGCCACAGCATCCAGCAGCCCTGGTGAGGCTCGAACTCGCCGGGCATGCGATACCCGTCGCGGCGGGGGGTAGTCTGGAGTGTCCGTGTCATGCGTTCCCCGACCCTCAATCCATGTCCATCGAGACCAGCACACCCTGGTCGAATGTAAGCACGCGTGTCACGGTATCCGTCGCGTAGGTCCAGTGCTCGACGGGCGCGGTACCCTCGTAGTACCGACCTTCGCGCATCGCATCCGTGTCGGCCGTCTTCGACGTCGGCTCACCGCAGTACTCCAGCACGTCGGCCTGATTAGCGCCGATCATGATGATCTTATCGCCGCACCTCCACGTATCGTCGGCTGCTGCAGCCTGCGGATAGAGGCCGGTCGCCACGAGCGACATCACCAGCAGGCTGATCCAGAGTATCGAGCGCATCACGGTGTTCTCCCTTGCTTCACAATGGGTATGCGGACAACTGCGGCATCACCGGCACGGTCGCGGCATCCCTGCCGGGCAGCATGCCCGTAGTCGAGCGAAGTAGACCACGAATTCCAGCGCCGGCGACGCTGTCGTCACGGGTCGATTCCTGCACGCCCCAGCCGCAGAGCGTTGGTAATCACGCTCACGGAGCTTAGCGACATCGCGGCCGCGGCGGCCGCAGGCGCCAGCAGTATGCCAACGAGCGGATACAGCACGCCGGCCGCCAGCGGCACGCCGATCGAGTTGTAGCCAAACGCGAACAGCAGGTTCTGTCGGACATTCGACATGGTAGCTTCTGCAAGTCGCACGGCGCGTCCGACCGCCCGAAGGTCGCCGCCGATCAGCGTCACGCCGGCCGTCTGCTTCGCGATGTCAGTGCCCGCCCCCATCGCAATGCCGACATCCGCCTCTGCAAGTGCCGGCGCGTCATTGGTACCATCACCCACCATCGCGACCTTGCGTCCGTCGCCGCGCAGGCGGCGGACTATATCGGCCTTGCCGTCCGGCATCACGCCGGCATGAATCTCGTCGATGCCGAGCATCTGCGCCACGGCACTCACCGAAGCCTCGTGGTCGCCGGACAGCAGCACGACCCGCAGGCCCTCGCGCTTGAAACCCTGCACCGCTTCCCACGCCTCGGACTTCAGCGGGTCAGCGATGCCCAGGATGCCGATCGCTAACTGGTCCATCGAGACGAATACCGTCGTCTGGCCGAGTTCCCTGAGGCGATCCGCTTCCGGCTCCAGTGCCTGCACATCCACGCCTTCATCCGCCATCAGGCGGGCGTTGCCCACCACGACGCGGCGCATCTGCACCACGCCCATTGCTCCCGCGCCGGGCTGGGATTCAAATCCATAGGTGCGCCCCAGCCGCAGGTCCCTGGCCTGTGCTGCGCGCACGACAGCCGATGCCAGCGGATGCTCGCTCGCCTGCTCGACGCTTGCCGCGAAGCGCAGCAGTTCCGATTCAGCGATGCCATCCACCGGAAGGATGCTCACCACCTCGGGGTTGCCGACCGTGAGCGTGCCGGTCTTGTCGAGCACCACGGTGTCGACGTCCTCGAGCGCCTGCAGCGCCCCGGCGTCGCGGAACAGGATTCCCGCCTGCGCCCCGCGACCCATCGCCACGGTCATGGACATCGGCGTCGCGAGACCCAGCGCACAGGGACAGGCGACGATCAGCGTGCTCACCGCGACCAGCAGCGCGTTTGCCAGGCGGGGTTCGGGCCCGACGAGCGCCCAGGTGATTGCCGCGACGATCGCGACCGCGATGACCGCTGGAACGAACCATGCCGACACACGATCGGCCAGCGCCTGGACCGGCGCCCTGCTGCGCTGCGCCTCGGCGACGGCCTGCACGATGCGTGCGAGCACCGTCTCGGTCCCGACCTGCGCAGCGCGAATCACCAGCGACCCCTGGCCGTTCAAGGTGCCCCCGATGACGGAATCGCCCGCTGCCTTGTCCACGGGCAGCGACTCGCCGGTGACCATCGACTCATCCACGGCACCGCGGCCTTCAACGACCGACCCGTCCGCCGGCATGCGCTCCCCCGGGCGCACGCGCAGCTGGTCGCCGACGCGTACTCCGGCCAGTGGAATCTCCACCTCCTGCCCGTCGCCATCAAGACGCTTCGCGGTCTTCGGCGCCAGGTCCATCAGCCCGCGTAGCGCTGCGCCGGTGCGACCGCGCGCGCGCAGTTCCAGCACCTGCCCCAGCAGCACCAGCGTGACGATCATCGCGGCGGACTCGAAATAAAGTGCGACTTCGCCGCCATGCCTGAACGCGTGTGGAACCGCCGCCGGCACCAGCGTCGCCCATACGCTGTACAGGTATGCCACGACCACGCCCAGGCCGATCAGCGTGAACATGTTGAGCCGCCGGTTCGCGATCGAGCGCGCGCCGCGCACGAGCAACGGCCAGCCGCACCACAGCACCACCGGGGTCGCCAGCACGAGCTGCGTCCAGGGCGACGTTACCCACGACATTCCGCGAGGAATCCATCCCGCCATGCCCGCCATCGCGATCACGAACAGCGGGACGGTCAGGACCGCGGACACCAGGAACCGCCGCTGCATGTCGCGCAGTTCAGGGTCCTCGCCGGCCGCGACCACCGGCATCGCGGGTTCCAGCGCCATACCGCAATGCGGGCAGGCAGCAGGTAGCTGGTTTTCTACTCCCGGGCACATCGGGCAGATGTAGAGCGTTTCGCCCGGGCGCAATACCCGCGCGGTCGTGGCTGCTGCATGGGCAGTGTCCTGCGCGTGGCAGCAAGCCCCCTGCAGCTCATGCTGCTTGCCGTCATTCGTCGCCAGATCGCTCATCTGCCTAGTCTAACTCTGTGCGCAGCCTCCAGCCGTTCACGATCAGGTAGAGCGACGGGATGATCACCAGCGTCAGCACCGTCGCCGACACCATGCCGCCCACCATCGGGGCGGCGATGCGCCGCATGACCTCGGATCCGGTGCCTGACCCCCACATGATCGGCAGCAGGCCGGCGATGATGGTAATCACCGTCATCAGCTTCGGCCTCAGCCTCAGCAGGGCACCGCCGACGATCGCTTCCCGCAGGTCGGCACGCATGGGTTCCCGCCCTGCCTCGCTCGCCAGCCGGCGACGCTCGGCCCAGGCGTGATCCAGATACATCACCATCACCACGCCTGTCTCCGTCGCGACACCGGCCAGCGCAATGAACCCCACGGCGGCCGCGATCGACAGGTCGTAGTCGAGCAGGTACAGGAGCCAGACGCCGCCCACCAGCGCGAACGGCAGCGCGCCGAGAATCAGCAGCACGTCACGTGCATTGCGGAAATTCAGGTACAGCAGCAGCACGATGATGCCTAGCGTGAAAGGCACGACGACTTTCAGCCGTTCCACCGCCCGCTGCAGGTACTCGTATTGCCCGGACCAGCCGAGACTGTAGCCAGCCGGCAGCTTCAGGCCGGCCGCGAGCCGCTGCTTCGCTTCTCCAACGTACCCTCCGAGGTCGCGGCCCTGGATATCCACGAATACCCAGCCTGAAGGCCGGGCGTTCTCGCTCCTGATCATGCCCGGTCCGTCGGCGACGTCCACACGCGCCACGTCGGCGAGCGTCACGTTGGCACCGGTCGGCGTCACGAGCGGGAGGTCGCGCAGGCTCTGCAGCGAATCCCGGAAATCCTGCGGATACCGCAGGTTGATCGGATAGCGCTCCAGGCCCTCGACCGTGTAACTGACGGTCATGCCGCCCACGGCGCTGCCGACGATGTCCTGCACGTCCTTGATGTTGAGTCCGTAGCGCCCGGCGGCAATTCGATCGATGTCGATGTCGAGGTAGCGGCCGGTCGCAGTCCGTTCCGCGTACACCGACGTAGTGCCCGGCACGTCACGCAGGATGTCCTCGATCTGCTGCCCGATGCCCTGGATGATGATGAGATCCGGACCCATGATCTTGATGCCTACCGGCGTGCGGATCCCGGTCGCCAGCATGTCGATGCGCGTCTTGATCGGGTAGACCCAGGCATTCGAGAGTCCCGGGAACTTGACCAGCGCGTCGAGTTCCGCCTTGAGTTTCGCCGGTGTCATGCCCGGCCTCCACTCGTCGCGCGGTTTCAGCTTGATGGTCGTCTCGAACATCTCGATCGGAGCGGGATCGGTAGCCGATTCGGCGCGACCGGCCTTGCCGAACACGCGCTCCACCTCGGGCACGGTGCGGATCAGCTTGTCGGTCTGCTGCAGGAGCGAACGTGCCGCGTCGGTCGAGAGACCGGGCAGCGTGGTCGGCATGTACAGCAGGTCGCCCTCGTCCAGTTCGGGCATGAACTCAGTCCCGAGCCGCGACATCGGCCACAGCGTCGCAAGCACAACGACGATCGCCACCAGCACCACGCTCCACGGGGCTCGCAGAGCGATGCCGAGGAACGGCCGATACACCGCCATGGTCGCACGGTTCACCGGGTTGGCGCGTTCGGGGCGGATGTTGCCGCGCACCAGCCAGTAGATGAGCACCGGCACCAGCGTTATGGACAGAAGCGACGCCGAGAGCATGGCGTAGGTCTTGGTGTACGCGAGCGGCGCGAACAACCGCCCCTCCTGTGCTTCGAGCGTGAACACCGGAAGGAATGACAACGCCACGATCATCAGCGAGAAGAACAGCGACGGCCCGACCTCCCGGCATCCTTCGAACACCGCCTCCATCCGGCCGGGACCGTCGACGGCCCCATGCTCGAGTTTCTTGTGCACGTTCTCGATCATTACAATGGCAGCGTCGACCAGCGTGCCGATCGCGATGGCGATGCCGCCCAGCGACATGATGTTCGCGTTGATGCCCTGCAGGTGCATCAGGATGAACGCGGAGAGCACGGCGATCGGCGTGACGATCACGACGATCAGGCTCGAGCGCAGGTGAAACAGGAACACGAAGCACACCAGCGCCACGACGATCAGCTCGTCGACCAGCTTGTGCTTGAGATTGTCCACGGCACGCTGGATCAGCGATGAGCGATCGTAGGTCGTGACGATCTCGACGCCCTCGGGCAGACCGCTGCGCAGGTCTTCGAGCTTGGCCTTGACGCGCTCTATCGTCGCGCGCGCGTTGTCGCCATTGCGCATTACGATCACGCCGCCCACCGCCTCGCCCTCGCCGTCCAGCTCGCCGATGCCGCGACGCATCTCGGGACCGATCCGCACTTCAGCTACGTCACGCAGCAGCACAGGCGTGCCGCTCTTCCCCGTCATCACCGGAATGCGCTCGAGGTCCTCGATCTTCTTAACGTAGCCGCTCACGCGGACCATGTACTCGGCCTCGGCCATTTCGACCACCGAGCCGCCGATCTCCTGGTTGCCTGCGCGGATCGCCTGCTCGATCATCATCAGCTGCAGGCCGTAGCCACGCAGCCTCAGCGGATCCACGACGACCTGGTACTGCTTCACCATGCCGCCGATGGTCGCGACCTCCGCCACGCCGTCGAGGGCCTGCAGCTCGAACTTGAGGAACCAGTCCTGGATCGAGCGCAACTGCGCAAGGTCGTGCTTGCCACTGCGATCCACCAGCGCATATTGGTAGATCCAGCCGACCCCGGTCGCGTCGGGACCGAGCGCCGGTCGCACGCCTTCCGGCAAACGTGCCGCGGCCTGGCTCAGGTACTCGAGCACCCGCGAGCGGGCCCAGTAGGGGTCGGTGCCATCGGTGAACAGCACGTTGACGAAGGAGTCGCCATAGAACGAGTAGCCACGGACCGTCGTCGCGCCCGGAACCGACAGCAGCGCCGTCGTCAACGGGTAGGTCACCTGGTCTTCCACCAGGCGTGGCGCCTGCCCCGGGTAGGGCGTGCGCACGATGACCTGCACGTCCGAAAGGTCGGGCAGCGCATCGACCGGGGTCTTCACGAACGAGTACGCACCGGCCGCGGTGAGCAGCGCCGCGAGCAGCAGCACCAGCGCGCGGTTCTGCAGCGAGGCTCGAATGATCGCGTTGATCATGGAATTCGCCTCCGGTCAGTCATGCGAATCGTGGGTGACCGGCTCGCTCGCCTGCGGTGGTTCGCTGGCCGCCGCCGGCTCGCTGCCCATGCGGTCGAGGCCGGCGCGCAGGTTCGCTTCCGAGTCCAGCAGGAACTGTCCCGCGACGACCACGTTCTCTCCGGCCGCCAGGCCCTCGGTAATCGCGATCCGCTGGCCGCTCTCCGCGCCAGCCACCACGCGCCGTGGCGCGAAGCGTCCGTCGCCGAGCGCGATCACGACGCGATCCTCGGTGCCGGTGCGGATCAGCGCGCTGCGCGGGATGTTGACCGTCTCCGTGCCGCCCACGCCGACCAGGCTGACCGAGGCGAGCATGTTGGGCCGTACGGCCGCGGGCGGCGTCTCGAGGGTTATCCGCGCCTTGACGGTGCGTGTCTCCATGTTGAGCTCCGGATACACGTACTCGACGTGGCCGACCACGCGATTCCCTGGAATCGACGGAAAGCTCATTTCCGCACTGGTTCCCACCGCCACCCACGCGGACTGCGCCTCAGGCACCTCCGCGATCACCCACAGGCTGCCGAGCTCGGTGATGGTCATGGCGACCATGTCAGGCGTCAGCATCGAACCCTGTTCAATCGAAATCTCCGTGACGACGCCGGACACCGGCGCTGTGTAGGCAACGCGACCGGAGGCCTTGCCAGCCTTCTTCAGGCGCACCGCAGTGGCTGGATCGAGACCCAGCGCGCCGAGGCGATCCCTCGACGCGTCGATCAGGTCAGCGTTGCCGATCTCCAGGGCGTCGACGAACTCCTGCTGCGCGCTTTCGAGCGCTGGCGAATAGAGCGTGAACAGCACCTGCCCGGCGCGCACCGTCTCACCCAGGGTCCGCACTTCCAGGCTCTCGACCCAGCCCTCGGCACGCGGGCGCACCTGCCGAACGCGACGTTCGTCGAACCCCACGTAGCCGACCGTGTCGGCGCGCCGTGGCAGCGAACTCATGGCGGCAGCCTCAGTGCGCACGCCGAGGTTCTGCACGACCTCGGGCGATATGCGCACGCCGGGTCCGGCCGCGTCCGGGAACACCGGGATGTAGTCCATCCCCATCTCGTCCTTCATCGGGACCGGGGATGTCCGCTTCGGGTCCATTGGATTGCGGTAATACAGCGGCTTCGCATCCTGCGCGTCGGTGGACGCGCCCGAAGCTTCACCAGCGTCGGGCTCGAATTTCACCAGCGTCATGCCGCAGATCGGGCACTCGCCGGGCTGGTCGCGCACCACGTCCGGGTGCATGGGGCAGCGGTACTTCGGGTCCATGTGCCTGACCGCATGCTCTGTCGCGCTGTCAGCGGACGCCGCGCCCGCGGGCTCCGATGCCGGCTGTCGTCCACACCCGGCAACCGTGACCATCGCGATCGCAGTTGCAGCAGCGACCACGCTCGCGAGAGCGCGACCTGCCGGCATCCACTGCTGAGGAATCAACTTGGTTCCGGCAGTCATGGCTGTTCTCCAACGAGGTAATCCACCTGGTACTGGGCCTGAGCGCGGTCTGCCGACATTCGCAGATGCTTCAGGTTGGTCTCGAGCGCGACGCGACGTGCGGTCAGTACCTCGTCGATCATCGCGCGGTTGTTGCGGTAGGCAAGCAGCGCCGCCTGCACCGACTGGTCGGCGAGCGGCACCAGTTCCGTCTCGTAGAACTGCTCGATCTGGCCGGTGCGCTCCGCGACGACCCAGGCTTCGTCGAGCATCGCGCTCATCTCGCGCTGATGGTCGGTATGCATCTCGTGCAGGCCCCGCGCCTCCGCACGTGCGGCGGCAATCTGCCGGTCCTGGCGATTACGCTGGAAGAACGGCAGGTCCACGCTGACCATCGCCGACACCATGTCCGAACGCGGCTGCCCGTCTGGCATCTCGCCGCCCCGGAAGCCGTAGCTCAGGTCCAGCATCCAGCCGGGCAGCGTCGACTGCTCCGCAAGCTCGACCGCGGTCTGGGCCGCTTCGATCCGTCGCTCGTAATCCAGCTGGGCCGGGTGCTGCAGGAGTCGCTGATCGAGCCCGGCCAGCCGCGGCAGGTCGCCCCTGGCCGGAAGCGTAAACGGGCCTGCGCGCGCTGCATCCTCGGCACCCAGCCAGCGTGCCAGCTGTGCGCGTCGCATCGCCCGCTCGCGATCGAGATCGAGCTGCTGCTCCTTCAGCATCGCCACGTCCAGGCCCGCCTGCAGAACGTCGAGCTGCTTGCCTTCACCGGATGCATACCTCGCGCGTGCGGCGGCGCGCATCTGCTCCACCCACGACGACTGGTCCGCGAGCTGGCGCTGTGCGGCTTCGATGTAGGCGAGTTCGACCCAGACACGGCGAACCTCGCGCTGCACGACGCGTTTCCTGTCGCCCGCTGCAGCCTGGGAGGCAGTCGCAATCTGCTCCATCCGACGCTTCGACAGGGCCCGGGTCCGACCCGCCGGAAATTCCTGGCTCACGCCGACCTCCACCATGGTCATGTCTTCCTCGGTGAGACTGAAGCTGTCGGTCGGTACGTTGACCGCACCCATCCTCAACCGCGGATCCATCAGCTGCCCCTCCGCGACGGCGCGTTCACGCATGCCGTCAGACTCGGCCGCGAGCTGCTGCAGTACTGCGTCGCGCTCGATTGCCAGGCGCTCGGCCGCGGCGAGCGGCAGGTTCGGATCGGCGCGCGAGACCTGCGTCGCCAGGCAGCCGACGGCCAGCGATGCCAGCGCGACGTACGCGACGTGCGCGAAAATTCGTGTGTTACTCAACCGGCCTTGTTCGGGCGCCGGATATACCTGTGCCATGCGATAGCCTCCCGGGCTGTGGGATTTCGAGCGCGTCCGTGGCGGACGCATGCCTGGGGAGGAGCGCTACTCGAGGTAGCGACAGAAGCTCAACTGGATCGGTACGCGCGGTACGGGATCTTGCGGGATCGATGAGCGGGCAAGGATGTCGCGTGGCGCGATATCCAGCATGACGGCAAGCGACGCGACGGGAATCGCCATGAAAAGCGCAGCCGACGCTCGCGCATCCACCTGCGGCTCATGCGGATAGGCGCAGCTGCCGCCGTGATCGGCCGCGGACGGATTGGATGCGCTCGGCGGGCAGTAGACGCAGTGCTCCCCACCGCCCGGCATGGTCGCAGAGCCAGGGTCCGCCATCGCGCAGGGCACGACGGCCGCCTGCAGCCAGGCCAGGCAAAAGAGCGCCAGCACGCCCCTCGCCAGGGCGCGTTGCCGCCGCCTTACCCAATGCAATGCCAGGTCCACCGGATCTGTTCCTTTGTGCCGGCCAAACCTAGCGCGATACCGGCCGGGAGGCAAGGAAAAGGGGCTGCCGCTGCGACGGGCTGCGGAATGTACTCTGGGATGGGTCACAATCACCGCCATGAAGCCCATGCCCGCCGCCCTGGCCACACTTGCGTGCCTCGCCGCATGCCATGGGCCGGCGGATCCGCAGGCCGGGTGGCTGGAGCCTGTGGTCGGGCTTGCCGTGCCTGCCACTGCAGGAAGTCGCTACCCGAACCTTGCCCCGCTGCCAGGCGGCGCGGTGATCAGCTGGCTCGAACCCGCTGCGGGCGGCGGGTTCGCCCTGCGATACTCGACCTGGAAAGCGGGCAAGTGGACGGTGCCCGGCAGCGTCGCATCCGGCAGCGACTGGTTCATAAACTGGGCCGACTTCCCCTCGGTCGTGCCTGTGGCCGGCGAAGCCTGGGCAGCACACTGGCTGCAGCAGAAACCCGGCGACGTGTATTCATACGACGTGAGGATTTCCGTCAGCAAGGACGCCGGTGCCACCTGGTCCGCGCCAATGTCGCCGCATGACGATGGCACGCCGACCGAGCATGGATTCGTTTCGCTGATGGGCGACGGTGATTCGGCACGAGCCGTCTGGCTGGACGGCCGCCACACCTCGGGCGAGCACGATCACTCTGCCCACCCGGGCACCGCGGATGGTGGAGGCGGCGCGATGACGCTGCGCAGCGCGCTGGTCGGTCCGGACGGCCTCAAGCTGGGCCCGGACGTCGAACTCGATGCCCGCACCTGCGACTGCTGCCAGACGGATTCCGCGCGGACGCGCGAAGGCCTGGTCGTGGTCTACCGGGATCGCAGCGAGACCGGGATCCGTGACATCGCGCTGCTGCGACAGGCCGCGACGGGCTGGTCCGAGCCGGTACAGGTCGCCCGCGACGGCTGGCTGATCGACGCCTGTCCGGTGAACGGCCCGGCCGTCGATGCGCGCGGTGATACGGTCGTCGTCGCCTGGTTCACTGCAGCGGACAAGCCCCGCGTGCGGCTGGCATTCTCGATGGATGGCGGACGCAGGTTCCGCGATCCGATCGAGGTGGCCGCCGGCAAGGTCGCGGGCCGCGTGGACGTGGTCCTGCTGCCCGACGGCCGGGCGGTCGTGAGCTGGCTCGAGGATGCGGCAGGGTCCGCGGAAATCCGCGTGCAGCCGTTCACCGCAGACGGCCCAGCCGGTGCCGTCGCAGTTGTCGCCCGTTCCGAGGTGGCGCGTTCCAGCGGGTTCCCGCAGATGGTGCTGGTCGACGGCGACCTGCTGTTCGCCTGGACCAGGCCCGGCGACCCGCCGCAGGTGCAGGCGGCGCTCGCCCGCTTGCGCTGACGCCCCAGGTCCGGGCCCGGCTGCGCCCGGCCGTGTGATACGATTCCACCCCTATTTTTCCAGTCTTGACGAACCCCGGGAGCTCGACAGATGTCCAGCAGCCTCAAGCTCAACGTGCCCGCCGAGGGCCAGAAGATCACGGTTTCAAACGGCCGCCTGCAGGTGCCCGACCAGCCGATAGTGCCGTTCATCGAGGGCGATGGAACCGGGCCCGACATCTGGCGCGCCTCGGTACGGGTACTCGACGCAGCGGTCGCCAAGGCCTATGGCGGCAAGCGCAGGATCCACTGGATGGAGGTTTTCGCCGGCCAGAAGTCCAATGACCTCTACAACACCTGGCTGCCGGACGAGACCGTCCAGGCCTGCCGTGACTACCTCGTCTCGATCAAGGGTCCGCTCACGACCCCGATCGGTGGCGGCATCCGTTCGCTGAACGTGGCGCTGCGCCAGATGCTGGACCTCTACGTCTGCCTGCGCCCGGTGCGCTGGTTCAAGGGCGTGCCCTCCCCGGTCAAGGCGCCCGGCAAGGTGGACATGGTGATCTTCCGCGAGAACACCGAGGACATCTACGCCGGCATCGAGTTCGAGGCCGGCAGCGCCGACAACGAGAAGTTCAAGGAACTGTTCAAGCAGTCGTTCCCCAAGCTGTACGCGAAAATCCGCTTCCCGGACAGCTCCGGCATCGGCATCAAGGCGGTGTCACGCGAGGGCACCGAGCGCCTGGTGCGGGCTGCGATCCAGTACGCGATCGACAACAAGCGCAAGAGCCTCACGATCGTGCACAAGGGCAACATCATGAAGTTCACGGAGGGGGCGTTCCGCAACTGGAGCTACGCACTCGCCGAGCGTGAGTTCGCGGACCACAGCTACACCTGGGACCAATGGGAGCGCACGCGCGCCGAAAAGGGCGAGAAGGCCGCCAATGCCGAGCAGGACGCCGCGAAGCAGGCCGGCAAGATCATCGTCAAGGACGCGATCGCCGACATCACGCTGCAGCAGGTGCTGACGCGCCCCGAGGAGTTCGACGTCATCGCGACGATGAACCTGAACGGCGACTACCTGTCCGACGCGCTGGCCGCGCAGGTCGGCGGCATCGGTATCGCCCCGGGCGGCAACATCAACTACATGACCGGCCATGCGGTGTTCGAGGCGACCCACGGCACCGCGCCGAAGTACGCGAACCTGGACAAGGTGAACCCGGGCTCGGTGATCCTCTCCGGCGAAATGATGCTGCGCTACATGGGCTGGTACGAGGCCGCGGACGCCGTAATCACCGCCATGGACCGCACCATCGCGCAGAAGACCGTGACCTACGACTTCGCGCGCCAGATGGAAGGCGCAACCGAGGTCAAGTGCAGCGAGTTTGCCGACGCGATGATCCGCAACCTGTAACAGCGCGCCGCTGGCGCGCCCGCGGCGCGGAAGGAAGCCTTGAACCAAACGTCCACCAGGGCGCGCGCCCGCGAAGAGCTGATCGGCGACTGCGCGCAGTCGCTGGTCGATGCATTCGCCGACTACAACGCGGAATTCCGCGCCATAACGCAGCGCGCCAAGCAGCGCTTCGAGGACCGTGACTGGCGTGGCAGCCAGCGTGACGCCGTCGAGCGCATCGACCTCTACCGCAAGTACGTCGTGGGTTCGGTCGAACAGATGCGCCACAAGCTCGGCGACGACGTGCATGAGCGCGGCGTCTGGTCGAGCATCAAGAGACGATTCGCGGAGATCATCGACCCGCTGCCGGACAGCGAGTTTCCGAAGACCTTCTTTTCGTCCGTCACGCGCACGACGTTCGACACTTCCGGGGTCGACCCGGCGGTCGAGTTCATCGCACTCGACCTCGATCCGCTTGGCAGCGTCACGACCAGCGTGGAAACCAAGGTCTACGCCAATCGCGGCTCGGTTGAACTGCTGGTCGAGGAACTGCTGGCCGACTTCCGCTTCCGCACGCCCTACCGCGACTTTGACCTGAGCGTCCGGCGCGTTACCGACGAGATCAAGGCAGCGCTGGACTCGGGTGGCGAACGTCGCACGATCGAGCAGCTGGAGGTCATCAAGGAAGTCTTCTACCAGATGACCCGTGCTTACCTGGTCGGGCGCATCAGCGGCCGAGGATGGACGCTGCCGTTCGTGGTGGCGCTTCGCAACCAGGACAGCGGCGTGCTGGTGGACGCCATCATGCTCGAGCAGGGCACCGTGAGCGTGCTGTTCAGTTTCAGCCGCTCGTACTTCCACGTCGACCTCGCCCACGTTGGCGAGGTCGTGAAGTTCCTGAAGGAAATCCTGCCGCTGAAGCCCGTGAGCGAACTCTACACGGTGCTCGGCCGCGCGAAGCAGGGCAAGACCGAGCGCTTCCGAGAGTTGTTCCGGCACCTGCAGCATTCCGACGACCTGTTCGACCTGGCCCCGGGTGAAAAAGGCCTGGTGATGGTCTGCTTCACGCTGCCCTCGTTCGACGTGGTGTTCAAGCTGATCCGCGACAAATTCCCCTACCAGAAGAACATCCAGCGCGAGGACGTCCTGGAGAAGTACGACCTCGTCTTCAAGCACGACCGCGCGGGACGCCTGGTGGACGCGCAGGAATTCAGACTGGTTAAGCTGCCGAAATCGCGCTTCTCTCCGCAGCTGCTCGAGGAACTCCTCACCGAGACGGCGAACACGGTGCATGACCTGGGCGACGAGCTGGTGATCGACCACATGTACGTCGAACGTCGCATGACGCCGCTCAACCTCTACGTGCGCGCCGCGACCCGCGACCAGGCCAGCAAGGCCGTGCTCGACTACGGGCAGGCGATCCGCGACCTCGCCGGCACCAACATTTTTCCCGGCGACCTGCTGCTTAAGAACTTTGGCGTAACCCGGCACGGCCGGGTGATCTTCTACGACTACGATGAACTGTGCCTGGTGACAGACTGCCGGTTCCGGGAGATCCCGCAGGCGCAGCACGACGAAGATGAAATGCGCAGCGAGACCTGGTACTACGTCGGCGACAACGACGTGTTCCCGGAAACGTTCATCAATTTCCTGGGCTTCGATCCCGAGTTGAAGCAGGTCTTCCTGGAAGCACACCGCGAGATCCTCACCGCCGACTGGTGGCGCGGAGTCCAGCAACGGCTGCGCGACGGCGATCTGCTCGAGGTCCTGCCCTACCACAAGCATCGCGTGCGCGTTTTCAGCAGCATGATATGAGCAGGACCGGCTATCCGCCCGCGTGGCTGCTACTGCTGTTCCTGGTACTTGCGTTTGCGTTCCAGGGCACCCGCGCCATCTGGGAGCCGGACGAGGGCCGCTATTCGTCGACAGGGCTCCACATGCTCGAGAGTGGCGATTACCTGGTTCCCACTATCGATGGTGAACATGCGCACCTGACCAAGCCGCCGGTCGTCTACTGGGCGCTGGCTGCGAGTTTCGCGACGCTCGGCCGCAACGAATGGGCGGCGCGATTGCCGGGAGCGCTGGCCTTCGTCGGAACCGGGTTGCTGGTATTCGGCCTCGGACGACGGTTCTGCCCGGCCAGGCCGTGGCTGCCAGCGCTGGTGTACGGACTGTCACTGGCGCCGTTCATGGGCGCAAACGTGGTCTCTACGGACGTGTTGCTGGTGTTCTTCGAGACCGCCGCCATGTACGCATTCGCGCGTGCGTGGCCAGGTGGCGTGCAGCTCGACCGGCGCTGGGTCCGCCTGATGTGGCTGGCCTTCGGCCTGGCCTTCATGACCAAGGGACCGCCCGGGCTGTTGCCACTGCTCGCGATAATGGCAATGCTAAGTTTCCACGATCGCGCGGAATTACGCCGCCTGTTCGATCCGCTCGGCCTGCTCGCGTTCGCCGCGGTGGCTTTCACATGGTTCGGCCTGGTGATCGCCCAGGACCCGTCGAGGCTTGGCTATTTCCTCGGCTACGAGGTGTACGACCGGGTGTTCACCGACACCCATGGCCGTAATGCCGAGTGGTACGGAGCGCTGGAGGTCTACGGACCCGTGCTGCTGTTCGGGGCGCTGCCGTGGTGGCCGATGGCATTGACCGCCGCCGGCGGCCCGCGACGTGCATGGGCCGATTTCCGCGCCCGGCTCGCCGCGCGTGACCGCGACTGGCTGCTGCTTGCGTGGTGGTTGCTGCTGCCGCTCGCGATATTCTGCCTCGCGCGCTCGCGGCTGCAACTCTACGTGATGCCGCTGTTCGTGCCGATATCGCTGATGCTGGCGCGACCGCTGGCCAAGTGGGACTGGCTTGGCCCGCGCAGGCTCGCGGCCGTCGCGGGCCTCTCGGCCATAGGGCTGCTTGCACTGAAAGGAATTGCGGGCCACGTTCATGCAAACCGCGACGCGCGCGACATGGCTGCAGCGATCCGCGGGATCGTCGACCCGCGCAGCATCGACGAAATCGTGTTCGTCGGAATGCGGCCGTTCTACGGCATCTACGTGTACCTCGACGTCCCGGTCGAGGGAGTGCAGCTTGGCGCGGGTACGAGCCGCGATCCCTACGCGAAGTTCGTCGCCGAGGAAGACCTGTGCTCGGAGCTCGCGAACCGGGAAAGAGCCGTCTACGCGATGAAGCAGAACCGTACCGACCGCTTCGAGTCCGCGGCCAAGGAATGCAGTGGCATGCGCGTCAGGCCTATCGGTCATTTCGAAGCTGACGGGAACCGGATCGCGCTATTTGCCGTCGACGCAACCGGGTAGTACGGTTGGAAAGCTGTCGGACCAGTCGTCACCGGTATCGGGCTGTCTGGCGGCGGCTACCGCAACTGGAAATGGCAACTTGAGGTGTAATTGATGCGTGTGCTGTCGGCCGTTTCCGCCTTCATGCTCATCGCCTTCGCCTGCGCCGGCAAGGCCCAGGACGTCAATCTCAGGCTCCCGGTCCCCGAACTCGAGCGAATGCTGGCGCAGGACCCTTTCAAGGTCGTCAGCGCTGAAATCAGCCGGCCCAAGGCCAGGGGCGACATCACGCTGAAAGCGGAGGTCTCGTTCGACGGCAGGCCGCCGATCCGCGTGAAGCTGCGCAAGGCCGAACCCGGAGCCGATACGTTCAACAATCAGCCCCGCTACGATCTGGCTGCCTACCGGCTTCAGACACTGTTCCTGGACCCGGCGGACTACGTCGTCCCGCCAACGGCAGCCCGGTTCCTGCCCCTGGAGGACTTCGACAAGTATTCCCCGGGCGTGAAGCGCACCTTCAGCGGCGCGGACGAGGCACTTGCCGTGCTGCAGTACTGGCTGCAGGAGGTGAAAGTCATTGCTGACGTATACCTCCCGACGCTCTATGACACGGACCCGGTCTATGCACGCAGCGTGGGGCAGATGAACATCCTCACGTTCCTGATCGAGCACGGTGACTCCAATGTCGGTAATTTCCTGATATCCAGTTCGGAGACGGATCGCCGAGTATTCTCGGTCGACAACGGTGTCGCGTTCGCCGCCGGCGAGAGCGACCGAGGGCGCAAATGGGCTGAGATGCGCGTCGACAGCCTGCCGGCCGCCACGGTCGAGCGGCTGCGCGCCCTGACGCTCGAGGAACTCAAGCAACAGCTCGCCGTCGTCGCGCAGTGGACGCTCGAGGATGGCCACTTCGTCCCCGCGCAAATCGGCGAAACTCTCTCCACGTTTCGCGGAGTGCGGCAGGAGCGCACGGTGCTGCAGATGGGCCTGACGAAACGTGAGATCGAGCGAGTCTGGCGCAATCGCCAGCGCCTGCTGGACATGGTGGACAGCGGTAAATTGAAGACCTACTGAGGACCAATGAGCATGACTGGACCAGGCATTCCGAGTCGGCGCCGGCACATGGCGCGTATCGCGAGAATCCTGCTCGCGTCCGTCGCACTGATCCTGCCCATGGCACCGGCGGCCAGCGGGGCACAACCGCAGGTCGAGTGGAAGGGCGTCGAGCGCGTAGTCGCCTTTGCCGACGTCCACGGCGCGTACTCCGAGCTCACGGCGCTGCTGCAGTCACAGGGTGTCGTCGACGGCGACCTGCGCTGGTCGGCGGGCAAGACCCACCTCGTCAGCCTTGGCGACCTGCTCGACCGCGGAGACGACTCGCGAAAGGTCATGGACCTGCTGATGCGCCTGCAAACGGAGGCGGCTTCCTCGGGCGGCCAGGTGCACGTCGTGGTCGGCAATCACGAAGCCATGAACGTGCTCGGCGACCTGCGCTACGTGACCCGCGGCGAGTATGCTTCATACATCGAAGACGAAGATCCCGCGATCCGCGAGGCGCGCCGCAAGGAATTCCTCGGGCGCCAGCCGGGCCGCACTGAGGCCGAATTCGACAAGCTGTTTCCGCCCGGTTATTTCGGGCAACGCAGCCTGCTCGGACCCGAAGGCCTGTACGGCCGCTGGTTGCTCGCGCAGCAGGTCGCCATTGTCGTCAACGATACCGTGTACATGCACGGCGGGCCGTCGCTTGCGCTGGGCAACCGCAGCATCGTCGAGCTGGACCGCGACTACGCGGCTGCAGTGAACGCATATCTCGCGGCCGAGGCACCGCTCACTGATGCCGGGCTGCTGGTATTCGAGGATTCCTACGCGCAGCGCGCCCGGAACGCCCAGGCGCGCCTGGATGCGATGCCCACCGGCGAGGCGAAGTCCGCGCTGGCCCCGCAGGTCGCGAGGTTTGCGAAGGCGGATGACGATCCACTGATCGGCTCGAACGGCCCGAACTGGTACCGTGGCGCCGCGCTCTGCAATGAGTGCGCCGAGGCCGACGTATTGCGCCCTTTCCTGCATCGGACCGGAGTCCAGCGGGTCGTCGTCGGGCACACCGTTGCGCGAAATGGAACCGCGGTGTCGCGATTCGACGGCGCGGTAGTCAAGCTCGACGCAGGCATGAACAGGGCCGTGTACCACGGCCGTCCCGCGGCGCTCATTTCCGACGCTTCTGGCTCGCGTGTCGCGTATGCGAACCCGACCGTGGCGCCGGCGAGCGTGCCGGCCGAGCCGCTCTTCCTGAGCTCGCCGCTGATCGACGAAGACACCGTCGCCGCGATTCTCCGTGACGGCCAGATAGAGACGACCGAGGCCTGCGGTCCAGGCGTGCTGCGGGTGCGCGTGACCCGTGACGGGCACAGCATCGACGCGGTCTTCGAAGCAACCTCGACGGACATCGCCGATCGCGAGCTTGCGGCCTATGCCCTCGACCGCCTGCTCAGACTCGGCCTCGTGCCGGCGACGGTAACCCGATCCTATGCGGGCCAGGACGGAGTCCTGCAGGGCCGGCCGGCCGCCTGGGCCAGCCAGCAGGATCGGCAGAACGCCGTGGCCAGGACCGCCGCCGGCCTCGCCTGCCAGGTGATATCGAACAGCGCAGGCGAGCCGCCGATCCGGCGACCGCTGCCATTGGCAGCCGTGCCGCCGCGGCTGTCGGCAGGCGGCTATTGCGACCTGAATGCGCAGTACCAGCTCTCCTATGCGTTCGACGCCTTGATCGGCAACCAGGCGCGCACGCAGGACCGCTACCTCTACGACCTGGACCCATCCATGCAGGCGCGCGGAATGTCGCTGGTCCTGAGCGGGCATGGGTCTTCGTTCGGCACTTCGACGAAACTGCCGCCGCCGCTCGAGACGGCACTCGCGACGACCGGCCCGGAAATGCAGTCACGCCTCAGGCAGCTGGATGCCGCCGCGGTCAAGTCAGCGATCGGGCAGTGGGTCGGTGACCGGGAGATCAAGGCGCTGCTCACGCGCCGCGACAGGATCCTCGAACTGGCCAGAGGCTCGACCTGACCGGAAGCACCGCCGGACACCGGGGCGCAGGTCTCAGCTTCTTCTCTCCGCCACCGCGCGCAGCTCGAAACTGCTGCTGGCCGTGAGGCCATCGACGTCGCTCGCGACGACGATGACGGTGAACCCGGTCGTGCAGCCCTCGGGAGGATAGCCTTCGAATCGGTACAGCTTTTCGTCGAAGCGCAACCATCCGGGTAGCGGACTCCCATCGGAAAGCCGGGCCGAAAGGTACAGCACGTCCCCTGGATCCGCATCCACGAACGCGTCCTCGGCGACCGCGTACTCGAAGCGCTTTCCAGGACAGTAATCGACATCGCCGATGGGCCGATGCGCCTCGGGCGCCACATTGAACACGCATTCCCGCGCCTTGTGTCCGAATTCGCGGCCGATCATCGCCGCGAGGCCCACCCAGACCAGCGCCAGCAGCAGGTTCAAGCCGGCGAAGGTCGGTGCCGACCAGCCGAACCAGTTGATGCCAGCGAACACGACGCCCGCCTGGAGCAGGTCGCCGAATCGCCAGAAGAACGTGTCGATGGCGGTCTTGCCCTCGTACTTGGCATCCCGGTCCACCGGCAGGAACAGCGCATGCCGGGTCGTGTTCATCAGCGAATAGTCGGTCGCGTTCTCGGCGATCTTGACCAGCCGCAGCAGCGTAAAAATCGGCACGAACCCACCGAGCATCGGCGACAACGCCAGAAGCCCATACCCGATCGCCACGACAGCGGGGTGTATCAGAAGCGCACCGCGTACACCGACGACACGGTAGATGCGCGCGACCAGGAACAGCTGGATGGAAAGACCGACCAGCGTAACCCAGAACTGGAAGTTGCCGTAAAAGGCAGCGATTATCGTGCCGGGATCGAGTGCACCTCCACTCGCGCCTGCCTGCCGCGCCGCGTCACGCTGTACGAAATCGGCCAGGATGAATTCGCCCGTGGTATTGATCCAGTTCAGCAGCACTACCAGCAGCGCGATCATTCTCAGGTAGCTGTCGCGCAGCACCAGGCCGATTCCACCGAGCAGCCTGGGGACCGGCTTGCCGTGTTCCGCGGCGATGGCGCGCGAACCGTCCGGCACCGCCTCGCTCTCCGGCCCTGGCAACGCCATCGTTGCCAGTAGCGCCAGGGTGGCGACCAGCATCAGCCCAACCGGGGTCAACGCCGCCACGGCGAGCTGCGCGCACTTTGCGCCAGTCAGCGCGCCCAGGTTCGCACCCACCATGATCACCGGGAAAAGCCGCTGGCCACCCTTGAGATTGAACGTGTCAGCCGCGAACGCCCACAACTGCGACGCGATCATCACGCCGTAGATGCTCACCCAGACGAAAAACAAGAATGCGATCGAAAACTGTGCCCAGGCCGCCGCGGCAAACAGCAACATCGTCGCCGCGAAGAAAAGCGTCACCGCCTTGAGCAGCCGCGCACCGTCCAGCCGCCGGCGCACCGCGCTATAGACCGGCACCAGCAGCATCAGCACCAGTGCGATGACGGCCACAGCGTAGGCACGCACCTCGGCCGAGAACTTCGTGAGCATGAAGGCTTCGCGCAGGGCCTTCACTATCTGGTAGGAGAACAGCACCAGGAATGCGTGCGACGCAAACATGGCCAGGCATCGTCCTTCACCCGGACGAACACGCGTGAACAGCGTAACCAGGCGCTCGAACGGACTGAGGCCTGAATGCCTGGTGAGCATCAGGACTTCGCGGGCGTCAGCGGTCCGAGCTGTGGGTCCGCCAGCAGCAGCTTCCTCGGGTAGCCGAGCTGCAGCGCGCGCGCAGCGGCCGCCGAGGCCGCCGCATTGTCGCCCTGGTCGGCACGCGCGAGTGCAATGTACATCTGGGCGTTCATGTCCTTTTCACCAAGCATTTCGGCACGGGTCAACGCGACTTGTGCATCCCCCCGTTCCCCGGCACGACCATGATAGTAGGCGAGCATGGCCCAGGCCGCAGCATCGGTCGGATTGACTTTCAGGTTGCCAGCCGCGAGGCCGGCAGCCCGCCTGTACAACTCGACCGCTTCCGGGCGCCGGCCAGGCACCAGCCACAGCGCATCGGCGAGCGCGCTCACGACTACGTGGTCACTCGAGGCGAGCGCCTCGGCACTTTCATATTGCTCGACGGCCTGCGGGTATCGCTTCTGGTAGTAGTAGAGAGTGCCGAGGTTCACATATGCGCTGCGCGTAGGCTCGACGTCCAGCGACGTCTCGAAAGTCCGCGTCGCGTCTTCCAGCTGCCCATCCATCAGCAGCGCCGCGCCAAGATTGTTGATCACCGACGCGTTGCCCGGCACCAGGGAAGCAGACTTCCTGTACTCGGCGATCGACTCGTCGATGCGGCCGGTGAACAGCAGGAAACTCCCGAGGGCGTTGTGGGCACGCCAGTAACCCGGGTCGATCTCGACCGCCCTGCGATAACTGCGCTCGGCATCCTCGTGCCGCCCCTGGTTCTTCAATGCCTCCGCGAGCCCTATCCTGGCTTCCGAATCCAGCGGCCGGCTCGCGGTAAGCCCGGAAAAGACAGCCTCCGCCTGCTCGTACCGGCCGCTCGCCAGGTAAAGGCGGCCTAGCGCCATCTCGATCTCGGCGCGCTCCGGCTCGAGCTTGAGCGCCTTGCGGCACAGCGCTTCGGCCGCCGACACCTGGTCGGTTGCCCCTGTGCGCTGGTAGCGACTCAGTTCAACCTCGCACAGTCCCGCATATGCGCGCGCCATGCCTGGATCAAGATCCAATGCCTTGCGGAACAGCGCGCCAGCCTTGTCGAAGTCGCCCAGCGTTCCCGCCGCGCGAAATGCCGAGGCGCCGGCGAGGTAGGCGTCGTAGGCCTCGAGGTTGGCTGCGTGCTCGCGCGTCAGGCCGCGCTCCTCTTCTGGCGTCAATACAACTTCGAGGGCCTCGGTTATTGCGCGGGAGATGCTGTCCTGGATGGCGATGACGTCCGCCCAGTCACGGTCGTAGGTTCCGGCCCAGACATGGTAGCCGGTGACGGCATCGATCAGCTGGACCGTGACGCGCAGCTTGTCGTTGTCGCGGCGTATGCTGCCTTCGAGCACGTTGCGCACACCGAGCGCGGCGCCGATCTTCCTCACGTCCGCGTTCCTGCCCTTGAACTCGAATGCCGATGTCCGCGCCGCGACACGCAGCCCGGGAATCTGTGCGAGCTGCGCTGAAATCTCCTCCGCGAACCCGTCGCCGATGTAACCGCTCTCCCCGCCCGGGGTCATGTCCACCAGCGGCAGCACCGCAATCGAGCGCAAAGCGGTGTCGGCTGCCTCGAGCGCCGGTGCGGCTGCCTGGTCCAGCGAACGCCACCACGCAAATCCCGTCACGCCCGCCATCAGCGCAACACCGGACACGAGCCACGGCGCAATGGCCCTGCGAGGCTTCGCAATCGGCCGTCGGCGCCGCTGATCGCCGGGGTCCAGCACGATGCCGGCGGGCGTGATCTCGTAGGCCCATGCCACCACGCCGACGATCGGGATGCCGGTCACTGCGAGGATCGTGAGCGCAGTCATCCACCATCCGGGCAGGCGCAGCGGCTCGAAGGTCATCTCCGCAACCTGCAGCAGGATGAACATGCCGACCAGGTAGCTACCCAGCACCCGGTACACGTGCCGGCGCCGGAGTTCGGATGCGAATTTCTGGATACGGGCGATCCGCGGACCTCCGGACACGACGGCCGAAGGGTCGACCGCCGCTCTCACCCGGCCCGGCTCGCGAAGAGCCTCGAAATGCGCGATCAGCGCATAGCCGATCCGTGCGACCTTGACGATGTGGCGCGGTTCCTCGCGTGTATCGCCGAGCATGCGGTGCAGCTCCCGCATCGCAGTCCGCAGCATCTCGTCGGTGGCCGTTTCACCGGGCCACGCCTGCTCACGTAGCGTCCCGCGATACACGACTTCGCCGTGGTTAGCCGCCAGGAGCTGCAGGATGCGGACATGGTGGGGAGCAAGGTCGTGGGAACGGTCGCCACCGGAGATTCGTCCGAGCAGCGGCTCAACGACCCAGTCGCCCAGCCTGTACCCTGCCTCGAGGTCCTTGGCGTCCGTGATCATTCGACGCTGACCCGTCCATCCCCTGGAAATCGATCATAGCAGAGCCAGCGCCTCGCGGAGATCATCGGCCAGGTCGTCCGGGTCCTCAATTCCAACCGACAGACGAACGGTGCCCGGTCCGATGTCGGACCAAGCAAGCTGCTCTGGCGTAAAGCCACGCGGCTGCAGCATGGCCGGCGCCACCACCAGCGACTCCGTCGAGCCCAGGCTCGAGGTGAGCGCGAACAACTTCAGCGCCTCCGAAAAACGCGTACCGGCCTCGATACCCGCGGCGAGGTCAAACGTGACCATCGTGCCGAAGCTGTCCATCTGGCGCTGCGCGAGTGCGTGGCCGGGATCAGAGGGCAGGCCCGGGTAGCGGACCCGCGCGACTGCCGGATGGGTGACAAGGAATTCGGCTATCCGCAGGGCGTTGCGGCACTGGCAGTCCCAGCGTACGAAATACGTCTTCAGGCCCCTGAGCAACAGGTACGCGGCATGCGGGTCGAGCGTCGGCCCAAGGTGCGTGAAATCATCGCGTATCGAGTCGATCAGTTCACCGCGGCCGATGACGGCGCCGCCCATTACGTCGCCGTGGCCCGACACGAACTTGGTCAGGCTGTGTGCATAGAGATCGACGTCGTACTGCCCGTGGTTGTGCGGGCCCGCCAGCGTGTTGTCGAGCAGCGTCAGCGCTCCGTGCCTGCGCGCAATCGCCGTGACCCGCTCGAGGTCGGCAACCTTCAGCACCGGGTTCGTCGGGCATTCGAACACCACGAGCCGCGTCGGCGTGCCGGCAAGCGCCTGCTCGAGCGCCGCGTGGTCTGTAACCGAAAGCATGGTCGCCGTGACACCAAAGCGACCCAGGGTCCTGCGGATGAATGCGCGTGTCGGCGGATACGATTCCGCAAAGTAGACCACGTGGTCCCCGGCTTTCAGCAGCGCCAGCAGCGTGTTCGAGATCGCCGCTATGCCGGACGCGGTTAGCAGGCACGCGGCGCGGTCCTGCAGCCCCGCGAGCGCCTGCTCCAGCTGCTGGAGCGTGGGGTTGGACACCCTCGAGTAATAGAAGCCGTCGCGCTTCTGCGCGAAGTACTTCTGCGTCTCGGCAACGTCGTCGAACGTGAATTTGACCGACTGGTAGATCGGCGCGACCAGCGGGCGGTTGTCGGGCGGCAGGCTGACGCCCGGCAGGTGCGTGACCCGCGTGCGCTTTTTCACGTGATTTCGAATCCGTCGGCGTCGAGATGTGCAGGGAACTCCTCGCGGTAGCTGCGCAGTGATTCCAGGTCCAGCACGGCCGTCTCGACCCGGTCGCCGCCGCCTTCACTGGACAGGGGCCGCCCGAGGAAGTCGATCGCGACGCTGTCGCCGGCATAACTCACGGCATTGCCGTCCCGGCCGATGCGGTTCACGCCCACGACGTAGCACAGGTTCTCGATCGCGCGCGCGCGGAGCAGCGCGGCCCATGCACGCGCCCGGCGAGCCGGCCAGTTCGCGACGTAGAGCAGCAGGTCGTAGTCGCCGCGGCTGCGGCTCCAGACTGGAAAGCGCAGGTCGTAGCAGATGAGCGGACAGACGCGCCAGCCCTTCAGCTCGATCGTGAGGCGCGATCCGCCCGCCGTGTAATGGGCATGCTCACTGGCCATCCGGAACAGGTGTCGCTTGTCGTAGTGTTGCAGCGACCCGTCCGGGCGGGCCCATACCAGGCGGTTGAAGTAGTGGCCCTGGTCCTGGACGATCAGGCTCCCCGTAATAACGCAGCCTATCGCCGCCGCTTCCTCGCGCATCCAGCCGACCGTCGGCCCGTTCATGGACTCGGCGTGTGTCGCGGCATCCATGCTGAATCCGGTGGAGAACATCTCCGGGAGAACGATCAGGTCGGTGTGCCCGGCCAGCCCGCGGAAGTGCTCCGCAAGCCTGTGCCGATTGGCAGCCGGGGACTCCCATGCGATTTCCGACTGGACCAGCGTGACGCGCAGGTGTGAATTCATCGTTCCAACCTCCTTAGCCTCTGGCCGGCGGCCTCGAGCGTAGATTCGTTCTTGGCGAAACAGAATCGCACGACCCGCTCGGTCGAAGCATGCGTGGAAAACACCGAGACCGGTATCGCTGCGACGCCGATTTCGCGGGTGAGCCAGCGTGCGAAGTCGACATCGGTCGAGTCGCTCACGGCTGAATAGTCAGCGAGCTGGAAATAGGTCCCCGCCGCTGGCACGAAGTCGAGCGGCGTTAGGGCCAGCAGGCGACAGAAATGGTCGCGCTTGTCCTGGTAGAAAGCGGACAGCCCGAGGTGGTGATCCGGGCACTCCACCAGGAAATCCGCGAGTGCCGCCTGGATCGGCGTGGCAACCGCGAACTGAACGAACTGGTGCACCTTGCGGAATTCGGCCGTGAGTTCGGCGGGCGCAACGCAGTAGCCGACTTTCCAGCCGGTGGCGTGATACGTCTTACCGAAGGAGGAGACGGCGAAACTTCGCGCGGCCAGCGCGTCGCGACTGAGCACGCTCGCGTGTTCCTGCCCATCGAACACAATGTGCTCGTAGACCTCGTCCGAAAGCACATACGCATCTGTTCGCCCGAGAATGCGTTCCAGTGCGTCCAGGTCGGCCGCAGACCAGACCGCCCCGCTCGGGTTGTGCGGCGAATTGACGATTAACATGCGGGTGCGCGATGTCACTGCGTCCGCCACGCGATCCCAGTCAACCGAAAACGCGGGTGACCGCAAGGGAACACGTACAGCGCGTCCACCGGCCAGTTCGACCGCCGGCTCATAGGAGTCGTAGGCCGGCTCGAGCAGGATCACCTCGTCGCCGGGCCGCACGACGGCCTGGATCGCGCAGAACAGCGCCTCCGTTCCGCCCGAGGTGACCGTAACCTCGTCGGTTGCCGATACCTCGCGACCATAGAGGTCGCGAACCTTGCCTGCGATCGCCTCGCGAAGCGCGGGCCAGCCAGCCATCGGCGCGTACTGGTTGTGGCCCGAGCGCATGTGTGCCGCCACCAGGTCCACCAGGCGCGCCGGTGGATCGAAGTCGGGGAACCCCTGCGAAAGGTTGATCGCGCCGCACTCGGCGGCGAGCCGCGACATCACGGTAAAGATAGTGGTGCCGACGCGTGGCAGCTTCGACTCAAACGGCTTGATCACCGGTGCCACCATCGCGGGGCGGCAGCGCAGCCGCCGCCATCGCCGCGCCGATGATGCCCGCCTCGTTGCGGAAGTGCGCCGGCACGATTTCCGCGCGGCTCTCGAGCAGCGGGCCGAACATCTCCCAGTTCTCGGTCACGCCACCGCCGATGACGAATACGTCGGGCCACAGCAGTCGGTGATAGGCCGCAAGCACTTCATTGACTGCCGCGGCCCATTCATCCCATCCGAGGCCGAGATCGGTCTTGACCTTGGCGGAGGCGCGGTGCTCCGCTTCCATGCCGCGGACCTCGAGGTGCCCGAGTTCCGTGTTCGGGAGCAGGCGGCCGTCGACGAAGATCGCAGTACCTATGCCGGTGCCGAGCGTCAGGACCATCACTGTCCCACTACGCCCGCTGCCGGCACCCAGCGTCATCTCGGCAACACCGGCGGCATCGGCGTCGTTGAGAAACGCCACCGGGCGGCCGATACGCGCGCCGAGCAGCCCTTGCGCGTCGGTGCCTATCCAGCGTGTGTCGATGTTGGCCGCCGTCCAAGCCCGGCCCTGCCTGGTGACCGCCGGGAATGCAACACCGACTGGCCCATCGGACGGCAACTCACCGGCCATTGAGGCCAGCAGGTCGATCACGTCTACAGGGGTGGCCCCCGCCGGCGTGGGTCGACGCAGCACCGCACCACCGACGGCCCCGGAGGCAGGATTCACAAGCCCCGCCTTCACGAATGAGCCCCCGACATCGAATGCGAGGATCGGTGTTTCCTGCATCCCGGGTCAGCCCTTCTTCATGCTTTCGATCATCTGCTGGTTCGCTGCCAGCGCCATCTGCGCATCACGATCCCTGGCCTTCTGCTGCCGGCTCATCATGACACCCGCGACGACCACGCCGATCGAGACGACCGCCACCAGGATGGTCGCCAGCGCGTTGATGTCGGGACTCACACCGAGCCGCACCTTGGAGAAGATGACCATTGGCAGCGTGCTCGAACCCGGACCCGCCACGAAGCTGGTGATCACCAGGTCGTCCACCGACAGCGTAAAGGCGAGCAGCCACCCGGACATCAGCGCCGGGGCGATTATCGGCAGCGTGATCAGGAAGAACACCTTGGCCGGGCGGGCGCCAAGGTCCATCGCGGCCTCCTCGAGCGAGTCGTCCATCTGCGCCAGCCGCGACTGCACGACAACCGCGACGAACGACATCGTGAATGTAATGTGCGCAATGACGATGGTCGTCATGCCGCGTCCGGCCGGCCACCCGATCAACTGCTCCATGGTCACGAACAGCAGCAGCATCGACAGGCCGGTGATCACCTCAGGCATGACCAGCGGTGCGGTCGTGAGGCCCGACAACAGCGTGCGGCCCCTGAACGGCCCGAAGCGGGCGAGCACCATGCCGGCGAGCGTGCCGAGAACGACCGCGAGCGTGGCCGACAGCGCGGCGATCTTCAGGCTGAGCCATGCGGCGCCCAGGATCTGCTGGTTGTTGAGCAGTTCCCCGTACCACTTCGTCGAGAATCCTGCCCACACGGTCACGAGCTTCGATTCGTTGAACGAGTACACGATCAGCGAGAGGATCGGGATGTACAGGAACGCGTAGCCGAAGGCCAGCGCAGACACACGGAACCACGAGCGGCCCTGCATCATCGGTGCAGCCCTCCACCCGATTCGGCATCCTGCGCGCGCTGGTAATACATGATCGGGATCACCAGGAACAGCAGCAGCGCTATCGCGACAGCGCTCGCCACAGGCCAGTCGCGGTTGTTGAAGAACTCTGTCCAGAGCACCTTGCCGATCATCAGCATGCCCGGGGACCCGAGCAGCGACGGGATGACGAATTCCCCGACCGCCGGTATGAACACCAGCAGGCATCCCGCCACGATTCCGGGCAGCGACAGCGGCAGCGTGATCTTGTAGAAGGCCTGCCAGGGCTTGCAGCCGAGGTCATAGGCCGCTTCGAGCAGCGTGATGTCCATCTTCTCGAGGTTGGCGTACAGCGGCAGGATCATGAACGGCAGGTACGAGTAGACGATGCCGATGTACACCGCCGTGTAGGTCTGCAGGATCTGCAGCGGCTCATGGATCACCCCGAGCCATATCAGGAAATTGTTCAGCAGGCCGTTGCTCTTGAGGATGCCGATCCACGCATATACGCGCAGCAGGAACGAAGTCCAGAACGGCAGCACGATCAACAGCATCAGGATATTGCGTTTCGAGGGATCGCTGCGCGCTATCGCATACGCGATCGGGTATCCGATCAGGAGGCAGAACACCGTCGACACGAACGCGATCCCGATCGACGTCAGGTACGCCTTCCAGTAGAGGTTGTCCTGGACCAGGAACAGGAAATTGCCGAAGTCCAGTTGCACCTGGACGACCTTCTCCGATACCCAGTGCAGCAATGGCGCATAGGGTGGCATCGCGATCTGCGCCGTCGAGAAACTGATCTTCAGCACGATCACGAACGGCACCAGGAAGAACAGCAGCAGCCACAGGTAGGGCACCGACGTGACGAGGTTCTTTCCCGTCAGCCCGAGGCGCTGGAAAACCCTGTTCACTTCGTCACCACCACCGGGCTTTCGGGCCGCCAGTGCAGGTACACCTGCTCATCCCAGGTGATGCTGTCGTCTGCATGGCGGTAGACGTTGGGCCGCGTGACACGCACTACCTTTCCGGAGGCGAGCCGAAGCAGGTAGATGGACATGTCACCCATGTAGGCAATGTCGCTCACCACCGCCGCAGCCCAGTTGTCGGTGGTATCGGGCTTCTCGCGGGAGATCCGGATCTTCTCCGGCCTGATGGCCGCCCACACGGTCGCGTCCGGGGCAGAACTGACACCGTGGTCCACGTAGATCGGGGCCTCGAGGTCGTCGCATTCGATGCGGACATAGGACGGCTCGTCCTCGATCAGGCGGCCCTCGAACGTGTTGACCGAGCCGATGAACTCGGCCACGAAGCGCGAGCTCGGGTACTCGTAGATCTCGCTCGGCGTACCCACCTGCACGATGTCGCCGTGGTCCATGAGCCCGATGCGGCTCGACAGCGTCATCGCCTCCTCCTGGTCATGGGTGACCACGATGAATGTGACACCAAGCGTTTCCTGGAGGTTTATCAGCTCGAACTGCGTATGCTCGCGGAGCTTCTTGTCGAGCGCCGCGAGCGGCTCGTCCAGCAACAGCAGCTTGGGCTTCTTCACCAGCGAGCGCGCGAGCGCGACGCGCTGGCGCTGGCCGCCTGAGAGCTGATGGGGCTTGCGCTTCGCGAACTGCCCCAGTTTCACGAGATCGAGCATTTCGCCGACACGGCGCGCGGTCTCGGACCTGGATATCCCCTCCTGCCGCAGGCCGAACGCCACGTTCTGCTCCACGGACATGTGGGGAAAGATCGCGTAGGACTGGAACATCATGTTGACCGGCCGCTCGTACGGCGGGATCTCGGTCATGTCCACGCCGTCGATGTAGATCCGGCCCGCCGTGGGCCGCTCGAATCCGGCCAGCATGCGCAGCAGCGTGGTCTTGCCACAGCCAGATGCGCCCAGCAGGCAGAAGATCTCCTTCTGGTAGATGTCCAGCGTGATGTCGTCGACCGCGACGAATTCACCGAACTTCTTGGTGACTTTCTCGATCCTGACGTAAGGCTGGGCGTCCGGGTCGGTCCACGGTTCAAATTTCTGCTGCGCAGCTCGCGGTGAGATTGCCATTGGATCCTGAGTCGTCTTTAGGTGGCCCTCAGGCCGGGTTTTTTCTCAGTGGCAGGGGCGCCATGTGCAGGCCGCAAACGAATCGGGGCGGGCGGAGACTTTCACTCCGACCGCCCCGCTCGCGATCCATGCCCGTGGGCGCCTACTTGCCGGTCATGAACCGGGTCCAGGTCCGGTTCAGCTCGCGGGTGAACTCCTGCGTATGGGCGAGGTTCGGGAATAGTTTGGCCATCGTCTCGGGCGGCGGATAGACGCTCGGGTCGTCCCGTACCGCAGGGTCGAGCAACGGCAGCGCGCCGGCGTTGCCGCTGGCGTAACTGATGTAGTTCGAGTTCGCGGCCGCTACTTCCGGCTTGTTCATGAAATTGATGAATGCGTGCGCATTGTTCGGATGCGGCGCGTCTGCGGGGATCGCGAACATGTCGAACCAGATGACCGTGCCGTCCTCGGGAACGGTCATGGCGATCTCGAGACCCTGCTCGCCCTCCTCCGCGCGCGTCTTCGCCTGGAGGATGTCGCCGCTCCAGCCCATGACGACACACAGTTCGCCGGTCGCCAGCCCGTTGATGTACTCGGAACTGTTGATGGTTCGTACGTACGGACGGATCTTCATCAGCACCTCTTCCGCAGCCTTCAGGTCGTCGAGGCTCTCGCTGTTCGGGTTCCTGCCCAGGTACGCGAGCACTACGCTGACGGTTTCATCCGGAGCATCAAGGATCGAGATGCCGCAGTCCTTGAATTTCTTCGCCTCGGCAGGATCGAACAGCAGCTTCCAGCTGTTCACCGGGGCCTTGGGATCGATCGCCATGACCTTCTTCACGTTGTAGCCGATGGCGTCGGTGCCCCACATGAAGTTCACGGCGTACTCGTTGCCCGGATCGTGGCGCCCCACGCGCTCCAGGATCTCCTTGTCCAGGTACTGCCAGTTGGGCAGCTTGGACCGGTCGAGCTTCTGGAACACGCCCGCCTTGATCTGCAGTTCGAGGAACGAGGCGGAGGGCACGACCACGTCGTAACCGGTATTGCCGGCAAGCAGCTTGGTCTGCAGCACCTCGTTGTTGTCGAACACGTCGTAGTTGACCTTGATGCCGGTCTCCGCGGTGAAGGCCTCGAGCATCGCCGGGTCGATGTAGTCCGACCAGTTGTAGACGTTGACCACCTTCTCCTCGGCGGGAGCGGCGGCCGGAGCCTGCGTGGCAGAAGCCGGGGCCGAGTCGTCCTTCTTGCCGCAGCCAGCGAGTGCAATCGCTGCAGCCAGGCCCACGAGCCCGGCGCGAATGGTGGAATTCATCGTGCTATTACCTCGCTGTTCAGACTTGCGAATGCATGGCCGGCGGGCCATTCCCCTTGGACATATGTATAACGCACCGGGCAGGGTCAGGACAAGGAATGTACTCGCTGGCGCCCCCCCCGGAGCCCCCGGTCAGAGCCGGCCCTCGGCGCGGCACTGCGCGAGTGTCAGGTCGAGGCAGCGCCAGGCCTTTTCGACGAGCTCGTCGATCTGACCGCGGCTGATCACCAGCGGCGGCGCGATGATCATGGTGTCCCGGACGGCCCGCATGATCAGGCCGTTCTGGAAACAGAAATCGCGGCAGATGTTGCCAACCTCGCCTCGCTTGTCGAAAAACCGCCTGCCGCGCTTTTCCCGTACCAGCTCGATCGCCCCGATCAGGCCGATCGAGCGCGCCTCGCCCACCAGCGGGTGCTCGCCGACCTCGCGCCACTTCTCCGCCAGGTAGGGGCCGGTCTCGTCGCGGGTGCGCGAGACGAGATTCTCCTGCTGGATCAGGGTGAGGTTCGCGCTCGCAACCGCGCAGGCTGCCGGGTGTCCGGAATACGTGTAGCCGTGGGCAAACTCACCGCCCTTGTCGACCAGCACGTCCGCGACGCGGTCGCCGACCATGACCCCGCCTATTGGCAGGTAGCCCGACGACATGCCCTTGGCGATGGTCATCAGGTCGGGACGGATCCCGTACAGGTTGCTGCCGAACCAGTGCCCGGTGCGCCCAAACCCGCAGATCACCTCGTCGGCAACGAGCAGTATCCCGTGGCGGTCGCAGATGCGCTGGATTTCCGGCCAGTAGGTGTCCGGCGGGATGATCACGCCGCCGGCGCCCTGGATGGGTTCACCGATGAACGCTGCCACCCGGTGGGCGCCGAGCTCCTCGATCTTGCGCTCCAGTTCGCGCGCGACCTTGAGCCCGAACTCGGCGGGCGACAGCTCGCCGCCCTCCCCGTACCAGTAGGGCTGAGCGATATGGACGATGTCCGGGATCGGCAGGCCGCCCTGCTCGTGCATGAACGCCATGCCTCCGAGGCTCGCACCCGCCATGGTGCTGCCGTGGTAGGCGTTCTGCCGACTCACGATGACCTTGCGCTCCGGTTTTCCCATCAGGTCCCAGTAGCGCCTGACCAGCCGGACCACCGTGTCGTTGCCCTCGGACCCGGAACCCGTGAAGAACACCCGGTTGAACTGCGGGGGCGTTAATTCCACGAGCTGCCTGGCGAGTTCGATGGCCGGCGGATGGGCGGTCTGGAAGAAGCTGTTGTAGTAGGGCAGCTCAAGCATCTGCCTGTACGCTGCCTCGGCGAGTTCGCGCCGGCCATAGCCGACATTGACGCACCACAGGCCCGACATGCCGTCGAGGATGCGTTTGCCCTCCGAGTCGTAGAGGTAAACGCCCTCGGCCTTGACGATTACCCGCGAACCCCGCGCGTGCAGGGCCTTGTAGTCGGTGAACGGGTGCAGGTAGTGCTTGCGGTCGAGCGCCTGCCAGTCGGCAGTAGTGCGATCGGCGATGTCGGGAGTGGCTTTCGTCATGCAGGTTGTCGGGGCTGGCTGACTGGGGGGGAGGCGATTCCGGAATGGCCGGCGCGGACCAGCACTACACGTTCAGCAGCAGGTGCTCCCGCTCCCATGAGCTGATCACCTGGAGGAACGTATCGAGCTCGCTTTCCTTGACCGCCGTGTAGGCCAGCACGAAGCGCTCGCCCAGAAGGTCGATGAGCGGTCGGCAGCTACGCAGCATCCGGACGGATTCCTCGAGACTGCGCGGCAAGCCGAACGGCAAGTCGTAGGCGCTGCCGGTGACCGGCTCTGACGGCTTCAGGCCCTCGACCATGCCGAGGTACCCGCAGGCGAGCGACGCCGCGAGCGCCAGGTAGGGATTCGCGTCCGCGCCGGCGAGCCGATTCTCGACGCGCCGGTTCTCGGCATTCGAGATCGGAACGCGCAGCCCGGCCGTACGATTGTCGTATCCCCACTGCGTATTGATGGGAGCCAGGTGCCCCAGGATGACGCGGCGGAACGCGTTCACGTTCGGCGCGAACAGTGCCATCGCCGAAGGCAGGTACTTCTGCAGCCCGGCGATGTGCGCGAAGAACAGCTGGCTCGGATTGCCGTCCGGGTCGCTGAACACGTTCTTGCCGGTCTTCGCGTCCACCACGCTCTGGTGGATGTGCATTGCGCTGCCGGGCTCGCGAGCCATTGGCTTCGACATGAACGTCGCGTACATCTTGTGGCGGAACGCGGCCTCGCGCGCCGTGCGCTTGAACATGAACACCTGGTCTGCCAGCGACATCGCGTCGCCGTGGATCAGGTTGATCTCCATCTGCGCCGCGCCGTCCTCATGGATCAGCGTATCGATTTCGATCTCCTGCGCCTCGCAGAATGCGTAAACGTCGTCGAACAGCGGGTCGAACTCGTTGACGGCCGCAATGCTGTACGACTGGCGCCCTACTTCCGGACGACCCGAGCGGCCGACCGGCGGCTTCAGCGGGTAGTCGGCGTCGATGTTCGGTTCGACCAGGTAGAACTCGAGTTCGGGCGCGACGATCGGCTTCCAGCCCTTCTGCGCGTAGAGGTCCAGGATGTGCCGCAGCACGTAGCGCGGCGCCATCGTGACCGGGCTGCCGTCGTGGTAGAAACTGTCGTGGATGACCTGCGCAGTGGGCTCTGCCGCCCACGGCACGACGCGCGTTGTGCCCGGGTCAGCCTTAAGCACGATGTCGATCTCAGACGGGTTGATCGCGCGATCGTCCTCCGGGTATTCGCCGGTGACGGTCTGCAGGAAGATGCTCTCGGGCATGCGCATGCCCTCGTCCTCGGCGAACTTCACCGCCGGCATCACCTTGCCGCGCGCGATGCCCGCCATGTCCGGGACGATGGCCTCGACCTCGGAAATACCGTGTTCCTTGAAGAACTGCTGGATCGGGGTACTCATGATCGATTTCCTTTTGCGTGGGCCCGCGCTGCCTGGCCGAAGGCAGCGAACAGGGCCCGCGAGAACGGGTTCTTCATTACCTGCCACTCGGGGTGCCATTGCACGGCGAGCGCGAATCCTGGGGCCGAGCGTACGCTGAAGCCCTCAACGAGGCCGTCCGGGGCACGGGCCTCCACTTCGAGGCCTGCGCCGAGACGATCGATTCCCTGCGCGTGCAGCGAATTGACCATCACCCGGTCGACGCCGGCCAGGCGATGCATGATCCCGCCTGGCACTAGTTCCATCTCGTGTGCCGGTCCGTACTGCACCTCGAGCGGCTCGGTCTTGTCCTCGCGGTGGTCATGCATTCCAGGCTGCTCCTGCACCTTCTGCCAGAGCGAGCCGCCGTAGGCGACGTTCATCTCCTGGAATCCCCGGCAGATCGCGAACAGCGGCATACCGGACTCCACGACACGCGGGATCATCGGCAGCGTAGTCGCGTCGCGGTGCGGATCGTGCATCGTCCCTGCGTCGCTTTCGGTGCCCGAGTAATGATGCGGCTCGACATTCGACGGGCTGCCGGTGAGCAGAATGCCGTCAACACTCGCGAGCACCGCTTCGAAGTCCACATCGTCACCGAGCGCAGGTATCAGCACCGGTACCGCGTCCGACGCATCAGTGACCGCGCGGATGTATTTCTCGCCCACGCAGTGAAAAGGATGCGGCCCGAGGATCCGGCGATCCGCGGGAATGCCGATCAGTGGTTTGCGCTCAGCCACGTTTGAGATCCTAGACAGCCCGAACCGGACCGCCGGACGAGTGCGGTTCAGATTAAACCACAGCCCCGGGTCGGCCGTCGCCGGGCACCGCAAAATGTCCGCCAATGCCCATGTCAATCGGCCGGTTGGCCCGGGGAGCTGCAGCGGCGACCCGCTTGCCGGCGGCCCGCTTGCCGGCCCAGCCCGGCTGAGGCTATGCTCGGCCGAAACGCGCGACAGGACCGTCGCCAAATCCTAGACAACGGGTGTCACATGCCGCAGTTCGCGGATTACGAGCAGGCGCGCGCCTGGCTTGCGCGCCATCCGCAGGTGCGCGCAATCGACTTGCTGCTCCCCGACCAGATGGGCATCCCGCGCGGCAAGCGCGTATCGATCGACGAACTCGAAGGCATTCACCGAGACGGACTGCTGCTGCCGGCGTCGATGTTCGCGCTCGACGTGCTCGGCGGAACTGTGCAGGAAACCGGCCTCGGTTTCGACGAGGGCGATGCCGATCGCGTCTGCCTCCCGGTGCCCGGTTCGCTTGCAGCCGCGCCCTGGCTCGGTGGCGAAGTCGCGCAGATGCAGGTCGCGATGTACGAGCATGATCGCACCCCGTTCTACGGAGATCCGCGCCATGCGCTCGCGCGAGTCGCGACACGCTTCGGCGGGCTGGGACTTCGACCGGTCATGGCCGTCGAACTCGAGTTCTATTTCGTGGACCGCGAGCGCACGCCGGACGGTCGCGCCCAGCCGCCACGCCAGCCGCTGACCGGTCGGCGTGAGCACAACACGCAGATCAACTCGATGGCGGAACTCGACCAGTATTCCGCGGTGCTGTCTGCGATCGATGCGGCTGCAAGGGCCCAGGAACTCCCCACCGGCACCGTACTGGCCGAATACGGACCCGGCCAGTTCGAGGTCAACCTCCACCACGTGGATGACGTGCTGCTCGCCTGCGACCACGCGATCCGCCTGAAACGCCTCGTCAAGGGCGTCGCACTGCAGCACGGGATGGAGGCCACGTTCATGCCGAAGCCGTACCGCGACCACGCGGGCAGCGGCGCGCACCTGCACGTGAGCCTGCTCGCAGCGGACGGCCGCAATATATTTGCCGATGACGACCCGGCCGGCAGCCCGGCACTGGCGCACGCCATTGGCGGGCTCGCAGCCACGATCAATGACACGATTGCGGTCTGCGCACCGACCGCGAATTCCTACCGTCGATTCCAGTCCGAGGCCTACGTGCCGCTGAACCCGAGCTGGTCGGTCAACAACCGCGGCGTCGCCTTCCGCGTGCCGCACGGCCCGCCCGAGAGCCGCCGGGTCGAACACCGCGTCGCCGGCGCGGACGCGAATCCATACCTGCTGGCGGCGATAGTGCTGGCCGGGATGCACCTCGGCCTAGAGAACAAACTCGACCCCGGTCCGGTGGTTTCGGGCAACGCCTACCGAGATGCCACGCCGACCATACCGCTCAGCTGGCCCGAGGCACTGACGGCATTCGAGCGCAGTTCGTTCGTACGCGAATACCTTGGCGAGCGCTTCGCCACCCTCTACGCGCGGACCCGTCGCGGCGAACTGCGGGATTTCCGGTCCTACGTATCACCGCTCGAGTATTCCTGGTACCTGACCACGAGCTGAGCCATGGAACACGTTCGCTCGTACTACGCCGCATCGGCCAACCCTGCCCCGCTGCGTGAGCCGCTTCGCGGCGACGTGACCGCGGACGTCTGCGTCGTGGGCGGCGGAATCTCTGGCTGCTCGACTGCGCTTCACCTGGCCGAGCGCGGCTTCAAGGTCGTGCTGCTCGAAGCCGAGCGCATCGGCTGGGGCGCATCGGGCCGCAGCGGCGGGCAGGCGCTGCCGGGCTTCGGCACCAGCATGGCGACACTGGTCAACCAGGTGGGCCAGGCAGACGCGCGCCGCATGTGGGACATCTCGGTCGAGGCAGTGGAACTGCTGCGTCGCCGCGTCGCGCAGCACCGCATCGACTGCGACCTGCACTGGGGACAGATGCACGTCGGCGTGCGGCCGCGGCATCCGGCTGAACTCGCATCCTGGCAGCAGGAACTCGAGCGCGACTACGGCTACGGCGGCCTGCGCTACATGTCGAAGGCCGAGCTCCGGGAGTGGCTTGCGACTGACCGCTACAATTCCGCGCTCTACGACCCGCGCGGCGCACACCTGCACCCGCTGAACTACACGCTCGGGCTGGCGGACGCTGCCGCGCAGGCCGGCGCGACAGTGCACGAACGCTCCGCCGTCACGCGGGTGACGCCAGGGAACCGTGTGCGCATCGAGACCGCCGGCGGCACGGTGACGGCGGACTTCGCCGCGATCTGCTGCAACGCCTACATCGGCGAACTCATTCCCCGTATCCGCGCACGCATGATGCCGGTGGGCACCTACATCGTCGCGACCGAGCCGATCGACCCGGAGCGGCTTCGCGCCGCCATTCGCGACAACGTCGCGGTGACCGACATCAACTGGGTGCTGGACTACTTCCGCTGCTCGGCCGACCACCGCCTGCTGTTCGGCGGCCGGGTCAGCTATTCCGGCCTCGACCCGCTGAACACGCGCAGCGTCACCCGCGCGCGGATGATCAAGGTCTTCCCCCAGTTCAAGGACCTGCGCATCGAGCACGCCTGGGGTGGCTGGCTCGACGTGACGATGAACCGCGCGCCGGATTTCAACCGCACGGCGCCAAACATCTACTACGCGCAGGGCTTCTCAGGCCACGGCATCGCGCTGACCGGCATGGCCGGCGGGCTGATCGCCGAAGCGATCGCCGGACAGGCCGAGCGATTCGACCTGTTCACGAAGCTGTCACACCGGGATTTCCCGGGCGGACGATTGCTGCGCACCCCGCTGCTGGTGCTGGGCATGCTCTGGTACCGGCTGCGCGACCTGCTCTGAGCGCGCGCCTCAGCCCGCGATCGCGGGCCTCACCGCCCGTGCCACTGGATGCTGTAGAGGTCGTGGCGCCGGTCGAGCAGGTTGCGCACGGTGCCGCGCTGGCGCGCCTCGCGCAAAGCCCTCAGGCTCAGGTCCGCTATCGCCACCATCTCGGAGTTCGGCGTCGTGTCCGCGGCGATTCCGTCGCGGGCGAACGGGAAGTCGCAGGGGGTCAGGATGCAGCTCTGCGCATAGTGGATGTCGTTGTTGTGCACGTTCGGCAGGTTCCCGCAGCTGCCGGACAGCGCCACGTAGATCTGGTTCTCGACCGCCCGCGCCTGCGCGCAGTAACGGACGCGGAGGTAGCTCTGCCTTTCGTCGGTGAGGAACGGCACGAACAGGATGTTGATGCCCTGGTTCACCATGTGCCGCACCAGCTCCGGGAACTCGCAGTCATAGCAGATCAGCACGCCGATCGGCCCGCAATCGGTCTCGATCAGCGACGCATTCTGCCCGCCGACGATGTTCCACCAGAAGCGCTCGTTCGGTGTCGGATGGATCTTGTCCTGGGTGATGACCCGACCGTCCCTCAGGAACACGTGCGACACGTTGTGCACCGTGCCATCGCGCAGAGACGGCGTCGATCCGCCGATGATGTTGATGTTGTACTTGAGCGCCAGCTCGTGAAACATCTCCTTCAAACGTTCTTCGTAGCTGGTGAGCCGCTCGATCGACACGTGCGGCGGCAGCTCCTCGTTCTCGATCGACAGCAGCTGCAGCGTGAACAGCTCCGGGAACAGCACGAAGTCCGCCCCGTAGTCGGCCGTCGTGTCGACGAAATAGCGCACGAACTGCACGAACTCGTCGAACTTGGTGATGCGGCGCTGTCGGTACTGCACGCTCGCGACACGCACCCGGTCGACCAGGTTGCGCTGCTCGATGACTGCCGGCCCGATCCGATCGTCAAAATCCGAATTGCGCCAGACGAGCTGCGCGCCGTACCCCAGTGAGGCCTTGTCCAGCGGCAGGTAGTCCTTCAGCACCGCGACGAATTCGTATCCCTGCCGCAACTGGAAATTGAGCACGGGATCGCGGAAACGCCGCGCGACGACGCCCTGCACGTACTCTTCGGGGCTGGCGACGTCCTTTGCCCGCCGATGGTAGTTCGGGATCCGTCCCACGATCACCACGCCGCGCATCCGCAGGGCTCGACAGAGTTTCTTGCGGGCGCGGTAGAAGCGCTGCCCAATCCGGTAGCGGCGCATCGCCGGGTCCACGCACACCTCGTAGCCGTAGAGGAAGTCGCCCTTGGCGTCGTGGGTAGTACCGTAGCCGCCGCCGGTGACCTGCTTCCAGTTGTGCGGCGCAAGCGCCCGCTCGCCCGGCAGGCGGATCGTTGCGCAGTAGCCAACGACCTCGCCGTTGAACAGCGCGACCATGTGCCCTTCCGGGTAGCTGGCGACCTGTGCGCGCAGCATGTCCTTCGGGTAGGGAGGCATTCCCGGATACACGCGCTCGACCAGGTGGCTGATCGCGTCGACATCGGCCTGTGTAGCTTCCCGGATTTCGAGCCGGTCTTTCGGTTGGTCAGTCACGTCTGTCTTCGGCATTCGCTCGCACCCCGGATGCATCCAGCTTTTTCAGGAAGAATAATGAGAACAAGGATAGACCAGCCAGCATCGCAATGGCTGCACCGTAGCCGAGGCTGGCCGCGAGTCGGCCGCCCGCGAGGGCGGACCCGGTCTCACAGCCGTTGGTCAATGCCATCAACAGGCTGAATCGCGTGGCGGCCCAGCGGCCTCGTGCCACCGCCATGAAGCATGCGTAACTGGCACTGATCAGGAAACCGGCCCCCAGGTAGACGGTTCCCATGAGCGCAACGTGCGTCCACCGGCCGACCGGCAGTGGACTATCCGCAAGTGACCACGCGAGTGCGCCAACCGCGATGGCAACTGCCAGCACTCCGAACGCGACGGCGCGCTGCAGTCCCAGCCGATCAGCCAGCCGCGCGGCCGCCAGCCCGCCCAGCGCGAGGCCCGCGGGCGCGACCGCCCCGAAGAACAGCGCCCGCGCGCCTGCGTCGAACTGCAGATCCACCAGCAAGGGACCGGCGAGCGCGCCGGTGGCCTCGAATCCGCTGCCCGCAAGCAGTGCGACTCCCATCGCAGGCACCAGCATCCACGCGAGGATGCCTGTAAATGGACTGCGCTGCTGCGCCGCGTGGCTTTTGGCTGGACTCATCTCCGGACCAGTCGTCGTTGCAGCAGTCGGCACCGGCGTCTCGTGGACCATTGTCACTACCACCAGCATCGGCACCCAGATCAGCGCGACGATGGTCCAGACTGCAGGCTGCCAGCCAAACAGGTGGATCAGCAGCGGCACGGACGCGGCAGCTGTCGCCCTGCCCGCCGTCATGCCGAACTGCATCCATCCGTTGATGGAGCCGAGATGATCGACACTGACGGTACGAATGCAGAGCGCGTCGATTGCCACGTCCTGCACGGCCGCGAAACACGCGTGCGCCAGCAGCAGGCCGAGCAGCAGGTCAAAGCCCGGCACCGTGTTGCCAGCCGCGAGCGGCAGCAATGTCAGGCCCATGACAACCTGGCAGGCGAGTATCCAGCTGCGCAGCCGGCCACCGCGCGCGACGCTGCGGTCGACGAGCGGTCCGGCAAGGAACTTGAGCGTCCAGGGCAGCGCCAGCACCGCGGTCAGCGTCGTGATCCGGCCCAGGTCCATGGACTGCTCGCGGAGCACCGCCGGCAAGGCCCACCAGACGAAGCCGATCGGCACGCCTTCGGCGAAGTACAGCACGGTGAACAGCAGGCGATCGCGGCCGCCCGCTTGACGGCCGCTCCCGGGAAGGGGCGCCTGGGTTGGTTGCCGATCGCTCAACTCGTCCCGTCGAACGCGCAGCCCGAAGTACAGGTCTCGTGCACCACGACACGCGACAGCATGGGCAGGGCCGGCTGCAACTCGCGCCAGATCCAGCGTGCCAGGTTCTCGCTGGTCGGGTTCTCGAGCCCGGGCACGTCGTTGAGGTAACGGTGGTCGAGCTGCTGGAACAGCGGATCGAACGCGACCTTTACGTCGGCAAAGTCCATCACCCAGCCGAGCCGGTCATCGACCGGGCCGCTGACGTGGATCTCCACGCGAAACGAGTGCCCGTGCACCCGGGCACACTTGTGCCCAGCCGGCACGTTTGGCAGCCGGTGCGCGCTTTCGAGCGTAAAGGTCTTGAAGATATCCACGGTTCCGTTCACTGCGCCACATTTGGAGCAGCAAGGATGCAAGGCTCAGGTTGCGATGTCGAGAGGATGTGACGCAACAGGGTTTCCGCCATGCGCGGAGAAACACGGTGAGTTGGTCCCGCCGTTCATCAGGTCGCCCGCTGGCCCGCCTGCTTACACGGCTCGCCAGGCAAACTTCACCGTCATCCGACTTTAACGTTGCGCAAGCGCAAAGCATTGGCGACCACGGATACCGAAGAAAGGCTCATCGCCAGGGCTGCAAGCATCGGGCTCAGCAGCACACCAAAGACTGGATACAGAACGCCCGCCGCCACCGGTACTCCCAGCCCGTTGTAGAGGAACGCGAAGGCCAGGTTCTGCTTCATGTTGGCGACAGCCGAACGCGAGATTTCCTGGGCACGCGCAACCCCACGCAGATCGCCCTTGACCAGCGTCACCTGCGCGCTCGACATGGCGACATCGGTCCCTGTGCCCATGGCGATGCCGACATCGGCCGCCGCAAGCGCGGGTGCATCGTTGATGCCGTCGCCCGCCATCGCGACGCGTCGCCCCTCGGCCTTCAGGCGCTCGACCAGGTCGGCCTTGTCCTTGGGTCGAACCTCTCCGTACACCTCGTCGATTCCGAGTTGCGACGCAACAGCTTCCGCCGTGGTGGAGCTGTCACCAGTCGCCATGACGATACGCAGGCCGGCCTCGTGGAGCGCCTTGATCGCCGCCGCCGCACCATCCTTGATGGGATCTGCCACCGCGATCAGGCCTGCCGCATGGCCATCGACGGCCAGGAACATCGCCGTGGCTCCGTCGACGCGCAACCGCTCTGCCCCGATAGTCAGCGTGCCGAGGTCCGCCCCGACGTCCCGCATCAGGGCGGCGTTACCGAGCGCCAGCGCATGGCCGTCCACGCGTCCACGCACGCCAAGGCCGGTGACCGATTCGAAGTCCTCGGCTTTCGACAGCGAGAGGCCGCGCACTCCAGCCTCGGTCACGATGGCATCGGCCAGCGGGTGCTCGCTGCCCTGCTCAAGGCTGGCCGCCAGCCGCAGAATCTCATCGGCGGACTGTCCTTCAATCACGACCACCTCTCGATAAGCGGGCCGGCCCTGCGTCAACGTTCCAGTCTTGTCGACGATCAGGGTGTCCACGGTGCGCAGGCGCTCGATCGCCTCTGCGTCGCGGAACAGCACGCCGACCTGGGCGGCACGTCCGCTGGCGACCATGATCGTCATCGGTGTGGCGAGGCCGAGCGCACAGGGGCAGGCGATGATGAGCACTGCCACCGCATTGACCACCGCGAAGGTCCACGACGGCTCCGGCCCGAACAGTCCCCATACGACGAATGTGGCTAGCGCGATTGACAGCACCGCAAGCACGAACCAGAAGCTCACCTTGTCCGCCATGCGCTGCATGGGTGCCCTGGAGCGCTGCGCCTGCACCACCAGCTGCACGATCTGCGCAAGCACCGTATCGGAGCCCACCTTGTCGGCCCTCATCACGAGCGCACCGGTACCGTTCATCGTGGCGCCGATCACGCGGGCGCCTGGTGTCTTTTCGACCGGGATCGGTTCGCCAGTCAGCATGCTCTCGTCCACGCTCGAGCGTCCTTCGAGGACCTCCCCGTCGACCGGCACTTTCTCACCGGGCCTGACCCTGAGGCGATCACCGATGTGCACGTGGGCCAGCGGAATGTCCTCCTCCGTGCCGTTCTCGCCGAGCCGACGTGCGGTCTTGGGCGAGAGCCTCAGCAGCGCCTTGAGCGCGGCCGAGGTGCTCGATCGCGCCTTCAGTTCCAGCAGCTGGCCGAGCAGCGTGAGCGACACGATGACCGCGGCCGCTTCGAAGTACACGGCAACCCGGCCGTCGACATGGAACGATTCGGGAAACAGCCCCGGCGCGACGGTCGCCACCACGCTGTAGCCAAACGCGGCCCCGACGCCGGTGCCGATCAGCGTCCACATGTTCGGGCTGCGATTGGCAATCGACTGTGCCCAGCGCTGGAAGAACGGCCAACCCGCCCACAGCACCACCGGTGACGCGACTACAAGCTCGAACCAGCTGCTGGCGCCCGGCGTGAGCAGGTTCGCGCGGTGACCGAACATTGCAAATACCAGCGAGATCACCGACAGCGGCAGCGTCCACCAGAAACGACGGCGGAAGTCGGTCAGTTCCGGGCTTTCCTCGTCGTCCAGGCTGGGCATCAGCGGCTCGAGCGCCATGCCGCAGATCGGGCAACTCCCGGGCGTGTCCTGGACGATCTGGGGATGCATCGGACAGGTGTACTTCGTTCCGACCGGCAGTTCCGGCGACTCGACAATCTCCGGCTTCAGGTACCGAGTCGGATCCGCCACGAACTTCGTTCGGCATCCGGCCGAGCAGAATGCGTAGTCCGTACCCTCATGCGCCGCCTTGTGCGGCGATTCCGGTGCCACGATCATGCCGCAGACCGGATCGATCCACGCGCCTGTCGTGGCGGGCTTGTCGTGAGTGTGGCAGCACGAATGGCCGCCGTGGCCGTGGAGAGATTTCATGCGACGTCTCCTACGCTCAGTGCATTCAGAATCGGGCAGGCTTCGGCGCGGCCGTGACCGGGGCATGCCTGGATCAAGGTGCGCAGGCCACTGCCAATCCGCTCCAATTCGTTGATGCGCTTTTCGATGTCCGCGAGCTTGGCTTCCGCCGCGCGCTTGACCTTCGCGACATTTCGTTCAGCGCTCAGCGACAAGAGGCCCCGAATCTCGGCAAGCGTGAAGCCCAGTGCCTTGGCGCGGCGAATGAAGCGCAGACGTTTCAGTTCCGCCTCGCCATAACGCCGGTACCCTGATGCAAGGCGGCTCGTCGGGCTCAAGAGGTCGTTGCGCTCGTAATATCGAACGGTGTCGACGGCAACGCCCGCGCGTTTCGCAAGCTGGCCAATTCCGTATGCAGGCATGTCTGGTCTCCTTCGGGAACCAAGTCTGCAGTCTGGACCATGGTCCAGAGTCAAGCGCTGGAGTCGCGAGTCGCGACGGCTACTTGCGGCGCCTGACCGGGGCCGGCTCGGGTTCCAGCCAGGCGCGACCGGCCTTGTGCCTCAACAAGTAAGCCACGTGGATCTTCGGACTGCGCCGGAAATCCTCCGGGATCGTTGCACGCGTAAGGTCCTCGATCTCGAACTCGTCCAGCGCGGCAGTGTCGAGCCTGAAACGCTGGTAGTTGTTCGAGAACAGGATCAGGCCACCGGGCTCGAGCAGCGCACCGATCCGCTTCAGCAGCGCAACGTGGTCTCGCTGCACGTCGAACTCGGTTTCCATGCGCTTCGACCGCGACATCGTCGGCGGGTCGACGAACACGAGTCCGTAGCGCTGCATGCCCGGCCGAGACTGCTCATCGAGCCACGCCAGGCAGTCCGCATGGACGAAGGCGTGATTCGGTCCGGCGAGCCCGTTCAGCGCAAGGTTGCGTTTCGCCCAGTCGAGATAGGTATGCGACATATCCACCGTCGTCGAACCGGTTGCGCCGCCGCCGACCGCGTGCACAGTCGCCGTGCCCGTATAGGCGAACAGGTTCAGGAACTGCCGTCCCGCAGCGAGCTCCCCGATCCGTCGCCGCGTAATCCGGTGGTCCAGGAACAGCCCGGTGTCCAGGTAGTCGGCGAAATTGACCAGGAACCGGTAGCGCCCCTCGCGTACGGCGTGAAAGACCTGCTCGCTGTCCACCTTCTCGTACTGCTCGCCGTGCCGCTGGCGCCGCCGGACGCGCAGCGCTATCCGCCCCTCGGGCAGCCCGAGCACCTCGGGCAGCACCGAGAGGACTTCGTCGCGGCGGCCGCGGGCCGCATCACGCGACACCGTCGGCGGTGCGGCGTACTCCTGTACGCATGCCCAGCGTTCGTCGTTGCCGTAGATGTCGATGGCAAACGAATACTCCGGCATGTCCGCGTCGTACACGCGGTAGCAGGCCACATCCTCGCGCCTGACCCAGGACTTGAGCCGCGAGATATTCTTGCGCAGCCGGTTGGCGAACATCTCGGCCCCGGACCTGGCCCTGGCCGCTTCGAGACGGTCGCGACGCGCGGTTTCGGCATCCGGCTCGACGGTCTCAGGCTTCAACTCGAATCGCAGCAATCGGCACTCGATGGGGCCGTTGAAGAACGTGTGTGCTCGGTAGGCACGCAGTCGCAGCGCCCGGCCGAGCGGCGGGTTGCCCGTGAACACGCCTGCCTCCCATCCGGGGAAGCGTTCGATCAGCGCGTGGCCGAGGTCGGCATAGGTCGCGGCCAGCGTTTCCTCGTCCTCCAGTCGCGCACCGTAGGGGGGATTCACCAGCACGAGCCCACAGGATTCCGGTGCCTGGGGAAGCTTCGTGATATCGCGCCGTTCGAACGACAGGTAGTCACCAAGACCCGCGCGATTGGCGTTCGCAATCGACGCGCGGACCGCGGACTGGTCACGGTCGAAGCCGCGGAACCGGCCGCGACCCAGCACCGGAAGGTTCCGGCGCTCGAGCGCGGCTTCGCGCAGCGCAGTCCAGGCAGCCGCGTCGTGCTTAAGCCAGCGCTCGAAGCCGAAACGACGCCGCAGCAGCCCCGGTGCGAAATCCGCGGCGATCATCGCGGCCTCGATCACGAAGGTGCCCGATCCGCACATCGGGTCTGCGAAGCCCCCGCTCTGCGCCGCGATCTCCGGCCAGCCACAGCGCAGCAGCAATGCGGCCGCAAGCGTTTCCTTCAGCGGCGCCTCGACGCCGGATACGCGGTAGCCACGCCGGTGCAGGGGCTCGCCGCTCAAGTCGATGCCCACGGTTGCATGCGTGCGTGCCAGCCTCAGGCTGATGCGCAGGTCCGGTGACGCCAGTTCCACGGACGGCCGCTCGCCGGTGCGCGCCCGGAACCGGTCGACGATCGCGTCCTTGGCTTTCTGCGCCGCGAACTGGCTGTGGCGCAACCAGTCGGGGCTCTCTCCCACCACGTGGATCGCAAGGGACCCTTGTGGCGCGAGGTGCTCCTCCCACGGTATCTCCTTCAGCGCCTCGTACATCGCCTCGACGGTGTCGAGCGAAACCGTGGCGATGGTCTGCAGCACACGGCTCGCCGTCCGCGACTGCAGGCAGGCCAGGTAGGCATGTTCCAGCGGACCGACGAAGCTGACGCCTGCTGGATGCTCACGCGTCACCGCGACGCCCATTGCGCGCAACTCCGACCCCAGCACGTCTGCCACACCGCGCGGACAGGCTGCGAAGAACTCGCTGCCACCGTCGACTGGTTCGATCGGCATCGTTCAGCGCTCCGCTGTTCCGAGCATCACGAGGTCCCTGGGGGAAATACCATCAAGGCAACGCGAAACGATGCGGTAGGCGTCCGGGTCGAATGCCGTTCGCGACGAGGCTTTAATCAGTTCGGCCACGTCTGCGTCGTCGCGCGCCGTTCCGAGGTGCTGCCAGCAGTCCACGACGTGCAGCAGCGTGCCGGGACCAGCCGGCGCGGGCTCGCGTATCCCGACTGGACCGGGGAACGGCCACGAGCGTATGCGCAGCGACGCGAGCGCGAGCCGCAGGCGCGCGTCGTGCAGCGCAGGCGCCTCGCTGCCAACGCATGCGCCACGGCAGCGTCCGAGCTGCAGGGCGAAGCACGATCCCGGCCCGGACTCGAGCCCCATGAACTTGAGACACAGGCTGGCCTCCCGTGCCTTGCCCTCGAGTGCGCGCAATGCGTCACGCTCGGTCCGGAATGGCCCGTAGCTCTCCGCGCCCGACTTGAGGTCATCGAGACCGAATGGCTCCACGCACGGTTGCAGCCGGCCCTCCCGGTCCCTCAGGCGGATGCAGTGCACGCTCTTCGGCCTGCGCAGGCGGCGGTTGGCCGCGGGTGCAAGCTCCTTGACGAGACGCGACTCGGCGAGCAGCGCACCGAGTTCGCCACCCGTCTCGACCCACTCGACATCCCGTACCTGTTGCGCGAGTTTCCCTTCCTTTGTCGAGCGATGGCTGGCCGAGAAGTGCGCGAGTACGCGGCTGCGAATGCTGCGGCTCTTGCCGACGTACAGCAGCACGCCGCCCTCACCGCGAAACAGGTACACGCCCGGCCCTTCCGGCAGGTCATCCGCCAGGTCGGCCGGCAGGTGTGCCGGAAGGCGCGACTCGAAGCGGGTTGCCTCGATCGCCTGCTGCAACTGCTCGGCGCCGACGACACCCTCGAACGCCGCAAGCAGCGCGGGGAGCACGGCTGCATCGCCGAGCGCTCGATGCCGCTGCCCGCATTCGAGACCCCATCGCTCGATCAGCGTGTCGAGGTTGTGGCGCCTGTGCTCGGCGAACAAGGCCCTCGACAGCCGCACAGTGCAGAGGACCGGCGCCGAGAACTTTTCGCCCAGGCGCCGGAACTCGCTGCGAAGGAAGCCATAGTCGAAGCGTGCATTGTGCGCGACGAACAGCCTCCCATCGAGGCGCGACCGAACGTCGCTGCGCAGCTCGTCGAAGGTCGGCGCATCGGCGACCATCTCGTTGGTGATCCCGGTGAATGCCTGGATGGCTGGCGGAATCCGCTGGCAGGGATTCACCAGGCTGCTCCACTCTTCCACCACCACGCCGTCGTCGAGCAGCACGATGCCGACTTCGGTCACCCGGTGCTGGGCCGCAGTGCCTCCCGTGGTCTCGAGGTCCACGCAGGCGACGCGCCCCTGCAGCACTGGCGCCGCAAGCGCAGCCAGACTGGATCCAGTCGTCTTTCCCGGCCGGGAAATGGTGCCTGGCACCATCTAGAGAGTCGCGTCGCCGTCCAGCGTCATGATCGGACCATATAGCTCCGGGCGCCGGTCGCGGAACACGCCCCAGGCATGGCGCTGCGCGCGCGCAGCCTCGAGGTCCAGCATTGCGGTAATTACAGCCTCCGACGAGCGATCCGCCTCGACCAGCTTCTCGCCCGTGCTCCCGGCGATGAACGACGACCCGTAGAAATTCAGCTGGTAGTTTTCGCCGCGCTCGACGCCGACGCGGTTGGATGCAACCAGCGGCATGACATTGGCCGCCGCGTGGCCCTGCATGCAACGCTGCCAGTGGTCACGCGAATCGATGCTGGCGTCCTGGGGCTCAGATCCGATCGCGGTTGGATAGAGCAGCACGTCCGCGCCCATCAAGGCCATGCAGCGGGCCGCCTCCGGGAACCACTGGTCCCAGCAGATGCCAACGCCCAAGGTGCCGTAGCGGGTCTTCCAGACGCGGAATCCCGTGTCGCCCGGCGAGAAATAGAATTTCTCGTGGTAGCCGGGGCTCTCCGGGATGTGCGACTTGCGGTACACGCCGAGCATGCTGCCATCGGCGTCGATCATCGCCAGCGAATTGAAATAGGCGTTGTTCGCAAGCTCGAACACACTCAACGGCAGCACGACTTCGAGTTCGCGCGCGAGCGCCTGGAAGCGCGCGACGACGGGACTGCCGGCGATCGGCCGCGCCAGCTCGAAGTGACTGGCCAGGTGATCCTTGCAGAAGTACGGTGTCTCGAACAGCTCCTGCAGCAGCACCACCTGGGCGCCCTGCCCGGCGGCGCTGCGCACTGCGCGCTCGGCGGAATCGAGGTTGGCGGCCGCGTCGGCCGAACAGGCGAACTGCGTCGCGGCAAAGGTTGTCTTCATGGACGTTCCAGGCACCTGGCTGATACCGGATTGTAGCGAAACCGGGCCTCCACCGGCCGGAGCGATGCGCCTCCAATGCATCTTATGCCCTGTCGGCTGCCCGAAAGTCAGCGAAACCGGCATCATTCCCGCGGCATCGAACTCGTCGAAGAACCGTCGCCGCGAGTCGTGCCTGGCAGCGCTTCAGTTCCTGGTGACGGCGGGATGCCCGAGCAGGCGCTCCAGGTGCCGCCCGATCATCAGCTCCTCGTCTGTCGGGATGACGTAGGCAGCCACGGCCGACGTCGGCGCGCTGATGAGTCGACGCTGGGCGCGATTGGCATCCTCGTCGAGCTCGACCCCGAGCCAACTCGCGTCGCGGCAAATCCTGGCCCGCACCTCCGGCTGGTGCTCGCCGACCCCGGCCGTGAAGACTACGGCGTCAAGCCCACCCAGCGAAGCGGCCAGCGAGCCAAGTTCGCGGCCCGCTCGATAGACGAACACGTCTATCGCCAGTCGGGCCGACGGCTCGTCGCTCGCGAGCAGCACGCGCATGTCGCCTGAAATTCCGGACATCCCGAGCAGCCCGGATTCCTGGTAGAGCAATCGCGCGACGTCGCGCGTCCCGTACCCGAGCTCATCCTGCAGGAACAGCACGACGCCCGGATCCAGCGACCCGCTGCGCGTGCCCATCGGGAGCCCATCGACGGCAGTGAAACCCATCGTCGTAGCGACGCTTCGGCAATCTCGCATCGCACACATGCTGGCGCCACTGCCGAGGTGGAAGACGACCGTCCGGCCCGCTGCCGCGCATGGATCGAGCCGCGGCAGGACCGACGCGACGTACTCATAGGAAAGCCCGTGAAAGCCATAGCGGCGCACACCGGCGTCGGCGAAGCGCGGTGGCAGGGCGAAGAGCTGCGCGACCTCGGGAACGCTGCGGTGAAAGGAGGTGTCGAAACAGGCCACCTGCGGAACGCCTGGAAGCACGGCCGCGACCTGCCGGATGGCATCGAGGTTGTGCGGCTGGTGCAGCGGCGCAAGCGGCACGTAGCGGTCGAGCTTCGCCAGTGTGGACGAGTCTACGACCGTTGGCTCCATGAACTCGGTGCCACCGTGCACCACCCGGTGCCCGACGCCCGCGATGGCCGCGCCCGCCAACTCCCGGCCGAGGAATTCGAGCAGCGATGCCACTGCATCCGCGTGACGCAGCGGTCCGCCTGCTATGACACGATCCGTGACCACGACCGGGCCGCGCGTTGCGACAAGTCGCGTTGACTCGTCCACGGTGGACACCTGCCCGCGCAGGCCGCGATCGAGCGATGCCTCGACGCGCTGGAAGGTGCAGAACTTGATGCTGGCAGATCCCGCGTTCAGGACCAGCAGCACATCGCTCGAATGCGTCACACGGCCACCGGCCCGGTGGCGGCCACGCGCTTCCCGTGCACCAGCAACTTGGCGACCGCCGCAGAGCCGATTCGCATTCGAACGTTGTCGGCACGACTGGTGAGCACGACCGGCACGCGCGCGCCGACCACGATGCCGGCGCTGTCGGCGCCGGCAAAGTACTGCAGCTGCTTCGCGAGCATGTTGCCCGCCTCGAGATTCGGGACCATCAGGATGTCCGCGCGCCCCGCCACCGGCGAGTGGATCCTCTTGGTGCGCGCCGCGCGCGCACTCACCGCATTGTCGAAGGCCAGCGGCCCATCGAGCACCGCGCCGACGATCTGCCCCCGGTCGGCCATCTTGCAGAGTGCAGCGGCCTCCACCGTCGAGCGGATGTCGGGGTTCACGGTCTCGATGGCCGAGAGTATCGCTACCCTGGGCTCGGCGAGGCCGAGCGCGTGCGCGAGGTCGATCGCGTTCCTCACGATGTCGGTCTTCACCGCCAGCGTCGGCTCGATGTTGATTCCAGCGTCCGTGACGAACAGCATCCGCTCGTAGGCAGGCACGTCCATCACGAACACGTGACTGACCCGTCGCTCGGTCCGGATGCCGGTCTGCGATGAAAGCACCGCCGCCATGATTTCTTCTGTGTGCAGGCTTCCCTTCATCAACGTTTCGACTTCACCGTTGCGCGCGAGCGCCACTGCCGCGGCAGCGGACGCGTGGCTGTGCTCGGTGCCGACGATGCGAATGCCGGACAGGTCCACGCCGTTGGCCGCCGCCACGGCGCGGATTTTCGCCGGGGGTCCGACGAGTACCGGAACGATGAGTCGACGGCGCGCGGCCTCGATTGCCCCCATGAACGAATCGGTGTCGCAGGGGTGCACGACCGCGCAGCTGACGGGATCCAGCGGCTGGCAGCTCTTCAGGAGTTGTGCAAAGACGTCGTTGCGCCTGAGCACGATCTCCGGCGTGGCGATGTCGGAATATGCGAGCCGTCGCCTGGGCGCCTCGACCACCACCGTGCCCCACAGCACGCGGCGGTCGGCAGCGGTGGCCTCTGCATCAAACGTCACGAGCCCGGTCTCCGGATGCTTCTCGCGCACCGTCACCCTGGCCGCGAGTACCTCTCCTACCCAGATACGACCCTCGAATTCGAGCTGCTGCGAGACGACACGAGTGCCGGGACCCGGCAGACGGCGCTCGAGCAGGCCTGAAATGACCGCGCCCGCGCCAACCGCGTCCACGCAAAGCCCACCATCGCTGGCCACCATCTCGTCCTCGAGGTGAAATGGCACGATTTCGCCGGTGACCAGCACCAGCGCCTCGACCTCGGCCTGAGTCAGCGCGCGCTGCGCGCTCGCGGTTGCGCCGGGCACGAGTTCCTCGAAAGTGACGTTGCGGTACGCGCTCACGAGAGATCGATCCAGGTCGTCTTGAGTTCGGTGTACTTGTCGAACGCGTGCAGCGACTTGTCGCGCCCGGTCCCGGACTGCTTGAAGCCGCCAAACGGCACGGTGATGTCGTCGGCGTCGTAGCAGTTGACGTAGACCATGCCTGAGCGCAGCGCCCGGGCCATGCGGTGCGCGCGTGTCAGGTCCCGCGTCCACACCGCCGCGGCGAGGCCGTAGATCACCGAATTTCCAACCCGTACGGCTTCGTCGGCGTCGTTGACCGAAATAGCGGCCAGCACCGGCCCGAAGATCTCCTCGCGGGCAATCTTCATTCCCGGTGCCACCTCGGAGAACACCGTCGGCTCGACGTAGCATCCCCCGCTGTCGCGGCGCGCGCGGTTTCCGCCCGTGAGCAGCCGTGCGCCTTCGTCTTTCCCAGCATCGATATAGCCCATCACGGTGTCGAGCTGCACGGTGTCGACGATCGCGCCGAGTCGCGTGGCCGGATCGAGCGGGTCGCCGGGCAGCAGGCTGCGCGCAGCCGCAACCACCTTTTCCAGCACCTCGTCGCGCACCGGCGCCTCGACGATCAGCCGCGAGCCCGCCGAGCACATCTCGCCCTGGTTGAAGAATATCGCCGACGCGGCGGCCGCCGCCGCGCGATCGAGGTCCGCGCAGTCGGCCAGGATGATGTTCGGTGACTTGCCGCCGCACTCGAGCCACACCCGCTTCATGTTCGACCTGCCCGAGTACTCGAGCATCAGCTTGCCGGTGCGCGTCGAGCCGGTGAAGGCAATGCAGTCCACGTCCATGTGCAGCGCGAGTGCCTGGCCTGCAGTGTGACCGAAACCCGGCAGCACGTTGAACACCCCGTCGGGAATCCCCGCCCGCGCGGCGAGCTCTGCCACGCGGATGGCAGTGAGCGGCGACTTCTCGGAGGGTTTCAGGATGAATGAGTTGCCGGCTGCGAGCGCAGGCCCGATTTTCCACGCAGCCATGATCAACGGAAAGTTCCACGGCACGATCGCCGCCACGACGCCGATCGGCTCGCGCGTGATCAGCGCCAGCGCGTCGTGCCCGGTCGGCGCAACCTGGTCGTATATCTTGTCGATCGCCTCGGCGTACCAGGCGATGCAGCGCGCACTCGACGGAATGTCCACAGCCAGGCTGTCGGAGATCGGCTTGCCCATGTCGAGTGTCTCGAGCAACGCAAGTTCGTCGCGGTGCTCGAGCAGCAGTTCGGCGAATCGCATCAAGACTCGCTTGCGCTCGCGCGGCGGCTGCCGCGACCAGGAGCCCCGCTCGAAGGCGCGTCTCGCCGCCGTCACCGCGAGTTCCACATCGGCCGCGTCGGTGGAAGCGACTTGCGCAATCACCCGCCCGTCGATCGGGCTCACGCAGTCGAAGGTCGCGCCGGAAACTGCGCCGACGTATTTTCCATCGATGAATGCGCGACCCTCAGGGGAAAGTCCCCGCGCGCGCTCGTGCCAGTCCGGGTTGGTATTCACGATGACCAGTGCCTCAGGAAGTCGGCAGCGCACCCGCAGGCGCTATCCCGCAGGTCTCGCTGCCTTTGTTTTGGAATCGCGCCAGAGAGATTACATGCGCCGCACGTGCCTGGCACCCGCGTCCGTCCCGGAGTCCGCCAGGGTGCTCAGTATCCCGCGCAGCGAACGTCTGGGTACTGGAGATTTCAGTGCGATTTGAGGGTGGTGTCAATTTTTCTTATCATGCTTTGTTACCCCGCAATCCGGACGGCCACATGTCCCCCAATCGCACCCTCGCCCGTGCCGAACTCGAAGCCTTCTGGATGCCGTTTACGGCCAACCGGCAGTTCAAGGACAAGCCGCGGATGCTCGCAAAGGCCGCCGGCATGTACTACTGGACGCCCGAAGGGAGACGGGTTCTGGACGGCGCCGCGGGACTGTGGTGCGTCAACGCCGGGCACTGCCGCCGCGAGATCACCGAAGCAGTCAGCCGGCAGGTTGCCGAGATGGACTTCGCACCGGTGTTCCAGATGGGTCACCCAGGTGCCTTCGAACTCGCGAACGAGGTCGTGCGCTGGCTGCCGGACGGCCTCGATCACGTGTTCTTCACCAATTCGGGCTCGGAGTCGGTGGACACCGCGCTCAAGATCGCGCTCGCGTACCACCGCGTCCGTGGCGAGGGCACTCGCACCAGGCTGATTGGCCGCGAGCGCGGTTATCACGGCGTCGGGTTCGGCGGCATCTCGGTCGGCGGCATGGTCAACAACCGCAAGTTCTTCGGTGCGCAGCTGCCCGGCGTGGATCACCTGCCGCACACCCACGACCTCGCGAGGAACGCCTACACGCGCGGTGAGCCGGCCCATGGCGTGCACCTTGCCGACGAGCTCGAGCGCATCGTGGCACTGCACGATGCGAGCAACATCGCAGCGGTGATCGTCGAGCCGGTCGCGGGCTCGACCGGCGTGCTGATTCCGCCGAAAGGTTACCTGCAGCGGCTGCGCGAGATCTGCACGAAGCACGGCATCCTGCTGATATTCGACGAGGTGATCACCGGATTCGGACGCCTGGGCACGCCTTTTGCCGCGGAGTATTTCGGTGTCATGCCCGACATGATCACGATGGCCAAGGGCCTTACCAATGGCACGATCCCCATGGGTGCGGTCGCGGTGCGCAGCGAGATCTACGAGGCCTTCATGCACGGGCCGGACAGTGCGATCGACCTGTTCCACGGCTACACTTACTCGGCACACCCGATGGCCTGCGCCGCGGGCCTTGCAACGCAGCAGGTGTACCGCAAGGAAGGCCTGCTGACGCGGGCCGCGGAAATCGCCGACTACTGGGCCGATGCGGTGCATTCGCTGAAGGGCCTGCCGCGCGTGATCGACCTGCGCAATCTCGGCCTGATCGGCGCGGTGGAACTCGAGCCCATCCCCGGCAAGCCGGGCGCTCGGGGCTTCGACGTGTTCGTGCGTGCCTTCGAGAAAGGGCTGCTGGCGCGCGTGACGGGCGACATCATCGCGCTCTCGCCGCCGCTGGTCATCGAGCGGCAGCAGGTGGACGAACTGGTTGGCAAACTCGGCGACGCCATAAGGGAAGCACCCTGATCGGGACCGGCGGCTTATCGGCGGTTAGCCTTCAGTCGTCAACGCATCACCAGGAAGGGAAGAAAAGCCCGGCCTCCTCGCGGAGACCGGGCTTTTTTGCTTCAGGACTTGAGGTCCGCTGGACTCTTATTCGTCGCTCCACGGGAACGTGGTCGAAATCGCGAAGATCGCCCGCGCGTCGCTGCTGAAGATGTCATCAGGCGGGTTGTTGCTGCCCGAGAGGGTCTTCATGTCGCTGCCGTCCACCCACAGCAGTGACATGTCGATGTGCTTCCAGCTGTAGGTAACGCCTACCGACCAGTCCATGTAACTGCTCTGGCCAAACGCGGGCTTGATGGCACTGCCATTGGTGTAGCCGATGTGTCCCGTCAGGCCGAAGTTCGCCGGAAGCGGGTAGCTGACGTTGCCCTCGAAGTAGCGCTCGTTCTTGCCGGAGAGACCCGCGTAGCCCGGCGCATACCAGACCTTGGCCTCGAAATAACTCCAGCCCAGCCCCGCATAGTATTCAACGTAATTGGAATTGCTGGCGCCCAGGTAGGTGTAGTAGGCAGCACCGAGGTCCCAGGTGATGTCCTCGCCGCCGCCCCAGCCCGCGTAATAGTCGATCTCGACGTTGGGGTCGCCATTGCCCCAGTCGATGTTGCTGGCCCAGACGCCGGCGTACAGGCCGTTGTCGGCTGCAACGTCGAGACTGCCCTGGATCGCGGGATCCTGGGCCGACTGCGTCACGCCGCGGAAGTCATAGTCGGTCGTCCCGGTGATCGTGGCGGAGAAGTCCGCCGCGTTCGCCGTGGTCACTGCCGCAAGCAGCGCAAGCGCTGCGAAACCCTTGGTCAATTTCATGTTGAACCCCCAACGTTGCGCCAAAACAACAAATTAAGATCTTACAGCGGCGAAATAGTAGCAGGAAAGAGACCGAAAGCATCAGCATGCCGATTCGCCGTATCTCGGGTGTTGTTAGCACGATTCGTGCCAAGCTGAATCTACCGGAAAAAGGCGGGTTTCAGAGGGTCAGCGCACCGAAACAGCGCATCGGCCAAGACCGGCCGCACCGGAATGGCCGGCGCGGGGGCGCACCCAAAAATCGGTGTCAGGCACCGATTTGTTTCTGACCAGATGTCTGCCGTAGGACTCCCGGGCGGGCGACCTCAACCGGCGGCCGGCGGCTCGTAGATCGCGTAGAACTTGCGCGCGGGCTCCAGCACTTCCCAAACGCCGCGAAACCCTGCTGGCATCACGAAGCAGTCACCGGGGCCGAACGTCCAGGAGCGACCACTGTCATCGGAGATGCGCACCCTGCCCTCCGTGAGCACGCATAACTCGTTCTCCGTGTACGAGACATTCCAGGCGCCCTTGCTGCTGCGCCAGATCCCGCCGAAGAACCTTCCCGTGTCGTCCGTGTACAGGTTGCGGACATGCTGGTCGGGCATTGCACTCCCCGCTACCAGCCGCGCCGGGTCGAGACCGAGCGCTTCCTCGGTGCCGCCGAGTTCGTCGACCTTGATCACCTCGGGTCCGAGATCGCCCATGACAGTCTCCTCGCGCCAGATTGGCCGTTCGAGCGTAGCACGCGCCGAGGTCACTCCCGCCCGGGTCGGTCCTGCCCCGCGGCGGCGAGCAACCGGCTGACCTCAGAATCGGACGTCTGCTCGAAGTCGCTGTACCACTGGCCCACTGCGCTGAAGTATCGAGGGGTCTCGAGGCAGACGATTTCATCCGCAAGCGCGGCAATCCTCTGGCGCGCCTCCGCCGACGCCACCGGCACTGCCACCACCACGCGCGCGGCACCCAGGGCCTTGAGCGCGCGCACGGCGGCCTCCATCGTCGCGCCTGTCGCAAGCCCATCGTCCACGACTATTGCAGTGCGGCCCGTCACCGCAAGCGGCGGCCGCGTGCCACGAAACTCCCGCTCGCGACGTTCAAGCTCAGCGAGTTCCCTGTGCCTGACCTGTTCGACGAGTTCCTCACGCCCCTCAGCGTGCCGCAGCACGTCTTCGTTCAGCACTATCGCGCCACCGCTCGCGACCGCACCCATCGCGAGCTCGGGCTGCCACGGCAAGCCGAGCTTGCGGACCACCAGTACGTCGAGCGGAAGACGGAGTGCTTTGGCGATTTCGGCGGCAACGGGCACACCGCCGCGGGGCAAGCCGAGGACGATCGCGTCGCTTGCGCCATTGAAAGAGACGAGCGCCCGCGCAAGAGCGCGGCCTGCGTCCACGCGATCCTGGAAAATACGCGTCAAACGCCTGCTCCCGTGACCAGACACGAATGTCGCGCCGCGTCCGCCAGGCTGCCATTCGCGCAAGTACCTAAGTGCTATGCTGGTCTCGAACGATGCGTTACGCCATGTGCAGCGCAGCCCACAAGTCCTCGATCGAGCGGCCGTCCGACGGTCCCGCGGCCCTTGCGGAAAAGGTCGCACAGCTCCGCCAACTCTGCGGCCCCGGCGACGAAGCGATCGAAACCCACTTCGCGTGGATCTTCCTCGTCGGCGACCGGGCGCTGAAGCTGCGCAAGCCCGTGCGCCGGGAAACCATGGACTACCGCAGCATCGACCTGCGGCGAATCGATTCCGAGGAAGACGTCCGGCTGAACCGGCGGCTTGCCCCCGACGTGTACCTGCGCACGCTGCCGCTGGTGCGACGCGCAGACGGACGCATCGTGCCGGGCGGCACCGGGGAGATCGTGGACTGGCTGGTCGAAATGCGGCGCCTGGACCGGCAGCAGTTCCTGGACGCGGCCCTCGAACGAGGCGACGTATCGGCACCGATGCTGGACCGAGTTGCCGACATGCTTGCCGCCTTCTATGCGTCAGCCCCACCCGCCATTTCCGGAGCAGGCGAAATTGGACCACGAATTGCCGCGCAGGCTGCCGACAATGCGCGCGTGATAGAGACCCTGGACCCGCCGCGCGCTGCTCTTCTCGCGCGCTTGCAGCGCCTGGCGCTTGCAGCCCTCGAGCCCGTGCTGGAAGCGCGCGCAGCCGCGGGCTGCATCGTCGAGGGTCACGGAGACCTGAGGCCGGAGCACATTCTCGTGTCGGACCCGCCGGCCGTCATCGACTGCCTCGAGTTCGATCGCGACCTCCGCATCATGGACCGCGCCGAGGAGCTCTGTGTGCTCGAGATCGAGTGCGCTCGCATCGGTCACGCGGCGGCCGGCACCTGGTTGCTGGGGGCCTGCCTGGCCAGACTTCACGACCAGGCAACTGCCGCAGTGCTGGACTTCTACCGGAGTCACCGCGCGGCACACCGCGCGAAACTCTATGCCTGGAGGTCGGCGGAGCCTGACAACGGCTCGCCGCAGGACTGGCGCTCACGCGCCTCGGGTTATCTCGACTCCGCGCTGGAATCAGCGCGCCGGGCGACGGGTCAGCGTCGCTTCGGCTGAAGCTCGCGCAGCGCCACCACCGATTCGCCGCTGCAGATCCGCCGTATCGCCTCGGCGTAGAGCCCGGACACCGCAAGCACGATTGGCGCCCGGCTGTCGTCACCGATACGGGTCGGCAGGATCGAGTCCGTGACGATCAATTCGTCGGGTCCGTCTGGGCCCAGCAGCTGGACCGCTTCGGGCATGAAGACACCGTGGGTCGCAAATGCCGATACGCCGATCGCGCCTGCGCCGCGACAGGCCCGGACGCCCCGCATCAGCGTGGTGCCGGCACTGATCAGGTCGTCGACGATTACGGCATGCGCTGCAGTCACGGGCCCGACCACCTGCTCGCCGCCGCTGACCACGCCACTGCTGCGCCGCTTCTCGATGATTGCAAAGCCGACCGCGCGACCGGTGCGTGACTCGAGGATTTCCTGCACCCGCTGCGCGCGCTTTGCGCCCCCGATATCTGGCGACACAATGCAAACTGGCGCGGCATACCCCTGCGAGGCAAGGTGCGTCGCGAGCAGCGGTGCCGCCTCCAGGTGGTCCACCGGGCAGCGGAATGCGCTCTCGAAGGCCGCCAGGTTGTGCGCATCGAGGCCTATGACGTGGTCGGTGCCAACGGCCTCGATCAACTGCGCGACGTAGCGCAGCGTCACCGGGTCGCGGTCCTTGGTGCGCCGGTCCTTGCGCGCGTAGGCGAGATACGGGACGCAGGCAGTAACGCTTGCCGCGCCGCTGTCCTTGAGGCCCGCGATGAAGAAAAGCAGGCGGCAGAGCCGGTCGTTGGCACTGCCCTGGGCGTCGCCACTCAGCGACTGCAGCACGAACACCTGCCTGCCACGAACGCTGACGAGCGGACGCGTCTTGTGCTCGCCGCCCTCGAACTCGCGCTCCTCCATCGGGGAAATCGCGACCCCGAGCGACGCCGCCACGCGCTCGCCGAAAGCCAGCGAGGCCGCCGGCGCAAACAGCAGCGGCTCGATCATGGCCGCTCGCGGCCGGGCTCGCGCGCCGTTACGACGCCCGGGCTCAGGACAGCTTCTCGCGCAGCTTCACCTCGTTGCGCAGCAGGGACATCCGCTGCTGGACCTGGCGCTTCGCCGCATCGAACGCATCGCGGATCACGACGTACACGTCTTCGTGGCCGTCACGGTCCGGGCGTTCCATGTCGACGACCACGTCCTCGCCGGGCATTGCCAGCTGGACCTTGACGTTGAAAACCTTGCCCTGGTGATGATGGCGGTGGGGTGAATCGACCACGACGCGACAGGAAACGATCTTGTCGCTGAACACGCCGAGATGATCCGCGAGCTCGCGCACCCTGGTCTCGACGGCGTCGGAGGATTCCATGTGACGGAAAGTAATCTGGACGGGAATAGTCACGATAGTTGCCCTTCTGGTGTTTCCCGGAAAACCAAGTTGATTGTGTGGCCGGATCGACCTGCGACCATAAGTATTGCACACAGGGACTCGGGTCCACGGCTACAAGGTTACACTTGTCGGGAACCCGTGGGTCAAGTCCGGATCCCACGCGATCGCGTGAATTGGGACCACGGTCCGCCCCGGGCCCAGGCGACTGCCCATGACGCACAGCGCAACTGACGACGGCGACATCCTCGTTGACAGCCTGCTCCAGGCTGAGGCGTATCGCCATGCGGTGCGCATACCGATACGGATGGTGGAAACACACATTTCGCGGGTCTTCCTCACTGGCGAATTTGCCTACAAGGTCAAGAAGCCCGTCCGGCTGGCGTTCCTGGACTACTCCACGCTCGAGCAGCGTCGCGTGTGCTGCAAAGAGGAACTCCGACTCAACCGCCGCTACGCGCCCGACATCTATGTCGCGGTTTCGCCGGTGGCGGGTCCGGTGGCGAGGCCGCGGGTGGACGGCGCCGGGACCGCGGTAGAATACGCGGTAAAGATGCGCCAGTTCGACCAGGACGAGGAACTCGATGCCCTGGTCAAGGCGGGTCGCGTAGAGGCGGGTGCGCTCGCTGCGCTCGGGGCGCGCATCGCGGCATTCCACGAACTGGCTGCACGTGCGGATCCCGCGACGCCGTTGGGCCGGCCGGAACCGGTGCAACGCGTGGCACTGGAGAATTTCAAGGAATTGCGCCGGCTGCCGGAAGCAGCCGCAGAGGACAGCATCCTCGCCGAGGTCGAGCGGTGGGTCGTCGCCGAGCACGGCCGCACCCGGGAATTGCTGCAGTCGCGTCGCGACTCGGACTTCGTCAGGGAGTGCCACGGCGACCTGCACTGCGGCAACGTCGTGCGCTGGCACGGCGAACTCACGCCATTCGACGGAATCGAATTCGACCCTGCACTGCGGTTCATCGACGTCGCGAGCGACCTGGCGTTCCTGGCGATGGATCTCTCGGTGCATGGCCGGGACGACCTGCGCCACGCGCTGCTCCAGGGCTGGCTGGAGCCTGCCGGTGACTTCCAGGCCCTGCGGCTGCTGCCTCGCTTCGAGGTGTACCGCGCGCTGGTCCGGGCCAAGGTCGCGGCGCTGCGCGCGCTGCAGCATTCGCCCGGTACCGAATCACGCCTGCGCGACTACGGGCTCGCAATGCGCTATCTCGACTGGGCATCGTCGCGGACGCGACGCAGGCGCCCGTCACTGCTGCTGACCTGCGGCTATTCTGGATCCGGCAAGACCTGGCTCGTCGCGCGCGCTGGCGACCGATCTCCATGCACTCCACCTGCGTTCCGACGTGGAGCGCAAGCGCCTCGCCGGGCTACGCGCGATGGACGACTCGCGCTCACCAGAGGACGGAGGCATCTATACGCCCGAGTACACCAGGCGCACCTACGACCGCCTCCACGACTGCGCCGAAGATGCACTGCGCGGCGGCGAATGCATCATCGTTGACGCGGCGTTCCTGAAGCGCGAGGAACGCGAGCGCATGCTCAACCTCGCCGCCAGGCTCGGATTGCGAACCGCGATCCTGCATTGCGTTGCGCCCGAGGAGGTGCTCCGCAAGCGCGTCAACAGCCGCTCGCTGGCTGCAAACGACGCGTCCGAGGCAGGACTTGCCACGCTGCTGCGCCAGCCGGGCTTCTGGGAGGACTTCCGCGGGGCAGAACTCGAGTGCACCGTCACGGTTGACACGACGGCATCCGACGCAGTTGCCGCATGCCGCTCGGCGCTGCATCGCATCGGCATCGACTGACTCGACTGCAGGCGCGTAACCCGCCCGGCTTGCGCTATGCGTCGCGCGGCTCCGGCTTTTCGACCCAGACGTTGCAGGACAGTCGGTCGAGCGCCGATTCGGCGGTACTGCCGACGAACCAGCGCTCGAGTCGGCGACGCGACACCGCGCCCATCAGCACGATCCCGGCGTCGAGGTCGCGCGCCGCGGCAACGATCTCACGTTCCGCAACACCCACGCGCTGATGCACGCGGTCCTTCGGCAGGTCGCAGCCGGACATGAGCTGCCGGTAGGCCTCGCGTGCGCGCCCCAGCCACTCCTCGTCCGGGGGCATCGCGAGTGCCGCCACATAAGCATCGCCGACGAGGTTCATCGGCCGCGGTATTGCGCACACGTTGAGCACGTGCAGTTCGCCGCCCAGCTTTTCAGCCATCGCTGCGCCGCGGCGCAGCAACTGGCGATCCAGCGAAGCGGGCTTGTCGTGCGTGTGCAGCGGATCCACGCAAGCCAGTATTCGCGTGCCCACCAGCCGGCCAGCCTGCTTGACCAGCAGCAACGGTACCGGGCAGTCGCGCACCAGGTGCCAGTCCGACCCGGTGAACAGCGTGCGCTCGATCCGGCTGTGATAGGTGCTGTATTTCACCACCAGGTCGGGCCGGGTCGCAGCCACGCGGGCCAGCACGACCTCGTGGAACGGCGTGCCCCACAACGCCTCGCCCAGTGCCTTGACTCCATCCGCCGCCGCGGCCTGCACACTGCGCTCGATCAGGGCTCGGTGGCCCGCCATGACGCCATCGTGGAATTCCTGCAGCGTCGCCGTCATCGGATCGAAGTAGCCGGCGTGAAAGTCCTGGAACTCGGCCAGCAGCAGTTCGAGCTCGCTGCCGAAACGCTTCGCCAGCACCATGGCGGCCTCGAACGCATTCTGCTCGTCCGCGGAGGGGTCCATCAGCGTCAGGATGGTCCGGAGCGAATCCACGTGCGCCTCCCGGTGCATGGCGGGACCAGGGCAGGCCCGCAACAATCACAAGCATACGGCGCGAGGCACTTTCGGGGGGTGCTCGATGCCTATCGGGTTGTACCTAGAACGAACCAGTGCCTGCAGGCGCCGGCACGGTACCGCGCGGAGCCGCGGCTATCCCCCGTACTGCTCTCGTTGCTTTTCATCCACTATCGCCGAGGTGACGAGGTCGGCGCCAACATTGACCATTGTCCTGCTCATGTCGAGCAGGCGGTCCACGCCGAGGATGATGCCTATCCCCTCGGGTGGAATGCCAAAGGCCACCAGCAGGCCGGCGATCAGCGGCAGCGAGCCGCCAGGGATCGCGGCCACGGCAACGGCGCTCATGACCGCGAGGAAAACCAGCGTGACCTGCTGGGCAAGGTCGAGATGCACGCCGAACACCTGCGCGATGAACAGCACCACGCAGCCTTCATACAGTGCCGTGCCGCTCATGTTCATCGTGGCGCCCAGCGGCAGCACGAAGCCTGCCGTCGAAGGCGCGATGCCGAGGCGATCCCGCGCGACCGCGAGCGCCGCGGGCAGGGTCGCGCTGCTGGAACTGGTCGAGAATGCGGTGACCAGCACGTCCTTGATCTGGCGGAAGAACTGCACGGGGCTGCGCTTCGCGAGAAACTTCAGCCACACCGACATCGTGCCGAACAGGTGCAGCAGCAGCATCGCGATGCAGCCCACCACGAACATGCCCAGCGCAATGACGATCTCGAAGCCGACCTTTACCACCACGCTGAAAATCATCGCCGGCACGGCGATCGGTGCCAGCCTGAGCGCGAAGCGCACGATCCCGGTCATCAGTTCCGTGGCGGTCTCGAGCCCATGCTGCAGCGTCTTCCGGCGCTGCTCCGGCAATCCCAGTCCGGCCGCGCCGACCAGGATCGCGAACAGGATCAGCGGCAGCACTTCGCCGAGCCGATCGCGCTGGTTGCCAACGAACGCGCCAAACAGGTTGCGCGGCATGAACATGTCGACGACCGTGGCAGGCGTGAGCTGGGGCCGGGTTTCGCTGGTCTGGACGTGGGTCTGCGCCTGGCTGCTGAATTCGGCCACCAGGGCAGCGGTAGTCTCCTCGCCGAGCTGTCGCCCCGGCTGGAGCGTGTTCATCATCAGCAGGCCCAGCGTCACCGCAATGGCCATGTTGGCGAAGAACAGCGCGAACGTGCGCCCTGCGAGCGGCCCCAGGTGCGAGAGCTCGTTCAACTGGATCACGCCGTTGGCAAGCGACGCGAACACCAGCGGGATGACCACGAAGAACAGCATCCGCAGGAACACCTGCCCGATCGGGTCGAGCAGCGCCGTTGAGAGCCACTGTGCGGCCGCCAGCACGCCCGGCGCGAACCGCCCGATGACGAGTACAACCGCTCCGGCCGCCGCGCCGATTACCAGGCCCAGCAGGATTCGGTTTGCGAGCCGTGCGTCGATATCGCCCAAGGTGGGTGCCCTCACTGAACCAGCCGGCACTTTGGCGGTCCATACCCGGGATCGCAAGCCCGGTGGCCGCCGGTGCCGGCATTCACTCGCTGGCACCGACCCGAACCGCCCTTCCTGCGGTAAGCTTTCGCCTCCGGTTATGAGCCAGGTTCCATGAAATACACACTTGCCATGCTATGCGCGGCGCTGAGCTGCGCGACCTTTTCCCCGCCGGTCCGCGCAGACACCGCAGCGGTCGCCGTTCCGGGCTTCAAGTACGTGCGAACCGTGGGCACGATCTCCGAATACACGCTCGAGTCCAATGGACTCACTGTGCTGCTGATGCCTGAGCATTCCGCACCGGTCGTCACCTTCATGGTCACCTACCGCGTCGGTTCGCGGAACGAGGTCACCGGCACGACTGGCGCGACCCACCTGCTTGAGCACCTGATGTTCAAGGGCTCGCCGAAGTACAACGACGCCAAGGGGAACAGCGTCAAGCAGTACGTCGAGACGGTCGGCGGCATCATGAACGCCTCCACCTGGCTGGATCGCACCAACTACTTCGCCGTTATCGGTACGGAGAACCTGGAAGGCTACATCGCGATCGAAGCGGACCGCATGCGCAACCTGTGGCTGCACGAGTCAGACCGCGAGAAGGAAATGACGGTGGTCCGGAACGAGTACGAGCGCGGAGAGAACGACCCGCAGGAAGCGCTCGGCAAGGAAATTACGGCGGCCGCCTTCGTCGCCCACCCCTACCACCACGACACCATCGGATGGCTCAGCGACATCGAGAACGTGCCGATCGAAAAGCTGCGCGCGTTCTATGACACCTACTACTGGCCGGACAATGCGACCGTCTCGATCATCGGTGACTTCGAGCCGGCCGCCGCCCTGGCGCTGGTCAAAAAGTACTACGGTGTGTATCCACGCTCGCCGAAGCCGATACCGCAGCTGTACACGGTCGAGCCCGAACAGCAGGGCCCGCGCCGCGTCACGGTGTCGCGTGCCGGTGAAATCGGCGTCGTTGGCATTGCCTACAAGACTCCTTCGGGCCGGGACGCCGACTATGCCGCGCTCGACGTGCTCGGCACGATCCTCGGCAGTGGCAAGACCAGTCGGTTCTACAGGTCACTGACCGACAAGAACCTTGCGCTCGGCGTGTACGCGAACGCGGGCTTCTACCACGACCCGTCGCTGTTCCAGGTCTACGCTTTCGTTGCACCGGGCGTAGAGCAGGCGGAGGTCGAGCGCGTGATGCTCGAGGAAATCGAGCGCGTAAAGGCAGACGGGGTGAGCGACGAGGAACTGGCAACCGCGCTCGCCAAGTACGAGGCATCAACCGCGTACGGCCGCGACGGGTCGTTCGCGATCGCGTCCACGCTGAACGAGACCATCGCCGCCGGCGACTGGACGCTCTATTACACGGTAGACGATGCAACGCGGAAGGTAACGACGGCCGACGTGAAGCGCGTGGCGAACAAGTACCTGGATTCGAAGCGCAGCACCACCGGCTGGTTCGTCCCGCTGCAGCCCGGCCCGCCGGCCGAGGGATCCGCCGCCGCACCCGCCGAGCAGCCCGCGGCCACAGCCGCCGCCGACCAGCAGAGGCCCGAACAGTGATGAACATTCACGCATTGACCCGACTCCGGAGCCTGGTCCTGCTCGGGCTGGCGCTGCTCACAGGTGGCAATGCCATGGCCGGCGTGGCCAGCGATGCAGTGCGTGCCGACATCGGCGGTATCGACGTCGTGATCGTCAAGACCGACGTAAAGGACGTCGTGACGGTCGTGGGAACGCTGCGCGCGGGCGACGACCGCAGCCCGGCGGACAACGTCGCGCTGGCCACGATGACCGGCGCGATGCTGGACAAGGGCACGACGAAGCAGGACAAGTTCGCCATCGCACAGCAGCTCGGGGGCATCGGCGCGTCGCTGTCGTTCTCGGTCGACGCGAGTACGCTGCGGTTCAGCGGCAAATGCCTGCGCAGGGATTTCCCCATGCTGGCCAGCCTGCTGGCCGAGCAGCTGCGCGAGCCGGGGTTCCCGGAACCAGAACTCGTCAAGCTCAAGAAGCAGCTCGAGGGCGCGATGCGTGCGCAACTCGACGACACGGACTTCCGCGCGGCAGACGCCTTCTCGCGTGCCATATTTCCGCCGGGGCACCCGAACCGGCAGCCGACGCCCGACGAGTTCATGGCCGCTGTCGGCAAGACCAGCGTGAGCGACGTCCGCGGGTTCCACTCGCAGTACTACGGCCCCACGGGCATGCGACTGGTGATCGTGGGAGACGTGGATCCGGCATCCGTGCAGGCCGAATTGCGCCGGGTATTCGCAGGCTGGAGCGGCGGGTCGATCCCGCCGCCGGCGCCGCTCGCGCCGCTGCTGAAGTCCGCCGGGCAGGAAACAGTCTTCATGCCCGAGAAGACCAGCGTGAGCGTGATACTGGGCCAGCCGACACAGCTCAGGTACAGCGATCCTGACTCGCTGGCACTCCGGGTGGCGACTCGCATCTTCGGCAGCGGCTTCACCGGCCGCCTGATGAGCAGCGTGCGCGACAAGGAAGGACTCACGTATGGCATTTACGCCAGCGTGGACAATGACATCGGCTCGGATGGCGACTGGAGCATCGACGCGACTTTTTCGCCGGCCCTGCTGGAGCAGGGAATCGCTTCGACGAAGCGCCAACTTATGCTGTGGCGCGACAAGGGCGTCACCGGGGAGGAACTGGCGCGCTCGAAGAGCCGCACCGCCGGCTCGTACAAGGTCGGCCTGGCCACGACCTCGGGGCTCGCCGGGACGGTACTTCTGCTGCTGAACGCAGGAATGCCGCTGGAATTCGTCGACGAATATCCGCAACGCGTCGACGCCCTGACACTTGAGCAGGTAAACGGCGCGATCACGAAACATATCGATCCCGAGCGGATGGTGCTGGTCGAAGCCGGTACGGTGCCGGGGGCCGCGACCGCTGCCAAATAGCGGCCTGCCTGCTATGGCTTTTCCGGCAACTGCAGGTGCCTCAGCACACGGTTCAGGTTTTTTCGCATCCGGCTCAACTGGCCGAGTGCGGCCAGCGTGTGCATCGCTTCCTTGATCGGCTGCAGCGGGTAGCCGGCGTAATGGCCCGCTTCCGGCACGTCGCTGGTGACGGTCGAGCGACCGGCCAGCGCGACATCGTCGGCCAGCGTCAGATGCGCCGATACCACCGAATTGCCGCCGGTCATGAAACGGCGACCGATGGTGGTCGAGCCGGCCATCATGAATCCGGCAGTGTAGAAGCCGTCCTCGCCGAGGTCGCAGTTGTGCGCAATGTGGCAGATGTTGTCGAGCTTCGCGCCGGAGCGGATGTACGTGGAGGACAGCTTCGCGCGATCGATCGCGCAATTGCTGCCGATCTCCACCGCGTCGCCTATCTGTACGTTGCCGAGATGCGGAACCTTGCGGGGCCGGCGGTCTGCGCCGACCGCATACCCGAAGCCGTCGCTGCCGATGCTCGTGTGCGGGTGCACCTCGCAGTCGCGCCCCAGTTCGCAGTCGGCGCCTACAAATACGTGCGGATGTAACGTCGTGCCGGCGCCGATGCGCGCGTCGTTCTCGACGACCACGTGCGACCCGATGCAGCAATTGTCACCGATCGTGGCACGCGCGCCGATCACGCAGTAGGGGCCGAGCAATACGCCGGAGCCGATCGTGGCGTCCGGGTGCACGACGGCCGTGGGGTGATGTTCACCCCATTGCGCAAAGCGCTCCCGCTTGCGGTCGAGGTGCACGAGCAACACTGCCATGCCCATCGGCACGGACGACACCGTGAAACAGCAGCCGAACGCAGTCTCCTGCGGGGCGAGCTTCGTCGCGATGTCGCGCTGCAGGACCAGGATTGCGGCGCCGCGCTGCCGGACGGCATCGAGCTGCGACGCATCGGTCACGAACACGATGCTGCCGGGACCGGCATCCCCGGGGGAGCGGCAATTGTCGGCCGTGGCGTCGAGGCTGCCCCGCAGATAGGTGCAGACATCCGCGTGGAGGGTTTGGATCGTACGGGCGTTCAGCATGGGACCTCGCATGCGCGATGGAGGCTGCGATGCAGCCTGGTGAACGGTCTGTCGCCTTCAGGCGACGGAAGGGTTGAGTTCGACGCGCGCCGTGACCTGTCCGCGGAAATCCAGCCACGCGTGCTCGGTGAAATCATAGAGCTTGCAGCGACGCACGGAGTCCATATACGTCCGCCAGCTGAGGCGGTAGTCGCACAGGTCCGGAAACTTATCCTTGAGCACCTGCTGCGCTGCGCGCAGCCTGAACATCGGGATGCCGGGGTTCAGGTGATGCGCGTTGTGCTCCATGATGCTGTGCATCAGGCGGTCGATGCCGAACGGAAATCGCACCCGTGCGGTCGCGGTGAGGTAGGCCCGGTTGCGCTGCCATTCCTGGCGGTTCTTGAACCACGCGATCCTGGGATGCGTGTGATGCAGGTATACGACGAAGCCTATGGTTGCATTCCACAGCAGGAACGGCACCAGCACTGCCAGCACCACCAGCAGGACGAACGACTGTTCTGTAGCGCCGGCCACCAGGGCGACGACGCCCAGCCAGAGCACGGCGCCCGCGGCTACCAGCAGGCTGTCGAGCTTGTACCTGCGGCGGCTCGAACCTATTTCCTTGCGGCTGGCGAAGAAAAGCTTCTTCCACCACATCTCGATGAGGTAGTAGGCGCCCCAGCCGAGACCGCTGCGATAAAGACGCTCGAGCGCCCGGCGATGGCGCGGATACGCATCGAACTCGGCCTTCGAGAGCGGCGCCCATACCTGGTCGCGACCCTTGAGGTTGTTGAATCCATGGTGGGCGGTGTTGTGCCCGACTTCCCACAGGCTGAACGCGGTCATCGACGGCAGGAACGCGATACGCCCGAATACGGCATTGAGCTTCGCGCTCGCGAAGAAACTGCCATGACAGGCATCGTGACCGATCATGAACAGCCTGACGGTGGCCGCAGTCACGAACAGCGTGCCGACGAGCTTCAACACGATGCCGCCGGCCAGCAGGGCCAGCGCGGAACCGGCCGCGAACAGCGCGAGGTCAAATGCCAGCACCGCAAACGAGATTGACTGCGACGGGGAACGCGTGAAGGCGTGCAGGATACTCTTGCGGTTCCAGCTGGTCGCTTGCATTGGGCGGCGCACCTCGTAGATACAAACGACCCCCCGCCCGCGGGCAGGTATCGGCGCCGTCACTTCGTGGATTCTACCCTATTGACTGCCAGCCCGCCCCGCTCTACGCGGCCGCGAAACGCGCCTTGGCCTTCTGCACGATCTCGACGAATCGCGGGCTGTCACGCAGCGGATCGAGGTCGGTGTCCTTGTCGAGCCAGACCAGCCAGCCCTGGGAAGCTTTCTCGATGACAGTCGCAAGCAGGTCCAGCGCCGGCTCGACTTCGCGCAAGCGCGCAAGCGCGCATACGTAATTGAACTGCACGAGGGTGTTATTCGGGTCGAGCAGCGTGCCACGCTCGATCCACTCCTTTGCGCGATCCGGTTCCCGCAGCGTCGCAAGAAGCGTCGCGCCATATCCAAGCGCCCGGCCGTGATCCGGCTCCAATGCGATGACTTTCTCGACACGGGCCAGTGCGCGCTGAGCCGCGGCACGCATGCCGTCGAGATCGCCGATGGCCTCATAACACTGGACGGAGAAGCTGGCGGCTACGAAATCCGTCGCGACGACCGAACTCGCCTTCTCGAAGTAGCGGATGGCGTCGTCATAGCGACGCAGCCCAATGCAGCACATGCCGGCGACGCGGTTGCCATCGTACGAATCCGGGTCGAGTCGCAAGGCCTGCTCGCAAGCCTCAAGCCCGATCTCGTAACGTCCCTGCCCCTGGTGCGCGGCGCCGAGCGCAGCGTGGGCGTCGGCGAGCTTTGGATCGAGCGCAATCGCCCGATTCGCCGCTTCCTGGCCGTCCTCCTTCGAGGCGCTTCGCCGATGCATGTCCCATTGCGCAACGGCCATCGTCGCCCAGGGCGCGGCATAGGTGGGATCGAGTTCAACCGCTCGCTTGCACAGGCGGACGATGATCTCCTGGTGCCGCTCGTTGCCCATGACGCTGAACTGTCGCGCCATCAGGTAGAACTTGTAGGCCTTGACGTTGTTGGTGGCGCGCTGGCCAATTGCGCGACTCTCGTCCGGAAGCAGCGTGAGCTTCAACGCTGCGACGATTGCCTTGGAAATCTCGTCCTGCAGCGCAAAGATGTCGCTCAGGTCGCGGTCGTAGCGCTCGCCCCAGACCTGCGCCTCGTTTGCGGCATTGACGAGCTGTGCCGTGATGCGCACGCGCTCGCCCGCCTTGCGCACGCTGCCGACCAGCACGTACGAAACGCTGGTCTGCCTGCCGATGTCGCCGACGCCGCCCTTCGCGCCCTTGAAGCTGAAAGCCATGTTGCGCGAGACGACGGAGAGCGCGGAGACCTTGCCGAGGTCGGTAATGATGTCCTCGGTGATGCCGTCAGAAAAGTATTCCTGCTCCGGGTCGCCACTCATGTTGGCAAAGGGCAGCACGCAGATGCTGACCTCGGCCTTGCGCCCAGCTGCCGCCGCTGCGGAAGCCGACTTCTTCGGCGTGCCTAGCTTGGCCTCCAGTGCCTTGAAGAGCCCGCGGAACGCGGCCCCGTTGCGGTCCTCGCCCCAGCCATCGAGGTCCGTCGTATGCACGGCGCGGAAATCTATCGGCAGCTTGGCTTTGCCGAACCGGACCGGCACCAGTGCGCCGCGGTCGGCGGCGTCGCGCGCCTCGCCGCGCACCCAGCGGGACTCGGCCGAACCGGCCGTCCAGACCACCACAACGGAACGGGCGCTCTCGAGTTCGCGCGAGATCAGCGAGTCGAACTCTTCTCCGGGCGTGATCTCGGGATCCCACCATACTGACCAGCCCTCGGCCTCGAGCGCTGCCACGAGCGGCGCAACGAGACCTTTGTCGTTTCGTGCATACGAGACGAAGATATCGGCCAAGGAAGCTCTCCGGTGCGAGTTGCGGACCTTAGCACAACGGACGGTGCGATCCTGATGAGCGTCGACCGCGGCTGGAACGGCCCGGGCAGCGGCTGAAGTGCACCCGGCCCGACGCCTTGGAACTGGAAAATTGGTGGTGAGGGGGAGAATCGAACTCCCGACCTAGGGGTTATGAATCCCTCGCTCTAACCGTCTGAGCTACCTCACCACGAGGGGCCGGAATTGTCCGGACCGCTGGCGCCTGAGTCAAGAAACCGGGGACATTCCCCGTTCACACGTTAAACCTGAAATGCATGACGTCGCCCTCGCGGACGACGTACTCCTTGCCCTCGAGCCGCATCTTGCCGGCCTCCTTGGCGCCCTGCTCGCCCTTGCAGCCGATAAAGTCGTCGAAGGAGATGACCTCGGCCCGGATGAAGCCCTTCTCGAAGTCGGTGTGGATCTCGCCGGCCGCCTGCGGCGCAAACGCGCCGATGTGGCTGGTCCAGGCCCGCACTTCCTTCGGGCCCACGGTGAAGAACGTGAGCAGCCCCAGCAGGTGGTAGGCGGCGCGGATCACGCGGTCGAGGCCAGGCTCGTGCAGGCCGAGTTCCTCGAGGAACGCCAGCCGGTCGCCGGCGTCGAGCTGGGCAATCTCGGACTCGATCGCCGCGCATACGGGCACGACGTCGGCGCCCTCCGCATCCGCCCGCTTCTGCACGGCGTCCAGGTATGGGTTGTCCTTGAAGCCATCCTCCGCGACGTTGGCAACGTACATCAGCGGCTTAAGCGTGATCAGGCACAGCTCCCGCAGCAGCGGCCGCTCTGCGGGGTCCATCGCGAGCGTGCGCGCGGGATTGCCCGCATCGAGGTGGGCACGCATGCGCTTCAGAAGGTCGAACTGCCGGATCGCATCCTTGTCGCCCGCTTTCGATGCTTTCTCGGCACGCCGCAAGCCGCGCTCGACGGTGTCGAGGTCCGCGAGCCCGAGCTCGGTGTTGATCACGTCGATGTCCGCGAGCGGATCGATACGGCCCGCGACGTGCACCACGTCGTCGTTTACGAAACATCGCACCACGTGCGCGATCGCGTCGGTCTCGCGGATGTGCGACAGGAACTTGTTGCCCAGCCCCTCGCCCTTCGACGCGCCGGCGACCAGGCCGGCGATGTCGACGAATTCGACCGTGGTCGGCAGGACCTTCTCCGGTTTCGCGATCGCGGCGAGCTGCGCGAGCCGCAGGTCCGGCACGGGCACCACCCCGACGTTCGGGTCGATGGTGCAGAAGGGGTAATTCGCCGCCGCGGCGTTCTGCGCCTGCGTCACCGCGTTGAACAGCGTGGACTTGCCAACGTTAGGAAGCCCGACGATGCCGCACTTGATTCCCATTACTTGTCACTTCCCTGCGTGTGCAGCAATTTCATGGCCTTTTCCGCCCCGTCCTTCAGGAACGTGGGCAGCACCTCGAGCGACGCCCCGATGCTCGCGACGATCGCTTGCTCGTCGGCCGGCGCCGCGCGCTGCAACACGTAGTCGATCACCTGGTCACGGTCGCCCGGGTGGCCGATGCCGACGCGCAGGCGCCAGAAATCGGCGCCGCAGTGCGTAATCGTGTCGCGCAGCCCGTTGTGGCCGCCGTGCCCGCCGCCGAACTTGAGCCGCGCCGTACCGGGCGGCAGGTCGAGTTCATCGTGCACGACCAGCACCTCGGAGACTGGCGCCTTGGTGTAGTCCACCAGCGAACGGACGGAGATGCCGCTGCGGTTCATGTAGGTCTGCGGCTTCAGCAGCGTGAGGTCACGCCCGCAAATCTCGACCCTCGCCACCTCGCCCTGGTAGCGCGAATGCGCTCGGAACTGCACGCCATGGGCGCGCGCGAGCGCATCCACGAACCAGAACCCCGCGTTGTGGCGTGTGAGTGCGTGCTCGGGCCCGGGATTGCCGAGCCCGACGACGATCTGAATCTCTGTGCCAGCCATGGATGAGTCCGGAAAAAGACCGGGCCGCCCCGGAGGGCGGCCCGCGTCGTTCGGCCCGGGGGCCGATTACTTCTTCGCGTCCTTGCCCTTGGCCTCGGCCGCAGGTGCAGCCGCTGCAGCCGCTGCCGCAGGCGCTGCCGTACCGGCCGCTGCCGCGGGCACCGCGCCCGCCGCCGCCTCGGCCACCGGCGCCTCGACTTCCTCGGCCCGCGCGTGGTGCACCGACACCACCGGCGCATTCCGGCCGTGCGTAAGCTCCGGGATCTCCACACCTTCCGGGACCTTCAGGTCCGAGAGGTAGAGCATCTGGTTGATGTCCACCTCGGTCATGTCGACGTCGAGGAATTCCGGCAGGTCCTTCGGCAGGCAGGTGACCTCGACCTCGTTGCGCAGGTGCGAGACAACGCCGCCCTTCTTGACACCCGGGGACACCGCGTCGCCCTGGAAGTGCAGCGGGACGCTGATGCGGATCTTCTCGTCCTCGAGCACGCGCTGCAGGTCCAGGTGCAGCACGGCATTCTTCGCCGGGTGACGCTGCACGTCCTTCAGGATCGCTGCCTGCACGACGTTGCCGACGCGCAGGCCGATGATCGTCGAGTAGAAGCGCTCGTTGTCGAGCATCAGCAGCAGCTTGGTGTGGTCGACCGCCAGCGCGCGCGGTTCACGATGGCCACCGTAGAGGATGGCGGGCACCTTGTTCTCGTGACGCAGGCGGCGGCTCGCACCTTTGCCCTGCGCGTCACGGAACTCGGCATTGAGTTCGAATGAGGTCTTCATGATTGGCTCCGTTCAACAACAAATACGCCGTCCGCTCGCGACCAGGCTGGACGACACCAGGGGCGGGAGTAGCGGCTGCTACTCCCCTTTCAATCGATGTAGAGCGAACTGACGCTCTCTTCGTCACGGATCCGGCGCATCGTCTCCGCCAGCAATCCCGCCACGGTCAGCTGGCGGATCTTGCGGCACGCGCGCGCGTTTTCACGCAGCGGTATCGTGTCGGTCACCACCAGTTCATCAAGCGCCGAGGCATCGATCCTGTCCACCGCCGGACCCGACAGCACCGGGTGGGTGATGTAGGCCGCGACGCTCTTCGCGCCGTGATCCTTCAAGGCCTTCGCGGCCTGGCAGAGCGTGCCCGCGGTATCGACCATGTCGTCGACCAGCACGCAGCTCTTGCCCTCGACCTCGCCGATGATGTTCATCACCTCGGACACGTTGGCCCGCGGACGGCGCTTGTCGATGATCGCCAGGTCGGCGTCGTCGAGGCGCTTCGCGATCGCTCGCGCACGCACCACGCCGCCCACGTCCGGCGAGACGACCACCAGGTCGTCGTATTTCCTCTTCCACACCTCGCCGAGCAGCACCGGCGAGGAATAAACGTTGTCCACGGGGATGTCGAAGAACCCCTGGATCTGGTCGGCGTGCAGGTCCACCGTCAAAACCCGGTGCACGCCCGCGCCGGCGATCATGTTGGCCACGACCTTCGCCGTGATCGCGACGCGCGTGGCACGCGGGCGGCGATCCTGGCGCGCGTAGCCGAAGTACGGCATCACTGCGGTGATGCGGCCGGCCGACGCGCGCCGGCAGGCATCCACCATCACCAGCAGTTCCATCAGGTGATCATTGGCCGGCGGGCACGTCGACTGCACCAGGTACACGTCGCGCCCGCGCACGTTTTCCATCAGCTCGACCGTCACCTCGCCGTCGCTGAAGCGGCCGACGTGCGCCCGACCCAGCGGGACCTGCAGGTAGCGCGCGATGTCCTGCGCCAGCTGCGGGCTGGCATTGCCGGTGAACACCGCCGTCGTCGGGCCGTCCATCGCGTCACTCCTCGAAAATAGGTGCCAGGCACCTATTTCATCGTGGAAATAGGTGCCTGTCCCCTATTTCGGTGGCTGGGGTGGAAGGATTCGAACCTCCGAATGGCGGGATCAAAACCCGCTGCCTTACCGCTTGGCGACACCCCATCGCATTCGTCAGCGGCCGGACCCAGCTCCGTCCTGCTCGAGTTCGCAGCGCGCGGCAAGCGGCGAGCGATTGAGGCCGCGCACCACGTACCCCGTCCAGCGCGCCGGCAGTCCGGCCAGCGCAGCCCGGGCATCCGCCTCTGCCGGCATTGCCGCGTACACGCAGGAACCAGTGCCGGTGAGCCGCGCGGGCGCGTTCCGACCAAGCCAGTCCAGCGCCTCGGCAACCGCCGGGAAACGCTGCCTGACGACCGGCTCGCAGTCGTTCCGCCCACCTGCCTTCAGGAAACCGCGAATTGTGATTACCGGGGAATCCCTTGTCAATTCAGGGGCTTTAAAGACCTCGGAAGTGCTGACACTCGCGTCGGGGCGGATCAGTGCATAGCACTGCTCGGGGAAGTCAGCGGGGGTCAGAACCTCGCCCACACCTTCCGCCCAGGCCGCCCTGCCGTGGACGAATACCGGTACGTCGGCGCCGAGCCCAAGCCCGATGCCACCCAGATGATCCGGTGTCAGGCCGAGCCCCCACAATCGGTTCAGCGCGACCAGCGTCGTGGCCGCATCCGAACTGCCCCCGCCCACTCCACCCTGCATTGGCAGACTTTTCTTAACCTCGATCGCCACTCCACTCGCCTGGGGCCCACTGGCTGCCAGCAACGCTCGCGCAGCCCGCACGACCAAGTCCTGCTCCGGCGGAACCCCGGACACGTCGCCGATCCGTTCGACGACCCCTTCCGGGCGGCGCCAGAAACGGATCTCGTCACAGAGGTCGATGAACTGGAACGCAGTTTGCAGCAGGTGGTAGCCGTCCGGCCGGCGGCCCACCACGTGCAGGAACAGGTTGAGCTTTCCCGGTGCTGGCCAGGGGATCGGGCGGCCCAGCGGTTCATCCCCGGCGATCACGGCCCGCGGCCTGCCACCGGGGTCACCTGCCAATCGTCGACCGTGACCTTCAGTCGGACGCCTTCGCGGGTCGCGGTAAACCTGGTCGGAAGCGAGGCGCCCAGCGTCGGCCTGAATTCGTCATAGCCAATGCGCCAGTCCGCCTGCTCGATTACTCGCAGCGGCGCCTGGCCGGCATCGGCAACCCGGGCCGGGCCGCCGGGTGCGGGAATCCCGAGCATCCAGAAGCGCAGGCTGCTCCACGGCAGGTCGGCGCCGAGGCGATCGCGCAGCAACGCCCTCGTCTGCGCAGTGTCCAGGCTGCGCCCGTCGCGGTCGGTGACGCTGAGGCTGTCGCCGTCGACCGTCACGCGCATGGCACCGGCGCCCAGCGGCCCGCGCAGCGAAACAGTGGTTGCTTCGGCGCGCTGCTCCCAGGTGAACGAGCCGCTGCCGCCCTCTCCGTTTGCGGCCAGCGCCAGGCGGCCGGTCGCGGTCCACGCAACGAACGCAGACGGATCAGCAGGCACGAACGGTGGTGGCGAAACCGGGGCAACCGCACAGCCGGCGAGCGCTGCCAGGACCAGTGCCGCAGCGGACAGGCGCATCATTTCCCGGCGCGGGCGATCCGCTTTTCCAGCGCCTTGTTGCCCGGATGTCGCTCGAGCGACTCCTTCCAGGTCTTGCGGGCCGCGTCCTTGTCGCCCATGGCCCACTGCACTTCACCAAGGTGGAGGTTGATTTCCGGATCGTCGTCGCGCGCGCGGGCGCGCTCCAGGTATTCGAGGGCCTCCCGGTAGTTCTTCTCCCGGTATAGCACCCAACCCATGCTGTCCAGCACGGCTGGGCTGTCCGGAGTCTGCGCAAGTGAGGCGGCAACCAGCGCACGCGCCTCACCGAGATCCCGATCCTGGTCCGCAAGCGTATAGCCGAGTGCATTCTGGACGACCGGGTCGCCCGGCCTTTCCGTGAGCAGTTTGCGCAGCTCGCGGACCGAGGCATCCCCGCGGCCGAGTCGTTCGTATGCGAATACCCGGGAAAGCCTCAGGTCCAGCACCTCGGGATAGCGCTCGAGCCCGGCGTCGAGCACCGCAAGTGCGCGCTTGTCGTCGTCGAGTGAGGACAGCAACCCGGCCTGCGCCATGATGATCCGCGGCCCCAGCGACGGCTCGGCGCGGCCGAACTGTTCGAGATGGGCAATCCCCGCATCGACGCCGTCCTTGCGGGCCTTGAAGAATGCGACGCGCTGCTGCGCCGCCAGCGCCTGCTCTCCGCCCGTCACCCTCGAGTAGTAGCGGATGGCATTCGCCTCATCGTCGCGCCGTTCCGCGATCACCCCGAGGTAATAGAGCGCCTCGTACGACTGCGCACCCATGGACAGCAGCTCCTCGAAGTGCACATTGGCCGCATCCAGGTCACCGCTCTGCAAGTCGAGCAAGCCGAGCGTGCGGATCGCGGCCGGCACCACCGTGGTCCCGGCCGCGTAAGGCGTGAGGACTGCGCGCGCCTCTTCATCGCGGCCAGCACTCGCCAGCACCAGCGCATACTCCATGTGGGTGGCGATATCGGCGTCCGGTGCAAGCGCCAGGTCGCGCTCCATCGCAAGCCCATCTGCCTCGCGCCCCGACGCGATCATCGTGCGTGCCAGCAGCATCTTCGCCGGTACCCAGTACGGCGCCAATCGTACCGCTGCCTCGGCGCTCGACATCGCAAGCGCATAGTTTTCCGAGCGCAGCGCGGCATTGCCGAGAGCGTTGTATCCCTCTGCCACCTTCGGATGCAGCGCCGATAGCCGCCGGAAGAGCTCCGTCACGTCGGGCGCCGTCGCCTCGTCCATGATGACCGGCAGCAATGCCAGGTAGCCGGCAGCCGGACTCACGTAGGCCGTCTCGACCAGCGTGCTGAAATGCGACTCGGCCGCGTCCAGCCGATGCAGGGCAAGGGCCGCCACGCCGGCGTAGCGTTCCGCCTGCTCGCTGGACGGGTTGATCTGCAGCCAGCGCTCCGCCGACAGCAGCGCGTCGTTCAGCTGGTAATTGTCGAAGGCAATCCGGCTCGCCTGCTCCGCGACCGCCTCGTCGTCGGAAGCCTCGGCCGCGAGCCTATAGGCCCGCGCGGCGGCCGGCAGGTCCCCGCGGTCGAGCGCTGCGTCGCCTTCGGCGAGCAGTGGCACGGGATCAGGCCGGGATCCGGGCTCCGCCGCCAGCGCCCCGGACCAGGGACCGAGGGAGACTGGCAACAGCAGCAGCACCGACACCAGCAGGTGCCGGGCGAGAATCAGGGATTTCCGCATGGTCTGCCCACTATAGCGGAAGAGCCGTCGAGCTTGTGTTGCCACTGGGCATCACCCAGAATTTCGCGATTTCGCTGACCGGATACCGGATGCCCCTAGTCGTCGTCGGCATTAACCACCGCACCGCGCCCATTGAGCTGCGCGAGCGCGTGGTATTCGACCCGGCGCGGATGCCGGAGGCGCTGCGCGAGCTGGCGACCCTGCCGTCGGTCCAGGAGTCGCTGATCGTCTCCACCTGCAACCGGACCGAGATCTACTGCGCGACCGAGTCCGGCGAGGTGGGACTGGCCGACTGGCTGCAGCGCTACCACCAGCTCGGGGTGAGTCTCCACCACTGCCTGTACCGCCACGATGAAATGCGTGCGGTTGCCCATGCCTTCTCGGTTGCCTCCGGGCTCGACTCGCTGGTGCTCGGCGAGCCACAGATTCTCGGGCAGCTGAAAGACGCATATCGCATGGCGCAGGAGGCCGGCACGACCGGTCCGCTGCTGAATCGACTCTTCCAGGCGACTTTCTCCGTTGCCAAGCGAGTCCGGACCGAGACCGAGATCGGCGCGAACGCCGTGTCGGTGGCCTACGCCGCCGTGCGCATGGCCAGGACCGTGTTCTCGAGCTTCGAGAACAGGACCGCGCTGCTGGTCGGCGCCGGCGATACGATCGCGCTCGCGGCACGCCACCTGCATGCCGATGGCCTGCGCCGCATGATCGTCGCCAATCGCAGTGTCGACCGCGCACGCGAACTCGCGTCCGAATTCCAGGGTTTCGCCATCGGCCTCGACGAGATCCCGTCGCACCTGAGCGAGGCGGATATCGTCGTCGCATCAACGGCGAGCCCGAACCCGATCATCACGCGCGCCATGGCCAAGGATGCGCTGCGCATACGCAAGCGACGGCCGATATTCATGGTGGACATCGCGGTTCCCCGCGACATCGAGCCGGAAGTGGCCGAACTCGAGGACATCTACCTGTTCACCATCGACGACCTGCAGACAGTCGTGAACGAGAACATGGAGGGACGCAGGCAGGCCGCGCGGGCGGCCGGCGAGATGATCGAGTCCGCGGTCGATCGCTTCGAGATGCAGATCCGCAGCCGGCAGGCGGCGCCTACTATCCGCCGGCTGCGCGAGCAGGCCGAGCAGGCGCGACGCCACACGCTCGACCAGGCGCGGCACATGGTTGCGGCAGGACGCAGCCCGGACGAAGTACTGGAATTTCTTTCGACGACCCTGACAAACCGACTGATCCACGCACCCAGCCAGCGGCTGCGCGACGCCGCCGAGACCGGCGACGGGACGATCATCGAGACGATCGCCCAGATCTACCACCTCGATCACGACTGATGAAGGATTCCATCCGCCGGATGCTGGAGACGACGGTGGAGCGCTTCGAGGAAGTAGGCGCCCTGCTCGCCGAACCGGATGCCGCTGGAAAGCCCGGTCGGTTCCGCGACCTGTCGGTCGAATACTCGCGGCTCGAGGCGGTTGCTACACGCTTCCGGGAATTCTCGCGCCTGGAGGCCGAGCGTCGCACGACGGCTGAAATGGCAGCCGGCACCGACGCCGAGATGCGCGAACTCGCCGAGCAGGAACTCGAGGAACTCGACGCGCGGCTCGAGTCCGAGTCGGCGGAACTGGCCAGGCTGCTGCTGCCGAAGGACCCGCGCGACGACAGCAACACATTCCTGGAGATCCGCGCCGGCACCGGCGGCGACGAGGCAGCGATCTTTGCCGGCGACCTGTTCCGCATGTACGCACGCTACGCCGAGCGACAGGGCTGGCGTGTGGAGATCCTGAGCGAAAGCCCCGGCGAGCACGGCGGCTACCGCGAAGTGATCAGCCGCGTGGTCGGCAAGGGCGTGTACTCGAGGCTCAAGTTCGAGTCTGGCACGCACCGTGTCCAGCGGGTGCCGGCTACCGAAGCGCAGGGACGCATCCACACCTCCGCCTGCACGGTGGCCATCCTGCCTGAGCTCGAGGAAGTCGACGAGGTCGCGCTCAATCCCGCGGAGCTGCGCGTCGACACCTACCGCGCCTCGGGCGCCGGCGGGCAGCACGTCAACAAGACTGACTCGGCGATCCGCATCACCCACCTGCCGAGCGGAATCGTCGTCGAGTGCCAGGACGAGCGTTCGCAGCACAAGAACCGCTCGCGCGCGCTTTCGCTGCTGCGCGCCCGCCTGCTGGAGGCAGAACAGCAGAAGCAGGCCGCGCAGCAGGCGCGGGAGCGAAAGCTGCAGGTGGGCAGCGGTGACCGCTCGGAGCGCATCCGCACCTACAACTACCCGCAGGCCCGGGTCACCGACCATCGCATCAACCTGACCATCTACCAGCTGCCGGCGGTGATGGAAGGCGCGCTCGACGAGGTGATCGGGCCGCTGCAGCAGGAGTGGCAGGCCGAGCAGCTCGCGAGCCTGCAGTGAGCCCCGCGGCCCAGGCGCATGGCGACAGAAATCCGCGCACTGGTTGACGAGGGCGCCGCGCGACTCGCGCGCGTCGCGGACAACCCGCGAGTCGAGGCGGAGATCCTGCTCGCCGCTGCACTCGCCAGGCCCCGCTCACACCTCGCCGCGCACGCCGACAGCCAGGTGCTGGATTGCGAGGCTACCGACCGTTTCGAGTCGTACGTCACCCGCCGCGCGCTCGGAGAGCCTGTCGCCTACATCCTTGGCGAGAAGGAGTTCTGGTCGCTGCCACTCGCCGTGGCGCCTGGCGTGCTGATTCCGCGGCCCGAAACCGAACTGCTGGTCGAACGCGCGCTGGTGCATCTGCAGCCAGGCGCTGAGGCAGAAGTGCTTGACCTCGCGACCGGCAGCGGCGCAATTGCGCTCGCGATCGCAAGCGAACGACCGGCCTGCCGCGTGACCGCGACCGACCTGTCGCAGGTGGCGATCGAGATCGCGCGGCGGAACGCGACGCGACTGCAGCTCGATCGAGTCGGGTTCCTGGCAGGCTCGTGGTACGAACCCGTGGCGGGACGCGGCTTCGACCTCATCGCGAGCAATCCGCCCTACATCGCGAACGACGACCCGCGCGTCGACCGCGAGGTCCGGCGCTTCGAGCCGCATGCTGCGCTGTACGCGGGCCCGACCGGGCTGGAGGCGTTGGCGGCGATCGTCGAAGGCGCACTGCGACACCTCAGACCCGGCGGATGGCTGGTCCTCGAGCATGGCGACACGCAGGGCGAGCCTGTGCGTGCGCTGCTGACGCATGCCGGGTTTGATGGCGTGCACACGCACCGCGACCTTGCGGGTCGCGAACGCTGCACCGAGGGCGTGATGAATTCATCTGCGGCGCGGTAAGAACCGCCGAGTTACCCGCGGTCGTGGTACAGGTCGCGCCTGGCGCAGCAATTCTTCAGGAGCTCCGCGCAAGCGAAGCAAGCCGTCGCCGCTGCAGTTTCCCGGCAGCCGTCCTCGGCAGGCTGGTCACGAACTGGAATTCGCGCGGCTGCTTGTAGCCAGCAAGACGATCGCTGCAGTACGCCGACAGTGTGGCGGCGTCGGCCACTGCCTCATCACGCAGTACGATCCACGCCACGACTCGCGCACCGAGATCTGCATCCGGCAGGCTGGCCACGCCGGCTTCTGCAACCGATGGGTGTCCGAGCAGCACCGCCTCGACTTCCGCGGGATACACGTTCTCGCCGCCGGACACGATCAGGTCGTCGCGCCGGTCCAGGACGTGAAGCCCGCCCTCCGCGTCCAGCAACCCGACATCGCCGGTATGGAGCCAGCCGTCACGGATCACGTGCGCAGTTGCCTCCTCGTTTCCCAGATATCCGGCCATCACTGTCGGACCACGCACCAGTATTTCGCCGGGCTCCCCGACCGCTGCATCCCGACCACCCATGACGACGCGCAGTTCGGTGCCCTGCAACGGAAACATCGGTGGTGGTGCTGTCGTGGGCGCAGCGCGCTGCCGCGCGGTCGCGACCTGGGAGGTGGCCTCCGTGAGCCCGTAGGTGCTGAAAACCGGATAGCCCAGGCCTGCTGCGCGCGCGAGCAATTCGGGCGGTGCAGCGGCGCCACCAAGCAGCAGCACGTCGAGGCCGGCGGGCGCGGGCCGGCCGGCCCGATGCTCGAGCAGGCGCGAGAGCATCGTCGGAACCAGCGAGACGCCGGCGATCTCGCCCGACTCCAGCGCGTCGCTGACTTCGGCGACTTCGAACCTCGACAGCAGGCGGACAGGGCCGCCGTACAGCATGCTGCGCACCAGTATCGACAGCCCGCCGACGTGAAACAGCGGCATGCAGGACAACCAGCGCTTGCCGACCGCCGGCCCGAGGCGCTCGAGCGCGCCGGCCGCACTGGCCGCGAAGTTTCCCCAGCTCAGGCATGCACCCTTCGCACGCCCGGAGGTACCAGACGTGAACAGCACCGCGAGCGTCGATTCACTTGCGGCGCCTTCGCCCGGCAAGCGCGCCGGGGCCTGCGGCAGCGCGTCGAACACCGGCGCATCCGCGGCGACGAGACCCGGCAACTGCGAGCGGATCGTCGCCAGGCGCGCATCGCCGCCATCGCAGAGCAGGTACTGCGCGCGCGAATCGGCGAGTTGCTGCACCAGTTCTGCCGCCGTGAGCCGGGCATTGAGGGGCAGCACGACGCGGCCCGCGAGGGCCACCGCGCAGAACCATGCGACGAACCGCGCGTCACCCGGCATCAGGATCGCGATCGGGCCGTCGCCAGGCGGTGCCGCAGCAAGCAGGTGTGTCGCGCCCCGTGCTGCGCGATCCGCCAGGTCGGCAAAGGTCCAGCGCTGTTCGCGAGACTCGATCGCGATCGCAGCCGGGTTCTGCTCGATGCGCGACCGGAGTGCGAGCGCCAGGTTCACAGCGTGATCCCCAGGCCGGGCGAACTGGCGACCACCGCAACGCCGTTGCGACAGACAACCGGATCGGCAACGTCGTTGGAGAACAAGCCAGTCGTGCACAGGCCATGACAGGCACCAGGATCGCCCCAGGCCGCCGCGCAGTGCAGGGCATGCCGTGCGCCCACGGCGCTCTCGAACGCGTGGGAGAAAACGACGTCGCAGCCGGATCGGCGGGCACGGTTCGCGATCGCGAGCGCCTGCGCCGGGCCGCCGAGCATCGCCGGCTTCAACACCAGTACGTCCACGGCGCCGGACTCGAGCAGGTGTTGTGCGTCCCGCTCTGTCGCAACTGACTCGTCTGCTGCGATTCGAATCAGGTCGAGCCGACGCAAGCGGCCAAGCGCCATCTCGTCACCCGGTGCGACAGGCTGCTCCACGTATTCAAAGTCAAATCCGGCAAGGGACTGGAACGCCTGTCGTGCGTCGCTCTCCGACCACGCGCCATTTGCATCGCCCCGCAGGCGGAAGCCTTCTCCCAGTCCTTCGCGGGCGGCACGCGCGCGGACGCAGTCCTCTTCGAGGCTCCCGCCGCCGAGCTTGATCTTGGCGGCACGGTATCCGGCGGCGCGCACGCTCGCCGCCTCGCGACGCAATGCGTCAGGCGATCGCTCGACGAGCAGCGACACTCACCGGCACTTCGCCAAGCGCAGCTCGATCGGCCACACCGTCACGCCGGGCGAGGGGCTGGACGCAGGACGCGGCCAGATGCGCTGCGAGCGAGCGCCCGGCGCGCCGCGCCGCGAGGTCCCAGAGCGCGCCCTGTAGGGCGGCGCGCGCTGCAGGCGCTTCGCCGAGCCGGCTCGCCGCACCCACCGGCCACTCGCCGGGCTCGACATCGGCGCCGGCCAGCAGTCGGGCCACGTCCTCGAGCGCAGCGAGCGCCTCGGCTTCGCTCTCTGTCCCAAAGCCCGGCCAGGGAGCGGCCTCACCGTATCCGTGGCGGCCCTCCGAGTCTTCCAGCACAAAGATCACGCTCGCGCGCGAAGTGAACTCGCCGTGCGAAGTGAATACGGGCCGTGCGAACTCGAGTCGCGCCATGCGCGCCCGGGCCCCGGCCAGCCTCACAGCGCGAGGCCGACCGCGAGCAGCAGGCCGAAGACGACCTCGAGCCTTGCGGTCTTCACCAGGCAGCCGTTCAGCGCCAGGCCCCGTTCGTGGCGCATGCGCGCCGCAAGGCTTAGCGCGAGCGGCAGTGACAGCCAGGGCAGCATCACCCCGGCGCCCGCGAGCCCGCGAGCCCACAGCAGCGGCGACACCAGGTAGGCAATGGCCAGCAGCAGCAGGTAGTAGTTGCGGGTTGCGCGCTCGCCCAGCCGTACCGCCAGGGTGTGCTTGCCCGCTCGCGCGTCGGTCTCGATGTCGCGGAGGTTGTTGACCACCAGGATCGCCGTGGCCAGCGCACCGATCGGCACCGATGCCCAGAGCACCAGCTGCGACACGGCCTTTGCCTGGACGAAGTAGGTGCCGGCGACTGCCCCGAATCCGAAGAACAGGAACACGCTCAGGTCACCGAGGCCGAGGTAACCGTAGGGCTTCGGCCCGCCGGTGTAGAGGTAAGCTGCGGCAATCGACAGCAGTCCCAGTGCCATCACCGGCCAGCCGGCCACGGCCGTCAGGTAGATACCGATCACCAGCGCAGCTGCGAAAGCCGCCCACATCGCACGCTTCATCTGGGCCGCGGTGATCCAGCCCTGTTGCGTCGCGCGCTGCGGCCCGAGCCGGTCCGCGTTGTCTGCTCCACGCTCGAAATCGAATACGTCGTTTGCGAAATTCGCGCCGACCTGCAGCAGTGACGCGCCGACCAGTGCCGCGAGCGCCGGACCCGCCACGAACACGCCGTCGGCCCATGCAGCACCGGCGCCGACGAGGACCGGCGCAGCAGACGCGGTGAGCGTTGCCGGCCGGATCGCCAGCCACCAGGCCGAACGTGCGCTTATGGACGCCATGGGAATCTCGAGAAGTCCGGAGGCCGCTTCTCGTTATAGGCGTCGCGGCCCTCCTGGGCTTCCTCGGACATGTAGAACAGCTGTGTTGCGTGGCCCGCCAGCTCCTGGATGCCCGCCTGCCCGTCGAGCTCGGCGTTGAATGCAGCCTTGAGGCAGCGGATCGCGAACGGGCTGTGCTGAAGGATGCGTCTCCCCCAGGCCACGGCAGTCGCCTCGAGGTCGGCGAGCGGCACGACCTTGTTGACCAGGCCCATCGCGAGCGCCTCCTGCGCGTCATATTGCTCGCACAGGTACCAGATCTCGCGGGCCTTCTTCTGCCCTACGATCCGCGCGAGGTACGAGGAACCGAACCCGCCGTCGAACGAGCCGACGCGCGGACCGGTCTGCCCGAAGCGCGCATTTTCCGCTGCGATGGTCAGGTCGCACACCACGTGCAGCACGTGGCCGCCACCGATGGCATAACCCGCCACGGCCGCGATCACGACCTTCGGCAGCGAACGGATCAGGCGTTGCAGGTCGAGCACGTTCAGGCGCGGCACCCCGTCGTCGCCCATGTAGCCCTCGTTGCCGCGGATGCGCTGGTCGCCACCCGAACAGAAGGCCAGGTCACCTTCGCCAGTGAAGATGATCACGCCGATCGTGCCGTCCTCGCGTGCCCGCGAAAACGCGTCGATCAGCTCGAACAGCGTCTTCGGACGGAATGCATTGCGCACCTCGGGCCGGCAGATCGTGATCCTGGCGAGGCCGCCGTCCCTCTCGAAACGGATGTCTTCGTAGGCGCGCACGGGCTGCCAGTCCGGCATGCCCCCCAGCGCCCCGGTCGTGTCGGTCATTACGCGGTCTCCTGGTCGAAATACGAATGCGTGACCTGCAACGGGCTCGATGCCCGGCGCAGGAAATCCATGGCAACGCGCACCAAGGTGTCGCGCTGCTCGAGGTGCACGGCGTGGCCGGCGTCGGCGATCTCGCAGGTCTCGGCTGCTGGCAGGCGTGCGGCCAGGTCACGTCCGGCATCCACAAAAGCGCGGTCGAGCTCGCCCGCGACCAGCAGCACCGGCACCTTGACCCGGGCGAGTTCATCGAACAGTGGCGGCTGTGCCGCGGGTCCGAGTCCACGCAGGCTCGCCGCGAGTTCATGGGCATCGTTGGCCAGCCGCGCGCGACGCTGCTCGGCCACGAATGCCGCGCCCATCTGCTGCTGCGTTGCGATGAGCGGCATGGCCATCCATTGGTCCACGAACGCCTCGATACCGTCGGACTCGATGCGCAGCGCAAGCAACTCGTCCTCGCGCCGCCGGACCTGCCTCGCTGCCGCATCCGCAATGCCGGCGCGTGCGCCGATCAGCACCAGCGATGCAACACTGTCGGGATGGCGCACGGCACAGCCGAGCGCAAGCCGGGCACCCATCGAATAGCCGAGCCAGTGCGCGCGCTCGTGGCCGGCAGACTCGAGCGTCGCGGCGAGGTCGCGCAGGCACTGTTCAAATTCGTATTGTCCATCTTCGGCACGCCCGACCGAGCGCCCGTGACCGGGAAGGTCCGGCACGATCGTTTCGAATTCGCCCGCAAGCGCCTGCGAGAGGTCACGCATGCCGGCTGCGCTGCCGGTGTAGCCGTGCAGGATCACGAGCGCCGGACCCTTCCCGCGGCGCTCGAATTGCAGTGGTCGCCCGCTCACCCGTTGATCTCCCGGTCGAGCGCAGCACCGACGGCCGCGTGCAGCGACAGGTGGAACGCAGTGTTGATCGCGCGATCCACCTTGACCTCGATCACGTGCAGGCCACCCTTGAGCGCGCGTGACAGCGCGGCGCGGAATTCAGTCGCGGACTGGACACCCTCCGCATTCCACCCGAGGCCACGCGCGAGGCTGCACAGGTCGAGGCCGTGCGGCGTGGCGAACACGCGTTCGAACAACGGCCGTGGAACCGTCCGGGCCGCGGGCAGGTATTCGAATATTCCACCGCCGTCGTCGTTCGCGACGACGATCGTGAGGTCAGCCTGCTGCATGCTGCCGGCCAGCAGGCCGGCGACGTCGTGCAGCAGCGCAATGTCTCCGCACCACAGCACGGTGGGCACGCCGAGCCCCGACGCAGCGCCCAGCGCCGAAGACACGAGTCCGTCGATGCCGTTCACGCCACGGTTTGCCATCACGCGCAGCGCGTCGCTGCGTGGACCGGCGAACGCGTCGATCTCGCGGATCGCCATGCTGTTGGCGACATACAGCGTGGCATCGGCAGGGACATGCATCCAGAGCTCGCCGGCGAGATGAGGCGCGAGGAAACGTTGCTCCAACCCAATGACGGCGTCGGAAGCGGCCCGCGCCACCCGGTCGGCGCGCTGCCAGGTGCCCCGCCACGAGTTCGCCTTCGCGACCTCGATCGCGACGCTCGAATCCGCGACACCGGGCTCCACGGCCGGTACCGCTGCCGCTGCCGCTGCCGCTGCGAGCGTGCAGAACTGCCGCGCGTTTGCCCGGATCGAACGTGTCGCTCGGTGCTGGGGATCCTGGAATCCGCCTGCTTCATCGACCAGCCACAACTCGGCGGACTCGTGCCGCGCGACCCAATCGTTGATCGCCCTGCTGGTCGAGGGCCCGCCGAAGCGCACGACCAGGTCGGGGCGCAACAGGTTCGCAACCGCCGCGTTTCGAAGCAGCAGGTCCGCACCATGTACCAGGCTTCCGTCGAGCGCATCACCCGCGCGCAGACCCGACGCGGGATCGGCCAGCACCGGCCACCCGAGCACACGGGCCAGTGATTCGGCGGCGGCAGCCAGCGACGGATCCCAGTTACCGGGACCGAAGACCAGGACGCCGCGCGTGGCACGACCGAGTCGGCAACCAAGTTCGTGTGCCAGCTCGCGACCCGGCTCCCGCGTCGCCCCGGGGCCAGGCCAGTCGCCCGGGTCGCTGCCCGGACGGCTGGCAACTGCATCGTGATTGCCGCCGACACCGCGAACCCCCGGCTCTGCACCAGGCTGCACGGACGCCGGCGTATCGAGGACCGCGGGCAGCAACGGCTCCCGGAACGGCAGGTTCAGGTGGACCGGCCCGGGCACGGCACCGGTCGCCTCCGCGACTGCGCGTCGGCCCAGCGCCCTTGCATAGCGGATCTCGTTGGCGCGCTCGCCCGGACAGGGCGCTTCCTCGCTCCAGCGCGTGAATCCTGCGTAGAGGAAACGCTGTTCCATCGTCTGGGGGGCACCCCAGGCGCGCAGTTCCGGCGGACGATCAGCGGTCAGCACGACCAGCGGCACGCGTGCCTGGGATGCCTCTGCCACGGCAGGAAGGAAATTAGCGCCGGCCGTACCCGACGTGCAGACGAGCACGACCGGCCTTCCGGCCGCCTTCGCGTACCCGAGCGCCTGGAAAGCCGCGCAACGCTCGTCCACTTGAACGCCCTGCAGCAGGCCAGGTCGCTCGGCGAGTGCCAGTGCGAGCGGCGTGGAGCGCGAACCCGGGCAGAGGAATGCGGCGGCGATGCCTGCATCGTGCAGGCTCTCGACCAGCGCCCGCGCAAAGCGCAGGTTCGAGTCGCCCACGTCGATCGCACCGACGCTGTCGTTCATCAGGGCGCCCCCCACAGCAGCGGACCCAGCACGGTCCGCAACTTCAATTCGGTCTCGGTGAATTCGGCCATGGGCTGCGATCGCTCGACGATTCCGGCGCCCGCCCACGCGGTGGCGTTGCGCCCGCGCACCAGGGCCGAGCGCAAGGCTACCGCAAACTCGCCATCACCGTCCGACTGCACGAAGCCCACCGGACCCGCGAACCAGCCGCGCTCGGTAGCCTCGTTCTGATCGAGCCAGCTCAGCGCCGCTTCGCGCGGGGCGCCGCCAACGGCAGGCGTCGGATGCATGCGGCCAACGAGTTCCAGGAGCGCAGCAGGAGACCGATCACGACGACGCGCCTTTATTTCGGTACACAGGTGCTGCACCGTGCGGGTCCGAAGCAGGCTCGGCTCACGGGCGACCTGCACGTCGTCGCAGCACTCGTCCAGCACCGATCGAAGGTACTGCACGACGACCGCGTGCTCGGCGCCATTCTTGCTGCTGTCGCGCAGCGCCTCGCCCAGCGCATGGTCGGCCGTCCGCGACGCGCCACGAGGCGCGGTGCCAGCGAGCGCGGCAGTCTGCACCCACTGTCCCTGTGCCCTGAGCAGTCGCTCCGGGCTAGCGCCGAGGAACACGGTCGGCCCGTCACCGACGGCAAACAGCGTGCAGGTGGGGAATCGCTCGCGCAGCGCGACCAGCCACGCGATCGGGTCGATGTCGGAGCCGGCCGTGACGTGCACGGCCCGCGCGAGCACGACCTTCTGCAACTGTCCGGCGCGAATGTCGTCGAGGATCCGCTGCACCTGCTCGACGTAGGCGTCACGACCACCGTTGACGATCTCGACCACGCCGCGCACCGGGTGTCCGAGCGCTACAGGTCGCGGACGCAGGTTGATCCAGGCACTGCCCGCACGCGAGACGCGCGTGGACCGGTCCCCGTCGCTCCAGAACGCGACCTCGGGCAACCGCAACTCACCGTCGGGGAAGCCCTGCCACAGCCCTCCAGGCGCCTGCGACGGTGCGAAGGCAAAGCCGCCCAGCAGATGAGCAACGCGCGCACCGTCGCCCTCCCAGCTGATCGTGTCGAACAATTCCTGCGCCGCGGTCCCGGCCGCGCGGAACCGCCCGGCGCCCGCAGATGTCAGCCGGGCGGCAGACCCGACGCCCACGCGATAGCGGCCCGCCGAGGGCTGCTCCCAGAAGAAACGCGGCGCGGTCCCGGCCGCCGCGAAGACCTCGAGCGGGTCGACCAAGGCGCAGGATTCGGAGCGCATGTGGAGAGGCTGTCTCGTCACGGTCGACACTTTACCTGCTGGCACGCCCGGCATAGTACGCAGGCTCCGCAGCCCGCCGCCGGGCGTGACATCCGGGCCGCGTCCATTCAATATTCCGGCCCCGCCAGATACTGCACGGACTCCAGCCATGATTCGATTCGAGACCACGCTGGGCAACTTCACGATCGAGCTTTTCGAGAAGGAAGCCCCTATTTCGAGCAAGAACTTCCTCGACTACGTCGACTCCGGGCACTTTGATGGCACGGTGTTCCACCGCGTGATCCCGGGATTCGTGATCCAGGGCGGCGGCCTCACCGCGGACATGCGCCAGAAGGCGACGCGGGCACCGATCCGCAACGAGGCCGACAACGGCCTCAAGAACCGGCGCGGCACGCTTTCCATGGCGCGCACCAACGACCCCCACAGCGCCACCGCCCAGTTCTTCGTCAACCTGGTCGATAACGTGTCCCTGGACCCGGGCCGCGGCGGTGCCGGGTACGCCGTGTTCGGCCATGTGACCGAGGGCATGGACGTCGTGGACAAGATTGCGGCCGTGAAGACCGGCAACAAGGGCGGCCACCAGGACGTGCCGGTGACGCCGGTCGAGGTGACGAGCGCAAAGCGGGTCGCGGCGGCCGGCTGAGCCGCGGGTCCGCCGAGCCGGCATTTCCGAGTGGCCAGGCGCCGCAAACCCTTCGTGCGGCTGTTGCGCGGGCTCGGCCTCGCGCTCGCCGCCTGGGCCGCTGTCACTGCAGGCGTCGTGGTGGCATTGCGCTGGATCGATCCCCCATTCACGTCCTTCATGGTCCAGAGCCGGGTCGCCGCGCTCTTTGCTGACCGGCCGGGCTACGACTTCGACTACCAGTGGCGGGACTGGGACCAGATCTCGCCAAATGCAGCCCTGGCGGTGGTCGCCGCCGAGGACCAGAAGTTCCCGCTTCACCACGGCTTCGACTTCAAGCAAATCGACAAGGCGCTGCAGGATCGCCAACGAGGCAGGCACGTGCGTGGCGCCAGCACGATCTCGCAGCAGGTGGCCAAGAACCTGTTCCTGTGGCCCGGGCAGAGCTGGTTCCGCAAGGGTCTCGAGGCCGGTATTACTGTGCTGATCGAACTGGCGTGGAGCAAACAGCGCATCCTCGAGGTGTACCTGAACCTGGCCGAATTCGGCCGCGGAACCTTCGGGGTACAGGCCGCGAGCCGCAGGTTTCTCCACAAGGACGCCTCTCGACTCACGCGCGCCGACGCGGCGCTGCTGGCCGCGGTGCTGCCCGCGCCGAACCGCTTCCGCGTGGACGCGCCGTCGAACTACGTCAGGCGACGCCAGGCCTGGATCCAGCGGCAGATGGCCTCACTCGGTGGCACCAGCTACGTGCAGGGCCTGGACCAGCAATAATGCCCACATGACTACCACGACACGAGTCGCAATCATCGGCGCGGGCCACTCCGGCATCTGCCTGGGCATGCTTTTGAAGCGCGCCGGCATCGACGACTTCCTGGTCCTGGAGAAGGCGCCCACGCTGGGCGGCACCTGGCGCGAGAACACCTACCCGGGCGCGTCCTGCGACGCGCCATCGTTCCTGTACAGCTTCTCCTTCGCACAGAAGACCGACTGGAGCCGGCGCTTCGCTCTGCAGCCGGAGCTGCTCGGGTACTCGGTCCAGTGTGCAATCGAGGCCGGGATGCTGCCCCATTGCCGGTTCAATTCCGACGTGGCGTCGGCCCTGTTCGACGAGGTGAGCTTGCGGTGGAGGATTGACCTTGCCGACGGCTCGACGATCGAGGCAGATTTCCTGGTGTCCGCAGTGGGCCAGCTCGATCGCCCTTCGATTCCCGACCTGCCGGGCCGCGGCGACTTCGTCGGACCGCAGTTCCACTCCGCGCGCTGGGACCACTCCGTGGACCTGGCCGGGAAGCGCATTGCGGTGATCGGCAATGCGGCCAGCGCCGTGCAGTTCGTGCCGCAGATTGCACCTCTCGCGACGCAGCTCACGATCTTCCAGCGATCGGCCAACTGGCTGCTGCCGCGCAACGACAAGCTCTACGCGCCATGGCTGCACCGCGCGATGAAGCGCTGGCCCTGGCTCGCGAAGTTGCGGCACGACTGGCAGTGGTTCTTCTTCGGCGAAATGATGCTCACACCGCTGATGAAGCGGGTGCGCATTGCGCAGTGGGCCGCGCGGCAGCGGGCGCTGGCGCACCTGCGCAGGCAGGTCGACGACCCTGCGCTGCGCGCGAAGCTGGTGCCCGACTATCCCGTTGGCGCGCGACGGGTGCTGTTCAACGACGACTATTACCCGTCACTTGGCCGCCGCAACGTACGGCTGGAGACGGAATCCATCGAGCGCATCGAGCCGATCGGCATCCGTACGCGCGACGGCGAACTGCACGTAGCTGATGTGATCGTGTTCGCGACCGGGTTCAAGGCGACGGAATTCCTGGCGCCGATCCAGGTTACCGGGCCCGGCGGTCATGCGCTTGCGGCGGAATGGCAGCGCGGCGCGCACGCGTACCTGGGTGTTACTGTGAGCGGGTTCCCGAATTTCTTCATGCTCTACGGGCCGAACACCAATCTCGGGCATAACAGCATCCTGGTGATGATCGAGGCGCAGGCCGGATATATCGTCCAGGCGATCGAGATCCTTCGGATCCGCGGCCTCCGGAGCATTGACGTCAAGCGAGAGGTGATGGAGGAGTACAATGGTCGCCTGGCGCGGGATCTCGCGAAATCCGTCTGGGCTGACGCTAAGAGCAGCTGGTACAAGCTCGCGGACGGAACCATCACCAATAACTGGCCGCACAGCACGATCCGGTACCGCCGGCTGCTGAGGACGGTGGATCTCGACGACTACCACGTCGGTTGAGGCCAGCGGAACTTCCGTGCCCGGCGCGGTTCGAACACACATGCAGCCGACCCTGGCAGCACCTTCTGGAGATAACCCCTTGTCCATGCAATTGAAACGCCCGCAGACCCACATTTCCCTCGTCGGCCTCGCCGTCCTCGCCGCGCTGGGGATCGCCGGCTGCGGCAAGAGCCCCGCCCCGGTTGAAACGGCTGCGCCATCGACGGAAATTGCGGCCCAGCAGGACGCGGCCAACGACGCCGCCCAGCAGCAGGCCGAAGCACTTGCCGCCAGGGAGCAGGAACTCGCGGATCGCGAGGCGGCCGTCAAGCAGCAGGAAATCGAGACCGAGCTCGCCCGGCGCAACGCCGAATCGGCCCAGCAGTCCGCGGCCGCATCAGCCGCGGCGGCCAAGAAGTCTGCGGCGCAGGCCAAGGCTGCCAGTGCCGCACCACCCGCCAAGGTTGCGGCCGCGCAGCCCCAGCAGCCGCCCCCGCCGCCCCTGCCGATCATGATTCCGGCCGGCACGCCGCTCTCGATCGAGTTCGTCTCAGCGGTAAACACCAAGAACACCGCGGTCGGGAACGCCGTCCAGGGCCGCCTCGCCTCTGACCTCGTCGTGAACGGACGGCTGGCAGCACCCGCGGGTTCCACGGTCACCGGCACGGTCACCGAGGCCGTGTCCGGCAGCAACCAGATTGGCGGCATGCCGTCGGTGGCGGTCACGTTCAACAGCCTTTCAACCGTCAGCGGCCCGGTCGCGATCAGCGCACGCGTCAGGCAGCAGGGTGCGAGCGAAACCGGCAAGGACGCCGCCAAGGTCGTCGGTACGACAGCGGCTGGAGCCGTCATCGGTCACCAGGTGAACAGCAAGAACGGCGCGGTGGTCGGCGGCCTGATCGGCGGCGCGGCCGGCCTCGGGATCGCGAAGAAGACCGGCGACGACGTCAAGATCGCGGCGGGCACCGTCGTGAACGTTCCGCTCGACAGCGCCATCCAGGTCAGCGGCGGCTGATCACCCGGCCGGGCGGCCGTTTCGCGGCACTCAGGCCGCGTCGGCCGCCGGCTCGTAACCGATCGATGGCGCGAGCCAGCGCGTGGCCTCGGCCAGCGTGATCCCCTTGCGGCGGGCATAGTCGGCGACCTGGTCGGAGTCGATCTTGCCGACCGCGAAATAAGTCGCTTCCGGGTGCGAGAAGTACCAGCCGCTCACGGCTGCGGCCGGGTGCATCGCGTAGCTCTCGGTGAGGTGGATACCCGCGTTGCGCTCGACGTCCAGCATTTGCCAGAGGGTGCCCTTCTCCGTGTGATCCGGGCAGGCGGGGTAGCCGGGCGCGGGGCGTATGCCGCGATACTTTTCGCGCACCAGGTCATCGTTCGTGAAGCGCTCCTCGGGCGCGTAGCCCCAGAATTCGCGTCGCGCTCGCTCGTGCATGCGTTCCGCCAGCGCCTCGGCGAGCCGGTCGGCGAGTGCCTTGAGCATGATCGCGCCGTAATCGTCGTGACGCGCCTCGAACTCACGCACCTTCTCGTCGAGACCGATGCCGGTGGTCACGGCGAACGCACCGATCCAGTCCGCCACGCCGGAGTCGCGCGGCGCGACGAAGTCGGAGAGCGCGAAATGCGGCTGTCCGGCAGGCTTCGGCTTCTGCTGCCGCAGGTGATGCAGCCGCCACGCGACCTCGTTGCGTGACTCATCGGCGTAGACCTCAATGTCCTCGTCCACCGAGTTGGCCGGGAAAAAACCGATCACTCCACTGGCCCGGACCCAGCGTTCCGAGATCAACTGCTTCAGCATCCGGCGTGCGTCGGCGTAGAGATTGCTCGCCGCCTCGCCCACGACCGGATCGGTGAGCACGTCCGGGAACTTCCCCGCGAATTCCCAGGCATTGAAGAACGGCATCCAGTCCACGTAGCGCACCAGTTCCTCGAGCGGGACGTTGTCGAAGCTGCGCACGCCTGCGAACTTCGGCACAGGGGGACGGTACGCGGCCCAGTCGCAACGGTAGCGGTTTGCACGCGCCTCAGGCAGCGAAAACGCCGGAGCCTTCACCTTGCGCCCTCGATGCTGCTCACGCTTGGCCGCGTGCTCGGCCTTCAGGCGCCGCGTGGTCTCGTCACGCTGGTCGGGGGTGGCCAGCGACTGGCACACGCCAACTGCGCGCGAGGCGTCCTTGACGTAGGCAACCGGCCCCTCGTACTCGGGATCGATCCGCACCGCCGTATGCGCCGGCGAGGTAGTCGCTCCGCCGATCAGCAGTGGCACCTCGAATCCCTGGCGCTTCATCTCTCGCGCCACGTGCACCATCTCGTCGAGCGAGGGCGTGATCAGTCCCGAGAGTCCGATCATGTCCGCGCCTTCGCGCCGGGCAGTCTCCAGGATCCGCTCTGCCGGCACCATCACGCCGAGGTCGATCACCTCGAAGTTGTTGCACTGGAGCACGACGCCGACGATGTTCTTGCCGATGTCGTGCACGTCGCCCTTCACGGTCGCCATCACGATCTTGCCGTTCGATCGCACCGCCTCGCCCGGCTCCCGCTCGAACCAGGGCAGCAGCTGCGCGACCGACTTCTTCATCACGCGCGCCGACTTGACGACCTGGGGCAGGAACATCTTGCCGGCACCGAACAGGTCGCCGACGACGTTCATGCCGTCCATCAGCGGACCCTCGATCACCAGCAGCGGGACTGCCGAGTTCGATGCGCGCCTCGTCCGTGTCCTCCGCGACAAACTCGTCGATGCCACGCACCAGTGCGTGTTCGAGCCGCTTCGTCACCGGCCACTCACGCCAGGCCAGGTCCTCGACGCGTTTCGCACCCGCCTCGCCCCTGAACCGGCTGGCGGTCTCCAGCAGCCGCTCGGTTGCGTCGGTCCGGCGCGCCAGGATCACGTCCTCGACGCGCTCGCGCAGCTCCGGCTCGATCTGCTCGTAGATCGCGAGCTGGCCGGCATTGACGATGCCCATGCCCATGCCGGCTTGAATTGCGTGATAGAGGAACACCGAGTGCATCGCCTCGCGCACTGGCTCGTTGCCGCGGAACGAGAACGACACGTTGCTCACGCCGCCGCTCACCAGAGCATGAGGACACGCCGCGCGGATCTTCGCCGTCGCCTCGATGAAATCGAGCGCGTATCGGTCGTGGGCCTCGATGCCGGTCGCGACGGCGAAGATATTGGGATCGAAGATGATGTCTTCGGGCGCGAAGCCCGCCTGGGTGGTCAGCAGCTCGTAGGAGCGCGCGCAGATCGACACCTTGCGCTCGACCGTGTCGGCCTGCCCCTGCTCGTCGAATGCCATGACGACCACGGCCGCGCCATAGGCGCGCACGCGCCGCGCCTGCTCGACGAAGGCAGCCTCGCCCTCCTTCATGCTGATCGAGTTGACGATGCCCTTGCCCTGCAGGCACTTGAGGCCCGCCTCGATCACCGACCACTTCGACGAATCGATCATCAGCGGCACGCGTGCGACGTCGGGCTCGGCTGCGAGCAGGTTCAGGAAGCGCACCATCGCGCCTTCCGAATCGAGCATTCCCTCGTCCATGTTGACGTCGATCACCTGCGCGCCGCTCGCGACCTGCTGCCGCGCGACGTCGAGCGCGCCCGCGTAGTCCTCGGCCTCGATCAGGCGGCGGAACTTCGCCGACCCGGTCACGTTGGTCCGCTCGCCGACGTTCACGAACAGGCTGTCCGGGCCGATGTTCAGCGGCTCGAGTCCGCTCAGTCGGCAACGCGGCTCGAGCACTGCCGGACGGCGCGGCGGAAGGCCGGCGACGGCTTCGGCGATGTGCGAGATGTGTTCGGGCGTTGTGCCGCAGCAGCCTCCCACGACGTTCACGAAGCCGCTGGCCGCGTAGTCGCGAATGAGCTCCGCCGTCTCGCACGCGGTCTCGTCGTACTCGCCGAAGGCATTTGGCAGGCCCGCGTTTGGATAGGCGCAGACATACGCATCGGCGAGCCGCGAGAGTTCCTCGACGTACGGTCGCAGCTGCTTCGCGCCGAGCGCACAGTTGAGGCCGATCACGGTCGGCCTGGCATGGCGCACGGAATTCCAGAATGCCTCGACCGTCTGGCCGGACAACGTCCGCCCGGAGGCGTCGGTGATCGTGCCCGACACCATGATCGGCAGGTCCACGCCGAGCTCGTCCATCACCTGTCGCACTGCGAACAGCGCCGCCTTCGCATTCAGCGTGTCGAAGATCGTCTCGACCAGCACCAGGTCCACGCCGCCTTCCACCAGCGCCCGCGTCGCCTCGGAATACGTGGCGACCAGGGCGTCGAACGTGACGTTGCGAAATGCCGGGTCGTTGACGTCCGGCGACAGCGACGCGGTGCGGTTGGTGGGCCCGAGCGCGCCGGCGACGAAGCGGGGGCGGCCGGTACGGGCTGCCACGTCGTCCGCAGCGCGTCTTGCGATCTGCGCAGCCGAGAGGTTCAGCTCGCGAACCAGCGCCTCGGTGCCGTAGTCGGCCTGCGACGGTGCGTTCGAATTGAACGTGTTGGTCTCGACGATGTCGGCACCAGCCTCGAAATAGCGGCGATGGATCTCGCCGATCAGCTCGGGACGGGTCAGCGTCAGCAGGTCGTTGTTGCCCTTCAGGTCGCTCGGCCAGTCGCGGAAGCGCTCGCCGCGGTAATCAGCCTCGCCGAGCCGGTGCGACTGGATGACGGTTCCCATTGCGCCGTCGAGCACCAGGATCCGCTCGCCAAGCAGGCGCCGGAACTCGCGGATACGTTCGGATCTCAGCATCGTCAGGCTCCCTGCGCCGGGCGTGCCGCAGCGGGCCGCACGCCGAGTGCGTGGCAGATCGCATAGGTGAGTTCCGCACGGTTCAAGGTGTAGAAGTGGAATTCCTGGACGCCATGTTCCTGCAGACGGCGCACCTGGTCGATCGCAACACTTGCGGCGATCATGCGCCGCGTCTCCGGATCGTCGTCCAGGCCGTCGAACCGGTGGGCGAGCCAGTCGGGCACGCTGGCACCGCAGCGCTGCGCGAAGCGGAGCATCTGCGGAAAGCGCGTGATGGGCAGGATGCCGGGCACCAGTTCAGCCTCGATGCCTCGCGCGACGCAGCGATCGCGGAAACGCAGGAACGCGTCGGTGTCGAAGAAGAACTGAGTGATAGCGCGGTCCGCGCCCGCATCGATCTTTGCCTCGAGCCGGTCAAGGTCAAAGTCGGCGTCCGGGGCCTCCGGATGGGTCTCGGGATAGGCCGCGACCGAGATCTCGAAATCGCCGACGGTGCGCAGTCCCCGCACCAGGTCCTCGGCGTAGGCGAATCCGCCGGGCTCGGGTCGGTACGCGCCCTGACCGACCGGCGCGTCGCCGCGCAGCGCGACGATGTGCCGCACGCCCGAGTCCCAGTAGCCACGCGCGATCTCGAGGATCTCCTCGCGCCGCGCCCCGATGCAGGTGAGGTGCGGTGCCGGCGTGAGCGCGGTCTCGCCGAGGATGCGCGTGACCACGTTGTGCGTGCGCTCGCGCGTCGAACCATCCGCACCGTAGGTAACCGAGACGAAGCGCGGCGCCAGCGGCGCGAGCCGCTGTATCGACGTCCACAGCGTCGCCTCCATCTGCGCGTCGTTAGGCGGGAAGAATTCAAAGGACACCAGCACCGGCTTGCGCAGTCCGGCGACGGCCGAGTCGATCACATCACGCAGAGCGCCCGCTTCCATCGTCGATCTCCCTGGTCATCGGCCGTCAGGCGGCCTGCTCCACTCGCCCCGGCGATGCCGTGGCGAGGATCACGTGTATTTCGCCAGCATCCGCCGGCCGGATCCGCTCGCAGGCGAGGCCTTCTTCGGCCATCCAGTTCCTGAGCGTTGCCAGCGAGTTACCGGAACCTGCTCGACCGGACAAGGCTTCATAGTCCTCGATGACCAGCAGGCGACCTTCGCGCCGGAGCACGCGGGCCGCCACGCGCAGCCACTCGCCTCTGCGCGATTCCGGCCCGAGCACGCGATCCAGTACGACCACGTCGAAACTCGCGGCTGCGGGCGCAACACCGGGCAGGTCGCCATGCTGCAGTTCGCAGTGCGACAGCCCTCCGCTGTGCAGGCTCGCGCGCGCCTTCTGCACCTCGTGCCGGGATTCGCTGACACCGACCATCCGGCGCGTCCGGGGCCCGATCGCGTGAAGCATTTCTGCCGGGGCCGGACCCGCGTAGAGAACAGCTTCGTAGCCGCTACGCCCGAGCTCGGCGACGACCAGGTCTGTAAGGTCCTGGATCGACGCTGCGTCTGTCGAATGTCCTTCCGCGGCCTCGATGCCCGGTCCACCCTGCTGCGTTCGCCCGGCGAGCGCGGCATTTGCTCGTTCGTGGTCCAGCGCCAGCAAGGGGTCGTCCGGGTCGAGCAGGTCGAGCAGCGAACGTACCAGCGCCGCGCCTTCCCCATCGGCCGGCACCCGGTGAAAGACCCAGTGCTGCTCGCGGAATCTCTCCAGCAACCCGCCGTCGTTCAGCAGTTTCAAGTGCCGCGATACACGCGGCTGGCTCTGGCCCAGGATCCCGGTCAACTCTGAAACGGTGAATTCGCCAAGCGCAAGGACCGCCAGCAGCCTAAGACGGCTGGGCTCGGCGGCGGCCTTCAGGCCCCGCAGCAGGTATTGGTGTGATTGGGTCATAGGATGCAAATATAAACAACTCTTGATATTCATGCTACATGGACAAGAAAATAGGTGCCTGGCACCGAATTAACCGGGCTGAAAACCGTTGCCAGGCACCTGATTGTTATGATGTGCGGAATTCCTTGAGCCCAGACCCACATGACGACCCGCCGGGCCGCCAATGACTGACCCACTGAACCAGCCCGGGGCCGCGGAAGGCTCGCCGGGCGTACGCGCGCCCTTCACCCGCATCGAATTCGAACGAGGCGAACGTCGTCCGCTCAGCGAGGGCCGCTGGGCGAATGCGGTGCTTTACCGCTACGAGCACGGCGGCTACAGCTGGGTGGTCAAGGATTTCGCCTCGAGGTCGTTCCTGGTCCGCAACCTGATAGGCCGTCTGCTGGTGAGGCGCGAACACCGCTGGCTCAGGCGCGTGGACGGCATCACTGCGGCGCCCCAGCATGCGTTTCGCCTCGATGCTCATGCGCTGGCCTACCGATTCGTGCCCGGCAGGAGTCTGCGGCTGACCAAGGGCCCGGACCTTGCTCCCGGGTTCTTTCCGGCCCTGGAGCAGAGCCTCCTGCAGATGCACTTGCGGGCCCGGATCGTGCACCTCGACCTGCGCAACGCCCACAACATCCTGGTCACGGACGCGGGCGAGCCCTTCCTGCTCGATTTCCAGTCCTGCCTCGGCACACGCCTGCTTCCGCCGCCCCTGCGCCGCTTCGCCGAGCGCATCGACCTCGCGGCGATCTACAAGCACTGGACGAAGCGCAGCCCCGAAACACTGGGGCCTGAACGTGCCGCGGCACTCGCGCGCATGAACCTGCTGCGCCCGTTGTGGGTGCCGCGCGGGTATATTGGCGCGCGCCGGGCCGGCGACGGCCGCGACTGACACGCCGACGGATTCGATTTCACGCCCGGGAGTAAACCGTGCTCGACGCCATCCACCGCCTGTTCAACAACGCCACGCTGCGCAAGATCCTGGTCAAGAGCCGGGTCCTGCTCGGCATCGCCGTCCTTGCCGCGGTCGTCTGGTACCTGGATCCCGACTGGCTGCTGCCCGGATTCCTGGTATCCATGTTCGGCGAGGCCATCCAGCTGTGGTGCTTTGCCTCGCTGGACAAAGGCCGCACGCTGGCGTTCAACGGCCCGTACGCAATAGTGCGAAACCCGATGTACCTCGGCCGCTATTTCATCCTGCTTGGCGGCCTGATGCTGCTCGGCCAGTGGTGGGTGCTGGCCGCATTCACCGTCGTGTATTACTTCTACATGGTGAACCGCGTGAAGCGCGAGGAAGAATACCTGCGCGGGCCGCTGGGCGAACCCTACCTGGACTACCTGCGCACAGTGAACCGCTTCCTGCCAGGCGCCCCCAAACCCGGCAGCCGGCTCGCGTTCTGGGACTGGAGGCTGCTGAAGCGCAACCACGGCACGACGAACCTGATCGCCACGCTAGGCTTCTGGATCATCGCCTGGTATGTGGCACGGATGATTGTTCACTGAGCGACCATCGTGACCCCGGGGCCGCGGGACCGCCGTCGGAAAACCGCGGCACGCTGGCTGCCCATGCTTCACGCCGGCGGATCAGCGAGCCAACATCGGCTGCTCAATGAACGCCGCCGCCCGACACTTCCGGCGCGGGCGTGAGGATCGCGCCGGCATCCACGGCGTCGAAGCGGTAGCTGCGGCTGCAGAACTCGCAGCGAACCTCGACCGAGCCGCGCTCGGCGAGGATCGATTCGACTTCGTCGCGGCCGAGTGAACGCAGCATCGCCGCGACGCGCTCGCGCGAGCAACTGCAGCGGAAGAACACCGGCGCGGACTCGAACATCCGAACGTCGTCCTCGGCAAACAGCCGCCGCAGTAGTTCGCGATCGGTGAGTTCGGCCAGCTCGGGCCCGGTTACGGTACCGGCCACGAGCTGCACGCGGTTCCACGCGTCCTCGATTTCTTCTTCCGACACGCCGCCGGTGCCGGACTCGGTCGCCGACGACGGTCGCGAGGTGACCGGCAGGCGCTGCAGCAGCAGGCCGCTCGCCTGCCCGGCGTCCGCTCGCAGCCAGAGCCGTGTTGGCAGCTGCTCGGAACTCTCGAAGTACTCGCGCAGGCAGTCGCTCATGCGTTCGCCGGTGAGCGGCACCACGCCCTGGTAGCGGCTCGAGACGTCGTCGCCCTCGACGGTCACGGTCAATGTGCCGTCGCCGGAGAGCTCACGCAGGTCCAGCGTCGCCGGTGTGCCGCTGAACCTCGCGACTGCGCGAACCGCGAGACCGTCGGTGCATTCGACCAGCATCAGTCGCATCGGCCCTGCGCCGCGCAACTGCAGCGACAGCCGGCCCTGGAACTTCAGCGTCGCGGCCAGCAGCGTCGCGGCCGCGACCGCCTCGCCCAGGCTGTCACGCACCTCGGCCGGATAGTCGTGGTGCTCCATCATCGCGCGCCACGCGGGACCGAGGTGCACCAGTTGCCCTCGGAACGGATAGCGCTCGAAGACGAAGCGGCGCAGCGAGTCCGACTGCCGCATCGTCAGGCGACGCGCACGGGGATGCCGAGGGTGCGGATCTTTTCCGACCACTCGGCCGGTGCAGTCGCATGCACCGACGTGCCGTTCGAATCCACCGCCACGGTGACCGGCATGTCCTTGACGTCGAATTCGTAGATCGCCTCCATGCCGAGCTCGCCGAAGGCCACGACGCGTGCCGAGCGGATCGCCTTCGAGACCAGGTAAGCCGCGCCGCCGACCGCCATCAGGTAGGCGGCCTTGTGCTTGCGGATCGCCTCGATCGCCACCGGCCCCCGCTCGGACTTGCCGATCATCGCGATCAGGCCGGTCTTCTCGAGCATCATCCCCGTGAACTTGTCCATGCGCGTCGCGGTCGTCGGGCCCGCCGGGCCAACCACTTCATCACGCACCGGGTCGACCGGGCCGACGTAGTAGATCACGCGATTGGTGAAATCCACGCCCTCTGGCAATCCCTGCCCACTGGCGAACAGGTCGGCGATGCGCTTGTGCGCCGCGTCGCGGCCGGTGAGCATTTTTCCGTTCAGCAGCAGCGTCTCGCCGGGCTTCCAGCTCGCGACTTCGTCACGGGTCAGCGCGTTCAGGTCCACGCGACGCGAACTGGCGCCGGCGGCCCAGGTCACCTTCGGCCAGGATTCCAGCGACGGCGGCTCGAGCACGGCCGGGCCCGAGCCGTCGAGCACGAAGTGCGCGTGCCGGGTCGCCGCGCAGTTCGGGATCATCGCGACCGGCTTGGACGCAGCGTGGGTCGGATAGGTGAGGATCTTGACGTCGAGCACCGTCGTCAGCCCGCCGAGGCCCTGCGCGCCGATACCGAGCGCGTTGACCTTCTCGTACAGCGAGATCCTGAGTTCCTCGAGCTTGTTCGACGGACCGCGCTCGATGAGCTCGTGCATGTCGAGCGGTGCCATCAGCGATTCCTTCGCCAGCAGCATGGCTTTCTCGGCCGTTCCGCCGATACCGATCCCCAGCATGCCCGGCGGGCACCAGCCCGCACCCATGGTCGGCACGGTCTTCAACACCCAGTCGTCGATCGAGTCGCTGGGATTGAGCATGACGAACTTCGACTTGTTCTCCGAGCCGCCGCCTTTTGCGGCGACCGTGACCTCGAGTTTGTCGCCGGGCACGAGCTCGACGTGGAACACCGCAGGCGTGTTGTCGCGCGTGTTCCTGCGGGTGAATGCCGGATCGTCCACCACGGACGCACGCAGCCGGTTGTCCGGGAACTCGTAGGCCCGGTGCACGCCCTCGTTCACCATCTCCGCCAGGCTGTGCTTCGTGTCCCAGCGCAGGTCCATGCCGACCTTCAGGAACATGTTCACGATGCCGGTGTCCTGGCAGATCGGCCGATGTCCCTCGGCGCACATCCGCGAGTTGGTCAGGATCTGGGCAATCGCGTCGCGCGCGGCGGGCGACTGTTCGCGCTCGTAGGCGCGACCGAGATGCGCAATGTAGTCGGCCGGGTGATAGTAGGAAATGAACTGCAGCGCGTCGGCGACGCTCTGCACGAAGTCGTCCTCGCGGATCACGGTCATGTCGCGGCTCCTCAGCCGCTGAGCTTGCGCTTCAGCAGCTCGTTCAACTGCGCCGGGTTGGCCTTGCCCTGGGTGGCCTTCATCACCTGGCCGACGAAGAACCCGAACAGCTTGTCCTTGCCTGAGCGGTAGTCCGCGAGCTGCTTCGGGTTGCCTGCCATGACTTCGTCTATGGCCTTCTCGATCGACGAAGTGTCGGTGATCTGCCGGAGGCCGCGTGCGTCGATGATCTCGTCCGCGCCGCTGCCCCTCGGTCCACATTGCCTCGAAGACTTCCTTGGCGATCTTGCCGGAAATCGTGTTGTCGCCGATACGTGCGACAAGCTGTGCGAGCGCCGGCGCCACGACGCGGCTCTGGGTGATGTCGAGCCCGTCGCGATTCAGGGCCCCGGACAGCTCGCCCATGACCCAGTTCGCGGCGAGCTTGTGCTGGCCGCCCAGACCCTGAACCACGGCCTCGTAGTAGGCCGCAAGTTCGCGGCTAGCGGTGAGCACGCCGGCGTCGTACGCCGAGAGCCCGTGCTCCGCGACCAGGCGCGCCGCCTTCTCGTCCGGCAACTCCGGCAGCGTGGCGCGCACCGACTCGACCAGCGCCTCGTCGATCACCAGCGGCAACAGGTCGGGATCCGGGAAGTAGCGGTAATCGTTAGCCTCTTCCTTGGACCGCATCGAGCGCGTCTCGCCGCGGTCGGGGTCGTAGAGCCGGGTCTCCTGCACCACCTTGCCGCCGCCCTCGATCAGGTCCACCTGGCGCTCGACTTCATAGTTGATGGCGCGCTCGACGAAGCGGAAGGAATTCAGGTTCTTGATCTCGGCGCGGGTGCCGAACTCTTTCTGGCCCTTGGGGCGCACGGACACGTTGGCGTCGCAGCGGAACGAGCCTTCCTGCATGTTGCCATCGCAGATCTCGAGGTAACGCACCAGCGTGTGGATCTTCTTCATGTACGCCACGGCTTCCTTCGCCGAGCGCATGTCGGGTTCCGACACGATCTCGAGCAGCGGCGTGCCGGCGCGATTCAGGTCGATCCCGGAGAGTCCGTGGAAATCCTCGTGCAGCGACTTGCCCGCGTCCTCCTCGAGGTGGGCGCGGGTGATTCCGACGGTCTTGCTGCTGCCGTCCTCGAGCATGACTTCGAGCGACCCCGACTGCACGACCGGCAGCTCGTACTGGCTGATCTGGTAGCCCTTCGGCAGGTCGGGGTAAAAGTAGTTCTTGCGCGCGAACACCGAGCGACGCGCGACCGTCGCCCCGACCGCAAGCCCGAAGCGCACCGCCATGCGCACCGCCTCGTGGTTCAACACCGGCAGCACGCCCGGGTAGCCGAGGTCGACCAGGTTGGCCTGCGTGTTCGCGCCGGCGCCGAACGCCGTGGACGAGCCCGAGAAGATCTTGCTGCGCGTCGCAAGCTGCGCGTGGATTTCCAGCCCGATGACGGTTTCCCATTCCATCACTGGTACTCCGCGGGCACGCGCCTGTGCCAGTCCGTCAACTGCTGGTACTGGTGCGAGACCGACAACAGCAGCGATTCCGAGAAATGCGGGCCGATCAGCTGTATTCCGACCGGCAGCTGTCTTCCACCCTCCTCGACGAAACCGCATGGTATGGACACCGCGGGCAGGCCAGCCAGGTTCGCACCGATCGTGTAGATGTCGTTCAGGTACATCGTAATCGGGTCGCTGGTCTTGGCGCCGAGTTTGAACGCGGGTGTCGGCGCCGTCGGGCCTACAACAACGTCCACGTCCTGGAACGCCCGGGCGAAATCCGCCGCGATCACCTGCCGCACCTGTTGCGCCTTCAGGTAGTAAGCGTCGTAGTAACCGGCGGAGAGCACGTAGGTGCCGGTCATGATCCGGCGCTTGACCTCGTCACCGAAGCCCTCGCCTCGCGAGCGCTTGTAGAGGTCGAGCAGGTCGCGCGGCGCATCGCAGCGGTGACCGAAGCGCACGCCGTCGAAACGCGACAGGTTTGACGAGCATTCCGCCGGCGCCACCACGTAATAGGTCGGCACTGACAAGGGCAGCGCGGGCAGGCTCACCTCGCGCACCGTCGCGCCCTCGGCCTCAAGCGCGGCGATAGCCTCCTGGACCAGCTTGCCGACACCCGGCTCCAGGCCCTTGTCGAAAAACTCCCGGATCACGCCGACACGCAGGCCCGCGAGTGGTCGCGAAAGCTCAGCCACGTAGTCCGGAACCGGCACGTCGACGCTGGTCGAATCCCGCGGATCGAAGCCGGCCATCGAACCGAGCAGCAGCGCCGCGTCCTCGGCCGACCGCGTGAGCACGCCCGCCTGGTCCAGGCTCGACGCGAACGCGACCATGCCGTATCGGGACACCCGCCCGTAGGTCGGCTTGAATCCGGTCAGGTTGGTGAGCGCCGCGGGCTGGCGGATCGAGCCGCCGGTGTCGGTGCCGCTGGCCGCGGGCGCGAGGCAGGCGGCGACCGCGGCGGCGGAGCCACCCGAGGAGCCGCCGGGCACCCGTGACGGGTCCCACGGGTTGCGTACCGGGCCGAAGAAGCTGGTCTCGTTCGACGAGCCCATCGCGAACTCGTCCATGTTGGTCTTGCCGAGCAGGACCGTGCCCGAAGCCTTCCAGCGCTCGACCACGGTGGCGTCGTAAGGCGCGACGAAGTTCGACAGCATCCTGGACGAGCAGGTCGTCAGCACGCCGTCCGTGCAGAAAATGTCCTTGTGGGCGATCGGGACGCCGGTAAGGGGACCCCCCTCGCCTTTCGCCAGCAGCTCGTCGGCGGCCCGGGCGTCGGCCAGTGCGCGGTCGGCGGTTACCGTGACGAAGGCGTTCAGGTCGGGCGCCATCCGCTCGATGCGGCCGAGGAAGTGGAGCGCCAGGTCGAGGCTGGAGAACCGCCGGTCCCTGAGGCCGGCCGCCAGTTCGGCGACGGTCATCTTATGCAGCGACATGGCCCTGGCCTCAGTCGATGACTTTTGGAACGAGGTACAGGCCGGCCGCGACCGCAGCGGCATTCTGCTGGTATCTCTCGTGCCGGTCGGTCTCGGTGACCAGGTCCGGGCGCAGGCGCTGCACCTGGTCCGCCAGCGGGTGGGCCATGGGCGTGACCCCGCTGGTGTCGGCACCGGCGAGCTGCTCGACAAAGTCGATGATGCTGGACAGACTTTCGACGTAGACGGGCAACTGCGCCTCGCTGATCTCGAGGCGAGCGAGGTGGGCGATGCCCTCCACCTGGGCACGAGTCAAACTCATGGAAAGCTCGCAGAACCGGAAAAAACAGTCGATAAATCATACACGTCGCCTTGCCGAAAGTCCTGACAATGGTTAAATTGCCCTGATACCCGCGCAACAGCGCGCCCCTCCTCCTGCTGGTCACTTTTCCCCAGATGTTCAAGAAACTCCGAGGCTATTTTTCCAACGACCTCTCGATCGACCTAGGCACCGCCAACACTCTCATCTACGTCCGCGGCAAGGGCATCGTGCTGAACGAGCCCTCGGTCGTCGCGATACGCGAAGAGCCCTCGCGCGGCGGCAAGAAGATCGAGGCAGTCGGTACGGAAGCGAAGAACATGCTGGGCCGCACGCCCGGCAACATCACAGCAATCCGCCCGTTGAAGGACGGTGTGATCGCCGACTTCACCGTTACCGAGAAGATGCTGCAGTACTTCATCGAGAAGGTGCACGGCAACCGGATGATTCGCCCGAGCCCGCGAGTGCTGGTGTGCGTGCCCTACGGCTCGACCCAGGTCGAGCGGCGGGCGATCCAGGAATCGGCCGAGGGTGCCGGCGCGCGCTGGGTGCGCCTGATCGAGGAACCGATGGCGGCCGCGGTCGGCGCGGGCATGCCCGTGCACGAGGCACGCGGTTCGATGGTGCTGGACGTCGGCGGCGGCACCTCCGAAGTGGCGGTCATTTCGCTGAACGGCATCGTGTACGCCGCATCCGTGCGCCTCGGCGGCGACCGCTTCGACGAGGCGATCATCAATTACGTGCGGCGCAACTACGGGATCCTGATCGGCGAGGCAACTGCCGAACGCATCAAGATCGAAATCGGATCGGCCTACCCGGGCCAGCAGGTTCGCGAAATATCGGTCAGGGGTCGCAACCTCTCCGAGGGCGTGCCGCGCAGCTTCACGCTGAACTCGAACGAGATCCTCGAGGCGCTGCAGGAGCCGCTGCAGGGCATCGTCGGCGCGGTGAAGGCCGCGCTCGAGCAGACCCCGCCGGAGCTCGGCTCCGACGTCGCTGATCGCGGCATCGTACTGACGGGCGGTGGCGCGCTGCTGCGCGACATCGACAAGCTGCTGATGGAAGAAACGGGCCTGCCGGTCGTGGTGGCCGAGGACCCGCTCACCTGCGTGGCACGCGGCGGCGGCAAGATGCTGGAACTGATCGACGAACACGGCCCGGGCCTCTTCGGGCTCGACTGATCGCGAGCGTGACCGCCCAGCTGCCGCCACCGTGGTAGAACTGAGCCACGACTCGCGCCCGATCATCGGCCGCGGCACGCCGCTGGTTGCCACGTTCCTGATGCTCGCGGCCGCCTCGATCGCGCTGATGGTGGCCGACGTCCGTTACGAGCAGCTCGAGCGGGTGCGCGGCTGGATGAATTCCGCCGCCTATCCGCTGCAGCTCGCCATCGACCTGCCGTTCAGCGCCTGGGAATCGATTGCGGGCTGGTTCGCGGACAGCGACAGCCTGCGCCAGCAGAATCTCGAGATCTCCGCGCAGCTGCGTGACGCGAACCTGCAGCTGCAGCGCTTCGATGCACTCGAGCAGGAGAACCGGCGGCTGCGCGAAATGCGCGGCAGTTCGGCTGCAGTCGCGAAGCGCGCCATGGTCGCCTCAATTCTCAAGGTGGACCTCGATCCGTTCCGTCACCGCGTACTGCTCGACCGCGGCGCTTCCGACGGTGTATTCAAGGGCCAGACGGTGCTCGATGCACAGGGCATCTTCGGCCAGGTATGGCGTGTCAACGCGCGCACCTCCGAAGCGATCCTGATCAGCGATGCTGAGCATGCGATTCCGGTGAAGTCGAACCGCAGCGGAGTGCGCACCATCGCGGTCGGCACCGGCGACCCCGATAGCCTGGCGCTGCCATTCGTCACGGGTGAGTCCGACATCCGCAAGGGAGACCTGCTGATATCGACGGGCATGGGAGGCGTGTTCCCGCCCGGCTATCCCGTGGCCACGGTAACGCGAGTCGAGCGTACCTCGAAGGCGACGTTCGCCATCGTCGAGGCGCGACCTGCCGCGGCTCTCGACCGCGACAGCGAAGTGATGCTGGTGTGGTTCGACGCGCCGCAGGCCGAACTGGACGGCGCTGCCGGGGATCCAGGCGCAGCGACTGCGCAACCCGGGTCGGTCCAGGCTGCGCCCGCGGCCACCCGCTCCGGCGCCGCGGCAAGCGCGACGGCTGCACCAACCCCCGCGGCATCCACGACGCCGCCCGCGTCCAGTGCTGGTGGTTCCTCTGCCGCTGGTTCGGCTCCCGCTGAATCGGCTGCTCCCGCGGATTCCGCCCCGCTTGATCCGGCACCCGCCGGGACCGCGCCCGACGAGCCTGCGCCTGTTGATTCCGCTCCCGCCCAAACGACGCCTGCGCCCGATGCAGCCTCGGGAGAAACGCAATGAGGCGCGGCATGCTCGGCCGCCGGATCCTGTACTGGCTCAGTGTGGCAGCCGGCCTTGCGCTGGCGATCGTGCCGCTGCCAGGCTGGATGGACGCAGCACGCCCTGACTTCGCGCTGCTTGCGGTCCTGTACTGGATACTCTCGAGCCCGCGCATCGCCGGGCTGTGGTATGCGTGGCTCGCCGGACTGTTTCTCGACGTGCTGCGCGGAATGGTGCTCGGCCAGCATGCGCTCGGGTTCCTGGTGGTGGCATTCCTGACGCACCGCCTGCAGTTGCGCATGCGCATGTTCCCGATCCCCCACCAGGCAGCCGCAGTAATGCTGCTGCTCGCGCTGTACCACTTCATCATCTTCTGGACCGACGGGCTGACCGGACACGGCTACACGGGCTGGAATCGCTGGTTGCCTGTGCTGTCGGGCGCGCTGCTCTGGCCGCTGATCGTCGCGGCAGGCGACACGCTGACCCGACGTTCGCGCTGACCCCGAGTACGATGGCGCGCACAGTCCGCCTCAAGGATCACTGGGCCGAACAGCGCATGTTCGGCCGTCGCGTGATCGTCGCGACCATGGTGATCTTCTTCTGCCTGTCTGCGCTGGGCGCGCGACTCGTCTACCTGCAGGTCCTCAGGTATGACTACTTCAGCGACCTCTCGCAGGGCAATCGCATCCGCATCGATCCGGTGCCGCCCAGCCGCGGCCTGGTACTGGACCGCAACGGCATTCCGCTCGCGCTGAACCGCCCTTCCTACCAGCTCGAAATCACCCGTGAGCAGACCCCGGACCTCGAAGGGACGGTGTCGCGGCTGATCGAGCTCGACCTGCTTCCCGCCGAGGACCACGACCGCGTACTGCGAACCATCAAGGCACGCCGCGCGTTCGACTCGGTGCCCGTGAGGCTGCAGTTGAGCGAGGAGGAACTCGCACGCTTCGCCGTCCGGCGCCAGGACTTTCCCGGCGTCGAGGTCCGGCCGCGCCTGACACGGCATTACCCGTTGGGTGGCACCGGCGTGCACGCGCTGGGCTACGTGGCTGCCATCAGCGAGGCGGACGAGAAGCGCATCGACCTGGCCAACTACGCCGGCACCACTTTGATCGGCAAGCTGGGCGTGGAACGCGCCTACGAGGACGAACTGCACGGTAAGACCGGCTACCAGCAGCTGCTGGTCAATGCCCAGGGCCGCCACGTGGAGCGCGTGGGAACCGCGGCCGCGGATCTCAAGCGGCGCGAGCCGGTGGCCGGCAACGACCTGTACCTTGCGGTGGACGCGCGGGTGCAGAAGGCCGCCGAGGACGCGCTCGCCGGCCAGCGCGCCGCCGTCGTCGCCATCGACCCGCGCAATGGCGACGTACTCGCGTTCGTGAGCACGCCGACTTTCGACCCGAACGGTTTCGCGCGCGGACTGTCGTATGCGGAATACGCCGCGCTCTCCGAGAACATCGACGTGCCCCTCTACGATCGCGCGCTGCGCGGCGTATACCCGCCCGGCTCGACCATCAAGCCGCTGGTCGCGCTCGCCGGACTCGAATACGGCATCGCCGATCCCGACAAGACCGAGTTCTGCCGCGGCTACTTCCAGCTTGGCGGCGACAGCCATCGGTATCGCGACTGGAAAAAGGGCGGGCATGGCACGGTGGACATGCACTCGGCGATTGCCCAGTCCTGCGACGTCTATTTCTACGGGCTCGCCCAGCGGCTCGGCATCGACCGCATGCACGATTTCCTGGCGAAGTTCGGTCTCGGCGCCGCAACCGGCATCGACATCGCCGGCGAGCGCACGGCGCTGCTGCCTTCGCGCGAATGGAAGAAAACGGCGTTCAAGCGCAAGGACATGCAGATCTGGTTTCCGGGCGAGACCGTCATCGCGGGCATCGGCCAGGGGTACATGCTGACCACGCCGCTGCAGCTCGCACACGTGACAGCGACGATCTCGATGCGCGGCAAGCGCTACGCGCCGCGACTCGTGACGCGCATCCGCGATTCAAGCACTGGCGAGATCCGGGAACTGCCGCCGAGGGAACTGCCGCCGGTCGAAGTGAGTGACCCCTCGCACTGGGACGTCATCATCGGCGGCATGATCGGCGTGACCAACGACTGGAACGGCACGGCGCGCCGCCTGCAGGTCGGAGCGCCCTACAGGATCGCCGGCAAGTCCGGCACCGCGCAGGTGTTCGGAATCAAGCAGGACGCCAAATACAAGGAGTCGGAAGTTGCGGAACGGCTTCGTGATCACGGCCTGTTCATCGCCTTTGCCCCCGCTGACGACCCGACAATCGCGGTGGCGGTGGTGGTTGAGAACGGACGCAGCGGCAGCGGCACGGCCGGGCCGATAGCGCGTAAGGTGATCGACGCTTACCTGCTGCCCGAATCTGTTGCAGGTCCCACTACCGGCGCGGTCGCGTCATCTGCCACGGGCGCGACGCCAGACGGAGCGGCAGGCGCCGCCGGATCACCTGCCACCGGCGCGCCGTCGAACGAAGCTGCCGCCGCAGCGGTACCACAGCCGGCGGGCGCGACGGGAGGAATCGAGGAATGAGGACCGAGATTGCCGGACCCGGGTACTCGAGCCGTACTCGCCGCACGCTGACGCTCACCGGACGGCTGATGGACGTCCTGCACCTCGACGGGCCGCTGCTGCTTGCGGTGCTGTCGGTCTGCGCGGCCGGGCTCGTCGTGCTCTACAGCGCGGCCGGCGAGGACATCGGCGTATTTGTCGCGCAGGCCGCACGCGTGGGTCTCGCGCTGGGCGTGCTGGTCGCCGTCGCGCAGGTGCCTCCGCGCCTGATGCGCGTCGGCGCACCGTGGCTCTACCTGCTCGGCGTCCTGCTGCTGGTGGCCGTCGCGGTAAAGGGCGACGTGTCGATGGGCGCCCAGCGCTGGCTCGACCTGGGCGTCGTGCGTTTCCAGCCCTCGGAGATGTTGAAAATCGCGGTACCACTCGCCTGTGCCTGGTACCTGCACGACCGGCCACTGCCGCCCGACCTGAGCTCGCTGCTGGTACTGGGCGCGGCGGTGCTGGTACCGGCGCTGCTGATCGCGGAACAACCCGACCTCGGTACGGCGCTGCTGGTGACCGCCGGCGGCGCGATGGTCGTGCTGCTGGCGGGCCTGCAGCTGCGTTACATCGCGAGCCTCGGCGCGGCGTTCCTGGCCGCGGTGCCGGTGGCGTGGCACTTCATGCACGACTACCAGCGCAAGCGCGTGCTGATGTTCCTGAATCCGCAGGACGATCCGCTGGGGGCCGGCTACCACACCATCCAGTCGCAGATCGCGATCGGCTCGGGCGGCCTGTTCGGCAAGGGCTACATGGGCGGCAGCCAGTCGCAACTCGAGTTCCTGCCGGAACGCTCGACGGATTTCATCTTCGCGGTGATCGGCGAGGAGTGGGGGCTGGTAGGGCTTGGCGTGCTGATGGCGCTGTACATGCTGGTCGTCGCACGCGGGCTCTACATCGCGGTCCAGGCGCAGGATACGTTTTCACGCCTGATGGCTGGCGCGCTGACTCTGACGTTCGCCGTCTACCTGTTCGTCAACAGCGGAATGGTTGCGGGTCTGCTGCCGGTGGTTGGCGTGCCGCTGCCGCTGGTGAGCTACGGCGGCACGTCAATGGTGACCCTCATGGCGGGCTTCGGTATCCTGATGTCCATCCACTCCCGCCGGAAACTCGTCTCGACGTGAATACCCGTAATTCGTCGCACCTGCCGTCGCGCTGCCAGAATTGCGCCGCATTCATACTGGTTTCCATATTGGCAGCGGGCCCGGCACGAGCGCTCGACACCAGCAGGGATGACGTAGCCGAATTCGTCGCCCAGATGAGCGCCAGGCACGGCTTCGACGCGGTGGCGCTCACGGACCTGATGGCGAAGACGGAATCGCGTCCAGGCATCCTGGAGGCGATTGCGAGGCCGGCCGAGAAGCGGCTCACCTGGCAGGAATACCGCGCGATCTTCATCACCGACCGGCGCATACAAGAAGGCGTCGAGGTTGCCGGCGTGCGGTCCGCTGCGCTCGAACGCGCTTCCGCCGGCGGCGTCCCGGCCCAGTACCTGGTCGCGATCACCGGCGTAGAGACCTTCTACGGCCGGATCGCCGGCAAGCACCGGGTGATGGACGCGCTCGCGACGCTCGGATTCGACTACCCGCCGCGCAGCCGCTTCTTCCGCGAACAGCTCGAGCAGTTCCTGCTGATGACCCGCGAGGAGTCGCTCGACTCGCTTGCACCGCTTGGCTCGTACGCAGGCGCGATGGGCATCCCGCAGTTCATGCCCGGGAGCTTCAGGGCGTTCGCGGTCGACGGCGACGGCGACGGCCATCGCGACCTGTGGAGCAACTGGAGCGATGTGTTCGCGAGCGTATCGAACTACCTGCTGAAGAACGGCTGGCATCCCGGCGAGCCGGTGATGGTGCGCGCCGACGTCACCGGCGCCAGGCTCGAGGGACTCTCCGACGACAAGCTGGCCCTGTCGGAAACCGTGCGTTCACTGCGGGAGCGCGGCGTGAAATTCGAGACCAGCCAGCCGCCTGAAGCTCCCGCGGTACTGATTCCGCTCCCGCTCGCCGACGGCGTCGAATATCGAGTCGGTTTCAGTAACTACTACGCGATCACCCGCTACAACCGCAGCGCGCTCTATGCGAGCGCCGTGAACGACCTTGCCGAGGCGATTGCGGCGGGCGCTGCTGTCCCGGAGCAACCTGCCGCGACTGGCACGCCACAGGTCGACGACTCCGCGGCGCCTCCGATCAGCCAGCCTGACGCTGGAGCCCCGACCCCAGATTCCGCCGCTCCCGTCGATACCGAGGCAGGCAAACCCGCAGACGCTGCCTCGAAACCGGCGCCAACATTCTCATTTGAATCAATATCAAGCATCCCGAAATGACCCGATCACACCCGACCTTTGCCTCGCTTTCGCTTCTGCCAGCCCTGTCACTGGCGGTCCTGCTCGCAGGCTGCTCCGGCTCGAAGGAGGACGGAGATGCTGCCGAGCCCGCTGCTTCAGGGGCCGCGACGACGACCACCGCAGCTTCACCCACCGCCGGCGCGGACGCCGCAGCTGGTTCGGCCACACCAGCTGCCGGTCCGGCGGCGACTGTGGATCCTGCTGCCGCCGAGGGCCCGGCAACCCCACTGCCTCCGCCGCCTGACTTGCAGGCTCGCAGCTTCATCCTGATGGACGCCAACAGCGGCCGCGTGCTCGCGGCTCTCGATCCCGATTCGCGACAGGAGCCGGCCAGCCTCACCAAGCTGATGACGGCCTATGCCGTGTTCCATGCACTCAGCGAAGGCCGCATCAAGCTCACCGACATGGTCACGATCAGCGAGTACGCCTGGAAGCAGGAAGGCTCGCGGATGTTCGTCGAGGTCGGCAAGCAAGTGTCAGTCGACGACCTGATCCAGGGCATGATCGTGCAGTCGGGCAACGACGCCACCGTGGCCCTCGCAGAGCACGTGGCAGGCACCGAACCTACCTTCGTGCAGATGATGAACTCGTACGCGAAGCAACTCGGAATGACCGGTTCGCACTTCACCAATGCAGCCGGCATGCCCGACCCGGACCACTACATGACGGCGCGCGACGCCGCCACTCTGACGCGGGCCGTGATCAACCAGTATCCCGACTACTACAAGTGGTACTCGCAGAAGGAATTCACCTGGAACGGCATCACCCAGCCAAATCGAAATGGCCTGCTGTGGCGCGACCCGAGCGTGGATGGCGTAAAGACCGGGCACACCGAGTCTGCCGGCTACTGCCTGATCACCTCCGCGCAGCGCGACGGGATGCGACTGGTGTCGGTGGTGCTCGGCACCAACTCGATGAAGGCGCGCGAGGACGCGAGCGCCGCGCTGCTCGGCTACGGCTATAACTTCTTCGAATCGAAGCGCATCTACGGTGCAGGCCAGCCTCTGACCACGGTGCGGGTCTGGAAAGGCACGCAGCCGGAGGTGGGGCTGGTACTGCACGAAGACCTCTATGTCACCGGCCAGCGCAGCCAGACTGGTAGCGTGCAGGCCGAGTTCGAACTGCCTGCGCGACTCGTCGCGCCGCTCGTCGCCGCCACCACCGTAGGCAAGGCCAGGATTGTCGTCGATGGACAGCCGATCGCCGCCTACGACCTTTACCCCGCGCAGGACGTCGCGGCAGGAGGCATGTTCCGCCGCATGATCGACACCGTGCGGCTGTGGTTCAACTGACGTGGCCACTCCCTACCCCACCTGCTACCTGGACGGCGAATACCTGCCGCTGCTGGAGGCGCGTATCTCTCCGCTGGATCGTGGATTCCTGTTTGCGGACGGCGTCTACGAAGTGGTCCCCGTGCACCGCGGCCGGCCATTCCGCCTGCGCGAGCACCTGCAGCGACTCGACGACAGCCTGCGCGGCATCCGCGTGTCGAACCCGCTGGATGAGTCGGGGTGGTCGGCGGTGCTGCAGAGACTCGCGAGCGAGGCCGCAGCGCGCGAGCTGCTGATCTACCTCCAGGTGACGCGCGGCACCGAATACGGCCGTAACCACCTGTTTCCGAAGGACGTGAAGCCCACTGCGTTCGCGTTTGCGAGTCCCTACCCAGAACCCTCCGCCACGACGCTCGAGCAGGGACTGCGCGCGGTCACGCTGGAGGACATCCGCTGGGACCGCTGCGACATCAAGTCGATCGCGCTGCTCGGCAACGTGTTGCTCCGGCAGGAAGCAGCCGACCGCGGCGCGGACGAAGCCCTGCTCACACGCAACGGGCTGTTGCTCGAGGGGTCCTCGAGCAGCGTGTTCCTGTGCGTCGGCGGCACGCTGGTCACGCCGCCCAATAGCCACCGAATCCTGCCCGGCACCTCGCGCGATGCAGTCCTTGAACTCGCGGCTGGCTGGTTGCCATGCGAAATCTGCGACGTCGAGGCGCGCGACATCGCGAGCTGCGACGAGGTGTGGATCGCATCCGCCGGCCGCGGCGTGCTGCCGGTGACATCGGTGAATGGCAATCCCGTCGGCAGAGGCGGTCCCGGACCGCTGTGGTCGGCGATGTACGCGCGCCTTCAGCAGCACCTCGACGACATCGCGTCAACGCCTGCGATCTGAGCGATGGCTGACGACACGCTGCTCGAGTTTCCCTGCGACTTCCCCATCAAGGCGATGGGCGCAGCGACCGACGATTTCCGCAGCCTGGTACTCGGCATCATCACGCGGCATTTCGGCGCGCCGGCCGAGGGCAGCATCGAGGAGCGCCCGAGCGGCGGCGGCAAGTACCTCGGCATCACCGTCACGGTGCGCGCCGAGAGCAAGGCGCAGATAGACGCTGCCTACGTCGAGCTCACGTCATGCAGCCAGGTGCTGGTCGCGCTCTGATCCGCCTCGGGCAGCCCGAGTGACTGCAGCAGGTGCGGCGCCAGCGCACTCGCTACCGATCGCAAGCTCGTTGGACCGCCCAGCTCGCTCACCTGGGTCATCTGCAGCCCGGCGTAACCGCAGGGATTGATGCGATGGAACGGCTCGAGGTTCATCGCGACGTTGAGCGCAAGCCCGTGGTACGAGCGCGAGTGACGAATGCGCAGCCCCACGCTCGCGATCTTGCGACCGGCCACGTATACGCCGGGCGCGTCGCGGCGACCGATGGCCTCGATGCCCCAGTTGGCCAGAGTGGAAATGATCGCTCGCTCGATGCCCTCGACCAGCGCACGAACGCCGAGCCCGGCACGCTCGAGGTCCACCAACGGGTACACGACCAGCTGGCCGGGACCGTGATAGGTCACCTGCCCGCCACGGTCGATCTGCACCACTGGTATGTCGCCGGTCGCGAGCAGGTGCTCCGGACGCGAGTTCATGCCCAGCGTGAAGACCGGCGGGTGCTCCAGGAACCAGAATTCATCCGGAGAATCCGCGCTCCGCGAGTCTACCTGCCGCTGCATCGCGCGCCACGTGGGCTCGTACTCGACCAGGCCCAGCCAGCGCAGGACGGGCGACGGCATGTCGTGTGCGGCCGGCATCTGGAATTACTTGGCGCGGACGGCGGGGCCAGCCGGGAAATCGTGGCGCGACGCGCTCAGCGCCGGGCCACGCCGCCTTCACCCAGTCCCGCGTTGTTGCGTGCCAGCGCCTGCTCGGCACGGTAGCTCGAGCGCACCAGCGGTCCCGCTACGCACTCGATGAAACCGCGTGCAAGTGCCTGGCCACGGTATGCCTCGAACTCTGCCGGCGTGACGAAGCGCTCCACCGTGAGGTGATTCACCGTGGGCCGCAGGTACTGGCCGAGCGTGAGGATGTCGACGCCCACGCGCCGCAGGTCGTCCATTGTTTCGAGCACTTCTGCATCCGTTTCACCGAGCCCCAGCATCAGGCTGGTCTTCACCAGCACAGTCGGTCGGTGCCGCTTCGCATGCTCGAGCACCGCCAGCGTCTGTTCGTACGACGCCCGTGGATCACGCACCGGGTGCGTGAGCCTGCGCACGGTCTCGACGTTCTGCGCGAACACCTCGAGACCGCTGTCGACAACGGTCTCCACGTCCGCGAGCACGCCCTGGAAATCCGGCGTTAGCGCTTCGACCGCGGTGTCCGGATTCACGCGCTTGATAGCGTGTACGCAGGCCGCGAAATGGGCCGCGCCGCCGTCGTCGAGGTCGTCACGATTGACCGACGTGAGCACCACGTACCTGAGGCCCATGAGCCGAACGCTGCGTGCCGCATTCTCGGGTTCCTGGACGTCCAGCCAGCCGCGCGGATTGCCGGTATCCACCGCGCAGAAGCGGCAGGCGCGCGTGCATACCTCGCCCATCAGCATCAGCGTGGCCGTGCCCGCGTTCCAGCATTCGCCGATGTTCGGGCACCTGGCCTCCTCGCAGACCGTGGCAAGGCGGTGCTCGCGAACTGTGCGGCGCACACCGTCGAAAGCGTCACCGCCCGGCATCGGCGCGCGCAGCCACGACGGCTTGCGACCGGCCGGCAACGGCATCGGTGCGCCACTGGACTTGATGCCGTCCTTGATCGCGGTCGTGCCTTGCCCCGTCACGTACTTCTCGCCGCTGCGTGCGGGCGCCGTGACGACGGGAATGCCCTTCAGGGTACTCATGGGCGCCATTCTAGCCGCTGGGACACTGTGCCGTTGAACGCAACGGGCTTCAGCCGCTGCGCAGCCGCTGGTCCAGTTCCGCAAGCCTCCCCGGCGTTCCGATGTCCATCCACTCCCCGTCGTGCAGTTCGCCGCCAACGCGGCCCTCGCGCGCGGCGCTACGAATCAGCGGCGCGAGCTTGAATATGCCGTCCTCGCAGCCGGCGAACAGCTCCGGCCGATAGACGCCGACGCCGGAGAACGTGAGCAGTGCGCCCTGTTCGCCCCCGCCACGCTGCCCGCCCTCCCTGCCCGGCTCGCGCGCAGGCTCAACGATGCGCCCCTCGCTCAACACGAAATCACCGTGTGCGTTGTGCGCCGGGTTGGGCACCAGCACGAGCTGAGCCAGGTCGTCGGGTCGCAGCGACCCGCGCAGCTTCGCGTACGGGTAGTCGGTCCATACGTCGCCGTTCAGCACCAGGAACGGGGCAGGTCCAAGCAGCCGCAGTGCGCGAAAGATCCCACCGCCGGTCTCGAGTGGCTCGGGACCCTCGTCGCTGTACTCGATGCGCACGTTGTAGCGCGAGCCATCGCCCAGTACCGCGCGGATCTGCTCACCGAGCCAGGACACATTGATCACGACCTCGCGGAAACCCGCCATCGCAAGCGCATGCAGGTGGTGCACGATCAGTGGCAGCCCGGCCACCTCCAGCAGCGGCTTCGGGCGATCCAGCGTGAGCGGTCGCATGCGTTCTCCGCGGCCAGCTGCGAGCACCATCGCCTTCATGCGCGCTTCACCTCGAGGCTCAGGCGGACCGCAGGCAACACGCGCTCGCGTACCAGCTCGCCGAGCGCGGCGAGGTCCGGGTGACGCTCGCAGGCCTGTTCGACGTAGGCGAGCGTGCGCGGCACGTCCGGCAGGTAGCCCGACTTGCCGTCGCGGTGCCACAGGCGCGCGAAGATGCCGCTGGCCTTCAGGTGCCGCTGCACGCCCATCAGGTCTAACCAGCGCAGGAACTGCAGCTCGTCGGCGCCTGCCTCGAGACCGGCGCCCAGGGCTTCACGCCTGAACTCGCGCGCCCAGTCGACGACCCTGTGCTGCGGCCAGTCGATATAGCAGTCCCGCAGCAGTGACACGAGGTCGTAGGTGAGCGGACCGTTCACCGCGTCCTGGAAATCGAGGATGCCCGGATTGTCGCGCTCGCAGACCATCAGGTTCCGCGAGTGGTAGTCGCGGTGCACGAACACCTGCGGCTGCGCGAGCGCGTTCGCGACCAGCAGGTCGAGCACCGTGCCAAGGTCGCGCAGCTCGTCGTCGTCGAGTGCCAGCCCCAGGTGCCGGCCGAGCAGCCAGTCGGTGAAAAGGCTCATCTCGAAGCGCAGCAGCTTTTCATCGTACGGCGGCAGGCTTGCCGCGTGGGCGCTGCCGCCGGCCTGGATCCGCACCAGCGCGCTGATCGCGTCAGCGTAGAGCCGGCCTGCCCGGCCGCGGTCGGCCAGCGCGTCCAGGTAGGTGACCGAGCCCAGGTCCGTGAGCAGCAGGAAGCCCTGCTCCTCGTTCCGGTCAACCACGCGGGGCGCGTTGACTCCGATCCCGGCCAGCATCCCGGCAACCGCCAGGTAGGGCTCGACATTCTCCTTGTCCGGGGGCGCATCCATGGCGATACAGCTGCCCGCACGCCGCGTTACGCGGAAATACCGTCGAAAACTTGCGTCTGCCGATGCCGGGGCCAGGGTGGCGTCACGCCAGCCAAGGTCGATCTCCAGCCAATGCCTCAGCAACGCGAGCCGTGGGTCGTCTCGGCGGGGTTCGGTCAAGGTGGGCCTCGGAAAGTCGGATGTGATCGGGCGCGGCAATTATAATCGCAACGATGAAGCCGCCTGCCCGCATCGTGTCCTACCGGCGACGGCTGTTCCTGGCTCTCGTTTCTTGCCCCGCGATCGCCTTCCCGGCGGACGTCGCGGACCAGTCCTGCCGGATCCAGGTGGTCGAGGACCCGCGGCTCGAGGGACTGCGCGCAGCAGACCCTGAGGACCCGCACATCAACATCACCAGCGACCAGGGCGACATGACGCGCGCGGGCGACGCGGAACTCTCGGGTAACGTTTCCATCCAGATGGGTCAGCGACTGCTCACGGCAGACAAGGCCACCGTCGATGCCGATAAGCGCAGCGTCACGGTGCAGGGCAAGGTCGAGTACCTCGATCCGATCATCCACGTCACCGGCCGCGACGGCCAGTTTGCCGACGGCGCCGGGATTTTCGAGGGCGCGAAATTCGAGCTGGTGGATGGCTCGGGTCGCGGTGCCGCAAAGGACGCAAGGCTGCACGACGAAACGATGCTCGACCTCGAGGGTGTGCGCTATACGGCCTGCCCGCCCGGAAACAATGACTGGGAGATCAAGGCCGGCAAGATCTCGCTTGACCAGGAGTCGAGCACCGGCACGGCGCGCAACGTGCGGCTGGACTTCAAGGGCGTGCCGATAATGTACTCGCCGTGGCTGTCGTTTCCGGTGGGCGACCAGCGCAAGTCCGGACTGCTGTTTCCGGCATTTGGCACTGGCGGCAAGAACGGTACCCAGGTCGTGGTGCCCTGGTACTGGAACATCGCGCCCAATTACGACGCCACGCTGACCTCCCGCTGGTATTCAGCGCGCGGCTTCCGGTTCGACCCCGAATTCCGCTACCTGACGGAGCGCAGTCACGGGGTGCTGGAGGCGCAGTTCCTGCCGCACGACAAGGAACTCAACGACTCGCGCGGGTACTACTATTTCAAGGAAACTACCCTGTTCGAGCCGCGCACGCGGTTCCTGGCCAATGCGTCGTACGTCACCGACGACTCGTATTTCGAGGATTTCGGCTCCGGCTTCGAGAACACCAGCATCATCTTCCTGAACCAGCTCGCGGAAATCCGCCGCGATACCGAGCACTGGTCGATGATCGCGCGCACGCAGAATTTCCAGGTTATCGACAACCAGCTGCCTGAAGACGAACGGCCGTACACGATGCTGCCGCAGGTGGTCGTCGCCGGGGACTGGAGCCGGCTTTCGCACGGCCTGGGCGCCAGATTCGACGCCGAGGCAGTCAACTTCTATCGCACCACCGGGCCGCAGGGCTTCCGCGTGGATGCCGAGCCGGCCATCACCTGGGGCACCGGCCACCGCGGCGCCTACCTGGACGCGACTGCAGCCTGGCGCTACACAACCTATGAGCTGCACGACACCGCTCCCGACACTGACGAAAGCCTGCATCGCTCCCTGCCTCTATTCAGCGTGGATTCGGGCTTTGTCCTCGAGCGCCCGACGGGATCGAAGCAGCAGCGCGTGCAGACGCTCGAGCCCCGCGTGCAGTACGTCTACATCCCGTTCCGGAACCAGGACGCGATACCGATCTTCGACACGGACACGCCTGACCTCAACATGGTGCAACTGTTCCGCACCAATCGCTACGTCGGTGCCGACCGTGTCGGCGACGCGAACCTGATGAGCGCGGGCGTGACTACCCGGCTGCTGGACGGGGCAACCGGCCAGCAGTTCCTTACTGCAACCGTCGGCCAGGCCTACTATTTCGAACAGCCGCGCGTCACGCTGCCGGGCGAGACCGCGAGCAACCGCTCCAGTTCCGACCTGATCGCCGAAGTCGAACTAAACGCGTTCAAGCACTGGAACGGTCGCTTCGCCTATCAGTGGGACCCGGACGCCAACCAGACCGAGCGCAGCGAGTTCGGCGTGCAGTACCGGCTGGCCAGCGACAGCGTCGTTAACTTTGCCTATCGCTACCAGCGCGATCTGCTGGAACAGTTCGACGTGTCGGCGGCCTGGCCGATCGGAACCCAGTGGCACGCATTCGCGCGCTGGGTGTATTCATTGTCCGAGAACAAGACGCTGGACCAGTTCGTAGGCCTCGAATACTCATCGTGCTGCTGGGCAGTCCGCGTCGTGACCCGGCGCTTCGTGAGCAGCCGCACCGGCGGATCCGACACCTCGGTCGGCCTGCAGCTTGAACTCAAGGGCCTGTCGAGTGTCGGAGTGGACAACGAGGCTTTCCTGCAGGACGCGATTCGTGGATACTCCGCGCTCCCTGCCGAGCCAAAGCCCTGAGATGCCATTGATTTACAAGAGTTTTCTTGCAGGCCTGTTGCTGCTCGCCGGCGTGGCGACCGCCGCCCGGGCGCAGCAGCCCGAAGAGGTCCCTGACGCCCCGCCGGCGGTGGCCGTCCAGGGCGACGTGCCGGCAGCTGGCGGACCGGGTGCCCAGCCGGCAGCAGCGCCGGCCGGCCGCCCCGATGCGCCTGCCGCAGCAGGCGGCGTATCGCTGAATCGCGTCGTAGCGGTCGTGAATGACGGTATCGTGCTGCAGAGCGCGCTGGACCAGCAGGTGCAAGTCGTCACGGGGCGCCTGCAACAGGCGGGCCAGCAGTTGCCGCCGCGGGACATCCTCAGGCAGCAGGTGCTCGAACGGCTCGTGCTGCAGGAAATCCAGATACAGCGTGCCGACCGCGCCGGCATCAAGGTGTCGGACGAGCAGCTGAACCAGACACTCACCGAAGTTGCGGCCCGCAACAACGTCAAGTTCAGCGACCTGCCCGCGGCACTCGAGGCGCAAGGCATCAACTACCGTACCTATAGAGAGGAAATCCGCCAGGACTTGATCCTGGGCCAGCTGCGGCAGCGGGACGTGTATTCGCGCATCTACATTCCGCCGCGCGAAATCGACCAGTGCGTCGCGAAGACCCTGGCTGCGCCAGAGGACCGACTGGAGTACGACGTCGCACACATCCTGGTCGCCATCCCGGCCTCGGCGACGCCGCAGCAGGTCGAGGAACGCGCGGCACGTGCCCAGGGAGTCTATGAACGCGCTAAACGCGGCGAGGATTTCTCCGACCTCGCGGTCTCCTATTCGGATGCCGGCACCGCCCTCGACGGTGGCAAGCTCGGCTGGCGCAAGGCGAGCCAGCTTCCGTCGATAGTGTCCGAGATCCTGCCGAACCTGCAGCCGGGTGGCGTGAGCGAGATCATCCGCACGCCGAGCGGGCTCCACATCTTCAAGCTGATCGATACGCGAAGCACACAGCCGGCAGCGATGGTCTCCCAGATCCACGCACGGCATATCCTGATGCAGACCAACGCGATCGAGGACGACGAGACGGTGCGGCAGAAGCTGCAGGAGATCCGCGACCGGATCGTAAGCGGCGAGGACTTCGCTGCCATCGCGTCCGTGTCCTCCGTCGACCCTGGCTCCGCGACACGCGGCGGCGACCTGGGCTGGACCAGTCCCGGCTCGTTCGTGTCCGAGTTCGAAAAACAGGTGGACCAGCTCGACATCGACGAGATCAGCGAACCGTTCAGGACGCGGTTCGGCTGGCACATCGTGCAACTGCTGGGCCGTCGCACCTACGACGCCTCGGAAGACACGACGCGCAACAAGTGCGTACAGCAGATGCGCGAGTCGCGCGCCGACGAGGAAACGGAGCTCTGGCTGCGCCGCCTCCGCGACGAGGCATACGTCGAATACCGCAAGTGAGCGGTACTGGCACGGTCCCGACACTGGTAGTCACGACTGGCGAGCCCGCCGGGATCGGGCCGGATCTCTGCGCGGCCATGGTCGCGCAAACCTGGAAGTGCCGCGTCGTGCTGCTCGGGGATCGCCGGCTGCTGGGCCGCGTCCGTGGCACCCGGCGCCGGATGGACTCCCTGCCGGACTACGATGCCGAGGCGCCTGCGCGCCGTGGCGTGCAGGTCCTGCACATGCCCCTCGCCTCCCCGTGCACCGCCGGACAACTCGACGTCGCAAATGCCCCCTATGTGCTCGGTCTTCTCGACCGGGCAGCGGAGGGCTGCGTCCGTGGCGAGTTCGCCGCGATGGTGACGGCACCGGTGCACAAGGGCGTGGTAAACGACGCGGGCATCGTGTTTACCGGCCACACTGAGTACCTGGCCAGGCGTTGCGGCGTGCGCAGGCCCGTGATGATGCTCGCCGGCGGGGGGCTGCGCGTGGCGCTCGCCACCACGCACCTGCCGCTCGAGAAAGTACCGGCTGCGATCACTCCCGCAGCGCTCGCCTCCGTGATCAGGATCCTGGAGGCCGACCTCAGGCGCCTTTTCGCGATCCGGCGGCCTCGTATCATCGTGTGCGGCCTCAATCCGCACGCTGGTGAGGGCGGACACCTTGGCCGGGAGGAGATCGAGGTTATCGGGCCTGTGGTCTCGCGGCTGCGTCGCTCGGGCCTCGATCTTGTCGGCCCGCTGCCTGCGGACACCGCCTTCCTGCCGCGGCAGCTCAAGGGCTGCGACGCGGTGCTGGCCATGTACCACGACCAGGGATTGCCGGTGCTCAAGCATGCTGCCTTCGGAAACGCTGTCAACGTGACACTCGGCCTGCCGATCGTACGCACGTCAGTCGATCACGGCACTGCGCTGGACCTTGCCGGCACTGGCCTCGCCGATCCAGGCAGCATGCTCGCGGCGCTCGCGATGGCGGAGCAGATCTGCCGGTCGGTGCGGCGGTGAGCCGCGCGAAGAAACGCTACGGACAGCACTTCCTGCACGATCGCGGAACGATCGAGCGCATCGTGAACGCCATCGACCCGAAGCCCGGTGACCGTATCGTCGAGGTCGGCCCGGGGCGCGGGGCCATCAGCGGCTCGCTGCTGTCGAGGGCGGGCCACCTCGATGCGATCGAGATCGATCCGGACGTGGTGCCAGGCCTCACTGCGCGCTGCGAGGGCCTGGGCCGACTCGACGTTCACCTCGCCGACGCACTCGAGTTCGACTTCCGTGCGCTGCGCGGCGACGGGCCGCCGCTGCGACTGGTGGGCAACCTTCCCTACAACGTCTCCACGCCGCTGCTGTTCCACTTCGTGTCCCAGATCGACGCGTTCTCGAGCATGCACTTCATGCTGCAGAAGGAAGTGGTTACGCGGATGGCGGCGACACCCGGCGGGAAGGAATACGGCCGCCTGACCGTGATGCTAGCGCCCTGGGTCAGGGTCGAGTCGCTGTTCGACATCGGGACCGGGGCGTTCACGCCGCCACCGAAGGTGGTCTCGACCTTCTTTGCGCTGCACCCGCACGCCAGCCCGCCATTCGCTATCGCCGACCACGGCGCATTCGCCCGCGTGGTGTCGGCCGCGTTCTCGCAGCGACGCAAGACGCTGCGCAACGCCCTCTCCAGCCTGCTCGACAAGGACGCGATCACGGCGGCCGGCGTCGACCCTGGCGCCCGCGCCGAGACGCTCGCGCCGGAGCGATTCGCGGCGCTGGCCGCCCAGTTGCCTCGCTCGGGCCCTTGAGGGCGCTGCGTCACCCGGTTGCCAACCCCAATTGGTGCCCCGCGGCGCGGGACCTATAATCAGCAGACGCACACTCGCGCCGGCCCGCCGGAGACGAAAATGAGCAATTACTCGAAGATCCTGATCTGCCTGGACCTGACCGAGGAAAGCGCGAAAGTCGCGGAGCGCGCCAGGACACTAGCCTCGGGTGCCGGTGCCAGCTTTACGCTGCTGCACGTGGTCGAGTACGTCCCGGTCGAACCGATGGGCGAGGCCCTGCTGCCGGCCGTGCAGATTGAAGGCGAACTCGTGGAACGCGCGACCAGCCGCCTCGCCGAATTTTCGGCTACGCTCGGCTTCGACCAGTCGGAGCGACTGGTGCTCACGGGCAACATCAAGTCCGAGGTGGTCCGCGTCGCCGAGGAGCGCGGGATCGACCTGATAGTGATCGGCAGCCGCGAACGGCACGGCATGTCGGTCCTTTTCAATTTCACGGAAGATACAGTACTGCATGCCGCACCATGCGACGTGCTCGCCGTCCGCCTCCAGAAGAGTTGAGCTGAATCGAGGCCACTGCAGTGACCGACCCATCCTCCCACCGCATCAAAGTGGATGTAAGCACCAGTTACATCGAGGACCAGTCGAGCCCGGGCGACGGCCGGTTCGTGTTCTCGTACACGATCACGATACGCAACGAGGGCTCGCTCCCGGCGCGCCTGCTGACCCGACATTGGATCATCACCGACTCGAACGGCAAGGTGCAGGAAGTGGTCGGCGACGGCGTGGTCGGCGAGCAGCCCCACCTGCAGCCCGGCGAGGGTTTCCGCTACTCGAGCGGTGCGATCCTCGAGACTCCGGTCGGTGCCATGCAGGGCAAGTACCGGATGCTCGCGGACGATGGCGAGCATTTCGACGCGACGATCGCCCCGTTCAGGCTGGCGATGCCGGGCCTGCTGCACTGACGCGGGATGGCAACATACGCCGTCGGTGACGTGCAGGGCTGCGCCGAGGAACTCGAGACCCTGCTCGAGCGCCTTGCATTCTCACCCGACCGCGACCGGCTGTGGTTCGTCGGCGACCTCGTCAATCGCGGTCCGCGCTCGCTGGACGTGCTGCGGTTGGTCGCGCAGCTTGGCGACGCAGCGGTCGTCGTGCTCGGGAACCACGACCTGCACCTGCTGGCTGCAGCACGCAACGGCGCCGGGCTCAGGGCCCAGGACCAGTCGCTGCTCCCGATTCTCGAGGCGTCGGACCGCGAGTCGCTGCTCGACTGGCTGCAGTCCCGGCCAATGCTGCATCACGACGAGGCGCTCGCAGTAACCATGCTGCACGCGGGCCTGCCGCCGCAGTGGGACCTGGACACGGCACGCGGCTGCGCCAGTGAACTGGAGCAGGCACTCCGAGGTGAGCACAGCGGCACGCTGTTCGAGCAGATGTACGGAAATGAGCCAGACGCCTGGAGCGAGGAACTCGAGGGCGAGGAACGGCTGCGCTTCATCACCAATGCGCTCACGCGCCTTCGCGCCTGCAGTGCGGACGGCCGCATGCTGCTGAAGTTCAAGGGCACGCTGGCCCAGCTGCCCACCGGCGCCGTGCCATGGTTCCGTGCTGCCGGGCGACGCTCGGCAGGCGCACGCATCGTCTGCGGGCACTGGTCTGCGCTGGGCTATCGCGATGAGGCCGGCGTTCTCTCTCTCGACACCGGTTGCGTCTGGGGCGGTGCGTTGACGGCCCAGCGACTCGACTCGCCCTCGGCACCCATACAGGTCCCGAGCGCACAACCGCTCGCGGAGTTCGGCGACTGCTGATCCTGCTACTGTTGCGGCACGGGCTCCAGCACGTCGATCGAGAGAGCGATGATTCCGCGGTTGAGGGTGCGCGGGAAGCAGTTCATGTCCTGCGCGACGATTTTTGCGCCCAGCGGCACGAAGACCTTGTCGATCATCTGCTCGACCAGATCGCAGTCACCAGGCTGCAACAGTCCGAGCTGGCTGTCGCGGAGGTCGATGCGCCGCGTTCGGGCCGGGAATTCCGCCGCCGTATCGGATGGGCCCGGAGTCTTGCCATCGGCCTTGGCCGCGAGTTCGCGCCTGGACGCGTCTTTCGCGAGCTGCGAGAGGACTTCAGGCGTTGCGGCCAGAGGCATCGCTGCGACGATTTCGAGACTGGGCGTCAATTCCGCGCCACTGCGCCGGTTGAAGCAGCCTCGCGCCGTAACCTTGAATCCGGGCCTGGCGCCGATGGCTTTCAGGATGGAACTGACCTTCGACTTCAACCCTTCGCAGGAGTAATAAGACGTGACGCTGTTGTACGGGAAGTAGATTTCCTGCTCGACCCAGACGGCCATGACCGGCACCGCGCCATCCGGCGCCGGCACGGCCTCCGGCGACTCGGCGACCACGGCAAATGGCGACAGTACTGCAAGCATCGAAACGACCAGTGAACGAACGACCTTCATGACACCCTCCTGCCCCACCAGGGGCACAACCCGCCCCATACGGGTATTGCGCGCTGCGACAGGACCAGCAGCCCATCGCTTGAAGTTGGACTCTCTCATGCCAGCCAAAGTTCGACAGCGGCCGGCGCCCTTTCGGGGTCGTGCTGCTGGTCAGGTTGGTGATGCGCCAACGCCTTCCGACACCCGCCTGAGGGTCACGAAACTCATGGCGTGAGCGTGCCTGTCGTCCGCGGCATGGTCCTCGCGCGCGACCTCCTCCCATTCGGCGACGTCGAAGGCGGGGAGGAACGTGTCGGCGCCGACCGTCGCGTGGACCCGAGTCACGTACAGCGTCTCCGCGACGGGCAATGCCAGCCGATAGATCTCAGCCCCACCGATCACGAATACCTCCGTCGCCGGGTCCGCGGCGGCAAGAGCGGAATCGAACGAATCGACGACCGTGCAGCCCTCGATCGCTAGACCGGGCTGCCGGCTGACAACGATGTTGTGCCTGCCTGGCAGCGGGCGGCCGATCGAGTCCCAGGTCTTGCGCCCCATGATGATCGGGCTGCCCATCGTCAATGCCTTGAAGCGCCGCAGATCCTCGGGCAGGCGCCAGGGCAGCGAACCCCGGAGGCCGATCCCCCCTTCCGCGTCGGTTGCGACAACGATCGAGACAGCGGTCACCTGCGTCGGCTCTTCCCCGGACTTTTCCCGGCGCGAGGCGTCGCGCGCCTGGACTCGGCCTTGGTCTTCGACTTGGCTTTGCCCTTCGCCTTCGCCTTCGCCTTCGCCTTAGCCTTAGCTGCTTGGTCTTGGTCTTGGTCTTGACCTTAGCCTTGGACTTGACCTTAGCCTTGGCTTTTCCCTTCACCCTGCCCTTAGCCTTCGCCCTGGTCTTGGCTTTGCCCCTGGCCCTGGCATCTTTCTGTCTGCGTTTCTTGCGCCTGGCTGCTTTCTGCTTATCCAGCGGGTCCTCGGACAGCATGGTGCCCCGGCAATTGGCGGCACCGCAGCAGCACTGGTAGTTCGCGAGTTCCTCAGGATCGTCGGTGCTCTCCCAGGTAAGGCCGTACTCGTAACCGAGCTCGTCGCCCGGCTTGACGTCCCGGATTGCCTCAATGAACACGCGCTCGTTCTCGATGACCGTGTCGCAGTTCGGGTCGCAGGAATGATTGATGAAACGTGCATCGTTGCCGTCCACCCCCGCATCGATGACGACGCGCGAACTCACGATGAACAGGAACGTGTGCCCGTCGTCCTGCCCCTTGTCCTCGTAGCGCGCATCGGCCTGCTTGTGGGTGATACGCTCGCCCAGGTACTCGACAATCCGTGTGCCCTTCGCGATGTGGCGCGTCGCGTACACGCCCCTGCCGTGGATGCCGGACCGGCGCACCTCGAACGACGGCATATCGTCAGGCGCGACCTCGCGGTTCGCGTGACGCATGTGCGGGTGATGGCTCATCCCGGCGTGGGCGCCCGGTACGGGCGATCTCGCGGATTTCTTCATACAGCTATGGGTGCCTTGATTGCTGGGTGGGATTGGTAACCGACGACCTCGAAGTCGTCGAAGCGGTAGTCGAAAATGGACTCTGGCCGGCGCTGCAACTCGAGCCGCGGCAGCGGCAGCGGGTCGCGCGCGAGTTGCAGCCGGGCCTGCTCGAGGTGATTGACGTAGAGATGGCAGTCGCCCCCGGTCCAGATGAACTCGCCAGGTGCGAGGTCGCACTGCTGGGCCAGCATGTGTGTCAGCAGAGCGTAGGAGGCGACGTTGAACGGGACCCCGAGGAAGATGTCCGCGCTGCGCTGGTAGAGCTGGCAGGACAGCCGCCCGTCGGCGACGTAGAACTGGAACATCGCGTGACAGGGAGTGAGCGCCATCCGGTCGAGTTCACCGACGTTCCACGCGTTGACGATGATCCGGCGCGAGTGCGGGTCGCGCTTCAGCAGGTCAACGACCGCCTGTATCTGGTCGATCGTGCGGCCGTCCGCGCCGCGCCAGGAGCGCCACTGCACCCCGTACACCGGCCCGAGTTCGCCGTCAGCGTCGGCCCATTCGTCCCAGATAGTCACCCCGTTTTCGCGCAGATAGCGGACATTGGTCTCGCCGCGCAGGAACCACAGCAGCTCGTGCAAGATCGACCTGAGGTGCAGTTTCTTGGTCGTGACCAGCGGAAATCCCGCCGAAAGGTCGAAGCGCATCTGCCAGCCGAACGTGGCCAGCGTGCCGGTGCCCGTGCGGTCCGTCTTGCTCGCGCCGTGCTCGAGCACGTGGCGCATGAGGTCGAGGTACTGGCGCATGGCTCAGCTGTAGTTCCCGGACGGCTGCTTCCGGCCATAGGCCACCGCAAGCATCGACAGGCCCGCGACGATCATCGGCAGGGACAGCAACTGGCCCATCGTCACCCAGCCCAGCAGCAGGTAGCCGCGATTCTCGTCAGGGACGCGGACGAATTCGACCGCGAAGCGGAAAACCCCGTAGCAGACGAGGAACAGTCCCGACGCAGCCCATCGGGGCCGGGGCGTGGCCGTGAACCACCAGACCACCAGGAACAGCACCAGTCCTTCGAGCAGGGCTTCATAGAGCTGCGATGCGTGCAGCGGAACGCCGTCCACGATCACGGCCCAGGGAACGTCGGTCGGCTTGCCCCACAGCTCGCCGTTGATGAAGTTGCCGATGCGTCCCGCACCGAAGCCGATCGCCGGCAGCGGCGCGGCGAAATCGAACACGTCGACCAGCGACCGGCCGCGACTGCGCGCAAACGCCCAGAGCGCCACCAGCACCCCGATCAAGCCGCCGTGGAAGGACATGCCGCCCTCCCAGATGCGAAGCACGCTGGCCGGGTCGGCGAGGATCCGTTCCGTGCCGTAGAACAGCATCCAGCCCAGGCGTCCGCCGAAAATCACGCCGACAGCGCTATAGAAGATCAGGTCGTCCACGTCCACCGGCATCCAGGTCGAGTTCGCCTGCGCCGCACGCCGCCGTGCCAGCCACCAGGCGGCCAGGAACCCCAGCAGGTACATCAGGCCGTACCAGCGCACATGCAGGGGCCCGATCGACAGCGCGATCGGGTCAGGATTCGGGTAGACGAACATGGGCGATTATCCTACCGGCTGTCGGGCACACGCGCCCGATTTGACAAGTGCGCTATCGTCGCACGCCTCATTCCTGCACCACGCGGCAGGTGAGCGATTTCAGGTAGCGCGTCTCCGGGATGGCGGGATGGATCGGGTGGTCCGGCGAGTGCCCGCCTACCTCGATGACCTGTGCGAACCGGTTCAGGTGCCGCGCAGCCTGCTGGATCGTGGCGATCAGGTCGTCCTGCGCCAGGTGATGCGAACAAGAGCAGGAAACCAGGATGCCGTCGCGCGGCAGGAGCTGCATTGCGAGCTGGTTGAGCCTTCGGTATGCCGCCTGCCCTTTGGGAAGATCCCGGCGGCGCTTGATGAATGCAGGCGGATCCACGATCACCACGTCGAATTTCTCGCCGGCGTCGCCCAGCGCTTTCATCGCATCGAAGGCGTCATCGCGCAGCGTGCGCACCTCGAGTCCGTTCTCGACGGCCGTCTCGGCGAGCAGCTCGAGCGCCGGCGCCGACGAGTCCACGCACACCACCTCGCTCGCCCCGGCCCTGGCCGCTGACAGGCCCCACGCGCCGAGATAGCTGAACACGTCGAGCACCCTGAGACCCCCGACATACTTCATCGCGGCCCGCCGGTTCACCGCCTGGTCGTAGAACCATCCTGTCTTCTGCCCGGAGCCGATCGGCACTTTGAAGCGCACGCCGTTCTCCTCGACCCAGGCATGCGGCGGCGCCTCGCCGAGCGCAGTCTCGACGACTGACGGCAGGCCCTCGAGTTCGCGGGCCCCGGAGTCGTTCTTCCAGATGAACGCACGCGGGTCGATCACCTTCGCGACCGCCTCGACGACCTCGTCCTTGCGTACTTCCATGCCGGCCGTGCCGATCTGTCCGACAATGACGTCGCCGTAGCGGTCGAGCACCAGGCCCGGAAGCCCATCCGATTCACCGTATGCAAGCCGGTAGAACGGAGCCTCGTAGAGGCGCTCGCGCAGCGCCAGCGCCACGCGCAGCCTGTGCACGAACAGCGACGGGCCCGGCAGGAAGCGGCCGTCGCGGCACAGGATCCGCGCACAGATCAGCGCGTGTGGATTCACATAGGCGTAACCGAGGAATCGATCGCGGTCGCCGATGACGCGGCAGGCGGCACCCGGAGCGAACCCCGTGAGCGGCGTGCGCGCGGTGTCGACCTCGTTGCTGAAGATCCACAGGTGGCCGGCCGCAATGCGACGGTCCTCGCGAGGCTTGAGCCGCAGTTCAGGCAAGTCCTGCCCTTCGCGCGCCGTGTCCGGAGCGTGCGTCATCAGTGCATCGTCCATTCCGATATAGTGCCGCCATTCTATCCGAGCGCCGTGCCATGCATCGTCCTACCACCGATCGACGCGAGAACCGACTCGCGCGCGAGACCAGCCCCTACCTGCTGCAGCACTCGCACAACCCGGTCGACTGGTACCCGTGGGGCCCCGAGGCGCTCGAACTCGCGCGGGCCGAGGACAAGCCGATCCTGCTGTCCATCGGCTATTCGGCCTGTCACTGGTGCCACGTGATGGCGCACGAATCGTTCGAGGACGACGAGACCGCCGCCCTGATGAACCAGTCCTTCATCAACGTGAAAGTGGACCGCGAGGAGCGCCCCGACCTCGACCGCATCTACCAGACCGCGCACCAGATGCTGACCCAGCGAGGTGGCGGCTGGCCGCTGACGATGTTCCTCTCGCCGCGCGACCAGCGGCCTTTTTTCGGCGGAACGTATTTCCCACCGCAACCGAAGTACGGCATGCCGGCCTTCCGCGAGGTGCTCGAGCGCGTCGCCGCCTGGTATCCAGAGCACCAGGCCGACGTCGATCGCCAGGGCGCTGCGCTGGTCAAGGTGCTCGGCGAACTGGTCCCTCCGCCCGCTGGCGATGCGATCGTGCTCACGCGCGCACCGCTCGCAGCGGCACGTGCGGCGCTGCAACGCGACTTCGACGGGCAGTTCGGCGGTTTCGGCGGCGCGCCGAAGTTCCCTCACCCGATGAACGTCGAGTTCCTGCTTCGCGCATGGCGGGCAACGGCGGATGGCGACGAGCCCGACCTGCAGTCACTGTATATGGCCACCCTCACGCTGACCCGCATGGCCGAGGGCGGCCTGTACGACCAGCTTGGTGGCGGATTCTGCCGCTACTCGGTCGATGCGTACTGGATGATCCCGCACTTCGAGAAGATGCTCTATGACAACGGCCAGCTGCTGACCGTGGCCGCGCAAGCCACTGTCGCCACCGGCGAGGCGCTGTTCCGGCGCGTGGCCGGCGAAACGGCCGACTGGATGCGCCGCGACATGGAGCACCCGGCAGGCGGCTTCTACTCGACGCTGGACGCGGACTCCGAAGGCCACGAAGGCAGGTTCTACGTCTGGACACCGGGCCAGGCCGGCGAACTTCTGGACCCCATTGAGTACCAGGTGCTGTCCCGCCGTTTCGGCCTCGACCGTGATGCCAATTTCGAGGGCGCATGGCACCTGCATACGTTCAAAGCCCTGGCGCAGGTTGCAGAGGAAACGCAGCTGGATGAAGGGCGCGCAGCAGGCGTGCTCGACTCGGCGCGCGCAAAACTGCTCGCAGCGCGCAACCAGCGGGTCTGGCCGGGCCGCGACGAGAAGATCCTGACCGCATGGAACGGGCTCGCAATCGCCGGACTCGCGTCGGCCTCGCGCGCGTTGGAGCGGGCCGACCTCGCCGACTGCGCCGCCCGGGCCGCGGATTTCCTGCGTGCGAAGTGCTGGGTGGACGGCCGACTGCTGGCCGTGCACGCCGATGGCCAGTCACGCTTCCCGGCCTACCTCGACGATCATGCGTCGCTGGCCTGGGGCCTGCTCGAACTTCTGCAGGCCCGCTGGCACGGGCCATGGCTCGCGTGGGCGGTGGAACTTGCCGAGACCATGCTCTCGCGCTTCCAGGACCGGGAGGCCGGCGGATTCTTCTTCACTGCCGACGATCACGAGCAGCTGATCCTCCGGCCGAAGACCTTTGCCGACGACGCCACGCCCTGCGGCAACGGCGTTGCAGCACGCGTGCTGGCACGGCTCGGCTTCCTGCTGTCGGAGCCACGCTACCTCGACGCTTCCGAACGCACGCTGCGCGCCGCGTGGCCCGCGCTCGAGAAATACCCCCAGGCGCACGTCAGCCTGCTGATGGCGCTCGACGAGCTGACCTCGCCGCCGGCCATCGTGGTGCTGCGCGGCGCCCCGGTGGATCTCGACACCTGGCGCACGGAACTCGACAAGGCCTGGGACCCGCGACGCTTTGTCGTTGCGATTCCGGCCGACGAAACCGGGCTGCCCGAATCGCTCGATGCCAAGAAGGCACGCGAGCGGGCTGTTGCCTACCTGTGCCGCGGCATGGCCTGCTCCGCGCCGATCGGGTCGCTGGGCGAACTGGTGCGGGAATTGAAGCGAGCCTGATCCGTCGCGGGCCGGCTCAGGCCACCAGCCTGGAGCGAATCGCGGCCAGCAGCTCACCGTCCACGGCGGCGTCGAACGCTCGCGCCCTGGACCAGTCGTAGGTCCATGGATGCGCTGTGGCGAGGTCGCCCGGTTCCGTCGCGTAGCGCGGGAACACGTGCGCGTGCAGCGCGGGCTCGAGATTGCCGAACATCGCGTAGTTGATCCGCAAGGCGCCCGTGACCACGAGCACTGCCTGGCCGAGACCTGCCATGTCGGACAGGAACTGCGCCTGCGAGCCTGCCGCCATCGCGTTCAGCTGCGGCACCACCGGGTCCGGCAGCAGCAGGCAGTAGCCGCGCAGCACCTGCGGGTCGCCCATCACGGCCCAGCCCGATGCGAGCCGCGCGATCAGCGTGGGATCGGTTCCGGCACGACAGGCTTCGACCCTGCGGTGGATGGCAGTGCTCACTGGCGGCACACGACCTGCACGACTCACTCCTCGTGGAACGGTGGCGGAAGGCGAACGCCGAGTGCCTTCAACTCGCTGCGCGTCATGGAGGGATTCACGTGGTGAATCGCATTCCACCCGCAGGATCGCGCACCGGCAATGTTGCGCTTCAGGTCGTCTATGAACACGGTCGCCGCGGGGTCGAGCCCGAAGCGGCGTTCGGCCTCGCGGTAGATGGCGGCCGAGGGCTTGATTGCACCGACCCGGAAAGACGCGATGGCTCCGTGCCCGACGCCCTCGATAGCATAGGTCGCGTCGAAATGCCGCCAGTGCAGGTCGCCCACGTTCGAGAGCAGGTACACGCGGTACTCGCCCTTGAGCCCGCTCGCGAGATCGAACATCTCCCCGGTTCGCTCGAACATGTCGAGCCAGCGGCGCCCGAGTTCGTCCGGGTCCAGCGGCCGCGCCGCGGACGCCGCAATCCGGTCGAGCAGCTCTTCCCCGGTAATCTCACCGCGCTCGTGCGCATCGAGGTCGATGCTTGTGAGCCATGCCGGCAGGTCCGCAAGGTCCACGCCTGCGTCCTGCAGGTAGCGGACGAACGGCTGGTAGCGTAGCCGTAGCAGCACCCCGCCGACGTCGAACACCACGTTGCTGATCATGGATGAGGCCGCCACCCGAGGGTTAGAAGAAGGACCGCGAACCCGACCACGTAACCGAGCGCGATGTGCCACCCGGAACGCAGCCACAGGCCAACCGAGCGCGCCTGCGGAAACACTGTCGTGATCGCCACGCCCGCCGACGATCCGAACCAGACCATCGAACCGCCGAAGCCGACCGCGTACGCAAGCACGCCCCAGTCGTAGCCGCGCTGCTCGAGCGCCAGCTTGGTCAGCGGGATGTTGTCAAAAACCGCTGAAATGAAGCCGAGTCCCAGCGTCGTCGGCCAGGACGCCGCAGGAAGCTTCTCCACCGGCATCAGCGAGGCCGAGAAGACCAGGCACAGCAGGAACAGCGTACCCCTGAGCATGCCGGGCAGTACCTTCCAGTCCGGCGCCCGCAGCGGCGCCGCGACCAGCAACGCCACCCAGACCGAGACGCCGATGAACGGAAAGCGCGCCGCCAGTTCCGGGAACTCGACATTGACGACGACGTTGCAGGTCACGGCCACCGCGAGGATGAACCCGACGACGCCGACCCGCACCCAGTCCGCGTGAATGCGCAGGTCCGCACGCTTCACGATCGGCGAATAGCGCTGCTGCTGCATCGATGCCGGTATGCCGAATACCATCAGCGCTGCGACCGAAGCCACATAAGCATGGACCACCTCGCGCGGAGCCACGCCATCGATCCACATCATCGTGGTGGTCGTGTCGCCGACCACGCTGCCGGCCCCGCCCGCGTTCGCGGCCGCAACAATGGCCGCCAGGAAGCCGATGTGGACCTTGTGCCGGTATACGTGCGAGGCCACGGTCCCGCCGATCAGTGCAGCCGCTATGTTGTCGAGAAACGCCGACAGCACGAATACCAGCGCCAGCAGCACCAGCCCTCCGCGCCAGTCATCGGGCAACAGGTCGGGCAGCAGGTCAGGCACGCGGCTGGCCTCGAAGTGACGGGACAGCAGCGCAAAGCCCATCAGCAGGCCGAACAGGTTGGCAAGTACCACCCACTCGCCGCGGAAATGCCGCGCGAGGCCCGGGAGTCCCCGCACGCCGTCGAAGTCGAGGACGCCCAGCTTCCAGCAGAGGATCGCCGCGAGGCCAGTGGCCGCCACCTCGAGCGTTCGGTCGTGCGAGAGCGCGACGCCCACCAGGGTCACGCCGAACAGCACGAATTCAACGGGGATGATCATGCCGCGGGAGTCGGGGCTGCGAGTCGCTCGAGTTCAATTGGTTGTCCGGGCACTCGCCGGAGGCGAAGCACGAAGTCGAAGCGATCCACCTCGGTGCAGTAGTCGAAGTCGTCGCGTGGTGCCCAGTCGCAGGCCGGGTCGAAGAACTTGCGCGCGGCCGGCGCGCTGCGCAGCCGATCGCGCACCTCGGCCAGGGGCGCCGGTTGGCCCCGCAGCATCTGGCCCAGGCACTCGGCGTAGAGATCGTCCTCGGCGCATCGTTCGCGAGCCTCGTGGCCCATGCGTACAAGCGAAACCAGGTCGGCGCCGCGCGCGCGCACATAGCGGCAGACCGCCGATATGTTCACGAAGGCGCCGGTCAGGACCTCGTCCGCCTGCGACGCGTTGACCAGCCCCTGGGTACCCGCGTGAGTCGTGTGCACGAGCACCCTGCCGCGCAGGTCCAGTGCACGGATCTCGGTCGGCGAGTTGCCCGCGTCGAATCCCGGCAGCTTGCGCGCCTGCCGCTCGCCCGCGAGCACTGCTCCCGGAAAACGTCGCCCAAGCTCGAAGGCATCGTCAACCTCGCCGACCGGGAACACTCGCTCCGCGCCCGCCTCGAACGCGTGCGGCGCAACCGAGAACGCGCGAAAAACGTCGATGACTACTGCAATGCCACGCGCCTGGCGCGCGCCGGCGACGTGATCCAGGAATTCAATGCGCACCGCGACCCCGGATCACGGCTGTCCGATTCCGTCGCCGAATTCGGCGCGCAGCGCCGCAATGTCCGGATCGACGGCCACGACATTCTCCGCCGAGGCCGCCCGATGCAGCCGGTCCCTTACCGCGTCCCAGGCCTCGCCTTCAGGGACCTCCTCGACCAGGATCTCGCTGGCGCCGGACTTGTCCAGCGCGCGCAACCCGACATACAGCTCACGGGCGTAGGCGTCGGCGCGTCGCCCGGCGTTCACCCAGGTCATGTACTTGTTGGCGGTCCGCGGAGGTCGCGTCGCGAGCACCGCCACGCGGCGACCGTCGGCGGTCAACTGGCCGACAACTTCCTCGAGCGTGGCGCTGGTCACGATGCTGAGCCGCGTGGAAGGCGCGTAATGCTTCACATCCGAGCCCGGCACCCGCGGGGAATCTGTCGCAGGTGTTCCCTCGACCTCGGGCACCACTGCGCGCAGTTGCGTCAGCGTGATGAAGCCCGGCCGCAGCAGTCGCGGGACGGCATCCGCGCATGAGACGATCGTTGACTCGAGGCCGATCCTGCAGTCGCCTCCATCCAGGATCGTCCGGACGGCGTCGCCGAATTCCTCGCGGACGTGTTCGGTCCGGGTCGGACTGACATGGCCGTACCGATTGGCCGAAGGCGCCGCAATGCCGCTGCCGAATCCTTTCAGCAGCTGTTGCGCGACCGGGTGCGCCGGGACTCGTATCGCCACGGTGTCCTGTCCGCCGGTGACCGCGAGATCCACGGCCGGCGCCCGTCGCAGGACCAGTGTCAGCGGACCGGGCCAGAACTTTTCAGCCAGCGCGAGCGCTGCGGGGGGAACGACCAGGGCCCAGCGCTCGAGTGCTCGCTGGTGCTCGATGTGCACGATGAGTGGGTGCGTAGCCGGACGACCCTTGAGTTCGAATACCCGGCGGACGGCGTCCGGATTCCGGGCATCGGCGCCGAGTCCGTAGACGGTCTCTGTCGGGAACGCGACGACCTCACCTTCGCGCAGCGCCTCCACGGCGCGGTCGATTTCCTCCTGGGGCAGGCGTGCCGTAACCATCCGCGGATGATAGCGGATCAGCCGGAAACCGTTTTGGCGATGCCGGCCCGGATAGATTCAGTCGAGCCCGGTCCGCACCCAGCCGTCGGGCGTCCGCACCAGTTCATAGGTGGGCCAGTAGTGCAGGTCGAGTTTCAGCGTGACGACGTCGACGGTTCCGTTCCATGCGACGGTCTTCAACCGAACCGCCGAGCGGTCCGGTCGCCCGCGAACAGCCGCGATGAATGAGTCGAGGTCGGGTGTCGGACGGCCGTCCACCTCGACGATGCGGCGTCCCGCGACCAGCCCGTAGCGCGTCGCAGGCGAACCGTAGGAGAAGTAGGCGACGAACACGCCCTCGGGCGGGATCCCGCGCTGCGCCGACATCGCCCGGTGCGGCGCGTGCAGCACCGTGCCGGCCCAGAGCAGCAGGCGATCGATGTCCCGGCCGCCGAGCGCGACCGTCGCGACGTCGATATGAATTTCCTTCCCGTCACGCAGCACGGTCAGCGACACCGCCGGCAGCTGCGTCGCCAGTTCCACGTCCCTGAACCGGCTCACCGGCCTGCCGTTGACCGCGAGCAGCAGGTCGCCGTCGCGCAGGCTGGCTACCGCAGGCGACCCGGCGACCAGACGCGAGATGCGAAGCAGCTGCCGGTTCGCGCCTCCGGCCTTTTCGAGTCTTGCCACCCAGTCGGCGGGCAGCCCGAGCTTGCGCGCCTCGGCGATCGACACGGTCTCGAACTCCGCCTCGAGCGAGTAGATCGGCTGGCCTCCCCTTGCCGCTGCGACCGCTTCCTCGACGATGGCAGCCGGCATCGCCCGGCTGACCTGCGACAGGTTTCGCCCGCCCTCGTAGGCGAAACTCGACCACAGGGCGCGCACCCGACCATCGCGTCCGGCGACGACGCCGTCAAACCCCACCGGGTCGTTCACCAGGGTTGCAACTTCGAGGTTGGCCTCGCGGAACTGCAGGGTTCTCGACAGCGGGAAAGCCACGTCGTCGACCGACGCCACGGACGTCGCGAGCGACTGCACCCTCGAGTCGCCGGTCAGGCCGACGACCGTCACCACCTCGCCCGCCTCCAGCGGCCTCGCATCGAAGGTCGCGGCGCGGATCGGCGTGCCATCGAGCAGCGTCGGGTCGAACGACACGATCGCCACGTTGTGCAACGGGTGCACATATTCGACGCGGCCAGGCACCTCGACCGACCCGCCGAAGGTGAGGCGCACGTCGCCGACGGCGACCGGTACGGTGTTGCGGTCCACGGCCACCAGGCCGCGCCCGGCATCGACGAGGACGCCGGCGCCGTGGTAGCTGCGTTCCGTTACGCCGGCCACCGAGAAAGGCATGTCGAAATTGACCAGCACCAGCGACGGCGCCAGTCCATCGACCAGCGGGTCGCCGGTCGTGGCGAACGATGTCCGCGCCGGGTCAGGCTGCGCTGCGGGCGGTGGCTCGGCGAGGTCGTGACACGACCAGTAGCCTGCAGAATCGTCGCGCGTGCAGTCGAGCGTCTCGAACCAGCGCCGGTCCATCCGCATCACGCGCGTCTGGCTGCCGCGCGGATCGTCGAGCGTCGAATAGCGCAGCGCCACGCGCACGCCATCGGGCAGCGCGGCAATCGCCTGCTCGAATTGCTCGAGCGACACCACGTCCTGGCCTGAGATATTGCTGATGACCGCCCCGCGGGGAATGCCAGCCGCGCCCAGCGAATACCCGGGATTCGCGACGAACACTCCGCGCAGCGGGGCGTTCATGTGGCGGGCCATCTGGTAGGAAAGGTCGTGCACCACCGCGTCGCCGAACTGCAGGTAGCGCGCGGGCGTGATCGAGTTCAGGTCCTGTACGACGAGATTGCGCTCCAACAGCTCGCCGCCGCGCTCGAGCTCGAGTCGCACGGGTTTCCCAACCGACGAGTCGAGGACGTCGGCCAGCGGGTCGAAGGTCGCGGTGAGCCTGCCATTCACGCGGACCAGGATGTCGCCGGGCTGCAGCTGCCCCTCCGCCGGGGATCCGGCCTGCACTTCGCCGACCACCAGCATGCCGGTGAGTCCGGGTGCCGCCTTGCGCGCCTCCGCCTCAGTCTGCGGCCGGAGGCCGAGGCGCACGAGTTCATCGTAGGGCTGGTAGGTGAAGATCGTCTGCAACGTCCCGCGTGTCACGGGCTGGCCGGCCTGGATCAGCCGAAGCGCCCGCTGCACCCGGTCGAGCGGCAGGTAGAAACTCGCCGCCGCGCCGTTGCTGCCGCCGGCATTCAGCGCGACCGCATGTCCCTTGATGTCTATCACCGGCGAACCCGAGGAGCCGCCCGAGGTCCCCGATGCAGCCTGGATGTAGAACGTGTTGAAGTCGTTGTACTTGCCGACCCCGTAGCGAGGCGCCTCGCGGTCGAGGCGCGCGATCGTGCCGGCGAGGATCGAAAGCTGTTCGCCGGCATCGTTGCCGACCACCCGGATCTCGACTCCCACGCGCGCACCGGTCGGGTCCAGTGGCAGCGCCGTGGCCTTCGCATAACGGAGTTTCGACGGGTCGAATCGATAGAAGCCGAAGTCGTGCACCGGGTCGCGATACACGGGCGTCAACTCCACTTCCTCGCGATTCTGGAACACGGCGGTCGCAACTACCGGCCCCGGGGTCACGACGTGGCGATTGGTGAGGATCAGGCCGCGCTCGGCGTCGACGACGAAGCCCGTGGCCTGGCTCGACTCGTTCCATTCGGTGTCGAAGGCGCGCGCCTGGTCGATCTGTATGGTGACCACCGACGGCGCCACCCGCGAAACCGTCTTGTCCCAGGCAGGCGTTTCGGCACGCGCCGCCGGCAGCGCGAACAACGTACCTGCAATCGCAAGCCAGGCCCATGCCCGCAGTCGGGCAGGGTTCACAATGCGCGACCGAATGCGGACTGGAAGCGATCCCTGAACTCGTCCATCGTGAACGAGTGCGACTGGGTTCCGGCGTGGGCGATCTTTATCGCGCCCATCAGGGAGGCGACGCGGCCGGTCGTTTCCCAGTCGAGCCCGTTCATCAGGCCAAACAGCAGCCCGGCACGATAGGCGTCGCCACAACCGGTGGGGTCGACCACGGCTTCGGGCGCAGCCGCCGGGATGACGTGCTGCCGTCCCCCGGCGTGGATGACACTGCCATCGGCGCCTTTCGTGACGACCAGCGCGCGGACGCGGCTGGCTATCTCGTCGTGCGACAGCCCGGTGCGTTCGCAAAGCAGTTGGCCCTCGTAGTCGTTGACCGCCACCCAGGTGGATTTCTCGATGAAATCGTGCAGTTCCGCGCCGTCAAACATTGGCAGGCCCTGTCCCGGGTCGAACAGCATCGGGATGCCGGCTTCCGCGAACTGGGCCGCGTGCTGGAGCATGCCCTCGCGCCCGTCCGGGGCCACGAGGCCAAGCGTGCAGCCTGGAACCTGTGAGACCTGGTTCAGGTGCGATTGGTTCATCGCGCCGGGATGGAACGCAGTGATCTGGTTGTCATCGAGGTCGGTGGTGATGAAGGCCTGGGCCGTGAACTCGCCTTCCACCACGCGAACCTGGGACACGTCCACCGAGCGAGCGCGCAGCCAGCGCTCGTAGGGCGCGAAGTCGTGTCCGACCGTCGCCATCGGTACGCCCGTGCCGCCGAGCAAGGCGAGGTTGCAGGCGATGTTTCCCGCGCAGCCGCCGAAATTGCGCCGCATGCTCGGCACCAGGAAGGCGACGTTCAGCATGTGGATGCGATCCGGAAGGATATGGTCCCGGAACCTGCCGGGAAACACCATTACCGTGTCGAAGGCAACTGAACCGCAGATGAGAGCCGTCACGCGGTCTTCCACGCGACGTCGAGTTGCTTCGCGGCGCGCACGTCATCGAGCCGGCGGACCGGCAGCGTATAGGGCGCACCCTTGAGTTTTGCCGGGTCGGTCCTGGCCTCCTCGCGGATGGCGACCATCGCGTCGACGAATGCGTCGATTTCCTGCTTCGACTCGGTTTCGGTCGGTTCGATCAACAGGCACTCGGGCACCAGCAGCGGGAAATAGGTGGTCGGCGCGTGGAACCCGTAGTCGAGCAGCCGCTTGGCAAAGTCCATTGCAGTCGTGCCGTAATCCCGGGCCTCGTGCCTGAGCGTGATGATGAACTCGTGACCGGCCCGGCGCTCGGGGTATGCGAGTTCGAAGCCCGCGGCAGCCAGGCGCACCATGAGATAGTTCGCGTTCAGCGTGGCGAACTCCGACACGCGGCTCATTCCGTCGCGGCCGAGCATGCGCATGTACACATACGCGCGCAGCAGCACCCCGGTATTGCCCATGAATGCCGACAGGCGCCCGATGGTCTGCGGCAGGTCGCGCTCGTCGAGCCAGCGGTAGCGATCACCTTCACGGCCGACCAGCGGCACAGGCATGAACGGCAGCAGGCGCTCACCCACGCCCACCGCGCCGGACCCCGGCCCGCCGCCGCCGTGCGGCGTCGAGAAGGTCTTGTGCAGGTTCATGTGGATCACGTCGAAATCCATGTCCCCTGGCCGGACCTTGCCCAGGATCGCGTTCAGGTTGGCGCCGTCGTAGTAGAGCAGTCCGCCCGCATCGTGGACGATCCGGGCGACCTCGCCGATGCGCCGTTCGAAGACGCCGAGGGTAGACGGGTTGGTGAGCATGATGCCCGCTGTGTTCGGCCCCACCGCGGCTCGCAGCGCCTCCACGTCGATGTCGCCGCTCGGCAGCGAGACGATCTCCCGCACGGTGCAGCCGCACATCGTGGCGGTCGCCGGATTGGTGCCGTGCGCCGCGTCGGGCACGATGATCTCGGTGCGGGCGAGGTCGCCCCTCGCCTGGTGATAGGCGCGGATCATCGCAACGCCCGCGAACTCGCCCTGGGCGCCGGCCATCGGCGTCAGCGACACGCCGCGCATGCCGGTGACTTCCTTCAACATTTCCTGCAGCTCGTACAGGCAGCGCAGGATTCCCTGCCCGGTCAGTTCCGGCGCCAGTGGGTGACGCGACAGGAACTCCGGCAGCATCGCGTACTGGTTACAGGCGCGCGGGTTGTACTTCATCGTGCACGACCCGAGCGGGTAGAAGTGCGTGTCGATGGAGAAGTTGAGCTGCGACAGCCGCGTGAAATGCCGTACCGTCTGCAGTTCCGAGACCTCGGGCAGCACCGGCGGCCTGCTGCGGCGCAGTGCCTGCGGAATCACCGGCTCGGCGACCTCGCGCGGGTACTGGGCCTCGGCGCTGCGGCCGGGCATTGAGTGTTCGAAAATCAGTTTCTCGAGCATGTCGGTTCTCACGCTGCGTGGGAGGAGGCGCCGCTCATGATTTCGCGGAGCGCTCGCGCATAGGTTTCGATGTCTTCCCGGGTGCGCGTCTCGGTGGCGCAGACCAGCAACGCGTTGCCGAGGGCCGGGTAATCCGCGCTCGCATCGAAGCCGCCGACGATCCCGCGCGAAGCCAGCGCGTCGAGCACGCCGCGCACCGGACGATCGAGTACCAGCAGCGCCTCGTGGAAGCGCGGTCGGTCGAACGCTACGCGGACGCCCGGGATCTTCGCCAGCGCATCAACCAGTGCTGCGCTGCGCTCCATGCAGGTGGCGGCGACATTCTCGAGGCCGCGCGCGCCGAGCAACGACATGTGGATCGTAGCCGCCGTGACCAGCAGTCCCTGGTTGGTGCAGATGTTGGAGGTCGCCTTGCTGCGGCGGATGTGCTGCTCGCGCGCCTGCAGCGTCAGCGTGTAACCGGGCTTGCCGTCGAGGTCGACCGTGCGTCCGATGATGCGGCCCGGCATCTGGCGGATGTGTTCCATCCTGGTCGTCATGAAGCCGAAGTACGGACCGCCGGACGACAACGGCACGCCCGAGCGGTTGCCCCTCGCCGCAGACGATGTCGACGCCGCGCGCGCCCCACTCGCCCGGCGGCTTCAGCAGCGCAAGCGAAACCGGATTGACCACCGCAATGACCAGCATGCCCATCTCGTGCGCGCGGTCGGTGAGTTCGTCCACCTCCTCGAGCGTGCCGAAGAAGTTCGGCTGCTGGATCACCAGCGCCGTAATGTCCTCGCCGCGGTAGCGCTCGAGGCTCGCCGCTGGAGTGTGGCCGCCTCGGTCGTCATAGCCCAGAAGCTCGAATGAAAGCCGCTGGTTGCCGGCGACCGCCTTCGCGACATCGCGGTACCGCGGATTCAGCGCTGCCGGCAGCAGGATGCGAGCCGATTTCGACTTGCGGTGCGCCCGCACGGCCATCAGGCAGGCCTCGCCGAGCGCCGTCGCACCGTCGTAAAGCGACGCGTTCGAGGCGTCCATGCCGGTCAGGCTCGCCATCATCGACTGGTACTCGTACAGCAGCTGCAGCGTGCCCTGGCTCGCTTCCGCCTGGTACGGCGTATAGGCGCTGTAGAACTCTCCCCGCGAGACGAGGGCCCAGACGACCGACGGCACATGGTGCTCGTAGGCGCCGGCCCCGATGAAATTCAGGGGCCGTCCGTCCTCGGCCGCGCGCTCGGCCATCAACCGGCCGATCTGCATCTCCGACGCGCCCGGCGGAATGCCTTCGAGCTCGCCACAGCGCAGCTCCGGCGGAATCTCGTCGAACAGCGCGTCGGTGCCCGATGCGCCGATTGCGGCCAGCATGTCGCGGACATCGTCCGTCGTGTGCGGGATAAAGGGCATGATCTCACCCGTAGGTCAGTGGGTTTCCGCCGCCAGCGCCGCCTCGTAGGCCGCCGCATCGAGCAGCGCCGCAAACTGCGACTTGTCGTCCGGCCGGACGCGCATCAGCCAGCCCGCGCCGTACGGATCCTGGTTGATCAGTTCGGGCTGCCCGCCGAGATCGGCATTCGAATCGACGATCTCGCCGCTCACCGGGCTGTAGACGTCGGAGGCGGCCTTGACCGACTCGACGACCGCACAGGCTTCGCCCGCGGCAACCCTGCGGCCCTGCTCCGGCACCTCGGCGAACACCAGGTCACCGAGCGCCTGCTGTGCGTGATCGGAAATGCCGATCGTGATGGTGCCATCGGCTTCGAGCCGGGCCCACTCGTGGGATTTCATGAATCGAAGGTCTGCGGGAACGTTGCTCATGACGTGCTCCAGGGAGAATGGTTCAAAGTGCGATGGCGATCCGCCCGTGGCGGACGAACGGAGGCCGCACCACCGTCGCGGCCAGCAGTCGCCCGCGAATCTCGACCTCGCAGCGATCCGTCGTCTGCGACGGAACTCGTGCGAGCCCGATCGATCGCTCGAGCGTCGGCGAAAACGTGCCACTGGTGACCTCGCCCTCGCCGACGGCCGGGACGATCACCTTCTGGTGCGAACGCAGCACGGCCCGGTCGCTGAGAACCAGGCCGACCTGCTTGCGCGGCACGCCGCGTGCCTTCTGCTCAGCGAGCGCAGCGCGGCCGATGAAGTTCCGGTCCTGCGGCTCCCAGGCAATGGTCCATGCCAGGCCGCTCTCCAGCGGCGACACGGTCTCGTCCATGTCGCTGCCGTAGAGGTTCATGCCGGCCTCGAGACGCAGTGTGTCGCGTGCGCCGAGTCCGCAGGGCATCACGCCGGCCTGCCGCAGGCGTTCCCAGAACGCGGCCGCAGCGCCGACCGGCAGGATGATTTCCCAGCCATCCTCGCCGGTATAGCCGGTGCGCGCGACGAACCAGTCATCGGCCGGCACGCCGAAGAACGGCCCGAGATCCATGGCCCGGGCCGCGAGCGCGGGGTCGAGCAGCGTCGCAGCTTTCTGCCGCGCGTTCGGGCCCTGCACGGCGATCATCGCCAGGTCCAGGCGCGGGGCCACCGAGACCTCGAAGGTGTCGGCGTGCTGGCGCAGCCAGGCGATGTCCTTGTCGCGCGTGCCCGCGTTCACCACCATCCGGTACCAGTGGTCGTCGAGGTAATAGACGATCAGGTCGTCGATGATCCCGCCGTTCTCGAGCAGCATGCAGGAATAGAGTGCCTTGCCGGGCTCGGTCAGCTTCGCGACGTCGTTGGCAAGCACCAGGCGCAGGAGGTCGCGGACCCGCGGCCCGCGCAGGTCCACCACGCACATGTGCGAAACGTCGAACATGCCCGCGTCGCGGCGCACGCCGTGGTGCTCCTCTATCTGCGAGCCGTAGTTGACCGGCATGTCCCAGCCGCCGAAGTCGACCATGCGCGCGCCGCCTGCGGCGTGCGTTTCATAGAGCGGAGTGCGCAGTCCCATGTGTGATTTCCCGCAGCCAGAAATGAAAAGAGGCGACGGACCGCCCAGGCCCGCCGCCCCTCTGTCCTGTGACCTGAGAGATCGGGCGCCGGAGAACCAGCGCCGCACCCCTTCGGTGGGCCCCCCGCGGGGCCGCTCTCCAGAGCCCATCAAGCACCGCCGTACATTTGCCTGAGCGTTTCCGGGCGGGTTGCGCCTTCGGCGGAACAAGCTGCAACCGAAAATCGGTGCCTGGCACCTATTTATGGTGGCTGCCTGCCCTCTCTCCGGACGGGCCTTGCGATGGGTGACGGAATGGTACCCGAGCGGGACAGCCTCGGCCAGCCAACCCTGGGGTACGACTTGTCAATTGGGCCCCGGAGCCGGAACATCCCCGACCCTGATGAATTCCCGGAGCCCCCAGCCCATGCGAGCCCTTTTTCGGACCCTCGTCGCGGTTCTCGCGCTGGCGGCCACGTCGGCCGGGGCATTCGCGGCAACCACGGCTGGCGACGCCGACGCGCGCCTGGATTCGCTGTTCCAGTCCGAGTGGGAGCGCGGGCTTCGGCAAGATCCCCTGGCGGCGACCTATGCCGGCGACCACCGCTACGATGATCGCTGGCCCGACCTGTCGGCCGGGGCGCTCGCAAAGAGCCATGCCAATGACCTGGTAGTGCTCAAGACGCTGGCCGGAATCGCGCCCGCGTCGCTGACGGACGCGAATCGCCTGAGCCACAAGCTCTTCCGGCGGATGTACCAGGAATCGGTGGACGCCTACCAGTGGGGCCTCCAGTACATGCCGATCAACCAGCGCGGCGGCGTGCAGACGGTGAGCGAGCTCGCCGGGCTGATCGAATTTTCGTCGGCTCGCGACTACGAGAACTGGATCGCCCGCCTCGACGGAATCGGCCCCTACGTGGACCAGAACATTGCGCTGATGCGCGAGGGTGTGCGCCGCGGACTGATGCAGCCGAAGGTCGTCATGCAGCGCGTCCCGGACCAGATCGCGCAGCAGGTGGTCGCGGACCCGGAGGCAAGCCCGTTCTATGCGCCATTCCGCAGCATGCCTGCGGACATGCCCGCGGCAGAACAGGAAAGGCTTCGGGCAGCTGGACGCGCCGCGATCATGCGCTCGGTTGTTCCTGCCTACAGGCGGCTGCAGGACTACTTCGTCAAGGACTACCTTCCCGCCTGCACGGATTCCGTGGGCGTCTGGGCACTGCCCGGTGGCGAGGCCTGGTACCAGCAACGCATCGCATGGTTCACGACCACGGACCTGACGGCGGACCAGATCCACCAGATCGGTCTCGGCGAAGTCGCGCGCATCCGCGGGGAGATGCAGAAGATCATCGAGCAGGTCGGGTTCAAGGGCAGCTTTGCGGAATTCCTGCACTACCTGCGCACTGACCCCAAGTTCCACTACACCGATCCGGAGCAACTGCAGCAGGCCTACATGGCCATGGCAAAGCGCATCGACCCGCTGTTGCCCCAGTACTTCGGCAGGTTGCCGCGGATGCCCTATGGCGTGCGGCCCATCCCGGCCCAGTCGGCGCCCGACACAACTACGGCCTACTACAACGGCCCGGGGCTGGACGGCCGCCGCGCGGGCTATTACTACGTGAATCTCTACAAGCCCGAGAGCCGGCCGAAGTACGAGATCCCGGTGCTGACGATCCACGAGGCCGTACCCGGCCACCACCTGCAGATCGCGCTGGCGCAGGAACTCAGCGACCTGCCGATGTTCCGCCGCGACCTGGAAGCCACCGCGTTCGTCGAGGGCTGGGCCCTTTACAGCGAGAGCCTCGGGCAGGACATGGGCCTGTACGCCGACCCGTACGACAAGTTCGGCCAGCTCACCTACGAGATGTGGCGCGCCGTGCGCCTGGTCGTGGATACCGGAATGCACCATAAGCAATGGACGCGCGAACAGGCCATACAGTTCTTCAAGGACAACGCTGCAAAGGACGAACTCGACATCGTCAACGAGATCGACCGCTACATTTCGTGGCCGGGCCAGGCACTGGCGTACAAGATCGGCGAGTTGAAGATCAAGGAACTGCGCAGCCGCGCCGAGTCGACACTCGGACCTGCATTCGACCTGCGCGCGTTCCACGACGTAGTCCTCGGCAGCGGCGCCATACCGCTCGACGTACTGGAGGCCAACGTGCAGCGCTGGATCGCCGAGCGCCCGGCCGCGGCCAGGCTCGCCCGATGAGTCGGCTGCCGCGCCGGCGCAGCGTCCAGGTCCGGGTCGGTCGCGTGGTGATCGGCGGCGACCACCCGGTGGTCGTGCAGTCCATGACCAACACGGACACCGCGGACATCGAGGCTACCGCACTGCAGGTTCGCGCGCTCGCGCTGGCGGGTTCCGAACTTGTGCGCGTCACGGTCAACACCGAGGAGGCCGCAGCGGCCGTTCCTGCGATTGCGGCTCGCGTGCGCGAGTTCGGCATGGATGTGCCGCTGGTGGGCGACTTCCACTTCAACGGCCACAAGCTGCTGCGCGAGCACCCGGCCTGTGCGGAGACACTGGCGAAGTACCGCATCAATCCAGGCAATGTTGGCCGCGGCAGCAAGCGCGACCCGCAGTTCGCCGAGATGATCGAGATCGCCTGTCGCCACGGGAAGCCGGTGCGCATCGGCGTCAACTGGGGCAGTCTAGACCAGGACCTGCTCACGCGGCTGATGGACGAGAACTCGAGGAGCGCCGAGCCGCTCGACGCGGTGGACGTGGTCCGCGAAGCGCTGGTCGTGTCGGCGCTCGACAGTGCCGCGCGGGCTGAGGAACTGGGCCTGCCCCACGACAGCATCGTGATCTCGTGCAAGGTGAGCGGCGTACAGGACCTGATCGGCGTCTATCGAAACCTGGCGGTACGCTGCGACTATCCACTGCACCTCGGCCTCACCGAGGCCGGCATGGGCTCGAAAGGCATCGTCGCCTCCACGGCCGCAATGTCAGTGCTGCTGCAGGAAGGTATCGGGGACACGATCCGCGTCTCGCTCACGCCCGACCCGGGTGGGGATCGCACGAACGAGGTACAGGTCGCCCAGGAAATGCTGCAGACCATGGGACTTCGCTCGTTTACCCCCATGGTCGTGGCCTGTCCGGGCTGCGGCCGCACGACTTCGACGTACTTCCAGGAACTCGCGCAGAAGATCCAGGCGCATCTCCGCAAGCGAATGCCGGAGTGGCGACGACAGTACGCGGGCGTCGAGGAGATGACGGTCGCTGTCATGGGCTGTGTCGTGAACGGTCCGGGCGAAAGCAAGCACGCGAACATCGGCATCAGCCTGCCTGGCACCGGTGAACGACCCGTCGCTCCGGTATACATCGACGGCGAGAAGGGACCGACACTCAAGGGCGAACACATCGCCGAGGAATTCCAGGCGCTCGTCGAGCAGTACGTCGAACGCACCTACGGCACGAGGACACCACCATGAGCAAGCTGCGCGATCTCACCTGCGCCCCCTGCCCCGCCGGCACCCCACCGCTGTCGTCGACCGATGCGGCCAGGTTGCTCGCGGAACTCCAACCGGGCTGGCGGATCGCCGACGACGGCAAGTCGCTGCGCCGCGCCTGGCGTTTCGCGAATTTCCACGAGACCATCGGCTTCGTCAATGCGGTGGCCTGGATCGCCAATGCCGAGGACCACCATCCGGACCTCGAGGTCGGTTACGACTATTGCCGGATGGCGCTGGGCACGCACTCGATCGGCGGCCTGTCGCAGAACGACTTCATCTGCGCCGCGAAGATCGACGCGCTCGGCGCCTGACATGCGGGTTGGCGGGAGCAGGAACTCGCCCGGCACGAGGCTCGACTTCGACCAGGGGGAACGATGGACGAGAACGACCAGGACACCGGTGACGGAACAGCGCTGCCATTCGTTGCACCCTGCAGGACGCTCACGCCACTCGCTCCCCTGAGCTGGATGCGGCGCGGCTGGCGCGACATGTGGTCCGCGCCGCGGCAAAGCCTGACTTACGGGCTCATCATCGTCGTCCTGAGCCTCGCGCTCGCGCAGATCGCAATCAGGTTCGGGGGCTACTGGGAACTGCTGACCCTGGTGTCCGGCTTCATCCTGGTGTCCCCGGTGCTTGCAGTCGGCACCTACGTGATAAGCATCCACCTGGAGCGCGGCGAAACGCCTTCGCTGCGCCGCTGCCTGCGCGAGGAACGACGCTCTTTCGGCAACCTGATGGTGTTCGCGCTGATGCTGATGGTGGTGTTCCTGGTCTGGGCCCGCGCGGGATCAGCGGTGCACGTGTTTTTTCCAATCGGCGAGTCGCCGGACTGGAGCGACTACCTGTCGTTCTTCGGCATCGGTAGCGCGATCGGCTCGATCTTCGCGGCGATCGTGTTTTCGGCCGCTGCGTTCTCCCTGCCGATGCTGGTGGACCGCAAGGCAGATACCGTCACTGCGGTGGTGACCAGCATCAACGCGGTGCTGCGCAACAAGCCCGCGATGGCGGTCTGGGCGGCTTGCATAGTCCTCGCGGTGGCGCCCGGTTTCGCACTGCTGTTCATCGGGCACCAGCGCAGCAGCGGCTTCGCCTGGATAATGGCGGGGCTGGGCCTGACGCTGCCGCTGATCGGCCACGCGACCTGGCATGCGTACCGCGACACGATAGATGCAGGAGCATGGCCCCCGAACGAGGAGATCACGAGGGACTAGGGCGCGGCAGGTAGCTGCAAGTTCGCTCGGGTACTGCCTTCGCAGAGAATCTGCCTATGCCGCCAAGAGGAACTGCCGATTGGAATCCTGGCCGCGATGGCGTCACCATGAGGACCTACGCGACATTGCTGCGCCGTCGGTTGTCCCCGGGGATCTCGAATTCGCCGGGCACGCCTGACAACGCGGCCGGCTGACCACGCCCAGCAAAGGAGTTTCAATTATGGCCAGGACGAAGAAGAGCACCAAGGCGATTGCCGGTTCGATCGACATCGGCATCAGTGCTGCCGAGCGCGAGAAGATTGCAAGTGGCCTTTCGGGCCTGCTGGCGGACAGCTACACGCTGTACCTGATGACCCACAACTTCCACTGGAACGTCACGGGTCCCCAGTTCAATACCCTGCACCAGATGTTCATGGCGCAGTACACGGAGCAGTGGAACGCACTCGATGTCATCGCCGAGCGGATCCGGGCGCTGGGCCATCCCGCGCCAGGAACCTACAGGGAGTTCACCAAGCTCGCCTCGATCAAGGAGGTCGAGGGCGTACCAAAGGCGACCCGGATGGTGCGCCATCTCGTCGAGGCCCAGGAGGCCACCGCCCGCACCGCCCGCAGGCTCTTCCCGCTCGTGGAGAAAGCCAACGACCAGCCGACGGCCGACCTGCTGACCCAGCGTCTCGAGGTGCACGAGAAAACCGCGTGGATGCTGCGCAGCCTGCTCGAAGACTAGGCGCTGTCCACGCGGCCTGACCGATGGCGGATGCCGATCATTCGTCCTTGAAGCGCCACTTCCTGTTGGCGTACATCCACGCAAACAGCCGATAGATGGTCTCCGGCATCAGCCGCTTGATGAACCAGAGAAATTCCATCGAGTCGTGCGCGATGTCGTAGAGGTGGTTGCGCTCCATGTTGCGGATCGCGTGCGCGGCGACCGACTCGGAAGTGTGCCGACCAGTCTGCTGGTCCTTGTCCAGCGAGCGAAGCGTGACGCTGCGGGTCACGTCGACGCCATCCTTGAGGAGGTCCGACTTGAATGCGGCCGGACAGGAAACGGTCACCCCGATTCCGTACCGGCCCAGTTCCGCCTTCATCGTTTCCGACAGCGCAATGACGGCCGCCTTGGGAACGCTGTAGTGCGCCATTTCGGGCAACGCGAACAGCCCTGCCGACGACGCCATATTCAGTACGTAGCCACTCTTCTGCCGGATCAACATCGGCACGAACGCATGGCAGCCGTATACGACGCCCCAGAAATTGATGTCGACGATGCGATGCCACTGCTCGAGCGTGATCTCGTGCAGCTTGGCGGAGTCGAGGATGCCGGCGTTGTTCACCAGGATGTCGAGGCCTCCCCACTGCTCCTCGACACGCCGTGCCGCGGCCTCGAAATCCTCCGCCTTCGCGACGTCGATGATGATCTCGAGCACCTCGGCGGCACCAGCCTTGCGGACGTCCGCGGCAGCCGCGTTGACCGCGTCTGGCCGACGCCCCGTGACCGCCACGCGCCACCCGTTGCGGCCAAAATGCATGGCCATCGCCTTGCCGAAGCCGCTGTTGGCGCCCGTGATCAGTACGCGCTTTTCCGGGAACCGCTTCTCGAGCTTCATTCGACATTCTCCATCAGTCGCAGCCCCTGCGCGCTCACAGCAGCAGGGTTCGGTCCAGCTCCGGGTCCACTTCGTGCATCAGGTCGACCGGCAGCCGCGAGTAGCGCATCGCCGCGGCATATCCCCGCCGGTCGCCGTCGCGATCCAACATCCACTGTGCATGCTCGCAGAGCAGCGCGAGCTGCAACGAGCGCGCGAGCGTCATCGCCAGCCGCCGGGCGCCGGATTGCAGCACTTCCCGGTCCTGGCCCGACTCGAGCCAAAGCGCCGCGCGCTCCAGTGCGGCGACCGCGTTGCGCCCCGCCGCGGCGAGCCGCGGCTCCTTGAGTGACCTCAGGCAGGATGACGCCCGTCCCATCAGTGCGGCGAGCCCGGCATTGAGGTCGGAGCGCAACAGCGCGTCCAGCGACAGCACGTTCGTCGTGCCCTCCCAGATCGGCAGCACGTGCGTGTCACGCAGCAGTCCCGGCAGGCCCGTGTCCTCGACATAGCCGGCGCCCCCGAAGCTCTCGATCGCCTCGCTCACGACTGCGACTGCCTGCTTGCCCGTGATCAGCTTGGTCAATGGCGTGATCAGCCGCAACAGCGCGCGCTGCCCATCGTCGATCTCGCCGCGCTCCTGTCGTCCCGCGAGTTCCACCAGCAGGAACGTCATCAGGAACGCGCCCCAGGTCTCGGCCTCCATGGCGGCCAGCGTGTCCAGGTGCAGTGGTTGTTTCGCAAGCGGCTGCCCGAAGACCTCCCGCCGTGCGGCATACGATCGTGCAAGCGCGAGTCCACGGCGCATCGCCGCGATCGCGCACACGCTGTTCCACATCCGCGTGACGACCAGCATCGGCTCGATCGCGCGCGTGCCGTTGAATGCCTGGCCGACCAGTTCGGCACGGGTACCCTCCAGCATCAGCTCGGCGGTGGGCACCTTGCGCGTGCCGAGCTTGTCCTTCAGCCGGTCCACCCGCAGGCCATTCAGGCGACCCTCGGCGTCGCGCACTTCGACGTAGAACATCGCGAGACCCTTGCCGCCCGGTTCGTTGCCCTCGGGTCGCGCCAGCGTCAGCGCCATCTGCGAAGCAACGGAAGAGGTGAACCACTTGCGACCGTACAACCGCCAGCCGTCGCCCTCGAGCACGGCACGCGTCTGCGAGCGCCCGACGTCGGAGCCGCCCGTGGTCTCGGTCATCCACTGGCCGCTGGTCCACGCGGTCGCAGGGTCGCGCGAGATCAGGCGTGGCAATGCGCGCTCGACCAGGGCCTTGTTGCCTGATTCGATCAGCGAACGCGCGGCACCGTCAGTCATCGCGAGCGGGCACGTGTACACGTCCGAGGATGGGTGGAACAGGTACACCTTCGCGAACTGGGCGATGCGCGCGTGGCGCCCGTACTCGCCTTCGTAGGCGGTGGCGACCAGCCCGTGCCTGGTCGCGAGTCGCTCGGCTTCCCGCCACAGCGGCGTCACTTCGACCGAGTCCACTCGATTGCCCCAGGCATCCCACTGCACGAGGCGCGGCTCGTTCAGCCTGTCGGCAAGTTGCATCGTGTACAGTCCGCCACCCGCGGCCATGCCCAGCTCGTCGAGTTCCGGCGCGAGCGCACGATGCACATCCCCCGGCAGGACCCGCGCGAGCCAGGAGCCGAGCAATGGATCGTCGCGGTACTGGTTGCCGAGTTCAGGGGCTGCCTGCGTGTACAGGTCCTTCTGCCAGTCAGCTTCGGTCATTGCGGACTCCCCGGGAGCGAAACGATGGCTGGCAGGTCACCGGCCAGGCCCAGCGCGCGCCGCACCAGCGCGCGGCGCACGGCCGGCTGCGAGGACACGAGGGCGAGCCCGAGCCTGCGTGCAGCTGCAATACCGACGCTGCGCTCGCCGAACAGTCGATTCAACGTGTCCGTCGTGCCGAGCAGCACGGCATTCTCGGCACGCCGCCAGCGCGCGTAGCGACGCAGCGCACGGTTGCCGACCGGATCGCTACCCGATCCGGCGGCGTCGGCCAGTACTTCGACCAGCGACGCGGCATCCAGGAACCCGAGGTTGACACCCTGTCCCGCCAGCGGATGAATCGTGTGCGCTGCATCGCCGACCAGAGCCAGGCGCGGGCGCACGTACTCGCGCGCATGCCAGAGTGCGAGCGGATACCCGGCGCGACCGCTGTCGAGCACCACGCCGCCCAGCACGCGACCGCTGGCCTCGGTGGCCTGGCGATTGAACTCGGCAGGCTCCGCCTCGATGATCGTCGCAGCCGCTTCGGGTGTGGTGGTCCATACCATCGAGACGCGACCGTCGCGAAGCGGCAGGAAGGCGATGGGTCCCTCCGGCAGGAATCGCTGCCACGCCGTGCTCGCATGAGGCCGCTCGGTGCGCAGGTGCGCAACCACGGCTGTCTGACCGTAGGCCCAGCCTGCGCGGCCGATGCCACACAGTTCGCGGGTCCTCGACTGGCCGCCGTCTGCGCCAACAACCAGTCCGGCGGTGACGCTGCGCCCACCGCCAAGCACCAGCTTGGCCGAGTCGTGGCCGAACTCGAGGCCTTCGAGCCTGTCGCGCAGTCGCGTGATGGCCCGTAGCGCCGGAGCCTCGGCCAGCGCCCACTGCACGCGAAGGTTTTCGGCAATGTGGCCGAGATCGGGTTCGCCGGTCTCGGCCGCGTCGAATCGCAGCGCATCGCGCGCATCGGGCGTGCTCGCGGCATCCCAGACGACCATGCGCTCATAGGGGCAGGCGTGCGGTGCAATCGCCGCCCAGGCCCCGGCCGCGCCGAGCACCCGCTGGGAGGCCCGCGACAGCGCCGATACGCGCAGGTCCACCGAGTCGTCAGCCGGTGGCCGCGGCGCCGATGGCTCGACCACGGCGATCCGCCAGCCGGCCAACTGCTCGTCCTGCGCGAGCAGCGCGGCGATGCACAGCCCGACCATGCCGCCGCCGATGACGACAACGTCGAAATCGAGACGCCGACCGAGGTTCACGGCCCGTGACCGATGAGTGGCACGCCGCGTGCGAGCCGCGGCACCCTTCCCGCGGCACCAACGCTCAACCTCGACATCGCGGCCTTGGCCGGCGGGAATATGTCGAAGGCCAGCAAACCCGCGCTCCTGAGCCCACGCATCACCCCGAGCGGCGTGCCGAACAGGCGCACGAGCCCGTCGGTGAACGCGACGATGCGCCTCTGGTCCTGCTCGCGCCACGACGCGTAGCCACCGAGCAACGCCGCGTCGCCAATGTCCGCGCAACCCGCGGCGAGGTTGTCCGCAATCACCTCGGCGAGGCAGGCCGCATCGCGGAGTCCGAGGTTGAATCCCTGGCCGGCAATCGGGTGCAGCCCCTGTGCAGCCGCGCCGACGATCGCAATCCGCGGCCCGACATGCCGCTCGGACCGGGACATCGCCAGCTCATATGAATACCGGGCACCCACCTTGAGCATTCGCCCCAGTCGGAACCCGAATGCCGCCTGGAACTCGGCCAGGAACTCCGCATCGGGCAGCGCGAGCAGTCGCACGGCTTCCTCGGGCCTGCGCGTCCAGACCACGCCGCACCTTCCGTCGGCCAGCGGCAGTACTGCAATCGGGCCGTCGGGCGTGAATCGCTCATAGGCCACGTGGTCGTGGAAGCGTTGTGCCGTCATGGTCGTCGCGATCGCAGTCTGGCCGTAGTCCCATCGCTCGGATGCGATACCTGCCTGCTCGCGGACCGCCGATCGCGCACCGTCAGCCGCTACGACCAGGCGCGCGCGAATCTCGATCGGACTGCCGTCGCGCCCTACCGCGAGCACCCGCGCGCTGTCCTCGAGCGTGGTCGAGACCACGTTCGCCGGTGTGATGACCTCGACGCCGGCCGCAGAGCGCAAGGCGTCCCAGAGCGCAGCGCCGATCACGCGGTTCGGCAGCACGCAGCCCAGCGATTCCAGGCCCTGCTCGGCCGCGTCGATGCGCGCAACGCCGAACCTGCCCTGCTCCGATACGTGGATCCGGCGGATGGGCGTCGCTTCACGCTGCATTTGCCGCCATACGCCCAGGCCCTGGAAGGTCCTCACCGTGCCGTTGGCAAGCGCCGTGGTGCGCTCGTCGTAGCTGGGGTGCCCGCTGGCGCCCGGGGTGACCGCCTCGATGACTGCGATACGCAAACCGGTCGGCGCCAGTGCCAGCGCCAGAGACGCGCCGACCAGCCCGCCGCCGGCGATGGCCAGGTCGCAGTCAAGGCGTCGAACCGGATCAGTCATGGTCGCATCAGGAACACATCAACTGCTCGATCTCGGCCGGCGTGCGCGGCAACCCGGCCGTCAGGATCTCGTTGCCGTCGGCCGTGACCGCCACGTCGTCCTCGATCCGCACGCCGATGTTCCACCAGCGCTTCGGCACGCCGCGGGTGCCCGCCGGGATGTAGATGCCCGGTTCCACGGTCATGCACATCCCGGGTTCCAGCACCCGCCATTCGTCGCCGACCTTGTAGTCACCGACATCGTGCACATCCATGCCGATCCAGTGGCCGGTACGGTGCATGTAGAACTTCCTGTAGGCCTCCGACTTGATCAGCGTGGGCACGCGGCCCTTAAGCAGCCCGATGCGAACCAGTCCCTGGGTGATGGCGCGGACCGCCGCGTCGTGCGGATCGTTCCAGTGGTTCCCGGGACGGACGCTGGCGATGGCAGCCTCCTGGGCTTCCAGCACGACCTCGTACACCGCCTGCTGCTCGGGCGAGAACCGGCCGTTGACCGGGAAGGTCCGCGTGATGTCGGAGGCGTAGTAGCGATACTCGCATCCGGCGTCGATCAGCAGCAGGTCACCGTCGCAGAGCTCGGCGTTGTTCTGGTGGTAATGCAGCGTGCAGGCGTTGGCGCCGCCGCCGACGATGGGGTGATAGGCGATGTCGGCGTCATGGCGGTGGAACTCGTGCAGCAGCTCCGCCATCACCTCGTACTCGTGCATGCCCGGCCGGGTGGCCTTCATCGCACGGATGTGTGCGGCGACCGATATCTGGGCCGCACGACGCATCACCTTGAGTTCGGTGCGGCTCTTGTAGAGGCGCATGTCGTGCAGCAGGTGGTCGAGCGCGACGAATTCCTGCGGCGTGTGCATGCCCTGCTTGGCCTGGCCGCGCAGCGTGTTCACCCAGCCGATCACGTGCTGGTCGAACTCGGGATGGATGCCCATCGTGTGGTAGACCCGGCTGCACTGCTCCATCAGGCCCGGCAGGATGTCGTCGATGTCGCCGATCGGGAACGCGTCGTCCGCGCCGTAGTCGGAAGTGGCGCCGTCGGTGCCGGCTCGCCTGCCATCCCAGGTCTCGCGCAGCGGGTCGCGGTCGCGCACGAACAGTATGTATTCGGCCTGGGCACGCCCGGGCACCAGCACGGCGACCGACTCCGGTTCGTCGAATCCGGTCAGGTAGTGGAAATCACTGTCCGGGCGATAATTGTAGTGAACGTCGTTGTTGCGCTGTTTCTCGGTGGCGGCGGGCAGGATGGCGATGCCGCCCTTGCCGATCATGCGCATCAACTGGCGGCGCCTGCGCGCAAACTCGTCTTTCCTCAATGTCATGGTGGATCAGTGACCGGAGCTGGGTGGTGGCTGGCTCGCACGCTGCGCGGCGAGATCGTCGTAAACGAGCTGGACCGCCGCACGCACGAACTCGACGAGTTCGAAATAGGCGTCCTCCTCTACCCCGGGACTCTCGGATCCGACTGCCCCGGCCTGTGAGAACTTCGCAAGATCGGAAAGTACCTCGGCAACGTCGCCCGGAAGCTGCACCCCGCCGGCCGTCCCCGCGGCGCCGAATCCGTACAGGAAGCCGTGGCACCAGGCACTCAGCGCGTCGACGCGAACAGCGAGCGACTGCTCGTCGTCGGGAAGCAACGGCTCGAATTCCATCTGTCCCCCGGCGAGTGCCGCCGCGGTGCGCGCCCGGAGCGTCGCGAGAAGATCGTCGTCTTTATCGGCCCCGTCCGGGAATATCTCGTCCTTCCACTCCGCCAGACCGTAGTCCCGCCGGACGCAGGCGGCCCCGCAAAGACAGCCGTGGGCCTCGGAGGCGTGCACGGCCGAGCCCGCGGCGGCGAGCGCTTGCGCGACCTCGTCGAATCTGGCGGGTTCGGTCATCGTGATTATCGTAACATCGCGCGCCTGCCGGGCGCCGGCTCAATTGATTCCGCACGGGTGCAGCCCTATAGTTCCGCGCATGACCGAGACCGCCGCAAGATCCGCCATCGACGCCGAGTTGCGTCGCCTTGAGCGCCGCGTGGACGAACTCGTCGCCACCGTGGGCCAGCTCAAGGAAGAGAACCGCGCGCTCCGGCAGCGGCAGGACACCCTTATGACCGAGCGCGCAAACCTGCTGCAGAAGAACGAACAGGTCCGTGCGCGGGTCGAGGCGATGATCGGACGCCTGAAGGCAATGGAGCACGGCGCATGAGCGAAGAACGCGTGACACGGGTGGGCGTGAGACTGCTCGACCGTGAGTACCAGGTCGCCTGCCCGGCCGAGGAACGCGCCGACCTGCTCGACTCCGCGGAGTACCTCGACGCCAAGATGCGCGAGGTGCGCGACTCGGGCAAGGTAACCGGACTCGAGCGGATCGCCGTGATCTCGGCGCTCAACCTCGCGAACGAATTGATCAAGCTGCGTCGACAGGGCTCGACGGTCGACGGCGACGTGGGGGCGCGCCTGCGCGTCCTGCGCGAGCGCGTCGAATCCGCGCTCGAGCGGGGGCAGCAACTGGAACTATAGAAGGACGACCTGGCTCGCCCTTCGACGATTTGGCGCCGCCTGCGGTGTTCGACACGGTCCGGGTTACCTCTCGACCGTATGTTTAATACCCTGGGGAGCCGGCCAGCCGGCACCGTTGTGCAAGTCCGCCTGGAGCGGGAAGCCTGAGGTGCTGTGGCCTTCCCCGCCTATTGCTCCATGTCGAGAGCAATGGTCCGTGACGGCACAGGCGGGTGGCGCCATCCCCTTCCCACTGGCGGACGACCCCGACGCATGGCGCAGCCGACCGCAGAGATTCGCGCCGAGCGTCGCAGGCTCCGCGCGCTGCGGCTCGGGCTGTCGCGCGCACAGCGCGTTGCCGCCGAGGCCGCAATCCTCGCCGCATTGAGACGCCTGCACGTCTTCCGCCCCGGTCGGCGCGTAGCCGCCTACCTCGCCATGCCCGGCGAAGTGAGCCTCGCTGGTGCAATCACGGAGGCGCTCGAGTCCGGAACTGAAATCTACGTGCCGCAGCTGGCCAGTCGTCGGCGCGGACGAATGCGTTTCGTGCGCTTGCGACCCGATTGCCCGCTGCGGCCCAACGCTGCCGCGTTCGGCATCCTGGAACCCGCCGCCAGTTCCGGCGAATGGTTGCCGCCACGGTGCCTCGACGTGATCCTCGTCCCGCTGGTCGGCTTTGATCGCGAGGGCAATCGCCTCGGCATGGGTGCCGGCTACTACGACCGGGCACTCCGGCGACGACGCGACCGGGATCGTGCCTGGCGACGGCCGAGGCTGGTCGGCATCGCGTTCGGCTGCCAGGAAACAGCTCGTATCGAGCCCTCACCCTGGGACGTGGCGCTCGATGTCATCGTCACGGAAACGGCCATAGTCATGCCACGCCGCAACGCGGCTCGGCGACCGCAGGAGGACCCCGCGTGAACTACTGGCTCTTCAAATCCGAGCCCGACACCTTCGGCGTGGACGACCTCGCGCGGTGCAAGGATGCGACGACAGCCTGGGACGGCGTGCGCAACTACCAGGTGCGAAACTTCCTGCGTGACTCGATCCGCAAGGGCGACCAGGGATTCTTCTATCACTCGAGCTGCGCCGAACCGGGCATCGCAGGAGTGGTGCGGGTAGTGCGCGCGGGTTATCCGGAAGCCGCCGCGCTCGACCGCAAGCACCGCTACTTCGATCCTTCGAGTGATCCGGATTCGCCACGCTGGTACAGCGTGGACGTGCGGCTCGAGCGGCGCATCGAGCCCGCGATCGGCCTCGAAACGTTGCGCAAACATGCGCACGGAGCGCTCTCGGAGATGCTGATCCTGCGTCGCGGCAACCGCCTCTCGATCACGCCGGTGACGCGTGAAGAGTGGCGTTTCATTCTTTCTCTCGCATGAGCGAATGCCTGCATTCGCAGCGCGAGCGCGTTGCGACACTCTCTGCTGATGCCGGGCGACAATCACGAGTACGTCACGCGAGCAAGAAAAATAATTTACCTGCCTATTGCAATTGAGTTTTGAATTGGGTAAATACTGCGCCCGGACTAACCCGACATGGAGAAATGAAAATGGCAGCGAAGAAAAAGGCTAAGGCGAAGAAGGCTCCGGCTAAGAAGAAGGCCGCGGCCAAGAAGAAGAAGTAAGCTTCGTACTGAAGCTTGACGACTGTGCCCGCGAAAGCGGGCACAGTTGTTTTGGGGGGAGGCAAAGACGATGGCGCAGGATCTCCAGAAGCAGCGCGCGGCGGAAGCGGCGCTCGAGTTCGTCGGCGACGACGCGGTGGTCGGCGTCGGCACGGGTTCGACGGTCAACTTCTTCATCGACGCCCTCGCCCCGCTCAGGGACAGGATCGCGGGCGCGGTCTCCAGCTCGGAAGCCAGCACGAAGCGGCTTCGAGCCCTCGGCATCGAAGTGCTCGACCTGAACGACGCCGGCGAGCTCGGCGTGTACGTGGACGGGGCCGACGAGGCGACCCGCTCGCTCGAACTGGTCAAGGGCGGCGGCGGCGCACTGACCCGGGAGAAGATCGTCGCGGCCGCTTCCCGCCGGTTCGTCTGCATCGTGGACGAGAGGAAAGTGGTTGACCGGCTCGGCCGCTTCCCGCTTCCGGTCGAGGTCATACCGATGGCGCGCTCGCTGGTGGCGAGGGAACTTGCACGCCTGGGCGGCAGGCCGATGCTCCGCGAGGGCTTCGTTACCGACAACGGCAACCACATCCTGGACGTGCACGGACTCGACATTGCCGACCCGGCAGCGCTCGAAACCGAGCTGAACCAGGTTCCTGGCGTGGTGACGGTGGGCCTGTTCGCGCGCCGACCCGCAGATATCCTGCTGGTCGGCACGGCCGAAGGTGTCGTAACGTTGGCACGTGAGGCCTGACACGACGCTGATCCGCCAACTCCGGGCTGCACTCGGCCCGGACGCCGTCCTCTCGGCACCCGAATCCTGTGTCGCATTCGAATGCGACGCGCTCGCCACCCACCGGCTCACACCCGACCTCGTCGTGCTGCCCGGCAGTGTGGATGAGGTGCTCGCCGTGCTGCGGATCGCTGCCCGCGGCGGCGTTCCGGTCGTGGCGCGGGGCGCCGGCACTGGCCTGTCCGGGGGCGCGCTACCGGTCGAAGGCAGCATCCTGCTGGTGTTGTCGCGACTGGACCGTATTCTTGAAGTCGATGCCGGACGGCGCCTCGCACGGGTCCAGCCCGGCGTCACCAACCTCTCGATCTCGGACGCCGCGGCCCCGCACGGGCTCTTCTACGCGCCGGACCCGTCGTCGCAACTCGCATGCACCATCGGCGGCAACGTCGCGGAGAATTCCGGTGGCGTCCACTGCCTCAAGTACGGCCTGACGGTCCACAACCTGCTCGAGCTGGTGGTCGCGACCTGGGACGGGGAACTCATCACGGTCGGCTCACCGCTGGGTGAAGCGCCGGGACTTTCGCTGTTGCCGCTGCTGACGGGTTCCGAGGGCATGCTCGGCATCGTCGTCGAAGCAACGGTCCGGCTGGTGCCGCTGCCAGAGCGCGTCGAACTGGTCATGGCGTCGTTCGACGATGTCGCGCGCTGCGCCGAAGCGGTCGGGACCGTCATCGCGTCCGGCATCGTGCCGGCCGGTCTGGAGATGATGGATGGACCCGCGCTGAGGGCAGCCGAGGCGTTCGCGCATTGCGGCTACCCGCCGCAAGCCGCGGCCATCCTGCTATGCGAACTCGACGGTCTCGAGCACGACGTCCGGGCGCAGCTGGACACCGTCACGGACCTGCTCACCCGTTGCGGCGCCACCAGCGCGCGGGTCGCGGTGGACGCGGCGGAGCGGGCGCGCATGTGGTCCGGCCGCAAGTCGGCATTCCCGGCCGTCGGCCGCCTGGCCGCCGACTACTACTGCATGGACGGCACCATCCCTCGCCGCCACCTCGCGAACGTCCTCGGGCGCATCGCGCAGATGTCGTCGGAAGCGGGCTTGTCGGTCGCGAACGTCTTCCATGCCGGAGACGGCAACCTGCACCCGCTGATACTGTTCGACGCCGGGCGTCCCGGCGAGCTCAGTCGAGCCGAGCGGCTCGGGGCCGACATCCTGGAGCTGTGCGTCGCCGTTGGCGGCACCGTCACCGGCGAGCACGGCGTCGGCGTCGAGAAGCTCGGTCCGATGTGCACGCAGTTCGGATCGGCGGAGCTCGAGGTCTTCCACGCGATCAAGCGCGTGTTCGATCCCGAGGGCCGCCTGAACCCGGGCAAGGCGGTGCCGACGCTTGCACGCTGCGCCGACTACGGGGCGATGCGGGTGCACGGCGGCAAGCTGCCCCACTCACACCTGCCACGCTTCTGAACGATGGCTGACCACGACGCCACGACGGAACTCACCGAGCAAGTGCGCGAGGCGACCGCACGCGGAACGCCGCTGCGGATCGTCGGCGGTGACACAAAGCGCTTCCTCGGGCGGCATGCGCCAGCCGCAGACCTGCACACGACCAGCCATGCGGGCATCGTTTCTTACGATCCGGCAGAGCTGGTGATCACCGCGCGGGCCGGCACGCCGCTGTGCGTAGTCGAGGCAACGCTGGCCGCGCAGGAGCAGCGCCTGCCGTTCGAGCCGCCGTCTTTCGGCGAGTCGGCCACCATAGGCGGGGCAGTCGCCTGCGGCCTGGCCGGGCCGGCCCGGGTCGCCTTCGGCCCGCTGCGGGACTACGTACTCGGTATCCGGGTGCTGACCGGCGACGGGCGAGTGCTGCGCTTCGGTGGCGAAGTCATCAAGAACGTCGCGGGCTACGACGTCGCACGCAGCATGGCTGGCGCATTCGGCACGCTCGGCGTCCTGCTCGACGTCTCGCTGAAGGTGCTGCCGTGCCCGCCGGCGTCGCGGACGCTGTCGCTCGAGCGCAACGCCGAGGACGCCCTGGTGGAACTCGGGCGACTCGCCGGCACGGCCATGCCGCTCACGGCAAGCTGCTGGTGCGCCGGATTGCTGGCGCTGCGCTTCGAGGGAACCGAGCGCACGCTCGATGACGTGCAGCGACGCATCGGCGGCACGCCGGTGGACGATGGCGCCGGATTGTGGCGATCGATTCGCGAGCACACGCATCCTTTTTTCGCGACCCGCGTGCCGCTGTGGCGCCTTCACGTGCCCGCTGCAGCGTCCGCGCTGCTGATGAGGGCGCAGCCGCTCATCGAGTGGAACGGGCTGCAGCGATGGTATGCGCTCGAATCGGGCCACGTCTTCGACGCAGCCGCGGTCGCCGGCGGATACGCGACACTTTTTCGGCACGATGGCGCCGCCGACACGGTCTTCACGCGACCGGCCGAGGCATCGATGCGCCTGCATGGTTCGCTGAAGAGGATTTTCGATCCCGCCGGCATCCTGAATCGCGGCCGCATGTACGCGGACGTCTAGCACGATGTACTCGAGACCATCAGGCGCACTCGAAGGTACCGCGCGTGGTCGCGAGGCCCAGGACCTGCTTCGCGCCTGCGTACACTGCGGGTTCTGCCTGCCTGCCTGCCCCACCTACCGCATCCTCGGCAACGAGCTGGACAGTCCTCGCGGGCGTATCTACCTCGTGAAGCAGCTCATCGAGGGTGGGCCCGCCGGCAAGGAGACGCTGGCGCACCTTGATCGCTGCCTGACTTGTCGCGCCTGCGAGACGGCCTGCCCATCCGGCGTGCAGTACGGCCGCATCATCGACCTGGGTCGCGAACTGGCCGAGGAACGCATCGGTCGCCCGATCGGTGAGCGCGCCCTGCGGTTCACGATGGCGGCGATACTCGGGCGACGCCGGGTATTCGAGTCGCTGCTGCGCGTCGGCAGCTGGATGCGGCCGCTGCTGCCGGCGTCGATGCGCGCCAGGCTGCCCCGCGGTAAACGGGACGACTGGCCATCTCCTGCGGTCGGCACTTCCGGGCCGATCGTCACGCCACCGGCGACAGCGCAGGCTGCCAGGCAGTTCCATCCGGGCGACGGTCGCACCAGTCGCCGCGTGATTCTGCTCGAAGGCTGCGTGCAGCCGGGGCTCGCGCCCGCGATCAACGCGGCAGCCTCCAGGGTGCTCGAGCGGCTCGGCATCGCGACGGTCCGCGCGCGCGGCGAGGTCTGCTGCGGCGCGCTGAGTCACCACCTGGGGCGCACGCAGGCAGCACTCGACCAGGCGAGACGCAATATCGAGGCCTGTGCAGAGCTGCTCGATGCCGGTGCCGAATGCGTGCTCAGCACGGCCAGTGCCTGTGGCCTGATGGTCAAGGACTACGACCGGCTGCTGGCCGATGACCCGTCATTCGCGGAGCAGGCGCGCCGGGTCGCCGATGCAACTCGCGACCTGAGCGAGCTGATCGAACCCGCCGACCTGCAACGCGCCGGGCTGGCACCGGGCGCCGGCGCATCGGTTGCCTGGCAGTCGCCCTGCACTCTGCAGCACGGGCAGCACAACATCGGACTCGTGGAAGCCCTGCTGGTCGCCGCCGGTTACCGGCTCACCCCGGTGGGCAACGCGACACTCTGCTGCGGCTCGGCCGGAACCTACTCGGTGCTGCAGCCTGCAATGTCCAGCGAACTCCGCAAGCGCAAGCTCGAGTCGCTGATGGCGGGTGTGCCCGAGGTAATTGCGACGGCCAACATCGGTTGCCTCATGCACCTGCAGGAAACGAGCAGCGTACCGGTCAGGCACTGGATCGAACTCGTCGACGCGGCGTTCGCGGGCCGCGTCACTTTCGAGTCTTGTCCTGGCGTGCACCCGGGCGAAACCTGATTCCGGGCAATCGCCGCCACGCCAGCACGAGGCACCAGGCGCCGAAAGCCGCGAAGAGGATGATCATGAAAACGTCATTCCCATCCGGTCGGCGCGCCGAAAGGATCGCAAAGGCCATCAGCCCGGCCATTGCCAGCAGACCTGTGCCGAGGGCGGCCCACCCAGCGCGGGAGAACAGCATGCCGTTGCGGTCCGGCCTGTTGAATGCGAGGCGGTATCCGGCCTGGGCACAGAATCCGCCGAGCACGAGCAGGATCAGCGCGATGATCACCGTCGAACTCGTCAGGTGACGCCGCGCTTCCGGCTGGGTCGCGTAGGTGAAGATACCGCCCGCGAGCACGGCCGCCAGCGCCAGCGCCGCCACCAGCACCGCGACTCCAATGACGCGCACCCAGGCCGACGTGACAGGCTGCAGGTACATGCCGTTCATTGCCCGCGCGGCGGCTCCCAGAGCTCGACCTTGTTGCCCTCGGGATCCATAAGCCATGCGAACTTTCCGTACTCGGATTCCTCGGTCTTCTCGAGGACGTTGCATCCTTCGTCACGCAGCATTGCAACCAGGGCATGCAGGTCGGCGACACGATAATTGACCATGAATGGCGCCTTGCTGGGGGCGAAATAGTCACCCGCAGCATCGCCGATGTTCCAGATCGTCGTTCCCGCGACTGGATTGCCATCGTCGCCGGCCCATGAAAATGCCGCGCCGCCCCAGGGCTGGACGTCGATGCCAAGGTGTTTCGCGTACCAGGCCCGCAGCATCGCGGGATCCCGCGCGTGGAAGAAGATCCCGCCGATACCGGTGACTCTCTTCATGTGTACCACCTTTGTCCTGGCGCTACCTGACTGCCATTGCCTGACGAGCCGCTACCCGTCGTACTTCTTGTGAGCGGTGCCTGCCGACGAGTGATAGCCGCGACGACTAAGACTGTGCCACTGGCGGCGGCACGCCTGAGAACGCGTCCGAAATCACCGGCCTTCGACCGCCGCGCGCTTGAACGCCTGGTGATTTCCCGGCGACCAGGTCTTGCCGCCGTCTTCGGTGTATTCCATCTTCGACTCGAAGCTGTCTCTCGAGACGTTGTACCGCGTAAATCTCAACTGGCCCACGCCGCCGGACGATGTCTTGAACTCCTGCGTTGTTCGAACCTCCTGCCCGAGCGCGCCGCTCATGATCCACAGCCTCCCGTCCGCGCCGACCGACACCATCTCGATCAGCTTCTTGGTCGCATTTACGTAGAACAGGATCGCCGAGACCTGCTCGAGTTCCGCGATCCTGCTCGTGCCCGATACGACGCGATCGGGGATGACCCAGTCGAACTCGTACGTACCGGTAACGGTCTTCGCTGTCGAACCGTCCGGGTCCAGGAACTGCGTCGTGACATCCCACAGTCCGATGGAACTGCGCAGCTGCTCGACCGAGTCCCGGAGCGCAGGGTCATCTTCGGTCGACTGCGCTGCCACAGGTCCAATCCACGACAAAAGGCCGAGGACCAGGCCGGATAACCACAATGAAAGCAGTTGCCTGCGAACCGTGCTGCCTGCATGTCGCCCGGGAAAATCTTTCAAACTGTCATCCTCCCGACTGTGTGAATGCCACCTTGATCCAGGCAATCAACTCAGCGTCCACGTCCCTGGCGTCCGCAAGCTTGACCTTATAGCTGCACATCTGCCCTGCGGGCAGTTCCTGCAGCCGGTCCGTGGCCTTCAAACCTTTGGCGTTGATCCCCACCTCGACCCTGGTATTGGTCGCTGGCCCGATCATCGCGAACTGTTTCCTGCGCCGGTAACTGACGTAAGTCTTCTTGGGCGCCTCCTCGAAGTCGCCGAACTTCCCCATCGCCACCATCAACTTGTCGTGGATCGGGCGCAACGCCGCCTTGGGGCCAGTATAGAGCGCATCGAGCACCTGGTCGGACGGGAGCTGCTTCGCTTTACCCTGGCCGTCGGTGGCTCGCACGACATGAACCAGCATGTTGGCGTCGCCATGCCCCATTCCGAGCTTCGTCTTGAGCATCGCAACGAGTTCGCCATGTCTGGTGAGTCCGCTGCCTTTCACAATCGCTGTCAGTTCTTCGAGCGACTTGCCGGTACGCTTCGAGATGTTGGCCAGCTGGGTGGCCGCCGCCATGTCGAGATTGGTCATTGTTGCCCCCGGGGAGAACTGTCGACAGAGCCCGATTCTAGCGCTCACTCACCACGACTCGCGGCAGATCCGTCCGCCGGGTGCAGTGCAGCATGCGGTCGACTCCGGATACCAGTCCCGGCCGCGATGCGATGCGACCGCTAACGCTGATGACTCGACCTGGCCTTCAGCGCCGCCATCCGCGCGAGACTTTCCTTGGGCCAGTGCTCCGATGCCTTGTAGTACACGGGCACCGCTGGCGTGCCTGCCGGCAGCACCACCCACGGTTGCTTGGACTCGGTGAAGATGTGGATGTCCGGCGGAAGGCGATCCGGATCATCGAGCGTCCCGACCCGAACGAAGCGCAACGCGTCACCAGCGCCAGCATAGTTGCTCCAGAGCGCGACGTGGCAGCGCGGACAGCGGGCGATACGCTGGCCCTTGCCGCTGTTCGACGGCGTGTCGATGATCTCGGGCTCACCATGGAGCAACTGGACCCGCTCGGACTCGATCAGGGCGTTCAGTGCGAAGGACGCCCCGGTTTCGCGCTGGCACCAGCGGCAATGACAGCAGTGCACGATCAGCGGCTTCGACGACATGCGATATCGCACATGACGACAGGTACATCCACCTTCGTGCAGATCGAATGTTTCGCTCATGTAACCTCGCCTGTGCCACGCACGACGTAGTGGCCTAGGTTCAGACTGGTTTCTCCATGGCGAGCGCCGACCAGACGGGGAACTCTTCGCGGAACGCCACACCGGTTGATTTCAGGTCATGCGGGCTCATCACGCAGGCGACAGCCATATGAACTTCACCGGGCCACTTGCTGGACCGAAAAAACAGTCTCGTGCCGCACTTCGTACAGAATCCCCTTTCCGACTCGGCGCTGGATCGATACCAGCTAAGCAGTTCCTCGCCTCGCTCTATACGAAACTGATCGGCCTTGACGCCGACCCAGCAGACGGCAGGCGCGCCGTGTGCACGCCGGCAGGACTCGCACACGCAATCGGCAACGAAGGCTGGCGGTCCGAAGAACGAAAACCGAAGCGAGCCGCACATGCAGGCCCCGTCGTATTCCTTGCTGGGTGGCATTCGCGTGTTTCCCTCGTGGTCGCACTACGGCCCCGGCCGGCCGCCGATCCAGACTATCGTCAATCTGCGCTGGAGCGCGTGCGGCACGGACTTGAGGCCGTCCCACAGGGCGATCCGTCGTCATGTGCCAGGGTCAACGCAGCTCCTTTCGGATCACAATTTTCAAGCCCGACCAGACGTCGCTGACGGCGCAGACCTTGACGTCAACGAGCCCTAGTGGCAGCGCAACAGAGCGAATGGTGTCCTCGGTGACGTCAGTCGGCACTTTCGATGCTTTCTTCGGCCATGACACCCACACGGCGGTATCCGGCCTCATTCGGCCGCGCAGCTGCCTCAGCCTGCTCTCCAGCGCCGATCGCCTGTACACGAACATGTGGATCAGATCGACCTTCTGCGAGAGCCTCGCTGCGAAGATCACTCCCTCCGGAACCGCCGCCAACATCTGCCGGTAGTCGCCCGGCGGATCGACGAGCAGCACGCATGTCCCCACGCCGATGCCCAGCTTCCTGGCAAGCGGGGTGCCAGAGTAGCCTGGCGTTCGAGATGCCATCCGGCCTGTCGTTCGCATGAAATTCAGCTCCAGGTTCGTCCACGCCTGCTCGCGCCTGGTCCAGGGTGTTGCTGCACGAGGGCCAGGGACGCTAGCGCGCTCAAGGCAGCAATGGCGGCAATAGCGCGCATGCCGCGACTCCTGGCGCTTGAGTTCACTGTCGCCGTTCTATCTTATCCCGCGCAAACGCTCTCGTGATGAGCCAAATGAGGCTCACGGCAAGGCCCGCGACGCCGATCGGCAGGGTCACGACGCTGAACCAGACCGCCAGCCCCAATGCATACAGTTGGCCTCCGATGTCGACGCCAAGCACCACGCAAGCATGCTTCGACCCTTCATTCAGGGTGCAACCGTTGGCACTGGCGATTGTTGCTGCCAGCAGCGACACGAGGACCGGGAACACCCCGATCAATATCGAGGCTCCACAGGCAGTCAACGGTCCTGAATAACGTTTATTCACTTCGTCCCCCGGAAGGTGCCTCTCCGATCCCGCTACCGTTCGCACCAGCAGGCAGTGCAGATACTACAGCGCACGACTGAACAGAACCCGCCGCCGATCCAGGGCCGCAAACGAAAAGGCCCGCTTGCGCGGGCCTTCAGGTGAGTGGCTGGGGGACTAGGATTCGAACCTAGGTTGACGGAGTCAGAGTCCGTAGTCCTACCGCTAGACGATCCCCCAAGCGTGTTAGCGCTTCGAGAACTGCGTGCCGCGACGCGCCTTGCGGAAGCCGACCTTCTTGCGCTCGACTTCGCGCGCATCGCGCGTGACGAAGCCGGCGGTCCGCAGCGGCTTGCGCAGCGATTCATCGTATTCCATCAGCGCCCGCGTGATGCCGTGGCGGATCGCGCCGGCCTGGCCCGTCATGCCGCCACCAGCGACGTTCACTTCGACGTCAAAGCGGTCCGACATCTGCACGGTCTCGAGCGGCTGGCGCACGATCATGCGCGACGTCTGGCGACCGAAGAACTCATCGATGGAGCGGCCGTTGATGCGGATGGTGCCTGTGCCGGGACGCAGGTGGACGCGTGCCGTTGAGGTCTTGCGGCGGCCGGTGCCGTAATTGGTGCTAGCGGGCATCGTCGAAACCTTGCGTTGGGTCAGATGTCGAGCGGCTTGGGCTGCTGCGCGGTGTGCGGGTGCGCGGCACCCTGGAACACGTGCAGCTTCTTGAACATGGCGCGGCCGAGCGGATTCTTGGGCAGCATGCCCTTGACCGCGATCTCGATGGCGCGCTCAGGGTGCTCGGCCATCATCTTCTCGAGCGTCTTGCTCTTGATGCCGCCGATTGCGCCCGTGTGCCAGTAGTAGACCTTGTCACGCAGCTTGTCGCCGGTGACGTGGATCTTCTCGGCATTGAGAACGATGATGTGGTCGCCGGTGTCCACGTGGGGCGTGTACTCGGCCTTGTGCTTGCCGCGAAGGCGCATGGCGAGCTGGGTGGCGAGGCGGCCGAGCGTCTTGCCGCTCGCATCCACCACGTACCAGTCGCGACGCACCGTCTCGGAGCGTGCAAAAAATGTGCTCATAGGGAGGCCCCAGGGAACCTGTCTATCCTGCAAAGAGCCGCGAATCTTACTGTACGCGGGACCTCTTTGCAAAGCCGTAAATCAGCCTGCCCACAGAGTCCCGGCCAGACAGCGTCCACTGGTACCGGGGCAGCCGCCACGTGCCGTGGCCGCACGCCGGCATTGCACACATATAATGAGCCATGACAACGAATCACCGGCCCCGCTCTCTCGCCGACGCCCTGATCCGGGAGTTCGACCGGGGATTGCGCACCGTGGCCGCGGCCAACGTGGCCGCGCGGCCCAATCCTGCGGGCCCGGCCCCGGAGTCGGTGGCCGGGGCGGCAGCCCGGCGCCACGCGGCGGGGCTGATGAGGGTCAATCACGCCGGGGAGATTGCCGCCCAGGCCCTCTACCACGGCCAGGCCCTGACCGCCCGGGACCAGAAGGTCCGGGCAAAGCTGCTCGACGCGGCCCGCGACGAGACCGACCATCTGGCCTGGTGCGAGGCGCGGGTGCGCGAACTCAGCAGCCACACCAGCCTGCTCGCCCCGGTCTGGTACATGGGGGCATTTGCGATCGGCGCGGTCACCGGGCTAGCGGGCGACCGCACCAGCCTCGGCTTTGTCGCCGAGACAGAAAGACAGGTCGTCGAGCACCTCGAGTCGCACATGCACGAACTGCCGGAGGACGACGAGCGCTCGCGCAGGATCGTGGGGCAGATGCAGGACGACGAAGCGCGTCATGGCTCGGAAGCGACGAAAGCCGGCGGCCGCGAGCTACCCCGCCCCGTCCGTGGACTCATGCGGCGAGCGGCGCAGATCATGACCCGAACGGCTTATTACGTCTGAAAACTTGCGGTGCGACGCGTACTTGCGATTAAATCCGCGAAACTTTGACATAACCGCGGGGCAGGACGCATGGAGACCGGGGGAAGACCGCTTAGTGATATTCCGGCAATCAACCGGTTCCTGAGCTATTGCCGCATCAGGACGGTGCCGTCGAAGACGGTGCTGATCCACGCGGGCGACGTGCCAGACGTCCTCTACTACGTAATCAAGGGCTCGGTCGAAGTCCTGATCGAAGACGAGGAAGGCAATGAAATGGTGCTGGCCTACCTGAACAAGGGCCAGTTCTTCGGCGAGATGGGCCTCTTCAACGAGCAGCCGCAGCGCAGCGCCTGGGTGCGTACCCGTACCCAGTGCGAGCTGGCCGAAATGACCTACCCGCGCTTCCGCCAGATCGCCGCGGAGAGCCCGACGCTGCTGTTCGAGCTGGCCACCCAGCTCGCGAGCCGGCTCGACCGCACCAACAAGAAGCTCGGAGACCTGGCGTTCGTGGACGTCACGGGCCGCGTCGCGCACGCGATCATGGACCTGTGCAACGAGCCCGACGCGATGACGCATCCGGAGGGCACGCAGATCAAGGTCAGCCGGCAGGAGCTCTCCCGGCTGGTCGGCTGCTCGCGGGAGATGGCGGGCCGGGTGCTCAAGGTGCTGGAGGAGCAAGGCCTGCTCACGGCGCGCGGCAAGACCATGGTGGTGTTCGGCGTGCGGCCCAGGCTCAAGGGCAAGGCGGCGCTGATGTCGACACAGGCCACCGAGCCCTCGCCGCTCGCGATGCGCAACGCGAAGGCGGCAGCTGTCGCGGACGAAGACGAAGACGAGGACGAAGAGTAGTCCCGTCACCGGCCGGTGACGCCGCCCGGGCGCGGCCGGCCTCGCTCAGCGACTCGCCGCGATCTCCCTGCGCATCGCGTCGATCGTCGCCCGATAGTCCTTCGAGCCGAAGATCGCCGACCCCGCGACGAAGGTATCGGCCCCTGCGGCCGCGACCTCGGCGATGTTGTCCACTTTCACGCCGCCATCCACCTCGAGCCGGATGTCGCGCCCGCTGCGGTCGATCAACTCGCGCACCCGCGCGATCTTGGGCAGCACCGACGGGATGAACGACTGCCCGCCGAAACCCGGATTCACCGACATCAGCAGCACCATGTCGATCTTGTCGAGCACGTGGTCGAGCCAGCTGAGCGGCGAGGCAGGATTCAGCACCAGCCCTGGCCTGCAGCCGTGCTCCCGGATCAGGCCGACCGTACGATCCACGTGCTCGCTCGCCTCCGGATGGAAGGTGATCCAGGTTGCACCGGCCTTCGCGAAATCCGGCACGATCCGGTCCACCGGCTTCACCATCAGGTGTACGTCGATCGGCGCGGTGACGCCGGCCTTGCGCAGCGCGTCGCAGACCAGTGGCCCGATGGTCAGGTTGGGGACGTAATGGTTGTCCATCACGTCGAAATGGACCATGTCCGCACCTGCGTCGAGCACCGCGCGCACTTCCTCGCCCAGGCGCGAGAAATCGGCGGACAGGATGGACGGCGCAATCCAGTGCTGGGTCATGTCATGGCTCCTCGGGCGCTCCACGGACTGTAGCAGGCCGTCGCGCTATTTCATCCCCCGGCTGTCACGTACCGCCTCGTACGCTTCGATGATGCTGCGCGTGCGCTCGTGCGCAGCCTCGATCATCGACTCGGGCAGGCCGTTGGCGACCAGTTTGTCCGGGTGGTTCTGGCTCATCAGGCGGCGGTAGGCGAGCTTGACCTCGCGGTCACTGGCATTCGATTGCACCCCCAGCACCTGGTAGGCATCCGCGAGCCGCGATGGCGCGCTGCGGGCCTGCTCCGACCCCGACCCGCGGGCGTGGGCATGCATGCGCAGCATCGCCTCGAGGGCCGCGAATTCGGCCGCCGAGATGCCGAGTGCCGCGCACATCCTCGCAAAGACGGCCCGCGCCGGCGGATTGAGACCGCCACCGAGCATCGAGGCCTCCAGCTGTATCTGCACGAACAGGCGCCGCAGGTCGCCGCGGCTGCCAAGCGAGGCGCGCAGCCCGGCGAGCACCGACTCGAGCGGAAAGTCAGCCTGCTTTCCCTCAGCGAAGAAATCGATCGCGCGCCGCACATCGTCCTCGCCCAGCGAAAAGCGGCGCATCACCGCCCGCGCGGCGTCGATTTCCTGCGCAGTGACCCGTCCATCGGCCTTCGCGACGTGTCCCATGACCTGGAACGTGGCCCTGAAGAACGACCGACTGATCGCCATGCGACTGCCGCCAGCCGCGGACCCACCGCCCGCGCGCCGGTCGAACTGGTGGCCGATCAGCAGGCCCACGATCGCGCCCAGCAGGCCGCGCCCGATGATTGCGCCGAGGATCGCGCCGATGAGTTTTCCGTACCAGCCCATGGATTCCTTGACCGCCGGGGAAGGCTGCTGCAACACTGACTGCACGCGGCGGCGCGCTATGTTAGCAGCGCCAGGCCCGCATCCCGACACCGGAATTCCCACCATGCCGAACACCGCCGCCGCCTCGCCACCGATGCACGAGTCGAACCTGCGCGGCCTCACGCGCACGCACCAGGGCAAGGTTCGCGACATCTATGCCATCGACGACACTTACATGCTGATCGTCACCACCGACCGGCTGAGCGCTTTCGACGTGGTACTGCCGGACCCGATCCCGGGCAAAGGCCGGGTCCTGACCAGCATTTCGAACTTCTGGTTCGCGCGCACCGGCCACATCGTGCCGAACCACCTCGCGGCCTACCCGCTCGAGCGCGCGGTGCCCGATGCAGCCGAGCGCGCGGCAATCGCCGACCGCTGCATGGTCGTGCGCCGACTGAAGGCGCTGCCGGTCGAGGCCGTCGTCCGTGGCTACCTGATCGGATCGGGCTGGAAAGACTACGAGAGCACCGGCAAGGTGTGCGGCATCGCCCTGCCGTCCGGGCTGCGCATGGCCGACCGGCTACCGCACCCGATATTCACGCCCTCGACCAAGGCCGCGCGCGGCCACCACGACGAGAACGTCGGATTCGCCGAAATCGAGGCAGCGATCGGTCCGGCGCTGGCGGCCCGGGTCCGCGACACGGCGATCGCGCTCTACGAGTTCGCCGCGGCGCATGCGCTTGAGCGCGGCATCATCATCGCAGACACCAAGTTCGAGTTCGGCGTGGACGAGGCCGGCACACTCACGTTGATCGACGAGGCGCTCACGCCGGATTCGTCACGTTTCTGGCCGGTGGACACCTACTCGCCGGGTACCAGCCCGCCCTCGTTCGACAAGCAGTTCGTGCGCGACTACCTCGAGACTCTCGACTGGGACAAGACACCGCCCGGCCCGCCCCTGCCGGCCGGGGTGATTCGCGGAACGAGCGAAAGGTACCAGGAAGCGCTGCGCAGACTCACCGCGTAGAGCATGTCAGCCAACTTCACTGCGCTGCACCAGCGGGTCGAGCACTGGCTGTTCGACCTGCCGGAGTCGCTGGGAAGTCGCGCGCTGGTCCTGCTCGCGACTCCGCTTCGATACGCGTACGCGCTGCTGCGCGATATCGGCCGCGGCGAGCTGGGACTGCGCGCAATGAGCCTGGTGTACACGACGCTCATCGCGCTGGTGCCGGTCGTGGCCGTGGCGTTCGCGGTGCTGAAGGCCTTCGGTTATCACCACGAGATCGAGCCCGTGCTGCTCGAGTTTCTGCGACCGCTGGGCGACCAGGGCCACCGCATCGTGGCGCGCGTCATGGGATTCGTCGAGAACGTGCAGGGCACGCTGGTCGGCTCGGTCGGGTTCGTGTTCCTGCTCTACGCCTCAATCTCAATGGTGCAGAAGGTCGAGGCGGCGCTGAACTACACCTGGCACGTCGAACGCCCACGCAGCTTCGCGCGCCGTGCCACGGAATACCTGGTGGTACTGCTGATCGTCCCGGTGCTGGCAGCGGTGGCGATGGCGCTGCTCGCTTCAGTCGAGGCGAGCACGGTGGTCGCGAAACTCTCGGGCCTGGCCACGGGGCAGGCGAGCGGCGCGGAACGCACGCATTTTGCGCCCTATGCACTGATCCTCGGACTCTTCGGCTTCCTGTACCTGTACATGCCGAACACGCGCGTGAGGCTCTTGCCCGCCGCAGCCGGTACGCTCTTTGGCGGCCTGCTCTGGGCGTTCGTCGGTGCGTTGTTCGCACGCACGGTGGTCTACTCCGCACAGCTCGCCGCCATCTATGCGGGCCTCGCCGTCGTGCCACTGTTCCTGTTCTGGCTGTACGCGAGCTGGCTTATCCTGCTGCTCGGGGCCCAGCTGTCGTTCTACGTGCAGCACCCTGAGTATCTGCGCACCGGGCACGCAGACATACCGACCACCGGCGTTCTGCGCGAACGGCTGGCAATGTCGGTGATGGTCCTGCTGGCAGAGCGCTTCGTCCAGGGCACCGAGCGCTGGTCCACCAACGGCCTGGCCGAGCGGCTCGATGTCCCGGGGACGGTGCTCGGCAGCGTCGTGTCGGCGCTGGAGGCGCACGGGCTGGTGCTCGCGACCGAAGACGATTCTCTGATCCCGGCCCGAGACCTGGGCTCCATCACGCTTGCTGGAATCCTCGATGCGATCCGCCACGAGACGCCGGATCCGCGGCGGCCGAAGCCGCGGCCGGTCGCGGCGGCCGACGCAGTGGCGCAATCGGCGGACGAGGCGCTGCGTGCGAGCCTTGGTGACCGGACGCTGCTCGACCTGGTGCGCAGCAATGCCTGACGACAGCAGCACTCAGTCGCCGGCGATAGTCATTTCCCCGACCAGGATCGAGCCGGTGCGAATGCCTCCACGCAGATCGACGTCATTACCGACCGAGACGATGTTGCGGTAGACGTCCTTGAGGTTGCCGGCCACGGTCACTTCGTGGACCGGGTACTCGATCCTGCCGCCCTCGACCCAGAAGCCCGCTGCGCCGCGCGAGTAGTCGCCTGTCACGCCGTTCACGCCCTGCCCCATCAGCTCGGTGACCAGCAGTCCGCGGTCCATGCGCCGCAGCATCTCCGCCAGGTCGCCGCCGTGGCCGCGCACCATGAGGTTGTGGGTTCCGCCCGCGTTACCAGTCGTGCGCAGCCCGAGCTTGCGTGCCGAATACGAACCGAGCACGTAACCGAGCAGCACCCCTGCCTCGACCAGTTCCCGGTCGCGCGTAGCGACACCCTCATGGTCGAAAGGCGCGCTCGCCAGCGCCTTCGGCAGGTGCGGCCGCTCGGAAAGACTGAACCAGTCGGGAAAGACCTGCTGGCCAGCAGCGTCCAGCAGGAACGAAGCGCGCCGGTACTGGCTGCCGCCACGGATCGCCCCGATGAAGTGGCCTATGAGCCCGCGCGCGACCTCCGGGCTGAACAGCACCGGCGCTCGCGTCGTGGCGACCTTGCGCGCACCGAGGCGCCGCACGGCGCGCTCGCCGCTCAACCGGCCAACACTGGTGACCGCCTCGAGTTCGCGCCAGTCGCGCACTGTCGAGTACCAGTAGTCGCGCTCCATAGCATCGCCTTCGCTGCCGAGCACGGCGCAGCTCACGCTGTGCACCGAACCCGGATAGCAGCGCAGAAAGCCGTGCGTATTGCCGTAGGCGCGAATCCCGCGGTGCGAACTTACCGCCGCACCCTCCGAGTTGGTGATGCGCGGATCCACCGCCAGCGCCGCTGCCTCGCACTCGAGCGCGAGCTCGCAGGCGCGTTCCGGCGTCAGGTCCCATGGGTGCGAGAGGTCGAGGTCAGGCACGTCCGTGGCGAGCGTGTCCGGGTCCGCGAGCCCCGCGCAGGAATCCTCGGACGTGAATCGCGCGATGCTGCAGGCCTTGCCGACCGTCTCGCGCAGCGCGGCCGCGCCCAGGTCTGCCGTACTGGCCGAGCCCTTGCGTGTGCCGAAATACACGGTGACGCCCATGCCGCGATCGCGCTGGTATTCCACCGTGTCTATCTCACCCAGCCGCACGGAGGCCGACAAGCCCACGTCCACGCTGACCGCGGCCTCGGCCTGGGAGGCGCCGAGCGCGCGGGCCTCCTCGAGTGCGATTTCCACGAGCGCGAGCAGGTCCGCGCCGTCGGCAACGGGCGTGAGTGACGATTCAGTGGGCATGGTTCCGCCGGCTTGCTGCAAGCGGGCATTCTAGCAGCGGCCGGGCCCGGGGCCGCGCGTGCTAGCATCCCGCGCGGAGGAAGGATGGGCGACACGCACGACGACGGCGAGGAACTGGCACCGAGCAGGAGCGAGAAGAAGCGGCAGAGCCGCGGTCTCCAGGACCTCGGCTGGGAACTCGTGGAACTGCCCGAAGCCGAGCTTGCGGCGATGCCGCTGCCGGACGAGGTGCGCGACGCGGTCGAGGTCGCCCGTCGCATCACCAGCAATGGCGCCAAAGCGAGGCAGCGCCTCTACATCGGCAAGCTGCTTCGACACATCGACACCGACCCCATACGGCTGGCGCTGGATCGCCGCGGCGAGATAGACCGGCAACGCCTGCTGCGCGAGAAATCCGTCGAACGCTGGCGCGATCGCCTGCTCGCCGACGAGACCTCAGCCTGGACCGAATTCGGTGCCATGGTGGACCGGGATGCGCTGCAGCAGTTGCGCGCCATGGTGCGCCAGGCCCGGGCCGAGCAGTCCGCGTCTCGCCCGCCGGCCGCCGCCCGGCAGCTCTATCGCCGACTGCGCGAAATCCTTGCGTCGCAGGACGGCCGGGACAGCGACCAGGCGACCTAGGACGAAGGGTCGGCCATCCGGAACCGCTGCGCCGACCGGCGATCGCGGGTAGATAACCGGGCCGATGCTACAATGCCGCGGTGAAACCACTAGTTGGCATCATCATGGGGTCGACCTCCGACTGGGAGACCCTCAAGTCCGCGGCCGAGATGCTGGACCGTCTCGGCGTCACCTACGAGACGCGTGTCGTCTCGGCCCACCGCACACCCGACCTGCTGTTCGAGTACGCCAGCTCGGCGCGAAGCCGGGGCCTGCAGGTGCTGATCGCGGGCGCTGGCGGCGCCGCGCACCTGCCGGGCATGGCGGCTGCCAAGACCACGTTGCCGGTGCTTGGGGTGCCCGTGCAGTCGAAGACGCTGAACGGCGTCGATTCACTGCTCTCGATCGTGCAGATGCCGGCCGGCATCCCGGTCGGGACCCTGTCGATCGGGGTGGCCGGCGCGACGAACGCGGCGCTGCTGGCCGCATCCATCCTCGGACTCTCCCACGAGGCGATCCGCGAATCGCTCGATGCGTTCCGCGCCGCGCAGACCCAGAAAGTGCTCGCGCAGCCCGACCCTCGCAAGCCGCCCACCGGCGCATGAAAGTCGGCGTCATCGGCGCCGGCCAGCTCGGGCAGATGCTGGCGCTGGCCGGACATCCACTGGCCCTTGAGTTCCTGTTCCTCGATTCGAGCGCGGATTCCCCGGGTGCCCGGGTGGGCCCGATCATCACCGGAAAATTCGACGATCCCGCCAGCCTGAGCAAGCTCGCGGCCGGCACCGAGCTCGTCACCTACGAGTTCGAAAACGTGCCGGTCTCCGCGCTCGAGAAAGTGTCGCGGACGCGCACCTGCCTGCCGCCGATCGAGGCGCTGCGCGTCTCGCAGGACCGGATGCTCGAGAAGGAGCTCTTCCAGCGCCTCGGCATTCCGACGCCGCCGTTCCGGTCCGTGGACAGCCTCGACGAACTGCATGCCGCCGTCGCCGCGGTGGGGCTGCCGTGCGTGCTCAAGACGCGCAGGCTCGGCTACGATGGGCGCGGACAGCAATACCTGCGCCGGCGCGCCGACATCGATACGGCCTGGGCCGCGCTCGGCGGCGTGCCGCTCATCCTCGAGGGATTCGTGAAATTCGACCGCGAGGTATCGATCATCGGCGCACGAAGCACGCGTGGCGAGACCCGCTGCTACCCGCTCGCCGAAAACCGGCATCGCGATGGCATCCTGCGCGTCACGAGAGCCCCTCACCGGAACGTCCGCCTGCAGCGAGCGGCCGAGCGGCACCTGCGTCGCCTGCTCGACCACTTCGGATACGCGGGCGTGCTGACGATCGAGTTCTTCGTGCAGCGCGGCAAGCTGATCGCGAACGAGGTGGCGCCGCGCGTGCACAACTCCGGGCACTGGACCATCGAGGGCGCGGTGACCTCGCAGTTCGAAAACCACCTCAGGGCGATTCTCGGGCTGCCGCTCGGCGACACCAGCGCCATCGGCCACGCGGCCATGGTCAACTACATCGGCACGATGCCGGATCGCGAACGAGTGCTGGCCATTCCCGGGGCGCATCACCACGACTATGGAAAGTCGCCCAGGGCCGGTCGCAAGCTCGGGCATGGCACGGTCGTGTCGACCACCGCCGCCGGGCGCGATCGCCTGCTGCGGCGCCTGCTGCGCGGCGTGCCGCGTTGAGCCGCGCCGTCACGTCCATGATTTGGCCGACCCCGTTATTGCGGGCGGACGCGGTTCCTTTATAGTGCGGGCCGGAGCCCTGAATGTACCTCGAACATTTCCAGCTCAGTGAATTGCCGTTCCGGCTGAGTCCGGACCCGGCTTTCATGTACCTGAGCCACATCCACTCGCGCGCCAAGGCGTACATGGAGTCGACGATCTGGTTCACCGACGGATTCGTCGTGATCACCGGGGAAATCGGGTCCGGCAAGACGACGCTGATCGAGACATTCCTGCGGGAAATCGACCAGGACGTGGTCGTTGCGCAGATCAACCAGACCCAGGTGACGCCGATCGAGTTCCTGCAGACGGCACTGGTGCAGTTCGGCTTCAGCCCCTTCCGCATGCGCAAGGCTGAACTGCTCGCAACGCTGAACGACTTCCTGATCGAGCAGTACGCCAACGGACGCAAGGTGCTGCTGATCATCGACGAGGCGCAGAACCTGACCAACAAGGTGCTCGAGGAAGTGAGGCTGCTGTCCGGCGTCGAGACCACCAAGGAAAAGGTGCTGCGCATCATCCTCGCAGGCCAGCCGGAGCTGAACGAAAAGCTCGACTCCGACGGGCTCGTCCAGCTCAGGCAGCGTGTGCGGCTGCGCTTCCACCTGACCGCGCTGAGCGAGGAGGACACGGAGGAGTACGTTCGCCACAGGCTGCGCGTCGCGGGCGCTGGCGACCGCGAGATCTTCGAGCCGGACGCTTTCCCGGTGCTGTTCCGCTATGCGGGAGGCATCCCGCGCCTGGTCAACACACTGTGCGACACGGCGCTGATTGCCGCATTTGCGCAGGACCGGCAGACGGTATCGGTCGAGGACGTGCAGTCGGCTGTCAACGAGCTGCAGTGGGTCGAGTACGCCGCCCGGACCTCGTCGCAGCTGCAGCACGAGTTCGACGACACCGCCTCCGAGGAGCAGCCGCCGGTCGGCCGGCTGGTGCTGACGCTGAAGGGGTCCAAGGTGCAGGAATCCTACCTGGTGCCCGGACGACTCTTCATCGGGCGTACCGCCGACAACGACCTGCAGATCGAGAGCAAGTACGTCAGCCGCCACCACGCGCAGGTCATCACCACCGCCGATGGCAGCGCGATCGAGGACCTGAACAGCACGAATGGAGTGTTCGTGCGGGGCCGGCGCGTGCGGCGCCACAAGCTCCAGGATAACGACGTCGTGAAGCTCGGCATGCATGAGATCACGTATCACCGTGCCGAGCCGCCGGGTGTTGCGACGATGGTGCTCCCGGTCAGTGACGACGAAAGCGAGGATGAAGAGGAAGAGGAAGCCGCGGAACTCGAGGACGGCGGCGAGGCCTGAACACTCAGTCGTCGAGCGACCTCGAATCGTATTCCGCCTGGTTCTCGCGATACTCGCGCCGCCGCATCCATAGCACGAGCCCCACCGTCAGGCACAGCCCCCCCAGCAGCATGAGCAGGCCCCGCGGGCCGTGCTCGCCGACGAACGCCGCCGCAAGCGCGGCGGCGCCCGCCACCATGTACGCGTACGGCAGGAGTTCGTACAGGCTGCTTGGAATCCACATAGTCCTGGCCCGCTCGGCCACTCAGCCCGTGCCGCCGACGGTGAGCCCGTCGACCCGCAGCGTGGGCTGGCCTACCCCGACCGGCACATCCTGGCCATCCTTTCCGCAGGTGCCGACGCCGTCGTCGAGCTTGAGGTCGTTACCGACCATCGCGATACGGGTCATGGCATCCGGTCCGTTGCCGATCAGGGTCGCCCCTTTCACGGGTGCGCCCAGCCTGCCGTTCTCGATCAGGTAGGCCTCGCTCGCCGAAAAGACGAACTTGCCCGAGGTGATGTCCACCTGGCCGCCGCCGAAGTTCCGGCAGTAGAGGCCCTTGCTCACGGAACCGATGATTTCCTCTGGCGCGTGCGGGCCCGGCAGCATGTAGGTGTTCGTCATGCGCGGCAGCGTGAGGTGCGCGAACGACTCGCGCCTGCCGTTGCCGGTGGGGGCGACGCCCATCAATCTCGCGTTCAGCTTGTCCTGCAGGTAGCCCTTGAGCACGCCATCCTCGATCAGCGTAGTGCAGCCGGTGGGCGTGCCCTCGTCATCCACGTTCAGCGACCCGCGGCGCGTGGCGAGCGTGCCGTCGTCGACCACCGTAACGCCGCGCGACGCCACCTGCTGGCCAATGCGGCCACTGAAGGCGGAAGTGCCCTTGCGATTGAAGTCGCCCTCGAGCCCGTGGCCCACCGCCTCATGCAGCAGGACGCCCGGCCAGCCCGGGCCGAGCACCACGGTCATCGTCCCTGCCGGTGCCGGAACGGCCTCGAGATTGACCTGCGCGGAGCGCACCGCCTCGCGCACCAGTTCGCGCCAACGGTCGCCCGCGACGAATTCCGTGTACGCAAAGCGCCCGCCGCCGCCCGCGTAGCCCTGTTCGCGCCGGCCCTGGTGCTCGATGATCACCGAGACGTTCAAGCGCACCAGCGGGCGTACGTCGGCAGCCAGCGTGCCGTCACTCGCCAGCACCATGATCGTGTCGTGCGAGGCGGCAAGGCTCGCCATCACCTGCACGATGCGCGAGTCCAGCGCCCGGGCTTCGCGGTCGATGGCTTCGAGCAGGCTCACCTTGGCGCCATCGTCCATCGAATCCACGGGATCGGTGGGCAGGTACAGGCCGCGCCCGCCCGGTGCGCGCCAGGCCTGTATCGCCCCGCTCGCGCCGGAGCGCGCGATCGCTCGCGCGGCATGCGCCGCCTCGAGCATCGCCGGCAGCACAACTTCGTCCGAGTACGCGAAACCGGTCTTCTCGCCGGCGAGCGCACGAACCCCTACGCCGTGGTCGATGCTGTGCGCACCGTCCTTCACGATGCCGTCCTCGAGCGCCCACGACTCCTCGCGGATGAGCTGGAAGTACGCGTCGGAGTAGTCCACTGCGTGGCCCATCACGTCGCCGAGCACGCGGGCGACCGCATCTTCGTCCAGGCCGGCGGGCTGCAGCAGCGCGCCACGCGCGAACGCCATGGAATCCCGTGGCCCGTCGACAACGGCCGGAAACCGGGTGGGGGCGAACAGCGCGGGAGGGATGTCGGGTGTCATTGGAACTCAGGCCTGCAGTCGCCGGTGGGTGACGGACGGGAAATTCTGCCTGACCTCGCGCTGTCGTACGAGGTCGATTTCGGCAGCGACAACGCCAGTCCCGCGTGGCAGGCGCGCCAGCACGCGCCCCCAGCAGTCGACGATCATCGAGTCGCCGTGGGTTTCGCGGCCGTTCTGGTGGAACCCGGACTGCGCCGGCGCGACCATGTGGCAGAGGTTCTCGATCGCCCGCGCGCGAAGCAGGATCTCCCAGTGCGCCCGGCCCGTCGGTGCAGTGAAAGCAGAAGGCAGGCAGAACCACTGCGCGCCCATCTCGAGCAGCCTGCGGAAGAGTTCCGGAAAACGCAGGTCGTAACAGACCGCGAGACCCAGGCGCCCGGCGGGCGTGTCCACGCACACTGGCTCGTTGCCGGGCCGCACCGACGAGGATTCCTGGTAGCGTTCCTCACGGCCCGGAATCTCGACGTCGAACAGGTGGATCTTGTCGTAGCGTGCAGCGCAGCGACCCTGCTCGTCGAACACCAGCGATGCCGCGGCAAGGCGCGGCTGGCCCTCGATCCGCAGTGGAATCGTCCCGGCGACGATCCACATCCGCATCTCGCGCGCCCTGGACGCGACGAACTCCTGGATCGGCCCCCGGCCCTCGTCCTCGGCGATCGTGAACTTGTCAGACTCGCTGACGCCCATGAACGCGAAATTCTCCGGCAGCACCGCGACCTGCGCGCCGTGCGAGCGGGCCTGGCCGAGCAGCCGGCCGGCCTCCGCAAGATTGCCGGAGGTGTCGGCCGACGAAGTCATCTGGATCGCCGCGACGGTGGTCATTGCATGGTTTCCTGTTCCTCGTCCGGGGGCGAAACCGGGGTCGCTGCCTCGTTCGGGGTCTGCGAGCCTCGTCCGCAGCCTGTGCCGACGCCGACGAAGTCTGCTCCTCGCCCTGTTGCGACGATATTCGCTCCACGACCGGGTCGTCCCATGGGCCGGTGACCCGGTAGTAGACGCGCGCCAGGCCCTTGAGCTGGCCCTTGAATATCTGCGAGAGAAGCAGGCCTCCCGCGGCACCTATCGGCCCCAGTGCCAGCGCCCCGGCGACGGTGGCGGCGCCTGTCGGATTGCCGCTGACGACGATGGTCTGGTCGTAGTCCTCCGTCGCGAGGCCGGTACGGCCCACCATCCCGATATCGAGCGCCGCGCCCTTGAGCAGCAGGTCCTGCGTGTATGCATTGCCGTCGCGAATCTCGAAATCGCCGGTGACGGTGTCGAAAGCGAGCCCGGCGTCAGTCACGTCATGGAAGTCGAGCGACAGGCGTCTCGGCAGCTCCGCGAGACTCGCGAGCCCTAGCATGCGACCGGCACCAGGCTTCACATCCCTCAACTGGCCGCGATCCAGGGCGATGCTGACCGAACCATCCATGTGCGCAAGGATGTCGCCCATCGGGCCACCGGGCCAGGAGAGCTTCGCCGTCGCCGTCGCGTGCTTTGCCTCGATCGAGCCCGGCAGGTCGAGAGCGCTCGAAGTCGCGCCCATGTCCGTGCTCGTGAGGTCGATCGCAAGCCTCGTCCGCGAACCCGTATCTCCCTGGAGCCAGTCGCCCTGGACGGCGATGGTCGTATGGGGTGCGGTGGCCTCGAGCTCGCTCAGGCGCAACCCGCCCGGATCCTTGACGACGTTCCCGACCAGCCGTCCGAAGTGGCGTTGCTGCCACCGGAAGTCCGCGACGTCGAAATCCAGCGATGGAAGATCGCGTGGATCGGGCTGACTCGCGTCGCCCGGGCCCGGCGTCGTCACTGGCTGCAGGATCAGGCGCTCCATTCGGAAGCTGATCGGCAGGCCGCCATCAAGGTCGTCAGGTATCGTGACGACACCCTCCGCGGTCGGCCCGCTCACCTTGATCGCGAGCGACCCGGGATCTGCCCGGAGCGACGCATTCACCCCTGAAAATTCGAAGCCGAAAATCCGTGCCTTCTCGACCCGGACGTCGGTCGGTCCCAGCCACCTGGACAGCATGCCGGGCTCTTCACCCGAGCCAAGTGCGAGCCACTCGCCGAGATCGAATTCGGGCCACTCGCCGGTGAAGTGAAGCCCCGCGCCTTGCGGCAATACTGCTGGCTGGCCGTCGAAGCGGGCGATGCCTCGCTCGAGTTGCAGGTGCCCGTCGTCACCTTCGCCGAGTCGCAATCGCAGGCGCGCCGGCCCGGACTCGACGGCTATGTCGTCGAGTCCCCGCGGCGAGAATCCGAGCCCGACGCGGGTCGGGCTCGGCGACGCCGGTGCCTTCGCGAATGGGCGCGGTGCCGAGATACCGAGACCCTCCAGGTCGCTCGCTACGTCATAGTATGACGACCACTGGTCGGTGCCACGGTGTCGCTCGATGCGTCCTTCGAGCCTCCAGTCGGCCATTCCGGACATGCGGATTGCCTGCGGCAGGCCGATGAAAGCGGGCAGCCCGGCGCCCGATGCGCGACCCCGGCCATGCAGCAGCACCATCGCATCGACCTGCGGCGTCAGGCGTCCTGGCTCGACGTCGAGTTCGAAGGGACCGCCGAGTATCGTGCCGCGCAGCGAGTGCGCGCGCATGTCGAGGTTGTGGATTTCGAACTGGCCTGTCACCCGCTCCACCGGCGCCGGCAGCGCCGGGACCTTCACGGTCGCCGCTCGCAGGTTGGTGCGGATCACGTAGTCGTGAGAGTCGACCTGGTTGGCCGGCAGGCGAAGCTTTACCGTGAACTCCGCGGGGCCGCTGCCGGCCAGCCCCGTGAACTGGCCGCCCAGTACCGTGCCGACCGGGCTTTTCTGCACGAACGCCAGGGCTGTGCCGAGGTCTCCCGATGCCTGGGCGGCCACCTCGACGACGGTGTCGTGCATGTCGGCAATGCCCACCTCCGCTTGGTCGAGCCGGACTCCACCAACTTCGCCCCCGTCCAGGCGCGCGACGAATCCGGCATTGTGGAATTCGACCTTGCCCCGCCCGCCGCGCAGCGGCTCGAACCCGGTGAAGTAATTCACTGCGACGTCGCGCAGCTCCGCGGTGGCAAGGAATTCGCCTTCGCCATTGCGGAATGGGAAGCTGCGTATCGGGCCACGGTAGCCCACGTGCCCTGACTCCACTCGACCACCGAGGAACGCCGGCGCGAGCCACGAGACCGCGCCCGGCCCGAAAACTCCATAAGGCATCACGTTACCGGCGAATGCCACGTCCGCACCCTGCACATCGATGTCCATCGTGAGCAACGGCGATATGCCTGGCCGCTCGTACCGGAACTCAAACGTTCCTGTGGCACTAGCGTGCGGATGCTCTACTGCAACCGGACCCGAGGTCAGCACCCAGCGCGCGCCTTCACGGCGCCAGTCGATGTCGCCCGATGCGGCAATGCCAGAGATGGGTTCGCGGAAAATTCCCGGCAGGTCGAACGCGAGCGAACGCGAGCGCAGCGCAATGCGCCCGTGCTGGTCGGTACCGGACACGACGCCGGTCAGCCCGGCAAGACCGGGAAACCGGCCGCTCGCAGCGAAGCCGAGTTCGCTGACGTCTGCGCTGATCGTGAAGCCGGGGAAAGTCCCGGCACGGTCACGAGATATCTCCGCTCGCAGCGAGCGCAGCTCGCCGCTGGGTGCGAGTCCGGCCCAGGCGTCGAAGGCAGGCGGCGCGAAGGCCAGCACCAGCGGCCACGCATCCGCGAGCCGCAGATTCTCGGCAGACACCGTCGTCGCGAATGTCGTCTGAGCATTGCCGCGCCAGCGCAGCCCCATTTCGGCTGGCGCCCCCGCCGGGTCGCCCACGCTGCCGAAATTAACGTTCTGCGCACGCAGCATCCACTCCCGATTCTCGTGTCGCAGGCGCACTGTGCCACGCAGGCGCGGGTAGCTCACCGATGCTGGACCAGCCGCAGCTGGCCGCTGCACGATCGTCGAGACCACCTGCGGCAGCGTCAGCGGCGATGCGTCGGGCGGACCTTGCGGCTCGGAGAGTGTGAGCGACGGGACGGCCGGTACGTCGCGCGGTGGAAGCTCGAGCCCCAGGTCGACGAGGTCGAGATCGAGGCGTGCATGCGCCAGCGTTCCCTGGTTGAACCGGACCTGGCCCTGTACCTGGCCCGAACCCGCGATCGGCCGCGCAATCGATGACGGAAGAAACGCCGCCAGTCCCGGCAGCACGATCTGGTCCACCCGCAGTTCGAGCTCGGCGTCGAGTGCCTCCAGGTGCTCGAGCGAGCCGCGCAGGTCGCCGCGAAAGTCGATGCTTCGTCCGAGCGTGGCGGGCAGCCTGGCCGAGCCCCTCACCGCAGTGCTGTCATGCTCGCGACGCAGGTCGAGCTCGAGCCCCGTGAATGTCACCGGCGCTGACTCGATTGCGAGGTCGCGATAGGTGACGGTGGCATCCGCAACCACCAGCCAGCCGGCTGGCAGGCGGTCGAGGTCGAAGGGCGGGCGATCCAAGGGGCGTTCGTTCTGCCCCAGCAGGCGAATACGCCCATCGGGAAACCGGACAACGGTGAGCGTGGGGCCCGTGAAACGCACGCGTCCCGCCACCAGTTCGCCGGTCCGGAAGAAATTCCAGAGGTCGAGGCCCACGCTGCCCTCACGTGCCAGCAGCAGCGAATCGGAGCCGTCGCGTTCGAGCACCCGGACACCACTCAGCACGATCTCAGGGCCGAACCACCGCAGGCGCGCATCGATCGAGTCGTACTCGATGCGCAGGTCTGTCTGCTGCTCGACCCAGGCCTGAATTCGTACTGCATTCTCCGGCACGCGTGCGATCGCAAGCCTGAGCGCACCGAGCGCGAGCGCCGCGAGGATCAGCAGCCCGGCGATGACGGCCGCAGCTACCCGCCAGGTCCGGGCGGCAAGCCGGCGCCCGGCTGGCGGTTTCACATGAGCACCACGTCGAACTGGTCGAGCATGTAGAGCGACTCGGTCTGCAGCCGGATGGGCTTGCCGAGCTGCACCTCGAGCTCCGCGAGCGCGGCCGACTCCTCGTCGAGCAGTCGATCGATGACGTCCTGGTGCGCCAGGACCAGCAACTGCTGCAGGTCGAACTGTGCGGCCTGCCGCAGGATTTCACGGAATATTTCATAACAGACTGTCTCGGGCGTCTTGACGAAGCTGCGGCCCTCGCAGGCCGGACACGGCATGCAGAGCTGGTGCGCCAGGCTCTCGCGTGTGCGCTTGCGTGTCATCTCGACCAGGCCGAGCGACGAGACGGCGGAGAACTGCGTCTTGGCGTGGTCCTTTGCCAGCGCCTTGCCGAGCGCCTGGAGGACCTGGTGCCGGTGCTCCTCTTCCCCCATGTCGATGAAGTCGATGATGATGATGCCGCCGAGGTTGCGCAGCCTGAGCTGGCGCGCAATCGCCACCGCCGCCTCGAGATTGGTGCGGTAGATGGTCTCCTCGAGGTTGCGGTGACCGACGTAGGCGCCCGTGTTGACGTCGATGGTCGTGAGTGCCTCGGTCTGGTCGATGACCAGGTAGCCACCCGACTTGAGCGCGACCTTGCGGTCGAGCGAGCGATGGATCTCCTCCTCGACGCCGTGCAGGTCGAAGATCGGGCGGCTGCCGGTGTAGAGCTCGACGCGCACGTCAAACCCCGGCATGAAGGTCGCGGCGAATTCACGCATCCGTTCGCAGGTCTGCTCGTTGTCCACCAGTACCCGGTCGACGCCCTCTCCGACCAGGTCGCGCATCAGGCGCAGCGGCAGAGCAAGGTCTTCGTGAACCAGCGTGCCTGGTCCCACCGGACGCGCCTTGCCGGTCAGCACCTCCCAGAGCTTGCGCAGGAACAGCATGTCGGCCCGCAGCGCCTCGCCCGCGGCACCCTCGGCCGCTGTGCGCACGATGTAGCCTCCCGCATCCGCTTCGGCGCTGGCCGACTGCACCGCTTCGCGCAACCTATGCCGCTCGTCCTCGGCCTCGATACGGGCCGACACGCCCACGCCGTGGCCGAACGGCATGTAGACCAGGTAACGCGACGGGATGGTGATGAAGGTGGTCAGGCGCGCGCCCTTGGTGCCGAGCGGATCCTTGAGCACCTGCACGAGGATGTCGGCACCCTCGCCTACCAGTTCGCGGATGCTGTCGGTCCTTGGTGCTTCGCTTGACCCCTCGGCATCGGCCGGTTGCACGATGTCCGAGACATGCAGGAAGGCGGTCCGCTCGAGCCCGATGTCGATGAAGGCGGCCTGCATGCCGGGCAGCACGCGCGACACCCGCCCCTTGTACAGATTCCCTGCAAGTCCGCGCCGGCTCGCACGTTCGACGAAGAGCTCCTGCAGCACGCCGTTCTCAAGCAGCGCGGCCCGCGTCTCGCGCGGGCTCACGTTTACCACCATTTCCGTGCTCATTCGTCGGCGCCTCCAAGGGTCAGACCGGGCACGGTACCAAGCAGTTCCCAGGTCTCGCAGAGCGGCAGGCCCATGACGCCTGAATAGCTGCCGGCGAGGTGCCGCACGAAGATCGCCGCCCGGCCCTGTATCGCGTAGCCACCCGCCTTGTCGCAGGGCTCGCCGGTCCGCCAGTACCAGTCCAGCTCGGCCGCCGAGATTTCGCGCATGCTCACCTGGCTGGTGCTCACCCGGGCGGCTGAGCCGGATGCGTGCAGCACAGCCACCGCAGTGTGCACCTGGTGCGTGCGGCCGGACAGCCTCGACAGCATCGCCACCGCTTCGTCGCGGCCCGCAGGCTTGCCGAACACCGCGCCGTCGAGTGCCACCGTCGTGTCGGCAGCCAGTACCGGGGCGCGCTGCGCGGGCTCGAGACTCGACCAGAGCAGCTGCGCCTTTGCCTGTGCCAGCCGCAGCACATAGGCGGCCGGGTCTTCGCCCGGAAACCGCGACTCGTCGATATCGACCGGGCGCACCACGTGCACCACGCCTGCCTGCCGCAGCAGTTCACTGCGGCGCGGCGACGCCGAGGCCAGCAGGATGGTGGCACGACCCATCGGAGTCAGGCCACGGAGACCGTCGCCACGAGGCGCCGCTCGGCCACCAGCGAATTGCTGATGAGGCAGAGGTGCTCGGCTCTTTCCATGGCCTTCGCGGCCTTGTCGCGGTCCGTGCCCTCGGGAACCTCGAGCGCCGCCTCGACCACGATCTCGGTGAAGCGCGACTTACCCTCGACGCGGTCGAGAGTTCCTCGTACTTCGCAACTCAACGACGTCCACGAGAGCTTCGCGGCGCGAGCGACGCCACGAAAGCTGAGCAGGAAACAGTCGGCCACGGCTGCGCACAACAGTGTCTCCGGGGACCAGCGGTCGCCGGGGCCATCGAACTCGGCCGGCGGCGCGGTCACGATCTGCGGCAAACCGCCCGAGGACACCGGCACGTCACCCTCGGGGGCAGCAGCGGCCTGGACTACGTAGTGATGGGGGTAGGCATGCATCGGGGTGCTCCGGGAGGTCCGCAGTGGACCGTGAATTCAAACCCGGGGCGCCGGTGTTGTCCACCGGGCAATCCACAGTCCTGCGCGGCCGGCAACCCGGCCGGGTCGACGCGTCAGGCGCGGTGGTAGGGCAGGCCCTTGATGACGCTGACGGCGCGGTACAGGGCTTCGGCGACGACGACCCGGGCCAGGCCATGAGGAAGCGTCAGGGCCGACAGTGACCAGTGAAGCCCGGCCTTCGAATCCACCCCGGGCGACAGCCCGTCCGGCCCGCCGATGCAGAACGCAAGCGGCCGCCCGTCCCGTGCCTGTCCCTCGAGCCAGCGAGCGAGCCCGACTGTATCGAGCGGGCGACCAACCACCTGCAGCGCGACGATCTGCGCTCTCTCGCCGGTCGCCGCGAGCATCCTCGACCCCTCGGTCTCCACTGCCTTCGCGACCCCGCCACGGCCGCGCTGCCCGAGCGGGATCTCGACGATCTCCAGCCGATAGTCACCACGCAGGCGTGAAGCGTAGTCGGCGAAGCCCGCGTCCACCCAGGCCGGCATGCGCGTGCCCGCGGCAATCACCCTCATCAGCATGCCCAGAACCCCGTCAGGCGGTCGCGCCGCCGGTCTCCCAGAGTTTCTCGAGCGCGTAGAACTGCCGCGTTCGCGGCAGCATGACGTGCAGCACGACATCGTGCAGGTCGACCAGGACCCACTCGCCGTCGCTCTCGCCTTCCATGCCATAAGGCCGGAAACCCGCCTCCTTGCAGCGCTGGACCACCCGGTCGGCGATCGACTTCACGTGACGGTCCGAGGTGCCGCTTGCGACGACCATGGTGTCGGTGAAATCGGTGAGCCCACGAACGTCGAGCGCCTTCACGTCGATCGCCTTCATGTCCGCGAGGGCGTGCAGCACGATTTCCTGCAAGGTGGGTTGCGCAGGCTTTTTCAGGACCTTTTTAGTGACTGTCGTCGCGGTCTTCTTCGCGGACTTGTTGGCGCTCTTCCTGGCAGTCCTGCTGGCAGCCGGCTTTGCGGTCTTCTTCGCCGCTGGCGTGGCCGCTCCGCGCGTTCCACGCCTTGCAGGGCCCGGTGTGGCGCCCGCTGACTTCGAAGTTGCTCGCGTTTTCGCTCGCTTCACTGCCATGCTCACCTCGTGGCTTGTTGGGAATAACAACCGGTCTCGCGGATGATCTCGCACACCGCGTCGGGGACCAGGTACCTCGGATCGCGACCGCTCACGATGATGTTCCGCAGGTCCGTGGAAGAAATCTCGAGCTGTGTGACGGGGTGCACCAAAACGCTCCCGGCCGCGGCCTGCCTCAGGTCCGCGACGTGGTCCGTGCCGCGCTCGGAGAGCAGCTGGCCAAGCGCACCCTCGGTCGGCGCGCGCCAGCCCGGGCGATGCGCCACGGCGACATGCGCGAGCCTGAGGATGTCGCGCCACTGGTGCCAGCGGTCCATCCCAAGGAAAGCGTCCATGCCGACGACCAGGCAGACCGGCCGCCGCGGGAACTCTGCGCGCAGTTCCGCCAGTGTCGTCACGGTGTACGAGGGCCCGTCGCGCCTGACCTCGCGATCGTCTGCCTTGAAGCCCGGTTGACCGGCGATCGCCGCACGCACCATCGCAAGGCGCAGGCTGGCCGCCGCAAGCGGCGAATCACGATGAGGAGGGTCCCCTGCCGGCACGAAGCGCAGTTCCTCGAGTTCGAGCACCTGCATCAGCTCGAACGCCGTGCGCAGGTGACCGAAATGGATCGGGTCGAACGTTCCGCCGAAGATGCCGATCGGGCTCATGCGGCCAGCTTCAAGCCGGCAATCCTGGCGACCAGGCCTTCGATCTCGACCCAGGCGTCGCCGCGCAGGCTGCCCTTGGCGACCCTGTCGGCGCGCGCCGCCGCGACCAGCAGCGAGTCGATTGCCGGCCGGTCGAACCGGCCGAGCGCCGCGCGCAGCGGGCCCTGTCGATTCGACCACACCTGCTCGACCCGAAAAGCGCCATCCACCGATCGTTCCCGCGTCAGGCGCTGCGTCACTCTCGAGAGCGCGCGCAGGTCGTTCACCAGTGCCCAGAGCACCAGCGGCGGCTCCCGCCCTTCGGCGCGCAGGCCGGCGAGGATCCGCAGCGCCCGCTCCGGCTGTCCCGCGAACGCAGCAGCGGACAACTCGAATACGTCGTAGCGGGCACTGTCGGCGACCAGGCGCGCGACATCCTCGGCACCGAGTGTCGCGCCCGGCATCAGCAACGCAATGCGCTCGACGTCCTGCTGGGCGGCGAGCAGGTTGCCCTCGACCCTGTCGGCCAGCACCTGGGCAGCGACCGGGTCGATCCCCACGCCATGGCGGCCGAGCCGCTCGCGTATCCACGCCGGCAATGCACCGCGCTCCAACGGCTGCGTGACTACGAGCACCCCGCCCTGCTCGAAGGCCTTGACCCAGGCGGCGCCCAGTGGCTTGCGGTCGAGTTCGCCCACCACCAGGAGCACCGTGTCGACAGGCGGATCTGCCGCCAGGCCGGCAAGTGCGCGTTGCGCTACGGCATCCGGCGTGGCGTTGAACTTCAGCTCGATCAATCGCCGCGTCGCGAACAGCGACAGGTTGGCCGAGTCGCGCAGCAGTTCGTCCCAGTCGAAGCCGCGCTCGATGAAGTGGACCTCGCGGTCCGCGTAACCAGCGGCGCGTGCGGCCTGTCGGATGGCGGTGGCGGCCTCCGCAATCAGCAGCGGTTCGGCTCCGGTGACGAGGTATGCGCTGCGCATCCCGCGGCCGAGGCCCGCCTGCAGGGCGTCGGGACTCGTCCTCACTGCCCGGGGATACTCATGCGCACGCCACGGGGGCGGCGCGACCTGGGGAATGATTCGGCATCTGGTCCCGATTATGCAGGCTTGCCGGCGGCGTGCCAACGGCGTGCCAGCCGCCGGCGCTGGCCGGGCGGGCGGCGGATCGCGGGGCCGCGCCACTGGCCCCGCGCCAAGGCTAGAATCGACAAATGAAACACCAGCATACGGCCCCGGCGCGGCGTGCCGCCTACCCGCCCATCGAGCCCTACCGCAGCGGTTGGCTGCGCGTATCGCCCATTCACGAGATCTACTGGGAGGAATCCGGCAACCCGCGAGGCAAGCCCGCGGTGTTCGTCCACGGCGGCCCGGGCGCGGGCGCAGGCCCGAGTTCCAGGCGCTTCTTCGACCCCAGGCGATACCGTATCGTCCTCTTCGACCAGCGCGGCGCCGGGCGCAGCCGGCCGCACGCAAACCTCGTGGACAACACGACCTGGGACCTCGTCGCTGACATGGAGCGACTGCGCGAGTTTCTCGGCATCGAGCGCTGGCTGGTGTTCGGCGGTTCCTGGGGCTCGACGCTGGCGCTCGCCTATTCTCAGTCGTACCCCGCGCGTGTCAGTGAACTGGTGCTGCGCGGCATCTTCATGCTTCGCAAGTGGGAGATCGACTGGTTCTACCAGGACGGTGCGGGCGCGATCTACCCGGACCGCTGGCAGGACTACATAGCCGCGATCCCGCGGCGCGAGCGCGGCGACATGGTCGGCGCCTACTACCGCAGGCTCACGAGCCCGAATCGCGCGACGCGGGTTCGGGCCGCGCGCGCCTGGGCAATCTGGGAGGCCGCGACCAGCCACCTATATGTCGACGAGTCGAACATCGAGCACTGGGGCGAGGAGGACTTCGCGGTCGCCGTCGCGCGCATCGAGTGCCATTACTTCATCAACAAGGGCTTCATGCGTCGCGAGGACCAGCTGCTGCGCGGGGTGAACAGGATCCGGCATATACCGGCCGTAATCGTCCAGGGACGCTACGACATCGTCTGCCCGATCCGCACTGCCTGGGACCTGCACCTGCGCTGGCCGGAGGCTGACTTCCGCGTCGTCCCCGACGCCGGCCACTCGGCGCTGGAGCCCGGCAACACACACGAACTGGTGAGCGCTACCGATCGTTTCGCGCGCGCTAGAGCGAAGCCAGCCGCCGCACCACGAGGTCGGCGAGGTCGCGCGCGAGCGCCTCGCGCAGGATAGCTTCCTCGCGGTCCTTGGCGAGCAGGTCGGGCTCACTGAAGCTGTAGCTGCGGCTCAACTCGATTTCCTGCGGCTCGACCTCCTTCTGGTCGCCCCGCTCGATGGAATAGCCAACAATGTAATAGACCTGGTATTCCTGTGGCGTATTGCGCGCGCTGACCGAGAGCACGCGCCGGCCTGTCCGGTCCTGCGCGACGCGGATCACCGCATCCGCCACCGACGCCGAAGTGGCCCGCGCCGCACCCGCGGCATCGAGCGCGCGGCCGAGCTCTACCGCGAAAGGCGAAAGCTCGTCGCTGGTGGCGACGTAGACCGTCTTCACATCCGCCGGCAACGACACTGCACCCTTGAGGTGGAAGCCGCAGCCGGCTAGCAGCAGCACCAGGAACCCGAGGATGATGCCTGAGCGAGTCACGGTCACACCACTACGTTGGCCAGCTTGCCGGGCACGTAGACGAACTTGCGCACCGGCCTGCCTTCCATGAAACGCTGCACGTTGGCGTCCGCCAGCGCCGCCTCGCGCACCGTGCCCTCGCTGGCATCGGTCGGGACCGTCACCCGGCCGCGCAGCTTGCCGTTGACCTGCACGACGACCTCGACCGAATTGCGCTCGAGTGCGCGCGGGTCAACCTCCGGCCAGCGTTCGTCGACCGCGGCACCCGCGTGACCGAGTTCGCGCCACAGCGCATGGCAGGCGTGCGGAACCACCGGTGAGAGCCCGAGCACCACGATCGCGAGCGCCTCCTGCATGACCGCGCGGCCCTGCGGCGAGCTGTCGTCGAAACGAGCCAGCGAATTCATCAGTTCCATGACCGCAGCGATCGCGGTGTTGAAGGTGCGGCGGCGGCCGATGTCGTTGGTGACCTTCGCGAGCGTCTCGTGCACCTGGCGACGCATGTCGCGCTGCGCGCCAGACAGTGCCTCGACCTCGAGTGCCGGTGCCACGCCTGCCGCGACGTGCTGGTAGACGGCCTTCCACAGGCGCTTCATGAAGCGGAATGCGCCTTCCACGCCTTCGTCGGACCACTCGAGCGACTGTTCCGGCGGCGCGGCGAACATCATGAAGAGCCGTGCGGTGTCGGCGCCGTAGCGCTCCACGAGCGCCTGCGGGTCGACGCCGTTGCCCTTGGACTTCGACATCGTGCCGATGCCGCCGGACTCCACGGGCTGGCCGTCCTCGCGCAGCACGGCCCCGATCCTCGCGCCCTTCTCGTCGACCAGCACGTCCACGTCCGCCGGGTTGTAGTAGACGATGCGCCCGGAAGCTGGCTTGCGGAAGTAGATCTCGTTCAACACCATGCCCTGCGTCAGCAGGTTGGTGAAGGGTTCCGCGACCCCGGTGAGGCCGATGTCGCGCATCACTCGCGTCCAGAAACGCGAGTAGAGCAGGTGCAGGATCGCGTGCTCGATGCCGCCGATGTACTGGTCCACCGGCATCCAGTAGGCCGCGCGCTGATCGATCATCGCCGCGTCATTGCCGGCGCTCGCGAAGCGGAAGTAGTACCAGGACGAGTCCACGAACGTATCCATCGTGTCCGTCTCGCGCCTGGCCGGCCTGCCGCAGCCGGGGCAGTCGCAGGCGAGGAACGATTCGTCGCGGTTGAGCGGATTGCCGCTGCCGTCGGGTACGCGGTCCTCAGGCAGCACCACGGGCAACTGCTCGTCGGGCACCGGGACGTCACCGCAGGTTTCGCAGTGGATCAGCGGGATCGGGCAGCCCCAGTAGCGCTGGCGCGAGATGCCCCAGTCCCGCAGCCGCCAGTTCACGCGACGGCGGCCACGGCCGTTCGACTCGAATGACTTCGCGATCGCGTCGAACGCCTCGTCGAAGTCCAGGCCGTCGAAGCGGCCGGAGTTGATCAGGCGACCGTGCTCCAGGTACGCGCCGGCGTCCATGTCGACCAGGCTGCCGTCCTCGGGCTGGATCACCTGGTGTATGTCGAGGCCATAGCGGCGCGCGAACTCCCAGTCGCGCTGGTCGTGCGCGGGCACCGCCATCACGGCGCCGGTGCCGTAACCCATCAGCACGAAATTGGCGACCCAGACCGGGATGCGCGCGCCGGTGAACGGATGGATCGCGTGGACGCCGGTCGGCATGCCGCGCTTTTCCATGGTCTCGAGCGCCGCCTCGGTGACACTGCTGCGCTGGCATTCTGCAAGGAAGGCCTGCAGCTCCGGGTTGCCGTGCGCGGCGCGCTGAGCGAGCGGGTGCTCGGCAGCCACCGCCATGTAGGTGACGCCGTAAAGAGTGTCCGGGCGCGTCGTGTAGATCCGCAGCGGCTCGTCGCCGCCCTCCACGTCGAACTCGAGCTCGAGACCCTCGGAACGGCCGATCCAGTTCGCCTGCATCAGCTTCACGCGTTCCGGCCAGCCGGGCAGCGTCTCGAGCGCGCCGAGCAGTTCCTCGGCGTAGCCGGTGATGCGCAGGTAGTACATCGGGATCTCACGCTTCTCGACCAGCGCGCCGGTGCGCCATCCGCGCCCGTCGATCACCTGTTCGTTCGCGAGGACCGTCTTGTCCACGGGATCCCAGTTGACCGTCCCGGTCTTGCGGTAGGCGATGCCCTTCTCGAGCATGCGCAGGAACAGCCACTGGTTCCAGCGGTAGTAGTCCGGCTGGCAGGTCGCGAGCTCGCGATCCCAGTCGATTCCGAAGCCAAGCGACTTCAACTGCCGCTTCATGTACGCGATGTTGTCGTAGGTCCACTTCGCGGGCGGCACGCCATGCGCCATCGCGGCGTTCTCGGCCGGCAGTCCGAACGCGTCCCAGCCCATGGGCTGCAGGACGTTGTATCCCTGCATGCGCATGTAGCGCGTCAGCACGTCACCTATGGTGTAGTTGCGCACGTGCCCCATGTGCAGCCGTCCGCTGGGGTACGGGAACATGCACAGGCAGTAGTACTTGGGCCGCTCCGGGTCCTCGACCACGGAAAACGTCCGCTGCCCGTCCCACCAGGCCTGGGCGAGCGACTCGACGGTAGCGGGCTCGTAGCGTTCTTGCATGTCGGCGGGCGGGGAAAGGGCGCGAAACCGGATCGCCAAGGATACCAGAGCAGCGGCCGGACCCGCCTCGCCAGCCGCTCAGGCGGCCACGAAGCGCGCGACGCCGTCGCCGCCGACTTCGCACGCAAGCAGTCCATCGGTCCGCAGGTAGTTCAGGTGCGCGACCGCCTCCCCCATTGCCAGCATGCGGTGGAATCCGCGCAGCGGCCTGCCAAACATCACCGGCAGAAGCTCGAAGGCGGTGCGCGGCCCGGCGCAGGCCTCACGCAGCGACGCGAGTTGCTGAAGGTGGTGTGCCCGCAGGTCCGCGATGCGCCTGTGCAGCCCGCGGAAAGGACGGCCGTGCGACGGCAGCACCAGCGTGCCCGCGGGGCATTGCTCGAGCCGCTCGAGCGATGCAAGGAACTCACGGAGCGGATCCGCGTCGGGCCGGCTGGACAGCACGCTTACGTTTGGCGAGATGCTCGGCAGCACCTGGTCGCCACTTATCAGCAACCCGCCCGTCGAGTCGTGCAGGCAGAGGTGTCCGCGGCAGTGGCCGCCGGTCTCGACGATGCCCCACTGCCGGCCGCGCACCTCGAGCGTGCCGCCGTCCTGCGGCATCACCGTCAGCGAGGGGGCTCCGTCGAACCAGGAATCCCGGCTCTGTGCCGGGAACCTCGGCGGGGGTTCGCCGGCCTCGAGTCCGTGCAGCACCATGAATGCCTGCATCCGGTCGCCTACCTTCCCGGGATCCGCGGCGAGATAGTCCACGACCGAAGCGTGTGCCACGGCCGACATCCAGACCTCGGCGCCATGGCGCTGCTGCAGCCATCGCGCGAGCCCCATGTGATCCGGGTGGTCGTGAGTGATGAAGATCCGCTTCAGCCCTCGGTGTCCCACCACGGTGCGCTCCAGCAAGGCCCACGCGTCGCGACATGGATCGGCGGCCATGCCGGTGTCCACCAGCGTCCAGCCCTGCTCGTCCTCCATGAGCCACACGTTGATGTGCGCGAGTTCCATTGGCAGCGGGATGCGTGCCCACAGCAGGCCATCCGCGATCGGCACCACGTGGCCCGGTTCCGGTGTGGCCACGGCCAGGTATTCGAGTTCGCGCGGCGGCGACGGGTACTGCTCGCCCTCGTGGGTTATCGAGCCATGGTGTTTACTCACCCGGACACCACGCGAGCGCTGCGACCGCGCCGGAATCCGGCGATCAGTCCGATCGCCAGCAGCGCGAGCACGGGCCAGTTGCCGGCCCGCAGGTACGGCGTGAATCCGGTCCGAGGCTCGACGGTGCCGCTGAGCACGCCCGGCTGGAACTGGGGCAGGCTGTCCATGACCCTGCCGTCAAAAGCGATCAGCGCCGTCACCCCGTCGTTGGTCGCGCGCAGCATCGGGCGTCCCGTTTCCAGCGAGCGCATCCGGCTGATGTCGAGGTGCTGGTGCGGCGCCGAGGAATCGCCGAACCATGCGTCGTTGGTGACGTTTACGAGCAGAGTGGATTCGCGCGCGAGCGGAAGCTGCTCGACGCCGTAGGCGTCCTCGTAGCAGATCGTCGGCGCGAGCGCTTCGCCACCCGCGACCAGCGGGCGCTGCGTCTCGGTGCCGGCCGCGAAATCCGAGTACGGAAGGTTCATCAGCCGCATCCAGTCACGGACTGCTGCGGGCACCGGAAAGAACTCCCCGAACGGCACCAGCCGGCGCTTGTAGTACCACTGCTCGCGTGGCGACCACGCGGCCATGGCGTTGTAATAGGCGCCGGACTGCGCGTCGCGACGCACCAGCCCGGTGACCAGCGACGATCCGCGTGACGTGGCCAGCGCGGTGACGTTATCGAGGTAGCCGCGGATTCCGCTCTCGAGCGACGGGATCGCGGATTCGGGCCACACGATGATTCCGGCGCCGAGGTGGGGAATGGTGAGCTCCAGGTAGAGGTTCATCGTGTTCTCGAGCTGGCCGGGCACCCACTTCATCGACTGTGGGACCGCCCCCTGCACCAGCGCGACCGTGACCTCGGTGCCTCGCGGTTGCGTCCACGCGATCCGACCCAGCGCCAGCGCGCATCCCCACGTGAGCAGCAATGCGACGACGGCCGCCGTGCGCGCCCGGCGGTTGCCCGTTACCAGCAATACCAGCGCGCCGGCCGTCACCGCGACTCCAAGGCTCACCAGGTAGACGCCGCCGATCGGCGCGTAGGCCGCGAGCGGCGTATCGAGCTGCGAATAGCCCAGCGCCAGCCACGGGAATCCGCTCAGGAACCAGCCGCGCACCCACTCTGTCAGCACCCAGCCCGCGGGCAGCAATGCCAGGAAGCGCAGCGGCCCGCCATCGCGTCCCCAGCGCGCGGCGGCATATCCGAGCAGCGCCGTGTAGCCGCCCATGATCGCCACCATGCCGAGCATGAGCACCAGGGTGACCCAGACCGGGGCATGCCCGATCAGGTGGATGCTGTGGTACAGCCAGTACGTTCCGGCAAGAAACGTCCCGGCGGTGAACAGTAACCCGCGCCAGGCCGCCTCGCGCGGTGCAGCGCCCTCCCAGCACAGCATCAGGAACGCCGGGCACAGGAACGCGAGCGGCCACGCGCCGGCAGGCGCGAATGCGAACGCGAGCAGTGCACCGACCGGCAGTGAAAGCCAGCGCCCGTAGCTCTCCGTGAATGCGCGGAGCCGGGTCGCGGCGCGCGACCCCGGCGAGCCTGCTGCAGGTGGAGCGCTCACCGCTAGAGCGGAGCGGGCTTCAGTTCGAGGTCGCGCGGTGTCCGGACCCGCAGGGTCTCGATCCTGCGTCGGTCCGCGCGCAGCACCTCGATCTCGAACCCGCCGATCTCGAGCGACTCGCCGCGTCGCGGCAGGCGGCCGAGTTCGTGCAGCACCAGGCCGCCTATCGTGTCGAATTCCTCATCGGAGAAACGGGTGCCGAATGCCCGGTTGAACTCCTCGATCCGCGTCAGCGCCGGGACCGTGAACGTGCGCTCGGCTTCCTTGCGCATGCCCTCGCCTTCGTCCACGTCGTACTCGTCGCCGATCTCGCCGACGATTTCCTCGAGCACGTCCTCGATCGTCAACAGCCCCGATACTCCGCCGTACTCGTCCACCACGATGGCCATGTGGTTGTGGCTGACGCGGAACTCCTTGAGCAGCACGTTCAGCCGCTTGCTCTCGGGGATCAGTACCGCCGGCCGCAGGCACTCGCGGATGTCGAACGGCCCGTCGTCGCCCTGCGCGAAGTAGCGCAGCAGGTCCTTCGCGAGCAGGATCCCGGCGACCTCGTCGCGGTCCTCGCCCACCACCGGGAAACGCGAGTGTCCCGACTCGATGACGATGGGCAGGATGCCGTCCGGCGGTTCGTCGCGCTGGATCACGACCATCTGCGAGCGCGGCACCATGACGTCGCGCACCTGGGTCTCGGATACCTCCAGTACACCCTCGAGCATCGCGAGAACGTCGGCTTCGATCAGCCCGCGGTCGCGGGCGTCGCTGAGCACTTCCGCCAGCTGCTCGACGTCCCTGGGTTCCCCCGACAGCGATTCGACGAGGCGGCGCAGCCAGCTTCCTGCCGGACTTGAGGGATTCTGGGTCATCTGGCCTGGTCGATCACGGGGAGGTACGGATTCTGATACCCGAATCCGCCGAGGATTTCCACTTCCAGCCGTTCCATCGCGCGCGCAGCGCGCGGCCGCTCGTGGTCAAGACCGTGCAGGTGCAGCACACCGTGCACCACCATGTGCGCCCAGTGCGCCACGCGCTCCTTGCGCTGCTCGCGCGCCTCCGCCGCGACGACGGCCGCACATATGACGAGGTCGCCGAGCAGACCACAGAGCGCGCATTCCTCGGCCGAGGCGGGGAAGGACAGCACGTTGGTCGGCTTGTCCTTGCCGCGGTAGCCGCGATTGAGGCGCCGGCTCTCCGCGGGGCCTACGACCCTTATGCCGAGGCGGCTCGCTGCAGGACCCCCACCGCGTGCGGGTCGACGCGGTCCGGCCAGCGCCGCGCGGTGCGCGGCCCGGGCCCAGCGCCCGAGCGCCGTGCGCGTCGGGACCCACGGCCGCACCGCCGCGAACTGCGCCTCTACCGCAAGCGAGGGCCGGTCGCCGCTCAAGCCTCGGGCTCCTGTTCGTTCGATGCCCGTTCATAGGCCTGCACGATGCGCTGTACCAGCGGGTGGCGCACGACATCGCGTGCATTGAAGAACGTGAATGCGACGCCCTCGACGCCGCGCAGCACCTCGATCGAGTGCCTCAAGCCAGAACGCTGGTGGCGAGGGAGGTCGATCTGCGTGATGTCGCCAGTGACGACCGCACGTGAGCCGAAGCCAAGGCGAGTCAGGAACATCTTCATCTGCTCGACGGTCGTGTTCTGCGCTTCGTCGAGGATGATGAACGAGTCGTTCAACGAGCGGCCACGCATGAAGGCCAGTGGCGCCACCTCGATCACCTGGCGTTCGATGTGACGCGCGACGCGATCGAATCCCATCATCTCGTAGAGCGCGTCGTACATGGGCCGCAGGTACGGGTCGACTTTCTGCGCGAGGTCGCCGGGCAGGAACCCGAGGCGCTCGCCGGCCTCGACCGCGGGACGGACCAGCACGATGCGCCGGACCGAACCCGACTGCAGCGCCTCCACCGCGCTCGCGACCGCCAGGTAGGTCTTGCCCGTGCCGGCAGGACCGATCCCGAAGGTAAGGTCGTTGCGGTGGATGTTTTCGAGGTACTGGCACTGGTTCGCACCGCGGCCACGCACTCCGCCGCGCTGGGTCTGTACCACGACCTCCCCGCCCTGGCCATGCGCCTGTTCGCCAGCCGCCGGAAAACCGAGTTCCTGCACGCACAGGTGCACGCGGCTCGCCGACATCGCTTCACTGGCCGACAACTCGAACATGCGCTTGAGGACGGCGACTGCGTTGTCCACGGTTCCAGCTGCGCCGAAAACCTGCAGCTGGTGACCGCGCCGGCGCACCTCGACGCCGAGCCGCTCCTCGACGTGCCGCAGGTTCTGTTCCATCGGTCCGCTGAAATTGGCGAGTCGCGCATTGTCCGCTTCGTCCAGCGAGATCTCGCGCATCGAGACCTGGGCGCTCAAGCGATGCTCCGCGTGCCGTCGGCAGACACGACCCGCCCGCGCAGCGAATTGGCCATTGCCTCGGTGACGACGACATCCGTGAATCGATCCATCAACGAAGCCGGGCCGTCGAAGTTGACCCAGCGGTTGTTCCCGGTGCGCCCGGCCAGCTGCCGGGCATCGCGCCGCGCATTGCGCTCGACCAGCACGCGCTGCACCGACCCGACCATCGCGCGGCTGATTGCGCGTGCCTGTCCATCCACCAGTGCCTGCAGTCGCTCGAGACGGCGGTGCTTTTCGTCCAGCGTGACGTCGTCCGGCAGTGATGCGGCAGGCGTTCCGGGGCGGCGACTGTAGATGAAGCTGAAGCTCTGGTCGAAGCCCACTTCGGAAATAAGTTCGAGCGTTGCCTGGAAGTCACGCTCGGTCTCGCCGGGAAAGCCCACGATGAAGTCGGAGGAGACGCTGATTCCCGGGCGCGCCTCCCGCAGCCGCCTGATCCTGTGCCGGTACTCGAGCGCCGTATGGCCGCGCTTCATCAGCGCGAGCACGCGATCCGAGCCGCTCTGCACTGGCAGGTGCAGGTAGCTCGCGAGCTGCGGCACGTCGCGATACGCCTCGATGAGGCTGTCGCGGAACTCGACCGGATGCGAGGTCATGAAGCGTATACGCTCGATTCCCGGCACCTCAGCGACGAAATAGATCAGCGCGGCGAGGTCCGCCTGCCCGCCACCGTCGAGCCTGCCGCGGTACGCATTCACGTTCTGCCCGAGCAGCGTCACTTCGTGCACGCCCTGCCGTGCCAGGCAGCGGATCTCGTCCATCACCTGCCCGAGCGGCCGGCTCACCTCTTCACCGCGCGTGTAAGGCACGACGCAGAACGTGCAGTACTTGCTGCAGCCCTCCATCACCGACACGAAGGCCGTCGCGCCGGTGGCGCGCGGCTCCGGCAGCCGGTCGAACTTCTCGATCTCCGGGAAACTGACGTCCACGACCGAGCGAGCGCCTCGCTTCACGGCGGCGATCATTTCCGGCAGCCGGTGCAGAGTCTGGGGTCCGAAGACCAGGTCCACGAACGGCGCGCGATCCGTGATGCCCTCGCCTTCCTGGCTGGCGACGCAACCGCCGACGCCGATGATGACTTCCGGGCGCTGCTGCTTGAGGCTTCGCCACTGGCCGAGCAGCGAGAACACCTTCTCCTGCGCCTTCTCGCGCACCGAACAGGTGTTGAGCAGCAGCAGGTCGGCCTGCGCCGCATCGTCGGTTGCTTCGTAGGCGCCGGACTCGCGCAGCACGTCCGCCATGCGGGCGGAGTCGTACTCGTTCATCTGGCAGCCGAAGGTTCTGACGTGTACGAGAGGCATGGGCCGGATCAGGCGGCCTCAGAACGGGATGTCGTCGTCGAAGGAGTCTTCGCGCCCCGGCGCCGACGAGGTCGCGGTCTCGGCCTGGTCGCCGGCGCCACTCGCTGCACGCGGCGCAGAGCGCGATTCGGTTCCGGCACCGCCGCCGCCACGACTGCCGAGCATCTGCATCTCGTTGGCGATCACCTCGGTCGAATAGCGGTCCCGGCCTTCCTTGTCCTGCCACTTGCGCGTACGGAGCCTGCCCTCGAGGTAGACCTGCGAGCCCTTGCGCAGGTACTCGGCAGCGATCTCCGCGAGGCGATCGTACATGACCACGCTGTGCCACTCGGTCTGCTCGCGCTGCTCGCCGGTCTGCTTGTCCTTCCAGCTCTCCGAGGTGGCGACGCGCAGGTTGGTGACAGCCTTGCCGCTCGGCATGTAGCGGGTCTCCGGGTCCTGCCCGAGATTGCCGACGATGATGACCTTGTTGATACCGCGTGCCATGGCGCCCACCTGCGTGTAAAGGAATGAAATCTTACGCCACGGGGCTGCCGCGGCGGAAACCGTGAATCAGGCGGATCCGCCCTGAAATGGCCGCTCCCTGCCTGCCAGGGCTATGGCGGCCCAGGCCGCGGCCACGACCGCGCTTCCGACGAATACGCCAGACAGGCCGAACCGGCCTAGCAGCAGGCCGCCAATCGCGCCCCCACCAAAGGCGCCGAGGAACTGCGCCGTGGCGAATATCCCCAGCGCCGCGCCGCGATCCGCACCCGGGGCGGCCAGCGTGAGGAGTGCCGGGAGCCGGGCCTCGAGATAATTGAACGCCGCGAAAAACAGCGTGAAGGCCGCGAGCACCGGCCACAGCTCGGCATGGTCGAAGCCGAGCAGCCCCTGCGCCAGCGAGACCAGCAGTACCGCAAATACGAACACCGGGAGGCTGCGGCTGCCGCGCTCGGTCACCAGGATCAGTGGAACCGTACCGGCCAGCGACACCACGAATACGCCCAGATACACCTTCCAGTGCCCGGCCGCTGCAATTGCGAGGTCGCCGACCAGCACCTGGGGAACGGCGATGAAGGTCGCTGTCATGATGAAGTGCAGGGCGAACACCCCGGCGTACAGCGGCCGTAGCGAGGGGCGAACCAGCATTTCCGCCAGCGCCGAAAGCTCCCGCGACTCGGCGCCGCCGGTGGTCGCCGGTTCGACCGGCACCGCAAGGTGCAACATCGCGAGGCCGGCAAGAGCCAGCGCCATCATGACCAGGAATATGCCGGGCACCCCGATCGCCGCATCGAGCACGGGGGCCAGCACCAGGGCCAGCACGAAAGACATCCCGATGCTGATGCCGACAAATGCCATCGCCCGGGTGCGAACTTCGGCGCGCGTGAGGTCGGCCAGCAGCGCCGTCACCGCCGCGGATACCGCTCCCGCTCCCTGCACGCAACGGGCGACAATCAGCCCGGCGACGCTGTGGACGAACACGCCGATCAACGAGCCCGCAGCAAACAGCAGCAGCCCCGCGGTAATGACCCGCTTGCGACCATAACGGTCCGACCAGCGCCCGAACTGGATCTGCAGCAGCGCCTGGGTCAGTCCGTAGGCGCCCATGGCGAGGCCCAGCATTTCCGGGGAATAGTCCGGAAGCGTTCGCGCATACAGCGCGAGCACCGGGAGCAGCAGGAACAGCCCCAGCATGCGGGTCGCGTAGATGGCTGCAAGCGCGCCGACCGAGCGGCGCTCGATCGGCGTGAGCGCCGGCCTGGATGATTCGTCGCGGATAGTGATTGGCGTAGTCCCGTGGGGTCGGCATATATTAGCAGGCTGCCCGCCAGTCGTCGGAATCCGGACCCCTGCCATGGACGTCATACGCATTCGCGGTGCGCGCACCCACAACCTCCAGGGCATCGACATCGACCTGCCCCGCGACCGGCTGATCGTTATCACCGGGCTATCGGGCTCCGGCAAGTCCTCGCTCGCATTCGACACGATCTACGCGGAAGGCCAGCGGCGCTACGTAGAGTCGCTTTCGGCCTACGCGAGACAGTTCCTGTCGGTCATGGAGAAACCCGACGTCGACCACATCGAGGGGCTCTCGCCCGCAATTGCGATCGAGCAGAAGGCGGCGTCACACAATCCGCGCTCCACGGTCGGGACGGTCACCGAGGTGTACGACTACCTGCGGGTGCTGTTCGCCCGGGCCGGTGTGCCGCGCTGCCCGGAGCACGGGCAGGACCTTGCCGCGCAGACCGTGAGCCAGATGGTCGACCAGGTTCTCGCGCTGCCGGAGGGCACCGCGGTGCTGCTGCTGGCGCCGGTGGTGCAGGACCGCAAGGGTGAGCACGCCGACGCGCTCGAGCACCTGCGCGGCCAGGGGTTCGTGCGCGCCTTCGTGGACGGAAGCCTGGTGGAGCTCGATGCCGCGCCTGCACTCGATGCCCGGCGACGGCACTCGATCGACGCTGTCGTCGATCGCCTGCGCGTACGCCCGGACGCCGGCCAGCGCCTGGCGGAGTCCTTCGAAACGGCGCTGTCGCTGTCACAGGGCGTCGCCAGGCTCGCGTTCCAGGACGAGCGGCAAAGGGAGCCTGTGGTGTTCTCAAACCGCTACGCGTGTACTGCGTGCGGCTACAGCCTCGCGGAACTCGAGCCCCGGATGTTCTCGTTCAACAACCCGAGCGGCGCCTGCGGCACCTGCGGGGGCCTGGGCGTTCAGGAGTTCTTCGATCCTGCGCGCGTGGTGGTGAATCCCGCGCTGTCGCTCGCCGGAGGCGCGGTGCGCGGCTGGGACCGGCGCAATGCCTACTACTTCCAGCTGATCCAGTCGCTGGCACGCCATTACCGGTTCGACATCGAGAAACCGTGGAACGACCTGCCGGAGGCGGTCAGGCACGTGCTGCTGTGGGGCAGCGGGGAGGAGCGCGTCGAGTTCCGCTATTTCGATGCGCGCGGCGGCAGCTCGCGCCGCAGTCACGCCTGGGAGGGCATGCTGCCCAATCTCGAGCGGCGCTACCGCGAGACCGAGTCGGCCACGGTCCGCGAGGAACTGGCGAAATACCGTGGCACGCGCGCCTGCGTGGACTGCGGGGGCAGCCGACTCAGCCTCGCGGCGCGCAACGTGTTCGTCGCCGGCCGCACGCTGCCGGAACTGGCGGCGCTGCCGATCGCCGACTCGCGCCGCTTCTTTGCGCAACTCAAGCTCGAGGGCTGGCGCGGCGAGATCGCAAGCCGGCTGGTGCGAGAGGTGTCGGACCGCCTCACGTTCCTCGCCGACGTCGGGCTCGATTATCTCTCGCTGGACCGCGGCGCACAGACCCTGTCGGGCGGCGAGGCGCAACGTATTCGTCTCGCGAGCCAGATCGGGTCGGGGCTGGTAGGCGTCATGTACATCCTCGACGAACCGTCGATCGGACTGCACCAGCGCGACAACCAGCGGCTGCTGGACACGCTGACCCGGCTGCGCGACCTCGGCAACACGGTACTGGTCGTCGAGCACGACGAGGAAGCGATCAGGCAGGCCGACCACGTCGTCGACCTGGGGCCCGGCGCGGGCGTCCACGGCGGGCACATCGTCGCGCAGGGGACTCCGGCACAGGTCGAGTCCTGCGAGGAGTCGCTGACCGGCCAGTACCTGAGCGGACGACGCCGTATCGCCGTGCCCGCCATCCGCACGCCGCCGCAGCCGGGCCGTGCGCTGCGCATCGTCGAGGCGAGCGGCAACAACCTGCGCGCCGTGACGGTCGACGTGCCACTCGGGCTGATGACCTGCGTGACGGGCGTCTCCGGATCCGGCAAGTCCACGCTGGTGGTGGACACGCTGTACCGGCAGGTGGCCGCAGGCCTGCAGGACGGAGGCGACGGCTGCCCCGCGATCGAGGGAATCGAACAGGTCGACCGCGTGATCGACATCGACCAGAGCCCGATCGGCCGCACGCCACGCTCGAATCCGGCGACCTACACCGGGCTGTTCGGGCCGATCCGCGAGCTGTTCGCCGAGGTGCCCGAGGCCCGCGCGCGCGGCTACGACCCGGGCCGCTTCAGCTTCAACGTCCGCGGCGGCCGCTGCGAGGCCTGCGAGGGCGACGGCGTGATCAAGGTCGAGATGCACTTCCTGCCGGACGCCTACGTCACCTGCGACGCATGCCGCGGCATGCGCTACAACCGCGAGACCCTCGAGATCCGCTACAAGGGCCGCAACATCAGCGAAGTGCTGGACATGACAGTCGAGGATGCGGCGCAGTTCTTCCGCAACATCCCCGCGCTGCAGTCGCGCCTGAACACGCTGCTCGAGACGGGACTGTCGTACATACGCCTCGGGCAGAATGCCACCACCCTCTCCGGTGGCGAAGCGCAGCGCGTCAAACTCTCGCGTGAACTCGCCAAGCGGGCGACGGGACGCACACTCTATATCCTCGACGAGCCGACCACGGGACTGCACTTTCGCGACATCGAGCAGTTGCTCGGTGTCCTGCACCGGCTGCGCGACGAGGGCAACACGATCGTCGTGATCGAACACAACCTCGACGTGATCAAGACCGCCGACTGGGTGATCGACCTCGGGCCGGAGGGCGGTGACGGCGGCGGGCGACTGGTGGCGACCGGGACGCCGGAGGAAGTGGCCCAGGTCGCTGCCTCGCACACCGGGCGCTACCTCGCGCGGATGCTCGACGGTGATAAAGTCGCGAAGAACAGGGGCCGACGGGCCGGGCCGAGGGCCCGGCGCGGCTCAGCCAGTAGTGGTTGACGGACGAGCTGTCGTGCGGAAGCGGTGCAGGACCTCGCCCGCATCGCGAGTCTCCGTGTAGTGCCCGGCAGTCTGCCGCGAAATCACGCGGCGCCAGAATGACAGCGCCGGCCGGTTGTAGGAATCCTCGACGATTTCCCACTCGCCTGAGAACCTGCTGAAGAGCAGCTCGGCAGCGCCAGCCCCGACACCGCGACGTCGCGCCGGCTCGACCACGAAGAATTCAGCCATGCGGTAGTCGACACCACGCTGCGGAAACGATGGAACGCGCGTGACGAGCGCGAATCCCGAACGGGTTTCGCCCTGCAGGATTACGAACGGAATCGAAGAGTTGTCGCCGAACCAGCCCGCGAGGAACTCGCCCTCGCGCTCGTCCCATTCGCCCAGCGCGGGGAAAAGGCCGCTCTTGCTCGCGGAGAGCTCGGACAGATATGAACGATAGACCGCGCGTATCCACTCGCGGTCGGCTGGCGTGTCGCGCGCGTCTCGAAGTGTGACGGGCACTGTTCTCGGGCCAGCCGATGGCTGGCGGTTACCGGGCGCAGGCGCCGGGGCCGGATTTCGTGATACGGGGCCGGGCGGGCCCCGGCCGGGACCCGCCCTCCCCGATCAGCTTGCGCTGAGTTGCAGCTTACTGCTTGGCAGCGTCGCCAGCAGCGGCGGCGGCGTCGGCAGCGGCGTCAACCGAGTCGCCAGCGGCAACGGCCGCGTCAGCGGCTGCATCGGTGGCAACGGCAGCGGCGTCGGCGGCGTCGGTCATGTCGCCAGCGGCGGCGTCGGCCATGGCGGCATCGGCAGCGTCGCCAGCAGCGGCGGCGGCGTCGGTCGCGGCAACGGCAGCGTCAGTCGCAGCCTCGCTGGCAACGGCGGCGGCGTCGGCAGCGGCCTCTTCCTTCTTCGCGCAACCGGCGAGAACCAGGGCAGCAAGGGCGGCGGCAAGGGCGATCTTGGAGTTCATGTGTAATTCCTCGTGTGGGTGTGCTGGTACAAATGGATAAAGTCCGGCAATCGAGCGCCGGCCGACTGATCGTCCGCGCCTTCGACGACTGCTTGTCACTGATTCTAGGACCGGGGGGCCGCAGGCGGGCCGGCCAAACCGTCTCCGAATGGCGACAGTCCTCGACTCGTCCGGCAAAAAAACAGGGCGGGCCCCAACCGGGACCCGCCCTGCCATGTCAGCTTGCGCTGAGCGACCGATTACTGCTTGGTCGCGTCCTGCACGGCCGCACCGGCGTCGGCAGCAGCGTCGCCAGCGGCGGCGGCCGCGTCACCAACGGCAGCGGCGGCGTCGCCAGCGGCGTCAGCAGTGGCGTCGGTGGCCGTGTCGGCAGCGCCGACAACGGCTTCGCCGGCAGCTTCCGTGGCAACGGCAGCGGCGTCTACGGCAGCGCCAGCGGCCTCAGCAGCAGCGTCCGCAGCCTCGCCAGCCTGGACGGCGGCGTCCTGGGCGGCTTCCTTCATTTCTTCCTTCTTGGCGCAGCCGGCCAGGGCCAGGGTGGCGAGGGCGGCGGCCAGGATGATCTTGGAGTTCATGTGCAAATCCCCGTTTGGGCTTGATGATGGTATGGAAATCGACTCTGCAACCAGCCGGGATCCGGCCATGAGCCGGTGCAGCGAAGATTGCACAAGCATAATTGTAGGGTCCTCGAGTAGTCGGTGAAGCGCAGAGACTGTCGCCAGATGGCGACAAACCGGCGTCTTGGGCAAGATGTCGGTTCGGACTCACCAGGGAACCAACGGTAATGCACATGGATATCGACGGACTGTTTCCCGCGCACCTGTCCGAGCTTCGTCGCCGCATGGACCGGGCGCTGGCCACGCACGGATTCGACGGCGTCGCCATCTTCTCGGGCGCCGCCGGCTACTCGTTCCTGGACGACCGCAGCTACCCGTTCCGGGTGAACCCGCATTTCGCGCAGTGGGTCCCGCTGACCGACCTGCAGCGGAGCTTCGTCGGCTACACGCCGGGAGCGGCGCCGCTGCTGTGCTTTCACCAGCCGGCCGACTACTGGCACCGGCCGCCATCGTTGCCGAGCGGTGCCTGGCTCAGTCACTTCCGTCTCGAGGTCCTGCGCGACCCGGGGCAGGCCCGTGCCCTGCTCGGCCTTGCAGGCCGACGCATCGCATTCGTCGGGGAATGGCAGGACGCGTTCGAGGACTGGGGCTTCGCTGCGATCAACCCCGCACCGCTGCTGCACCAGTTGCATTACGACCGGGCTGTGAAGACAGCGTACGAGCTCGAATGCATGCGCCGGGCGTCCGACATGGCCGTTCGCGGGCACGTGGCCGCACGCGAAGCCTTCGCAGCCGGAGCATCCGAGTTCGAGACTCACCTGGCCTACTGCGCGGCCGTGGGGCAGCGCGACGAGGAACTGCCCTACGGCAACATCATCGCGTTCAACGAGGCCGCTGCCGTGCTGCATTACCAGCACCTGGACCGGGATTCCGGCGGGCCGCGGCGGTCATTCCTGATCGACGCCGGTGCACAGTTCCGCGGTTATGCCGCCGACATCACCCGTACCTATGCCGCTGCAGACGGCGAGTTCGCGACGCTCGTGGGCGGCATGGACGCGCTGCAGCGCTCGCTGTGCGCAGCGGTCAGGAGCGACGTCGACTACCGCGACATCCACCTGCTCGCCCATCGCGAGATCGCCGCGCTGCTGCGCGATGCCGGCGTGATTGGATGCGGGCCCGAGGAGGCACTGGAATCGGGGCTGTCATCGGTGTTTTTCCCGCATGGCATCGGCCACCTGCTGGGGCTGCAGGTGCACGACGTTGCCGGCCTGGCCCGCGACCCGTCCGGGGGAGAGATCCCGCGGCCGGAGGGTCATCCGTTCCTGCGACTTACCCGCAGGCTCGAGCCCGGGTTTGTCGTCACGATAGAACCGGGCCTGTACTTCATCGACCTGCTGCTCGATGCGGCCCGGAGCGCGGGCCACGGCGGCAGGATCAACTGGGACGCGGTGGAGCGCCTGCGCCCGTACGGAGGCATCAGGATCGAGGACGACGTCGTCTGCACTCCAGGCGAGCCGGAGAACCTCACCCGCGACGCCTTCGACAGGCGCTAGGGGACATTCCCCTTTTCCGAGGGGAATGTCCCCTGCCCGCTACTTCTTCAGCAGGTCGCGGATCTCGGTCAGCAGCGCGACGTCCGCCGGCGTGGCCGGTGCCGCGGCGGGCGGCGGAGGCGTCTTCAGCTTGTTGATGGCCTTGATCGCCATGAAGATCGCGGCCGCGATGATCAGGAAGTCGAATGCCGACTGCAGGAACGCGCCGTAGTTGAGCAGCAGCGGCTCACCGTCGGGGCTGGTGCCAATCGTGGCTGCCAGCGTGCTGAAGTCGACGCCGCCGACGAGCGTGCCGAGCAGTGGCATGACCACGTCCCCGACGAACGACGAAACCACCTTGCCGAAGGCGCCGCCGATCACGACGCCGACCGCCATGTCGATCACGTTGCCCTTGACGGCAAATTCCTTGAATTCCTGGATCATGCCCATGCGCCTGCCCCTCCATCTCGAATCGGCTACGACCGTGCCAACGCGCACGGACCTCGGCGGACGATAGTCGTCCGGCTGAAAAAAAGAAGCCGGGGATCACCCGGCTTCTCGTTGCAGTCCCGGCCCGGTATTTCAGGCGGCTGCGGTCTTCTTCTTGCGCGGCGCGCGGGGCTTTTTCTCGCCCGCCTCGGCGGCAGCGGCCTCGCTTTCCGGCGCCGCGACCTTGGCCTTGCGTGCGCGGGGCTTCTTGGCCTTCGCGTCGACGTCCTTGGCCTCTTCCGCGGACGCGGCCTGGTCGACCAGCGCCATCAGCGCCATGTCGGCGTTGTCGCCGGCCCGATTGGCCATGTGCAGGATACGAGTGTAACCGCCCGGGCGCGTCTTGAAACGCGGACCCAGCTCGTCGAACAACTTGGTCACGATCTCGGCGTCGCGCAGGCGGGAAAACGCACGGCGACGATTCGCCTGGCTGTCCGTCTTGCCGAGCGTGATCAACGGCTCTACGTAGCGACGCAGTTCCTTGGCCTTCGGCACCGTGGTGCGGATGGTCTCGTGACGCAGCAGCGAAGCCGCCATGTTGCGCAGCATCGCCCAGCGATGCGGCGAATTGCGGCTCAGCTGCCGCCCGGTCAATCCGTGTCTCATCTCTTGTTCCGCCTCGACCAGGGGTCGGTATTCACTGCCCCTGGCTAATGGTCATTGGTCACTTCAAATGACGTCCCGGTCTTCTTCGCGCTTCAAACCAGCCGGCGGCCAGCTGTCGATGCGCATGCCGAGCGTAAGTCCATGGCTCTCCAGGACCTCCTTGATCTCGGTGAGCGACTTCTTGCCGAGATTCGGCGTGCGCAGCAGCTCGACCTCGGTCTTCTGCACCAGGTCACCGATATAGTGGATGTTCTCGGCCTTCAGGCAGTTCGCGCTGCGAACCGTGAGCTCGAGCTCGTCCACCGGGCGCAGCAGCAGCGGGTCGACGTGGTGCTCGCTGGGCTTCAGCTTGTCCTCGTCCTGGCCCTGCAGGTCGACGAACACGGAGAGCTGGTCCTTGAGGATCGAGCCCGCACGCCGAATCGCCTCTTCCGGGTCGATGGTGCCGTTGGTCTCGATATCGATGATCAGCTTGTCGAGGTCGGTGCGCTGTTCGACGCGCGCGGCTTCAACGTTGTAGGTCACCTTGCGGATCGGGCTGAACGAGGCGTCGAGCAGCAGGCGGCCGATCGGGCGGCTCGCCTCTTCGAACGCCAGGCGCTGGCCGGCAGGCCGGTAGCCTCGGCCACGCTCGACCTTCAGCGTCATCGTGAGTTCGCCCGCCTTGGTCAGGTTGGCGATGACCAGCTCCGGGTTCAGGATCTCGACGTCGTGGTCGCCCTGGATATCGCCGGCGCGTACCGGGCCCGGGCCCTTCTTCGACAGCCGCAGTTCCGACGACTCGCGAGCATTCAGGCGGATGGCGACCTGCTTCAGGTTCAGCAGGATCTCGACCACGTCCTCCTGCACGCCTTCGATGCTGGTGTACTCGTGGAGCACGCCCTCGATCTCGGCTTCGGTGATCGCACTGCCCGGCATCGACGACAGCAGCACGCGACGCAGCGCGTTGCCGAGCGTGTGGCCGAAGCCGCGCTCGAACGGTTCGATGACCACGCGTGCGTGGCGGGGGGCCGTCGGCGTCACCTTGACGACGCGCGGGCGGAGAAATTCAGCAATGGCTGACTGCATTGAAGTCACCCCGCGGGATTACTTGGAGTACAACTCGACGACGAGGCTCTCGTTGATGTCCGGAAGGATGTCGCCCCGCTCGGGCAACGACTTCAGGACACCTGAGAACTTCTTTTCGTCGACTTCGACCCAGTCCGGAAAACCGGTCTGGGCGCGGATCTGCAGCGCCTGCTGTATGCGGGCCTGCTTCTGTGCTTTTTCGCGCAGCGCCACCACCTCGCCGCCCTTGCACTGGAAGGACGGGATGCTGACGACTTCGCCGTTCACGGTCACGGAACGATGGCTCACCAGCTGCCGCGCCTCGCTGCGCGTGGTGGCAAAACCCATGCGGTAGACGACATTGTCGAGCCGACCTTCGAGCAGCTGCAGCAGCGACTCGCCGGTGGCGCCGGGCCGGCCGGCTGCCTTCTGGTAGTAACCACGGAACTGGCGCTCGAGCACGCCGTACATGCGGCGCAGCTTCTGCTTCTCGCGCAGCTGCAGGCCGTAGCCCGACACGCGCGTCCGGCGCTCGCCCTTGATGCCGCCTGGCGGCACTTCAAGCTTGCACTTCGACTCGAGCGACTTGACGCCGCTCTTCAGGAAAAGGTCGGTGCCCTCGCGTCGCGAGAGCTTGCACTTCGGTCCAAGATACCTGGCCATTAGTTGTTCCTCGGCGGCGCCTGGTCAGACGCGGCGCTTCTTGGGCGGACGGCACCCGTTGTGCGGGATCGGCGTCACGTCCTCGATACTGGTTACCTTCAGGCCCGCGGCGTTGAGCGCGCGGACGGCCGATTCACGGCCCGGGCCGGGACCACGGACCCGTACGTCGACCGTACGGACACCGTATTCCTGCGCGGCGACGCCTGCCTTCTCGGCGGCTACCTGCGCGGCAAATGGCGTGCTCTTGCGCGAACCCCGGAAACCGCAGCCACCCGAGGTGGCCCAGGACAGCGTGTTGCCCTGCCGGTCGGTGATGGTGATCACGGTGTTGTTGAACGACGCATGCACGTGCGCGATGGCGTCGGTCACCACCCGCTTCACCTTCTTGCGCGACTTGCCAGCGCTATGCTTCTTGTCATCCGACATGAGCGGTCAATCCTCGTTCAGTGGCGCGGCCGATCAGGCCTTGCCGACAGGTGCGTTCAGCTTCACGGCTGCCTTGCGCGGGCCCTTGCGCGTGCGCGCGTTGGTGCGCGTGCGCTGGCCGTGCATCGGCAGACCCTTGCGGTGCCGGATGCCGCGGTAGCAACCGAGGTCCATCAGCCGCTTGATGTTCATCGAGACCTCACGGCGCAGGTCGCCCTCGACCGGCAGGCGCGCGACGGCCGAGCGAAGGCCGGCGACCTCGGGCTCGGTCAGGTCCTTGACGCGCGTCTCGGGCTTCACGCCAGCGGCTTCGCACGCTGCGAGCGCCTGCGAACGGCCGATGCCGTAGATCGACGTGAGGCCGATGCACACGTGCTTGTTCATCGGTATGTTTATGCCGGCAATACGGGCCATTTGAGGCTCACTCCGGGGCGCGAAAAGCCCGAAATAATAACGTAAAAAACCTTTTTACTCAATGCAGGCGACACTCAGCCCTGACGCTGCTTGTGCCGCTTGTCACTGCAGATCACGTAGACGACGCCGCGACGGCGTACAACCTTGCAGTTCTTGCAGATCCGCTTAACCGATGGTCGAACTTTCATTTGTCTCTCTCCGACGCGGGCAGGCGGCGCTCAGCGCAGCTGCCCGGCACGGCCGTAGCCGCGCAGGTTGGCCTTCTTCATCAGCCCTTCATACTGGTGCGACATCAGGTGCGCCTGCAGCTGGGCCATGAAGTCCATGATCACCACGACGATGATCAGGAGCGAGGTGCCGCCAAAGTAGAACGGCACCCGGAACTTGGAAATCAGGATCTCGGGCAACAGACACACCAGGGTCACGTACAGCGCACCCCAGACGGTGAGGCGCGTGAGGACCTTGTCGATGTACTCGGCCGTGTGCTGGCCCGGGCGGATCCCGGGGATGAACGCACCGGACTTCTTCAGGTTCTCCGCCGTCTCGCGCGCATTGAACACCAGCGCGGTGTAGAAGAAGCAGAAAAAGATGATCAGCCCCGAGTACAGCATCATGTGCACTGGCTGCCCGATGCCCAGGCTCGCGGCAACGCCCTGCAGCCAGGCGAAATTGTCCGATGTGCCGAACCAGCTGGCGATCGTCGCCGGGAACAGCAGCAGGCTCGAGGCGAAGATCGGCGGGATCACGCCCGACATGTTCAGCTTGAAAGGCAGGTGCGTGCTGGTGCCGGCGAACATGCGCCGGCCCTGCTGGCGCTTCGCGTAGTTCACCGGGATGCGGCGCTGGGCGCGCTCGACGAACACCACGAACGCGGTCACCGCACCGACCATGATCACGATGATCAGCGCCAGCGCCGGGTTGATTTCGCCGTTGCGGACCAGCTCCAGCGTGCCACCGATCGCCGCGGGAAGACCCGCCACGATTCCGGCGAGGATGATCATCGAGATGCCGTTGCCGAGCCCGCGCTCGGTGATCTGCTCGCCGAGCCACATCAGGAACATCGTGCCCGCGACCAGCGTCATGCTCGCCAGGAACACGAACTGCGGGCCCGGGTTCAGCACCACGCCCTGGTTCTGGAATGCAATCGCGGCACCGGCACCCTGGAATGCGGCTAGCCCGACCGTGCCCCAGCGCGTGTACTGCGTGATCTTCCGGCGGCCCGCCTCGCCTTCCTTGCGCAGCGCCTGCAGCTGCGGCACCACGACGGCCATCATCTGCACGATGATCGAGGCTGAGATGTAGGGCATTACGCCGAGCGCAAGGATCGAGAGCCGCATCAGTGCGCCGCCCGAGAACATGTTGAACATGCTCAGGATCGTGCCCTGCTGCTCCTGGAAGAAGCGCGCCAGCGCCTGCGGGTCGATGCCCGGCACCGGGATGAAGGTGCCGATGCGATAGACCACCAGCCCCCCGACCAGGAAGAAGAACCTCCTCCTGAGCTCGGTGAACCGGCTTGCCTCGCCGAGTGCGGCGACGGGGCTCGATGACGGGGTGTTGGCCACGCGTGTTCCCTGGGGTTCCCGGCCGGCGCTCAGGCCGCCTCGACCGTGCCGCCCGCGGCTTCGATCGCCGCGCGCGCACCCTTGGTGACACCAATGCCCTTCACGGTCACGGCGGTCTTGATCTCGCCCGACAGCATCACGCGGGCGCGCACGGCATTGGCCGGCACGACTCCCGCCTTCTTCAGCGCGTCGAGGTCGACGACCCCGCCCGGGACGTGCGCGAGCTCATTGAGACGAACCTCGGCCACCAGAGGGGAGATCTTCGAGCGAAAGCCGATCTTCGGCAGGCGGCGCTGCAGCGGCATCTGGCCGCCTTCGAAGCCCACCTTGTGATAACCACCCTTGCGCGCGCGCTGGCCCTTGACGCCGCGGCCGCAGGTCTTGCCCTGGCCGGCGGACGCGCCGCGACCGACACGCAGGCGGGGCTTCTTGGAGCCCGGCGCCGGGGAAATGCTGTTCAGCTTCATGATGTCCTCAGGCCTCTTCCACGCGGAACAAGTGTCGCGAGGCGTTGATCATGCCGCGGTTCTCGCGGGTGTCCGCGACCACCGCGGTCTGGTTGATGCGGCGCAGCCCGAGCCCGCTCGCAGTAGCGCGATGACGGTGCAACTGGCCGTGGACGCTCTTCACGAGCGTCACTTTTACAGTCTTGACCGAAGCGTCTTTCTTGACCATGTGCGTCAACCCGTGATTTCGGCGAGTGTCTTGCCGCGCTTGGCCGCGATCTGGTCCGGCGTCGGGGCCAGGGTCAGGGCGTTCATCGTTGCACGCACCACGTTGATCGGGTTGCGCGAGCCGTAGCTCTTGGCAAGGACGTTACGCACGCCCGCGCACTCGAACACCGCGCGCATGCTGCCGCCCGCGATGACGCCGGTACCGTCCGCGGCAGGCTGCATGTACACCTTCGAGGTGCCATGGCGGCCGGTCGCCGCGAAGTGCAGCGTGGAGCTGCGCAGGCTGACGTTCACCAGGTTCTTGCGCGCCTGCTGCATGGCCTTCTGGATGGCGACCGGCACTTCACGCGCCTTGCCGTACCCGAAACCCACGCGGCCGTTGCCGTCGCCCACGACGGTAAGCGCCGTGAAGCCGAACTGACGGCCGCCCTTGACGACCTTCGCGACGCGATTGACGGCGACCAGCTTCTCGATCAGCTCGTCGGCGGGCGCGCCTTTATCAACTCTCGCCATTTCTGCTCCTGCGAAATTCGTTCAGGGACCGGCTCAGAACTCGAGCCCGTGCTCGCGCGCGGATTCCGCGAGCGCCTTCACGCGCCCGTGGTACCTGAAGCCGGACCGGTCGAAGGCCACTGTGGTGATGCCCTTGGCCTTGGCCCGCTCCGCGATAGCCTTGCCGACTGCCTTGGCGGCATCGATGTTGCCGGTGCTCTTGAGCCCTTCGGCAACGTCGTCCTGCAGCGTCGAGGCAACGGCGACGACGCGCGACTGCGGGTCGAACACCTGCGCGTAGATGTGACGGGGCGTCCGGTGCACCGAGAGGCGCATGACCTTCAGCTCCTGGATCTTGGCGCGGCCGCGACGGGCGCGCTTCTGGCGGGTTTCTTTCTTTTCCATGGCGCTCACCGTTACTTCTTCTTCGTTTCCTTGAGCTCGATGCGCTCACCGGAGTAACGAACACCCTTGCCCTTGTAGGGCTCCGGCGGACGATAGGCACGCAGCTCCGCGGCCACCTGGCCGACGCTCTGCTTGTCCATGCCCCTTACTACGATCTCGGTCTGCGTCGGGGTCTCGATCGTGATGCCCTCGGGCGCCACGTACACCACGGGGTGCGAGAAGCCGAGCGTAAGGTTGAGGTTCTTGCCCTGCGCTGCCGCGCGGTAACCGACCCCTACCAGCTCGAGCTTGCGCTCGTAGCCCTGCGAGACGCCCTGCACCGAGTTGGCCAGGTTCGCGCGCAGCGAGCCCGCATGCATCATTGCATCGTGCGCAGGCTCGGCGACCTCGACCCGCACTTCCTGGCCTTCCTGGACCAGGCGCAGGCCGCTGCGCAGCGCGAGCGAGAGGGTGCCCTTGGCTCCCTTCACCGTGACAGTCGCGCCGTCGACGGTGGCGGTAACGCCCTTCGGCAGGTTGACCGGGTTTTTTGCTACTCGTGACATGAATTGAATCCTGCTGGTGACAGCGTGGTCAGGACACGATGCAGAGGATTTCGCCGCCGTGGCCGTCGGCCCGCGCCTTGCGGTCCGTCATCACGCCACGCGAGGTCGAAACTATTGCCACGCCCATGCCGCCGAGAATGCGCGGCAGCTCGTCCTTGCCCTTGTAAACCCTGAGACCGGGCCGGCTGACGCGCTCGATGCGGTCGATGACCGGGCGACCCTGGTAGTACTTAAGGCGCACTGTCAGCGTTGACTTGCTGCCCTCGGCAGTGACCTCGAAGTCGTCAATGTAGCCTTCTTCCTTAAGCACCCCGGCCAGCGCAACCTTGATGCGCGAGGCGGGCATGCCGACCGTCGGCTTGCCCGAGCTCTGGCCGTTGCGGATGCGGGTGAGGAAGTCCGCGATGGGATCCGTCATGCTCATGTCTTGCTCCGTTACGCGGCCTTACCAGCTGGCCTTGCGCAGGCCGGGGACGTCGCCGCGCATTGTCGCCTCGCGCAGCTTCTGGCGGCCGAGGCCGAACTTGCTATACACGCCGCGTGAACGGCCGGTGATCGCGCAGCGGTTGCGCTTGCGGGACGCCGAGCCGTCGCGCGGCAGGCTCTGCAGCTTGCGCATCGCGGTCTCGCGCTCGTCGTCCGTGGACTTCGGGCTGCGAATCGTCTCCTTGAGCTGGGCACGCTTCGCAGCCTGCTGCGTTACGAGCTTGGCGCGGCGCTTTTCGCGTTCGATCATGCTGGTCTTGGCCATTTACCGGTCCTTACTTGCGGAACGGGAAGCTGAAGGATTCGAGCAGCGCCCGCCCTTCACGGTCGTCCCGCGCCGTCGTGGTGATCGTGATGTCCATACCCCGGATCGCGTCGATCTTGTCGTAGGGGATCTCGGGGAAGATGATCTGTTCCTTGACGCCGAAGCTGTAGTTACCACGGCCGTCGAACGAGCGAGCCGACACGCCGCGGAAGTCGCGGATGCGAGGCATCGCCACGTTGATCAGGCGATCCAGGAACTCGTACATGCGCGCGCCGCGCAGCGTCACCTTGGCGCCCACCGGGACGCCGGCGCGCAGCTTGAACGACGCGTTGGCCTTGCGCGACTTGGTCACGAGCGGCTTCTGGCCGGTAAGCGCGGTGAGGTCGCTGACCGCGCTGTCCATCGCCTTCTTGTCGGCGACGGCTTCGCCGACGCCCATGTTGACCGTGATGCGCGTGATTTTCGGCACGCTCATGACGTTGGTCAGCTCGAGGCTCTTCATGAGCTCAGGGACCACCGTCTCGCGGTAATACGTATGCAGCCTCGTCATGCCTGCCACCCTCATCCGATCAGGCGTCCACGACTTCGTCGTTGGACTTGAAGAAGCGCACGCGGCGACCGTCGCCCAGCGCGCGGATACCAACGCGATCGCCCTGCTTGGCTACGGGATTCCAGAGCATGACGTTCGAGAGGTGGAGGGAAGCCTCCTTCTCTACGACGCCGCCCTGGGTACCGCGCTGCGGGTTCGGCCGCGTATGGCGCTTGACCATGTTGACGTTCTCGACGAGCACGCGGTTGTTCGCGAGCACCCGGATCACGGTGCCGCGGCGGCCCTTGTCGCGGCCGGTAATCACGACCACCTCGTCGCCCTTGCGGATCTTGTTCATTCCTCGTTCCTCGGTCTCTTCCGGCCCGGCGCTCAGAGCACTTCCGGCGCGAGCGAGATGATCTTCATGAACCGCGCCGTGCGCAGCTCCCTGGTGACCGGCCCGAAAATACGGGTGCCGATCGGCTCGAGCTTGTTGGTGAGCAGCACGGCCGCATTGCCGTCGAAGCGGATCAGCGAACCGTCCGGGCGCCGTACGCCCTGCGCGGTGCGCACGACCACGGCGTCGTAGACCTCGCCTTTCTTGACCTTGCCGCGCGGGATGGCGTCCCTGACGCTCACCTTGATCACGTCGCCCACGGTCGCGTAGCGGCGCTTGGAGCCGCCAAGCACCTTGATGCACATCAGCCGCTTGGCGCCGCTGTTGTCCGCGGCCTGCAGGATCGTTTGCATCTGGATCATGGTCTGGTCTCCTTCACGTCGCCTGGCTCAGACCTGGGTCGCGCGCTTTACGACGCGCACCAGTCGCCACGCCTTGCGGCTGGAGAGGCGGCGGCATTCGGCGATGTCGACCACGTCGCCCTCGCGGCCCTCGCCGTTCTCGTCGTGCGCCAGCAGCTTGGTGGTGCGGCGCACGTACTTTCCATAGCGGTCGTGCTTCACCAGCCGCTCCACCGCGACGGTGATCGTCTTCTGCATCTTGCTGCTCACGACGCGACCCGTGAGGGTGCGCTTGGCGCCCTCGGTTCCCGTCTCGACGACGGCCTGCTCGGTCATCACTTGGCACTCCCGTTGGCTGCCGCGCGGGCCTGCTCACCCATCACGGTCTTCACGCGCGCGATATTGCGGCGCACCTTGCCGGCCTGGTCGGACTTCGCGGTCTGGCCGGTGGCCTGCGCCATGCGCAGGTTGAACTGTTCCCTGCGCAGCTTCAGGAGTTCCTCCTGGAGTTCTGCCGCACCCTTCTGCCTGAGATCTTTCGGCTTCATCAGCGCACCTGCCGCTTGACGAACAACGTGTCGACCGACAGCTTGCTGGCCGCAAGGCGGAACGCCTCGCGCGCGATGCTCTCGGTGACGCCTTCCATCTCGAAGAGCACCTTGCCGGGCTGCACGCGCGCGACGTAGTACTCGACGTTGCCCTTGCCCGAGCCCATGCGGACCTCGAGGGGCTTCTTCGTGATCGGGACGTCCGGGAAAACGCGGATCCACACCTGCCCGCCGCGCTTCACGTAGCGGGTCATGGCGCGACGCGCAGCCTCGATTTCGCGCGCCGTCATGCGGGCGCGGCTCGTGGCCTTGAGTCCGAACTCACCGAAGGCGACCGAGGAGCCGCGCTGCGCGAGCCCGCCGTTCTTGCCTTTGTGCTGCTTGCGATACTTGGTTCGCTTGGGTTGCATCATGGCGATTTATTCCAGCTTGCGCGGAGGCGCGGGCCTCAGGCCGGCTGCTCCTGGGCAGGCGCGGCGACTTCGGGAGCGGCGACCGGCGTCGGCTGCTCGAAAACCTCGCCCTTGAAGATCCACACCTTGACGCCGATTACGCCGTAGGTGGTCTGGGCCTCGGCGAAACCGTAATCGATGTCGGCGCGGAACGTGTGCAGCGGCACGCGGCCCTCGCGCGACGACTCGGTGCGTGCGATTTCCGACCCGTTCAGGCGGCCAGAGACCCGCACCTTCACGCCCAGCGCGCCGCTGCGCATGGTGTTCATCACCGCACGCTTCATTGCGCGGCGGAACATGACGCGGCGCTCGATCTGCTGCGCGATGCCTTCGGCCACCAGCTGGGCGTCGACCTCAGGCTTGCGGATCTCGGCGATGTTGATCCGCACGTCGTTGACGACCATGCCCATCATCTTCGCCACTTCCATGCGCAGCCGCTCGATGTCCTCGCCCTTCTTGCCGATCACCACGCCGGGACGGGCGGTGTTGATCGTGATGTTCGCGCGGCGGGCGGCACGCTCGATGTGGATACCGCTTACCGAGGCTTCGGCGAGCTTCTTCTTCAGGAACTGGCGAACCTGCCAGTCCTGCAGGAGGTAGGCCGGGAACGTGCGCGAGTTCGCATACCACCTCGACGTCCAGTCGCGGGTGATGCCGAGGCGAATGCCGATCGGATTGACCTTCTGACCCATGGAGCCTGCTCTCCTCAGTCCTTGCGGCCGTCGCCGACGAGGATCGTGATGTGGCTGTTACGCTTGACGATTCGGTCGCCGCGACCCTTTGCACGGGCGTGGAACCGCTTGAAGCTCGGCGCCTCGCCGATGTCGATCGAGGCGACCTTGAGTGTGTCGATGTCCGCGTTGTGGTTGTTCTCGGCGTTCGCGATCGCCGACTCGAGCACCTTCAACACGAGCGCCGCGCCCTTCTTCGGCGTGAAGCGCAGCGTGGCGAGCGCCTGGCCCACCGGCTGGCCACGCACCATGTCCGCCACCAGGCGGCACTTCTGCGGCGAGATCCGCGCGTACTTGAGTTTTGCTGCGACCTGCATGGCTTACTCCGAGGAGGCCTTACGGTTGCCCGAATGGCCGCGGAAGGTGCGGGTCGGCGCGAACTCGCCGAGCTTGTGCCCGACCATGTTCTCCGAGACCAGCACCGGTATGTGCTGCCTGCCGTTGTGGATGGCGAGCGTCAGTCCAACCATGTCCGGCAGGATCATCGACCTGCGGGACCAGGTCTTGATCGGCCGGCGGTCGTTCTTCTCTGCGGCAACCTGCACCTTCTTCGCGAGGTGCAGGTCGACGAACGGGCCTTTCTTTACTGAACGGGGCACTGCGTGATCCTCTTCAGGCTCAGTTGCGGCGCCGGATGATCAATCCGGAGGTGCGCTTGTTGGTGCGGGTCTTCTTGCCCTTGGTCTTCCAGCCCCACGGCGACACCGGGTGCGGGTTGCCCTGGCCGGACTTGCCCTCGCCGCCGCCGTGCGGGTGGTCGACAGGGTTCATCACGACACCGCGGACCGTCGGACGGATGCCGCGCCAGCGCTTGGCGCCCGCCTTTCCGTAGACGATCAGGTTGTTCTCTTCGTTGCCCACCTCGCCGATCGTGGCCCGGCAGTCGACGTGCACCTTGCGCATCTCGGTCGAGCGCAGGCGGATCGTCGCGTACAGGCCTTCACGCGCCACGAGCTGGGCCGAGGTGCCCGCGCTGCGGGCAATCTGGCCGCCGCGGCCCGGCTTCAGCTCCAGGTTGTGGATCTGGGTGCCGAGCGGGATATTGCGCAGCGCAAGGGCATTGCCCGGCTTGATCGCCGAGTCCGCGCCCGAGGTGATCGCATCGCCGGCGGTCACGCCCTTGGGGGCGAGGATGTAGCGGCGCTCGCCATCGGCATACAGCACAAGCGCCAGGTACGCGCTGCGGTTCGGGTCGTATTCCAGGCGCTCGACGCGGCCCGGGACCCCGTCCTTGTTGCGCAGGAAATCAACCACGCGGTAACGCTGCTTGTGGCCGCCGCCCTTGTGGCGGGTGGTCAGGCGACCCTGGTTGTTGCGCGCGCCAGTACGATTCTGGCTCGAGGTGAGCGCGTGCACCGGCGCACCCTTGTGCAGGTGCGAGCGGTCCGCCTTCACTACGAAGCGGCGGCCTGGCGAGGTCGGCTTGGTCTTGATGAGAGCCATCTTGGTATCCGTCAGCTTGCCTGCGGCGTCACTTTTCGACGCCGGCGAAATCGATGGTCTGGCCTTCGGCGAGGCTTACGTAGGCCTTCTTGAAGTCCGAGCGCCGGCCCGGGCGACCGCCGAAGCGCTTCACCTTGCCCGCCACGTTCACGACACGCACCGCATCGACCTTGACCTCGAACATCAGTTCGACGGCCGCCTTGATCTCCGGCTTGGTCGAGTCGCGGCGCACGCGAAACACGATCTGGTTGGCCTTCTCGGCCACCGTCGCGCTCTTCTCCGAGACGTGCGGTGCAAGCAGCACGCCCATCAGTCGTTCCTTGCTGCTCATGCCAGCTTCTCCTCGAGCATCCGGACAGCGGCCACCGTGGCGAGCACGCGCTCGTGGGCGAGCAGGCTGCGCGGATCCAGCGCCGACACCGGCATCACCGAAACGCCCATCAGGTTGCGCGCGGCCAGGTCCAGCTTCTCGTCGTAGGCCTCGACCAGGATCAGCACGTTGGCCAGGCCGAATTCCTTGAGCTTCGCGGCGAGCAGCCGCGTCTTCGGCGCCTCGAGTTCCAGCGACTCGACGACCATCAGGCAGTCACGACGGACGAGCTCGGAGAGCATCGCGCGCATCGCTCCCTGGTACATCTTGCGGTTGACCTTCTGCGAGTAGTCGCGCGGGCGCGCGGCGAACGCGCGGCCACCGCCGACCCAGATCGGGCTGCGGATACTGCCCGCACGGGCCCGGCCGCCGCCCTTCTGCTTCCACGGCTTCTTGCCGCCGCCGCGGACTTCCGCACGGCTCTTCTGCCGCTTGGTGCCGGCGCGACCGGCTGCCATGTAGGCGGTGACGATCTGGTGGACCAGGGGTTCGTTGAACTCGCGGCCGAAGGCCTTCTCGGACACTTCCAGGGACTGCGCTTCGGCGCCGCCACTGATGATCTTGAGCTGCGTGGCCATGGCTTACTTCCTCGGGGCCAGGGTCTTGCGGGCCGCAAGGCGACCGGCCTTGAACGACGGGCGCACGATCAGCTGGCCGCCCGGGGCGCCCGGGACAGCGCCACGCACCAGCAGCAGGTTGCGCTCGGCGTCGACCTCGACAATGCGCAGCTTCTCGATGGTGCGGCGCTGGTTGCCCATGTGGCCGGACATGCGCTTGCCCGGGAACACGCGGCCCGGCGTCTGGCGCTGGCCGATCGAACCGGGCGCGCGGTGGAACACCGAGGCGCCGTGGGAGGCCGGGCCACCCGCGAAATTGTGCCGCTTGATCGTGCCGGCGAAGCCCTTGCCGATCGTGGTGCCGGCGACGTCGACCATCTGCCCGGCCGTGAACATATCCACCTTGAGCTCGGCGCCGGGCGCGAGGTCCGCGCCCTCGCCGTCGGCGAGGCGGAACTCCACCAGCGACTGGCCCGGGGAGACCTTGGCCTTGGCGTAGTGCCCGGTCAGCGGGCGACCCAGGCGCGACGGCTTGCGGTCGCCGTAAGCGACCTGGACCGCGCGGTAACCGTCGGTTTCAACACCCTTTACCTGGGTGACGCGATTCGGCAGGGCCTCGATCACCGTGACCGGGATCGATTCGCCCGCGTCGGTAAAGACGCGCGTCATGCCGGCCTTGCGGCCAATCAGACCGATCGTCATCGATTCTTCCTCATACACAGTCCAGACTGCGATTGGCCGGGACTGAAAAAAACTCACCCGCGCGTCCTGGAGGCAGGAATTGCGGGCAGGTACTCGACAAGGGCTGAGAGGTGCGGCCACCGGGTTTCGGGGTCGCGCCGCTCGAGCGGTACCGGCAAAACCGGCCAGGCCTCGGCGAGAGAGCCGCCAATTATATCGGCGGCAGAGAATCTTGCAACTAGTTCAGCTTGATCTGCACGTCCACGCCGGCCGGCAGCTCCAGCTTCATGAGCGCGTCCACGGTCTTGTCCGTGGGATTAAGGATATCCATCAGGCGCTTGTGGGTGCGCAGCTCGTACTGGTCGCGCGCGTCCTTGTCGACGTGCGGGGAGACCAGCAGCGTGAAACGCTCCATTTTGACCGGCAGCGGCACCGGTCCGCGCACCGTCGCACCCGTGCGCTTGGCGGTCTCGACGATCTCACGGGCCGAGTTGTCGATCAGCCGGTGGTCGAAGGCCTTGAGGCGGATGCGGATGTTCTGGCGAGACATTTTCAGGTACCTGTTGGAATGCTTGGAGCGGACGGCGCCCGGCAGCTGGCGGGGAATGCACATCGCACCGCGATGACGCGCCCCGCGAACCGCCGCGCGCAGTTCACTTGAGGATCTTCGACACCACGCCCGCGCCCACCGTGCGTCCGCCCTCGCGGATCGCAAAGCGCAGGCCCTCTTCCATCGCGATCGGGCTGATCAGCTCGATCGTCATCTTGATGTTGTCGCCGGGCATCACCATCTCGACGCCCTCCGGCAACTCCACCGCACCCGTCACGTCCGTGGTGCGGAAGTAAAACTGCGGCCGATAGCCCTTGAAGAACGGCGTGTGACGGCCGCCCTCGTCCTTGGTCAGCACGTACACCTCGCCCTCGAACTTGGTGTGCGGCGTGATCGAACCCGGCTTCGCCAGCACCTGGCCACGCTCGACGTCCTCGCGCTTCGTGCCGCGCAGCAGCACGCCCACGTTGTCGCCCGCCTCACCGCGGTCGAGCAGCTTGCGGAACATCTCCACGCCCGTGCAGATCGTCTTTACCGTCGGCTTGAGCCCGATGATCTCCACTTCGTCGTTCACCTTGACGATGCCGCGCTCGATGCGCCCCGTCACCACCGTGCCACGACCCGAGATCGAGAACACGTCTTCCACCGGCATCAGGAACGCGCCGTCAATCGCGCGCTCCGGCACCGGGATGTAACGGTCCATCTCCTCGACCAGCTTCACCACCGACGGAATCCCGAGCGCACCCGCGTCGCCCTCGAGCGCCTTCAGCGCGCTGCCCGTCACGATCGGCGTGTCGTCGCCCGGGAAATCGTACTTCGACAGCAGCTCGCGCACTTCGAGCTCAACCAGCTCCAGAAGCTCCGCGTCGTCCACCATGTCGGCCTTGTTCAGGTACACCACGATGTACGGAACGCCCACCTGGCGCGCCAGCAGGATGTGCTCGCGCGTCTGCGGCATCGGGCCATCGGCCGCCGACACCACCAGGATCGCGCCGTCCATCTGCGCCGCGCCCGTGATCATGTTCTTCACGTAGTCCGCGTGCCCCGGGCAGTCAACGTGCGCGTAGTGCCGGTTCGCCGACTGGTACTCAACGTGCGCCGTCGAGATCGTGATGCCGCGAGCCTTCTCTTCCGGCGCCTTGTCAATCTGGTCGTAGGCCGTGAAGGAGCCGCCGTGCGTCTCCGCCATCACCTTCGTCAACGCCGCCGTCAGCGTCGTCTTGCCATGGTCAACGTGACCAATCGTGCCCACGTTAACGTGCGGCTTCGTACGCGCAAATTTTTCCTTAGCCACGACCCTTACCTCTGAAACATTGACTGGTGACCAGTGAAATCAGCTCGCCTTCTTCATCACCGCTTCGGCGACGTTGTTCGGCACCTCGAGGTACCGCGCGAACTCCATGGTGAACGTCGCGCGGCCCTGGCTCATCGAGCGCACCGAGGTCGCGTAGCCGAACATCTCGGCCAGCGGCACCTCGGCCGTCACGACCTTGCCGGACACGGAATCGTCCATGCCCTGGATGTGGCCGCGGCGGCGACTCAGGTCGCCGATCACGTCGCCGGAGTAGTCCTCCGGGGTGACCACCTCGACCTTCATGATCGGCTCGAGCAGCACCGGCTTCGCGCGGCGCACGCCTTCCTTGACCGCCATCGAGCCCGCGATCTTGAACGCCATTTCGTTCGAGTCCACGTCGTGGTACGAGCCGTCGAAGATGGTGACCTTGACGTCCACCACGGGGTAGCCGGCGATCACGCCGCCCTCGAGCGCTTCCTTGACGCCCTTGTCCACGGCCGGGATGTACTCGCGCGGCACGGTGCCGCCGACGATGCCGTTGACGAATTCGTAGCCCTTGCCCTCTTCCTGCGGCTCGATCTTGAGCCACACGTGGCCGTACTGGCCGCGGCCGCCGGACTGGCGGACGAACTTGCCTTCCTGGTCAACCTTGCCGCGGATGGTCTCGCGGTAGGCGACCTGCGGCTTGCCGACGTTCGCCTCGACCTTGAACTCGCGCTTCATGCGGTCGACGAGGATGTCGAGGTGCAGCTCACCCATGCCCGAGATGATGGTCTGGCCCGACTCCTGGTCGGTGCTGACGCGGAACGACGGGTCTTCCTTCGCCAGGCGCTGCAGCGCGAGGCCCATCTTCTCCTGGTCGCTCTTGGTCTTGGGTTCGACGGCGACCGAGATCACCGGCTCCGGGAACTCCATTTTCTCGAGCGTGATCACGTGATCCGGGTCGCACAGCGTGTCGCCGGTCGTGACGTCCTTCAGGCCCACGGCCGCCGCGATGTCGCCGGCGCGCACTTCCTTGATCTCGGCGCGTTCCGCCGCGTGCATCTGCAGCAGGCGCCCGATGCGCTCCTTCTTGCTCTTGCCCGGCACAAACACCTGGTCGCCGGAGTTGAGCACGCCCGAGTACACCCGGAAGAACGTCAGGTTGCCGACGAACGGGTCGTTCAGGATCTTGAACGCCAGGGCGGAGAACTTCGCGTCGTCTGACGCGGGCCGGGTCGCCTGGGCGCCGTCGTCGTCGATGCCGACCACCGGGGGCATTTCCGTCGGAGCCGGCATGTACTCGATGATCGCATCGAGCATCGCCTGCACGCCCTTGTTCTTGAATGCCGAGCCGCACAGCGTCAGCACGATCTCGTTCTTGATCGCGCGCGCGCGCAGCCCGGCCTTGATCTCGGCCTCGGTTAGCTCGCTGTGCTCGAGGTACTTGTGCAGCAGCTCCTCGCTGCCCTCGGCGGCGGCCTCGATCATCTTCTCGCGGTACTCGGCGCACTGCGCCTGCATTTCCGCAGGAATCTCGCGGCGATCGAAGCGCATGCCCTCGGTCGAGTCGTCCCAGTAGATCGCCCGCATCGTGATCAGGTCGACGACGCCCTCGAACTTCTCCTCGGCGCCGATCGGCAGCTGGATCGCCACCGGGTTGCCACGCAGCCGCGTACGGATCTGCTCGACGCAGCGCAGGAAGTTGGCACCCGCGCGGTCCATCTTGTTGACGAACGCGATGCGCGGCACGCCGTACCTGTTCATCTGGCGCCAGACGGTCTCCGACTGCGGCTGCACGCCGCTGACCGCGCAGAAAAGTGCGCAGGCCGAGTCGAGCACGCGCAGGCTGCGCTCCACCTCGATGGTGAAGTCCACGTGCCCGGGCGTGTCGATGATGTTGATGCGATGCTCGGGGAAGTGGTTGTCCATTCCCTTCCAGAAACAGGTGGTCGCCGCTGCGGTGATCGTGATCCCGCGCTCCTGCTCCTGCTCCATGTAGTCCATGACGGCGGCGCCGTCGTGAACCTCGCCGATCTTGTGCGAGACGCCGGTGTAGAACAGGATGCGCTCGGTCGTCGTGGTCTTCCCGGCGTCGATGTGCGCCGAGATACCGATGTTCCGGTAGCGCTCGATAGGTGTAGTGCGTGGCACGATGAAAATCCTCGGACGGTCGTCGCTGCTGGTGCCCGGCGGGCCTTACCAGCGGTAGTGCGCAAAAGCCTTGTTGGCGTCCGCCATGCGGTGCGTGTCCTCGCGCTTGCGCACGGCCGCGCCGCGGTTTTCCGCGGCCTCGAGCAGCTCGGCGGCGAGCCGCTGCGACATTGATTTCTCGCTGCGGGCGGCGGCGGCGTCGATCACCCAGCGCATCGCCAGCGTCTGGCGGCGGGTGGAGCGGACCTCGATCGGCACCTGGTAGGTGGCGCCGCCGACGCGGCGCGACTTCACTTCGACCATCGGCTTGACGTTGTCGAGCGCCTGGGTCAACAGCTCGATGGTCTGGTCCGCCTGCCGGCCAGTCTTCTCGGCCATGCGATCGATCGCGCCGTAGACGATGCGTTCGGCGACCGACTTCTTGCCGCGCTCCATGACCATGTTCATGAACTTGGCCAGCAGGACGCTGTTGAATTTCGGGTCCGGCAGGATGCTGCGAACCGGGGCCTGTGATCTACGGGACATTTTTGACTACCGCTCTATCTGGGGACCAGTGACAAGTGACTGGATATTTGTGAGCTGAAGGGGCCGGGCTCAACCGCCCTTGGGACGCTTGGCGCCGTACTTCGAGCGGCTCTGCTTGCGCTCGTTGACGCCCGCGCAGTCGAGCGTTCCGCGCACCGTGTGGTAGCGCACGCCAGGCAGGTCCTTGACACGGCCGCCGCGGATCAGCACCACCGAGTGCTCCTGCAGGTTGTGACCCTCGCCACCGATGTAGCTGATCACCTCGTAGCCGTTCGTGAGTCGCACCTTCGCGACCTTGCGCAGCGCCGAGTTCGGCTTCTTCGGGGTCGTGGTGTACACGCGCGTGCAGACACCACGTCGCTGCGGCGAGTTGCCGAGCGCGGGCACCTTGCTCTTGACCACGGCCTCGCGGCGCGGGCCACGGATCAGCTGATTGACGGTTGACATGCCAGACCGACTCCCAAACGTTTTGGCGCACCGAAAATGCTCGGCGCGCCCAAGAAACACCGGGCCGCCCAAGTGGCGGCCCGATGACAATGACCCCGGGGGCCGCGCGGGTAGATCGCCGGCAGCCCCGTGGAAAGACCGAAAATTTTAGGAGGGGCGGCCGCGGCTGTCAACTTGACGCACCGCGGCAACCCTTTCCTGTCTGCCTCAGCCTGCCGGCGCTTCGGCCTCGTCGGTGCTTTCCGCGCCGAATTCGCCCCCCACCGGGGTGGGCGGCGCCTCGGTGAACTCCGCCGCAAGGGCCTCTTCGGGCCGCTGGCGGCGCGCAAGATGGTAGAACGATCCGGTACCCGCCGGGATCAGCCGGCCGACGATCACGTTCTCCTTGAGGCCGCGCAGCGGGTCCTTCATGCCGCGCACTGCCGCCTCGGTGAGCACCCGGGTGGTCTCCTGGAAGGAGGCCGCCGAGATGAACGACTCGGTCGCGAGCGAGGCCTTGGTGATGCCGAGCAGCACCGGGTCGGCGATCGCCGGCAGCTTGCCTTCCGGCGCCAGCACGTCATTGGCTTCGAGCACCCGGGCCCGATCCATCTGCTCGCCGCGCAGGAAGGCTGCATCGCCCGGCTCGACGACCTCGACCTTGCGCAGCATCTGGCGAATGATCACCTCGATGTGCTTGTCGTTGATCTTCACGCCCTGCAGGCGGTAGACATCCTGGATCTCACGCACCAGGTAGCTCGCCAGTGGCTCGACGCCCTGCAGACGCAGGATGTCGTGCGGGTTCGGCTCGCCGTCCGCGATGGTCTCGCCGCGCTCGACGTGTTCACCTTCGAACACCGTGAGGTGACGCCACTTCGGGATCAGTTCCTCGTGCTTCTCGCCCTGTTCATCGGTGACGATCAGCCGGCGCTTGCCCTTGGTCTCCTTGCCGAAGCTCACGGTGCCGGAGTACTCGGCCAGGATCGCCGAGTCCTTGGGCTTGCGGGCCTCGAACAGGTCGGCCACTCGCGGCAGGCCGCCCGTGATGTCGCGGGTCTTCGAGCTCTCCTGCGGGATACGCGCGATCACGTCGCCGACAGAAACCTGCGCTCCGTCCTCGAGGCTCACGAGGGCACCAGGAGGCAGTGCGTAGACCGCCGGGATGTCCGTATTGGCAAAGCAGACTTCCTTGCCCTTGGCATTCAGCAGCTTGATCACCGGGCGCAGGTCCTTGCCGCCGGCGCCACGCTGCTTCGGGTCCATGACCACGGTGCTCGAGAGCCCCGTGATCTCGTCGACCTGGCTCGACACGGTGATGCCGTCGATGAAGTCCTGGAAGCGGATGAAACCCGCCACTTCCGTGACCACGGGGTGGGTATGCGGATCCCAGTTCGCGAGCACCTGGCCCGGCTCGACCTTGCCACCCTCGCTGGCCGTGATCACGGCACCGTAGGGGATCCGGTAACGCTCGCGCTCGCGGCCGAAATCGTCGATCACGCCGAGCTCGCCGGAGCGCGAAACCGCGACCCAGTGGCCCTTCTCGTGGTGCACGGCCTTCAGGTTGTGCCAGCGCACCAGGCCCTTGCCCTTGATCTCGACCGAGTTGACCGCCGCCGCACGGGACGCCGCGCCGCCGATGTGGAAGGTACGCATCGTCAGCTGCGTGCCCGGCTCACCGATCGACTGTGCCGCGATCACGCCGACCGCCTCGCCGATGTTGATGCGGTGACCACGCGCGAGGTCGCGCCCGTAGCACTGCGCGCAGACGCCGAAGCGGGTTGCGCAGCTGATCGGCGAGCGGACCATGATCTGGTCCACGCCCGCCTGCTCGATACGGCGCACCAGCTTCTCGTCGAGAAGCTCGCCGGCCTCGACCAGCATCTCGTCGGTGCCCGGGCGGAAGATCGCCGCCGCCGTGACGCGGCCAAGCACGCGCTCGCCGAGGCCCTCGACGACGTCGCCGCCCTCTACGATCGGCATCATCGACAGGCCGTGCTCGGTGCCGCAGTCGGGCTCCGTGACGACCAGGTCCTGCGCTACGTCCACCAGGCGACGCGTCAGGTAGCCCGAGTTCGCCGTCTTGAGCGCCGTGTCCGCCAGGCCCTTGCGCGCGCCGTGGGTCGAGATGAAGTACTGGAGGACGTTCAGGCCCTCGCGGAAGTTCGCGGTGATCGGCGTCTCGATGATCGAGCCGTCGGGCTTGGCCATCAGGCCGCGCATGCCGGCCAGCTGGCGGATCTGCGCCGGCGAACCACGCGCGCCGGAGTCCGACATCATGTAGATCGAGTTGAACGACTTCTGGCGCACCTTGACGCCCGTGGAGTCCTTAACGTCCTCGCCACCGAGCTTGTCCATCATCGCCTTGGCGACCTGGTCGTTGGTTCGCGACCAGATATCCACGACCTTGTTGTAGCGCTCGCCGTTGGTCACGAGGCCCGAAGCATACTGCTCCTGGATTTCCTTCACCTCGCGCTCGGCGGCAGTGAGGATCTTCTCCTTCTGCTCCGGCACGACCATGTCATCGACGCCGATCGACACGCCCGAGCGGGTCGCGTAGCGGAAGCCCATGTACATGAGCTGGTCGGCGAAGACCACGGTCTCCTTGAGGCCGAGCACGCGGTAGCACTCGTTGATGACGCGCGAGATCGCTTTCTTCGTCATGTCCTGGTTGACCAGGTCGAACGACAGCCCCTTCGGCAGGATCTCGAACAGCAACGCGCGGCCGACGGTCGTCTCGACCAGGCGGCGCTTCTGCACGAGGTTGCCCTCGGCGTCACGCACGTGCTCGACGACACGGGCGCGGACCCTGGCCTGAAGGTCGGCAGCGCGGGTCTCGTAGGCGCGGTGAACCTCGGCCGCGTCGGAGAAGATCGTGCCCTCGCCTGGAGCATTCACGCGCTCGCGCGTCATGAAGTACAGGCCGAGCACAACGTCCTGGGACGGCACGATGATCGGGTCGCCGTTGGCAGGCGAGAGGATGTTGTTCGACGAAAGCATCAGCGCGCGCGCCTCGAGCTGCGCCTCGAGCGACAGCGGCACGTGCACCGCCATCTGGTCGCCGTCGAAGTCGGCGTTGAACGCGGTGCAGACCAGCGGATGAAGCTGGATCGCCTTGCCCTCGATCAGCACCGGCTCGAAAGCCTGGATGCCGAGGCGGTGCAGCGTCGGCGCGCGGTTCAGCAGCACCGGATGCTCGCGGATGACTTCCTCGAGGATGTCCCAGACCTCCGGGCCCTCGCGCTCGACCATGCGCTTTGCGGCCTTGATGGTGGTCGCCTCGCCGCGCAGCTGCAGCTTCTGGAAGATGAACGGCTTGAACAGCTCGAGCGCCATCTTCTTCGGCAGGCCGCACTGGTGCAGTCGCAGTGTCGGGCCGACAACGATCACCGAGCGGCCGGAGTAATCAACGCGCTTGCCGAGCAGGTTCTGGCGGAAGCGGCCCTGCTTGCCCTTGATCATGTCAGCAAGCGACTTCAGCGGCCGCTTGTTGGTGCCGGTGATCGCGCGGCCGCGGCGGCCGTTGTCGAGCAGCGCGTCCACCGACTCCTGCAGCATGCGCTTTTCGTTGCGCACGATGATGTCGGGCGCGTTCAGCTCGAGCAGGCGGCGCAGGCGGTTGTTGCGGTTGATGACGCGACGGTAGAGGTCATTCAGGTCGGAGGTCGCGAAACGACCGCCGTCGAGCGGCACCAGCGGACGCAGGTCCGGCGGCAGCACCGGCAGGACCGTGAGCACCATCCACTCGGGGTGATTGCCCGACTCGATGAACGACTCAAGCAGCTTCAGCCGCTTCGACAGGCGCTTGATCTTGGTCTCGGAGGTGGTGCCCGAGATGTCCTCGCGGACCTTTATCACCTCTGACTTCAGGTCGAGGCTCTTCAGCAGCTCGTGCACGGCCTCGGCGCCCATGCGGGCGTCGAATTCGTCGCCGTGCGCCTCGATCGCCTCGAGGTAGGCTTCGTCGGAAAGCAGTTGGCCGCGCTGCATCGAGGTCATGCCCGGATCGATGACCACGAAGGCCTCGAAGTAGAGCACGCGCTCGATCTCGCGCAGCGTCATGTCGAGCATCAGCCCGATGCGCGACGGCAGGGACTTCAGGAACCAGATATGCGCGGTCGGGCTCGCCAGCTCGATGTGGCCCATGCGCTCGCGGCGCACCTTGGCCTGCGTGACCTCGACGCCGCACTTCTCGCAGACGACGCCGCGGTGCTTGAGGCGCTTGTACTTGCCGCAAAGGCACTCGTAGTCCTTCACCGGCCCGAAGATCTTCGCGCAGAACAGGCCATCCCGCTCCGGCTTGAAGGTCCGGTAGTTGATGGTCTCCGGCTTCTTCACCTCGCCGAACGACCACGAGCGGATCATTTCCGGGGAAGCGAGCGCAATGCGGATCGAGTCGAAGTCCTCGACCGCCGGCTGCTGCTTGAACATTCTCAACAGGTCTTTCATTTGGTCACCCTGTGCGTCTGTCGCGCGAATCGCGCAGGACTCAGCGCCGTTCCAGCTCGAGTTCCATGTTGATGCCGAGAGATCGGATCTCCTTCACCAGCACGTTGAAGGACTCGGGCATGCCCGCGTCCATCGCGTGATTGCCGTCCACGATGTTCTTGTACATCTTGGTGCGGCCCGTGACGTCGTCCGACTTGACCGTCAGCATTTCCTGCAGCGTGTAGGAGGCGCCGTACGCCTCCAGCGCCCAGACCTCCATCTCGCCGAAGCGCTGGCCGCCGAACTGCGCCTTGCCGCCCAGCGGCTGCTGCGTGACCAGGCTGTAGGGCCCGGTCGAGCGTGCGTGCATCTTGTCGTCGACCAGGTGGTTCAGCTTCAGCATGTACATGTAGCCGACGGTCACCGGGCGGTTGAAGCGCTCGCCGGTACGCCCGTCGAACAGCCACGTCTGGCCGCTTTCGGGAAGCTCCGCGAGGCGCAGCATGTACTTGATCTCCTTCTCGGTGGCGCCGTCGAACACGGGCGTGGCCATCGGCACGCCATTGCGCAGGTTGCCCGCGAGAGACATCAGCTCGGCATCGTCCAGGGACGCGAGGTCCTCGGTCTTGCCGCCGCTCTTGTTGTAGACCTCGTCGAGGAAGCCGCGGACTTCGGCCGCGCCACGGGCCTCGTCGAGCATCCGGCCGATCTTGAACCCGATGCCCTTGGCCGCCCAGCCGAGGTGGGTCTCAAGGATCTGGCCGATGTTCATGCGCGAGGGCACGCCGAGCGGATTCAGCACGATGTCGACCGGGGTACCGTCGGCCATGAACGGCATGTCCTCGACCGGGACGATGGTCGAGATCACGCCCTTGTTGCCGTGCCGGCCGGCCATCTTGTCGCCGGGCTGCACGCGGCGCTTCACCGCGAGGTACACCTTGACCATCTTCAGCACGCCGGGCGCCAGGTCGTCGCCGGCGGTGATCTTCGAGCGCTTCTCCTCGAGCCTGCGCTCGAACTCCTTGCGCTGCGCGCGCATGCGCTCGGCGGTGAGCTCCAGCGCGGTGTTGGACTCCTCGTCCTCGAGTCGCACCTCGAGCCAGTGCTCGCGCGGCAGGTCGTCGAGGTAATCGGCTGCGATCTTCGAGCCGGGCTTGAGCTTGCGGGGCCCTGCCGCGGCAACCTTTCCAAGCAGCATCGTCCGCACGCGCGAGAAGAGGTCCTCCTCGAGTATGCGCTGCTGGTCGGCGAGGTCCTTTCGCACCTTGTCGATCTCGGACTTCTCGATCGACAGCGCGCGGCTGTCCTTCTCGACGCCGTCACGCGTGAACACGCGCACGTCGATTACCGTGCCGTCCATGCCGGGCGGGACGCGCAGCGAGGTGTCCTTAACGTCGGATGCCTTCTCGCCGAAGATCGCCCTGAGCAGCTTCTCTTCCGGAGTGAGCTGGGACTCGCCTTTCGGCGTGACCTTGCCGACCAGGATGTCGCCCGCGTTGACCTCGGCACCGATGAAGGCGATGCCGGCCTCGTCGAGCTTGGCGAGCGCCGATTCACCGACGTTGGGGATGTCCGCGGTGATTTCCTCCGGCCCGAGCTTGGTGTCGCGCGCGACGCAGGTGAGTTCCTCGATGTGGATCGTCGTGAAGCGGTCTTCCTCGACTACCCGTTCCGAGATCAGGATCGAGTCCTCGAAGTTGTAGCCATTCCACGGCATGAACGCGACCAGCAGGTTCTGGCCGAGGGCAAGGTCGCCGAGGTCGGTCGAGGGGCCGTCGGCCAGCACGTCGCCGCGCGCGATCGCGTCGCCCGCATTCACCAGCGGGCGCTGGTTGATGCAGGTGTTCTGGTTCGAGCGCGTGTACTTGGTCAGGTTGTAGATGTCCACGCCGGCTTCCCCGGCGGTCGTCTCGGCGTCATTCACCCGCACCACGATGCGCGAGGCGTCGACCGAATCGACGACGCCGCCGCGGCGACCGACGACGGTTACGCCGGAGTCGATAGCGACCGGGCGTTCCATGCCGGTACCCACCAGCGGGGTCTCCGAGCGCAGCGTCGGCACGGCCTGGCGCTGCATGTTGGAGCCCATCAGCGCGCGGTTTGCGTCGTCGTGCTCGAGGAACGGGATCAACGAGGCGGCCACCGACACGATCTGCTTCGGCGAAACGTCCATGAACTGGATCTTGTCCGGCGTCGAGAGCGCGAACTCGTTCTGGTAGCGGCTGGAGACCAGCTCGTCGGTGAAGCGGCCCTTGGCATCGAGCGAGGCATTGGCCTGCGCGATCACGAACTGCGCCTCGTCGATCGCCGAGAGGTACTCGATCTCGTCGGTGACGTGGTTGCTGACCACCCTGCGGTAGGGCGTCTCGAGGAAGCCGTAGTCGTTGGTCCGCGCGTAGACGGCCAGGGAGTTGATCAGGCCGATGTTCGGGCCTTCCGGCGTCTCGATCGGGCAGACGCGCCCGTAGTGCGTCGGGTGCACGTCGCGCACCTCGAATCCGGCGCGCTCGCGGGTGAGACCGCCGGGGCCGAGCGCCGAGACGCGCCGCTTGTGCGTGACCTCGGAGAGCGGGTTGTTCTGGTCCATGAACTGCGAGAGCTGCGAGGAGCCGAAGAACTCCTTCACCGCGGCCGCCACCGGCTTCGCGTTGATCATGTCCTGCGGCATCAGGCCTTCGCTCTCGGCGATGGTCAGGCGCTCCTTCACGGCGCGCTCGACGCGCACCAGCCCGACCCGGAAGGCGTTCTCGGCCATCTCGCCCACGCTGCGGACGCGGCGGTTGCCGAGGTGGTCGATGTCGTCCACCGTGCCGTTGCCGTTCCTGATGTCGATCAGCGTGCGCAGCACGTCGATGATGTCCGACGTGTCGCCGTACTGCTCGACCAGCTCCTTCGCAGTCGCGTCGCCGTTCTGCGCACGGCGGGTGAAATGCGGGGCATCGTAGAGGATCCCGCTGCCGGTGATCTCGGTGCGGCCCACGCGGCGATTGAACTTCATGCGGCCAACGGCCGAGAGGTCGTAGCGCTCGGAGTTGAAGAACAGGTTCTGGAACAGGTTCTCCGCGGCGTCACGGGTCGGCGGCTCGCCGGGGCGCATCATGCGGTAGATCTCGACCAGCGCCTCCATGCGGTTCTTGGACGGATCAATGCGCAGCGTGTCGGAGATGAACGGGCCGCGGTCGAGGTCGTTCACGTACAGGACGTGGATCTCGGGCATGCCGGACTCCACCAGCTTCGTCACGACGGCGGTGGCGAGCACCTCGTTCGCCTTGGCGAGGATCTCGCCGGTCTCGGTGTTCACCACGTCGTGCGCAAGCACCTTGCCGACCAGGTAGTCGGCCGGCACTGGCAGGCGATCGACGCCGGCCTCCTCGAGCTGCCGGACGTGGCGCGCGGTGATGCGGCGGCCTTCCTCAACGATGACCTTCGAGCCCACCTTGATCTCGAAGCTGGCCGTCTCGCCACGCAGGCGGCTCGGAACCAGCTCGAGCTCGACGCCCTGCTGAGTGACGTGGTAGGTGTTCTTCTCGAAGAACAGGTCGAGGATCTGCTCGTCGCTGTAACCAAGCGCGCGCAGCAGGATCGTGACCGGCAGTTTCCTGCGACGGTCGATGCGGGCGTACACGCAGTCCTTGGCGTCGAACTCGAAGTCGAGCCAGGAGCCGCGGTAGGGGATCACCCGCGCGGAGAACAGCAGCTTGCCGGAGCTGTGGGTCTTGCCGCGATCGTGGTCGAAGAACACGCCCGGGCTGCGATGCAGCTGCGAGACGATGACGCGCTCGGTGCCATTGACCACGAACGTGCCGTTGTCGGTCATCAGCGGCAGCTCGCCGAGGTAGACCTCCTGCTCACGGATGTCCTTGACCGGCTTGCGGGCGCCCGGCGCTTCCTTGTCGAGCACGACCAGGCGAACCTTGACGCGCAGCGGTGCCGCGTAGGTGAGGCCGCGCAGCTGGCACTCCTTGACGTCGAACACCGGCTCGCCGAGGCGATAGCTCACGTATTCGAGGCTGGCGTTGCCCGAGTAGCTGACGATCGGAAACACGCTCCTGAACGCGGCATGCAGCCCGATTTCGTCGCGCCGTTCCTCGTGGGCGTCTGCCTGCAGGAACTTGCGGTAGGAATCGAGCTGGATGGCCAGCAGGTAGGGCACCTCGAGGATGCTCGACCTCTTGCCGAAGTCCTTGCGGATGCGTTTCTTGTCGGTGAAGGAATATGCCATCGGGATCACCCTCTCACGGCCGGCAACCCGGCCCATACGGCTCGATTTTCAGAACTCGAACGAAAACGGCCAGGCCGGCCGGCGGAATTCCCCGCCAGCCGGCCTGCCGATGAACGGGCAGGCGCCCGAGCATCGCGGTTACTTGATCTCCGCGGCGGCGCCGGCCTCTTCGAGCTTCTTCTTGATGGCCTCGGCATCGGCCTTCGGGATGCTGTCCTTGACCATGGCCGGCACGGCCTCGACCAGGTCCTTGGCTTCCTTGAGGCCGAGCCCGGTGAGCTCGCGGATCACCTTGATGACGCCAACCTTGTTCGCGCCAAAGCTGGTCATGGTGACCGTGAACTCGGTCTGCTCCTCGGCGGCCGGGGCAGCGGCAGCGCCAACGGCGGCAACCGCGACCGGCGCGGCAGCCGTGACACCGAACTTGTCTTCCATCATCTTCACGAGGTCGACGATCTCCATCAAAGTCATGCTGGAAATTGCGTCGAGAATCTCTTCTTTGCTGGCAGCCATTATCGTGACTCCTGATAAATTGGTTTTGATGCCTTGAATCTACTTACTGCGGCCGCCTCAAGCGGCCGCCTGCTTCTGGTCCTTGACCGCGGCGATCGTCCGCACCAGCCTCGTGTGAGGCTCTGCGAGCGTGCGCACGAACTTGCCGATGGGCGCCGTTATCACACCCAGCAGCTGTCCGAGCGCCTGGTCCCTGGTGGGAAGGCTGGCGACACGCTCAAGGTCGCTGCCCGGGAGCACGCTGCCGCCGAGCGACACGAGTGTCGCCACGAGCTTCTGGTGGTCCTTGGCAAATACCTTGATCAGTCGCGCAGCAGCGCCGGGGTCATCCTCCGAGAAAGCGAGGATCAGCGGACCCTTGAGCTTCTCGCCGACGCATTCGAACTGCGTGCCGGCGACAGCCCTGCGGGCCAGCGTGTTCTTCACCACTCTCATGTAGACGCGAGAGGCACGGGCCCTGGCACGCAGGTCTGTGAGCTGCGCAACCGAGAGTCCCCGGTATTCCGCGGCGACCACGGACTGCGCTCGAAGCGCAACCTCGTTCACCTCGGAAACCAGCGCCTTCTTGTCTTCCAGTCTGAGCGCCATGTAATCCTCCTGGCCTGAAAGTCCTAGACACGAACACCCGTCCCTGGGCATTCACCCTTCTAGAGGGCGGCGACCTTCGGCAGTAAGAACTGACTCGGGTACCACCATCTGCGCAGGCGACCATTAAGGGGATCGCATCCCCGCCTGCGGTCTTCGATGATGACCGGCCCCGACCTTGCTCTTCCCCGGACCGGGGCGGAGCGCGGCCACGACCGGCCCTGCATCAAATCGCTTGCGGCCGCGGCGCTTACGCGCCGAGGCTCGACTGATCCACCGCGATGCCCGGCCCCATGGTCGAGGATACGGACACACGCTTGAAATAAATGCCCTTGGCGGACGCCGGCTTGATCTTCTGCAGATCCGCCAGCAGCGCGTTCAGGTTCTCGTGCAGCGCCTGCACCTCGAAGCTGGCCTTGCCGATCGTGCAGTGGATCACGCCACCCTTGTCGGTGCGAAAGCGCACCTGGCCAGCCTTGGCATTGCGCACCGCGGTCGCCACGTCCGGAGTCACCGTACCGACCTTCGGGTTCGGCATCAGGCCGCGGGGGCCGAGGATCTGGCCGAGCTGGCCCACGACGCGCATCGCATCGGGGCTAGCCACGACTACGTCGAAATTCAGCTCGCCAGCCTTCACCTTCTCGGCGAGGTCTTCGAGGCCCACCACGTCGGCGCCCGCTGCGAGCGCAGCTTCGGCGTTCTTGCCGGAGGTGAACACCGCCACGCGGACGCTCTTGCCCGTGCCATTCGGCAACACGGTCGAACCGCGCACCTGCTGATCGGACTTGGTCGCATCGACGCCGAGGTTCACCGACACGTCCACGGCCTCGTCGAACTTGGCGACGGCGAACTGCTTGACGAGCGCGAGCGCCTCGTCGAGCGGGTACTGGGCACCCGCCGGCAGCTTCTCGGACCAGGGCTTCATTCGCTTGGTTACGGCTGCCATGTCACGCGACCTCCACATCGACGCCCATGCTGCGGGCGCTGCCGGCGATCGTGCGCACGGCCGCATCGAGGTCGGCCGCCGTCAGGTCCGGCGTCTTGGTCTTCGCGATGTCCTCGAGCTGCTTGCGGCTGATCCTGCCCACCTTGGCGGTGTTCGGCGTGCCGCTGCCCTTCTCGAGGCCGAGTGCCTTGCGGATCAGCACCGACGCCGGTGGCGTCTTCATGATGAAGGTGAAGCTGCGATCGCTGTACACCGTGATCACCACGGGGATCGGCAGTCCCTTCTCCACGCTCTGCGTCTGCGCGTTGAACTGCTTGCAGAACTCCATGATGTTGACGCCCTGCTGGCCGAGCGCCGGCCCGATCGGCGGGCTCGGGTTCGCCTGGCCTGCAGGAACCTGCAGCTTGACGTAACCGTTAACTTTCTTGGCCATCTCTCTTCACCTCGTGTGGGTCCAAGCGCCCCGAAGGGCTCCCCGTTTGCTCAGGCCTTCTCGACCTGGCTGAATTCAAGTTCAACGGGCGTCGAGCGCCCGAGGATCTGCACCGCCACCTGCAGGCGGTTCTTCTCGTAGTTCACCGACTCGACGACGCCGTTGAAGTCGTTGAACGGTCCGTCCGTCACGCGCACCACCTCGCCCGGCTCGAACAGCACCTTCGGCCGCGGCTTCTCGGCGCCTTCCTCGACGCGGCGCAGGATCGCATTCGCCTCGCGATCGGAGATTGGCGCCGGCTTCTCGGGGGTTCCTCCGATGAAGCCGAGCACCTTGGGCGTCTCGCGCACCAGGTGCCAGGTATCCTCGTTCATCTCCATCTGCACCAGCACGTAGCCGGGGAAGAACTTGCGCTCGCTGCGGCGGCGCTGCCCGTCCCGCATCTCGACGACCTCCTCGGTGGGCACCAGGATGTCGCCGAACTTGTCCTCGAGACCCTTGAGCCGCGTTCGCTCCTTGAGCGACGCGGAGACCTTGTGCTCGAAGTTCGAATACGCGTGCACGACATACCAGCGAAGCGTCACAGTCAGCCCCCCTGCCCGGTCAGCGCACGCGTGATCGCACCGAGCGCCATGTCGAGCAGCCAGAAGAAGATGCCGAGCACGAAGACCGCGACCACCACGATCAGCGTCGTCTGCAGCGTCTCCTGCCGCGTCGGCCACACGACCTTGCGCAACTCGATGCGCGAGCCCTGCACGAACTGCCAGAACTCGCGACCCTGCGCCGACTGCAGCGCGACGACGATGCCCGCCGCGAGCGCGCCGAGCACGATCAGCCAGCGCGCCGCGAGCGGCACGTCGACCAGCAGATAGAAGGCGGCTATGCCGCCGACCAGGATCGCTGCAGACGCAACCAGCTTTGCGATGTCCAGCGCACTGGCACCGTTTTCCGCGTGTTCGCTCATTTCTCTCGCCGGGCTCGACCCGATCCGTCGTTCATCGCTCGCCGCGACTGGCAGGGCAGGAGGGAATCGAACCCCCAACCTGCGGTTTTGGAGACCGCCGCTCTGCCAATTGAGCTACTGCCCTGTGCCGCGAAGCAATCGCCGGATCGGTCGAACCTCAATTTACTTGAGGATCTTCGACACCACGCCCGCGCCCACCGTGCGTCCGCCCTCGCGGATCGCAAAGCGCAGGCCCTCTTCCATCGCGATCGGGCTGATCAGCTCGATCGTCATCTTGATGTTGTCGCCGGGCATCACCATCTCGACGCCCTCCGGCAACTCCACCGCACCCGTCACGTCCGTGGTGCGGAAGTAAAACTGCGGCCGATAGCCCTTGAAGAACGGCGTGTGACGGCCGCCCTCGTCCTTGGTCAGCACGTACACCTCGCCCTCGAACTTGGTGTGCGGCGTGATCGAACCCGGCTTCGCCAGCACCTGGCCACGCTCGACGTCCTCGCGCTTCGTGCCGCGCAGCAGCACGCCCACGTTGTCGCCCGCCTCACCGCGGTCGAGCAGCTTGCGGAACATCTCCACGCCCGTGCAGATCGTCTTTACCGTCGGCTTGAGCCCGATGATCTCCACTTCGTCGTTCACCTTGACGATGCCGCGCTCGATGCGCCCCGTCACCACCGTGCCACGACCCGAGATCGAGAACACGTCTTCCACCGGCATCAGGAACGCGCCGTCAATCGCGCGCTCCGGCACCGGGATGTAACGGTCCATCTCCTCGACCAGCTTCACCACCGACGGAATCCCGAGCGCACCCGCGTCGCCCTCGAGCGCCTTCAGCGCGCTGCCCGTCACGATCGGCGTGTCGTCGCCCGGGAAATCGTACTTCGACAGCAGCTCGCGCACTTCGAGCTCAACCAGCTCCAGAAGCTCCGCGTCGTCCACCATGTCGGCCTTGTTCAGGTACACCACGATGTACGGAACGCCCACCTGGCGCGCCAGCAGGATGTGCTCGCGCGTCTGCGGCATCGGGCCATCGGCCGCCGACACCACCAGGATCGCGCCGTCCATCTGCGCCGCGCCCGTGATCATGTTCTTCACGTAGTCCGCGTGCCCCGGGCAGTCAACGTGCGCGTAGTGCCGGTTCGCCGACTGGTACTCAACGTGCGCCGTCGAGATCGTGATGCCGCGAGCCTTCTCTTCCGGCGCCTTGTCAATCTGGTCGTAGGCCGTGAAGGAGCCGCCGTGCGTCTCCGCCATCACCTTCGTCAACGCCGCCGTCAGCGTCGTCTTGCCATGGTCAACGTGACCAATCGTGCCCACGTTAACGTGCGGCTTCGTACGCGCAAATTTTTCCTTAGCCACGACCCTTACCTCTGAAACATTGACTACTGACCAAGAACCTGGAGCCCACGACCGGAATCGAACCGGTGACCTCGTCCTTACCAAGGACGTGCTCTACCGACTGAGCTACGTGGGCCTCGACACCTTTTCCGACGCCACTCCAACCACCCGGGAATGGAGCGGGTGGTGGGAATCGAACCCACGCCATCAGCTTGGAAGGCTGAGGTTCTACCATTGAACTACACCCGCCTCGCCAGCCGGTTCAGTCTTCTCGACCCACGTTTCCAGCCCGACCGGACTGGTGGAGGGGGTAGGATTCGAACCTACGAAGGCATGAGCCGGCAGATTTACAGTCTGCTCCCGTTGGCCGCTTGGGTACCCCTCCCGGACAGAGAGCCGCGTATTTTGGGTGGGCGAGCACCCGGTGTCAATGTCGGGATGGCCCGCGACCGGTGGGCGGGCCCTGCTGCCGCGGACCGGCAGGTGTACATAATGCACGGGATTCCGTAGCTTTTTCCGACACTATTCCCTCGCGGCCCCGTCCGTGCATAATTGCCGCGAGCCCGGCGATTCTGGATAAGTAGAAAAAAGGTTCGGCCAGTGGAAAGACGACTCACGACCAGGCATCGGGCCCGCACCACGGTCTACGTCCTGCTGCCCAACGCCAAGCGCCGCCTGTGCCGCGCCAGCAACCTGAGCGCCAGCGGCGTGTTCGTGGAGACCTGCGACATGGGCCTGCGCAAGGGCCAGACCGTCGACCTCGCCTTTGCCATCAGCCTCGGCGTGGTGACCAAGATCCACCGGCGCACCGCGGTGGTCGCGCACATTTCGCGCGGCGGCACCGGCCTGATGATGGAAGGCCACGGCGGCTGATGGTGCCCGCCGGGCCGCGTCCGCCCGCCCCCTCTGCTGCAAACCGTTGATCCATAGGGGATAGCCCCGATACGGCGCTGCCCGCTGCACGGTATGTTGCAGTGCGGAGGCCGCAATGGAACGGCGTGCTCCAGAATTCGGGGTGGCGGAAGCCATCGATCGTGTCCTCGAGGCCGAGTCCGAGGCAGCCGCGGTCATTGCGGCCGCCGAAAGGGACGCCGAGTCCGTGCTGGAAGCGGCACGCGAGCGCCGCCGGCTGATCCTCGAGACCGCCCGGCGCCGCGCTTCACGTCTCCATGCCCGCGCCCAGCAGCAGCTCCGCCAGCGCATCGAGCAACTCGACCGTGCCGAACCCGCGCAGGAGACCGACCCGGCGAAGCTGCACGCCATTTCGAGCGCCGCTGTCACCCGGCTCGCGGCCCGCCTGACTTCCGACGACGATGGGCCGCATTGACACCCGTTACGCGTACTCACAGGCGCGCCTGCAGGCGCGCTACGGTGCACGCCCGTCGGGCGCGGACTGGTCCCTGGTAGCGGCCACCGCCGACCTCGGCGCACTGCTGCAGGTCCTGCGTGGCTCGTCGCTCGGGCGGTGGACGGCCAGGCTCGGCGATCGCCCCCGCGTGCACGAGATCGAGCAACGGCTGCGCGAGCAGTGGCTGCACGACGTCGACGAAGTTGCCGCGTGGCAGCCCGATCCATGGCGCGACGGTGTGCGCTGGCTGCGCTGGATCGTCTACCTGCCCGCGCTGCAGAAAATCGCTCGCGGGGGCCGACCGCCGATCTGGATGCGCGTGGACCCGGTCCTTGCACCCATCGTGGCGCGCGAACCGCGCGATCGAAGCAGCGCGCTGCAGGGAACCGCACTGGCGCCGCTCGCGGTGGGATTCGACGAGCCAGCCGACACGGCGGGGGCGTGGACCCGCCGCTGGAGGCAGCTGTGGCCGTCACGGCAGGCCGCGCGGCGACCGCTCGAACTGCTGCTCGGCGAGGCGACACGCACCCGGACCCGGCTTGCGGAGCTTCCGGCCGCGACCCGCGCAAACGAAACGCTCAAGCTGCTCGAACGGCGCCTGGAGCTCGCGTTCCGGCGCAACCCGCTGTCCCCGGCTGCCGCAGCAGCCTACCTCGGGTTGCTCGCGCTGGACATGCGCCGGATCCGCGGAGCGCTCGCGACTCGCGCGCTGCAGGACAACGTGGCCGCGCAATGATCCTGCGACCCGCGACTGCCAGCTGGTTCGAACTGCTCACATCGCGCGAGGAACTGGGCGCATCCCTCGACTGCCTCGCGGCAACCGGCCTGGTGCAGCTCCAGTCCCACAGTCGTTCGGAGTCGAGGCTCGCGTTGCCGGACCTGCGGGTCACGCTGGTCGAGTTCGAGACGCTTGCGCGTCGTTATGCGCACTTCTGGCCGGCCGCGGAAGCAAGGGCGCTGGAACCCGATCACGACCTGCTCGAAGAGCCACGCGCCGCACTGGCAAGGCTACGCACCTGGGCGGCGGACGCGGACCCGCTGATTGCCGAGCTCGAGAGCGTTGCACAATTGCGCGAGGACACGGCGCTGCTCACGACGCTGTGCCAGTTGGCAGACGCCGCCGTGCCCCGCCTCGACCGCATGGCGAACGCAGGCCCCGTGTTCGCCGGCCGGGTCTACGTCATGCCCGAAAGCGGGCTGCAGTTGTCAGTGCCGCCGGCAGTGCTGCTGCATCGATTGCCCCAGCCAGAGCATGAATTCCTGGTGGCTGTGGGCGCGCTGGAGGACGTCGAGGCGCTGGATCGGTCACTCGCCGCCCGCAAGGCGCGGATCGTGAACCTGCCCGCCGACATTCCGGCAGACGCCGCGGACGTCCCGGCCTACCTCGCCACGCGCAGCGAATCGCTGGCCCGGCGCGAGGCGTCGGCGCGGGCCGCACTTGATGCGCTGTCGCAGCAGCACGAGGTTCCGCGCGCGCTCGGCGAACTGGCGATGGCTTCGTGGCTGGTCGCCCACGTGCCCGAGCTTCCGGTCACCGAACACTTCGCGTGGATCACCGGATGGTGCGCGGACGACAGCGACGCGCGGCTGAAGGCTGCGCTCGACGCGCGTGGGCTGCACTACCTGCTGCGGTTCACGTCCGCGCCGGAGGGCTGCGAGCCTCCTTCCGTGCTGCGCAACCCCAGGTGGGCTCAGCCGTTCGAGGTCTTCGCCCGCCTGATGGGGGTCCCGGCCACGCGCGACGCCGACCCGAGCGCGATCGTGGCGATCATCGCCCCGCTGATGTTCGGGTTCATGTTCGGTGACGTAGTGCAGGGCCTCGCGGTCGCGATCGCGGGATTCGTGCTTCGCAAGCGGATGCCGGCGCTGCGCCTGCTGATGGCCGGCGGCGTCGTCGCGATCGTGTTCGGCTTCGCGTTCGGCAGCGTGGTGGGGCGCGAGGACCTGATCCCGGCCCTCTGGATCAGGCCGCTGGAACAGCCCCTGCTGGTGCTCGCCACGGCGCTCGTCTTCGGGGCGGTGGTGCTCAGCGCAGGTCTGCTGCTGAATGCGGCGCAGTTCTTCTGGCGCGACGAGGGCTGGAAGTGGCTCGCCGGCGACGCAGGCGTGCTGGTCGCGTTCCTCGGACTGGTGGGCACGGCGATCGACGCACGCGCGCTCTGGGCGCTGCCCGTCGGTCTCGCCTGGGCCATGCTCGGCCCGGGACTGCTCGCCGGCAGCGATCGGCTCGGTGCCATCGGCCACGCCGCGGGCGAGGTTACCGAACGCATGCTGCAACTCGGCGTCAACACGGTTTCGTTCGTGCGCGTCGGCGCGTTTGCGCTTGCGCACGCCGGACTGTGCACCGCCATCGTCGGCATCGCCGAGGCCGCGGGTCCCGGCTACTGGCCAGTGCTGCTGATCGGCAATGCGGTAATCGTCGTCCTCGAGGGCCTGGTCGTCAGCATCCAGACGACGCGCCTGATCCTGTTCGAATTCTTCATCCGGTTCCTGACCGCGGGTGGCCGCCCGTTTGAGCCATTGCCGCGGCCGTCCGCCCTTTCCCAACCGATATCGCGGAGCAAGCCATGAAACTCCCCAGACGCTGGATGACCGCACTGGTCATCCTCACAGCCGTAACCGCCGCGGTCACCACGACCGCCCTGCTGCTTGCCGCGCCGGCGCTCGCGGCCGAGGGTCCGGCGGTCGCGATGGACCCGGGCATATTGCGCTGGGGCTTTGCGTCGGCGGCCGTGTCGGCCGGACTCGCAGCACTGGGCGCGGGCTACGCTGTCGCACAGGTCGGAACGGCCGCGCTGGGCGCACTGGCCGAGAAGCCTGAACTGTTCGGCCGCGTGCTGGTGCTGGTCGGCCTTGCCGAAGGAATCGCGATCTACGGCCTGATCGTTTCGATCCTGATCCTGAACCGGCTCGGCTGACCATGGCCCGCGTCTGGTACATCGGCGACGAAGCGACGGCAGCGGGCTACCGGCTGGCTGGAGCGGAGAGGCGGATTCCCGCGCAGGGCGAGACGGCGGAAGTCTTCCGCAGGGCGGTGGCGGACGGTGCCGAACTGATCCTGCTGTCGGCGGAACGCGCCAGTGAAATCGATGCCGCGGAGCTCGAGGCAGCGCTGGTCGCGGTCCGGCCGCTCACGGCGATCGTCCCGGACGCATTTGGTCACGGCAACCCTCCGGACGTGGCACGCGAAGTCCGGCTCGCACTTGGAATCGAGCCATGAGCACACCGCAGAGCATCGTTGAAGCCCAGACCGACGCATTGCTGCGGCGGGTGTCACGCGAGCAGGAGACGCGCTCACGCCATGCGCGCGAGTCCGCCGAGGAGCGGGCCCAGGTCATCCTGGAGCGCGCCTGGGCCGAGGCGCGGGCGCGGCTGCGCCAGGCCGTGCTGGAGGAGCGCCGCTCGGTCGAGCAGACACTCGCTGGCCGCCGCGCCGCGCTCGAAACCGCTGAAAGGCAGCGCTCGCAGTCCGCGCTGCGCGCCGTCCTCGACGAGGCCTGGCAGTCGCTGCCCGCCGCGCTGGGCGCGGAGTGGTTGCGTGCCGACGCCCGGCAGCGATGGTGCCGCGCCGCCTGCTCGTCGGCCGTGGCGGTGCTCGAAGCGGAGCGCGCCTGGACGCTTGAGATCGACGCGGACGCCGACGCGGGCATGGAAAAGGTCGCGCTTGCGGCGCTGCCCGCGTGGCCCGGCGAGCGGCCCGTCGTGTCGCGCATCGCGGGCCTCGGCCCGGGCATCCGCATCCGCTGCGGACGCGCCTGCGTGGACGCGACCGTGCACGGCCTGCTCGCTTCGCGCGAGCGGGTGGAATCCGAACTGCTCGCGGAAATGGAGCGCCTCGGCGCAAAGGCCCCGGAGACACCCGCATGAGCCGCGCACGCATTTCGTGGATCGGCGGCCCGGTGCTGCGCGCACGAATGGAGGGTCCGTTCAGCATCTACGAGGCGCTGGCGGTCGGGCCGCGACGGCTGCTCGGCGAGGTGATCCAGCTGCGCGGCGACGAACTGGTGGCACAGGTCTACGAAGACACGACAGGCCTCGAGCCGGGCACGACGATCGAAGGCAGCGGACAGCCGCTGTCGGTCCCGCTGGGACCGGGACTGCTCGGCGGGATCTTTGGCGGCCTGCTGCGATCATTGACCGGCGCCGAGGACTTCCACCTGCAACCGGGCGCGGCCGACACGACTGCCGGACGCTACTCGTTCACGCCCTCGCTGGAGGCGGGCGCGGATCTCGCGCCGGGCACCACGCTTGGCGTCGTCGCGACGGCACGCCCGCAGCTGGTGCTCGTCCCACCCGGCCTTCGTGGCCGCCTGCAATGGATCGCCGGAGCCGGCGAATACCCCGAGGATGAACCCATCGCGACCTGCGAGCTGCCGGATGGCGGGCAGCGCGAGATCGCGATGCGTCAGTTCTGGCCGGTGCGAACCGCGCGACCGGTCACGGCGAGGCTGCCGGCCAATGCGCCGATGATCACCGGCCAGCGCATCCTCGACACGCTGTTCCCGGTGGCGCGCGGCGGCCGCGCCACGCTGCCGGGCGGTTTCGGCACCGGCAAGACCGTGCTGCAGGAGGCACTGGCCAAGTGGTGTGATGCGGACGTGATCGTATACGTCGGCTGCGGCGAGCGCGGCAACGAGATGGCCGAGGTGCTCGACGAGTTCCCCAAGCTCGACGACCCGCGCACAGGCCGGCCGCTCGCCGAGCGCACGGTGATCATCGCCAACACCTCGAACATGCCCGTCGCGGCTCGCGAGGCGAGCATCTATTCGGCGATCACGGTGGCCGAATATTTCCGCGACCAGGGGCTGAACGTCGCGTTGATGGCCGATTCCACCAGCCGCTGGGCGGAGGCGCTGCGCGAGGTCTCCGGCCGCCTCGGTGAACTGCCGGGCGAGGCAGGCTACCCGGCCTACCTGAGCTCACGACTCGCGGAATTCTACGAGCGCGCCGCGCGCGTCACTACGCTTGCGGGCAGCGAAGGCTCGGTGACGATCATCGGTGCCGTGAGCCCGCCCGCCGGCGACTTCTCTGAGCCTGTCACGCTGCACACCAAGCGCTACGTGCGCTGCTTCTGGGCGCTGGACCGGCAACGCGCACAGGCACGCTTTTACCCTGCGATCCATCCGCTGCTTTCCTACAGCGCCGACGCGGCCGCGCTCGCCGACTGGTGGAAGTCGAACGGCAACCCCGACTGGCTGGCACAGCGGCAACGGGTACTCGCCCTGCTCGAACAGCAGGCGCACCTCGAACGCATGGCGCGGATCGTCGGGCGCGACGCGTTGCCCGCGCAACAGCAGCTGACACTCGTCTGCGCGGACCTCGTGAACGAGGGCTTCCTGCGCCAGTCGTCGTTCTCGGAGACCGACCGCTACTGCTCGCCCGCGCGCCAGGTCGCGATGCTGACCATGCTGCTGCACTTCGCGGATCGCGCCGAGGCCGCAGTGCAGGCCGGAATCCCGCCGTCGCGCATCGCGGAGCTGAAGATCGTCCGGCAACTGCAGAGGCTCGGCGAGGAATACGGCGAGGATGCCTTCAAGCGCCTCGCCCACCTGCACCGGGAACTCGACTACGAATTCGACACGCTGCAATCGGTGCCTGCCCATGCTGGCTGACCTGCTGCTCGAGGACTCCGTTACCCGGATCGAGGGGCCGCTGCTGTTCGCGCGGCGTGAGGCGCGGGTGGGGCTGAACGCGGCCGTCGAGGTCCAGGGCGACGACGGCGTCGTTCGCCTCGGCCGCGTCGCGTCGCTGGACGAATCCTCGATGATCATCGAGGTGCTGCAGTCGACCACCGGCCTCGGCCTGGGCGCAACACGGCTTCGGCTGCGCCCCGAGCCATTGCTGCTCGGCGTCGGCCCGAACATGCTCGGCCGCGTGTTCGACAGCCTCGGGCGTCCCATCGACGGCGGCCCACCGGTTCCCGCGCGGGCACGCATGCGAATCGAAGGGCTCGCGATCAATCCTTCCTGGCGGGCGCTGCCCCGGGATTTCATCGAGACAGGCGTCTCGGCCATCGACCTGATGAACAGCCTGGTGCGCGGGCAGAAGCTGCCGCTGTTCTCGGCCGGCGGACTGCCGCATGATCGCCTGGCCACCGAGATCGCGCAGCGCGCGCGACTGCGCGGGGACGGCCATGGCGAATTCGCGATCGTCTTCGTCGGGATGGGCGTGTCGCACGACACGGCGGAACAGTTCCGCCGCGCGATGGAATCGAGCGGGGCACTGGGCCACACGGCCATGTTCCTCAACCTCGCGGACGAACCCGGCATGCAGCGGCTGCTGACCCCACGCTACGCGCTCACGGCCGCCGAGTACCTCGCATTCGTCGAGGGCAGGCACGTACTGGTTATCATGACCGACATGACCAACTACTGCGAGGCGCTGCGCGAGGTGTCGGCCAGCCACGGCGAGATCCCCGGCCGCAAGGGCTACCCCGGCTACATGTACTCCGACCTCGCCTCGCTGTACGAGCGCGCGGGCTGCATCCGCGGGCTGCCCGGCACGCTCACACAGCTGCCGATCCTGACCATGCCGGGCGACGACATCGGTCACCCGATCCCGGATCTCACCGGCTACATCACCGAAGGCCAGATCGTGCTCGATCGCGAGCTCGACCGGCGCGGCATCTATCCGCCGATCCGCGTGCTGCCGAGCCTGTCGCGGCTGATGGACTCGGGTACCGGCAAGGGCTACACGGACGCGGACCATCCCGCCCTCGCCCACCAGCTGTTTGCGGCCTACGCGCGCGCCGTGCGGGTGCGCACGCTGGCGAGCGTGATGGGTGAACAGGGACTGCCCGAGGCCGACCGCGGTTTTCTCGCCTTCGGCGCGCGCTTCGAGAACGAGCTGCTGCAGCAGTCGGCTTCGCGGACGCTGGAGGAAAGCATGGAGGCCGGCTGGAAGGCGCTGCGCGGGTTGCCTCGCACGGACCTGACGCGGCTCTCCGACGACCAGATCCGCCGCCACCTGGCCGAGCCCGCCGATGCCTGAGGCAGGCGGCGAAGTCCTTGCGACGCGCGTTGCGTTCCTCGAGCTGCAGGACGAGCGACGGCTGGTGCAGGAGGGTTACGAGCTGCTCGACGAGAAGCGGATGCTGCTGGCTACTGAAATCATGCGGCAACTCCGCCGGCACCGCGAACTGAAGGCACGCCTGGACGAATTCGCGCAGCAGGCGCGCGCGGCGCTAACCGGCGCGGTCGATGCCTGCGGTTTCGACGACCTGACCGTACAGCGCCCACAGAGCCTGGGTGGGCATGCGCTGCGCGAAGACACCTCGCAGTTCCTCGGGATAATGCTGGTGGACGCCGTGCTGGAGCCGGCGGTGCCGGCTGCCGCACCCACGCCGGTGCAGTTGCTGCCGGAGGTGCGGGCCTGCGCCGGCGCGTTCAACCAGCTGCTGGCCGGCCATGCTTCCGCAGCAGCCTGCGCCGGAAACCTGCGCCGCCTTGCCCGCGAATACGCGCGCACGGAACGGCGGGCGCGGGCTCTCGAGAACGTCGTGCTGCCCGAGATCGACGTGTCGCTGCGATACATCGAGGAGCAGCTCGATGCGCTGGACCAGGAAGAGGCCGTGCGCGTGCGCAATGCCGGCAAGTCGGCCACGATGGCCGGAGGCTGACCGGTGCGCCTGGTATTCGGTGCAAGCGGATACATCGGCAGCAACCTCGTGCCGGCGCTGCTCGCTGCGGGGCACCAGGTGCGGGCCACCGCGCGCAACGTCGAGGTCCTGGAGGCGCGCCAATGGGACGGCGTCGATCTCGTGCAGGCCGACGCGCTCGACCCGCTTTCGCTCGCCCGTGCGCTCGAAGGCGTCGAAGTCGCCTACTACCTCGTGCATTCGATGGCGGCCGGAAGCAACTTCGCGGCCATCGACCGCCAGGCAGCAGAAAATTTCGCTCGCGCCGCTGCCGAGGCGGGTGTCAGGCGCATCGTCTATCTCGGCGGCCTGATTCCGCCCAACCCACGCTCGCAGCACCTGCTCTCCCGAGCCGAGACCGGCGAGGTACTGCGACGCTTCCCGGTGCCGGTCACGGAAGTTCGCGCCGGAATGATCATCGGGCCAGGATCGGCCGCCTACGAGGTGATACGCGACCTCGTCAATCACCTGCCGGTCATGACCACGCCGTCGTGGGTGCGGTCGCTCTCTACACCGATCGCGCTGCCGGACCTGCTCGCCTACCTGGTCGCGATCGCGGACGTGCAGGACGCGGCCGGCGTCGTACTCGATGCGGGCGGGCCCGAAGCGGTGACCTACGAGGCGATCATGCGCTGCTACGGGCGGCTGGTCGGGCGCCCGGTACGCATCATCGCGGTTCCGGTCCTGACGCCGCGGCTCTCGTCCTACTGGCTGCGATTCGTAACCTCCGTGCCGACCAACGTGGCGCGAGCGCTCGTGGAGGGCCTCGAGCACGACTTCGTCGCGGACGACGCGGAGCTTCGCCGGCTCGTGCCTCGCCGCCTGATGGGCCTGGAGGAAGCAATACGCGCCGCCATCGAGGCCGATTCACGCCATGAAGTGGCCGCGCGCTGGGTCGAGGGCGCCATCGCCTGCCGGAACTTCCATCCTGAGTACGGCTTCTACGCGAAGCGGGCCGGCGCAGATGCGGACGGCCCGGCCCCGCCTGAAGCCGTGTTCGACGTGGTCTGCACGATCGGCGGCGACGCCGGGTATTTCTTCGCCGATTCGTTGTGGAGCATCCGCCGCGCAGCCGACTGGCTGGTCGGCGGCCCGAGCTACAGGCGCAGGCGCCGCCATCCCGTGGAACTGCGCGTCGGGGACGTAGTCGACTCCTGGCGGGTCATAGCGCTCGAACCCGGCAGACGCCTCACGCTGCTGATGGAAATGAAGGCGCCAGGCGCCGGCGTGCTCGAGTTCCTCGTGAAGCCCGGCCCGGACGGAACGGGGTCCCGGGTCAATGCCACCGCCTACTGGCACCCGGCAGGCGTTCTCGGCCTGCTGTACTGGTACGTGCTGGTCCCGGCCCACCTGTTCCTGTTTCGGGGCCTGACCCGGTCCCTGCAAAGGCGGGCAGCGAACTCCGGGTAGGCAGTTGGGCGAGATCGGGAAAATTCGCTGACTTCGGATTACACTTGTGGTTCTGGGCGGTGCCTTCAGCGAGAATCGGCCGCCCTGCGCCCCGTGGCGCCAGTACCTATCACTTCCAGGAGATTGGTGAATGAACAAGCTGACCGTGTCCGCCCTCGTGGCCGCCCTCGCGCTGATCGCGGCGCCGACCTACGCCGCCGACGTTGCCGCCGGCAAGAAGATCGCCGAAGCCGGCTGCGCCGACTGCCATGGTGACGACGGCAAGGGCGACGACGAGAATCCCGCCATCGCCGGCATGGCCGTGGACAAGTTCACCAAGGCGATGACCGCGTACCAGGACGGCACCAACACCAAGGATGCCACGATGGCCAAGGCCGCCAAGAAGCTGAGCGCGGCCCAGGTGGCGGACGTCGCTGCGTACTACGCAAGCCTGCCGAAGTAAGCTGCTCTTCCGGGCCGGCGTTCGCCGGCCCCGGACCCGCTGGCTGCGGTGACCCCGCAGCCGGCCGGTTTCCCGGCGGTCGTCACTCTTCGGCCGCTTCCTCGCCCGACTTGCTGCCGAAGCTGTAGCTCGCCGACAGCGTCACGTAGTTGACCGAGTAGTTGTATGGGTCGGCGCCCAGCGCCAGCACCGTCGGCAGCGTGGCCGGGCCGATTCCCTGAAGCGCCCAGTCGCTGCTGTCGAAGTTCTCGTACCACCAGCTGAACATCACGTCGAGGCGATCGTTGACCCCGTAGGTGAGGTCCGCCTTGACGCTGTTGAGCTTGCTCTTGACTGACGGGAAATTCCCGGCGTCGACCCCGGTGATCGTGGTGCGCGAGTCGCCCCTGGCATAGGTGTAGCCGAGGTCGAGCTTCAGCTTGTCGGTGAACTGCGCAGTGACGCCTGCCCCGAGCATGTCGAAGGAATCGTCGAGCTGGCCTTTCCAGTCCCACTCCGAAAATGTGCTGCTGCCAGCTTGCTTCGAGTTGATCTGCTCATGCCCGCCATTCAGGTACGCGGAGTACTTCTCGTTGATTGCCCAGTTCAGGTCGAGCGCATAGCGGTTGGTGAGGCCAGACCGCAGGCCGATCTGTGACTTGGTGTAGCTGTCACCCGCGTAGAACGAGCTGGCGCTCAAGGTCACCGGGAGGGTCGGCACCGCGAGATTGGCGACCAGTTCGCCGTAGGTCCGCCACAGGTACGCCATATTGTACTTGCGCATCAACGGGTTCTGGCCGTTCTGCTGCGCCACGTCTACGTTGTAGCCGTCGGGCTTGCGCTCCTGTGCGCCGCCGCGCAGCACGATGCCGAGATAGCCGCTCGGACGATATTCCACCCGCCCCCAGCCATCCGTGAAGTTTTCCTTCGAGACTTCCTGCCTGGTGCCGGTACGCTTGAGTTCCTTGTATTCGCCGCCGAGCCCGACGCTGACATCCTTGTAGACGTCATAGTCCGCGCTGCCGAACAAGCGGAAGCGCTCGAAACCGTAGACCGGGTTGGTCACGGAACCGGCCAGCGGGAAGACGTCCGTGTATACGGCCGAATCGAAATCAGCCTGCTTGCTGTCGTTCTTGCTCTCGTCGTAGGTGACCGCTCCGCGCACGCGGAGGCCCGCAACGGGCCGCGACGTGATGCTGAGGTCGGCGCGCGTCACGTCCACGGAACCATTCAGGTTCGACATCGGCAGCGACTGGGTCGCTATGTCGGGATTGATGGTGTAGGGCACGAATTTCGCGTCCTGGGTGCCCTTGCCGGCAGCCGCCGATACCGCGACTGTCGTGTTCCACGGCAGTCCGTACATGCCGGCGGACACCGCGATCTCGTTGTAGCCATTGTCCGGCGCAAGCGCCATCCGCCCCTCGTCACCGCCCGGAACGATCGGCGCGAACGGATTCATCCAGTCAAACGACGAGGCGTTGTTGCTGTAGAACGAGCCGTTGTAGCCGACCTCGACGAACCAGCCGTCGGACTGGTAGCGCACCGATGCGGTGATCCTGTCCGTCGAGTCGTCGATCGGCGCGAGCAACTGGGTTGACGTGCTGCCGAAGGAGCCGAACTGGCTGCGGTAGCCGCTGCGGTCGTCGCGCTTGAAATCCAGCGCGAACACGACATCCTGGCCGAGGAAGTACCTGCCGCCGATGCCGTAACGATCGCGGTCGTAGCCCACGTCGACGTTGCGCAGGTCACCATCGAGCGAGGTCATGCCCGAAGTACTGCCGCCGTACACCCAGTCGGACGGGAGTGTCAGGTTCCGGCTCCCGACGCGCCTGAAAGGCGTCTCGGTCGTATCCCAGATGCTGACCGGCACCTGGTCGTAGAACAGCCCGAACTCGTATGCGCCCTGCTTGCCGCCCTCGACGTCGATCGCGCGGGAGTCGAGCCCGAGGTCGGTCATCTGGTACGACAGCGCATAGCCGGACTCGGACGTGTAGGCACCCTCCGCGTCCGCAACGACATAGCCGCCCTTGTCGGTGAGCCCGGTGTAGTCGCCGAACTTTGCCGACGAGTCGTCGAGATAGCCGCCGCCAAGTTCGACGTCGGACTGGTAGCCCTCGCCCTGGAACTCGCACTTGGAGCACTTCCAGGCGGACATGTCCGGCGCTACCGGATCCTCTGCGGCCGCTCCGGCCGCCGTGAGGCAGGACGCAACCGCGAGGGAAAGTATGAGACTGCGGTTCTTCATGATGATCACCGTGTCAGCGTCGAGCCGGACGGGTGGTTCGAGCCGTGCACCTGCGAGTGGCAGTTCATGCAGTTGCCGAGTACCAGCACAGAGGTCGTCGGGCCGGTTCCGCTTGGCAGCCCGGAAGGCCCATACGAGAAACTCGGGTGTCCCTGCTGCGAGTGGCAGGACTGGCAGAGCAGCGGTCCACGCGCCTTCAGCATGCCCGGGTTCGAAGCACCGTGCGGCGAGTGGCAGTTGTCGCAGTTCTCCGGCACCGGCGCGTGCTCCCAGAGATACGGGCCGCGCTTCTCGGCATGGCACTCGTAGCAGGTCTGGTTCACCGTGGGCTTCACCAGCTGCTTCTCTGCCGTGGTGCCATGCGGCTGGTGGCAGTCGCTGCATGCGATCTTGCCCTGGCGCAGCGGATGCGTATACGGCTTCAGGAACGAGCTGCGCGTGTCGACGTGGCAGCTGTAGCACACCTCGGCCTGGGTCGCGCGTTCACGTACCGGATCCCTGGCCGCGTGCAGCTCGTGGCAGGCGGCGCAGGTGACGTTGTTGGCGTCGTGCGGACCCAGGTGCCAGTTGGCGCTCATCGATTTCTCGTGGCAGGTGAGGCACACGCCGTTCTGCACCGAGACCGGCGCGACCGAGTCCCGGCTGAACCGGATCATCGGCGGACGCGACTCGCCCTTCTTGACCTTCCCGGTATGCTTGCCGCCCGGTCCGTGGCAGGCCTCGCACTGCAGCTGATCCTTGCCGAAGGGGCTGCGTGCATCGTTCGGATTGCCGTGCCGGGTCTTGAATACCGCCATCACGTGCGCGTCGTCGTGGCAGGTCAGGCAGGTGTCAGCACCCTTCTTGCTGTAGGTGATCGGCTCCACCGCGGGTTGCTCGGCAGTCGCCGCTTTCGCTGCCGGTGCTGCCTCCGGCGCCGGTGCTGCTTCGGGTGCGGGTGCCGCCTCGGTCGCGGGTGCCGGCGCCGTTGCAGGCGCCGCCTGTGCCTCAGGCGCTGGCGCAGGCTCCGATGCCTGCCCCATCGCAAGGGCAGGCCACAGCGCGGCGACCGCGAGCAGCCGGTACAGCAAGGGTGTCTTGCAATTCATGTCCACCGCGGCCATGGGCGCAGCGGTCTGGTGCAGGGCGTCGTTCACTGTTTTCATCGCAGGCACTCCCTCACCGTCAGTTCGACGCCGCGCCGGACTTGTAGATGCCGATCTTGTGCATGAGCTTGACGTCGGCCAGTTGCCCCGGCCCGTGGCAGACGCCGCAGGTCTCCAGCGGGCTGGTCACGATGCCGCTGGCCGGTTTCGGCGCATTGAAGCTGCCGCCGTTCTGGGTCATGTGCAGCGCCGCCGTCGAATCAGTGTGGCAACCGGAGCAGGCTGACGTGTTAGGCGTGATGCCCGTGTCGTCTGTCTGCGAGGTGATGCTCGCGCCAGTATCAGTCGTGGTCGCCTGAACGAGGGTCGGATCAACCGGGTAGTACGTGTCCGGCTCGTGGCACGACTCGCACTGGCTGATCTTCGCGCCCGCAGGATAGGTGACCTCGGCAAAATCGTTCACGCTGCCACCGAAACCGTAAACCACGAATGGCGAGCCGCTCGGCTGCAGTTCGGACGCATGGATCATGTGGACCATGCGCTTGAAGTCAATGGTCTGCTCACAGCGGCCGTCAACCGTCGAGACCAGGCCCTGGGCACAACTCGCGGAAGCCGTCATCGTGGCACCCGTGCGCCGGTTGATGTCGGTAGCGGCCGGGTTGTGGCAGATCACGCACACCTGGGGCTCGTCAGTGCGGTTGTTGCCGTGCAGGCTCAGCGACTTGTGGCAGGCGTCGCAGCGGGTGATGTTCACCACCGTGCGGCGAGGGCTGGCCGCGCCAGTAACGGCTGCGATCCTGAACACGTTCGTCACCGGGATGCGGTCGCTGTAGACGCCATTGCCGTCGAGATCGCCGGCCGGGTGGCCCTCGAAGCCGATCACCGCGGTGCCCGTGACGCCGGCAGGAATCGCGATCGAAGACGTCATCGTGTAGGTGCCGTCCGCGTTCGCGACCACACCAGCGGATGTCGCCGGCGCGGCGGGGCAACCGGCCAGCGGGTTCAGCGAGATTGGCTGGCCCGGACCGACGCCGCTGCCGGCGTTGTTGATGTCCGCGGTGCTCCAGCCGATGTCGAACGCGAGCCGCGCCGTGCCGTTCGAGCACACGCTGCCCGAGAAGTAGGGGCTCGAATAGATGTTGTACGGCGCGTTGCCGCTGGTCGGATCGGTAACCCGGAACGTGAAGGTCGGGAACCCGCCGGGCGTGAAGCTCGCCGCGTTCAGCGAGACGATCTCGTACTTGAACCGCTTCGCGTACTCGCGCACCGATGGTGTCGACGGCTGCAGCGGAGCCTGCATGCTCATCCCGTGCGCGCCGGCGACCGACAGCTGCGGCAGGTTCGACTGCACGTGGCAGTTCGTGCACTGGTCTTCGCTGGCCGGGCCGCCTCCGTGTGTCGGGTTCGGGCCGGTGAACGTGCTGGTGTCGTGGCAGGACGTGCAGTTCGCGATGCTGACCGCAGTCCTCCAGGCCGATCCCGACGCTGAATCGTTGTGGCAGGTGAGGCAGTTGCGCATGTCCTGCGGATAGGTCACGTCCGCGAACGGATAGTCCATGTATCCGGCCGTGTTGCCGCTGGCCGGCACCCAGATCGGGAACGGGATGGCGAGGTTGCCACCCATGTGGATCTGGTGCGCCATGTACATCATGTCGAACGAGGTGTTGGTGGCCGCCTGCACGGTACCCGGGTTGTGGCAGGTCACGCAGAACGCAAAGTCATTGCGGCCGCCACCGTGTGCGCTCAAGCGGACGTGGCAGGCGTTGCACTGCGCTGGGTCGATGATGTCGGGTGTCGCAGGCAGGCCGCCGCCCGGCACGAAGTCACGCACGCCGTTGGTGACCAGCGCCTGCGGGGTCAGTTCGATCAGCTTGTCGGTATTCGGACCTGGCGCACACGTGGTATCGCCGCGCAGCTGGATGCCAACGCGCTGGGTCTCGGAAGGGTTGTAGCTCACGCCCGAGTATTCGGGCAGGCCTTTCGCGAACGTGTACTTGTACTGGCCTCCACCGAGTACCTCGAACACGCCCACCGGGGTGCAGGGCGTGCCCCCGACCGTCGCCACCGCACTTTCGTAGGTCGCGTATTCAGTCGGCTTCTGTTCCGCGGCGGGCGTCGCCGGCGGCACGGGGTTCGCACTCGGGTCGGGGCTGTTCACGCGCGAGATGTAGCTCTGCCACTCGCTGGGGGTCCAGTTTGATCCCGGGATGACCTTGGCGAACGTCACGCGGACATTTGCCGCCTGCAGGCCGTCGAGCGGCTTGCCTTCATCATTCGTCAGCTGGAAGGTCACCGTCGGCTTCAGCGTGCCGCTGGCGACGCTCGCGTTGACGACCGTGACATTGACAATCTCGGCCTGCGAGATCGCCAGCGCCCCGCCGGATCCAGTCGGCCCGGTCGGCCCGGTAGGTCCAGCCGATCCGCCACCGCCACTGCGGCCCGAGCCGCCGCAGGCTGCAACGGTGACCGCAGCCGTCGCCATCAGCGCAAGGAGTGACACACGCGAACGTGTGATGCCCCGGGCGTTTCCGAATTTCATTGCTGACTCCCTGAGCGATGTGCTGGGCGGGAACCGGGCGCCCCGAGGGACGCCCGGCTGATCGCCATTACTCGGCGTGTACCTGCGCCGTATCGGCAACACGGCCAGGGCCATGGCACACGGTGCAGGCCTCGGTCGTTGACGACGGCGTCTGCGTCTTCCCGCCGACGACGCCGAACTGCCCGCCGTTCTGCACCATGTGGGCCCTGGCCGAGTCGTCGCTGTGGCAGGTGCCGCAGGTACCCGAGGTCGCGGTGTCCCAGGTGTCGTCGGTCAGGTTGAACAGGTCCGCGCCCGATCCCGTGCTGATCGCCACCGCGCCCGGCCTCGCCGTGTAGTACGTGCCGTCGACATGGCAGGTCTCGCAGCGCGCGATGCTCTGCGGGTACGTGATCTGGCCGATATCCGGCACGGCGCCGATGTGGATGTTGTGCGCGAAGGCGCCGAACGCGATCGGCCCTGCGATGGCGGTGTCATCGGCGTATCCGCCACTGCTGTTGTGGCACACCGTGCAGGCCTGCGGGTCGCCGTTGCGGTTCGCGCCATGGAAGGACAGCTGGTTGTGGCAGTTCTCGCAGTTTGCCTGGGTCACCAACCTCGGCCGCGGCGTGCCGGTGTAGAACACGGTCATTCCCGCGGCGGCGTTGACCGACTCGGTTGCCCAGTTGGACTTGCCGGGGGGCAGTGCCTTCGGGTGGCCGTCCATCTGAATCATCAGGTTGGTAGTGGCCACCGGCATCGCGGTGAAGTACGGAATGGTGTAGCTGCCATCCGCAGCCGGGCCGCCCGGCTGGGCTGTCGCGGCCGCCGTGCGGACCTGCTGGATGTTCATCTGCAGCGTGTAGCCGCTGCGTCGCGGCGTGCTGTTTGAGCGCAGGCCCGGTTCCGTGCCGTCGGCCGTGGCGTTCGTGATGTCCGTCGCTGCGTCCCAGGCCACGTTGATGTTCATGCTCGCGCCCGAGGTCGTGAACGACGGATCAGTCACGATGTTGTACGGCGTCCCGTCAGGCTTCGTGACCTTGAACTTGATGTTCGGCGTGTTGCCCAGGCCGAGGTTCGTGACGCCCAGCACCTGGAACTTGAACTGCGCGCCCAGCGCCTTGGCCAGCGGCGCGCCAGGGCTGTTGGTCGCACTGATCCACTCGAGGTGGTTTTCGGCGTTCGAGCCGGCCGCCCCACCGTCGATGTGACAACCGCTGCAGACACCGTCAACTGCCGTGTACGCGAAGGTCGAATGCGTGTACGTGTACGTGTATCCGGTCGTCGCGTCGTAGGAAGCTTCGTTCAGGCCCTGGATGTGGCAACCGCCGCAGGCGGACGCCGAGGAGTTCGCGATCCACGCATCGCCATCAGGCGTCGCTGTCGGCCCCGACGCTGTATGGCACTTGTCGCAGAACAGCAGGTCCTGCGGGTAAGTGACCTCGCCATAATCGTGCGGAGTGCCACCAAACCCGTAGACGACGTAAGGCACCGGGGTCGCGTTCGCCGACGCAGACCTGGCAGGCGAGACGGGCCCGCGCAGGTCACCGGCGTGGATCGAGTGGGCGAGGTAGGCCATGTCCACCGAATTGCCGCTGTCCGGGTCGACCGAACCCGGGTTGTGGCAGGTCACGCAGTACTCGACCGTGTGTCGCGGCCCGCCGTGCAGGTCGAGGCGCTCGTGGCAGGTGTTGCAGGCCACGGTCGACGCAACCAGCTTGTTGCCGCTACCGACGCCGCCGTCGGGCACCAGGTCCATGACCGGGTTGTCGGGGCCCAGCGGCTCCGCGGCGCCCGACAGGCGAACCTCCAGCCCCACGCGATGCGTGAGCGATGGCTGGAATGGCACCACGATCGGTGTAGTGACTGTCGAGAGGTTGACGCTATACGTGTAGCGATACTTGCCCGGACTGAGTTCCACGAGCGTTCCGGCCGTTCCAGTCTGGGAATTGGCCTGTGTCGCGCTGGGAAGCACCGGCCCCCCCGCGGTCCCGGTTTGCGTGCGGTTGATGTAGCTCTGCCACTTCTCCGGAACCAGCGTCGGAGCCACAGGCGGGACCAGCTTCGCCACCGTCACCAGCAACGCACTCGGCGCCAGCCCGGTTGCGGCGCCGCCATGCGAGGTCTTCAGCGTGAACTCGATGACCGGGACCGGCGCGCCGACCGGTATCGATGCCGAGTCGATGGTCGCTACCAGTACCCCGATCGCTTCTATCTGTTCGTCGGTGAGCGCGCTGCCGTTGCCGATCGCGACGGGGCCGCCAGCCTCGATGCTGGGAGGAGTCGTCGGACCCGTGGGCCCGGGTCCACCGGGGCCGGTCGGACCGGTCGGTCCGGCCGCTCCGCTCTTTCCGCTGTCGCCCGAGCAACCGGCGATGCCGATTGCCGCCATTGCCATCAAAGCGAGGAGCGACACACGCGACCGTGTGACGCCCCGGACCGTTCCGGACTTCATAGCGAACTCCCTTGGCAATGCCATGGACGTGACCTCCCCACCAACGCCAGGCGACCGCAAGGGTTGCGCCGCAGCAACGATAGGTGCGGCGTCATGCTAGCGGCCTGTCGGAACCCGACGATACTGCGGATACCCGCAATTCTCAACGCTTCATCGAAATGCCCGGACACACGATCGTCGAGCCGGCGGGCGCGGTCTGTGCGGAATCGAACACACATCGATCCAGTTGCCGACGCCGCGTCCTACGGGACAACCCCAGATCTCGTCGGCATTTCTCCATTAGCAAGCAGCGGCTTGTCCATTAGACTACCGTGCTTCGAGTTTTCCCCATTCCACCGAAACTGGAGAATCATGCTGTGTTGAAGGCAACCATTGCCAGCGTGCTCGCGCTGTCCGTCGCCGTGTCACTTGCCGGCTGCGGACAAAAATCCCAGGAAGCGGCCAAGCCTGCCGCAGCCACCCAGAATCCGGCCGGCACCGCCGAACCCACCATGCCCGAAGGCGTGGAGCACCCCGCTGCCGCGCCCGCCGCCGAGATCGACCTCGCGGGAATCGCCAAGGCCGACGGTGGCAAGACCATCGCCGAGGTTTACGGGGAGAAAGACGCCCTGGCCGGCACGAAAGTCACGGTGCGCGGCAAGGTCGTCAAGTCGAACTCCGGCATCATGGGCAAGGACTGGCTGCACGTCCGCGACGGCTCCGGCGAGGACGGCACCAACGACCTGACCCTGACGACAAATTCCAGCCCGCTGCCGGACGTTGGCGAAGTGGTCCTGGTGACAGGGACGGTAGTCCTCGACAAGGACTTCGGCATGGGCTACGTGTACCCGGTGATGATCGAAGACGCGGAAGTGACCGCGGAGTGACGGAAGTTCGCGCCTGACCGCGCGCCGCGGGCCCGTTTCCCGCAGCGCATCGCGAGGCCCACAAAAGAAAATGCCCGTGACGAATGTCACGGGCATTTTTCATGCTGAATGTCGCGCGGACCCGCCGACACGCGGGATGCAGGCTCTATTGCTGCTTCTTCCTGCCGCAGCCGGCCTCGTAGGCCTGCACGAAGATGGCGGACAATTCCTTCACCGGACCCGGGGTCTTGCCCTTCGCTTCCAGTTCGTCGCGGAACACCTGGCACTGCGGCCCTGGATCGATCGAGGCAATCATTCCAGCTGCAGCCCTGGTCCGATCCTGCGACTCAGGCTGCGGCGCGGCAGGTTGAACCTGGGTGGCCGTCGACCCAACGTCCTCATCATCGTCCTGCGCCTGCGCCTGCGCGGGCGCCTGAACCTGAGCTTGCGGCGCTTCTTTCTTCGCGCATCCCGCCATGATCGCCAGGACGGTGATGCCAGCCAACACTGTTACTTTGTTCATCGTTTCTCACACTGGGAATGGGTGCCCGGGGGTGGGCCGGAAGAATGCCACATGGCCGCCGAAACGGGATACTGGCTTTCCGAGCCGCGACTGACCGCCTGGGCATGCTCGAAAAAAAGAGGCGGACCCGAAGGCCCGCCTCACAGTTCATCCTGGCTCAGGGAGCCGGGATGGGCCCGATGGCCCATCCCGCTCAGTCAGCTCAGGGCGTGTCGAGAATGGTCTGGCGGCCTTCCGGGAAGACCTGTGGGACCCAACCATTCTGGTACGCATGGCCCTTGACGTCTGTCGAGTTGTGGCAACTCGTGCACGCAGCAGCCGATGCACCCTGCAGGGTGTCGTTCAGCTGGGCTGACGGTCCCGGGCCATAAGGTGCCGCGCCAGTATCGAGCGTCGTGGCCACGGCCTCGCTCTGCTCAGGCGTGTTGTCTACAGAACCCGGCACGTGGCAGGCAGCGCAGTCGTTGAACTCGCGAGGATAGGTCGGCTCGTAGAAGTTGAACGTCTGGCACGAGACCGCCAGTGCAGGATCCGCACCGTAGACCAGGGACTTCCCAGGCTGAGCCGGAGTACACGGGACGGCCGGCAGCCAGTTCGGGACATCCGACACGCTTTCCGCCCAGGCGTAGATGCCACGCGTCCGGTAGATCACGAACGGCGTAGTGGACTCGCCGGCCGTGTGGATGCGGTGCAACATGGTCTTCAGCTCGTAGGTCTGGCCAGCCAGGCCGTCGTACGCTTCAGACGCGGTTACGCCCATCGCAACGCGGTTGTTCTGGTCGCTGGACGCCGAGTTGTGGCACATCACGCACATCTTGGTGTTGTCGACCCGGGTGTTGCCGTGCTGGTAGAGCGAGCCTACATGGCACGTCAGGCACTGGTCGTTGCCGACGATTTCGCGACGCATCGTGGTCGGCGGCAGGCCGGAGCCCACTACAAACTCGTAGGTCGGCGTCGGGACACGAACGTACTCGTAGGCGAACTCATACTCCGGAGAGTACTGCGGTGCATCGAAGTCGGCCGGCAGCGGAATCTGCGGCTTGCCCTGCAGTGCCACGATTCCCACCATTCCGTTGACTATGTCGGGGTTGGTGTCCCTGGGAATAGTCGTCGTCGCAACGTTGCCGGCGCAAGTCGTGTTCGCAGTGGTCACGTTCACGGCATTGGCCTGGCCCGGTGCGTTGGCATTCTGGCCGAGGATGAAGTCATTGCCCTGCTGGTAGGTGCGCAGCATGCTGAGCGACCCATCCGGCTGCGGAACATTGAAGAACCCCGGAGCAGTCGCAGTGATCGTGCTGTTGCACGGGTCGACGCTGTTGCCCATGTAGGTAGCTGTCCAGGTGATGGCCAGAGTCCCGCCCGCAACACTGTCGGTGACGCCGGTGATCTGCCAGGTGAAGAGCTTGCCGTCGGTGACGGAGCGGTCTTCGCCATCCCAGATCAGGCCAACGCGTTCGGTCTCGATGCCGTTGTGCATCTGGGTGACCGTGGTCGGCGCGCCGAGTGTGTTGCCAGCGAAGTGGCAGCTTTCGCAGTCACCGGTGACGCCTTCGTGCGAGAAGCCCGGGAACTCGAAGTCCCAGCTTTCCATGGAACCATGGCAGCTGAAGCAGTTGTCGGCCGTGACGGGCATCGCGTTGGCCTTCGCCAGCGCTCCGCTGTCCTTCGTGTGACAGACGCTGCAGTTCGTCATGTAGGTCGGGTACGTGACCGCGTAGGTCCAGGTCCTCGTGCCGGTGGTGTTCTGCAGGTCGTACGAACCGGTCGGCATCAGATGCGAGTTGTGGACGCCGTGGCCGATGTCGACCAGACGCGGATAGGTTGTGTTGTCCGCGTCGTGGCACACCGTGCAGTTCTGTCCGCTCACCGGGTAGCCGTAATGGAAGCCGTTGCCCATGGTGCTGTGGCACCCGGAGCAACCCGCCGTGCTGACGAGTTCTTCGTCTGGCGCGGCCGGATAGTTACCCATCACGATTGCCCGCGTTCCGAGAGCGTTCTCGATGCGGAACAGGTAGCGCAAATCCTGTGCCGCCAACGCGCCGCCGCCGGTGATCGTAATCGTGTAGTTACCGTTGCCATTGCTGGTCAACGCCTGGGCATACCCTTCGGTGGATAGATCGTAGCGAGTACCATCGAAATAGTAATCCCGGGAGATCGTGGTGAAATCATTTGTGTTGACGCCGTCCAGCTTGAGGTTGAACGTCAGCGCCAGGTCTGCATCAGCGTTCACCAAGGCAAAGGCCAGGTTGTTGATGGCAACCACCGGAGGCATGGCGTGCGCGTCGGTGACAGCGTAAACAGAGCCTTCGTCGTGGCATACGCCGCAGGACTCGCGTGGCTCGGTCGTGCCGGCAATTGGACCCGTGGGACCGGTGGGACCGGTGGGACCGGTGGCACCTGGTCCTCCCGGCTGGCCGGGGGCTCCGTTCTTGCCGTCGTCGCCTGAGCAACCGGCTACGCCGATTGCCGTCAGCGCCATCAATGCTAGGAGCGCGACGCGTGATCGCGTGATGCCCCGGGCGCTCGAAGTTGTCATGTTTGACTCCCTAGAAGATTCTTGGTCAGCGATGCTCAAAACTGAATCCCGGCCAAAGCTGGGATTTCGCAACGCATACTAGGGAAATCGCGAACTCGGGGGCACTGCGGATATCCGCAGTCCTGTCGCGTCTTTCTTCGGTGGAACAAGCATATGACGCTTGCCCGCAAGGATCGTTCCCGGCTGTAAACCGTGGATAACACGTACCAGGCCGACGAGGGGACATTCTCCTTTTTCGCTGCAGCCCCAGATCGTTGCGATTAAGCAACACGGTCGGCGAAAAAGGAGAATGTCCCCTCCTAGCAGATGCGGGGCAGCGGATCGTCCTCGAGTTCCTCGATGACGCGCTCGCCGCCGATTTCGGTGCGCAGCACCACGCGCGCGGGCTGCGCGCGCAGGTGGCCGATGATCGCCGCATCGCGACCGTCGGGCAGCGCCCGCATCGCCTCGAGCGCGGCCGACGCATCTCCGGATGACGTGACCGCCACCACCCTGCCCTCACAGGCGAGGAAATAAGGGTCGTAGCCCAGCATCTCGCAGACCGAGCGCACCGAGTCGCGTACCGGGACAGCCGACTCGTCGAGCAGGATGCCGAGGCCGGTCACCTGGGAAATCTCGTGCGTCACGGTCGCCAGCCCGCCGCGGGTCGGGTCGCGCATGAAGCGCAGCCCGGGCACGGCCGCGAGCGCACGCGTGAGCCCCAGCACGCTTGCCGCGTCGGACTGGAGGTCGCCGCGCAGGCCGAACTGCTCGCGCGCCAGCATCACCGCGATGCCGTGGTCGCCCACCGGACCACTGACCAGCAGCGCGTCGCCGTCGCGGATGCCGTCCATGCCGAGCTTGAGGCGCGGGTCCTTGACCCCGATGCCGCTGGTGTTCAGGTAGATTCCGCCGCCCTCGCCGCGCCGCACGACCTTGGTGTCGCCCGCCGCCACGACAACGCCAATTTCCGCAGCGGCTGCGGCAATGCCGGCAACCACTCGCTCGAGCACGGCGAACTCCAGCCCTTCCTCCAGCAGCACGCCCAGGCTCAGGTATTTCGGGATGGCTCCGGCCACCGCGAGGTCGTTGGTGGTGCCGTGCACCGCAAGCGAGCCGATGTTGCCGCCCGGGAATTCGATCGGTTGCACGGTGAAGCTGTCGGTGGTGAACACCAGCTCTCCCGCGCCAGCATCCCAGGGCAGGATCGCGGCATCGCTGTTCGTGTCCAGCAGCGGATTGGCCAGGTGCCGCGCGAAGATCTCGTGGATCAGCTCGCGCATGTAGCGGCCGCCGTTGCCGTGGGCCAGCGAAACATGTGTGTCCAGCATCGTCATGTGTGCACCTCGCGGCCTGGCCGCCCGATCGACTCTAGCGGCACCACGGCCTCTGCATTCCAGGTATCGAGTTCCGCGCGGATGTGCTCGCGCATCTGCTCGCGCACGTCGTTCACCGAATTGAAGAACTCCGCCATCATCAGCACCCAGCAGTACATACCGCGGGGCGTCAGCCGCAATGCGTCGGCGTCGTGGCGAGTGGCGCCCAGTGCGCGCATCGCGGCCAGCTCGGGCGCCATCAGTAGCCAGAACGCCGCGCCATAGCGCTCGGCGATGTATTCGCGCTTGAGCGTCCCGCCGAACAGGCGCACCAGGTAGTCGTAGCGCATGCGCTCCCTGAGGCCCAGCACGCGCCGCTGCGTTATGCCGCTCTGCCCACGCTCGACGCGACGGCAGTAGTGGTTCAGCGAGAACGTCGTCGAGTACATCGCGCCGCCCACGTAGCTGAACGCTCCGCTGCCCACGCCGACGTAGTCGTCCTCGTCGATGATGTATTCATCGAACATGCCCTCGCCGCGGGTGAAGCACCAGGCCGAGGACGCGCGATATTTCGGCTGCAGCCGCTCCAGCACGCGCTGGTACATCGCATGGCGCAGCGACTCATCGGCATTGCCCATCGACTTCTGCATCTTGTGCCGCGCCGTCCGGGCAGTCATCAGCGGATAGAACGACACCTGGTCCACGTCGAGCTCGAGCAGCGCATCGATGTCGTGGTCGAGCATCTCCATCGTCTGTCCCGGCAGGTTGAAGATCATGTCCACGTTCATCGTCGGGAAGATGCCGCGCACCGCCGCGAGGCGCTCGCGCATCGCGGCGCCGCTGCCGTACTTCTCGAGTCGCTCCATGCCTGCCAGCAGGCCGTCGTCGAAGCTCTGCACGCCGACGGAAAAGCGCGTCACGCCGGCGTCGCGATAACGGTGCAGCACGCCGGGCTCGAGATGATTCGGGTTGGTCTCGATCGACACCGCACGAACCGGAGACAACTCGCGGATCAGCCGGAGCGTCGCCAGCAGCTCTTCCGGGTTCACGGTCGGCGTGCCGCCGCCCACGTACACGTCGTCGAAGCGGAACCCGGCCGCGTGGTAAAGGCGGATCTCGTTGCGCAGCGCCGCGAAGTAACGCGCGGTCCTGGTGTCGTTGTACCGCACCCTGTGGAACGAGCAGAACGGGCACAGCACCTCGCAGAAAGGAATGTGCACGTACAACTGGCAGGGCTTCGCCGGCGGGGTCGGCATCACGTCGGCCGATTCGTCCTCGTCGAAACGCATTGCGCCCGCGTATTCGCGGCGCAGGATCCACAGGAACGGTGGTTCAAACCAGGGCATGCGTGCAGTGTATCCGTCGGTGTGCTGCGCCATCCGGTTCATGGCGCGCCGCCGGCCAGCCGTCCGAGGTGCTCGGCGACCTGTCCGTAGGCGAGTCCGCCGTCGTTGCACGGGATGCTGCCCGGGCAGCAGCACCCTGAGTCCCCTCTGTTCCAGGCCATTCGTTGCAAGTTGCGTGAGCAGCCGGTTCTGGAACACCCCGCCGGTGAGACCGACGAGCGCGACGCCCGAGCGCTCGCGCTCGGCCACGGCGACGTTGCAGATCGCGTCGGCAAGCGCCAGGTGCACGGCCGACGCTCGCTCGCCGACGCTGCGGCGCTCGTCGGCACACCAGCCGAGCAGCGGCGACCAGTCGATGCGCGGCAGGCCCTCGCCGTCCTCGACCAGCGGCAGCCGGGGGAACTCACCCTGCGTACCGGCCCGGGCCTCCAGCCACATGGGACCCTGCCCTTCGAAGCTGGCTTCCAGCACTCCAAGCACGATCGCCGACATGGCATCGAACACGCGGCCTGCCGCGCTCGAGCGCGGTGCGTTCAGGCCACGCTGCCAGGCCTCGCGTACGATCGGGTCCGGCACGGCAACCGGACATTCGATTCCCGCTTCCCAAGCGAGCGCGGCCGCACTTCGCCACGGCGAGCGCCCGGCCTTGTCGCCGCCCGGCAGTCGGAAACTGCGCAGGCTGGCCGTACGCCGCCACGAACCCGGCCGGCCCGTGAAGGTCTCGCCTCCCCACAGCGTGCCGTCCTCGCCGTAGCCGACACCGTCCCAGGCAAATACGGTGGCCGCGTCCTCGACGCCGTGTTCCATCAGCAGTGCCGACGCATGTGCACGATGATGGAACACCGTCGAGTGCGGCCGGCCTTGCGCCTGCACCCAGCGCGTGGTCGCGTAGCCGGGGTGGGCGTCGCAGAGGAAACGCACCGCCTGCACGTCGTACAGGCGCTGCAGGTCCGCCACCACCTGCGCGAAGACCTCCTCGCTGCGCAGCGTGCCCATGTCACCGACATGCGGTGAGACGACGATACGCCGGCCCCACGCGAGCGCGATGGCGAGCTTCAGGTGCCCGCCGACCGCGAGCACGGGCTCGGGCAGTTCGGCGGGCAATTCAAGCTCCAGCGGCGCAGTGCCACGGCCCAGGCGTATCGGCCTGCTGCGTCCGGCGATGACTCGCACGACCGAGTCGTCGGCCGGGCGCACGATCGGGCGATCGTGGTGCAGGAATGCGTCGGCAACCGTTGCGAGCCTCTGCTCCGCCTCGGCCGGATCCGTCAGCACCGGTTCGCCGCTCACGTTGCCCGAGGTCGCGACGATCGGTCCGCCGAAGGCAGCAAGCAACAAGTGATGCAGCGGGCTGTAAGGCAGGAACGCACCGACTTCCGCGAGCCCCGGAGCCACCGACGGCGCGAGCCGGGAATCCTCTCGCCGCTTCGCGAGCACGATCGGGCGCGCTGGATCGGTGAGCGCCGCGCATTCCGTGCCGTCCGGGTCGAGGTCGGCGCGCACGGCGTCGAGCCCGTCGGCGCCTGCCTGCGGGAACATGACCGCCAGCGGCTTGTGCGGACGACGCTTGCGCGTGCGCAGTCGCTCGACGGCCGACTCGAGCCGCGCGTCGCACAACAGGTGGTAACCGCCGATGCCGCGCACCGCGAGCACGCGGCCCTCGCGCAGCACCGCGACCGCTGCTGCAAGCGCGCCTTCGTCGCCGCTGATGCGCTTCGCCCCGGGCGCGAAGAATTCGAGGTGCGGCCCGCAGCTCGGGCAGGCTACTGGCTCTGCGTGAAAGCGCCGGTCAAGCGGATCGCGATATTCGCGCAGGCACGCAGCGCACAGCGGAAAGCCGAGCATGCTGGTGTTCGGCCGGTCGTAGGGCAGCGCCGTGATGATGGTGTAGCGTGGCCCGCACTGCGTGCAGTTGATGAACGGGTAGCGGTAGCGGCGATCGGAGGGGTCGGACAATTCGCGCACGCAGTCGTCGCAGGCATAGAAATCCGGTGGCACCGACACCTGCGGCGCGTCCGAGGCGCTCGACTCCGCGATATGGAACCCGCCTGCCGTGGGCGGCGCGCAGTCTTCGGCAGACCGTATCGCAGGCAGGGCGAGCGGCGGCGCACGCGCGACGATGTCGCGTTCAAATCGAGAGACGCTCGCCTCCGGGCCGCACACTACGACCTCGACGTCGCCACGCAGGTTCTTGACGTGTCCGCCTAGCCCGTATTCGTGCGCAAGCCGGTAGACGAACGGGCGGAAGCCGACCCCCTGCACCCTGCCGGTCATCACGATCCGGCGGGCGACCAGGCCTGCGGCAGTTTCACTCACGCCTGGGCGGCTCCTGACGCCTTGCGCCCCACCCAGACGTTCTCACGCACGCCGTTGGCCCACCAGATGCGGCAGGCACCCTCGTCGGAAACCATGCAGGGACCGACCGGCTGGCGCGGCGTGCATGCCAATCCGTACAGGCGGCACTCGTTCGGATATATCTTGCCGAGCACCACCTTGGCGCAGTCGCAGCCCGGCGGCATCTGCCCGGCACGTTTCCTGGCGATGTCGGTGTACGAGGGCAACTGCCTGCGCGAGTCGTGAGCCGCGTAACGCTCCTTAAGCGCATATCCCGATTGCGGGATGGTGCCGATTCCGCGCCAGTTGGCATCGACGATGTCCATCGTTTCGTCCATGAAGCGTCGTGCCGCGGTGTTTCCACCCGGCCGCACCACGCTCGGGTAGCAGTTGTCGAGGAAACACTTGCCCTCGAGTCGCTGCCGCAGCACGGAATACAGCGCCGCAAGCAGCGAGTCCGGCTGGAACCCGGCGACGGCGGTAGGCATGTCGTGGTCACGCGGAACGAACTCCCACTCGTCGGGCCCCATGATCGTGGCGACGTGACCCGGCGCGACCAGTGCCTCGAATCCGGGCTCGCCCGATTCGAGCAGCATCGCGACCGCTGGCCAGGTGCGCCGGCCCGACATCAGGAACAGCAGGTTCGGCGGCGCGCCCTGCGCGAGCAGGGCGGCCGCTGGCGCAGTGGTGGTCTCGAATCCGGCGGCCAGGAACACCACCTTGCGCGTGGGATTCGCTAGCGCGATGCGCGCCGCCTCGAGCGGACTGGCGATCGGCCGCACGTCGGCGCCTGCCGCCTTGGCCTGCTCGAGCGAGCGCGGCTCGCTCTTCGACACATTTACCGGCACGCGCAGCATGTCGCCGTAGGCGAGCAGGATCACGCCCTCGTGCAGCGCGAGCTGGATCGCTTCGTAGATGTCTTCTTCCGGGCAGATGCACACCGGGCAGCCCGGCCCCGGGACGAGTTCGATGTTCGACGGGATCGCCTTGCGCAGCCCCGCCATCGTGATCGAGCGCTCGTGCCCGCCACAGACGTTCATCACCTTGATGCGCGGCGGCAGCGGCAGCGCGCGGATCCGGTCGAGCCAGTCGCTTGCGGTGCTCATGTCTTGCTCCTCAGCGCGCGGGGCGAACTCCGGTTGCATGTGCCAGCGCGCCGTCCGGCTGCACGGATGGCCGCAGCGATTCACCGCGCCGGGTGCGCTCGCGCTGCGCCGCCACTTCGCGATCGAGCCAGCCGAGCCAGGCCTCGAAGCCCTCGCCACCGCGGCTGGTCAGTTCGATCGTCTCGCCTGAATAGCCGATCTGCCTGAGCGACGCGTGCGCGCGCTCGGTGCTGAACTCGGTGATGTATGCGAGCAGGTCGGTCTTGGTGATCAGCGAAAGGTCTGCCGCGCGGAACATCACCGGGTACTTGGCCGGCTTGTCGTCGCCCTCCGGCACCGAGAGCAGCGTGATGTTGCGGTGCTGGCCCAGGTCGAAACTCGCCGGGCAGACGAGGTTGCCGACGTTCTCGATGAACAACACGTCGAGACCGGCGAGCGGCAGGTCGTGGACGGCGTCGTGCACCATGGTTGCGTCGAGGTGGCAGGCATTGCCGGTGCTGATCTGCACCGCGGCAACGCCGCAGGCTCGTATTCTTTCCGCGTCGTTCTCGGTGGCGAGGTCGCCCTCGACGACCGCGATCTTCAGGCGCCCGCCGAGGGCGCGGATCGTCGCTTCGAGCAACGAAGTCTTGCCGGCGCCGGGCGAGGACATCAGGTTCAGGGCCAGCACGCCGTGGCCGTCGAAATGCTCGCGGTTGTGTGCCGCTACCCGGTCGTTTTCGCCGAGGATCGCGGTGATGACCTCTATGGTCTCTATCCTGCCGGCCACGCCCGTCGGCGCGGCCAGCGGCGCCCGCGTGGCGGACGGCCCGAGTGAACATCCACAGTCACGGCACATCGCTGTTCTCCTAGTGAACGGCCGAGGACGAGGTCTCGAGCTCGACGCGCTTCAGGATCATTTCCTCACCGCCGATCACGTCCACCTTCCAGTCGCTGCAAGCGCCGCACAGCAGCCGGTTCGCGCTGGCGTCCGTCTCGGCACTGCAGCTGCGGCAGCGCACCCGTACCGGCACCGTCTCGATTTCGAGCGTGGCGTGTTCCGCCAGCGTCCCTGCCGCCGCGAGCGGATAGGCGTGCTCGAGCAACTGCGGCTCGACGCCCGACAGTGGCCCGACGGTGATCACGATCGAGACGACGCGGCGCGCGTCGTTCTGGCGCGCCACCCGCTCGACCTGCTCGATCAGCGCCTGGCAGATGGCAAGCTCATGCATGCTCCAGGACCTGGTCGATGAGGTCCCAGGTAACGCGGGCTTCCTCCTCGCTCACCTTCTGGATCGCATAGCCCACGTGCACGAGCACGTGGTCGTCGGGCGCAATCTCCTCGCCCTGCATCATGAACAGGCTCACTTCCCGTTCAATTCCCTTCGCCTCGCAGACGGCGTTGAAACCGTCGACGGACTTGATCCGCATCGGCACGGCAAGACACATGATCCACCTCCCGCCGCGGGACCACGCAGGGACCCCGGGGCACGCGCGGAGACTCGCAAACCCCAACCCTCAGGTCAATTAAGTAGATGCCCCGGCCAGTCGACATGACCGGCTTGCCTGCCCTGGGCCACGTATATGCCCCGGCCGGGGCGACGCGCCCGGCTATCCGGGCTTCAGCGGCTCGCGGTCGCCCTGCTCCGGCGCGGTCTTCTTGCGCAGCGAGCCCAGCAGCAGCGTGCCGAGCGCGAGCAGGATCTCGTCGACGAACGGCACCAGGTCGGGCACGAACAAGTCGAACACGAACAGCGTGGCAGTCAGCGCGAACAGCACGGGAAACCGAAGTCCGGCGGCGAATCGCGCGACGAGGTCGCGGATCATCGCGAGCGCCCGCCTGGCGTCAATACGTCCACGGACAAGCTGAAGCTGCGCGATTCCGAAGGGCGCAGCGCACCGACGCCGATGACCTGGCGCGCCAGCTCTTCGCCACGCTCGTTGCGGATCGTGAGCAACACTGAATACTCCCAGTCGCCTCCCTGCGCCGGATGCTCGAGCGTGCCCTCGACACTGAGCGCCTTGAAGCCCTCGACCGGGGTTCGAGTCGGCTCCGCCGCAGCGCCGAACCGCAGATGGTGCCGGCATTGCGGACAGACCGCGGAGCTCTCAAGGATCGTCGCCTTGCAGTGCGGACAGGTCCGGGTCCGGCCGACGGCCCCGGAGGATGTGCGCCCGGGCAGCATTCAGGCAGGGCCGGTGGTCACTTCTTGCCGCCCGGACCCTGGTCAGTCCAGCCGAAGTCAGCCTGGCCGCGCATGCGCGAGCCCGCCGCGACGGTTAGCACGGCCGCCTTGACGTCGCCGTTGATCACGCCGGTCTCGAGCAGCTCGACCCGCGCCGTGGCGGTGATGTTGCCGTGCACCTCGCCGCTCACGATCACCATCGAGGCCGAGACCTGTCCCGTCACATGCGCGCCCTGCTCGATGGTCACGTTGCCTTCGACATTCACGTCGCCCTTGAAGCGGCCAGCAACGCGCACATTGCCCGAGCCCTCGATCTTGCCCTCGATCGTGAGGTCGCCTGCGATCAGCGACTCTTTCGCCGGACCGCGTTCAACGCTGCGACGCGACGCGTCCGACGCAGCGGAACCGATCGGTGCCGGCGACCGCTCGACGGCGCGCAGTTCGGGTGCTGCAGGGGCCGGCTCGCCGGCGCCCGGGGTGGTTTCCTTGGCCGTGGGATCTTTCCAGAGCGCCATGTCGATCTCCTGGTTTGCGCGCGTATCGCGCCATTGCGTGATGAAGATGGTGCCGGCTGAGGGACTCGAACCCCCGACCCCCTGATTACAAATCAGGTGCACTACCAACTGTGCTAAGCCGGCACCGGGACGGCGATTCTAACCGCCGATCCGCTTTCGCGCTCAGGGAGCTGGCGCGGCCGGCGTCACGGAATCGGGATCCGGGCAGGCTCGTAGCTCGATGCGCGTGCCGCCACCGTCCTGGATTCGAAACATCTCAAGGCCCGGCAGGCCGGCGTTCTCGTTGCGGTCCACCTCCAGCCAGAACACGTCCTCCGCCCGGTAACTGTCTTCCACCTGCGGCGTGAACCCTGCCTGCATGGCCTTGGCCATCACCTGGGCCGCGCGCCCGGGATCGCTGAATACGCCCAGCGATACGACGTTGCCGGGTGGCTCTTCGGCCAGCAGGTAGGCGTCGGCGATGCCCGCGGCCTTCAGCGCCGTGAGCGCGTTTCCCGCATCATCGGCGGTTGCGAAATCCTCGATGCGTACCCACTGGCCCACCCAGACCTCGTCGCGGGAGGCCCTGATCCTCGAACGGAACCCCAGGCCATCCAGCCTGGCAGCTGCCCGCTCGGCGCCTGCCTTGTCGAGATATGGCCCACCGCTCACGCAGCTGGCAATCACTCCAGGTTCCGCTGGCCCGGCGCCCTGGGCCACGTCCGACAGCTGCCGTTGCACGGGTTCCTCGCGAAGCAGGCGGATCACCCGGGAGCCGTCCCGGCTGCTCGGTGTTGCATGGCCACCGGCATCCGGCGCAGGCGCGATCCAGCGCGTCCACGCAAGGAACAGGATGTTGGCCAGCAGCAGGACGAGGAACAGTGCTCGCACTTTGAGTGCCACTCTCTCCGGGGAGCCGTCAGGGGGAGCCGGATCTTATCCGGAAACGCAAAGACCCGCCCCTCGCAGGAGGGGCGGGTCCATTTCGGTCAAAGGCGCAAGGCGCCGGGCGACCGCCCCGGGCAGGGCAGCCGCGGGGTCGCGTCAGCCGCCGCTCGCCATGTAGGCAGCCACGTCGGCGGCCTGCTGGGCGGTCAGCTTGAACGCCTTCTTGTGCTTCATCTGGCCGGCCGAGATCTGCTCGAGCGTTGCCTGGAGTTCCTTGGCGTCTTCACCCTTGAAGTCGGCCGCTTCGTGGCATTCCGCACAGCTTGCCTCGAATGTCGCCTTGCCGGCGGCTGCATCGGCCAGCGCGGATCCGCTGTAGCCAGCAAGCCCAGCTGCAATAAGACCGATCGTCGTCAATGTCCTGATTTTCATCACTTTTCTCCAGATTGACTGCCCGGCGACAGTCCCGCCGGCACGTTGCACCCGGCGGGAATGATACACGGCGGGCCTGCCTACTCAGACTGCGGTTTCCCACCATAGTTCGCTGGTTCAGCGCCAGCTAGGACCGCCAGCCCGCGCAGCACGAGGTCGGGGACCAGCGTGGCTCGCGACCTGAGCAGCGGCATGACCGCAGCAGCTGCACCGCCGGTCAGCAGCAGCTCCGCCCGCGTCCCGAGCCTCGCCTCCACGTCCACCACGCCACGGTCGATCAGCGCCGCAACCGCGAGCCGGCAACCGCGCTCGATCGCGTCCCGTGTGTTGTCCGCGAGCGGCGCGCCGCCGGAGCTGCCGCTGGCCTCCGAGCGCCCGGCGAGGTCGGCCGTCCCGCCATGCAGCGAGTGCACCATCAGCGCGGGCCCGGGAATGATGAATCCCCCGAGATGCTCGCCGCTCGCGGTCACCGCATCGAAGGTCGTCGCGGTGCCGACATCGGCGACGCAGCAGTCGCCTCGCGTGGCCGCGTGGCCTGCGATCACGGCCAGCCAGCGATCCACACCCAGCAGACGCGGCTCGCTGTAGGCGTTTCGGACGCCGGCTGCCTGCTCACTGGTCGCAACGAAAGTCGCACGACGACCGATCACCAGGCTGGCCGCGGAGTCGAGGGCTACCGATGGCGCCTCCGAAACACTCGCGACCAACACCTCATCGATGCCGGGCACCGAAAACAAGCATCGACGCCAGTCGTCCTGGGTCCAGCCCGAGTAGCTGGCGGCCTGCTGTGCACCGAGATCGCCGCCGTCGAGCGTGGTCCACTTGACGCGCGAATTGCCGATGTCTACCAGCAGCTTCATACCGCAAGCTCCTGCGCTGCGCGCAGGCTGACGTCGCCGGCCAGGTAACGCTCGACCCGTCCGCCGGTTTCGACCCGCAACGCGCCGTCGCGATCAGCACCGAGCGCGCGCCCCTCGATGCTGCCCGTGCTCTGCGTAACCCTGACCTCGGCGCCGCAGAGTGAGTCGAGCTCCTGCCAGCGCGCCGCAAAGGGTGCAAAGCCGTCGCGGCCGAAGCGCTCGAGCCCATCGCACATCGCTGCGAGCAGGCGGCCGGCGAGTGCGTTGCGGCCCGGGATCTGCCCGCCCATGGCCTCGCCCAGGTCCGCGACCGGCGTGGCACCGGGCATGGCGAGACTCGAGCGGGCCTCGGCTGGCAACGCGACATTCAGGCCGAGCCCCACGACGACGCTTGCGGCGCCACCCGCCTCCAGGCGCAGCTGTATCAGCAGGCCGCCGACCTTCCGGTGCCGCCACACGATGTCGTTGGGCCACTTGAGCATGGTCTCGCCGGCCCCCGCGGAGCGAAGCGCATCGGCCACCTGGACGCCGAGTGCCAGGCTCAACGCTGACAGTTCCGCCGGGATTTCGGGGTAGCTCCAGGCGATCGAAAATGTCAGTCCCGAACCGAAAGGCGAAAACCAGGAACGTCCGCGCCGTCCACGTCCGGCGCGCTGGATCTCGGCGAATACGATGCGCGGCGACCCCGCCGGCGGCGCGGGCGCAGCGAAGAGATATTCGTTGGTCGATTCGGTCGCGAAGTGGACTTCGACCTCGCAGGGAAAAGGCCTGCCCGGATGCCCGGCTGCACGTCGGATCGCGGCGGCATCCAGCAGTTCACAAGGCCCTGCGAGGCGGTAGCCGCGCCGATCCACGCTCACTATGCCAACGCCGGTTTGCCGCAGTTCGCCGACCAGCTTCCACACCGCAGTCCGGCTCACGTCGAGACGGGCCGCGAGCTCCGGTCCGGCGTGCAGACGGCCGTCGGCCAGCAGTGCGAGCAGCGTGCGGCAGGTGGCGTCACTCATCGCGGCCGCAGGAGCCAGAGTCGCTGAGCCCGGTTCTCGGTGCCGTCCTTCATGCGCAGGATGTTGGCGCGGTGCGTGTAGGCGACGAAGGCAGTCATCACGACACCATAGACGAGCAACGGCGTGTCGCCCGGCCACGCGTAGGCAAAGTACAGCGGCAGCGACGCGACGCCGAGCATGGTGCCGAGTCCCACGTATCCGGTCACCAGCACGCAGGCCAGCCACACAGCCAGGAAGGGCAGCAGCGCCGTGGGCGCCAGAACCGCAACCGTGCCGAGCAGCGTGGCAGCGCCCTTTCCGCCGCGGAACTCGTACCAGACGGGGTAGACATGACCCGCGACCACGGCGACGGCGCACGCAACCGCAAGCCACTCGCCATCAATCTCCGCGTCATATCCGACCAGTGGCAGCGCGAGTCCGGGCAGCACGCCAACAGCGAGCAGCGCCTTGCCGATGTCGAAGGCGAGCACGCCGATCCCGAACGTCCAGCCCTGGGTCCTGAGCGCGTTGGTGCTTCCGGCATTGCCGCTGCCCTGCTCGCGGATGTCGATGCCCCGCAGCCGCCCGAGCAGCAGGCTGCCTATCAGCGACCCGATCAGGTACGAAAGCAGGGTCTTTACGCCGAGTTCGAGCACGCGGGCCTCCGGTCGGCGATTCTAGCATCGGGCCCGGGCGAAGCCGGACCGGGGGGACCCCGCAAGCGGCGCGCATCGACGCAGCGGCGAAAGTACGCCTCGCTGCAGCAGCGACAGCACGCCGCCAGTCAGCGGCGCGGCAGGAACACTTCGGCCATCATGCAGCGCACCGACCCGCCGCCGAGCTGCTCGATCGTCGGCACCGGCTGCGCAACCACCGCATCGACGCAGTCGCACAGCAGCTCGCGCCCTGCGGGGCCGAATGCCTGCCAGGCGCTCGCGGAAAGGGCCAGCACCGCAGTGCCGGCCTCTGAATTGAGTTCCAGCGCGTTGCCGGCGAATGCCGCCATCTGCGTATGGTCGATGTCCACCACCCGCCGTCCGCCTGCCCGCATGCGTTCGAGCAGCGGGCCACGCTGAGGTCCAGCGATGGCCGGAGCGCACACGATGGCTGAGCGGGCGCCGATCGAGAGCATCACGTTGGTGTGATAGACGGGCACGCCCGACTCGTCGGTCGCGTCGAACGCTAGCGGCTCGTAGCCGAGTTCCTCGCAGAGCTCGCGCAGCACCGATTCGTCCGTACGGGGCGAACGGCATGCATAGGCCACGCGGGCCACGTGGTCGAAAACGACGCTGCCGGTGCCCTCGAGGTACCTGCCCCCGAGTTCGTGGTGGGTCAGGTCCAGCAGGCGCTTGACCACGTAGCCGCCCTGCTCCTCGAGCCGGACAAGAAGTTCCAGACGCCGTTCCCTCCTGCGGGTCGGCGCCATCATCGGATACAGCACGACCGTGCCGTCGTGGTGCAGGCTCACCCAGTTGTTGGGAAACACCGCGTCGGGACAGGCGTCGGGTCCGGGTTCGTCGAATGCGAAGACCCTGGCGCCGGCCGAGGCCAGGGCCGCGACCAGGCCGTCGAACTCTGCGAGCGCGCCCGGCTGCCGAAACCCGGTTGGACCGGAATCCGGCCGCTGGAAGGCATTGCTGCCGGCGGTCTCGGGGTTCCAGCCGAAAGCGGCCGGCCGCACCATCAGCACGGCGTCCGTGGTCTGGCTCATGGGCGGATTGTAGTGCCAGCGGTCTGTCGACCAGGACGCCATTGCGGTTAGCCCCAGTTGCGGACGATTCTCATTCAGGACAGACTCACGCCGTTAAGATCCACCCAGGCATCGACCCCAGAATGCTCCCCATCAGCCTTGCAGCCATGAAGAAAGGCTCCCGCGGCACTGTCACAGAGGTGACCGACGACGCGCAGAGCCTTGGCGACGAAACCCACTCGACCATAAGCCGGCGACTCCTCGAACTGGGTTTCGTGCCGGGCGAGGCGCTGGAGGTGGTCGCCGCGGTCTGGCCGGGTGGCGACCCGATCGCGGTTCGCCTCGGCAACACGACCTTCGCGCTGCGCCGCCGGGAGGCCCAGTCAGTCCTGGTCGCCGTCGACTGCACCTGAACCCGCCATGAGAGACCAGCCCGCGCCGGCGTCGATGCGCGTAGCGCTCGTCGGTGTACCGAACAGCGGCAAGACAGCGCTCTTCAATCGGCTCACGGGCAGCCGGCAGAAGGTCGCCAATTACGCCGGGGTCACGGTTGAACGCAAGGAAGGCTCCTTCCTAAGCATGGGAGGGCAGCGCCACTACCGCGTGCTCGACCTGCCCGGCTCCTACAGCCTGACGCCCACGACGCTCGACGAGGCGATCACCCGCGATTTCCTGCTCGGCCGGCTCGCCGGCGAGGCCGCGCCCGAGTTCGTGGTTTGCGTCGTGGATGCCACCAACCTGCGGCTGAACCTGCGCCTGGTGCTGGAACTGCGCGACCTCGGCGTGCCGATGATCGTCGCGCTGAACATGAGCGACCTGGCACTCGATCGTGGCTTCCACCTCGACCGCGGGCAGCTCGAACGCGAACTCGGCGTACCCGTGGTCGAGACGATCGCGGTCGCTGCCGGCGGACACGAACGGCTGGTCGAGGCGCTGGACGCCGCGGCGCTGCCCGGCGCGCTCCCGGCACGCGATTGGCACGATCCCAGCTTCGAGCACATCCAGCAGACCCAGCGCGAGGTGCGCCGCATCCTCGCGGCCGTCGGATACACGGAACCAGTGCGTGCACGCGCATTGCGACGGCTCGATGCGCTGGTCATGCACCCGATAGCAGGACCGCTGGTCCTGGCCGTGCTGCTGTTCTTCGTGTTCCAGGCAGTGTTCAGCTGGGCCGCGCTGCCGATGGAGCTGATCGACTCGGGTGTCTCGTGGCTGGGCGAGCAACTGCGTGGAAACATGGCCGACGGCGCGCTCAGGAGCCTGCTCGTGGACGGCATCATCGCCGGCGCCGGCAGCGTGCTGGTGTTCCTGCCCCAGATCCTGATCCTGTTCCTGTTCATCCTGGTGCTCGAGGACACCGGTTACCTGCCGCGCGCCGCCTACCTGCTCGACCGGCTGATGGGCAGCGTCGGCCTCTCGGGCCGCGCCTTCATCCCGCTGCTGTCGAGCTTCGCCTGCGCAGTGCCGGGCATCATGGCGACGCGCACAATCCCCAACCTCCGCGATCGCATCGCCACGATCATGGTCGCGCCGCTGATGACATGCTCGGCGCGCCTGCCCGTGTACGCGCTGGTGATCGCCGCCTTCATCCCGAACCAGCCGGTCGGACCATTCAACCTGCAGGGGCTGGTGCTGTTCATCCTGTACGTGGCCGGCATCGTCGCGGCGATGGCCGTCGCCTGGGGGCTGAAGCGCACCGCGCTGCGATCCTCGTATCACCCGCTGCTGCTCGAGCTCCCCGAATATCACTGGCCCAACCTGCACAGCGTCGCGCTGGGCCTGTGGGAGCGCGCCAAGGTGTTCGTGAGCCGGGTAGGCACGATCATCCTCGCACTGATGATCGTGCTGTGGTTCCTGAGCAGCTACCCGGCCCCGCCGGCGGATGCGACGGGCCCGGCGATCCAGTACAGCTTCGCCGGCTCTATCGGTCGCGCGCTCGAGCACGTATTCGCGCCGATCGGCTTCAACTGGCAGATCTCGCTCGCACTGGTGCCGGGCCTCGCGGCGCGCGAGGTCGCGGTGGGCGCGCTGGGCACGGTGTACGCGCTGTCGGCGACAGGCGACGACGTCTCGGCCACGCTGGCACCGATGCTGGCGGGCACCTGGAGCCTGGCGACCGCGCTCTCGCTGCTAGCCTGGTTCGTGTTCGCGCCGCAGTGCCTGTCGACGATCGTGGTCGTGCGACGCGAGACCAACTCCTGGCGCTATCCGCTGATCATGACCGGATACCTGTTCGCGCTGGCCTACGCGGCCGCGTTCGTGACCTATCACGCAGCGCTTGCGCTGGGCGCAGGCTGAGGACAACACGATGCTCGAGCAGATCCTCGTGTGGGTGATCGTTGCCGCGGCCGCAGTGTATGCGGTCGTGCAGATTGCGCGCAGTTTCCGCAAGGGCGGCGATCACTGCGGCGATTGCGGGATCAACGAACTCAACAAGGGCGCCCGGAACAAGGACGAAGTCGACGGCGACTGAACCCGGAAAAGACGAGGGGCGCGCCGGACTCCGCCCGGCACGCCCCTGTCCATGAGTGCTACCTCAGGTTCCGGTCTCGTCCGACGGCGGCGTCTCGACCACACCCGGCGCCGGCGGCTCTTCGCCCGCCATCTGGTAGAGGATCGCGGGATCCGGCTCTTCATCTGCCAGCAGCGAGTGGCAGGTATCGCACTTCTTGGTGATCTTCTCGCCGTCTTCGGTCGCGTGCTTTTTGTCGTGGCAGCGGAAGCAACCCGGCGACTGCTTGTGACCGATGTGATCCGGGTAGGTATTCCAGGTGACCTTCATCGCGGGGAACACGTTCCAGCTGTAGACGTCGCCGAGCGCCTTGCCGGCCTGGTCGATCGCGTCGCCTTTTGACTGCACCAGGTCGGGGTAGTTCTGCGCATAGAACGCGGCGATGTCGGCCGCAATGCCGGCTCGCGCCGCCTCATGCGACGGATATTCGACCTGCACTGCACGCAGGCCCTCGCGCTTGATGAAGGGCAGCGTCTTGTCGATCAGGCCCATGTCCATCGAGTTGTCGATCTCGTTGGCCGGCTGCCGGTAGACGTGCGTGGGCCGGTTGTGGCAATCGACGCAATCCATCTGCCTCCACTCGGCGTCCGGCGGCGCCTCCTCGTTCTTGAACAACTTGACCTTGCCATCGACGCCGGTCATCTCAATGTCGTAGACCTTTTCGCGGCTCGCGTCCGACAGGTAGCGGACCTTGACGCCCGGGGCCACGTGCCAGTGGATGCCATATGCGCCTTGGCCATGCTGGCCGCCGACCTTCATCATCAGCACTGTGTGCAACTCGGTGTTCTGCTCATCGTCTGCGTAGTGGACGCGAACCTTGAGCTTGTCGCCGGTGAATTTCGTGGGCAGGTGGCACTGCTCGCAGGTCTCACGTGCAGGGCGCAGGTTGTGCACCGGCGTCCCGATAGGCGTCGGGTACAGGTTGAATGCCACGGCAATCAGCTGCCAGCTGCCGGAAATCTTGGACTTCACGAACCAGTCGGCCCCGGCGCCGATGTGACACTCGGCGCAGGCGACGCGCGAGTGCGCCGAGCGCTGGTGCGCCGTGTATTCCGGCTGCATCACCGTGTGGCATGCCAGGCCGCAGAACTCGACTGATTCCATGTACTCGACGCCCTTGTAGGTGCCGACCGCGAGGACCACCATCCCTACCAGCGACATTACCGCGAACGCTGTCAGCGCCTTTCGGGTCCGCGGCTTGTTCAGGTCGATAATGGGCAGGTTCGGCGCGGGCTCGCCATGCTCGACCGCCTCGCGTTCCTTTTTGGTCTGCCGCCAGATGCCGATCGGAACCAGCGTGAGCCCGACCGCCACCACGGCGGGCAACAGCAGGTAGGCGATGATGCCGAGGTAAGGCCCGCCCCTGAACCCGAAGATCTGGATCAGGAACAGAGTGACAAAAAGCACAAAGCCCACGAGCGCGATCGCGGTACCGATCATGCTCAGCGCGCTGCGGGTGATTACCGAAAAATAGTTCCTGATCATGCGTGGCCCCCGGGCCTGGCTTTACGACTCAAGCTTGTCGCGGGCGAAGCATAACGCTTTGCCCGGTCGTGACCAATCTCGCCGCGGTTGGCCCGCGGCGAGTACCTATGCGGTTGTAACTTCCTGCCGGACCGGGCTTTACTTGAGCGTCAAGTAATACGCTGCGAGATTGGCGATGTCGGCGGCCGAGAGCTTCTTCGCCTCCTTGGTCATCTTCGGGCTCTTGGAGCGCGTGCCGTCCTGGTATTCCTGCATTGCCTTGGTGAACTTGTCCACCGACATGCCGGCGATGCCCGGGAATTCATCGTCGCCCTTGCCATCATCGCCATGACAATCCACGCAGGAATCCCCCGCCAGCTTCTTACCGGCAGCGGCGTCGGCCGCGTAGGTCGGCGCCGCGAACATCGCGCATGCGCACAAGGCCAGGGCCACGCAAAGTCTGTTCATCGCAATTCTCCAGGGTATTGATCGCCGGCCGGTCGGCATGCTGCAAGCGGCCTTCATTCTGGTCCAACCTTCTCGACACCGCCAGCGCGATCGCTAATGGGCGGCGAGGCCGTGCTCCTCCATCCACCGCGGGGGCAGCAGGTAATGGAGCCCGATGAGGATGATGAACGGCAGCGCGAGCAGCACGAGCGCCGTCGTGAGGCTCTCTATGCCAGTCATCTCCATGCTGTAGGTCATCAGCCCGCGCAGGCTCTTCGAGAACTCCTGGCCGCCGATCACTACGTTCCAGCGCATGGCGAAGATTCCGACCTGCAACAGGAGCGCGGACGCGAAGTACATCAGCGTGCGCATGCCCGCGCTGATGCGCCTGCTGCGGACCAGCGACAGGATCAGCAGCGGCAGCACCATACCCAGCCCCACCTGCACGATGACGAGGCTGTGGTACAGCCTCACTGAGACGAGCTCGCCCAGGATCCTGATCGATTCCTCGCTCTGGTACACGCGATGAATGTATTCCAGGCCCTCGAACGCGAAGTCGACGATCACCGCTACCAGCAGGAACAGTCCGACGGTGTCCAGGCAGCGCATGTTCATCTTCTCCCTGCGAAGCCCGTTCAGCACGATGTAGACCAGCATCACCATGGCAATGCCAGAGACGATCGCAGAGAGCAGGAACACGATCGGCATCAGAACGCTGCCCCACCAGGGATTCGCCTTCACTGACCCGAAGATGAAGCCGACGTACCCGTGCAGCAGGAACGCCGAGGGGATGCCGATGACCGTCACGATCTTGCTCGTCCTGTGATCCCAGGCCACGGCCTCGGGGCTGATATCGTTCGAAAAGAGTGACAGCGCCCGGTACAGGGCCTTCTTTACGCCAGCCGCCTCCCGCGCCATCAGGACCAGTTGCTGGCGGTATTCCAGCCAGACCTCGATCAGCAGGATGCCCATCAGGTACCACAGGTAGACAAAGCCGAACATGGCCATCGCGGAGGTCGGCTGCGGCGTCATGAAGATCTCGTAGGCACGTTCCGGGTGCCCGAGGTGCAGCTGCAGCGGCAGGCCCGCGATCAGCATGAAGGCCAGCGCCGTCAGCAGCGCCAGCCGGTAGACCGGCTGCACCTCGACGACATTGAACACCTTCACCAGCGAGGCAAGGATGAACGCACCAGCGACGATGCCGGTGATGTACGGGTAGACGACGATCAGGATCGCCCACTGGGTCTCGACCTCGTTCGGGTAGATGAAGCCGATCACCTGGCTCAACTGGTGGGCAAGCTGGTCCAGGAGCGCCTGGGGCACGGTGCCGCTCATCGGACTTCTCCGTCAAGGTTGGCGTAGAGAGCCTTGGGTTCGGTATTCAGGTCGGGCTTCAACACGCTGATGACGTTTTCCCGCTGGAAGCTCACCAGTCGCTCGGCCCGGCCCTTCAGGTCGCCGAAGATCCGCGCCTCCGTCGGACAGACCTCGACACACGCCGGCACCAGGCCCCTGGTGATGCGGTGGTAGCAGAACGTGCACTTGTCCGCCGTCTTGGTGACCGGATTCAGGTAGCGGGCGCCGTACGGGCAGGCCTGGATGCAGTATCGGCAGCCGATGCAGCGCTTTTCATCGACCAGCACCACGCCGTCCTTGGTCTGGAACGTCGCGCCGACCGGGCAGACCTGCACGCAGGGCGGATGCGCGCACTGGTTGCACAGCTTGGGCACGAAGAACGTGCGCACGACGTCCGGGTCCACCGGCTGGTCCTGCTCGGCAAGCAGCTGCTCCGGCGTCTTTGTGCTGATGGATTCCACCTGCACCTCACCGTCGGCACGGATCGAATAGCGCTCAATCCAGGTGCGGAAGAAGAATGGCTCTTCCGGAACTCCGTTTTCTGTCTTGCAGGCCTCGACACAGCGATTGCAGCCGATGCACTTGTCGACGTCGATGCCCATGCCGTACCAGTGGTCCGTCGGGTCGTAGCCCGTCGGGGTCTTCGCGGCCGCTGCGGCCGGGTCCTCGCCTGCCGCCTGGGCGGCGAGCGCGCCGCACACCCCGGCGGCTGGGAAGAACAGGATCGCGTCCCTGAGGAACTCTCGCTTGTTCACTTCGTCCCCTCCGGCAGGTGAGCGTAGTGGCACTGCCAGCACACGTAGGTGCGGCCGTGCGAACTGAAGTCGACACGCGAACTGGCCGCGGCCGGATCGGTCGATGCGATGTCGTGGCAACCCGCGCAGGCGTCGCGCCGTTGCGGGACGGTCGGATATGCCGTCCGCGGGTCTTCCAGATGCTGCTCAGGAACCTGGTGGCACGCCGTGCAGGCGAGTTCCGCATGCGTCGACGTCGCCTTGATCCTGGCGATGCGGCCGTGGCAGCCGCCGCAGTCCTGCGGAGTGGTGTCCGGCTTCGGATCGTGCGCGTCGTGGCAACTCACGCAGCGCTTGCCCGCCTTGTGCTTCTCACCGTCGACCTGCGGGAAGCCGTTGGGCCGCGAAGCGACGAACCCGTGGCACCCGAGGCAGAACTCCCGGTCGCGGTGCTTCGGAGGGATGGCCGCCTCGTCGTCCTTGTTCGCGACATGGGCAGCCGCCGGCCCGTGGCAGTTCTCGCAGCCTATCGTGCGGTGAAATCCGCCGAGCTTGGTGTCCCACTCGTCCTGGTGGCATTCGCGGCAGCTCATCATGCCGGCGTAGTGCACGGGCTTCGCCATTTCGCGGACAACCGTCGCCTGCTGGTGCGGCGCGGCCGAGATCCAGCTTTCGGGCAGCAGGAAGAACCGCGTGACGACGACGACCAGGAACAGTCCGACGATGACGCCGAGCCGCTTGACCTGCTCCGGGAGCTTCATTTCCGGCTCCAGCAGGCTCGAGAACCTGCCGACGAACCCGGAATAGCCGAAATTCTCGAGTCGGCTGCCATGATTCCCCCTGTGCCGTCCCGCCCCCACGGTGCGTGGGTCGGGCCGATGGTAGGTCCGGATCCGCTCGAATCATCTAGGTAATTTCAACGAGGCAGGGCCACGCCACGCCCGGATACGCAGCGGGCCGACCCCAAGGGGCCGGCCCGCTGTCTCACCTCACCCTCTGCACAGTTCAGCCGAAGAACTGCCCCCACAGCGCCACGAAGATGCCAACCGCACACGCGAGGCCGACGGCTACGGCAATGAAGCCGAACACGTAGGCAGCGCGCAGGTTTGATTTCTCCGGCGCCGGCACCAGGAACTTCTCCAGCTGCTTCGTCTCCACCAGCCGCTGGTATTCGAGCGGTCGCTCCTCCTTGAATTTCTCGAGCGGCATGGCGCCCGTGAAGATCACCGGATCCATCGGGAACGATTCCGGACGCAGGTGCGTGTGGAAGAAGTGGAATATGAAGATGAAGCCCGTGGCCAGCAGCGCTTCGTCGCTGTGGATGATGTAGGCGGCATTCAGGACCCAGCCCGGCACGTACTGGGCGAAGAAGCCCGGGAACCAGAGCATCAGGCCCGAGACGCCGATCATCGCCACACCCCAGAAGACCGCGAGGTAGTCGAACTTCTCCCAGTACGCCCAGCGGTCGATCTGCGGCCGCTTGCCGATGTACAGGAAGTACTTGATGTTGCCCCAGAAGTCCTGGACGTCCTTCAGGTTTGGCACCATCGAACGCCAGCCCCAGAAGAAGCCCTTCTCACCCTTGACGAAGGCTCCATGCATCACCATCAGCAGGTGCACTGCGAAGTAGCCGAAGGTCACGATCGCAGCGAAGCGGTGGATCAGGCCGGCTGCCTGCGGCCCGCCCAGCACTGCCATCATGTCGCCGGCCCAGGGTGCAATCGCGAACTTGAGCGGCAGGCCCGTGATAGCGAGCAGCAGGAAGCTCACCACGATGCTCACGTGCAGCCAGATCTGAGCATTGCTGAAACGCTTGATGTATGGCCCTTCGCCGCCATGGCCCGACTTGTACTCGCCGCGCATCTTGCCGACCAGCGCGCGCTGCAGCCACAGGAAATCGTGGGCGAAGAAGAACGCGAACACGCCGAGCAGCAGCCCGGTCATGAAGAGATAAATCCAGCGGATCTCCCAGCGCGTCGACGGGTCGTGCGGCAGGACGTGCGGATCGAAGGTCATGAAGCCCGCGCTTGCCACTTCCTTCTCGTGACACTTTCCGCAGGTCGCGACAAGATTCGCGGGATTTACGCTCGAGCGCGGATCGCTCACCGGCAGGTTCTGGTGCGGCGTGTGGCAGTCGGAGCACATAGCCACCGACGTCCAGCCGAGCGCAGTCGCCTTGCCGTGGAAGCTGTCGCGGAAACTCTCGATACCCTCCTCGTGGCAGTTGCCGCACTGCCCCGGGAAGTGCTTGCGCATCGCCGCGGACGTAGGATCGTTCACGGAATGCTCGTCCATGTGGCAGGTCGTGCATACAGGGCCGTCCTTGCCTTCCTTCCAGAACTGGCCGTGCGTGCTCTGGTCCTGCCAGACCTTCAGCACCGTCGTATGACAGGCGCCACAGGTCTCAGGGGATTTCTTGTGGCCGGTCTTCGCGTCCGGGTTGCCGATCGCCTGGATGCTGTGCGAACCGTGGCAATCGCTGCAGGTGGGCGCCGATGTGGTCAGGCCAGACTTGATCAGGCCTACGCCATGCACGCTCTTCTCGAAGCCGGGCAGGACCTCGTCGTGGCATTTGCCGCAGGTCCGGATCTGGCCGAGATGTGACACGCGCGCGTCGGAATCACCGTGCAGTCCCACTGCATGGCCGGGTCCGTGGCACTTCTTGCAGCTGTGCTTGTCGTGGATGCTCTTGGCAAGCTGCTTTGCAGCCATGCGGTGGCAGCCGGCGCAGATCTGTTCACCGGTCAGCTTCTGGTCGTCGGGCAGAGCATCGTGCGGCGTCGAAGTGATGTTCGTGTGGCAGTCGGCGCAGCCCTGGTCGGCGTGGGCCGCAGACTGCAACGTCACGTCGTCGTGGCACTTCGTGCAGGCTGCGTCGTCGGCCCAGGCAGCCGGACCGGCAAGCAGTCCCGCGCAGAGCACGAGGAAGTACCAGGACGAAAATCGCGGCAGGCGCATGGGCATGAACGTGCACTCCCTTGTTATCAGCGCACGGGCGCATGATCCGCGCCTCGCAACGCAGCCGGCAGCCGTTCATTCCACTACGCGCAAGTACGTATGGCCCCCGGCACGTGGCCAGGGACCATTCAGGCGCTCCTGCTCTGCGCTTCAGGTACCTGCCTGCTTGACCCCCTTGCCGGCCACACGGCGTAATCGCGGCGCGATTATGAGCGCGGCACCGAACAGCGCCATCGCGATGAAAAGTGTCGCGGGGCGCGAGTGCTTGAAGTCCTGGCCCGCCATCTTGATGCCGATTGCCACCAGCAGTGGGTAGACCAGCCACGAACACTCGCGGAAGCGCGGTTGTCGCCCGATCCACGCGACCAGCAGCGTGGCCAGCGACAGCACGACCGTCGTGACGGTCGCCAGCACGCCATTGGCTACGCTGCCGTCCGGCAGGCCGCCGACAAGCGGTGCGACGAAACCTGTCACACAGGCGGAAGAAGCTGCGAAGAACACCAGGATGATCACGAGCCTGAGCCCGCTCGCGACCTCGTCGCCCTTTTCATTCCTGCGTGCGGCCGCGAAACCGACCGACAGCGCGCCTGCGACCAGCACGACTACCATGGCGGCTGAGGGCAGGATCCATGGGCCTTCTGCCGACGCCGCAATCGTTCGCAGGCAATAGCCCAGCGTGCCGGATACGATGCCGGCCGCAAGCAGGTAGGCCGCGGCATGCACCAGCATGAACGACCGCCCGAAGCGCGACCACAGCGCAGCCGCTAGCGCGGCGAGCGCGGCGAATACCACCCCAAGCCAGCGTTGCCCGACTACCAGCGTGAAGCCTGCCAGCACGTACACGAGCGCCAGCGTAGTGTAGTAGTAGACGTTGGTTCCCTTGTCCTTGCGCCTGTCCAGGAATACGACAGCCACGCCGTAGCTGGCCGCCCCGAACGCGAGGCAGACGAGCCCGAGCGCGGCGGGAACGATGCCGGTAACCTCCGTCAGGTACAGTGCGCCGCCGAAACCAACGACCAGGGCCGCGGCGGTCTGGGCAACCTCGAACGGGACGACGTTGCGGCCCCTGATCAGCGTCCGGATTGCGATGCTTCCGACATAGGCGCCGAGCAACAGGAACTGAAGCAGAATGGCAACCTCTGGCGTGTCGTGCTGCTCGGGGGCCAGGACACGCATTGTCACACCGACCACGGCCACGTTGGCTGCGAGCGCGGCCGGCCAGCGAAGACCCCACCAGTCCAGCGAGTAGCCAAACCACAGTGTCGCCACACCGAGCGCAATCAGGAAGCAGGCGAACGGCGCCACCGCACCGGTCTGCACCAGCAAGGCAGCGCTGGTCGAGATCGCCGCGATCACGGTGATCCACCCCACCACCCGCAGCCGCCGGTGCCAGGCAACGACCAGCATGGCCGCGGTGAGCCCTGCGACGGCGAGCGCGCTCGTCACGCCACCGAGCACCTTGAACCTCGTCGCCGCCTCTACCAGCAGCGGATAGGCGATCATTGCCGCGGCCAGCGCGTGGAATATCGCGCTCGGCACCTGCCGTCGCCCGCCTGCGCGATCGGCGAAAAACAGCCAGACCATCGCGTAGGCAAAGCCCACGGAGAGGCCCAGCGGAGGAGCGAGTACATGGGAATCGGTCATGGCTCTAAGGAAGAACCCGCCCGCCAGGACCAGGAAGAGTCGCCCCACGAGGGACAGCAGCGCGATCGGATCGTAGGGGTTCTTCGCTGGAGCATCCGTCGCCGGCACCTGGCCGGCCGCGCCTGCACCCGCGGTTGCAGTCTCGCCCCGCGACTCAAGCGCACCGAGCCGCTTTTCCAGCGACAGGACCGACTGTCGAAGCTCAGCGACCGTGGACTCGAGACGAGCGGTCCGATCCTCCATGGCTCCCCCCTGTGCCCCGCTGTTATCGGTCTGCTGCCTCGCGCGGGACTGCCGTCCGATGACAACACCGCGCAGCGCAACAATTCATGAGGAATTCCCGCAGCGCGGTGCTGCGGGCGAGCGCGGGCTGTGCGATCCTCCGCGCCCTCATGCCTATCCTTACCCTCCAGGACGCCGAGCTCGCCTACGGGCTGCATCCGCTGCTCGACCAGGCAGGGCTTGCTGTCCGCGCCGGCGAGCGAATCGGGCTCATTGGCCGCAACGGCACCGGCAAGTCCAGCCTGCTCCGGGTGATCGCCGGCGAGCTGCCGCTGGATGACGGAGAAATCCGGCGCCGCGACGGACTCACCGTCACGCTGGTTGAGCAGGAGCCCGTGCTGCCGGAGGCGGCGACGCTGCGCGAATGCCTGGCGCTGCGGGGAAGATTCGAAGACATCCGCGACGAGCGCCTGCGTTGGGGTGTCGAGGCCAGGCTGGTCGAATACCTGCACCGCTTCGGGCTGGACGAGGGGCTCTGCATGGACGCGGCCTCGGGCGGCGAACGAAAGCGCGCGGCGCTGGCACTCGCGCTCGCGCTCGCGCCGCAGCTGCTGCTGCTCGACGAGCCGACCAATCACCTCGACATCGACGGCATCACGCTGCTCGAGGACCTGCTGCTGAAAGGGCCAGCAGCGATCGTCATCACCCACGACCGCGCGTTCCTCGATCGAGTCGCGACCCGCATCGTCGAACTCGATCGCGGGCTGTTGCGGTCCTACCCGGGTAATTTCGCCGCATATGAGCGGCGCAAGGCCGAGCAGCTCGCAGCCGAGGCGCTGGAGAACCGCAGGTTCGACAAGTTCTGGGCGCAGGAGGAAGTGTGGATCCGCAAGGGTGTCGAGGCCCGCCGCACGCGCAATGCCGGTCGTGTCCAGCGGCTCGAGGACCTCAGGCGTGAACGCATGGCGCGACGCGACCTCGTGGGCAGCGTGCGCCTGACGCTCGATGCCGGGGAACGCTCCGGGAAGCTGGTCGCCGAGCTCGAGGACGTGACCAAGTCCTTCGGCGAACGCGCAGTCGTCTCCGGGCTTTCCACCAGGATCATGCGCGGCGACCGCATCGGTGTCGTCGGCCCGAATGGCGCCGGCAAGACCACGCTGCTCAAGCTGATCCTGGGCGAAATCGCACCCGATTCGGGCACCGTGCGGCTTGGCACCAACCTGCAGGTCGCCTATTTCGATCAGATGCGCGAGCAGCTCGACCCGGAGCGCAGCGTCGCAGACACCGTCAGCCCCGGATCCGACTGGGTCGACCTGGCCTCGGGTCGCAAGCATGTCGTGAGCTACCTGGGCGACTTCCTGTTCCCGCCGCAGCGAACCGAGTCGCCGGTGAAGATGCTCTCGGGCGGCGAGCGCAACCGGTTGCTGCTGGCTCGACTGTTCGCACGGCCCGCGAACGTGCTGGTGCTCGACGAGCCCACCAATGACCTCGACATCGATTCGCTGGAGCTGCTGGAATCCACGCTGCAGGACTATCCCGGCACGGTGCTGCTGGTGAGCCACGATCGCGCGTTCCTCGACAACGTGGTGACGCAGACGCTGGCCGCCGAAGGCGACGGGACCTGGAAGGAATACGTCGGCGGCTACAGCGACTGGCTCGAGCAGCGCCCTCCGCGGCAGTCCTCCACGACTTCCTCTACCGGGAAAGCGGGTGAGGTTCCGCGCGAGCGATCCGAGTCCCTTCCCCGCCCCGACCGTACCGCGACCACCAAGCTCTCCTACAAGGAATCCCGCGAGCTGGAGAAACTGCCGGGTGAAATCGAGGCGCTCGAGTCAGAACAGCGGGACCTCACGGAACAGATGAGCCACAGCGACTACCACAAGCAGGGCGTCGCGAAGATAAGAGCAGACGGGCAGCGTGCCGACGAAATCGGGAGACTGCTCGCAATCGCCTATGAGCGCTGGGCCGAACTCGAAGCCAGGGTGACGACGACACCCTGACGGAAGGCATACGCAGCGCGGTCGCCTGCCTGCCAGCGCCCTGGCCGTCCATTGGCCGAGACGATACGCAAAGACGCGCGATAAGCGGGTGGCGCGTCACTCTTCCTGCACATCACGGCGAACGGATGATTCCTGGTCGCTATATTCGGCCCGGACACCAATTCATTGCGAGGCCGACCGATCGATCTGGCCGAGAGCAAACGTCTAACGAAGCCCAGAGAAATCTGGGCTTCGTCGTTTCAGGGCTGGGGAAACGATACGCAGTCTCATTCCGGTTGCTTCGATCCCCAGGCTTTGACTGACCGCCGTCGCGACAGCGCGCCACACGCCGACCTGTTCCTCGAGGGGGATCTCAACATGACTCGATCAACCAGCACTTACGCTACACCACGCGTCCACTGGATTTTTCTTTTCTGGGCAATGCTGTGCTCGGTGCTGTTCGCCGCCGAGGCCTCGGCGCTGACACTCTCGCCAACCAAGGTGACTGTGGCCGTTGGCGGCAGCGCCACGGTGAAGATCAGCAACGCACGTGGAGAGATACAGGCCGAGTCCAAGAACACGGCGGTTGTGACGGTATCGCTGTCGAACCGGACCAGAAGCGGCGCGACCCTGACCATCCGCGGCGTGGGCACAGGCAGCGCAACTGTCTACGTGCGCGACGCGAGGACCAACAACATCAGCCTGCCGGTCACCGTGTCCGGCTCGGCCACGAGCAGCAACTGGGTCTACAAGGTCCTGGCGGCCAACGACCTCGGCATGCACTGCGTGGATGCCGATTTCTCCGTGTTCTCGATACTGCCGCCCTACAACGTTGTCAACTCGCAGGTCGTGCGCCGTACCTCGACCGGCAAGCCGGTGGTCGTGAACGGCTCCGTCGTCAGCCTTCGTTATGAAGCGGTGACCGACAGCGCAGGATCCACGAACAGCACCAGTCTCGGCGACAAGACCAACTTCTGGACATATGCGAAGCCTTTGTACGGCGCGACGCTCGCCCCGGGCCAGGGACTGAAGGGCCTGTACATGCCGAAGGAAGCCCCATCGCTCGCGGCACACTCACTGGCGTGGAACACGGAAGGAGGCCTCTTCAAGGCCGAGGGTGTACCAATCTTCCCGAAGGATGACGCGGGCAACCCGAACCGCTACCCGTTGATGCGGCTCGTGGCAACCGAAAAGGCGACAGGAAAGGACGTGGCGTTCGTGGACGTGGTCCTGCCGGTGTCCGAGGAAACGACCTGCTCCGACTGCCACGACGGCGGCGGCGCCGCCACACAGCGCGCGGGCATCACCTGGTCGGCCGCAGCCGACAAGGAGATCCGCACGCGTGAAAACGTGCTTCTTCTGCATGACAACATGAACGGGACCAGCCTGATGGCGTCGAAGCCCGTGCTGTGCGCGGGATGCCACTACTCGCCGGCACTGGACCTTGCCGGCACCGGCCCCAGCCCCACGCAACAGCTGCACCGGACCATGTCTTCCGCGATGCACGCGTATCACAGCAACAAGATGCAGGGTTACACGGACGACTGGGTCCGACTGGGCGGGACACCCGTTACGCAGACGCAGTCCTGCTACACCTGCCACCCTGGCAGGAACACCAAGTGCCTGCGCGGCGCGATGACGGAAACCGTGAACTGCCAGAACTGCCACGGCAATATGGCCGCCGTGGGCGGAATGACCGCTCTGCAGACAGGCGGCAGCATCGACGGCACCAGCGACGGCAAGTCGCGACGTCCGTGGACCGACCTGCCGCGCTGCCAGTCCTGCCACACGGGAGATGCAGTCAACTATCTGCAGCTGGACCCGTCGCTGATGGCGTCCGATGGCCTGCGGACGATCGTCGCGTTCGATACGAGTGATGCGTCTGCCTCGCCACGCCTTGCGAACAACACGAGGTTCGCCGAGAACAGCGGCAAGCTGTTCCGCTTCAGCAAGGGCCACAGCGGTATCAGCTGCGAAGGCTGTCACAACAGCACGCACGCGATCTGGGCAAATCCGGTCGACTCGCACAACGACAACGTCGCGGCAAAGGAGCTGCAGGGACACACCGGCACCGTTGCCGAGTGCTCGACCTGCCATGCACCCGGTTCACTCGCACTTACGCTGAACGGACCGCACGGCATGCACAATGTCGGGGACTCGCGCTGGACCAGGGGCCACGAGAACCTCGCGAAATCGAACCTGCAGGCCTGCGCCGCATGCCACGGCAAGAACTACCGCGGCACCGTGCTTTCGAAGACCGCAGCTGGGCGCAGCTGGAGCACGGAATACGGCACGCGCACCGTGTCCAAGGGCCAGGTCGTGGGTTGCTACGACTGCCATAACGGCCCGAACCCGTAAGCGGCGGCTGTAACCAGAGGCCCGGCGACTCGAATCGCCGGGCCTCGTGGCTGGAGAAAGACCAAAAAAAGCGCCCGCGCAGAAGCGCGGGCGCGATGCGTCACAAAAGACGCCAGGGGGTCAATCAGGGCAGCGTCTGCTCGCCACCGCGGGCCGGGTCCTCGGTCCAGCCGAGTGCCTGCCAGTCGATCTGCGTTCCGAGGTGGCAGTCGTCGCATTGGTTGTTTACGCCCAACGCCTGCGCCTTCGGCGCGACCTCATGGTCGACCTTCAAGAGCATCACGGTGTCCAGGAACTCGTGTTCGCCCGTGAAGACCTGCACGCCGCCGTTGTAGGCCGGTGAGTAGTTCGCCCCGTCCTGAAGCGCGAGGGTCCAGTCGAACTTGGCCCAGTAGGGATTCGGGCCGGTGATCGTGCCCCACAGGTGCGGGACCAGCACGGTCTGGTTGTTCCTGTCGAAGGCCTGGTCGCCGGTCATCTTCTTGAAGGGGTAGATCATCGCGTCCGCATCCTTGTAGCTTGCGGCCGGCGAGGCGAGGTCCATCGGCAGGCTCGTGTACTTGTCGTTGAATCCCATGACCACCCGGTTCCACTTGCCGTTGTAGTAGCGAAGCTCGGGCCGGACATTGGTACCCCAGGTGAAGCAGCCCTTCAGCTTGCTGTACGTCCCGCGCTGGGTCACGCCATCTGCAGCGACGCCAGTGGGCGTTGCCGGACACTCGGCCGGCCGCGCATCGAATCCCGCCTGCGACCAGCGCCAGTCGGTGTAGGTCGCGACCTTGCGGGCAACTGCCGGGATGTGGCAGGCCTGGCAGGCGAGGCGCGGATGCGAATTGACCGTGTTCGCGGCCGACGTACCCGCGTGGACACTCGCGGCCGAGCCATGGCAGTCCGAGCACTCCTTCATCACGCCTTCATCGTTCGAATGGAACATGAAGCCGCCTATGCCGTGCGACAGCACCTCGCCCGCGGCGTCCTTCTTCACCTGGTGGCAGGCCACGCAACTCATGTTGCCGCCCTTCTTCTGCGTGCCGGTCGCGAGCGGATCCACGCCCATGTGCACGTCTTCGCTGCGATGCAGGTAGGTGACCGGGTCTGCATTGGGATCCGCCGGCGGCGACAGCGCCATGCGCTTGGACAGGTCGCCGTGCTTGACGTTGTCGTCACCGCCGGGAAGCGCATGGCAGATCATGCACGCCGCACGCGGGGGAACGCCGCCATTCTGGCCTACGCTCTGCGCCACCGCCTGCAGGTCGACGGACGGATCGGGCGTGCCGCCCGGCGCCGCCACCTTCTTGTAGGTGCCGGACTGGTCGTGGCAGGCGAGGCAGTCGATGTTCTTCGCGTTCGCGAAGTCGAAGCTCTTGTCCGTCCAGCCATAGCTGATGTGGCACTGCGAGCAGCGGCCTTCGTTGCTCGGGATCGCCTGGCAGAAGTTGTTGATCAGGTCCTTCTTGCCGTGGACCTGGCCCTCGAAACCTACCATCTCGGTGACCGGCCCTTCCCACTTCCAGTGGGCGGTGGTCATCACGTCGTCGCCGATCTTGCCGTGGCAGTTCAGGCACTGGCTGGTGCCCGTGTAGGTATTCTCGGTGAAATAGCCTTTGTGCAGGCTCACCGGGTCGTATCCGCCAGACGGCGTGCGGCAGTCGAGCACGTCGACCACGCCGTCCTTGTTCACGTCCTCGGTGGCGAGGTCCGCCACGCCGTTCTGGTTCAGGTCCCAGCAATTCAGGCCAGCGTCGCCGGCTGCACCCGGCGTGCCCGGCGTGCCATTGGTGCCATTCTTGCCGTCGCTGCTCGAACAGCCGACGACGAGGGTCGCGCTGAGCAGCGCCAGGGCGAGCGCGCGCAGCGTTCGCATATGCAGGTTTCTCATTTCCATCAGACCACTCCTGGAGTCCTCGCCGCCCGCCGACCCCACCGGGTCGCACAGGCGGTCGATCACGATTATTGAGTTGTTGCTACTTTAGAAATCCCTAATAAATCTGCACGTCGGAATATGCATCCGGCGTGCCATCACCACGGCCAGCAGCGACGATGATGGAAATCAGGGACTTGCCTGCGGCATGCAGCGCACGGCACTCGGCGAGCCACAAATAACCCGCCGTATTTGGCATATACTTTGGCAGTCAACGCCATATTCGACGGTTACGCCCATGAGTACCAGGCGACGCAAGGTGCCGGACGAGGTCGAGGCCCTGCTCGAGGGCCTGCCGGAGCCACGCGTGGTGCTCGGCGACGACTACCGGATCCTCGCGGCGAATGCCGCCTATCGCGCGACCTATTCGCGCGGCGACGAGGTCACGGGCCGCCTCTGCCACGAGGTTTCCCACGGCTACGACCGCCCCTGCGACGAGGCCGGCGAGTCCTGCCCCCTGAGCCGCGCGCGGACTTCGGGACACCTGGAACGCGTGCTGCACATCCACCGCACGCCTCGCGGTGACGAGCACGTGCAGGTCGAACTGACCCCGATTCGCCGCGGCGAGGCGCACGCCCGGTTGTTCGTAGAGAAGATGCAGGCCCTGCCCACTGCCCACGCATCGAGTTCCGGCGAGGGCCTGGTCGGTCGTGCGCCGGCATTCACTTCGATGCTCGCGCTGGTGGCACGCGTCGCGCCGACCGATACCTCGGTGCTGCTGTTGGGCGAAACCGGCACCGGCAAGGAGATGGTGGCACGCGCGGTTCACGAGGCGAGCCCACGGGCCAGTGCTCCATTCGTGGCCGTGGATTGCTCCGGGCTCGCCGAGGCGCTGGTCGAGAGCGAACTCTTCGGCCACGAGCGAGGGGCATTCACCGGTGCGCTCGCCCGCAAGACCGGGCTGGTGGAGGCGGCGGCCGGCGGCACGCTGTTCCTCGATGAAGTCGGCGACATACCGCTGGGCCTGCAGGTAAAGCTGCTGCGGCTGCTCGAGACCGGCACGTTCCGCCGCGTCGGCGGGATAGAACCGCTGCACGCAGACTTCCGGCTGATCGCCGCCACGCACCGGGATCTCGGCGGGCTGGTGCGCGAGGAGCGTTTCCGCAGCGATCTCTATTTCCGCATTGCCGCGTTTCCGGTGACGCTGCCCCCGTTGCGCGAACGCCGCACGGACATCGGCCTGCTGGCTGAGTCGCTGCTCTCCCGGATATCCTCGGCGCGCGAGCGCCGGCTCAGTCCCGCGGCACTCGAGCGGCTGGAGCGCCACGATTTTCCGGGCAACGTTCGCGAACTGCGCAACATCCTCGAGCGGGCGAACCTGCTTGCGGACGGCGACGTAATTGGTTGCGAGCACCTGCCGCTCGAACTGGCCATGTCGAATGTCAGCGCCGTATCAGTGCTGGAGCACGCCGAGCGGCACGCGCTCACTTTGGCGCTCGCGACGCACTCCGGCAGCCGCCGCGACCTGGCGAAGGCACTCGGGATCAGCGAACGAACGCTGTACCGCAAACTGGGCAAGCTGTGACATGCGCAGTCGACTGACCAGCGTGGCGATTCACCTCGATCATCGGCTGTAACTGCGTACCGCGCGACCTGCGCGGGGACGCTACCCAAGCGGGGATTGGATTCATTCAATAGGGACATGCCGCAGGGCCGCCAATTGCGCCGGAACTTGCCGCGGAAAGCTGCTAGCTTCCGCACCATGCCTGGGCAACTTCCCCGGATCATCCAGGGTGGGATGGGTGTGGCCGTCTCCTCGTGGCGACTGGCGCGTGCGGTCTCGGCCAGGGGCCAGCTCGGCGTCGTATCGGGCACCGGGATTGACGCCGTGGTCGCTCGCCGCCTGCAGCTCGGCGATCCGGGCGGTCATCTACGCGAGGCATTCGATGCGTTCCCGGTCCCGGGTGTAGCGGCACGTGTCTGGGACCGCCACTACATCAAGGACGGCAAGGCCGCCGGCACCAGGTACAAGTCGAGGCCACTCTCGTCGATCGAGATGCCGCGGCGACTGCTCGACTTGATCGTGCTCAGTAATTTTTCAGAAGTCTACCTGGCCAAGGCCGGGCACTCAGGCCCGGTCGGCATCAACCTGCTGGAAAAAATCCAGCTGCCCAACCTCGCTTCGCTGTTCGGCGCCATGCTCGCAAAGGTGGATGTCGTGCTGATGGGCGCCGGTATCCCCAGGTCGATACCGGCAATACTCGATCGATTCTCGGCGGGCGAACCCGCTGAACTGCGTATCGACGTGGCCGGTGCATTGCCGGGCGAGGTCTTCCAGTCGCGCTTTGACCCGCGCGACTACTGGCCCGAGGGCGCCCCGAGCCTGGCGCGCCCGATGTTCCTCGCGATCGTCTCCTCTGCGACGCTGGCCATGACGCTGGCGCGGAAGAGCGCCGGCAAGGTCGACGGTTTCGTCGTCGAGGGATCGACGGCCGGCGGCCACAACGCGCCACCGCGCGGGCCGATGAAGCTCGATGCGGCGGGCGAACCGGTCTATGGGCCACGGGACACGCCGGACCTCGAGCAGATCCGCGCGCTCGGCCTGCCATTCTGGCTCGGCGGTTCCTATGCCGACGCGGCGAAACTCGAACAGGCCATCGCTCTCGGCGCGCAGGGCATCCAGGTCGGCACGGCCTTCGCATTCTGTGAAGAGTCCGGGTTGTCGACTGACTTGAAGAAATCCGTGCTGCGCGCGTCGCGCGAGGGCAGCGTGCGGGTGGTCACCGATCCCTACGCGTCACCGACCGGGTTTCCGTTCAAGGTGCTGCAGCTCGAGGGCACCGTGTCGAGCGCCGAAGCGTTTGGCGCGCGCGAACGCGTCTGCGACCTGGGCTACCTCCGGCAGTGCTATCGCGAGGACGACGGCAGCGTCGGATATCGCTGCCCCGGCGAGCCGCTCGAGGACTACCTGCGCAAGGGCGGCAGCGAGGCCGATACCGTCGGCCGCAAGTGCGTGTGCAATGGGCTGGTATCGGCCGTGGATTATGGCCAGGTGCTTCACGGCGGCGGGATCGAGCCATCGCTGGTGACCGCGGGCGACGATGCGGGATCAATTTGCCGGTTCCTGCGACCCGGCCATGACGATTACTCCGCAGGCGACGTGATCGATAGCCTGCTCCGCGCCACCTGACGGGTCCCGGGACCAGATGAAGTCCACGAGCGAGAACAGGCTTGCGTGGATCTTCCGAGTGGTCCCCGCGCTCGGTTCGCTGCGCAATTACCGCAGCGCCGACGCGCACGCCGACTTCGTCGCCGGCCTCACCGTCGCCGCCGTCGCGGTGCCGCAGGCAATGGCCTACGCGCTCGCCGCCGGGCTGCCGGCTGAATATGGCCTCTATACGGCGGTTGTCATGACCGCCGTCGGTGCGCTGTTCTCCTCGTCCCGGCAGCTGATCAACGGACCGACCAACGCAATCTCGATCGCGGTGCTGAGCGTTCTCAGCCTGCTGCATGGCACGGAAGCAAAAGTCGAGGCAGCGATACTGCTGGCCTTCATGGTGGGCGTGATCCAGATCGTGATCACCCTGCTGCGCCTGGGCGACCTTACCCGCTACATCTCGCACTCGGTCATTGTCGGGTTCACGCTCGGGGCTGCCACGCTGCTGGTGCTGGACCAGGCGAAGAACCTGCTGGGCCTCAAGTCGATGGGCGGCGCGCACGACAATTTCGTGCATCAATTCTGGGTGACGATGACCGAGGGCGGCAGCGTCCACACGACAACGCTTGCGGTCGGCCTCGGGTCAGTCGCGATGGTCATCGGGCTGCGCTGGGTCAAGAACCGCCCGGGGATGCGCCTGCTGCCCGACCTGTTGATCACCGTCCTGGCCATGGCAGCCATCGTCGCGTGGCTGGGCCTCGATGCCCGGGGAGTCGCGGTCGTCGGAGAGATCCCGGACCGGTTTCCGATACCTCAAACCCCGGGATTGAATCTTGAGCTGATGCGGGAGCTGTCCGGCGGCGCACTGGCAATCGCCATACTGGGACTGCTCGAGGCCGTGGCGATGGCCAAGGCGCTTGCGGCACGGACGCGACAGAAGCTCGACATGAACCAGCTGTGCCTCAGTGAAGGAATCGCCAATTTCACCGGCAGCTTTTTCCAGTGCTATCCGGGATCCGGCTCGCTGACCCGATCGGCGATCAACCAGCAGGCGGGCGCCGTGACGCAGTGGGCGGGCATCGTGTCCGCGGCGGCGGTCGCGCTGATCGTGGTCGCGTTCGCTCCATACGCTCGATTCATCCCCCGCGCCGCGCTGGCCGGGATCCTGATCGTCTCCGCGTGGCGAATGATCGATCGGCACGCGCTCGTCTACCATCTGCGCGCCAGCCGTTTCGACATGATGATCGTCGCGGTGACGGCATTTTCGGCCGTCGCAATCTCGATCCAGTTCTGCGTGCTGATCGGCGTGTTCATGTCGTTCCTGCTGTCGGTGGCCCGGGCCGGCCGCATGCAGTCAACCCGGTTCAGCATCGCAGCGGATGGCGCGATCCAGGAGCGACTGCCGGGGGACCCCAGCTGCAATCGCGTGCTCATCTACGGGCTCGAAGGGGAATTGTTCTTCGGCGCAACCGCGGCCCTGGAAACGCATTTCAGGGACATTGAGCAGCGCATCGACCAGCACACGCGCGCGGTAGTGCTGCGACTCAAGCGGGCCCGCAATGCCGACGCCGTCGGCATGGAGGTGCTCGACGGCTTTGTGGAGCGCGTCCGCGCGCGCGGGGTGCAGGTAATCCTTTGTGGTATCCGGCCGGACTTCGCCCGCAAGCTGGAAAGGGTCGGGCTCAAGGATCGGGCCGGTTACTCGGTTTTTTTCGAAGACAAGGCACGGCCCACCAGCACGATACGGGCGATTGATTACGCATACAGCCTAATCGACGAACCCTGCGCGACCTGCCATTGCGGCCGCAAGCGAGCCGACAAGGCCCCGCTTCACTACGTGGTCTGAACAGCGGCGCCGGCAAGGTGCAGCGCTGCACTACTCTGCTAGCATTCGCAATGCCCTCGTTGCGAGAGTAGACCATGCGCAGTGTGATTCCTGTTTCGTGCCTGGCGCTGCTGGTCAGCGCAGCATCCGTTGCAGAGTCCACGACTCCCGCGGCCGTGCCCGCGCCGGACGCGATGAAATATGCGGCCATGCCCCGGATGCAGTTCAACCAGCGAGCAGCCCAGCTGGCCGACCCGCTGTTCTGGGTTCGTGATGCGAATGCCGATGGCACACTGGACCCCGATGAACTCGCTGTCACCTGGGGCCCGGGCGGTGCCAGCCTGCGCAGCTACGTAAAGGACGGCCGGTTCACGCCCGAGTTCGCAGCGGCATACGCGCGGATCGCCCGGCCCGTGTCTTTCGGCGGCCTGAGCGATGCGGAGCAGACCCGGCGCAAAGCCGTTGTGGCCGAACTCGAGCAGGGCCGGCCGACGCTGGTGCTCACGAAGCTCACCGAACCACGCGACGCGCAGCTCGTCGGGCATTTGGAGAAAGCCGCGCGCATCATCGAGCGTCTCTACGCGAAACAGAACGGCGTGTTCGGGCTCGATGGCGGTATCCCTGCGGACGACGCTGCCTCGCGGGCGCTCTTCTTCCGCAACCAGGGCCCGTTCTGCGAGGCGCCGAAGACCGAGAACGACCCGGCCTGCTGCGCGCTGGCTCCGCGGCCGAAGCGCATCTCGGGCCTTTATCCGGCATCGATCCAGACCGACGGCAACTTCTGCAATGTGCTCGAGAAGCGCGCGGACGCGGATGCGCTGTTCAACCAGTTCTCGGTCGTTCGCCACAAGGCGGGCGGACGCGCGGAGGGCAACCCCGCGACCGACGGGCTCGTGGCCGTCCCCTACAACGTCGCATTCGCGGACGACATGAAGGCGGTCAGCTTCGAGTTGCGTGCCGCGGCCGCGACGCTGGCGGGGGATCCATCGGAAAGGGCGTTCAAGGCATATCTGGAAGCCGCAGCCCAGGCGTTTCTGGACGACAGCTGGTTCGATGCCGACGTCGCCTGGAAAGCTATGACTGCGACTAACTCGAAGTGGTACCTGCGCGTCGCTCCCGACGAGGTCTATGCCGAGCCCTGTTCGCGCAAGGCGAACTTCCACGTGACGTTTGCGCGCATCAACCAGGAGTCGCTCGAGTGGCAGAGGCGGCTCGAGCCAGTCAAGGACGACATGGAGGCGGCGATGGCCTCGCTCGCCGGTCCGCCATACCAGGCACGCAGGATTGGGTTCGCGTTGCCGGATTTCATCGATATCGTGCTGAACGCGGGCGACAGCCGGAACGCGCTCGGCGCCACCGTCGGACAGTCCCTACCCAACTGGGGGCCGGTTGCTGAATCCGGCGGGCGCACCGTGGCGATGACCAACCTGTACACCGACCCGGACAGCGAGGCCGCGCTCGTCGAGCAGGCCCGCTCGCTGCTCTGCAAGTCCGCGGCCGAGCGCGTGGATCCGGCCGTGCGCTTCATGACGCTCTCAACGGTGCTGCATGAGGCTGCACACAACCTCGGGCCCTCGCACGAGTACCGCGTGAACGGTTTGACAGACGACCAGGCGTTCGGCGGTCCGCTCGCTTCGACGCTGGAGGAACTCAAGGCGCAGACGGCGGCCCTGTATTTTTCCGACTGGCTCGCGGCGCGCGGCGTGCTGAGCAAGGAAGACGCGCAGAGCGCGCACCTGCGCGACGTCCTGTGGTCGTTCGGTCATATCGCACAGGGCATGTTCGACGCCCGCGGCAAGCCGAAGCCATACTCGCAGCTGTCGGCGATCCAGATGGGCTACCTCAATCAGCGCGGCGTGCTCGAATGGAATGCCACCGAGAAGGCCGCCAACGACAAAGACACGGGTTGCTTCGAGGTCGATCTCGCGAAGTGGCCGGCGGCCGTCGATGATCTTTCCCGCCTGGTATTCGGCATCAAGTCGCGCGGTGACCGCACGCTGGCCGAAAAGACCCGCGACGAATGGGTGACAGACGGCACGGCGTGGGCGGGGTTGCGAGGCGTGATCCAGGAGCGCTGGCTCCGTGCGCCCAAGGCTTCATTCGTGTACGCGATCCAGTCCGCCGGGAGTTGAGCCGGGGAAATCAACGCCAGCGACAACACGACGCGGCTGGCCGGTCGGCAGGTACAGCGGCCGGTGCCACGACAGCGCGGACAACGGTGGTCTTGTCCGTGCTGGATCAATCCACCTCGGAAGGGTGGGCTTGTTTGTACCTGAGAACGTAGTTCCAGCGGTTGCGCGTGGCCTCAGCGAAGTGCTTGTGCAGGATGCCCAGCTGGGTTTCCGTTCCGATGAAGTACTGAACCCTGTCTTCCTTCTGGTGCTGCAGGAGACCGCCCAGGTTCGGTTCCACGTCGACCATCATGTAGGCGTCCATGTCCGAGAATTCGAGGATGGGATGATCGTCGGTGTGGAGCGGCGCTCCCGCGACCAGGTCGTCGACGTCCCGCTCTCCCAGCAGCAGCATGCTGGCAACCTGGTACTCGTTGCCTACCCGTAGCGTCTGCAGATCCGCCTTCACCTTGTCCATCCTGCGCGCCAGTTCGTCCAGGTTGACCTCGGTCTTCGCCGGCGTTCCCACCGCGATGATGAAGTGCGTCGGGTAAGGGGTGAAATACCAGAGCGTCGTGTGGGGATAGACTTTCTTGAAGGTCGCGATGAGGATTCGCAGGTCCTCGAATGAAAGCCCCCCGAGAGGTAGCCAGGCCGCTGCGATCCCGTCGCTGGTCAGGGCATCCCGCATGATCTCGAAGTACTCGTACGTGTACAGGTAGGGGTTGCGCTTGTACTTCAGGTTCGTGACATCGGTGACGATTACGCTGAACTTCTTGTCCACGACATCGATGTAGTTGCGCGCGTCGTCCAGCACGATGTTCAGCCCCGGGTCTTCGTAGGAGCGGCGATTGACCCCGCTGAAGAATGGCGCCGCCTCCAGGATCTTTTCCTCGATTTCCACCGCATCGACCGGGACGTCGTGCAGCAGCATGCTGCCCGAGGTCGTGCCGGTGCCGTAACCCACTGTCACGGCCGATTGCGGGTCGTCGACCAGCAGCAGCGGAAGATGGGCCAGCATCCTGGAGTCGGCGACCAGCACCGGGTCCGTCCCCGAGACGTTCTGGCCGTCGACGAATATGCCCCTGTACTTCGCGTTGCCGATGACGCTGACGGTGCCGGAGAAGCCCTCGGAGTAGTAGACGAGATCGAGGCCATTCACTTCCTTGTGGAAGGTCTTGCTGTCCGAGAAGACGAGCAGGTTCGCCAGCACGCCAACCAGCAGCAGGCCCACCCAGCGCATGCGGGAGAAATCGTGCGCCCGGATCGCGAGCACCAGCGCGATGAGCAGGCTGAGGTTTACCAGGATGAGCGTCGTATTCCACATCCCGGCAAATGGGATGAGCACGAACCCGGTCAGGAGGCTGCCCAGGACGCAACCAAGGGTATTGGCTACGAGGATCGCTCCGGACTTGGCCCCGATCCTGTGCACGTCATGGGCATAGATCCTGAGGCCCAGCGGGAACAGGATCCCCATGAAGATCGCGGGAACAAGTGACAGTGAAAACGCGAGCAGCATGCTCGCGGCCAGGTGGTCAACGGGCAGCGACTCGTCCAGCAGGACGGTGAGTGCCTCGAATCGCCGCAACAGGAACAACACCAGCGCCCCACTCAGCGCGGTGAGGATACACACACCTCGGAACAGGGCCTCCAGGCCTTGCCTGCGGTCTATCGTGCGCGACACCAGCCAGGCCCCGATCGAGAATCCGAGCAGGAAGCCCGCCACGATCAGCGCGAACGCCTGCGAGGTGGACAGCCCGTAGGTCGAAAGTATCCGGACCCACAGGACCTCGTAGCTGAGGCTGATGAATCCGGTCAGGAACAGGACGTACAGCATGTACGAGTGGGGAGAGCTTTCCTCAGTCGACTCCGTCTGCGCGCGCGCCTCGGACTTGCCGGCACCGATGATGACCGCCACCAGCAGGTTGCCGGCAACGGCAACCATCAGGGTGGTCGGGACCCCGAGATACTTCACGAGCACGAAACCGGTCAGCAACGCGCCGGCGAACGCACCCAGGGTGTTCAGATAGTAGATCCTGCTGAAGCCGGAGCCGAAGGTCGACGAGGCTGTCAGGAAGTACTTCGAGACCAGCGGCATGGTGCCGCCGATGAGGAACACCGGCGGCAGGAGCACCGCGACCGACAGCAGCAGGCGGACGACCGACATACCGTACAGGCCGAGGTTGTTGTACGCAGACTCGTACAGCAGGCGGTAGACAGGCAGGTAGTCGATGACCAGGTAGGACGCGACTGATGCAATCGCGATGCATACCTCTACGTACATGTAGATCCGCAACGGATTCTTCGTGCGCTCCGACCACTTGCCGAAGAAGTAGCTCCCCAGTCCCAGCCCCAGCAGGAACACGGCCACGACCGTCGCCACGGCGAAACTGCTGACGCCAAAGACGAGCCCCAGCAGCCGGACCCAGATCAACTGGTAGACCAGGGCTGAGAAGCCGGAAATCGTTATTGCGGCGTAGAACAGCCGCTTGTTCAAAGTCCATGCCATCGGCACTTACCCCGCTCTCCAAGTTGAACTGCGGCCGCACGACGCCGTGCCGTAACGCACGACGGCAACTGGTCCATCGCAGACAGGGATTGGCCCGAGGCCCGGCCAAGCCAGGTGGCGCCCTGGGCATCACCACGATACGGGTGGGAAATTGCTATGAATCCAGGAAATATTCAATCCGAGGCTACCGCAGCGCTGGTGTCGAGGCTAGTTGCGGCGCGCCAAAAAAAGAAACCCCCGGCGGATTTCTCCGTCGGGGGTTCCGGACTTAAGAGCCTGGCAGTGACCTACTCTTGCATGACCAAAGGTCACACTACCATCGGCGCTGAGCGTTTTCACTTCCGAGTTCGGAAAGGGATCGGGTGGTTCCCGCTCGCTATTGCCGCCAGGCAAACTGGCTCACGCACGCGCTTTCGCGTGGCGATGAATTCGAATCGGGTATGACAAGCGTGTCGCAACGAGCGATACAGCTGACGACTACACCATCGGCGGGAAAATCCCAGGCCGATTGGGTGTTATATGGTCAAGCCTCACGGGCAATTAGTACTGGTTAGCTCAATGCATTACTGCACGTACACACCCAGCCTATCAACGTCGTAGTCTTCGACGGCCCTTCAGGGGAATCGAGTTCCCAGGGAGAACTAATCTTGGGGGGGGCTTCCCGCTTAGATGCTTTCAGCGGTTATCCCGTCCGTATTTAGCTACCCGGCAGTGCCACTGGCGTGACAACCGGAACACCAGAGATACGTCCACTCCGGTCCTCTCGTACTAGGAGCAGCTCACCCTCAATTCTCCAACGCCCACGGCAGATAGGGACCGAACTGTCTCACGACGTTCTGAACCCAGCTCGCGTACCACTTTAAATGGCGAACAGCCATACCCTTGGGACCTGCTACAGCCCCAGGATGTGATGAGCCGACATCGAGGTGCCAAACTCCTCCGTCGATGTGGACTCTTGGGAGGAATAAGCCTGTTATCCCCGGAGTACCTTTTATCCGTTAAGCGATGGCCCTTCCATACAGAACCACCGGATCACTAAGACCTGCTTTCGCACCTGTTCGACCTGTCCGTCTCACAGTTAAGCACCCTTATGCCTTTGCACTCAAAAGCGCGATGACCGACCGCGCTGAGGGTACCTTTGCACTCCTCCGTTACTCTTTGGGAGGAGACCGCCCCAGTCAAACTACCCACCATACATGGTCCCCGATCCGGATTACGGACCTAGGTTAGAAATTCGAACATCCCAGGGTGGTATTTCAAGGCTGGCTCCATGCGATCTAGCGACCGCACTTCAAAGCCTCCCACCTATCCTACACAGGAAGGTTCAAAGTTCAATGTAAAGCTGTAGTAAAGGTTCACGGGGTCTTTCCGTCTTGCCGCGGGTACGCCGCATCTTCACAGCGATTTCAACTTCACTGAGTCTCGGGTCGAGACAGTGTGGCTATCATTACTCCATTCGTGCAGGTCGGAACTTACCCGACAAGGAATTTCGCTACCTTAGGACCGTTATAGTTACGGCCGCCGTTTACCGGGGCTTCGATCAAGAGCTTCGCCTTGCGGCTGACCCCATCACTTAACCTTCCGGCACCGGGCAGGAGTCACACCCTATACATCCACTTTCGTGTTAGCAGAGTGCTGTGTTTTTGATAAACAGTTGCAGCCACCGATTACCTGCGACCTTCATCAGCTCAAAAAGTAAATTTCTTCACCAACGAAGGCATACCTTCTTCCGAAGTTACGGTATCAATTTGCAGAGTTCCTTAACCCGAGTTCTCTCAAGCGCCTTGGCAGATTACCTGCCCACCCACCAGTGTCGGTTTGCGGTACGGTCCAGTGCTACCTGAAGCTTAGAGGCTTTTCCTGGGAGCGTGGCATCAATCACTTCGGTCCACATGGGACCTCGTCATCGCATCTTGGGATTAACGGATCTCCGGATTTGCCTGGAGACCCTCCCTACCTGCTTAAACCGGGAACCAGCCCCGGCTGACCTAGCCTTCTCCGTCACCCCATCGCAGCAGCACCAGGTACGGGAATATTGACCCGTTTTCCATCGACTACGCCTTTCGGCCTCGCCTTAGGTACCGACTCACCCTGCGCCGATTAACGTTGCGCAGGAACCCTTGGGTTTACGGCGTGCGAGTTTTTCACTCGCATTAACGTTACTCATGTCAGCATTCGCACTTCTGATACCTCCAGCACACCTCGCAGTGCACCTTCGCAGGCTTACAGAACGCTCCCCTACCACCTGCACTTGCGTGCAGATCCGCAGCTTCGGCTCATGGCTTGAGCCCCGTTATATCTTCCGCGCAGGCCGACTAGACCAGTGAGCTATTACGCTTTCTTTAAAGGATGGCTGCTTCTAAGCCAACCTCCTGGCTGTCTATGCCTTCCCACATCGTTCACCACTTAGCCATGAATTAGGGGCCTTAGCTGGCGGTCTGGGTTATTTCCCTCTTCACGACGGACGTTAGCACCCGCCGTGTGTCTCCCGTGCGTTGACTTCCTGGTATTCGGAGTTTGCATAGGTTTGCTAAGCCGGGATGGCCCGCTAGCCTAAACAGTGCTCTACCCCCAGGAGTCCTACACGAGGCACTACCTAAATAGCTTTCGGGGAGAACCAGCTATCGCCGGCCTTGATTAGCCTTTCACTCCTATCCACACCTCATCGCCTAATTTTGCAACATTAGAGCGTTCGGGCCTCCAGTAGGTATTACCCTGCCTTCACCCTGGACATGGATAGATCGACCGGCTTCGGGTCTATTCCTAGCGACTAAAACGCCCATTTCGGACTCGGTTTCCCTGCGCCTCCCCTATTCGGTTAGGCTCGCCACTAAAAATAACTCGCTGACCCATTATACAAAAGGTACGCCGTCACCCCTTGCGGGGCTCCGACTGCTTGTACGTACGCGGTTTCAGGTTCTATTTCACTCCCCTCTCCGGGGTTCTTTTCGCCTTTCCCTCACGGTACTGGTTCACTATCGGTCGGTAGGTAGTATTTAGCCTTGGAGGATGGTCCCCCCATGTTCAGACAGGATTACACGTGTCCCGCCCTACTCTTCGTCACTCCTCGCTTCTGCCTTTCACATACGGGGCTATCACCCACTATGGCCGGACTTTCCAGACCGTTCTGTTAGGCATCGTCGATTGATTGTGACTGGGCTGCTCCGCGTTCGCTCGCCACTACTTGCGGAATCTCGGTTGATTTCTTTTCCTCCGGGTACTGAGATGTTTCAATTCCCCGGGTTTGCCCTGCATGCCTATGTATTCAGCATGCAGTACGGCCTAAGCCGTGGGTTTCCCCATTCGGATACCTCCGGATCAGAGCTTGTTTGCCAGCTCCCCGAAGTTTTCGCGGGCTACCGCGTCCTTCATCGCCTCCTACCGCCAAGGCATCCACCACGTACGCTTATTCGCTTGACCATATAACCCCAATAGGTCTGGGGTCGATGGACCAAATAATTCTCGTCAGCTGATATCTCTCACGAATGCGACACGCTTTCGATTATCAAGTTGAAAAAACTTGATCCTCGGCGTCATACCCAATTCATATTGTTAAAGAGCAACGCACGGAGAAACTCCGCTGCGTGA
>CAWBYP010000002.1:1187500-2536415 GCA_963793005.1 uncultured Gammaproteobacteria bacterium
GCCCTGCTTCAGCTGGCGGAAGGCGTCACTGGTGCTCGGTACCAGTCCCGCGGCCTTCAGGGCGTGCGCGATCCCGATGCCGTCGGCGTCTGTCGTAAGCTTTACCTCGGCCACGTCCTCCGGCAGCGAGCCCTGCTGGAACCTGGCGATGAACGCGTCCCGGGCGCGCGCGCCGCTGCCTGTCTCGTGAAAGCGATCGACGATCTCCATCCCGAGCTCGAACTTCACGTCACGGGGATTGCGGCCTTCGGCCACCCCCACCTTCAGCCGCTCGATGTCGGCCGTCGCCCGGAACGAGAGCAGGTCGAAGTAGCGCCACATGAGGTCGTCGGACACCGACATCAGCTTGCCGAACATCTCGTCGGGCGCCTCGGCGATGCCGATGTAGTTGCCCAGCGACTTCGACATCTTGTTGACGCCGTCGAGGCCCTCCAGCAGCGGCATAGTCATCACGACCTGCGGCGGCTGGCCATAGGACTCCTGCAGCTGTCGCCCGACCAGCAGGTTGAATTTCTGGTCGGTGCCGCCGAGTTCCACGTCCGACCGCAGCGCAACGGAGTCGTAGCCCTGCACCAGCGGATAGAGGAACTCGTGGATCGCGATCGGCTGCCCGGAGCGGTATCGCTTGGAGAAGTCGTCGCGCTCGAGCATGCGCGCGACCGTGTGGCGCGCGGCCAGCTGGATCATGCCCGCTGCGCCCATCGTCTCCATCCAGCGCGAGTTGAAATCGATGCGCGTGAGCTTCGGATCAAGGATCTTGAAGATCTGCGCCTCGTAGGTCAGCGCGTTTGCACGCACGTCCTCGGGCGTAAGCGCCGGGCGCGTCGCGTTGCGGCCAGTCGGGTCTCCGATCAGCCCGGTGAAGTCACCGATCAGGAACGTGACGTCGTGGCCGAGGCGCTGGAACATCGCCATCTTGTTGATCAACACCGTGTGCCCGAGGTGCAGGTCCGGCGCCGTGGGGTCGAATCCCGCCTTGATGCGCAGCGGCCGACCGAGGCCGAGTTTCTTCTCGAGGTCGGATTCCAGCAGGATTTCCGCGGCTCCGCGGCGCAGTTCCGCAAGTTGTTCCTGTACGGGCAGCATCGGCTATAAATCACTCAAGCGTGGGACGGCCGGCGGACTGTAGGGGGTTCGCACCGGGCAGGCAATCGGCGGGCGGTCAGGAGATTGCCGTCACATTCCTGAAAAGTATCTCGCAACCGGCTGTTCCGGCTCGAAAAAAAAGTGCTCCGGCGGTTGACTGGTGGCGCCTGCGCAACTAACTTATCGCATCCATTGAGCGGGGGCCGACTTTGCAATCGATCGACTTCTCCGACCGCGGCCCCGACTCTTCGACCGCAGCGTCCGCTGGCCGTCGAATGTGGCTTGCCGCCGGCATGAGCCTTCCCGTGCTGGCCGCGGCCATTGCCCTGGTACTGATGCGAACACCGGCTTCGGACGCACCGGCCCCGGTGGACCTGACGCCGCTCGCGGTCGCCACTACGGCAGCGGCGCCCGAAGCGATCGACGAAGGCCCCGACAGCGTGGAAATCACCGTCCAGCCGGACGACACGCTCGACCAGATCTTCCGCTCCATCGGCATCGACATCGGTACGCTGGCGTCGCTGCGGACACGACCCGAGGTGCGCAAGGCACTCGACATACTGCGTCCCGGCGACATCATCACGCTCACCTACGCAGATGGCGTGCTGCAGTCGCTCAACCGGCAGATCAGCGACACGCTCACGCTGAAAGTCTCCAGGGCCGGCGACGACTACGCGGTCAACTACATCGAGAACCCGCTCGAGACCGCGGTCGTCAGTCACCACGCGCGCATCGAATCATCGCTGTTCGAAGCCGGCCAGCAGGCCGGCATCTCGTCGCGCACGATCATGACGCTGGCGAACCAGATCTTCGGCTTCGACATCGACTTCGCGCTCGACATCCGCGAGGGCGACGAATTCAGCGTGCTCTACGAACAGCAGTTCCAGGACGGCCGCTTCGTCAGCGACGGCCAGGTGCTCGCCGCCGAGTTCGTGAACAGGGGCAAGACACACCGGGCGGTGTGGTTCGAGTCGAAGGACGGCGAAGTGAAGGGGTACTACACGCCGGAGGGACGCGGCATGCGCAAGGCATTCCTGCGTGCGCCGCTCGACTTCACGCGCATAAGTTCCAGGTTCAACAGCGCCCGCAAGCACCCGGTCCTCGGGGTCGTGCGCGCCCACAAGGGCACCGACTACGCCGCACCGACCGGCACGCCAATCTGGGCGGCGGGCAATGGCCGCGTCATTTACGCCGGCCGCAAGGGTGGCTACGGCAACGTCGTGATCATCGATCACGGCAAGGGCATCTCGACCGTGTACGGCCACATGTCGCGCTTTGGTCGTTCGCTGCGTGTCGGGCGCACCGTCAACCAGGGCGACACCATCGGCTACGTCGGCATGACCGGACTGGCGACCGGCCCGCACCTGCATTACGAGTACCGCGTGAAGGGCGTGCAGAAGAATCCTGCATCGCTGCCGATGCCGACCACGGAGATCCCGTCGGTATACATGGCGGAGTTCCGATCGCAGGCGGAAGTCGCCCTCGCCAGGCTCGACATCGCCGACCAGGACGTGCCCGACCAGCGGTTCGCGCAACGCTGATCCGGAATCCCCGCGGGGGCGCCCATCGCGCCCCGACCGTGAACCCCTTGTCAGGCCGCTGTCAGGCCGAGAACGACGACCCGCAGCCGCAGGTGGTGGTCGCGTTCGGGTTGCGGATTACGAACTGCGCGCCCTCGAGATCTTCCTTGTAGTCGATTTCTGCGCCGGAGAGGTACTGGAAACTCATCGGATCGATCAGCAGCTTGACGCCCTGGTTCTCGACGCAGGTGTCGCCCTCTTCCTCTTTCTCGTCGAAGGTGAAGCCGTACTGGAAACCGGAGCAACCGCCCCCGGACACGAAGACCCGCAGCTTCAGGTTGGGATTGCCTTCCTCGCGGATCAGCTCGCTCACCTTGACGGCCGCCGAGTCCGTGAAGACCAGCAGCGGCTCGGCCGCGACATCGATGGACTCCTGTATCTCACTCATGTTCAGCTGTACTCCGGGCGCTTCGTCTGGTTGCGCGGACTCGGATTCTATCACCCCCGGCAGCCACTCACCGGGAGCTGCCGCGGGGCGGGTCCGACGGCGGGACCTCCTCGGCGCTGGCCAGATTGGTCACTTTCCATGGGAACGACTGCCTCAGGGGTGAGGAGAGGCGCTTGGACTGCACACTCACCTCGACCTCGAACGGCTGGAAATCGTCGGGCAGCGTTACCGCCTTCTGGATGGTCTGGAAATAGCGGAATGAGAACGGCAACTGCGCGTCCGTTCGCCCGAGCAGCTGCCCGATGGAATACTTCGCGGGACGGGCGCCCTCCATCCCCTGGATGACGACCTGCACCAGGCCAGACACACTGCTGTCCTGGCGCATCGCCTGGATTAGCGTTACTTCAATCACGAACTCGTGCTGCTGGGTGCCGGGCCGCACTGCAAAACGCTGGATGCGCAGGCCCTGCACGCCGTCGGCCGGTGACACGATGCTGCGATAGAACGCCAGGTCGTCGCCCTGCCGGGCGAGCCTCGACTGCAGGTCCACGAGCGTGCCCTCGACCTGGCCATAGGCCTCGCGGTCAAGACGCCGTGCCATCTCGAGTTCGGCGACCTGGGCATTGAGCCTGGAAATCTCCGACTCCAGCCGGGTGGCCTCGGACTCCAGGACGCGCCGCTCGCGCGCGCTGGTGGCCGCGTCATGACCCGCCCGCAGTTGACCCTGGCGATGACCCAGCCAGAACGATCCCGCCATGACCACGATGACCGCCAGTGCCGCGGCGATCCAGGGCAGGCGCGAATTCCACCGTCTATTCCAGCGAGTATTCCAGCGTGGACCCGTCGATGGCGCGGGCTCGCCGGGCGGCTCGGCCGCCACTACTCAGCCGCCCCTTCGGGCTCCCTTGCAGCCGCCTTGTGCCCGTTGCCAGCTGCGCGACGCACCCGTGACGCCACCGAGCTGCGAAACAGGTCGTCGGACCACCAGTCCGGATGCGGCGGCGGGCCGCCCGGAAACGCCGTGTGCGCGAGTTCGCCGAGAGCGCGCGCGTATACCTGTCGCTTGAAGTAGATGACTTCCCGCACCGGCGTCCAGTAGTCGACCCATCGCCAGCCGTCGAATTCCGGCTTCGACGTGACGTCGAACCGGACGCGGTCTTCAGCGGCGATCATGCGGAGCAGGAACCAGCGCTGTTTCTGGCCGATGCACAGTGGCCGCGACCGGTGCCGGACGAACCGGCGCGGCAAGCGGTAGCGCAGCCACTGGCGTGTGCCGGCCACCACCTCGACGTCATCCGGACCGAGCCCGACCTCCTCGTGCAGCTCGCGGAACATCGCCGCCTCGGGCGACTCGTCCCGCTGCACACCGCCCTGCGGAAACTGCCAGCCCCGGCCGTCGCTGCGGCTGCACAGGAAAACCTCGCCGCTGTCCCGGATCAGCACAATCCCGACATTGGCGCGAAATCCCTGAGTGTCGATGAAATCAGTCATTGACCCGTAAGTTACAGACTTTGCAGCGCTTTTCAAAATGCGGACCCGTGGCGCCGGGCGGCGCCACCGGCCATCCGCCCGGGTACCATATCCCCCCCAGGTACCGCGCGCCTTGTCGCGGGGGATGCCGCCACCTACCCTTGCCGGGCCCCGGAACGGACCCGCATGAACCACCGCCTGACCCTGCCCGCCGCCTTGCTGATACTTGCCGTGGTCGCAACGGTACTGCTTGGACTGTCGCTGGCCATCGGCAGTTTCAGGTTGACGCCGTTCCAGATACTGGACGCACTGGGCTCAGGCACACCCACGCTCGCCCGCGACATCGTGCTGGAGCTTCGGCTGCCGAGGGCGATGTCTGCGATGGCTGTCGGCGGACTGCTCGCCCTGTCTGGCGCGCTGCTCCAGGTGCTGTTGCGCAACCCGCTCGCGGATCCATACGTGCTCGGTATTTCCGGCGGCGCTTCGGTGTTCGCGCTGATCGCGATCATGGTCGGCCTGCCCGTGGCAGGCGTGGGCGGCGCAGCCGCGCTCGGCGCCTTCGCCACCTGCCTGCTGGTGTTCGCGCTGGCGCAGGGCCGGGGCGGATGGACCGCGACCAGGCTGCTGCTCACCGGCATCGTGGTTGCGGCCGGCACCGGATCGGTCGTCAGCCTGCTGCTGGCGACCAGCGACGATGCCGACCTGCGTGGCATGGTTTTCTGGCTGCTCGGCGACCTGTCGCGGGCGCAAGGCTGGCCCTGGCTTCTCGCTCTGCTCGGTCTCGCCACGATCGCAGGCGCGGCGCTCGGCCGGCACCTGAACGTGATGGCTCGCGGCATCACCCAGGCCGCAAGTGTCGGGCTCGACGTGCGGCGCTTCCAGTTGCTGCTTTTCGTGTTGAGTTCGCTGCTGACCGGCGTCGCGGTGAGCACGGCGGGCAGCATCGGCTTCGTCGGACTCGTGACGCCACACCTGGTGCGGCTGATGCTCGGCAGCGACAACCGCATCGTGCTGCCGGTCTCTGCGCTGCTGGGTGGCATCCTGTTGATGGCCGCCGACCTGGCCTCGCGTGTACTGATCGCGCCGCGGCAGTTGCCGGTGGGTGCCCTCACGGCGATCGTCGGCGTCCCGGTATTCCTGCTGCTCATGTCCCGGCAGCGCCAGGCCTAGGCGCGGATCCTAGGGGGTGATCTCGAACACCCCGCCGCCGCGTTCCTTCGCCCGGTGCATTGCCGCGACCGCGTTGGCCACGAGATGGTCCGCCAGCGCCTTGCGGTCCGCGTTGCGGGCCGGCTCGGTAGAGGCGATCCCCATCGAGACCGTGATCGGCAGTTCGATGCCGTCGCCGAGGCCGACCGCGCCGCGGGACACCGCGGCGAGGATCCGCCGGGCCAGCGGAATCGCCTGCTGCCCATCGGTCGACGGCAGCACGACCCCGAACTCGTCGCTGCCGATGCGGGCAGTGGCATCGCTTGCGCGCACCTGTGACTCGATGCGCCCGGCAATCTCCCGCAGCACAAGGTCGCCGGCTGGTTGCCCGTGCCGGTCATTGACCTGCTGCAGCCGATCCACGTCGACCACGAGGCAGGCGACACTGCCGCCGTAGCGCTGGCAGCGGGCGACCTCCTCGCGCAGTCGAGCCTGCAGATAGCGTGCGGAATTCCAGCCCGTGAGCGGATCGGAAAAGCTGCCGCGCAGCAGCCGCGCGCGATCGACGAGCCTGTCCACGCTTGCCGAGAGCACGGTTGCGACATGGCCGAGCAGTCCTGCCTCGGCCAGCGCCAGGCCCGGCATGGCGCTGCGTGAGCCGACACTGTAGGTCCCGATCAGCCGTCCGCCGCGCCGCAACGGCAACATCAGCAGCTGCTTGAGACCGAGCGACGATTGAAACAGCAAGTCATGGTCAGCGGCACGGTATTCGCCGCACCACGGTGCGTGCAGTACGCCGAGCTGCGGCGCGCGTCCCTCGAGGCTGTCAACGAAAGCGACTGGCATGGCCAGCTGCGGGAGGACTCCCGCGCCGACCGCCAGGTGACGCAGTTCGTCGGTCGGGTCGGCGAGGATCAGCGACACGGCCAGTCCTTCATCCCGGGCGCCCGGCGGATGCGCGGCCGCCTCGAGCCACGCCGCAAACGAATCTGCGGTGAGCAGCGCGCTTTCCCAATCCAGCACCGACTGGAGCATTTCCTGCGGCATCATGCGTCCCGCCCCAGCGCCGCCTTGCGCACCATCAGGTATTCACGGCCCCGGAGCATCATGTCGACGAATCCGGCTTCGTCGTGCTCGTGCACGGCGCGCGCGAGTCGATCGACAGCGCCCTTGAGTGCCCCGACCGCGTCCTCGCCATATGCGTTCAGGCTCTGGATCTCGTAGTAGAGCTCCGGGTTCTCCGCGGCGACACGGGTAGCGACGTCGAGCTGCGCGTCGAAGGTCGTGCTCGACATGCGCGCGAGCCGCGGCGCCGCCTCACCGCTCTCCGCGAGCGCGGTGAAGAACGCGATGTTGAGCGCGTGCGAAAGCCCCAGCACGAAGGCGATCAGCCGGTCGTGCTCGTCGAGTTCCATGACCACCAGGTCGGCCATGGTCGATTCGAACAGCGCCCGCGCTTCGGCCAGTGCTTCGTGGCTGCCGAGGTCGATGAAGATGACGTGCCTGCCGGACAGCAACTCGGTGTCCGGACCGAACATCGGATGCACCGACGTCACCCGCACGCCCGCGTCGCGCAACGCCGCGAGCCCGGCCCGCAGCGGCGTCTTCAGCGAGCCCAAGTCGAACACCACGCCTTTCGGACGGCGCTGCGCTATGCCGAGCAACACCTCGTTGGCGATCTTGAGCGGCGTTGCAACGATGATCAGGTCGTGCCCGAGGTCCGTGGCCTCCCAGTCCGCACGCCACTCGTAACCCGGAACCTCGCCCATGGGATCGGCAATCGTTACGCGAAACCCCTGCGAGGCGAGGAAGTCGGCAGTCCAGCGCCCCATCTTGCCGCGGCCACCGATGACCAGCGCCGACCTTCCCGTACCCCTGCCCTGCGCAGCGACGCGCGCCTGCTCCTGGGTCGTGAGCGAGCCACGAATCAGCGAATGCAGGATCGACTCGGCGAGCGCGGGGGAGATGCCGAGTGCCTCCGCGTCGCGTCGCGCCTTGAGCAGCACCTCGCGTTCGCGGCGGAAATCGCGCGTGGACTGGCCGGTGGCGCGCTTGGCCGCCGCGATCTCCTTGCCCAGCGCCTGGCGCTCCGCAACGATCTCGAGCAACTGCCGGTCCAGGACGTCGAGTCGCGCGCGCAGGTCTTCGAGAGATTTCATGAGGCCTTCAGGCAGTCGTATCCAGCCACTTTTACCGGTCCCCAGCCGCTCCCGCAAGCGAGGCTTCCGCAACATGAACACGGCGACAAGGGCATAATCCCAGCTCGCCCCACCCACGAGCTGACGATGTTCCAGAAAGGCTCACTGCCCGCTTCCCTGCCTGCGGATCCGATGCCGTTGTTCGCGGAATGGCTGGCATACGCGCGTGAGCAGAAGGCGCAGCGCAACCCCGATTCGATGGCTCTCGCAACCTCAACGCCGGACGGCCAACCCGCGGCGCGTATCGTGCTGCTCAAGCGACTGGTCGCCGACCCCGGCTACGTGGTGTTCTACACGAACTACGACAGCCGCAAGGGCCGGGAAATTGCCGCCAACCCTCGAGTCGCGGGCCTGGTCCACTGGGATGCGCAGGGTAGGCAGGTACGGCTCGAAGGCCGCGTCGTAAAGTCGCCGGCCGCCGAGAGCGACGAGTACTTCGCGAGCCGCGCGCTGGACAGCCGCATCGGTGCCTGGGCCAGCCTGCAGAGCGAACCGCTGTCCTCGCGCGCCACGCTGCTCCGGCGCGTCGCAGAGCAGGCGGCACGCTTCGGCACCAAGGTGCCACGCCCGCCGCACTGGGGCGGCTATCGCCTCTGGCCCGACGCGGTCGAGCTCTGGAACGAGGGCGCGTTCCGTGTCCACGATCGCGCGCGATGGACGCGCAGCCTCGCGCCGGACGGTGACGCTGGCTTCATTGCCGGCCCGTGGGCTGCCACGCGGCTCTATCCCTGAGTCGTGGCCGGACGGACCTTCCTCGGCACGGTGCGCCTCGCGCTGCTGCTCGCGGTGCTGGTCTTCGTCGCGCTGGGTGCATGGCTGGACCGCCGACGCAGCACGGACTGGGACGACACGCTCCGGGTTACGGTCTACCCGGTCGGGGCCGACGCCGCAGGCGCGACAACGCCCTGCGCCACCAGCGTGGACGCCTCCGACTTCGACGACGCGGCATCGTTCCTTGCTCGGGAGGCGGCCGCCCACGGCGTAGCGCTCGAGGAGCCGGTGCGATTTCGAGTCTCGCAGGCAGCCAGGGAGCCGCCACCCGCGCTTGCCGCAAACCCCGGCCCGTTCAGCGTTGCCTTGTGGAGCCTGCGCCTGCGCTACTGGGCCTGGCGAGTGGCGGCCAACGACCCGCTCGCGAACCCGGACGTGCAGGTGTTCGCCGTCTACCAGGCGGGAGATGGCAGGCACGCCGCGCCTGATTCGACCGGGCTCCAGAAGGGTCTCATCGCAGTTGCGCATCTCTTCTGCGGCAACGACGCGGTCGCGGGCAATGCCGTGGTCGTCACCCACGAACTGCTGCATACGCTGGGCGCGACCGACAAGTACGACCGCAGTACGGGACAGCCGCTCGCGCCCGCGGGACTCGGCGATCCCGGCCTGTCGCCCGTCTATCCGCAGGCCGCGGGCGAGATCATGGCAGGCCGCATCGCCACGAGCGCACACACGGCCTTGATTCCGGACAGCCTGGACCAGATGACCGTCGGGCCGGGGACGGCGCGCGAAATCGGCTGGCTGCGATGAAAGCTCGCAACACAGGCGAAGCGCTCGCCTGCACCGATGTCACGGTGAGCGTGCCGGGGCGACCGCTCGTCGAGAACTTCGACGCAGTCTTTCGCCCCGGCCACATGATTGCGGTGCTGGGCCGCAATGGCGCGGGCAAGAGCTCGCTGCTGCACGTGCTGGCCGGGCTGCGGCCTCCTGCCAGCGGCGACGTCCGGTGGCTTGGGCGATCGATCGATCAGTGGTCACGGCGGGAACTCGCGCGCCACGTGGGGTTCCTGGCGCAGGCGAGCGAGGACCCCTTCCCGGGCTCGGTGCTGGAAACGGCGCTGGTGGGTCGTCATCCGCACATCGGGTTCTGGCAATGGGAGAGCGAATTCGACCGCAGCGTGGCCGGTCGTTGCCTCGAGGCGGTGGACCTCGCGGGCTTCGAGCAGCGCGAGGTGGAAACGCTCTCTGGCGGTGAGCGCCGCAGGCTGGCAATTGCCGCGACGCTGACGCAGGAACCGCGCATCTACGTTCTCGACGAGCCGGTCCAGCAACTCGATCCACGGCACCAGCTCGAAGTGCTGCGCTTGTTTCGCGCGCGCGCCGACGCCGGTGCCTGCGTCATCATGAGCCTGCACGACCCCGGCATCGCCGCCTTCTATGCCGACGAGTCGCTGTTGCTGTTCGGCGACGGGCGCTGGCTGAAAGGCGCGACCGAAGACGTGCTAGGCGAGGAATCGATCGGCACGCTGTACGGTGTGGCCGTTCGTGAACTGCGCTGGGATGGCGGCCGCACCTTCGTTCCCGCCTGAGGACCCGGGCATGAACCGGGGGGTCCATTACAGGACCGCCCGCAACTACCTCGCGAGTCCTCGCGAGATCTCGAGCAGCAGCCGGAAAATGCGTTCGACCCCGCTCCACGCGTGGGGCCCGCCATGCATGCTGCGCAGGCGGCCCAGCACCTGTTGCTCGCGCGCCTCGTCGAGCACCGGCACGCCTGCCGACCTCTTCAAAGCCAGTATCTGCTGGACGGTGCGCCCGCGCTCGTCGATCAACTGCAGTATGCCAAGGTCGAGTTCGTCGATCCTGGCGCGGAGCGCGGGCAACTGCTCCATCTGCCCGACGTATCCTACGTCCTGGCGGGCCGCATTCATGTCAACGCCCACCTTTTGGACTTCTTGATGATCCGGGCGCTGATCCAGAAGACCAACATGACGGCCATGATGGCGACGACGACGACTGTCGCCGTCCTGTGCGCATCGATGCCGCCATCGGTCCGCCAGAGGTTCCAGATCACCAGCACGCCCCAGGTCAGGGTCCAGCCCAGCGGCGTGCCGTATTCCTTGGTCACGACGCGTCGCCAGTTGAAGTGGTAGTCGGCCAGCGTCGCCCCGATACCCGACATTCGCGGCAGCCAGCGCGGAACGTCCCGGCAATACTCGTCGAACGCGGCGCCAAACTTGTCGCGCAGGTAGCTCTCTTCCGCGGCGACGATCGCCACGCAGACGAACACGTAGGCCGCGGTCAATGCAACGGCGCAGAACCAGGAGTTCGAGGCCACCGCGAGCCCGACCAGGATCAGCACATTGCCGACATACATCGGGTTGCGGGTATGCGCGTAGAAACCGCCCGTGACGAGATCCTTCGCGTAGACGCGCCGGTCGCGGCCTCCGCGCACGATGTACTGCATCCCGATGGTCGTGACCCGGACCGCCTCCCCCAGTGCCGACAGGGCAAATCCGATCGCCGCTGCATACAGCGGGTGATCGAACAGCGTTGGCGATGGCAGCAGCGCCAGCGGCAGGAACAACGGAAAGACGATGGTCCGGTACTTGAACAGGAAATTGCCGATTGTCTGCAGCATTTTCAGGTCACTTGATCGCCACGATGCCGCAGAAGTTGTACCACTTGAAGAAGACATCGACGTAGCGGAATCCGGCCCGCAGCAAGAGCTCACGATTCTCGAGCAGCTTGTATGGAATCAGCACGTTTTCCAGCGCTTCGCGCTTCTGCGCTATCTCGGTTTCCGAGTAGCCGTTGCGGCGCTTGTAGTCGTAGTAGTGCTTAATGAACAGGCGGTTGAAGTGTGAATCCTCGCCGAGCACCTTCTCGACCAGGATAAGGCCACCGTTCTCGCCCAGTCCCTTGAAGATGTCTGCAATCAGCTTCTCGCGATGCAGCGGCCGCAGGAACTGCAGCGTCAGGACCATCAGCGCCAGCGACGCGTCCTTCATTTCGATGCCGGCGTGCAGGTCGACGCACTCGAGCTTCACGTTGCGCGACATGCCGCTCTCGCGCAGCTTCTGCTCGCACTTGACCAGCATGTCCTGCGAATCGTCCACGCCGACGAAGTTGACGTTCTCGGGCAGCGCCCGGTCGAGCATCAGCATGGTCGTGCCGGTCGAGCAGCCGAGGTCGTAGACGTTGCTGTTCGGGACAACGATGTCCTGTGCGAGCTCCGCGACCATTCGCTGGATCTCGCCGTAGAAAGGCACCGACCGCGAGAGCATGTCGTCGAAGACCTGCGCGACTTCCGCTCCGAACCTGAAGTCGGCGATGGCCTCGCGAGGCTCGGCGAACACCTTGTCCTGGGCTGCAGTAATCGTCATCGCGTTTTCCCTCGTGGGCGAAGCACCCGCCCCTGATTGCACCCGGACAGAATGACCGGCCGGTGCGTCGGGAATCGTTAGCGATGCGTTAGTTTTCCGTTAGGCGCCGGCAGCACGCGCGTCAAAGGCGACCTCGAATCGGGATCCGCCCCCTGTTCGCTGGCGGGCGGAGGCCCGCCACCCGACCCGCTTGCAGACGCGGCGGATGAGATCGAGCCCAAGGCCCGACCCACCGCTGGTGTCGCTGCGATAGCCACGCTCGAAGATTCTCTCGAGGTCCACGCCCGCGAGGCCGATGCCTGTGTCTTCGACAGCCAGCCGGCCGGGCTCGAGGATCACCCGCACGGTACCGTGGTCGGTAAACCGGATCGCGTTCTCGACCAGGTTACGCAGCACGATTGCCGCGGTTTCGGGTGGTGCGCTGATCCATTGCTGTTCGCCGCAATCGACGAGCAGTTCGAGTCCCTTCCCCTCTGCGAGCGGCCGGAACACCTCCACCGTTTCGTTGATGACCTCGCGCAGGTCGACGCGGACAGCCATGGCTCCCGATCCACCCCGGCCGAGGAACAGCAGCGCGTCTACCACCGACATCGTGCGCCGGGCAGCGCGCGCGATCCTCCCGACCCGCTCGCGCGCCGCTCCAGCGACCGTCGAATCGTTCAGCAGCAGTTCCGAGGCGGTGGCGATCACCGAGGTCGGCGTCCGAAGCTCGTGGCTGATGTCGTCGGTCAACGAACGTTCCCTCTCTAGCAGGTGAGTGATCCTGCCCTGGTAGCCGTCCATCGCCTGCGCAATCGCCCGCGTCTCCGTGGTCTGTCGGCCGGTTTCGAACGGCGGCCCCGGGTTTTCCGGATCCAGGGTCCTGATGCGCTCCACCAGCGTGGAAATAGGCTGCAATGCGGTGCGCGAGAGCCTTGCGGCGAGCAGTAGCGACAGCAGGACTGCAATGACCGCAGAGCCCGCTCCGATGCGTATCAGCCGCTGTTCTAGGCGTTCGACATTGCCGATGTCCATCACTACCGCGTAGATGTATCCGTCTGCGATCCGCTTGCCGGCGAGCACGTCTACCCCGTCATCCCACTCGATCTCGCGCAGGCCAGCCGGCATTTCACGCAGTGGCGCGGGAAGGCGCTGCAGCTCGGCGGCCGGCACCGTCCAGTGCCTCATGCCTGCTACCCGCTCGCCCGACCGCTGTGCGTCCAGGGTCGTCGTGCGACCCGGCATCTCGTCGAGCTCCATCGTCACGACGCGCTCTAGCAGCTCGTGCTCGAATACCTGGACGAACAACCCCAGCGCAATGCCGAACGTTGCCACCAGCAGCGCGGCGACACCGAGCAGCGCCCACAGGAAGCGGCGGCGAAGCGAATGCTCAGCGTGGGTCGGCATCGTTCGCGAGCCGGTAGCCGACACCGTGGATGGTGTGCAGCAGGCGCGGCAGGTCAGGCGGATCGATGGCCTGGCGCAGCACGTGTATGTGCGCCCGCAACGCCGCATCCGACGCGGGCGGCGCCTCGCCCCACAGCAGTTCCACCAGTTGTTCGCGCGATACGACACCGGGCGCAGTTCGCATCAGCATTTCCAGGATGCGAAGTCCCGACGGCGTCAGGCTGCGCCTGGTGTCCCCGCGGCGCACGGACAGCGTGTCCACGTCGAGCACCAGGTCGGCCACGCTGAGCGGGCCGCCGCTCGCTCGTCCACGCCTGGCAATTGCCGACAGGCGAGCGGCGAGCTCCTTCAGGGAGAATGGCTTGCGCATGTAGTCGTCCGCGCCCGCCTCAAACCCGGCCAGCACGTCCGATTCGAGGTCGCGGGCCGTGAGCATGAGGACCGGTGTGGCCAGGCGGGCTTCCGTGCGCAGACGCCGGCAGACTTCCAGCCCGCTCATGCCGGGAAGCCCCACGTCGAGCACGATGACGTCGTACCGGTTCCTGGAGCACAGCTGGATAGCAATCGATCCATCGGCCGCGTAGTCCACCTGGTGCCCGACGGACTCCAGGAATTCACCCAGGTTCGCAGCGAGGTCCCGATCGTCCTCGACCAGCAAGATGATCATGGGCGAAGTCTAGCGCGCCGGGCAGCCGCTTGGCCGCCTCGGTGGCCCTCACCCGGGCGGAATTCGAGTCGCGTTTTCCTTGAGCCAGGAGTCGAAGGTCTGCAGCGCCGGATTCAGCGAGTGCGAGAACTCCACACTGCGTGCTGCGCAGAACTCGTCGCTGAAGTCCTGGTTGAACTGGAACATGTTGCCCAGGTCGTCGGCGCCCGGGAATCCAAAGCCGCGAAACACGGCCGGCGTAACCGGGTCATGACGCACCTCCTCGCCCAGCGCTTCGGAAAGCATGGCCGCCATTTCCGCCCCGGTGAGGTGCTGCCCCGCGATTCCGACCGTGCGGCCGGTGAGTTCCGCACCGCGGCGGAAAATTCCGTGGGCACAACGGCCGATGTCCTCGGCGGCGATGCCCGGTAGCTTCCGGTCGCCCATCGGCAGTACGAAGGCGAGCTTCCCGTCCGCGCCGCGCTTCGGGCCCATGCCGAAATGAACCAGGTTGTCCCAGTAGAACGAGGTCAGCAGGAAGGTCGTTGGCACTCCCGAGTCGCGGAACGCCTGGTCGCCCTCGCCCTTGGCGTCGAAGTGAGGAACCTTGTAGCGTCCCATCAGCGTCGGCATGCGATTGTCATCAAGTGGAATCCAGCGGCGTGAATCCTCCAGCGTGGACCAGACGACGTGCCGGACACCTGCATCGCGCGCCGCACCCGCCATGGCGTGGGCCTCCGCAATCTCCTTCTCGGGCGAAAAATGCGCCCAGAAGAACGTGACGCAGTAGGCTCCATGCACGCCATCGAATGCGCGGCGCAGGCTCGCCGCGTCGTCGATGTCCGCGGCGACCACCTCGGCACCCGCGTCTGCCAGGGCCTTTGCCGCGGTCGAGCCAGTGTCCCGGGTAATCGCCCGGACCGCGAAAGGTCCGTCCGTATCGGCCAGGATCGAGCGCACGAGCCCTCCGCCCTGGGCGCCCGTTGCCCCGACAACGGCAATGATCTTTCTGGCTGTCATGGTCTTCTCCTCGCTGAATATACATTTCTCGCTTGCGCTGCCGCACCAGCACGCCAGGCTCCTGGCCTCGGGCGGCAGCCTGCCCGTCAGTCCCTGATCGCGTCGAGCACCGGCTGGTGCAAGCGGCCGTTGGTCGCGAGCACGTCCCGGCCGTCGATCCCGAAGCTGCCGCCGTCCAGGCTGGTAAATCGACCGCCCGCCGCCTCGACGATCACTGCGCATGCGCCGACGTCGAGGACGTTCACGTCTGACTCGACGACCGCGTCGATCCGGCCCGACGCGAGCAGGTGGTAATGCAGGAAGTCGCCGTAGCCACGGATCCGGCTGAGCCTGCCGACCAGCCGGCCGAAGGCAGGCCACTGTGGACCGGTCGCCAGCGTCTTGAGGTTGCCGGTCGAGAGCGCCGCGGCTTCGATCTCGCCTACGTTGCTCACGCGTATCGGCTCGTCGTTCAGCCACGCGCCGACGCCGATTTCGGCGAAGGCCAGCTCGCCGTAGACCGGCGCCGAGGACACGCCAACGATCAATTTGCCCTTGTGCATCAGCGCGATCTGCGTCGAGAACATCGGGTACTCACGGACGAATGCCTTGGTCCCGTCGATCGGGTCCACGATCCAGACGTATTCGGCATCGAGCCCGCTCGACCCTGTCTCCTCTCCGTAGAAGCCGTGCTGCGGGAACTTCGCAGCCAGGATCGCGCGGATGGTCTTCTCGGTCTCGACGTCTGCTTCCGTCACCGGGGACTTGTCGGCCTTGATCGTGATCGCCAGGTTCGACTGGTAGTAGTGGCGAACCACGTCAGCCGCCGCGTGCGCGGCCTCTAGGGCGGCGGCAAGGTGGATGGAATGAGTCATCTTTCAGCCCCGGGGATTGGAGGTAGCGGCCATGGAGTCGGAAGCGACCCGATTATCGCCGTTTTGAATACGGCGCGTCCCGGCGGCCCAGGCACCCCCGCGCCAGGACTGCGCGCTTTCGCGCTTTTGCCCAGAGATTCCCCTCCCTGCGCACCAGTTCCCCCGGGCCCGGACATTCCACGCTTGACCCGGCTGCACTCGCTCCTTAAGGTGCCCGCACCTGTAGGTGATCCCGCGCTTAATGGCGCGGGAGTACGGGAAGCCGGTCAGATTCCGGCGCTGCCCCCGCAACGGTAGTCGAGTCGAGCCCGCATCAGCCGGACGGAATATCCGGCACCCACTGCGCAACGCGCGGGAAGGGGATGCAGGCGGGACCTGAGGAGGTCCACTCGAAAGCCCGGAGACCGGCCTGCCGGACGAGTCCAGCTTCGCGGAGGGCGAACGGCCGGGATTGCGCCGTCCGCGCCCCCGACCCACTCCCCCACGATGCTGGCCAGCAACTGTCCCTGCGGGCGTGCATGGGGGTTCGGATGATGCGTCGATTTTTCATTTCGCTGCGCATTCCAGTGAGGCTGGCATGCGGGGCGCTGGTCGCCGCTGCGCCTGTCGCTGTAGCGGCAGCCGCCGGCGGAGAACTGGCTGACGAAGAACTCGTCGTCACCGCCACGCGAATGCCACTGCCAGAAAGCGAAGTGCTCGCGTCCACAGTCCTGGTCAGCCGCGACGCGATCGAGCTGAGCGGCGCGACCGATCCTGGTGACATCCTGAGGTTTCACGCAGGCCTGGACCTGGGGCGCAACGGTGGCCCCGGGCAGACCACCGCGGTATTCATCCGCGGCGCCAACAGCAACCAGACGCTGGTGATGGTGGACGGCATACGAATCAACCCCGGGACGATCGGGCTGGCCGCCCTGCAGAGCATCAACCCGTCGTTGATCGAGCGCATCGAGGTGGTCAAAGGCCCTCGATCGGCCCTGTGGGGCACGGACGCGATCGGTGGCGTGATCAACGTTATCACGCGCCGCGAGGCGGCCGACCGATGGACGGCCGAAGCCGGTTACGGCGCCTACGACACCGAGCAGGCCAGCCTCAACGGCGGCATGTCGATTGGTACCGCTCAACTCGGCCTCGGTGTGGCCTGGATCGACAGCCAGGGCTTCCCGACGCGCAGCGACGACGACGTCGATCGCGGCTTTCACAACCTGAGCGGCACGGCGACGCTGCGCGGCGACGTCGGTCCAGCGGACGTCGCACTGAGCTACTGGCGTGCTGCCGGCACCACCAGCTACTCGGATTATTTCCTCGCGCCCGTCGACCAGGATTTCGCCAACTCGACGATCGCGCTGCGGGTCGGCGTTCCGCTCGGCGACGCGCTGTCCGCGAATTTCACGGCGAGCCACTTCGACGACAGCATCGACCAGAACCAGTCGGCCGACTACCTGCGCACACGTCGCGACACCATCGACGCGCAAGTCGACTGGCGTATCGCGTCGCAGACCTTGAGCACCGGCGCTATGGTGACGCAGGAACGCGCCAGCAGCCGCTCGTACGGGGACCAGTTCAAGTCGGACACGAATGCAGTGAACCTCTATGTGCAGGACCAGGTGGCGGCCGGCGCCCATCGGGCACTCGCGGCGATCGGCTACACGGATCACGAGACCGCGGGCGATGCGTGGACCTGGAACCTCGAGTACGGCTACATGCTTGCCGATTCAACGCTGCTGTACGGGCTCGGCGGCACCGGTTACCGGGTGCCGGATGCGACCGACCGATACGGCTACGGCGGCAACCCGGACCTGGTACCGGAGCGATCGTTCAACCTCGAAGCCGGCGTGCGCCACCGGCTGAGCGGCACGCAGGCCGTGTCGCTCGGATGGTTCCGCAATGAGATCGACGACCTGATCGTCTGGGCCGCCGATCCCACCGACCCGTTCGCCGGACAACTGGAGAATGTGGACCTGGCGCGCATCGAAGGCGTCGAGGCTGCATGGGAATACGCCGCGGCCCCATGGCAGGCACGAGTCGAGGCGATACACCAGAATCCCCGTAACGTGACCACCGGCGAGCGGCTGCTGCGCCGGGCGGAGAACAGCCTGACCATCAACGCCTCGCGAAGCTTCGGCCCGGTGGACCTCGGCGTGGACCTGCTCGCGACCGGCGAGCGCAAGGATTTCGGCTACCCCGAGCCCGTGACGCTCTCGAGCTACGTGCTGCTGAACCTGACGGCGCGCTGGCACGCGACACCTGCATTGACCGTGTCGGCGCGGCTCGAGAACGCGCTCAACGAGCAGTACGAACTCGCGGACAACTTCAACACCCCGGACCGCGGCCTGTACGTGACCGTCGGTTACTCGATGGGCGCCGGCAGCCAGCCTGCCCGCATCGTCGAGCAGCGGGGCGGGGACAGTGCCGGTTCGCGCGGCGCATACTCGGCATCAACCAGCGCGATGCGGACGGGACGATAATGGGACACCGGCTGAGCAGGATCTACACCCGCACCGGCGACGACGGCAGCACGGGACTCGGCGACGGCATGCGCGTGCCGAAGGAGCACCTGCGCGTCGAGGCGTACGGAACCGTGGACGAAGCGAACAGCGCGGTCGGCATGGTGCTGGCCGTGGTCGGACTGCCGGCCGACGTCGTCGATTGCCTGACCGCCGTGCAGCATGAGCTGTTCGAACTCGGCGGCGAACTCTGCATGCCGGGCCATCGCGCGATTACAGATTCCGACGTGGAGAAGCTCGAGCAGGTGCTGGATCGGTTCAACGAGGCGCTGCCGCCGCTCAAGGAATTCATACTGCCAGGCGGTGGTCCCGCGGCCGCTGCGTGCCATCTTGCGCGAACCGTGACTCGACGCGCCGAGCGCAGGGTCTGGGCGCTGTCGCGGGTCGAGCCCGTCGCGCCCGAAGTCGCCCGCTACCTCAATCGCCTGTCCGACCTGCTGTTCGTGGTCGCGCGCGTGCTCGCGAGGCATGAATCCGGCAGCGAAGTGCTCTGGAACCAGCGCCAGCGAGTCCAGGGCTAGCGCCCCGTCTGCCCTGGCCTTTTTGCCCTCGCGTCGTCCAGCGCCGCACAGACCTCGCGCGCGCCGTCGGCCAGCCGCGGCGTCGCGCGCGTGAGTGTGTCCGACGACATCGAATAGATCGTCCCGTCGCGCACGGCGGATATCCGGTTCCAGCGTCGCCACAGCGCCAGCGGATCGGCGATCGTGTCATCGGTGCTGAGGATGACCTGCGGATCGCGCGCGAGCACGGCCTCGAGCGACACCGGCGGCGCGAGCTGCGGCAGTTCCGCGAACACGTTGCGCCCCCCGCACAACTCGACTATTTCACTGATGACGTGCCTGCCGTTGACGGTGAACAGCGGCTCATCGTCGATCTCGATGAACACGCTGACCACCGGCGCCCCGGCGTGGTCGGCGCGCAGCCGCCGGACGCTGGCGTCGAAGGCGGTGGCCGACGCTTCTGCGACGGCCGAGGTGCCGGCGATCCTGCCTATCGTGCGCAGCGCTGTCGCCACGTCGGCGAGCCGATAGGTCGGGATCGAAACTACGCGCAGACCCAGTGACTCGAGCCGGGTGATCGTGTCGACAGGCGTACCGGACGGCCAGGCAAGCACCAGGTCCGGCTTGAGCGCCAGCACCCGCTCCGGATCGACGCGCCAGGCGTCGCCGACCCTGGGCAGCGCTCGCGCTGCGTCAGGGTAGTCGCTGTACTCGACCGTGCCGACCAGCGTCCCTCCGGCACCGGCCGCGTAGGCGAGCTCGGTCAGGTTCGGCGCGAGACTGATGATCCGCGGTTGCGCCGCGGGCCAGGCTGCGGTTGCGACCAATGCCAGCGCAAACACGACCGGCCACAACCTCACGTGGCACGACCTGCCAGCACCAGGATCGCGACGAACACAAGCCAGATCCAGACCGCGCGCGACACGATGCGCCATGCGCCTGCCGCTGCTGCCCTGTCGAGATCACCAGGTGCCACGGAAGCAAGGCCAGCTTGCAGCGAGCCCTTGCCCACGCGCGCCAGCAGGTCCTCCGAACGGTCGAGGATTCCGGTGCCCACGCTGTCCACGGTGACGCGCCAGTTACCGAGGGCATCCTCGAAGCTGCCGGCCAGCGCATAGGCGCCAGCGGCAAGACGCGCCGGGATCCACGCCAGCATGCCGTGGAGTAACGCAAGCGCCCAGTCGAAGCTGCCACGCTCGACCGGCGCACCGCGGCGCACGGCCTCGAACGCCGCACGACGCCTCATCAGGTCGCTCACGCGGAACAGCCACGCCCCGGCCGGGCCGAGTACGACGAACCAGAACACGACACCGAAAATGCGGTTGTTGGCCTGCACGAAGATCGCTTCCTCGACCGCTTCGCGCAGGCCCGCGCCGCGTCCCGCCGCGTCGGCCTCGAGAAGTTCGGTCGCGCGCCGCGCGGCCTCGTCGCGGTCGCCGCGGTCGAGTGCGGCAAGGTAGTCCTGGACCTCGACGCGAAGGTCCCTGGGCCCGAAGGACAGCAGCAGCACAAGGACCGCAAACGCCAGCTGTGGCAGGCCGAGCAGGTGCGAGCCAAGCAGCACGTAGGCGTAACCGACCGGTATTGCAGGCAACAGCAGCAGGAACGCAGCGACCACCACCAGCAGCCAGCCGCGCCTCCCGGCCAGCAGCTTCTCGGCCCAGTCGCAATAGCTGTCGAGCCAGCGTGGTTCCCTCAGGTGCAGCACGGTCGTGAGTCCGTACTCGACCAGGTGTGCCAGCAGCAGTGCGATGAGGCTCATGCGGCCACCTCCAGCTCGTATCGCGCCAGCGCGCGGAGCAGCGGCCAGTCGAATGCGATTCCGGGATCCGATTTCCGACCCGGCGCGACGTCGCTGTGACCGGCCATCCGTTCGACGGAAAGCGTCGGATACGCCTGGCACAGCACCGCCACCAGCCGCGCCAGTGCCGAGTACTGCGCCTGCTCGTAGGCGACGCGTGTCGGTTCCCTCCAGCTCGATGCCGACGGAAAAATCGTTGCAGTGCTGGCGCCCGTGCCATGCCGATGCGCCGGCGTGCCAGGCGCGCCTGTGGAACGGCACGTACTGGACGATCTCTCCGTCACGCCGCACCAGCGCGTGTGCCGAGACCCTGAGCGATGCCACCTGCGCGAAGTAAGGGTGGGCGTCCGGCGGCAGGCTGTTGGTGAACAGCGCGTCGATCCACGGCCCCCCGAAATCACCCGGCGGCAGGCTGATGCCATGCACGACGATCAACTCGGGCACGACGCCCGCCGGTCGATCGTCGCAGTTCGGTGAGGGCACACACCGCGCGGCGTCCAGCCATCCGGCCCGGACGTCGAGGCCGGATCCCGATCGCTCGACAGGCCTCGCCTCTGTGTGTCGCATGCCGCAATGATGCACGCGCGATGCGGCGCCCGCCACCGCGCGAAGCCGATTAGAATGAAGCCAATCGCCACACGCGGACACCGGATGAACAACCCGAACGACCTCGCCCAGCGCGACCTGCGCGTCGTCTGGCACCCGTGCACGCAGATGAAGGACCACGAGTGGCTGCCGATGATCCCGATCGCGCGCGGCGAGGGCGTCTGGCTGCACGGCTACGACGGTCGGCGCTATCTCGACGCGGTCAGCTCCTGGTGGGTCAACCTGTTCGGCCACTCGAACCCGCGCATCAGCTCAGCGGTGGCGACGCAGCTCGGTCGCCTCGAACACGTGATGCTGGCCGGCTTCACCCACGAGCCTGCGATCCAGCTCGCCGAGCGGCTGGTCGCGATCGCCCCGCATGGACTCAGCCGCTGCTTCTTCGCCGACAACGGATCGAGCGCGATCGAAGTGGCGCTCAAGATGAGCTTCCATTACTGGCGCAATGTCGGGCGCACCGGCAAGCGCCGGTTCATAACGCTCTCGAACAGCTACCACGGCGAGACGCTCGGCGCTCTCGCAGTCGGCCACGTCGAGCTCTACCGCGAGATCTACCAGCCGCTGCTGATGGACGTGATCACGGTGTCCTCGCCGGATGCCTACGGCCGCGAGCCGGGACAAAGCGAAGCCGATCATGCACGGCACATTTTCGCTGTCATGGAGGAGACGCTGGCCCGGCACGCAGACGAGGTTTGTGCAGTGATCGTCGAGCCGCTGGTGCAGTGCGCGGGCGGCATGCGCATGTACGACCCCGTGTATCTCAAGCTGCTGCGCGAGGCGTGCGACCGGCACGGCGTGCACCTGATCGCCGACGAGATCGCGGTGGGCTTCGGGCGCACGGGCACCATGTTCGCCTGCGAGCAGGCGGGTATCTCGCCAGATTTCATGTGCCTGTCGAAAGGGCTCACAGGCGGGTACCTGCCGCTATCGGTGGTGCTGGCCGGTGAGCGCGTATACGAGGCCTTCTACGACGAGTACTCGCAGCTGCGGGCGTTCCTGCACTCGCACAGTTACACGGGCAACCCGCTTGCCTGCGCCGCGGCGCTGGCCACGCTCACTATCTTCGACGAGGACCGCGTGATCGAGCGAAATCGGGCGCTGGCCGGGCACCTGGGCGAGCGCTGCGCAGCGCTCACGGAGCTGCAGCACGTCGCCGAGGTGCGTCAGCGCGGCATGATCGTCGCGGTCGAGCTCGCCCGCGACGGCAACCGCAACACGCCCTTCGACTGGCAGGAACGCCGGGGCCTGCGCGTCTACCGCCATGCGCTCGAGCACGAGGCCCTGCTGCGGCCGATCGGCAACGTCGTGTACTTCATGCCGCCTTACGTGATCGAGCCGGACCAGATCGACGCGCTGGTCTCGACTGCGCGCTCAGGAATAGAGGTCGCAACGTGCGATTGAGCCGCGTCTACTGCGAGACCGCACTCGCTCCGGGTGCGGAGGTCGCGTTGCCCGCCTCGGCTGCGAACCACGTCGCGCGCGTGCTGCGATTGCGTGCCGGTGCGCCGGTCGTAGCGTTCGACGGCAGCGGACGGGACTTCCACTGCGAGGTCGTCGCGATCGAAGGCAGCAGGGTGCGGGTGCGCGTCGGCGAGGCAGCCGAGGTCCGGCGCGAGTCGCCGCTCGCGGTGACACTGGTGCAGGCGGTTTCGCGCGGCGAGAGGATGGACCTCACCCTGCAGAAGGCGACCGAGCTGGGCGTCCGCGCCATCGCGCCGGTGTTCTCCACGCGCAGCGTCGTGCGTCTCGATGAGCGCCAGGCCGTGGCCAAGCTCCGACACTGGCAGGCAGTCGTCGTGAGCGCCTGCGAGCAGAGCGGGCGCAGCGTCTTGCCGCAGGTCCATGTCCCGCTGAACCTCGATCGATACCTGGCGGATTCCCCGCGCGACGGCCTGCGACTGGTGCCTAGTCCCGCCGCTGTCGAATCGCTGGCGACGCTCGGCGAGACGCCGACCCGGGTGGAACTGCTGATCGGGCCGGAAGGGGGCTTCGAGGATGGTGAACTGCTGGCCGCCGAACAGGCTGGCTTCAAGGCAGTGCGACTGGGGCCCAGGGTGCTGCGCACCGAGACCGCGGGAATCGTCGCGCTCGCGGTGCTGCAGTCGATGTGGGGGGACCTGCGCTAGCCGCGCTGCGGATTGACGTCAGGGTCGAATCGATTTCGCGGCTGGAGCTGCCAGCACTCGTCAGCGTGGTCTCCTGTCGATCACTTCGACAGCAATCGCCGGAGCTTCGCACCGGAAAGCAGACCCCGCAGGCGCTGCACGCCGCTCTCGCCGGATTCCATTACTGCGATGTGCGTCAGCCCCGTCTTGTCGAACAGTCGGGAAACCTCCGCCACCGTCGCCTGTTCCAGGTCCTTGACGTCAAGGACCCGCCACTCGGCCACACCCTGCATGATTTCCCGGACCTGGACCTTGTGCCGCGGGCTCCCGGTCTGCTGCATGTGCCGCATGGGCGTTTCGCCCATGATGTCGTAGGCGGTGATCAGACCAACCACGGCGCGATGCGCCTCGTCGATCGCAAAGGCACAGCGCACACCATTGTGTTTCATGTGCTCGAGCGCTGCATCGATGGTCTCGGTTTCTCCGACCGTCACCGACGCGCGCTCGCGGAAATCCGTCATCACCGTGAGGGCGGGATCGCCCGGCGCCGCATGCCAGGCATCGGTACCGGGAATCTGCAGGTTCTTGCTCGTTACAGCGCGCAGGGACAGGGTTGGCATCACGACCTCGAAGTTCATTGCACTGAATGCTCACCGCCGCTGGATGCCGCGGCGGCTCGAATTGCGTCCGCGACCGTTTTGACCAGACGACCCGACCTGAGGCGGACGGTACAGGTATGAACCGATTATGACCCGGAAGGCGCCGACAAAGAAATGACGCGCCTGGGCGACGTGAACCTGTTTGCGCCGCAGCGCGGCGAAACGTCAGTGAGCCGGGTCAAGAACCAGCGGCGCGTCCTTCGGACGAGCGGCGAGTTCGGCGCGCTGACGGGCCATGTCGCGCTCGATGTCGGCGAACACGGCCCTGAATTCGGGTTCGTTGCGTATCGATTCGAGGCTCGGGTCGAACTCACCGCGGTACCACCAGGCACTACGCCAGCCAGTCTGCTCGGCTTTCCGCAATGCGGCGAGCGCTTTCGCCTTCTCGCCACGCAGTGCAAGGATCTGCACGTCCGAGATACCGGACCCCTCGGAGCCCATTCTGGGCAGCTTTTCGATCACCCGCATCGCCGCGTCGAGCAGGACCTTGGCTCCTGCTGCGTCGCCGCGCCTCTGCAGCACGAGCGCGACGTCGATCGCGGCATTGTAGTTCGACTGGTCGAGGTGTGGCGCACCGGCCACGAAGAGTTCCGGGTACGCCTGCCGATAGCGCGCGAGCGCCTCATCGGGACGGCCGTTGCGGAGATCGGCGTCGCGAAGAATGAACAATGCACCGTCGCTTCGGGGCTGCAGCGCGAGCAAACGCTCCGCAAGGCGCACGGCTCCGGCATCGTCGCCCTGCAACAGGCCGCGGACGGCCAACCAGAACTGGAAACCGCTGTCGTTAGGCCAACGCCTGGCTGCCTGCTCGATGGTCGAGAGCGCCAAGCGCCGGTCGCCGAGATTTATGTAGAGCCATGTGAGCAGCCCCGGCCAGAGTGGGCTATCGGGATCCAGGTCGATCGCCTTCTGTGCCAGAGGTACAGCGTCGGCGTAGCGAGTGAAGGCATCGGCGAAACATGATCCCAGCATTGCATACGCCGCCGGCATCCCCGGATCAATCTCGATCGCCCGACGGTAATGGGCCGCTGCTTCAGCGAAGCTGCCCTGCGCCTGCAATGCGTCGGCAAGGTTGACCTGCACGATTGCCGACAACGGATCGAGGCTGGCCGCTCGCTGCAGGCTGCGCACGCCCTCATCGATGCGCAATGTCGACACCAGCATGCCGCCGTAGAACTTGAAAGCCATCGCATTGTTCGGATCGAGTTCGATCGCTCGACGATACATCGGCTCCGCGCGCTCGTACTGCTCGCGAATTTCGGCGATCAGCCCCGACGAATTCCACGCTTCGGACAGTCCCGCGTCGATCTCGAGCGCGGTCTCGGCCGCCGCCTGCGCCTGCTGGAGCGTTGCGACGAGGGGCGCGCCCTGGCTGGTGCTTATCGCAAGTGAATCCGCGAGGCCCGCGTATGCCAGCGCAAACCTGGGGTCGAGGTCGATGGCCTGCTGGAAGAACCTGCCGGCCTCCGCAAGCCCGCCGATGGTGCGGCCGGCCATGCGCTGCCTGCCGAGCTGGTAGGCCTCCCAGGCCTTCAGGCTCCGCGTCGGCACTACCGCGGCGCGCGCCTTCTCGGCGGGCGTCAATGCTGCCTCGAGCGCAGCGGCGATCGCCGCCGACAATTCCGTCTGGATGGCGAAGATATTCTCGGCCGTGAGCTCACGGTCGTAGGTCTCGGCCCAGAGATGGGCATCCGTGGCCGCATCGATCAACTGCACGTTGATGCGCACGCGGTTGCCGGCGCGCTGCACACCGCCCTCGAGAATGCTCTTGACGCCCAATTGATCCGCGATGGTCTTCGTTGGTAGCCTGGTGTCGCGGAACTGCTCGACCGAGGTGCGCGAGATCACCTTGAGTGCGCTGATCTTGGAGAGCTGCGTCAGGATGTCGTCGTGAATGCCATCGACGAAGAATGCTTCATCCTCGACCTTGCTGCGATTCTCGAATGGCAGCACGGCAATGGAGGGGCCCGAGTCGGTCGCTGCCGCAGCACGGGCCGGGGCGGCCGCCGTCGGCGTCGTGGACTGACTCGGTTCACTCGCCGCTTGATAACGCCAGAAGAGACCGCCACCGAGCAGGAACAGCAACGTCAGTATCGCGAGCTCGGTGCGCGTGACGCGCTGCTCGCCGCGGTCGCCGTGGTACCAGGCGAGGACCAGGACGACCGGTAGACCAGTCAGCAGTGCAAGCGTCGACAACTGCTGGATCTGGCGCGGCCAGTCGAAGGTGCTGCTGGCGTACTCGAGGCCCTGCAGGAATCCCCAGGCACCGGCCGCATAGACGATGCCCCACTGCACCACCTTGCGGCGGCGCAGCTTGGCCCAGGTGCTTTCGCCTTCCGGTGTGGTCGACTCGGTCACCCGTCCCTCCCTCCGGCCAGCATGCAGAACCTGGTCCGGCGCAACTTCTCCATGTATCCCCCGGCCCCGGGACAGGCAGCGATCAGCAGCAGCTCACGCCTCCATCGACGGCCAGGTACTGCCCGGTGACGTGGCGCGAGGCCTCGGAAGCCAGGAACACGACGACGCCCTTGAGGTCGTCATCGCCGCCGATCCGCTGCAGCGGGGTCATGGCGATCGCCATCTTTTCGAACTTGTCGAGCAGGCCCGCCGACATTTTTGACGGGAAGAACCCCGGGCAGATCGCATTCACGTTGATGTTGTACCTGCCCCATTCAGCGGCAAGGGCTCGCGTGAAATTGATGTCGGCGCCCTTGCTGGTGTTGTAGGCGATGGTGGACATGCCTGGCGGGTTGCCGCCCAGCCCGGCGATCGACGAGATGTTGATGATCTTGCCGGCGCGCTTCGGGATCATGACGTGCTTGCCGACGTACTGGGTCAGGAAGAACAACGCATTGACGTTGAGGTTCATGACCTTGTGCCAGGCCTCGGACGGGTAGTCCTCCGCCGGCGCGCCCCAGGTGGCACCCGCGTTGTTGACCAGGACGTCGATGGTGCCGAAGTGCTTCACCACGCCGTTGACCAGCGCGGGAATACCGCCAGCGTCGGAGAGGTCGTTTGTCACGGCGAGGACGTCGATGCCGCGCCCCTCGAGATGCGATTTCGCCTCGGCCAGTTCGTCGGCCTTGCGCGCGGTGATGGCGACCTTCGCGCCCATGTCGCCGAGCGCGCTGGCCATCTGCAGGCCAAGGCCGCGCGATCCGCCGGTAATCAGCGCCACCTTGCCGGCCAGGTCAAAAAGGTTCTTCGTGTTCATCTGCCCTCGACTGCGGGTATCGGTGGCTCGACAGCAGGCTGTTGAATTCAGTTATTCAACAGCCCACCATCGTGCAACGAGCGTGAAGCGTCAGCCCTTTGCAGCGTCCTTCAGCCTCTTCATCGGACGCACCTTCACCTTCACCGTGGCGGGCTTGGCCTTGAAGATCGTAGGCTCCCCGGTGAACGGGTTGATGCCCTTGCGCGCCGGCTTCGCAGCAACGCTGGTGACGGTGATCTTCAGCAGTCCCGGCAGAATGAAGGTGCCGGCGCTCTTTCTGCCAATCGACGCGACGATTGTGTTCTCGAGTGCGGCGAGCAATGAGCGCGCGTCCTTCGCGGCTACCTCCGCTGCATCGGCGAGGTGAGCGACCAGCGCGGACTTGGTCAGTACGCTCTTGATCGACTGCGGGGCCTTCGGGGCGGCCTTCTTGCGGGCGGCCTTCCGGGCGACTTTCTTAGCAGGCTTCCTGGCGGATTTTTTAGCTTTTGCCATCTGGGTACGTTAGACCTCGTGGGTTGGTGAATTCGCGGTCGGCTGTTGCCTGCCGCGCTGCGAACCGTAGGGGATTGGCGGGGAAAAGCCAAGTGCGGGCGTTCGGTCCGCGCTGGCGGCCGAAGCGTCGCTCAGGCTGGAGTTCGTCACTCCCGCGCCGGACGCAGACGGCGCGGTCGGCCGGGAGGACGCGTACTTTCGCGAGTCCAGGCTACTTGACCGTGTAGCCCTTGGCCTCGAGGCAGGCTGCGAAACCCTTGTTGAAGGTGTCCTTCTGCTGCTGCGCGGCCGCCTGCTGCTGGGCTGTTGCCTGCTCGGCGGCCTGTTGCTGCTGCTGGGATGCCTGCTCTTCGGCGGCCGCCTTCTGCTTGCGTGCATCTGCCCCGCCCTTCAGCGTGCCTGCCGTCGCGCCGATCGCCGCACCCTTGCCAGCGTCGTCACTCGCGACCTCGCCGATGATCGCACCGGCAGCTGCACCCCGGGCCGCACCCCGCACTCGCGATCCCGTCGCCGCAGGAGCGGGCTGTGCCGCCTGTTGCGGCGGCGCAGCGGCCGCGGGCGGCGGTGCCATCGGATCGATGCCAGTCTGCCCTTTCGACCAGGCGTAGCACTCGCCTTCGTCCTGGCTCTGCTGCTGCGCGCTCTGGCCCTTGGCGGGGAACACGACGACGCCGAGCGACGATGACAGCGATTGCGGCGCCGGCTGCTGGGTCTGGGCCGGGACGGCTGCCGCGCAGGCCATGCCCAGGAGGATGCCGAGAATCCTGTATCTGCTCACCATGAACTGCTCCTGGATCAATGCCTGCTCGCTGTAATTATGCACTCGTCGCCACAGGGACGGAGAGCAGAAGGCTTCGGACGCTGCGCGCAGCGCGGGATCGCAGCGATCAGGCCGCGCGGGTTTCGTCGCTGATCATCTGCTCGATGTGCTCGAAGTCCGGGATGAGCGGATATTCGTTCACCATCCGGACCTGGCAGATCACCGGTCCACGCTCGCCGAAACTACGCGAATCGTCGGCGTGGATCACCTCTGGGCTCAGCCGCACGAGCTGCGGAAAGCCCTGGGTCAGTATTGCGAAATGTCCGTCCGGGATCCGGCCCGAAATCGCCTGCATCACGACCAGCCTCGTGCGGCCGCTGGCGCGCGGCGGATTGCGACCGCAGGCCGCCTCGAACGACATCAGCGGAACGCGGCGGCCGCCCCAGGCGATCGTGCCCAGGTACCAGGGCGGCGCGCCTTCCATCGGCGTGGGAGCCTGGTAGTTGATGACCTCGCTCACGCAGGCGCGCGGCACCAGCAGCCGCTCCTCGGCGAGCGGCACCAGCAGGCAGTAGGTCTCCTCGGAAACGCTGTTCATCGTCGTGTTTCCCTCAGGGAAGCTGGCGGCGACGCGCCAGCACCAGCGGTTCGATCGCGTCGAGGAGCTGGCTCTCCTGGTAGGGCTTGCCGAGGTAGTCGTCGACGCCAAGCTCTATCGCCCGCGCGCGATGCTTGTCGCCCACGCGCGAGGTGATCATGATGATCGGGATGTCCGCGAGGCGCGCGTCATTGCGCACGTGCGAGGCGACCTCGTAGCCGTCCATGCGCGGCATCTCGATGTCGAGCAGGATCACGTCCGGTGTGTGCTCCTGCAGCAGCGCCATCGCCTCGACACCGTCCTTGGCCGTCATCACCCGCATGCCGTTGCGCTCCAGGAAGCGCTGCGTCACTCGACGCACGGTAATCGAGTCGTCCACGACCAGCGCGAAGATGCGGTCGTCCCGGGTCGGCCGCACGGAAACGTCCGGTGCACGACTGCGCCACTCCGAACGCACCAGCGCGCCCATGTCGAGGATGATGACGATGCGGCCGTCCCCGAGGATCGTCGCGCCCGAGATGCCGCGCACCGACGCGACCTGCGGTCCCACTGACTTGACCACGATCTCCCGGCTGCCGACCAGCTCGTCTGTCACCAGCGCGGTCGAGTGCTCGCCGGCGCGTACCAGGATCACCGGCACCGAGACGTCCGTCTCGGGCAGCTCCGACGGCCCGCTGCCCAGGAACGAGCCCAGGTACTGGAAGCGGAACAGGTGCCCGCCGTAATCGAAGGTGGGCTGGTCCTCGGTGAGGTGCGCACGCACCTCGGTCGCGGGAATCCGCGCAACGCCTTCCACGGTCGCGACCGGCAGCGCGTAGAACTCGTCGTGGGTGCGCACGATCAGCGCCTGAGTTATGGCGAGCGTAAACGGCAGCCGGATCGTGAAGCGCGCGCCGCGCCCCGGCGTTGACTCTATGTACAGCCCGCCGCCAAGCCTCTTCACCTCGGTCGCGACGACGTCCATGCCGACGCCGCGCCCGGCCTGCTGCGTGAGGCGCGGCGCAGTCGAGAAACCAGGCTCCAGCACGAGCTGCAGCGCTTCCTCGTCCGTCAGGTCCTGGCCCGGCCGGAGCAGGCCCATCTGCCGCGCCTTGGCGCGGATCGCATCTATGTCGAGACCGGCACCGTCGTCCTCGACCGTGATCACGACCTCGGCACCTTCGCGTTGCAGGCGCACGGCGATGCGGCCGGTCTCTTCCTTGCCACGCGCGAGGCGCTCCTCGGGCAGCTCGATGCCGTGCACGACCGAGTTGCGCAGCATGTGCTCGAACGGCGGCAGCATGCGCTCGAGCACCTGGCGATCGATTTCGCCAGTGCCACCTTCTATCGCAAGCTCGGCCTTCTTGCCGGCTTCCTGCGCCGCCTGCCGCACGAGTCGCGTCAGGCGCTGCGCATGTCGCTGGAACGGCACCATGCGCGTGCGCATCAGTCCGTTCTGCAGTTCGGCGATGACGCGGCCCTGCTGCTGCAGCAGGTTCTGGCCTTCCCGGTTGACGCTCTCGAGCAGGCTCTCGATGCTCGCGACGTCGCTGACGGACTCGGCGAGCGCTCGCGAAAGCTGCTGGATCGTCGAGTAGCGGTCGAGCTCGAGCGGATCAAAGTCGGCGCGTCCACCGGCGTCGGCCTGGTGCTTGAAGAGAATCTGCGCCTCGGTCTCGAGTTCGAGCTTGCGCAGCTGCTCCCGCAGGCGGGTAACCGTGCGGCCAAGCTCCGCAAGATTGAATTCGGTCGAGGTCATCTGCTGCTCGACCCGCGCGCGGAAGATGCTCACTTCGCCCGAGTTGTTCAGCAGTTCATCCAGCAACACGGCGTCAACGCGAGCGAGCTCGTGACGTTCGGGCGCAGCCACGGGTTCGCGTCCCGGCAGGACGATGTGGGCCGCCAGTGCCGGTACCTCGATGTCGCCGGTCGCAGCGGTCTCGAATGCCGCCGGTGTGCTCGCGGTTTGCTGGTGCGCTGCCTCGATTTCGTCCGCCAGGGCTTCATGCGCGACGAACTCATGCGTCACGACCTCATGAGCAACGACCTCGTGCGCCTCGACCTCGTGTACCTCGACTTCCAGTGCTGCGGGCTCGTCGATCCGGGGCTCATGCGTGACCTGCCCGGTCGGCGCCGGCACCTCCGCGACCGCCTCGAGCGGCGCGGGTTCATCCGGCGCAGGCGCAAATTCCGGCTGCTCCGCGGCCGTCTCGCCTGCAGCGAAGACTTCCGCCATGAAGATTTCTTCCGGCGAAGTCGTCGGGGGTTCCACTTCCGGGATCGCTGCGACGGTTTCGTCCGCCGCCGGGGCCGCAGCCTCCGGCTCAGGCTGTGCAGGCAGTTCGGGCACGGACGGCGCGGCGTCCTGCGCGGCCGAGGCAGTGAGAACGGCGTGCACGCGCTCGATCAACTCGCGCGCGGCGACGATCGGCTGTCCGGAATTTACGGCCTCCCGCATGCCATGCAATTCGTCGAGCGCGGCCTGGAGCACCCGGATCGCAGGCTCGTCAGCCGCGACCGCACCCGACTCCAGCGAACCGAGGAACGACTCCACCTCGTGGCTCAGGTCGCCCATCGCGCGTATGCCGGTCATGCGCGCGCCGCCCTTTAGCGTGTGCAGGACTCGCTTCAACTCGGTGATGCGGCTGCGATCCGCGCGATCCGAAATCCAGTTCGCCAGCGAGGAGTCGGCGAGCTCGAGAAGTTCGGTCGCCTCCTCGCCGAAGATCGCCGCGATGTCGGCGTCGAATTCCGGCTCAGGCTCGGCAGTCGCACTTGCTTCCGGTGCTGCTGCCGGCTGCTGCTGCTGCACGACCGCCGCCGCGGCGAACGGCGTGCGCAACTCTTCCGGCGGCAACGACATGTCGGCCGGGAGCTCGGGCATGAGCAGGTCGGGCTCGGTCAGGTCGTGCTCGGAAGCCCCGCCCCCAGGCGCGTCACGCTCCCAGCCGTCACCCAGCGTGCGCTCGCCCGCTTCGGCGAGTCGCGCTAGTTCGGCATCAAGTGCACGCTCGAGCGAGTGCCATCCGGCGATCAGCCGGCCGTGGTCCGGGAAGAAGCCCGTGTCTTCCTCCACGTTGGCCACTACGTTCTCGAGGCTGTACACGGTGTCGCGCAGCAGCAGCAGGCCTTCCTCGGGGAGACCTCGACCGTTGTCATGGAGCTTGCGGACGTAGTGCTCCATCGGCTCGGCGACCTTGATACCCTGGCGCGCACCGGCGGTCTTTGCGATGCCGCTGAGAGTATGGCAGGCGCGGTACAGCGCCTCGGTCACGGCGTATGGCGCAACCGCCTCGGTGCAGCGCGCGAGGAAATCGCGCACGACGCCGACGTGACCCGCAGTTTCCTTGCGGAAGATATCGCGCAACACGGGGTCCATGCCGGCCGTCTCCGGCGGCGATACCTGCACCTCCCCGGCCTCCGGCTCGACCGCCGCAGGCTCGGGCTCCGGTGCAGGTTGTGGCGCCGGCGGTGGAATCGCCGTGGCCTCTCGCCCCGACAGCGTGTCGGCACGGGCTGCTATCGCGGTAACGTCGACAGACGTTTCGCTGCCGTACTCGAGTTCGTCCACCAGTGACGGGAGGACTGCCACCGCATCGCGCACGACCGCTACGACGTCCGGCGAGCGCAGCAGGGTCTGGCTGATGACTCGATTCAGCGTGCTTTCGATGCTCCAGGAAAACTCGCTCACGCGCCGCGCGCCGACCATGCGGCCGCTGCCCTTGAGTGTGTGGAACACGCGGCGCAGGTCGCGGAGCGAATCGACGTCGAGTGGATTGTGTTCCCACTTCGGGAACAGTTCCTGCAGCACCAGGATGCTTTCGCGCGCTTCCTCCGCGAACAGCTGCACGAATTCCGGGTCGGCGCTGGTCGCGATTTCCGGTGTCGGCGCAGGAGTCGGGGCCCGAGCGTCGGCAGGTGCGCTTGCGGTGACCGGCGTCGCGGCAACCTGGTCCGCAGGCGCCGGTGCCTCCGTCCAGTGCGAAGGCTCGACCGCAGCGTCGGCGGCAGCCGACGCACGTACCGGTCCGCCTGCTGCCGGCTCGCGCTCCAGGCCCTCCAGGCAGCTCTCCGCGGCTTCGAGCACGAACCAGGGGTCGGATCGGCCGGCCTGCAGCATCTCCATGTAGTACTCGACCGCGACGATCGCATCAGCCATGCGGTCCAGTCGCTGCGGCTCGAGTGCGCTGGCGTTCGGACGCACGATGCTCGCAAGCGCGCGGCCGACGCCCTCCATCGTCTCGACGGCTCGACGCCTGCCCAGCATCAGCAGCCCGGCAGTGATTCCGCGCACCAGCTGCGGCACCTGGTCCAGTCCCTGCGCCTCCGACGGAGCCGCGAGCGCATGCGTGACCGCCTCCTTGATACGCGCCATGTTCACGATGCACTCGCGCAACACGGCGTCCTGGACCTGGCGGAACTCCTCGTCGGTAGGCTCGCCAGGCTCGCCAGTTTCGCTCGATTCGCGAGCCGCCTCGGGCAGGATCAGCTTCACCAGTTGCGGATCGAGCCCGTCCTCGACCTCGATCAGCGCCGCGGCGATGTCGAGAAGTGCGGCATCGCCCGGCGGCTCGCGCTGCTCGACGATGCGCATCAATGAGTCGATCTCGCCCTGCACGCGGTCCCTGAGTGCGCCCAGCCCCAGCACACCGAGCGTGTCGCCGATCTTGCGCAGCATCTCGAGCTGCGGCACCAGCTCGTCCACCTGCGTCGCCCCACGACGGACGAAGATATCCAGCACGTCCTTTACACGGGTGAGGTCCTCGCGGATCGCCGCAGCGACCGTCTTCATCAGCCGGACGCTCGGGGCGGACAGGGTTTCCGGCGCAACGTCGACGAGCTCGCCCGAGGAGAGCACCTCGCCGAGGCGGAACGAGCGGCGAACACTGGAGACCCTCGCACCGGAACTCGCCGACCGTGCGACGTAGAAAAGCAGGTTGTTAAGGAGCTCGACCGGCGGTGTGACCGAGTAGCCCGCCTCGCCCTGTTCCTGCAGGCGCCGGATCTCGCGGTCGACGTTGCCGAGCAGCCGCTTGACCGACACATTGGCGTCGATGCCGCCCTGCTGGAGCGCTTCGATCACTGCCCCGACGACCCACCACAACTGGAAAAGCGGCTGCGTAGTCGCGGCACGCTCGAACTCGTGGGCGATGTCGGCAAGCGCGCCCAGCTTCTCGGTGAAATGCTCCCCACGTATCCAACCCAGCAGTGCGAGCTGGAATCGCGGCCGCAGTCGTCTCGCCAGCTCGACGATCGAGGTCCCGGCCAGCGCGCCATCGGCCGGGTGAGGCGGCTCGTCCGAGCGCAGGTTCAGCAGCAGCAGCGTCCCCTCGGACAGCAGCGAACTGCCACGCACCGCCCGCAGGTCGTTCAACAACGGCAGCAACGCGATCGGCACGTCCCGTCCGCCGGATGCCACGCGATCCACGTACGCGGGCAACTGCTCCATGGAGCGCATCAGCGCGTCCAGCGCGTCCGTGTCTACCTTGGAGTCGCGGTCGTGGCCATCGATGAAGCGCGCGACCTGCTCCATCTCCTCGCCGAGCAGCGCGCCACCGTAGACCTCCGCCAGGCGCAGCGCGCCTCGCGCCACGTGCAGGTGCGTTACGAAGCGGTGCAGCGCTGCACGGTCCGCGGTATTTTCGGAAAACGCCTCGAGCGCAGCCCGCGCCTCGTTCAGCTCGGTCGCGATCTCGCGCACCACCAGTTGCAGCGAAGCGCGCGCCTCGTCCGGGCTGGCGGCCAGCATGGTTCCTGTGGTCACCGGCGCACGGTCCACATCGTCAGCCCGCTCCACCGCCGACGCGGCGCAGGCGCTCGACTTCGTCGGCCGCAAGCGCCTCGGGCCGCAGCATCGGGTACTCCCCGCTCACGCTGGCGCCCGCACCCTCCGGCAGCCGGAACCCCGTGACGGACTTGCGCAGCTGCGTAGCGAGCTCGGCGAGCTTGCCGATCGAGTCGGAGGTAGCCGTGGTGCTCTCGGCGGTCTGCGAGCTGATTTCGCGCAGCACCTGCATGTTGCGCGAGATGCTCTGCGAGGTGGTCGCCTGGTGCCGGGCGCTCGCGGAGATGTTCTGCACCAGGCTTGCGATCTGGTTGGAGACCTGCTCGATTTCCTCGAGCGCCGCCCCGGCGTTCTCGGCCAGCAGCGCCCCGCCCACCACGTCGGTCGTGGTGCGCTCCATCGAGACGACCGCCTCGTTGGTGTCGGCCTGGATGGTGCGAACCAGCACCTCGATCTGCCGCGTCGCATTGGCGGCGCGCTCTGCCAGCCGTTGCACCTCGTCGGCGACCACTGCAAACCCGCGGCCCGCCTCGCCCGCCATGGACGCCTGGATCGAGGCATTGAGCGCCAGGATGTTGGTCTGCTCGGCGATATCGTTGATCAACTCGACGATGTTGCCGATTTCCTGTGAGCTTTCGCCCAGCCGCTTGATGCGCTTGGAGGTCTCCTGGATGTTCTCGCGGATCGCGTTCATTCCGTCGATGGTGCGGCGCACCGCGTCGCCGCCCTTGTGTGCGATGTCCACCGAGTGGCGTGCGACGTCGGCGGAGCGCTCGGCATTGCCCGATACTTCCTCGGTCGATGCGGCCATCTCCGCGATGGACTCCGACGCCGCGCCGATCTGGTTGGATTGCGCCGATGACGCCTTCGCGAGGTGCGTGGAGAGCGCCTGTGTCTGGCGGGTCGTCGTGTCCAGCTTGATGGCGGAGTGGTTGATCGTGGTGACCAGCTCGCGCAGCGCCTCGATTGCGTAGTTGATCGAGTCCGCTATCGCGCCGGTGATGTCTTCTGTCACCGTCGCCTGGACCGTCAGGTCGCCGTCGGCCAGGCTCGACAGCTCGTCGAGCAGGCGCAGGATCGCCTGCTGGTTGCGCTCGTTCTGCACGGCCTGCAGGTCCGTCGCGCGCCGCTGCGTGGCGAGCGAGCGCTGCAGGAACGCGAGCAGCACCAGCGCGAGGATCGCGAACACCAGCAATGCCAGCGGCAGCAGCGGACTCATGAACCACGACCTGGCGGCCGGCCCGGCGCCCAGGCTGGGCAGCGCGGCGGCGGCCTTGCCGCCGCTCTCCACTAGCGCATTGCCCGCCGCCTGCAGCTGTTCCAGAGGGTCACCCAGCGCCATCACCGAGCGAACCTGCTGCTGCTCGCTGCGGAAGACCGCGGCCAGCAGCCGCGCCGCGTCCGCCGCCGGGCCCTGCGCCGCGACGATGCCGAGCGGATTGCTGTCGCCGACCAGCCCGCCCACGACCTGGCCCATGAACTCGAGGCTCTCGGCCAGTCGGCGCGAGGCTGCTTCGACCGAGGTCGTCCCCTCCGCCAGTGCCGCGAGGTCCTGCTCGATCGCCTGGGCCCGCACTTCGAACCGGTCGAGCTGTCGATTGAAGGCTTCGGGGCGCGACCCGCCCATCGCCTTGGCGACATTGGCGGTGGCCGCCAGGACCTGCGGCGTCAGCTCGCGGACGTTGGCGAGCACTTTCCGCGTATCAAGAGCTGCCGCGCGGCCGTCCAGGACCGCCTGCGACTGCTCGAGCATCGCGAGCCAGTTGTCGTCGCCGCCCGGCAGCCGCTCGCCCGAGCCACGCGCATCGACCACCAGGCCCTCGAGCCGCGCGCGCGAGGTCGCCAGCGAATCGAAGGCAGGTGCGGAACCTCGCACTGCTGCGCCCGCCTGGAGGGGAATGCCCTGGGCGAGGCCCGAGAGCATCGCGACGACAGCGTCGCGGCTGGCGCGCCTGTCCGCGAACTGCCACTGGAGTGCAAATAGCAGCGCCGCGAGAGCCGCGGCGACGAGCGCCACGCGGATCAGGTTCGGCTGCAGTCGATCGGCGTCGAGTCTATTGATCATCGTTGTACCCGGTTCGGGTTTGGCTGGACGTGGCTGTCATGAGGCCGCGGCCTGCAGGAACTGCTGGCTCTCAAGCAGGCCACGTACGCTGAATACTGGCCATACCTCAGCGCCGCGCTTGAATGCGCCCGCGAGATAGCGCTCACAGCGCAGCAGTGTCGGCGGGAGTTCGGCAGAGAACTCGCTTTCGTAGAACCTGCGGAAACCCATCACCTCGTCCACGACCAGCCCGGCCGGAATCTCGCGGTGATTGGCGACCAGCACTCGGGTGGCTCGCGAGACTGTCGTACCGCCGGAGCCGAGAAATGCGCGCACGTCGATGACCGGCAGCAGCTGGCCCCGCACGTTCGACAGGCCGCGGATCCAGTTCTTCGCGCCCGGCACGCGCGTGACGGCCGTCGGGTAGCCCATGACCTCGCGGGTTTCCTCTCGCGCCAGCAGGAATGCCTCGCCACCGAGCCGGAACGCGATGCCCACCCACTCGGCGCCCGAGGCAGTCGCATCGGTGCTGCCCTGCGCCGCGGCACGGGCGCGCCGGTCGAGCTCGCGCAGCAACTCGTAGGGGCGATCGCGCAGCGACCTCAATGAGCCGGCGTCCTGCATTTCAGGCCGCAATCGCCGCCTGGGCCTTGCGCAACAGCTGGTCCAGGGCTACGGGTTTCACCAGGTAGTCCACCGCGCCCTGGCGCAATCCCCAGACGCGGTCCGACTCCTGGGCTTTCGAGGTCACCATGATCACGGGTATGGCCCGCGTCTCGGGATCGCTGGCGAGCTGGCGCGTGGCCTGGAAGCCGTTCAGGCCCGGCATGACGATGTCCATCAATATGAGGTCGGGGTGCAGCTCGCGGGCCATCCGCAGACCCTCGTCCCCGTCCGCGGCCGACACCGTGCGGAACCCGCCCTGCTCGAGCGCCTGCTGCATGACGTGCAGGTCGGTCGGGGAATCATCCACGATCAGTACCAGTGCCACGAGTTCGTCCTCCGCTCAGGTGGCCGTCAGCGACGCACGTGCGCTTCGATCGCGCTCAGGAGTTCCTCGCGCGTGAAAGGCTTCGTCAGGTAGTGCTCAGAGCCTACGATCCGTCCGCGGGCACGGTCGAACAGGCCATCCTTGCTGGACAGCATGATCACCGGGATGCTGCGGAACACCTTGTTGTGCTTGATCAGCGAGCAGGTCTGGTAGCCGTCCAGCCTGGGCATCATGATGTCCACGAACACGATGTCGGGCTGGTGGTCGGCGACCTTGGACAGGGCGTCGAAGCCGTCTACCGCCGTGAATACCTCGCAGCCCTCCCGCGCGAGCAGCGTCTCGGCCGTTCGGCGAATGGTCTTGCTGTCGTCGATGACCAGCACCTTTAGCCCCGCCAATCGCGGCCGGCTGGCGCTGGCAGCAGTGTTTTCCATGCCGTCGAACCCCCAGAATGGGTAATACGCGTCGCGAGCACGACGCTAAAGCGCGAGGCAGTGCTCGCGGCGTGTTTTTAACATATTGAGAGTGGCCCTGCCATCGGCCGGTTTCGATACCATGACCGGTGTCACACGGGGCGACGAGCCCGCGAGCCGACCGGAGCGAGAGATGATCGACAAACGCCTGCGAGTCGCCGTCGTGATGGACCCCATCGAGGACATCAAGCCGGCCAAGGACACCACGCTGGCGATGATGCTGGCGGCGCAGCGGCGCGGGTGGGATTTGTCCTGCCTGGGGCTTGGCGATATCTGGCTCCGCGATGGCGTCGCGATGGGCCGCGCGCGTCCGGTCGAGGTGCGCGACGACCCCGGTGACTGGTTCTCGCTGGGCGAAGTCGCGGCCCGGAGACTCGGCGAATTCGACGTGATCCTGATGCGCAAGGACCCGCCGTTCGACACCGAGTACATCTACGCGACCTACATCCTGGAGCGCGCGGAAACCCAGGGCGCGCTGGTCGTCAACCGACCGCAGGGCCTGCGGGACATGAACGAGAAGGTCTACACGGCATGGTTTGCGGAGTGTTGCGCGCCCACGCTGATAACCCGCGACATGGGGGACATGCGTGCATTCCTCGCCGAGCACCAGCGCGCCGTGTGCAAGCCACTCTATGGCATGGGGGGCCGGTCGATTTTCGTGCTGGAGTCCGGTGACAAGAATTCGAGCGTGGTGTTCGAGACCCTGACCGAATACGGCAGCCGCTATGCGATCGTGCAGCGCTACATTCCGGAAATCGTGACCACCGGCGACGCCCGGGTGATCCTGGTGGACGGCGAAGCGGTGCCCTACGCGCTCGCACGCATCCCGACCGACAGCGACAACCGCGGCAATCTCGCGGCGGGCGCCAAGGGCGTCGGCCGGCCGCTCGACGAGCGCGATCGCTGGCTCGCCGGAAAGATCGGCCCGGCGCTGCGCGACCGCGGGATGCTGTTCGTCGGGCTGGACGTGATCGGCGGCTTCGTCACCGAGATCAACGTGACGAGCCCGACCGGAGTACGTGAACTCGACCGGCAGTTCGGACTCGATGTCGCCGGCACGCTGATGGACGCGATCGCGAGGCGACGACTGGCCTGAGCCACTGACCCAGCCATGGAACTGCGCATCCGATCCGATCGCCCCGAGGACCGCCTGGCAACGGCCATATTCCTGGCCGCGCTGGTGCACGGGCTCGTGATCCTCGGCCTGCGCTTCAGCGCGCCGCCAGTCCCCGACCTGCCGCTGCCCACGCTCGAGGTGCTGCTGGTACCCGAAGGGGCTGAAGAGCCCGACAATCCGGACGCGGGCTACATCGCCGAGCGCAGCCAGCATGGATCGGGCACGGCCCGCGACGACAAGCGCACTTCGCTGCCCGAGTCCTCGGCCAGCCTCATCGAACACTCGGGCGAGGCGGGAGGCGAGTCCCTCGAACAGGAGGCCACGAGCGCGCAGGCCGGCGGAATACGGCTGCTCAGCAGCCGATCCCAGCGCCAGACCCAGGCGACCTCGGGCCAAGAACAACCGCAGGCGGCGGCGGCAATCCCCCTCGACGCGCGTCCACTCGCGCAGGTCGGCGCGAATGCCGCGGCCTCGGACGAGAACCTGTACCTGAAAGGCGACCCGTCGCCCGACGACCGGCTGCTGGCCGACACGCGCGAGTCGATGATCGCGGGCTACCTGGACGGCTGGAAACGGCGCGTCGAACGTGTCGGAACCATCAATTTCCCCGACGCGGCGCGTCGGCGGGGCATGTCGGGCAACCCGATCCTGGAGGTGGCCATCCGCGCCGACGGCCGCCTCGAGCAGGTGCTGGTCCGCCGCAGCAGCGGCCACCGCGAACTCGACAATGCGGCGCTGCGCATCGTGCGGCTGGCCGCCCCGTTCGACCCGTTCCCGCCGGCGATGCGCGCGCGCTACCCGGAGCTGCGCTTCGCCTACGAATGGCAGTTCCTGAATGGCCAGCTCGGTGACGGGTCTGTCTATTCAAACGGGCCCTGACGCGGTGGTCCTTGTCCCGCGCGGCCAACCGGCCGGATACTTGTGCCAATGGCAGCGACCTACCTGAACAACCAGTACCTGATCGCGATGCCGGGCATGGACGACCCGAATTTCGCGCAGACGGTGACGCTGGTCTGCGAACACAGCGAGCAGGGCGCGCTCGGCATCGTCATAAACCGTCCACTCACGATGGACCTGGGCGATGTCTTCGCCCAGCTCGGACTCGATGCCTCGCAGTCGCGGGTCACCACCCAGCACGTGCTGCACGGCGGCCCGGTGCAGAACGACCGCGGCTTCGTGCTGCACAGCCCCGGCCCGAGCTGGGAGTCGACGCTGCCGGTGTCAGAGCGGCTCCACGTCACCACCTCGCGCGACATCCTCGACGCGCTCGCGGGCGGTGGCGGCCCGGAGAATGCGGTAATCGCACTCGGCTATGCAGGGTGGGAAGCCGGGCAGCTGGAGGACGAGGTGGCGAGGAACGCCTGGCTCACGGTGCCGGTGGACGAAGCCCTGCTGTTCGAGGTTCCGGCCGAAGAACGCTGGCAGGCGGCGGGACGCCTGCTCGGGATCAACCTGCTGCACCTGAGCAGCCAGGCCGGGCACGCCTGAGCCGCCCAGTGGCCGACCGCGGGGAAGTACTGCTCGCCTTCGACTACGGGACCCGTCGCATCGGCGTGGCGGTCGGCCAGACCACGACGGGCACAGCCAGCCCGGCCGGAGTCATAGGGGCCGGCGCAGGCCCCGACTGGACCGCGCTCGAGCGCTGCGTGCAGGAGTGGTCCCCCGCCCGCCTGCTGGTGGGTCTCCCCTATAATATGGACGGTTCAGAGACGGTCCTCACGGGAGCGTGCCGCGCCTTCGCCGGCCAGCTGACGCGGCGCTTCGGCCTGCCTGTGGAGTTCGTGGACGAACGCCTGACCTCGGTGACGGCACAGGCCGACCTGCGCGAGGTGCGGCGCTCGGGCGCGCGCGCGCGACGGGTGACGCGCGAGGACATCGACGCGAACGCGGCACGCCTGATCCTCGAGACGTGGCTGCGCGCACACGCAACCTGACCTGGAGCAAGACGTGACCACCGATACCGGAGCCGAACTGCAGCGCGACCCCGAGGGACGGCTGCGACACTTCCTGACCCTCGAAGGCCTTGGGCGCGACGAACTCGAGCAGTTGCTCGACCTGGCGCAGTTCTACGTGCGGACTCCGGGCGACATGCCGCCGCGCGACCAGACGCTCGCGGGCCGGACGGTCGCGAACCTGTTCTTCGAGCCGAGCACCCGCACCCGCGTCTCGTTCGAACTCGCCGCCCGGCGCCTCGGCGCCGACGTCGTCAACCTGGACCTGCAGTCGTCCTCGCGGGTCAAGGGCGAGACGGTGCTCGACACTATCTATACGCTGCAGGCGATGCTGGTGGACGTGTTCGTGATGCGCGACGCCGAACCGGGCCTGCCCGCCTACGTCGCGCAGCATGTCGCGCCGCACGCCTGTGTTCTCAATGCCGGCGAGGCGCACGTTTCCCACCCCACGCAGGGACTGCTCGACACGCTGACGATCCGGCAGCACAAGGGTGACCTGCGCACGACCAGCGTCGCGATCGTCGGCGACATCCTGCACTCGCGCGTTGCCCGCTCCACCGGGACCGCGCTGCTCGCGCTCGGTGTCGGTGAGCTGCGACTGGTGAGCCCGGCGAGCCTGATGCCCGAGGCGGGCGAACTCGCCGGCGCCAGCCGTTACCACTCGCTCGCGGACGGAATTCGTGGCGCGGACGTGGTCATGGCGCTGCGTATCCAGCACGAGCGCATCCCGGACTCCGCAGCGCTGGACATCGACGCGTTCAACCGCGAGTGGGGCGTCACGGCGGAGAACCTGCGATACGCGAAGCCGGACGCCATCGTGATGCACCCGGGGCCGATGAACCGCGGCGTGGAGATCACCAACGAGGTTGCCGACGGCCCGCAGTCGGTCATCCGCCAGCAGGTGAGCAACGGTGTGGCCGTGCGCATGGCGGTGCTCGCCACCATCGTGCGCAACGTCCAGGCGCGCAACGTCGAAGCAGGCCGGAGGGCTGGATGAGCGAGCGGGCCCACCGCGGCACGATCTTCGTCGAGGATGCGACGCTGCTCGCGCAGCAGGAGTACCCGGGCGACCAGTTCGTGATCCGGCTCGGCGCGCCGAAGTGCGCACGAGCAGCGACCCCCGGCAGTTTTGCCCACCTGACCTGCGATCCGCTGATTCCGATGCGCCGCCCGCTCTCGATCATGCGGGCCGATCCCAAGGCTGGCTGGATCGACATCCTCTACAAGATCGTGGGTCCGGGCCTCGAGGCGCTGTCGAAGCAGCCGGTCGGCGCGACGATTTCGGTCATGGGCCCGATCGGCCAGGGCTTCGTGGCGTCGCCGTCTCGCCCACGAACCCTGCTGGTCGGCGGCGGCGTTGGAATCCCGCCGATGGTGTTCCTGGCCGACTCGCTCCGCTCACGCAGCGACGCGCAATGGCAACCGCTCGCGCTGATGGGTTCCGAGATCCCATTCCCGTTCCGCGCGCGGCCGTCGACCATCATGGTGCCGGGCATGCCAGCCGGGGCGATCGCCTGCATGCCGCTGCTCGACGACTGGGGCGTGCCGAGCCGGCTTGCGACGCTGGCAGGATATCCCGGCTGCTTCGACGGCTACGTGACCGACCTCGCCGCCGCGTGGCTGGCCTCACTGGATGCAGCCGCACTGGGGGAAGTCGAGATATTCGCCTGCGGTCCGACGCCGATGTTGAAGGCAACGGCCATCGTGGCGCGTCGATTCGGCGTGCCCTGCCAGGTGTCACTCGAGGAGTTCATGGCCTGCGCGGTCGGCGGCTGCGCGGGGTGCACGGTACCGGTGGTCACCGAAGCCGGGCTCGCGATGAAGCGCGTCTGCGTGGACGGACCGGTGTTCGACGCCAACGCGGTGTTTCCGCCGGCCGCATAGTCGCGACCCGAGAGAGCTACGGCCTCTCGATCTGGCTCAACTTCCACCAACTCCCGCGCCCCGACCGACGGCGGCGTACACTGGATGGCAGCGCCGCGTCCGCTTCAACCTGAGGAGACGATATCGTGCAAGCGCTGAGGGCCGCATCGTTGGTGGCTACCATCGCCGTGCTCACGATTCCAACCGCCATGGCCATCGAGGAACCGGGCTTCCAGGTGCTCGAAAAGGACGGCAGCTTCGAGCTTCGCGAATACGCACCGTATGTCGTCGCCCAGACTCGTGTCGAAGCCCGCTTCCAGGACGCCGGCAGCGTCGCCTTCCAACGCTTGTTCCGCTACATCAGCGGCAAGAACGTCGCGCAGCAGAAGATCGCCATGACTGCACCCGTGATCCAGTCGCGCGGCGAAAAGATCGCAATGACAGCACCGGTCTCGCAGGTCGCCGACGGTAGCGCTTTCCTGGTCGCCTTCACGCTGCCATCCACCTACACGCTCGCAACAGCACCGAAGCCGCTGGACCCGACCATCCAGATTCGCGAGGTACCGGCCCAAGTCATTGCCTGCTGGCGCTACTCGGGCCGCTGGACAGTCGACAACTATCGGCAAAACGAAACGCTGCTTCGCGAACGGATCAAGGCCCGCGGCCTTGTCGCGCGCGGCGACGCGATTCTAGCCCGCTACAATCCTCCGTTCACTCCCTGGTTCCTGCGCCGCAACGAAGTGCTGATCCCGGTTGCTCCGCTCGCTGCCGGACGACTCTAAAGCCCTGCACTACTGAAAGCGGGGGGACGTCGGGTTCACTTGACGACGAAGCTTACGGAAGTACGGACACTTTTCTGGAGGCTGAGCAATGAATACGGATTTGGTCAACTGGCGTCACAAGCTCGCAGCGGTGCTTTCGCTTGTTGCGGTGTTGGCGTTATTCGCGGATTCAGTGGACGCTGCGCAATCCAACGCAACGGCCGAACCATCCGACGATTGGCGGGAGACCTACGCCTATACGCTCGGCACCCAGGCGTTCGTCTATGGGTTCCCCTGGGTCTTCCTGCCACAGATTCGCTATGACTGGGTAACCCAGCCGCGCAACCCCGAGTGGATTCCCTATCTGCCACTCAATCAATTCTGGAACTCGACGGAATTGGCCACCGCAGCCTATCGGGACGGCGGCTCGCCTAACAATGACACCCTGTATTCGATGGCGGTGCTCAACCTTTCGAAAGAGCCGTTGATCCTGTCGGTGCCTGATGTTGGCCAGCGTTACTACACCTTCGAAATGGCTTCGTTCGATTCGGACAATTTTGCCTATGTGGGAACCCGTACGACCGGGAACAAGGCCGGCCACTACGCGATTGTCGGCCCGAGATGGAAGGGCATCCTTCCCGAAGGAGTTGTGGCCTTGCCGGCCTCGCGCACCGATTCCGCGCTGGTGTTCGGGCGCACCCTGGTCTACGACGAGGCGGATCTTGCAAATGTTCACAAGCTCCAGGCCCAGTACCAGCTCACTCCCCTGAGCCAGTGGGGCGTGACCAGTCCGCCGAAGCAGGCAGACGACCGCAACGTGTGGAAGCCCTTTGATCCGAAGACTGATCCGCTTGCCGCGTTCAAGACCATGAACAAGGCAATGACCGAGAATCCGCCCGATGAGGGCCACAAGTCGATGGTGGCCAATTTCGCTTCTATCGGCGTCGGACCTGGCCAGGATGTCACCAAGATGGATGCCGCCACTCAGCGTGGACTGGCACGTGCCGCAGTGGACGGCATGAAGGTGCTGCGCGGTGCCATCAGCACGGGTCTCGGCAAAAAGATCAACGGCTGGACCTACCCGCCCGCTACTTTTGGCCGTGCCGGACTGCACGATGATTTCCTGTTGCGTGCTTCGTTGCAATGTCTGGGCGGCATCATCGCCAACGATCCGGCTGAAGCAATCTACATGAACACCTTTTTTGATGTCGACGGGAACAAATTGTCGGGCGCGAATCGATATGTAGTGCACTTCCCGGCAGGTCAATTGCCGGATGTGAAAGCGTTCTGGTCGCTGACCATGTATGGCGTCGACAATAATCTGGTGGCGAACCCGATCAACAGATACAAACTGGGCAGCTATCCGAAAGGCGCCATGCAAATTGATGCTGACGGCGGCCTGACCCTGTACCTGCAGAACGAATCGCCCGGCAAGGAAAAAGAAAGCAACTGGTTGCCGGCACCGAAAGAGGCGTTCTATCTGGTCCTGCGCACCTACTTGCCGGGGCCCAAGTTGCTCGCGCAGGAATGGGTGCCGCCTGCTGTAGTGGCCGTTGCTCATTAGCGATTCGCCCGGATATCCGCAGGGTGGCAACGCTTTACCTGTCGACCCTGCGGAGCCGCGCGATTGAATCGTCGCGAGTCTCGCAGACGCTATCGAGTGTGAGCGTGTGGTGCTCAGCCGAGCTCGCGAACCTCACTCACCGTGATTACCCGGTCGATTCGGGTGCCGTCCCAGCGATAGCGGAAGTGCTTGCCCTGGACGGGCAGTGAGACGGTGCGGGTGCGGAAGGCGGCGATGCACTCGCCGCCATCGCGTCGGGCACTCAGGTAGTTCAATCCCCACGACCCAGCGGCGCGACGCTCCGCGGCGAAGGCCTGGCATGCAGGATAGGTGCTGATGTCGGGGTCCCGCATCGTGCTCCAGGCGCGACCGCGGAGGTCATCCAGCGGCTGCAGTACTTTGCCGGCGTAGCAGCGGCGCTCGACTTCGATCGGGGGTTCTGCGGTCTCGCGCAGAAAGCGTGCGGTGTGGAAGACCGTTTCAGCGACGGCCGTGTCCTCGTCGAGCGCGGCATAGTAGGCGCCGTGCGTTCCGTCGCTGAATCGCGTCGGGCGACCGAGGTGCGTGAAGGCCGCCATCACCACGGTAGCGCCCGGGCCCGTGACCCAATCTTCCTTCGGCACGCGGTAGAGGTCGCCAGCCGCGGCGCGCAGCCGATCGTTGGTCAGGCCCTCGACGGCGTAGAGGATTTCCAATTCGTCGGCGTCCGCGAGCGATTCAAAGATCTCGATCGGCGGGAATCGCGACGGGATGATCCGGTATTGCCGCCGTCCGCTCAGGTCTCGGCGACGGATGCGGGTCTTAACCGCCACGCCAGGCGTCCAGGTGACGGCGCACCTGGTAGAGGTCGTCGACACGGCCTTGCTTCATGACGTCGAGTGCCGGGCGGCCGCCAAAGGCCATGTTGTCGCGCTTCACCCAGGCGTTTGCCCGCTCCCTGATCGGCAACAGGATGGCGAGCGCCTTGTAGATGCCGAGCATCACGCTGATTCGCTCGAGCGTGTCGGCGGGCAGGCCGGCGACTTCTCCGGCGCGCCAGCGGTAGAACGTGCGACGGCTCGGCTGGCCGAGCAGCGTGAGCTGGTCGGCTGGGGTGAGTCCCCATTCGGTCGCGAGATTGAAGAACGCCTTGAGCGCTACCGAATCGACGCGGTTACGGTCGAAGGCCGTGAGGGGTCGGGCTTGCGGGGTGGGCCGGGCGCGGGTGGTGTTCATTGCAGTAGTGCCAATTGGCACATATAAATATACCGCGTGCCGGGTGGCGGGGCAAGGGATGGGCACTGCTGGGGGCGCTGAAAGCGGACGGTGTACGGGGAGAAACGACCCGGAGCGGACCCGTGTAAAAACTGTAGCAGGAGGCTGGCTGACAACTCGAGGGTGGGCTTGTTCTCACAAAGCAGGGGAAATATGCCCGCAAACAAAAGTCTTGGCGAGCTTGCTCTACCGGTGATGACGGCATAACTCATAGCTGGCGCGGGCTAAGGAAATTTTCGGGCTCCTAGGCAAGATCACAAGTACGCTGCGCGACACAGGACATCGTGACTTTTCCCAAGAAGGCGTAACCATGACCACATCGACCACCGACAAGCTTCTGGAGAACAACTCACGTTATGTCCGCGGCGAGGCGGTGCACGTCGCAGCGCATCCAGGTCAGCAGCCCATTCAACCTTCGAAACGCGTAGCGGTTGTCGCCTGCATGGACGCCCGCCTGGAAACGCCGCGTTTCTGCTCAGTGACTGTCCGCTCTGGCCTTTGGCCAACCCCAGGCCTTAAATCGGCATGAACAAGCTAAACAGGTCCGCTTCCGACCCGAAGCGGGCAGACGCCGCGGGATTTGTCAGGGATCCGCAAGTCTATCACGGCTCGCGCAAGCGACGACCTTGCGCGAGTTAGCGTCGAATTTGACACTTCCTCCGACGGGTCACCGTAGTACCAGACCGTCTGAAACACACTACTCGCATCAATCTTCGTAGGACTACCGAGGAGCTTCTCTACGCCACGTTCAGACATGCCTCTTTGTAGCTTGCGCCAGTTCGCCTTGTCAGACGCGACGGGGGCAGATGCAGTTCGCTCCCGCAACCGCTCTTCAAGATCGGCCACTCGGCGTTCCAGTACTCGAACAGCCTCTTCAAGCTTTTGTACCGGTCATCATTGCCGGATTGCGCGAACAGCTGGCTTGAGAAAAGCAACACGAGGCGGGATGAGAGACAAGAGGCGAGGCGGAGGGTGATGTTTGCCAGAGGGGATTTTGCGCCGCAACGGCTGCCGCGGATATCGCTATCCTAACACGGAACTCTCCAGTGGTTGAGCGAAAGGAATCGTGCGTTCTCAAGAAGGCTAACCACCCGTTCCACCACGACGCGGCTTGCGACCGCGCGAGTGAGCGCTGGCGTTCGCCGACCAACATGACCGCTTTTTGCCTCCCGGCCGACGGACCGGCAGCTCTGGCGATTGCCGACCTTGGCAGGTACCAGCCAGCCACCTGACCTGGAAGCCCGGACGGCTGCTTCAATGTCGAGGACTTGCTGGGCCTGCAAACCGGCGAGGCACACATTATCCGTAACGCCGGCGGAGTCGTTACGAAGACGCGATCCGGTCCCTGATGTGGTTTAAAGGATTCCATCTGGCCGCCGTCGCGCGTGCAGAACGTCGAAACCACGAGAATGAACCGGTGACGCAAGGGGGAATAGCATCATGAATCGTATCAATCGCATAGCGGGCCTGTTGGCCGCGCTGGCCATGACTGCCATTCGGTGCCGGCCGGGGCGACGGCATCGACAACATTGTGTTCTTTGGAGATAGCATTTCGCATCACATACTGCTCAACACGAATGAAATCGTACTGATCCAAGGGCGAACATCACCACATCATCACCCAAGTCGAGACGCCACGGTGTCCGCGGCGTGCGTGCGCGACGCTCGCTTCCAGGTCGACGCGATCACACCCGCTGCGGCATTCGCACGGCGTGGACGATGCAGTGGAATGCCGCCCTGGAGGCGGCCTGGACCAGCTGGCGCTGCCGGGGGCGGTGATAACTTCCTTTGATTTCTACTCTTTCGCCAAGGATCCGGAACTGCTGGCGGCGTTCGCCAATACGACCGACGCATGTCTCACCGCCTCGTCGATCTGCAGCAATCCGGCCTCTAACTTCTACTGGGATACGTTCCATCCGTCATCAACGAGCCACGCCCTACTGGCTGGGGCGTTGCATCGGGCAATGGTCGCCACGTTCTTTCAGCAACTACTTGCCGACGTGATGGGTGTCGGCCCGGGCAAGAGCCTGGCAGACAAGGTCGTGTATGCGCAGGCTAGCAGTTGGCTAGTTTACGGACGACCTGCTCAAGGCCGGCCTGGAAGGGGAACAGAAAACCGAAGAAGTGCTCGGGGCAGTTGGCAACAAGCCTGTTGGACGATGCCGGTGACATCAAGACGGCAATTGGGTGCGGCAACCAATAGTCGAATCGTTGCCCGAGATGATTGCAGTCACGACCCCGGCCCAAGCCGGGGTCTATTTATCCGGGGAAGGTCTGATTCTGGCCGTTAGCCGACCCCAGGCCCTTAAACCGGAATGAACAAGCTAAACAGGTCCGCTTCCGACCCTTACGAGACGGTCGCGAGCGGCTGCTATCCGGAACCCGGGCTGAGCCGGCGTAGGACCGCGCGAAAGCAATTGCGTCGGTGAAGCCCGGCGATCATGGATATCGGCGCATCCTAATTCGTTCCGTCCGCGCACACCTTCGCCGCGTGCGGATCGGTGGTCTTCAGCCTCTCGACCACTGCCACGAAGCGCGGCTCGCAGCGGATCGGGTCCAGCACCGGCAGCATGATCGTCCAGTCCGCATAGCCGTTGGTGAACCGGACGAGAGTTCACGATAGTCCAGCGCCAGTTCGCGCTCGCCGAGCAATACCAGGATGGGCAGCACACTGTCGCCGGGAAGCGCGTTGCCGCTGCCCCGATCCAGGTTGCTGTTGATCGGGAAATCCGCCAGTCGCCGGGCGAATGCGTGCCGGTCGGCGCGGCCTGTGAGGGCATCGAGGAGTTCAGTGGCCTGCGCACCTGCGCTCGGATTCTCGACGGACACGAACCGTTCGAGCAGCGGTCGCGCTGCCTCGAAATCACCCGCATAGAGTCCGGCCATGCTGGCAATTCGCAGGCAACCGGCAAAGGCCGGCGCGAAGTCGAGCGCCTCCAGGCACCGCGCCCGGCCTCGTCATTGCGACCCAGGCTCAACAGGACCGAGGCATGGTTGTCGGCGATGATCGGGGAGCGCGGGTCCAGCATCGTTGCGCGCTCCAGCGACGCGAGGCCGCCCGCGAGGTCTCCGCTGGTCTCAACCGCGTGCCGAGCCATTGAGGGCCGTTGCGAACGAGGGCCGCAGGGCGACGGCGCGCTCGAGCAGCGCAACCGATGTCGATCGTCGATCCCCACCAGTTCCTGCGACATTGCCCAACGCCGCGTAAGCCTCGGCCAGCGCGGGATCCAGCGCGAGTGCCATCTCCGCAGCGTCTGGCGCGGGCGAGGATTTCTACGAACGGAACCCTGGCGCTGTAGTCGCCGACCACCGAGTAGGCCAATGCCAGTCCTGCGAAAGCCTGCGCCGATTTCGGATCGAGGGCGGCCGCTTCTTCAAACGCGGCGATGGCGTCCCAGAGTTCCTGCTCGCCGCGCGTGTGCCACAACGCCATGCCGCGCAGGTAAAGGTCGTGGGACGCCAGGTTCGGCGTTTCACCCGCACCCTGGCCCGCCCTGGCCGACCCGGCAATCTTCACCTTGAGTTCCTCGCCGATCGCCCGGGCGATCTCGTCCTGGATCGCGAAGATGTCCTCGAGCTTGCGGTCGTAGGTCTGCGACCAGACGTGGAAGCCGTCCTGCGCATCGATCAGCTGCGCGGTGATGCGGACCCTGTCGCCCTGCCGGCGCACGCTGCCCTCGAGCACCATGCGCACCTTGAGCGCGCCGGCGATCTCGGGTACCTCCATCGCCTTGCCCTTGAACGAGAACGACGACGTCCGGGCCGCAACCTGCAGTTCCGGCGTGCCGGCGAGCACGTTGAGGATTTCCTCGGAGATCCCGTCCGAGAAGTACTCGTTGTCCGGGTCGGCGACATGTTGACGAACGGTAGACGCGATCGACCGGTCGGACGCGACGGCGGATGCGCCCGGCGTGACAGCCGGTGGCGAGCACTGCCGCGGCGGGCGGCGGTGTGTCGCTCGCCCGATCGTAGCGCCAGAAGATTCCACCACCCACGAGGAACAGCAGCGTGATGATGGCCAGTTCGGCACGGCTGACGCGTTGCTCGCCGCGGTCACCGTGGTACCAGGCGAGGACCAGAACGACAGGTAAGCCGATCAGCAATCCGAGGAGTGCGACTTGGCGATATTGCTGCGGCCAATTGAACGACTCGACGACGTATTCGAGGCCCTGCAGGAAGCCCCAGGCGCCGGCCGCATAGACGATGCCCCACTGCACCACCTTGCGGCGGCGCAGTCGCTCCCAAAAGGTAGTCTCCTCCCCGTCCTGCGGCTCGTGGGTCACGCGGCTCTCTCCCTGATGGCGCGAGTGTAACGGGATTGCTGGCCGGAGGTCCCTGGAGTGTCCGGTTCCGGGTCGCTCAGTTCGTGGCATCAAGGACCGCTTCTGGCCGAACTGACACATTCGCAAGTGTCCGCTCCTGTGACAGCTACCTAGCGTGCCCGGGCCGCGTCGAGATCCACTGGACCGTCTTCATCCCAGCCCAGCACTGCCTCCAATCCGACTGTTCACCGTCTTGCCGCCACTACGATCGCTTCCGCACATTGTCGTCGTCAGCGAATCGCTGAATTGAGGCGCCACAGTTCCTGGACTTGCTCGATCACCGCACTCTGGGCGGCCACGCGCAAGTCGAACTTCGAACCCGCGAAGGCCGGAGTCTCCACGACAATGACGGTCCTGGCCCCCGGGCCCTGGATCTTTGCGCCATTCCGGAATACTTCCTTGGACGCCAGCAGTTCGTCGATGGACCCGTCGCGGAGCGGTTGTCCCTGGTCATCGCGGCTGATGACACCGTCGACGATCGGTTCGCCGAAGCGCGTGCGACCGGACTCACGGATCGGAATGCCGGACGCCTGCAACAACCGGATCACCTCGGCACCGACCGGGTTGTCCGCGGCGCGGCTCCCCTGCGAGTAGATGTAGCCGCCGTCGGTGGAGAGTTCGTCCTCGTGCAGGTCCAGCACCAGCTGCGGTGGATAGGTTGCAGCGAGCTGCAGCACGAACTCCGTCAACGCCTGCGTGTCCGGTCCGGGCGCTGCCGCCGCGCGAGGCTGCGCGCCGGTCGCGAGGTCGGGCAGCAGGTACTCGGCATCGCCGACGCTGTAGCCGCCCTCCTGCCAGTCCCGCTCGGGCGTATTCGGGTAGCGCCAGTTGCTGCGATAGGCCTTCGGGTTGCAGAGCGGGATCACGACTACAGGGACACCGGAGGCGGCCAGTTCAATGATGCTCGCAAGGTGGGCCGCGATCGCATTCGGCCCGGCGGGTTCCTCGCCATGGATGCCGGCGAGAATCCACATCGCCTCGCCGCGGCGCGGAGTTCGCCAGGCGCGGATCGCAAGCCTATCCGTGCCGGGATACGCGTAGACGGTTTCCATCCGCCAGCCGTGGTCGGTCGAAAGAGACTCGTAGCGACTCGTCAGCTGCTCGACGCTGCTTCGCCCATCCGCGGTGAACGAGGCAGACGCGGCCGAGTCCGGCGCGTCGCCCGGGGGACTCGCCGCGCACATCATCGGCAGCAACACCAGCGCCAGCATCGACCATGCTCGCGGCCGGTACCGATCGCACAGGTTGCGGACCGTCACGTCGAGTGCTGTCCCTGCGACGCTGCTGGGCTACCGTCACCCGCCGCAATGCGTGCCTCGGCCGCCGCGAGCATTGCCATGAAACGCGGATCGTCGCGGACTGGATCGAGATCCGGATCGACCTTGGCATGCTGCAGGAAGCCACCGGCGAAACTGACGAGCGCGGGCTCCAGCATGTCGATTGCGGCCTGCGTCTCCTTGAGGTGCACGCTCAGCGCACATGCGAAGTTGTAGCGCATGTTCAGGTTGTCAGGCTCGATCAACAGCGCGCGACTCATGCGCTGCCTGGCTCGCTCGGATTCGCCCAGCGCCGCGAGCGCATAGGCGCTGTACCCGGTTACGGTCCCGTTGTTCGCGTCGTGTGCCAGCGCTGCCTCGGTGCGCTCGAGCGCGAGTTGCGCGGCACGCCGAGTGGCCTCCAAATTACCGATGGCCGTGTAACAAGTGAGCAACATGCATGCCGAATTGAAGTCCGTATCGACCAGCGCCATGGCCTTCTCGAAATAGCGAATGGCGTCCGGCAGCTGCTGCCTTCTGAAGCTGAAATATCCTGCCGACCGGTTGACCTCATAGGACTCGGGGTCGAGCCGCAGCGCCATCGCGATCTCGGTGGCGGCCTCGTCGTAACGGCCGCCCTCGGCCAGGATCGTGGCCTTGATCGCATGAGCCTCGGCAAGGTTGGCGTCGAGTGCGAGCGCCCGATCGGCTGCGGCCAGTCCGTTATCCGCTTTCCCGCCGCGCAGATCACGAAGCTGCGCCTGACCGATCGCCTTGAGCGCCCACGCACGTGCGTAGCCGGGATCGATCTCGGCGGCTCGGGAGCACAGACGAATGATGGCCGAGGCCGTACGCTCGTTGGCGGTATTGCCAGTGATGTAGCTCTGGCGCGCCATCAGGTAGAGGTTATAGGCCTCGACGTTGTCGGTGCCGCGCTGCTCGATGGCCTTCTTCTCTTCTGGCAGCAGCGTCAGCTTGAGTGCCTTCACGATGGCCTGTGAGATTTCGTCCTGCAGCGCGAAGATGTCATTCAAGTCTCGATCGAAACGCTGGGCCCAGACGTGGTTGCCGCTCGCGGCGTCGACCAGCTGGGCCGAAATGCGCACCCGCTGGCCGGCCTTGCGCACGCTGCCTTCGAGAATGTGGCTGACCTTGAGCTGCCGCGCGATCAGCGCGATGTCGACTTGCTTGCCCTTGAAGCCGAAGGCGGTATTGCGTGCCACGACGGCGAGTGCCGAAACCTTGTTCAGGTCCGTGATGACGTCCTCGCTGATGCCATCGCTGAAGTACTCCTGGTCGGATTCACCGCTCATGTTCGCGAAGGGCAACACGCAGATCGCGAGGCGCGGGGTGGCGTCCATGACGGTCGAGGCCGGGCGCGCATCTCCGGTTGCGGATGGAGCCCCGCCCTGGCGGGCGATCATCGCGGTAAGCGACCGCAGCAAAGCCTGGAACGGCAGGCTCTGGGTATCTTGTGCCCAACCATCCAGGTCGGTCGTGTGGATCGCCCGCACGTCCATCGGCAGGCTGGCGCCCTCGAAGCGGACCGGCACCAGCGTGCCCCGGTCAGCCGCTTCGCGCGCCTCGCCGCGAACCCACCGCGATGCTGCTGAGGTCGGGGTCCAGACCACCAGCACGGCCTTGGCGGCTTTCAGTTCCGCCTCGATCTGGTCGTCGAACTGCTGCCCGGCATCGATCTCCGGATCCCACCACACCGACCAGCCCTGCGCCTGGATCGCGGCCACCAGCGGCGCCACCAGCGCCTTGTCGCTGCGAGCGTAGGAAACGAAAACGTCAGCCATGCCTTTCGAACCTCATCCGGGTGTCGTCGCCCCGCGTCTGCGGGCCGGTAGCTTAACGCGGCACAGGGCGGACAGGCACGGTCGTTCCGCGGCCTGGCCCGCCAGTCGGCACCGAACCCGTCCTCGTGGCGGGCTTATTGATTTTCGAGGTTACGAACCAGAGCCTGCGCGTGGACGGCGGCGTCCTGACGCCGTCACCAGCGACTAGCCGAAGTTGATCTTGGCCTCGAGGTTCGACCGCGAGTCGGCGTTGCTGATCGCTTCTTCCAGCGTGATCCTGCCGTCGAGGTAGAGCTGGTACAGCGCTACGTCGAAGCTCTGCATGCCCTGCTCGGCGCTGCGGATCAGGGCTTCCTTCACGCCGATCACGTCGCCCTTCTTCACCAGTTCCTGAACGTGCGGGGTGTTAAGCAGTACCTCGATGGCAGCGCAGCGCATCCCGTCCTTGCCCATGACCAGCCGCTGCGAAAGGATCGCCTTCAGGTACTGCGACAGGTCGAGGAATATCTGCGAATGCTGCTCGCGGGGGAACATGTTGATGATGCGGTCGAGCGCCTCGGCCGCGTTGTTGGCGTGCAGCGTCGCGAGACACAGGTGGCCGGTGCCGGCGAACGTGATCGCGTATTCCATCGATTCGCGGTCGCGGATCTCGCCGATCAGGATCACGTCGGGGGCGGCGCGCATCGCGCTCCTGAGCGCGCGGTGGAACGACTTGGTGTCGAGCCCGACCTCGCGCTGGTTAACGATCGACTTCTTGTTCGAGTGCAGGAACTCGATCGGGTCCTCGACCGTGAGGACGTGGTCCGATGAAATCAGGTTGCGGTGGTTGATCATCGCAGCCAGCGAGGTGGACTTGCCCGAGCCGGTGGCACCCACCATCAGTACCAGGCCGCGCCTGATCATCACCAGGTCTTTCATGATGGGCGGCAGCCCGAGCTCCTCGAACGTAGGCATCTCCGCCGTGATGTAGCGCAGCACCATCGCCGGATTGCCGCGCTGGTGGAAAACGGCGACCCGGAAGCGGCCAAGCCCCGGTTCGGAGATCGCGAAATCGATCTCCAGCTCCTGCTGGAAGTAGTCGATCTGCTCCTGGTTCATCAGGCCGTAGGCTGCCTGCTGCACCTGGTCGGCCGTCAGTACCTGGCGGTTGACCGGGATGATCCGGCCCTCGATCTTGATCTTGATGGGCGAATTCGAGGTGAAGAACAGGTCGGAGGCCTTTTTCTCGACCATCAGCTTGAACAGCGGCCGTGTGTTGAGCACGAAATTCCTGCTCGTGCCTGCGCCAGTCGTCGAGTCGCTCAGCACCTGCTCGGTCGACGTGCCCGTGGAATCGATGTCGGTCTCCGTCATGTGCGGACCCCCTATTCCTCTTCCTCGAGGATCTGGAGAGCGCCCGACGCTTCCAGGTGTGCCTTGTCAGCGCGCTTGCTCTCGAGCTTGATGCGCAGCCGTATCTCGTTCTTGGAGTCGGCGTTGCGGAGCGCTTCCTCGTAACCGATCACGCCGGCCTCGAACAGGTCGTACAGCGCCTGGTCAAAGGTCTTCATGCCGAGCCGGTTGGACTTGGCCATGATCTCCTTGATGGCGCTCACCTCGCCGCGGAAAATCAGGTCGGCGATCAGCGGCGTGTTGAGCATCACTTCCATCGCCGCGATGCGCCCCTTGCCCGCATCCCGCGGGATCAGGCGCTGCGCGATCATGCCGCGGATGTTCAGCGAGAGGTCCATCAGCAGCTGCTCGCGCCGCTCCTCCGGGAAGAAGTTGATGATGCGGTCCATCGCCTGGTTGGCGCTGTTGGCGTGCAGGGTTGCGAGCACCAGGTGGCCGGTCTCGGCGAACTGGATGCCGTACTCCATCGTGTCGCGGTCGCGGATTTCACCGATCAGGATCACGTCGGGCGCCTGGCGCAGCGTGTTCTTCAGCGCCATGTGCCAGCTCTCGGTGTCCACGCCGACCTCGCGCTGCGTGACCACGCAGTTCTTGTGGGTGTGGACGTATTCGATCGGGTCCTCGATCGTGATGATGTGGCCGCGCGTCTTCTCGTTGCGGTAATCGAGCATCGCCGCCAGCGAGGTGGACTTGCCCGAGCCGGTGGCGCCCACCAGGATCACGAGGCCGCGCTTCGACATCACGATCTCTTTCAGGATCGGCGGCAGCTCGAGTTCTTCGATCGTCGGAACCTTGATATTGATTGTGCGCAGCACCGCGCCGGTGAGCCCCATCTGCACGAATGCGCTCACGCGGAACCGGCCGATGCCGGGCGGCGCGATCGCGAAATTGCATTCCTTGGTGGCGTCGAATTCCTTGGTCTGGCGATCGTTCATGATCGCGCGCACCAGCAGCTGCGCCTGTTCCGGTGACAGCGGCTGGTTGGTCTGGGGCTTGATCTCGCCGTCGACCTTGATGGCGGGCGGGAAGCCGGCCGTGATGAAAAGGTCCGACCCCTTGCGCTCGACCATGCGGCGCAGAAGGTCCTGCATGAGCTTTATGCCCTGGTCGCGGTCCATATCTACTCCCTCGCCAACCGGCCCCGGCCGGCGGTCAGAAATCGTCCTTGTTCTGCGCCCTGAAGCGCGCTTCTTCCTTGGTGATCAGGCCTTTCTGCAGGTACTCCTTCAGGCACTGGTCGAGCGTCTGCATGCCGTTCTGCTGGCCAGTCTGGATCGCCGAGTACATCTGCGCGATCTTGCCCTCTCGTATCAGGTTCCTGATCGCGGGCGTGCCGATCATGATCTCGTGGGCGGCGATGCGGCCGCCGCCGATGCGCTTGAGCAGCGTCTGCGATATGACCGCGCGCAGCGACTCGGAGAGCATCGCACGCACCATTTCCTTCTCCGCGGCCGGGAACACGTCCACGACGCGGTCGATGGTCTTGGCGGCCGAACTGGTGTGCAGCGTGCCGAACACCAGGTGGCCGGTCTCCGCGCCGGTGAGCGCGAGGCGGATCGTCTCGAGGTCGCGCATTTCGCCCACCAGGATCACGTCCGGATCCTCGCGCAGTGCCGAGCGCAGGGCCTCGCTGAAACCGAGCGTGTCGCGATGCACTTCGCGCTGGTTGATCAGGCAGCGCTTCGACTCATGCACGAACTCGATCGGGTCCTCGATCGTGATGATGTGGTCGGGGCGGTTGTCGTTGACGTAGTTGATCATCGCCGCCAGGGTCGTGGACTTGCCCGACCCGGTCGGGCCGGTGACCAGCACCAGCCCGCGCGGCTGCATCGAGATGTCCTTGAAGATCTTCGGTGCGTTCAGGTCGTCGAGCGACAGCACGACCGAGGGGATGTTGCGGAACACCGAGGCGGCGCCGCGGTTCTGGTTGAAGGCGTTGACGCGGAAGCGCGCGAGCTTCGGGATCTCGAACGAGAAGTCGGTTTCGTAGAACTCCTCGTAGGCCTTCCGTTGCTTGTCATTCATGATGTCGTACACCATGCTGTGCACTTCCTTGTGCGTCAGCGGTGGCATGTTGATCCGTTTCATGTCGCCGTCGACGCGGATCATCGGCGGCACCCCCGACGACAGGTGAAGGTCGGAGGCCTTGTTCTTGACTGCGAACGCCAGCAGCTGGGCAATATCGACGGCCATCTTGACTCCTTCGGGCCGGCGCCCCGGATCAAGGTCCGGAATACTCACGCTGGCAACCGCAGTATAGATCAGCGGGTCGGACCCCAATATGTTAACCGCTCCGCAGTTCTCGCCCGACCGACTGATTGCTGTCACGAATCGGATCGGCGCGGCAGCCCGCCGGGCCGGCCGCGACCCTGCAAGCGTGCGCCTGCTGGCGGTGAGCAAGCAACAGCCCGTGGCCGCAATCCGCGCCGCTGCGGAGGCCGGACAGGCCGATTTCGGCGAAAATTACGCACAGGAAGGCCTGGAAAAGCTGGACGCGTTGCGCGACCTGCCGCTCACCTGGCATTTCATCGGACACCTGCAGGCCAACAAGACACGCGACATCGCGGCCGCATTCCAGTGGGTTCATACCGTAGACCGACCGCGGATAGCCGAGAGGCTGAGCGCCCAGCGGCCGCACCATGCGGACCCCCTGGACGTACTGCTGCAGGTCAAGCTGGGCAACGAGCCGACCAAGGGCGGCATCCTGCCGGCGGACGCCCCAGCGCTGGCGGCGGTGGTCGCAGGCCTGCCACGGCTGCGACTGCGCGGCCTGATGTGCATTCCCGAGCCTGCGATCGGCGAGGCCGCCCAGCGTGCGCCGTTCCGCCGGCTTCGGGAGCTGCTCGAAACACTGCGCGAGCAGGGGCACGTACTGGATACCCTGTCCATGGGAATGAGTGACGACCTGGAGGCGGCCGTAGCCGAGGGCGCGACCATCGTGCGGGTCGGTACGGCTGTGTTCGGGCCGCGCAACTGAATTGGAGGAGTCCGGATGCGAATTGCGTTCATTGGCGGAGGACACATGACGACGGCCCTGGTGAGCGGGCTGCTGCGCCACGGGACTGACGTGGATTCCGTAAGGGTCGCCGACCCGGTGGCGGCGAATCTCGAACGGCTGGCGTCCGAATACGGTGTGCAGGGCAGCACGGACAACCTCGCGGTCGTGGCGGATGCCGACGTGGTCGTACTCGCGGTCAAGCCCCAGGACATGGCCGGCGCCGCAAGGGGCATTGCGCGAGGCCTCGCGGACCGTCGCCGGCTGGTGGTGTCGGTCGCAGCGGGCATCCGCCTCGCCGACCTGGGACGTTGGCTGGGCGAGGCAGCCCCCATGGTGCGTGCGATGCCCAACCGGCCGGCGTTGATTGGCGCTGGCATTACCGCGCTCTACGCTGGCGATGGCACGACCACAGACGACCGGGTCACCGTGGAGAGATTGATGGCGGCGGCCGGTGAGACGGTGTGGCTCGAGGAGGAGTCGCAGATGGACGCCGCAACCGCAGTCTCCGGCAGCGGCCCGGCGTATTTCTTCCTGTTGATCGAGGCGCTCGAGGCCGCGGGCGTGGAGATCGGCCTGCCGCACGAGACCGCGAGGCGCCTCGCCGCTGCGACCGCGAGGGGCGCGGGCCGCATGGCAGCCGAAAGCGGACTGGAACCGGCGACCCTGCGCGAGCAGGTCACGTCCAGGGGAGGAACGACGGCCGCCGCACTGGCAGTGCTGGAGGCCGCAGGGCTGCGCGCGACGGTCCATCGCGCCGTGGCAGCAGCGGCCCACCGTTCGGTCGAACTGGCCACCCGATCAGGCAGCGAGTAAGGCCATGGCAGCAGTCCTTTTCATCATCAACGCCCTGCTGACGCTGGTGGTCGTCGCATTCCTGCTTCGCGCCCTGATGCCGCTGGTGCGCGCCGACTTCCGTAATCCACTCGGCCAGGCCGTACTGCGGTTCACAGACCCGCTGGTCCGGCCGCTGCGCCGCGTCCTCGGGCCGGCCGGCCGCGTGGATGTAGCCTCGATCGTAGCCGTTCTGCTGGTCCAGTTCGCCGGCACGGCACTGCTGCGACTGGTCGCCGGTGCAGGGTTTTCATTCCCGGTGACGCTGCTTGCGGCGCTGCAGATGCTCGCGCAGACCGTGCTCAGTCTGTTCAGCGTCGCAATGCTGGCCTACGTGATCCTGAGCTGGATCGCCCCCGGGGCCTACAGCCCGGCGACGCGGCTGCTCAGCGCGCTGTGCGAACCGCTGCTCCGCCCCGTCAGGCGGATAATCCCGCCCATCGCCGGGCTCGATCTCGCACCGGTGTTCGTGCTGATCGGCCTGCAGGCGCTGCAGCTCGTGCTGCGCTGAGGGCGGCAGCGTGGGCGCCGGGCGACGGGACGGCAGCGACCTGGTGCTGGAAGTGCGCATCCAGCCGCGCGCGGCACGCAGTGAGTTCGCTGGTCCGTTCGGGAAGCGGCTTCGGATACGGCTGCAGGCGCCGCCCGTGGACGGGCGCGCAAACGCTGCGCTGGTCGCGTTCCTGGCTGATGAATTCGAGGTGCCTCGCGCCTGCATCGCGATCGAGAGCGGGCTGGCCAGCCGCGACAAGCGGGTGCGCATTCGCAACCTGGGCCCGTTGCCACAGCGACTACTCGAACTCACGGGCTGCGCCTGATGCGTAATCCGGCGGCGCGGCCGCCGGACTTGGACTATAGTTGGGACGAGCCACTCGCCAGCATGTCAGGGGGCCCGGATGACAAGACGTGCAGCACGCCTTATCGCTCCGCTACTCGTGTGCGTCCTCGCCGCGCTGGCAGGATGCGGTCAGCGAGAACCGACCCAGGGCACGGCCCAGACCGCTGCACCGAGCGAGCCCACCTCCAGCGACCTCGGCGAATTCCAGTTGCATTACAACGCTGTACGCACCGACGCGCTGACGCCGGAGGTTGCGCGAGCCTATGGCATCGAGCGCAGCGCGAACCGGGTACTGCTGAATGTGTCGCTGCTGCGCAAGAACGAGGACGGCACGACGTCGGCAGCGGATGGCAATGTGACCGCAACGGCATACAACCTGACCGGGCAGACCAAGGGACTCACGATGCGGCGCATTACCGAAGGCTCGTCCATCTATTACATCGGCGAGGTCGGCATCAGCGGCAATGAGATCCTGGTGTTCGACATCGATGTCGTGCCACCCGGGGAGAACACCAGGCACACGGTCCAGTTCAAGCGCGAGTTCTACACGGACTGATGGCGCCGACCCTGAAAAAAAAGGCGCTTCAGCGCTTAAACACGCGGTTATCTTGTGCTATTTTCCAGCGCGCCGAAGATTTACGGGGCCAGCGGCCCGCGATCCATCCACAGGAGATTTAAATGGCAAAGAAGAGTTCTGCACCGACCAAGTCCGACATCCTCGCAGCGATCTCGAAGGACACGGGGCTGTCCAAGAGGCAGGTTGGTGCCGTGTTCGATTCGCTCGGCACAGTCATCAAGAAGAGCCTGAAGAGCCACAGCATGTTCACGCTGCCTGGCCTCGCGAAGATGAAGGTCGTGAAGAAGCCGGCGACCAAGGCTCGCGAGGGAGTGAATCCCTTCACCGGCGAGAAGATGACCTTCAAGGCCAAGCCGGCCAGCAAGAAGGTCCGCATCATGCCGCTGAAGAACCTGAAGGGCATGGTCAACTGATCCGACTCGGATTCCGGGAGGGGCGGCCTGGTGCCGCCCCGATCCTGACCGCCCTCGCCGCTCCCGATCCGGGATGACGGCATCAGCCGGAAACGGCTGCTTTTTCCGCAAGAAAATCGATTAACACGGAGCGCAGCTCGCCGAGCCTGCCGTGGAAGAAATGCTCTGCGCCCTGCATCGGCGCGAATTCGGGCGGGGGATCGTAGGCTTCCACCCACGCCCTTACCGTTGCGAAGTCGACGAGTTCGTCGCGGTCTCCCTGCACCACCAGCCACGGACAGTCGGGACGCGCCACGGGGTCCACCAGCAACCTGCCCACAGGCGGCGCGACCGTGATGAGCGCCGCGGGCGAAGTCGCCGCGGATACCTGCAACGCCACCGCCGCACCGAACGAGAATCCGGCGAGCCAGAGCGTCTCGCAGTTCCAGCGTGCGCGCGCCCAGGCGATCGCGGCAAGCGCGTCATCCGCCTCGCCCACGCCGTCTGCGTAGACACCTTCACTCGCGCCGACGCCTCGAAAATTGAATCGCAGGGTCGGTACGCCGGTCTGCTGCATTGCGCGAGCGAGCGTGTGCACGACCTTGTTCTGCATCGTGCCGCCGTGCAGCGGGTGAGGATGACAGACCACGCCGACCGCTCGCGGAGGCACATCGGGTGCCGGGTCATCGACCCGCGCCTCGAGACGGCCAGCCGGCCCCGGGATCTCCACCGGCTGCGGCAGCGGCGGCCGGAACTCATTCTGCACGCGATCCTCCGGTCATCGTGATGCGCGCAGTGTGCCAGAATCAGGTGTCGGCCCCGACCATCGGGACCGCCCGAACTGAAGGAGAACGACATGCAGCTCACATCCACGAGCTTCGTCCATGGGCAGCCGATCCCGGTGGAATTTGCCTTCGCCGCGCCGGACAAGGCCGCGCACCTCCGCCTCAGCAACAATCGAAATCCACAGTTGCACTGGACGGGCGTACCGCCCGGCACCCGCTCGCTGGTCCTCACCTGCTTCGACCCGGACGTGCCGTCGCGTCCCGACGACGTGAACCAGGAAGGCCGGGTCGTACCGGCATCGCTTCCCCGGGCAGACTTCCACCACTGGACGATGGTGGACATCGCCCCGTCGGTCTCTGAAATCGCTGCCGGTTCCTGTGCGGACGGCATCGTGGCGCGCGGCAAGCAGGCGCCTGATGGCCCGCCCGGCTCGCGCCAGGGCATCAACGACTATACGGGCTGGTTCGCGGGCGATGTCGAAATGAAGGGGCAGTACTTCGGTTACGACGGCCCCTGCCCGCCGTGGAACGACGAGCTGCTGCACCACTATCACTTCGTGCTTTACGCGACGGACCTGGCGCGCTGCCCGGTCGACGGCGCGTTCACCGGTCCGCAGGTGGCAAAGGCGATCGAAGGTCACATCCTCGCGGAGGCCCGGCTCACGGGCACCTACAGCCTGAACCCCGCCGTAGGCTGACGCGAACGGCTGCGCTCGCAGGCGTGGTGCCGCCTAGTCGCCGGACGACTCTGCAGGCTTGAAGGCGAGCGAGGCCGAGTTGACGCAGTAGCGCAGCCCCGACGGTTGCGGCCCGTCATCGAAGACGTGGCCCAGGTGCGCCCCGCAACGCGCGCAGGTGACTTCCTGGCGGATCATGCCGTGCGTGGCATCGGTTCGCACGGCAACCCGATCGCCTGCCAGCGGCAGCCAGAACGACGGCCAGCCGGAACCCGAGTCGTACTTGGTGTCGGAGGCGAACAGTTCCTGTCCGCAGCAGACGCAGGCGTACATGCCGCCCTCGGGGTTGTGCAGGTAGCGTCCGGTGAAAGGTCGTTCCGTACCCTTCTCCTGGGTCACGCGCCATTCCTCGTCGGTCAGGCTGCGACGCAATGTGTCCCGGTCCAGCGGCTTGTCTTCGGACATGGTTGCTTCCGCGCTGATAGGGGCCTGCGGGAGGTTCCGGCTGCGCCGGGCACCGTCGGCCCCGTGGAAGCTGATATTAGCCGGCCTGGAAGCCAGCGGTCACTTGTCCTTGTCGAACGCGCCCCGTGCCTTGTCGGCCCAGGTCTTGTAGCTCGAGACGCTGTAGAGCGCCTGGGACACGACTGCCTGCCTGGAAATCCTGCCCTGCTGGCCACGAACCCGGCCCAGCCAGTCGTTGTAGGCATCCCAGCCTTCGGCGGCGGCGCCGAACTTCGAGCGCCGAGCCAGCGCCGCAGCGGGAGTATCCGCCTCGATCGCGACCTGCTTTTCGTCCGGTTTCTTGTGGTCTGTCATGGGTGCCAACGCTCGATTGGCACGAAGGCTACGGCGGACGCCCTGTCGCGTCCGGTACTGGATCACAGTTGGACGAGTTCAGGCTACGACGCGGTAGCAGGGACTGTAGTCACCGCCGATTCGCATGCGGCCCTGCCGGACGAAGGCCTCGAGCAGCGCATCGAGCGGCGCCAGCAGCTCACGCTCGCCGTGGATCTCGAACGGCCCGCGCTCCTCGATAAGCTTGATGCCGTGTTCCTTGACGTTTCCCGAGACGATGCCCGAGAAAGCCCGGCGCAACTGCGCAGCCAGCAGGTGCGGCGGACGGTCACGGCGGATCTCGAGCGTAGCCATCGTCTCATGCGTGGGCTCGAAGGGCTGCTGCAGCCCGTGGTCGATGGCCAGGGTCCAGTTGTAGTTGTACGCGTCGCTGGTCCGGCGCCGGAACTCACGCACGGCATCCATTCCGCGCAGCATCTCGCGTGCGGCCTCGGCCTGGTCGCCGACGACGATGCGATAGCACTGGCGCACGCGCGGGCCCAGCGTGGCGGCGAGGAACTCGTCGATCTGCGTGAAATAGTCCCTGCTCGACTCCGGCCCGGTGAACACGACCGGGAACGGCTGCTGCTCGTTCGCCGGGTCGAGCAGGATGCCCATCAGGTACAGTATTTCCTCGGCCGTGCCAGCCCCTCCCGGGAACACCACGATGCCGTGCCCGATACGCACGAACGCCTCGAGGCGCTTCTCGATGTCCGGCAGGATCACCAGCTGGTTGACGATGGCGTTGGGCGGCTCCGCGGCGACGATACCCGGCTCGGTGAGACCGATGTAACGCCCGTCGCGGATGCGCTGCTTGGAATGCCCGATGGTCGCGCCCTTCATGGGGCCTTTCATCGCGCCCGGCCCGCAGCCGGTGCAGACATTCAGTCCCCGCAGGCCGAGTTCGTACCCGACACGCTTGGTGTAGTCGTATTCGTCACGGCTGATCGAGTGCCCGCCCCAGCACACGACGATGTCGGGTCGCACGCGCGGGCGCAGCACGCCCGCGTTGCGGAGGATGCGATAGACGGCGTTCGTGATGCCCTGCGTGTCGTGCAGTTCGACGCTGCCGTGCTCGTAGACCTCGCCGTGCGTGTAGAGGATGTCGCGCAGCACGGCGAACAGGTGTTCCTGGATGCCGCGGATCATCCGGCCGTCCACGAATGCGGCCGCCGGCGCATTGCGCAGCTCGAGCTTTACTCCCCATGCCTGGCGCGCGATGCGGATGTCGAAATCCGCGTAGCGCTCGAAGATCGCCCGCGCGTCGTCAGTCTCGCCGCCCGCGTTCAATATCGCGAGCGAGCAGCGCCGGTAGAGTGAGTAGAGCCCGCCGCGCGAGGAGTCGAGCAGGCGGTCAACCTCCTGCTGCGAGAGATTTTCGAGGCTTCCGGTCGGCGTGACACGGGCATCGACGGAATCCGGATCCTCGGTCGTCGCGACCGGAAGGTCGACCTGCTTCATCATGGACGGATCTCGATGGGCGTGCCTATCGAGGTCCGCATCCAGATGTCGACCATGTCCGAGTTGCTGACGGCGATGCAGCCGTCGGTCCAGTCGTTGCTCACGTAGTAGTCCGGCGACTTGCGCGGCACATTGGGCTGGCCGTGGATCATGATCAGGCCGCCGGGACGAACGCCGCTGCTGCGCGCGCGCTCGCGATCGGCCTCGTTCGGGTAGGACACCTCGACCGACAGGAAGAAGTCGCTGTACGTGTTGCGCCGCGAAAGCCTGTAGACGCCTTCGGGCGTACGGAAGTCGCCCTCGCGCTGCTTGGGCCCATACGGATTGAGTCCGAGTCGGATCGGGTATTCGCGAAGCACACGGTCCGAGTTCAGCAGGTACAGGCGCCGCTCCGATTTCTTGACCACGATCCTGTCGGCGGCCTCGAGCCTGGCTGGGGCAGCAGTGACAGCATCGGCGTACGCGACCCCGAAAGGTGCCGTACCCGAGGGGCCCGACGCGGCTGCGGGCGCATTGCCAGCAACTGGCGCCGGCACGAACTGTTTAGAGGAATCGCAGGCCGCGCTGCTGGCGGGCATGAAGGGATTCGGATTCTCGCAGGGCGCAACGGGCGTGGTCATGAACGGATTCGGCGCCTCACCAGCCGCGCCAGGTGCGGTCATGAACGGATTCGGCGCCTCGGCCGCACCCGGCGTCGTCATGAACGGATTCGGCGCCTCGGCCGCACCCGGCGTCGTCATGAACGGATTCGGCGCCTCGGCCGCCACCGGAGCCGGCGCATCCGGCAGCCGCTTGCCGCTCGAAAGGGAACCAAAGCCCTGCGCCACGGCAACGCCCGACGAGGCGGCCAGCGCGAAGGCTAAAGCGGAGGACAACAATCCACGTAGTTTCATGGGGAAGGGATTATACCGGCGCATGGCCTGGACAAAACGAGGCGGCCTTTCGGCCGCCTCGGAAGAACGCGCTGCACCCGGTCAGAGGGGCCCTGTGTCGTCAGGTGGCTGGCGGGAATCCAGCTCAAGCGCGCGGGGAAACAAGGGTTCAGTCGCGGCTCGTCAGCCGCACTTGGAGTCGCCGCAGTTCAGGCAGGTCATGCAACCGTCCATCATCACCACGGCCGCGGTGCTGCACTTGGTACAAAGCTGCGCTCCCTGAGGGTAGTGGCTCTTGGCGAACGCGTCCTGCTGCTTCTGTCGCTGCTCGTACTCCTCGCGCTTCTGCTCGATGAGCTTCCTGCGGTGCTCATCCATCTCCGGGTCGCGCAGCAACCCGATGGACTGCAGGTGCTTCTCGATCACGTGTCCGAGCTCGGCGATGATCGACGGCATGAACTTGCCGCCCGACTGCCAGTAGCCCCCGCGCGGATCGAACACGGCCTTCAGCTCCTCGACGAGGAAGGTGACGTCGCCGCCCTTGCGGAACACCGCCGAGATGATGCGCGTGAGCGCGACGATCCACTGGAAGTGATCGAGGTTCTTCGAGTTGATGAATATCTCGAAGGGCCGGCGCTGCTCGTGCTCGGTGCCCTCGTTCAGCACGATGTCGTTGATGGTCACGTACATGGCGTGATCCGACACCGGCGTCTTTATCTTGTAGGTCGAGCCGATAAGCATCTCCGGACGCTCGAGCTTCTCGTGCATCCAGATGACCTTGGCGTCGTGCGACCCCGCCGGCGCACCGTCGCGCTGCGGCCCGGCCTTCGCTGCCGCCTTGTCGTCGGGCGTTTCGACCCGGAAATTGACTATCTTCTTTTCGATCTTGTGCGCGCTCATCAGAATTTCCCGTAATAGCCTTCCTTGATGGCGTCGAACAGGTTCGCGGCGGTGTGCGTCTCGCCGTCGTACTCGACCTGTTCGTCGCCTTTCAACTTCACCTCGGTGCCGTCATCGAGCGTGAAGACGTAGGTGGTGTTCTTGAGGTCATCCTCCTTCACCAGCACGCCCTGGAACGCCTCCGGATTGAAGCGGAACGTGGTGCAGCCCTTCAAACCCTGCTCGTGGGCGTAGAGGTAGATGTCCTTGAAATCTTCGTAGGCGTAGTCGGTCGGGACATTGGCCGTCTTCGAAATCGAGGAATCGATCCACTTCTGTGCCGCCGCCTGGATGTCCACGTGCTGGCGCGGCGTGACGTCGTCGGCAGTCGTGAAGTACTCCGGCAGCTTGTCCGCGGGTCCTGTCCCACCGGGCATGGCAGCCTGGTTGACCAGTTCACGATAGGCGAGCATCTCGAACGAGAACACGTCGATGCGCTCCTTGGTCTTGCGGCCCGGGCGGATCACGTTGCGGAAGTAGTGGTGCGCGAACGACGGCTCGATGCCATTCGAGGCGTTGTTTGCCAGCGACAGCGAGATCGTGCCGGTCGGGGCTATCGAGCTGTGGTGCGTGAAGCGCGCGCCGACCTCGGCCAGGCGCTCGACCAGTTCCGGTGCAACCTCGGCCACCCGCTGCATGTAGCGGCTGTAACGCGCGTGCAGCACGCGGCCTGGCAGCTTCTGGCCGACTCCGATGCCGTCGCGCTTCATCTCCGGGCGCTTGCGCAGCATCTCGGGCGTGACCTCGAACTCCTCCAGCATGATCGGCGCCGGGCCCTTTTCGCCAGCAAGCTCGAGTGCGGCTTCCCATCCGGCGATCGCGAGTTCCCTGGAGACTCGCTCGGTGAAGGCGACCGCGTCGCGCGAACCGTATTTCCAGCCGAGCATCGTGATCGTCGAGCCCAAGCCCAGGAAGCCCATCCCGTGGCGGCGCTTGCGGTGGATTTCCTGGCGCTGCTGCTCGAGCGGCAGGCCGTTCACCTCGACTACGTTGTCGAGCATGCGCGTAAAGACGCGGACCACCTGCCGGTACTCGTCCCAGTCGAAGCGCGTCTGCTCGGTGAACGGGTCACGCACGAAACTGGTGAGATTGACCGAACCGAGCAGGCACGAGCCGTACGGGGGCAGCGGCTGTTCGCCGCAGGGATTGGTCGCGCGGATGTTCTCGCACCACCAGTTGTTGTTCATCTCGTTGACGCGGTCGATCAGCACGAAGCCGGGCTCCGCGAAGTCGTAGGTCGACGACATGATGACGTCCCAGAGGCGCTTGGCAGGCAGGGTCTTGTAGACCCTGCAGAGCACGAGGCCCTCGTCATTGCGCACGTAGTTCCGCGTGTCTGGCCACTCACGCCAGATGAACTTCGCGGTGTCGGTGGTGTCCTCGCCCACGACCTCGCTCTCGCGCACCGGGAAGGCGAGCTGCCATTCGCCGTCCTCGCGCACGGCGCGCATGAACTCGTCGGTCACCAGCAGCGAGAGGTTGAACTGCCTGAGCCGGCCGGCCTCGCGCTTGGCGCGAATGAACTCCATCGCGTCGGGGTGCCCGACGTCGAACGTCCCCATCTGCGCGCCCCGCCGGCCGCCGGCCGACGAGACGGTGAAGCACATCTTGTCGTAGATATCCATGAACGACAGCGGGCCCGAGGTGTAGGCGCCGGCGCCCGAGACGTACGCGCCGCGCGGGCGCAGCGTCGAGAACTCGTAGCCGATGCCGCAGCCAGCCTTCAGCGTGAGGCCGGCCTCGTGGACCTTGCCGAGGATGTCGTCCATCGAGTCGCTGATCGTGCCGGACACGGTGCAGTTGATCGTGGACGTTGCCGGCTTGTGCTCCTGCGCGCCCGCGTTCGAGGTGACGCGGCCGGCCGGGATTGCCCCGCGGCGCAGGGCCCAGAGGAACTGCTCGTTCCAGTGATCGCGGGCGTCTTCATTCTCCACGTCGGCGAGCGCCCTCGCGACGCGCTTGTACGTGTCGTCCATCGACTGGTCGATGGGCGTTCCATCCTTGGCGCAAAGTCGGTATTTCTTGTCCCAGATATCGAGGGACGCTTCCTGGTACGGAATGCTTCGCGCATCCCGGGATTCAAGTTTCACGGCGGTACTCATTGCAGCAGCTCAGGCTCCCAAAATTCTTCAGGCGGTTCGCGGCCTTTGATCCCCCCCCACGGAGCCTTTTTTGCAGCCCCTGGCGAGGCCCGACGGGCCCAGCCGACCCCAGATTCCGGTCCGGCTCGGATCGCCACGACATGCGTCGCGGCTGCATCGTGCCAAACACAACATGTAGAGTCAGGGAGGGAAGCGTATGCACCACCCTCCCCCCCGTCAACCGCTTTTTCTGCTGCGATGCGGAATCTTTTTCTTCTTTAAAAACAATTGGTTAAAAGATTCTACTGAATGCTCCCTCGCATGCGCGAATCGGGCCGCGAGTCAAGCCCCACTGCGGTCGCGCGACACAACATGTTGTGTCCACGCACTCCACACCGGAAATCCACAGCTTGTTAACCGTTGAACCACAGGTTTCCCGGCGCGGCCGTCATGCCAGGTCGACGTCGCATGGAACTTGGCGGCATCAATGCTAGTCACAGTTCGAGGTTCCGAGGCGCCTCGCCCGGGACTGCGGGGACTGCCTGCTAGACTCGCAGCCCCTCGAGTTTCAACGAACAATCTGCAGGAATCCCGCATGAAGCTGCACCTGAGTCTCGCCGCGCTGCTGCTCGGCGCATGGTCCGCCATGGCCCCGGCCCAGATCCCCGCACAGGCTGGCGAAACGCCCGTGCCGTCACTGGCCCCGATGCTGAAGCGCGCGACACCCGCGGTGGTGAACGTCGCGACGCGCGGCACCGTCACGCAGCAGAACCCCCTGGCGAACGACCCGTTCTTCCGGCGCTTCTTCGACATTCCGAACGGGCCGGTCGAGCGCGAGGTCCAGGCCGCCGGCTCGGGCGTCATCGTTGACGCAAAAAACGGCTACATCGTCACCAACGCGCACGTTATCGAGAATGCGAAAGAGATCACCGTGCAGCTGCTCGACAACCGTTCGCTCACCGCGAAGGTTATCGGCACGGACGCCGGCTCCGACATCGCCGTCCTGCAGGTGCAGGCTGGCAACCTGACGGAAATCCCGATCGCCGATTCGGACCTGCTGGAGGTTGGCGACTTCGTGGTGGCCATCGGCAATCCATTCGGACTTGGACACACGGTGACCTCCGGGATCATCAGCGCGCTCGGCCGCTCGGGCATCAACCCCGAGGGCTACGAGGACTTCGTGCAGACCGATGCGTCGATCAACCCCGGCAACTCGGGTGGCGCACTGGTGAACCTCGGAGGGCAGCTGGTCGGCATCAACTCCGCGATACTCTCGCGCACCGGCGGCAACATCGGCATTGGATTCGCAATACCGTCGAACATGATGCGCAACGTGATGCAGCAGCTCATCAAGTACGGCGAGGTCCGGCGCGGCGTGCTCGGCGTGAACATCCAGACGCTGACCCCCGACATCGCCGAAAGCATGGGACTCGCCAATACGCAGGGCGCCCTGGTGTCGCAGGTGGTTGACGGCTCGGCCGCCGAGAAGGCAGGCATCAAGGCCGGCGACGTGATCACCGCGGTCAACGGCAAGCCCGTCAAGGACGCTGCCGCGCTGCGCAACTCCATTGGCCTGCTGCGCATCGGCGACAAGGTGGATATTTCACTGGTCCGCGACGGCAAGCCGCGCCGCGTGACCGCTGCCATCGGCGAACGTGACACCGCCGAGGCAGCCGCCGCGGCCGGCATGCACAAGGGCCTCGAGGGCGCGGACCTGGCGGATGCCCAGGGCGGTGGCGTGCTGGTCCGCTCGGTGGCGAACGGCAGCCCCGCCGCGCAACGCGGCCTGCGCGCCAACGACGTCATCGTTGCGGTCGGACGCAACAAGGTCGCCAACCTTGCCGAGTTCCAGAAGGCCACGCAGGGCGCACAGGCATTCGTCGTGCAGTTGCGCCGGGGCAGCGCGATCCTCGTGATCCCGATCCGCTGAACCGATGCCCGGCCGGCAGATCTGCATCCTCGGGGGCACGGGCTTCATCGGCCGTGCCCTCGTCTCCCGGCTTGCGGCCGATGGTCACGCGGTCAAGGTGCTGACACGCGACAGCACCGGCAATCGCGACCTGCTGGTCCTGCCCACGGTACGGCTCGTGTCCGCGGACGCGCACGACCCGATGGTGCTCGAGCGCGAGTTTGCCGGTTGCGACGTGGTCGTGAACCTGGTCGGCATCCTGAACGAGCGCCGCCTCGGGCACGGCAAGGGCGCTGAATTCCGCCGCGTGCACACCGAACTGCCGATGAAGGTGGTCCGATCCTGCCGCGCCGCCGGAGTTCGGCGCTACCTGCACATGAGCGGCCTGAAGGCCGACTCGCAACGCGGTCCCAGCCACTACCTCAGGTCCAAGGGCGAGGCGGAGGACTTCATCCGCCGCGAATGCGCCGATGGCAGCCTTGAATTCGTGATCTTCCAGCCCTCTGTGGTGTTCGGGCCGGGCGACGAGTTCATCAACAAGTTTGCTTCCATGCTGCCGATCGTTCCGGGCGTGTTGCCGCTTGCCTGCGCCAACGCGCGGTTTGCGCCGGTGTACGTAGGCGACGTGGCCGAGGCGTTCGCGCGCTGCATCGACCGTCGCGACGTGGCCGGGCAGACCTTCCAGCTGTGCGGACCGGAGGTGCATACGCTGGGCGGGATCGTGCGCGACACCGCGGCTGCGCTCGGGCTGCGGCGCTGGATCCTGCCGCTGCCCGATGCCGCATCGAGGGTGCAGGCCGCGATCATGGACTACGTGCCGGGCAAGCCGTTCTCGACCGACAACTACCTTTCAGCCACGCTCGACTCGGTCTGCGACTGCGACGGGCTCGCGGCGCTCGGCATCGAGCGCACCTCGATGCGAGGCGTTGTTCCTGCCTACCTCCGGGCGAGGTCGGGGCGCGGCTGACGCCCGGGCCCGGCCGGCAGCAGGCGACTGCGGTCATCCGGCGAACGCTACTTTCCCTCGCACACGGCCGCGCGGCGATCGTCGAAAGGCAGCCTGGCCAATTGCTCCGCGCGAGCGTAGAAGGCCGGCATCGACCCGGCCGCGGCAAGTTCCCGCTCCAGCCCCGGCACGCAGTCGCGATACGTTGCCACGGACGCAAGGCTGGCGTTGTCGAGCGGACGCGCGAACCAGTCGTCGTACCCCGGGTACCCGCCCCACTGCTGCCGCACGCCCTGGTAGTCGTACTTGAGGCGCCCGAAAATCCGGTTCTTCTCTACCCGCATCACCGCAGGCGGTTGATCGCTGGCGTAGAGCTGCGCGAGGCGCGTGCGTGCGCCTGCCAACAGCGCCACGAATCCGGCGTGCCGCCCGCGCGATGCCTCGTACGCCGCGAGCTGCCGCTGCCCGCCGCGCGACGTGAGCCAGCGCCGCACGCCCGCATCCTCGACCACGCTGGCGAACGCCTCGTTGAATCCACTGTCGCCAGCGACGTACAGGCGTTCGTGCGCGAGCTCGTGGAAGATGGTCCCGACCAGCCGGGTTTCGCGCCAGCCGATCATGGTGCTCGGCAGCGGGTCGGGCAGGTGCCCCAGCGTCGAGTAGGCTGCGACACCCTCCACGACGGCATCGTCGCCGCGCGCCACGAGCCTCCACGCGAATGCATTCGCATCGGCCTGGTGGAAATACCCGCGATAGCTCACGCAGCCGGCGACGGGAAAGCACCAGCGCAGGGGACGCAGCGAGAACTCCGGGGTTGCGACCACGTTCCAGAGGACGTACTCGCGCCCGATATCGGCGTACTTCGTGTAGCTGCGGCTGTCGGGCAGCGCGAGTTCGCTGACCGCGAACGCCCGCGCCTCGACGGCCAGTTCGAGCTGGCTGCGTGTCGCCTCGGCCGTCGCGGGATCGGCGATGACGCTGTCGATCGGGCGACTCTTCGCCATGATGCCGAGCTGCCCCGTCGCCGCCTGCATCACGTAGCAACCAGACATCGTGAACGCCAGGCCGCAGGCCACCAGTCCGCGAACCAGCCTACGTGCGCCGCCCGGCCTGGCTCGCCCGCGCGTATCGCATTCCGCTACGATGCCCCACATGAAAATCTTCCTGGTCGGTGGCGCGGTCCGCGACCGCCTGCTCGGCCGCCAACCCCACGAGCATGATTACGTCGTCGTCGGCGCTGTACCGGACGAGTTGATCGCGCTCGGCTATCGGCCGGTGGGCAAGGACTTCCCTGTCTTCCTGCACCCGGCATCAGGTGAACAGTACGCGCTCGCGCGCACCGAACGGAAGACCGGTCCGGGATACTACGGGTTCGAGACGCGTTTCTCGCCTGACGTGACGCTCGAAGACGACCTCAGCCGGCGCGACCTCACCATCAACGCGATGGCGCAGGACGAAGACGGGATGCTGGTGGATCCCCATGGCGGGCGTGGGGACATCGAGGCCCGGGTGCTGCGCCACGTGTCCGCGGCCTTCGTCGAGGACCCGCTGCGCGTGCTGCGCGTGGCACGCTTCGCAGCGCGCTTTGCACCGCTCGGCTTTTCCGTTGCCGCGGAGACGATGGAGCTGATGCGAAGCATCGTCGCGAGCGGCGAAATGTCTGCGCTGGTGCCCGAGCGGATCTGGGTGGAAACCGAGAGGGCGCTCGGGGAGGACCGGCCCACGGTCTACTTCGAGGTATTGCGCGACTGCGGCGCGCTTGCGGCCCTGTTTCCCGAGATCGCCGCGCTCGACGGCGTCCCGCAGCCCCCGAAGTGGCACCCCGAGATCGACACGGGCCTGCACACGATGCAGGCGCTGGAGGTCGCGGCGAGCCTTTCGCCCGACACGACGGTGCGCTTCGCGACGCTGGTGCACGACCTCGGCAAGGGCCTGACGCCGCGCGAACGGTGGCCGCGCCACCTGGGCCACGAGGAGGCCGGCGCAAAGCTGATCGAAGTTCTCTGCGCACGACTCAAGGTCCCGAACGAGCACCGCGACCTGGCGGTCCTCGTCGCGCGACACCATGCGAATGTGCATCGGGCGGCGGAACTGCGCCCCGCCACGGTGCTCGAACTGCTGGAGGCGATCGACGCATTCCGTCGAGCGGAACGATTCGAACGGCTGCTGCTCGCCTGTGAAGCGGACGCGCGCGGGCGCGGCCCGGATCTGCGGGCGGCGCCCTATCCACAGGCCGGGCTGTTGCGGCGTGCGCGCGACGCCGCGGCAGGCGTGCGCCTCGACCCGGCATTCATTGCAGCAAGTACCGGACCGGTCATCGCGCAGCGCGTGCGCGCTAACCGGGTGGAAGCGATTCGCGAGGCACTCGGCGCCTGACCAGCGACCTCAGGCAAAATGCCACACGATCAGCGCTGCGATCAGCAGCCGGTAGATCGTGAACGGCAGCAGCCCGATGCGTTCGATGAAGCGGATCAGCAGGTGGATGCACGCGAGCCCGGACAGCGCGGAGAAAACCATCCCGATTGCCATCGGCGTCCAGGCCACCGGCGCACCGGAAGTCGCGAGCTTCAATCCCTCGTAGCAGCCGGCAGCGCTGATTCCCGGGATCGCGAGCAGGAACGAAAACCGCGCAGCGCCTGACCGGGAGAGCCCGAGCGCGCGCCCCGCGGTCATGGTTATCCCCGAGCGCGAGGTGCCGGGCATCAGCGCCAGCGCCTGGGCGAAGCCGATCGCGATTGCCTGCGTCCAGCTGAGCGAGTGTTCCCCGCGCGTGCCATGCGAAAGGCGGTCGGCCGCATACATCAGCAGGCCGAAGAACGACAGCGTCCCCGCGACGAACAGCGGTGAGCGCAGCTGCGCCTCGATCGCGTCGCCGAACACGAGGCCCGCGAGCCCGACCGGAATCGTGCCCACCAGCACCTGCCAGGCAAGGCGGCTGTCGGCGGTCTGGTGGCGCCGGAAGACCGAGCCGAACCATGCCGCAGTCATCGCCACGATCTCGCGCCGGAAGTAGACCAGCAGCGCAACCAGGGTTCCCACGTGCACCGCGACGTCGAAGGCGAGGCCCTGGTCGGCCCAGCCGAAGAAGTGCGGGATCAGGATCAGGTGCCCGGAACTCGAGATCGGCAGGAATTCGGAGAGTCCCTGCACCACGGCAAGGACGATGGCATGCACTGGGTCCATGTTCACCTACAGCGTGTGGCGGAGATCGCGCACGGCGAATCCACGAAGGGCCGCATCGTAACCTTTCGCAAGCGCGATGACCTTGAAGCGTTCGCCCATTTCGCCCGGAAGCGTGAGCACCATCGCCTGGCGCGAGAGGTTGACCCGCTGAACGAGGTCCAGGCCGGAGACGTCCTGCAACCTGCCGGCGAGATCGTTGCCGATCAGGAAGTGCGCCTGCGTGGTAAACCCGACGACGTCGAGGCCGGCGATTTCCGCAGCCTCGGCGACCGCGGTGAAATCCACCCACGCAGTGATGTCCTGCAGGCCGGGACGTGCGAACGGATCGTCGTTGAAGCGGTGGCGGAAATGACAGAGCAGCGTGCCGGCTGTTCGCTCGGCCGCATAGAACTCGCGCCGCGGCAGGCCGTAGTCCACCAGCAGCACGACGCCGCGCGTGAGCGCGCCTGCGATGGCTGCAAGCCACGGCGCGAGGCCGGTGTTGACCTCCGAGACGTAGCCATCGAGCCAGTCCGCGCCGCAGTCACGGCGGATCGCGTCGACGGCAGCCGCCAGCGCCGGTCCCGCCGCAGCCTCGGCCCATTCGAATCCGCCCGCGGCTATCGTGACGCCGAGCGCCCTGGCCTCGCCGCCGCGCCACGCGAACCGATCCACCGGCAACGCATCCAGCACCTCGTTCGCCACGACCACCCCTTCGAAGCTATCGGGCGGGCGATCCAGCCACTCGACGCGCTCGAGCATGTGTGGAACCGCGGCCTCAAGCGTTGCGCGCTGCCGCTCCCGCAGGTCGGCGCTCACGTCGAGGATGAGGTAGCGCGCGGGCAGCACGCCCAGTGACTCAAACTCCGCCAGCATCGTCGCGGCCATCGCCCCGGACCCCGCGCCAAGTTCGAGCACGTCACCGCCGTGCAGTGCGAGCACCTCCGCGCACTGGCCGGCCATGCAGCGGCTGAACACCGGCGCGACTTCGGGCGCGGTCACGAAGTCGCCACCCTCCCCGAACTTGCGGGCGCCGGCACTGTAGTAGCCGAGCCCGGGCTCGTAGAGGGCCATGTCCATGTATCGTGAAAAGCCGATCCAGCCACCGGCATCGGCAATGGCCTCGCGGATCCGCGCCGACAGCCGCTCGCAGTGTTCGGCCTCTTCGGCCCCCAGCCCGGGAAGTGTCCCGGCGTCGCTCACCGGACACCGTCCTCTGGCTTGACCCTGGTGACTCCCGGCTGGCGTCCCCTGCCACGCCTCGCGACAGCGCAGACAGTCTCCGGTATCGTCGAACCATGCAGACAGCAGGTCCGCTCGCCGGTCGTTGCGTACTCGTCACCGGAGGTGCGAAGCGCCTCGGCGCGGCAATTGCCCGCCGCTGCCACGAAGCCGGCGCCAACCTCGTCGTGCACTACCACCGTTCGCGCCCATCGGCCGATGCCCTGGTCGCGGACCTGAATTCGGCGCGCGCCGCCTCTGCAGTCACGGCCTGCGCGGACCTGAACGACGTGGCTTGCCTTCCGGGCCTGGTGGCAGCGGCTTTGGACGAGTTCGGCCGGCTGGACGTGCTGGTCAACAACGCCTCGACCTTCTACCCGACGCCCGTCGGGACGATAACCATCGCGCAGTTCGACGACCTGGTCGGGACCAACCTGCGTGCGCCGCTGTTCCTGTCGCAGGCGGCAGCCCCGGCGCTCCGTGCCACGCAGGGCCTGGTACTGAACATGGTGGACATCCACGGACGGCGCCCGCTCAAGGCGCACCCCGTCTACTCCGCTGCCAAGGCCGGGCTCGTGATGTTGACCATGTCGCTGGCGCGCGAGCTGGGGCCCGAGATTCGCGTGAATGGCATCGCACCAGGCCCGGTACTCTGGCCCGAGAGGGACCTGGACCCGGCGCTCAAGGACGAGATCATCGCGAAGACGGCGCTGAAGCGCAGCGGCTCGCCCGATGACATTGCACGCACCGCTTTGTACCTCGCCACCGAAGCACCGTACGTCACTGGACAGGTGATTACCGTGGACGGCGGCCGCAGTCTCTGACCGGCGGCTGGACGGCGGCCAACCCGACTGCATCAGTCTTCGCCCCGCGAACGCCACCCAAGCTCCACTGGCTGCATGTCGTGGGCGTCGCGATCGAATGCGGACCACAGCTCGCGCATCGTGGAGCCGAGCACCGGGTGAACCACGTCCGGCGCGAGTTCCGCCATCGGCCCGAGCATGTAGGCACGACGCACGAGGTCGGGTCGCGGCAACCTGAGGCCGGGTTCATCGCACACGAGATCGTCGTACAGCAGGATGTCGAGGTCCATGGCGCGCGGCGCCCACCTGGGGTCGTTGCGCGCGCGGCCGCACGCAGCTTCGGCCTGCTGCAACCGGCCGACCACCTCGTGCACGCCTTCATCCGTCTCGAACCCGAGCACCAGGTTCACGAAGTCGTCGCCTTCGAAACCCAGCGCGCGGTTGCGATACGCACGTGAGCAGCGCAACCCGGGGTAGTGCCGGCTCAATTCGTCGAGCGCTCGCCGCAGGTTGGCCTCGGGCTCGACATTGCTGCCGGCCGCGACGAACACCGACCTCACTTCGAGCCTTTGGGCGCCGCGTAGTCCTCACGCCATCGCTCGATCAGGATGCCCACGTCGCGTGCGCCGCGGATTGCTCCCTGCTTGTTCAGCCGCACCCGCACCCACGGCACGTCGAACTCGGTGATGACCAGTTCGGCCACTCGTTCGGCCAGCGTCTCGACCAGCTGGTACTGAGATTCACCGACAAAACCGAGCAGCCGCTTCGCGACCCGCTTGTAGTCGAGGGTATCGTCGATCGAGTCAGAGGCCGCCGCGCGGCGGATGTCGGCCGCCATCTCCAGGTCGAGGACGACCTTCTGCTTGACCCGCCGCTCCCAGTCCCAGATGCCGACGATGCAGTCGACCGTGAGGCCGGCGAGGAAGATCACGTCGGTCGAGCTGCTGGTCCTTGTTGGCATGGGCGGTATCGTAATTGTCGGAATGATGGAAGGGTCGGCGCTGCCGCTCAGGACTGCAAGCCCGCTGACGGCGGTACAAGCTCACTCATCGACCAGCGCGCGCGCGCCGATATGGCAAGGTTGCCACGTTCGCCGGCCGAGAGACGCAGGTGCCCAAGCAGCGCGATCATCGCGGCATTGTCGGTGCAGAACTCGGGGCGCGGGTACGCGACCCTGACTCCCTGGCGCTCGCCCATCGCGAGCATGCGTGCCCGCAGACGGCGATTGGCGCCGACGCCACCGGCAACCACCAGCGTACGTGCATCGGTTGCCTCGATGGCGCGCCTGGACTTCATCACCAGCGTATCGACGGCCGCTTCCTCGAATGCAAGCGCGGCGTCGGCCCGGGTCTGGTCGTCCAGCGGCCTGCCGCGCAGCGCCACCACCACCGCGGTCTTGAGGCCGCTGAAGCTGAAATCGAGTCCGGGCCGCTCGGTCATCGGCCGCGGGAAATTGAACACGCCGGGCCGCCCGCGTTCGGCGAGCGCCGCGAGCTGCGGGCCGCCCGGGTAACCGAGCCCGAGCAGTTTGGCGGTCTTGTCAAAGGCCTCGCCTGCGGCGTCGTCGAGCGAGCTGCCAAGGACCTCGTACTGGCCGACGCCGCGCACGAAGGCGAGCAGCGTGTGCCCGCCCGAGACCAGCAGCGCCAGGAACGGGAATTCGGGCGGATCGGGCTCCAGCAAGGGCGCCAGGAGGTGGCCTTCCATGTGATGGACGCCGATGCAGGGAACATCCCATGCGTACGCGAGGCTTCGGGCCACCGAGGACCCGACCAGCAACGCCCCCGCGAGGCCGGGACCTGTCGTGCAGGCGATGCCATCGATGGCCCCCGGTCCACCGCTGGATTCCAGAACTTTCTTCAACAATGGCAATAGCTTACGCAGATGGTCACGTGACGCCAGCTCAGGCACGACCCCGCCGTAGATCGAGTGCAGGTCGACCTGGCTGTGCAGCTCGTGCGCAAGTAGCCCGGCCGCACCGTCATAGACCGCGACAGCCGTCTCGTCGCAGGAGGTTTCCAGCCCCAGGACCCGCATGCTTTGCAATTCCCGTCCACGCTCTCTAAAATTCGCGGTCCTTTTCCCGGCAGCGAGACCCTTGGGTCCCGGTCGGGTACCTAAGATCCGACCGATCGACGAGGTTTCGATGCCCAGCGTCCGCATTCGTGAGAACGAATATTTCGATGCCGCCCTGCGCCGCTTCAAGCGCGCCTGTGAAAAAGCCGGCGTACTGACTGAACTCCGGCGTCGCGAATTCTACGAGAAGCCGACCCAGGAGCGTAAAAGAAAGAAGGCCGCCGCCGTGAAGCGCCACCAGAAGCGCGGCGCACGGGACTTCTCGGCGCCTCGCGCCCGCAACTACTGAGCCCCCGGGTCCCGTGACGCTCAAGGAGCGCATCACCGAGGACATGAAGGCCGCCATGCGGGCCTCCGACAAGGAGCGCCTCTCGACCATCCGCATGGTGCAGGCCGCGATCCAGCAGCGCGAGGTAGACGAGCGCATCACGCTCGACGACGCGCAGGTGATCGCGGTACTGGAAAAAATGGTCAAGCAGCGGCGCGAGTCCATCGTGCACTTCGAGCAGGGTGCGCGCCAGGACCTTGCCGACAAGGAAAAATCCGAGATCGTCCTGCTGCAGTCCTATCTCCCTGCCCAGCTCACCGAGGCCGAGGTCGACGCAATCATCCGCGCCGCCATCGCCTCGACTGGCGCCGCATCCATCAAGGACATGGGCAAGGTCATGGCGGCGATCAAGGCGCAGGCCGCGGGCCGCGCCGACATGGGCGCCGTGAGCGCCCGCATCAAGGCCGCGCTCGCCATCTGATCCGGCTCGGGGCGGCTTCCGGGTACTTCCTGGACCCGTCGGAGATATGCTCGTCCAGGAAGTACCCGGAACCCACTCGCACAGCTGTTGCCTGCCAGCGCGGCCCGGCCGCAGCGGCCCGGCCGGGTCCGCTGCAATGAGCATATCTCCGGGCGAGTGGAAGCGGACCCGGGCGGGCCGCACGGCGCCTCCGCCTGGGTGACCGAGCCGACGGGAAACTTGCGACGACCACGGCCCGCCCCCACTATCCGTAACCATCGCCCGCGAATCGAACAACCCGTGGCCGGCCGCATCCCACCGCATTTCATCGACGAGCTGATCGCAAGAACCGACATCGTCGAGGTGATCGGCAGCCGCGTGCAGTTGAAGCGCGCCGGCCGCGAGTACAAGGCCTGCTGCCCGTTCCACGACGAGAAGACTGCGTCGTTCACCGTGAGCGCCGACAAGCAGTTCTACCACTGCTTCGGCTGCGGAGCGCACGGCACGGCGCTTGGCTTCGTGATGGAGTACGACCATCTCGGCTTCGTCGAGGCGGTCGAGGATCTCGCCGCGCGTGCCGGGCTCGACGTGCCCCGTGAGGGCGGCGGCAGCGCCCCGGCGCAGCCGCACGATGAAATCTACGTGGCACTCGAGCGCGCCGCGCTTTTCTATCGCCAGTCAGTCAGCGGGGAAGCAAAGGCGCGCGACTATCTCGCGAAACGCGGCCTGGCCGCGGACGTCATCCAGCGATTCGGCATCGGCTACGCGCCCGCCCGCTGGGATGCATTGCTCGATCGCTACGGCGCGACGGAAGACGAACGCCAGGTGCTGCATCGGGCGGGCCTGGTGGTCGAACGCCAGGCGGAGCCCGGGCGCGCCCACACGCCGGGCTTCTACGATCGCTTCCGCGACCGGGTCATGTTTCCGATCCGCGACACGCGCGGACGAACCATCGGCTTCGGTGGGCGGGTGCTCGACGGGAGCGAGCCCAAGTACCTGAACTCTCCCGAGACCGAACTGTTCCACAAGGGCCGCGAACTCTACGGCCTGTTCGAGTGCCGGCAGGCGACGCGCAGCCTGCAGCGGCTGCTGGTGGTCGAGGGCTACATGGACGTGGTGAGCCTGCACCAGGCCGGCATCACCTACGCAGTCGCCACGCTCGGCACCGCGACCACGCCCGAGCACCTGCAGCGCATATTCAGGCTCGTGGGCGAGGTCGTGTTCTGCTTCGACGGCGACCGCGCCGGCCGGGCGGCGGCATGGCGCGCGCTCGAGAACGCCGTGAGCGAGGTCAAGCAAGGTCGCCAGGTGCGCTTCCTGTTCCTGCCGGACGGCCACGATCCCGACACGCTGGTGCGCGAGGAAGGCGCTGCAGCCTTCGAGGCACGGCTCGCAGGCGCGCTGCCGCTGTCCGACTACCTGATCCGCGAGCTCTCGGCGCGCAGCGACCCATCGAGCGTTGACGGTCGCGCGAAGCTGGTCGAGCTGGCGCGACCACTTATCCGGAAGATTCCGTCGGACGTCTACCGCGAGCTGCTCGTCTCCCAGCTGGCCGAAGCGGTGCGGATGCAACCCACACGCCTTGCCGAGCTGCTGCAGGCGGGCGAAGGGTCCGGCCCTCCATCGCATGGCGAGACCGAGCCCACCCGGCGACGCCATGCCCGACACGTGCATTCAGCGACCACTGGACGTGGCAATCTCGTCCGGCAGGCCATCAGCCTCCTGGTTCACTACCCCGCCGCTGCCGCCGGAATCCAGGGGACAGAGGCGCTCGACCAGGTGGATCGACCGGGCGTGGCCCTGCTGGTCGAATTGCTGGCCCAGCTGCGGGAAGATCCGCCGGCCAGCACGGCCGCTTTGCTCGAACGCTGGCGCGAACGCCCTGAGCACGCACCGCTGTCGAAGCTGGCGACCACGGAGTGCCTGGTCGCCGACACGGAGGCCGCCGCGGCCGAAATCCGTTCGGCCATCGAGCGGCTGGTCGCCGAGGACAGCCTCACGCGGCTCGAAGCCCTGCAGGAAAAGGCCCGCGAGGCCCCGCTCAGCGCGGAAGAAAAACTGGAAATTCAGGCACTTATCCGCACCATCGGGCAGGGCGCACGGGCGGGCCGGACAAAATAGGCGCGGCCAGGCTGGCACCGTCCATGATATATTTCCGCTCTTTTATCCAGCCCATTTTTCCGAGGCGCCCATCTTGAGCAAGACTGCACGCAAGCCAGCCAAGAAGGCTTCCGCCCGCAAGGCACCGGCGGCCCGCACCAAGCCCGCAAAGGCGACGAAATCCGCAAAGGCGGTGACGAAAAAGCCAGCGAAGGCAACGAAAGCCGCAAAGGCTGCGAAAACGGTAAAGCCGGCGAGGACCGCGACTGCCAAGGCGAAGAAGCAAAAGCCGACGCCCGTCGTCGCGGCGAAGTCGAAGGCCAGGCCGCACAAGGCAGCCAAGGCCGACCGCGCAAAGACGACAGCCACGAAGCCGGCCGGCGCCCGGACGGCCAAGTCGGCGGCACCTGCGCCCGCATCGGCGGCAAAACCCGTCGCGTCCAAGGGTGCAGCAAAGAAGCAGGCCGTACCTGTTGCCAAGGCCGCACCTGCGGCGACCCCGGCCGTGGCCGGAAAACCGGCACGGCGCTCGAAAAAGCGGGGCGCCAAGGCCGGCTCCGAGAAGATCGCGAACGCGCTGCCGCCGACCACGCCCGAGGATCGCCAGTCACAGCTGCAGCTGCTGATTGCCCGCGGCAAGGAACAGAGCTTCCTGACCTACGCCGAGGTCAATGACCACCTGCCCTCCGAGATCGTCGATCCGGAGCAGATCGAAGACATCGTGCAGATGATCAACGACATGGGCATCCCGGTGTATGAAAAGGCGCCGGATGCCGAGGCCCTGCTGCTGCGCGAGACCGTCGTCGCCGACGACGAGGCCGCCGAGGAAGCAGCTGCCGCCCTCGCGACGACCGTGGACGCCGAATTCGGCCGCACTACCGACCCGGTTCGCATGTACATGCGCGAGATGGGCACCGTGGAGCTGCTGACGCGGGAGGGTGAAATCTCGATCGCGAAGCGCATCGAGCAGGGCCTCGAGGCCGTTCGCCGCGCGTTGGCGCTGTACCCCCCGACACACGAGCTGATCCTCGAAATTTACGAGCCCCTGAAGTCCGGCCAGGGCCGGCTGATCGACATCATCGTGGGCTTCGTGGACCCGAACGCCCCGGACGTAATCGCCGAGCCGGTCAACCCGAAGCTTGCCGCGGCCGCGAAGGCCGAGGCGGCCGAAAAGGACGACAACGAAGAAGAAGAGGAAGAAGAGGAAGAAGAGGCGGTCGAGACCGGCCCGGATCCCGAGGAAGCCGCGGCGCGATTCGCGTCGCTGGCCAGGGTCTACGGCCAGGTCGTGAAGGCACTGGACGAAAAGGGCCCGAAGGACCCGAAGACCGTCAAGCTGCGCCGCAAGCTCGCCGCTGAATTCATGGAGCTCAAGCTGGCGCCGCGCATGTTCGAGCAGCTGGTGTCGCACCTGCGCGGGCACCTGAACGAAATCCGCAGCATCGAGAAGACAGTGATGCAGATCTGCGTGCGCGACTCCGGCATGCCGCGCTCTGATTTCATCGAGACGTTTCCGCGCAACGAGACCAACCTGCGCTGGCTCGACAAGCACGTGCGAGCCAAGCGCAAGCACTCGGCCGCCCTCGGGCGCATGCGCGAGGAAATCGAGAAGCAGCAGCTCAAGCTGCGCGACATCGAGGTGCGCACGCACCTGACCATCGGTGAGATCAAGGACATCAACCGCGAGATCGCCGTGGGCGAAGCCCAGGCACGCCGCGCGAAGAAGGAGATGGTCGAGGCCAACCTGCGCCTGGTGATCTCGATCGCGAAGAAGTACACCAACCGCGGGCTGCAGTTCCTCGACCTCATCCAGGAAGGAAACATCGGCCTGATGAAGGCCGTGGACAAGTTCGAGTACCGCCGCGGCTACAAGTTCTCCACCTACGCCACGTGGTGGATCCGCCAGGCGATCACCCGCTCGATCGCCGACCAGGCCCGCACCATCCGCATCCCGGTGCACATGATCGAGACCATCAACAAGCTGAACCGCATCTCGCGGCAGATGCTGCAGGAAATGGGCCGCGAGCCCACGCCCGATGAACTCGCGGTGCGCATGGAAATGCCCGAGGACAAGGTGCGCAAGGTGCTGAAGATCGCCAAGGAGCCCATCTCGATGGAAACTCCCATCGGCGACGACGAGGACTCGCACCTCGGGGACTTCATCGAGGACACGTCAGTCGAGTCCCCGATCGACTCCGCCACGACGGAATCGCTGCGCGAAACGACGCACTCCGTGCTCGCCGGCCTCACGCCGCGCGAGGCCAAGGTGCTGCGCATGCGCTTCGGCATCGACATGACCACCGACCACACGCTCGAGGAAGTCGGCAAGCAGTTCGACGTGACCCGCGAGCGCATCCGGCAGATCGAGGCCAAGGCGCTCAGGAAGCTGCGGCATCCGAGCCGCAGTGAGCAGCTCCGAAGCTTCCTGGAAGACTGACCCGCGCCTGCGGCAGCCCAGGACGAAGAAAGGCCCCGCAAGGGGCCTTTTTCCTGCAGGACGCGCGTGTGTCTGCTGCAGGAACGGTCGGCCTACTGTTGCGAGCGGCCAGCGCGCGATGGTGCAGCCGTACCCGCGCCATCGACAGTAGCCGGCGCCAGGATCGCGGCCGCATCCGGAGCCCCGCCAGGCGTCTTCCCGAGGTACTGGCCGAAGTACTGCCGGGCTGCCGGGTGCATCGGTATCGTGATGCCTGACGTGGCCCGTTCCTTCGACAGCCGTGTCGCCTGCACACCGGCGTCTCCGCTCGCCGCGGACGCGTAGAGCAGTTCGAGCGTGTGCAGGACTGCCGCGTCGGGGACGTCGTCACGCGCGACCAGCAGTGCGGTCGCGGCCACCGTGGGCACGCTCGCGACCAGTCCAGGGTAGGTTCGACCAGGGATGTCGAGTGGCAGCAGGCCGTGCACTTCCGCAACCGCCCGGGCGATCGTCTCCGGGTCCAGCGGCAGCAGCCTGAGCCGCGAGGAGTGCATCTCGATCTCGAGTTGCCGCCACGGCGCGGATACGACTTCGATCACCGCGTCGATCCTGCCCGCTGCCAGACTATGGAGCGCCACCTGAGGACTCGGCTCTTCGAGGCCGACGACCCGGTCGATGCCGATTCCCGCGGCCGCGAGCACGCCAATGGCCGTCTGCCGCGTGCCCGACGCGATGTTGCCGAGCGCCACCCGCCTGCCGACCAGGTCCTGGATTCGATCGATGCCGGAGTCGGCCCGCACGACGATGTGCACAGGTTCCGGGAACAGGCTCGCTACCGCCCGCAGGTGCCCGAGAGGCCCGGTCCCCGAGAATATTCCGTAACCCGTGATCGCGGCCGCAGCGACATCGCTCTGGACCAGGCCTGCTCGCGCCTCGTCACGTTCAATCAGGAACGCATTCTCGACGCTGCCGGCCGTCTCGGCGATCGTGATCGGACTCGGCCCTTCTCTTCGCCCGTTCACCGACGCGAGGAACCTCGAATATTCGCCGCCCGCCGGCCCGGCCGCGATGACGACGCGACTGCCCTCCTTGTTCATCCGCAGGCGGATCGCAGCCAGTGCTTGATTGAGTTCCTCCGCGATGATCTCGTCCTCGGGTCCGCGGCGCGCCGGCGCCTGCTGCACCAACGCGGCGAGACTCCTCATGAGTTCCTCGGCCTCGGACTTCGGGACGGTGCCGCCCGTGGCCGCGGCAGCAGACGGATGCGGCGCGACGACGTCCGCCGGTTGCCAGCCGTCGCCGGCGACCCGATAGACGATGGATCCGTAGGCTCGCAGTTGTGTTCCCGGCTCGTTACGCCCCGCCTTGAGGCCCGTGATGCCCTCGTCCGAGGCCCCGATCGCATTCGCGATCATCGTCGGGCCGAGGCCCTGCCAGTCGGATGGGTCGTAGGCCTCGGCAAGCTTGAAGATCGCGTTGTAGTACACGATCACCTGGCGCGTACCGTCCGCTGATGCCTGGTACGGCGCACTGCCCTGTCGACGGAACGACTCCACCTCGAGCACCTGCCGACCGAACAGCGCATCCACGCTGGCCTGCACGTCCTGCCGCAGGCCCGCCTCGCCGGGCCCGCGTGTGCAGGCCGAAAGCAGCATTGCGAGTGCGGCGCAGACGGCGAGTCGCATCATTGCGCCCACGCTCAGAACCCCATTACCGGCAGCGCGAAAAAGACTTGCAGGACCGCTGCATTTGCTATGTCCGCAAAGAATGCGCCGACGATCGGCACCAGCAGGAAGGCGAGCGGCGACGGGCCATGGCGCTCGGTCAGCGCCTGCATCACCGACATGCCGACCGCGGTCGTGGCGAGGCCCGCCGCGATCTGCCCGCCGCTTACGACCGCGGCATCGTAGTCGCCACCCATGGCGCGACTGGTGATGAAGTAGGCGAATGCTGCAGTGGCCAGCGCGTTGACGACGATGATGAGCAGCAGAGGCCCCGCGAGCGTGGCAAGATCGAGGATGCGCAATCCCATCAACGCGATCACCAGGAACATCGACAGCGAGACGCTGCCGACCGCCTGCACCGCCCGGTCGTTGATGCCCTCGATGCGCAGCAGGGCAGCGATGTTCCGAACCGCCATGCCAATCAGCAGCGCCCAGAGGAAGTCCGGCAGCAGGATCCCCGTGCCCTTCATCCATCCGTGCACGGTGTGGGCGGCTCCGATGCACACCAGGCATACGGCCAGCACGAACAGCAGCTGTTCCGCGGTGATCGGCAGGAACACGGGATCCGGCACAGGTGCGTCTTCGTGGGTAGACGCGGCGTCCGTGGCCACCGACGATGATCGCGCAGCCGCACGTCGCATCAGGCGTTCCGCGACCGGCCCGGCGAGCAGGCTGCCGAGCACCAGGCCGGCAGTGGCGGCTGCCATGCCGAGCTCCAGTGCGCCCTGCAGGTTACGGACCTCGGAAAAATTCGCGGCATAAGCTGCCGCGGTTCCGTGCCCGCCTACCAGCGAGATCGAGCCGGCCAGCAGCCCGATCAGCGGGTGCAGGTCCAGCGCGCGGGCGAGTCCCATCCCGATCGCGTCCTGCATGAGCATCATCAGCACGAACAACACCAGCAGCACGACGAGCTTCCTGCCGCCGCGCGCGAGCGACCTGACGTCGGCACCCAGCCCGAGCGTCGCAAAGAACGCGAGCAGCAGCGGATCCTTCGGCGACTCGTCGATGCCGAACTGCACCTTCGCAACGATGCCCACAAGCGCCGCGGCAACGGCAAACAGCACTCCGCCTACGACCGGCACGGGGATGCTGTAGCGTGCAAGCAGCGGCACACGCCGCACCAGGAAATGGCCAAGGAAATACAGCGCCGTGGCAAGCACGAGCGTATGCAGCAGGTTGAGGTCGAAGGTCGTCAGCGGAATCATTCCTTCAGAAATCGAACTCTGCGTTGCCCGGCGCACCCTCAATCGCAAGCATACGCAGCTTGGTCGCCACGCCGCCACCCGCCGAGAACCCGCCGGGCCGGCCGGCTGCTGCGAGCACGCGGTGACAGGGAACGACAACCGGGAACGGGTTTCGGCCGAGCGCCTGTCCAACCGCGCGGGCGGCGCCCGGGTCGCCGATCTGCGCCGCGATTTCGCCGTAGGTCCGGGTTGTCCCACGCGGTATCCGCCGCGTGGCCTCGAGGACGTAACGATCGAATTCCGCCACCGCACTCATGTCCAGCTCGATCCAGTCGAGATCGGGAGACTCGCCGCGCAACAACGCGGCTATGCCGGCTGCGGCCCGCTGCATGCGCGGTGGCGGAGACAACTCGACCGCGTCCGGAAAGCGTTGCAGCAGCCGGGCACGCTCGGCCCCGACGGCCTCGGGCAACTGGACGCCGACGATGCTGGTCTCCGTCCAGGCAATGCCACAGCGACCGAGAGCGGTCTCGAATAGTGCGACGCCAACGGAGGTCATCGGCCCACCTGCGGCAGGATCAGGTGCGCGACGCGCCGAGGCCCACAGCCCGCTCGAATTCTGTCTCGGTACTCGCCACGTCCGAGACACTGAAGCCGAGGTCGTGCAGCAGTCCGTCCGTCAGTCGATATACCCAGGCGTGCACGGTCAGGTCCTGCCTGCTATCCCATGCCTGCTGCACGATCGTCGTCCGGCACACGCGCAGTGCCTGCAGCAATACGTTCAATTCGCAGAGACGGTCGAACCGCTGCGACGGCTCGGGCAACTCGCTCAGCACATCGCGGTAACGCTGCGCCAGGTCGCGGATCGGCCGCAGCCAGTTGTCCACCAGGCCCAGTTGTCGCCCCTCCCAGGCCGCCTGCACGCCGCCGCACCCATAGTGACCGCAGACGATGATGTGCTCGACCTTGAGGACCTCGACTGCGTACTGCAGCACCGACAGGCAGCTGAAGTCGTTGTGCATGACGATGTTCGCCACGTTGCGGTGGACGAAGAGCTCACCAGGCGGCAGCCCGACGATCTCGTTGGCGGGAACCCGGCTGTCGGAACACCCGATCCAGAGGTAGCGCGGCGCCTGCTGTGCGACCAGCCCCGAGAAGAAATCGGGCGCGCGGGCCACCATGCCGGTGGCCCAGCGGCGATTGTTGTCGAGCAGGTCGCGCAAATCGTTCATTCCCGCCCCGTCCGTCAGCTCGCCGGCTCCGCCCGCCGGGTGGGCGGGCGATCTTGTATGATGGGCCCGGTAGGATTCGAACCTACGACCAAGGGATTCACTCTGCCCCGCCGTTTCCGGCGGGAGTGGACTATCTCTTCACCCTCGGCATTGCTGCCGGTCGGGTGCGGGATGCTCAAAGCCTGTCATTAAGGGCGCTATAGCCCTCAGGTAGTCTCTGCACCTTCCGGCGGTGTACCGCCGGCTCGGCTCAGGGTTGCCATCAACTGGTCTGGAAGGTTCCCCTGAATTCGTCCCGTCCACTTCGCGGATTACGCCGCGAAGGCACCTTTCTCGATGAGTCCCCTGCACTAACCGCTGTGCTACAGGCCCACGCGTCGAATTGTAATGAAACCGGAAGATTTTCCCATTGTTTTCGTTGCAGCCCGGTATTTGTCTCGCGAAGGCATGCGGCTCTCCGCTTAGTCGACCGTCAACACCACCTTGCCGAACTGCGAGCCGCTCTCGAGCCACGCGTGGGCCTCGCCAGCGCGCTCCAGCGGGAATGTCCGGTCAACCGGCACCTTCACCGACCCAGCTTCGATCCACGGCCAGACGCGATCCTCGATGGCGCGCGCGAGCCGCGCTTTCTCGTCTGCATGGCGCGCGCGAAGCGTCGATGCGCTGACGGTGAGCCGCTTCAGCATCAGCTGGCGAAGATTCAGCTGGACCTCGTGGCCGGTGAGCGTCGCGATCACGACCAGGCGACCGTCCGGAGCAAGTACGTCGAGGTTGCGCTCGAAGTAGGCGGCGCCGACCATGTCCAGGATCACGTCCACGCCACCGGCCGCCTTGATGCCCTCGGCCCAGTCACCCGTCGCAGCATCGATCGCAACATCGGCGCCGATTTCCCTGGCCTGGGCAGCCTTTGCCGCGCCGCGTGCAGTCGCGAAGACACGTGCGCCCGCTGCCTTCGCCAGCTGGATCGCCGTGACACCGATGCCGCTGTTGGCGCCGTGCACCAGCAGGGTCTCACCCGATTGCAGCTGCCCGCGCTCGAATACATTGCTCCAAACCGTAAAGACCGTCTCCGGCAACGCGGCAGCGTGGACGAAGTCGAGACCCGCGGGCACCGGCAAGGCGTGTCGAGCGTCGACCAGCGCGTACTCCGCATAGCCACCGCCACCGAGCAGTGCAGTGACCCGGTCGCCGGACCGCCAGCGCGCGACACCCTCGCCGGTCGCAGCCACCTCGCCGGCGACCTCAAGTCCCAGCGTGACCGGCGCTCCGGGCGGTGGCGGGTAGAATCCTGCGCGCTGGAAAATGTCGGGCCGGTTCACGCCTGCTGCCCTGACCCGGACCAGCAATTGCCCCGGACCCGGCTCCGGTACCGGAAGTGATTCGATGAACAGGGCGTCGGCGCCGCCCTTGCCACCGCGGATGGAGATCGCTTGCATCATTTGTGTATCCTACCGCCCTTGGCGACATTCGTGACGCCGCGTTCAATCGACGGCCATCGACACCTGCAATCATCGACAATCCAGGGGAATCGCATGGGCATCATCGGCACAATTTTCGTCGGACTGATCGTCGGAGCGCTCGGTCGTCTCGTACTTCCGGGTGATCAGCCGATGGGCTGGATCATGACCTGCCTGCTCGGTATCGCCGGCTCGGTCGGCGCCGGATTCATCGGCCAGGCACTCGGCTGGTACATGCCTGGCGAGGGCGCGGGCTGGATAGCGTCGATCCTGGGAGCAGCGCTCCTGCTGTTCATCGTCCAGAAGGTGCGCGGCAAGTCCTAGTCGAGACCGGTCCTCCTGCCACGGGTGAGGATTCATTGTCGCAGGCCGCGTCGCTGCCTCGCCGAGCGGCAGTCACACGCGCCCGGAGCATTTTCGCATGCAGATACGCCTGCTGGTGACCGGTGGCACCTTCGACAAGGAATACGATGAGCTGAGCGGAAAGCTGTTCTTCAAGGATACGCATGTCCACGAGATGCTGCGGCTGGCCCGCGCGGACCTGGACCTGGAGATCCGCACGCTGATGATGGTCGACAGCCTGGAGATGACCGACCAGGACCGCGAACTGGTCCTGCAGAACTGCCTCGAGCCCGGACGCGAGCGCATCGTTGTCACGCACGGCACCGACACGATGTCCGAGACTGCACGATACCTCGGCGAGCGCGCCGCGGGTCGCACGATCGTGCTGACCGGAGCGATGATTCCCTACACGTTTGGCAGCTCAGACGGCCTGTTCAACCTGGGCTGCGCGCTCGCATTCGTGCAGGTACTGCCGCCGGGCGTGTACGTGGCGATGAACGGTCGCTGGTTCGACTGGCGCACGGTGATGAAGAACCAGTCGATTGGACGGTTCCAGGCACGGACCGGCGACTGAATCCGCGGTCGGCCGGCATCGCATCGCCCTGCATCATTTCCGCGCGCCGCGGCCCGGTACGGTCCTTGTCCCGCTGCGACGGTAGCTCGACGGCGTCACCCCTGTTTCCCTGCGGAATGCGGTGCAGAAGTGACTCTGGCCGGCAAAGCCGACGGCCTCGCTGATCTCCCCGACCGACAGGGAAGTCATGCGCAACAGTTCGCGGGACCGCTCGATGCGCGCCCGGAGTATGTAGCGATGAGGTGTCGCGCCGGTGACCTGCCTGAATGTGTTCGAGAAATGCGTGACGCCGACGCCGACCGCTGCCGCGACACTCGCCACGCCGAGCGGCTCGTCGATGTGCATGTGTATGTGCTGCACCGCCAGGTGGACAAGCATCAGGGCACTCCGGGACCCACGCAGTGGTTCGTTTGGTGTCGGCACCGACAGCGAGTGCCGCAACTGCGCCAGCAGTGCGTTGCCGAGTACCGCCAGGTACGCGTCTTCGTGCTCCGGCGCGCTCACCGACACCGCGAGCTGCTGCGCCAGCGTGACGACGACATTGTCCACGAAGGTCACCGGTTGCCTCTCACGGCGTGAAGACACCCAAGTGGGGATGCGTCGCGCCGTTTCGAAATACGCAACCATGCCCTCGCCTATCCCGCGCAACGCCAGCTCGCCGCTGGTGCCGGCGGGCACGAGCGTCACCAGGCCCGGCATCGACAGGCCGGCGGTCTGCGCCAGGCCTGCCCGGTAGGAGACTGCCTTGCCGCCGGTGTGCACGAACAGCAGCGGTGCCGGCAGTGGCGGAAATTCCACGACCTCGAGCAGCGCGCGATAACGTTCCAGCGTGAACGCCGGATCGGCTGGAATCCGGCATGAAAGCTCCGGGTGACCCAGCAGGCGCCGGAGCAATGCAGGCATTCTGTCGTGGCTCGCCATGGCGTTGATCAGCACTCTACTGCAAGAAAACGCAAATTGCGCGTTGCCTGCGCGAAATCGCGCGCCAGGCAGCACGCTATTCTCATGCCAGTTTTTTCAGGCTTAGAAGTGCACTTCCATGAATCTCTGCCCCAGGACAGCCAGCCGAAGCACAGCATGCGTGGTCGGTTCGATTGCGTTTCTTTTCAGTCTCCGGTGCGTCGCTGCCGCCGCCTGGCTCTCGGAGTCCGGTGGCCCCGACATGGCGATGGCCTCCGCCGGCCGCGCGGCTATCGCCACCGACGCCACGACGATCGGGTTGAATCCCGCCGGCATGGTCGCTCTCGGCGGCACCGCCGTGTCGGTGGTCACGATGCCGGCCAGGATGAGCCTGGAATTCCAGGGCAGTGCGGCGACGCCGGGATCGGCCGTAAACCAGCAGCGGACCACGCCGGCGGTTTCCGCATTCGCAATGCGACAGCAAGGCCGCTGGGCTGTGGGGGTCGGCGCCTACGGCAACGTCGGATTGGCGTGCGACTTCGGCAGCAAGTGGTCGGGACGCCGCGCCATAGAGGACGCGCAGCTGCGGTCCATCAACGTCGTCCCCGCGGTCGCTTACAGGCTCACCGACAGCCTGGACGTCGGCGCCTCGATCGGCGCCCAGTACGCCGACGTGCAGGCCGGCATGGCCGTCAGCAACGAAGCGATCTACTACGGACCACCGCTTGATCTACCCGACGGGCAGCTGCGGATAAAGGGGAGCTGGTGGGAACCTGTCGAGAACCTCGGCGTGGTCTACCGACCGGGCACCGGCACGAGCATCGGCTTCGCATGGACATCCAGCGTGACGCACTCGATGGACCTCGAGGTTCGCGCAAAGGGGATTCATCCGCTGCTCGCGGGCATGCTTGGGCAACAGGAGTCCGCGGAACTGGACTTCGAATTGCCGCAGCAATTCACGCTCAGCGCCGCGCACCTGGTCTCGCCCGACACCTTGCTCGCTGCGAGTGTTGGCTGGCAGCAGTGGTCGGCATTCGGCCGCGCCCGGATCCGCCTGGCCGGGCAGGACGCGCCGATGTTCGAAGACGGACTCAACGACACGTGGAGCGCGGCAATCGGGCTGCGCCAGCAGGTCGACCCGCGCTGGACTCTCGCGACTGGCATTGCCTATGACAGTGACCCGTCCGTGAATGGAACGATGCCGATCTATTTTCCGATGGCCGAACAACTGCGCCTCGCGGCAGGCGCTGACTATCGGTTCAGCGAAACGCTGCTGCTGCGGGTCGCGCTCTCGGTGATAAGCCAGGGCAAGGTCCGGGTCGCCCAGGACACGTACCCGGTGCCACTGCCGGGAATCCCGAGCGTTACCGGCACGATCAACGGCAGCCGGGTCTACCTGCTCGGATTCACCGCCGACTATCGCCCATGACGCGGCCTGCGCGGCGGCCGCAGCCGCGCGCCCGCCCAGCGCGACGTCACGAGATACGCAGCATGACCTTCCCGGTCCTGCCTGCCTCGAGCGAGGCAGCGACAGCGCGCGCAGCCTCCTCCAGCGGGAATGCCGCACCCACCTCGGTATGGAACACGCCTTCGACCGTCAGGCGCCTGACGGCACGCAGCACGCCCAGCAGCTTCAGCGGTGACTGCTGCGCCAGCCAGTTCGGCAGCAGGAACCCCGAGACGCCGGCCACCGGCATCATCAGGTCGCGTCCGGGGATCTCGAGCGGACTGTCGGCCAGCGTGCCGTAGATCACCAACCTGCCACCGAGGCCCAGGCAACGCACGACATCACCGGCAAGCCTGCCTCCCACGCAATCGAGGGCGAACCCGACGCCACGACCATTCGTGATCCGCGCGACCTCACCGATCAGGTCCTGCCGGTCGGTCTCGATCACCGCGTCCGCGCCGAGCGCCGCAAGTTCCGCAGAGTTCGCACTCGAGCGCACGACACAGATCGTGCGGAAGCCATCGCGCCTGCCCATCCGCACCACGCTCTTGCCGAGCGCCGAGCCGGCCGCGGTCACCAGCACCCAGCCGTCGCGCGGCACCTTGAGCACCTCGCGAACCAGGACGCAGGCGGTGAACGGATTCACGAAGTACATCGCTGCCTGCTCGTCCGCAACCGACTCCGGCATGACTACGGCACGCTTCGCGTCGACGACCGTGCACTGCTGCCAGGTCCCGTTCGGCGGGCCGCTCGCCACCGCGACGCGCCGGCCGCGCAGCCGTCTGGCGAGCAACCCGGCTCCGCAGGCATCGACGATGCCTACGCCCTCGCCGCCGAGCGCGTAGGGCGGCTGTGGACATGGATTGGAGAGACCGGGGTCAAAGCACAAAGGAAGGCCGGCCGATTGTCGACCGTGGTTCCAGGAGATCCGCTCCAGTGCCTGCGAATACGTACCGCGCAGGAAATTCAGGTCCGACGGATTCACCGGGCTCATGATCATGCGCACGCGAACCTGCCCGGGACCGGGCTCCGGCACCGGGACGTCCTCGATGCGGATATCAGCGGGATCCTGTGTATACCTGGAAATGCGGGCGGACTTCATGGTGCTGACCTACGCGGCAATGTTCAACGCAGGACCGATCGACGCCGGACCCAGCCCCGCCAGATGACTGGAGGCAGCTGCTCCCCGGGATTCCCTTGCGCCTCTGACCAGGCGGGTCGCTGCTCGACCCGGTCGCTCAGGCCCCCGCGCGCGTGCTCAGACGCGCGTCGTCCAGCCGTGCGTATCCGGTGCCTCGCCGTTCTGGATCGCGACCAGCGCCGCGCGCAGCTTCGAGGTCACCGGGCCGACATCGCCGTTGCCGACCTTGTGCTCCTGCCCACCGTGCACCAGCGTGCCGACGCCCGCGAGCACGGCCGCCGTGCCGGAGAGCGCGGCCTCACCGGTCTTCACCCATTCCAGCATCTCGGCGACGTCGAACAGGCGCTCCTCGACCTTGTAGCCCATTTCCCGCGCCATCGTGAGCAGCGAATCGCGTGTCACGCCGTGCAGGAAGGTCGAGTCGAGACTGCGTGTAAGGATGTGCCCTTCGCGGATCAGCAGAAAGTTCGCGGCCCCGGTCTCCTGCACCGAACCATCGGGGCAGAACAGCACCTGGTCGACCTTGTACTTCTCGCGGGCAGCGAGCGTCGGGCCCATGGCCGCAGCATAGTTCCCGCCGGTCTTCACCATGCCGAGGTGGTCCGCGGTGCGATGCTTCTTGTCCTCGACATAGATGCGCAGCGGTTTTACGCCACCCGAAAAATAATCCCACACAGGGCTCGCCAGCACGATCAGTGTTGCCTGGTCCGGCGGTGCCGAGGCCGCGCCGATATTCGGCGTCGTGCCGTAGAGCAGCGGCCGCATGTACAGCGCCCCCGGCGGCTCCGGAACCTGGCCACGCACACGGTCGATCACGGTGAGGATCATGTCTGCGAGCTGTCCGGCCTCCGGCACCGGCAGCGCGAGCAGTCGCGCGCTCTGCCGCAGGCGCTCGATGTGCTTGTCCATGCGGAACACGCGCACGCTTCCGTCCGCCCAGTGATATGCCTTGAAACCCTCGAAACAGGTGCTCGCGTAGTGCAGCACGTGCGCAGCGGGGTGCATCTCGATCGGGCCCGTGGGCCGCATCTCGTGTGCGCTCCACTTGCCGCCGTGGAAGGTCGCGATCGCCATTTCGTCGGCCAGTACCGTGCCGAAGGCCGGGCGTGCCTGGGGATTCGTGCTCATGCGTGTGGAGTCCTGAATTTTTCGATCGGATTCGAGTGTATGCATTTCTCTAGCCGGGAATGAAGATGGTTGCAGGGTGCTCGAGCAGGTCCTTGAGCGCCTGGATCATTGCGGCGGCGTCATAGCCGTCCACGTAGCGGTGATCGAACGACGACGACAGGTTCATCATCCGGCGGACGGTGATCACGCCATTCACGACCATCGGCCTGTCGACCGCCTTGTTCACGCCGATGATGGCCATCTCGGGCGCGTTGATGATCGGCGTCGAGACGATGCCGCCGAGCCTGCCGAGGCTCGTGATGGTGATCGTCGATCCCGAAAGCTCTTCGCGCGACGCCTTTCCGGCGCGCGCGGCTTCCGACACCCGACGGATCTCGCTGGCAAGATCCCACAGCGTCAGCGCCTCCGCGTGGCGCACGACCGGCACCTTGAGTCCATCGGGAGTCTGCGTGGCGACCCCGAGGTGCACGCCATGGTGGCGGGTCAGCACGTTCCGCTCGGCATCGTAGTGCGCATTACATTGCGGAAAATCGACCAGCACCCGCGTGAGCGCCGCGCCGATGAATGGCAGGAAGGTGAGCGACGCCGCCCCGGTGGGCAGCCGTTCGTTCAGGTGCTGCCGCAAGGACTCGAGCTCCGTGACGTCCACTTCCTCGACATAGGCGAAGTGCGGGATGTTGCGTTTCGCGTCGGTCATGCGTGTCGCAATGACGCGACGCACGCCGATGACCTTGACCTCCTCGGTACCGGTGCGCTTCGCAGGGCCCGGGGCCCGCACCGGCACGGCGCCCGTCTTCGGCGAGGTGACGCCACCCAGCGCCGCCTCGAAGTCCTGCCGGGTGATGCGCCCGCCGGGGCCCGAGCCCTCGACGATGGCCAGGTCGATGCCGGCCTCGCGCGCGCGCCGACGCGTTGCTGGCGAGGCCATCACGCGCCCCTGTCGCTTCGCCCCGCCCTGCGAGGCGCGCGCACTGCCGGAAGATGCTGGCGTGCTCACGGTAGCCGGCGCGCTGTCTCCATGTTCAGTCGCAGCAACGCGGGCTCCCGCATCGCCCGGTGCAGGTGCCGCTGTGGCCGACGCAGGTTCTGTAAGTTCGTCGTCGGTGGCGTCGATGTCGAACACGATCAGCTCGGCGCCCACCGGCACCATGTCTCCCGGCGCACCCGTCAGTGACACGATGCGCCCGCTCACCGGCGAGGGCACCTCCACCGCGGCCTTCTCGGTCATCACCTCGGCGATGACCTGGTCTTCTTCAACCAGGTCGCCGACCTTCGTGTGCCAGGCAACGACCTCTGCCTCGACCGTTCCTTCGCCGAGATCCGGCATCTTGAACACGTAGCGGGTCATGGCGTCTCCATCACGGCCCTGAGTCCGGTCGCAACGCGCGCCGGGCCCGGGAAGTACTCCCACTCGAAGGCGTGAGGATACGGCGTGTCCCAGCCCGCGACACGCCCGATCGGCGCCTCGAGGTCCCAGAAGCACTCCTCCTGGATGGTCGCCGACAGTTCTGCCCCAAAACCGGAGAAGCGCGTCGCCTCGTGCGCGATCAGGCAGCGCCCGGTCTTCTTCACGGAGGTGCAGATCGTGTCCACGTCGAGCGGGACCATGGTCCGCACGTCGATGATCTCGGCGTCCAGCCCTAAGCTGCGGGCCGCAGCCTCGCAGACATAGATCATCGTGCCGTAGGTGACGATCGTGACCTGCGAACCCTTGCGGACCACCTCGGCCTTGCCGATCGGGACCGTGTAGTAGCCCTCGGGCACCTCGCCCTTCGGGTGCGTGCTCCAGGGTACCGCGGGTTTGTTGGGCTCGCCGTCGAACGGCCCGTTGTAGATGCGCTTCGGTTCAAAGAAGACCACCGGGTCGTCGTCCTCGATCGAAGCGATCAGCAATCCTTTTGCGTCGTAGGGATTGGCAGGCATCACGACCTTGACGCCGCATACGTGAGTGAAGATTCCCTCGGGGCTCTGCGAATGAGTCTGTCCGCCGCGGATGCCGCCACCGCAGGGCGTGCGCACCGTCACCGGGGCCCAGAACTCTCCGGCACTGCGGTAACGCAGGCGCGCCAGCTCGCTGAAGATCTGGTCGCAGGCCGGGTAGATGTAGTCTGCGAACTGCACTTCGGCCACAGGCCGCAAGCCGTTGACGCCCATGCCGATCGCAGCGCCGATGATCGCGCCCTCCGCGATCGGCGTGTCGAGCACGCGATGCTCGCCATACTTGCGCTGCAGTCCATCGGTGACGCGAAACACGCCGCCGAAGAAACCCACGTCCTCGCCCATGATCACCACGTTCGGGTCGCGACCCAGCATGATGTCCATGGCGGAATTGAGCGCCTGGATCATGTTCATCTGTGGCATGGCTCAGCCCTCCCCCAACTCGGCGCGCAACTGCTCGCGCTGTTTCCTCAAGTTGGCGGGCAACTCCTTGAACACGTCCTCGAACATCAGGTCGCGGTTGAGTCGCGGCCCGTCATTCATCGTGCCGTACTGCACGGACTCCTTCCAACTCTCGGCCACGTGCTGCTCGAGTTCCTTCTGCAACGCCACGTGGCGCTCTTCCGACCATTCGCCGAGCGTGATCAGGTGGGCTTTCAATCGGTCTACGGGGTCGCCCAGCGGCCATTTCTCGTAGTCGTCCTTCGGGCGGTAGCGCGCCGGATCGTCGCTGGTCGAGTGCGCCGCGCCGCGATAGGTGACGTGCTCGATCAGCGTCGGGCCCGCGCCCCGCCGTGCCCGCTCTGCCGCCCACTGCGTCACTGCGTACACCGCGAGGAAGTCGTTGCCGTCCACGCGCACGCCGGCCATGCCGTAGCCGGGGCCGCGCGCCGCAAACGAGCGCTGCTCACCGCCCGCGAAGCCCTGGAAGGTCGAGATCGCCCACTGGTTGTTGACGATGTTCAGGATCACCGGCGCCTGGTAGACAGACGCGAACAGCATCGCGTGGTGGAAGTCCGCCTCGGCGCTCGAGCCCTCGCCGATCCAGGTCGCCGCGATGTCGTCCTCGCCCTTGATCGCCGAGGCCATGGCCCAGCCCACCGCCTGTGGGAACTGCGTGGTCAGGTTGCCGGAGATCGAGAAGATGCGACCATCCACCCAGTGATACATGACCGGCAGCTGGCGCCCCTTGCACATGTCGCGGGTGTTCGACAGCAACTGGCACATCATGTCCACCAGCGGCATGCCGCGCGTGATGAACAGGCCCTGGTTGCGATATGACGGAAACAGCATGTCGCCGGGCCGCAGGGCCATGCACTGCGCGACCGAGACCGCCTCCTCGCCCAGTGAGCGCATGTAGAACGAGATCTTTCCCGCCCGCTGTGAGCGCTGCATCCGATCGTCGTAGACCCGCGTGAGCATCATGTGCCGGAGCCCGACCTGCAGGTCCGAAGGGTCGAGGTGCGGGTGCCAGGGGCCGACGGCGCGGTGTTCGTCGTCGAGTACACGCACCAGTTCGACCGACAGGTTGCCGATGTCGCGGACTCGCGCGTTCACGTCTGGCCGGGCTACCGCGCCGGCCGGCGATGTCTCCAGGTAACTGAAATCCGGGGCTTCGCCAGGGCGCGAGTGCGGCTGTGGCGTATGGAGGCGTGATCGTCTGGGCATGGCTGGTGGGTCCTGGGGCTGGGCCGGCGTCCGCGGTAGGTTACCTCCGGGTCTACGAGGCCGTTGAATTCAGTGCGACGCATTGCAACAATACGGAATACTCATTTCGTCTGGTTCTACCAAATGGAAAAACAATCCACTCCCGTAATCGACCGCGTGGACCGGCGCATCCTCGACCTGCTGCAGAGGGAGGGCACGCTGCCGGTGGCCGAGGTGGCCGCCCGCACCGGGCTTTCGACGACCACCTGCTGGAGGCGGATCCAGCATTTGGAGCAGTCGGGCGTAATTCGCGGGCGGGTCGCGCTACTCGATCGCACTGCGCTTGGGCTCGACGTGACGATCTTCGCGCACGTGAAGCTGTCAACGCAGGGCCGGGACGCGATTGCGGCGTTCGCCGCCGCCATTCGCGAGCGTCCCGAGGTGCTCGACTGCTACACGACCATGGGCGAGTGGGACTTCATGCTTCGAGTGGTTACTCGCGACATCAAGGCCTTCGAGGCGTTCTATCTCGACCACCTGTCGAAGCTGCCGAACGTCCAGTCCATCAATTCCTCGGTCGCCGTCACCGTGATCAAGGAGACGACGGTGCTACCCATATCCTGAGCCCCTGCATCTGGTAAGTTTGAACACGCGGCCAACCTGGAGACCGCGATGAACTTGCTGCTGCAACTGACGTGGGTGGCCGTACCGGTAATCGTCTCCGGGCTGGTGCACCTCGTGGTGTTGAAGCTCGACTTGCTTCCCGCTCTACGCGCTCTTCCCATCGACGGCGGCGCGACGTTCCGCGGCCGACGCGTATTCGGCGACAACAAGACCTGGCGCGGGGCGGTCGTCACCATCGCGACCGTGACAGCGAGCGCCTGGGCACTGGCGCAACTGAACGACTGCTGCATCGACCTTCCCACGCTCACGCCATTCGCGGAACTGCATCCCATCGCGTGGGGATTCCTGCTCGGGACCGGTTATATCGTCGCGGAGCTGCCCAACAGCTTTGCGAAACGCCAGCTCGGGATAGGCCCTGGCAAGAGTGGTCAGGGCTTCGTGGGACGCCTGTTCTGGGTCGTAGACCAGGTCGACAGCCTCGCGGGCATGCTGCTTTTCACCTGGCCGGTCTGGCATCCGTCAGGCTGGCTGGTGCTCCTGCTGTTCATGATCATGCTGGTCGCACATCCCATGGCAGCGTGGGTCATGGTGCTCGCGGGACTGAAGAAGCGGGTTGGTTGAACGCGGGCCTCAAAGTACGCGCTCAACCTTCGCGCTGTACGTAGAAGTGGGCCACGACTCCGATCACCAGGCAGATAAGCGCTATGACGTCCGCTGTAAATACGCGGCCCACCTGCGGGTTGTAGTTGCCGACCGACCATGCAAGGTACAGAAAGGAAAGGACACTCGCGAAACCACCAGCGAAAGCGATTCCCTGCAAGTTAGGCCTGAATGCCGCAATCAAGAAAAAAAGCCCGAGCAGGCCGAAAAGAACCGCTCGATGCCGCATCAGGATCGCGAGGTTTGGCTCGTCTACAGTTATGCCGTACAAGGCCGTCAGGCGTTCCGTTCCGAGCAATCCAGATAGTGGTAACAGGTGAATGATCGCCACGACCACGAGCATGGCTGAGACCAGATATCGCAACTGGGCATTCCCCCGAAAAGACTACGTGACCCCAGGATATCAGTCGAACAAAGCAGGCTTCCCGGCGACAAAGTCGGCCTACTGCTCCAGGTCGGTTCCCGCTCCCCGGGCGCCGCGCCCGAAAGCAGTCCTTCGGCAGTCCGTTCCCACCGCGCGCCTGACTTCTTGCGCATTCCTGCCTGATCCTTGGCAGTCGGAATTCAACCTGTCACGCGCCGCCAGAGCGCACGACCAATGAATCGCGTCTTGGTCCCCAGGTCGAAGCGCGCGAGGTTGGTCTTCACGATACCTTCCGTGAAACGCGTGCGCTTCGAATAATCCACCGCAACATCCACCAGCACGGGACGTCCAGTTGCTGCAACTGCAAACGCTTCGTCGAGCCCGCGCTCGAGCTCACCGTCGCCGGACACGCTGACGAACGCCGCACCGACCGCCTGCGCGACACCTGAGACGTCCAGCGGACCGAGCACGGTGCAGGTCTTGCGATTGTATGGAATCTCCTGCGCCTGCGAGATCTGGGCGAGTTCGCCGTCGCTGAACACGAACACCACGATGCCCAGGTGGTTTGCCGTCGCGGTCGCAAGCTCGAGGCCAGTCATGCGGAACGCTCCGTCGCCGACGACACCGACCACCTGCGCCCCCGGACGCGCGAATTTCGCACCGATCGTGGCGGGCACGCAGTAGCCCATGCAGTTGAAGTCCGTCGGCGAGAGGAACGCGCGCGGCCTGTGAACCGGCATCAGCTCCGCAGCCAGGAACGTGTGGTTGCCGTCATCCACGACCAGCGTCGCATCGTCGGCCAGTCGTCGCCGCAGCGCCTGGAAGAACCGCGCGGGGTTCACGCGACCCTTCGTGTCGTGGGCCAGCCATTCGTCGACGTAGGCTGCCTTGTCTTTCGCGATGCGCGCCTCGACTGCCGCGCGCCTGCTGCCGGCTTCCGGCACCCCGGGCAGCGCGGCGAGCAGGCGGGTGAGCACCGCACCCGCGTCTCCCTGCAGCGCGACTTTTGCCGGATAGTTCGCCGAGAACACGGCCGGGTTGATGTCGACGTGGACCAGGTTGTCCGGCGGCTCGTAGCCAAAGCTGCCGGTCGCGATCTCGGCGAAGCGTGTACCGACCGCGAGCATCGCATCGCAATCCCGGAACGAGTTCTCAGCCGCCGGAACGGCGGCGCGTCCCAGGCAGAAGCCCGCGTGCAGCGGGTGGTTCCCGGGAAATGCGCTCAAGCCCTGCAGCGTCGTCGCCACCGGTGCGCCGAGCCGCTCGGCGAGCTGCGCAACTTCTCGCGACGCGTCGACCGCGCCCCAGCCGACGAAGATGCCCGGCGACTTCGCGTTGGCGAGAATTCGCGCAGCCTCCTCGATCGCAGCGGTTTCGCAGTGAAGCTCCGGGGCCGCGCGCGGCTGCAGGGCCGGAATGGGCCCTGCATCGCCTGTCATCAGCTGCAGGTTCACCGGGATCTCGACAAATACCGGTCCGGGCTCGCCGCTGGTCGCGACGCGCACCGCCTCGTAGATCGTCGGTATCACGTCGGCGTGTCGCTCCACCAGCCACGTGCCCTTGGTGATCGGCCGGAGCATCGCGTGCTGGTCGACGTCGTGAAGCTGGTAGCTGCGGCCGGTATCGCGCCGCACACCGCCGGCGATCACCAGCATCGGAATGCCATCGAGGAAGGCTTCCGCGATGCCGCTCGCGGCATGGGTCACGCCCGCGGCCGGAACGATCACCAGCGTGCCGATGCTCGTGCCGGTGCGGCTCACGGCATCAGCCATGAACGCGCCGCCGCCCTCGTGAGTCACCAGCACTGGGGTGATGTCGGGCGACTTCTCGAGTTCATCGTAGATCTCGGTGTTGTGGACGCCCGGGATACCAAAGGTGTAGCGGACACCAACGTTTTCCAGTGCTTCCCGGAGCAGCGAGGCGGCAGTTCGATTCATGTGATCCAGTTCCGGCGTGAACGCGGGGCGCGCGGCCACATTGTATCGCCGCACGACGCGGCAATTTCCTGGTGGATTTCGTCGCGCAGGATGCGAGACTGCACCCCCCAGATGGAAGTCTGCCAGGTGCCGGTGTGGATAGAGCCAGGATCGCAGTCATCGGAGCCGGAATTGCAGGACTGGCCTGCGCGCGGGAGCTGACGCGCTCCGATGCCAGGGTCACGGTATTCGAACGGGCGCGCGGCCTGGGTGGGCGGCTCGGCACTCATCGGCGCGGTGATTTCGCCTTCGATTTCGGTGCGCAATACGCTACGGCCCGTGGACGTTCATTCGTGCACTACCTCGGGATCGCCGGGCGGGCCGGCTCGGTGGCGTTGTGGAAGCCAAGCATCCTCGAAGACGACCGATCCTGGTCAGAACCGATCGAAGACTGGCATGTCGGCACCCCCGGCATGAGCGCGTTCATCCGGCCGCTCGCTCGCAGCGTCAACCTGCAGGTGGGCATTACGGTGCATGAACTGCTGCAGAGCCAGCGAGGCTGGGAACTGCAGACGGACGCCGGCCGGATCGACGGCATCTTCGACGCGATCGCAGTGGCCATCCCGGCGCCCCAGGCTCTCAGGCTGCTCGGCGGCTACGGGCGTACGTTCAGGCAGCTGGCCGACGTTCGAATGTCACCCTGCTGGACGGCCATGATGGCGTTCGATGCTCCGATCGATGCCGGAGCCGAGGCTCGTCGCTGGACCAGCGGACCGCTCTCGTGGGCATCCTGCGACTCGAGCAAGCCGCAGCGGCCGATGGGAATGCACGGCTGGGTCGTCCACGCCTCGCCGACATGGTCGCTCGAGCACATCGAACTTGACTCCCGGGACGCCGCACGGATGCTGCTTGGGGAATTTGCTGCCGCCATCGGAACGACACTGCCCGAGCCGGTCTACCTCCATGCTCATCGCTGGCGACACGCGCTTGTGGAACAGCCGCTCGGCCAGCCCTGCCTGGTGGACGAGGAAATGGCAGCGGGCGCCTGCGGCGACTGGTGCATCGCGCCCAGGGTCGAAGCCGCCTACGAAAGCGGCCGGACGCTGGCTCACTCGCTGCTGTCGATCGTCGGACTGTCGGCCCCGCTGCTGCGCCGCCGCTGAGCACGCGCCCGGGCAATTGAACGCAGCGCCGCCATGGGTCGCGTCAGGCGCATACGCGCGCCGTCCGGCGCGATCATTTCGTACGCCCCCCACAGCGACACCGACATCAGCAGCGGCAGGATCTCGTAGATGACGCGGTACAGCAGTACCGAGGCCAGCAGTTCGGCCGGCGGGACCTCGGGCAGCAGCACCAGCAGCATGGACTCGAGCACGCCGAGCCCGGCGGGCACGTGGCTCAGGATGCCCACCAGGAAGCTCGCGAGATAGATGGCCAGGAACGGCAGGTAGTCGAGTCCGGCCGAGTCCGGCAGCAGCAGGTAAAGAACCGACGACACCAGCACCACGTCCACGACACCGATCAGCAGTTGCAGCAGCGTGAGCCGCATGGTTGGCACCGGGACCTCCCAGCCACCAAGCCGTATGGGTGCCTTTCGCAGCCAGATGAAGACCAGGTAGCCCGCGTCCTTGGCGAGGCCAACGCATCCGAGCGCGATCAGCCATGTGCTCGAGATCCGGAACAACGGAGCCAGCGCGTCCGCGCCCGACACGAGCGCGATGTCGAACAGCAGTCCGAAGCCCAGTGCGAACGGCAGGTTGCACAGCAGCGCCGTCGCCCCGACTTCCATCGCAGTGAAACCGATCGGGGCATACATGCGGAAACGCAGCGCCCCGGCGCTCAACATCGCCTGGCCCACGGCGTGCCCGAGCGGAAACGTGATGAGTGCGGTGATCATCGGCCTCGCCTTGCCGATGTCGTGCTTCACGTACCGAACCACGAGGATCTCGTAGAGCGAAAGCATGAACAGCGCGCCGAATGCGCATGCGGTGGCGGTCAGCAGCGCCTCCATCGGAACCCTGCGCATGTTGTCCACGACTTCCGCGACACTTATGCGCTGGAACGTCCGGTACAGCACCCAGGCCGCGAGGCCCGCGATCAGCACGCTCGCACCGATGCCGAGAGTGGCCTTGATCCGGCTGCGACGCGGGTTGCTCATCCGTGGATTCTAGTTGGGTCGTCCAACCGGCAGGGCGTAACCGGAGGCGATCGTCTTAAAGAGAATGATTCTCATTGACAAAATCCGCTTTGAACTGGCGGAACGCAAGTGCGCGAAAGGTGTCTCACATCGGGTGACCGCGTAGAATTGGCGGTAACGGTAGCCTGGAGACGGCCGGACCTTCGGCGCCACGCAACCCCTCGAACTGCAACCGTCAGGAGAGAACGACTATGTCCGAGAAGATTTACCCGAGGCGCACGCTGCTCAAGGGCGCATTGCTGGGCGTGGCTGCGGTGCCGGTCACCGCGCTGCTCGGCCGCGCCGAAGCCGCCGCGGGCCCCGTCGATCCGAGCGAACCGCAGGCAAAGAGCCTGGGCTATGTCACGGACGCAACCAAGGTCGACGCAAAGGCGAACCCGAACTACAAGCCGGGCCAGGAATGCGTCAACTGCCTGCAGGCGCCGAGCGCCAAGCCTGGCGAGGCCATGGTCGCCTGCAACATCTTCGCTGGCCGCATGGTCGCCGCCAAGGGCTGGTGCAAGGTCTACGTGAAACGCCCGTAATTGACCAGGGCTTCCTGAGACAACGACGGCGCATCCGGGTCACCGGCTGCGCCGTCTTCTTTTCACCCCTTGAAAGCCTCCCGCGAGTTCCTATCTACGGGGACATGTAGGGATTGCCGTCGCAGTCCCCGCCAACACTGGAGGCCATTGAAATGAGAGTCATCAAGTGGGAGCCGTTCCGCGACATGGACGACGTCTTCGACCGCTTCTTCGCCGACGCGTATCGGCGCCTGCCGCGCCGCGCGGGCGATGTGCAGCCATCGTTCGACTGGGCGCCGCCGGCTGACGTGAGTGAAACCGAGAGCGAGTACCTGATCAAGGCGGAAATCGCGGAGGTCCCCAAGGACGCCCTCAGCATCACGGTGCAGGACGGGGTACTGACACTGTCCGGCGAGCGCCGACAGGAGAAGCGCGAGGAAGGCGAACGGATGCACCGGGTGGAACGTCAGTTCGGTTCGTTTGCGCGCCGGTTTGCATTGCCGGAAGACACGGATGACCAGGCTATCCGTGCCGAGAGTCGCGACGGCATCGTCACCATCCACATTCCCAAGCACAAGGTAGCCCAGCCGCAGCCGCGCCAGATTCAGGTGCAGTGACGGGGACGCACCCTATAATCCGCGTGGTAACCCCACGCGGATTCCTCCAATGAACATCTCGAAGGCTACGGCCGACCTGTGTGATGCACATCCCGACGCGGCGCAAGCCTGCGAGCCGGTGTTCCTGGCGTTCGGTGGCCGACGTGCGTTCAGCGGGCCGGTAAGCACGGTGCGCTGCTTCGAGGACAACTCACGCGTCAAGGAAGCCGTGGAGAGTCCGGGAGAGGGCCGGGTGCTGGTCGTGGACGGTGGCGGATCGAGGCGCTGCGCGCTGTTCGGCGGAAACCTCGGCGTGGCAGCGGTGAAGAACGGCTGGGCCGGCGTCATCATCAATGGTTGCATTCGCGATTCCGCGGAACTCGGCCAGCTCGACCTTGGAATCCGGGCGCTGGGTACCATGCCGCTACGCAGCGTCAAACGCGGCGAGGGCGACCGCGACGTTCCGGTACGTATTGCGGGTGCGAGCTTCCGGCCGGGTGACTTTGTCTACGCAGACGACGACGGAGTAGTCGTCGCCCACGGCCCGCTCGCTTGAGGGAATGAGTCCATGCCGAGAACCGTCAACTGCCTGTACCTGAAGCGCGAAGCCGAAGGCCTCGACCGCGTCCCGTATCCCGGGCCGCTCGGCCAGCGCATCTACGACGGGATATCCAAGGAAGCCTGGGCCGCATGGGTCCGGCACCAGACGATGCTGCTCAATGAATACCGCCTTTCCCCGATCGACCCGAAGGCGCGCAAGTTCCTGGTCGAGGAGATGGAGAAATTCCTGTTCGGCGGCGGTTCGCAGGCGCCGGACGGATTCGTCGATCCCGACGCATAGGCCGCGTCGGGTCAGCTTCGGATGCGCGCTCCTGCGTGCCAGGCAAGCAACAGCCAGGACAGCATCAGCGCCGTCCCGCCGGCCGGAGCAACTTCCAGCACCAGGCGCGGCGCGCCGGCCGTAGCCAGGTAGATCGAGCCTGAAAATAGTGCCATGCCAAGCGCCATCAGGCGCGCCGACCAGCGAAGTTGTGCGGTGACGCTGGTCGACCACCCGAGCACGCCCAACAACACCAGGCCCAGTGCATGGAGCAACTGGTACAGCACGGCCGTCTGGTAGCTGGCCAGCCCGTGCGACGAAACGCGGTCAGCCACCAGGTGCGTACCGAGCGCGCCGAGCACCAGGCCGGCGAACATCAGGACTGACCCTGCCACGATGCAACCGCGGGCGAAGGCCTGGGCCGGGTCCCTGTCGGACTGCATCGAATCTGCTCCTCCAAACGCAATCGTCGCGGGCGCTGCCGCCCGCGACGATTGCTTTTCCTTCTACCTTGTCGCTTTGGCCTACTTCTCGACCTTCTCGAGGTTGATTGCCAGCGACTCGCTGTAGGTCACCGCGACGACATCGCCGGGGATCAGCTTCGCAAGCTTGGCCTGCGCCGTCGGATCCTGGACCGTGATCGACTTGGTGATACCGCCTGCAGTCGTGCCCCACAGCAGGTGGGTGTCAGCATTGTAGGCGTCGATCTTGAAATAGCTGGTCACCTCGCGACCAACTTCGCCGCCGGTCGCGGTGCGCTCCGCGCTCTCCGACACGCCCTGCGGCTTTTCGCCCTTGGGCACGACCTGGAAGGCCAGCGACTCGGTATAGGTCACCGCGACGACGTCGCCGACCTTGACCTGGTCGAGGTGCTTCACGGCATCGCCCGCCTGGACCTCGAACAGCTTGCCGCCCTCGCCTTCCAGCGTGACCATGCGCGACGTCTGGTCGATGGCTACTACCGTCGCCTTCAACTGCACCGAGGCGCTCTTGGTCAGGGGCTTGTCGGTCGCCATCGCCACGGCGGGCAGCGTGAGAGCTGCCGCCAGAATTGTCGCCAAAATCTTACTGCTGAACATATACGTTCCTCTGCTGTGAAATTCGGGATTTACCGGCCAGGTCCCTGACCGAGCCCCTATGATAACCCGGCAAGACCCATGGCCGCTCAGGTCGCTGCCTCGCCCTGCCGAACCCGGGCAATCAGGGTCACGATTGGCTTCGGCAGCCCGACTTTGATCGGGTCGCGCAAATCGTACCAGCGGTACCGATCGACGTCCCTCAGGCCCGCGGACCTGCCCATGCAGCGCACCAGTAGCGGCCTCATCTCGTAGTCGAAGTGACTGAACGCATGCCGGATTGCATCGCCACGTGTGGCCGTCGCACCGGCGGACAGGTTCTCGCGGCACCACTGGTCCGCGTGGGCACGCGTCGGGAATTCCGGCAGGCCCCACAAACCGCCCCAGATGCCTGCAGGCGGTCGCCGCTCCAGCAGTACCTTGTGCTCTCCGCGCATCGCCATCACCAGCCACGCGGCACGTTGCGGGCGGTTCGTGCGCGGCCGTGGCGTGGGCAGCACTGACTGCGTCCCTTCCAGCCGCGCCACGCAATCGTCGGCCACAGGGCAGAGCAGGCACGCGGGACGCGCCCGGGTACAGACGGTCGCACCGAGGTCCATGATGCCCTGCGTGTAGTCCGCGATCCTCTCGCCGGGCGTGCACGCCTCGGCGATCGACCAGAGCTTCCTCTCCACCAGCGGCTCGCCCGGATTTCCCGCCACGCCGAAGCGGCGGGCGAGCACACGCTTTACGTTGCCGTCGAGAATCGCGTGGCGCTGGCCGCTGGACAGCGCCAGGATCGCCCCCGCAGTCGAGCGCCCGATGCCTGGCAGCCGCATGACCTGCTCCAGTTCCTGCGGAAACCGGCCGCCGTACTCGCGCACGATCGACTGTGCCGCGCGGTGCAGGTTCCGCGCCCGGGCGTAGTAGCCGAGTCCCGACCAGAGGTGCAGCACTTCGTCGAGCGGCGCCTCCGCGAGCGCGTCGACGTCCGGGAACCGCTCCATGAACCGGAGGTAGTACGGAATCGCAGTCGCGACCTGCGTCTGCTGCAGCATGACTTCAGAAACCCAGACGCGGTAGGGAGCCGGATCAATCTGCCAGGGAAGGTCCTTGCGCCCATTGGCGCCGAACCACTCGAGCAGCGCGCCCGCGAACCGGGAGGCTGGCTCGGGTTCTGGAGCGCTGGAGATGGCAGCTGCAGTTTCGTCAATCACTGGCAGACGATCGGCGTGTCCTTACCGGCGCGACAGCCGTCTGGGAAGCCATACTGCTTCCAGTAGTCCAGCAAGCCAACGCGCTCCGCGAGTTGCCCGAACCGCGGATCCTTGCGCATCGCCGATCCTTCCAGCGTCCAGGCCATGGCAAGTTCCCATTCCTGCATCCAGGCAAGGCGATTCTCGTCCAGCGTCTGGAACATGATCTGGTACGCCTCGTCCACGTCACCCAACTGCAGGTAGGAGCCAACCAGCTTGGACTGCGGCACGCTCGCCGGATCAATTGTCTTCATTCCGGCGATCAGCGCCGGCCGCAGGGCCGGATCCGCGATCGCATTGACGTAATCGCCCGCCCTGGCCTTCATCAACGGCGGGAGATGTTCCTCCTGGCCGACCAGCCTGCGCGCCTCATCCCACTGGCCACGCCGTACGGCGACGGTCATCTCGACGCCGTAGCTCTTCCTGCCCAGGCCCAGCTCGGTAGCCAGTTTCGTGTAGCGCAGCGCCGCGTCATCGTCGCCCTTCATCAAGTACGCGTTCGCCAGGTTGGCTGCGAGGATCGGCGACGTCGGATCGAGTTCCTGTGCCTTCTTCGCCTGCGCCAGCGCCGCATCGAGCCGGCCGGTGTTCATCAGCAGGATCGAATACCACTGGTGGGGTGTCGGCTCGTTCGGCTCCAGCGAAATCGCGAAAAAGAACCCCGATTCCGCGTCGAGCAGGTCACCGCGCTCCGCGTTGATCTGCGCGAGCACCGCGTGCGCCTCGCCGATGTTGGGATCGATGGCCAGCGCCTGCCGGGCCGCTGTCTCGGCCAGCTCGAAGAACTCCTGCTGGTCGTCCTCCTCCGTGTAGCCGGGCATGACGACGTAGGCCGACGCGAGCGCGGCGTGTGCGCGCGCGAATGCCGGATCACGCGCAACGGCCTGCTGGAAGAATTCGATTGCGTGCTTCAGGTTGTCCTCGCCGCGCAGTTTCCAGACTGCGCGACCCTGCAGGTAGAGCTGGTAGGCCTCCACGTTCTGGGTCGGCACCTGCTGCCGCAGCGCGGCCTGCTGGTCGGCGGGCGCGAGCTCGATCCGCAAGCGGTCCACGATCGCCTTCGCAATCTCGTCCTGTACCTGGAAGATGTCGGCGAGCTTGCGATCGAAGGTCTCGGACCACAGGTGAAACCCGCTGCTGGTGTCGATGAGCTGCGCGGTGATACGCACCTGGTCGCCCGCCTGGCGCACGCTTCCCTCGAGTACCGTCTCGACGCCGAGTTCCTTGCCAATCTGGCGGACGTCGATGTCACGCCCCTTGTAGGCGAACGAGGAAGTGCGCGCCGCGACCTGCAGGCCCGGTACCCGCGCGAGCAGGTTCAGCAACTCCTCTGACATGCCGTCGCTGAAGTAGTCTTTCGACGGATCACCACTGAGATTCGTAAATGGCATCACCGCGACGGACTGTCGCGGCTCGCCGGCCTGCGCCCGGCCGAGTCCGCGCTCGTAGAGCACGTAGCCAAGCGCCGCCATGCAGACAATGACGGCAAGCCCGAACGCGGCCCTGACCTTGACCCGCGCAACCGCGGCCTCCTGGGGTAGCGGCTCCGTGCGGTGGATGCCTTCCGGCCCGACGTCGAAGATCCAGGCAAGGATCATCGAGATCGGAAACCCGACCAGCAGGAAGACGACGACGAAGGTCATCGCCCAATCGGGCACGTGCAGCGCGGGGAACACCACGGAACTGGCCTCGGTCACGCCCCAGGCGATGGCACCGTAGGCGATGGCCACCTTGCCGACGCGACGGCGCTTCAGTTCCGCAAAAAAAGCCATGATCGTCCCGGAGTTTCACCCCACCGGGGCCGGCGTTCCCAATTGAACGGCCCCAGGATCAATGAGACAAGGTCCCGACGTCGATGTTCCGTCGTCGCCCCATTGTCCACAATTTCGCAGCGATCGCGAGTCCGGGCCGCTATTTCCGGCAGAGATTGATGTCGCCGTTCAGCGACTTGATGCGAACCCGGGAGGATGCCTTGCCCTCGCTGAAGCGCAGTTCCTTGCCCGGCGTGTATTCACTGGTGGAAACCGGCTTCGGGCCGAAGCAGTTGCGGATGTCGCCGCTGAAGGTCGAGATGTCGTATTCCGCCTCCACGTCGCCAAACAGCTTCAATCGAACGTCGCCTGAAATGGTCTCGGCGTCGAACTTGCCGTCGCCGGCCAGTCGCATCGCCATCACCAGGTCACCACTGGTCGAGCGCACGCGCGAACGCTCGGTGACTCCGAGGCCGAGCAACACGTCGCCGCTCACGGTGCTTGCGTTGACTTCGCCGGCCACCTTGAGCGCTTTCACATCGCCGCTCACCGTCGTGATCCCGATCAGTCCCTTCTTGCCGGAGCCGTCGATTACGACATCCCCGCTCACGCTCTTGCACTCGACGTCCTCGCTGCCCGCGACCGTGCGGATGTCGCCGCTGACCGACTGCAGCCGCTGGGCGCCTTCCACGCCCTGCGCCGTGATGTCCGCGCTGATCGTGTTCACGGACAGGCTGCTGCCCGCCGGCACGCGGATCACGAGGTCGGTATCGTCGACCTTGTGCGCCTTGTTCGAGCTCTTCGGCAGGATCACCTTGATCCGGGTCACCTTGTCCTGCGTGATGAAATCAAGGCGCTCGGTGCCGTCGCCAAGCGTGCCGGTAACCTCGACCTGGTTGCCGTCCCATCCGGTGACCGAGACCGTCCCGGAAATGTTCGATACCTCGACCGAGCCAGACGGGTCGGCTGCGGCGCTCTCGTTGATCGGCGTTCCCGCAAGGGATGCCGGGCTCGCCGCAAGCAACATGGCAGCGGCCAGCGGCCAGCTGGATCGTGCCGAACGAAGGATTGTAGAGGTCGTCATAGCCGTATGTTCTCCTGCTGCGCCGGCACAGAGGTGGCGCCTGTCCTGGTCAACTGGTTCACGCTCGCAATCACGCCGAGCTCGTCCTGGTAGGTATTCATCAACAGTTCCTCGAGCAACGGGTCGCCTGGCTGCCGCGCCAGCGCCGCGTTGATTTCATCCGCCGCGCGGCGCATCTCGGCCAGGTTCGCCAGGAGCTTCTGGCGGGCCGGCTCCGGCATGCTCGACATCCGCTGCTCGAGATCCGTCGCGAGTTCCTGGCGTGCCGACTCGTAGCCTGCCCCGAGACCGCTCGGCTGCCCGAATGCCGCCCGAACCACCGGCATCGCCGGCGCCGTGGCCTGCGCGGTCGGCGAATCCCCGCGGCGCAGCAGGCTTGCAGTAATGAGCGAGGACGCGGCCACCAGGACCACGGCCGCTGCCACCTGCCACGCCCAGGCGGGCCGGCGGCGACTCGACGTTGAGTCCAGCCGTGCCTCGATGGCCGGCCAAAGGTCGCGCTGCGGCTCGATCTCGCGTGGCAAGGACCGGAGCATCCCATCGATTCGGGGATTCGATTCGGGGTGCGTCATCGACCGGCCTCCTCCTCGTGCATCCGCTGACCGAGCAGCTGTCGTGCACGGTGGAGCTGTGCCTTGCAGGTCCCGACCGCCACGCCGAGCATGTCGGCAGTCTCCTCGTGCGAATAGCCGTAGACCCCGGCCAGCACCAGCACGTGGCGCGCGCCGGGCGGCAGGCTCGCAATGGCCGCCTCCACGTCCATCCCGGCACCGGTGTCGCCGATCGAGCCGTCCGGCAGCGAGTCGGCGAGCTCGTCTTCGATCGAGGCCCGCGAGCCGGTCTGCTCACCGCGGCGACGCGCCTGGGCCAGCACCGCGTTGACGGCGATACGGTGGATCCAGGTGCCGAAGCTCGCCCGCCGCTCGAAGCGCGGCAGGCTTCGCCAGGCCTGCACGAATGCCTCCTGGGTACAGTCTTCTGCAGTTTCGCGATGTCCAGTCATTCGCAGGCACAACCCATAGACTTTGCCCGCGTGCAGCCGGTAGAGCCGCTCGAACGCGACAGGCGAACCCTTGGCGGCCGACTCGACCAGGCCGCGTTCGTCCGCCGCCCGTTTCGCCCGCTCGAATTCACTCTCGTCCTGCGCCTCCGACAACACGCACCTCGTGGCTTTCCCGGCACCCCGGCCGGCCGTCCATCCTACACAGACGCCGGCCCGGTTCCGCCGGAAACGCCACCCTCTTGTTGACTGAGATGCGGCGGGAGGTGGAATGGTTTGAACGGCAGTGCCGAAAAATCGGTGCCAGGCACCGATTTATTGGCGCCAGTTTATTTCTGGCGGCTGTTGTTGCCCTGCAGGTAGTCCACGGTCACGCCCATCATCGCCCGCAGGCCCAGTTCCAGCCCGCTTTCGTCGATGAAGAATTTCGGCGAGTGGTTGCTCGGTGCCCTTGAAGCATCCTGCCCTGCAGGCGTGATTCCCACGAAGAAATACAGGCTCGGCACGCGCTCACCGAAGTACGCGAAGTCCTCCGCGACCGTCTGGTAGGGTATCTCCACCACGTTGCCCGGACCCGCGGCACGCTCGAGGGCCGGCAGCATTTCAGCGGTGAGCTTCACGTCGTTGACCGTGACCGGGTCGTTGTCCTGGCCGATCTCGACCTCTGCCGTCGCGCCGCTCGAGGCGGCGATGTCCTTGGCAGTGCGCGTGATGCCGTCGATGATCTGCTGGCGGACCGCCGGGTCGAAGCTGCGGAAGGTGCCGATCATTTCGACGCTGTCCGGGATGATGTTGTTCCTGATGCCGCCCTTGATCGCCCCCACCGATACCACGGCCGGGTTGCGACTGATGTCGATCTGTCGGCTCACCAGGGTCTGCAGTCCCATCACGATCTGGGAGGCCGCCACGATGGGATCAACCCCGCCCCAGGGCCGTGCGCCATGTGTCTGCTCGCCCTTGACCACGATGCGAAAGCGCTCCGCCGCCGCCATCAGCGGGCCTGACCGGTAGCCGATCTTGCCTACGTTGAGCGTCGAGATGACATGCAACCCGAACGCAGCGTCGGGCTTCGGCGCATCGAAGGCGCCTTCCTCGAGCATCAGGTAGGCTCCGCCGCGCGTGCCGTCCGGCGTACCCTCCTCGGCGGGCTGGAAGATCAGCACGACGGTGCCGGGGAGTTCCTGCCGAATCGCGGCAAGCCCAGTGGCCGTGGCCATCAGGATCGCAGTGTGCGAGTCGTGCCCGCAGGCATGCATCACGCCCACTTTCTCGCCACGGTACTCGGAGGTCACGGTGGACTTGAACGGCAGGTCCACCTGTTCCGTGACAGGCAGCGCGTCCATGTCGGCGCGCAATGCAACCACGGGGCCAGGCTTGCCACCCCTCAGCACGCCGACCACGCCGGTGTGCGCAACTCCCGTGCGAACCTCGATCCCCAGCGACTTGAGCTGCTCGGTGACCGCTTGTGCAGTGCGGGTCTCGCTGTTGCCCAGTTCCGGGTGCTGGTGGAAATCGCGTCGCCAGGTGATGAGCTGCGGCTGCAGCGATTTCGCCATCTGGTCAAGCTGCGTCTCGGTGATTTCGGCGCGCGCAGGGCCGGCGGCAATCACCAGCAGGGCGGCAGCAGCCGCTGCAGAAACTCGGGCCATGGCATTCTCCGGGGAGCGTGAAAGGCGCGAAGAATAGCCTGATCCGGGCGTCATGGGGCACTCGCCCACGCCGCGCCAGGACGCCGCCGTATACTTGTCCCACCGACATGCCGGACGCGGCGAATCACCGCGTGCCGGTCGAAAAGAACCGACCCGGCCAGTCAACACGTATGAAAATCCGTCACATCGCACCCGCAATCCTCGTCACGGCAGCCACGCTCATGTCTCAGCCCCCAACCGCACTCGGCCAGTCGACCTCGCCGATCGCAACCCAGTCCCTCGCGAAGACCCAGAAGCCGCCGCTCCATGGCAGCCACTGGATGGCAATCACCGGCAAGCCGCTCGCTGCAACCGCCGGCGCGATGATCTTCCAGCGCGGTGGCAATGCCGTGGACGCGGCCTGCGCCATGATCGCGGCAACCTCGACCATGTGGGACACGCTCTCCTGGGGCGGCGAAACCCAGGCGCTCGTTTACGACCCGCGGTCGAAGAAGGTCATCGCGATCAACGGCCTGGGCGTTGCGCCGACCGGCGCGACGACTGAGTTCTATCGGGCGAAGGGTTACGAATATCCGCCCGAATACGGTCCGCTCGCGGCACTTACGCCCGGCACGCCCGGCGGCCTCATGCTGATGCTCGAGGAGTACGGCACGCTGTCGCTGGCCGAGGTGCTGGCGCCCGCGATTGAGCTCGCCGACGGCTATGCCATCGACGCCGAGACGGCCGACAAGATCGAGAAATTCAAGGACAAGCTGAAGGAGTGGCCTTACTCGAAGCAGGTCTTCCTGCCACACCTCGGAGAGTCGCGCGAGGCGCCGCATGCGGGCGAGATATTCCGGCAGCCGGAACTCGCCGCGACGCTGCGCAGGATGGTCGAGGCCGAGGGCCAGGCGCTGGCGGCGGGAAAATCGAGGAAAGAGGCCATCCACGCGGCCTATGAACGCTTCTACGCTGGAGACATTGCGCGGGAATTCGTGCGCGGCGTGAAGGAACAGGGTGGGCTGATCACGCTCGAGGACCTTGCGAACTGGCGGCCACTGATCGAAGAACCACTGCACACGAACTATCGCGGAGTCGATGTCTACAAGCTGGACACCTGGACGCAGGGACCGGCGCTGCTGCAGTCGCTCAACATCCTCGAGAACTTCGACCTGCGCGCCATGGGCTACAACAGCGCGAGCTACATCCACACGCTGTACCAGGCGATGAACCTGGCATTCGCCGATCGCGACTTCTACTACGGCGACCCCTACTTCCCGCCGCAGGAGCCGCGCATGGGCCTGCTGTCGAAGGAATACGCGAAAGCGCGGGCGGCGACCATCGACCCCGCCCGCAACGACGCGCATGCAGGCCCGGGCGACCCGTACCCGTTCGAGGGCGGCACCAACCCTTACGGCAAGCTGCTCGAGAAACTGCGTACTGGCGCGGGCGCCGCGCAGGCCCGGAATCTCGCCGCGCCGCAGTTCGAGCAGTTCCAGCAAAGTTTCAGGAGCGGCACGACCAGCGTGGTCGCAGCGGATGCCGCGGGATGGCTGGTGTCGGTCACGCCAAGCGGCGGCTGGATCCCGGCCACGATCGCCGGGCGCACCGGCATAGGGCTCAGCCAGCGCATGCAGTCGTTCGTGCTGGAGCCGTCTACGAATCCGTACAACGTGCTCGAACCGGGCAAGCGTCCACGCGTGACGCTGACGCCCAGCATGGCCTTCAAGGACGGGCTGCCGTGGCTCGCATTCGCGGTGCAGGGTGGCGACACGCAGGACCAGAACCTGCTGCAGTTCTTCCTCAACGTGCTCGAGTTCGGCATGACGCCGCAGGAGGCGAGCGAAGCGGCGAACTTCAACAGCTTCCAGATGCGCTCTTCGTTCGACGACCACAAGTCACAGCCGGGGCGCATCGTGCTCTCCGACCAGGTGCCACAGTGGGTGCGAAAGGAACTCGTGAAACGCGGCTATCGTCTCGAATACGAGAGCCGCAGCTCAGGACCGATCAACGCGATCATGCTCGACCACCAGCACGGCTCGATCTGGGGCGGATCGAGCAACCACGGCGAGGACTACGGCGTCGCCTGGTAGCCGGGGGGGACATTCTCCTTTTTTCGAAGCGAAAGAAAGGAGAATGTCCCCTTACTGCGCGATGCGCTCGGCGAGCTCGCGGCTGTTGCGGGCGCAGTCGTTCATCGCGATGCCGCGATACGCGTTGCAGTTCAGGTACAGGCCCGGGATCTTCGCCACCTCTGCGAACAATGCATCCATGGCCGCGACGTGCCCCGGTGCATAGCTCGGAATTCCGCGGTCCCAGCGCTTCACGAACGTGACGTCCGGGTCGCGGTCGAGGCCCATTGTGGTACGAATACCCCGGCGCGCGGTTTCAACCAGCCCGGCGTCGTCCTGGTTCACCAGTTCCGGGTTGCGCTGGCCGCCAATCATCGCGCGGATGCTCTTCGCACCAGCCGGCGCGCGGTCGGGGAAGATGCTGCTGTCCCACAACACGCCGAGGATCGGCTGTTTCGACGAGGTCGTCGTCAACAGGCCGAAACCGTCGAGCGGGTCCTCGAGCGACCGGTAGCCGAAGCCCACGACTGCGATCGGCGAGTACTCGATGGCCGCGAGGCGCCGTGCAACGCCAGCATCGAGCGCCTCGAGCATCTCAGCGGCATTGAATGACGTTGCGCAGACCACGACTCGATCGACGTCGGTCGTGCCCTTCGACGTGTTGAGCCGATAGCCGCTGCCCTGTCGCTCGATCGCGAGCACCGGTTCGTTGAAATGCCATTCAGCCGGTATGACCGCCACCAGATGCCGGATCAGCGTGCTGATCCCCTCCCTGGTGCTGGTGAGCACGCCGCCGGGACCAGCTTCCTTCTTGCGCTTTGCGAGCATGCCGCGGAACAGCCCACCGTAATCGCGCTCGAGCGCGACGATCATCGGGAAAGCGGCCTTGACCGAAATCCTGTCCGGCGTCGAGCCGTAGATACCCGCGGACATTGCATCCAGGAAAACGTTGGTAAATGCCGGGCCCAGCCTCCGGTCGCCGAATTCGCGCAGGCTTTCGTCCACGCCATCACGCCGCGCGGGAACGAAGAACTCGCCCAGCATCCGCAGTTTCTGCGGCAGCGTCATCAGCTTCGAGCGCGCGAACAGGCTGCCAGACTCCGGCATGCGGTGCAGGCCGTCGGTGTAGATATAGCGCTTGCGCGCCAGGTCCGAACTCGGCAGCAGCAGCGCCGACGCACCTGCATCCTCTACCAGCTTGAGGCAGTCGGGCTTGTTGGTGAGGAATCCGTTGCCGCCTGCCTCGAATCGGAACCCCTGTACCTCCTCGGTATGCAGGCAGCCGCCGGGTTCCGGCGAGGCCTCGAAGATCGCGAGTTCCACATCGGGCATCGCCCGCTTCAGGTAGAACGCGGTTGCAAGACCACTGAGACCAGCTCCTACGATGCCAATGCGCATTTCCAGTCCTTGTCCGTGAAACACCCGGTTGGGGCAGCGGCATTTTCCCTTGCGCGCAGCCCCACTGCTGTCCGTGTTGTCCGAGATTTCTCTGCGGTGTCCGGGACTTGTGCGAGAATTTCAGTACCCGCACGCGGACCCGGGAAGATGCAGATGCTACCTCATCGCGCGGGTCCGGCATGCCCGACCCGAAGCGCGTTTTTCCGCTAGGATTGGCTCCGCCATGCGCCAGATGCCCCCGATAACCCGCGCCCTGCTGATCGCGAATGTCGTGATCTTCGGCCTGCAGCAACTCACGGGCAACCTGCTGATCGTCCCGTTCGCGCTCTGGCCGGTCGCTTCACCGCAGTTCCCGGGTGCACCGTCGTTCCAGATCTGGCAGCTGCTTACCTACGGCTTCCTGCACGGCAGCCTGACGCACCTGTTCTTCAACATGTTCGCGCTGTACATGTTCGGCGGCGAGGTCGAGCACCTGCTCGGGCAGCGGCACTTTCTCGTGTACTACCTGGTCTGCGTGATCGGCGCGGCCGTGGCGCAGATCTTCGTGATGGGCAACATGAACCAGATACCGGTGCCGACGGTCGGCGCCTCCGGAGGCGTATTCGGGCTGCTGCTGGCATTCGGCCTGGCGTGGCCGCACCGGCGGCTGATGCTGCTGTTTCCGCCCATACCGATGCCGGCGTGGTTGTTCGTGACGCTCTACGGCGCGCTCGAGCTGTACCTGGGCGTTACTGGATCGGGCGCCGGCGTCGCCCATTTCGCGCACCTGGGCGGCATGGCCGCCGGATATGCGCTGCTCACCTACTGGCGGCGGCGCCCCGGTCGCTGATCGGGTCACCCAGCCGGACTGCAATCAACATCAGAGGGAGAACCCATGGCCGCCAGGCAGAAGAATGTCACCAAGTCCCAGGCCGAAGATGCGGTTCGTACACTGCTGCGCTGGTCCGGCGAGGACCCCTCGCGCGAGGGACTGATCGAAACACCGAAGCGTGTGGTGGAAGCCTACAAGGACTGGTTCTCGGGCTATGCAATCGATCCACGCGAGTATCTAAGCCGGACCTTCGAGGAAACGGGGGGCTATGACGAAATGGTCGTGCTGCGCGACATCGAGTTCGAGTCGCACTGCGAACACCACATGGCACCGATTATTGGCCGCGCGCACGTCGGTTACCTGCCCGCCAACAAGGTCGTCGGCATCTCGAAGCTCGCCCGGGTCGTGGACGTATTCGCCAGGCGCTTCCAGGTCCAGGAAAAAATGACTGCCGAGATAGCCCGCTGCATCAGCAGCGTACTGAAGCCGCGCGGCGTCGGTGTCGTGATCGAGGCAGTCCACGAGTGCATGACCACACGCGGAATCCACAAGCGTGGCGTGTCGATGATCACCAGCAAGATGCTCGGCGCCTTTCGCAGCGACGCGCGCACGCGCGCGGAGTTCCTGACCTTCATCGACATCCGCGACAGGAAGTAACCAATATGGCAAGGAAACACGTGCTTCGTGACGCCGGCACGGCCGTAGTGCTGGAACACCGTTCGTCGATCCTGGCCGACAATCCGCTTGGCGACCCGGCACAGCGCAGGCTCGCCGTGTGGCTGCCGCGCGAATATGACGAACGCGATGGAGGACCCGGCCGACGCTTCCCGGTCCTGTACGACCTGGTGGGATTTACTGGATCGGGGATGTCGCACCTGAACTGGCGACCATTCAACGAAAATGTCGCCGAACGTGCTGCGCGACTGGTGCGTGACGGCAGCATGGGCCCGGCCATCATCGTGTTTCCCGACTGCTTCACCTCGCTCGGCGGCAACCAGTACGTCAATTCGCCGGCGATCGGTAACTACGCCGATTACCTGCTCGAGGAGGTCATTCCGTTCGTGGACCGGGAGTTCCGTACGCTCGCATCACGCGAGCACCGCGGCTGCTTCGGCAAGTCCTCCGGCGGCTATGGCGCAATGATCCATGGCATGAAATACGCGAGCCACTGGGGCGCGATCGCCAACCATTCGGGGGATGCGTATTTTGATTTCATCTACCGCGCCGACTGGCCGAATACACTGAACGAACTCGCCAAGTACCGCCGCCCGGCGCACAAGGCCGGTCCCGTGGCGGCACCCCGCGACACTGCCGCCGAGCGCAGGCTCAGGCAGGGACTCGACGACGGACGCGTGCAGCGATTTCTCAAGGCCGTGTGGAACAAGCCGAAGCTCAGCGGCACGGAAGTTCACACCATCATGAACATCTGCATGGCAGCGACCTACGACGCGGATCCGGCCGCATCGCTCGGGTTCCGTCTGCCGTTCCACCTCGAGACCGGCGAATTGATCGAGAGCCGCTGGCGGCGCTGGCTCGAGCACGATCCGGTCAACCTGGTGCGCAAGCACGCGCGAAACCTGCGGCGCCTCCGCGGCCTCTACATCGACTGTGGTTGGCGCGACCAGTACCACATCCACTTCGGCGCCCGGCAGCTGTCGCGTCGCCTCGCCGCCGCCGGCATCGCGCATCGCTACGAGGAATTCGACGACGATCACTCGGACGTCGATTACCGGATGGATACCAGCCTCCCGTACCTGTACAAGGCCCTGAAACCCTAGACTGGTCCGGTGTCCCGGTCGGACAGCGCGGCGGGCCAGCAGCTGGCAGTCGGATTTCCGCCGCCCCCTTGATTACTTGCCAAACGGTGCCACCTCGCCCGGATGCAGAAGCCGTTCGAAAAACTGCTGGGCCTGGCAACCGGCGCGTACGCGACGCGTCGCTCGCTGCGTGGAGGGCCGGGGCACCGCGGACCGCCGTCCGACCACTTCGACGGCAGTACGTTCTTCAACCCCGACTCCTCGGCCGGGAAATCCCTGAGCGAATTCCTGCGCTGGCAGCGCACCAGCCAGGCGACGCCCTGGCCGCAATGGGTCGAGAACCGTGCCGTTCCCTCCCTGCCGGAGGCCCTGCAACCCGGCGAGATCGCACTCACGTTCATCAACCACATCACCTACCTGCTGCAGCTCCGAGGGCTGAACCTGCTGACCGACCCGGTGTATTCGGAGCGCGTGAGCCCGGTGCAATGGTCGGGACCGAAGCGTGTACGTGCGCCCGGGCTGGCCTACGAATCGCTGCCGCGGATCGATGTGGTCCTGGTGAGCCACAACCACTATGACCACCTCGACCTCGATACCCTGAAGCGACTGGAGAACGACCACCGGCCGCTGTTCCTTACAGGACTCGGAAATCGGGCGTTTCTCGAGGAACACGGGCTCGGGCAGGTGCGCGAATTCGACTGGTGGGACAAGACGTCGCACGGCGACGCGCGATTCACCTACACACCGGCGCAGCACTGGTCGGGGCGCGGTGTCTCCGGCCGCAATCGAACCCTATGGGGAGGCTTCGTGATAGAAGCCGACGGGCGCAAGGTGTTCTTCGCCGGCGACACCGGTTACTGGAGGCATTTCAGCGACTTGCGCAGGAGGCTGGGAGTCATGGACCTCGCGCTGCTGCCGATAGGCGCCTACGAGCCGCGCTGGTTCATGAGCGAGCAACACATGAATCCCGAGGAAGCCGTTCGCGCACACATCGACCTCGAGGCGAAGCTGAGCATCGGCACGCACTATGGCTGCTTCCAGCTCACCGACGAGGGCATCGACGAACCGCTGCACGCACTCGATGCCGCGCGGCGGCGCCACGGCGTTGCGGAAACCCGGTTCCGGGCACTCGAGACTGGTGAGACGCTGAGGATAGACGGTTGACGTCCGCGTGACCGACCTCGATCCAGTCGTTGTCTATCGATCGCACTGGCGTCCGTACTGCCAGGAGAGGGCCTTCATGCTGCACGCGGTGGGGATCGCGTCGCAGCTCATATCCGATGGCCGCTACTGGATGCTGCTGGTGCAGCCCTCGGACGCACCGACGGCAGCGGCGCAACTGCGACGCTACGACTTCGAGAACCCTCCCCGGCGCCGGCCCGCGGAACCGGACCCGCCGCACCGCGCAGCGTGGCTGGGTTCGGCAGGCTATGCGGCCGTCATGCTGCTTGTCGCCTACCTGGCCGGTATCGGCGCATTCAATGGCAACTGGCTCGATGCCGGCGCCCTGTTGTCCGGCGCGGTCCGCCAAGGCGAATTCCATCGGGCGATCACTGCCCTGACGCTGCACCTCGACGTCGGGCACCTGCTGGCGAACCTCGGCTTTGGAACCGTGTTCGGCCTGCTGGCGGGCCAGATACTCGGACCCGGAATCGCCTGGGCCTCGATCCTGGCGGCAGCCGCCGCGGCCAACCTGCTGAACGCGTTCATCCAGCCGGAGATGCACGCGTCGGTGGGCGCGTCCACCGCCGTATTCGCGACGCTCGGGATGCTGGCCGGTTTCGAATGGCGGCAACGGGCGAGCGCGCCGGAGAGACGGGCGCAGCGCTGGGCGCCACTGGTCGCGGGCGTATTCCTCCTCGCATTCACCGGGTCCGGTGGTGAGCATACCGACGTGCTCGCGCACCTGACGGGCTTCGCGATGGGTATAGGGGCAGGCGTGGCTCACGCGACCTGGCGGGCACCGCGCGGCACTGTCGCGCAGCTCATCGCCGGCCTGGCGAGCCTGCTGGCGCTCGGCGCAGCCTGGGCGACGGCGCTTGGCAGTTCTTAGGCGCCGCCCCCAGGTGCAACCCTAGTCGAACTTCACGCGGACCTCGCCGTCCTTGACCGAGACCTTGTAGGTCTTGAGCGCTTTTTCACCGCGCACGACGTTGAGCACCTGGATGCCCGGCGGGAAGTTGGCCCAGTCGACCACCTTGCCGGTGCGGATATCGAAGCGCGCCCGATGGAACGGGCACTGCACCATGCGCCCTTCGATTATCTTGCCTCGCGCGAGCGGCGCGAAGACATGCGTGCAGGTTGCCTGCGTCGCGAAGAATCCGTCCGCGAGGTTGTATACGACGATCTTGTGGCCTTCGACGGTGAAAGCCTTCATCTGACCCCGCTTGATGTCACTCGTCTTGCAGACAGCGTGCAGTGTCATGGCGCCTCCCGGGGGATCCGTGACCCCGAGTCTACCGGGCCGTCGCGAAACCGGAAATACGCATCGAGGACGCGTTCCGGATCCTCGAGCTGCGGGTAATGGCCGACATCGTCGAGCAGCGAGACGTCCGGGTCCGGAACCAGCTCCCGGTAGCGACGAGCCATGTGCGCGCCCGACACCGGGTCGGCAGCGCCGCAGATGAGCTTCAGCGGAACGCTGCAATCGACCAGTGCCCCGACCCATCGCTCGCGGTTCCGCTGCCGCTGATCCATGTAGCTGATCAGCCGGGCAAGCGCCTGCCTGCCGCCATTCCGCTCGGCGAGCAGCCACAGGTCCTGGAGTTCTTCACGCGACGGCGGTCGCTGTCCGGAAATCGAGAGCATCGTGCGCTCGAACCTCCGGTAGCTCATCGTGCGTGCGAGCAGCCCGCCGACCACCGGGATCGCAAGTAGCTTCTGGATCATCCGTGCCCTGTGCGTCTCGGGAAACAGCCCTCCGTTGAGCAGGCAGACGCTCCCCAGCCGGGCGAGCCCCTGCCGGTCGCGGGCCAGCAGTTCCTGCGCGACCGTGTCGCCGTAGTCGTGGGCGAGGACGTGCACACAGTCCGCGCCAGTGTCCGAAAGCAGGGCCTGGCAGATGTCCGCCTGTACCTCGATCGGATAGTTCGACCTGCGCGGCTTCGCGGACATGCCGAAGCCGAGCAGGTCACAGGCGTACAGCGAATAGCGCTGCGCGAGCCGTACCCACACTCGATGCCAGTCGTAGCTGGCGGTCGGATAGCCGTGTATCAGCAGCAGCGGTGATCGGCCGGCCGCAATCTCCGTGCGCACGAAGATGTCGTGGCCGGCGAGCCGGCGTATCCCGCCCGCCTCGACCCACCCCGACAATTGCGGCGAACCTCGCATGCGCCTCCGGCGCGGGTGTTGTGTCCCCGATCGCGCGCCATTAGCCTGCGGCATGCTGCCGATTCTGTACAGCGATGACAGGGTCGTCGTGGTCAACAAGCCCTCGGGGCTGCTGGTCCACCGCTCGCCGATCGACCGGCACGAGAGACGCTTCGCGCTGCAGATGCTGCGCGACCAGCTGGGCCGACGCGTGTACCCCGCGCATCGCCTGGACAAGGGAACTTCGGGAGCGCTCGCTTTCGCACTCGACCGGGAGATGGCGTCCGCGCTGGCGGCGGCCTTCGCAGGCCGCGAGGTCACAAAGACCTACCTCGCGGTGGTGCGAGGCTGGCCCGCAGAGTCCGGCCTCATCGACCAGGAGCTGGCCGCAGTCCGGGACGAGTACGCGTTGCCCGCGGAAGACACCGCGAAGCCGGCGCGGACCGCGTTCCGGCGCATCGCGACGATTGAGCTGCCGGTGCGCGTGGACCGCTACCCGACCTCGCGCTACGCGCTGCTGGAGCTTCGCCCGGAGACCGGGCGGCGGCACCAGCTGCGGCGCCACCTCGCTCACGTCTCGCATCCGATCATCGGCGACTCGACCTATGGCAAGGGCCGCCACAACCGCCTGTTCGCCGAACTCTACGGCGTCCGGCGCCTGATGCTCGCCTGTGTCAGGCTCGAATTCGCCCATCCTGTGACGGGCGATGCTCTGTGCGTCGTCGCCGAACCCGGCGTCGAATTCGAGTCCCTTCTCGCGCGCTTCGGCTGGTCGATACCCTAACCCACGCCGTACTTGCGGAACCACTCGAGGCAGCGGCGCCAGCCGTCGCTTGCGGCCTCGGCGTTGTAGCTCGGGCGGTAGTCGGCGTTGAAGCCGTGGCCGGCGTCCGGGTACACGACGATCTCGGACGGGTTCTTCGCCGCCGCGAGTGCGGCGCGCATTTTCTCGACGTCCGTGAGCGGGATGCCCTGGTCCTGGCCACCGTACAGGCCGAGCACAGGCGCCTTGAGATCCTTGACGATGTCGAGCGGGTATTTCGGTTGCAGCGGATTGGCCTCGCCCGCCAGGCGGCCGTACCAGGCGACGCCGGCCTTCAGCGTCGAACTGTGCGCCGAATACAGCCAGACGATGCGCCCACCCCAGCAGAATCCCGTGATGCCCGTTCGCGACACGTCGCCTGAGCCCGACTTGGCGGCCCAGGCGACCGTCGCGTCCAGGTCCGACATTACCTGCGCATCCGGGACCTTCAACACGATCTCGCTGTAGAGCTGCTTCCAGTCAGCGAATTTCGAGGGATCGCCCTGTCGCGAATACAGCTCGGGCGCGATGGCGAGATAGCCCTGCTTCGCAAAGCGGCGACAGACGTCCTTCAGGTGCTCGTGCACGCCGAAGATCTCCTGCACCACGAGCACGACCGGAAACTTGCCTTCCTTCGCCGGCATGGCCCGGTAGGCCGGGATCTCTCCGTCCGCTACCGGGATCTTCACCTCTCCCGCCGTGAGGCCTTCAGTGCCGGTCGTGATCACGGTTTCGGCGCTGACGGGGCTCGCCGCAGCGGCGAATCCGACGGCCAGCGAGGTCACGATCATTTCGCGCCGCGTGAACGCGGTCCTGCCGATCAGCGAATCGAGTTCCGAGCCTGTCCATTTGTCATGCATTGTTGTCTCCCGCCTTGGGTCTACATAAATATTGGCAGATCAGCCCGGCTCGACGCCCGGCTGGAAGGGTTCCGTATCCGCGGCCAGGGCCGCGGCAACCTCGGGCGCGACGGTGTATCGGGTGAATTGCTCCGGCATGCGCTTTGCCCGGCCCGTCACCAGGTCGATGCACACGTAGTGGATCAGCGCCCTTACCAGGGTCTGCCCGTCGGATTCCCGGCGCATCTGGAACCGCCGCTCGATGCGCAGCTTGCCGTCGTTCTTCACCGGCCAGGTTGCGACCTGGATCCGGTCTCCCTCGTACGCAGCGCCGAGGTAATGCACCTGTGTGCGCCATACGGCCATGCCGCGATTGAGCGAGCGGCAAAGCTCCGGCGGGATGCCCCGTTCGGTCGAGTGCGCCCAGGCACAGTCGTCCATCCAGGCGATGTAGACGACGTTGTTGACGTGACCGTAGCCGTCGATCTCGGCGTGATGCGCGACCCGCTCGTGGATGAATGGCGACGGCAGGTCCCAGGACACTTGTTTCTCCTCAGGACCGCAGCCCGTCGAGCAACTGGTCCTTGTCGGCCCACACGCCCGCGAGCCACTCCTTGAACCGGTTGCGGAACTCCTGGTCGCCGGCATAGTCGCCGGCGGCCATCCAGTCGTCGATCGGCCGCTTGCGGATGTCGACTGTTACTGCTCCAAGCCTGCCACAGCAGAGGTCCCAGAGGCTCGGCGTCGTGCCCGAGTAGGCGATCGTCACGTCGAGCATTGCATGCAGCGTGCCGCCCATCGCGGAGAGCACGAACGCCGTACCGCCCGGGCGGGGCGGCAGCAGGTGCCGGTACGGCGAATCGAACGCCGCGTGCTTACGCTCCGTATAACGTGTGCCCTCGACGAAATTCATCACCGAGGTCGGGATCAGCCGGAATTTCTCGCAGGCCCGTCGCGTGGCCTCCAGGTCCTCGCCGCGTTTCTCCGGGTGCTTCGCGAGATAAGCGGGTGAATGCCGGCGCATGAACGGGAAATCGAGCGCCCACCAGGCCAGGCCCAGGAACGGCACCCAGATCAGCTGCTGCTTGAGGAAGAATTTCAGGAATGGAATCCGGCGGTTGAATACGGCCTGCAGCACCAGTATGTCCACCCATGACTGGTGGTTGGACACCACCAGGTACCAGTCGCGCATCGACAGGCCCTCGAGCCCGCGCACATCGAGCGGCAACGACCCCATGACCCGGAAGATCGCGTTGTTGGTGCCGATCCAGCCTTCGGCCAGGGCGGTCATCGCGCGGCTCGCAGGGCGTCGCCAGGCCTGCAGGGGCACGATCAGCTTCAGCAGCGCCACGATGAACAGCACGGTGCACCACGCGATGACGTTGATCGTCATCAGCGAGATCGTGATCACACCCCTGAGGGTAGAACCGCTGCGGTGCTGCACCGGGTAACATCCACTGGCCGGGAATCCCGATTATGCCCTGCCCGGCCAACGGAACCCCAGCCCACGGAGTGCACGATGACCATCGAATTGAATGCCCACGAAGCGCGGGTCATCGGCTGCCTGATCGAGAAGCAGGTAGCCACGCCCGACCAGTACCCGCTTTCGCTGAACGCGCTCACCAACGCCTGCAACCAGAAGAGCAACCGCGACCCCGTGCTGCGCCTCGACGAGCGGGAGGTCCAGGCGACCGTCGACTGGCTGATGCGCCGCCAGCTGGTGATGGAAAAGTCAGGCTTCGGCAGCCGCGTGCCGAAGTTCCAGCATCTTTTCTGCAATACGCAGTTCGGCTCGCAGCGCTTCTCGCCGCGCGGCACGGCGATCGTCTGCGAGCTGCTGCTGCGCGGGCCGCAGACCCCGGGCGAGCTGCGCACACATGCCGCGCGGCTCGCCCCGTTCAGCGACGTGAGCGAGGTGGAGGCTGAACTCGAGGAGTTGATGACGCGGCCCGACGGTCCGTTCGTCGTGAAACTGCAGCGCGAACCCGGACGCCGGGAGTCGCGTTACATGCATCTGTTCGGCGGCGAATCGACCGAGATTGCGGCTGAAGACCAGGCGCTGGACGAGCCCGCCGCGGACTCCGCGACCACGACTGCGCGGCCGGTGGAGCGTATCGCCGCGCTGGAAGCGGCGGTCGCCGACATGCGCGCCGAAATCGAATCGCTGAAGGCACGTCTCAACGCAGCTAGCCAGGGTTAGGATACCGGCGCATGGGCAGGCAGCGGTCCCCGGCACCCGTGCTCGACGAGGATCACGCGTCCTTCATCCAGGGCGGCGTGTCGGTGGTGGTCGCCACGCGCGATGCCGGCCTGGTTCCACAGGTGGCGCGCGGTTGCGGCTGCCGTGTCTCGCGCGACCGCCGCCGCGTCACGGTGCTGGTCGAACCGGCCAGGGTCGGGACAGTGCTGGATGACATCGCCGCAACCGGCCTGGTCGCGGTCGTCTTCAGCCAGCCGAGCACGCACCGTACGATCCAGCTCAAGGGCAGCGATGCGAGGCTGGTGCGGGTCACCGCGGCCGACAGGGCCGTATCCGCACGGCACCTCGAGTCCTGGGTGGACGAACTCGTCCGGATTGGATACCGGCAGGATTTCGCGCGGGCCGTCCGGGGACTTGCCGACCGGAACCTGGCCGCCATCAGCTTCACGCCGACGTCGGCGTTCCAGCAGACGCCGGGTCCTGGCGCCGGCGAGCGGCTGCCGAGCCGATGACCGACGCCGACGCTGCAATCGATCCGCCCCGCGCTGGACGGCGCCGTGCCGGCCGTGATCGCGACCTGCGCGCTGGATGGCACGCCGAACGTCTCCTACATCTCCGAGGTGCACTACGTCGATCGCGACCACGTCGCGCTGTCGTTCCAGTTCTTCAGCAAGACGCGACAGAACGTGCTCGAGAATCCGCGCGCAACGGTGATCGTGATCCATCCCGAGACCGGCGCGCAGTACCGGCTCGCGGTGCGCTACCTGCGCACCGAGGAGGCTGGCCCGCTGTTCGAGTGCATGAAGGCAAAGCTCTCGGGCATCGCGTCGCACTCCGGAATGACAGGCGTCTTCAGGCTGCGCGGCGCCGACGTGTACCACGTCGAGTCGATCGCCGCGGTATACGACGCGCCGCTGCTGCCGGTCGCCGCCCCGGTCAATTACCTGGCGGCGCTGCGCGCGGCCGTCACGCGAATGGCGGGCGCGCCCGACCTCGCCACGTTGTTCGACTTCCTGCTGGACTGCCTGCGCGATGACTTCGGGGTAGAGCACGCCATGGTGCTGATGAACGATCCTGCCGGCGAAAGGCTGTACGCGGTCGCGAGCCGCGGCTACCGGCAATCGGGCGTGGGCGCCGAGATACGGCCGGGCGAGGGTGTGATCGGCGTTGCAGCAGGCACACGCACGCCGATTCGAATCTCGCACGCGACCTCCGAATTCGGCTACGGGCGCGCGGCCCGCGAGCTTTCGGCAAGCCGGGGAGTGGTGGCCGGGATCGTGGACGAAATCCCGGTGCCTGGACTTGCCGAATCGCAGAGCCAGCTCGCGATCCCGATGCTGGCGGGAGGGGAACTGGTCGGGGTGATTTTCGCGGAAAGCCCGGCGACCGGCTTTTTCGGCTACGAGGAGGAGGACGCGCTGTGCGTGCTCGCAAGCGTGGTCGCCAACTCCACGGACCTCTACGACCCGGAGCCGGCCGACGAACCTCCGCGGGCCATGCGTCAGCCGCTCGCTCCGGCCGGTGCACCGGTGCGGATCCGGCGCTATGCCGAGAACGACAGCATATTCGTCGACGAGGACTACCTCATCAAGGGTGTCGCCGGCGCCATCCTCTGGCGGCTGGTGCGAGGCTACGTGGACGAGCAGCGCACTGACTACTCGAACCGCGAACTGCGGCTCGACCCGTCTATCCGACTGCCCGACGTCAGTGAAAACCTCGAGGCGCGCCTGATACTGCTGCAACGCCGGCTCGAGGAGCGCTGCCCCTCGCTGCGAATAGAGAAAACCGGCCGCGGACGGTTCCGCCTCAACGTATCCCGGCCGTTGTCGCTGGCAGAAGTCAGGCCCGGCACACCGTAGCGCGCCGGGCGGACTCCAGCGACCCGACTGACTGCTCGTCAACGACCGATGGCGGCCTGCTTCTTGTCCACCTGCGGGACGAACACGACGTACGGCGTCTCCACCTTACCACCCGGCGCCACGTAGGCCGGCGCCGCGACACCCGCGGGTCCCAGGCTGCGCACGAATGCATAGACGGCCTTCAGGTCGTCGTCAGTCATCTCCTTCAGGTTGAACCAGGGCATCGGCGGCAGGCGCTGCTGGCGCGCGTGGCTGAGCCACTGCGACTCGCTCATCGAGTTGATGACCAGCCGGAGGTTGGATGCATACGACGTGCCCCACGGGCCCTGGTAGCCGACCGGCACGCCGGTGAGCCAGTCCTTCTCCGGGACCGCCGGCCCCATCTGCATGCCGCCGGGCGTGTGGCAGTCGTTGCAGCCGCTGATGGTCACGAGGTAACGGCCGCGCTCCACCTGGGCCTGATCGGTCAGCCGCGGATACCCCCGTCGATGCGAGCATCGCGAGGCCGGCGAGGCAAGCCAGGACCAGCATGCCGGCACGATATCGTCATGATTTCGAACTCCAGTTTGCGCTGCACGGACCCTCGGCCCCATCCGACCCCCGGATCGACCGGGTCCATGTGGGGCGAGAGCATGCGCGGGAACGCAGGCTCGCGTTCCTAAATGCTCGCTACCGGAATCCTAAGAATCTTGCTAAGGCGCGGAGTCGCAACGTGGCGCTCGGTCGCGCGAGCGTCGCCGCCCGCCTCTCGCGAAAGAGCAATGAGTCTATCGCGATTCCGTAGTCCATCCGCTCGCCGCGCCAGCGCGTCGCGGCGGTGTGCGCGTCGATGCGTATGCTACGTCCCTCGTCGGTCGCGACGAGACTTCGCCAGTCCCCGAGCGCAAACGATCGCCCCGGTGAGCAGGATTCCAGCGATTGTCCGCTGCGCGAGCACGAAGCGCCACGCGCCGTCGTCGAGCCGTTGGATACGGATACCGCCTTCATGTACCGCCCGGTGGTGAAAGCGACACAGTGAGACGAGGTTCGACAGCTTCGTCGCCCCGCCTTCGGCCCAATGCTGCACGTGGTGCCCGTCCACGTAGCGCTTGTGGGTGCAGCCGGGGAAAACACAGCCCTGGTCGCGCGATTTCAGTGCGCGGCGCAGTGCCGGCGGGATGCTGCGGGTCTTGCGGCCGACGTCGAGCGGCTCGCCGCGAGCGTCCTCGATGATCGTGCACGACGCTCGAGTCGCACGCCAGCCGCCGAGCCGTCTCGACGGGCACGGCCGGGCCGTCCTCGAGCTCGCAGCGGCCCGCTTCGCCGGTGCGCAGGGACTCGGCATCGACGTGCACGACGATCTGGTGACGCTCGCCGCCATTCAGCGCCGCGGCCCCGTGCTTCAGGAAGCTTTCCGCCAGCACGACAACGGCATCGGCACGACGAGCGGACAAGGTCTGCACCTCGCCCACGAGCGGAGCACGCAACGTTTCAGCTGAAACGTGCAGCTGGTCTTTACAATCATCCGGCAGGGGTACGTCCTGCTCGGCAGCCTCCAGGGCCTTCAAGAACAGTGCGCCGCTCTCCGCAGGCAGTTGCAGCCTGACGACCAGCGAACCGTCGGCGTCATGGTAGTAGGTGCAGCGCCGGCCCGCGTGCTGGCGAGACTCGCGCGAGAGCTCTTCCTGTTCCTGCACTCGGCGGAACTGCCGAACCAGGGTTTCGACATGATGCGTCGTGCCATGCAGGGCGATGTTCAGGAGCACCTCCTCCGTGGCCGGCGAGGCGACTCGCGTGAGTGCGCGCACCTTCGAGTAGCTGAGCTCGCCGCGACCCATCGCCGCGTCGATCAACGGGAGCGACTCGAGTGCCCGGGCGACGCGTACTTTCTCGCGGGCAGCGCCCATGTCGAGACCGCACTTCCAGCCGAGCCAGTGGGCGCAGGATCGCGTGCAACCATCCGACCAGCCATTGCGCCGGTCGAACTCGGCGATCAGCCGCAGCCAGCGATGGTTGGCAGAGTTCAGGTGGCCGGCCAGTTCGGTGATCCGGGCCGCCAGGTCGGGGATGGAAAGCTCCGTTTCCACGCTCGGTGAGGTGTCGTCCATGGCGGCCCCTGCTGATACTGTGTTTATATACAGTATGATACTGATTTTTCTATGTTATGCAATAGGTTAAGTGATTTATCGGCAGGCTCAGACAGTACGGTTTCATCCCCGCGCGCGGGGAACACGTCGGGAGTTCGAATCTCTCCGGGCGCACCATCATCCGCTACTCTCTGATCTGCATGGACAATCCGCTGTCGGTCGATGGGATAAATCTGGGCACCGACATATAGCGTCGTTGGTCCGCTAACGGCCAGAAGCGGTCCTACGCGGAAGGCGCCCAGTTGTAGCCTCGACGGCCCTTGGTACGGCAGCTTTCAGGCGACGAAACCGGGCCTTTCATAGGCCCAACTCGGCCACAAGCGGACAAGTCTCGCCCCTCAGGGTGTCCCCATTGCCTCCCGCCAGCGCATCGCATCGTAAATCCGATGCCGAGCGCTCGGATGGTGGAAGAAGATCATCTCCTCCAGGCGGCCCGGATCGGGTTTGCGGTAGTCCGAGAGTTTCAGCATCACCTCGGCAAAGCCATGCGGATCGCGGGCCAGATTCAGGCCGAAGCGGTCAGCCTCAATCTCCTGGATGCGGATGATGCTGTTGAATGCCGGCGTGACCGCGAGCATGAAAACAGAGAACACCGCGGCCAGCAGCGGCAAGCCAGCCACATCGGCCACCGCCTGCGTGCCCCAGCGATGCCCATAGCGCGCAAACAGTCGGCGCATTGCCCAATGGCAAAACAGGAGTCCGAACAGGATCAGCAGACCGAACTGCATCAGCATTTTGGGCGCGTGGTTGAGCACGTAGTGGCCCAACTCATGGGCCATCACGGCGCGGATCTCGGGCAGCGAGGTGCGATTGAGGAGGTTGTCGTTGAGCCGCACCGCCGCTGTGCTGCCCAGGCCGCTCACGTTCGCGCTGATGCGCTTGGTCTGGCGCGACGCGTCGAAGGCATAAACCTCGTCAGCCGGCACACCGTTGGACTGCGCCATGGTCAGTACAGCGCTGCGCACCGGGCCGTGCTCCAGCGGCTTGTAGGTGTTGAACAGCGGATCAATCAGGACTGGGCTGACGAGCAACATGAACGCCAACAACGCGGAGCAGGCGGCCGCTCCCCAGAGCCACCAGCGCTCGCCGGCACGGCGGAAGACGGCATAGAGCAGCGCGACCGCCACCATCGTGCCGGCAACCTCGACGCCGAGGGTCAAGACCCACTCGCCCCACCAGTCCAAGGCGGTCTGCTGCGACATGCCGTAGCCGTGCTCGCGCCAGTAGCTTCGGTAGAAGTTCAGGGGCAGCAGCAGCAGCCCGGTGGCCAGGCCGTAGACGCCCCCATACAAGCCATCGCGCAGCAGGGCGTGGCGAGCGACGCGCTGCGCCCAATCGCGCACTCGGGCCGAGCGGCCGCCGTGCAACATCAGCGCGGCGATGGCCAGGCCGAGCAGGAACTCCCAAAGCTGCAGCCAGTAACCGCCCTCGTCGTAATCGTTGGAGCGCATCACCGCTTCTTTGGGTAGGCGGTCTAGGTAAGCCTGCGTGGCCAGCTTGGCATCGCGCGGCAACGCCGCCCGCCAGGCATCGTCGACCGGTGCGATGTGCAGCGGCGGGCGCACGCTCGCTTCGCCGGCGTGCGTGTGACTCTGAGCAAGCTCGGCCGAGTGCACGGGTGCGCCAAGGCACAGACAGCACAACAGCAATAACGGGCCGATGTGGCGCATCAGCGCCAGCAGAAGAGTTGGAGTGCTCATAGGTGGCATCTGGGCAGCAAAGCACGCATCTTCCTGAACGGATGCGGTGGCGACAAGCCGCATGCGACGAAACGACCAACGACCGGGGTCAACTGTAGAAACGAAGACGATTCAGGCATGAGGTTCGTGTCTCGGAGGCCGACGGATGGCGACGGGGGCGCTTCAGCCGTCAGCCGCAAGGCTGACCTGGCCCTGGCTGCGGGCGCGCGAGCAGGATCTGCCCGAACTGCCGCCGCAGGTCGGTTTCATCGCGCTCGCACCGCGCAACAATTGATGCGCCTGACGTCTGGGTGGTTGTCAGTTGGCGTGGCACCACTTGGCCCTGGGCGCCGGCACGTGCTCAGCCTTGTGGACCGCAACCCCCCTGACGAGATCCGGACGTCGCTTCATGGCCTGCGCCAGTGGCCACGAACGTCCGCTTCCTGGAAGCGAAGCCCAACGAGCACGGTCCAAGCGTCGGCCCGCTTTAGAGAAACCTGACGGGCGGGTTTGGGTCGTTCTCGGTCCTGGAGGGTCCGCTTTCCGGGCAGGGATTCCGGGCCGGCAACCGGGAAGTAAGGCAGACGCTGCGATGGGTCGCAGCTCGCGCTGCTGGGCAGCGCTTCGGAGCCGCGCAGGCGCGGCGGTTTGGCATGGGTAAGTTGAGTTTGCTGCGGAAGCCACCGTGCGCTGGCGCCGGTGAACCCCTGGCCCATGTGTCCCGATCGGATCGGCCCCCTGGGATTGCGTGATCGGGGCGGGTGCGGGTACAAGGGCGGTTGGCGGCCAGAAACAGACTCTGGCAGAGTCCGTAAGACACACCTGGAGCGGATCAGCGATTTGGGGAGCGATAGTGTCTAACACGCAGTACGTGTTCATCGAAGACTCAAGAATCCCGAGCGCGGCGAATCTGCAACGTTCAATCGACGGTCTAAAGTTGCCCTCTGAACTTCGGCTCGATCCGACGCTGGACCTGCGAACGGACTCTGGGTTTTCGCCATGCACCATAAACGGTGCCGAGGATGTTGGCTTCGAACTGTTCGTATCACCCTCCGCCGAGATTCTGGCCAACCTCCCGTCGCTCAAGGGATTTGTCGGGGCGCGCGAGATCTGCATCCAGATGGTGTGGCGAGGTAGCTACGCAGACTGTGCGTGCGCGGCTGCCGCTGGCTACGCACTGGCTAAAGACTTCGAAGCGGTCGTCTCGTACGAAGGCCAATCTCCGGATTCGGTAGATGCAATGCGCGAGGCGACGCTGGAAGCATTGCGCTACGCCGAAGGCGAGCTGCAGGGTCGCGCTACAGCAAGATAACGAGTTGCGTCGAAGGCCCGGTTTGGGTCGGAAGCGGGCGGTCGCGCGGCCGATTACACTTGCCCAGATTGGTGGAAATGAGACAGCCGACAGCCAGCCCGAGCGGGCCTTTGGAGGCTTGTGTATCGACTTGTTGATGACAATAGTTTTGCGCACCCGATCCACTTACCGTCGGACCTCGGGAGAGCAAAATACAGCTACGAGCGGCGGCTGCCGGATACGCTCGAGCAGCTAGATCGTAAGTCGGATAGGTCAGTAGGTGCACGGGCCGTACTGGCCGCGATTCACATGACTGGTAACCTTAATCAGTCAATTGACCGACCCAAGGCGCTGCGACTGTGTGAACAAGACGCGATCAACGGCTACGCATATGCGCAATATCTTGTAGCGTGGATATCTGCCGAAGAGGGGCGAATGCTTGATGCATCGCTCTGGATGCGGCGGTCCGCGGCACAAGGTTTCCCTCCGGCTCTTTTCGCTGTACTAGGATGTCTGTTTCGGGTCGTGAGCGGCCGGTCGCGTATCGGTAAGATCGGTCAGCCCGGCGGACCGCCCAACTCGAGAGGAGACTCGCATGGGACTTCTAACCTTCAGTCTCAATGTCACCCTGGACGGCTGCGTCGACCACCGGCGAGGGAATCGCCGACGACGAAACGTCACGGCCAGTTCTTCGATGCAACCCGCCGATTTCGTTCGCTGACGATGGGGGAGCGAAGCGGATGCTCGTGGGGCCGTGGCGACTCTGACGAGCATGATGGACAGCTTAGTGAGCCGGCGGACGCGCCGCGGCGACGTGGATCGGCACCGCCTGTGGTGCGGGCGAATGGTGCGGTCGCAGCTGGAGATCAGGAGCCAAAAGAAGCTCGCGTCGTACGGATCGTCGAACTGACATCCAGCAGTACGGTCCACCATCTCAAGCCAACTTCGGTCCCGGGTACGGCATGCGCTGCAGCGACGAGGGCAAAAGCTCAGGGAGCGCACACCGCCGACGCCGAGCGCTGGACCTCGTCTGGCACCGACCAGCGTCGCCCAGCTGGCGCAGCGCGTCGGACCTGAAGGCAAACGGCGCGCAAGCCAAGCAGGCATTGATTACGGTATGTGCTGAGATGGCTTCCATCATTGCACGAGAGATGTCGTAATTGGCGCAGCAGCTAGCGGTGTCTGCTTCGGGTCGTTGGCGGACTCTCACCGCAGTAGTCTAGTGCCCAGATTCATCTCTGTTGGCGCGCCAACGGTACATCCCCGCGCGCGGGGAACACGCTGCCATCCGACGGTCGAATCCATTGCTCGCCTGTCACGAGTACGGACCCGCCGGACGGCACTCGTCCACTGGCTCATGGCTTGAGCCAGCCAGGACCTATTGCACACGCGTCCTCAAGCCGGTCGATTTACCCCACCCCGGTCCGCGCCATCTTCCGGCGCAGGAACGCGATCTGCGTCTGCAGCGGCAGTTCCTTCGGGCACACGTCCTGGCAGCCGAGCAGCGTCATGCAGCCGAACACCCCGTCGTCGGTGCCGACCAGCTCGTAGAAATCCTCGTCGGTGCGCGTGTCGCGCGGGTCGAGGCGGAAGCGCGCGATCTTGTTCAGGCCCACGGCGCCCACGAAATCCTCGCGCATGCGCGCGGTGCCGCAGGCGGCGACGCAGCAGCCGCACTCGATGCAGCGGTCCAGCTCGTAGATCTTGTCCGCAAGCTCGGGCTCCATGCGTTCCTCGAGGCGGTCGATGTCTACATCCTTGCCGAGCGAGTGCACCCAGGTCTCCAGGCGCTCGCTCATGCCGCGCATCCACTTGCCGGTGTTCACGGACAGGTCGGCGATCAGCTCGAAGGCCGGCAACGGCGCGAGCGTGATGTCTGCCGGCAGGTCTTTCGTCAGGGTCCTGCAGGCGAGGCCCGGCCGGCCGTTGACCACCATGCCGCAGCTGCCGCAGATGCCGGCCCGGCAGACGAAGTCGAAGGCCAGCGAGGAATCGAGGCGCTCGCGGATCTCGTTCAAGGCGATGAACAGCGTCATTCCCGCGGCTTCCTCGAGCTCGAAGGTCTCGACGTGGGGCTCGCTGGCTTTGTCACGCGGGTCGTGGCGCAGCACGTGGAAGCGGAGCTTGCGCGCTGTCGTGGTGGATTCCGTCATTTGAACTTCTCGTCGATGCGTTCGTTGCGGCCACGGAATCGCTCGGGCAACAGGTGCTCGTACGGCATCAGCGCCGACTGGACCTGGCGACGGTCCGCGTCCTTCAGCTGCTCGCGCAGGCTCGCCACCTCTGCAGCGCGCCGCTCGGTATCCGGATGGTCGATGTAGTTCTTCGCGCCGTACCCGCGCCAGCCCGGCGGCAGCTCCATGGTGTTTACGTCGAGCGGCTCGTAGGAGAGCTTCGGCAGCGTGGCATCGGAGTCTGCCCAGGTCGCCAGTGTCCGGCGCAGCCAGGTCGTGTCGTCTCGTTGCGGATGGTCCTCGCGGAAGTGGGCGCCGCGGCTCTCGGTCCGCGCCAGCGCACCCGAAGCCACGCAAAGCGCGACCTTCAGCATCTTCTGGGTCCTGTATGCGGTGACCAGCTCGGGGTTGGGCCCGTCGACCTTGTAGCGCAAGCCGATCCGCCGGCTGCGAACCAGCAGGCCCTGCAGCCGGTGCACGGCCTCCTCGAGGTCAGCCCCGGTGCGGAATATGCCGACCTTGTCGGTCATGATCTGCTGCATCTCGATCTTGAGCGCGTCGGCCCTCTCCGGCCCGTCGCCATGCAGCAGGTGGTCGAGCTTGCCGCGTTCGGCCTCGACCGCCTCACGCACCAGCGCGGTCGGGATGTCGATCTCGCCGTCCGGGCTCTCGCAGAAGTCGGCGATGTACTCGCCCACGATCATCCCGGCCACCACGGTCTCGGCCACGGAATTCCCGCCAAGCCGATTGAAGCCATGCATGTCCCAGCACGCCGCCTCGCCGGCCGCGAACAGGCCCTTCAGCGTGCGGCTCTGGCCCGTGTGCCAGGTGCGGATGCCGCCCATCGTGTAGTGCTGCGCTGGTCGCACCGGGATCCACTGCTCGACCGGGTCCACGCCCAGGAAGTAGTGGCAGATCTCCTTGACCTCGCGCAGGTTGTGCTCGATGTGCGCGCGCCCGAGCAGAGTGATGTCGAGCCAGAGGTGCTGGCCGAAGCGCGAGGTGGCGGCATTGCCCTTGCGGATGTGTTCTTCCATGCGCCGCGAGACCACGTCGCGCGAGGCCAGCTCTTTTTTCTCCGGCTCGTAGTCCGGCATGAAGCGATGGCCGTTGCCGTCGCGGAGCAGGCCGCCGTCGCCGCGACAGCCCTCCGTCACCAGGATGCCCGCCGGGAAGATTCCGGTCGGATGGAACTGCACGGCCTCCATGTTACCGAGCGCCGCGACGCCTGTTTCGAGTGCGATCGCAGCTCCGATGCCCTCGCAGATGACTGCATTGGTGGTGACGCGGTAAACGCGACCGGCGCCGCCGGTCGCGATCGCGGTCGCCTTGGCCACGTAGGCGATAAGCTCGCCGGTGATCAGGTCGCGCACCACCGCGCCATAGCAGCGCGAGCCGTCGTGGATCAGCGCGATTGCCTCCTTGCGCTCGTGGACCGGAACGCCCTGCGCGATCGCCTGGTCGCCGACCGCGAACAGCATCGCGTGCCCGGTGCCGTCCGACACGTAGCAGGTACGCCACTTCTTGGTTCCGCCGAAATCGCGCTGCGCCACGAGGCCGTGTGCCTCGTCGCGTTCGGTGAGCGTGACCTTCTGCCCGTTGATGATGACTTCGCGATCGCCGCGCTGGACCCGGCTCCACGGCACGCCCCAGGCCGCCAGCTCGCGCACGGCCTTCGGGGCCGTATTCACGAACATTCGCACGACCTGCTGGTCGGCGCCCCAGTCGCTGCCCTTGACCGTGTCCTCGAAGTGCACGTCCTCGTTGTCGCCCTGGCCCTTCGCGACGTTGCCGAGGCTCGCCTGCATGCCGCCCTGCGCGGCGGCCGAATGCGAGCGCTTGGCCGGCACCAGCGACAGGACGATGGCGTCCTGGCCGCGTCGACGCGCGCCGATCGCCACGCGCAGGCCGGCGAGGCCGCCTCCGATCACCAGGACATCGGTGTAGACGACTTTCATGGCGTGTGCACCGCAGTGATCCCGGCTGGAACATAAGGCTGGCCATAGGCCGGCGCGTGCTCGATGCCGATCTTGACGTACGCGGCGAGCGTCGCCAGGCCGAGCGTGAGGAAGAACACCGTGATCGCCCACTTGAAGGCCTTGAGCCTGCGGCGGGTCACGGACGGATCAGATCCTTCGAACCAGCCCCACTTGAGCGCAAGGCGGTACAGGCCGATGCCGCCGTGGAACTCGACGGCGAACAGCATCACCAGGTACAGCGGCCACATCAGGTCGGTCCAGACGCGGTCGGCCGATTCGAAGGGCCCGATGCGGGACGGGTGGGTCATCATGATGTAGAGGTGCACAGAGGCCATGAAGAAGAGCCCGAAGCCCGTCACGACCTGCCAGTACCAGAGCGACGTGTCGGAGTGCTTCATTGCATCCATGTGGCTGCGGAATTCCCGGTACTGGCGGTAGCTGGACGGGAATTTCCGGAGTGCAAGCGCCGCGTGCGCGATGACGAGCGCGAACACGCAGCCGACGAGCAATGAGACCAGCCAGGGCAGGCTGCGTCCGAAGAAGTAGTAACCCTCGAAGAACCGCGCCACCGTCCACATGGCGTCGTTACCCAGCAGGATGCTGGAGACGAACATCATGTGCACCCACATGAAAAGCCCGAGCAGCAGGCCGGTCCCGCTCTGCAGCAAATCAAGCCGTGCTGGCCATCTTGCAGCCGGCGCCATTGGCACGACCGGGGGGTCAGTCATGTTGTCGGTTCCGCTGTTCACCTGCGTTACACTCTCGGCCATTGTTGCGGACCCGATTTCGGGTCATTGACCCATGGCAAGGCCATAAGTGTTTACCGTAGACACTGTGACCGCAACCATCCCGCTGCGTATAGTCCGCCACCGGGGAGTGACAACGTCGCAATGAACGCCTACCTGGACTTCTTCGTCTACCTCGTCGTGATACTCGGCTTCGTCGCAGTCACGTTGTGGATGAACCGTGTGCTCGGCCCGAAGCCCGTAGCCTCGGAGATGAAACTCGAGCCGTTCGAGTGTGGCGCCACGGCTATCCAGCAGGTCAACGTCAGGGCGGTGCCGGTCAAGTACTACGCAATCGCCGTGATCTTCATCCTGTTCGACCTGGAAACCGTCTTCCTGTACGTCTGGGCACTGGCGGCGCAGCCGCTCACCGGCCCGCTGGTGGTGGCATTTGCCGCCTTCACCGTGCTGCTGGTGGTCATCATGCTGTACATCTGGCGCACCGGGCTCCTCGAAGAGGTGACGAGGTGAGCGCCGGGGCGCAGGAACGCCGCCCGAGCGCGGCATTCGAGTACCTGACCACTCGCAAGGACGAATTTGTCGGCTGGGCGCGCAAGTTCTCGCTGTTCCCCTACCCGTTCGTGACCGCCTGCTGCGCGATGGAATTCATGTCGGTGAGCTCGACTCTCTACGACACGGACCGCTTCGGCGCGGCACTGCCCCGCTTCACGCCCCGGCAGTCCGACCTGCTGATGGTGGTCGGCACCGTCACGCACAAGCAGGCACCCATCCTGCTCAAGGTCTACGAGCAGATGTGCGAGCCAAAGTGGGTGATCGCCTTCGGCGTATGCGCGTCGAGCGGCGGTTTCTACCAGAACTACGCAGCGCTGCCAGGCATCGACAAGATCATCCCGGTCGACCTCTACATCCCGGGCTGCCCGCCCCGGCCGGAGATGGTCATCGACGGGATCATGAAGCTCCAGGACCGCATTGCCGGCGACCGCCACGCGATCATCAACGAGAAGTTCTGACCGTGAGCGAAGCAGTCTTCGAACAGGTTCGCGAGCACCTTGCAGGGGTGTCCCAGGAAGCCCTCGTGGCGCACGGGACGCTGGCGCTGCAGATCGAGCCCGCGCAGCTGCTCGAGGCCGTCCGCACGCTCAAGGACACGCTTGGCTTCGACATGTTCCTGGACGTTACCGCAGTGGACTGGCCGGAGCGGAATCCGCGCTTCGACGTCGTCTGGCACTTCTATTCGACCCGGCAGCATGTGCGGGTGCGCCTCAAGGCGCGCGTACCGGAGCAAGACCCGACCGTCGACTCGCTTATCGGCCTGTATGGCTCGGCGCGCTACATGGAGCGCGAGTGCCACGACATGTACGGCATCGTGTTCCGCGGCAATGACGACCTGCGCCCGATCCTGCTGTACGAGGGTTTCGTGGGCCACCCCCTGCGCAAGGACTACCCGAAGCAGAAAGAGCAGCCGCTGGTGCCCTACCGGGCGAGCGAGGCGCCGAAGTGAGCCTCAAGTTGCCGAACCCGATCCGTCCGGCCTTCGACAAGGGCGGCACCGACAGCGCCGTCATCGTCAACATCGGCCCGTCGCACCCGGCGACTCACGGCACCATCCAGATCGTCGCCGAGCTCGACGGCGAGCGGGTGGTGCGCACCGACGTGCACTGCGGCTACCTGCACCGGGGGTTCGAGAAGGAGTGCGAATCGCACACCTGGCACAACCTGATCCCGTACGTGGACCGGCTGAACTACTGCTCCGCGCTGATCAACGACTTCGCCTACTGCGAGGCCGTCGAGAAGCTGATGGACATCGAGATCACCCCGCGCTGCCGTCACCTGCGCACGCTGCTCTCGGAGTATTCGCGCATCGCCGACCACCTGACCTGCATCGCCGCCGCGCTGATGGAACTGGGCGCGATGACGGCGTTCCTGTACCTGGTCACGATCCGCGACTACATCTACGAGCACCTGGCCGCGCTGACCGGCGCCCGCGTCACCTACAGCTACGGCCGCATCGGCGGCCTCGCGAACGACGTGCCGGAAGGCTGGCTGAAGCGCCTCGGCGAGATCCTCGACGAAATGGACACGTTCACCGGCCGCGTGCACGGGCTGGTCGATCGCAACCGCATCTTTATCGATCGCACGCGCGACGTCGGCGTGCTGACCACCTTGGATGCAATCAACTGGGGCTTCACCGGCCCGATCCTGCGCTCCACCGGCGCCGCCCGGGACCTGCGCAAGGACACGCCCTACCTGTCCTACGCGGAGCTCGATTTCGAGGTCCCGGTCGGCATCAAGGGCGACAACTACGACCGCTACTACGTACGCATGCGCGAGATCGACGAGTCCGCGCACATGATCCGGCAGCTCGTGGAGATGCTCGAGCCCGGAGCGATCAACGTGGACGATCGTCGTTGTGTTTTCCCTGAAAAAACATTGGTTTACAATGAGATCGAGTCGCTGATCAACCACTTCAAGCTGGTGATGGAAGGGCCGCAGGTGCCCCCGGGCGAAGTCTACTCGGCGCAGGAAGGCGCCAACGGCGAGCTTGGCTTCTACCTGGTGAGCGTCGGCGGCGGCGTCCCGTGGAAAGTGCACTGCCGCAGCCCGAGTTTCGTCCACATGGGCGGCGTGCACCGGATGCTCGACGGCTACCAGCTCGCCGACATCGTGCCGACCTTCGGCTCGGTGAACATGATTGGCGGGGAGTGCGACAGGTGAAGCACCTGATCCCTGAATTCGAGAACCTGCGCCGGCGCTTCCCGGCGGGCTTCGAGTCGTCGCTGGTGCTGCCCTGCCTGCGGCGAATCCAGGAAGACCGTGGTTTTGTAGCGGACGACGACGTGGAGCAACTGACTGCCTATCTCGGGGTGCCACGCATCCAGATCGAGGAAGTGCTGTCCTTCTATACGCAGTTCCGGCGCAAGCCGATCGGCCGCTGGCACCTGCAGATGTGCCACAACGTCAGCTGCTCGATGCGCGGCGCGGAAACGCTGCTTTCGTACGTCGAACGCAAGCTCGGCGTTCGCCCCGGCGAGACCACGGCCGACGGCCGCTACACGCTCTCTACGGCCGAGTGCCTGGGCTCCTGCGGCACCGCGCCGATGATGATGGTCAACGACACGTACCACGAGAACCTCACGGCCGAGAAACTCGACACGCTGCTGGAGGGCCTGAAATAGCCATGCCCGGCCGCCAGATCATCATGACGTTCCCGGTCACGGCGACCTCGCACTCGCTTGCGGAATACCGCGCGCGCGGCGGATACCAGGCGCTCGAGAAGACACTGCGGGAAATGAAGCCCTCCGACGTGACCAAGGAAGTCACGGCCTCCGGCCTGCAGGGCCGTGGCGGCGCGTCGTTCCCCATGGGCCGCAAGTGGCAGGTGATCGTGCCCGACGACGGCCAGCCGCACTACCTGATCGCAAACGCCGACGAGGGCGAGCCGGGCACGTTCAAGGACCGCTGGATCCTCGAGAACAACCCGCACATGCTGGTCGAGTCGATGGCGATCGCCAGCTACGCGCTCGGCGCGCGCAACTGTTTCGTCTATATCCGCGGCGAGTTCGACCTGCCCTACCGCCGCCTCGCAGGCGCGGTCGAGGAAGCCTACGAAGCGGGTTATTTCGGCGAGAAGATCCTCGGCAGCGGTTTTTCCTGCGACATCGTCGTGTACCGCGGTGCCGGCGCATACGTCGCGGGCGAGGCGTCGGGCCTGCTCGCGTCGCTGGAGGGCAAGAAGAGCTATCCGCGCAACCGCCCGCCGCGGCTGACGGTGAAGGGGCTCTACCAGCAGCCGACCGTGGTCAACAACGTCGAGTCGCTGTCCAACATCGCGTGGATCATCGCCAACGGCGCCGAGGCCTTCAAGGCGGTCGGCACGCCGAAGAGTCCCGGCACGCGGCTGATTTCCGTGTCCGGGCACGTCAATCGTCCCGGCGTATACGAGGTCGAACTCGGCTACCCGTGGATGAAGTTCCTGGAAGAAGACTGCGGCGGCATCCTGCAAGGGCGCGCCATCAAGTGCGTGGTGCCGGGCGGCGTGTCATCCAAGGTACTCACCGGCAGTGACATCGCGGACCTCAACCTGTCGCACGAGGCGCTGTGGGACGTCGGCTCGACGCTCGGTTCCGGCGGCATGATCGTGATCGCGGAAGGCACCTGCATGGTGAGCCTGCTGCAGGTGATGCTGCGCTTCTACCACCACGAGTCCTGTGGCCAGTGCACGCCCTGCCGCCATGGCACGGGCTGGATGCACCGGATCATCGACCGCATTGCCGCCGGCCAGGGTCGCCCGGAAGACATCGAGCGCCTCTACTACATATCAAAATTCAACGATGGAACCACGATCTGCGGCCTCGGGGACGCGGCGGGCTACGCCTGCACCGGCATTCTCGACAAGTTCCGCGACGAGTTCGAGTACTGCATCGAGCACAAGCGCTCGCGTTTCGACGGGAACCTGGAATGCCTGAGATCTTCCTGAACGGGCAGGCAGTCGAAGCCGGCGCGGAGCAGACCGTGCTCGAGGTCGCGCTCGCGAACGGCGTTCACGTGCCCACATTCTGCTGGCACCCGCAGCTCTCGACCGCGGGCAACTGCCGGATGTGCCTGGTCGAGGTCGAGGGCCGCGGACTCGACATCGCCTGCAACATGCCGGTCAGCGCCGGCATGAAGGTCTTCACCGATTCCGAGGAAGTGAAGGCGCACCGCAAGGCCATCCTGCAGTTCATTACGCTCAACCACCCGGTGGACTGCGGCATCTGCGACAAGGCCGGCGAGTGCGCGCTGCAGGACTACCACTACACGTACAACGGCGAGGCCTCGCTGTCGCGCGACGAGAAGGTGCGCTCGACCAAGTACTACAACCTGTCGAACCGCATCCTGCTCGACAACGAGCGCTGCATCCTCTGCCTGCGCTGCACGCGATTCACGCACGAGATTTCGAAGTCCATGGCGCTCGGCGTCGAACGCCGCGGCGACGTGTCGAACATCCGCCCGGTCGAGGATCGTCCGCTGTCCGAGGACCCGTACTCCGACAACATCGTGGACATCTGCCCGGTCGGCGCGCTGCAGTCGCGGCAGTTCCTGCACAAGGCGCGGGTCTGGTACCTCAAGGCCACACCGTCGGTGTGCCCGGGCTGCGAACGCGGCTGCACCATCCAGGTCTGGCACCGGAAGCCCGAGTGGTTCGTGAAGTCGCTCGACCAGCGGCAGAACACCAGCATCGCGCGCATCACGCCGCTCGAGAACCCGGCCGTGAATGGCCCATGGATCTGCAACAAGGGTCGCGACCTGGCACGGATCTTCGAGCGCACCCGCGCCGAGGAGCCGATGCTGAAGGGCCGACCGGTGGGCATCGCCGCGGCGCTGGATGAGGCCCGCCGGCTGATAGGGGCGGCGCGGCATCCCGTCGCGCTGGTGTCGAACTGGGGTTCCAACGAGGAACTCGAGACATTCAAGCGCTGCCTGGGCGAAGTGTTCCACTGCCACGTCAAGCGCGACTGGCTGCCCGAGGATGGCGAGCGGGTCCAGGACGACCTGCTGATCCGCGCCGACAAGAACCCGAACTCAGCCAGGGCACGAGAGCTATTCCACGAGGTCGGCGACCCCATGATCGACGAAGGCACCGACCTGGTGCTGGTCTGGGGCGAGGGTTTCGACTTCGCCCGCGTGCCGCGACAGGCGAAGGTGATCTTCATCAATTCGTACCTGCAGCCCGAGAACGGCCACGCCGACGTGTTCCTGCCGGCCAGCATCCAGACCGAGCGACGCGGCCACTACACGAACTTCGAGGGCGTGTTGAGCGAGTTCGAGCCCTGCTTCGAGAAGAAGCCGGGCGTGTCGCACGCCGAGGACCTGTTCAAGGCGCTGGCCGCGCCCGCGCGGGAACACGCATGACGCCGGACTTCACCATCCTGGCCGTGTACATCGCCTATGCGCTGGGCCTGCTGCTCACGCTCGGTGCCGTGCTCACCTGGGTGGAGCGCAAGCAGGCCGCGATCATGTCGGACCGCATCGGCGCCAACCGCGCTTACCTGCGCATCCCGTTCACGCAGGTGAAGCTGATCTGGTGGGGCCTTTTCCACGGCATGGCCGACGGCCTCAAGCTGCTGCTGAAGGAAGACTTCAAGCCGCGCGCCTACGACAGCCTTGCCTACGCGCTGGGTCCGTGGCTCGCGTTCACGCCAGTCATGCTTGTGTTCGCGGTGATCCCGTTCGGCGGCACGCTGGACCCGGGCCTGCTGTTCCCGGCCCTCGCCGATACGTTTGGCGGGCGCACCTACCCGATGCAGATCGCGCCGATCGACGCGGGGCTGCTGGTGGTGTTCGCGTTCAGCGGCATCAGCATCATCGGTGCGATGCTCGCGGGCTGGTCGTCGGACAACAAGTTTTCGATGCTCGGCGCGCTGCGCGCCGGCGCCCAGCTGATCTCCTACGAGCTTGTGATGGGGCTCACCGTGCTCGGCCTGGTCCTGATCTACGGCACCGTGGACCTCGACTCCATCGTTCGCCAGCAGTCCGGGACAGCGCTCGGCTTCCTGCCGGCCTGGGGAATCATCTGGCAGCCGCTGGGCGCGCTGCTGTTCCTGGTCGCGGGCATCGCCGAGAACAAGCGCATCCCGTTCGACCTGCCCGAGGCCGAGTCGGAGCTCATCTCGGGATACTTCACCGAATACAGCGGCATGAAGCAGGGACTGTTCATGCTCTCGGAGTTCGTCGAGATCGCGATCATCGCGGCGCTGTTCGTCACGCTGTTCCTCGGCGGCTACAACCTGCCCTGGATGAGCGACGCGGGCTTCACGCTACCCGGCGGCGTGGTGCTGGCCATGAGCCATGGCTGGGTGGTGCTCATTCAGCTCGTCACCTTCCTGGCGAAGGTGCTGCTGCTGTGCAGCTTCCAGATCCTGGTGCGCTGGACACTGCCGCGCTTCCGCTGGGACCAGCTGCTGCGCTTCGCGTGGAAGTTCCTGCTGCCGCTGGCCATCATCAACCTCGTCGTGACCGTCGGCGCGGTCTGGGCAATCGGGTGAGGCGGCACAGATGAACCGCAAACCCCATATCCGCCGCCGCTACTGGAACGAGCCCGAGATGGGCTGGTGGGAGCGCGCCTACGTGTTCGAGGTGGCGCGCGGGCTGGCCATCACCGGCGGCGTGTTCCTGCGCAACATGGCCAAGTGGATCAGCGGCCGCAAGGGCGCGCTGACCTCCTATTACCCGGAAGAAACCCGCGCCGACTACGCGGCCGCCAATCGCGGCAAGCACGTGCTCACGCGACGCCCTGACGGGAGGCCGCAGTGCGTGGCCTGCAACATGTGCGCGACGGTGTGCCCGGCACAGGTGATCGAGATCGACGCCGCCTTCGATCCCGACGATCCGTCGCACCCGAAGTACCCGTCGCGCTTCGAGATCGACTATTCGCGCTGCGTGTTCTGCGGCCTCTGTGTCGAGGCCTGCCCCGAGGACGCCATCCGCATGGCGAAGGAAACGCCGGGCCTGCCGGGCTTCGATCGCTATGGCATGTGGCTGGGCAAGGAAGAACTGCTGAACTGGCAGCCCCAGGAAGACGTTGCGAAGCCCTACCCCGTCGTGGGCAGCGGCACGCCGGGAGGCCGCCCATGAACGGCAGCATGCTGCTCACGCTGTTCTTCTGCGCCGGCGCGCTCGCGGGCGGCGTGCTGATGCTGGTCGCGCGGCACCCGATGCGCGTGGCGCTGGCGCTGATCGGCTCGATGCTGTCGCTGGCGGGCATCTACGCGATCCTCGGCGTGCACGTGATCGCGGTCTTCCAGGTGCTGATCTACGTGGGCGCAGTCATGGTCTTCATGGTCTACGTGATCATGCTGCTCGACGTGCGCGATCCGTCGTTCCTGCGCCGCTATGGCAGCTCGCTTGTATCCGGACTCATCGCCACGGCACTGCTGGCGGCGGCCCTTGCAGCGGTCGTGACGGGCGGCGGCGCGGCGGTGGCACTCGACGCGGATGCAACGGGTGGCGCGCAGTTCCTGGTCCAGCCGTTCTCGGCAGGTTTCCTGAGCGAGTACTGGCTGCACTTCGAGCTTACCTCGGTGCTGCTGCTCGCGGCAGTCGTCGCGGCAGTCGCGGTCATCAAGGGCGGACGGAGGAACGATGGATAGGGCGCAGCTGCTGCTGCTGACCGGCGTCGCGTTGTTCGCGCTCGGGCTTGCCGGCGTGATCGTGCGTCGCAACGCGCTGGTGATGCTGATGTGCATGGAGCTGATGCTGAACGGCGTGATCCTGACGCTGGTCACCTTCGCACAGCAGACGGCCACCATCGCAGGCGCGGTGCTGGTGCTGCTGATCTTCGTGGTCGCCGCGTCCGAAATCGGCATCGCGATCCCGATCGTGCTGCTGCTCTCCAAGCAACGGCGCACGCTCGACGTCGAGGCCTACCGGGAGCTGCAAGGCTGACCATGAACCTGCTCACCCTCATCGTGCTGCTGCCGCTGGCCGGCTTCCTGCTGAACGGCCTGGTCGGCCAGCGCGCTGGAAAGACATTCGTCAGCTTCGTGGGCTGCGGACTGCCGGTGCTGGCGTTCCTGGCCACCGTGCGCTGCTTCCTCGAACTGCTTGGCAGCGGTGACGAGGGCGCGGCGCTGCTCGAGACCGCCTACACATGGGCCTCCATCGGCGGCTCGAGCTTCGACATCGCCTTCTACTTCGACCGCCTGAGCGCCGTGATGACGCTGATCGTCACCGGCGTGGGCTCGCTGATCCACGTCTATTCGACCGGCTACATGAAGGACGACGCGAGCTACGCGCGCTACTTCGCGTATCTCAACCTGTTCCTGTTCTTCATGCTGCTGCTGGTGCTCGGCCGGTCGCTGCTGGTGACCTTCGTCGGCTGGGAAGGCGTCGGGCTCGCCTCCTACCTGCTGATCGGATTCTGGTTCGAAGACCCGGTCAAGGCCGCCGCGGGCAAGAAGGCGTTCATCACCAACCGCATCGGCGACGCCGGCTTCCTGCTCGGCATGTTCCTGATCTACCACACGCTCGGCACGCTGGACATGGACCGCGTCAACGATGCCTTCAACGCGCCGGTGATGCCTGCAGTGTCGGCGAGCCTGGTGGGCGTGCTGCTGTTCATCGGCGCGATGGGCAAGAGCGCGCAGATCCCGTCTGCACGTCTGGCTGCCGGACGCGATGGCCGGCCCGACGCCGGTGTCGGCACTGATCCATGCGGCCACGATGGTGACCGCGGGCGTGTACCTGGTCGCAAGGCTGAACGGCGTCTACGCGCACGCGCCGGAGGCCTCGCAGCTGATCGCGGTGATCGGCGCCGCGACCGCGTTCTTCGCCGCTACGGTCGCGATCGTGCAGACCGACATCAAGAAGGTGCTGGCCTACTCGACGCTGTCACAGCTCGGCTTCATGTTCGTGGCACTCGGCGTCGGCGCCTACGGCGTCGCAGTCTTCCACCTCTACACGCACGCCTTCTTCAAGGCCTGCCTGTTCCTCGGGGCCGGCAGCGTCATCCACGCGATGTCCGGCGAGCAGGACATCCGCAGGATGGGCGGCCTGGCGAGGAAGATCCCGGTCACATTCGTCACGTTCGCGGTCGCAACGGCGGCCATCGCCGGCATCCCGCCGCTTGCGGGCTTCTTCTCCAAGGACGAGATCCTCTGGTTCTCGTTTGCCAGCGAGACCGGTGGTTCGACGCTGCTGTGGCTCACGATGTCGTTCACGGCGCTGATGACGTCCTTCTACATGTTCCGGCTGCTGTGGGTGACGTTCCTTACTCCCTCGCGCATGACACACGAAGCGGAACACCACGTGCACGAGTCGCCGTTGTCGATGACCGGTGTGCTGGTGGTGCTCGCGGTGCTTTCCGCAGTCGGCGGCTTCATCTCGATCCCTCATTTCCTCGAGCCGCTGCTGCCACTGGCGCGGGCCCACGAGTCGCTGGAGCACTACGAGACGACTTTGATCGTGCTGTCGGTGGTACTGGCGGCGATCGGCCTGGCGGCCGCGATCTTCATCTACCGCAACGGCCTCGCGAAGGCCGATGCACTTGCGGCCCGATTCCCGCGGCTGCATCGCCTGCTTTCGGGTAAGTACTTCGTGGACGAACTGTACGACGCGGTGCTGGACCGGCCGCTCAACTGGATCTCCGACCGGGTATTCCTGCGTCTCGGCGACGGACTGCTGATCGACGGCACGCTGAACGGGCTGGCCGCGGTCGCACAGCGCACCGCCGGACGACTGTCCCGCGTCGAGACCGGCAACCTGCAGTTCTACGTCGTACTCGCAGTGCTGGGAATCGTCGCCTGCCTTGGCTGGATGCTGAACAATGGCTGACGCGACCATCCTGAACCTGGTGCTCTGGCTGCCGGTGATCGGCATGATCGCGATCGCGCGCCTGCCGAGCAGCGGCGCCGACCGCACCGTGCGCGGCCTCTCGCTCGGGCTGATGCTGCTGCAGTTCGTGCTGGCCGCGTGGCTCTATGCCCGCTTCGATCCGTCGCAGCCGGGCCTGCAGTTCGCGACCGACCAGCCCTGGATCAGCCAGTGGGGCATCGGCTACCGCATCGGGCTCGACGGCTACAACGTGCTGCTGGTCACGCTCACCTGCTTCCTCGGGCCGCTGGTGGTCGCCGGCGCGTTCTCCGCCATCCAGAAGGACGTGAAGCTCTTCTACGCGATGGTGTTCTTCATCCAGTTCGCGATGCTCGGGACCTTCGTCGCCCAGGACCTGTTCCTGTTCTACGTGTTCTGGGAAGCGATGCTGATCCCGATGTTCCTGATCATCGGCATCTGGGGCGGCGAGCGGCGCATCTACGCGACCTTCAAGTTCGTGCTCTATACGGCCTTCGGCAGCATCCTGATGCTGGCCGCGCTGATCTACCTCGTCTACTCATTGAAGGCCTCCGGCGGCGTCGCCTCGTTCGCGTTTGCCGACCTGTACGGAAACCGCCTGCCGCCGGAAACGCAGACGTGGCTGTTCGCCGCCTTCGCGCTTTCGTTCGCGATCAAGGTGCCGATGGTCCCGCTGCACACCTGGTTACCGGACGCGCACGTCGAGGCGCCGACCGCAGGCTCGGTGATCCTGGCGGGCGTGCTGCTGAAGATGGGAACGTACGGCTTCATGAAGCTTGGCTTCCCGATGTTCCCCGACGCCGCGCGCGCCTTCACGCCGCTGATCATGACGCTGGCGGTGGTGAGCATCGTGTACGGCGCCTGCCTCGCGCTGGTGCAGGACGACATCAAGAAGATCATCGCCTACTCCTCGATCAGCCACCTCGGCTACGTGATGCTGGGCCTCGCGAGCCTGGACCTGATCGGCATCCAGGGCGCGATCATCCAGATGGTCAGTCACGGACTGGTCGCGGGCGGGCTCTTCATGATGGTCGGCATGATCTACGAGCGCTGCCACAGCCGCGATCTGGCGGCCTATGGCGGCCTCGCCAAGCTGCTGCCGGTGTACTCGGTGTTCTTCGCGATCCTGACGCTTGCCTCGATAGGCCTGCCGACCACGAGCGGATTCACGGGCGAGTTCATGGCGCTGATGGGGGCCTTCAACGCCGCGTGGCCGCTGCACGAGGCCGGGCAGTCGCTGCCGCTGGTGCTCGCGGTGCGTCGCCGTCACCGGCGTGGTGCTGGGGGCGCTCTACATGCTGCGGCTCGCGCAGCGTTTCCTGTTCGGCAAGGAACGCGCACCGCACCAGCCGTTCACCGACCTGGTCGCGAGGGAGAAGATCATCCTCGCGGCGTTCGTGGTCGCGATTTTCTGGCTCGGCCTGTTCCCGCAGGGGCCGCTCGCCAAGACCGAGCCCGCGGCGCGTGAGTTCCGGTCGCTGGTGCTGGCCGGCCACGCCGCCGTTGAAGGCATGGTCATTGAGGGCACGGTCGACGAGGGTATGCAGTGAACTGGCAAGACGTCCTGACCGCGATGCTGCCCGAGCACCTGCTGCTCGTCGGCATGCTGCTGATCCTGGGACGCGAAATCGGCACGGGCCGCGAGCGTGGTGGCTTCGCGCTGGCGGTGCTCGCGGTTGCTGCCGCTGCCGGCACGGCCGTCTGGCTCGCCGCGGTCGGGTACGAAAGTGCGCCGTTTGCTGGCCACTACTCGGTCAATGCCGGAACCTCGATGGCCAAGGCGGTCCTGCTCGGACTTACGCTGCCCGTGCTGCTGATGTCGAGGGATGATTTCGAGGAAGCGCGCTATTACGTGCTGGTGCTGGCATCGCTGTACGGGGCCTGCCTGCTCACCGCGTCGGACAGCTTCGCGACGCTGTTCCTCGGCATCGAGATCATGTCGCTGCCGGTGTACGTGCTGGTGTTGATCGGTTTCCTGCGCCCGGAAAGCAGCGAGGCGGCGCTCAAGTACCTGGTGCTCGGCGGCGCCGCGACCGCGACGCTGCTGATGGGCGTGTCCCTGCTCTACGGCTGGGGCGCGTCGCTGGACCTCGCGCTGTTCGGCACGGCGCTCGGCTACGCGGACCCGCTGCCGGTCGCGGGAGTGGCGCTGATCGTCGCCGCGCTGTACCTGAAGGCCGCAATCGTGCCGCTGCACGCGTGGGCACCCGACGCCTACGAGGGTGCCAGCGTGCCGGTCACGGCCTACATGGCCACCATCGTGAAGGCCGCGGTACTGATCGCAGCCCTGCGCCTGTTCGCCACGGCCCAGGTCTCGGGCCCGATGGCAGCCCTGCTCGCGGCATTGCCGCTGCTCTCGATGGCCTGGGGCAACCTGGCGGCGATCCGGCAGACCAGTTTCCGCCGCATGATCGCGTACTCGTCGATCGCGCACGCAGGCTACCTGTTCTACGCATTCCTCGGGGCCGGAGAGGGCCGCTACCAGGCGATCGTGTTCTACCTGGTCGCCTACGGCGTGATGAACCTGCTGGCCTTCTCGGTCATTCCACGCGGCGTGGACGACACGACACAGGACCAGCTCGACGCGTTCAAGGGCCTATACGGGCGCCGGCCCTTCGCTGCCGTGGCGATCGCCATCGCGATGCTGTCGCTCGCCGGGCTGCCACCGCTGCCAGGCTTCGTGGCCAAGTTCCTGATATTCCGCAACGTCATCGAGGCCGGCTACACCCTTTACGCGGTGATGGGCCTCATCGCGAGCTACCTCGGGATCTACTTCTACCTGCGCGTGATCCAGTACATGTTCATGAGCGCGGACGAACCGTCGGCCTCGCACGGCCGGCCGCGGCGCTACGCGCTGCTCGCGGGAATGCTCTGCCTGGTGCCCGCCGTGCTGATCGCGGTCTTCCCGGGCTGGCTGCTGGATCGGCTGTAAGGGGACATTCTCCTTTTTCCGTAAGTTGACTACCTGCCGCCCAATATTGGGCGGCAGCGGAAAAAGGAGAATGTCCCCTGATCGTCGCTTACGCCCCCGCCCTCTTGGCGAAGGGCGAATGCAGGTCCATCACCTGCATGCGGGCGGCCTGCAGACGCTCGGATACCGTCGCCAGCATCCGGTGCATGATCTTGTAGCCGAACGCGTTGTCCTTGCGGCAGATTTCGAGCAGCGTGTAGCCGTCGAACGCCAGCGCCTCGACCGGCTCGAGCGCGCGCGCCTGGAAGCGCTTGCCCCCGCCCATCAGCACTGCCGACCAGCCGAGCTCGTCCCCGCCTTCGACCACGTGCACGCGCAGCGTCTTGTCCTGCACCGCCATCTCCAGCGCGACCCGCCCGCTCAGCAACAGGAAGAACTCATGCTTGGGATCACCCTCGGCGAAGATGATATCGTCCTGGCCGAAGCTCACGTACCGCGCAAGGCTCGCGAGGGTCGCACAGTGCTCGGGCGAGACGCCCTCCGTGAAGGGATGCTTCGTTACCGCTTCGAGAACCGTGTCTTTCATGGCGCCCCCCTTGAGGCCTGATCTGCGTGCCGGCCTGGACCACTTGCGGGTCCGATGAACCGATTCTACGCTCCAGATGCCACCGGGGATCAACAGGCGGGTGTCATGCGCGAAGACGAGCTCGAGACCTTCCTGCGCGAGCGTATCCCGCTCTCGAAGGCCATGGACGTGCGGGTCCAGTCGATTTCGGCCGGACGGGTCGTCCTGTCCGCGCCATTAGCGCCAAACCTCAACCATCGGGACACGGCCTTCGGCGGCAGCGCCTCGGCACTCGCGATCCTCGCGGCGTGGTCGGCGGTCCGCGTACGCATGCAGGACGAGGGCCTCGAGGGCCGCATCGTCATTCGCCGCAACACGATGAGCTACGATCAACCAATGGCGGCCGATTTCTCCGCGACCGCCAGTGCGCCCGATGCGTCCGAGTGGGAAAAGCTCCGCGCGGCGCTCGGGCGGGGACGGCCGGGGCGCGTGCGGGTGAAGGCAATCCTCGAGTGCCTCGGTGAACGAGCCGGTGAACTTGCCGGGGAGTTCGTCGTGCTGCCGTACGTCGATGCGCCCGTCAGACCGTCCCCGATGCAATGAGCGCGTCGATCTCCGCAGCGGAATAGCCGGCCTCGATCAGCAATTGCCCGGCGTCTGCGCCGATGGCCGGCGGCGGCGACCGGACCTCGGCTGGCGTGCAGCTGAATCGCGGCGCCGGGGCGGGCTGGGTGATGCCGTCGATCTCGAGATAGGCTTCACGGGCGCGATTGTGCGGGTGAACCGCGGCCTCGGCGAAATTCAGCACCGGCGCGAAACAGGCATCGGTTCCCTCGAGCAGATCGCACCACTCGGCGCGGGTCCTGCGCGCGAACAGGTCTTCGAACCGCTTCTTCGTCTCGGGCCAGCGCGTGACGTCGAACTGCGCCTGCTCCAGGCCATCGCCCGCCAGGCCGCATTTCTCGAGCAGCAACCGGTAGAACTGCGGCTCGAGCGCGCCGACCGATATCCATTCCCCGTCGGCGCAGCGGTAACAGTCATACCAGTGCGCGCCGCCGTCCAGCGCATTCGACTGGCGCTTGTCTGCCCACAGGTGCTGCGCGCGAAGACCCTGCACCAGCGTGCTCATCACGGCGCAGCCGTCGGTGATCGCGGCATCGACCACCTGCCCGCGGCCCGTTGCCCGGGCGTTCAGGATCGCAGCCAGCAATCCCACCGCCATGAACATCGCGCCACCGCCGACGTCGCCAACCACCGTCGGCGGCACTGCCGGTGCCGAGTCGCGATGGCCTCCGTGGTAGAGGATGCCGCTGAGCGCGACGTAGTTGATGTCGTGACCGGCGGCATTGGCCAGCGGCCCATGCTGCCCCCAGCCCGTGAGCCGCCCGTAGGCGAGTCGTGGATTGCGCTTGAGGCACGCATCGGGGCCGATTCCCAGCCGCTCCATGACGCCGGGCCGGAAACCTTCGATAAGGCCGTCCGCCTTCTCGAGCAGCCGCAACACGATCTCGGCCGCGTCCGGTTGCTTCAGGTCCACAGCGATCGAGCGCTTGCCTCGTCGGGTAATGTCGAGTTTCGGCTGCGCATTGAACGGCAGCGCGCCGCCCTTGCGGTCGACGAGCACCACTTCCGCGCCGAGGTCGGCGAGCAGCATGCCGCAGAACGGCCCCGGACCGATGCCGGCCAGCTCGATGATCCTGGTGCCCTGGAGAGGTCCCATCACAGCGACCGCGCCACGATCTCCTTCATCACCTCGCTCGCACCGCCGTAGATGCGCTGCACACGCGCGTCCACATAGAGTTTCGCGATCGGGTATTCGGTCGTGTAGCCGTACCCGCCGAACAGCTGCAGGCACTCGTCCATCACCCTGCACTGCGCCTCGGTGATCCACAGCTTGGCCATCGATGCAGTGACCGTGTCCAGCTTGCCGGCCGCGAGCTTGCCGATGCAGTCGTCGATGAAGAGGCGAGCCACGTGCACCTGCGCCTTTACCTCGGCCAGCTTGAACCGGGTGTTCTGCATCTCGAGCAGCGTCTGCCCGAAGAGCTTGCGCGAGCGCGCGTATTCGACAGTGAGCCTGAGCGCGTACTCCATTGCCGCGACGCCGCCGACCGCGAGCAGTGCACGCTCGTAGGGCAGGTCGCGCATCAGCTGTACGAAGCCCTGCCCTTCCACCGGCCCGAGCAGGCAGTCCGCGGGCACGCGGCAGTCGTCGAAGAACATCTCGGCCGTGTCCCAGCCGTTCTGCCCGATCTTGTCCAGCACCCGCCCGACTCGATAGCCGGCCAGTCCCTGCGTCTCGACCATGATGATCGAGATGCCCTTCGAGCCGGCGTCCGGGTCAGTGCGCGCCACGACGCCGACCAGGCCCGCATGCAGCCCGTTCGAGATGAACGTCTTCGAGCCGTTCAGCACGTACTCGCCGCCTTCCCGTATCGCGCGCATCTTGACGGCCTTCAGGTCCGATCCCGCACCCGGCTCTGTCATTGCAATGGCGCCGACGAGCTCGCCGGTTGCCATGCGCGGCAGCCAGCGGTGCTTCTGCTCCTCGGTGCCGTGGTTCAGCAGGTAGTGCGCCACGATGCTGTGCACCGTGTGCCCCAGACTGGTGATGCCGTGGCCGCCCATTTCCTCGGCCACGACGGCCTCATGGCGCGCGTCGCCGCCGACTCCGCCGTAGTCGGCCGGAATATCCGTGCACAGCAATCCGACCTCGCCCGCCTTGTTCCAGATCTCGCGGTCCACGTGGTGCTGCTCGCGCCAGCGAGTGTCTTTGGGCACGATCTCGTTCTCGACGAAGCGCCGCGCGGCGTCGCGGAACATCTCGAGTTCGTCGTCCATCCAGGGCGATTTGTAGTCGGTCAAGGTGCGCTCCAGTGCGGGCGTGGACGCCCATGACAGCGTGAAACCAGCGTTCTTGTCCAGAGCCGGATAGGTTTCGAGCATCCGGCCCGGGCCCGACGTGCCGTTCGAAACCGGGATGGGGCGGCTGATGGGCCTGGTCGGCTTCACGCCCGCGCAGAATCGCGAGCGGGCAGCTGCGCACTCAAAGCCAGCGTCGCTTGCGGAACGTCAGCACCAGGACCGTGGCGAGTGTAGCCATGATCCCGAGCAGGATGAAATATCCCGAGCGCGACTTCAATTCCGGCATGTATTCGAAATTCATGCCATAGATCCCCGCCAGGAAACTAAGCGGCACGAAGATCGTGGTCACGATCGTCAGCACCTTGATGATGTTGTTCAGTCGGTGCGAAGCGAGCGAGATGTGGCCCTCGATGAGGTCGCTGGATACCTCGTAGTACAGCGTCGCCAGGCTGCTGGCCCGCTCCTGCTGCTCGTACACGTCGCGGATTTCATGGACGCGCCCGGCCTCGACCTGGGTGGGCGGATTCTTGAGCAGCTCGGAAAAGATCTGCGCGTGATAGACCAGCACGCGCCTGAACTTGCGCAGGTCGGTCTTGTAGCCGATCAGCTCAGCCAGCATTTCATCATCCGGCTTCGCGACGATCTCGCGTTCGATGTCCTCCAGGCGCGGCTCCAGCGCCAGCAGTTTCTGCGTGTACCGGTCTGCCATGATCCGGCACAGGCGCAATGCGAGTCCGTCGGGTCCGCCCGACAGCAGCGAGTTGTCCTGTTCCGCCTCCTGTCGAAGCCTGTCGACGCTGGGAGAATGGGCGGAATGGCGCGTTACCAGGAAGCGCCGGCCGACGAACATCGCGAGCTGGATGGTGCGGAACTCGAACTCGTCGGACGGCGCGGCCAGGCCCTTGAGCAGTATGAACACGCTGTCGGCAAATGCCTCGATCTTGGGCGGGTGCCGGACGTTCAGCGCGTCGTTGATGGCAAGCCGGTGCAGGCCGAAGCAGGAATCCAGCAACTGCCTTTCAACCTGTGGATCATTGCCGGCGAAATCCGCCCAGATGATCGCATCGGGCTCGCGCTGCCAGGTCGCCAGCAGGTCCTCGTTGCCGACCTCCGTTGCACCCGTCGAAGGGCGATAAAGAAAAGTGCGAATCATCGTGTCCTCACGTCGCGAGCAGCTGCTTCAATTTCAGTCTGAACTGCGGGATTTCGCTAATCAATGCCGGCGGCCCAGTTGAATTCGTTTCCCGCTGCGAATCGCCATAGAATCAGTTAAGGCGGAGCAGGCTCTCGTCAAGCGCCGGGGCTGGCCGCGGCGACCCGGCGCGGCTGCAAGCCTGGACGAAGCCGGCCCGCGCGCGGAGGAGACCATGGCAGACGTTCGCAGTGAAACAGACAGCCTCGGTGAGGTCATGGTGCCTGCCGACAGGCTGTGGGGCGCCCAGACCCAGCGCTCGCTGGAGTACTTCAGCATCGGCACGGACCTGATGCCGCGCGAAATGGTCACCGCCTACGCAACCCTGAAGAAAGCCGCGGCCACCGCCAACCACGCCGGCGGGCGACTGGCAGACGAGCCGCGCCGCCTGATCGTCGAAGCCTGTGACGAGATCCTTGCTGGCCGGCATGCGGACATGTTTCCGCTGCACGTGTGGATGACCGGCAGCGGCACGCAGTTCAACATGAACGTGAACGAGGTGATATCCAACCGCTGCTGCCAGCTGGCGGGCACGCCGCTGGGCAGCAAGGCACCGGCGCACCCCAACGACCACGTCAACATGGCGCAGTCGTCCAACGACACGTTCCCCTCGGCCATGCACATCGCCACGGCCGTGAATGCCAGGCAGCGCTTGATCCCCGCCGTACAGGCGCTGCACGACGCAATCGCCGCGAAGGCCGACGAGTGGCGGGACATCGTGAAGATCGGCCGCACCCACATGCAGGATGCGACACCACTGACACTGGGACAGGAATGGTCGGGCTATGCGGCCATGCTCGCCGACGACCTCGAGCGACTGGAAAACGCGCTGCCCGGCATCTACCAGCTTGCGCTCGGCGGCACCGCAGTGGGAACCGGGATCAACGCGAGCCGGGGATTTGCCGAGGCCGCAGCCGCGGAGATCGCCAGGCTAACCGGGCTGCCATTCGAGAGCGCTCCCAACAAGTTCGCGGTGCAGGGCGCGCACGACGCGCTGGTGCAGTTCTCCGGCACGATGCGCACGCTCGCCGTCTCTCTGTACAAGATCGCCAACGACATCCGGCTGATGTCGTGCGGGCCGAGGGCGGGCTTCGCGGAACTGGCAATTCCGGAGAACGAGCCGGGCTCGTCGATCATGCCGGGCAAGGTGAATCCGACCCAGGCCGAGGCACTGACGATGATCGCCGCGCAGGTGATGGCGAACGACGTCGCGGTAGGCTTCGGCGGCGCCGGCGGCTTGCTCGAGATGAACGTCTACAAGCCGCTGATCATCTTCAACATCATGCAGTCCATCACGATCCTGTCGGACGGCTGCACGAACTTCCGCAGGTTCCTCGTCGAGGGAACGCAGCCGAACCTGGCGAGGATCGCCGAGTACGTCGATCGCTCGCTGATGCTGGTGACCGCCCTGGTGCCGGTCATCGGCTATGACAAGGCCTCGGAAGTCGCGCACCATGCCATGCACGAGGACCTCACGCTGAAGGCCGCGGCGCTGCAACTCGGCTACGTGACGGAAGCCGAGTTCGATCGGATCGTCGATCCTGCGAAGATGGTCGGGCCCGGAGTCGCGGGCGCAAAATAGCCTCGTCGCGCGTGCCAGCGCGCTTCCGACCGAAACGCGGCGCCGCACACGGACGCCACGTCTCGATCGATCGAACCAGCGTGGTCAGAACACTCCGGCGCCTGCCTTGGCGGCAGGTTCCGCACCGAACACCGACTTGGTCTCGAGGAATTCCTCGAAGCCGAATGCGCCCCATTCGCGGCCGAGCCCGGACTGCTTGTAGCCCCCGAACGAGCCCGCCATGTCGAGGCCAGCGCCGTTGAGGTGCACGTTTCCGGCACGGATGCGGGAACCGACGCGGCTCGCGTGTTCGTGGGTGTCGCCGAACACGTAGGCAGAAAGACCATACGGCGTGTCGTTCGCGATGCGGATCGCCTCTTCCTCGGTGTCGTAAGGCAGGATGCACAGCACCGGCCCGAAGATCTCCTCGCGCGCGATTGTCATGTCGTTGGTGACGTTGCTGAAAACCGTGGGCTTCGTGTAGTAGCCCCGACCCAGGCCCTCGGGACGGCCGGGGCCGCCACAGATGATCTTCGCGCCCTCCTTGATCCCCTGCTCGATCAGCGACTGCACCCTGCGCCACTGCGTCTCGCTCGACTGCGGGCCCATGCCGGTTTTCGGATCGGCGGGATCGCCGGTGACTACGGTTGCCGCAGCGGCGGCGGCGATCGCCTCGACCTGAGCCAGGTGCTTGCGCGGAACCAGCATTCGCGAAGGTGCGTTACAGCTCTGCCCGGTGTTGTTCATCATCACCAGCACGCCGTGGCCGACGGCCTGCTCGAGCGGCGCGCCTTCAAGGATGATGTTGGGCGACTTGCCGCCGAGTTCGAGTGCGACCTTCTTGACGGTGTCGGCCGCAGCCTTCTCCACGAGTATGCCGGCACGGGTCGAGCCGGTGAACGACACCATGTCGATGTCCGGGTGCGACGAAATCGCCGCGCCGACGCTCGGGCCGTCGCCGTCCACCAGGTTGAACACGCCCGGCGGCACGCCGGCCTCGTGCAGGATCTCCGCGAACACGTGTCCCGAGAGCGGCGCGATCTCGGAGGGTTTCAGCACCATGGTGCAGCCGGCCGCCAGCGCCGGCGCGACCTTGCAGGCGATCTGGTTCGCCGGCCAGTTCCATGGCGTGATCAGCCCGCACACGCCGACCGGCTCCCGCACGATCGCGGTCGTGCCCTGCATCCTCTCGAACTCGAATTCCTTCAGCACGCCGAGCGCGACCATGAAGTGCCCGAGTCCCGCGGGTGCCTGCTGCGGCGTCGCCACCGTGGCGAGCGGCGCGCCCATTTCCTCGGAGATCGCCTGGGCCATGTCGTCGAGGCGCGTCTGGTAGACGGCGATGATTCGCTCGAGCAACGCCACGCGCTCTTCGCGGCTGGTGCGCGAGAAGGTCTCGAATGCGCGCCGCGCCGCAGCGACCGCACGATCGACGTCGGCCCGCGTGCCGAGCGAAATGACGCCGGCCACGCCTTCGGTCGCCGGATTGATCACATCGAGCTTCTGCGGCTTCGCGGGATCGACCCACTGGCCGTCAATGTAGAATTTCGTGTAATCGCGCATGACTGTTCTCCTGATACTCAATCGGCGTTGGTAACCGCGGACTTTAGCCCAGGCCCGGTGGATTTCCGACCGCCCCATAGGAGGGGGGCGACGGACGGGCCAGGCCCTCCGCCTCCCGCACATGCGCGGCGATCATGGCGGCAAACCTGTCGTGTAGCTGGGGCGGAAGATCGTGCCCGAAGCCGTCAAGCAGCACGAGCCTCGAGTCCCGGATCCTGTACGCGGTGTCCACCCCGCCCTCATAGGGCACGAGAGGATCGGCCTTGCCATGGATCACCAGTGTCGGGCAGGCGATACGGCCCAGCGCGGCACCGCGATCGCCGCTGGCCAGGATCGCCGCCAACTGCCTCAGGAAACCTTGCGGGTGGTAGCTGCGCTCAACACCCCGGCGGATGCGGGCTCGCAACTCTTCCCTGGGAGTCGGATACCCGGGGCTGGCGATTACGCCATACAGGTGCTCGTAGTTGTCGATGATGGATTCCACGCTGGTCGGGTCCGCCGGCCGGCGCAGCAGTTCGCGGCGGACACGCATCGACGGCTGCCTGAGATGGCGCGAGCCCGTCGTGGACATGATCGAGGTGAGCGAGCGGACCCGCTCCGGATAGAGCGCCGCGAGCTGCTGGGCGATCATGCCGCCCATCGACGCGCCGACCACGTGCGCCACCGGTACCTCGAGCGCGTCCATCAGGCCTGCCGTATCACGCGCCATGTCGTCGAGATCGTAGGGAGCCCGGACCGGCAGGCCGAGCAGCGCGCGCAGCAGCATGCGGGGGATACGCGGAACTCCCAGCTCGTCAAACTTCTGCGACAGGCCTATGTCGCGGTTGTCGAGGCGAATGACTCGAAAACCATGCTGCACGAGGCGCTCGCAGAACGGATCCGGCCACGCGACCAGCTGCATGCCCAGGCCCATCACCAGCAGCACTGCCGGGGCCGTCGGGTCGCCCATAGACTCGTATTCGAGCGTAATGCCGTTGGATTGTATTGCTGTCATGAGTGTCGCGCCGGAGGTGACCAATGCTCGCAGCAACGCGCGATCGTTGCCAGCACCGCGTCGGTCGGCCTCCAGGACCGCGGCGTGTTGCGCGCTGCACTGCCCGGCGAGGCATACTGGCACCCCGCCATGCCCGAAGCCTCCTCCCCCGACCGACCCAAGGGCAGTTCCCTCGCGCCGCTGAAGGCGCTCGTCCCCTACCTGCGCCCCTATCGGGCCCACCTGGTGGCAGCACTGCTCGCACTGCTGGTGGCCGCGGCAGCGATGTTGTCGCTGCCGATCGCGCTCAGGCACCTCATCGACCAGGGGCTGACCTCCCACAGCGGCGAGACGATCAACCGGTATTTCGGCGCCTTCATGGCCGCCGCCGGCGTGTTCGGCGTGTTTGCGGCACTGCGCTTCTATTTCGTCACGTGGCTGGGCGAACGGGTCGTGGCCGACCTGCGCGAGGCCGTGTACGCGCGGGTCATCCGCATGGACCCGGCGTTCTTCGAGATCACCCGCATCGGTGAGGTGCTTTCGCGGCTGACCGCGGACACCACGCTGGTGCAATCCATCGCCGGCGTGAACCTGTCCATCACGCTGCGCTCGGTGATCTCGCTGGTGGGAAGCCTCGCGATGCTCGCTGTCACGAGCGCGCGCCTGACCGGAATGATCCTGGTGCTGGTCCCGGTCGTCGTGGTACCGCTGGTCGTGCTCGGCAGGCGCGTCCGGAAGCTGTCGCGCGCCTCCCAGGACCGGATCGCGGACACCAGCGGCATCGCCGACGAGACACTGAATGCGATCCACACCGTCCAGGCCTTCACGCTCGAGGGCGTGAACACGCTGCGCTTCGAAGCGGCGGTCGAGGACTCGTTCCGCGCGGCCGTGCGCCGCACGAAGACGCGCTCGAGCCTCACGGCCGTCGCCACGATGCTGGTCTTCGGCGCGATCACATTCGTGTTGTGGGTGGGAGCCCACGACGTGATTCGCGGCGAGATGAGCGGCGGACAGCTTGGACAGTTCCTGCTGTATGCGGTTTACGTAGCCGTTTCCGCCGCCTCTTTGAGCGAAATGTGGGGCGAGGTGCAGCGCGCGGCGGGTGCAATGGAGCGCCTGGTGGAACTCGAGCAGGCAACGCCCACCATCGTGGCACCCGACGACCCTGTGCCGATGCCGACACCCGGGCGCGGCGACATCCGCTTCGAGGGCGTGACCTTCCACTATCCGTCCCGCCCCGCATCGGCGGCACTCACCGACTTCGATCTCGCGATCCGGCCGGGAGAAACCGTGGCATTCGTGGGCCCGTCGGGCGCAGGCAAGAGCACGACTTTCCAGCTGCTGCTGCGCTTCTACGACCCTTCCAGCGGGCGAATCCTCATCGACGGCGTGGACATCTCGAGCGCCGATCCGCGCGAGCTGCGCGGCCGCATAGGGCTCGTTCCCCAGGACACGGTGCTGTTCGCGGCGAGCGCCCGCGAGAACATCCGTTACGGGCGGCCCGGGGCCAGCGACGCGGAGGTCGAATCGGCAGCGAACGCGGCGGCGGCCGATGAATTCATCCGCAGGTTGCCGGAAGGCTACGAGACATTCCTCGGGGAACGCGGGACGCGCCTTTCCGGCGGGCAGCGGCAGCGCATCGCGATCGCGCGGGCCATCCTGCGCGACCCGCCGATCCTGCTGCTCGACGAGGCGACCAGCGCGCTCGATGCCGGCAGTGAGCGACTGGTGCAGGCAGCGCTCGAACGCCTGATGCTCGGCCGAACGACGATCATCATCGCCCACCGCCTGGCGACGGTGCTGCAGGCCGACCGCATCATAGTGATGGACCACGGCCGCATCGTCGCGCAGGGCACGCACGCCGAACTGGTGCGCAGCAACGAGCTGTATTCGCGCCTCGCGGCGCTGCAGTTCACGGACTCGCCGTCAGCAGACCGGGTGATCTCATGAACGATGCAGGAGTGCGCGTGAATCCGCTCGGCCAGCCGGTCGGCCCCCCGCTGCCGCAATGGCGCCCGCCGGCGCGCCCGCAGCACGCCGCCGTGCTGCAGGGACGCTACTGCCGCGTGGAGCCGCTCAGCGCCATGCGCCACGCCGCGGAACTGTACGCGGCGAATTCGCTGGATCGCGACGGCCGCATGTGGACTTACCTCTTCAGCGGCCCGTTTGCGACGCTGGAGGAATACACGACTTGGCTCGAGGCGCGCGAGAACTCGACGGATCCCTTGTTCTTCGCCGTAATCGATGGTGCATCGGGCAAGGCCACCGGCATTGCGTCGTACCTGCGCATCGACACGACGCATGGAGTCATGGAGGTCGGGCACCTCGCCTTCTCGCCGTTGCTGCAACGCACCCGCACGGCCACCGAAGCGATGTACCTGATGATGAAGCAGGCATTCGAACTAGGCTACCGGCGCTACGAATGGAAGTGTGATGCACTGAACGCGGCTTCGCGCCGTGCGGCCTGGCGGCTCGGGTTCACGTTCGAAGGAGTCTTCCGGCAGGCGGTGGTGTATAAGGGCCGCAGCCGCGATACCGCCTGGTACTCCGTGCTGGACAGCGAGTGGCCGGCACGCGAGGCCGCGTTCGTGACCTGGCTTGATCCCGCGAACTTCGACACGGACGGCTGCCAGCGGCGGCCCCTGCGTGGAGACTGAAATGAGACTCCGACCGCATCACCCCATGTTCCTGCGCGGCACGCGCGCGCTTGCCACCGCAGCCGCCCTGGTCGTCGCGAGCCATGCAACCGCGGCGAACCAGGCCGCGCCTGGCGACCAGGGTGCGTTCGTGAGCCAGCCGCAGCCGGCAACACCGTTCACCGCTGCGCCGGCCACCGTCGCGGTCACGGCGCCCCACAGGCCGCGTATCGGCCTGGTACTCGCCGGCGGCGGCGCCAAGGGCGGAGCGCACGTGGGCGTACTGAAGGTCCTGGAGGAGATGCACGTGCCGGTCGACTGCATCGCGGGCACCAGCATGGGTGCGCTCGTGGGCGGCGGCTATGCGTCCGGAATCCGGGCCGCCGACCTGGAGAAGTTCCTGGACGGGATCAACTGGCCGAAGGTGATCGGCGGCCAGGGGCTGCGCGAGCTGGCACCGATAGAGCAGAAGCGCGACGGAGTGACCTACAGCAACACCCTCGACCTCGGCCTCCGTGACGGGTCCATCGTCGTCCCCGGCGGGCTCGTGAACACCAGCGGCATCGATGACCTGCTGCGCAGCTACGTGGCGAATTCCCGCAGCCAGTCCGACTTCAGCAAGTTGCCGATCCCCTACCGGGCCGTGGCAACGGACATGGTGTCCGGCGAGATGGTGGTGCTCGGCAGTGGCGACCTGCCGACGGCCATGCGCGCCAGCATGGCGATCCCGGGATTTTTCGCTCCCGTTCGACTGGACAACTACATCCTCAACGACGGCGGCATGGTGCGGAACCTGCCGGTGGACGTCGCACGCGACCTCTGCGCGGACGTGGTCATCGTCGTGAACCTGGTCACGCAGCCGACGACCGCCGACAAGCTGCAGACCGCGACGCAGCTCGCTGGCCGCGCGATGGACGTGATGCTGGAAGCCAACGTGCGCCTGCAGCTGCAGACGCTGAAGCCCGGCGACGTTCTCATCAACGTGTACATGGGCGACATTGGCACGGCCGATTTCGAGCGCGTACCGGACACGATCCCGCTGGGCGTGACGGCGGCCCGGGCGGAAGCCGACAAGCTCGCGAAATATGCAGTACCGGCGGAGCAGTACACGGCGTGGCGGAATCAAGTGACGACCGGCCAGGAGATCCACGCGCGGGTGGCCGGCGTACAGATCGAGGGACTCGAGTGGATGAATCCCGCCTATATCGCGACGCGCACCGACATAAAGCCCGGCGACCAGGTAGACAACCAGCGCATCAGTGACCAGGCGCGCGAGATGTCGGCCCTCAGGGATCTCGATTCGGTGGGCTACCAGCTGACCGGTGATCCGAAAAACCCGACCTTGCACTGGCTGCCGAAGGAGAAGAACTGGGGGCCGACTTTCGTGCAGTTCGACCTTGGCCTGTACACGACTGTGGGCAATGACTCGGGTTTCGCGCTCTACATGAAGACCGACCGTCGCTGGCTGAATTCCCTTGGGCTGCAGTGGCGCAACGAGATCCAGCTCGGGACGAACAACATTCTCGCGACCAGCCTCTACCAGCCGCTGGACGTCGCGCAGACGTTTTTCGTGGAACCGCGGGTCTTTTTTACCCGGGCCTACGAGAACGTCTACGTGAACCAGGAACGCATCGCGACCTACCGGTTCGACGACGTCGGCGGGCAACTGGACCTGGGCATGAATTTCGGCAACCGCGCCCAGATGAGACTGGGCTATATCTACTCCAGTCGCGACGTCACCGTGGACACCGGCTCGCCCGAGCTTGGAAACGTCCATGCGACCGACGCGGGCATTCTCGCGCAGGCGATCTATGACACTCGCGACACGGCATTCAACCCGACCCGCGGCGTCGTCGGTGCGATCGAATACCTGCGCAGTGACACGTCAATGGGTGCGGACCGCGACTGGGAACGGATCGAGGCCGGCCTCGGCATCGCTGTTCCGATCAAGGGTGACATCGTGTGGATAACGGCCGCCGGCGGCACAGCCTTGAACTCGGACATTCCGGCCGACCGGGATTTCGCGATCGGCGGCCCAGGCAGCTTCCCGGGCCTCGCACTCGATGCAGTCCGGGCACCGGAGTACTGGACGGTAAATGGCAGCTACCTGTGGAAGCTCAAGGACATCCAGTCCATCCGCGGCCAGGCGCTGTACCTGGGAATGCGGCTGGAAACCGGGGAAATCGACCAGTGGGCGGATACGAAAGGACTGCAGCCCATCTACGGCGGCTCCGTCTACATCGGGGGCCGGACGATGGTGGGACCGCTCACCATCGGACTGGGTGGAACATCGCTGAATACCTGGAGCCTGTGGCTCGCGGTTGGCCGCCCGGTTGGCACGGGAACGATCCTGGAACGAGGCATTTTCCGCTGAGCCCGGTGGAACGCCCGAGGGGGACAGTCCCCGCTGGGGACAGTCCCCTGCTGCAACGCAATACCGCTGAAATCTAAGTAGATTTACGACTGATCCTCGGCCGCGTCGAGGAAGAGCATTCGCGTGTCGTTTTTAAGGCCGGGCGGCAATGCCAGTCGGCATGCAGCCCGGAGCGGGTGCCAGGTGGGCGGTTCGGATCCTTGGGGTTCGGGGCGTACCGGGCATAACAACAAGCACTGGGAGCAGACATGCGTCGTCCTGAGACCTTCTATGACCTGATCCGTCGCCAGGGAATCTCCCGGCGCAGTTTCCTCAAGTTCTGTTCGTTGAGCGCCGCGTCGCTGGGCCTTGCGCCTGCATTCGCGCCGCGCATCGCACACGCGCTCGAGACCAAGCCCCGTGTACCGGTGATCTGGATGCACGGCCTGGAGTGCACCTGCTGCACCGAGAGCTTCATCCGCTCCGCGCACCCGCTCGCCAAGGACGTGATCCTCTCGATGCTGTCGCTCGACTACGACGACACCATCATGGCTGCCGCCGGTCACCAGGCCGAACAGTGCATCGAAGACATCCGTCGCGACTACAAGGGCCAGTTCATCCTCGCAGTCGAAGGCAATCCGCCGCTCGGCGAAGATGGCATGTTCTGCATCCCGGGCGGCCGTCCGTTCGTGGAGCGCCTGAAGGAAGTCGCCGCCGATTCCGCAGCGGTCATCGCCTGGGGCTCGTGCGCTTCCTGGGGCTGCGTGCAGGCCGCCAAGCCGAACCCGACGCAGGCCACGCCGATCCACAAGGTGATCAGCGGCAAGCCGATCATCAAGGTTCCGGGCTGCCCGCCGATCGCCGAGGTCATGACGGGCGTCATCACCTACTACCTGACCTTCGGTGAGCTTCCGGCGCTCGATCGCCAGGGTCGCCCGCTGATGTTCTACAGCCAGCGCGTGCACGACAAGTGCTACCGCAGGGGTCACTTCGACGCAGGCCAGTTCGCCGAGACCTTCGACGACGAAGGCTCGCGCATGGGCTACTGCCTGTACAAGGTCGGTTGCCGCGGGCCGACAACCTACAACGCCTGCTCGACTGTGCGTTGGAACGAGGCCGTCTCGTTCCCGATCGGTTCGGGCCACGGCTGCATCGGCTGCTCGGAACCCGATTTCTGGGACAACGGGCCCTTCTACGAGAGGCTCGCCAACTTCCCGCAGATCGGCATCGATACGACGGCCGACAGGGTCGGCGCGACGGCGGCCACGATCGTGGGTGTCGGCATCGCAGCACACGCCGGCCTTACCGCGCTGCGGCAGGCCAAGGTGAAGCCGAACTCGCCCGCCCGCGAATCCGAGAAGAGCGTCTGACCGAGTGGAGACTGGAAAATGACCATTACAACGACCCCAAACGGCTTTCAGCTCGACGACTCGGGCAGGCGCGCCGTCGTCGACCCGATCACGCGCATCGAGGGACACCTTCGAATCGAGGTGAACGTCGACCAGCAGAACGTGATCCGCAATGCGGTGTCCACCGGAACGATGTGGCGCGGCCTGGAGGTGATTCTCCGTGGCCGTGACCCGCGTGACGCGTGGGCCTTCGTGCAGCGCATCTGCGGCGTGTGCACCGGCGTCCACGCGCTCGCCTCGGTGCGCGCGGTGGAGCACGCGATCGGCATGCCGATTCCGGAAAACGCCAACACGATCCGCAACATCATGCACCTGACCCTGTATTCGCAGGACCACCTGGTGCACTTCTACCACCTGCACGCCCTGGACTGGGTGGACGTGGTGAGCGCACTGTCGGCCGACCCGGTTGCGACATCGCAACTGGCGCAGTCGATCTCGTCGTGGCCGATGTCCTCGCCGGGCTACTACCGCGACCTGAAGAACACACTGACGAAGTTCGTCGAAAGCGGGCAGCTCGGTCCTTTCCGCAACGGCTACTGGGGCCACCCGGGCTACAAGCTGCCGCCCGAGGCCAACCTGATGGCGGTCGGCCACTACCTGCAGGCGCTCGACTTCCAGAAGGAGATCGTCAAGATCCAGACCATCTTCGGCGGCAAGAACCCGCACCCGAACTGGCTGGTGGGCGGCGTGCCCTCGCCGATCAACCTGAACAACGTCGGCGCGGTCGGCGCGATAAACATGACGCAGCTGAACATGGTCAGCGACATCATCGACCGCACGATCGACTTCATCGACAACGTCTACATCCCCGACCTGCTCGCAATCGCCAGCTTCTACAAGGACTGGGCGAGCTGGGGCGGCGGCCTGTCGTCGAAGTACCTGCTGTCCTACGGCGACTGCCCGCGGACGGCGAACGACTACAGCGCGGACAACCTGATGATGCCGCGCGGCGCGATCATCGACGGCAACCTGAACGAGGTGCACGACGTCGACCTGAGCAAGGCCGACGAGATCCGCGAGCACATCGCGCACTCCTGGTACAAGTACGCGGACGGCAAGGACAGCCTGCATCCCTGGGACGGCGAGACCGTGCCGGACTTCAACCCGGGCAATGCCAAGCGCACCGGCAACCAGTTCGAGCAGTTCGACGAGTCGCAGAAATATTCCTGGGTCAAGGCACCGCGCTGGAACGGCCATGCGATGGAAGTGGGCCCGCTGGCCCGCTACGTCATCGGCTACGCCAAGGGCATCCCGGAGTTCAAGGAACCCGTGGAAATGGTGCTCAAGACGCTCGACGTGCCGGTCACGGCGCTGTTCTCAACGCTCGGCCGCACGGCCGCTCGCGGGCTCGAGTGCAGCTGGGCAGCACACGCGCTGAAGGGCGAGTTCCAGAAGCTGGTCGCCAACATCAAGGCTGGCGATACGGCGACGGCCAACCAGCAGGCGCACGACCCGCACAACTGGCCGAAGTCCTGCAAGGGCTATGGCTTCGTCGAGGCCCCGCGCGGCGCGCTCGGGCACTGGATCGACATCGACAACATGGCGATCAAGAACTACCAGTGCATCGTGCCCACGACCTGGAATGCGAGCCCGCGTGACGCGGCCGGCAACATCGGCGCCTACGAGGCCGCGTTGCTCGACACGCCGATGGTGGACCCCGAGAAGCCGCTCGAGATCCTTCGCACGATCCACAGCTTCGATCCCTGCCTGGCCTGCGCGACCCACGTGCTGGACATGGACGGGAACGAAGTAAGCAGCGTCAAGGTGCGCTGAGGAGGTAATCATGACCTACGCTTACCCCTCGACACCGCCTGCAAGCCGCGTGCGCGAAGGCGAGTTCGGCGAGGCGATCCTGCCCGTCGGCGTGCAGCCGGGACCGGTGTACGTCTACGATGCGGCGACCCGCATCTGGCACTGGGTGACGATGCTCTGCATCATCGCGCTGTGCGTGACCGGGTACTTCATCGGCGCGCCACTGCCGAGCATCAACGGCGGCGAGACTACCGGCCACTTCCTGTTCGGCTACATCCGGATGGTGCACTTCATTGCGGGGCAGGTCCTCGGTGTAGTGTTCCTGATGCGGATCTACAGGGTGTTCGTCGGCGGCCCGCACGCGAGGCAGATCTTCTACATCCCGTTCTGGAGCCTGCACTGGTGGAAGGAGGTGTTCGGCGAGATCCGCTGGTACCTGTTTATCGGCAAACCGAAGGAGTACGTGGGGCACAATCCGCTGGCACACCTGGCGATGTTCCTGATGTTCCTGCTGCCGACGATCGTCCTGCTGCTGACGGGCTTCGCCCTGTACGCGGAGGACGCCGGCATCCAGAGCACCTGGTACACGCTGTTTGGGTGGGTGTTCACGGTGATCGGCAACTCGTTCTCGGTGCACACCTGGCACCACGTGGCCATGTGGATCGTGATCCTGTTCGCGATCGTCCACATGTACATGGCGATCCGCGAGGACATGACGCACCGCCAGACCACGATCAGCTCGATGATCAGTGGATGGAGGTTCTTCCGCTGACCCCGGGTTCCGGGCAGCTCGTCTGACCAGCGGGGCCGGCTAGAAACCGGCCCCGCTGCTTGTTGGCACTGCCCCTCGGGCGCGTCAGGTGGCATTCCGAGGGTGTCACCGGGGCTCCCCCCGATGTCGCCGGCGCCCCCGGGCCACCCAAAGGCCGTTAACATAGCCGGGCCCCGCATTGCGCGGGTGCAGCCGGGAGGATGTCGATAGCATGAATCCGCGAGGAGACGATCCCGCCGGGCGCCGCGTGAAGGTGCTCGGCGTAGGCAACCTGCTGTGGGCCGACGAGGGCTTCGGGATCCGCTGCGTGGAGGCGCTCGACCATGCATGGGAATTCCCGCCCGACGTCGAGCTGCTCGATGGCGGGACACTGGGTCTCGCGCTGATTCCGCTGTTGCAGGACGCGACACACGTGCTGCTTTTCGACGCCGTGGACTGCGGCCGGGAACCCGGCACGCTGGTGGTGGCACGTGACGACGAGGTGCCGCGCTACATGAACCGCGACAAGATGAGCCTGCACCAGGCGGGCATGAACGACGTGCTGGCATCGCTCGAGATGCTCGGCCACAAGCCCCGTGCATTCACCCTGGTCGGCGTGCAGCCTGTCGAGCTGGCCGACTACGGCGGCAGCCTCACGCCCGGCGTGCGCGCGCTCATGCCGCAGGCGCTCGAACTCGGCCTGGCGGAACTGGCCGCCTGGGGTGTTGCGGGTCGCCCGCGCGACGGGGCGGAGTCCGGCGCCGTTGTCTTTGACGCGCTGGCGATGGGACGCTACGAATCCGGCCGCCCGTCCGAGGATGCCGCGTACCGCAGGGGCGACGAGCGGTTCCTGACCCTGCCTTCCGCGGCGAAGCCCGCCAGCGACGACCCGGAGAAACCCAGATGAGCAGCATCATCGAAAGCCTGGCCGCACAGGACGACTGCGAGGTGGTGCGCAAGGCGGACCTCGACGACTTCCTGGCCCGCCACCCGCGGGCGCTGCTGTTCCTGACCGGCGACACCGCGCATCGGCCCGAGGGCCTCGACGTCGCCGTGGTGGTCCGTGAGCTGCTGGCAGCCTACCGCGGACGCCTGGCCGTGGGGATCATCGACCGCCGTGACGAGACGACCGCAATGCCGCTGTTTGGCGTCGTCGTCCTGCCTGCCGTCGTGTTCGTACGGGATGGCCAGGCGACCGAACTCGTCGCGCGCATGAGGGACTGGCCCGTGTTCGCGCAGGCCTGCGACCGGCTGCTGGCACCCGACGGCGCCGCATCGGTGCCTGCGCCTGGAGGAAACGCATGACCGACTATCCGCTCGTCTGGCGACCCAAGGCACCTGCCCCGGCCGCGGCCGGTGAGGACCCGTCCCTGCGCCTGCTGGACATGCCGGTTGGCACGACCCGGCCCCGCCGGGAAGCCCGACGGGTCGACAGCATGTCGCGGGCCGCCCGCGCCGTGCTCGAGGAGGCGGTGGTCGCGCTGCGCGAGCACGCCGAAGGCGACCGCGAACCGAGCCTGATCAGCCTGCGCTCACTGCAACCAGGTGATCGCGACACCATCCTCGACGTGCTGGGCGAAGGTGACGTGTGGGGGTCGGTCGGAGGCAATGTCGGTTACACGTTCACCGAATCGGTGCTCACCGGACTGTGGTACGTTGAAGCGACGTCGCCGGACGGCGCGAAGACCGACTGGCTCGAGGTCGCGCGGATTCCCCAGGCGGTGCTGCACGCGGCCGAGCACATGCCCAGGGAGTCGATCGGGATCCCCGACCGGATGCCCCAGGGCGCGATGAATTCCCTCGCCCTGCTCACCGAATTGCAGCAGCGCTCGACCGCCTACCTGCCGGGAGAGGAAAACCACATCATCAACTTCACGCTGCTGCCGATCACCGAGGCTGATGCCGAGGTGCTGACGACGGTACTCGGCCAGATCCCGCTGGTGATCCGCGGTGGCGGCTACGGCAGCTGCCGGATCTTCGCGTCGGGCCTCAGGCACGTCTGGGCGGTGCAGTACCTGAATTCGATGGACAAGGTGATCCTGGACACGCTCGAAATCGGCGGGGTCCCGGTCGCGGCGCTGGCCGCGCGCGAGGACCTCGCCGAATCCGCAGGGCGGCTTCCGGAAATGATGCAGGCGTACGCATCATGAACAGCACGTTCGAAGGCAGCTACCTCGGGGACGCTTCCAAGCTCGATGACGACACTCGCCTCGAGTGCGGCATCTGCTGGTGGGTCTACGACCCGGCGCTCGGCGACGAGGTCGAGCAGGTGCAGCCGGGCACCCCGTTTTCCCGGCTCCCGGACACCTGGCGTTGCCCGAACTGCGATGCGGAGAAGAGCAAGTTCATGGTGCTGGGCAGCGCAGGCGGCAACTCGCCGCTCGCCCACCCGGTCGTGCAGCTGGCAAATGCCTATCGTCGCGCTGCGCTGTCGATGAAGGGGCTGCCGATCTACAACCCGACGATCGCGGTCGAGGCGATCGGCTTCCGCGAGGTTGACGGGCGCCACGCCGGCGTCATGGTCACGCCCTGGTTCATGAACCTGGTCGTGATTCCCTCGGAGTCGGATGGGACGACCTGGGTCACAGGCGGCAGCGTGCGGCTGGCGTTTCCGTCCGGGCAGTACGACCTGCTGGTCAGTGAGCTTCCGGGGTTCGGCCTGGTAAGCAGCTGCGCGTTGTTCTCGCCGATGAGCGAGTTCACGGACCACGAGGCCGCGCAGGTCGCGGCGCAGGCCGCAGCCGACGCGCTGCACGTGGCCGAGGAGCCGGATCCACCGCCGGTCGTATCACGCCGAACGCTGCTCGGCGGCGGATCCGAACCAGGCCCATGACCGACCGCGCCCTGCTGGTCCTGGCGGGACTGTTCGTACTCTCGTACCTGCTCGAGGTCGTAGGCCGGCGCACGAAAGTACCCGGAGTCGTGCTGCTGATCGCGACCGGCATGATTGCCAGGGAAGTCCTCGATCGCATCGGACTCGAACTCAGGTTCGTGGAAGTGCTGCTGCCCGTCGTGGGCACGATCGGCCTGATACTGATCGTGCTCGAGGGTTCCCTCGATCTCGAGTTGCGCCGCGAGCGCGCGCTGCTGATCGCGCGGTCCAGCGGCGCTGCGCTGGCCGGTTTTCTCGTCACGCTCGCGGTCTTCGCCTGGCTGTTCGGAAGGCTGCTCGACTACGACTGGTCGACCGCCGTGCTGGCGGCCATGCCGTTCGCGGTGATCTCGAGCGCGGTCGCAATCCCCAGCGCCGCCGGCCTGCCGGACAACGCCCGGGAATTCGTGGTCTACGAAAGCTCGCTCTCCGACATCATCGGGGTGCTGGTGTTCTATGCATGGCTCGCTGCGGGCGGGTCGATGGAACTGTTCCTCGCCGACCTGTTCGGCGGTGGCGCCCTGTCGCTGCTTGCCGCAGTCGCGACCGCGCTCGGCATCTTCTTCCTGATCAACCGCATCGAAGGGCACATCCGCTTCGTGCCGCTGCTTGCAGGCCTGCTGCTGCTTTATGCAGCCGGCAAGATGCTGCACCTTTCACCGCTGATACTGATCCTGGTCTGTGGCCTGCTGCTCAACAACCCGCGGCTGCTCGAGTGGAACGCGTGGCTCAAGTCCATGCACCGGCCGCGATACGACACGACGCTGTCCGAGTTCAAGGGCCTGGTTGCCGAGCTGACGTTCGCCGTGAAGAGCGTGTTTTTCATCATGCTGGGCTACTGGACCAACGTGCGTGAAATGGTCGACTGGCGCGTCTGGGCGATAGCGGCCGTCATGGTTGGCGTGATCTATTCGAGCAGGCTCGGAATCCTGAAACTGCTGCGCGTCAGGAGCCGACAGCAACTCCTGTGGGTTGCGCCGCGGGGACTCATCACCGTGCTGCTGTTCCTCACCGCGGCTGACACCGGCAACCTCGTCGGATTCCCGTTTGGCGCCGTCATGGTCGTGGTGCTGGTTACCGCGCTGGCCACCGGCCTGTCGCATCGGATTCCGGCTGCTGCAGCCGGGCCGGCGACGCCCGTCACGGCCGGAGCGGACGACACGCCCGCCATCCCGGAAGATGCGCCCACCGAGGCCGCCCCTCCCGAACTCAGTTCGACTGCAGATCGCCCCTGATGCAGTTGCAGTAGAGCCGCTCGAAGTCCTCCACTGTCAGCGCCACCGGGTTACCCCCGGTCGACGGGTCCGCGAAAGCCTGCGGTGCGAACGGAGCGGCATGCTCCTCCTTCACTCCTATCTCGCCGAGCGTGTCCGGGATGCCGATTTCGCGTCGCAGCTCGAGCACCCAATCGAGCACACCAGCGTAGGAGCGCTCGCGCAGGCCCAGCCAGGCCGCCAGGCGGGCCAGCTTCTCCTCTATCGCAGCCCTGTTCCACTCGAGCACATAGGGCATAACCACCGCATTGGTGAGCCCGTGGTGGGTACCGAGGTTTGCCGAGCACGGGTGGCTCAGGCTGTGCATGGCCCCGAGCCCCTTCTGGAACGCAGTCGCACCCATCGAGGACGCCACCAGCATGTGGGCGCGCGCCTCGACATCGGCGCCATTGCGCACCGCACGCGGCAGCCATTCCTTGATGAGGCGCATGCCCTCGACCGCGATGCCCTCTGCCATCGGGTGATAGCCTGGCGCGCAATAGGCCTCGAGGTTGTGCGACAGCGCGTCCATGCCGACCGCCGCGGTGATGCGCGGCGGCAGGCCCACCGTGAGTTCGGGGTCCTCGAGCACGATGGAAGGCATCATGTTCGGGTGGAAGATGATCTTCTTCGTGTGATCGCGCAGGTCCGTAATGACGGAGGCACGGCCCACCTCGGACCCGGTGCCCGCCGTGGTAGGCACCGCCACCACCGGCACCATGCCTGCGACGATGACGCGCTTGTACCAGTCCTCGCGGTCCTCGAAATCCCAGATCGGCCGCACCTGCCCGATCATGAGCGCGACGGCCTTGGCAGAATCAAGCGCGCTGCCTCCGCCGAAGGCGATGACTCCATCGTGCCCACCCGCCTGGAAGGCCTTCACGCCGGCCGCGACGTTGGCCTCGACGGGATTCGGCTGCACGTCGGAAAAAACCTCGCATGCCAGGTCGTCATCGCGGCACAAACTCACTGCCTGCCCGATCATCGGCAGCGCCGCCAGGCCCTCGTCAGTGACCAGCAGCGGCCGCTGCATGCCGAGTTCGCGGCAGTGCCCGGGCAACTCGACGATGCGACCGGCTCCAAACTTGATGCTGGTGGGGTAGTTCCAGTTACCGCGCAGGGTCGTCGTCATCGTTGGATCCTCGGTTACTCATGTGTCCAGGCGCAGGTGGAAGGATTTCGGACGCGTCAGGTGCTCGTAGCCGGCTACCGACAGCGTGCAGCCGCGCCCGGAATCCTTGACCCCCACCCACGCAAGCGCCGGGTCCAGGTAGTCACAGCGGTTCATGAACCAGGTTCCGGTCTGCACCCGGTCGCCGATGGCGAGGGCGGCCTCCTCGTCCGAGGTCCAGATCGCCGCGGTGAGGCCGAAAGCGGAGTCGTTCATGAGCCGGAGCGCTTCCTCATCCGAACTCACCTTCATGATGCCGGCCACCGGGCCGAACACCTCTTCACGCATCACCGGCATCGAATGGTCAACCCCGAGCAGCACCTGCGGCGCGAGATACGGCGTACCTGCCCGGCTCAAGGAGAACTCCTTCTCGGCGATGACGGCTTGCGCTCCTGCCGCGACCGTTGCCGCTGTCTGACGACGGATCTCTTCGGCCGCCGAGGTTCGCACCACCGGTCCGAGGGTGGTCTCAGGGTCGATCGGGCTGCCGAGCACGTACTTGCGCGTGAGGTCAACCCAGCCCTCGACAAATGTGTCGTACAGGCGTTCGTGCACGTAGACGCGCTGGATGCCGCAGCAGGACTGCCCGGAATTGAAGTAGGCGCCGTCGACCAGGCTCTCGATCGCGTGCGCCACGTTGGCGTCGTGGCGGACATAGGCCGGGTCGCAGCCGCCGAGCTCGAGCCCGGCGCCGATGAAGCGGTCGGCCGCTGCCCGCTGCACGGCGTGCCCGCCGGCGACCGAGCCGGTGAACGCAACGAAATCGACGCGCGCATCGCGGATGACCTGCTCGGTGTCCGCGTGGCTCAGGTGCAACGCCTGGAACGCACCCTCCGGCAGGCCCGCCTCGCGCAGGCACTCCTCGAAGCGTTCCGCGCACAGGGGCGTCTGGGCCGAGTGCTTGAGGATTACGACGTTGCCCGCCATCAGCGCCGGAACGACGCTGTTCACCGCGATCAGGTACGGGTAGTTCCACGCCGCGACGGTGAACACAACGCCCAGCGGCTCGCGGCGCAGGAAGCGGCGGAATCCCGCCTTCGCCCCGACGTCCATGTCGCGGAGCGCCTCCGGCGCGATGGCGATCATGTGGCGGGCCCGCTCGAGCGTGCCTCGCACCTCGCTCGGCGCATAACGGATCGGCCGGCCCATCTGCCAGGACAGCTCGGCGGCGATCTCGCTAGCGCGCGACTCGAATGCATCGCAGAACCGTCCGAGGATCGCCGCGCGCTCCGCCATCGGCACGGCGCGCCATACGCGTTGCGCCAACCGGGCGCTCTCGAGCGCCGCTTCGATCTGCACCGGAGCGGCAAGCGTCCGCTCGACGTATACGCTGCCGTCGACCGGGGAAATCGTTCGTTGAAGGGTCATATCGGCCTCAGATTATTTCGAAGTACCGTTGCATTTCCCAGTCCGAGATGTGCTTGCGGAACTCGCGCTCCTCCCACTCGCGGGTGGCGGCGAAATGCTCGACGAACGCGTCGCCGAACCAGTCGCGGGCCATTTTCGAGCCTTTCAGCCTTTGTGCCGAGTCCCACAGCGTGCGCGGCAGCGCCAGGCGGGCCGGATACTTCCGGTCGTAGGCGTTGCCCGTCACCACCGGCTCGGGTTCGACCTTGTTCTCGATTCCCCACAGGCCCGATGCGAGCGCCGCCGACAGGATGACGTAAGGGTTTGCGTCTGCCGCGGCCAGGCGGTATTCCACGCGCTGCGACTTGGCGCTTCCGGGTATCACGCGCAGCGCCGTAGTGCGGTTTTCGACGCCCCAGGTGGAATCCGTCGGTGCCCAGAACCCGGGGATCAGCCGGCGGTATGAATTGATCGTCGGCGCGACCATGGCCAGCAGTTCCGGCATCAGCTTCTGCTGGCCGCCCACGAACCAGCGCATCGCGTCGCTCATCGAATGCGGCTTGCCGGCTTCATGGAAAACCGAGTCGCCGGATCCGGACTTCAGCGAGATATGAATGTGCCCGCTCTGCCCCGGCCAGTCCTTGGAGCACTTGGCCATGAAGGTCGCCATGTAGCCGTTCTTCTGCGCGATTACCTTCGCGAAGGTCTTGAACATCGCAGCCTTGTCCGCGGCCGACAGGGCCGTGTCCACGCCAATGGCCGCTTCCATCACGCCAGGCCCCGTCTCCTCGTGCAGTCCCTCTATGGCCATGTCCATGTCGCGGCAGGTATCGAGCAGCGCGCGGTAGAACTCACTGCCCATGCTGTTGCGAATCACCGAGTAGCCGAACCATCCAGGCGCCATCGGCGTGAGGCCGCGGTAGTTCTTCTCGCGCACGGACTCCGGTGTTTCCTTGAATACGAAAAATTCGTATTCAAAGCCAACGTGGGCCTCGAAGCCCATCGCCCGTCCGCGCTCAAGCACGCGCCTCAGCAATCCGCGCGGGCAGACCACCTCCGACGGCGGCGAGAACTCGCCCAGGAAGAACAGTCCGTTGTCCTCGAAGGGGAGCGGGCGGCAGGTTTCCGGCAGGAGCCGGACCGGGGCGTCGGGATATCCCGTGTGCCAGCCGGTGTACTTCGTGTTGTCGTAGAGCTGGTCCTGGCAATCCCAGCCGAGCACGACGTCGCAGAAGCCGAAGCCTCCTCCGAGCGACGACAGGAACTTTTCCCGGGAAACGTACTTGCCGCGCATGATGCCGTCGATGTCGAACACGCCGACCTTGACGTGATTGACGCCGCGCTCCTCGACGATCTTTCGTGCGTCTGCCGCACTGCGTACCTGTCTCGGTTCCATTTCAGCCCCCCGGATGAAAGACGCATCGACCCCGGTCCTGCCGCGCGGCCGCCCATTATGGCTAATGCAGTGCAACAGCCAGCGTAGGGAAAAACCGCAAGCACGGGAAGCCGGCCGTTTGACTTTTGTAGCACGATGAGCGTATCAGTTGGACACAAGTTTCGGGCGACATGGTGGCGACGCAGGTGGGTCTCGTCGTCATCCAGAAGCAACAAATGAATAAGGGGGACGAACTGTTACTGGCGGCCGTTGCGGCAATATCCGGGCCTGCAGCCAGGGATGCGGCACCGCGGATTCCTCCAGTCTCGACGCCACCACACCTCCGCGGTTTGGACAACCCAGGCCAGTGCCTGGGACGAAATTGAGTTGACCTGAACACCCAGAGCGAGGAAAGCGAGATGCAGCGACGAACATTCCTGACCAAGGCGGCGATGGCTGCCACGGCAACGTCCACGGCGCTTCTTGCCGCCTGCGGCAGCAAGGACAAGGGCACGGGCGAGGTAGGCGCGCCGGCCGTATCGACGTCCAAGAAGACGACAATCAAGTGGCGGCTCCAGACGTATGCCGGCGCGGCGCTGGCTGAACACGTCATCAAGCCTTCGATCGAGGCCTTCAACAAGGCCGCCAACGGCGAGATGGTGATCGAGCTGTATTTCGCCGATCAGCTGGTCCCCACCGGCGAGCTTTTCCGTGCCATGCAGGCGGGCACCATCGATGCGGTGCAGAGCGACGATGACTCCATCGCAGCCCCGGTTGACGTGGCGGTGTTCGCCGGATACTTCCCGTTTGCGACCCGCTACAGCCTCGATGTCCCCGCGCTGTTCTACAAGTACGGGCTGAACGAGATCTGGCAGGAAGCCTATGGCGAGGTCGAGGGCGTGACCTGGCTTGGCGCCGGCTCCTGGGACCCGTGCAATTTCAATACCGTCAAGCCGATCAAGAAGCTCGCGGACCTGAAAGGCCTGCGGGTATTCACGTTCCCGACAGCCGGAAAATTCCTGTCCCGATTCGGCGTGGTTCCGGTCACGCTGCCCTGGGGGGACGTCGAGGTGGCGATCCAGACCGGCGAACTCGACGGTATCGCCTGGTCCGGCATCACCGAGGACTACACGGTCGGCTGGGCCAATGTGACCCCGTACTTCCTCACCAACAATATCTCCGGAGCGTGGATCGGATCCTATTTCGCCAACACCGCGGCCTGGGAGAAGGTGCCCGAGCACCTCAAGACCCTGTTCAACCTCTGCATGGACAGCTCCAACTACTACCGGCAGCACTGGTACTGGGCCGGTGAGGCATCGCTGCGCGTGACGGGCGAAAAGATGAAGCTGACGACCATCGCGGCCGCTGAATGGGACACGGTCGAGGCGGAGGCGCACAAGTTCTGGGACGAGATCGCTGCGAAGAGCCCCAGGTGCGCCAAGGTCGTGCAGATATTCAGGGACTACAACGACCTGATGGCCAAGGCGGGACCCCCGTATCGCTACACCTGATCGGAGCCCTGAACGAGGATCGAACAGCAGGACACTTCCCCGGCCGACCATGACCGGGCCGGGGAAGAACTGCCTGCCGCCGGTCGCCTGCCGTGAATCGACCTGACTGAAGTATCCGGACCCGGAATGCAGATCACCGAGCCGCCGATAACCAGTAGCGAACGGGCAATGCCTGGAGTCATCAAGGCCTATGTCCGCTACGTCGATGCGATCAACCGCGTCCTCGGCTTCCTGGTCATGTACATGGTCCTCGTGATGATGGGCGTGCTGCTGTTCGGGTCCATCTCCCGATATGTATTCAGGGCTTCCTTCCTCTGGGTCATCGAGATGTCGCAGTTCCTGATGGCCGCCTATTACCTGCTCGGTGGCGGCTACACCCTGCAACTCGACGCACATGTCCGGATGGATGCGCTGTACGAACGCTGGAAACCGAAAACCCGCGCGTTCGTGGATTCGACGACTGCTTTCTGCCTGGTCTTCTACCTGGTCGTCCTCGTGCGCGGCGGCATCTCCAGCTCCGCATACGCGCTCGAGTACGGGCAGAAGAACTATTCCGCCTGGGCGCCGCCGATGGCCCCGATCAAGATCATCATGACCGTGGGAATCGCGCTGATGCTGCTGCAGGCGATCGCGATCTTCTTCCGGGACGTCGCGAAGTTCACCGGCAGGGACATCGAATGAGCTACGAGGCGATTGCGATCCTGATGTTCTCGATGATGATGCTGATGCTCATCAGCGGGCAGCGCGTCTTCGGCGCCATCGGGTTCGTAGCCACCGTCTTTGCCCTGGCCTTGTGGGGCGAAGGCGCGATTGAGATGCCGTTTGCCTCGACCATCACGCTGTTGAACTGGTATCCGATGCTGACGCTGCCCATGTTCGTCTACATGGGCTACATGCTTTCGGAGTCGGGGATCGCCGGCGACCTCTACCGCATGTTCCACGTCTGGACCGGTCCGATGCGCGGCGGGCTGGGCATCGGCACGGTCCTGCTGATGGTCGCGGTCTCGGCCATGAATGGCCTGAGCGTGGCGGGCATGGCAATCGGGGCCAGCATCGCGATGCCGGAGCTGCTGAAGCGTGGCTACGACAAGACGATGGTGACCGGTGTCATCCAGGCCGGCAGTTCGCTGGGCATCATGATTCCACCCAGCGTCGTGCTGGTGCTCTACGGCATGATCGCCCGCCAGCCGGTCGGGCAGCTCTGGCTGGCGGGGTTGCTGCCCGGGATGATGCTGGCCGTGATGTTCATCGCCTACATCCTGATCCGCTGCCAGATCCAGCCGCAGCTCGGGCCGCCGCTGCCGCTGGAAGAACGCCAACAGATCACCTGGGGGGAGAAGGTCCGGCTGCTCCGTGCCGGGATATTGCCGCTGGTGATCATCTTCTCGATGACCGGCCTGTTCCTGATGGGCGTCACCAGCATGGTGGAGTGCTCGGCGGTCGGCGCGACTGCGGCCACGCTGGTTGCCTGGTACAAGGGCCGCATCACGCGCAAGGTCATGGAAGACACGCTCAGGAAGAGCCTGGCCGTGAGCGCCATGTTCATGTGGGTGATCCTGGCGGCGCTCGCGTTCGGCGCAGTATTCGATGGCCTCGGGGCGGTGAAGGCGATCGAGATCCTGTTCCTCGACAAATGGGGCCTGGAGCCCTGGCAGGTGCTGGTGCTTATGCAGCTCACCTACATCCTGATGGGGACCTTCCTTGACGACACCGCGATGCTCATCATCGTTGCGCCGCTGTACGTACCCCTGATCATCGCGCTCGGATTCAACCCGATCTGGTACGGCATCCTCTACACGATCACCTGCCAGATCGCCTATATGACCCCGCCTTTCGGCTACAACCTGTTCCTGATGCGGGCGATGGCGCCGCCGGAAATCACGCTGATCGACATCTACCGGTCGATCATTCCGTTCGTGCTCATCATGATCGTAGGCCTGGCGATCGTCATTGCGTTCCCGCAGGTCGCGCTCTGGCTGCCGGAGTACTACTACGGGAAGTGAGCGCAGCGCGTTTCGCCGCCCTCCCGTCGGCAGCTACTTCACCAGCGTCACCGGCACCGTGGTGTAGTACACGACCCTCTGCGCCACGGATCCCATCAGCAGGATGCCCAATGAACTCAGGCCGTGGGTCCCCATGGTGATCGATTCGCAGCCAAGCTCGGCGGCCCGGCTTGTAATCGTCTCGGCTGGTTCGCCTTCAAGTTGCTCCAGATTGAAACTGCAGCCGGCCAGCTTCAATCGCTTCTCGGCCGCCTCGAGGACGGCACTCGCGCGCTCGGTGGCAACCTGCCTGATGCGCTCGGCAGTCACGTAGATCTCCGCCGCAGTGTAGTTGCTCAGTGCCGGCTGGACGGACAGCACATGGAGTTCGGCCGCCGGCGCGTGACTCGCCTGCTGAATTGAAAAATCGAGCGCCCGCAGCGCCGTGTCCGACCCGTCAATTGCAACCAGGATCCTGCGCATCGAAGTCTCCTTTTCCGACCTGGCCGGCGGCGGCCAACGAAAGTGCCTCAGTGTACTTTGATCATGTCCCCCGCGGGCCGGTACGCATTCCGGGCCGCAGCCTCTCGAATGGCAGCTTTCCCGGATCTGCAATGTTCGGGCCGGGAGCCTCGACCACGAGGATACGGCTCGCCATCGCGCCGAAGTCGGCCCGGAAATGCACCGAACTCTTGAGTGCCAGTACGGAAAAATCCGCCGGCTCCGCGCGCAGGTGACGGAACATCGCCTGGTCGGCCGCCTGTTGCTTGCGGCTGGCCACCGCGATGCATACGCCACCGACCTCGAGCAGGGCCATTGGACCCAGCTCGAAGCGCCCGCCATGGTAGAACGGGCCAGTTCCAGTGAAGCGCCCGTCTCCCAGCGCAAGCACCTTGAAGCGGGCTGCCAGCGGTGTTTCACCATCAGTCCTGGTTCGCGCCCCGACGCGCAGGTCGAGCGTCGCGCCCTCGCCCGCCGTGTGGGCCCTGACTGCGGCCTCCGGATCGCAGATCACGCCGGCCAGCACCCGCTGCGTGCCGCTCGCAAGCAGGGCCTTGATCAGGCTCATCGTGTCGGCATTGCCGCCAGCGCCCGGATTGTCCTGTGTATCGGCGAGGATCAGCGGCCGACCCCGCGGCGGCCGTGATCGCATGGCCTCCGCGACAGCCTGTTCGACGCCAACCAGCTGCAGCGCGAACTCGCCTTCTCGTCGGCGCAGCTCGGAGGCAAGCTCGCGTACCGCCTTCGCGACTGCCCGCGCATCACCACCGCACGCGTACACCGACGGTCCGCAATCCGCGACATCTGCTGCCGGGAATCCTGGCGCGAGGCAGACTGACAGGACCGGCGGCCGCTCAGCGGCCTGCGCCCCTGCCATCAGTGAACGCATCGGCTCGACCAGCGTCGATTGAGACGTCAGCGGAATCAGGAAATCCGCCTGCTCCAGCGTCGCCGTTGGTCGTGGGGCGCGCAGCAGATCATGTACCAGCCGCGCCGCCCGCGCGCCGCACTCCGCCATGTCGATGTGCGGATAGGTGCGGTAGGAGACCAGCGACGTCGCCTGGCTGGCCATCAGCGGCGAGATGTTGGCGTGGAAATCGAGGCTCGCTACCACCGGCACGACCGGCCCGACGACTTCGCGCACACGCCGCAGCAATTCGCCATCGGCGTCATCAACGTGCTCCGCGACCATCGCACCGTGCAGGTCGAGGTAGACGGCATCCAGGTCCCGGACTGCCCGCAGATCGTCGAGCAGCATCGCTGCAATGCGCTCGAACGCATCTCGTGTCACGCGACCCGATGGCTGCGCCGAACACCAGGCGAGTGGCTGCAACTCGTGGCGCAGGCCGCGAGCCTCCCGCACGAAGCCGGCCGCCGGGAGATTGATGCCGTCTACCGCATCGAACAAGGCGGCACCCCGCGTGAGACCCGGCCATGCGTCAGGTGCTTCGAACGCGGCGAAGTCCGCGCAGACCGGCGAGAACGTGTTGGTCTCGTGCTGGAAGCCGCCGATCGCTATTCGCGCCATTGGGTGTTCCGACCGTGGTCCAGCGCTAGAACGTATAGCCGAGCGAAGTGATCACCCCGTAGTCGACGTTCGAGGACGCCTGCGGGTCGGCCTTGCTGTCGTAGCTGCCGTAGAAGCTCATGTCGAAGAAAAAGTCTTCCACAAGCTCGATGCGCCAGTCGACGTCTGCCTCGGCGCGGATGCGCCCCGACTCGGTCAGGCTCGGGAACAATGCGAGCCCCACATCGAAAGAGCGCTTCGGCGTGTCGTACTGGAAGAATGAATACTGCGTCGACAGGACTCCCTCGATGCTGTTCCGGATCGGCTGGCTCTCGAAGTCCTCCCGGTCGTAGGCGAGTCCCGCGACCAGCGACCACTCATGGTGCATGTCCTGCACCAGGAACCGGCCGATGCCGGCACCGAGGATTTCGCGGATGTTGAGCCCGAGTTCCTCGTTTCCCTGCACCGAGCCGAAGTACTGCTGGAACCACCGGTCCTGCATGAAACGCTTGTTGGCCAGCGTCACGTCGTACATGCTCGTGGTTCGCGCATTCGACTGCGCATTCAGCGTCGCCTGCGCGTCCAGCGACCACTCCCTGATCTCGTTACGCGAACTCAAGCCGCCGCTGAAGTCGAACTCTGTCTGGTTGTCGGCCTTGGCGTAGTTGAAACCGACCGTCAGGTAGCCATCGAGCCGCTTGGCGAGCGAACCGTACTCGATGGGAGCGATCCGGACGACGTCGGCCATCGCGACGGGCTCCGCGGCTGCTTCGCCGTCAGCCGCGAGGCGGATCGAACCCGCTTGCTGCGCCTCCGGCACGCGACCGTGGTAACGCGTTCCGCTGGACATCTCGACCTCGAGGTACTGGCCGGTCTCGATGCGCGCAATCTTGTCCCACTCGATGTCCACGGTGCCCGCCGTGCTGGTGCTCAACTCCAGCTTGCCCTTCTCGAGGCCTTTTATCTCGCCGGTCAGCCGGTCGCCATTGTTGAAATAGACGATGTCGGTCTTCGGTGCAGCCTGCACGGCGGCCACAGGGGCGAGGATTGCGCAGCACAGCAGCGCGGCGCGCACGTACTGATCAGCCCGCCATTTGAGCAGCAGGTATCGCATAGAAAAATATCCTGGTTATTTCGCGCCCACGGTATTTAGTTCCAGTGGGGCCGCCGTATTCATGTGCAGGTCGCGCTGCGGGAACGGGATCGAGATGCCGTTCACGCGCAGTATCTCCTCGATGCGCACGTGCAGCAGGTGATTGGTCACGACGGCACGATCGGCCGTCGCCATCCAGCAATACAGCCGGAACTGCAGTGCGCTGTCCCCGAACAGCTCGAACGCGACGTTCGGCGCCGGGTCCGCGAGCACTCCCGGCGTCTGCGCCGCTGCTTCCAGCAGAAGGCGCTCCACCAATGCCGTGTCCGACCCGTACGCGACACCGACAACCACCTGGATGCGGCGCTTGGTGTTGCTCAGCGTCCAGTTGGTGACCTTCGATGCCACCATCTCCTTGTTCGGGATCAGGATCTCGCGGCCGTCGTAGTCCCGGACCGTGGTAGCACGCACGTGGATGCGCGTGACCACTCCGGTCTGGTCGCCAACCGCGACCATGTCACCGACCCGGATGGAGCGCTCCGACAGCAGGATGAGCCCCGAGAAGAAGTTGGCGACGATCTCCTGCAGGCCGAATCCAAGACCGACGGAGAGGCCGGTCGCGAGCCACTGGATCTTCGACCAGCCGATGTTCAGGAACGTGAATGCAACCAGTACGCCCACCAGGAGCACGACGTAGCGGAGCAGCGTCACGACCGCATAGCGCGTGCCGACACCGCGCGCGACAGTATCCAGCGACCTGGTTCCAGTCAGCAGCGGCAGCACCCAGAATGTCAGCAGGGTGCCGGCCAGGGTCGCAACGCAGGCAAGCATGTTGGCGACGGTGACGGTCCGCAGGCCGCTGGCCGTTTCTGTCGACCACAACACGACGTTCCGCAGGTAACCAAATGCGACGATCACGTCGCGCCAGATCCAGAGGAGCAGCGCCGCCGCGACCACCAGCATACCCACGCGCCACAACCTGTCGCGGCCGTGTCGCCGCGCCGCGTCCGCACCACTCGAGGTCACCGCGCCCGCTTCGTCCCGCGGCGAGATCATCACGTGCACCGTGGCCACGGTAGCAATCATCAGCAGGGTTCCAAGCAGGGACCGCGTCAGGTCCAGGGCGCCGACCAGGAATCCCTGCTCGAGTTGCCAGAGAAACGCTACGGGCACGAGCATCGCCGCCACGTAGGCGGCAGTCCAGGCCCCGCGCGTACCCCGCTTGCCCGATGCCGCGGCCCGCCGCAGCTCCAGGCTCAAAACCCTGTGGATCATCACCGCCATGACGATTGCGCTCAACATCAGGCACAGCCTGGCGGCCAGGTCCGCATGCGCCGCGGCGCCGTCCGAGTGCGCGGCGAACAACATCCGGCTCGCGAGAGCGAGTACCAGGATTACGGTGAGCAGCCACACTGCCTCGCGACCGCGCGCGGCGACAGGTGACAGGTCGGGCCGGAAATTAGCGATGCCGCCGCGACTGGCAAACAGCGCGGCAATCATGCCCACGCCAAATCCACCGACGGAGGCCTCGATCAAACTGAGGCCCAGGACGTGCAACCCCGTCGGCGCCCCGTCGATCGACGCGAGCCCCCGACCCAGCGCGGCGATGATCACCATCAAGGCGAGTCCGTTCAGCAGCGACCCGACCAGGCAGCTGGTGTATGAGACCCGGGACGAACTGGCACCGGTGGTACTGGACAACCGGCGCCTGCGCAGCGTGACCATCAGCATCACTCCACCCAGGATCACCAGCACCATCGCCCCGAACCCCCAGGGCTGGCTCCGGACCGCCGTCCCGGTGGCTCGGGCGCCCTGTGCCCAGAACACCGGCGCTACGAGCGCTCGCATCCCTCCGAGGGCCTGCTGGAAGTCGACACGGCTCACGCCACGCGCATTCCGGACCCATGGCTCCTGGCCCCTCAGGCGCTCGCGAATCTGCTCAACACTGGCGACGAATGCGCGCTGCTGGTCCTGGTACTCGTTCAACACGCCGACGTAGCGCTCCAGGTCGCGGATCAGCGGCTCGAGGATCTGGGAGCGCGACTTCAGCAGCGATCCGACCACGTCCCTGGCTTCTTCCCGCTGGTTGGCCCGGAGCCCGGCGATATCCCCGACCAACTCGTCGGTCACCCCGGCGAAATTGCGCTCCAGGCGCTGGCGCTGCGAGGTCAGCTCGACAATCCGGACCTGCGTTTCGTCGATCACGGCCCGACGCGACGCGATCTCCGCCTGGAATTTCGTCACCGGCGGCAGGCTCCTCAACGATTCACGTATCAGGACGCCGGCAGCAACAGACCGTCCGAGTGCGGCCAGGCGACTGCGCAGGACCTGCGAGTCCGCCTGGAAGCTGGCGATCGTCCGCTCTATTTCGGACAGGCCCGCCTGGGCCGCGTCGATCTGGTGTGTGATCGCCGAGGGCCCCACGTAGAGCGCAGCCAGCTCACGATTCGTCTGCGCGAGCCGCGCGATTTCCGGGTGATGACCCACGGCCGACGCCTGCCACCGGGATGATCCGTCAATCGCGTCAGACACGCGGCGCCGGGCAACGACGTCGCGGACCGCAGCGAGTTCCGCGTTCAGGGCCTCGACCTGCCGCTCGGCGTCGGTAATTTCGGCCGCCAGCAACTGGCCGCGCAGGTCGGCGCCATCACGCTGCTCTTCAATCAGCGCGATCCTCGCGAGCAGCGCCTGGGCACGCGCCCTCTCCAGCAGGCCACTCTGCCCGGATTGGTTGTCGCCCTTGTCCGTGGTCGGGCGAGACTGGGCGATCGCGCCCTGGACCTCCAACAGCGATTGCCTGGCTGCCGCTAGATCGGCTCCGAGCAGCGGCACACGACTGCTCAGGTCGCTGGCCTGTACCTGCAACTGGCTGACACGCTGGGACGCCACCTGCGCGGCCGCATTGACCTCGGCCAGCACGGCCTCCAGCTGCGCCTGAGTGCCGTCGCTCCAACCTTCCGGCAGCGCGGTCGCAGGCATCAGGGTCCCGCCGCCCGCAAGCCGGCTCAGTATCGTCGGCGCCGCAAGACGCTGCTCGACCAGCTCGGCGGCGTCGGCGCGATCCGACAGCGCTGACTGGAGCTGTGCATCGACCTGCTGCATGACCGCCTCTTCAGCCTGCCGCGCAGCCGGGCTCAGCGTCGTGTCCTCGCCGATCGCCTTGTCGCGCTGGGCGAGTTGATTCTGCAGTTCGGCGATCACGGCTTGAGGATCGTCAGGCGGCGCCTGGGCCACGCCCGCGTGCGGCAATGTGAGCGCGACCAGCAGCAGTCCTCGCAGCATTCGGAATCGCGCGTGCGTCATGTCAGGCATCCTGCACCCCGTCGGTTGCAGGCCAGTTTACGGGATTCGGGACGGCCAGTTGTCGCACGGGGCTGCGGCCGGGCTCCGGGCCAGGCACCGCCATCCGGGACGGGGCCACACGGCGCGTGGAACATGCATGAGACGTGGTGCTAAGCTACAGTCGCGGCCATTGAATGCGCTGAGCTGCGCGACCGCTGGTCACAAGCAACAAACAAGCAGACAGACTCCCCCCGTTAGGAGAGACCCATGAAATATGCAGTATTCTTCACGGTCACGGCCGTATGCCTCGTCGGCCTTGCCGGTTGCCAGTCCACGGGCCAGCAGCTCGATGCCGAGCAGCAGCAGGCGGTGAGCACCGCCGTGCAGCGCGTCAGCTTCGACATGAACTGCCCTAGCGCCACCGGCCAGGTGCTGTCGCGCCAGATGATCGCGCCAGTCTCGATCCGTTTCGGTGTCGAGCGCGCCGAGTACACGATCGGCGTCGAAGGCTGCAACCAGCGCCAGACCATCATCGTGGTCTGCCCGCAGGACGGCAGCGGCTGTTTCGCCGGCGGCCCGCGCGAATAGCGCGGACCCCGGCAGCAATAAGGACGCTCCTGCATGCGTAAAACCAATGCGGCAACGCTGGCGACAGGGATCACGTTGACCCTGCTTGCCTGCGGCGCGGCCCGCGCCGAATTGTCCACCGAGGAACTGGCCAAGCTGGCGCAGAACCCGGTCGGCAACCTGATCAGCGTGCCGTTCCAGAACAACACCAATTTCAACTACGGTCCGCTCGACAAGACCCAGGACATCCTGAACATCCAGCCCGTGTACCCGATCCACCTGAACGAAGAATGGAACATCATCACGCGCACGATCTTTCCGCTGCTGTGGCAGCCGGCGCTCTACCCGGGCCAGGGTTCGACGTTCGGATTGAGTGACACGCAGTTCTCGGCATTCCTCTCGCCGGCGACGCCGAAAGGCCTCATCTGGGGCGTGGGCGGTATCGCGCAGTTGCCGACCCATACCAGCGACGTGCTCGGCAACAAGCGCTGGGGCCTTGGGCCCACCGCGGTCGTGCTGAAAATAGAGCATGGCAGCCCGTGGGTGTATGGCGTGCTCGCCAACAACATCTGGTCGGTGACGAACTCGAGCTCATCACCACCGATCAACCAGATGCTCGTGCAGCCGTTCCTGAACTACAACTTCAAGGGCGGCGCGTACCTCACGACGGCACCGATCATCACCGCAAACTGGCAGGCCGACAGTGGCGATACCTGGACCGTTCCGATCGGCGGTGGCGTAGGCAAGATCTTCCACCTCGGAAAGCTGCCGGTGAACACGCAGGTCTCGGCCTACTACAACGTCGTGACCCCGGATTACGGGCCGGACTGGCAGCTGCGGGCGCAGGTGCAGTTCATGTTCCCGAAATAGTCGACCGAATGCGACTGCGGCACCAGTCCGCGTGCCGACCACCGACCGCGGAAACCTGATGGCGTCCGGCCGCGCCGGCGCAGCGGAGACACACCAATGATGCGTTCCACAGCCGCGACTGCCGTCGCACTGCTCCTGTCCGTGACCGGCCTCGATGCGCTTGCGCAGCAGGGTCCGCAGCCCGACGCACCGGGCGTCGAACAAGCAGGTGCCCAGGACGGCGGGCAACAGTCGCCCGGACGCTGGCCCCGCCAGGTGCCGCTGTCCGACGGACTTGCGCTGGTCTACCAGCCGCAGGTCGAGCGGTGGCAGGACGATGAAATCAATGTCCAGGCGGCTGTCAGCGTCACCGTGAACGGGTCGTCCGGCCCTGTGTTCGGCGTGCTCTGGGCGACCGCACAGACCGAAGTCGACCAGTCGTCGCAGACCGTAATTCTCGACGGCGTGCGGCTGCTGCGCGCCAACTTCCCGTCAATGTCCGACGGCGGCGCATCGGTGCTGGCTGAACTGCGGCAGTTCTACGCCTCGAACCCACCCGGTGCAGTTTCGCTTGGTTTCGTGCAGGCCTCGCTCGCGGCGGCGCAGAGGATGCATCCGCAGGGCGTGCCGGTGCAGAGCTCGCCACCGCGCATCATCGTCAGCGAAACGCCGGCGTTGCTGATACCGATCCACGGTGCCACGGTCGTCAAGCCGGTCGCCGGCACGGGGCTGAGCCGCGTGATCAACACGCGGTTCCTGATCCTGCGCGATGGCCCGGAGCCGCCATACTTTCTCCATGTGTACGACGGCTGGATGCAGGCGCCGTCGGTGGACGGGCCCTGGAAAGTCGCCAAGGAGCCGCCTGCATCGCTGGATGCGACGGCTGAAAAACTATCCAAGGTCGGGGTCGTGGACCTGCTGGACGGCGGGCCGAACGCTAAGCGCAAGGCGTCGCTCGCAGCGGGCGCCCCGACCATCTACGTCGCACACGACGCCGCCGAACTCATCGTGTTCGCCGGCAAGCCGGACTTCACGCCGATTCCGGGCACGGGTCTGCTGTGGGCCAGCAATACGACCTCCGACGTCATCGTGGAGACGACCAGCAACCTGTATTTCGTGGTCATCTCGGGTCGCTGGTACCGCGCGGCCTCGCTGAACGGGCCGTGGAGCTACGTGCCCAACAGCGCGCTGCCCGCGTCGTTCGCGCAGATCCCGCCGGGCACGCCGGCAGGAGTCGTGCTCTCGACCGTTGCGGGCACGCCGCAGGCACAGGAGGCCGTGATCGCCACGACCATCCCGCAAACCGCGCGGGTGCCGCTCGCGAACGGACCTGCGTTCACGCCAGCCTTTGATGGTGCCCCGCAATACCGGTCGATCGACGGCACGCCGCTTTCCTATGTCGTGAACTCCGACCTGCCACTTATCCGGGTCGCACCGGACTCGTTCTATGCGCTGCAGACCGGTGTATGGTTCACGGCGGACAACGTCACGGGGCCGTGGACCGTGGCGACCTCGGTACCGGCCGTGATCTACACGATCCCCCCGAGCTCGCCACTGTTCTACGTCACCTACGCGGAGATCTACGACGCGACGCCCGAGTACGTGGACACCGGCTATACGCCCGGGTACACGGGTTCGGTCGTCACCACGGACGGCACCGTGGTATACGGCACGGGCTACTGGTACCAGCCTTGGATCGGCGACGACTTCTACCCGGTACCGCTCACCTACGGCATCGACGCCGTGCCGATCTACAACCCGTACGTTGGCTACGCGTATGCCTTCGGTTACCCCGCGGCGCTGGACCCGTACTGGTACTGGGGGACGCCTTACTACGCCCCGGCGTACTGGGGCACGACCTGCTGCGGCACGGTCTCGGAGGCGACCAACGTCTACCGGGCTTACGGTGACACTGTGGCCTCGGGCACGCGCAGCTGGTACCAGGATTCAAACGGCAAGGTCGGCACGACCGCGCAGGGCGACTATGCCGACGCGCGCACGGGCACCACCGGGACGTACTCGGGGAACCGCAGCTATAACCCCAACAACGGAAATGTCGACACGTCCACCGACCGGACCTTTGACATGGCGAACGGAACGACAGGCTCCGTCGACCGCTCGGGCCAGTACGATACCGAGACCGGTTCGCGCAGCTACGATTCGAACAGGTCGGCGACTACCGCGGGCGGCAGCACTGTGGATCGCTCTGCCTCCGCATCGATGGGCTCGGACGGCTTCCAGCGCGACTCTTCGACGACTTTCGACGACGCGCGCAACGGCCAGACCTACTCACGCAGTTCGGGCTGGGGCGGCGGCGGATTCGGCGGCGACCGCGGCGGATTCAACAACGGCGGCTGGGGCGGTGGCCGCTCGTTCGGCGGCGGAATCGGCGGTGGTTTCGGCGGAGGCTTCCGCGGTGGTGGCAGGCGCTGACCGCTATTTTCCCTTGCCCTCGAGCCGATCGAGCCCCTTCACCAGGCGCTTCGCCCAGTCGGTGACGGCGCGGCGGAACTCGGCCGAATTGGTGACACTGTTCGCAATCGTCGCGTAGCCGGTCTGTTTTCCAGCGTACCTGTCCACGACGCGCGCCAGCAGTTGACCAGTCGGCCCGTCGCGCAGCTCCATGACAAGCGTCATGCGGCCCGCGTTCATCGTGTAGGAACGGGATCCACCCGCGGTCATCTTGTCCGGGGCATTGATGTAGACGTCCGCAAGTCCAGCAGCGACGACCAGTGTATCGTCGAGCGGTTTCGCGACCACATCGTACCCCGCCGCCGCGAGTTCCTCACCGAAGATGCGTCGAAATTCACTGGCCATCTCGTCGCGGATTTCCTGCATATCGGCGGCGGACAACCTGCCGGATGTACCGCGGGAATTCCTGTTGGGATCCCAGTCCTTGTCGAAGGCTACCTGCACGGGTGCCAGGACCAGGTTCCCGTACGCCTTGATTTCAACCCCGGGCCGGACATAAACGGCGTCGAGTCCCTTGGTCTTGCGGTATTCGAGTCCGTCCCAGGTCTCCGGCGGCGTCGCTGCCCCCGCCACTGACGCGACCAGAAGGCACAAAGCAACCAGGACTCTCAGCGAAGGCACCCGGACTCGTGTCATTGTCATCACCCCTCAGGACGGCTGGACGAGGGTATTGCAGGGCCTGCGCACGCCGCTGTCAATGACGCGGGCCAGTCGGCACAATTGAGTTCCGCCTGTCTCCTCGAGAAGTTCCTTGAAGCCCCGTTACTGGCCCGTCGTCCTCGGAATCGCTGCGCTCATCGTGATTGCCGTGGTGCTTTGGCGCTCCGGCATGCTCGCCGGCTCGCCGCCTTCGACCCAGCAGTCCGGGATCGAAACTGCAGGACAGCCGGAGCCTGCCGGATACGTCGGCTCGCGGGCCTGCGCGAATTGCCACGAAAAGGAGTCTGTCGCGTGGCGCGATTCACAGCACGCGCTTGCAATGCAGGCGCCGACCGAGCAGTCGGTGCTGGGCGACTTCAACGACGCCAGCTTCGAGCATTACGACGTCACGAGCACGTTCTTCCGCCGCGACGGAAGATTCATCGTGCGCACGGACGGTCCGGACGGGAAGCTGGCCGACTTCGAGGTGCAGCACACCTTCGGCGTGTACCCGCTGCAGCAATACCTGTTGGACATCGGCGGCGGTCGGCTGCAGGCGCTGTCGGTCGCCTGGGACTCACGACCGCGAGCCGACGGCGGCCAGAGATGGTTTCACCTCTACCCCGACGAGCGCATCGACCACGCGGACGAGCTCCATTGGACGAAACGGCAACAGAACTGGAACTACATGTGCGCGGATTGCCACGCGACCGACCTGCAGAAGAACTACGACGCGGCGACCAACACCTTCACGACGCGCTGGGCCGAGCCGACGGTAGGCTGCGAGGCCTGCCATGGACCGGGCACCGCACATGTCGCATGGGCCGAAGCGGCCGCGAGCGACAGCACGACCGCGAAGTCGAACGGGCTCACCGTGCACTTTGGCGAACGCCGCAGCGCAGGCTGGAAGATCAATCCGGCAACCGGCAACGCGACCCGCAGCCGTGCCCGCGATGCGGACACGGAAGTCGACGTCTGCGCGCAGTGCCATTCGCGACGCGGCCAATTCTCCAATGGCTACCATGCCGGGGAGAAACTGCAGGATCACTACATCCCGGCGCTGATCACGCCCGGGCTGTATTACCCCGACGGTCAGCAGCGCGACGAGGTCTACAACTGGGGCTCGTTCCTCTCGAGCCGCATGTACTCGAAGGGCGTGACCTGCGGTGACTGCCACGAGCCGCACGGCGGGAAGCTGCGCGCCGAGGGCAACGCGGTCTGCGCACAGTGTCACCTTGCTTCGAAATTCGACACGGCCGCGCACCATTTCCACGAGGCCGGTACACCCGGGGCGCAATGCTCCGCCTGCCACATGCCGACCACAACTTACATGGTGGTCGACCCGCGCCATGACCACAGCTTCCGCATCCCGCGCCCGGACCTGAGCGAGACACTCGGCGTGCCCAATGCGTGCAACAAGTGCCATGAGGACCGCACGCCTGCATGGTCGGCGGCGGAACTGAAGAAGCGTTACCCTCACCCGAAGACGGGCTTCCAGGACTTCGCCACGGCGTTTGCCTCTGCCGATCGCGGTGAGCCCGATGCCACGATCGCGCTGGCGCAGCTGGTCTCGAACCAGGACGAGTCCGCAATCGCGCGCGCCTCGGCGCTCGAGCGCCTCGCGCAGCTCGGCGGCGACAATGCGACGCTATCCGCCGAGGCCGCACTGAAGGACCGGAGCCCGCTGGTGCGTCACGCAGCCGTCGGCGTATACGACACCGTACCGCCTGAGCAGCGCGGGCCGATCGTGCCGCTGCTGCGTGACCCGGTGACGGACGTGCGTATGAGGGCCGCGCGTACGCTCGCGCCGGTGCCGGCCTCGGCTTTGGGTCCCACCGAAGCCGAGGCATATTCGAAAGCCGCCGCGGAGTACGTAGCGGCCGAGCGCTTCAACGCCGACCGCCCCGAGAACCGGACCAACCTCGGCACCTACTACGCGGAGCGCGGGCAGTTCGCCGATGCGGAGACAGAGCTCCGCGCGGCCATCGCACTTGACCCCATGTTCGTGCCCGCCTGGGCCAACCTGGCCGACGTGATGCGGATGCAGGATCGCGAGGCAGATGCCGAGTCGGCCCTGCGAGAAGGCATCGCACGCTCGCCCAGGGACGCGACGCTGCACCATGCACTGGGCCTGTCGCTGGTGCGGCAGAAAAAGAACGACGAAGCGCTGATCGAACTCAAGCGTGCGACGGAACTCGCGCCCGGCAACGCCCGGTTCGCCTACGTCTACGGCATCGCCAAGGCTGAACTGTCCGGCACGACAGCCGGTCCGCACTGACCCGACCGCTGATTCACCGGGGAGCTGGCTCGCATGGACCCAACGGACATCCTGCTGATGCTGTACTCGATCATCGCGGGGCTCGGCATCGAGAAACTTGTGCAGGGCCTGGCCTCGATGATCGAGCAACGCAAGCACGTCCGCTTCTACTGGGTGCATTGGGCCTGGCTGTTCCTGACGATGGCCGCCCACGTGGTGACGATTTTCGCTTTGATCAGGTTCACAAACAGTCCGCACTGGACCGTATTCAACGCGATGCTGACGCTCAGCATGCCCCTGCTGCTCTACCTGATCAGCGACCTGATGGTGCCCGCGATAGGCAAGGCGGAGACTGTCGACCTGCGGCGCTACTTCTACGAGACTCGACCGTGGTTCTACAGCCTGATGATCGCGCTGGCGCTGTGCGGCATGGCCGTGCAGATCGCAATTGAACACGAGATCGACTTGAGCCCCAGCGGGCTGTTGCGCGTGCTGGCCGTCGTTGTGCTTGCTGGCGGACTCACCAGCAGCAGGCCCGCGGTTCAATCAGCAGTCATCATCGTACTGCTGGCGCTGGTGGCGACCGGCGCGACACTGGTCTCCGTGGAACTGATGTAGCTCGCCGCCGGGGCGGCCGACCACGCGGGAACCGCCCCCGAATTCAGACCTGCACGTCCGGCGGTGTACGCAAGTATGCCGGCACGAACAGGTCGACCTGCAGCGCGCCCTCGCCCGGCTGGGCGCGGTAGCAGCGCAGGTCCTTGACGCCTGCCGCAACAAGCACCTGCTCGTCAATGAAGTGCTGGCCCGTTACCTCGCTTGCGGGCCGGGTGAGGACGTGCCAGGCGGCATCGGCCATGATTTCGGGTTTACGGCTCCTGGCAATGCCGCCAGCGTCAACAATGTTACGCACCGCTGCCGTGTCGATCAGCGTCTTCGGCCACAGGGTGTTGAACGCGATGCGCCGATCGCGGAACTCAGCGGCCATCGCCATCGCGTAGATGCTCATCGCGAACTTTGACATTGCGTACGCCGGATAGGGCGCGAACCAGTCCGGAACTAGGTTCAAGGGCGGCGCCAGGGTCAACACGTGGGGATTGCCGGACTTGAGCAGGTGCGGGATGCAGGCCCGCGAAACCATGAACGCGCCGCGCGAGTTGATGTCGTGCATCAGGTCGTAGCGCTTCGGTTCGGTGGCCAGAGTACCGGACAGGCTGATCGCCGAAGCATTGTTGACGCAGATGTCGATGCCACCAAACCTTGCCACCGCCTGTGAAACGGCGTCCTCGACCTGGGAGTCGTCGCGGATGTCGCAGACGACAGGCAATGCCCTGCCGCCGGCCTGCTCGATCTCTGCGGCAGCCGAATGGATGGTGCCGGGCAGCTTCGGGTTGGGCTCTGCAGTCTTGGCGGCAATCGTGACGTTGGCGCCGTCGCGCGCCGCGCGCAGCGCAATGGCCAGCCCGATGCCGCGCGAACCACCACTTATGAAAACGCTCTTTCCCTTCAGGCTCATGACTTCTCCCGCGGCGATGTTCTGTATCCGCTCTGTATTGGACATATCGGGGTGCCGGGATTCGGACTGCCGACCAGTGTTCTGCTGGCCGGCCCGTGGCTAGTGCGACAAATGCTGCGCGACGGCGGTCCCCTGCTGTGCCGGATTGACGAGGATCTTGGCGTGGACCCCGGGCCCGGCGAGTACGTTAAAGGCCGCATCCACGCCCTCGAGCCCGACCTCGCCGGTGATCATGGGGGAACAATTGACCTTGCCCTCCGCGATCATGTGAACGGTGTCCCGGTACTCGAGCGGCGTGTGATTCATGACGAAGCGCAGGTCGATCTCCTTCATCACCGCCAGCGCCGGTTCGTATCGGTCAACCTGCATGCAGACGCCTGCGACGACCACGCGCGACATCAACGGTGCGCCGTCGATGATCTGCTGCACGATTCCCGGCAGGCCGACGCATTCGAATATGACCGGTCGCGGCGGCGGCCCGCCGATGGCTTCGGCGACGCGCCAGGCGTGCCACCACGGCACCGGCAGCCTTCCCAGTTTCTCGCGCGTGCTGAGCGCGAACTCCATGAGCGCAGGCGTGTCCATGAAGAAGCCCTGCTCCTGCCAATCCGCGTACGGCGAGGTCGCCGACGGATCGATGACGACATCTGCACCGCTCGCCGTCGCCAGCTCGCGCCTGCGCGCCGAGAAGTCGCTGGCGACCACCTGCCTGACGCCCCTCGCCTTCAGCATACAGATCACGGCGAGGCCGACCGGGCCGCAGCCGATGACTACGGCGACGTCCTTGCGCCCGATTTCACTGCGACGCACGGCGTGCCAGCCCACCGCCATCGGCTCGGTCAGTGCCGCCAGTTCCGACGAGAGTCCGTTCGGAACCGGCACCAGGGTCGCCTCCTGCAACAGCATGCGTTCCGCGTACGCGCCATTGGCGTGCGCGGACAGGCCGGGATTGACGATACCGCGGCTGGTCCGGAGCATGGGCTGCGCGACGATGCGCGTGCCGCGCTTGAGTTTGCGCTCGCAGCCCGGACCATAGTCGAGCACCTCGGCGCAGAATTCGTGCCCGAACACGACCGGGTCCGCGCTGCTCGGGAAGTTGTCCGCCGCGCCGACCCGCGCCGCGAGGTCCCGCATGTGGTCGCAGTGGTGGCGCAGGTGCAGGTCTGAACCGCAGATGCCGCAATGCTGGACCGCGACCAGCACCTGGCCTCGGCCCGGGATCGGCTCGGGCAGGTCGACCACGCTCAATTCACTGCGCTGGCATACCACGGCTTTCATTGGATCGTCCCCATCTGTTCAGGCCCCGAGTGCGCCGGTTGAGTCACAGGTATCCGGCCTTTCGGGAGAAATCGATCATGATCGAGCGGATCAGCTTCACTGACGCTCGTCGCACGTGATAGGCGAGCGCCGCCTTGGGACCGCTCAGGACGATATCGCCGTCATTGCGCACGGCCTTGACCATGTCGCTGGCGATCACCTCTGGCGAGCATCCGACTTGATCGTAGTACTCGCTCATCTTCTGCAGTGTCGCCTCGGGCACGCTCGGTGCCACCCCGAGGTGGCCGCGCACGATCTCCGTGTTGACGACACCTGGACAGATCGTGGTGACGTGCACGTTGCTGTCCGCGAGTTCCATCTTCAGCGCCTCGGTCCAGATGCTTACCGCGCCCTTGGATGCCGCGTATGCGCCCATGGAAGGCGACGGGAAATTGCCGGCCGATGACGAAACATTCAACACGTTCCGCGGACCGCCCGCCGCGATCATCAGCGGGACGAAGTAGTAGCAGCCGTGCACGACGCCCATCACGTTGACGTCGAGGATGCGCTTCCAGTGCGCCAGGTCGCTCTTCAGGAACAGGCCCAGGTAGCCGACGCCCGCATTGTTTACGAGCACGTGGGGCGCGCCGAAGCGGACGTCTACTGCCTCGGCGAAGGCTTTCATCGCCGCCTCGTCGGCCACGTTGACGACGTACGGCAGGCAGGAGACGCCGAGGTCCTCGATCTCCTCGCGCACTGGCTCCAGTGCCTCCCGTCTCAGGTCGGCAATGACCAGGTTGGCGCCCTCGCGTGCGAACGCGATCGCGGTCGCACGCCCGATGCCGGCCGCTGCGCCGGTCACGACGACTGTCTTGTTCCTGAAATCAGTTATGGCCATCGCTCTCTCGCCTGGAATAGTTAGGGGTGGGGTCGATGTCAGGCGTCGACGCGCTCGGCGTAGGGCTTCAGGCCGCGCGACAACATCTTGTCCAGCATCCCCTGCATGACGAAGCGCAGCATCGCGCCGAGGAACGGAATCCTGCTGCGACAGCGAATCGACCAGTCGACCTCGCAACCCGCGCCGGCCGGGCGCAATACGATCTCGCCGTTGTGGAACACGATGGGCCCGCCTTCAATGACGCGATACCGAATGCGTCGGCCCGGCTCGACTCCGGTGACCTGTTCGACGACTGTGCCGGGCCGGCCCTTCATGATCCGCTCGGAACCGACACCATCGGCGTCGGGACTACCGTCGCGCCGCCGGTGCACTGCATCGAAGCCAATCCAGCTACCCATCGCGTCGTGGTCGCAGAGAATCCGCCAGACCCGCTCGGCGGGTGCATCGATCCGCACCGATGCGGCCACCTCGACGTTGTCGTGCACCGGTCGCTTGTCGCGCGGCTGCGGCTCGAAGCCGTACTTGACGTCGCGAGCGCCCGGGGGCACACAGACGAGCTCGACTGAGAATCCCAATGGGTCGTTCATGTACACGACCCCGCCGCCGTCGAAATAGATTGGCTTGCAGTTCGGTCGCGCGCCGAATGCGAGCGCACGCTGGTAGACCTGCCGGTGGTCGGTCTGCGAGCGCAGGCCGTATGCAATGTTCAGGATGCCCTGGTCGCTGATCCGATAGCCCTGCGGCCACGGCTGGCCGACCGGGTCCGTGTACTGCACGACTTCGACCAGGATGTCTCCGGACCGAAACACCGCGCGCCTGCAGGTCGCGCCGTCCAGGCCCCACAGCTGCTCGTGCTCCGGGCCGATGCAGCGGCACGTGCTCCGGCCCGTTGCCATTGATCGCGGCCAGGTATGCCACGGACCCGTCGAAGTCGGGCGTGGACAGCGTCACTGAGCGAACGGCGACCGGGCAGCTGCTGTGTTCGCTGCCTGCGGGCTGCGGAAGCGGATCCTGTTCCATGATCTCGACGTGGATGCCGTCAGGGTCCTGGACGCATGCGCGTCGCCGACCGCGCTCCCCAATTGGCGGCACGAGCGGCAGGCTCCCGAGCTTGGCAAGATTCGCCAGCGCCGTGTCGAAGTCGGTGACGTGCACACCGATGCGTGAGTAACCAATGTCGCAGGGCCGGTAGCCGGTGGGCCTCAGCCTCGCGAGCGGCCGCCGGAACTGGAACAGCTCCATCTGGAACCAGCGGTTGCGACCAACCAGCCACCAGGCGCAGGAGGCCGCGCCGGCGATTCCCTGGACCCGGCCGGCAATCGGCCCACTCATCATGAAGATACTTCCACCCGCTGGCAGGAAGCCCAGTCCCTCGCGGTACCAGGCCTCGGAACGACGCAGGTCGACGACCGAAAGCGCGATCTGCGCCAGCGGGGGTGAGAGCGGGGTCGCGTTCATCACGGCCTGCTCACGACGGTTGCCGGCGAGCCGGCCCGGACCGCGCGCCGCCAGAGGATCACGAGGTAAACCACCAGCAGCATGCCGCCGACGAGCCACCTCAGGTCCGGCACCAGCATTTCGCTGTCGATCGGTATCAGCACGACGTCCTCGGAGGCGAATTTGTAGGGGACAGCCGGGCCATAGCTTGGGTCGGCCATGAACTCGATGAACGCACGACGACTGGGCGCGCGCATGACCACGACCCTGTTCCAGTCGACCTTGTCGACGTCCGACTGGATGAGGCTGGCCGACTGGGCGCCGCCCCCGATCATCGGGTACTCGCCACGCTTCAGCGCCAGCGGCGCGACCCGCGACTCGTAGTAGGCGTTGGCCTCGTGGGGCGTGCCCGAGAACTCGATGCCTGCCGGCAACTCGCCGAGCGTGCTTCGATAGCGCATCAGGTTGACCATCAGCACCGGCCGGCCGTCGTCGCTCGAAGCCCAGTCGCGGATCCGCTGGATGAATGCAGCCTTCTGCTCTGGCGGCTGGACCAGGTTCCTCTCGAGTTCTGCGGCATACCTGTCGACGTCGGCAGCCGTCATCGGGCTCCGCCACAGCGACGGCGTCTGCCAGAGATAGAAAGCGGCAAAGAGCGCCATGAACAGGATGCCCAACGCGATCGTGAACGCGCGGCCCTTGACCGCCGTCACCGCCGACTGGCTGGGCACCGTGCGTCCGGCGGCCTCCTCGAACTCGATGACATTGCCGAAAGGATCGCGGCCGTAGACGGTTCGCAGCCCCGGCGCGATGCGCACCGGGGCGCCCAGGAACTTCACTCCCGCCGCCTGCAGCCGCTCGTACTCGGCGTCCAGGTCCTTGACGGCCATGCAGAAATGCGTGATCCCATGGTCGATCAGCGGACGCTCGGGGTCCTGTGGCCTGGGATCGCAGTCCTTGAACTGGAAAAGCTCGATCAGCAGGTTCGGGCCGCGCAGGTGAACCGCGTCGGCACCCGTGCCACTGACGTTCAGGATCCTGCCTGCGGTCCCGGACATGGACGAACCGGCCTTCCAGGACATCCGCTCGCCCTTTTCGAAACCGAGCAGCCCGCAGTAGAACTCAATGGCCCGATCGAGATCCGGCACCGACAGCGCGATGTGGTTTATTCCCAGGATCATTTGTGTAACTCCCCCGAATCTGCAGCCAGGTATTCGAGCATCAACGGATTGAACTGCTCCGCACCGCTCAGTTGCAGCCAGTGATTGGCACCGTCAATGGGTTCGTAGCGAAATGGTGAGTCGACGAAGTCGCCGGAATTTCGCATTTGCGCTTCGGCCAGGAATCGGTCGCCGCTGCTCCAGACCCCCATGACCGGAATGACGGCGTTTTCGTCGTGGCCCGAGATGAACACCTGGGGATTGGCGCGGTAGTAGTTCAGGCCTGCCCGGAGCCGGCCTGGACGCGACTGCTGCCGGATCCACTCGGCGTGTTCCTCCGGGTAACCCGCCATGACGCGGAGCCCCAGCCAGCCAAATGAGCTGAGCAGCAATTCGGGCAGCAGCGGCAACTGGAACAGCATCGTGTAGTAGCCCTTGATCTTCTGGGCCAGCCCTCCGCGCCGGTAGGCATTTGGATGGCCGGTCGACAGGGCGACATAGCGATCGACGCGATCTGGATGACGGATGGCCAGCGGCCAGCACACGCCCGCACCCCAGTCGTGGGCAACCACGCGCGCCTTCTCGATCCGCAGCTCATCGAGCAGGGAGACCATGTCGATGACAAGGTTGTCGACGCTGTAGTCCGAAACATCAGGTGAGATCTCGGTCTCGCCGCAGCCGCGGGTGTCGGGCGCGATCACCCGATAGCCGGCTCTGACCAGGGCTGGAATCTGCTTCCGCCAGACCCGGTGGCAGTCGGGATAGCCGTGCACCAGCAACACGTCCGGTCCTTCCCCGGCGACCAGGACATTCATTTCGATTCCGTTGACGTGCATCCTGCGCGTCTCGACGCCGGCGTCCATTCCTGCATCGTCGACATGAGCCTGACCGGCAACCGTGTTGGCGGTCACGCCAGCACCAGCACATAGTCCTTGCGACACATCGGCCGCGCCAGCCTGATCGACATGGTCGCCTCCCCACCTGTGCGCTCCATCAACGCGGCGAATCGTTGCGCCGCTTCGCCGGTCAGCGATCGGGCCAGCGCGCTGGCCTTCTCGAAATGCCAGAGCGAGTGCGGCGCGCTGAAGCGACGGATCGTGCAGCCGCGCATCGTGTATTCGATCGACCCTAGCGTCGGATGTACCGTGCGTACGCCGTCGGACGACACCAGGTGCCCGGCGGGAAGGTCTGGATTGGCTGCAACCCAGGCGTTGTACGACGCGGCCTGGGCCACGAGATCGGGCCCCCAATCCTGAAAAACAAGCCGCAGGATCGGTTCCAGTGTCTCGGGGATACTGTCGTCCTCAGGCCAGGTCTCTGGATAGTCCGGAAACTCGCCGTCGCCAGTGCTGGCGAGGTTCATGCGCTCGCTCCAGCGATAGACGTTCGGCGCCTTTTCCTTCATCAGCGTGGCCGGGACCGGGTCGCGCGCCAGGTGCCCGTACAGCGGCGCCATCAGGCCGCAGTCGGCGATGCTCGGGCGGCCACCCAGCAGATAGGGGTGGTGCTGGAAGTGGATGTCGAGCGCATCCAGCAGGTCGAGGTACGCGGTCTCAACCGCTGGCAGCGTATCGGACGTGACGCCGAGGCGAGGCAGGAAGTCGTTGAAGTAATTCATCAGCTTCAGGCCCGCGGCCAGGCGCGCCGCGCGGTCCGGACCCGCATGCACGCCGCGCCCGAATTCAGCGCGAAGGAAATGCTCCTGCTCGGCTCGATAGGTCCATCGGTAGGACATGGCTACCGGCAGCATGCCCTCGGAGCCGAATGCGCCGAGCAGCCAAGCTACGGCACGCTGCAGCGGTGTGCGTGGCACCATCGGCGGCTCCGGGATGGCGGCCTCGAGGTACTCGATCATGTCGGTCGTATCCTGCAGGATCCGACCGTCTGGCGTTTCGATGACAGGCGCCACCTTCAGACGCAGGGCCGGGGTGATTTCCGCGCGAAAGCGCGGGTGCGGCGGGAAGATCTCGCGGAAAGGCACCTGCTTCTTGATCAGGTAGCTGCGGATCTTGCCCGTGTACAGCGAGTGCGGGGTACCCCACAGGGTATAGGTGTCGCGCGTCGCAACCTGCGTCATCGTCTCCCCTCCTGATCGACTCCGCCGCCCGATTCTCCTCCGATCGAGGGACAGCGGAACTGGAGTGTATTCTGGGCTCGGCTGGGCGCGTCGGCTTGACAAATGTGGCCAACCTTGCCCGGCATGAGGCCGGGCAATGGGGCGCCGCCGGGCGTCGGCAGGCGCTACCCGGGCGCGGAGGCCCCGGAGGCAGAACACGGGGTCAATTCAAATGTTGTGGTTTCTGAACAGCGCCGGAGGAACGCCAGCGGCGATACGAAACGCGCGGCTGAACGCCGTCGCGTCGCTGTAGCCCAGCTGGTAGGCGACCTGGTGGATAGCAATGCCCGGGTCGAGCAGCATCGCACGGGCTCGTTCGTGGCGAATTCGTCTTCCGAGAGCCCGGAAGTTGATGCGCTCGGCGTTGAGCCTGCGCCGGAGTGTACGCGGCGAAAGATCGAGTAGCGCGGCCAGATCCGCCACTGTCGGTTGCACGGCCTGTGCTTCGCGCAACATCAATCCGACCCACTCGCCGTAACGATCCGCGCGTCGCAAGCCTGATTGCGACGGCGAGCGGATTTCCATAGGGGCGGGCACGTCTTCCGAATGAACTCGCGCGACATGCCGATGAAGCAGCTCGGTCGGAAGGACACAGCGGACCTCGGGCAAGGCGCCCGAGGAAAAGTGGAAACGGGCGCGCGCGAGCCGGCGATAGCGGGCGGCATGTGGCGGCGGCGGCGCCGACAGGTAGATGTCGGCACGCATGTCGGCGCCGAAAATCCGCGACAGATCGGCGTGTACCGACACCGCATGCATCTCCAGGCATGCATGCAGGGTGGTCTGCGACATGGGCGCCGCCACGCGAATGCGCCACTCACAGCGCTGGCGCCCCGGCACGAAGCGAGCCGCGAAGGTCGGCGTGACCAGGTGATAGTAGCGCTCGATCACCAGCAGCATCTCCTGCAGAGTCGCGCATCGCTCGAGCGCAGGGCGCAGCGTAACGTGGGTATCGAGCGTAATGCGCCGGCCCATTTCGAACCCGAGATCGCGCCGCTCCAGGCGATCGCCGGCCGTGCTCAGCAGCCGGTCCAACCGGGACATCGGCAGCGACGCATCGGCCGGCACCTCCTCCGGGCCTTCGACTCCCGCTGCGGACAGCAGCCGCGCGACCACCCTGCGCGGATACTGGTCCCGCAGCAATGCGACCAGTACGGCCACATAGCGATAGGGAATGGTCGGTTCGTAGAGGGGCATGGAGCGACCGCGGTGCCACGCGTACGCGTCAACGCCGCAGCTGTGCCCGGGCGGGAATGTCCCGCGACTCGATGATCGTCACGTCCGGCGGCGACTCGATGGCGACGGCCACCATTGCGGCGGCGATGTCCGATGCCGCCACGGGACGCCACGCGGCGGGCGCCAGCCTCAGCAGGTGCTCACTCACTCGCTCGAGCGGGCGCGACTCGCCTCGCTCGCCGGCGATCACCGACGGGCGGAAGATCGCCAGGCTCGGCCAGCGCATGGCACGCAGGCCCTGCTCCACCTCGCCTTTTACGCGCGAATAAAAGAACGGCGACGAGCGGCTTGCGCCGAGCGCACTCACGATCGAGAAGTGCCTCGCGTCGTTCATGCGTGCGAGTTGCGCGAGACGCAGCGGATACTCGTAGTCCACCCGCCGGAACTTCGCCTTCGAGCCGGCCTTGCGGATGGTAGTACCGAGCGTACAGAACACGTGGTGCGCACGAAGCTCGTCGCGCTCGTCGCCCAGACGCTCGAAATCGAGCACCAGCTGGGAGACCTTCGGGTGCCGCGCGGGAGCGCCAAGATCACGCCGCGTGACGACGATGACGCGGCCATACTCAGCCGATTCGACCAGCCTCTTCAGGCACTCGCCACCGACCAGGCCCGACGCACCGGCCAGCAATGCAGTCAGGTTTCCGGTCATTCTTCCCTCTGCCCTGTTATCCACCAGCCGATCCCGGGCGGGCGGGGCTGTAACCTTGCCCTAGTTTCCGCGTCAGCGGGAAATCCCGCAATGCAATCCGTGTCCCCACGGATGCCGGTTCCTGCCCGGAGGCTACATCGTCCATAATCGGGTCAGGGGGCAGGAGCCACATGTTCCAGGTACGAATCCACGGGCGCGGCGGCCAGGGCGTCGTCACCGCCGCAGAACTGCTTTCCGTCGCTGCATTTCGCGAGGGGCGGCACGCGCAGGCCTTCCCGAGTTTCGGGTCGGAGCGCACCGGCGCGCCGGTCGTGGCATTCTGCCGCATCGACGATCGCCCGATACGACTGCGTGAACCGGTCATGTCACCCGACGCGGTCATCATCCAGGACCCGACGCTGCTGCACCAGGTGGACGTCTTCGGCGGGCTCTCGCCCGACGGCTACATAGTGATCAACACCTCGAAGACCTTCGAGGAACTGGGCCTCGGAGATTTCATCGCCGGATTCCGGCGGGAACGGCTATGTACCGTGCCGGCGACGGAGCTGGCGCTGAAGCACATCGGGCGCGCGGTGCCGAACGCCGCTCTGCTGGCCGGGTTTGCAGCGATTTCCTCGCGCATTTCACTGGATGCCGTGTCGGCCGCGATCGGGGAGAAATTTCCGGCGAAGGTGGCGGCGGCCAACGTGGCCGCAGCCAATGTCGCCTATGCCTGGGTGTTGCAACAGATGCAGGGAGCCGGTCGTGCTGAAGCAGGTTGAAGGTTCCGCGGCCGTCGCCGAGGCGGTGGCGCTGTGTCGCCCCGAGGTGATCTGCGCCTACCCCATCTCGCCTCAGACGCACATTGTCGAGGGCCTCGGGCGCATGGTCGACTCGGGCAAGCTCGCGCCGTGCGAATTCATCAATGTCGAATCGGAGTTCGCGGCGATGTCGGTCGCCATCGGTGCCTCGGCGGCCGGCGCGCGCGCATACACCGCGACGGCCAGCCAGGGCCTGCTGTTCATGGCCGAGGCGGTGTTCAATGCGGCCGGGCTCGGCCTGCCGATCGTGATGACGGTCGCCAACCGCGCGATCGGTGCGCCGATCAACATCTGGAACGACCACACGGACGCGCTCAGCCAGCGCGACTGCGGCTGGATACAGCTGTTCGCCGAGGACAACCAGGAGGCGCTGGACCTGCACATCCAGGCATTCCGGCTCGCAGAGGAGCTTTCGCTGCCGGTGATGGTGTGCATGGATGGCTTCATCCTCACGCACGCGTACGAGCGCGTGGACATGCCGACGCAGGAGCAGGTAGATGCGTACCTGCCCACATACGTGCCGCGCCAGGTGCTCGATCCCGCAGATCCCGTCTCGATCGGGGCGATGGTCGGGCCCGAGGCATTCATGGAGGTGCGCTACCTCGCCCATGTGAAGCAGCGCCAGGCGCTCGAGCTGATCCCCGAATGGGCCGGCGAATTCCACCGGATATTCGGCCGCGAGAGTGGCGGCCTGGTGCGTGGCTACCGGCTCGAGGGCGCCGAGACCGTGGTCGTCGCACTGGGCTCGGTGCTCGGCACGATCAAGGACACCGTGGACGAGCTGCGCGACGAGGGTGCGCGCATCGGCGTGCTCGGCATCTCCTGTTTCCGTCCCTGGCCGATGGCCGCGGTCCGCGCGGCTCTCGCCGGCGCGAAACGCATCGTCGTGCTCGAGAAGAGCCTCGCGGTGGGTGTGGGCGGGATCGTGTCCAACAACGTCTCCGCGTCCTACGCCGGGTCGCCCGATCTGGTGCACACGGTGATCGCAGGGCTCGGCGGGCGGTCGATCACGCGCCAGTCCCTGCACAAGGTTTTCCTCGAGGCGATCGAAGGCCGCCTCGAGCCGCTGACGTTCATGGATCTCGACTACGCGATGGTGGACCACGTACTGAAGCGCGAGCGCGAGCAGCGACGCTCGGGACCGATCGCCGAGGCAATCCTGCGCGAACTCGGCGTCGTCGCCGCGAAGATCGGCTGAGGGAAACGCAATGAGCTACCAGCCAGTCCGCTTCTACCAGACCGGCACGTTCACCGTCGGGAACCGCCTGCTGCCCGACGAGCAGCGTTCGGTGCAGGCGAACATGCGCCGCACCAATTCGCTCAATTCCGGGCACCGCGCCTGCCAGGGCTGCGGCGAAGCGCTCGGCGCGCGCTACGCCATCGATGCCGCGATGGAGGCGACCAATCGCCAGCTGGTGGCCGCGAACGCGACCGGTTGCCTCGAGGTCTTTTCGACGCCCTACCCCGAGACCTCGTGGCAAATTCCGTGGATCCACTCGCTGTTCGGCAACGCAGCCGCAGTCGCAACGGGCATTTCCGCGGCGATGCGCGTGAAAGGCCGGCACGACGTTCGCGTCGTCGCTCAGGGTGGCGACGGCGGCACCACCGACATCGGCTTCGGCTGCCTGTCAGGAATGTTCGAGCGCAATGACGACGTGCTCTACATCTGCTACGACAACGGCGGCTACATGAACACCGGCGTGCAGCGCTCCTCCGCCACGCCGCCGGGCGCGCGCACCAACACCACGATGCCGGTCGGCGACTCGACGGGCGCGCGATTCGGCCAGGGCAAGGACGTTCCGGCGATCGCGATCGCGCACGACATCCCCTACGTCGCCACGGCCACGGTGGCGGAACTCAGGGACCTCGAGGCGAAGGTCCGCCGCTCGATGGAGTTCCGCGGTGCGCGCTACATCCACATCCTGGTGCCCTGCCCGCTGGGCTGGGGCCACGCGTCATCCGACACCATCCGCATGGCGCGACTGGCAAAGGAAACCGGGCTCTTTCCAGTGTTCGAGGCCGAGCACGGTACGGTCACGCAGGTGTCGAAGATCAAGCGGAAAATGCCGGTGGAAGACTACCTGAAGCCGCAGCAGCGCTTCGCCCACCTGTTCAAGCCACCGGGGCATCCGGACATCGTCGAGCGCATCCAGCAGATCGCCGACCGCAACATCCGGCGCTATCGGCTGACCGACGACGTGGAGCGCAGGGCATGAAGACCAAACCCTTCGCGATCACACTCGACCCGGGTTCCAGCCTCGCGAACCACACGGGCTCCTGGCGCACCGTACGGCCCGTGTACGTGGACCGGTTGCCACCGTGCAACCACGCCTGCCCGGCGGGCGAGAACATCCAGGGCTGGCTCTTCCATGCCGAGTCGGGGAACTACGAGGAAGCCTGGCGGCTGCTCACCCAGGACAACCCGCTGCCCGCCGTGATGGGACGAGTCTGCTATCACCCGTGCGAGACGTCCTGCAACCGCGGCCAGCTCGACGAATCCGTCGGCATCAACCCGATCGAACGCTTCCTGGGCGACGAGGCGCTGAAGCACGGCTGGAAGTTCGATCCGCCGCGCAAGCGCAGCGGCAAGCGCGTGCTGGTGGTGGGTGCAGGCCCCTCCGGGCTTTCTGCGGCTTACCACCTGGCACGGTTCGGCCACACGGTGACGATCCGCGAGGCCGGTCCTGTCGCCGGCGGAATGATGCGCTTCGGCATCCCGAAGTACCGATTGCCGCGCGGAGTGCTCGAAGGGGAAATCCAGCGCATCGTCGACCTCGGCGTGGTGCTGGAACTCAACTCCAAGGTCACCAACGTGCTCGAGGCGAAGTCCGAGGGCAGGTTCGACGCCGTGTTCCTCGCGGTCGGCGCGCACATCGCGAAGCGCGCCTACCTGCCGGCCGGCAGTGCCGCGAAGATGCTCGACGCCGTCTCGGTGTTGCGCAGCATGGAGGGCGAGGAGAAGCCCCTGCTCGGCCGGCGTGTCGTCGTCTACGGCGGCGGTAACACCGCGCTTGACGTCGCACGCACGGCGAAGCGCCTCGGCGCCACAGAGTCCATCATCATCTACCGTCGTACGCGCGAGAAGATGCCCGCTCACGAATCTGAACTCGAGGAGGCACTGCAGGAAGGCGTGCTGGTCAAGTGGTTGTCCACGATCAAGCAGGCGGGCGAGTCGTCGATCACCGTAGAGAAGATGACTCTCGACGAGAAAGGCAATGCGCAACCGACCGGTGAACTCGAGACCCTCGAGGCGGATTCCGTGGTGCTGGCGCTCGGCCAGGACGTGGACCTGTCACTGCTCGACGGCGTGCCCGGCCTCGAGATCAACGACGGAGTCGTCAAGGTCGACCAGGCGATGATGACCGGCCAGCCAGGAATCTTCGCCGGCGGTGACATGGTGCCGGGCGAGCGCACGGTCACCGTCGGCGTTGGTCACGGCAAGCTCGCGGCGCGCAACATCGACGCGTGGCTGCGCGACGAGTCGTGGACCCACCCGGAGTCGCACGAACTCGCGAGCTTCGACAAGCTCAACACCTGGTATTACTCCGACGCGCCGAAATCCACGCAGCCGGTGCTCGACACGATTCGCCGGCAGTCGACGTTCGAGGAAGTGGTCGGCAGCTTCGACGAGACCACGGCGCAGTTCGAGGCTCGCCGCTGCCTGTCCTGCGGCAACTGCTTCGAGTGCGACAACTGCTACGGCGTATGCCCGGACAACGCCGTGATGAAGCTCGGCCCGGGCCAGCGCTACGCGTTCAACTACGATTACTGCAAGGGCTGCGGCCTTTGCGTGACCGAGTGCCCCTGCGGCGCGATCCGGACCGTCCCCGAGGAAATATAGGGGACATTCTCCTTTTTCGGTCCACGAAAAAAGGAGAATGTCCCCTCTTGTCCCTCTTGTTTCCTATTTCTCTTTCACGAGCTTGAGGGTCATGCGGTCGGACTCACCGATCGCGAGATACTTCGAGTGGTCGAAGTTCGGATCGGCGGGCTGGCCCGAACCGTAGGTCGAACTGCGCAGCGCCGGTGGCAGCGTCCACACGCCGAACGGGTGATCCTTGGTGTCCTTGGGGTTGGCGTTGATCTCTGACTTCGCAGCCAGCTTGAAACCGACGTGCTCGGCAGTCGCGATCACGAACGATTCAGTGACGTATCCGTCCGGCGCGTTCGGGCCCTGCGGCCCCGGATTGGCGCGGTGCTGCTCGACCGCGAGGATGCCGCCCGGCTTCAGCGCGTCGTAGAACTCCTTGAACGTCTTCTCCACCATGCCGGGCGAGCCCATCCAGCCGTGCACGGAGCGAGCGGTGAGGATGAAATCGAAGGTGTCCTTCGGCAGCGGTGCCGACTTCGCGCCCCAGTTGACGACCGTGATCTTGCCGTAGAGCGCCGGGTCTGCCCCGTAGTGAGCCTCGAACTCGGCGCGTGACTTACGGCTCGATTCCGAAAGGTCCGGATTTTCGAGATCGGCACCGGTGACATAGAGCTTGCCGCCGGTGCGCTCAGCGTACGGGGCCAGGATGTCTGTCCACCAGGACTTCGCGCCTGGCTGGATCTCGAGGATCGTCATGCCCGGCTCGAGCCCCCAGAACGTCAGGCTCTCGACCGGATGCCGGTAGACGTCCCGCGCCTTCGCCTCAGGCGTGCGCCAGCTCCCATCGACCACCTGCACCAGCACGGGATCGGGAGTCGCTGCCCCGGTGGCGGCGGGCGCAGCCGCAAGGCCCGCGGAGGGAAACACGGCAGCGGTGGCAAGAATCAGGGCACAGGTACGCAGGACACGCATATTCCAGGTCTCCAGGGATGAGTGACGCAAGCACCGAGTTTGGCGCGTGGCAGTGAATTGTAGCCTGTGCCGCGGGCGGTGCACCCCCCAACGCTCGCGGATTTGCATACCCCGGAAAGCACGAGGCCCCGGCGCTTGCGCGACGGGGCCTCATGTCAGGCCAGGGCCTGAGGGTCGATTACATGCCCGTATCGGTACGGATCAGCATGACGCGACGGTTCTGCTGGCGGCCTTCATCCGTCTCGTTGGAGGCGATCGGGTCGGCTTCGCCATAACCCATCGACTTCAAGCGGGCCGGGTCGACGCCGCGCGACGTGAGGTAGTCGAATACCGACTTCGCACGACGATCCGACAGCTTCAGGTTGTAAGCATCGCTGCCGACGCTGTCCGTGTAGCCGTCGATCTCGGCCGTGGCGAACGGAACGTCGTTCATGAACTTGACGACCTTCTCGAGCTCCGTGATCGACTCGGGACGCAGTTCCGCGCTGTCGAAGTCGAACAGGACCTTAAGGGTCTGCTCCAGCGGGCAACCGACCTTGTCGACCTTGGTGCCGGCCGGCGTGTCCGGGCACTTGTCGTCGGCGTCGCACACGCCATCGCCATCCTGGTCACCGCACTTGGCGGGCGGCGGAGGCGGCGGCGGGGGCGGCGGCGGCGGCGGGGGTGCTGCCGCTACGATCGGCTTCGGGGCGCCCCACTGGTAGCCAACGGCCACTGTGTAGACGATTGGATTGATGTCCACGTCACCCAGATTGAGTTTGGCCCTGCCGCTCTCGCCATCGTTACCCGTGATGCTCGCCTTGGACGAAATGCCGATGTATCGGACTTCGGTGTTGATCATCCAATGGTCAGCCACCTGCCAGTCGATACCAACCTGACCAGCGGCGCCGAAAGAGTCATCCGTCGACAGCTTGGCATTGTAGATGCCCGCATCTTCCAACGAACTCTTGAAACTACCCTTCAGCGTCTCGCCCGAGAACAGTGTCCAGTTCAGGCCCACACCGACGTAGGGGCGGATCACGCCTGTCGGATTGAAGTGCCACTGCACGCTCAGCGTCGGAGGAAGCTGATCGACATAGCCGATACGCGTGTCGCCGGCACCACCGCCCTTCAGGTCGAGGCCGTGCGAGAACGGATAGGCGAGCAGCAACTCGGTGCCGATATGGTCGGTGATCATGTAGGTCACCGTACCGGTCAGCGAAACGTCAGAGTCGACAACCAGGTAGGTGCCTTCGCCGAGCGACAGGTTCTGGTCCTGCGGATTAACCTGGCTCGCGCCCACGCGGAAAATCCAGTCGCCCTTCGGCTGCCCGGGATACGCATCGAGGTCCCACGCATTGGCGGCGACGGGCGCGGCGAGCGCGGCCGCTACTGCCAGCGGGATCAGGTAACGAGATGACATTGAGAAGGCCTCCTTTGTGGCTTTTCCGCCATGCATTAATTCTACTACAGCTGCGAGCCGCCCACCGATGCGTCGCGGACTCCCTGCCTCAGGCGAGCCCCCAAACGCTGCGCTGGCAGCCGGTAACCCGGATAATGTACCGGATTCAGCCGCGGAACAAGAGGTAATTGTCGACGGCGCCGGGGACACAAGGGGCCACAACGGCGGCCCTGCCTGCCACCCCGACGCGCCAAGACAATGATGCAGGAATGCAACAGTTGCCTTCGAGTCCGGGCTGGCCAGTGCATATCGGGATTGTGAACGGGGCGGTCCCGGCGCTGTCCGGGCTGCCCCGGGCCAGGCATCGACTGACGTGCCGCCGGGAGCATCCAGGGCGGTCCGTAAAATCGAATTTTTAAAAACTCCTTTATAAACAACATTTTATGATGCCCATGCAGCTTCAGGAAGTGCCGGGCACCGACGGCTACAGGATGTGGGGTGCACTGGGCAGTTTGACGGCAGACCGCCCGGTCAACCGCGGCCGTCCTGCCGCGTTTTCCATCGTACTGGCCACGACCCGTGGCCCGCCGACGGAGACCGACCATGCTGCGAAGAACTCTTGCCCTTGGACTGCTGATGGCCTGCACTGGCACGGCGCTCGCCGACGCGACGCCACGCATAGACCATCTCCAGGCGCAGCAGCGGGCGCGCATCGCGCAGGGCGTGGCGTCCGGGCAGCTGACTGCACCCGAGACACGCCTGCTCGTCCACCAGGAACGGCAGCTCGCTCGTCACCAGGCACGGGCGCAGGCCGACGGCGTCGTGACCCGTGGCGAGCGGTATCGCCTGCATCGCGACGCGCAGCGCACCAGCCGCGCCATCTTTCGACAGAAGCACGACCCGCAGCGCCGCAACTGAGCGCCAGGCGCGCTGGACTTGGCCGTGCGCAGCCGGCCGATTGCGCCTGCGCGCGGTTCAGTCCATCTTCACCACCCGGTGACAGACGGTGGAAGTGTCATGCGCGCGCCGGTCGTACCCGCCCTGCCCGCCCCGGCCATGCCGATCGTGGCCGTCCTGCTGCTAGGCTGCGCCGTCACCATGACCACGTACGCGGAGACGCTCGCGATGCCCCAGGCTGCCAAACCAGGTCTCGACGCGGCGGCAGCCGCGCGGTTCGCGGGTCTCGCCCTCGACTGTGTGCATCGCGAGTATCCGAACAAGATTGCGCAGGTGATGCAGTCGGACGCCGACGCCAGGCCACCACGTGAACTCACACCGGCGTTTTTCGGCTGCTACGACTGGCATTCGTCGGTGCACGGACACTGGCTGCTGGTCCGGCTCGCGAAACTCTACCCGCAGGCGGATTTCACCGCGGACGCGCGCGCGGCACTGGCGCAATCGCTCACACCTGAGAACATCGCGGTCGAGGTCGAGTACCTGCGTGGCCCCGGTCGCGCCTCTTTCGAGCGCCCGTATGGCCTCGCGTGGCTGCTCCAACTCGCGAGCGAACTCGAAACCTGGGACGACGCGCAGGCGCGCGAATGGCACGCGGCGCTCGCGCCGCTCACGAAGCAAGCCGCGCAGCGCTTCACGGACTGGTTGCCGAAGCTGCACTACCCGATCCGGGTCGGGGAACACAGCCAGACCGCGTTTGCGTTCGGCCTGCTGTCGGACTGGAGCGCAGTGGCTGGTGACACGGCAGTTGCAACGCTGTTGCGCGAGCGCGCGCTCGCGTACTACGCGGGAGACCGCAATTGCCCGATCAGCTATGAGCCGTCGGGCGAGGATTTCCTCTCGCCGTGCCTGGGCGAAGCGGACTTCATGCGCCGCATCCTGCCGTCGCGCGAATATTCACGCTGGCTCACGGGTTTCCTGCCCGGCATCCCGACCGATGGCCGTGCCGACTGGCTCGCGCCGGGCGTCGTGACCGATCGCAGCGACCCGAAGCTTGCACACATAGACGGGCTCAACCTGAGCAGGGCGTGGATGCTGGAGGGAATCGCGAGCGGCCTGCCGCCGAACGACCGGCGGCGGCCGTCGCTGCTCGCGGCCGCGCGCGTGCACGCGCAGGCATCGCTACCCGCGGTCACCGGCGAGCACTACGAGGGTGGTCACTGGCTGGGGACCTTCGCGGTGTACCTGACGACTGGCGCAGGACTCGCGCGCTGACGCGGCACGGCGCGCCGGGGCGAGTCGGGCAGGAGCGAGACCAGTAATGTGCAGGTCCAGTCGTCCGGATCCGTCCGGACTCGCGAAAAGCCGATATCTCGTCCGGACGGATCCGGACGCTGGGCCTGCCAACCACGTGTCTCTCGGTCGGTCGTGCCGAGTCATCCGGGCGAGATATCGGCTTTTCGCGAGCCCGGATGACTCGGCACGACCGACACAGATCAAGCTCAGGGCAGCGAGTGCCGGACCGGCGGGACGCCTTACGCCGGGTCTTTCACCACCACGCTGCCCTCGCGGGCCGTGAGTTCCCTGAACCACTCGCCTAGGCGGCGCGTTACCGGCCCGGGCTGCCCGCTGCCTATCACGCGTCCGTCCACGCGTGTCACCGGCGCCAGCTCGCCCATGGTGCCGGAGCAGAACGCCTCCTCGGCACGATAGACCTGCGCGAGCGTGAGGTCGCACTCCTCGAACTCGACCGCATGGGCGCGGCAGATGTCGAGGACTGCGGCGCGCGTGATGCCCTCGGGACAGGCCACGAGCCTTGGCGTGCGAAGCACGCCCCCCTCGACGATGAACACGTGCGTCGCATTGGTCTCGGCGACGAACCCGCGCATGTCGAGCATCAGCGCGTCGTCCGCACCGGCGACGTTGGCCTCGATCTTGGCGAGGATCGACTGGATCAGGTTGTTGTGGTGAATCTTCGGGTCAAGGCAGTCGGGCGGAAAACGGCGCACGCTGCTGGTCACCAGCTGCAGGCCCTCCGACCCGTAGACCGGCGGCTTGTGCTCGGCGATCACGATCAGCGTGGGGCCGGACTGGTTGAGGCGCGGATCCATGCCGGAGGTGACCTTCACGCCGCGCGTCAGCGTGAGGCGGATGTGCACCCCGTCGTGCATCCCGTTCGCCTCGAGCGTGCGGCGAATCTCGTTCACGATCGAATCGCGCGACGGGATTCGGCGAAGGCCAGCGCCTTTGCCGAGTTCACCAGCCGGTCCAGGTGCTGTTCGAGCCGGAAGATTCGCCCGCGGTACAGGCGCAGGCCCTCCCACACCGCATCGCCGCCCTGCACGACGGAATCAAACGGGCTCACCCCGGCCTCGTCGCGGGCGACCAGGCGCCCGTTCACGTTGACGATCAGGCTCCGGTTTCGCTCGTCGAATTTCTGCAGCAAGTTCCTGTCCTCATGCGCGCAGGCGATGCTCGCGCAGCTTGTCGTACATCGGACGGCACAGCTGCTTCCATTTCAGCGAGCCGCCCCTCGAGTCGGCCGCGGCCCGGCGTCCGCCGGCAACTCGAAGCTCGTCGAGCGAATCACGCGGTCGTACCAGTGTCTTCGCCCAGACGCCATCGGTCGCACGTGGACCGGCCGGCCACGACAGCATCCGCTGCGAGAACGGGACGTCGAGGGCCGCGCACAGCCCCCGCAATATCGGCTCCGGCGCCGCGAGGATGTCGGCAGCGTCCACCACCGGCGGGACATAGCCGCGAGTGCGTACCACGTGATCGAAGATCTCGACCTGCTGCGGCAGGCCTGTTGCAAGCAGGTCGAACTCGCCGAGCTTCTCGCCCAGCGACGCAAGCATCGGTCGCGGATCCCGGATAAGGAACGCATGTGTCATCGTTGCGAGCCACTCGCGACCCATGTGCGGCAGCAGGTGATGCGCCATCTGCTTCTGGTAGAGGATGCGCACTCCCTCGGGCAGCCGGGCTGACAGCGCGTCCACGACCCGTCGCCAGTCGCACTCGTGGGTCGCGATGATTTCCTCGCGCCCGGGGTGGTCGAGGCCGGTGTGCTCGAGATAGTGCGCGTAGAACGGCTCGTCGACGACAAGCGTGTCCTCGCGATTGCCCCATGAACGCATGAACGCGGTCGAAATGTTGCGCGGGCCCGACCACATCGCGAGGCGCAGCACATCGCGCTTCGTACGCTGCATCATCACTCCGACCCGCGCGATCGTGGGCTAGTTCGCGGGCTTCCTGAACCGGAACAGGAACCGGTCGGTCTTGCCGTGCACGGACTCGTCGAAGACGAGTTTCGTATGGTCGTCGGCCGGGTTGGCGAGCACGTCGTCCTGTCCATCGAACACGAAGCCGGCTTTCTTGAAGTCGCTCTTCACGACGGACGGGTCGATTCGATGCAGGTCCGTCACCACCTGGCTCGGGTCACCACCGGGATTCGCCACATGGTCCTCGACCACGACGACTCCGCCGGGCTTCAGCGCCGCATGCAGCTTCGCGAGCAGCAGCATCGGGTCCGTCCCGGGCCATGATCCGTCGTCCGGCCGCCAGTAGAGATCATGGTAGGACATCACGAAGAGCGCCAGATCGAGGCTCGCGGGCACGAGCTCGAGGTCCTCGATCGTGCTCGTCACCTGCTTCACGTTCGGCAGGCGGTCGCCGGCGTAGCGCTCGACGATCGCCTTGGCCGCGAAGCTGGCATAGGGCGGATTGTTGTAGGCGATGACCTGGCCCGTCGCCCCGACCGTGCGCGCCAGCAGTTCGGTGTAGTAACCGCCGGCCGAGAACACGTCGATCACGTGCATCCCGGGTGCGACGCCTGTGAATTCGAGTACCTGCCGCGGCTTGCGCCGGGCGTCCTGCTCCTGGTCGGACTTCGGGCGATCGGGACTCGCGATTGCGGCCGCGATGGCCGCCTGCGATGCCTCGTTCGAAGTGGATTCGCCGCCCGCCGCGGGCAACGGCGCCGTCAGCACGAGCGCCAGTGTCAGCGCGATGGTGATTCTCATCAGTTTCTCCCCCCTTTCGTGCCGGCGGACATCAAGCGACCTTGCGGCCCGGCGCGGCAAGGATGGCGTCCGGCACGCCACAGCGCAAGGCCGGCTCAGGCGAATGCCCGGTACAGCATTCGGGCAGCCACCAGGACCAGGAATACGCCGAAAGCCGCCGAAAGCCTGCGGCGATCAAGCGAGTGCGCGAGCCTCGCACCGAGCGGCGCGACCGCCCACGACACCGGCGCGATGATCGCGAGCCCCAGCAGGCTCACGTATCCGATGGTGAACGGCAGTCCGGCCGCATCGGCAGCCGGCGCCAGCAGGTAACCGACGGTCGCCGGTACGCTGATCCAGAGTCCCACCAGGGCCGACGTACCGACGGCCTTGTGCACCGGCACACCACAAAGCGTCATGATCGGCACGCTCAAGGTACCGCCACCGATCCCCATCATCGCTGAGACCGCTCCGATCGCTGCCGGGATCGACGCACCGCCGAGGCCACCGGGAACCGAGCGACGCAGCACGAAGTGGTCGAGGGGCAGCAGCATCTTCAGGGCAGCGGCCAGCGCGACGCAGCCGAAGACGGCCGCGAGAACGCGCGCGTCCAGGCGTGCCGCGGCCAGCGAGCCTGCGAGCGAGCCCAGCACGACCGGCACCGCCCAGCGCTTCATCAGCGCGTAGTCCACCGAACCCCGCTGCGCGTGCGACCGCGAAGACGAAAGCGAGGTGGAAATTATCGTGGCCATCGATGTCGCGACCGCGACGTGCAGCGCGGTGCCCGATGGCACGCCCGCGAACTCGAGGGCGGCGTCGAGCACCGGGACGATCACGATACCGCCACCGACACCGAGCAGCCCGGCGAGCAGGCCACCGAGTGCGCCGGAGGCCGCGATCGCGGCTACGATCGGCAGCCAGTGCAGGGCCGTGCCGGTCACCGGACGACCTGGCCGCCCTTCATGACCCGCCCGGGTGCTTCAAGAACGCGACACATGCGAAATGTCCATCGTGGGAAACCGCGGCAGTCTACTGTCAGCGGAGCGCGCATGCATACCCGCGGACCCACCGGCGTATAGTTTCGGGACACTTCAAGCCTGATTCGAAGGGCGATTCCCGGGGGACACCATGACGGAAACCAGCGGCGGCGAAGTCCTTGCACGCATGCTCCAGGCGGAGGGCGTCGAGAAGGTCTTCGGCATCATCGACGGCACCTATTTCGGCTTCTACTCGAGCCTGCACCGGCTCGGCATCGAGATCGTGACCCCGCGGCACGAGACCAGCGCCGCGCACATGGCGGGCGCATACGCGCGGCTGACCGGACGCCTCGGCGTCTGCATGGCCAGCAACGGTCCGGGCGTCGCCAACCTGCTTCCCGGCCTCGCCGTCGAGAATGCCGAAGGCAACCGTGTGCTCGCGATCACCAGTTGCCGGCGGCCGCAGATCGTCTATCCGGACCGCGGCGGTGCGTACCAGGCCTTCGACCAGGTTGGAGCGATCAAGCATCTCTCCAAGTGGAGCCATTCGGTCGTGTCGTTCGACCGTGTCGCGGAACTCGGGCGAACCGCATTGCGCCACTGTTTCGAAGGACGGCCCGGCGTCGTGCATCTCGACGTGCCGGAGACCATCATGAACGGCAAGGTGAAGGCCGAGGTGCCAACCTGGCAACCGCACCAGTACCGGCGCACCGAGCCGGTCGAACCGCCACCGGCGCAGGTCGAGCGCGCGGCCGACCTGCTCGCAGCCGCAGAGCTGCCGATGATCCATGCCGGCAGCGGCGTGATCCACGCGGGCGCATTCGATGAATTGCGAAAGGTTGCCGAAATCCTGCACGCACCGGTGACCACCAGCTGGGCGGCGCGCGGCGTACTGCCCGAGACCTGCGACGTCGCGATCCCGATGCCCTACGTGAAACTGAACCACGAAGTGCGCAACGACTCCGACCTGGTGCTGGTGGTTGGCTCACGCCTGGGCGAGACCGACTGGTGGGGCAAGGCACCGTACTGGCGGCACCCGTCAGAGCAGAAGATGATCCAGGTAGACGTGGATGGCCACGTGCTCGGCGCCAACAAGCCAGCGGAGATCGCGGTGCTGGCGGATGCGAAGCTGTTCCTCGCCGCGCTGGCCGACGAGCTCGCCTCGCGCACCGGCCGCATGAACCTCGACGCGCGGCGCCGCAAGGTCGCGAAGTACCGCGAGACCGTCGCAGACGAACGCGCCAAGCTCGACAAGAAGCTCTCGGACATGCTGGCACCGATGAACTCGGCGCACGTGGCGCACGCCTGCCAGCTCGCTTTCCCCGAGGGGTCGGTGCTGGTCGCCGACGGCGGCAACACCGCGGTGTGGGCGATGATGTTCCACGAGATGCGCGTGCCGAACACCATCCTGTCGACCTTCAAGTTCGGCATGCTCGGTGCGGGCGTGGCGCAGGCGCTCGGCGCCGCAGTGGCGCGACCGGGCAAGCCCGTGTGCTGCATCATCGGCGACGGCGCGATGGGCTTCCACCCCCAGGAAGTCGAGACCGCGGTACGGAACGGCCTCCGCGTCGTCTACGTCGTGCTCTGCGACAAGCAGTGGGGCATGGTGAAGATGACCCAGCAGCTCGCGCTGAAGCCGCTGAAGACGCTGGTGATGAAGTCGCTCGGGCCCGACGAGACCATCAAGGCCGACCTGGGCGAAATCCAATTCGACATGCTCGGCCGGTCCATGGGAGCGCACGGCGAACGCGTCGCAGACCCGCGCGAACTCGGGCCTGCGCTCGAGCGGTCGCTCGCGAGCGGCGGCCCGGCGGTGATCCACGTCGACGTCGACCCGGTGAAGCACATGTGGGCACCTGGCCTGATCCACTTCAAGGACATGCACCAGGAACCGAAGGGTCGATGAACGCGATCGACGCCGTTCATCTGAATTTCACGCCGGGCTCGCTGATCGCACTGGATGCGATCCTGGCGTTCGTGATGTTCGGCGTCGCACTCGACATGAGGTTCGAGGACTTCAAGGGCATCGTCGCCGCACCGAAGGGGACCTTGATCGGGCTCGCTGCGCACTCGCTGCTGCTGCCCGCAGTGGCATTCCTGCTGACGATGCTGTTGAGACCGGCGCCGAGCATCGCGCTCGGCATGATCCTGGTGGCCTCCTGCCCGAGCGGCAACATCTCCAACTTCCTGGTCAACTACGCGCACGGCAACCCTGCGCTCTCGGTCACCATCGCGGCCTTCTCGATGCTGGGCTCGGTGCTGTTCACGCCGTTCAACCTGGCGTTCTGGGGCGGACTCAATCCCGATACGCGCCCCATCCTGCAACAGGTCGCGCTGAGCCCCTGGCAGGTGCTCGGCACGATCGTCGTCATTCTTGCGATCCCGACCGTGCTGGGCATGGGTGTCGCGCACCGATACCCGCGCTTTGCGGCCCGCGCGCGCCGGTCGTTCAGGGTGCTGTCGCTGCTTTTCTTCGCCGTGTTCATCGTCGGGGCGCTGGTGGCGAACGCGGAGTTTTTCGTGGAGTACGTTCCGCGGGTCGCGCTGTTCGTGTTCCTGCTGAACTCGCTCGCACTCGCCGTGGGCTACTACACGGCAAAGCTCGCCCGGCTCCCGGAGGCGGACCGGCGCGCGGTGTCTTTCGAGGTTGGCATCCAGAACTCGGGGTTCGGGCTCGCGCTGGTGTTCAACTTTTTCGGCGGGCTGGGCGGCATGGCGATCGTCGCGGCCTGGTGGGGCATCTGGCACCTGCTCGCCGGCACGACGCTGGCTTCATGGTGGCGCAGGCGACCGCCGGCCGGCCGGTGGGCGCAGTGACGGCGCATCGTGTACTGGTGACCGGCGCGGCCGGCTACCTCGGCAGCACGCTGGTCGGATCACTCGCGCTGCGACTGCCCACTGCGGGACGACTCGCCGCACCACCGGACAATGCGGAGCGGCCGCAGGACAGCGGCCACGACATCGGGTGCATCGTCGCGACCGATATCCGCGAGACCCCGGAGGCAAGTCGCCTGCCCGGAGTCGAGTACGTCGCGATGGACGTGCGCGACCGTTCGCTCGTCGATACGCTGCGACAGCATGCGATCGATACCGTCGTGCACCTCGCGGCCATCGTGACCCCCGGGCCGAGGTCGAATCGCGAGCTCGAGTACTCGGTCGACGTACTCGGCACGCGCAACGTGCTCGAGGCCTGCGTGGCTGCGGGCGTCGGGAGAATCATCGTCACGTCGAGCGGCGCGGCCTACGGCTACCACGCCGACAATCCAGACTGGCTCAGCGAAGACGATCCTGTCCGCGGCAACGAGGCTTTCGCCTACTCGCACCACAAGCGCCTGGTCGAGGAAATGCTGGCCGAGTACCGCGCAGCGCACCCTCAGCTCCGCCAGGTGGTGTTCAGGGTCGGGACCATTCTCGGCGAGGCCACGCACAACCAGATAACCGCGCTGTTCGAGCGACCGCGCCTGATCGCGATCCGGGGCTCGGCAAGTCCATTCGTCTTCATCTGGGACCAGGACGTCGTCGGCGCGATCGAGCACGCGATTTTTTCGGGCCGCGACGGAATCTACAACGTCGCCGGCGACGGCGCGCTCAGCATCCAGCAGATCGCAGCGCAACTCGGCAAGCGCTGCGTCACGTTGCCACCGGGACTGCTGCGCGCCGCGCTCGCCGTGCTGCACCCGCTCGGGCTGTCGCGCTACGGCCCGGAGCAGGTGGATTTCCTGCGCTACCGCCCGGTGCTGGACAACCGGCGGCTCAAGGAAGTGTTCGGCTACGTTCCGCAGCTCACGTCCGCGCAGGTGTTCGACCTGTTCCGCAGATCCCGCGGCATGGGGGCCGGCTGATCGTGGTGAGACGTTCCTTCGCGGGCGCGGTGGTGATGATCACCGGGGCGGGCGGCGGCCTCGGGCGCGCACTGGCGCTGCGCTTCGCTGCCGCGGGTGCGCGTATCGCGGCACTCGATCGCGACCCGGCCGGCCTCGATGCGACACGTTCCGAACTCGAGTCGCGCGGTGCCGACTGCCTGGCCCTGGCCTGCGACGTAACCGATGCCGCTGCCTGCTCCGGCGCGATCGGCGCCGCAGTGGCCCGGTTCGGCAAACTGGACGTGCTGGTCGCCAACGCGGGCATCAGCCACCGCAGCGCCTTCGCGGCCACCGGGCTCGACGTGATCCGGCGCGTGGTGGAAGTGAATTTCTTTGGCGCGGTCAATTGCACCGCGGCGGCCCTGCCCCACCTGGTCGCAAGCCGCGGCCTGGTTATCGCGGTCTCGAGCGTCGCCGGCTTCACGCCGCTGGTCGCACGCACCGGGTATTCGGCCAGCAAGCATGCGATGCACGGCTTCTTCGACAGCCTGCGCGCGGAGGTGCAGCCACGAGGGGTCAGCGTGATGCTGGCCTGCCCGTCGTTCATCGCCACTGGTATTGGCCGCAATGCCGTCGGCGGTGACGGGCAGCCCGTCCGGCACGCACAGGTGACCGTCGGAAGGCCGCTTGCGGCGGAACGAGCCGCCGGCATGATTTTCACGGCGGCCGTACGGGGACAGCGCCTGCTGCTAGTGGGCCGGACTGCGCGCCTGGCCTGGTACCTGAGCCGGCTGGCGCCAGGGCTATACGCGCAAATCATGGCGCGGCGGATGCGCGGCGAACTAGAATCCGGCGACGCACCCGCGTCCGCGGGATCCGCCAGGGAGCCAGGATCATGAAAGTCCACGTCAAGCACAGCCTCAAGTCCGACGTTGCTTCCGTCTTCAAGCTCTGCACCGAGCAGAAGAGCCAGGAAGCCGTCTATGCGGGCCTGGGCGGCAGCGACGTGAAGATCAAGCGCGAGGGCCGGGCACCCAACGTGAAACTGAAGATCTCGCGCAGGGAACCGGCGAATCCGCCTGCCGCGATACGCCGGATCGTGCCGAGCGTCAACGACGTTAGCCATACCGAGGCCTGGTCCGCCGACGGGGACGGTCACGCGGCGGACATCGTGGTCGACATCAAGGGCGTGCCGGTGAAGATCGTCGGTACCAAGTTGTTGAAGCCTGAGAAAGGTGGCTGCAGCATAGAATGGAATTTCGACGTGACCTGCGGCATCCCGCTGCTTGGCGGCCTGATCGCGTCGTTTGCCGGCGACGAGACCAGGGAGAAACTCGAGCACGAGTTCAAGCTCATCAAGTCCATGCTCTGACCAACGGCCTCGCCGTGTTGCGCTGCAGCTAGCCAATTCCGAAATGGCAATGCCGCCGGGCCGGCGTAGGATGTGAGCATGACCAGCCTGTCGCCCATCGACCAGGCATTCTTCCTGCTCGAGACTCCAGAGCGGCCCATGAACGTGGGCGTGCTGTTCGTGCTGCCTTCAACCGGAAGCACGCCGGGCCGGTTCGCCGATCGCCTCGTCGCGCGGATGCTCGAATGTCCGGTCGGCCCGCCGTTCAATGCCCGACTGAGGCCCGGGCTGTTCCGGCCGCTGCTGTCACTCGAGACCGACGAGCATATGGATGCGAGCCGGCAAGTACACCGGCACCGACTGCCGCGCGGCAGCGATCTCGAGCAGTTGTTCAGGAAGATCTGCGCGATCCATGTGCGCCTGCTGCCGCGCGAAGAACCGCTCTGGCAGATGCACGTGTTCACCGGCTTGCCGGAAGGCCGTGTTGCACTGTACTTCAAGACGCACCACGGGCTGATCGACGGTATCGGGTTCATCCGCGTCGTCACCGGCATGGTCACGACGTCGAAGGCGGTCGGCGAGCCACGCGCAATCTGGGAAGGCCTGCGGGCCGGGTCGACAGCCGGCCGCAAGCCCGGGGGCGCTACGACTTCCGGCGACTCGATCTCGGTGGAAGGACTCTTCGGCCTGGCGAGAGAGGCCGGAACCGCGCTCAGCGACCTTGCTCGCATCGTCTACGGCCAGTCCCAGCGCAGGCTCGGACGAGGGCATGGGCTGGCGGTTCCTTTCATTGAAACACCGAACGTACTGCGCACCGCTCCGTCCCCGCACCGGGTGCTGGCACACTGCACGTTCCCGCTCGCCCGCGCCCGCTCGATAGCCCGTCGCGGCAAGGGTAAGGTGAACGACGTGATGCTGGCGGCCGTGGATATCGCATTGAGCCGCTACCTCGAGGAGCGCGCAACACCGCCCGACCGTCCGCTGGTCGCCGACATCCCAGTGGCGCTTGGCGACCACGGCGGCGCGGGCAACCGCATCACTATCCTGCAGGTGCCGATGGGCAAGCCGGGATCGTCCGCGGAGGATCGACTGGGTGAAATCATCCGCGAGACCCGCGAGATGAAGCACCAGGTCCGTGCCGTATCCGCCAACAGCCTCGCGCTCTACTCTATCCTCGGGCACACGGCCGCGAGCACTTTCGAGTCGCTGGGGCTCGAGCAGTCGCCGCTGCTGGCCAATGTCGTGATTTCCAATCCGGCGGGGCTGGCCCGGCGCGTGTACTTCAACGGCGCAGTCGTCGAACTCGCACTGCCGGTGTCCGTGGTCGGGCACCAGCAGGTGCTGAACGTGACCGTCACGACCTATGTCGATCAACTGCACGTAACTCTGATGGCACAGCGCGAGGCGATACCGGACGTACGAAAGCTCGCAGACTACGTTGGCGAGGCTGTTGATCGGCTGCACAAGGATCTTCTGGCTTCGGGACGGGCGCGCAAGCCGCGCCGCGCACAATAAAATCGAGGTGCTCCGGCGATCACTCGCGCGGAGCACCCCAGTGCTCTGGTCACTCTCGATGCACCGCTAGAGCGGCGTTTCTTGTCGTTATCGCAAGGCTACCGGTCGGGAAGTCGCGCGGCCGACCGCCGGCCGCGCGGCCCTCAGGCCTTTGCCGCAGCCTTCTTGTGCACCGCCGAGGTCGGCAGCAGGAAGTACGAAAGCGCCGGGATCAGGATCAGTGCACCCAGCATGTTCCACAGGAACATGAAGGCAAGCAGGATGCCCATGTCGGCCTGGAACTTGATCGGCGACCACGCCCAGGTGATGACTCCCGCGGCCAGCGTGAAGCCCACCAGGGCAACGATCCGGCCAGTGAACGACAGCGCGGCGCGATAGGCGTCGGGCAGCGACATGCCGTCGCGCTGACCGTGCAACTGCACCGAGAGCAGGTACAGAGCGTAGTCCACGCCGATTCCGACGCCGAGCGCGATCACCGGCAGCGTCGCCACCTTTACGCCGATTCCGAGCACCACCATCAGTGCCTCGCAGAGTACCGACGTGAGCGCCAGTGGCAGCAGCGCCACCAGCACCGCGCGCCAGCTGCGGAACGCGATCAGGCACAGGATCGACACGGTGCCATAGATGTACATCAGCATCTTCAGCCAGGCCTCGCGCACGACCTGGTTGACCGCCGCCTCGATACCGGCAATGCCGGCGGCCGGCAGAAGCTCCACGTCCGCAACCGGATTGTCGGCGATGAACTTCTCGACGGTCTGCGAGACAGTCTCCAGCGTCGCGGCCTTGTGATCCTTCAGGTAGGCGATCACCGGCATGACCGAGCATTCGACGTTGGTCAGGTCCGGCGTGTTCTGGATGGCCTGCTGTGCGCCGTAATTCAGCACGTCCTGGTTACGCGACAGCGTGTACCACTTGGCCGTGCCCTCGAAGGTCGCGGCAGTGATCTGCTTGACGACGTCCGCAAGCGACACCGTGGCCTGCACTTCAGGCAGCTGCTGCAGCTGCCACGCGAGCCGGTCCGCCTGCTGCAGCGTGGCATAGCGGGTGCATGCCTCGACCGGCGTCTTGACGATGACCGCGAACACGTCCGACGACAGCGAGAAGTGCGAGGTGATGTACGCGTTGTCGATGTTGTACCGGGAGTTCGGGCGCAGCTCCGGGGCACCCGGGTCGAGGTCGCCGATCTGCAGGCCCTTCGATACGAAGTGGCCCGCAATGCCGAGCACGAGCGCCACGACGATGGCGGTTGTCGCCCAGGCGCGGCTGGTCGCGAAGTGGTTGAAGAACTCCCATACGCCCTTGGTGCCGACGCCCTGCTCCTCCTGCTTCAGGCTGCGCATCGCGGCCTTCTTGCTGACGCCCGTGACCGACAGGATCACCGGCAGCAGGATGAGGTTGGTGAAGAGCAGGACGCAGACGCCGATCGTGGCGGCGATCGCGAGCTCGCGGATCGCGGGAATCGGGATCAACAGCAGCACCGCAAACCCGGCCGCCCCGTTCAGCAGCGCCGTCACGCCCGCTACGAACAGGCGCCGGAACGTATACCTTGCCGCGACCAGCGTGATCGTGCCTCGCCCCACGTCCTGCTGGATACCGTTCATCTTCTGCGCACCGTGCGACACGCCGATCGCGAAGATCAGGAACGGCACCAGCACCGAGAATGGATCGAGCCCCAGCCCGAGCATGTGCAGGATGCCGATCTGCCAGATGACGGCGATCAAGCGAGCAGAGCAGCACCACCGAGGTGCTGCGCACGCAACGCGTGAACGAAAACAGGATCGCCGCCGCAATCAGGATCGCGACGGCGAAATACATCATCACCTGCAGGATGCCGTCGAGCAGCGAGCCGATCAGCTTCGCGAATCCGATGACCCGGACCTTGTACTTGCCATCGTCCGTCTCGTACTGGCCACGCACGTTCTTCTCGATCGCCCGCGACAGCTCCCAGTAGTCGATCGGCTCGCCTGTCGCGGAATCGCGGTCAAGCAGTGGCACGATGATCATCGCCGACTTGAAGTCGTTGGCGACCAGGTTACCCACCAGGCCGGCCTTCGCGATGTTCAGCTTCAGTGTCTCGACGCTCTCGGGGGAACCATCGTAGGTGGTGGGCATCACCGGCCCGCCCGCGAAGCCCTCCTCGGTGACCTCGTTGTAGCGGACCACCGGCATCCAGATGGACTTGACCCAGGCGCGGTCCACGCCCGGCTGTCAGGTAGGTCTCGTCGTTGACGTTCTTCAGGACCTCGAGGTACTCGGGATCGAAGATGTCGCCCTGCGTGTTCTCGACCACGATGCGCAGCGTGTTGCCGAGGCCGCGCAGCTGGCTCTGGTTCGCGATGAAATTCTGGATGTACGGGTGACCGATCGGGAGCATCTTCGCGTAGCTCGCGTTCAGGCTCACGCTCACCGCCGAGTAACCCAGCACCAGCGTCACCACCAGGCAGGCCAGCATCACGATCAGGCGGTTGTTGAAGATCAGGCGTTCGAGCTTGATGCCGGAATTGAGGTCGAAGTCCTTGAGGTCGCGTACGACCGGCATCGCTTCGATGTTTGTCGTCGGTGCTGCCATCGTGTCGTCCTGGAGTAAGCGTTTAGTCAGGGCTGCGGCGCGGCGCCGGGTGTGACGATCAGGGCGCCGAACGGCCCCGTCAGCCCTAGCTTCCCGTCGCCGGCGTTGATGATGTCCGTGAGCGGGATCGTCTTCGGCATATCGAGCGCGGAAAACGTCAGGCCACCGTCCTTGCTCATGGCCATGTGGCCGGTATTGTCGGCGATGACCGCCACGCCCGGACCGAGCGTTGCGCCGGCCACGATCGTGCTCCTCAACTGGCTGTCCATCTTCTGCCAGGTCGCCCCGGCATCAGCGCTGCGGAACAGGTTGCCCTTGAGTCCGAAGGTCAGCACCGCGTCGCCGGCGTCGACCACGCCGAACAGGCTGCCCGCGTAATCCACCGGCACCGCGACGAACTTCATCGCCTCGCGGTCCAGCCTGAAGAATGTCCCCTGCTCGCCCGACATGAATACTCCGCCGGCGGCCGGACGGATCGAGTAGAGGTTCATGAACTGCGGATTCGGCACCCGGTCGAACCAGGACTGCCAGGTGCTGCCGCCGTCGTTCGTGGCCAGGATCAGGTTGTAGGCACCGATCACGAAGCCCGTGGTCTCGTTCTCGAACCATACGTCCAGGAACGGCTTGTCCGCGCCCATCTCAACGTTGCGCTGGGCTTCCGAGTCGAGTGCCTGGAGTTCTTCGGATTCCGGGTCCGCGGCGAGCTTGGCCTGGATGTCCTTGAGCACCATTTCGTTGACCATCAGGCCGTCGAGCTGCTTGGTCCAGGTCGCGCCGCCATCGGTGGACGCCAGCACCACGCCGTCGTGGCCCACGGCCCAACCGTGCGTCGCGTTCGCGAACCATACCGCCGTGAGATCGGAGCTGACCGGCACCTTGCCCTGGGTCCAGGTCTGGCCGCCGTCGGCGGTGACTACGATATGACCGCGCGGTCCAACGGCGACGAACGTGTCGCCTGCCCTGGCCATGCCGATCAGCAGCCGTTTGGAGGCCAGCGCGGATTCCATCGCGGGCCGGTTGAGAACGTCGGTCGCCGGGATCCCGGCCGCGTCGCCCGGGCTCTCTTCCGCGACCAGCGCCGCGCTGCCAAGAAAAAGCGCGGCTGCGGCAGCCACTATTGCCGTATGTCGACTGAACATCGTCTCCCCCGTCCCCGACTCATCAGCTTCCGGCCGGCTTGCAAACCGATCCGGCCAGGCGAAAAAGGCGCCCGGCAACGAGTGCCGGGCGCCTTCATGTCATCAGCGGATGCCGGCGCCTGCCAGTGCGTCCGGCTTCCAGTCGCGTGACGGGAAAGCACCCACGTACTTGATGCCCCAGTATTGACCGCAGTTGCCCTGCGACGCGTAGAGACCGGCGTTCAGGTCCACGGTCGATTGCAGTGAAGTGTTCATCACCAGCGCGTCGTACGAGAACGCCGGGTAGGAATACGTGCCCTTGAACAGTTCGCCACGCGCATCGTACTGGTCGGAAGCCAGCGCGAGCCAGCTGTCCTCGTCAAAGTAGAAAATGCGCTTGTGGTAGATGTGGCGCTTGCCGGGCTTCAGCGTCGCCTCGACGACCCAGACGCGATGCAGCTCCCAGCGAATCATGTCCGGGTTCATGTATTTCGGCGTCGTCATTTCCTTTTCGGTGGTCTGCTTTGCGATCGGCTTGTACACGTTGTACGGGACCAGCATTTCGCGCTTGCCGACCAGCTTCATGTCGAACCGGTCCTGCGCGCCGTTGAAGACGAACGCGTCGTCGTAGGTCGCCGCACCGGCGGTGCCCGGATTCGGCGTGTCGCAGCAGATGTCCGGGGCAAGCTTCACGCGACGCTGACCCGGCAGGTACTGCCAGGCCTTGCGGCCCTGAACCAGCGGGTTTGCGTAGTCGATGACCATCAGCGACTCACCGGCACGACGAGCCGGAGCCGAATACTCCTGCTTGATGTACCAGATCGGGCTGTCACCCTTGATCACCGTGTCCATGTTCTCCGGAACGAAGAACGGGAATTCCTGCGTGCTGTAACCCGTGGCCGCCAGCGTGGCCCGGCCCGAGGAATCGACGTTGAACGCATCGTACTTGCAGATGGTGGCCGTGCCCGCGTAACGCATGATGTGATTCCACATCACCTCGTGGCCGCTCTTCGGGATCGGGAACGGGTAGCCGGGCAGCGCACCTTCCATGCCGAGGCCGTCATTGACCGACTTCGCACCAGTCGCGTTCTTGATGGTGTTCTGGACGATCTTGTCCGGGTAGTACACCGGACGATGCGTCGGGTACACGTCCACGCGATAGTCCGGGAAGCGCTTCAGCAGCGTGTAGGTGACGGCCGTGAGCTGCGCCTTGTACTGGTCGGCATTTGCACCGGTGATTACCAGCCGCGGCTTGTCGGCCGCGTAGGGATCCGGCCGGAAGCCATCGCCCGGCTTGAAACCAGCCGGCTTCTGCTTCAGGCCGCCGGTCCACTCGGGGATCGTGCCTTCCTTGTTACCGGCCTTCTCGGCGCCGATCGGCGTCAGGCTCTTGCCGAGCTGGGCCGCTTCGTCAGGCGAAACCGCCGCCAGCGCCGAGGCGCTTACGACCGCGAGCGTCGCCGCAATCAATGTCTTGCGAATCATGTTTCGATTCCTCGTCAGAAGGTCGTCTTGAATGTTAGCGCGATGAACGCGCGGTCGCGCAGCGTGGCGTTGGTGCCGTTCGGCACAGCCATGTCACTTCCGGAAAGGCCAGGGCAGGCCCCGACGGCCGGCGTCTTGCTTGCTGCCTGCGAGCAGGACTGGATGTCGCCATAGAAGCCTACGTACTTCAGGTCGAAGCGGTACTTCTGGTAGAAGTCGGCTGCAACGCCGATTCCGAAGGAGCCGCCGCCTTCCTGGCCACCGGCGGAGATGGCGGAATTACCCGAGATGCCCTGCGACCAGGACAGCGGCATCAGCATGTCCATGCCCGGCAGCACCTGGTACCAGGTCGGCGTGAAATTGATGTTCAGGCCGAAGTAGTTCTTGTCCACCTGGTCGAGCAGATTGTACGCGCTCCAGTAGCCCGGCTTCGCCGAACGACCCTTGAACACAGCCTCGTTCTGGGTGACGTTCAGGTACGTCATCCAGCTCAGTTCCGTGGCCCAGCTCGCCGAGTCGAACATCGGGGTTTCGCCCACCAGGCCCAGCAGGTTCACGAGGCCGTGCATCGTGTCGCCCTTGGCCCCCGGGGTGTCGTGCTTCGGCAGCCGGTCGGACCAGATCGCGCCCGGACGCAACGGGATGCCAGCCTCCCTCAAGGCCGCGGGCAGCACCGTGACCGGCTCGCTCAGCAGCGGCATGTCGGAGCGGTAACTCAACTCGGCGCCAAGGGCCAGGCCGCCGATGTTCTTCGACAGGCTGAGGCCGATGATATCGATGCCGCTGCCGTAGGCTACGTTGTAGGTGCCGATGCGGCCCTTATTGATGAAGTCCACGCCGTTCTGGTTCAGCGTCAACGGTGTATACGGCGGAACCGGGGCAGTCAGCGGGTAATACGCCTCGACCGAGTTCTGCAGACACTGGCCGGCGGCGTAAAGGCCCGTGAGCAAGACGGCGCATGTCGGCTGATTCGGCAGGCCCGGTATCAGGTCCGGCGTCACCATGAACTGCGGCTGCATGTCGTAGGTGCGGCGGTAGTACGCGCCCAGCGTGGCGTCTGCCCATTCGGGATCCCATCTCACGGCGAAACCGTAGTTCCCCGTGTTCTCCTCTGGCTCGATGTCCTTGCCGCGCCACAAGCGCAGCCACTGCTGGGGCGCGCAAGTCGAGCCCGGGAGCGGCGCATAGTTGCACAGCGGGCCCAGCGGACCGCCCGTGGAGGGATAGCCGTAGAACGCGTTCGGCGCGGCGATAAGCGACTTTGCGCCATACAGGTAGCCGTCGTTCAGCGTGAGGTATGAGCCCGCCTCGGGGTAGCGATAGGCCTGGTTGCTGAACTGTTGCCAGTTGAAGAAGTACTGCGCGGCGACGTTCAACGTGTCCGTTATCTGCGAGTTGATGTTGAAGCCGAGCCGTGGCCGGTAAAGTTCCTTCGCCTCCGCGCCCGGAGTGGCCAGTGCCTTCCAGACGTCGATCGGGTTCTGCGAATACGAAACGGCGTGGGCAAACGCAAACAGCGACTCGCCGTAGTAGACGGTGGTCTGGCCGGCCTTGATGTTTATCGGGGCGTCACCGACGGTGAAGCTGCTGAACACGAACCAGTCCATGAATTCGCCGGACGCGCCCTTGGCGTAGCGGTTGGTGTAGTCGGACAACTTGAGCGTCGGGTTACCGTCTTTCAGGTTGTTGGCCGTCTGGATCGACGTATTGTCGAGCGAGTCGTAGCCCGGGTCCCACCAGCCGGCAGCCGACACGCGCGCACCGAGGATGCCCCACGACGGCTTCCAGACCAGGTCCATCTCGCTGTAGATGTCGAAGCGAGTGAAAATGCTGCCGGTCTTGAAGTTGAGGTCGCCGTCGTCGTAGTTCGGATTGGCAGTCATCTTCTTGTCGACGCCGCCAACGCGATCCTGGATGTTGACGCGCAGAGTGTTGTCCCAGCGGAACGAGAGATCCTCGCTGCCGAGATCGAACTCGTATGCTGCAGCAACTTGAGGCAATGCCAACGCAGTGGCAACGGCCATGCCGAGCACACTGTTCCTGAGCGCACCACCGCGCCGGACCGGACTGGTCACCAACTTGCTCATCGGAAGCCCCCATGATTTTGGAATCGAGAAACCCTGCAATCAGTCGCCACGCGGACGACTGCATTGTCCGATTATCGCGATATTGGGGTCCGTGTACATCCCCATTTACCCCCCGACTTGGGGGGGAAGTTATGCTGTGGTGCAAAAAACACGGTGGTACTGGATTGGCTGAAAGACGGCTTCCAAGCGTGTCGCGTGGGTGAGAACATCCGTGCGGTCGGCAGCCGCCGACAACTACTTACAAGGCGCCGCGCGCGGCGCGTCCAGGGGGCCAGCCAATGCACGGACAGATGATGGATTCACCGCTGCTGATCACCGAAATCATGCGGTTTGCCGATCTCAATTTCCCGTTGGCTGAGGTGGTATCCGTCACATTCGACAACCCGCGGCACCGCACCACCTACCGGGACGTGTTCCGGCGGGCGCGGAAGCTGGCGAACGCGCTCACGGCCGCCGGGATCAAGCCGGGGGACCGAGTGGCAACCCTTGCCTGGAACGACCACCGGCACCTGGAACTCTACTACGCCGTCTCCTGCATGGGCGCCGTGCTGCACACCGTCAATCCGCGGTTGTTCCCGGAGCAGCTCGAATACATCCTGAACCACGCCGAGGACCGGCTGGTCTTCATCGACCCGACCCTGCTGCCACTGCTCGCGCCGATGCAGGGCAAGATCCCGACCGTCGAGCGGGTGATCGTGATGACCAGCGCGGCCTCGATGCCGGAGGCGGCAAAGGGCCGGCTTCCCGACTACGAGGCATTCATTGCCGACCAGCCGGAAGAGTTCGACTGGCCGGTGCTGGATGAGAACAGTGCAAGCTCGCTGTGCTACACCTCGGGCACGACCGGCCATCCCAAGGGCGTGCTGTACAGCCACCGCTCGAACGTGCTGCACGCCTACGCTGGCTGCATGACGGACTCGATGGGCCTGTCCGGGCGCGACTCGGTGCTGGCGGTGGTGCCCATGTTCCATGCGAATTCATGGGGGCTCGCCTACAACGGCCCGATGACCGGTGCCAAGCTGGTGTTCCCCGGCCCGAAGATGGGCGACCCGGCGGTCCTGACCCAGCTGATGAACGAGGAAGGCGTCACGCTCGCGGCCGGGGTGCCGACCGTCTGGACCCTGCTGCTCAATCACCTGCGGCAGTCGGGCACGAAACTCAAGACGCTGCAGCGCACAATCGTCGGTGGCGCGGCCGTGCCGCTGTCGATGATTCGCGACTTCTACAACGAACACGGCGTGACAGTCGTGCAGGGCTGGGGCATGACCGAGATGAGCCCGCTCGGCACGATCAGCACCCTCCGGCCCGACATGGAGGAGCTGCCCGTCGAGGAGCAGTTCAAGTTCCGGGCGCTCGCGGGTCATGGAATCTTCGGCGTCTTGATGAAGGTCGTGGACGACGAGGGTCGCGAGCTGCCGTGGGACGGCAAGTCGGCCGGCGAACTCAAGGTGCGCGGGCCCTGGGTGTGCAGCGGCTACTTCCGGCAGGACTCGTCGTCGTCGCATGACGCAGACGGCTGGTTTGCCACCGGCGACGTGTCCGTCATCCACCCGAATGGCTTCATGCAGATCACCGACCGCGCAAAGGACGTGATCAAGTCGGGCGGCGAGTGGATCAGTTCCGTCGACCTCGAGAACTGCGCCTGCGGCCACCCGGACGTGCTGATGGCGGCGGCAATCGGCGTGCGGCACCCGAAGTGGGACGAGCGGCCGATCCTGCTGGTCGTGCCTCGCCAGGGCTGCACCCCTGCGCGCGACTCGGTGCTTGCCCACCTCGCCGAGCACTTCGCGAAGTGGCAGCTGCCGGACGAGGTGATCGTCGTCGAGAGCCTGCCGATGACCGCGACCGGCAAGATCAGCAAGAAGGATCTGCGCGAGAAGTATGGGCAGGTGTTGATGCAGCGCGAAAAATAGGTGCCAGGCACCTATTTGCTGACGCCCCGGATACTGCGGTGCAGTAATTAGGTGCCTGGCACCTAATTTTCTGGCACCTATTTCTGGAGGCAGTCGGTCAGCAGGGCCTCGGCCTGGCCTTGGCTCATGTTCTTCGGCACGGGATAGTCGCCGGCGGCCTCGATACGCGCGGCCCGGGCGATCAGGGGAATGTCCTCTGCACGGAGCGCGGCAACGGTCTCGGGAATGCCAACCGCCCGGTTGAGTTCCCGCACGCGGTCCACGAAGCGCTGGGCCAGCACGGTTTTCGGCTCCGACTCCGAGCCCGCGCCAATGGCCACGGCGAGCTCGGCGAGCCGCGCCTCGGACTGCGGGGCATCCTTCGAGAAATCCAGCACCCTGGGCAGCAGGATCGCGTTGGCGAGTCCGTGCGGCACGCCATACATCCCGCCAATCTTGTGCGCAAACGCGTGCACGTAGCCCACCGCCGCCCGCGTGAACGCCAGGCCGCCGTAAAGCGACGCGAGCGCCATCGCCTCGCGTGCCTCGAGGTCGTCGCCCCTGCGAGTACGCGCGCGGCAGGTTGGAGAAGACGAGCTTTACCGCGGACACGCACAGCATCCTCGTGTCTACCTGTTGCCAGCTGCCCTGGTACGCCTCGACCGCATGGGTCAGCGCGTCCATGCCGGTCGCGGCCGTGATCGGAGGCGGCATCCCCTTCATCATCACCGGGTCGAGCGCCGCGGCGATCGGCACGAGCTTCGGATCGATCACGACCTTCTTCTCGTGCTTCGCCGAGTCGGTCACGACCGCCACCACCGTCACCTCGGACCCAGTGCCTGCGGTCGTCGGAACCGCAAACAACGGCAGCGGCGGCTTGCCGACCTTAAGCATCCCGACGAGCTGTGACGGGGCCTTTCCGCTGGTCGCCATCGCTGCAATGACCTTGGCGGCGTCGATCGACGAGCCGCCTCCCAATGCGAGTATCGAGTCACTGCCGTGGGCGCGCACCGCCGACAGGCCAGCCTGCAGCACCGCCTCGGTCGGGTCGGGCACGATGCCATCGAACACGGCAACGTCGATGCCCTCGGCCTCGAGCGCCCTCTGCACCGGGTCCACCAGGCCCAGCCTCACCAGCACCGCGTCGGTGGCGATCATGGTCCGACGCGCGCCGGATCCTCCGATGAGCCCGCAGAGCCTTGCGGTGGAACCCGCACCCACCAGCAGCACCGGTCGCGGGATCGGGACCCATTTTGCGAGGGGTTTCTTGAGAGTCTTGGCGAGACGGAGGGCGAGCAGGCGCAGTTCGAACAGCATTCCGGTTCTCCGTGGTTCCCCGCCGGGAAGGATACGCCGGCCACCGTCGTGGCCGGGAGTCGTAATAATCACGTAGCGTGCCGCCTAAGCGCGCATGTGCCCGCAGGCTGCGATCGATCGCAGGGCACGGCAGCGGCACCAATTCCGACTGCAATTTCCTGCTCCGTCCTGCTACCGTTCGTGCAGGGGACCGCCTTGAAGCAGGCGGAGGGGGCGGCTTGGCCCGCTGCCGGACACAGGAATGTTCAAATGAGCAAGACCATCCCGCCACTGGACCTCATGTGGCTCGTCATGGAGACGCCCGAGGCGCCCACCCACGTCGGCGGCGATCATGCTTTTCGAGAAACCGAAGGGCCGGACCCGGAACTGGTGCGCGAGATCGTCGACGGCTACCGTTCACCCGAGCCGACGCCGCCGTTCAACTACGTGCCGGAACTTGGCGGGGCGCACGTCGCCGCGTTTTCGCGAAGCCGAGCACTGGGACCTCGACTACCACGTGCAGCACCTCGCAATGCCGGCGGGATCGTCCTACGAGGACTTCCTGCGACTGGTCGCCGACCTGCACGAACCGATGCTCGATCGCGGCCGGCCGCTGTTCCGCACCTGGATCATCGAGGGCCTGCCGGGCGACGGTTTGCCATCTATTCCAAGGTGAACCACTCGATCATCGACGGCGCGTCCGGCGCGAAGCGCATCTACGCGAGCCTGAGCCCGTCGCCGCGTGACCCTATCCCACCGCCGCCATTCGCTGTCGGAAACCGTGAAGCACGGCAACGCCCACCAGGGCCCTGGCGGCGAAACTCGCCGGTACCGCGGACAGCAGCGAGGCAATCAGGCATTGGCGCTGAAGGACGTGTCGCTGGGAGCGGCTGCGCAAGACCATCGCCGACGCTGTCGGGCTCCAATCCGGGCGGCAGCCAGCCCTTCACGGCGCACCGCGCGCCGATGAACGAGCCGCTGCGCACGTCACGCACGCTCGCCACCCTTTCGCTGCCGCTCACGGAGATGCGCGAGGTCGGCCACCATTTCGACGCGACGCTGAACGACGTGGTCGTGGCACTCGCGGACGAAGGCGTGCACCGCTACCTGCGGCAGACGGGTCGGGCCTTCCCGCATCGCCTGGTGGCGATGTGCCCGATGTCGCTGCGCGAGGAAGGCGACAACGAGGCGGCCACCAAGGCGTCCGCGATGTTCGTGCACCTGGGCGAGCCCGATGCGGCCGTGGGCGAGCGCACGGTGCAGGTGGTCGCCGCGATGGCAAAGGCCAAGCAGGAACTGCGCTCGATGTCGAAGGACGCCGCGATGCTCTATGCCATCGCTGCGCTCGGCCTCGCGAACTGCGCTCGGCCCGGGCATCTCGCAGGTCACGCGACCGCTCGCCAATCTCGTGATCTCGAATGTCCCGGGCGGCAAGGAAACGATGTACTCGAACGGCGCGCGCCTGGTCGCAACGTATCCGGTGACGGCCGTGCCGCGCGACGCAATGCGACGTGCGGCATCGGCCGGGATCGGTGCCTCGGCAACGGCGCAACTCGCCAACCTGGTGATCTCGAACGTCCCGGGCGCGCGCCAGGTCATGTACCTGAACGGGGCACGCCTGGTCGGCACCTACGCCGTGCCGGGCATCGCCGCGTCAATCGGACTCAACGTGACGGTGAGCTCCTATGCGGACCAGATGGATTTCGGGTTCGGCGGCAATGGCGAGGCGATGTACTCGCTCCCGGACCTTGCGCGACACGTCGCTGCGGCATACGAGGACCTGATTACCGTCGCAGCCAAGGCTGGCGGCGGCCCTGGCGGGCGCGTGAAACAAGGTTCCAGCCGAACGCGCAGCAAGAGCGCCCGACCGGTTCGCGCGAGGAAATAGACATGGAACGCATGAGCGGCGCCGATGCATTGATGCTCTACCTCGATCGCGCCGAGGCCTACAACCACACGATCAAGATCTCGATCATCGATCCCTCGGCCGATCCCGAGGGCTGGTCCTGGAAGCGCTTCAAGGCCACGTGGTCGTCCCGGGTCGGGCTGATTCCACGGCTGCGGCAACGTTACCTGCGTGTGCCGATGGGGCTCAACCATCCGGTCTGGGTGGATGACCCGGATTTCGACATGAACTACCACCTGCGCCGCGTGGGCTGCCCTGCCCCGGGCTCGATGGTGGAATTGTGCGAACTGATCGACGAGTTCTATGCGCACCCTATGGATCACACCCGCCCGCTCTGGCAGGTGTGGGTCGTCGAGGGGCTCGAGGGCGGCCGGGTCGCTGTCGTGCTGTTCATACATCACGCGCTCACCGACGGCGTCGGCATCCTGCGCATGCTGGACAACTTCTGGAACACGCGGCCCGAGTCGGCCGAAGATCCGTCGCCGGCCGCCTGGAATCCCGCCCCGCTGCCGAGCAAGGGGCGCTTGCTCTGGGAAGGCCTGCGCGACCTGCCGGGTGTGTTCGCCGCAAACCTGCCAGGAGCCATCCGGGGCACGCGCGCCGGGCGCAGGATCCTCGAGCAATGGCGCAGCAAGGGGCTCGCGCTGCCACCGGTAACCGGCGACTCGAAATACCCGGCGCCTTTTGCCAGGCGGATTTCGCCGCACCGCAGCTTCGCGGTGCACTCGTTCCCGTTGCCGCGGATCCGCGCGCTCTCCAAGGCGCGCGGCGTGACCATCAACGACGTGTTCATCGCCGCCACCTCGGGCGCGATTCGCGAGCTGATGATCGAACGCGACGGCAGCGCACCGACCGCACCAATGGTGGCAACCGTGCCGTTCGCGCTGGTCCCGCTCGCAGAGCGCACGCGTGACGGCAATTTTTCCACCGTCTGCCACACGCTGCTGCACCCGGAAGTTGCCGACCCGGTGGAACGCCTGGCCGCCTGCAAGCGCGACGCGGACACGATGAAGGCCTGGTTCGAGGCAACGCGCGAAGCAAACATCGCTGCGCTGATGAACCTGCTGCCGCCGGCCGTGCCGAAGATCGTGGACCGCGTCAACGAGATGAAGGGCGGCGGCCTGCTGCCCTTCTGGAACGTCGTGATCTCGAACGTGCCCGGGCCCCGCACGCCGCTCAGGCTTGGCGAGCTCAGGCTCGCGGAATGGTATTCGATCGGCCAGCTCGTCCACGGAGTCGCGCTGAACATTACCGTATGGAGCTACGTGGACCAGTTCAATCTCGCCATCCTCTGCGATCCAGAGGTGGTGCCGGACGCGTGGCGGCTGATGGAACATTTCAAGTCCAGCCTCGCGGCGCTCGAGTCGGCGGCCATTCCGGGCACCAGCGCAGGCTGACCATTTCCCAGCAGTGCGGCGAGCCGCGCTGCGATAGACCAGGAGCGGACATGTACCACTACGCAGATGCCGTCGAAGCGCTGGCCGACATGCTCGGCGACGATCCCGTCCTCACGCACGCCGGACAGCACCGTTCGTGGCGCGACTTCGAGAACCGCGCGGCGCGGCTGGGCCAGGCGCTCGCCGACGCGGGACTGAAGCCGGGCTCGAAAGTCGGCCTGCTGCTCTACAACTGCTCCGAGTACTACGAGGCATTCCTCGCCGCGCTCAAGATGCGCATGGTGCCGTTCAACATCAACTACCGCTACGTCGGCACCGAGCTTGCCTACCTGCTCGAGAACTCGGATTGCGAGGCGCTCGTCTATCACCGCTCGCTCTCCGGCGTCGTGGACGAAGTGCTGCCCGGCGCACAGCTGGTGAAGCTCGCACTCGAGGTCGATGATGGCGAGGGTCCGGCCAACGCGGCTCGCGGCTACGAGGCGGCAATCGGGGCCGCGGCACCTGCACCGCGCATGGCCCGCCAGCCAGACGACTATCACCTGATGTACACCGGCGGCACGACCGGGATGCCGAAGGGCGTGATCTGCGAGGTCACGCCCTGGACCACCGGGCTCGTCGCGATGTTCGCGAAGAACGTGCTCGGGCTCGACCCGCCGCCTGCCGACCTTTCCCAGCTGCTTGGCACCGTGAAGGTGCTGCGTTCGCGGGGCGTCGTGCCGGTGATCATGCCCTCCTCGCCGCTGATGCACACCGCAGGGCTCGCCAACAGCCTGCCGTTCCAGCTGCTCGGCGGCCGCTGCGTGACGCTGCCGAACAAGAACTTCGACCCGATGGAGATCTGGCGCACCGTTGCCAGTGAACGCGTGATGGCCACGGTCATCGTCGGCGACGCCTTCGCCCGACCGATGCTCGCGGCGCTCGACGATGCGAAGGCCCGCGGCGAGACGCTCGACCTGTCGAGCCTGAAGATCGTGATTTCCTCGGGCGTGCTCTGGTCGAAGGGTGTGAAGGAACAGATGCTGGAGTGGCTGGACGCGACACTGATCGACGGCGTCGGCGCCACCGAAGGCCCGATGGCGCTGCAGATAAGCCGGCGCGGGCAGGCGGGCACGACAGCGCGCTTCATCCCGCTGGCGGAAACGCGCCTCTTCGCCGAAGACGGTCGCGAGATCCCGAAGAGCTCCGACGAGCCCGGCCTGATCGCGGCGGGTGGCCCCGCGTTGCCAGCCGGCTACTACAAGGACCCGGAGAAGACCGCGAAGACCTTTAGGGTGATCGACGGGCAGCGGCTCGCGTTCATCGGCGACTGGGGAAGCTGGAACCCGGACGGCACGATGCAGCTGCTCGGCCGCGGCTCGGCCTGCATCAACACCGGTGGCGAGAAGGTTTACCCGGAAGAGGTGGAGCAGGTGCTCGGCACGCATCCGGATGTCGCCGACTGCCTGGTGATCGGCCTTCCCGACGAGCGCTTCGGCCAACGCGTGGTCGCGCTGGTCGCTGCACGGCGGACGGATGCCTCACTCGCCGCAGCGCTGCCAGAGTTCGTGCAGGGCAAGATGGCCGGGTACAAGCGGCCGCGTGCATTCTTCGAAGTCGAGGCCGTCCCGCGCATGCCTAACGGCAAGGCTGACTACAAGGCCGCGCGCGCCATCGCCGAGCGGCTCGCACAGCAGTAGGAACTCATGGTCAGCTGGCAGACGACGACCGCGAGCCTGCTCGCGCGCCTCACGGTCAAGCAGCAGCTGCAGCGCGACGTGTCGGTGGAGCGCCTGCGTGAACAGATAGGCGCGATAGAGCGACTGTTCCCCGACCATCCGCCGGGTTTCGTCGTGGCGCACGACCATCCCCTGCCCGACTGCGACGCCGAATGGCTGCGTGAAAAGGGCTCGGCGACCGACCGGGTGATCCTGCACTTTCCGGGCGGTGCATACGTCGCGCGGCTGCCGAACATGGAACGGGCGATGATGGCGAGGATCTGCCACGCAGCCAATGCGCGGGCGCGCCTGGTTTTCTACAGGCTGGCGCCCGAGCACCCGTTCCCGGCCGGTCACGACGACAGCGTCGGGGCGTACGAGCAATTGCTCGAACTCGGCGTGGAGCCCGGGCGAATCGTCCTGAGCGGAATTTCAGCGGGCGGAGGGATGGCGCTCGCGGTCCTGCTCGCGGCGCGTGATCGCGGCCTGCCACTGCCTGCCGGGGCGATACTGATGTCACCGCTGACGGACCTGACCGACCCGCACGAAGGCACCCGGGTCGCCAATGCAGGGCGCGATCCGGTACTCAGCGAGAAACGCGGCATCGAGATGCGCGCAATGTATGCTGGTGGGGACCCGCAGATGCTGGTACATCCGTGGGTGTCACCTATTTACGGGGAGTTCGATGGCTTGCCGCCGCTCTTCTTCCAGGCAGGCAGCACGGAGATCCTGCTTGACGACAGCAGGCGCTGCGTCGAGCGTGCCCGCGCCGCGGGCGTCGCGGCCGAACTCGAGGTCTGGGAGGAAATGCCACACGGGTGGCAGGGCCTTCCATTCATCCCGGAATCGAAACGCGCAATCGAACACTGCGCCGACTTCGTGAGGCAACGTTGTCCATGACCGCAAAGACCAGAAGGACCACCAAGGCCGCAAAGACCACGGCCCGGAATACCCGATCAGCCGCTCGAAACTCCGCGCGTCCGCGGACCCAGGTGCGGACCCAGGCGCGCGAGCAGTCGCGTGCGCAGTCGGCCGGCGACGAATTCATGAAGATGCTGCGCGACGATCATGCGGGGCTGTCGCGGGTCCTGCGCGAGATCGACGCGCAGCAGACCGCGCTGCGATCCATGCCGGAGGCCGCGCGACCCGTGCTCGTGGAAGCGATGCGCTACGTCCTCGTGTACCAGCACTCGGTGCATCACCCGAGGGAAGACCTGCTGTTCGCGAAAATCCGTGATCGCGAGCCATCGCTCTACCGGAACATGCACCGGCTTGTCATGGAGCACCGGATCGGCCAGGAGCGGGCGGAGGGGCTCGCACGGGATCTCGCGCGAGCGACACCCGCGCAGCTGCGTGGCAGGGCGGGCGTGCGGATCGCGAAGCAGTTGCACGATTACGTTCGCCACACGCGCAGTCACATGCGCCGCGAAGAAGCAGTTTTCTACACGGGCGCGGCGCGCGTGCTGAAGGCTTCGGACTGGGCGACGATCGCATCTGGCCCGATGCCACGCGACCCGGCCGGCAACCTGATCAGGCTGGCGGACCGCTACCCGAAGCTTGCGGCGCGGCTCGCGCGACCAGAGCGCGTGGTCACGGGACACGGAGAGCAAGCCGCACAGCCTCAGGACCGTCCGGACGGTCGCCAGCGCGCCGAGGTGGTGGCCGAGTTGTTCGGGGAAGCGCTGCACGAGACGGCCGACTTCGTCCGGGCCGGGCTCACGGACCTGGGCGGAGTTCGATCGCCAGCCGGCGCTGTGCGGGCCTCGTTTTCGATTGGTGCCCGAAGCTTCCGCTGCGCTTCCCGCCTGGTCGGCCTGCCGTTCAGGCGCTGAGCAGGCCCAGCAGCCTCGCGCGATCCACGGCGTGCCGCCGGCTCGCCGCGTTCAGCTTTGCGAAAATGTTTTTCAAGTGCCACTTGACCGTCTGCTCGCCGATGTCCATGGCGCGGGCGATTTCCTTGTTTGCCATGCCGGCCGCAAGCAGCGCCAGGATGCGGCCCTCCTTCGGTGTGAGCAGCCCGCTGGTCGACGCACCGTCGGGAGACTGCAGCAAAGCGCTTTGAGCCGGGGCTTGTGACAACGGCACCGCAGCGTGCTGAATCGAGGCTTCCGCGCCCGGGACGGCACCCTCGACCATACCCGCCAGTCCGGGATGCGCATTCTCGACGAACCACCTCATTCCGCCCAGGCTTGCGAGGCTCAGCACTTCCGACAGCTGGTCCCGCGCACCTGGACGCCCCAGTTGGTGGAGCGCCAGCGCCTGCAGGGCCCGCGCGGCCAGGCCGTCGGGGCTGCGCCCGGGTCCCGCTTTCACCCGGTTCAATGGCTCCAGCGCCAGCTCTGCCCCCGAGGGATCGCTGCGTGACAGGCAGACCCATGCGGTGGCGACAGCCAGGCGCCGGTCGACGAGATCGAGAAACGGCCGGTAGGCAGGGGCTTCGAATGCGGCACGAAGCGCAACGGCGTCCGCGAGCCGCTCCGCCGCAGAGGTGATCCGCGATTGCTGCACATGTGCCCGCACCTGCCCGACCAGCGCGCTGAACACCAGTCGCGGCATTGCCCGCGCCACGCCCAGGTCGTGGAGCGATTCGAGCGCGTCAATCGCGCGCGCGTCCTCGCCGCGAAATATCGCGCTTTCCGCGATGACCCGATAAGCGAGCACGATCGGGTCCGGCATGCCTACCCGCTCGATCACGTCGAGGCGGTCTGCAAGCAGCGCGAGCGCCGCGTCGACATCGCCACGCAGGTACCTTACGGCCGACAGAGTGCCCGCGAACATTGCAGCGACCACGCTGCGGCGACCCATCTCGCGCTCCGCTGTCTCGATCGCCGGTTGCAGGATGGCCTCGGCCCTCAACGGGCTGCCGTCCCAGATGTAGCTTAGCGCGACGGTCATGTCGCCGAACGCCATCGGCAACCGCATCGACGGCTCCCTTGTTGCCGCCGAGATGCACGGGCACAGCAACTGGCGGGCGCGCTCGGCGTCGCCCGAGTGCAGCGCGAAGGTCGCGCGCGAATTCGCCATCGACATGACATGAAGCGGGGTCGCGCCGGGCGGCGGATCGTCCCAGCCCGCCAGCGCCACTGGCACGAGGCCCGGCTTGTCGCAGAAAATTGCAGCGGCAGCGGCCGCCATCGCCGCCTCGAACCTCGCTCCTGCATTGCAGTCCGGAAGCTGCAGGATGCGCTCGACGGCTGCGGGCACGCCCTCCGGGTCATCGCCGAGCGCGCTTATCCAGGCGCCCGTCACCTGCAGGCCGACGTCGCGGGCCATCACCGAATCGGGCACGCGCCGCAGCCAGTCCCGAGCCTCGCCGAGACGGCCCTCCCGGGCGATGTCACGCAGGCAGTGCGTCGCGTACGCTACGGCCAGCGCCTCATTGCCGGCTGCCCATGCGTGACGGGCAGCCTCCTGGTACTGGTCGTGGTCTGCATACCAGGCGGCGGCGCGCTCGTAGCAGCCCCGACGCTCCTCGACCGGAAGCTTGTCGAAATGGCCGAGCAGGAAGTCCCGCGCCATCGCGTGGAACTTCAGCCACCGCCGGTCTTCCGACTGCGTCACGACAGGCGAATTGAGCGCGGCAGCTTCCAGCACCCCGGCGGCATCCCCATAGCCGGTGACGGCAGCGCACAGGTCCGCATTCATCGACTCGAGGATCGAGATCCGCACCACGAATGCCGCCACCTCCGGCGACAACCGCGAAAGCATTGATTCGAAGAAGAAGCGATTGATGTCGCCGCGCCGCGCGCTCAACTGGCCAATGGCAACCTGCTGGTCGGACGCGGCCTCGATTGTCGCCGCGGCAAGCTGCAGGCCCAGCGGCCAGCCTTCCGTCAATTCGTTTATCCGGGCCGCGGCATCCAGGCTGATCCTGCAGCCGAAGCGCGCGCGCAGCACCTCGCGCGACTCGTCCGGATCGAGCCGCAGGTCGTCTACCCCGATGCTGGCCAGCTGACCGCTCGCCAGCAAGTCTGCAAGCTGGAGGTCCAGCCGACGCCGGGTAGCTACGACAAACTGCAGGTTGGGTGGGGCGTTGTTCAACAGGTACGACAACATCGTGCCGAGCGCCAGCTGGGGCATGCGGTGCGCGTCGTCGAGTATCACGATCGTGGGCGTTGCAAGCCCCGCCACCGCGGCCAGCAGCGAGGTCAGCGCATCGAGTTCGCGGTGCTCCTGCAGCCGGCCTTGCATGGCTGCCACGGTGAACGCATCCCTGCCGGTCGCGCTGCGCAACGCGAAAGCGAGCAGGTCCACGAACTGGGACCGCTCGTCCTGCGCATCGAGCGTGGCCCAGGCTACGAATGCGCCACGCTCCAGCCAGCGTCGCCGCCAGTGGGCGAGCAGCATCGTCTTGCCGAATCCCTGCGGAGCGCTGACCAGGATCGCAGTACGATCATTGATCTCCGCCCAGCGCCGATCAAGCCGGGGCCGGGCTGGAAGCGCCCGTCCGGGTTTCGGGGGCGCGGTCTTGAGCAGGAACCGTGACGCGACCATAGCCTGGGTGCAGCCGGAGCGGCGGCACCATTTCCCGTCTCCTCGTCGATTCGAATGACCTGCGCCCAAGCATAGCCCATCACCCCCTCTGTCTGGGGGGGGTCGCCGGGTTTCGGTCCCGTGGGCTCCCTTGCGGCGCTTACCCCCCCACTGTGAGTGGCAAAAGCGGCCGGTGCCGGGGCTAGGCTGGTCGTGCGTCTGGGCTGCCCGACTGACCGGCCGCAGGACGAATGGAATCATGGCAATCGAACACATAGACACCAGCTGCATCACGGATGACAGCCTGCCCTGGATGCCGTTTCACCCGTACTCCGATCTCGTCTCGGTGAAGCTCTTCCATGTCGACCCGGTGCGTGGCGAAGTCATCAGCGCGCTGCGCGCGCCGCCCGGCACGCAACTTCCGCGCCACCGCCACGCGGGTTCCGCCACGATCTATACGGTGCAGGGCCGCTGGAGGTACCTCGAGCATGACTGGGTCGCGGGACCGGGCAGCGTCGTGATCGAAACCGCGGACGAACAACACACGCCGCAGGCCCTTCCGGACGGAACCGACGACGTGATCATGTTCATGGTCAGTTCCGGCGAGCTGCTGCTGCTGGACGTCGAAGGCAGGATCGTCGCCACCGAGAACTGGCGCACCGCCGTGGAGCGATACCTGGGCTACTGCCGCGACAACGAGATAGAGCCGGTGGTCAGCCTGCTGAATGCGGCGCGCGTCGGTCCTTCCACGGCATCGCCTGCTCGACCTGCGCGGCCAGCCGGAACAGCGTCGCCTCGTCGCCTGTCCGCGCGGTGAACAGCATTCCCATCGGCAAGCCGTCGGTCGTCCAGTGCAGCGGCAGGGACATCGAGGGCTGCCCGGTAACGTTTGCAACCATCGTGTAAGGCGCCGCCTCGAAAACCTTCGCGAATGACTCGATGAACTTCGGACGCTGGCTGAGCAGCGCTCGCGCAGGCAGCGACGCGAGGAATTTGAGCGCTGCGCGCTTCGTCTTCGAGAACGCATACGCGCCGATCGGCATCGGCGGTACACCGACCGTCGGCGTCAGCAGTACGTCGAAGCCGGACGACCACTGCAGCCACCGGCGGGCGAACTCCTGCATCGACCAGAGCGCGCCCGTCACGTCGGCCGCGGACTGCGCCTCGCCCAGCCTTGCCAGTATCCAGGTGGCGAGCTCCACATCGGCGCGCGTCGCGTCCCGGCCAACCAGCTGTTTCGCGTGGCGCAGCGCCGCAGCCACGTCCGCCGACACCAGCGCCGCATATCCGGCTACGAAATCATCCGCGGCAAGCGGCAGACGCACCTCGATGAGATCGTGCCCCAGCTTTGCCAGGCCGGCCGTGGTTGATTCGACAGCCGCGCGGTTCTCCGGGTGCAGCACGCCGGCGAGGCCCGGGTCGAAGCTGAACGCGATGCGCAGGCGGCCCGGGTCACGCGCTGTCTCCTCGAGGAACGCGCGCGCCGGGGCGGGAAGCTTCATCAGTTGCTGAGGATAGTCACCGGCCGTCGCGTCGAGCATTGCCGCGCTGTCGCGCACGCTGCGCGTGACCACGTGTTCGCCGATCATGCCGAACCAGACGTCGGGGGCCAGCGGCCCGGTCGGGTTGCGACCGCGGCTGGGCTTCAGCCCCACCAGGCCGCAGTTCGATGCCGGCGTGCGTATGGAGCCGCCGCCGTCGTTGGCGTTCGCCGCGGGCACGATCCTCGCAGCGACGGCCGCAGCCGATCCGCCGCTGGAACCGCTGGGGGTACGCTCGAGGTTCCATGGATTTCGCGTCGGGCCGAACAGTTCCGGCTCCGTGACGTTCGACACGCCCAGCTCTGGCGTGTTCGTCTTGCCGAAGATGACCAGCCCCGCGCGGCGGTAGCGGCGCGTGAGTTCCTCGTCCTCCGCGGGCACATAGTCGCGAAACAGGCGCGAGCCTAAGCTCATCGGTTCGCCGGCAACCGCGGTCATCAGGTCCTTGACGAGGAACGGAACGCCGCGGAACCGTCCTTCCGGCAAGCCGGCGGCAATCTCGTCCCGCGCGCGCTGTTCCATCAGGTGGATGACGGCGTTGATCCGCGGATTGACCGCCGCAGTCCGCGCGAGCGCCTCGTCCAGCAGCTCGGCAGGACTCACCTGTCCGCTCCGCACCAGTTCGGCAAGGCCCAGCGCGTCGAACTCCCCGTATTCGCGAATGCCCATCCGGTCGCCCCCCGGTCAAGTGAACATGGCTGATGATGTCCCTTCCGGACCGGGAAATCGACTTGCCAGCAAGCGCCCGCCGACGGACACTCAGCGCCGTCACCAGTGACAGGCTGATCCATGAATACCGGCACCCGTACGCTGCTCGCGCTCGCGGCGCTCTGCGTCGCCTGCGGCGGCGCGTCGTTTGCAGAATCACCCGCAAAGGCCTCCAGGAATTTCGCGCAGGTGGACGGCGCGCGCATCGCCGCTGCGAATTCCGAGCCGCAGAACTGGCTGGCGCACGGTCGAACCTACGACGAGCAGCGCTTCAGTCCGCTCAAGCAGATCAATTCGGACAATGTCGGGAAACTTGGCCTGGCGTGGTCCTACGCCACCGGGACATTGCGCGGCCTGCAGGCGACGCCGATCGTCGTGGACGGCACGATGTTCACGACGGGAGTGTGGAGCGTCGTATATGCGATCGATGCGAAGACAGGCACGGAACTCTGGAAATACGACCCCGAGGTGCCGCGAGAATGGGGCCGCTATGCCTGTTGCGACGCCGTCAATCGCGGCGTCGCCGTGTGGAAAGGATCGATCTACTTCGCGACGCTGGACGGCCGGCTCGTCTGCCTCGACGCCCGCACCGGCGGCCGGCGGTGGGAAGTGAATACGATCGACCGCAGCAAGCCGTACACGATCACCGGCGCGCCGCGCATCGTAAAAGACAAGGTGCTGATCGGCAACGGCGGCGGCGAGTACGGCGTGCGAGGCTATTTCTCAGCCTACGACGCCGCGACCGGAAAGCTCGCGTGGCGCTTCTACACCGTGCCCGGCAACCCGAAGGACGGCTTCGAGAACCCGGAACTCGAGGCGGCGGCGAAGACCTGGAACGGTGAATGGTGGGTCGGCGGCGGCGGTGGCACGGCCTGGGACTCGATGGCCTACGACCCCGAGCTGGACACGCTTTACGTCGGCACCGGCAACGGATCGCCGTGGTCGCGCGACATCCGCTCACCGGGCGGCGGCGACAACCTGTTCCTCTCTTCGATCCTCGCGCTGAACCCCGACACCGGCCGGCTCAAGTGGCATTACCAGGTCACGCCGGCGGAAAACTGGGACTACACCGCCACGCAGCACATGATCCTCGCGGACCTCGTGATCGACGGGAAGCCCCGCAAGGTGCTGATGCAGGCGCCGAAGAACGGCTTCTTCTACGTGCTCGACCGCGAGACCGGCGAACTTCTGTCCGCGGACAAGTACGCGCCGGTCACCTGGGCGAGCCACGTTGACATGAAGACGGGCCGCCCGGTCGAGACGCCCGAGGCGAACTACACGCGCGAGACCCGCCTGATCGTCCCTGCCGCGTATGGCGCGCACAACTGGCAACCGATGGCCTACAACCCGGGCACCGGGCTCGTGTACATACCAGCGATGCAGCCGATGGGCATCTATGCGCTGTCGGAAGCGTTCAAGGAAACCGGGACGTATCCGCGCCGCGACATGTTCTGGAATATCGGCGTCGACTGGAACGCCTTCGTCAACACGGTGCAGGACCTGACGCAGAAGCTCGGTGGGCCACTACCGCCGGAACGCGGCTACCTGAAGGCCTGGGACCCGCTGCAGAAGAAGACGGTGTGGGAGATCGAGCACCCTTCATTCTGGAATGGCGGACTGCTGACCACCGCGGGCGACCTGTTGTTCCAGGGCACGGGGGACGGACAGTTCGTCGCCTATGCGGCGGACAGCGGCAAGGTGCTGTGGGCCGTGCCGACGATGATCGGCATCATGGCGCCGCCGATCACCTATGAGGTGGACGGCGAGCAGTATGTAGCGGTCATGGCTGGTAACGGCGGCTCGGGCGGCGTGACCAATGGCGACCCGCGCACGATGGCCTCGGGCAAGTACGTGAACGACGGCTACGTATTCGCGTTCAAGCTCGGTGGACGCGAGCCGATGCCGAAGGTCGCTGAGAAAAACTCGCTGATTCCCGAACAGCCTGCCATCGAGGCAACGGCCGCCCAGGTCGAGAACGGCAAGTACAAGTTCATGTCGACCTGCATGGTCTGCCACGGCGCACTGGTGGTTTCCGGCGGCGTGGTGCCCGACCTGCGGATGCTGCCGCCCGAGAAGCACGCGATCTTCAACCAGATCGTCTACGACGGCATCATCCATGGCGCTGGCATGCCGAAGCTCTCGGACCTCGTGAGTGAACAGGACGTGCACGACATCCACGCCTACGTGATCTCGCGGGCGAACGAGGATCGTGAGCCGCCGGCGCCCGAAAAATAGGTGCCTGGCACCGAATTACCGGATCAGTTGTTCTTCGCGCCCTGCTTCACCCAGCGGCGGATGGTCTTGATCTCGTCCGTGGTGAGCGGCTTCGCGTCGCCGTGCGGCATCTTCAGCGACGGGTCGGCGCGACCCTCGATCAGCATCACCAGCGCACTGGTGAGCGGATCGCCGGGTATGACCACGGGACCGAACCTGGTCCCTTTCATCAGCGAGTCGTAGCCTTCGAGGTCGAAGCCGCTGGCGGCGTATCCCGGTTGTCCGGGGACGTGGCAGGAGGCGCAGTTGGCCGCGAGGATCGGCGCGACGTCGTTCTTGTAGCTGACCTCGGGCTTTTTCTGCGCGCAGCCCTGCACCATCGCAAGAGACAAGGCGGCAAGGACAAGGCAGGGCAGACGGTCGAAACGCATTTGGACCTCCGGACGCGGGAGGATTGGACCGCAACACGCTGTTCCCGACCGACCCGCGCTGCAATCCGCTGTTCTACCTAATATCGACCCGGCGAAACGTGAGGTTGATACGTTCGCCGGTCGGCACGGCGGTCTTCGGCACGGCATGAACCCAGTGCCTTTGTGTCGCGCCGGACATCAGCAGCAGGCTGCCGTGCGGCAGCGAAAGCTCCGCGCGCATTCCCTTGCGCCGCCGATGCCTGAGGCAGAATCGCCGGACGGCCCCGAGGGACACTGACGCGATCGCGGGCTCTGGGCCGAGTTCGGGCTCATCGTCGGAGTGCCACCCCATGCCGTCCCGGCCATCTCGATAAAGGTTCAGCAGCACGGCGTTGAAGTACTGCCGGGACAGCGCCTGCACCCGGCGCCGAACCTGCTCGAGTGCCGGCGTCCACGGCAGCGGCTCATGCGGAGTGCCGGAATACGTGTAGCTCGCGCCGGGATCGCCGTGCCAGGCCACGAGGCGTGGCACCAGGCGTCGCTGGCCGAAAATCACGACCTCCTCCTGTCGCCAACCGATCCCCGTCCGCAGTACCCGGAACAACTCCGAGGCCTCCGGCTCGGCAAAAGCTTCAGCCAGAAGACTGACCTCGGCGTCCTCGAGGTCCAGCTGCCGGGACGATTCGCTGCCAGGATTGGTCGGGTTCGGCATTCGGGGGCAGCGTATCTCACGCGGAATTCCTCAGCGACCCCGGGGCGGGCTTCCGCGGTTCCCCGTGACTGGCACCCGGTCGCCTCTGCGCCCACAATAATGCATTGCAACATTCCGCCCCGGTCGAGAGATCCCGATGCCTAGTATCCGCGCGCGACTCCTGAATGCATTCCTGCGTGTCACGACCAAGACCATCTGGAAGCCAGGCCTGGACATCACCCAGGTCCGCAGGCACGCGGCGAAAATGGATGCGCGTATCGGGCGCAAGGCGCCGCCGGTGGCCGTCGAGGCTGTCGAGATCGCCGGCGTGAAGGCTTTGTGGATCGGCGAACCGTCTTTGTCGGAGCGTGGCACGCTTCTCTACCTGCACGGCGGAGCGTGGTGCATTCACCTGCCGGGCATTTACCGGAAGTTCGCGACGATCCTGAGCGGGCTGACCGGGATGCGGGTTCTGCTGCCGGACTACCGGCTTGCCCCGGAGCATCCGTTCCCGGCCGGCGTCGATGACTGCTTCGCTGTCTACCGGTGGCTCGTCGAGCAGGGATACGCAAAGCGGCCGCTTGCGATCGCGGGCGATTCGGCTGGAGGCAACCTGACGCTGGTCACGCTGATGCGCGCCCGCGACACGATGCTGCCGATGCCGGACTGTGCGGTCATGCTGTCGCCGTCCACGGACCTCACGGCATCCGGGCCGTCATGGAACTACAACTCGGAAGCGGACCCGATGTTTTCGCCGGCTTCCGGGGACCTGCTGCGGCCTATCTATTGCCCGGACCTGGACACGACCAACCCCCTGCTCTCACCGCTGTTCGGCAATTGGGCCGGGCTGCCACCGCTGCTGTTCCACGCGGGCTCGACGGAAGTGTTGCTGGACGATTCGGTGCGATCCCAGGATCGGGCGTCCCAGGCTGGTGTGGATGCCGAAATCCAGGTGTGGTGGCAGATGCCGCACGTCTTCCAGGTATTCAGCTGGCTCCCGGAGTCACGCGCGGCCTTGCAGAGGATCGCGGAATTCATCGCCGCCCGGACCGTGCGGAGGACGCCGGTCACGGCATCCGCCACGCCCGCAGGCAGCCCGCTGGCGACGGCGGCCGCAATGCACGCGGAGGGCGAGCAAGCCGGTGCAGCGGCTGGGCAGCCGCAGGCAATGTAAGAAAGGGTGGATCCAGCTGGCGCCGGCGGCGCCTGGGCTCAGCCTGCCGGGGCGGACGCGTCGCCGAGGATCTCGAAGCGTGCGCGCGCAACCCCGCGCTTCATCATGCCGAGCGCCTCGGCAGCGGCCCTGGAAAGATCGCCAATGCGGTGACCCACGAAGGGGCCGCGGTCATTCACTCGAACCACCACGCTACGCCCGTTCCTGAGGTTGGTGACCTTCACCTTCGTGCCGAAAGGCAGCGTCGGGTGGGCCATCGTCAGGGCGTTGGCGTTGAACAACTCGCCGCTGGCCGTTGGTCGCTGGTGGAATTTGCCGCCGTACCAGGACACTGCCCCCTCCTGCACCGCGGCATTGCTGGCACCGAAAGGCAGCAGCAAAGCCAGCACGCCAAGCGCGAGGAACCCACGGCGTCGGGCGCGCGGCTTCTTCCGGTGGTCGGTGGTGGGGGAATATCGGTACATTTTTCGGGTCAGGCGGCGCCCCATCAGGGCCGGTGCCGCCAGCTTTGGCTTTCCTCGGGCGCGCAGTCTAGCAAAGGCACGACCCGCGTCATACGCAGTCTTGACTGTAAATTATTGAGAATCATCGACTTATGTTCATCTGGCCCATCGAGATTCGTATCGATGGTGCGACATGGCGACCGAAACCCCACTGAATCCAACGAATCCTATTGTTGCTATGAAGCAACAGATAGAATCTCAGTAATTGCCGAGAGTGCAGTGCGGTCGGCACTTTGCCGGCGGGCCGCCATCTGCCGGGCCCGGTTTGCTGCACTGCATTGACGCCGGCAACTCCGCATGTCATATGGATATTGTTTCCACGATCCTGTCGCATCAAGCACGGGGGTCCGGCTCACGGGGGCCGGGGTACCACTGCGCCCCGGAGCGACGCATTCTGGACCGACATGCAGGCCCGCCGATGAGCAGCAAACCCAGCCGCCCGACTACCCGCCCTGGCAAGCAGGGTCTATATGACCCGCAGTTCGAGCACGACGCCTGCGGCGTCGGCTTCGTGGCCAACATCAAGGGCCACAAGTCGCACCGCATCCTCGAGCAGGCCATCCAGGTACTGAAGAACCTGGACCATCGGGGCGCCTGCGGCAGCGAGGTGAATACCGGCGACGGCGCCGGCGTGCTGCTGCAGATGCCGCATGCTTTCAATGAAGATGTCTGCCGCAAGGCCCGCATCCCGCTGCCGCCGGCCGGCCAGTACGGCAGCGGCATCATCTTCCTGCCGCGCAACGCAGGGGTGCGCAGGGCCATCGAGCAGAGGTTCGAGCAGGTCGTGCAGTCCGAAGGGCAGCACGTCATCGGCTGGCGCACGGTGCCGACGGTTAACTCGATGCTGGGCGAGACCGCCCGCTCCTGCGAGCCGTTCATGCGCCAGGTGTTCATCCGGCGCGATGCCGCGGTCACCGACGAACTGGATTTCGAGCGCAAGCTCTACGTGATCCGCAAGCGGGCCTACAACGAGATCCGCACCTCGACGCTGGCGGGCTCCGAGTACTGGTACGTGGTCAGTCTCTCGGCACGCACCTTCGTCTTCAAGGGCATGCTGCTCACCACGCAGCTGGACCAGTACTTCACCGACCTGCACAACCCGGCGATCGAGACGGCGCTCGCGCTGGTGCACTCGCGCTTCAGCACCAACACCTTCCCGAGCTGGGATCGCGCCCATCCGTGCCGCTACGTCGCCCACAACGGCGAGATCAACACGGTGCGCGGCAATTCGAACTGGATGCACGCCCGCGAGGCGCGGTTCGAGTCGGAACTGTTCGGCGACGACATCGAGAAGATCTCGCCGATCATCAACCCCAACGGCAGCGACTCGGGCATGTTCGACAACTCGCTCGAGCTGCTGTACCTGGCGGGGCGCTCGCTGCCGCACGCGATGATGATGATGATCCCGGAGCCGTGGTCCGGCCACCAGGGCATGGACGACGACAAGCGCGCGTTCTACCAGTTCCACTCCAGCCTGATGGAACCCTGGGACGGCCCGGCCTCGATCGTCTTCACCGACGGCAGGCAGATCGGCGCCGTGCTGGATCGAAACGGCCTGCGGCCCACGCGTTATTACGTCACCAAGGACGACCTCGTGGTGCTGGCCTCCGAGGCCGGCGTGCTCGACCTGCCGCCTGAGGACGTGGTGCAGAAGGGCCGCTTGCAGCCCGGCCGCATGTTCCTGGTCGACACCGAACAGGGCCGCATCATCGACGACGATGAGATCAAGCAGGCGATCGCGACTCAGAGGCCCTACCGGGAGTGGCTGGACCAGTACCTGATCCACGTCGACGACCTGCCGACCGCGCCCGAACTGCCGGCGCCTGACCACGACACGCTGCTGCAGCGCCAGATCGCGTTCGGCTACACGTTCGAGGACGAGCGCATCGTGCTCACCCCGATGGCCCGCGACGGCGTCGAGGCCGTGGGATCGATGGGCAGCGATACTCCGCTCGCCGTGCTGTCAAACCGGCCGCGGATGCTCTACGACTACTTCAAGCAGATGTTCGCGCAGGTGACCAACCCGCCGATCGACTGCATCCGCGAGGAACTGATCACCTCGTCGGAAACGCGACTGGGCTCCGAGGGCAACCTGCTCAATCCGCAGCCGTCCGATTGCCGTCGCCTCGAGCTCAAGTGGCCCATCCTCACCAACGAGGAGTTTGCGAAAGTCCGCCGCATGGACCTGCCTGGTCTCCGGGTCGGCGTGCTGCCCATCCTGTTCCGCGTGACGCGCGGCGAGAAGGGCCTCGTCAAGTCGATGGAGGAACTGCGCCTGATGGCGCGCCGCCTCATCGAGGAGGAAGAGGTCAACGTCATCGTGTTGAGCGATCGCGGGGTGAATCGCGAGTTCGCGCCGATCCCGTCACTGATGGCGGTGTCGGGCCTGCATCACTTCCTGATCCGCGAGGGCCTGCGCACGCGAGTGAGCCTGGTGCTCGAGACCGGCGAGGCGCGGGAAGTGCATCACTTCTCGCTGCTGATCGGCTACGGCGCCAGCGCGATCAATCCGTATGTCGCCTTCGAGACGCTCGACCGGATGATCGCCGATGGCACGCTCAACGGCGTCGACCACAGGACTGCCTGCAGGAATTTCGTCAAGGCCGCGTCCAAGGGCGTGATCAAGGTCGCCTCGAAGATGGGCATCTCCTCGCTGCAGAGCTATCGCGGGGCCCAGGTGTTCGAGGCGATCGGCCTGCGGCAGGACGTCATCGACGAGTACTTCCGCTGGACGGCCTCGCGGGTCGGCGGCATCGGCACCGACGTGATCGCGCAGGAAGTGCTGATGCGGCACCAGGCTGCCTTCCCGGAGCGTCCGCTCGAGCGCCATGCGCTGCCTGCAGGCGGCCAGTACAAGTGGCGTGCCGAGGGCGAATTTCACCTGTTCAACCCCGAGAGCATCCATCGCCTGCAGAAGGCAGTGAGGACCGGGAGCTACCAGACCTTCAAGTCGTATTCGCGACTGGTCAACGACCAGTCGGCGAACCTGTGCACGCTGCGGAGCCTGCTCGAGTTCAAGCCGGGCGAAGCAGTACCGATCGATGAAGTCGAGTCGATAGAGCAGATCGTGAAGCGCTTCAAGACCGGCGCGATGTCCTACGGATCGATCAGCCGCGAAGCACACGAGACGCTGGCGATCGCGATGAATCGCATCGGCGGCAGGAGCAACACGGGCGAAGGCGGCGAGGATCCCGAGCGATTCGTTCCGTTGCCGAACGGCGACTCCAGGAACTCCGCGATCAAGCAGGTCGCATCGGGGCGCTTCGGCGTCACGAGCCACTACCTGGTGAACGCCCGCGAGCTGCAGATCAAGATGGCGCAGGGCGCCAAGCCCGGCGAGGGAGGCCAGCTGCCGGGCTCGAAGGTCTATCCCTGGGTCGCGAAGACGCGCCACACGACGGCCGGCGTCGGCCTGATCTCGCCTCCCCCGCACCACGACATCTATTCCATCGAGGACCTCGCCGAGCTGATCCACGACCTGAAGAACGCCAACCGCCGCGCACGAGTGAGCGTGAAGCTGGTGGCAGAGGTCGGCGTCGGCACGATCGCCGCAGGCGTGGCCAAGGCGCATGCCGACGTCGTGCTGGTCAGCGGCTATGACGGCGGCACCGGCGCGTCGCCGCAGACCTCGATCATGAACGCAGGCCTGCCGTGGGAACTCGGCCTCGCCGAGACGCACCAGACGCTGGTGCTGAACAACCTTCGCAGCCGGATAACGGTCGAAACCGACGGCCAGCTCAAGACCGGTCGCGACGTGGCAGTCGCCGCCCTGCTTGGTGCCGAGGAGTTCGGCTTCGCGACGGCGCCGCTGGTGGCGACGGGCTGCATCATGATGCGCGCCTGCCACCTGAACACCTGCCCGGTGGGCATCGCCACGCAGAATCCGCGGCTGCGCGAGAAGTTCAAGGGCAAGCCCGAGCACGTCGTGAACTTCATGCGCTTCATCGCCGAGGAACTGCGCGAGCTGATGGCCGAGCTCGGCTTCCGCACCATCGACGAAATGATCGGCCGCGTGGACCGGCTCGAACCGAAGCAGGCCATCGAGCACTGGAAGGCGAAGGGCCTCGAGTTCACCAACCTGCTCTATTCGCCCGAGGTGGACCAGGACTGGGGACGCTACTGCCAGGACGAGCAGGACCACGGCCTCGAGAAGTCGCTCGACGTCACCGTGCTGCTCGAGCTGTGCCGGCCGGCGATCGAGCGAGGCGAGGAAGTGGTCGCCGAACTGCCGATCCGCAACGTAAACCGGGTGGTAGGCACCATCACCGGCAGCGAGATCACGCTCGCGCACGGCGCCAAGGGCCTTCCGGAGGACACGATCCGCCTGCACTTCCGCGGATCGGCGGGCCAGAGCTTCGGCGCATTCATGCCTCCCGGCATGTCGCTGGCACTCGAGGGCGACGCCAACGACTACGTCGGCAAGGGGCTCTCGGGCGGAAAGATCTCGGTGTTTCCGCCGCGCGAATCCACGTTCGCCGCCGAGCACAACATCATCGTCGGCAACGTCGCCCTGTATGGCGCAACCGGCGGCGAAGCATTCATCCGCGGCATGGCGGGCGAGCGCTTCTGCGTGCGCAACAGCGGTGTCAACGCGGTCGTCGAGGCGGTCGGCGATCACGGTTGTGAGTACATGACCGGCGGCCGCGTCGTGGTGCTCGGACCCACCGGACGAAACTTCGCTGCGGGCATGTCCGGCGGCGTCGCCTATGTGCTCGACGAGCGCGGCGAGTTCCGCAGCATGGTCAACGCACAAATGGTCGATCTCGAAGCAGTCACGGACCCGGCCGATGTCGCCGAGTTGCGCCGCCTGGTGGAGCGCCACCTGCAGCACACGGCGAGCGCGCGTGCGCGCCAGGTGCTCGACGACTGGGACAGCACGCTGCCACGCTTCGTCAAGGTCATCCCTCGTGACTACAAGCGCATGCTCGCGGCAATTGCGCGCGCGGAAGAGCAGGGGCTCGTCGGCGAGGAGGCGATCATGGCGGCCTTCGAGGAAAACGCCCGCGACCTGTCGCGCGTGGGCGGCAACTGAGGACGGCGCCGGTCACGGCCCTGCCCGCATCGCAACTGACAATCAGACTACAGACCCCGGGTTCGCAACGATGGGAAAGCCAACAGGATTCATAGAGTACCTCCGCGAGCTGCCGGTCGACCGTGCGCCGGTCGCGCGTATTGCCGACTGGCGGGAATTCCATGCCCATCTCGACGAGAAGCGCCTGCGACAGCAGGGAGCCCGGTGCATGGATTGCGGCGTTCCGTTCTGCCACACCGGCAAGCTGATCAGCGGCATGGCTTCGGGCTGCCCGATCAACAACGTGATCCCGGAGTGGAACGACCTCGTCTACCGCGGCCTGTGGCGTGAAGCGCTCGACCGGCTGCACATGACCAACAACTTCCCGGAATTCACCGGACGCGTCTGCCCCGCTCCCTGCGAGGGTTCGTGCGTGCTCGGCATCAACGATCCGCCGGTGACCATCAAGAACATCGAGGCCGAGATCATCGACCGCGGCTGGGACGAAGGCTGGGTGGTGCCGGAGCCGCCGAAGGCGCGGACCGGCAAGAAGGTCGCTGTGATCGGGAGCGGACCTGCCGGGCTCGCGGCGGCGGCGCAGTTGAACCGTGCAGGCCACGAAGTGACCGTGCTCGAGCGCGCGGACCGGCCGGGTGGACTGCTGATGTACGGGATCCCGAACATGAAGCTCGACAAGCGCGAGGTCGTCGCGCGCCGCATCTCGCTGCTGGAGCAGGAGGGAATCCGCTTTCTCTGCAACGCCAGCGTCGGTGAAAACGTCGAAGCCCAGTTGCTGCTGCGCGACTTCGACGCAACCGTTGTGTGCACCGGCGCCACTCAACCGCGCGACCTGGCCGTGCCGGGCCGCAACCTCGCCGGCGTGCACCTTGCGATGGATTACCTGACTGCAAGCACCAGCGCGTTGCTGGACGGCGGTCCCGACTCGAGCCCGATTCACGCGCGTGGCAAGGACGTGGTCGTGATCGGCGGCGGCGACACCGGAACCGACTGCGTCGGCACCGCGATACGGCAGGGCTGCCGCAGCCTGGTGCAGGTCGAGATCATGCCGAGGCCGCCGCTTGAGCGCGCCGCGGACAACCCGTGGCCGGAGTGGCCGAAGGTCTACAAGCTCGACTACGGACAGGAAGAGGCGGACGCGAAGTTCGGCGACGACCCGCGCGTCTACCTCACGACCGTCAAGGAGTTCCTTGGCGACGCCGAAGGCCGGCTCGAGGCACTGGTGACCGTCGAAGTGAAGTGGGAACGCAACGACAAGGGGCAGTTCGTTCCCGTTGACGTGCCCGGAACGCTGCAGAAGCGCCCGGCACAACTCGCACTGCTCGCGATGGGTTTCCTCGGGCCTGAGCAGTCCCTGATCAAGGAACTGGACGTCGAGTTGGACGCCCGCGGCAACGTAAAGGCCGAGTACGGCCAGTACGCGACCAGTATCAAGGGCGTGTTCTCGGCCGGCGACTGCCGTCGCGGACAGAGCCTGGTGGTCTGGGCGATCAACGAGGGGCGGGGTGCAGCCCGCGAGTGCGACCGTTACCTGATGGGAAAAACCAACCTGCCGTAGGAAAAATAGGTGCCAGGCACCGAATTAAATAATTCGGTGCCTGGCACCTATTTTTCTACATGAACGGCTTGGCGCGCTCGACCAGGTCTTCAAGGCCGGGCTCAGTCGGATCCCAGGGCTTGCCCGGGTGGATGACTGACACCTGGCAGCTCTCGGCGGCCTCGACCAGTTGCGCGTAGCTGCCCGCCTTGAGGTCCGCTATGTAGGCCTGCTGGTTGTCGTTGTAGGCGAACATCCGCGGATTCAACTGCGTGCACTCGTTGCAGGTCGAGCAGCGGATGGTCTCGATGTAGGCCTCGTCCGGATTTCGCGCCGGCTCGACTTCCTCGACGGCTGCGGGTGCCGACACCGCAGGTGTGGGTTCCCTGGCCGCGGCGGCCGCCTCCGGCGCCGCGACCGGTGCAGCCTGGGCCTCGCGCCGGTGCTCTTCCTCCCAGGCCTGCTTTTCGCGCGCAAGCAGCCGCTCGGCCCGGGAGTCGTGAATTCCGCCGAGTTCCTGCAGCCGGTGCCAGCCCTCGCGGCACCGCAGCGCCAGGCGAACCAGCCGCTCATCCACCACCAGCCGGCACAGCAGGTCGCCGTCGTCCACCGCCAGCACATACGGAACGCCGCTCGCGGCATCCTGCGGCGGATTCTCGAGCCAGCTCGCCACGGGGATCATCGAATCGCCCCAGGAAACCCGCGGCGCGAGCGCGAAATGGCTGGCATAGCGCGGATCGCAGGTCACGAAGTCCACGAACGTGAAGGCCACGTCCTCGGTGACCGCCTGCAGTTCCTGGTCCGCGTAGCTGAATTTCTCGACTGGCCAGTCGCGCTCGGGCTGCGGGTTGTTCTCCAGCGAAAAGCGCGACGCGAGATCCGGCCCGGCCGCCGGGTCGTAGGTGAACGCGGGAAACGCGCGCGACTGCATCGCAGCCGCGGACGCCAGGTAGCAGGGCAGCGCGCCCGCGGCTCCGGCGTAGATGCTGAAAAGCGCCGGGCCCGGGTGACGCAGCCCCTTCTGCACGCTCGTGTAGAGTCGCAGCAGGTTCGACGCAACGGACTGGAACACGAATACTTCGCCGAAACTCATCGTCGCACTCGCGAGCTGTGCGCTGCGCAGGCCGAACGCGAAGTTTCCCTTGCCCGGTGACGACTCTTCGAGCAGGTCGTCGACCTGGGCGACGATCTTGAGCGGCACACCGGACGAGAGCGCCTCTGCAAGGCGTGCCTTGTCGCCCTGGCCCCGGCCGTCGAGGCACACCAGGTAGTCGGGGAAGAACTGCAGGTCCCTGTCCGAAAGCGCCGAGTCGTCGAGCGCAGCGAAGATCGGATCGTGCAATTCTTCGACGTAACTGCCCTCGACCTCGAGTTCGGCCACCTGCAGCGCCTTCAGCAGTGCTACCAGTTCCGGCAGCCGCTCGCGGAACGCGGCCAGCGCCGAGGCAGGATCGTCGAACGAAAAAGAGTGTGTGCCGCTCGCAGCGTCCGCCGGGCCGAGCGGCGCGAAGAATCGCTGCGCCGCCAGCGCTGCCTTCGACCGCTCGATGCGTGCGCGGCGGCGCTCCCCGAGCCCACCCTGCGGACCGGTGCGCTGCAGGACCTTCGACATCGCGGCAAAGTCGAACAGCCCGTGATGCGCAGCACCGAAGGACGCCTTGAGCGCCGGCTGTCGCAGCGCCTGCTCGGAGCGCATGTAGTCCGCACGCAGGATCTCGTCGAGACGGATGCACAGGCCATCGATTCGTCCGCGCGCGGCTCGCGCCTTTTCGCGCTGCACCACCGACCATGCGTGACGCAGGAAGCTTGCGGGCAGCGCACCATCGCAGCCGGCAAGGTCGCCGTCGACCTCGAGCGCGCCCTTGGCGAGCCGCAGGTCGGCTGCGAAGGCCTCGCCCGCTGTCTCGGCCAACGCCTCGGTCACGCCGTCCCACAACTCTCCCAGCCGCCCCGAAGTCCCGGCCGCGACCCGCCTGCGGATCTCCGTCTCCAGTGCGAGCACGCGACGGCGCATCGCCTCACCCTGCACGCCCTCCGGCGCCACTTCCCGCAGCACCCTGTCCACGATGGCCGACAGCGACTGCACGCAGTGGTCTCCATCGCAGAACACCACCGGGAAGTCGTAGCGCAACGAGTCGAGGTCCCGGTACGCAGCCATCAGCGCCGGCCGCAGGTCGGCAATCGTGGCCTGCGACTCCTCCGCCGGGGGCCGGCTCCCGGTCAGGTGGAAGACGACCTGTGACTTGAGATGGCTGTCCATGGTTGTTACGGCCAGATGGTGAACTTGTCGAATTCGGCGTCCAGCGTGGAGCCGATGGAATCGGCGGTGCGCAGCGCACCTACGCCACGCAGGTCCTCGTAGCAGGGAACCTCGGGGTTCCGGTAGAGGATTCCCACTGGAATCGGATCGTCTATCGAGGCGATCTCGCGGGCACGGTTCATGTTCGACGGATCGTGCTCGAGCTGGTTGCGGTAGATCTTCTGCAGCGCCGGGCTGATTTGAATCCCATTCTCGTGGGTAAGGATCAACGTCTTCTGTGGATCGTGCACCCAGGGCTCGAACATCCTGTCGACGAACTCGGGGCAGCGCTGCAGGATGCGGACGAAGGAAAAGCCGCGGTGCCGGAATGCAGCCGTGAGGATCTGGAACAGCGACTCGGGTATCCAGTCCACGGCCTGCGCAACGAACGAGACGTTCGGCACGCCCAGCGTGACATTGATCGGGTTCAGTGCGTCGAGAAACGACCCGCGCGGCGTCGTATTGCTCTTCGTCCCGAGCGGCGAAGTGGGCGACGCCTGCTTCTTGGTCAGCCCGTAGATGTGGTTGTCGTGCAGCATCACGGTCATGTTCATGTTGTAGCGGATCGCGTGGATCCAGTGCGCGGTGCCGATGCTGCAGCAATCGCCGTCGCCGGTGTTCACGAACACGTTGAGGTCCGGGCGCGCCATCTTGATCCCCTCGGCGATCGGCAGGGCCCTGCCGTGGATGCCGTGGAAGCCGTAGGTGCGCATGTAGTGTGGCAGCCGGCTCGAGCAGCCGATGCCGGAGACGAACACTGTCTTCTCCGGCTTCAGTGCCTCGTCGCGGCACAGCCGCTGCACTGCCGCGAGGATTGCGTTGTCGCCGCAGCCCTTGCACCAGCGCGGAATGCCGCCCTGGTAATCCTCGAGCGCGCGGTGTTCCTGGAACAGCCTCTGCAGGCAGACGCTGGCGGTGCTCATGACTTGAGTTCCTCCGCGACCAGGCGGCGACGGATTTCTGTGCAAATGCTGCCGGGCTTGATCGGGCGGCCCCGCACCTCGGTCCAGCAGTCGACGTCGACGAGGTAGCGCGCCCTGAGCAGCATCGCAAGTGCCGAATAGCGCCGGTTCGTGTCGTCGATCAGCGGGTCGGCCGGGTCATCGGACCAGTTGCCCTCGATCGTCATCACATGCCGGAAGCGCTTGAGGACTTCCTTTATGCCGGGCTGCATCGGCTGCAGGAACGTGAGGTGCATCGACGAGACCTTGTGTCCTTCACCGCGCAGGTGGTCGACCGCCTCCTCGATCGCGCCCCGCGTGCTGCCCCAGCCGACGATCAGCAGGTCGCCCGAGTCCCCACCGAACACTGGCGGCGGCGTCAGCGTCTTCTGGAATGCTGCGAGCTTCAGGCTGCGGGCATGGAGGGCCCGCGAGTTGATTTCCGGGTCATAGGCGACGCGGCTCGACTCATCATGGGCGAGGCCGGTCAAGGTATGCATTCCACCGGGCTGTCCGGGCGAGAAGCGCCGGCTGAGCCCGGTCACCGGGTCCCAGTCATAGGGGCGCGCGCCTTCCGGCACCGGGTTCTGGTCGATGGGCGGGGCAATCCAGTCCGCGTCGAACTTCGGCCGCGGGAAGGGCTGCTGTGCCGTCGCGAGCGCCGCGTCGGAGAGCACCACGACGACCATGTTGAACGTCTCGGCGATACGTCGCGCGGTGATCATCGAGTAGAAACAGTCCTCGATGCTGCCCACCGCCATCACTACTTTCGGGGCGTCGCCGTGGCTGCCGAACATCACGGTGAACAGGTCGCCCTGCTCCACCTTGGTCGGCTGGCCGGTGCTCGGGCCGCCGCGCTGGACGTTCACGACGACCAGCGGGATCTCGGCCATGACCGCGAGCCCGATGGCTTCCTGCTTCAGCGAATACCCGGGCCCCGACGTGACGGTCACGGCGACCTTGCCTGCGTAGGATGCGCCGATCGCATACGCGCAGGCCGCGATCTCGTCCTCCGCCTGGTGCACGATGCCCCCGGCCTTCTCGAAGATGTCGCTCAGGTAGTGAGATACCGAGGTCGCCGGCGTGATCGGGTACATCGCACAGATGTCCATGCCGGAGGCGAGGATGCCGAGCGCGAGCGCCGTGTTGCCGTTGATCACCACCTGCGCCTCGGTCGCGCGGGTAGCAGGAATGCTGTACTTGAAGTCGAGGTTGTCCTCGGCCCACTGCCAGCCAGCCTCCAGCAGCGCGATATTCGAGTTGATGACCTTCTCGGACTTCTTGCCGAAGATGAAGTGGATCTGCTCGCGCGCGAGGTCCATGTCCATGCTGTAGAGGTTGCAGAGCATCCCCAGCACGAACATGTTCTTGCCCTTGCGCGGATCCGGGACGAGCAACTTGCACTGCTGCTCCATCGGCACCTCGTGAACGCGGTAACCTTCGGCCACAAGTCGTTCGCGGGTTTCCGTGAACTGGGCGACGATCTTCGGGTCGGCGCTTGCGGCCCACATGTTCTCGAGCAGCACGATGCAGCCGGGCTTCAGTTCCCCCGCATTGACCCTTCCGAGCAGCACCTGCTCGTTGAACGCGACCACCACGGCCGTCTCGTCGCCGCCGTTGGTAACGCGCTTGCGGCCGATGCGGATCCGGTTGCCGCTGGCGCCCGCAATGCTGCGCGCGGGCGGCTGGATCTCGGCCGGTATGATCTCGACCGTCCAGACCCCGTAACCCATGCGTGCGGCGATCGCGCCGAACGACTGCCCGCACTTCTGGGCTCCCTCGCCGGAGTCGCTCATGATCTCGACCACGTGCTCGTCGAGGGTCAGCAGCTGCTTGGCGACCACGCGGGACCCGGTCGGGCGGCCTGCCGCATCGCGCGGCTTCAGGTTCGTTACCGCATTCATTTGTTACCTACCTCGGCTCGCGCACGCGTGCGTAGCCATGCTCGGCTCGATTGATCCCGAACAGCAAGGCGTCGGGATCGGCTTGCGCGTCCTGGTAGACGGCATCGGTGTCCCGCAGGCCCAGGTAGGCCTTCATGCCACGCGCCGCGCGGCGGCCCGCGCCCATGGCCTCGATCACGGTGGCGGCGCCGGTGACGATGTCACCGCCGGCGAATACACCAGGGATCGAGGTGGCCAGGTCCTGGTCGGCCGCGATGTAGCCGCGCTTGTCGAGCTTGAGCCTCGATGTCTGGCCGATGATCGGGTTCGCGTTGGTGCCGATGGCGTAGACCACCATGTCGGCCTCGATCTCGAATTCGCTGCCGGGCTCGGGCACCGGCCGGCGGCGACCGGACTCATCCGGCTCGCCGAGCGTCATCCGCACGCAGCGCACGGCACGAACGTTGCGCTCGCCGTCGTCCACGATCTCCACCGGGCTCACCAGCCAGTGGAACTCGACGCCTTCCTCGCCGGCGTGATGAATTTCCTCGGCGCGCGCCGGCGCTTCGGCGCTGCTGCGCCGGTACAGGCAGCGCACGTGTTCCGCCCCGAGCCGCAGGCTTACGCGCAGCGCGTCCATCGCAGTGTTGCCGGCGCCGATCACGGCAACGTTCTTCCCGGGCTGCATCGGCGTGTCGAAGGCCGGGAATTCGCGCGCGTGCATCAGGTTGCAGCGTGTAAGCAGTTCATTGGCCGACAGCACGCCGTTGAGGTTCTCTCCGGGAATGCCCATGAAGCTCGGGTAGCCCGCGCCCGTGCCGATGAACACTGCGTGGAACCCCATTTCATCGATCATCTGCTCGATCGTGAACAGCCTGCCTACCAGCGTGTTGCACTCGAAGCGCACACCGAGCTGCTCGAGCTTGCCGATCTCGGCGTCCACGACCGTGTTCGGCAGGCGGAAGTCCGGGATGCCGTACTTGAGCACGCCGCCGGGTTCATGGAAGGCCTCGTAGACGATCACCTCGCAGCCGGCCTTGGCCATGTCGGCTGCGCAGGCCATGCCGGCCGGCCCGGAGCCGACGATCCCGACCCTGAACCGGTTGCGCTCGATGTACGGGATGTTCGTCCAGCCTTCCTTGATCGCGAGGTCGCCCACCCAGCGTTCGAGGCGGCCGATCGCCACCGGCTCGAGCGTGTCGCCGACCGTGCATACGCCCTCGCACTGGTTCTCCTGCGGGCAGACACGGCCACAGACGGCCGGCAGCAGGTTTGTCGCGGTGATCACGTCGTATGCGCCGCGGAAATCCTTGTCGGTGATCCGCTGGATGAAATCCGGGATGGCGATATTGACCGGGCAGCCACGCACACACGGCTGGTCCGGGCACATCAGGCATCGTTCGGCCTCGAGCAGCGTGTCCTCTATCTGGTAGCCGCAGTTGACCTCGAGGAAGTTTCGCGCCCGCTCCTGCGGATCCTGCTCATGCGCGGGCGTCCGCGCCTGCGGGATCATGCGTATCGTCTTTTTCTTCTTCTTCTCCGTCACGGCACCTGGCTCCGCAGCCTGCAGCTCTCGTTGAAGCGCTCCGTGGCCTCGCGTTCGGTCGGCTTGTAGCGCTGGAGGCGGAACATCAGGTCGTCGAAATCGACCAGGTGTCCGTCGAAATCAGGGCCGTCGACGCAGGCGAACTTGACGCCGGTCGTGAGTTTGACGCGGCAGCCGCCGCACATGCCGGTGCCGTCCACCATCACGGGGTTCAGGCTGACAATGGTCCGGATCCTGTGCGGCCGCGTCGCCTCGGCACAGCCCTTCATCATCACCGGCGGGCCGATGGCCAGGCACTCGTCGATGTCCGGGTGCTTCTCGATGGCCTGGCGGATGCCCTCTGTGACCATGCCCTTGATACCGGCGGATCCATCGTCGGTGCACAGGATCAGCTCGTCGCAGCACGCGCGGAACTTGTCTTCCCAGAACACCAGCTCGCGGGTACGAAAGCCGAGGATGCCGATCACGTAGGCGCCGCTCTCCTTCCAGGCACGCGCCTGCGGGTATACCGGCGCCACGCCGAGACCCCCGCCGACGCACAGCACCTTGCGGGCATTGCCAATGTGACTCGGGATGCCCATGGGACCCACGAGCGCCGTGAGGTGCGTGCCGACCTGGCAATCGCGCTGCATCTCCTGGGTGGTCTTGCCGACCGCCTGGATGACCAGCGTTATCGTGCCTTTGCCGCGGTCGAAGTCGGCAATGGTGAGCGGGATGCGCTCGCCCTGCTCATGCGACATGACGATGACGAACTGGCCGGGACGGGCCGCCTTCGCCAGCATCGGATGCCGTACCTCGAGCAGGAACGTGACGTCCGAGAAATCCTGTCGGGCCACGACCTCGAAGCCGGGCCCCTGTTCTGGGCTGTTCATTTGATCTCCCTGATGCCGTACGCGTTTATCGTGATGCCGCCCGGACGGCAATCAGTGCAATCCGAAGAGGGCCGAAAAGGAGAATGTCCCCTGTATCACGACCTGAATTCACAGGCTCGCCAGGACCTGCGCATGCGCATGTTCCTGACGTACTCCTTCAGCGCCGGGTACGCCTCTATATAGTCGCCCGCCAGCGAGAGGGCATCGAGCACCGGTCCGTAACAGCAGTCGACGAGCGAGAACTGGTCGCCCAGCATCCAGGTCTCCTTGCCGAGGTGCGCATCCAGCACCGACAGGTACCGGGCGCTCTTCGCCGCCGCCGCTTCCGCAGCCAGCGTGTCCGCCGTGCGGCCCATCTGCCTCGCCAAATAGCCGTTGAACCACAGGTCGCCGACCGGTTCCGACAGGTGCCGTGCCTCGAAGAACAACCACTTGGCCGCATGCCCCCTGCCCTCGGCGTCGCCGGGCCAGAGCTGTCCGGTACGTTCGCCCAGGTAGCTCACGATGGCATTCGACTCCCACAGCGTGTACGAGTCCCAGCGCAGGATCGGCACCTTCTGGTTCGGATTCAGTTCCCTGACCAGGTCGGCGGTCTGGCCGCCGCGCGTGAGGTCCACCGTGACCAGCGAATACTCGAGCCCCAGTTCCTCGAGCGCAAGGCGGGCCTTCTGCGGATTCATCGACCAGAACCAGTAAAGCGTCAGCATTTCGTATCTCCCAGGACCAACGGGTTCAGAGGATCGGCGACACCTGCTTCTCGCCCCGCTCGTACACGACGTTTGCCCGTCCAACCAGCAGCGGATCCAGTGATCCGATCGCCTCGAGTTGCTTGCTCGCGTAGGGAAGCTTGTGCAGCACGTATCGCATCGCGTTCAGGCGCGCGCGCTTCTTGCAGTCGGACTTGATCACCGTCCACGGCGAGTCCGCGGTGTCGGTGTAGAAAAACATCGACTCTTTCGCCCGCGTGTAGTCGTCCCACTTGTCCAGCGAGGCGAGGTCCACCGGACTCAGCTTCCACTGCTTGAGCGGGTGCGACTTGCGCTCCTTGAACCGCCGCCGCTGCTCCTTGCGGGTGACCGAGAACCAGAACTTGATCAGGTGCAGGCCGCTGCGCACGAGGTTGCGCTCGAACTCAGGGGCCTGCCGCATGAACTCCAGGTATTCCTCGTCGGTGCAGAAACCCATCACACGCTCGACGCCCGCCCGGTTGTACCAGGAGCGGTCGAACAGCACGATCTCGCCCCGGGTCGGCAGGTGCTCGACATAGCGCTGGAAGTACCATTGGCCGCGCTCCGCGATGCTGGGCTTGTCGAGCGCTACGACGCGCGCGCCGCGCGGATTCAAGTGTTCCATGAACCGCTTGATCGTGCCTCCCTTGCCGGCTGCGTCGCGCCCTTCGAACAGGATCACCACCCGCTGGCCGGTTTCCCTCACCCAGGCCTGGAGCTTCAGCAGTTCCACCTGCAGGCCGTATTTCTCGCGCTCGTAGTTGCGGCGTGACATCAGGTGCTTGTATGGATAGCCGCCTTCGCGCCAGTCGTCCGCCAGCTCGACGTCGATTCGACGTCGATAGTGATGCAGCGCCTCGTCCTCGTGTTTGCTGAGCAGTTCCCGAAGCTTGAGCACGTCGTCGGGCGACGCACCGGCCAGGATCGCCTCGAAGGACTCGACCATGCCAGGGCCCTCGCCCCTCGCCGCGCGCGCAAAGATGTCGCGCACCGCGTGCGCCTTCGACTCGGTCGCCGCAGACACGGCTTCCGAGATCGAGTGCCTGGCAATGCCCGCGGTGCTCAAGCGCGGCGACACGTCGCCCTGTTTCACCAGGCGGGTGCCCCTGGGACCCTTGGCAGCCTTGCCGGCCCTGGCGCCTTTTTCGGCCCCGATGTCCTTGCCGGCCTCGGTATCGCCGCGGCCAGCAGTTCGCCGCCTTCGGGCCACCTTTTTGACGGCCACTGTCAACTTGCCCTGGGGGCGGCCGCGTTCCGTGTCATCCATCCGGGGATCCTCGCTCGGGTCCTGCTCACGCCATATGCCTGAGCCTACCCCTGCTTGGACCCACCCCCACTCCGGGAATTCCACGACATCTGCCGCTGGCGACACGGCGCGTGCGCCGCGCGGCCGATCTCCGCGGCCGGCGCCTGCCGGCGGCCTGGCCAGCAGGCGCGGATACACGTGGCAGGGCGACCCGACCGAATCGGGCGTCGCGCCCACCGTCGCCGGGAGCCAGGTGCGCAATACCAGCGCCGCGGGTAACATGCGCGGCCTCGATTCACCTGCCGGAGTTCCCGATGTTTCGCATGCTCGTTCGCGGCCCGATCGCCTTGTCGCTGGCCCTGGTGGCCGTCGCAGCCACGGCTGCGGACCCCGCTCCTCTCAACGACGAGGCCGCGAAGACCAGCTACGCGCTCGGCTACCAGATCGGCAGGGACGTGCGGGGCGTGGAAATCCGCCCCGAAGCGGTCACGCAGGGGCTCATGGATGCCGCCGCCGGTACCAAGCCGCAGCTGAGCGCCGAGGAGATCGGCGTCCTGATGCAGAAGCTTCAGCAGAATGCCGAGGCGGCGCGAGCCAGGCGCCAGGTCGAGCACCTGAAGGAAGCCGCCGCGGAAGGCGCTGCCTTCCTCGCTGAGAATGCGAAGAAGCCGGGCGTGAAGACCACGCCGAGCGGGCTGCAGTACAAGGCGATCACGCCGGGCACCGGCAAGAAGCCCACGGCCGCGGATACCGTGACCGTGAACTACCGTGGCACGCTGATCGACGGCGCCGAGTTCGACAGCTCGTATGCGCGCGGACAGCCCGCGACGTTTCCGCTGAACAGAGTGATCGCCGGCTGGACCGAGGGCGTGCAGCTGATGCAGGAAGGCGGCAAGTCGCAGCTCGTGATTCCGCCGGGCCTGGCCTATGGCGACAAGGGCGAGCTCGCCGGGCAGGTGCTGATTTTCGAGATCGAGCTGATCTCGGTGGGCGCGCCGCCGGCACCGCAGCCGACCGAACCCAAGTAGCAGCCTGCTGGCCGGGACCGAGGGGTTACCGGGCTCAATCCTGGATGAGGGCGGCCGCCGCCCTCGCTTCCGCGGCCTAGCGCGCCGGCACCACCGCGACCGGCGCCTCGTCCTCGACCGTTTCCTTGTCCTTGATGAGGCGACGCAGGAACGGGATCAGCAGCACGAGCAGGATGCCCACCGCGGTGCTGCCCCAGCCGAGCCGTGAGAACAGGCTGATGTACTCGGGGTTGCTGAGCAGTGCCGTGGTACCGGACGGCTCCGGGATCATGCCGGAGAAATCCCCGGCGAACAGCGAGGCCAGGCCCGTGACCAGCATCCAGCTGCCCATCATGACGCCCTGGTATTCACGCGGCGCCAGCTTGCCGATCATCGCGTAGCCGACCGGCGAGATCAGCAGTTCGCCGACGCTCTGCAGCACGTAGCTCACGAACAGCCAGGCAAAAGCGGTCCTGCCTGCTTCGTCCGCCAGCGATATTCCAACCGGCAGGGCGAGGAAGCCGAGCCCCATCAGGATCAGCGCGACCGAGAACTGCTGCGGGATGTCGACTCTCCAGCCGCGCGCGCGCCACCTGGCGAAAAGCGCCGCCAGCAGCGGACCGCCGACCACGATGCAGACGGTGTTGATGTTCTGGATCCACTGCGGCGCGACCTCGATCCCCCAGACCCGCAGGCGCACGTTGTTGACGGCGAACAGCTGGAGGCCGTTCGGCGCCATCTGGTACAGCGACCAGAACACCAGCGATCCCAGCGCGAGGATCAGGAATGCCCACATGTTGTTTCGCTCGCGTGCGTCCCGGTGCTTCATCGTCAGGTAGATGAGCACGCCGGCCAGCACCGCCGACAGTCCCTTGAACAGCGCCGAGGTAGACGCCGTGTGCTGCAGCATGATCCAGACGATGGGCACGAGACCGAAAAGGATCGCGATGCCGGCCGCGAATCGCAGCTTGTACTGGCCTGGCGTGGCGTCGAGCAGCTGCGTGCTCCTGTCCGCCAGCACCTTCCAGTTGACTGCGGCAAGCACGATGGCGAGGAAATTGCCGATAGTCGCGAACAGGAACAGGCTCGAGTAGCGTTCAGTCAGCTGGTAGTGGCCCGCGACCGCGAAGCCAACGAAGAATCCGACGTTCATCCCTGCGTAGTTCCACAGGAACGCGCTCTCGCGGCGCAGGTCCGACGGCGCGAAACGCTGCGTCAGCATCATGTTGATGCAGGTGACGTTTAGTCCGCTGCCTGTCAGGAACAGCGCCAGGCCCCAGTACATCGCCTCGCTGGTGCCCAGGGCCATCGTTCCGCAACCGAGCACCTGCAGGAACATCCCGCCGACGAACAGGTTGCGATTGCTCAGGAAGCGGCCGCCCAGGTAGCCGCCGAACAGGTGCAGGCCATAGTTGAAGGCGCCGAACACGCCCATGATCGCGGCGGCGTCCTTTGCGGTGAACTGCAGGTGACGCGTCGTGTACAACACCAGCGTCGAGTACAGGACCGCGAATCCGAGCGTCGCGAAGATCTGGATGAAGAAGAGCGCCGCTGCGCCCTCCGGTATCACCGCCAGCCGGCTTCTAAGGTTTGGCAACATTCCTCCCGGAACCCTTGACTCGATCTACCACGCGCAGCATCGCCTCGTCCGCCATCACAGCACGAACGGCACGACCCACCAGCTGTGCCGTCGATACTGCGTCCAGCCCACATAGCGGGAGAGGCTCGCCTCTTTCATCACCATGTTGGTTGCGAAGAGCGTGGCCCAGATCCACGCGAGCACCACCCAGGGCCACCAGTGCCAGGTCAGGAGTGCAAACGAGCCGTACACCATCATCTCGCCGAGATAGTTCGGGTGGCGTACGTAGCGGTGCACACCGTCACTGATGAGCCCACGCTGTACGCGCAGAGTGAAGTACTTCTGGGCGTCGGCCGCGATCATGATCGCGCAGCCGAGAACGCACAGGCTGGTGCAGAGCGCGAACCACACGGGTTCGGGCAGCGGATAGTTGGGAACGACCGTGCCGGAGATGATCAACCATCCGAACGACCAGTACAGGACCAGCCCCGCGAAAACATACAGTCCGCTCGCGATCGTCGCGCGACGCTGCCAGTTCGGATCCGGGAACGCCATGTCCTTCAACAGCCACACGAGGCCATAGGAACCATGCAGCGCGAGGTAGGTCCACGCAGCCGGCGAGGTCGCCGCGGGCGTGGTGGCTGCGTAATGCCACATCATCAGCGCCAGCACCGGGAACGTGCCGCACTTCTGGAAGTTGATCACCCAGGCAAGCTTCCAGGGCCGCGGGCCGCCGAGCCAGTCGAACATCATCCACTCGTTGAACCGACGCAGGCGCAGGGCCCAGGCCGGCGCGACACGCGCTGCATGAGACCGGCCGCCCATCGTGGTCGTTGGCATCGCAGACTCCCCCCGCGCCCGCCGCCCGGGCATCCCGCAGGGAGGATAGACCGGATCGAGCCACCTGCCCACATGTCCTGCTGGTCGATGACGCGGGCAACGGGCGTTTTTCCTCCGGTCGTGCGTCAATCCCTGCCTTATATTGTCGGATACCAGTCAACTGCCGGGCACGCGATGCCGCCGACCAACGACCCCTTGCACAGCCACATTTTCGACCTCCACAACCCCGTCGCCGAACGGCGGACGAGACAGGTCATGTGGCTCACGGCCGTCATGATGGTGGTCGAAATTGCCGCAGGCACGCTGTTCGGCTCCATGGCGCTGCTGGCCGACGGCTGGCACATGAGTTCGCATGCACTCGCCCTGGGCGTGTCCGCAGGCGCCTATGCGCTCGCGCGACGCCATGCACACGACCCGCGATTCACGTTCGGTACCTGGAAAATCGAAGTGCTGGGCGGATACACCAGCGCAGTGTTCCTGCTGGGCGTCGCGGGTTACATGGGCTTCGAGTCCGTAATGCGCCTGTTGGAGCCGTCGCCGATACGATTCGACGAGGCGATTCCCATCGCCGTCATCGGACTCGGCGTCAATGTACTTTCAGCGTGGCTGCTGTCGACCGGCACCCACCAGCATGATCACCACCATGCCGGGGGCGGGCACGATCACGCACACGTGCCACGCGACCATCACCATGACCTGAACCTGCGTTCCGCCTACCTGCATGTCCTAGCTGACGCCGCGACCTCGGTGTTTGCGATCGCCGCGCTGATCGGCGGTCGCTACTTCGGCGCGTCGTGGCTGGACCCGGTAATGGGCATCGTCGGCACGCTGCTCGTCGGTCGCTGGGCGCTGGGACTGCTGCGCGACACCGGGCGCGTGCTGCTCGATGCGGAAATGGACGCCCCGGTCGTCGCCGAGGTGCGCGAGGCAGTCGACGGATTGACCGAGCCTGCAAGGCTGCGTGACCTGCACGTCTGGCGCGTCGGCAAGGGCAAGTACGCCTGCATCGTCAGCATCGAGACCGATGCGGAATTCGCCGCAATTGAAGTGCGCCGCCGCCTGGCGGAGCACGACGAACTGGTGCACGTGACGATCGAGGTCGTGCCGGCGGCCTGAACGCGAGCCTCGCGCGACCCAGCACCAGGTCCCGGCGCCGCAGCGCCCGCAGGGGGCCTGCGACGGCCGCAGGGACCGGTGCAGCGATGTCAGGTCATCGAGGCCTGGCAGATGCTTTCGATGGATGCGTCCAGCGCCGCGTCGAATTCCGCCTCCGACTGCTGGGCCGAGAGGCCCTCGGTGAGCGCGCGCGAGAAGCTTGCCACCATGCCGTGCTGGCGCGCGAGCCGCGCATTGGCCTCCTCGCGCGAGTAGCCGCCCGACAGGGCAACGACTTTAAGCACTCGCGGGTGCTTTATCAGGTCGGCGTAGAGATTGTCGCGATCGGGGATGGTGAGCTTCAACATCACCAGATCGCTTTTCGGCAGCGAGTTGAGCTGGACCGTGATTGCAGCCTCGAGCAGGCTCTCCGCCGCCGCCTTGTCCGGGCACTTGATGTCCACCTCGGGCTCGATGATGGGCACGAGACCGGCCGCGATGATCTGGCGCGCAACCTCGAACTGCTGCGCCACGATGGCGGCGATCCCGGCGGGATTCGCCTGCTTGATCACCGAGCGCATCTTGGTGCCGAAGATCCCCTTGGCGCGCGCGCGCTTGAGCAGCGCGTCGAGGTCCGGCATGGGCTTCATCAGCTGCACGCCGCTCGCCTCGGCCTCGAGCCCCTTGTCCACCTTGAGGATGGGCACGACCTTCTTGACCTCCCACAGGTACTCGGCGGTCGGCCGGCCCTCGACCTCACGGTCCATCGTCGCCTCGAACAGGATCGCAGCGAGGATGCGGTCCCCATTGAACGACGGGCTGGTAATGATGCGGGTACGCATCGCATGGATCAGGTCCATCATCTGCGCCTCGCCCGAGTAGGCGCTCTCCGGGGTACCGTAGAGTTTCAGCGCCTTCGGCGTGCTGCCGCCACTCTGGTCCAGCGCGGCGATGAAGCCGGGGCTGTTACGAAACTTCGCCTGCTGCTGTTCGTGTGTGCTCATCGTGATCTCCAGTTACCCGCGCCGCGCCTGATTGCAGGCACGGCTCGATTAAAGACAATAGTACGTGGTCGGAACAGGTGGCTGCACGGCCCTAGCCGCCGGCTGCCCGCATAAAGCTTGCTGCGAGCGCGCCGTCTTCGGCCCGCAACTCGAGCCGGTCTCCCTCGAACCGGACCGACTTGGCGGTGGCGAGCGCCTTCAGGTAGGCCTGCTCCTGCTCCATCACTCCCTCGGGCGATGCGCAGTTCATGTCGGTAACTGCTATTCCGCCGATCGAGATGCTGGAGCCGCTTGCTTCGTAGCGTCCGGAATAGCGGTTGCAGCCATCTGATCCGGACAGCCGTCCGTCCGCGAACTGCAGCGTTACAGTCGCGCCACCAGGCACCTGGCGGCTCGCGATCGCGGTGAGGGCCCAGGCTGAGCCGTCCAGCGGCCCTGTATCCGGTGCAGCCGTTGCGTCGTCCAGCGGCAGCAGCAATGCGCAGCAGGTGGCGAGACCGATTGACGCTCGAACGAGAATACTCATGCCTTGCCTCATTCCCGGCGACCCGGGTGACACAAGACTACCTGTGCTGCCCGATCAATACACGCGTGGCGTCTGCATCCGGCGACTGGCCCTTGCTCCAGCCGCCCTTGAGTTGCCGATCGATCGTCGCGCACACTGTCCCGAGCCTGCCCGCGTGCCGAGGGACCGCCATGAAAGCCGTTGTCTGCCAGAACTCCGAGCTTAGTGTCAGGGAGCTGCCGGAACCGGTCCCGGGCAAAGGCCAGGTGCTGGTGAGCGTGCTTCGCTGCGGAATCTGTGGTTCGGACCTGCACATGCGGCACGATTTCGATCACATGCACGAACTGCTGAAGCGCGTGGGCTATGGCGATATCTTTCCGACCGCGCAGGATCCCGTCGTGTTCGGCCATGAATTCTGCTGTGAGGTCCTCGACTACGGACCGGGTTGCGACCGTCGGCTCAAGCCAGGCACACGCGTCGTGGCGCAGCCGATCGTGCAGTCGGCCGGCGAGGTGCACCTCGCCGGGTACGACCGGCAGTTCAACGGCGGATATGCGGAGCGGATGCTGCTGCAGGAGATGGCGCTCGTGCCCGTGCCGAACGGCCTTGGCGCCGAAATGGCCGCGCTCACCGAACCCATGGCCGTGGGACTGCACGCGGTGCGCCGTGGCGAACTCAAGCGCAAGGACGTCGCCATCGTCATCGGTTGCGGGCCGGTCGGGCTTGCGACGATCTGCATACTCAAGTCGCGCGGCGTCCGCACGATCATCGCGAGCGACTTTTCACCGGGCCGCCGGGCGCTGGCCCAGGAATGCGGCGCGGACGTTGTGGTCGATCCCGCCGACGGCTCCCCGTACGCGAACTGGCGTGAATACGGGTTCATGGGAGACCTCCCCACGCTGATGAACATGGCGGTCGAGACCCGTGAGAAGCTCGGTCGACTGCCCGTGCCCTGGTACACGGCCTGGCGCATCGCGGAGGCACTCGGCGCCGCGCCTCCGCGTCCGGTGATCTTCGAGTGCGTGGGCGTGCCCGGCGTGCTGCAGCAGATCATCGACGGCGCGCCGCTGCTGTCGCGCGTCGTCGTCGCAGGCGTATGCATGCAGGTGGACCGCATCGAGCCCGCTCTCGCGATCCAGAAGGAGATCGAACTGCGCTTCGTGTTCGGTCACTCGCCGCTTGAGTACCGCGACACCGTGCACCTGATCGCCGAGGGCAAGGTGAACTGTGCGCCGATGATCACCGGCACGGTCGGACTCGGCGGCGTCGCGGACGCATTCGAAGCGCTGCGGGACCCCGAAAAGCACGCCAAGATCCTGGTGGATCCTGCGCTTGACTGAAAATCGCGCGCGACAGGTGCACTTGTCTCGCAACGTCGTGTCGTACGCGCCACTGGCAGATTAGCGCCTCCCGGCCGGATTGGGCAGAATCGCCGGATATTCAGGAGATCCCGCCGATGGCCCTCGGGTCGCCCAACCCGCAGCTGGTGCTCAAGACGACGCCACCCCGCATCCCGCGGATGGCGCTCGATAGATCGCGGCTCGGCGCATCGCGGCCTGAATTTTCCGACAAGTCCGTAATTGTCCTGCAGGCGCCAGGCGGCTACGGCAAGACTTCGCTGCTCGCGCAGTGGCGCAAGGAAGCCCTGCAGGCAGGCGCCGTCGTCGCATGGCTGACGCTGGATGCACAGGACACCGACGAGCGCCTCGTGCTCGGGTTGACAACCGCCATGCGTGCGGGGGGAGCACGACCCGACTTCGGCCAGGCGTTTGTCGGCGCCTCTGGCACGAACGGCAGGTCGCTCGAGGAGATCACCGAGTGGCTGGCGGAAGTCGCCGACAGCATGGTCGAAACCGTGCTGATTCTCGACGAAGTGCACACACTGCCCGATTCGATGCTCGGCTCGTCGATCGCCTACCTGCTGCTCAACGCCCCTGCCAACCTCAGGGTCGTGCTTGCTTCCCGCAAACCGGTCGCGCTGCCACTGCATGACCTGCCGGATCGCGGCCGCTTTACCTCGCTTGCAGCCGGCGACCTCTGCTTCGACCTGTCGGAGACCGTCTCGCTGCTGCAGGCGCGGTTTGGCCGGAAAATCGAGCTCGATTCGTGCGTCCGCCTCCACGAACTCACCGAGGGCTGGCCGCTGGGACTGCAGCTCGCCATTTCGACAATCGAACGCAGGGGCGACCTGCAGCACGCGATTGCCGGTTTCTCGGTCCGGTCGGGAGACATTCACCGCTATTTCGTCGAGAGCCTCGTCGATCACCTCCCGCCGGCTGCTGCATCCCTGCTGGTGCAGGTCTCCTTCATCGACGCCCTGTCGCCCTCGCTGTGCGAGGCGATTACGCTTCGGGACGACTGTGCTCGCGTACTGGCGCAGTTGCGCGAACTCACGCCGATCCTGTCGGAGGGTCTCGACAGCGAGTGGTCGCGGATACATCCGCTTGCGCGTGAATTCCTCGCGTCACGCTTCGCCGCGCTGCCGGAGGCCGAGAGGCTCGAGTACCACGCCCGCGCCGCGCGCTGGCTCGACGAGCACGGGCAGTGCGAGGAAGCCGCGCGGCACATGCTCGAGGCGGGCATGCCGGACGAGGCCTACCGCGTGATCGCACGCGCGCTGCACAACGTCCTGCTCAGGGGCCAGGTGTCGCTGGTCACGGACTGGATCAAGCGCCTGCCCCGCGAAGAGATCCTGCGTCGGACGAACCTGCGACTCACGGTCGGCTGGATGCTGGCCCAGAGCGACCGCCACGCGGAGGCGGCGCAACTGGTCGAGCCGATCCTGGACGACACGACCGCGGATGACGGGGACCGTTGCGAGAGTGCCGAGATCTGCGCAACCGCGGCGTTTTTCGCCGACGACCTCGGCCGCATGAGCGATATCGTCTCGGCCTGGTACGACGTGCTGCCGACCCATTCGATTCTTCGCCACGTGGTCGGCGTCAACCAGCTCGCGCTACTGACGCTCTACCGCGGGGCGCCTGACCAGGCGCGCTACACCTACCGGCAACTGCCACCCGACGACGGCTCGGCCGGGGGCTACGCGCTCGGCTGGCGCGACTGGATCATCGGCTTGAGCTATCTCTGGGAAGGCCAGGTCGACCTGGCGGCCCGGACGCTGCAGGCTGCATTGGCAAGGACCGAAGAAGACTCCGGGCGCCGCAGTCCGATCTCGGCGATGCTCGGCGCCGCGCTCGCGGCAGCGCAGTGGGAGCGCAACGAAACAGACGCGGCCGCGGAACTGCTCGCCGACCGGCTCGACGTCCTGGAGCGCAGCGCGCCGCCGGATGCGATCGCGCTCGGCTACGGCACCGCCGCGCGCGCAGCGGCGCTTGCTGGTAACCAGCAGCGTGCGCTCGACCTGCTGGACAGCCTGTTTGCGCTTGGTGAGGCACGCAGCCTGCCGCGACTCTGCATCGCAAGCCTGGGCGAACGAATGCGCCAGCACGTACTGAGGGGCCGCGCAGATCTCTGCACGGCCGTAGAACGCAAGCTCGACGCGATTTCAGCCGAATTCGACGGGCACGGATGGGGCGTCCTCGGCCCTACCGTCGAGTTGCAGGTCGGTCTGGCCCGGGCGTACGCGTCGATCGCAAGGCGCGACTGGACTGCCTCGCTGGAGCGACTCGAGGAACTTGCCCCGGCGGCCGAACGGCTGCGCCGCGGACGGGACGGTATCCAGATCTACCTGCTTCGCGCCCTGGCGGCCAACCGATGCGGCAAGGACGGTGCAAAGCTTCTGGACGAGGCCGTGAGCATGGCGCAGATGTGGGGCCTCGCGCGCGTCCTCGCGGACACGCACCCTGAACTCGATAGCCTCGTCCGGCAGTCGCAGGCCGACCCGAATCCGGGGTCGGGTGATATCGACACAGGCCGAGGGATCGCGGTGGCCGGCGAACCGGCCGAAAAACCAGTCCAGACGCGTGCCCGGACCGCGCGAAGCTCGTTGCTCTCGCCGAAGGAGCGCGAGGTGGTGGGCCTGCTTGCGAGCAGCATGTCGAACAAGCAGATTGCGCTGGCCATGGGCGTGTCAGACGAGACCGTCAAGTGGCACTTCAAGAACCTGTTCCGGAAACTCAATGCCGGGTCGCGCAGCCACCTGCTGCAACGCGCCCGGATGGTTGGGGTCGTCGACTAGGAGTCAGAGCCAGCGCCTCACGGTCGCCAGGTACGTCGTATATTCCTCGCCGAACAACTCCGCGAGGATCCTTTCCTCCGGCTTGACCTGGAACCGGTTCATGTAGAGCACCCAGAAAGGCGGGCCCACCAATGCCCACGGCGAGGCGAGGAATATCGCCCAGGCCGTAAGGACCATCGCCAGGCCGAGATACATCGGATTGCGCGTGACCCGGTAGACGCCACTCGTGACGAACGACGACGCTCGCCCAGGCCGGATCGGGTCGACAGTCGTCCCGGACCTGCGAAACGCGAGCACTCCGAGCACGGCAAACGAAACACCGGTCACCGCGATCGCCAGCGATGCCGCCCACCTGGCGAGGTCGCTGATCGCGAAATGCGGCGTGAACCGGGCGAGCTGCCACATGGCAGCTGCCACAAGCGGCGCGAGGACCAGCGGCGGTATCTTGAGTTCGAGGTTCATTCGGGATACCCGAACCGGGATGTAGGCACGAACGAATGTAGCAAAAGTCCCGGCGACCCGCTGCCCGCCACGCGGCCTTCCTAGCAGGCGCGGGCGATTCCGTCGGCTACGTGGTGCGCCCACGCCGCAATCGCGACCGACGGCGGGCCGCCCGGCGCTGCCGGCAGCGCCGCTGCGTCGGCCACGTAGAGCCCAGGGTTGCCGTGCACTTCACCACGGTGGTCTACGACTCCGTCCATGGCGGTCGCGCCCAGGCATGCGCCCCCGCTTACGTGCGGCGACAGCGGTTTCCGGACCGGAATCACCCTGCTCCCGCTTTCGTCGGAGACGACCTGCAACCCTTCCCGCAGGTCATGGTAGACGGGCTCTTTGCGGTAGTCGTAGTCGAGGCGCAGGCGACCTCCCCTGAAATCCGCTGACGCCGTGCCGCTGTCGGCGCCCATTGCATACATGAAGAACACCTTCGCCAGCCTGCGCTTCACGAATCCTGGCAGCGGCATCGTGTCCAGGCCAGGGAGCCCTCCGAAACCGAAGCTCTGCGACGCATGGCCATCGACCGTGAACTCGCCCTGCGACGGAGTGGAATTGAAGCTCGAGACTGGCGCAGACGTCCTCAGCCAGGCGGCTGCGAGGTCCCCGTTCGCGAAGAAACGCCGGCCGAGCGCCGGCATCGGTGCCAACCCGCCTGATGGCCGCGCCGCTGCAAACAGCAGGCGCATGGTGTTCAAGGTCCCGGCGGCGAGAACCACTCGCCTGGCGCAGATATATTGATGCGTGCCCGTGTCCAGGTCCCTGAACTGAACGACATAGCCGGGACCATCCACAGGACGGGACGGGCTGATCGAGGTCACCTCGCACAGGTCGCGGACGGTGACCCCCTTGTCCAGCACGGGAGCCAGGTACGCGAAGTCGACCGACGCCTTCGCACCGCCGCGCGAACCGAGGAAGCTGTCGCCGTCGAACGCACAGTACCGGCGCTCCACACCGGCCGGGCCGCCTGCGACAAGCGTTCCAGCCTGCGCCGCAGTCGGCGGCAGCAGGATTCCCATGTACGGCTGCGGATCGGCCGATCGGCAACGCCTCTCTGCGCCGTCCGGAAAATGCGTCCATACGGATTGCGGCAGCAGGTGCTCCCGCGAGAGACGAACGCCGCCCATGTCACTGATGACCTTGTCGTAGTAACGCTCGATGTCGGCTGGATCGAGCTCCGGGTGATGGCCACGCCACATCGAGGTGTTCAGCGGCGGCACCAGCAGGCCCCCGTAGGCGGTGCTGCCGCCGCCGACGGCCGACGCCGAAAGCGTATAGAGGCCGGGATACAACCCGACTTCGTACATGCCGGCCGGATTCAGACGCAGGCTCAGCGGGCCAAGATTCAGCGAGCGAAGAAAATGCGTGACTGCCTTGCCGCCGTACGGGAACGGCGAGCGCCGCGCGATGCCCATCGACCTGACCGGCACTGAATCGCGCCACGGACCACGCTCCAGAACCAGCACACGCTTGCCGGCAAGCGCCAGTCGGTTCGCGGTGACGCTGCCGCCGAAGCCGCTGCCAATGACGACGACGTCAGCGCGCTGCCGGGTCACCGCGCGGCCTCAGGCTGCCTGCTTGCGCGCGGCGCGGTCCGGATACCAGATCCAGCAGGCCACGGCGATCGCGAACAGCATCGGGACGTCGGCCCACAGGTGGGCGTGCTCGTTCGGGTAGATGAAGGCCTGGGGGATCATGATCCCGCCGTGAATGATGCTCGACACGATGCCGAAATCGAACAGCGCCACGTTCCTCTTCGGGTCTCGCGCACCCCGGACCATCAGGAAGCCGTAGGAGACGTACAGCGCAGCGATCATGAAGAAATACGGATGCAGGCCGTTGTACGGAGATGCCGGGTGCTCCGGCCCGATCACGGGAAGGCAGTATTCCAGCGGGACCGAGCCCCACAGTATTCCGGGCGGGTAGATCAGCACCGACGCGGGCAGGCCCAGCATCAGGAACCAGCCGATCACCCGCATGGCACGAGCGGACTTCCCGAGGCGCGTTTCCGGACTCTGCATTTGGGACCCCACCTTCAATAATTGATCAAATCCGGCCGGCCGCAATCGCGCCGCCCGGCCACGCATCCTTTATCACTCGTCCGCAGCGACGCTTCACCCCCCTGCGGGGGGGGGCATGCCCGGCAATAACCGGCGAAAATGACCGCACCGAGCCAACAGAAGCATGTCCGGCCGCGGATCGGGCGGCGGCAGCCCTGGAGTCAACCTATGCAGGTCAATTTCTCAGTCGTCAGCGAGGGTCTCGCGCAGGACCTATGGTGACGCCGAGTGCATCGTGAACGTCGAGCGCAACCGTCGATACAGCTTTCGCGACTACCACCTGCTGACCAATCGCATCGTCAACATGATGCGCTCCCGCCTCGACCTGCACCGCAGCGACGCCTGGCTCACGATCCTGCACAACGACAGTCTTTCGCTGCTGAGCTTTTTCACCGCCTATAAGGGCGAGGCCCGCGCCTGCTACACGAATACCACCGACGCGCTGGAGACGCAGGCGCACCAGATCGACCTGGTCAGGCCAAAGGTCGTGTTCATCGAGGCGGAACTCCTCCCGACCCATTACCCGATGCTGAAGGAACGCGGCATCACGGTCGTCAGCATGGACCCGCCCGCGGCTGAATTCCCGGACGTGATGCATTTCTGGACGCTACTCGACGGCGTGAGCGATGCCAATCCCGACGTCATCCACGACGACCGGGAGGACTGCCTGCTGCTGCGATTCACCGGCGGCACGACCGGCGCCCCCAAGGCCGTCATGTACTCGATCGACAACTTCATGGCGTCCCGGGACCTGCACTACGCGACCGTGGACGCCGTCGCGGCCCGGACCACGCGGCTGCTGCATTTCGGGCTGATCAGCCACGCGAGCGGCATCGTGTTCTTCCCCGTCCTGTTCAAGGGCGGGTGCACGCTGACGATGAACGATCGCAGCGCACTCACCTGGTGCCGCACCGTCGAACGCGAGAAGGTGACTGCGTCGCTGATGGTGCCGTTGATGCTTTACCGCCTGCTCGAGGCGCCCGAAGCCCGGGAATTCGATCTATCGTCACTGGACACCGTCTACTACGGCGCGTCGCCGATGAGCCCGACCCGGCTCAAGCAGCTGCGTGAGCGCTTCGGCGACATCTTCGTGCAGCTCTACGGCAGCTCCGAGCACTGCGGCGCGGCCACCTCGATGAGCAAGGCCGAGCACCGGCCGGACCACAACGGCGACGAGTCCCACTTTGCCTCGGCTGGCCGGATCGTTCCGGGCGTCGAACTGCTGATCGTCGATCGTGAAGGCCGGCGCGTGCCTCACGGCCACGATGGCGAGATCTGGATACGATCGCGCGCGATTTGCATGGGCTACCTGCACGACCCCGGGAAGACTGCCGCCGAGTTCTGCGACGGCTACTGGAAGTCGGGCGACTTCGGTCGTATCGACGGCAACGGATATGTCTACGTACTCGACCGGGTCAAGGACACGATCCGCTGCAACGACTGCAACGTCTATCCGTCGGTCGTCGAGGCTGCCTTGAGCGCGCACCCGCAGGTGATGATGGCGGCGGTCGTCGGCATCACCGATCCCGGCTGCGGCGAGTTCGTGCACGCAGAAATCGTATTGCGCAGCGGGGAGACCCTGGACGAGCAGGAACTCAGGAGGTTCCTGGCTCCAAGGCTGTCCGATAACGACATTCCGCGCACGATTGGCATTGCACCCTCGCTGCCGCTGACGCCGGTAGGCAAGGTTCTGCGCCGCACTGTGCGCGATACCTGCCGCGATCGCGCCCGCGGCAGCTGAATTTCGAAGAACGGCGCGTTTCGAACGCGCGGAGACCCGCCAGATGCCCATTGTGAAAGCCCTGAAGACGAAGGCCGGTACCTTGCGAAAGTCGGTGAGGCGCAGGAAGAAGGAACCGAAGTCGGCGTTCGGCGGCTTCAAGAAGCGCACGATCACCGCGGCCCAGCTGGCGGGCCGGCTGGCATCGCTGGTGCCGGAACTCGGCACCATGTACCGGGTGTGGCTGAAGGAAGAAGTCGACGCGGGCTTCCGCGAGGAACTGATGCTGGCTGTATCGCAGCTCAACGGCTGCATCTACTGCAGCTGGGGACACCACGAGTGGGCGCAGATCAGCGGCGTCTCGAACGAGGAACTCGCCCGGCTCGAGCAGCTGGACCCGACCGGTTTCGACCGGCGCAAATGGGTGGCGATTTCCTACGTGCGTGCGCTGGTGAAGGAGAATTTCGTACGGGTACAGCCCCAGCTTCGGCGCGCAATGCAGCACAAGTACTCGGCACGCGAGATCCGCAACATCGAACTGATAGCCAACGTAATGGATGTCGGCAACCGCGGCAGCAACACCTTCGACGCGATGCGGTCGAGGCTCAAGGGCGCTCCCGCGTCGGACAGCAGGGTCGTCGATGAACTGATTCTCAGCGGCGTATTCCTGACGATCGCTCCCATCGTGCTGGTCTTCGTCGCGCGTGCGTCTAAACGCCCGATCGTGGAGGTGGCCCGCAGCCTGGTCGATTACACCAAGAACTACGAAGAAAAGTTCGCCACATCCGGAGCAGCGAAATGAGCCCGGCAGCCAACGTGTTCGACACCGACCTGCTGGTCATCGGCGGGGGCAGCGGCGGTGTCCGCGCGGCGCGCATGGCCGCGGCGCGCGGCGCGCGGGTGACGCTGGTCGAGGCAGGCGGCACGGCGAGCCTGGGCGGGACCTGCGTCAACGTCGGCTGCATCCCGAAGAAGCTCTACAGCTATGCGGCGCACTACGCCGAGGCCTTCGAGGAGTCGCACGGCTTCGGCTGGGTTGGCGCTGCGCCGCGGCTCGACTGGGAAAAGCTCAAGCAGAACCGCAGCACGGAGATTGCACGCCTGAATGGCGTGTACCAGACGCTGCTCGTGGGCAGCGGAGTGAACGTTGTCTACGGCCGTGCCCGCCTGGTGGATGCGCATACCGTGGCGGTCTCAGTTGAGGCCGACGGAGGTGGTTCGCCCACACGGGTCACTGCGCAGCATGTGCTGATAGCCACCGGGGGCCGGCCGTACGTTCCGGACGTTCCCGGTCACGAGCACCTGCTGACTTCGAACGATATGTTCGACCTTGCTCCCTTCCCGGCCCGGCTGCTGGTCATTGGAGGCGGCTACATCGCCTGCGAGTTCGCGTCGATTTTCAATGGGCTCGGCTCGCGGGTGACGCAGCTTTACCGCGGCCCTCAGGTACTGCGCGGGTTCGACAGCGACGTTCGCGGCTTCCTCGGCGCGGAAATGATCCGCAAGGGCGTCGACCTGCGCCTCAATGCCGGAATGATTTCTGCGGAGCGCACGGCTGCCGGGCTGCTGGTCAAGTTGCAGGACGGAGGAAGCCTGGTCGTCGACGCGGTGCTTTGCGCCACCGGTCGCGTGCCCAACGTGGAAGGCCTCGGGCTCGCGGACGCCGGAGTGGCACAGGGATCCGACGGCGCCGTACTGGTCGATGAGCACTACCGGACCAGCGTGCCCTCGATCTACGCGGTTGGTGATGTCACCGCGCGGGTGCAGCTGACCCCGATCGCGCTGGCCGAGGCGATGGTGGTCGTCGATCACCTGCTCGGTGCAGCCGCAGGCAAGGCTCCGCGCACGCTCAGCTACGACTTCATTCCCACCGCCGTATTCACCCACCCCAACGTCGGCACCGTCGGCATGACCGAGGCCGAGGCCCGGGCCGAGTTCGGTACCGTCAGCATATTCCGCAGTGAATTCAAGGCCCTGAAGCACACGTTGAGCGGCAGCAGCGAACGAACGCTGATGAAGCTGATCGTCGATTCCGGCACGGACCGCGTCGTGGGACTGCACATGGTCGGTGACGACGCGGGCGAGATCGTCCAGGGTTTCGCGGTGGCGATGAAGGCGGGAGCAACCAAGGCAATATTCGATGCGACCGTCGGCATCCATCCGACCGTGGCCGAGGAGTTCGTAACGATGCGCGTGCCGGCGGCTGCAGCGCCCTAGGCGCGGTTACCGGAATGACTCCCGTTTATATCGCCGGCATCTCCACGACCGTTTTTGGTCGCCACCTGGACCGACCGGTATGCGACCTGGCACGCGACGCACTCGATGGCGCCGTAAAGGATGCCGGCTGCAGCGTTTCCGACATCGGCGTCGCGTTCTATTCCGGCATCACGCAAGGCCGCCTGCAGGGACAGGTCGCCATCCCAGGCCACGTGGTGCTCGGGCGAATCGGCATCGACTCGATCCCGATCTTCAACGTGGAGAGCGCGTGCGCCTCGGGCAGCGCGGCGTTTCACCTGGCGGTGCAGAGCCTGCGTGCGGGATCGGCAGACGTCGCACTGGTACTGGGCTCCGAGAAGATGAACATCCTGGACAAGTCCCGGGCGTTCTCGCTGCTCGAGGCCGGCTGGGACGTGGCCCGTTCCGACGAGAGCCGGCGGGTCCTGGAGCAGATGTCGGAAGGCCTGGAGATGCCGACGCATGCACCGGCCTGCCCGACGCCCAGCGTGTTCATGGCCATCGCTGCCGGGCTTTCCCGGCTGCACATGAGGAAGTACGGGACCACGCAGCGACAGATCGCCGCCGTCGCGGCCAAGAACCACCAGCACTCGACCATGAATCCAAATTCCCAGGTCCGCAGGATGTTCAGCGTCGACGAGGTCCTTGCGGCGCCTGCCGTGCACTATCCACTGACGGTTCCGATGTGCGCACCGCTTTCGGATGGCGCCGCGGCGGCCATCCTGTGCACCGAGGAAGGCCTCCGGCGCATCGGCGCAGACAGGAGCCGCTGCGTGCGGGTGTCCGCGAGCGTGCTGCGCAGCTTTGGTCGCCGCCGCCTGGACCAGCCTGAACTGCACCTGTCGCACCTGGCTGCAAACCAGGCCTACGAGCAGGCAGGGCTTGGACCGGAAGACATGGACGTGGCCGAGGTTCACGACGTCACGGCCATGGGCGAGATCATCCAGGTCGAGAATCTCGGCTTCGTGCCAGCGGGCGAAGGTGGGCCTGCCGCGGAGCGCGGCGATTTCACGCTCGGAGGGCGCCTGCCGGTCAACCCGTCAGGCGGACTCGAATCACGGGGTCATCCACTGGGCGCGACCGGACTGGCGCAGCTGCACGAGCTTGCGACGCAACTGCGCGGCGAAGCAGGCCCGCGACAGGTTCCTGGCGCGCGCCACGCTATCCAGGAAAACGACGGCGGCTTCCACGGCATCGAGGAAGCGGCCGTGGCAGTACACATCCTGAGCCGGTAGCGATCGTGCAGGCATTCTGGTGGTGGCCTTTCGGCCGCGTTCCCGAGATCGACGCCCAGGCGCTGCAGGCGCAGCTGAAGAAGCGCACCGCGCCGCAGCTCATCGACGTGCGCACGGCTGTCGAATGGCGCCGCAGCCGGATCGACGGGGCCATCAGTGTCCCGGTCACCGAATTCCAGGCGCGGCTTGACGCAATTGCGCTGGACAGGAACCGGCCGGTAGTGGCCATTTGCCTGACGGGCCACCGCAGCATCCCGGCCGTCCGGTTGCTGCGTGCGCGCGGCTTCGATGCCTGCCAGCTGCGCGAGGGCATGAGGTCCTGGTGGGGGGCCGGACTGCCGGTCGTGCGCGATTGACCCGCTGGCGCCTCAGCTACCCAGTCGGCGGAGGCCAACGACCGCAATGACTGCAAATACGACCGAAGACGCGGCCATTACGGTCACCATGACCATCACGCCCGGCTCGTGAGGAAACACCTGGGTCGCCGTCGTCATCGAGATCGGCGCATTGCGCACGAACGACATGATGGCGAGCGAGCGCCGGTTCTTGCTGTCCGGCCCACCGAGCAGGTAGCTCGCGGCGAATGCGATGACGAAGAACAGGGCGCCTGCGAGCATCGCGCCGCGCTCGAGCGCCAGCATTTCGTCGATGTTTACGTAGACCACCTGCAGGAAGAACAGGGCCAGCAGGATCATTGATCCTTTGTGCACGAAGACGGCGAGCCGGACTGCAAACGCGGTGAACTTCGCGCGGAGAAACAGGCCCAGCCCGACCGGTACGGCCACGGCCAGCAGCAGCTTCACGAGCAGGCTGCCGCGGTCGACGTGCGCGCCCGGCACGATGAACGACAACGCCGCCGGCATCAGCATGACGGTGATCGAGAGCAGCACCGCCAGCAGGCCGATCGCGAATCCGGCGTTGCCTCTGGCGATCTGAACGAATTTCGGACCACCCTCGGTTCCGGCGGCCAGCGCGTACACGACGATGCCGATGGCCAGCGCCTCGTGCATCGGGATGAGCCGGGTCAGCACGACCGCGATCAGCGGCACCACGACCACGTTCGCAAGCAGCGAGAACGCGAGCAGGCGCCTGTCGCGCAGCGGCTCGACGATCTGCCGTACCGTCAGTTCCAACCCGAGGCTGAACATGGCCGAGGCCAGGAAGGCGAGAGCCACCAGGGGGAGAGTCCGGGCGAGTACGTCGTACACGGTGTTTCCTGCTGCGGCTGCGGGCACGGGTCAGGGCGAGCCAGAACCCAGGCGAGCACTCTATGCGTTCCGAGCCGTCATCACCCCCCCTCGGAGGGGGGCCTTCAATCCAGCCTGCTGCAGGAAGATTCCAGCATCAGGCGCCGCCGCATTGAGCGCCGAGGTAACAGCTGTGGCATCCACCAGGAAATCGCGAAAGGTAAGCAGAATGTCAGCAACCGAATCGGCCAGGACCAAGGCCAAGGCTCAGCCCAAGAGTCCCCCCAGGAGTCAGGACTCGGCCGTCGCCGAGTTCGTGGCGTTCGGCAAGTCGGCGCTGGGCCTCGAAGACCCGATGATGCGGTTGCGCGCGCTCGCCTCCTTCGGCACGTCCCTGATCCGGGTCAAGCGCGGCGTGATCGCCACGGGTCACCGGCAGGCGCCGGCCAAGCCGCTGGTGCTGTTCGAGGCGGAGTACTGCCCGTTTTGCCGTCATGTGCGCGAGGCGCTGACCGAACTCGACCTCGACGCGATGATTTATCCCGTCCCGAAGCGCGGCAAGCGATTCCATGCGCGGCTGAAGAAGTTGAGCGGCAAGACCAAGGTTCCTTTCCTCCACGATCCGAACACCGGCAAGATGCTCGGCGAGTCGGAAGCCATCGTCGAGTACCTGTACAAGCAGTACGGGCACGACTGGGAGAAGGTCCCGGAGCGCAAGATCAGCACCTCGACGCTGGCCAGCGCCACCCGTGGCAAGAACGGCATGTTTGCCAGCCCCAGCGTGCGGCCGAAGAAAGCCCTCGAACTCTATTCCTGGGAGGGCAGCCCGTATGCGCGCATGGCCCGCGAGAAGCTGTGTGAACTCGAGATTCCGTACCTGCTGCACAACGTCGGCAAGTCGCCGGGCTCGCACGCGGACTACATGCCGCCCGAGTACCGCGCCGAGTACATGCATGACTACACGCCCGGCACCGAGAATCGTCGCAAGCTCCTGGCGCGCGCCGGCAAGGTGCAGGTGCCCTACCTGATCGACGCCAATACGGGCGTCGCGATGTTCGAGACCCGCGCTATCCGGGAATACCTGCAGAAGACCTACGGCGCCTGAATCGAGCGGCTTTCGTTTCGCCAGTGCCGAGGGAGATCACCGTGCCAATCCTGACCGAGCGCAAGTTCAAGCACTTCAAGGTCGTCCCGTCGTCGCCGGTGATCGGCGGCACGGTCGAGGGACTGCACCTTTCGAAGCTCGACGACGAGTCGGCCGCGGAACTTCGCGAGGCCCTCTGGCAGTACGGCGTGCTGTTCGCCCGCGATCAGAACCTGACGTTTGAACAGCAGAAAAGGGTCGCGCTGTATTTCGGCGAGGAACTGGAGAAGCATGCGTTTGGCAGGACGCTGGCGGACCAGGGGCACCCGGAAGTGCTGGTGATCGAGAAGTACCAGTCCGACAAGGCAAAGACCACCACCGACATCTGGCATCACGACGTCACGGCCCGCAGGCATCCGAACATCATGTCCATACTGCAAGCGGACGAAGTGCCGTTCGGTGCGGACACGATGTGGGCGAGCGCCACGGCCGCGTACGACCGGCTGCCCTACGCACTGAAGCTGTTGTTCCTGAACCTGGACATCGAGCACGACACGGTCTACATGGCGTTGCGGCACGGCTTCGGAGATGCAACGACCGACCCCGAGAAGCTGATGAAGCTCGGCGAGGTCTCAACTCATCCAGCCGTCATCAACCACCCGTTCACCGGCCGCCTCGGCCTGTTCGTCGGCAACGGCTACGTGAAGCGCGTGCACGGCTATGCCGCAGAAACCAGCGAGATGATCCTGAGGATCGCCAACCAGCTCCCGACCGTTCCGGAACTCCAGGTGCGCCACCAGTGGCGGCGCGGCGATGTGGCGCTCTGGGACAACTTCGGCACCGTGCACTACGGGGTCACGGCAGACGTAGGCGACGCAGTGCGTCGCCTGTACCGCGTCGCCGCCTGGTCGAAAAACGTGCAGCCATCGCTGGACCGCGCCACGGCCGTACGTGAACTGGTGTCGGCCGGCGCCTGATGCGAGCAGCCTGGCGAGTGTCGGTAGACCCCGATATTCCGGACCGTAAACCGTTGCTAGGGTGCCTCCCATGAAAGTCATCATCGTAGGCGGAGTGGCCGGCGGGGCGTCCTGTGCGGCGCGCTTGCGCAGGCTGGACGAGACGGCCGAGATCCTGATGGTGGAGCGCGGGCCGTACGTCTCGTATGCGAACTGCGGGCTGCCGTATCACATCTCCGGCGTCATCGAGAAAGAGTCGAGCCTGATGGTCGCGAACGAGCGTGTATTCCGTGGCAACTTCGCGGTCGAGGCGCGCACGAACTGCGAGGCGATTTCAATTTCGCCGAAACAGAAGACCGTGGAGCTGCGCGACGTTGCGACCGGCAAGGTGACGACCGAGTCCTACGACAAGCTGGTGCTGTCGCCCGGCGCGCCTTCGGTCCATCCGCCGCTGCCGGGCATCGACCTGCCGGGCATATTCCAGGTGCGTACCGTGCCGGACGCTCGAGCGATCCGCGAGTGGATCGAGCGCGGCACGACGTTCCTGGCGGGGATGAACAACTACTCGGGCATCCAGTTCGTGAAGCCGAAGCGGCGCGCCGTCGTGATCGGCGGCGGCTTCATTGGCCTGGAAACGGCCGAGAACCTGATCCATCTCGGCTTCGACGTGACGCTGGTCGAGATGCTCGACCAGGTGCTCGCTCCGCTCGACGGGGAATTCGCCCGCCTCGTCCAGGAGCACGTGAAGGCGCACGGCCTGCACCTTGCACTCAACGACGGCGTGGCCGGATTCAGTCAACTCGACGGCGGCGCACTCGAGGTGCAGACGAAATCCGGAAAGTCCTACGCGGCCGACCTCGTGATCCTCTCGCTCGGCGTTCGGCCGGACACGACGCTGGCCAGGGCGGCCGGACTCGAGATCGGCGAACGCGGCGGCATCCGGGTCGATGACCAGATGCGCACCAGCGATCCGGACATCTTCGCCGTTGGTGACGCCATCGAGGTCAGGGACTTCGTGACCGGAGAGTGGAGCCTCGTGGCGCTGGCGGGTCCCGCGAACCGACAGGGACGAATTGCCGCCGACGTGATCGCAGGCCGCGACTCGCATTTCCGCGGCACGCAGGGAACGTCGATCATCGGGCTGTTCGGCGGCGCTGCCGCCTGGACCGGCGCCAGCGAAAAGACACTGAAGCGGCTCGGCGACAAGGACTTCGAGAAGATATATCTCTTCCCAAACTCGCACGCAGGCTATTACCCGGGCGCGAAGATGATCGGGCTGAAAGTTCTGTTCCGGAAATCCGACGGGCGGGTGCTGGGCGCACAGGCACTCGGAGAGGACGCAGCAGCCGTCGACAAGCGCATCAGTGCGCTCGCGGTCGCCATCCAGATGCGCGCGACGGTCTACGATCTCGAGGAAGCCGAACTCTGCTATGCACCGCAGTTCGGCAGTGCCAAGGATGCCGTCAACTTCGCGGGCATGGTGGCCGCGGACGTGCTGCACGGCGACATGCCTCTTGCCCACTGGGAAGACACCGACGGTGCCTTCCTGCTCGACGTGCGCCAGCCGGTGGAACTGGTGGTGGAGAGCGTGCCCAATGCGGTCAACATTCCGCTGAACCAGCTCCGCGAGCGACTTGACGAGCTGCCACGCGACCAGGAAATACGGGTCATCTGCCGTTCCGCACAGCGAGCGTACTACGCAACGCGCATTCTTTTGCAGAATGGATTCAAGGCGAGGAACATCTCGGGCGGCATGCTCGCCAGGGCAATGCGCACGCCGGACTGACGACATTAAGTAGCGCGCACTCGAGCGCCGGCCCTGAGCACGAAAAGTAGAACGCGAGGACGCGAGCCATGACCCAGCATTCGACCGGACCGAGCAGCAGCGGGCCCGGTGCCCCGACGCTGCGTTTCGACCTGGTTGCCGGCCTGACCGCGGCGGCGGTGGTCCTGCCGAAGGCAATGGCATACGCGACGGTGGCCGGCCTGCCCGTGGAGGTAGGCCTCTACACCGCCTTCATCCCGATGGTCATCTACGCGCTGCTCGGCAGTTCGCGGGTGCTGAGCGTGAGTTCGACCACGACGCTGGCGATCCTGGCCGGCACCCAGCTCGGCCTGGTGGTCCCGGACGGCGACCCTGCCCGCCTGATCACCGCCACGGCCACCTTGACCGCCATGGTCGGCGTGTTCCTGATGCTCGCGTCGGTGCTGCGCCTGGGATTCGTCGCAACCTTCATCTCCACCCCGGTCCTCACGGGCTTCAAGGCAGGGATCGGACTCGTGATCGTGCTCGACCAGGTGCCGAAGCTGCTCGGCGTCCACATCGACAAGGCAGGGTTCTTCCGCGACCTGCTCAGCGTCGCACAGCACCTGCCCGACACCTCGATACTGACGCTGGCAGTTGCCGGCGCCACGTTGTTCGTGCTGTTCGGCATGGAGCGCCTATGGCCTCGTGCCCCGGCCCCACTGGTGGCGGTCGGCGGCGCCATCGCCGCGTCCTGGTACTTCGCCCTGCACGCGCAGGGAGTGGCCACTGTCGGCTTGATTCCCCAGGGGTTCCCGTCCGTCACCGTGCCGGACCTGGCGCTGGTCACTGCGCTGGTGCCGGGCGCGCTGGGCATGGCGCTGATGAGCTTCACCGAGACGATTGCCGCCGGCCGCGCATTTGCGCTCACCGACGACCCCGCGATCAAGCCGAACCGCGAACTGCTCGCGACCGGTGTGGCCAATCTCGGCGGCGCGTTCACGGGTGCGATGCCGGCAGGCGGCGGCACCTCGCAGACCGCCGTGGTCCGCAATGCCGGCGGCGGCTCCCAGAAGGCTTCGCTGGTGACAGCCGCTGCCGCGGTGGCGACCATGCTGCTGCTGGCGCCGCTGCTGGGCCTGATGCCCAGCGCGACACTCGCGGCAGTCGTGATCGTCTACTCGATAGGCCTCATCCAGCCTGCGGAGTTCCGCAACATCCGCCGAGTGCGAACGATGGAGTTCCGGTGGGCACTGATTGCCTGTCTTGGAGTGCTGGTGTTCGGCACGCTGAAGGGAATCGTCGTCGCGATCATCGTCTCGATGCTCGGGCTGTCCAGCCAGGCCGCCAACCCGCGCGTGCATGTCATCGGTCGCAAGCGCGGCGCCGACGTATTGAGGCCGCTCTCGCCGGAGCACCCGGACGACGAGACGTTCGAAGGACTGTTGATCCTGCGTCCCGAGGGACGACTGTTCTTCGTCAATGCCCAGAACGTGTCGGAGCAGATCGGCGAACTGGTGTCGAAGTACCAGCCGAAGGTACTTGCGCTCGACTTGAGCCGCGTGCCGGACCTCGAATATTCGGCGCTGCAGATGCTCATGGAGGGCGAGAAACGCACCACGGAGCACGGCGCTACCGTATGGCTGGCCGGGCTGAACCCCGGCGTGCTCGAAGTCGTCCGAAACTCCGGGCTGGACCAGCAACTTGGGCCTGAGCGCCTGTTGTTCAACGCCCGCGCGGCGATCGAGCGCTACCAGGCGATGCAGGCAGCGGCGGGCGGCACGTTGCCACCCGCCAGCCCGTGATCAGAAGCGTTCCTTCACGTACTTGAACGGGTAGTTCGCCGCCTTGTAGCGCCCGACCTTGCGCTTCGGAAGCTTGACCTTCTCCGACCGTGGGGCTTTGTAGGGGATCTGCTCGAGCAGATGGCTGATGAGGTTGAGCCTCACGCGCTTCTTGTCCTCAGACCGCGCGACGTGCCACGGCGCCCACGGGGTGTCGGTGGCCGCGAACATCTCGTCGCGCGCCTTCGTGTAGTCGTCCCAGCGATCGTAGGACTTCAGGTCCATTGGGGAGAGTTTCCAGATCTTGCGGCCGTCGTCGACCCTGTCGCGAAGGCGCCGTTCCTGCTCCTCGGGGCTGACCTCCAGCCAGTACTTGAGCAGTATGATTCCGGACTTCACCATCCATTGCTCGAACAGCGGCACGACGCCCAGGAATTCCCTTGCCTGCTCCTCTTTGCAGAATCCCATCACCCGCTCGACACCGGCGCGGTTGTACCAGCTGCGGTCGAAGATCACGACTTCACCGGCTGCCGGGAAATGCTGCATGTAGCGCTGCGCGTACATCTGTGACTTCTCGCGCTCGGTCGGCGCGGGCAGCGCGACCACCCTGAACACTCGCGGGCTCACCCGCTCTGTGATCGCCTTGATCGTGCCGCCCTTGCCGGCACCGTCGCGCCCCTCGAACACGACGCACACCTTGAGGCCCTTCAGCTTGACCCACTCCTGGAGCTTGACGAGCTCCACGTGCAGGCGCTTCAGTTCCTTTGCGTATTCCTTGTTCGACAGCCGCTTGTCCGTCGCATCGACCGCCGCCTTTGCCTTCGACTTCGCCTCTGGTTTCTTCTTACCCGCCATGACTCGCTCCGGAAGTTCGCAAATGGATCCTGAGGCTATCGTACGCCTTCGCCCGCCCGACGTTGGCTCAATCGGACCTTTGGAGTCTCTCAATACTCGTAGAACATCTGCTGGATGCGCTTCGGGTCATTGGTCTTCGTCAATGCAAGCAGCAGCAGCACCCGCGACTTCGGCGGGTTCAGTTCGCCCGAGGCGACAAATCCCATCTCGTCGTCATTGACCTCGTTGTTGCGCAGCGTAAGGCCCATTGGCAGGCGGGTGCTTCGCACCACGACGACACCCGAGGCCGCGACCTTCTTCAGCACCTCGAGTGCCTGGCTCGTCATGTTGCCATCGCCGACGCCCGCGACCACGATGCCCTTCGCGCCGTTCTTCACGGCCGCCTCGATCAGGTCCGGGCTCATGTTGGCGTGGGCGTAGATGATGTCGACGCGTGGCAGCTTGTCGAGCCCGTCCACCGAGAATTCGGTCGCCGATCCGACCTTCTTGTTCATCGGTTCGAACCACTCCACGGTGCCGGTGTGCACCAGGCCGCCCGGCCCCCGGTTGAGGCTGTGGAACGTCTGCACGCTGGTCGTGTCTGTCTTCACGACGTTGCGCGCGTAGTGAAATTCGTCGTTCAGCAGGACAAGCGTGCCCTTGCCTTTGGCCCTGGGATCCGCGGCGACCGCAACACCGTTGTAGATGTTGCCAGGGCCGTCCGCGCTGATCGCCGTCGCGGGCCGCATCGATCCGACCATCACGACCGGCTTGTCGCTCTTGACGACCAGCGTGAGGAAGTAGGAAGTCTCCTCGAGCGTGTCCGTGCCATGCGTGATCAGCACCCCGTCGACATCGGGAGACGCAAGCACCTCGTTGGTGCGCTTTGCGAGCTTGAGCCAGATCTCGTCATTCATGTCCTGGCTGCCGATGTTGGCAACCTGCTCGCCGGTAATCGTCGCGAGCTTGCCGAGATTCGGCACCGCGTTGATCAGCGAATTGACGTCGTAGGCGCCGGACTTGTAGCCATAGTCGGTCGCGCTGGCCTGTGCGCCCGCAATCGTGCCGCCCGTGGCGAGGACGCAGATCCTGGGCAGCCCATCGGCCGCGGCAGCGCCACATACGAAGAGGGCTGCGACGAGACTGATCATCAGACGCCCGTGTTTCATGACGCTCACCCCGTTGAGGCTGGCCGGCCCCACGCAGGCAATGCCACGCGTCCCGGCGCTTCCATGCATCGAGTCTCTGCCACTACTTCCCGCGACCCGTCGGCGTCACCGCGTACGGATTGCCGCCGAGTGCGTTCGAGACGGCCGCAATCGCCTTCTGCGCCTTGACGCTGTTGCCAGCCGCATCGAGCGGCGGCGAGATCACGGCGATGCCGAACTTCCCCGGCGAGACGGCGATGATGCCGCCGCCGACACCACTCTTGCCTGGCAGGCCAGTCGTATAGAGCCACTTGCCGGAGTCGTCGTAGAGGCCCGCGGTGGCCATCACCGCCAGCACGTTCGGCACGTACTTCGACTGGAGCACGACCTTGCCGGTGAGCGGATTCGTGCCGCCGTTGGCCAGCGTCGAGGCCATGGTCGCGAGATCCTTGGCGTTCACGTTGACCGAGCACTGCTCGGTGTAGATGTCGGTTGCACGCAGCGGATCGGCCTTGATGTGCCCGTAGGCATACATCAGCATCGCGATCGCCTGGTTGCGCTGGTTGGTCTCCGACTCGGACTTGAACACTTCCTGGTTCACGCCGAGCTGGCGGCCGGCGAAGTCGCTGTAGTAGGACAGTATCTTGTTCCAGATCTCGTCCCGCGTGTTCCCCGACACCATGCTGGTCGCGGTGATGGCGCCCGGATTCACCATGGCGTTCATCTCCGCGCCCTTGTACTGCTCGACCGCGTTGATCGAGTTGAACACCTGGCCGGTGGCGTCCACGCCCATGTTGCTTTCGATCGCTGCCGGCCCCTGCTCCTCGATCACCTTGGCCATCGTGAAGACCTTGGAGATCGACTGTATCGATACCTCCGAGGTAATGTCTCCCTTCGTGTAGACCTTGCCGTCCGCGGTTACCAGTACGATGCCGAAGATGCTGGAGTCCACCTTGGCGAGCGCCGGGATGTAGTCGGCGTTGGCGCCTTCCTTCAGGTCCTTGAACTGCGCGTAAGCCGAGTCGAGTGCCGCCTGGATGCTCGCCGGCGACAGCGCATCCGCCCCGGCGGTCTTGTCGGCCAGCGCCAGCGGCGACAAGGCCGCCATGGCAACTGCCGCCACGACCGCGGCGAATGTTGAAAAGTATTTCCTGCTGATCATGTGAGTCTCTCCCGAATCAGAATGTCTTGCCCCAACTGTACTTGACCGAGAACTGGACACGCGTGTCGTCCTGTGTCGAACCGTCCTTGAACTCGAGGTCGCCCCACAGCACCTCGCCGCCCATCATCACGTTGGGCACCGGGTAGTACAGGAGATTCACTGACGTGTACTGGCCCTTCTTGTACGTGTCCGGCGTCTGCCAGTTCGTGTTGTTCACGTACGTCGTGCTATAGCCGAGCGAAGTCGAGAACTTCTCGTTCCAGTAGTGATCGTAGTAGGCGACGATGCCGGTGAGCGGAACCGCCTCGGCATGTGCATTGCCGTCTGGGTCCGTCTGGCTCGGAAGCGGACCCTGCGGCGCCAGGTCCATGCCGCCGTCGTTCATGTAGCCGGCGATGCCGTGACCATACACGTACTGCCAGAGGATCTTGTCCCTGCCGATCGTGTTGATCGTGCCGCTCAGGTTCATACCCCAGCCCGTCACGCTGCCCTTCGGCTTGTTGTTCTGCGTGCCCTTCGTGTCGTAACCGAGGTCGCGCAGGATGCCGGCGACCTGCACGTGGCCCCAGTCTCCCCTGGTGCGCCAGTGCGCTACCAGGTTCGGCACCTTTTCGTCGCTCTGGATATTGTCGCCCAGCGTTGGATCGATCTCGCGGATCTGGCCCGCGTCCACGTCGTTGCTCGGCTCCTCGATCCCGATCGCGAATGAACTGTGCTCGGTCTTCCACGGCGTCCAGCGCAGCTGCACGTTGCGCCAGAACACCATTCCGTCCGGTCCCCAGTAATCGATCGTGTTCGGAAACACGTCGATATCCATGAAGATGCTGTTGGTCTGGCCGACCAGCAGCGAACCCCACTCGCCGTACGCGTGGCGCAGCCGGAATGTCGTCTGGCCGGCGTCCGACCCCACGCCAAACAGGTCGAACTCGAACTTGAAGTTGATCGGGGCGTGACCCTCTGCGGTCGGCATCGTGCCCTTGACGCCAAAGCGACTCTGTTTCACAGACACGCTCGCCTGGCCGTCGCTGCCGTAGATACCCTCGGGATTGGCAATCTTGGACGGGCGAAAGGCGTCGTCCCAGTCCGGGTTCATGCGGCCGAAGTCGTAGATTGCGTCGACCTGCGCGAAGCCGTAGATCTCAAACGATTTCTCAGTGTCTGCCGCCTGCGACGTGGCAGCGGTGCCTGCCGACAGCAGGGCAATGCTCGCCACCCGGGCGAGAAATCGGACTCGTGAACTCATGATCGGCGCCATCTCGGGTCTCCCTGGTTATTCAATTTGCACTGCAGCAGGTCTCACGGACACGCGGCCCGGTGGCAAGGGCGCACTGGTCGATATTGAAACATGCGATCCGCAAGGGAACCAGTTGCCTGCGAGAGCGATTGCAGGATACTTCATGCGCGCTATTCAGTCCCTCGACGGCCTGGGAATCATGCCGGCGATAGCCTCCTGGTGCATGCAGCCCGGAACGCCGGCCAGCGCATCGACCCACGGCAGCGCCGACTCCCGCCAGATCTGCAGGCTCGGTTTCAGCTCCGCGCGCTGGTGGACGGCGCCGAGGCGCAGGCTGATGTACGGACCGGCGTCGCCCGGCGTGTACGAATAGATCCCGGTGGCGCAGTCGGGACAGAACACCTGGATCCGCACGCTGCCGCTGGTACCGACCTTCCGGTACTCCTTCGTCGGGCCCTGGATTTCGAATGTCTCGCGCAGCACGATGGCACCGACCCTGAATGCCGACGTGGACAGCACCTGGCAGTCTGCGCAGTGGCAGACCAGCACCTTCGACTCATCGACGTCGGCGCTGAACGTGATCGCACCACAGTGACAGGCGCCGGTGACATGCATGTCGGTCTTCCTTGGATTGAATGGGGAACGGCGTCGAGCCACATTGGCCGTTACGGACCTAGGCATATTACGCAGCCCCGCTGCGGCAGTCGCTGCGTCAGAATGGCCGGGCCGCAGCTGGGAAACTCCGCGGCCGAATCCCGCGACCACGGTCCCGCCGCTCCGGCAGGAGGCCGTGATGAGCCCGAATATCCCCAACGAACACCTGGTTTCCCGTCGCAATGTGCTCGCCGGTTCCGCGACGCTGCTCGCGGGCGGGGGTATCGGAGCCGGACTGACCGCACTTGCGGCCGACGCCGCCGCTCCAGCGGCAGCGCCCCCGCTGCCGTGGAAGTGGGTCAAGCTCGATCCGCTCGAGGCTGGCCGGCGCGCCTACACCTACTACAAGGAGAGGGGCGGCTGCGGTACAGCTGCGTACCTGAGCCTGCTCAGCCTGCTGAAGGAGAAAGTCGGGTACCCGTGGACCACGATGCCCGACATGATGATGGCCCACGCGGCTGCGGGGTTCGGCGGTCACGGCACACTCTGCGGCGCACTGGCCGGCGCGTCCACCATCATCAACATGGTCACCTACGGCGAGAAGCGCGAACCGTACCAGCAGAACAACCAGATCATCGACCGGCTTTTCTATTGGTACGCCGAGCAGGACTTCCCGCCCACCCGGTTCGATGACCTCTCGCCGAAGCCCAACCAGGTCAAGGCGAAGGCGATGTCGCCGCTGTGCCACACGTCGGTGTCGAAGTGGGTGGTCACGGCCGGCACGACGATCAAGTCCGAGGACAAGATAGAACGCTGCGCGAAGGTGGCCGGCGAAGTCACCTACACGGTGACGATGGCGATGAACGAGTTCTTTGCCGGCGACTGGACCCCGCCCGCCTGGAAACCCTCGGAGGAAACCGAGCACTGCGTGCGCTGCCATGGGCCCGATCTGCCATTGCAGAAGGCCCGCAGGTGGAACCAGCAGGGGCACATGGAGTGCCTGATGTGCCACACGGAGCACACGATGTGAATGGCCCTGACGGGGCCTGGTAGTTCCGCGACCAGGCCCTCAGGCGCTCGCTGTCCGGGCCCTGTGTGGTCGACCGGAATGCCGTCGCCGCTGGCGACGGCGGGGTCCCCGCGGATCAGCGCCTGCGGAAGAAGTTCGGTCTCGACGAGGCCATCGCCGGGCGCTCGTCCTTGTGGCGGAAGTTGATGCGGCCCTTGGTGAGGTCGTAAGGCGACATCTCGAGCGTCACCTTGTCGCCGGCGAGAATCCGGATGCGATGCTTGCGCATCTTGCCCGACAGGTAAGCGGTTACTTCGACACCGTTTTCGAGCGTGACCAGGAAACGCGTATCCGGCAGCACCTGGCTCACGGTGCCCTGCATGTCGATCAGTTCTTCCTTGGCCAAGCTCATCACCTTGATAACCAGCGGGGTGCCGTTGACAGTGAAACGAACGGAAGCGCGGGTATCGGGACGCCGTTGGCGTGCGGGCTCGAAAGGGCCCTGGTTGCGCTTCAGCTGACGACGACGTCAGGCGGCGCGCGCACAATAACAGGAAATAGGCCAGCGCGCCGTTCCGGATCTGTGTATAGTCGCGCCCGGGTAGTCACCCTTCTCTTTCTATGTTTCGGGCAATCGCGCCTTATCCGGCGCCATCCAGCCCCAGCAAAAAGCCGAAGAGTTTCCGATCCACGTGGCACCGTTGCCACGCGCCTGTGGTCGTCCTGAGCTTTGCCCGGGGATGTCAGTCGCGCAGCCCCGAATGCCTTGTTCCCCGCCCGGGAACCGATCCGCCCATCTGGGCACGGTCTCACGGGCCTTCCGCAGAGAGTATTTTCAATGAGCAAGATCTACGTAGGTAACCTTCCTTTTTCGGCCGACGAAGCCGCCGTTCGCACCCTGTTTGCGACGCATGGCACCGTCGAGTCCGTCGCCATCATCACCGACCGTGACACCGGACAGCCGCGTGGCTTCGGTTTCGTGGAGATGCCGAATGCCGACGCCGCCCGCGCCATCCAGAACCTCAATGGTCACCAGATGGACGGACGTGCGCTGAAGGTCAACGAGGCCCAGGCCAAGACTGATCGTCCGCGCCGCGCCTGGTAACAGTCCCGCGGTAGCGGGTCTGGATCGCCGGTCCAAAGCGGGTTTCCGCCGCGGACCGTCGTGATGCGAACGGCCCCAATGGGGCCGTTTCGCTGTTAGGATTCCGGAATATTCGACTCTTTTTCAATTGACCCGGGCCGCGCGCCTCGAGGGCCTCCTGATGAAACCCCTGGCTGTCATCGCGGGCTTCGGCGGCATCAACGCAGCGGGCCGGACTTCCGCCCACCACGGCTACCGCCGCACCATCATCGACACGCTGCAGGCGGACGCCGCGGACGCGACGATGTTGGCCCTGGCAGGGCTGATGGGAATCGAAGGCGAACTCGACGACGCAAAGCGTCGCCACATCCTCGAACACACCCTGATACGCGGCCTCGAACCAGAGCTTGTCGATCCCGGCCAGGCCGCCTGGAACTGCAGGGCCCGACTGGTCGACGGGCGAGGACCCATCTCCTTCGACATCGCCCAGCGCGACCTGCCGCAGCCGCTGCCGAAAGGTTGGTCAGCCGGCCCGGCTGCTGCGGGCCGTGTACAGGTGACCGTCGATGACGGAGCCGAAGTGCTCTTCCCGGTCACGCGGCCCCTCGCGGTGAGCGCCGCGGGCCAGCTGCCCACTGGCTTCGACCCGAAAGCCCTTTACCCGGCTCGCGGCCATCCGCGGGCGGTCCAGATCGCGCTGTTCGCCGCGAACGACGCCCTCGGATCACTCGGCATCCCGTGGAGCACGGTGATGCGGCACGTGGCTCCCGACAAGGTCAGCGTCTACGCCGGCAGCGCGCTCGGCCAGCTCGATCAGGAAGGCACCGGTGGACTGCTCGGCTCACGCTACCGCGGAATGCGCCCCACGTCGAAGCAGGTACCGATGGGCCTGGCCGAGATGCCCGCTGACTTCATCAACGCCTACCTGCTGGGCAGTGTCGGGACGACCGGCCACAACATGGGCGCCTGCGCGACGTTTCTCTACAACCTCCGGCACGGGATGTTTGACATCGAGTCCGGGCGCTCGCGAATCGCACTGGTCGGCGGCGCCGAGGCACCGCTCAGCCCCGACGTCATCGAAGGACTCGCGACGATGGGTGCGCTGGGCACCGACCAGGCTCTGCTGGAACTGGACCGGCACCTGGGACGCACCGAGCCGGACCTGCGCCGCGCGTGTCGCCCGTTCGCGGAGAACTGCGGATTCACGATCGCCGAGGGCGCGCAATACGTGGTGCTGATGGACGACGCACTGGCACTCGAACTCGGCGCCACGGTCCATGGCGCGGTCACGGACGTGCTGGTGCATGCCGACGGCTACAAGAAGTCGATCTCGTCGCCGGGCATCGGCAACTACATCACCTGCGCCAAGGCAGTCGCACGGGCCATGCGGGATTTCGGCGACGACGCGATACGCCGCCGCAGCTTCGTGCAGGCCCACGGCACCGGCACGCCGCAGAACCGCGTCACTGAGTCGCAGATCCTGAACGGAGTCGCCGGGGCATTCGGGATCGAGGACTGGCCGGTGGCCGCAATCAAGTGCTTCGTCGGCCACACGATGGCAGCGGCCGGCGGCGACCAGCTTGCTTCCTCGCTCGGCGTATTCACCGATGGCGTGCTGCCTGGCATCTCGACGATCGACGCCGTCGCGGCCGACGTCGAGCGCGATCACCTGAGGATCTCCCGCGAGCCATTGGAACGCTCGACCACGGAGTGGGACGTCTCATTCCTGAATTCGAAGGGCTTCGGCGGCAACAATGCGACCGCCACTATTGCCTCGCCGCGGGTCGCCATGAACTGGATCGAGCAGCGCCACGGCAGCGGCGCACTCGCAAAGTGGCGCGACCACAACGAAACCACACAGCGCCAGGCCGCGCGATGGGATCACGCGCTCACCACGGGCACGGCCGAGATCGTCTATCGGTTCGACTACGAGGTCCGGAGCGAGGGTGACGTCCACATCGACGACGGGATCATGCACATCACTGGATTGCCGCCGATCAGGCTGGTCGACTGAGCCGGTCCCGGGAGGGTCGGCCGCCGACCCTGCGCTGAATCAACCCGCGAATTCCAGCCGATGCGGCGGCCGCCCACATCAACACCGCGTGCGTGCTCCAGCGTACAGAGGAAACCTCAAACGCCCTGCACACTTCGGGTACGACCCCAAGGTCCCGCCATGGAAAGGAGACTCCATTGACACAGCCGCCGCGGACCCCAGGCAAGTGCAACCTGCTGAATGCATTGCCGGACCGGGCCCGGAAGCGCCTGCTTGCGCGCTGCGAGCAGGTCGATCTGGTGCTGGACGAAGTGCTCTGCACGCCAGGCGATCACATCCAGCATGTCTACTTCCCGACCGAGAGTTTCATTTCACTGATCGAGCCGATTGGCGACCACGCTTGCCTCGAGGTCGGCCTCGTCGGCGACGAGGGCATGCTCGGCGCCTCGCTGGCGCTCGACGTCCGGGTGGCGCCGCTACGAGCACTGGTCCAGGGAGCCGGCCCGGCGTGGCGAATGGACGCAGCGCTCTTCCGCCGCGAGCTGCGCGACAGCCCGGCGCTGCAGGAAGTCCTGAACCACTACCTTTACGTGGTGATAAGCCAGCTGGCGCGAACGGCCGCATGCACGCGCTACCACGTCGTCGAGGCGCGGCTCGCACGCTGGCTCCTGATGACCCGCGACCGCGCGCACGGTAACAGCTTCCACATCACGCACGAGTTTCTCGCCACCATGCTCGGTGTGCGTCGCGCGAGTGTCACGCAGGCCGCCGGCCTGCTGAAGGCGCGCCGGCTGATCCGGTACGTGCGCGGCAACATGACGATCGTGGACTCGAAGGGGCTCGAGGCGGCCGCCTGCTCGTGCTACGCAGCGGACCGCAATACCTACGACAGGGTCATGAACTAGGCTTGGCCGCCGCGACGGGCGCGCCCTTCGATCGATATGCGGTCAGCGCGTCCCGCAGCCATTGGCTGCTCGACAGCTCCGGTCCTCCGGCGCACCGGACCTTGTAGGCGACTCCACTCAGGCTGCTCTTCGTGGCAGCTTTGTCGATGAAGTCGTCCGCGGTTCCAATCTGGTCGTGTTTCACCAGCGCGTCGTACTTATAGCGCAGGTGAGCCTTGGCCGTTCCGGAGTCGTACCAGGCGCCATTGCGGTAGAAGTCGCAGCCTGATTGTCCCAGGTAGTCGAGCAGGTATTCGATCTCGGCGACCGCGACCTGCGTCGGTCGTCCCGCGTTCGCCCCCTGCGCGAGCGCCAGCCCCAGCCACAGCACTAGCGCTGCCTTCATCCAGAGTTTCATGATTCCTCGTCCAGCGGCAGCAACGACAGGAACTTCACCTGTGTCCGCTGCCACGGGTGTTACCGAGCAGCGAGCGCACCTCGTAGAGCTCGACGCCGTCCTCGAGCAGCGGCACCCGATAGCGGCGATAGCCGGACTGCGCGGCGGGTTGATCCGACGATTCAAGCGAGTTTGTAAGAATCCGCACACGCGCACCGCGGCTCCGCAGGTCCTTCAGGATCTGCAGTTCCTCATCGGCAAGTATGAAGTACGGCGTCACCCGGTCTGTACGCCTGCGCACAGATGACTGTTGTCGGACCCGCTGAATCGGCGCACGATGAGCTTCGACCGGAGGACGCCGCGACGGCCTGCGCCGGCCCGGCGCCTGCAGTCGATACGGAGGACGACTATGCCCCCTCGCCAGAAGCCGGCGTCTCCGGTGCCATCGCCCCAGAGGAACCAGTTGCTGGCCGCGCTGTCCACCGAGGCGCGCGAGCGCATCTACCCTCACCTGAAACTCGTAGCTATGCCGCTCGGCAAGGTGCTGTACGAGCCCGGCGACAGGCTCCGACACGTCTATTTCCCGGTGAACTCGATCGTGTCTCTGTTGTATGTACTCGAGGACGGCGCATCCGCGGAGATTTCCGTGGTGGGCAACGAGGGACTGATCGGCATCGCGCTGTTCATGGGTGGCGAAACCACTCCGAGTCGCGCCATCGTGCAGAGTGCGGGGCATGCCTTCCGCCTGATCGGGCCGAGGTTGAAGGACGAGTTCCATCGCAACGGCGAGATGCAGCTGCTGCTGCTGCGCTACACACAGGCGCTGCTGACGCAGATGGCGCAGACCGCGGTCTGCAACCGCCATCACGCGGTGGACAAGCAGCTTTGCCGTTGGCTGCTGCTGTCGCTTGACCGCCTGGACAGCAATCACCTGGTCATGACCCAGGAACTCATCGCCAACATGCTCGGCGTTCGCCGCGAAGGCGTCACCGAGGCAGCCGGTAAGCTGCAGAAGCTCGGGGTGATCGAGTACACGCGCGGCAAGATCACGGTGCTCGACCGGCCCGGGCTCGAGCGGCTGTGTTGCGAGTGCTATGCGGTGGTCAAGAAGGAGACCGACCGGTTGCAGCACCTGGTCGCAGGCCTCGCCACGTGACTTGTTCGCGACATCCCCGGGACACGTAGGGCACAGTACCGGTCGGAGGCGAGAGGTCTGTCCGGCAGCAAAGCTTCAGCGCTCGCCGCCGCGCAGCAGCAGATGGACAGATTCCGCGCGACAACGGACACGAAAAGACGCCAAATGCCCATGCGGGACCACATGCAGATCATGCAGGACGGCATGAAGCTCATGCACGACATGAAGGGCCAAATAATGATGGGCGGCACCAGGCAAGGCGGCATGCAGTCGCCCGCTGGCAAGGCCATGGCCGGTGGTGAGATTATGAAGTCGATTCCCGCGAGGTAGGAGCTTGAGGCAATTCATGAGTGCGAGTCGGGTCGCCAGTCGGCAAGCGCGCACCGCAGCCGGCCTGACACTGCTGCTGGCGGCGGGCTGCGTATGTATGAAAAGTGCACCGCCTGCGACCGCGCCGGCTCCGACACCGGGTGTAGAGCAGCCGGTCGCCGGCATTCCAGAGCCCGGACCCGCAGCCGCCGAGGCAATGGAACCACGCGCTGCGTCTAGCGCGCCAACCCTGGTGCAGCCGGTTCACCCGCCTGCTCCAACCGCCGCACCGCAGCCTGCGGAATCGCAGGTCGCGGGCAGCACCGCAGCAGTTACTCCGGTCACCGTGGCCAAATCGCAGCCTTCCGCTGCCGCCACGCCCGCAAGACCGCCGGCACCCACGCCGGCAACAGTCTCGAAGGCAGCGCCGGCACCCGCGCCCGCGCCGAAAACGGCCTCTAAGGCAGCCCCGGCGCCTGTCGCGGCCAGGCCGGCGACGCCACCGCTGGACCTGAAGTCGCTCGAAACACGACTCCGCGACACCAAGGCCGTCGGCGTGTTTACCAAGCTTTCACTCAAGAACCAGGTCGATGACTTGCTGATTCAGTTCCGCGCGTATCACAAGAGCCAGACACCGGCGCTCGCCGCGCTGCGACAGTCGTACAACCTGCTGATGCTCAAGGTGCTCACGCTGCTGCAGGACGGCGACCCGGCACTCGCCCGAGACATCGTCGCATCGCGCGAGGCGATATGGGGCATCCTCGCGGATCCAAAAAAGTTCACTGATTCCAATCTGATGGCTGGAGTATTGCCGTGAGAATACGTAACACGAACATGGTGGTGATCGCCATTTCGACGACGCTTTGTTGTGGCCTGTCGCTCGCCGAAGATCCCGCGAGCGGCACGGTCCCAGTCGCGAAGGACCTGACGGCCGTCATTGCCCTGCAAGGCCTACCCTGCGGGAAGGTCGTAAGCGTCCAGCAACAGGGCGAGAACGATTACATTGCGTCTTGCGAGGACGGCAATCACTACCGGGTCTTCGTAAACGCAGACGGCCGCGTCATCGCAGAGAAGCAATAGCGACCGTCCCGCCGTTCATGAGTCTTTGCTGCCGCTGGCAATCGCCGCGGCGACAGCATCCCACGTGGCGTCGAAGGCTTTGCGGGTGAATCCGGCGCCCGAGGGCAACCAGTCCCCGGACCTCCCGCCGGCCAGCGTGTAGTGTCCAACCACGTCGAGGTGATCGGCCCGCGCGACGTGCAGCACCCGTCCGTGCAACTGACTCAGCGTCGGCACGACTCCGTCGCTGATGCCCGGCGTCACCTTGAATCGAAGTCCTCGATCAAGCACCCGCTGTGTCGTCTTCGTCGGTTTCGGGTACGGGTAGCGCGGATGCGACTCGGCCGTCAGTCCGTGCAGCAGCCTGAACAGCGCGCGCAGCGCGACGTACTCCGGATCAAGGAGCTCACTCAACTTGAAGTCCTCGCGCGGTACCGGTACGCCCGTTACCACACAGCCATAGCGGATCCCGGCCCGATCGGAGACGGCCGCGTCGAACAACTCGATGCCCTCGGGCGTGAGCTGCAGCACTGCGCCCTGGTCCTGCTCGATGGCGCGGAGGTATTTCCACAGTGGGTCACTTCGGTCGACGCGGATCCCACGCAATAGCCCACCGGCAATTCGATCGAGCAGGCTTCCACTGCGACCGAGCCGGTCATCGAGTCTTGCGACGACGCCGATGGCCTGGGCTGCGGCGAAAATCGCCCGGCGGCCCTGCCCCGACGTCGCGAGCGCACTCAACACCAGCAAAAGCATCTGGCCCTTGACCGAAATGAAGTGGTTGGCGAGAGGCGTTCCGTGATGCGGCGTACTCACGGACGTGGCTGACCGAGTCCGCCTGGCAATGCTCTCCCCCGAATCACCGCTCGCGATCTTCACGCCTGGCGTCAGGAGCATGCGCACGTCGAGTCCACCCGTCGAGTGGCCGACGAAGTGCAGGTCGCGGGCCCTGAGGCCGCCGTTGCTTACCACGTGGCGGCACAGCGCGCTGACGCGTCGCGGGATCGACGCCGTCGGCTGCGTCGTGCAACGCACGATGCGCGCCTCGACACCGCGCTTGCGCAAAGCGAGTCCAAGGGAGCGCTCGACGTCCTCGAAGTAACTGACCGTACCGACGGTCGTAAATCCGAAGAATCCGGGCACCAGAAACACGAGTTGCTTGCTCATGAGAGAATTATGCTCGCCAGCGCGCGTTCCGGACCCTGTGGGGAACCGAATGGAGTGCTCGCCCTGCCAGCGAAACCAGCCTGCAAGCAATGGCTTGGGTTTCGCTCCCTGCAACGGTCCCCAAGCGTACAGACAGCCGCGAGTCGGATCGCTATGGTGTGCCGGTGGCCGAATCCAAACTCGTGGTCTACGGTGCGATCGCGGCGAACCTCGCCATCGCAGTGACGAAGTTCGTCGCAGCCGCGATCACCGGCAGCTCTGCGATGCTGTCGGAGGGGATTCATTCCATCGTCGATACCGGCAATGGCGTGCTGCTCCTTGTAGGAATGAAGCTGAGCCAGCGACAAGCCACGCCCGAGCATCCCTTCGGGCATGGCAAGGAAATGTATTTCTGGAGCCTCATGGTCGCGGTGCTGATTTTCGGGCTCGGCGGCGGCATTTCAGCCTATGAAGGAGTGCTGCACATGCTCCAACCTCCTCCGCTGCGGGACCCGACCTGGAATTACGTCGTGCTCGGCGCGGCAGCGCTGTTCGAGAGCGGCAGCTTCGCAATCGCACTGCGCCAGTTTCTCCGGACGAACCGCGGCACCCCGTTCTGGCGCTCGCTCAAGTCCAGCAAGGACCCCACGACCTATACAGTGCTAGCCGAAGACGCTGCTGCGCTCGCCGGCCTCGCCGTAGCGGCCGTCGGCGTCTACCTGAGTCATCGCCTCGACCTGCCCATCGTTGACGGCGCGGCGTCGGTCGTGATCGGCGTGATGCTGGCAGGCGTAGCCGTGCTGTTGATCCGTGAATCAAGGGGCCTGCTTATCGGGGAGGGGGTCCGGCCGGAAACGGCGAGTGCGATCCGGGACATCGCCTTGCGCAACCCGCACGTGCGCGCAGCGGCCGCCCCGCTGTCGATGTACCTGGGACCCGACGAGATATTGCTGACGCTCGACGTCGGTTTCGAGCGCGAGTCCACGGCCGACGACATCGTCGCCGCGGTTTCGAACGTCGAGCGGGAGATCAAGTCTCGATACCCGAAGATCACTCGTATCTATATCGAGGCCCGATCGATCAGCGAAGCGACGCGCGGTTTCTGAATGGGTCTGCGCGACCTGAATGGTTGTAGCGATAATATTTGTGGCACAAAGGCAGCAATCCATAATTTTGAAAACGATCTTTAGCCGCTGGGCCACTGCACTTCTGTTCCTCGGTCTCGCCGGCTGCGGCGACCTGGCGACTTTGCCCGAGAGCGCGGGCTTCGGCCCCGAACCGGTGTTGCCACCGCCCCACCCGACACTGATACCGACGGTCAAGATCGCTCCAGCGGTGGGCTGGCCACCCGGGACGACGCCGGCTACGACCGCCGGACTGGCAGTGAATGCTTACGCGGCCGGCCTCGATCACCCCCGCTGGCTGTATGTGCTTCCAAACGGCGACGTGCTCGTCGCCGAAAGTAATGGCCCGCCCCGCCCGGATGACGCGAAAGGCCTCAAGGGCTGGGTGGCGAACCTGGTCATGAAACGGGCCGGCGCGACAGTTCCAAGCGCGAATCGGATTACGCTTCTACGCGACAGCAACGGGGACGGCATCGCGGAGACTCGAACCGCGTTTCTGACCGGACTGAACTCACCTTTTGGCATGGCGCTGGTCGGTAATGAGTTCTACGTCGCCAATACCGACTCGGTGGAGCGCTTTCCCTACGAGACGGGTGACATGCAGATTACGTCGCCCGGCCAGAAGATCGTCGACCTGCCTGCGGGCACGATCAACCACCACTGGACCAGGAACATTATCGCCAGCCAGGATGGATCGCGCCTCTATGTGACGGTTGGCTCAAACAGCAATGTGGGCGAAAACGGCATGGAGCACGAGGTCGATCGTGCTGCCATCCTGGAAGTTGATCGCGCGACCGGCCACACGCGGCTGTTCGCGTCCGGTCTCCGCAACCCGAACGGACTGGACTGGGAGCCGCAAACCGGCGCGCTGTGGACCGCGGTCAACGAGCGCGATGAGATCGGCAGCGACCTCGTTCCCGACTTCATGACGTCGGTGCAGGACGGCGCGTTCTACGGCTGGCCTTACAGTTATTACGGCCAGCACGTCGATGCGCGCGTGCAACCACAACGCCCGGACCTGGTCGCTCGAGCCATAGCGCCCGACTATGCGCTCGGCGCACATACCGCCTCGCTCGGGCTCGTGTTCTATCGGGGTGGGCTGTTGCCGCAGCGCTATGCCGGCGGGGTATTCATCGGGCAGCACGGATCATGGAATCGGCAGCCGCAGAGCGGCTACAAGGTCATTTTCGTGTCCTTTGCAGCTGGACACCCGGAGGGGGCGCCCGAAGATGTCCTGACGGGATTCGTAGATGCGCAGGGCAACGCCCAGGGCCGTCCGGTCGGCGTGGCGGTAGACGGCACAGGCGCCCTGCTCGTAGCAGACGATGTTGGCAACACTGTCTGGCGCGTCTCGCCTGCCGCCGCTCGACAGTGAGCGGTTGCGCTAACGTACATTGCGCCGTCGCGGCGCGCTCTTGGCCGCCTTGTCCGGCTTGTGGTCGCCGATGACGGTCTTGACCGGGCATATGCGGACGATCGGGCACTTCTTGCAGCCGATGGCGAGCGCGACGGGACAAAGGGTCATTGGATACTCCGGATCATGTGAGGCGTAGCGCTGGGTAACCGGTCGGCAACATATCGAGCTTGGTCATCGCGTTGCTCGGCCTGCTGAGGGTGTCTACCGGGGCGGCGCGCTCGCGCGGTTGCTTGATCCTGGTGAGCCAGACTTCGTATGGGTCCCAACTCGCGGGAGGCGCGCGGTCATTTCCGCGTGCGTCACCGGGGTATCGACGACTCGATGTCATGCTGCTGTTGACCTTCATTGTGTCCGCCCATTTCACCGGGTTTCCCCGGGTCGAACGCCTTCACACTGGCACACCGAAAAACCAGTGCGCCAGATTAGCGGCCGTGGATCTCGTCTTCTGTGCGCTTGCGCACTCACCTGCCTAGCTCTTCCTGCCCCCAAGCAGCAGGAGGAAGCCGCCGATGGCGATCGCCCCCACACCGGCCCAGACGGGAATATTGACTCGCTGCTTTTCCTGTACCGAGAACTCGATCGGGCCGAGCTTCGCCTCGTGCGTCTCTTTGGTATAGCTGAAGCTGCCGTACACCAGGCCGAGAACGCCGGCCACGACCAGTACGATTGCCGCAATTCTAGTTGAGTTCAATTTCATGTCTCCCGAGGATTACCCGTTGTGTCCCTTGTCCTTGTCCTTGTCCTCGCCATTGTCGGCGCCGTCGTCCTGACCCTTTCCGGACTTGGAGTCCTTCTTGGTCGCTCCCTTGCCATGCGGAGCATTCTCCTGGCTTGACGCGGGTGAGTGCGCTTCGCCGGCAGGCTCTCCCTGAGGTTGTTGACCATGCGGCGGCGGCGGCTGCTGCTGCGGCTTTGACTGTTGCTGCTGCTTTGACTGTTGCTGCTGCTCCGACTGCTTCTGCTGAGGCTGAGGCTGAGGCTGCACGACTTGCACTTTCTCCTGCTTATAGTACTCGCGCACGACAGGTTCGCTCGGCTGGTAGTAGTAATACTGGTTTCGAATCACCGGCTGCTGTTCGTATCGAGGATATCGATCACCGTAGTATTGCTTCTGATAGACAGGCAATGGGGCGGGCGGCGGAGCGGACCTGCGATCCCAGGTATCCCAGCCGCGCCGTTCCTGCTCCCATTCGGCTCCGTAATACTGGCCCCAGCGCGGCGGCGCGTCATAGGACCACCCGCGAAAGTACTGAGGTGGTCGCTGGTAGTAGCGCACCGGCACCCTGAGAATGTAGTTCGGAACATGTTTCCGGGATACCTTGTGCCACGGCCCGTTGTACCAGGAACTCCGATACCAGTTGTTCTTCTGGTAAGCCCAGTACATCCCGTCATAGAAGAACAGGTTGGAATTCGCCTGTGGTGCGTAGTAGACGGGGTATTTCGGAACTCTCTGAAAATCCGGGTACGTCGGCATGTTCATGCCGATGCTCTGGCTGGGCACGCCGAAGGTGATGTTCACCTGCGCATATGCTGGGAGCGCTGCTCCGATGAGCAGGGATGAGAGGATGATTGCGCAGCGCACTTTTGGATCTCCGGGTGAGTATGAGACCGCCGCGGACTACAGCCGGGCCCAGCCGCGCGTCATAACGGACGCCGGCCCTGGATGATGTTGAGCAGGACCACCACCACCGCGATCACCAGCAGGATGTGGATAAACCCGCCCATTGTGTAAGACGTGACCAGGCCCAGGAGCCAGAGCACGATGAGGATTACTGCAATTGTCCATAGCATCTTGGTTCTCCTGCTACTGCTTCGTGAACCAGGTGTCGCTTGCGGTGCGCTCCCACTCGGCGAGCTGCTTTTCCGCATCTTCCTTTGCCACGCCGTAGCGCTCCTGGATCTTTCCCGAGAGCTGCTCGCGTCGGCCCGCGACGACATCGATGTCATCGTCGGTCAGCTTGCCCCACTGCTCCTTGACCTTGCCTGTGACGCGCTTCCAGTTACCTTCGATTCGGTCCCAGTTCATTTGAGGCTCCTTACAATTCGATGATCATTCGGCACCGGCAGGCGCCGGGCCGGTTTGTCACTTGGCGACCACAAGCTGGTTCTTGACCGCCTTCACGCCTTCCACGCCCCTGGCGATGCTCCCAGCCGTTTTTCGTTCCGTCTCGCTTTTTGCGAATCCCGAAAGCATGACCGTGCCATTCAACGTCTCTACGGTGATGGACGAGGCATCTACTGCCTTGCTATCCACGAATCCGGCCTTGACCTTGGCGGTGATCGCGCTGTCATCAATGTAGGCGCCAGTAGTCTGCTGGCCCCGTTGGACTGCACATCCTGTCGCCGTGAGCAGGACAAGCGCCGTGACTGCGGCGGCAAGTGTGGTGCGGATATTCATCGAATCTCTCCTGTGGCTGGCGGCGGGTGCGCGGCTGCCGCCGGATCGTTGGTGATCCGACCGCCCGACGCGGAAGGAAATTAGCCCGCGCGACAGCTTCAAACTGTAGGAGAGTTGAAGGAACGGGTCTGTGCGGTAGCGCACCGTGCCGACGCGCTCAGCGCCTCCTGCCACCGAGCAACAGGAGCGCACCACCTGCCACGAGTTTGACGAAGTTCAAAGCGTCGTCTCCCGCGACCTAGTCGTCGTGCCCGTGTCCCTTGTTTTTGCCATTGTCATTGCCCTGGCCATTTCCACCCTTGGAATACTTCTGCGAATGCTGCTGGTATCGCAAGGTTTCCTGCGCGTAATACTGCCTGACGACAGGGTCACTCGGCTGGTAATGGTAGTACTCGCTGCGATACACAGGCTGTTGGTCCGCATGAGGATATTTTTTGCCTGAGTACTTCTGCTGGTAGGCAGGAAGTGGTGCGGGCGCAGGCGCGTAATTGCGGTTCCAGTTGTCCCAGCCACGCCTCTCCTGTTCCCAGTGCCTTCCGTAGTACTGGCCCCAGCGCGGCGGCTCGTTCCTGGACCAGCCGTAAAAGTACTTGGGCGGGCGCTGGTAGTAGCGAACCGGAACTCTGAGCACATACGCGGGAACGTACCTGGGGGACACCATCCCCCACGGACCGTTGTACCAGGAACTCGCGTACCAGTTGTCGTTCTGGAATGCCCAGTACATGCCGTCGTAGAAGAACAGATTGAAGCCACTCTGCGGCGCGTAGTAGACAGGGTAGTTTGGAATTCTCTGGTACCGCGGGTAGACCGGCATGTTGATGCCAATGCTCAGGTTTGGAGTCCCGATGCCAACGCTGACCTGAGCCTGGGCCGGAAGAGCCGATCCGAGCAGCAGCGAGAACAGAATGAGTGTGAAACGCATCTTGTGCACTCCGGGGCGGATGGCAGGAGTCGGCGTCCTGCGGCGGCGCGAGCACGAACCGCCAGCCCGCGAGGGCCGCAAAGTTGTCTCACGTGACTAGAGAACGCGCGGGAAGCACGTCGGTTGACTGCGCTGACGAATTTCTGGAATCAAAACCGCCCGCAAACCGGGCCGGCGGCGACAGCTGGCGAGCGGTCGGGCGCCGCTAGCGGCCGCGGAAAACGGCCTCGCGCCGCTCCACGAACGAACGAACGCCCTCCGCGGCATCCTCGCTGCGCATCACTTCAGCCATTCCGCGGAACGTGACGTCCACTGCCGCCTCCTCGCCCTCGAGCATGCAGGTACGCGACGAGCGCAGGCTCCCCTGCACGCCCAGCGGCGCCGCCTTCGCGACCCGCGACGCGAGCGCGAGCGCTGCGTCGAGCTGTTCGCCCGGCGCACAAAGCTGCTGCACCAGCCCCAGCCGGTATGCGTCTTCGGCACCGAGTTCGTCACCCGTCAGCAGGTAGCGCTGCGCGTTTGCCCAACCGATTTCCCTGGGCAGGCGCAGCGTCGCGCCGCCGCAAGCGTAGAAGCCGCGTTTCACCTCGAGCATTGCAAAGCGGGTGTCGGTTGCGGCGACCCGCAGATCCGTGTTCAGCAGCAGTTCCCAGCCCCAGGTGTAGCAGCGGCCCTGCACGGCGATCACCAGCGGCTTGGACAGCCGGGGACCGCTCATCGAGAACGGGTCGACCTCCCCCTCCCCGATCGGGAACGGCGATCCTGCCGCGAACGCCTCGGCCCAGTCGTTGAGGTCCACGCCCGAGGTAAAGTGCGGCCCCTCGGCCCATATCACGCCCACCCAGAGGTCGGGATCGTGCTCGAGACGATGCAATGCGCGCGCAAGCGCATGGAACATGTCGCGGCTCAGCGCATTCATCTTCTGCGGGCGCCGGACGCCAATTACGAGAAGGTGGTCCCGTTGTTCGACTTCGATGCTCATCTTGCTGCTCCTCGCGTTGGCTGACCGGCGAATGATGACGCAGAATCTCCCGCCATGACGATCGACGGATGGCGGGCCCTGGTGGCCCTGGCGATGTACGTAGCCTCCGGTGCCAGTTCCGTGGCCGCTGAAAAACCGGTGCCAGGCACCGAATATCTCCGAATCACCGCGGTGGCGCCCGGCTACACCGGGCGGGACCCGTCCGACAACCGATGGTTCGTGTACCTCGAAGGCTACATCGACAACGGCGCAACTGCACGACTCGAGCACATGCTTGGCGAGGAGCAGATTCGCAGCGCCATTGTATTTCTTGATTCACCCGGCGGGCATGTGGTCGAGGCAATGGCCCTGGGTCGAGCGATCAGGGAGCGCGGCTACGCAACGAGCGTCGGGGTTCGCGTGACCGATGCCGCAGCGCCACGGGCAGGCCGGTGCTACAGCGCATGCCCGATCGCCTACGCGGGCGGCGTACTCCGATCCCTGGAACCGGGCGCAGTTCTCGGCATCCACCGCGCCGAGAACAGCGTGCCCGTGCCGGACGAGGCAGCGTTCCAGGAGGTTGTGACCGGGCAGGTGAACGACTACTTGATCCAGATGGGGATCAGCATCGAACTGCTGGCGATAATGTCCAGCGTGCCACACCAGGCGATTCGCGAACTTACGTCGGACGAGGCGGTTCGGCTCGGCCTGGTGAACGCGGGCGGTCGGCAACCGCAACCATGACCGGCCCAGGTCGTCACGAACCATCGAGCGAATCGATCAGATGCCGAGTTGCCGTGATGCCAGCTCTTTCATGATTTCCTCGGTACCACCGCCGATCATCGCGACCTTGACCTCGCGGTAGATCCGCTCGCTTGCGGTGCCGCGCATGTAACCCGTGCCGCCGAGGATCTGCACGGCCTGGTCGGCGCAGAACTGCATCGCCTGCGTGGCGTGGTTCTTCAGCATGCAGACCTCGGCGATCCACTGCGCGTCGGCCTGGCCGGCGTCGGCGCGATCGGCAACGTTCGTGAGCCAGGCCCGTGTCGACTCGATGCGCATGCGCATGTCCACCAGCTTGTGCCGGACAACCTGGTGGCTAGCCAGCGAGGCGCCGAAAGTCCTGCGCTCGCGCGCCCAGGCCAGCGCCTCGTCGTAGCAGCACTCCGACATGCCGAGGGCCATCGCCGACATCGAGAGCCGCTCGCCATTGAAGTTCGTCATGATGATCCGGAAGCCCTTGCCCTCCTCGCCGACCAGGTTTCCGACGGGCACCCGCACGCCGTCGAAGTGCAGGTGAGCGGTATCGGAACAGAGCCAGCCCATCTTCCTGAGCGGCAAGCGTGAAAGACCCGGCGAATCCCCGGGAATTGCCAGCATCGAGATGCCGCCGGTGCCCTTGTTGCCTGGGTCCGTGCGCACGGCCGCGGTGATCCAGTCGGCGCGCATGCCTGAGGTGATGAACACCTTCTCGCCGTCCACCACGTAGACGTCGCCCTCGCGCCGGGCCGTGGTCCGAAGGCCGGACACGTCGGACCCGCAGCCTGGCTCGGTGATACCGAGGGCCGAGATCTTCTCACCGGCCAGCACCTCTGGAATCACGCGCCGCTTCAGTTCGTCGCTGCCGTGGTTCAGGATCGGCGGCAACCCGATCGAATGGCTGAAGGCACCAGCCATGACGCCACCGCTGCCCGTGTAGCGCGACAGCGTGCGGGACAGCGTGATCCTGGCCGCCCACGGCGCCGGCGTGCCACCCAGGTCCTCCGGGTAGCCGAGGCCCAGCCAGCCCATCCCGGCGAGCTTCCGGTAAAGGTCCCGCGGGAACTCGCCCGCGTCCTCCCAGGCTTGCAGTTGCGGGCAGATCTCGGCGCGCGCGAAACGCTTCGCCGCTTCGTCGATCATGGCCAGGTCCGACGTTTCAAGCTCGCTCATCATGATTTCTCTCGCAAACCAGCATAGCGCGGTCCGCTGCGAGGGCCTCGAGCCACCTTATATCCGGCCCGGCCCGACCCGGCGCGGCCGTGCTGTCACCACGATGCAACGTGGTCGTGGGATGATACCGAGCCAGCTTGCTACAGTCAGGACTCCGATGGACAGAGACGAACAATCCAGCCACCAGACGTTCCTGCGCGAGGCCTGGATCGACCGCGACCTGAGCTGGCTCGAGTTCAACCGCCGCGTGCTCAGCGAGGCGCTCGACGATCGCACACCGCTGCTCGAGCGCCTGAAGTTCCTCGGCATATTCACGACCAACCTCGACGAGTTCTTCATGAAACGCGTCGGAGCGATGCGCACGCGCGCCTATGCGAGCGGCAGCCAGGCATCCGTAGAGGCGTTCAACGCCCACATGGTGAGCCTGCGCAGCGCGCTGTTCCCGATGCTGCTCGAGCAGGCGGAGTGCTTTGCGGCGCTTCGGCCGCTGCTGGCCGCGCGCGGCATCCGGCTCGCTGAATGGGATGACCTGACCGATTCGCAGCGGCGCGAGGCGTCAGACTACTTCGACACCCACGTGTCGCCAGCGCTCACGCCTCTAAGCCTCGATCCGACGCATCCGTTCCCGTTCATGTCGAACCTGTCCCTGTCCTGGGGATTCGTGTTGCGCGACCCGGTGTCGGAGGAGCGCATCAGCGTGCGCGTGAAGGTACCGCCGACAATCCTGCAGTGGCTCCTGCTGCGCAGGGACGTGCCGGCCGGCGAGCAGTGCTACGTGTCCCTGCAGGACCTGGTACTGCGCAACGCGCACAAGCTTTTTCCGGGCGTAGCGATCGAGGAAGCCACCTTGTTCCGCGTCTCGCGCAACGCGGACATCGCGATCGAAGAGGACAGCGACAACAGCATCCGGGAACTGATCGAGGAACAGGTGCGCCAGCGCAGGTTCCAGCCGGTCGTGCGGCTCGAGTTCCGCGGTACCCCGCAGGCCGAGATCCGCGCCGGCCTCGTCGACCGCTTCGAACTGCGCGACAGCGACATCTACGAGCTTCCGGGACTGCTCGATTACACGGCCCTGTTCCAGCTTGCCTCGCTGCCGGTGCCCGAACTGCGCGACACGACCTGGACGCCGATGATTCCGATCGCGCAGGACCCGGATGCCGACCTTTTTGCGGCGATCCGCGCGGGCGACGTGCTGGTCCACCACCCGTACGAGAGTTTCGACGCGACGGTCGAGCGCTTCATTCGCGACGCCGCGGACGACCTCAACACGACCACCATCAAGATGACAGTGTATCGGCTCGGTGACGACACGCCGTTCGTACGCTCGCTGATCAAGGCCGCGGAGAACGGCAAGCAGGTCGCATGCCTGGTCGAGCTCACCGCGCGATTCGACGAGGAACGCAACCTGCACTGGGCCAATGAGTTGCAGAAGGCCGGCGACCACGTGATCTACGGCATGCGCGGACTGAAGACCCACACCAAGCTCGCGCTGGTAGTGCGTCGCGAAGGCGACGGCCTGCGCAGCTATGCGCACATCGGCACCGGCAACTACCACGTCAAGACAGCGCGCATGTACACCGACTTCGGACTGTTCACCTGCGATCCGGCGATCACGCGCGACGTGGTCACGCTGTTCCACCATCTGACAGGCTATTCGCGGGATCCGGTTTTCGAGCGGCTGCTGGTGGCACCGATCAACATGCGCGAGCGCTTCATCGAACTCATCGAGCGCGAGGCGGCCAATGCGCGGGAGGGCAAGCCGGCGCGCATCGTTGCGAAGATCAACCAGCTCGAGGACCTGCCGGTTTGCGAGGCGCTGTCGCGGGCGTCGCAGGCCGGCGTCCCGGTCGACCTGATCATCCGCGGGTTCTGCTGCCTGCGGCCGGGAATTCAGGAGTGGACCGAGAACATCCGCGTGCGGTCGATCGTTGGACGCTTTCTAGAGCACGCCCGCGTATTCCACTTTGCGAACGGGCAGTCCGACCCGCTCGGCGGCGAATTCTTCATTGGCTCCGCCGACTGGATGGACCGCAACCTCTCCCGCCGCGTCGAGGCCGTGACGCCGGTCGATGCGCGCCACCTCAGGGAGCGACTGTGGGAGACGCTGCAGGTGCAGCTGCAGGACCAGCGAAACGCGTGGGAAATGCAGCCCGATGGTACCTATCTTAGACCTGCTCCAGGCGCGGACGCGTCGGAGGTCGCGCGCGACGGCACCCATGTAACGCTGATGAAGCGCACGCGTTCGCGGTTGATCCGCTGAGGGAGGTATATCTACGCACCTTTGCGCCGGAGGCCCGTGAGATAAAATTCCCGCTCCGCCGGAACAACGGATTCGCGAGGCAGGATATGACATCGGCAGACAGGCAGCACAGGGTCACCGGCCCCCATCGCGCGGCGGTCGACAAGCTGGCGCGCGACCTTGGCCTGCCGGTCGAGGAAGTCGAGAGGGTCTACGTCTCGGAGATGGCGCGAATCGAGTCCGGCGCCCGGATAAAGACCTTCCTGACGGTACTGACGGTCGGCAGCGTGCGCAGCCGCCTGCACCGCGACGGACATACGGGTCACTGAAACGACAGTGCGACCATGTCGGCAAAGTTAACTACCTGTTTGAGGTCCGCGAGGTCCTTGTCCGTGAGCGCAGTCAGGCCCAGCTCGGTGTCCGGAAAATTGATCCCCTTTTCTGCGCGCAGCTTCACGCCCGACGGAGACGCGTGGACGATGTTGACGCGAATCTCATCGCCGTCATTTCCGACTACCGTGCCGCCGATCTTGCCGTCGTCGAGCCAGACGCGATCACCTGCCTGAACCCGCTCGAATGCGGGCGCCAGCGTGCAATGTATGCGGGCCGGCCCGGACGCCGCGCCCTTCTCGTCGACCATGGCAGGCATACCGGGCGCAGCGTCGCGGGTAAGCACAAGCGTATCGCCAACCCGCAGCTCGATCGGCAGGACGACGCCGGGCAGCTCGCCAATACATCCCTCGGAGACCGCCACGCCGTCTCGAAGCAGACAGCATCGCGCGCCCTGCGCGGCGTAAAGCGTCTTTGTCGACTCGACAACCCACGCGGCGCCACGCCTTTCGACCGCAGTCAGCACGCGCTCCTTGCCGCGGAGGTCAGCGACGTGCAGCTGATCGCCCGGCGTCATCTGCTCCAGCAATGCCGGCGAGACTGGCAGCGCCTTGCAATCACCCGGCGCGACGTCAGCCGCGCCGGAGGGAGTCAACCAGGCGACGGCCGGGCTGGTCGCCCTGCCCATCACGTCGCGCGGTGGTCGTATCCGCACGAAGTGACCCACCGGCCCGATCGAGCCGGTTCGAAGCTTGGGACCCGCCAGGTCTGCCTGGATCCTGCACTTTCGACCGACTGTCCTTTCGGCCTTCCTCAGGTTCGCGACCATGCGCCGCCATGTGCCGGGATCGTCGTGAGCGCAATTGATACGCATTACATCCATGCCCGCGCGCAGCAGATCCACCAGCAATTGCTCGTTGCTTGCAGCCTCCGATGGCATCGTCACCATGATCCGGACCGAACGAAAACGCCGTGTCGGCCCGAGCAGCGAGCGCGCGTGATCCTGCAGCAACAACGGGCCGGTTCGATCATCTACCAGCGGTACCGGATTGCCGCCGATCGAATCACCGGAAAGTCTTTCCAGGTTGCCGATTACGGCGTTCAGGCTCGCGAGCACATGGGATTCAAGCACACCGAGCGAGGAAAGCCCGAGTGAGTGCAGGTCCCGCTGCAGTGTCCGGATGTCCTGCTGCCGCACGCTCAGGTAGTGCAGCAGGTTGCGCGCACTCTCGCGAAATCGGGGTTCGACCTCGGAGATCTCCGCAGCGTGCTCCATTTCAAATGCGATCGCGCGCTCTCGCAGGTCGCGGGTAGCGGCGAGCGTACGCTCGAGAAGACGGTCCATGATGGTACGACTGGCGGAGAAACTTCCTGAGTGTGCGGTTGCAAGGTGACCGGAATATTGCAGATGCCGGATGGGTCGCCCGGCCGCCGGACCGGTGCACCGGGGAGCCGGGACGCTGCAGCGATGCCAGTGGGCAATGGGCGGCGCCTTCATTGCATCAGCGGCGGCTGCAACTCCAAGACCGCCAGTCGGCGGTCTGGATGGCGCGCCACCGGATCGAGACTCGGGCCGCTCGCCGTCATTCCACCATTTACTCGCCGCGCCGGCGCCGCTATGGTCCGACCGGCGACTTCCACAACTCACCGCGAGCTGACATGCCCCGTGCACCCGGAGTCCTTGCGGCAGTAGACCTCGGCTCCAACAGCTTCCACATGGTGGTCGCGCGGCGCTCGAACGGCCAGCTCGTCATCATTGATCGACTGCGGGAAATGGTGCGACTCGGCGGCGGGGTGGATGACGAGGGCCGGCTGGACCGGGCCACGGCGGCGCGCGCTATTGCGTGCCTGGAACGCTTCGGGCACCGCCTGGTCGACATGCGTGCCGACTGCGTGCGTGTGGTCGGCACCAGTGCGCTGCGACGGACGCGCAGGAAGCAGGCTTTCCTCGAGCGTGCAGGCGCGGCGATCGGTCACCCGATCGAGGTGATTTCGGGCCGCGAGGAAGCGCGCCTGATCTATGCCGGGGTGGTCCACACCCTGCCGCGCATCGACGGACGTCGCCTGGTCATCGACATTGGCGGGGGTAGCACGGAACTGATCATCGGTAAGGACAAGGAGCCGCAACAGCTCGAGAGCCTGAACATGGGCTGCGTGCTGATGAGCAACGAGTTCTTCTCCGGCGGCAGGCTCACATACAAGCGCTTCGAGAAGGCGCGACTGGCTGCCCGGCAGGAGCTGGAACCGATACAGCGGGCATTCCGCGTCAGGGGCTGGAACGCGGTCGCCGGCAGTTCCGGGACCGTGCGCGCGATATTCGATGCACACAGGGAAATCCACCCACGGTGCGCCACGATCACGCGCAACGGCCTGGAGGAACTGATCGAGGTACTGGTGAGCGCTGGCAACACCGCAGGCCATCCCGCTGGGGTCGCTGTCGGACGAACGGCGTGAGGTGTTTGCAGGCGGTCTCGCGGTACTGGCCGAAATCTTTGCCCGGCTCGGGATTCGTGAGATGCGGGTCGCGGAAGGCGCGATGCGCGAAGGCGTGCTCTACGACCTGATGGGCCGCTTCACATCAGTCGATTCCCGTCAGCGGACGGTCGGCTCGATGCAGAAACGCTACCAGGTCGACCTGGCGCAGGCCGCGCGCGTGGAGAAGACCGCCGTGGAAATGCTGAGGCAGATCGGCAAGGCATGGCAGCTCAAGTACCCGCTGGCCGAGCAGTCACTGCGCTGGGCCGCGAGACTGCACGAGATCGGACTGGACGTCGCCCACAGCGGCTATCACCGGCACGGCGCCTACCTGCTCGAGAACGCCGACATGCCCGGTTTCTCCCGCGAGGAGCAGATGCTGCTGGCGTGGCTGGTACGGTCGCACCGTCGCAAGCTCGTTCTGGACGGGCTCGAGGACCTGATACCGCCGTGGGACCGGCTGGGCGTTCGACTGTTGCTGATATTGCGACTGTCGGTGCTGTTGCACCGCAATCGTTCCGGGGATGGACTCCCCGCATTCCGGGTGTCGCCCCGGGGACGGGGCCTGCAGATACGCTTCCGATTGCGTTCCCTGCGCAACCATCCGCTCACGGCTGCCGACCTGCAGCAGGAAGCCGAGTACCTCCGGACGGAAGGTATACCGCTGCGAATCGTGACCGCGCGGTAGGCACGGCGGCAATCAGCTCCATCGCACGCGTCCGGGCCGCATGCCTGCAACTCAGCCGAGTTTCGTGTGACCTGTCGCTTCCAGCATGCGCTTGGCCTGCCGTGCTTCGAAGATCTTGATGGCGTTGTAGGTGGCCCAGCCGATCAGCGCCGAGCCGACCATGAAAATCCCGTAGGCCACCGGCCACCGGATGCCGAGGTCACCGGACATCATCGTGTATTCCGACATGCCGCCGATGCCGGCGATGATGTTGATCGGCACGAAAATGATGCTGATGGTCGTAAGCTTCGAGACACGCTTGTTCTGGTTGATGTTGATGAAGCCGACCGTGGCGTCCATCAGGAAGTTGATCTTGCCGAACAGGTACGTGGTGTGCCCGTTCAGCGACTCGATGTCGCGCACGATCTGCCGGGCTTCCTCGAACTGCTGCGAGGACAGGAATTTCCCACGCATCAGGAACGACAGCGCACGCCTCGTGTCGAGCGCGTTCTGGCGTATGCGGCCGTTCAGGTCCTCGGTGCGGGCGATCTCGGAGAGAATCTGGGCCGCCGCGTCGTCTGACACCTGCGGGTTCAGCACGCGCTTGCCGACGTGCTCGAACTCGGCATAGACCTCTTCCAGCACGTCTGCCGAGTACTCCACGTCAGCCGCATACAGGTCGAGCAGCACGTCCTTGCCTTCTGTCACGTAGCCCGGTTGCGTGCGTGCGCGCAGTCGTTGCAGGCGGAACACCGGCAGTTCTTCCTTGCGTACCGAGAACAGGATGTCCTTGTGCAGGATGAATGCCACTGCGACATTCTGGGTGCCGTCATCGGTATCGAGCAGGAAGTCCGAGTGGAGGTGGATCTCGCCGTTGTCCTCGACATAGAAGCGGGCGCTGGCCTCGAGGTCGGTGAGGCTGTCGGGATCGGGCAACGGGAGACCGAAATATGCGCCGACCCAGTAGCGCATCTCCGCCGATGGCGCCACGAGGTCCACCCAGATCGGCTTGACGTTGGCAAGGTCCGACTTCCTCGAGACTTTCACCTGCCGGAGCCGGCCGTCGTGCAGCTCGAACGCGTTCAGCGCGATCTTCTCGCTCTGGTGCGTCGAGGCATTCAGCAACTCCTCGCGCACCTCGTCGGCCAGCAGCAGCAGGATGCCGTCGAGGCGATCCACCTTGATCTGCTCCCAGGCGAGCAGCCGGTCCTCCTCGGAGAGCGCCTCGAGGATGCGCGCAGCGTCTACCGCGTCGAGCTTGTTGAGCAACTGCCCGAGTTCGCCGAGGTGCTGCCGGTGCACCAGCGTCTCGACCAGCTCGTGCTTGGGCATTTCCTGGCGATTGACCAGGTTTTCGACCAGCCGGTGGCGCGACAGCAGGCGCTGCGCCTCGTTGAGGTGCTCTGTCAGACGGTCGAAATCAGAGTCGGAAGTTGGCTCCACGGTTCCTGGTCCCCGGGGCTGGATTGCTGGCCGCGAGCATAGCCGAAGAGAGGGGGTCTCGCCCCCTGCGGGTCGCCGCTATCAGGGCTGCCGATCGGGCGGCGTCGGCCACTGGCGCGCGAGCCTGTCATCGACCTCGCCGATGCAGGCGGAGAGAGTATTGGTCGCGGCGGCAATCTCCCCGTGCAGGCGTTCGGCACTGGCCTGCTGTACCTGCCGCAGAGACGCGAGTTGCTGGTCCAGGTAGGTTCGAAGCTCGGTGAAACGGGACGCTTCGGCCTGGTCGGCGAGTTCCCGCTGCTTGCGGAGTTCCTCCGCCTGCTGGCGCCCGTCCGACAGTGCATTGATCTGTACCTTCAATGCATAGAAAAGCAGCACCGCCGCGAGCGCCGCAGTAAAGCCGAGCATCACCAGCCCGAGCGGCGCATCGACGCTGGTGACCACCAGCGACAGGTGCGTAGGCGTGACGAAAGTGCTCCAGTTGACCACCGTGAACAGGGCCAGCAACCCGCTGACAACCAGGACAAGGATCGTACGGATGCTCATGACAGTCTCCTCGAGGGGCCCAACTCCATCGTAGACCACCGCAGGCGGCCGGTCATCGTGGCAAGTTGGCCGGATTGCGTCACCCGAACCGCATTTTCGGCTCCGTTGGCGCGACGCCTGTAGCCGCCACCTCGTGATATCGTCAATATCGACCGTGCGGCCTGCTCGATCGACCCCGGCTCGGCCGCGTTTCTCCTGACCATGCGAGCGGTCCGCGGGGCGCAATTTGGATGTGCTGGACATGAATTGGTACGAGTCACTTCCCGACTGGTTTACGCAGCCGTTCATGAAGATCGGCCACACGCCGATCAGCTTTTCATGGTTGTTGCAGATTGCGGCCATCATCATTCTGGCCTGGTGGGTCGCGAAGAAAGTCGAACATGGCCTGCAACACCTCGCCGACCGCATGGTCGACAAGAGCGACCCCGGTTCCAGCGCGGGAGCCTACGCATTCAGTCGCGTGGCCCGTTATTTCGTCTGGGTCTTTGCGACGATCATCGGGCTGTCGTGGCTCGGCTTCGACCTCACGAACCTGGCGATCCTTGGCGGCGCCATCGGCGTCGGCCTCGGTATCGGCCTGCAGGGTTTCTTCGGCAACCTGTTCGCCGGGGTCGTGATCCTCTTCGAGCGTTCGGTGAAGGTCGGCGATTTCGTGGACCTGCAATCCGGCGTGATGGGCCGCGTCAGCGAAATCAGCATGCGCTACACACGCATCACCACCAACGATTCCGTGGACATGTTCGTGCCGAATTCCGAGCTTACCGGCGGCCGGGTCATCAACTGGAGCTACGGCAACCACATTCGCCGCATTCACGTGCCATTCGGCGTCGCCTACGGCTCAGACAAGGAACTGGTCCGTGAAGCGGGCATTGCGGCTGCGAGAAGCGTGGACGGGACGATTTTCGATCCGGGGCGGGTCCCGGAAGTCTGGCTGGTCGGCTTTGGCGACAGCAGCCTGGATTTCGAACTGGTCGTCTGGGTATCGCGCGAACTGCTGCTGTCGCCTAGCAGGACCCAGGCGAAATACCTCTGGGCGCTGGAGACAGAGCTGGCCGAGCGCGGACTCCAGATCCCGTTTCCGCAGCGCGACATCCACCTGAAGACCGGGGCACTTCGGATCGATGGCCCGGGCGCGCCGGGATCCATCCGCGTCGAGGAAGATTGATCGCGAACTGCTTCGCAGGCACGGTCTTCCCCGAGTCCGGCGGCTGGACCGGCCGCTGGCTGCTGCACCGCAGGGTTGATCGGGACAACTGACAGGCGTAGTTAAGAGCCATTACGCAGCGTCGAGCCGCCTGCCATGGAGCCTCGACTGTGCGATTGGGGCTCCCGCGCGACAGGCGGGTAGCGCACTTGGCGGGGAGAATTTAATGTCGTCTGAAACACACTATGTCAGCGACCTCGACAGCATGGACTGGTCGGTGGCGCAGGACTTCGAAGCCAACTTCCGCTGGGAGTACGACGATGGCCGCGATTCACTGCTGAAGCTGTATCGCAAGGGCAAGCGACAGCAGTGGGATTCGGACTACCGCATCGACTGGTCGCAGGACATCGATCCCGAGAACCCGGCCGGACTGCCCGACGAGATGATCTCGATCTACGGCTCGCCGGCCTGGAACCGTATGGACGCGAAGGAACGCACCCGCCTCCGGCACCACATTCAGGCATGGCAGATGTCGCAGTTCCTGCACGGCGAGCAGGGCGCACTGGTGTGTGCCGCGAAGATCGTGCAGCAGGTCCCGCACATCGACGCGAAGTTCTATGGTGCCACGCAGGTGATGGACGAGGCGCGCCACGTAGAGGCGTTTTCGCGCCTGCTGCACGAGAAATACGAACTGGTCTACCCGATCAACCCTTACCTGAAGAGCCTGATCGACGACACGCTGCGCGACTCTCGATGGGACGTGACCTACCTCGGCATGCAGGTGCTGATCGAGGGAGTGGCTCTTGCCGCGTTCGGCCTGATCCGTGACTACGCGGGCAACCCGCTGGCCAAGTCGGTCACCGCGTACGTGATGCAGGACGAGGCGCGGCACGTTGCCTTTGGCCGCCTGGCCCTGCGCGACTACTACCCGCAGCTCACGGCAAAAGAGCGCGACGAACGGGAGGAATTCGTCGTCGAGGGTTGCTACCTGCTGCGCGACCGGTTCCTCGGCGACGAGGTCTGGGAGCAGCTGGACCTGCCGATGGCGGAATGCAAGGAGTGGGTGGATCGTTCGGAACTGATGCGCGTGTACCGCACCAGCCTCTTCGCCCGCATCGTTCCGACGATCAAGGACATCGGCCTGTGGGGTCCACGGGTCCGCAAGGCCTACGCCGACATGGGCATCCTCAATTTCGCCGGGGGCGACGTCGAGGGAATGGGCTTGCGCGACGAGGAAATTGCACGGGACCTCGATGCAAGGCTGAAGGACATCGCGACGACTGCGGCAGCAGCCCCCGCTTGATTGATCAGCGCGTGGAATTCGTCCGCGTCGAGAACGGCCCGATCACGCTCAAGGTCGCGGTCGCAGGACAAGGGCCGCTGATCCTGTGCGTGCACGGCTGGCCCGAGCTCTGGTATTCGTGGCGGCACCAGCTCGAGCATTTCGCGGCGCGTGGATACCGTGTCGCTGCGCTGGACGTCCGCGGATACGGTGGCAGCAGCAAGCCGCGCGAAGTCGCTGATTACACGCTGCGCGAACTGGCGTCGGACGTCGTCGCAGTCATCGACAGGCTGGGCAACGGCAGTGCAATCGTCTTCGGGCACGACTGGGGCGCGCCGATCAGCTGGACGACGGCTCTTCTGCACCCCGAAAAAGTCTCAGCGGTGGCATTACTCAGCATTCCATACGTTCCGCTGGGCGGGATGTCGTTCATCGACATGATGCGGTCCCTGTACAAGGACAGGTTTTTCTACCAGCTGTACTTCCAGGACGAAGGCACGGCGGAAGGCGAGATGGAGAGCGACCTGCGTTCGTCGCTGCGCAAGATATATTTTGCATGGTCGGGCTCCGCGCCCGCGGGCTTGTGGGCTGCGCGCAAGCCGCCTGATGCGAAATTGCTCGACGGGTTGATTGATCCGGATTCGTTTCCGGCATGGATGGGTGAACGCGATCTGGACGTATTCGTGGAGGCCTTCCGCTCGGGCGGCCTGCGCGGCCCGCTGAATCGCTACCGCGCGCAGGGCATCGACTACATGGAGTTGACACAGCTGATTGGCAAGCCGTTACCACAGCCGTCGTGCTTCATCGGCGGTGAACGCGACATGGCGCGCGCATTGATCCCGGGCGTGGACCTGTATGCGGATCCCGGCATCGCCTGCGCCGACTTCCGGGGCTCGACGATATTGCCGGGGATCGGGCACTGGGTGCAGCAGGAGGCCCCGGTTGAAACCAATGCGGCGCTCGGAGCGGTTCCTGGCGAACGCTCCAGCAACCGCCCGCGTCCGTCTCCGCGGTAGAGTGACGGCAATCGCCCGAGCTTTCCGGATGCCGCTACATGATTGCGACAGCTGACACGACAGGCGCGACCAAGCCCAGCCTGCGCGGCGTGCTGCACCAGTGGGCCGCGGTCTACGCGCTCGGTGCCGGTGTTACGCTTTTGGTACTCGCGCCGTCCGCACAGGCCCGCATCGCAGCCGCAATCTATGCGGCCAGCCTGGTGCTGCTGCTCACGATCAGCGCCGTGTATCACCGGTTCCAGTGGAGCCCGCGCGTGCGCACCTGGTTGCAGCGCGCGGACCATGCGTCGATATTCCTGCTGATCGGCGGCTCGTACACGCCGATCGCATTGGTCGCACTCGGCGGCGACACCGGGCGTCACCTGCTGATTGCGATATGGTGCGGCGTGACGCTCGGCGTGCTGGTATCAATGCTCTGGCCCGGCGCGCCGAAGTGGGTCACCGCGGCAATTGCGGTCGCGGTCGGGTGGACGCTGGTGCCGTATTTCGGCGCGGTCGGCCGGGCGCTCAGCACCAGCGAGATCTGGTTGATCGCGCTTGGCGGCGCCGCCTACACGGTCGGCGCACTGGTGTACGCGATAAAGCGTCCAAACCCGTGGCCACGCACCTTTGGCTATCACGAGATCTTCCACGCGCTGACGCTGGTCGGCGCGGGGCTGCACTTCGCGGCGCTGGCGCTGATCGTGCTCGCCGCAGCGTCGTGCAATTGACCGGAACGTCGGCAGCCGGTCGACGCCGGCCGCCGACACGAGACCTGTATCAGGCGGCCCTTGCCGTCACCGCTTCCCAGTCAACCAGCTTCCAGAACGCCTCGACGTAGCTCGGCCGGGCATTCCGGTAGTCGATGTAGTACGCGTGCTCCCAGACGTCGCAGGTCAGCAGCGGCTTGTCTTTCGTGGTGAGCGGAGTGGCCGCATTCGAGGTCGAGACCAATGCGAGCCCGCCGCCCTCCTTCTGCACCAGCCACGCCCAGCCGGAGCCGAATGTCCCGACGGCGGTCTTGGTGAATTCATCGACGAACTGGCCGTAGCTTCCGAACGCGGCCTTGATCTGGTCGGCCAGGCGGCCCTTGGGCTCTCCGCCGCCGCGGGGCGACAGCCCTTCCCAATAGAACGTGTGGTTCCAGACCTGGGCGGCATTGTTGAACACCGGCCCGGACGATGCGCGAACGATGTCCTCGAGGGAGGCCTTCTCGAACTCGGTTCCGGGCACCATCTTGTTCAGGTTCGTCACGTACGCCTGGTGATGCTTGCCGTAGTGGAAGTCGATGGTCTCCGCCGAGATGTGCGGCGCCAGGGCGTCACGGGCATAGGGCAGCGCAGGTAAAAGGATCGCCATGTCTTTCTCCAGGGTGAATTCTCGGGAGCCAGCCCGACCGCGACGTCACGGATTCGCAACGTCGACAGCGGCGGCAGCGGGCTCGTCAATTACGAGCTCGCCTCTGCATTCACGTTACGATTTCTTACCAAGCGGCGCAACCGGCGATTTTGTATAATACGGGACCCAAATCTGGCGGTGGTCGCTCCCGTTGCCTCGCAAGCCGCATACGCGGCGGCGGCTGGCCGGACTCGCCAATGCGGGCCGCGACGCGACCCGCATCAATTCCACGCGTAGCCCGCACGGGAGGTCGTATTTCCGAGTCGCGGTGGAGTCTTTTCCTCGATGTCGACGGCACGCTGCTGGAGATGGCGGCGACACCGGATGGCGTCCGCGTCGAGCCGTCGCTGAATGCACTGCTGGCGAGGGTCAGCTCCAGGTTGCAGGGTGCTCTTGCACTGGTGAGCGGCCGCCCGGTCACCGACCTGGACAGGTTGTTCGCGCCGGAACGCTGGCCGGCCGCAGGCGTGCACGGGCTGGAGCGACGGGATGCGGCCGGGCACTGGCACGCGCACCCTCCAGTGGATGAGGCCAGGATCGACAAGGCGCGTATGAAGCTGCGCCAGTTGTCCGCGAGCCTTCCGGGAACGATCGTCGAGAACAAGGGGCCGTCGGTAGCCCTGCACTATCGGCAGGCGCCGCAACACGAGGAACTGGCGCGTCGCGGCGCCCGTGCCATTGCTCGCGACGTCGGCGACGATTTCCACCTGCTCGAAGGCAGGAAGGTCCTCGAGCTGCGTCCCGATGGCGCCGACAAGGCGGATGCGGTCCGCGCATTCCTCGGCGAACCGCCGTTCGAATACAGCCGCCCGATCTTCATCGGCGACGACGTAACCGACCGGGCCGCGCTGGCTGAAGTCGAACGCGCAGGCGGACTGTCCGTGGCTGTTGGTGACCGCGTCCAGGGCATGATGCAGGTCGCGGACCCGCGCGAGGTTCGCGCCTTCCTGGAGGGACTCGCCTTGACCGGAGCGCCCGCGGGATGCGCGTGAGACACAGGAATTACCCGGCATGCTGGCCGTGCACACGTGGCGGCGGGAGCAGCTTTCGATGATGCGCAGCGTGCTTTTGCGATACCTGTTGCCGGTCGCAGTGGCCGTGGGCCTGATGGCGTTCGTCGGCGTCCCCTACGTCGACCACGTGCTCGGGGGCTGGTTCCAGACCGACGTTCGAATGCGTGCAAGGCTGGCGATGACCTCCGTCGGCGAGCCGCTGGCCGTGCTGCTGGATCCACAGGACCCTGCACGCGCCGAGGCGTACCTCGATCGGGTCGCAGGCGACGAGCGCCTGCTGGGATTCGTCGTCTGCAGGCCGGACGGCGCGACCATCCTGCGCACACAGCAGGTCCCGGCCAGCGTCGCGTGCCCTGACGGCAGCGCGCTGGAGTCGCATTCGGAATCACTGCCTCCCCCACGCTCCGACCGGCTCGCCGTCTCGGGCTTCGACCTGACGACTGCATCAGGACAGAACTACCGCGTGCTCGTCGTGCATGACCTCGGCTACATCGACCGCAGGCAGGCGATGGCGCGGAATTTCATGCTCGCATTCGCGCTGATCGTGGCGGGCGCGCTTGCCCTGGTCGTCGCGTTCGGCATCCGCATGCTGCTGCAGAAGTGGGTCCGCCTGCTGGTGGGCGACATCAGCAGCAGGCGATTCCTGGACGACGCGCACTCATCGGGTCCGTCGATGCCCGTGCTGATGGAGGTGCGGCGGGCCCTGAGGGAGATGGAGAAAAGCCAGCGACTGGAGATCGAGTTCCTGGAAAACTGGTCGCCACAAGCGCTCCAGCAGGTCGTACGCGAACAGCTCGAAGCCTGCCCCATGATGGTGGTCTCGAACCGCGAGCCCTACATCCACAATCTCGACGCGTCCGGCATGCCGGTGGTGCAGGTTCCGGCAAGCGGCATGGTCACCGCGATCGAGCCGATCATGCGTGCCTGCTCCGGCACCTGGATCGCCCACGGCAGCGGCAGCGCCGATAAACTGGTAGTCGATCATCGCGATCACGTGCGCGTGCCGCCGGACGACCCGAGCTATGACCTGCGACGGGTCTGGCTTTCGTCAGAGGAAGAAGAGGGCTACTACTACGGGTTCTCGAACGAGGGGCTGTGGCCGCTGTGCCATCTTGCCTACGTGCGACCGGCATTCCGCGAGGAAGACTGGAAGCACTACGTCGCGGTCAACAAGCGCTTCGCCGACGTGGTCGCCAGCGAAGCCGACGGATCGGAACCCGTGGTGCTGATACAGGACTTCCACTTCGCGCTGCTGCCGAAGCTGATTCGTGATCGTGGAGTCAAGGCCACGATCGCATTGTTCTGGCACATACCCTGGCCGAACGCGGAGACTTTCGGCGTCTGCCCGTGGAAGCGCGAGATACTGCTGCACATGCTCAGTGCAGACATCCTCGGATTCCACACCCGCTACCACTGCCAGAACTTCCTCGCGACGGTTGATCGTCTCGTCGAGTGCCAGATAGACCAGGAGCACATGACGATCACCCACCAGGGTCACGTGTGCCGGGTGAAACCCTACCCGATTTCGATCGAGTGGCCGCCGCGCTGGCTCGCGAACACACCCCCGCACCAGGAGGCGCGCCTGTCCGTGCGCAGGCGATGGGGCATCGGAGACGACGTCCGCATCGGCGTCGGCGTCGAACGCTGGGACTTCACCAAGGGAATACTCGAGCGCTTCCAGGCTATCGAGACGCTGTTCGACAAGCACCCGCAATGGCGCCGACGCCTGACATTCCTGCAGATCGCAGCTCCCTCCCGCAGCAAGCTGCCGGCCTACAAGGCGCTGCAGGACCAGACGTACAGCGAACTCGAGCGGATCAACTCACGCTTCGGCACGGCCGACTGGAAGCCAATCGTGTTGATCGGCGAACACCAGGAGCCCGCGCAGGTGTTCGAGCTGTATCGCGCGGCGGACTTCTGCCTGGTCAACAGCCTGCACGACGGCATGAACCTGGTCGCCAAGGAATTCGTCGCGGCACGCGACGACGAGGATGGCGTGCTGGTATTGAGCGCGTTCACCGGCGCGGCGCGCGAACTGGTGGAAGCCCTGATAGTGAACCCGTTCGACGTTTCCGAGACGGCCAATGCGATCGTCGCTGCGCTGGACATGGACCGCGAAGAGCGGCGCAAGCGCATGCAGCTGATGCGCCAAACGGTTTCGGAGGCCAATGTCTACAGGTGGGCCGGCCGACTGCTGCTGGACGTGGCGAGGATCCGCCAGCGGCAGACGTTGACCCAGTGGACGGAAGACTCCTGATGCCGGCAATGAGCCCGGCGGGAATCGCGCCCCCCTCTACGACTCGAGTCCCTGGCTGTCGAGGTATTCGTCGTAGCTGCCAGTAAAGTCAGTGAAGCTTCCATCGGGCCGCAGCTCGATCATGCGCGTCGCCAGGCCGGCGACGAACTCTCTGTCGTGCGAGACGAAGACCAGCGTGCCCGGGTATTTCTCCAGCCCGATCTGCAGCGACTCGATGGTTTCCATGTCCATGTGGTTGGTGGGCTCGTCCAGCAGCATGACATTCGGCCGGGTCAGCATCAGCTTGCCGTAGATCATGCGGCCCTTTTCGCCGCCGGAGAGAACCTTCACGGACTTCTTCGTCTCGTCGCCGGAGAACAGCAGCCGGCCGAGCGTCGCGCGGACGATCTGCTCGTCGTCCGCCTTGCCGGTCCAGGTCGACATCCAGTTGAAGAGGTCCACCTTCGCGTCGAACTCGGCCTGCGGATCCTGCGGCATGTATCCCGGCTGGGCATTCTCCACCCAGGTGATTCGGCCCGAGGTCGGCTGAAGGTCGCCGGCCAGGCAGCGCATCAACGTCGTCTTGCCGATGCCGTTGGGGCCGATGATCGCGACTCGCTGCTCCGCCTCGATGGTGAACGACAGGTTCGTGAACACGTCGGCTTCCGCGCCAGGATAGCGGAACGACAAGCCCTCGACCGTTACCGCCGAGCGGTAGAGCTTTTTCGCCTGCTCGAAACGGATGTAGGGATTCTGCCGCGACGACGGACGGATCTCCTCGATCTTGATTTTCTCGATCTGTCGTTTTCGAGACGTCGCCTGGCGCGCCTTCGAGGCGTTGGCCGAGAAGCGACGCACGAACTCCTGAAGGTCGGAGATCTGCGCCTTCGCCTTGGCATTGGCGGCCTCGACCCGCTGCCTGGCCTGCACCGAGGCGAGCATGAAGTCGTCGTAATTTCCTGGATAGACCTTGAGCTGCTGGTAGTCGAGGTCGGCGATGTGCGTGCAGACCTGGTTCAGGAAATGCCGGTCGTGGCTGATGATGATCATGGTCGCGTCGTACGCGTTCAAGGTCCGTTCCAGCCAGCCTATCGAGTGGATGTCGAGGTTGTTGGTCGGTTCGTCGAGCAGCAGCACGTCGGGGCGCGAGAACAGCGCCTGCGCGAGCAGCACGCGCAGCTTCAGGCCGGGAGGAATCTCCCGCATCGGAAGCTCGTGCTTCGACTCGTCGATGCCTGCGTCGATCAGGATTGCACCAGCCCTCGCCTCTGCCGTGTAGCCGTCGTACTCGGCCACCTGGCCTTCGAGTTCCGCGGCCCGCATGTAGTCCTGGTCGGTGGCGTCGGGATTCGCGTAGATGCGGTCGCGCTCGTGCATCGCCCGCCACAGCTCGACGTGACCCTGCATCACGACGTCCAGCACCCTCTCGTCCTCGTATCCAAACTGGTTCTGGTTCAACTTTCCCATGCGCAGGCCCGTCTGCAGCACGACTTCACCCGCACTGGGCTCGAGCTCGCGGCCCAGTATCTTGATCAGCGTCGACTTGCCGCTGCCGTTGGCGCCGATCAGCCCATAGCGATTGCCGTCGCCGAACTTGACCGAGACGTGCTCGAACAGGGGCTTGGCTTCGAACTGGATGGCAAGATTGGTCGTCGAGAGCATGAGTGCCCAGGGAGAAGCAGGGAAAGAGGTTCGGCCGGACGAGTGCCGGTCGCGCAGTCTATCCGACTGGACCGCTTGTTTTCGTCATTTTTGTCCACATCCGGTGGTATCGACCGCCGCAGGAGAAGAGCACTTGTTCGATTCACTGTTGACCAGCATTCCGGGCGTCGCATCGGCCGACTGGCCCCGACTCGCCGCGGCGACGGGGGTTGCCGCGATGGTGTTCCTGGCATTGTGGGCCGCACGCCAGCTGGCCGCGCGTAAGTACGCCCAGTTCGCCAGGACCGAGGCCACCGAAAAACTGGAGATCGTGTCGGCGGCCGCAAGCCGCACCACGCTGGCATTCATGCTCGTGCTGGCGGTCTTTTCCGGGCTTCTGGCCGTCGGTTTCAAGGTTGGCGTCGACGGCATCCTGCACTCGGTGCTCGCGATAGCCCTGTTCTGGCAGGCCGGCCTGTGGGCCTCGACGGCGCTGGTTGAGTGGCTCGATCACCGTCGCAAGGTGACGATCAGCGAAGACAAGGCCGCTGCCAGTTCGATCGGCATCATCCGGTTCGTCGCGCGAACGGCGATCTGGGCCATGGTGCTGCTGCTCACCCTGGACAACGTCGGCATCGACATCACGGCCCTGGTCGCGGGCCTGGGCATCGGCGGCATTGCGGTCGCGCTCGCGCTGCAGAATGTGCTCGGCGACCTGCTCGCCTCGCTTTCGATCGCGCTGGACCAGCCGTTCGTGCTCGGCGATTTCCTGGTCATCGGAGACCACATGGGAGCGGTCGAGTACATCGGCATCAAGTCGACGCGCCTGCGCAGCCTCACCGGCGAGCAGATCGTGATGTCGAACGCCGACCTGCTGTCGAGCCGGCTGCGCAACTTCGGGCGCATGTACGAGCGGCGGGTGACGTTCACCATCGGTGTCACGTACGACACGCCGCGCGAGGCCCTGCGCCGCATAGCGCCGGCGCTGCGCGCGATCATCGAGGCACAGGACGATGTCCGCTTCGACCGGGCCCATTTCGCGAAGTACGGTCCGTATTCACTGGACTTCGAGGTCGTGTATTACGTGTTGAGCCCCGATTTCGGACGCCATATGGACGTACAGCAGGCGATCAATTTCCGCATCCACGAGGAATTCGAGGCCATGGGGGTCGAGTTTGCCTACCCGACGCAGACGCTGCTGCTGGCTGGCGAGGCAGCGCGGGGAATGCCCCCGGGCACCTGAGCGGGTGCCAGGCGGCATACGGACGGCTGCGTGATACTGTTTATCCATGGGGCCACCCTGGACAGGCAAATACGAATGATTCCACTGCCGTCACCGCACGCCGCCGCCGCACTGGGCATCACCGTGGTTGCGTTCGCCGCGTTCGCCAGCCCGCGGCTGCGGCTGGAGCTGGTCTGCCTGCTGCTGATCGCGGTGCTGGCGCTCGCTTTCTACCTGTTCCCGCTCGACGGGACCGGCGGGCTCACCGGCATGGAGATAGCCTTCGGCGGTTTCGGCCACGAGGCGCTGGTCGCGATCTGCTGCCTGATGATCCTGGGCCGCGGCCTGATGGTCACCGGCGCGCTGGATCCGGCTGCGCGATTGCTGAGCCGCTTGTGGCGCTACAGCAATGCGCTCGGCATGCTCTGCGCGCTGCTGGTCTGCATGGGTCTCAGCATGTTCATCAACGACACGCCGGTGCTCGTGCTGACGCTGCCGATCCTGCTGACGATCGCCGTGCGCGCGAACATCGCGGCCTCGCAGACGCTGATGCCGGTCAACTGCGCGATCCTGATCGGCGGCATGGCGACCACCTTCGGCACTTCCACCAACGTGCTCGTAGTCTCGCTGGCGAGCGACCTCGGCTTGGCACCAATAGGCGTATTTTCGTTCGCGACCATAGCGCTGACCGCAGGCCTGGTGGCGCTGCCCTACCTCTGGCTGGTCATGCCCAGGCTGCTTCCCGCCACCGTCAGCAGCGAGTCGGTTGCGGCGCGCGAGTACCGCGCGGTGCTGCATTCCGGCCCGGGGGGCAAGCCGCCTGCCGCCTCGCCCGCCGAAGCGAAGGCGCGCATCGGTGCCGGCGCGCGCGTGATCGGCGTGCTGCGGGCCAACGGCGAACTGCTCAGCGAGGACGACGAGTTTCTACTGGACACCACCGACAGCATCGTGATCGAAGGCAGCCTGGACCAGCTGCGGGAAGCCAGCGAGCAGCTGCGCGCACCGCTCGCGGCCCACACCGTGCTGGACAGCATACGGACGACGGGTGACAAGGAGGTCGAGGACGAGGAAATCGCGGAACTCGTCATCGGCGCCGATTCCGGGCTGGTCGGGCGCAGCGTAAAGCAGGCGGAAATCGCCGATCGCTATGGAACGGCGGTCATCGGCCTTGCCCGCGCGACGCCGCTGGCATCGCAGTCGCATTCGACGCCGCAGCGGGAGCCGCTGCAGGTCGGCGACGTGCTGCTGGTGCGCGGCCCGCGCGCGAAGCTCGCCAGCCTTGAGCGCAGCGAAGGCGCGCTGCTGCTGCAGGGTGGCGTGGAACTGCCGCGCAGTTCGAGGGCACCACTGGCCCTGGCCATCGTCGCGGCCGTGGTGGTGCTCGCGTCGACCAAGATGATGCCAATCGCGCTGGCGTCACTGGCGGGCGTGATCGCGATGCTGGTCACGGGCTGCGTGCGATTCGAGCGGCTCGGTCGCGCCCTGAGCCTGGAAGTGATCGTGCTCGTCGCGGCAAGCATCGCGCTCGGCCGGACGATCGTCGAGACCGGTGCCGCCGAATGGCTGGCGTCGGTCTTTGCGCTGGGGTTGAGAGACGTGCCGCCGGCAGTCGCGATCGGCGCGCTGATGACATTCGCGGCTGTCTTGACGAATTTCGTTTCCAACGTGGCCGCCGCAGGCATCAGCACGCCGCTGGCGGCAAGCCTCGCCATGCAGCTGGGCTCGCCCGCCGAGCCATTCGTGCTGGCGGTACTGTTCGGGTGCAACGTCTGCTACGTGACGCCGATGGCCTACCAGACCAACCTGCTGATCATGAGCGCAGCCGGCTACCAGTTCAGGGACTTCGTCCGCGCGGGACTGCCACTGGCAGTCCTGATGGTCGTTACGCTGTCGATCCTGCTGGTCCGGCGATACGGCCTGTAGCCGGCCACCGCGCCGCGTGGTCCATGGGGACCTAGCGGATCAGTCCATCGCGACGCAGACGGTCCGCCATCGGGGTCATGATGGAGGACATGCTTCTCTCGCGAAAATCGCTGGACTGCGCCTTCGTGTCCATCGTGTAGACGACCCTGGGACCCTCCTTCGTTGCGTAGACCCTGGTCGTGACCTCGGCCTTGCCCGACAGCGTGGTGACCGGCGGCGTCGCCACGAAGTCCCCGTAGATCACCGGCACTCCGTACATGCCGTAGTAGCCGTAAGCGTACCCGGAATCCGTCGCCTTGTAGTTCGCGGTGCCACGCGTATCCCTGCCCCCGCCTTCCTCTGCATTCCACTCCCGGGCAACCAGGCTGGTGGCCACGACGGCATCAACCTTGAGCCACTCGACCGCGTCCTGGATGCTCTCGAGGGTCAGCGGGTCGACCTTGGTCACCGCATCGCAACTCGCGACCGCCTTGGTCGTGGCGCCGTTCAGCTTCGCTGCCAGGAACCGCTCCCACTGGCACCGCTGGTCGACGTCATGAGTGATGCCTACGACCAGCACCCGCGTGAACGTCAGGTCGTGCGGCACGCCTTTCTCCCACGAACCCGTGACCTTGACCTTCTCGGCGGCATGGCCGGTAGAAAGCGACGCTGCGCCAATCAGCAGCAGCGCGATGAATGTGCGGTTTGTCCCTGGGTGACGGCGGGTCATCTTGTGCAACTCGTGCTCCTGTCAATGGATGTATCGCGGGAGATTGCTGCGCGCCCGCTTCCGGCATGCCAGCCGGCGAAACGGACGATAGCTTACCGCGCGCCCGGCAAGCGTATCCGGAAAATCGCCGTAGCAGGGTGTACGCTTGATGCAGACCCGCGGCGACCGGAGCCTGTAAGCGACCGGCCACAGCGCGTCCCGGGACAACCAGGGGGACCTCAAATGATCACGAATCCCGCATCAGGCACCAACGTCCACGAGATTGCCGGCGGCATCTATCGAATCAACACGCCTGTGGTCCTGCCGGGCGGGGCCGGTGCCTTCAATTTCAACCAGTACCTGGTCGCGGATGACGAACCGCTGCTATTCCATACCGGGCCGCGGCGCATGTTCCCGCTCGTCAGCGAGGCAGTCGGCAGGGTGCTGCCGGTCCAGGGGCTGCGTTACATCGCCTTTTCGCATTTCGAGGCCGATGAGTGCGGCTCCCTGAACGACTTCCTGGCAGTGGCCCCGCAGGCCGTTCCGGTCTGCAGCCGGGTCGCGGCCATGGTGTCGGTAGACGACGTCGCCGACCGCACGGCCCGCCCGCTGGCGGACGGGGAAATCCTCAAGCTCGGGCAGCACGAGTTGCGATGGTTCGATACACCGCACCTGCCGCACGCATGGGAGTGCGGGCTGATGATGGAACTGCGTACCGGCACCTTCTTCTGCGGCGACCTGTTCACGCAGGGCGGCACCGGGGAAGCACCCATCACCGAGTCCGATATCCTGGGACCCAGCGAGGCGTTCCGCGGTCAGATGGACTACTACGCGCATTCCCCGGACACGGGCGCCATGCTCGAACGCCTGGCAGCCGAGCGTCCGCAGGTGCTCGCCTGCATGCACGGCAGCGCATGGCGTGGCGACGGAGCCGCGCTGCTACGCAGCCTCGCGAAATCGCTGGGCGCGCCCTGATGCTGCTGATCCGGGGATAGCAGTCCTGCATCATGCGTCGACATCGGAGGGCTACATGATTCGCGGTCTTCATCACAATGCCTACCGTTGTCGCGACTCCGGGCAGACGCGCAGGTTCTACGAGGACTTTCTCGGCCTGCCGCTGGCCGGCACGCTTGAAATCTCGGAGACGAAAAGCGGCAGGAGAACCGAAACACTCCACACGTTCTATGAACTCGGCGACGGGTCGTACCTGGCCTTCTTCGAGGCCCCGGACATGCCGTTCGAGTTCAAGGACCAGCATGACTACGACCTGCATATCGCACTCGAGGTCGACGCAGGTGCGCTCGAGGACCTGATGGCCCGCGGCAAGGCGGCGGGAATCGAGACGCGGGGCATCTCGGACCACGAATTCATCCATTCGATCTATTTCCGTGATCCGAATGGCTACGTGATCGAGTTGACGGCGAAGACGCCCGAACACGATCGAATGATGGACCCATCGACTAACGGCGCGCGGGAGAAGCTCGATCGCTGGATGAGGAACCGAGTCAGAACTTCACCGTGACACCCGCGTAGATTGAACGACCCTGGCCCGGCACCGGCGCGCCCCACTGCGGCTGGTTCGGCGGCGGCGGAATGGTCATCGTCGTTCCCTGGCCGACATAGGCCCCGCCCAACGGCAGGTCGTAGAACCTGTCGAACAGGTTTTCAATGCCGAGGTCGACGCTCCAGTTGTCGCGCTCATAGCGGCTGCGAAGGTGAACCAGCCCGTAGCCTGCAGTCTGCATTTCGTTTCGAACCTGCGAGACATCGTCCTTCGCGGCAACGAACTCCCCTTCGACCGTGTTACTCCACGGGCCGATTTCCTGCATGAGTGCCAGGTTGGCGTTGAGCGGCATGATGTTGTAGAGGTTGTCGCCGGTGTCGTCGTTCTTGCCCCGCGTGTAGCTCGCCACCAGTTGGGTCCAGAACCTGCCGTAGCGTGTGATGCCCGTCAGCTGGTAGTCCGCGGCGAGGTCCACTCCGTAGAGATGGGCAGACTGGTTGGCATACCGGAGCACGGTGAAATTGTCGGCCACGGATATCGCGCGCGGTGCGTTGGTCGCCGCGTCCCACTGCACCGCATCGACGTAGTCCTGCACGTCGGTGTAGTAAGGCGTCAGCTTGACACTCCACTGCGCGGCGTTGGCGTCGGCGTCGTGCCAGTCGGCGCTCACGCTAACGGTGCGGGCCACCTCGGGCTCCAGGTTCACGTCGCCCACGTAGCCGTTGCCGTCGCCCACGTAGTTGTTCATGAACGCTGCCATCTGCCAGGTGGACCAGCTGTAGCGTTCATACAGGTTGGGCGAGCGCGTCTTCTGCGCGAGGCCGATCTCGTAGTCCTGCGTCGCCACCGGCGTGAAGCGGGCAATCCAGGACAGGTCCCAGTTATTGTCGGTCCTGCCGCGCTGCCCGGAGTTGAACAGCGCCGCGTCCCGCGTCTGGTTGCCCATGCCGCCCACGCCGCTGGTCGGATACGTGTCGAGGTTGTAGCCATGGACGGGCCCGGCATCCATTTCCACGTTCTCGAATCGCGCGCCGAGAATGTGCATCCAGCGACCCCTGTTGATTTCCCATTCGCCGTAGACGGCGTATCGATTGCGCTGCCCGTCGTTCACGTTCAGGAATTCGTAGGGCCACATGCCCGCGCCGGAGGGCGGCCACCAGTCGTCCAGCCGATATTGCTGATACTCGCCGCCGACGCGCAGCAGGCTTTGCCCGGCCAGCGGGATCGCGGCGCTGACGGTGACCCCAGAGTTCCTGCCGTCGGTCTTCATCGGCATGCCGGCAGCGCAACCGACCACCTTGCCGTCCACCATCATCGTGCCGGAGATCGGTGAGCACGGTGAACCATTGAGCGCAGTGTCCCCACCCGAGCCGGCCGGCGGCGCCCCGGGGCCATACCAGAAGCGCCTGTCGTCGCCGAAATCCATCTCGTGCTTCGTCTGCTGGTAGTAGGCACGAGCCCGCAGGGTTCCCCAGGCCAGGCTCCCCGTGTAAGCGAGGTTGAACTGGTCGCTGTAGTTGTCGGTCATGTCCATGCGCTGGTTCGGGTAACCCTCATACGGGATGTGCTGGAACCCGTAGCTGAAGTCCAGCAGGTTCCCGCCGCCCTGCCAGGCAAGGCGGACGGACTGGTTGCTGGATTGATACGCGGTGGAGCCGACCTCGTCCGTCGGCAGCGTGTGGCCAGACCGACCGGTGAACGTGTAATCCTTGAAGTCGTCGCCGGCCTTGTAGTTGTCGGACTGCGTGTAGGCGCCCGTATAGCCCAGGCTCACATTCTCTGTGGCAACGGTGCCCGAGAGGTTACCTCCCCAGCCGTCGCCGTTGCTGCGATAGAACGTGCCGGCTTTCCCCTGCATCAGATGCTCGCCCGCCTTCGCGAATGCGGGGTCTGCCGATCGAACCACGATGCTGCCGCCGATGCTGTCGCCGCCAACGCTGACCGGCGTGACTCCGGCATAGACGTCGATGTTCGCCACGGCCGTGGGATCGATGTAGGACAGTGGTGAGTTCATGTGGTTGGGACAGGCGGCAACGATGTCCATGCCATCCACTTTCGTGCGCAGGCGGTCGTCCGCCAGGCCGCGGATGACCGGCAGGCCGGACACGCCCCCGGCTGCGTAGACGCTGACACCTGGAATGTCGATGAGCAGGCTGGCCGTGTCGCTGGTTCGCGCAAGCTTGCCGGCTATCGCGGCGGGACCGACCGTAGCGACACCGAGTGCCGGCGTCAGAATTGCGCGTGCCGTCACCAGGACTTCTTCAAGTGCGGGGTCGTCATCTGCAGCAGCACTATGGACGGCGCGGACGGCCAGGATTACGGCAATAGCGGTCTGGCGAGATCGCATGTCTTCAGGCTCCGAAATCGGCATTGATGCGCGAAGTGTCGATACGCCGCCGAGTGGGACTCGTGCGCGCCCGGCGATTGTCGCCAGCGAGGCTGGCGGACCGCATGCCGGCGCCCCCGAGGGCACCCGGGTATCAAGCGTGCTGGCGAGCCCTACGCGGGGCGGATTCTGGACGGAGGCGCCCTGGGGGAGTGGGCGTAATGCCTGGGTTGGTGAACCCGGACTGGCACCGCCGATAGCGGAACAGCATCCGGCGTTGCCGGGCCATCGAGCACCGGCAGTACGACCGGCGGCGGCGCAACCGTACCTGCGACCGCAAACACGCAGGGCGGCTCGTGGTGACCGCTACTTCCGGGCGACTGTTCGTCGCCTCCGGATGGCGACTGCCTGCCCTGCGGTAACGGCCCCGCCCCGTGGCACATCTGCATCGTCGGCGAGTGATCCGCGCCCGTGCCAGGCATGAATCCCGGCGGTACCAGCACACGGCATGCCATTGCGGGCAACAGCAAGAGCACGACCCAGACGCAGGTACTGCGGCCATGTGTCCACCGGATATCCACGTCTCGAGTCTAGGCCAGGGTGCGGGCTCTCCGCGACCTGCGGCATTCCGCAACAGCATCGATCGTCAGTTGCTGGACTATCGGACGGTGATCGACTGCCAGGCGCCGAACGAAGGCACGGACCTAGGCAGCGGACTCGGCCGGCGGTTGCGGCGTCTCGTCCATTTCCGTGAGCAGGAAGAACTCGCGGCCGAGCGCATCGGTCACCGAGCCAAGTTCGGCCTGGATCCCGTCCAGGCCCTCGTGCAGTCCGCGCGCGATCAGCTCATCGGCAGTGTCTTCCGCAAGCGACGCGGCGAGCTTACGCAACAGGTTCGATGCCGTGCGCTTGGCCATGTGGCCGTACTTGAGCCTCAGCGCGTGCAGGTGCTCGTTCGCCACCAGCACGCTGGCAGCCACCGAGCGCGGAAACCGCTTGTCGAAAATGATGAAGTCGACGACCTTGGCGGGCGACATGCTCTGCGGGTACACCCGGCGAAACGCATGGAAACCCGCTGCCGAACGCAGCACGGTATTCCACTGTGCTTCGTCGATCGGAGAGCCGACGTCGCTCGGCGCGGGCAACAGCACCTGGTACTTGACGTCCACCAGCCGCGTCGTCTGGTCGGCACGCTCGATGGCGCGGCCAATCTGGTGGAAATACCAGGATTCGTCGCGGTACAGCGTCTCGGCCGTTATCCCGCTGTGCGTCTGGCAGGACTCCTTGATGTAGCTGCACAGGCGGTTCAGGTTCTCGACGCCGAGGTCGGCCTTGCGAAGCCGCCCGAGCCGGTTGTGGAACCCGTTCAACTGCACCCACATTTCGGTCGAGATCAGCGGGCGCAGCGCGCGGGCATTCTCCCGCGCCATGCGGATGCAGCTCCGCACCGAGTTCACGTTGTGTTCGTCTAGCACATAGAAGTGCATCACCGCATCGGCCGTCGGCCGTCGGCCGGTCTCGTGGAAGACCTGCTCGTCGCCGTACAGTCGCAGCACCGACTCCCAGTCGTGCTCACCACGGGCATTGCGGCTGAATGTCTCGTTCACGTCGAGGATGCGCGCAGTGCTGTTGGCGCGCTCTACCTGCCGGGCGAGCCAGAAGATGGACTCGGCGTGTCTTGAGAGCAGGTTATTCAAGGACCCACGTATCCTTTGATCCGCCGCCCTGCGACGAGTTGACCACCAGCGAGCCCTTGCGCAGGGCCACGCGGGTCAGGCCTCCGGGCAGCACCCATGTCGAGCGGCCCGTGACCGCGAACGGTCGCAGGTCCACGTGTCGGGGCTCGATGCCACTGCGGGTGACCGTCGGGCACACCGACAGCTGCACGACCGGCTGGCTGATGTAGTTGGAGGGAGCCGCAAGCAACTTGCGCCGGAATTCCGATAGCGCCTTCCGGCTCGCGTGCGGACCGATCAGGATGCCGTAGCCGCCCGATTCGCCCACCGGCTTCACGACCAGGTTGTCGAGGTTCGCCAGCGTGAACGCGAGGCCTGCATGCTCGCGGCAGATGTGCGTCTCGACGTTGGGCAGGATCGCCTCTTCGCCCAGGTAATACTTCACGATCCGCGGCAGGTAGGCGTAGACGGCCTTGTCGTCCGCGATTCCGGTGCCGACCGCGTTCGCCAGCACGACGTTTCCCGCACGGTACGCGCGCATCAGGCCGCGCACGCCCAGCATGCTACTGGGATTGAATGCCTCGGGGTCGATGAAATCGTCGTCGATGCGGCGGTAGATGACGTTGACCCGGCGCAGGCCGCCGGTCGTCCTCATGAACACACGGTCGTCCCGTACCACCAGGTCGCGTCCTTCGGCCAGCGGCACGCCCATCTCGCGGGCCAGGAACACGTGCTCGAAATAGGCCGAGTTGTAGACGCCGGGCGACAGCAGTACCACTGAAGGGTCGCCATCGATCCGTGCCCCGAGCTCGGTCAGCTTACCGACCAGCCGCTGGCCGTAGTTGGAAACCGAGCGCACGCCGATGTTGCGCATCAGGTCAGGAAAGGCGCGCTGCGTGAGGTGACGGTTCTCAACCACGTACGAAACACCGGAAGGTGTCCGCGCGTTGTCCTCGAGCACGTAGAACTTTCCATCGCCGCCACGGACGATGTCGACGCCGCAGATGTTGACGTAGCTGCCAAAGGGAACCTTGAGTCCCTGCATCTGCGGCCGGTAGTTCGAGTTGCCGAGCACCAGCTCCGCCGGCACCACCTTGTCCTTGAGGATCTTCTGCCCGTGGTAGATGTCCTCGATGAAGCGGTTGAGCGCAGTGACGCGCTGGACGACGCCGCGCTCGATGATTTCCCACTCAGACGCGGACAGCACGCGGGGAATGACGTCGAACGGCAGGATCCGGTCGATCTGCTCGCGGCTCGTGTAGACCGTGAACGTGACGCCGAGGTTGTAGAGCTCGCGCTCCGCGGCCTGGGCACGGCGCCTGAGTTCCGCCAGGCTCAGGCCGTCGAGACGCTCGCGTACCGTCTGCGTATGCGCGGGCGGACGCTTGCCCGCGCCGAACAGTTCACAGTAGAAACCGCCCGAGTCATATCCTTCGAGCAATCCTGCGGTCCGCCGCTCAGTCATGCGCCTGGTGGTTCCTTGGTCGCCGTAATCGGGGTTACGTCCACCGCCACGTCGATGATGTGTTCGCCACCGCCAAAGATTACCCCATTGACCGGGCTGATGTCCCCGTAGTCCCGGCCCCACGCGAGCGTCACGTGTTCCTCGCCCGCAATCGTGTCGTTGGTCGGGTCGAGGTCCACCCAGCCGGCCTCCTGGCACCAGACAGATACCCAGGCATGCGAGGCATCGCTGCCAACCAGCTTCGCCTTGCCCGGCGCGGGATGCGTGAGCAGGTAGCCGCTCACGTAGCGCGCGGGCAGGGCGAACGCGCGCAGGCAGGCAAGCTCGAGATGCGCGAAGTCCTGGCACACGCCACGCCGCAGCCTGAACACGTCCTCCACCGGCGTCGAGACGCTGGTCGTCCCGCTGCTGTACTTGAAATCCGTGTGGATGCGCTGTGTCAGCTCGAGCGCCGCTTCCATGATCGGTCGTCCGGGGGCAAACGACTCGCGCGCGTAGGCGGCGAGTTCCGGATTCGCACGCGCATACGGCGAATCGAAGGCGAACTGCAGGATGGCAAGGTTCCCGGCGCTGGTGTCCTGCCCCAGGTGTCGGAAGACGCGGTCCCACGCCATTGTCTGCGACGGCGCGGCAGCGGGCGCGGGCGACACGTCAACCTGCGAGTTCGCCTCGATGACCAGTTCCTCGTGCTGCTGCTGGATCGTTGCGAACGTGACCGGATTGCCGAAATAGTCGACGGAATCGTTGCGCACCGCGGGGCCCGGCTCGATCTCGATCGACGCCCCGTGGACGACCTGGTCGCCGCAGGCACGGGGCGCCAAGTGCAGCACGTGGTGCGAGATCGACACCGGCAGGCTGTAGCGATACGTGGTGCGGTGACGGACGTGGTAGAGCATGGCTCAGCGAGGCGCGCTGCCCGCGGCGATCACGGATCGCATTGCATCCGCGTGGCTGAAGTACTTGCGCGTAATGCTGGTGATCAGCATCGGGAGATCGGCCGCCACCCGCCCGACCAGCGCCTTGAGCCCGGGTCGATCACCGAGCCGGCCCCTGCGGCACAGGCTGGTGATGTCGGCCTGGCGCAGTTCGTCGAGCGCGCCGGTGACGATCCGCTGTTCGCTGTCGGGCACTGGCTGCGCAGGATCCCGCGGCAGCGCGTCGAGATGCTCGGCCAGCGCCTCCAGCTGGAACAGCACGGAGCGCGGATTCGTCTCGTCCAGCAGCAACAGGTCGAGTACTGGCGCAAGCTGGGGCGTCAGCAGGTAGCGCGACCGGTAGGTCATGAAGCTGTCCGCGATTTCGAGCAGCAGGATCAGGCTGCCGTCGTCCTCGGGATCGCCGGCGTCGAGCAGGCTCTCGAGCAGCGCGCTGGTCTGCACGCTGCGCTCGATGCGACGACCCATGTCGAGGAATCGCCAGCCGAAGCTGCGGGTCATGTTCTCGACACCCATGCCGCTGAACGCCGCAAGTCGCTGGATACCGAGGTCCAGCTGGCCAAGTACGTTGCCGATCCCGGCGCGTCGCGGCTGCGCGGCGGGGCCGGGACGCCGGGCGAAGTCCTCGGGCCGAAGCCCGCGAAGAATCCGCCACGAATCAGCAGACAAGCGCTCCCGGCTCAGCGACGCGGTGCGGCCGAGGTTGCGCAGCGTGCGACGCAGCCCATAGGCGCGGTCGGCATCGAATACCAGTTCGCCAAGCCTGCGTGCCAGCTGGGCACGGGCGTCTCCGGCAGCCTTGTCGTCTGTCGGCGCGATCCCGGCCTTCTTCAGCGTGGGGCCGAGCACGCGCCCGATTGCCAGCAGGTCCTCCGGTGGACACTCGTCGTCGACGATGCGCACGATGGCATTGCGAGCCTGGCGCATGATGGCTTCGGCGCGCTCCGCATAACTACCCAGCCAGAAAAGGTTGTCCGCGGTACGGCTCGGCAGCTCGCGGCCGATGCGACGCAGTTCCACGGCACCCGTCCGCGTGCGGCGGATCGCCGCACTGCCGGCTTGCCGATCCGACTGCACCCACGTGTCCTTGCCATCACCGAACCGCCCGAAGTCGAAGGCCTGCCCGGCGCGCGGCGGGCACAATCGCGCGAGCCCGCCCGGCATCACGACATAGCCGTCGGCGTCGGCGGCAACGAACACCCGCAGCGCGAAGGGCACCGCCCGCAGGCCCTGCGAATTCAGCACCGGCACCGTGGACAGCTTCATGGGTTCGCGAGCGAGGTAAGCGAATCCACGCTCTTCAATCGACCGGCGCGGACCGCCGACCTGCCAGGCCTCGGGTCCGTCGGGATTCTGCGTGCCCGGCTCGCTCGCGCCGCGGCTGAACACGTCGCGCGTCTCGAGATGCTCGAGGTTGGCGAGCACGTAGTCGCGGGCTGGGTCCTGGCCACACCACCACGTTGCGAGCGACGGCAGCTGCAGTTGCTCATTCAGCAGGCGCTCGCAGAGCCCGGGAAGGAACGGCATCAGGCTCTCGGTGTCGGCAAGCCCGCTGCCCAGCGCATTGATGACCGACACCGTCCCGGCGCGCACGGCCTCGACCAGCCCCGGGACGCCGTGCGGCGAATCGCTGCGCAGTTCCAGCGGGTCGCACGAAGCCGCCTCGACGCGCCGGATAATAATGTCCACCCGACGCAGGCCCTCGAGCGTCTTCAGGTAGACACGATTGTCGCGCACGGTAAGGTCCTGGCCTTCGGCGAGCACGTATCCCTGGTAGCGGGCGAGGTACGAATGCGCGAAATAGCCGGACCCCGTAGGCCCGGTACTCAGCACCACAATACGCGGATCGGCACTGTCGGCCATCGCGCAGTGCCCGTCGTGAACGGCCTGGAAGAAGCCCGCCAACTGCTGCACGTGGTTGCCGGCAAATTCGTCGGGCAGGCAGTTGCGCAGCGCAATGCGATTCTCCAGCGCATAGCCGCCGCCTACCGGTGACTCGCAGCGGTCCTTCAGCACCCACCAGTTGCCGTCCGCAGACCGCCCGACGTCGGCGGCGTAGTAATGCAGGCGGCGACCACGACTCACCGGGACACCGTGCAGGGGTCGCAGGAACTGCGGATTGCCCAGCACCAGCGTCGATGGCAGCGCCCCGTCGAGCATCAGCCGTTGCTCGCCGTAGCAATCGGACAGCACTGCATCGAGCAGCCGCGCGCGCTGCACCAGGCCGCTCTCGAGCCGGCGCCAGTCCTCGGCCGAGATGAGCAATGGCAGTGCGTCCAGCCGCCACGGCCGCTCGGTTTCGTCGCCATCGGCAAAAATATTGTGCGTGAGGCCGTTCTCGTAAAGGATCCGCTCCACGCGTTTCCAGCGGGCGTCCATCTCGGACGGGCTCAGCGCACGCAGTGCACCGACCAGGTTCCGCCAGTGCGGCCGCAGCTCACCGTCGGCGGTCTTCATCTCGTCGAAGACACCGCGCTGCGGCTGGTAAGCGTCGAACATCGCTGCCAGCGTCGGGCTCGGAGAGTCCGGCAGCGGATCGGTGCGGGAACTCAAGCGCTGCGCCTCAGGTCGAGGGTCAGCGGGAACTCGGGATCGACTTCCGAGGGCGGCATCTCGACAGGTCCTGGAGTGTGGCCGAGATCCGAGAAGCGGGCGAGCCGGCGGCTCTCGGCCTCGTATGAGTTGACGGGTCGCGTCTCGAAGTTGCGGCCACCGGGATGCGCGACGTGGTACGTGCATCCGCCGAGCGAGCGACCCGACCACTGGTCGAGAATCTCGATCACGAGCGGCGCGTGCACGGGAATCGTCGGGTGCAGGCAGTGCGCGGGCTGCCAGGCGCGGAAACGCACACCTGCGACTGCCTCGTCGACGATTTCGGTCGCCCGCAGCGGTACCCGACGGCCATTGCAGGCCACGACGTGCCGCGCGAGGTCGAGGCCACGCGCCTTGACCTGCAGGCGCTCGAGCGAAGAATCGACGTAGCGTGCCGTGCCGCCCACCGCGCCCTCCTCGCCCAGCACGTGCCAGGGCTCCAGCGCCTGCCGGACCTCCAGCTCGACGCCGCCGCGCTCGACCGAGCCGTAACGCGGGAAGCGGAACTCGAAATGCGGCTCGAACCACTCGTCCTTGAGCGCGTAGCCGGCGTCGCGCATGTCCCGGAGCACGTCGCGGAAATCGGACCAGACGAAATGCGGCAGCATGAATCGATCGTGCAACGACGTGCCCCAGCGGACCAGCGGCTGCGTGTACGGCCTGCGCCAGAAGCGTGCAATCAGCGCCCGCAGCAGCAACTGCTGCGTGAGGCTCATCTGTGCGTGCGGCGGCATCTCGAAGGCGCGGAACTCCACCAGCCCGAGCCGCCCGGTCGGCCCGTCGGGTGAATACAGCTTGTCGATGCAGATCTCGGTGCGGTGCGTGTTGCCGGTGACATCTATCAGGATATTGCGGAGCAGGCGATCGACCAGCCAGGGCGCCACCGGCGGGTCGCCCGCCGATCGCTGAATCTGCATGAACGCAATCTCGAGTTCGTGCAGCTGGTCGTGGCGCGCCTCGTCCACACGCGGTGCCTGGCTGGTCGGACCGATGAACAGCCCGGAGAACAGGTACGACAGCGCTGGGTGGTTCTGCCAATAGGTAATGAGACTGCGCAGCAGGTCGGGCCTGCGCAGGAACGGGCTGTCGGCCGGCGTCGCACCGCCGACCACGACGTGGTTGCCACCGCCGGTCCCGGTGTGCCTGCCGTCGATCAGGAATTTCTGCGCGTCGAGACGGCTCAGTCGCGCCTCCTCGTACAGCGTCGAGGTGATCGCGACCAGTTCCTTCCAGTTCCTGGCCGGATGCACGTTGACTTCGATGACGCCGGGATCGGGCGTCACCTTGATGACGTTGAGGCGCTCGTCGGCGGGCGGGCTGTAGCCCTCGACGTGCACCGGCTGGCCCAGCTGCGCCGCAGTCGCCTCGACGCACTGGATCAGCTCGACATAGTCGTTGGCAGTCTCGGTCGGCGGCAGGAAGACGCACAATCGGCCCTCGCGCGGCTCAACGGCCAGCGCCGTCCGCACGGCACCATCGGTCCCGCTGCTTGTTCCCTGCTCCATGACGCGCTGTCGCTCGGCACCGCCCCCCGGCAGTGTGCTGAATCGCCATTTGTTCGGCCGGGTCACTGGGCTGCGACGGCAGTGACGGCTGTGGTGCGAACGGATCCGCCGGCATGAAATACGGATATCGCTCCTTCGGCACGTGCGGCAATGCTTCGAGCGGCAGCCGGAAGCCGATCGGCGAGTCGCCGGGCACCAGGAACAGGCGGCCGCGTCGGGTCGTCCAGCGCTCGCTGTACCAGGCACGCTGGTGGGGTGCGTTCCAGCGCTGCAGCGGCAGCACGTAGCCGACCGGTGCGGCAAGCCCGCGCTCGAACACCCGGGCGAGACGTGCGCGCTCTTCCGGATCCTCGAGCCTGGAGTCGAATGGATCGACGTTGTCCGGCAGGCGTTGCTCGCGTGTGAGATAGGGCACCGGGTCTTCGAACGCCGGTGTCGCGAGGTCCGGGTCCACGCCGAGCGTTTCGGCAAGGGCCTGTGAGAACAGCTTCGCATCGTCGAGCGTCGCAGTCCCTTCGCGGTCTTCCTGCGCAATCAGCGACGCATCCCGCCACAGCGGCTGGCCATCGCCACGCCAGTAGAGTGCAAACGCCCAGCGCGGCAGCGACTCTCCCGGATACCACTTGCCCTGGCCAAAATGCAGCAGCCCGCCCGGTGCGAACCGGTCGCGAAGCCGCTCGATCAGGCGCGCGGCCAGGGCACGCTTGTGGGTGCCGTGCGCCTCGGTATTCCACTCCGGCGCATCGACGTCGTCGATGGACACAAAGGTGGGCTCGCCACCCATCGTCAGTCGCACGTCGTCAGCCTCGAGATGGCTGTCCACCTCGTGACCGAGCGACTCGATCTCCGACCACTGGCCAGCGGTGTACGGCAGCGTGACGCGAGGTGTCTCGACGATGCGCTCGATGTGCATCGCGAACGAGAAATCGACGTCGGTCGCATCGGCAGTGCCCGTGATCGGCGCTGCGCCGCTCGGGTGCGGCGCGCACGCAAGCGGAATGTGGCCTTCGCCTGTCAGCAGCCCGGACGTGGCGTCGAGGCCGATCCAGCCTGCACCCGGGAGGTACACCTCCGCCCACGCGTGCAAATCGGTGAAGTCCTTGTCCGTCCCCGAGGGTCCGTCCAGCGCCGCGACGTCGGGCTTCAACTGGATCAGGTATCCGGAGACGAAGCGTGCGGCAAGACCCAGCCTGCGCAGGATCTGTACGAGCAACCAGGCCGAGTCGCGGCAGGAGCCGCGCCGGCTCGACAGCGTCTGCTCGCAGGTCTGTACGCCGGGTTCCATGCGGATGACGTAGGCGACGTCCTGGTGAAGGCGCATGTTCAGCCCGACCAGAAAATCGACCGTGGATGCCGGCCCGCGATCGACGCTGGCGACCCACTCCGTGAGCAGAGAGCCGGCCGGTTCTAGTTCCAGATAGGGCTCGAGTTCCTTGGCAATGCGTGGTTCGTAGGCGAACGGGAACTTCTCGGCCTCGGGCTCAAGGAAGAAATCAAACGGATTGAACACCGCCATCTCGGCGACGAGGTCCACCTGCAGCCGGAACTCGCGCGTTCGTTCCGGCACCACGATTCGAGCGAGGTAGTTGCCCAGCGGATCCTGCTGCCAGTTGAGAAAATGCTCGGCTGGATCGACCCGCAACGAATAACTGAGGATACGGGATCGCGAATGCGGCGCGGGTCGCAGACGGACCACCTGCGGACCCAGCGACGCGGGCCGTGCATAGCGGTAAGTGGTCTCGTGCGTCAGCGCTACGTGTATGGACATCTGCTCGATCACTTGACAACGGTGGGTCGTGGTCCGCCGCGGCGGGCGCCAGCGCGACGCCGGTGCATGTTATCCCACGGACGGCGGTGGGCGGGGAATGGCCGCCGAGAGCCCCCCGGGATGGCGCCCTGGGTCCAGCACCCAGCGTGGCTCGTGCCCATGGGCAGGATCATCGCGAAGCCGTATACGGCATTGTCCATGACACTAGCGAACCCAGGCACCTATCGTATAATTTTGGTCATCCCACCAACGACGGAAGTCCGCTATGACAAACCACGTGTCCCACCGGCTGATTGTGATCGCATCCATGGCGTTGCTGCCGGCAGCAGTCGTCACGATGGCCGGCTGCGCCAGCACCGAAGGGGTCGAGCAGGAGCAGGTCTACCAGGCCGCCGATGGATTCGCCGTCGTCGATACGTTCACCTATGTGGCGACCGTGAAGGCGATCGACAGCGCCAAGCGAAAGGTGACGCTGACCACGCCGGACGGCAAGTCGGCAACGTTCAAGGCGGCCAAGGGCGTCGACCTCGGCGCGTTCAAGGTGGGCCAGGAGATCGGTTTCCAGGCGACCGAGGCGATGGCGCTGGTCATTCGCAAGGATGGCCCGCCGCCGGCCGACGCTGCCGCCATCGAGCTCGCGGCTGCCACCAACGGCAAGACGACTGGCGTATTCCAGGGCGAGGCCTACGAAATGTCCGCAAAGGTCATCGCACTGGACACCAGCACGCGACAGGTGACCTTCCAGTTCGGCGACGGCACGACCAGGACCACGAAAGCGCACAAGAAGGTCGACCTGTCACAACTGGCGGTCGGCGACACGGTCATCGTCGAGTACGCCGAATCGCTGATCATCGCTACGTCCAGCACATAACGACTTCTATTGGGCAGGTGCCGCGACTGCAGGCGTGTCTCTAGCCTGCAGCTCGCGCTCCAGCGCCTCACTGCATTAGCGCCTCAAAGCACGCGCCCGATCACCTGCCTTCGTCAGGCACCCCGTCCGGAAGATGAAACGGCGTCGCCCCGGCTAACCGGTCCATCATCACCATACCGCCGCCCGGTCGGCCAATCGCCGCGACCTCAAAGACATAGTCGAAGAGCGCAGCCGCGTCCGCCTCGCTGACCACGACGGTTACCAGTCGCGCCAATGTCGACTCGGGCAGCTTGCCACGCCTGGTCTGCGCCGCCTGTAGCGCGGCGACGGAACGGACAGGGACGGTATCGACCCGCGTCACGCCCTTGTCGCGGAGCAATGCATCGATAAGGCGACGGTCGGTCCCGTCGTCGGGCAAAGCAACGAGTATGCGATTGCAGCGTTCGAGTTCCGGTCCGGCCATGACGACGGGTTCCATCGAATTCCCTCAGCCCTGCTTTTCCATGCGTTCGATCGCTTCGCGAGGGACGTACGTCGCCAGCTTTTCCAGTGGTGTCACGTACAGGTATCCACCTCCGGGTGCGTTCATCTCGCCTGCCCTATAGATGGCCCTGGTGATCAAGTCCACGTGCTCGGCAGCCACCACGAGGCTCAATACCTCCTTCTCGGCTTCCACGGCAATGCCCAGCAGGCCGAGGCGTTCGCGAACGTCGGCTCCACGCGCCAGGTGCACGATGCCTCCGGTCGCGCCCAGGTCACGGGCAGTTTTCAGCAGGGTATCCGCCCGGCCTGCGCGCACGACCGCAGTGATCAACGCCGCGTCGGTGAGGTAGGTAATGCCTTCGTTGCTCATGCGATGCTCCCTGCCCTTGCTGCGTCGGGGATCGGCGCCTTGGTGGAGGCCGCCTTGGTTTCGGCACTGGCCCGGTAGCGCGACCAGAGCCCGGACAACATGACCGTGATGATGGGTCCGACCGACGCCATGCTGAGAATGCCGAAGCCTTCCACCGCGCTGGTCGCGTTGCCGAACCCGAGGCCCATGGCCAGGACCAGCGGCACGGTGATGGGCCCGGTAGTGACGCCCGCGCTGTCCCAGGCCACGTTCACGAACTCCTCGCTCGAAAAGACGGTGAGCACCACGGCGATGAAGTAGCCCGGCACGACCAGCCAGATCAGAGGCAGGTCGAAGATCAACTTCACCAGCCCGACTGCGATGCCGACGGCGACGCCCGCGGAAACCGAAAGGATCAACGTGCGGCTCTTGAACACGCCATTGGTCAACTGCTCGGCGGTGATCCCGAGCGCGTTCAACGCTGGTTCTGCGATCGTTGCGCCAAAGCCGAGCACCAGTGCGAACAGCAACGCGAGCGCCAGCCCCACGGAATACGCATAGATCGGCGAGCCCGGCAGCCCACTGACTTCCATGAACGTCATTGGTACCAGCGCCCCGACGCTGCCGCCCAGCCTGGACAGGCCGTAGGTGAGCCCGAGGTTGAAGATGCACATTCCGAGAATGGTCAGGCCGATGCCGAGGAAGATCTCGTTCCGGTGTGCAAGTTTCTCCTTGAGGATGACCCTCAGCACCAGGAACAGGAACAACACCAGCGGCAGGATCGCCCGTATGCCCAGCACGACCTCGAGGCCTGGACTGCGCTCGTGCCACGCTGGCGTCGCGGCCTGTGCGGCCGCGGCATGGCTTGCTGCCGCCTGGATGATCTCGGCAGGCGTCGCGGTCGTCGCGACATAAAGCAACAGAAGCAGGACCCCGCTCACTGGAAACAGCGAGGCCAGCGTGACGATGCCGAAGCCCGACAAACCGGAATCACCCTTGCCGGCAGCAGCAGCGATGCCGATGCCCAGCGAGAGCACCAGCGGCACGGTGACCGGCCCGGTGGTCACCGCACCTGTGTCCCAGGCCAGGCCCAGTGCCTTGTTCAACTCCGGATCGCTGGCCGCATAGAGGCTCAGCCCGATGACCGGAACCAGCGCCAGGAAGATGAGCGGCTTGAGGCTCCAGCCATAGAGAAATCGCAGCGTACCGACCACCGCAGCCAAGCCGACGCTGGCGCCCACCACCAGCACCAGGGCCCTGGTCCATTCATTGAGCAGCGCATACAGGTAGGGAGCCTGCTCGACCGCCACATTCTGTCCCGCCGTCTTCAATGCGCTGATGGCGGGCTCGGCAAACGTGACGCCCACCCCAAGCAGCAGTGTAATGATCAGGACCAGCGGCAATGGCGACTTCCGCGGTAGCGTGGCGCCAATGATGGTGCCGAAAGGCATCAGTCCCAGCTTGAGCCCCTCCATGAAGAACATCAGCCCGACGACCACGGCGAGCAGGCCAGCCGTGATGAGCCCTGCATCCTGCACGGGCTGCCGGAGAATCAGGATCTGGAACAGGAACAGGTACGCTGCAAGTGGAGCAACCGCCTTGAACTGCGCCATGAAGCGCGACGCCACGTAGGGTCGGAACAGCGCCAGCGCTTCGTGCGAGGAGAGCCGGTCGAAGGTCGGCCGAATGCGCCTGATATTTCCCGCCGGGTCCCGTTCGGGCTCGGGATACAACCGGCCCAGGCTGATGGCCTTGTTACCCGCGCCCTGGAAATCGCCAAATCGTCGACTACTCGACTGACGGGACCCGGTCACCTGTCATCCCGGCCGTCGACGGGTGCACGCATGCCGCTATGCCTGTTCTTCATTCCTGTTCGCCCCTCGATCCGCAGGCCGAGGGGCGAGTTTAGGTGAGAATCCGGGCCACGTCAGTAACGGCCCCAGTCTGCCTGGCATGCCAGGAACCGCTGAGGCGCCGCGTGCCGCTAGAGTATTGTGGCCGCTGGACGGCGGGTGGTCGTCTACTTCGTCAGCGTGACGTGACCCTTGAATTCCTTCTTCGTCGCACCGTCGCTAACCGTGCACGACGTCAGGACGACATCCGACAGCTCGTAGGTCTTCCCCTGGACACGCAGGACAGCGTGCGTGAAGTGAGTACCCATGACGCAGCCCCCGCTCTTTCCCATGGACGACTTCGTGGGTGACTCACGAACCATCACCGTGAACTCGGCAACATCACCGACCTTCGGTCCAACCGCCACCGAGTCCGGGCCTGCGGCTGCCTCCGTGGCCGGTGCCGCTCGCTTGCCGGTCGCCAAGCCTGACGCGGCCTCGCGAGGTGCGGCGGCCGACGTGACCGACAGGTCCTGCATGCTGGCCTTGCCGGCGCCGCTGCCTTTGCCCGCCGCGGCAGGCACAGCACTGCTTGCACCCCATGAAAAGGACTCGACCTCGATGGTCTGCGGCGCGGCATTGTCGATACCAGCTCCCTTGGCAGGCTCAAGCTGCAGCAGGTAGTCGGATGAGGCCGACACCGATGCTGCCACCATCAGCAGCGACGTGACAGTGGCAAAGACGCGAATTGGGCGCATGGAATGACTCTCGCTTGGACTGGGGCACCGAGTCTCTCACTCCGCCTGCGGACAGAATCGTGACGTGGTGGAGTATTTCGCGTGCGAGTCAGCGAACGTCCCTGATGAGAACGTCCCTAATGACTCAGGGCCAAGTTGGGCCCTGCCAAGTCTTTGAATCTATTTGGAGCGGGTGATGGGAATCGAACCCACGTAAGTCACCCTGCTCCGCCCACCGGATCAATCACTTGACGCCCACGGTGGTCTCGCGTGTGAGATTCGTCATGCCCCGCGTTACGCTGCCGTCAGGCGAACCTTGGCAATGCGGCCCAGGTCCATCTGCTTTCTTGCGCGCCAGAATTCATGGCTGTACTGCATGGCAAGCCAGCTCTCCGGCGTCCGGCCAAGGCACTTCGACAGCCTGCGCGCCATCTCCGGGCTCACCCCGCTAGCGCCGGTCAGTACCCGATTCAGGGTCGAGGGCGCGACCCCCAGCTTGGCAGCCAGTTCACGGCCGCTCAGTCCGTTGGGCTCCAGGTAAACCGCCGTGATGAACTCGCCCGGACGCGGGGAAGCCAAACTGCCTGGCTCTGGATTACAATTACCTGCCCCCCCGATTTATCCATTTCATGCCCCGCGAGGAACGATGTGAGTCAAGCGCAGCAAGACCTTCAATTGAAAGTTTGGAAAGAACTCGCCATCAGCAAGCAGATCCTGATTCGAGCGGCCACGGACGCGCTCAAGCTCGACCCGGAGTGCACGCAGCAAGAGCTGAAAGAAGCACTCGAAGCCGCGCTGAAGAAGGTCGCCAAGGCGGATACCGAACTCGTCAACGCGAAGAAAGAGGCGGCGGCCACCATCGCTGCGCTCGAGAAGAAGTTAGCCGAGAGCGAGCAGGGCCTGGCTATTGCGCAGAACGCGGCTACCACGGCGAAAGCCGCGCAAGACAGCGCGGTTCAGCAGATGGCCAACCAGCGCGCTGCCGCCGCGACGGACCTGCAGAAGGTCAAGGACCGTCTGACCGAGCGCGAAAATTCGCTCAAGGCGATCAACACGGCGCTGGCAGACACGCCCGCAAACGTCCTGAAGAAAATGAACGCGCTCAAGAAGCAGAAGCAGAAAGAAGCGGATGCGCGTCGCCAGGTCGAGTCCGCACTGAATACGCTTCGCACCGAGAAGCGCCAGCAGGATCAGAGTTTGGCGGACGTGCGGCGGAGTGGCGCGACCCTGGTGAGCCGTTATCGTGACCTTCACGCGCTGTCGCTGAAGCTGCATGAGCAGCTCCAGCCGCTGGTCGAGGATGCGAAGAGCCTGCCGGAGATTCCCGAGCTGGATACGAATCTGCTGGAAGCCATCGAGCAGCCGGTGGAGAAAACGTAAAGAGCGTCCTGCCAGCTCGAGCCGCGGCCTGCCGTCGCCCTGAACGCGGCTCAGCTCAGAGCCGTCCACGCGTGTCTGGAGCGGGTGATGGGAATCGAACCCACGTTAGTAGCTTGGGAAGCTACAGTTCTACCATTGAACTACACCCGCGCAGGGCCCTCGATTCTAGTCAACAACCTCTCGGCGCGGCAACCGGAGAAGCTCGCCTCGCGAGGCGTAGCTAGCAATTGACGTTCTCCGGGCGGGGCTTGCGGGACATGCCGGACGGGCGGCAGAAGATCCCGGTGGCTTCGCGTAAGGTATGCGCACCCTTGCGCCAGATCCACCCTTGGAGGACCCGACCATGCACAAGCAGCTGATGGTGGCCGCCCTGCTCTTCGCGGCCCTCCCACTTCAATCCGCCATCGCCGACGTAGAGCGGCGCGAGCTCAACAACGGCCAGCTGATCCTGGAAGACATCCCCGCCATTCCGCAGTCGGTCGTGGAAGACCTGAACCGTTACCAGAACGTCCGCTCGGGCAGCGTGCTGGACTGGAGCGCGGACGGCAGGAGCCTGTACATCGCAACGCGCTTCGGCGACGTGCCGCAGATCCACCGGGTCGACATGCCGGCTGGCGCGCGCACGCAGCTGACCTTCTACGACGAGCCGATCGGCGGCGTCTCGCGGCAGCCGCAGGGCGCACGGCTGGTCTTCTCCATGGATGCCGGCGGCAGCGAATTCGCGCAGATTTTCCTGTTCGATCCGGCCACCGCCGACAGCCGCATGCTGACTGACGGTCGTTCGCGCAATGGCGGCGTCGCATGGGACCGCACCGGCAAGCGCATCGCCTACCAGAGCACGCGGCGCAACGGCGCTTCCAACGACATCTGGATGATGGACCCGGACCAGCCGGAGTCCGCCCGCCTGGTGCTCGAGGCGCCGGACGGCACCTCCTGGAGCCCGGTCGACTTCGACGCCCGCGGCAGCCGCCTGCTGGTGAACAACTACATCAGCATCACCGAGTCCCGTGTGTACCTGCTGGACCTCGCCACCGGCAAGCGCGAGGTGATGGCCGGCGGCCGCGACGGCGGCACCAACGCGGCGGCGGCCTTCGACGCCGAGGGCGAGGGCTTCTGGCTGGTCACGGACCGGGGCAGCGAGTTCCGCCGCCTCGCCTGGCAGCCGCTGAAGCCGGGCGCCAGGCTGCAAGTCGTCACGTCGGACATCCCGTGGAATGTGGAGTCGGTGGTGTTCAGCGAGGATCGTCGCCGCGGCGCCTTCGTGGTGAACGAGGAAGGCCGAAGCCGCGTGTACCTGCTGGATCCAGCCACGCGCCGCTACGTTGCCGTCGCCGGCCTGCCGACGGGGCTCGCCAGCGGGCTGGAGTTCAGCCCGGACGGCCGGCGCCTGGCCATGACGCTCGATACCGCGAGGACGCCGAACGACGCCTTCGTGCTGGACTTAGGCGAGGCCGCGCTGGAGCACGGGGCGCTGACGCGCTGGACCTTCAGCGAGGTCGGCGGACTGGACACGTCGACGTTCATCGAGCCGGAACTGGTGCGCTACCAAAGCTTCGACGGATTGAGCATCCCGGCCTGGGTGTACAAGCCGGCCGGCAAGGGGCCCTTCCCCGTGGTCGTGTCGATCCACGGCGGCCCCGAGTCCCAGGCCCGGCCTGGCTTCAGCAGCACCTACCAGATGTGGCTGCAGAAGCTCGGCGTCGCGGTGGTGGTGCCCAACGTCCGCGGTTCCGACGGCTATGGCCGCACCTACCTCGGCCTCGACAACGGCTTGAAGCGCGAGGACTCGGTGAAGGACATCGGCGCATTGCTCGACTGGATCGGCACGCAGCCCGACCTGGATGCGAAGCGCGTCGCCGTGTTTGGTGGCAGTTACGGCGGCTACATGGTGCTGGCGAGTGCCGTCTACTTCAGCGACCGGCTGAAGGCCGCCGTGGACATCGTCGGCATCTCGAACTTCGTCACCTTCCTGGAGAACACCCAGGACTACCGCCGCGACCTGCGCCGCGTGGAGTACGGCGACGAGCGTGACCCTGCGATGCGCGCCCACCTCGAGAAGATCAGCCCGCTCAGCAACGTGGACAGGATCGCCGTGCCGATGCTGGTGGTGCAGGGCCAGAACGACCCGCGCGTGCCGGTCACCGAGGCCGAGCAGATCGTGAAGGCGCTGCGCGATCGCGGTGAGCCGGTGTGGTACATGAACGCGCTCAACGAGGGCCACGGCTACCGCAAGAAGGAAAACGCGGACGTCTATCAGCAGGCGGTCGTGCTGTTCTTCCGCGAGCACCTGATCGGGACGCCGGGTCCCTGATCCGACCCGCGGCGGGTGAGCGCCGCCAACGGCATGAGCCGCATCGCGATGGTGATCTGCTGCCACAGCGTGGTGGACGCCGACGGCAAGACCAGCTTGTTCGTTTGAACGGGTTGTCTGAAAAAGAACGGCGGCGCCAAAAGCGCCGCCGTTCGTTCGTGATCAGCCCGGAACGAGCTGGTCGTGGCTCACTTCAGCTCGAAGCGGTCGAGGTTCATCACCTTGCTCCACGCCACGACGAAGTCCTGCACGAATATCGCCTGCCCATCGGCCGAGGCGTAGACCTCCGCCACGGCGCGCAGTTCGGCGTTCGACCCGAACACAAGGTCGACCGGGGTGGCAGTCCACTTGAGCGCGCCGGTCTTGCGGTCGCGGCCTTCGTAGATGCCATCGGCAGTGGACGACTTGCTCCACTGGGTGGACATGTCGAGCAGGTTGACGAAGTAGTCGTTGCTCAGGGTCCCCGGGCGCGAGGTGAACACACCGTGCTTCGACTGCCCGGCATTGGCATCCAGGGCGCGCATGCCGCCGACCAGGACGGTCATCTCAGGAACGGACAGCGTCAGCATGTTCGCCCGGTCGACCAGCGCCACCGTCGGTGACACGCTGTTGTCGCTGCCGAAATAGTTCCGGAAGCCGTCAGCCGTAGGCTCCAGCACGGCGAAGGACGCCACGTCGGTCTGGGCTTGCGTGGCGTCGGTGCGTCCAGGCGTGAACGGAACCTGCACGTCGAAGCCCGCCTTCTTTGCCGCCTGCTCTACCGCAGCGTTGCCGCCGAGCACGATCACGTCGGCAAGCGAGACTTTCTTGCCGCCAGGAAGCGAGCGGTTGAAGTCCACCTGGACGGCCTCGAGGCGCTGCAGTGTCCGGGCCAGTTCGGCCGGGTCGTTGACCGGCCAGTCCTTCTGCGGGGCGAGCCGGAGGCGCGCGCCGTTAGCGCCGCCGCGCATGTCGGTGCCGCGGTACGAGGCTGCCGACGCCCAGGCCGTGCGGACCAGCTCGGGACCGCTGACGCCCGAGGCGAGGATCTTCGCCTTCAGCGCCGCCGCGTCGTTCGCGTCGATCAGCGGATAGTCGACCGCCGGCACCGGGTCCTGCCAGATGAGGACTTCACTCGGCACTTCCGCGCCGAGATAACGTGCACGCGGGCCGAGGTCGCGGTGCGTAAGCTTGAACCACGCCTTCGCGAATGCGCGCTGGTACTCCTCGGGATTTTGCTTGAAGCGCATCGAGATCTCGCGGTAGCTCGGGTCGAACTTCAGCGCGAGGTCCGTGGTGAACATGATCGGCGCGTGGCGCTTGGTCGGGTCGAATGCGTCGGGGACCATGTTCGATGCCTGGCCGTCTGCGGGAATCCACTGGATCGCGCCGCCCGGGCTGCGGGTCTGCACCCACTCGAAGGCGAACAGGTTGTCGAGGTACTGCGTGGTCCAGGCGACCGGGTTGCCCGACCAGGCACCTTCGAGGCCACTGGTGACCGCATCGGCGCCCTTGCCTGTGCCGCACTTGTTGGCCCAACCGAAGCCCTGCTGCTCGAGGCCGGCCGCCGCGGGCGGGGGGCCTACGCACTTGGACGGATCGTGGGCGCCATGGGCCTTGCCGAAGGTGTGTCCGCCGGCGATCAGGGCGACAGTTTCCTCATCGTTCATCGCCATGCGGCCGAAAGTCTCGCGGATGTCCCTGGCGGCTGCGAGCGGATCGGGGTTGCCGTTCGGACCCTCCGGGTTCACGTAGATGAGGCCCATCTGTACGGCAGCAAGCGGCTTCTGCAGCTTGCGATCGCCGCTGTAGCGCTCGTCATCGAGGAACTTCTTCTCGGGTCCCCAGTAGACCAGGTCGGGCTCCCAGTCGTCGACGCGGCCGCCTGCATAACCGAAGGTCTCGAAGCCCATCGACTCGAGCGACACGTTGCCGGTGAGGACCATCAGGTCGCCCCAGGACAGGCTCTTGCCGTACTTCTGCTTGACCGGCCAGAGCAGGCGCTTGGCCTTGTCGAGGTTGGCGTTGTCCGGCCAGCTGTTGAGCGGGTCGAACCGCAGCTGGCCACCGTCCGAACCGCCGCGACCGTCGATCGTTCGGTAGGTTCCGGCACTGTGCCAGGCCATGCGGATGAAAAACGGACCGTAGTTGCCGTAGTCGGCAGGCCACCAGTCCTGCGATGTCGTCAGGACCTGCTTGATATCTGCCTTCACGGCATCCAGGTCGAGCTTCTCGAATTCCGTGGCGTAGTCGAAGTCCTTACCCAGCGGGTTGGAGTTCGCGTCGTGGGCGCGAAGCACCGACAGGTCGAGCTGGTCCGGCCACCAGAACTTGTTGGGGACCGGCGTGCCCGCCGCGTCGGCGGTTGCCGCCGGCATGATCGGCATCGCGGTCAGTGCGCACGCGACTGCCAGCGTCGTGAGTTTCTTGTGCAAGGGTTTTCTCCATTGAGCGGAACGATTTTGTTACGCCGATGATAAGTCGACATCGAGATTCAATCTAATGATTGATCCAATTGATTCGATAGATAAAAGTAATCGGCGGCAGGACACACTGCTCGGCCGGCACGGGTCGATCGGTCTCCTGGACCTGGACGAACGTACACCGGTCGAAGCGCGGCCTAGACGTTCAGCAGCCTCTCGATGTGAGTTGCCGCACTGACGGCCAGCGCCGGCAGGTCGTAGCCACCCTCCAGCGTCGATACGATCCTGCCCTGGCCGTGACGTTCGGCAACCGAGCAGGCCTGCTCGGTGATCCAACCGTAGTCGGCGCGCGTCAGGCGAAGTTCCGCCATCGGGTCGGCATCGTGCGCGTCGAATCCTGCGGAGATGAAAACCAACTGCGGCGCGAACGCCTCCAGTGCGGGCAGCCAGTGCTCCGTAATGGCCTTGCGGAAATCGTCGCTGCCACTGCCCGGCGGCAACGGGCAGTTGATGATGCGGCCCGGCACCGAGGGCGGATTCATTTCAGGGTACAGCGGGAACTGGTAGCTCGAGCAGAGCAGGACCCGGTCGTCGTCCTTGAATATGTCCTCGGTCCCGTTGCCGAGATGAACATCGAAATCGAGGATCGCGATGCGCTCGAGTCCGTGCGCCGCGAGCGCATGGGCCGCGCCGACCGCGACGTTGTTGAAGAAACAGAAGCCCATGGCCCGGTCGCGCTCGGCATGATGGCCGGGCGGCCGGACGTTGCAGAACGCACGGCGTACAGCACCTGACAGCACGAGGTCGACTGCGAGTACATTTGCACCAGCGGCACGCAATGCCGCCTCCAGCGTCTCCGGGCACATCGCCGTGTCGGGGTCGAGGTACGCCAGGCCTTCCTCCGGCGACTTCATGCTGATGCGCTCGATGTATTCCCTGGGGTGAACGCGCGCCAGCTGCTCGACCGTCGCCCGTGGCGCATCGTGATGCAGCAGGAAGTCATCGAGGCGGCGGACGAGCAACTGGTCGGCAATGGCGCCGATTCGCGCCGGCTGCTCCGGGTGCCCCTCGCCCATCTGGTGCAGGCGACAGGCCGGGTGCGAAATCAAGGCAACAGGCATCGATACCCCCGATTGCGCTTACTCACAATGAATGTTCGCAGACACAACGCTAGCATGCATAGTCGAGCCACTGCCGCCCCGAGGTCGAATCGTGTCCAGAGCCCGGATCGCTGCCGTATTCAAGCCAGGTTCGATCGCGCTGGTCGGCGCCAGCGATCGACCCGGCACGCTTGGCGACCTGATCCGGCGGAATCTCGAGGCAACTGGATTCAAGGGCCGCGTGGATTACGTCAATCCAGCCTACGAGGAAATTGCCGGGCGACCGGCTTTCCGCAGCGTCCGGAACCTGCCGCAACCTGCCGACGTCGCGATCATCGTGACGCCCGCGGCGACGATCCCGGACATCATCACGGACTGCGGCGAGGCCGGCATCAACGGTGCAATCATCGTGTCAGCGGGTTTCCGGGACGACGGCGAAGCAGGCCGCGAACTCGAAGCCGAGTTGAAGCGTCGGGCGCGCCGCCACGGCGTGCGCTTCCTCGGCCCGAACAGCCTCGGGCTGATCCGTACCGACGTGGCGCTCAACGCGGCCTGCGGCCCGCGGCAGCCGCGGCCGGGCCGGCTCGCTCTGGTTTCGCAGTCTGGCGCGCTCTGCGCCGCGGTCATCGACTGGGCGCGCGACCGCCAGGTGGGCTTCTCGACGGTCATCTCGACGGGAATCGGCACCGACATCACGCTGGGCGAGACCCTGAATTTCCTCGTCCAGGACGCTGCCACCGACAGCATCATGCTCTACATGGAGGGCGTCGACGACGCACGCAGCTTCATGAGTGCGCTGCGGGCGGCGGCACGCGTGAAGCCAGTCGTGGTGATGAAGGCGGGCCGCCACGCGGAGCGGCCCGACGTTGCAGCGTTCCATACCGGATCGATGGTCGGGGCAGATGACGTGTTCGACGCTGCGATGCGTCGCGCGGGCGTTTTGCGGATCCGCGACCTCTACGACCTGTTCTCGGCCGCGGCCACGCTTGGGGCCGGCGCCCGGGTGCGCGGCCACAGGCTGGCAATCGTGTCGAATGCCGGCGCTCCCGGCGCGCTGGCCGCGGACCATGCAGGTGATCGCTGGCTGCAGTTGCCGCGGCTTGGCGAGGACACGGCAGCGCAGCTGCGGGCGCTGCTGCCCACCGGCGACGCACAGGCGAACCCGGTCTACGTCCGGGCCGACGCAGATGCCGGACAGTTTGCATCTACCGCGCGCATCGTGCTCGAGGACCCCCGGCTGGACGCGCTGCTCGCGATTCTCGCGCCCTATGCACTGACGGACCCTGACAAGCTCGCGACCGAGCTGGTTGCCATCGCCGCCGGGAAACGCAAGCCAGTGTTCGCCTGCTGGATGGGCGGAGAGTCGGTGGCGTCGAGTCGCGACATTTTTGCGGACCACAAGCTCCCGAGCTACTCGACGCCAGAGTCCGCGGTCGACGCGATTGCCGCGCTCGCGCTCCATGCGGCGAACCAGGAACAGTTGCTGCAGGTGCCGGAACCCCTGGGGCCGATGGCGACTCCGGACAGGGCCGCTGCCCAGGCCATCATCGACGCCGCGCTGGAACAGGACCAGGAGTGGCTGGACCCCGCGCAGTCGATGAGCGTGCTTGCGGCATTCGGTATCCCGGTCCTGCACAGCGTGCGCGCGGATTCTCCATCCAGGGCTGTAAAGGCAGCGCGCCGAGCAGGCTTCCCGGTCGCGATGAAGATCCTTTCGCCGGACATTCCCCACAAGACCGACGTCGGGGGCGTTCGACTCGGCCTCGCCGACGAGGCTGCAGTCCGCAGTACCTACGCCGCAATGCTCAGGCAGGTCGCCCGCGCACGGCCGGACGCGGTGCTCGACGGCGTATTGATCGAGCCCATGTACGGCCAGGGCCAGGGTCGCGAGGTCATGATCGGCGTGGTGCGCGATCCGGTGTTCGGGCCGGCGATCAGCTTCGGTCTCGGGGGCACGATGGTCGAGGTGGTGCGCGACCGGGCCGTAGCTCTTCCGCCGCTCAATTCGTTCCTGGTGCGCGATCTCATCAGTCGCACGCGCGCCAGCATCGCGCTGCAGCCACTGCGTGGCGCGCCGGCTGCGGACGAAGAAGCCGTCGAGAACATCCTGCTCAGGGTCTCCGAACTCGTCTGCGAAATGCCCGACATCGGCGCGATCGACCTGAACCCGGTGATCGTGACCGAACGCGGCGCGGTCGTCGTGGATGCGCGGCTCGGCGTGCTGCGCAGCCCGCCTGCGGCGCTGCCCTACGCGCACGTCGCAATTCATCCCTATCCCAGCGAGCTGGTGCAGCGCATCGACCTGCAGGGCGGCACAGTAGCCACGATCCGGCCGATCCGCCCGGAAGACGCGGCGATCGAGGTCGCATTCGTGCACGGCCTGTCGGAGCAGTCCAGGTTCCTGCGCTTCATGTTCACCGTGCACGACCTCTCGCCGGCGCAGCTCTCGCGATTCACGCAGATCGACTACGACCGCGAGATGGCGCTGATTGCCGTGATAGACACGCCCGACGGCGAGAAGCAGATCGGCGTTGCGCGCTACATCACGCTCGCGGACGAAGAGACCTGCGAGTTCGCGATCGTGGTCGGCGACGACTGGCAGGGAAAGGGGCTCGCGCGCCGGCTTTTCGGCATGCTGATCGACATCGCGCGCGGTCGCCGGCTCAAGGTGATGACCGGGGTGACCTTGCGGGAGAACTCCCGGATGCTCGACCTGGCCCGTGCGAAGGGCTTCGGAATAAGGACGGACGAGGAAGATTCGTCGCTGGTCCAGATGACACTGGACCTGCAGGCGGCGGCTGCCACGGCCAGCGCGAGCCCTTGCAACCCGTGAGGCCCAGGAATACCGTCCGGTCGGAAGTGCGCGTCGAGACAGGGCTGGACCCGCGCGGCTGCGTTGGCTGAACGAGGAACGCACGATGAAACTTTCCGCGGAAAAACTCGGCGCGAAACGCCTCTACCCTCAATGGAGATTCCTGCAACTGCTGCTGGTGTTCATCTTCTGGATGCTGGTATATCCGCGCATCGAACGTACCCTGGTCGCGCACCTGGTACTGCAGGTCCTGCTGCTCGACCTGCTGCTGGTGACAATCTGGGCGACGCCAGAATGGGGCCGCGTCCACCGTCTGCTTATCGGGTTCCTGCTGCTGGCGATCGGAGCGTCGGTCATCCGCCACCTCCACCTTCCGCAGGAGTGGATCCGCATGGACGAGACCGTGCAGGGGCTGCTGCACCTGCCGATCCTCGCGGCCTGCGTGGTCGGGATACTTACCTTCGTTTTCCGCGCCGAGCGACCGACTCCGGACGGGATCTTCGCGACCATCGTGGCCTACCTGCTGGTAGCGATGATATTCGGCCAGTTGTATGCCATCGCCATGGTCTGGAACCCGGAGGCCCTGCACCTGACCGTGCCGCTGGACCAGCTGACACCGCAGGCCCGCGGCGGCGAAATCCTGTATTTCAGCATCGCGACGATGTCCACGGTCGGCTACGGGGACGCGCTGCCGACGTCGGAATTCACACGCATGACAGCCGCAATCCAGGCGGTCTTCGGTCAGTTCTATGTTGCCGTGATCGTGGCCGTGTTCGTGGGCATGTACGCGGCGCAGGCGCAGGACGAAATCAGGACACGGCGTGCGCAGGCGAACCGCGACGACGACCAGCGGGACCCCGACGCGGCGAACTGACCGGCCGGCCGGGACGTGGGCCTGGGCCTATTGGCCCGGCCTGGCCGCGCGGTAGGCGTCACACGATCCCCGTTGCCCGCAGGTTCATCTCCTTCCGCCGCTGCGGCGGCCCTGCGAGCGCTGGTTGTAGCCGCCGGCGTTCCGCGATTGCTCCGGCCTCGCGGGCCGCGCCGGACGTGCAGCGTGCGGCGTCGCGTCGCTGACGAACTTTATCCCGGAACGGTCGAGCGGCAGCACGTTTATCTTGCGACCCAGCACCCGCTCGATCGCGCGCAGGCGGTCACGCTCGTCGCTGGAGACGAGTGACAGCGCATGCCCCTCGCTGCCGGCCCGTCCGGTGCGGCCGATCCGGTGCACGTAGTCCTCGGGTACGTGCGGCAGCTCGTAATTGACGACCTGCGGCAGTTCGCTGATATCGAGGCCGCGCGCAGCAATGTCAGTCGCGACCAGCACCTGCACCTTGTAGTCCTTGAAGTCGGCGAGCGCCTTGGTGCGCGCGTTCTGTGACTTGTTGCCGTGGATGGCCGCGCAGTTGATGCCGTCTCGCTCGAGCTGCTCGGCAAGCCGGTTGGCGCCGTGCTTGGTGCGCGTGAACACCAGCGTCTGTGGTGTCGCGCCCTCGCGCAGCAGGTGGCTCAGCACCGCCCGCTTCTCGCCCTGCTCGACCAGGTGCACACGATGCTCGACCAGCTCGGCCGGCGCATTGCGCGGCGCCACCTCGACCGCGAGCGGGTCGTGCAGCAGGCCCTTGGCGAGCGCGCGGATCTCCTCCGAGAAGGTCGCCGAGAACAGCAGGTTCTGGCGCTTCTTCGGCAACGCGGCCAGCACGCGGCGGATGTCGCGGATGAAACCCATGTCCAGCATGCGGTCGGCTTCGTCGAGCACCAGGTAGCGGATCTTCGTCACGTCGATCACGCGCTCGTTGATGTGGTCGAGCAGGCGACCCGGCGTGGCGACGACGATGTCCACGCCCTGGCGCAGCGCCTCGACCTGCGGCCGTGCGCTCACGCCGCCAAACACCAGGATCGTGCGCTGGCTCAGGTGGCGGCCGTACTGCTGGAAGGCCTCGCCGACCTGGGCGGCCAGTTCGCGCGTAGGCACGAGCACCAGCAATCGCGGTGCACGCGATCCGCGTGGATTCGGGTGTTCCTCGTCGAGGCGCTGCAGCAGCGGCAGCGCAAACGCAGCCGTCTTGCCCGTGCCGGTCTGTGCCGCAGCCAGCAGGTCGCGGCCGGCGTGGACCGCGGGAATCGCGTTCAACTGGATCGGCGTGGGGGTCGTGTAGCCGTGTTCCTGCAAGGAACGCAGCAGCGGGGCCGGGAGGCCAAGTGATTCAAAAGACATGCAGATACCATCGCGCTTCTCCCGCAGGGCGGGAACCGGAGGAAGCGTCATTGATTCAATGACAGGATCGGGGGCGCGAAAGTGCAGACCACGATGAGTCTGCAGGAGGAGCCGCGGATAGAGGGGACATTCTCCTTTTTCGTCACAGACGAAAAAGGAGAATGTCCCCTCTGTCGAAGAGCCTCGGGCGCAGACCGGACTGCGCAGCGGCAAACTTGCGGCGCATCTTGCCCGAAACGGTGGTCGATTACCTGACTATCAATGTTTCCGCTTAAATATCAGATGGTTACCTTCTCAGGCCTGTGGCTGCGCCGGTGTTCTACGCAGCTTTCCGAGGCGGCGCGGGCGCCACTGGCGGCAGCTCAGTTGCCCACGAGCCTTGAAAACCACCCGCCGACCTGGCTCATCACGCCCTCGGCATTCATGCCGACTCGCAGCACCAGCCAGAGCAGCGCGCCGATATACAGCGAGGAAATGCCGGCCACCAGGTAGCCGATGAGCAAGAGCATGCCATCGCGCTCCGCCATGCCAAGGCACAGCAGGATGATGGCGATCCCCGGCAGCGTGTTGGCCAGCGGCACGAACGGCAGTGGCGCCATCAGCAGCAGCACCGAGATCACGATGGTGACGCCGTGCAGCGAGTTCACCAGCGCCGACCCAGTCAGCGCCAGAAGTCTCGGCTTCACCAGGTGTTCGACGCGCGTGGCTGCCCCCCCGGCCCGGCCCAGCACATGTTGTACGGTCGCGCTGGGAAGCTCGTGATCCAGCAGGCGATCCGGCAACCACGGCAGCCTGCCCAGGATCACCGCCACACCGACCAGCAGCATCGGCGTGCCAAGCGCGGTGCTCATGAATGGCAGCGAGACCGGGATCAGGAACGGCATCGCCAGTATGGCGCTGAACACCAGCAGGCCCTGTTCGCCGACGTGGACCAGCAGTTCCCGCAGCGTAACCGTGTGTCCACGCACCGCGGCAGCCGTGGCCGCAAGTGCGTCGGAAAGTCGTACGTCTGGATTGCGGAACTGGACTGCGGTCATGGTTGTTGCCGGCTATCATTCGGGTCGGGCGCCAGCGCGTCAATCGAACAATGTCCACAATCGACCCTCGCCGCCTCGATCCATCGTACTGCCGGGCCAGGGCCGCGATCGGAGAATGCCATGTCGCGAATCGGTGATTTCCTGAAGACGACGATCATCGGCGGGCTGCTGTTCCTGGTGCCTGCAATCCTGCTGGTCCTGGTCCTGCGCCATGCCATGGCGTTTGCCGGCAAGATAGCCAAGCCAATCGCGGCACTCTTCCCGGATAGCCAGGTGGCCGGGGTCGCGGTCGCCACGATCGTCGCGGCGCTGGTGCTGCTGCTGATTTCGTTTCTCGCCGGACTGGTTGCCCGTACCACGCCCGGGCGCCGCCTGACGAACTGGTTCGAGGAGTCGCTGCTGGGGAACCTGCCTCAATACCGAATGGTAAAGACCATGGCAGAAGGCCTGACGCAGGTCGAGGATGCGTCCGGTATCCAGCCGGCACTGGTCAGCATCGAGGGGGGCTGGCAGATCGGCTACGTGCTGGAGGAACTCCGCGAAGGCTGGGTCGCGGTCTTCATCCCTCAGTCGCCGACTCCGATGTCGGGCAATGTGATGTACATGCCGTCAGTGCGGGTACGCCCGCTGGACATGCCGATGGCGTCGGTAATGATGCTGGTCAAGCGCATGGGCGTGGGCTCATCAGTCGCGCTGGGCGGAACGGACCTGACGCCGGTCGCGGAGGGCTGAGCGATGCTTCGCTACAAGGCGGACGTCCTGGTGATCGGGTCGGGAATCGCGGGCGTGACCGCCGCGCTTGAACTCCTGGACCGCGGCCGGCGAGTGCTGCTCATCGACCGCGACATCGAGCAGAACATGGGTGGCCTCGCGAAAGAGAGCTTCGGAGGCATATGGTTCGCGGACACGCCGCTGCAACGCCGCTATGGCATTCGCGACAGTGCGGAGCAGGGCCTGCGCGACTGGCACGCCTTCGCCGAATTCGGGCCCGGCGACCGCTGGCCGCGCGCCTGGGCCGAAGCCTACGTGCAGCGCGGCAACGAGGAAATCTTCGACTGGCTGCGTGGGGTCGGCGTGCAGTTCATGCCGATGCCGCTCTGGGTCGAGCGCGGGCTGCACACGCCGGGTAACTCCGTGCCGCGCTGGCACATCGTATGGGGCACCGGCCACGAACTCGCCGTCGTGCTGAACCGCCGGTTGCTGTCACATCCTCGCAGCAGGCTGCTCGAACTCCGCTTCGAACATCGAGTCGAGTCACTCACCGTCACGAATGGCCGGGTGACCGGCTGTCGCGGTGAGCTGGAGGGCACGGGACAGCAGTTCGAGGCCACTGGGGAATCGGTCGTGATTGCTGCCGGCGGCATCAACGGCAACCTGGCTCGCGTCCGCGAGAACTGGCACGCGGACTGGGGCCGCCCACCGGAGACGATCCTGAACGGCTCGCACAAGTACGCGGACGGGCGACTGCACGACGCGGCCTCCGCACTGGGCGCCAGCGTCACGCACCTCGACTGGCAGTGGAACTACGCGGCCGGCGTACATCACTGGCAACCGCGCAAGCCCATGCACGGACTGTCGCTGGTCCCGCCGAAGTCGGCGCTGTGGCTCAACTGGCGCGGCGAGCGCATCGGCCCGATGCCGCTGGTGACGGGATTCGACACGCACGATCTCGTCGCGCAGATCTGCAGGCAGCAGCGCGCCTATTCGTGGCAGTTGTTGAATCGCCGCATCGCGTTGAAGGAGCTCGCGATCTCGGGTGGTGAATTCAACCCGGCGTTCCGCGAGAAGAAGCGCTTGCACGTCGCGCGCGACATGCTGCGAGGCAATCGCTGGCTGTACGGCGAGGTGACGCGCAATTGCCAGGACTTCGTGGTCGCCGACACGCTGCCGGAGCTGGTGGAAAAGATGAACGCGCTGGTGGGCGACGGGTCCGTGGACCTCGCGACCGTCTCGGACGCAGCCACCGCCTACGACTCGCGCATCGACGCCGGTCCGCGATTCCACGACGACGAGCAGTTGCGCCGCATCGAGTTCGCGCGTCGCTGGATCGGCGATCGACTGCGAACCTGCAAGTTCCAGAAAATCCTCGATCCGAAGGCAGGGCCGCTGGTCGCGATCCGCGAGTTCATCATCAGCCGCAAGAGCATGGGCGGTCTCGTTACGGATCTCGACTGCCGCGTGCTCGACGGTTCAGGCGAGCCGATACCCGGCCTGTACGCGGCGGGCGAGTCGGCCGGCTTCGGCGGCGGCGGCATGAACGGCAAACGTGGCCTCGAGGGAACTTTCCTCGGCGGATGCCTGTTGGGCGGACGAATCGCCGGACGCACAGCCTGACCGAAGAAGCCGGCAGACTGGCCGGCCGCAGACGCAGTAGCGTCGCGTTCAGCCGAGCGCCGAAAACTTGTCGGCATCCCGCCCCGACATCTTCTTCACCCTGAGTCCGAAGAAGACCTTCAGCGCACCGACCACGACGGCCCAGCACGCGATCACGTAGACGATCGAGACGCCGCCCGCGAGCGGGTTCTTGAACACCAGCACGCCGAACAGCACCGAGAGCGCGCCCGCCGCATACAGGATCCACTCGCGGTTCGTTGCCTTGCGCACCTTGTAGCCCATCAGCAGCAGGAAGACTCCAAGCAGGATCGCCTGGATTGCAACCAGGTAGATCAGCGCCACCATGCTCACCGGCGGGTTGAGCAGCGCGTACCCGCCCACGGCGAGCCCGAGGATGCCCATCAGCAACATCACCCACCAGCCGTCCTTCTCGCGGTGCTGCAGCGCACCCAGTGCGTTGAACGCCCCGTCCACCAGGATGGAGGCTGCGAAGAACATCGCGAGCACGAACAACGCGAGTCCTGGATTCACGAACGCAAGCAGACCGAAAATCACGCTGGCGACGCCCCCGACCACGAAGACCCACCATGTGCGCCGGCAGAGAACATGCGCGCTGGCATTGAGGCTTCTCATCATCACGTCGCGGCCAGCCATGTCTTGCCCCCTGGCGCACAGTCACGCCGTATGATTGGTGTTTCAATCCTGTCAACGGACTGTATCGGCTTGTCACCCGTGATTCCAGATGACCCGGTCACCCCGGGCGTGCCGGAGCCCGCTGCGCTGCACCGCCGTGGCATAAAGAGCTTCGTGGCGCGAGCCGGCCGAATGACCAGCGCCCAGGAGCGGGCCTGGCAGGAGCTGTGGCCCCGCTACGGCGTCGACGACCAGGGTGGCCTGCTCGACCTGCGCACGCTGTTCGGCCGTGAGGCGCCGCGTACGCTCGAGATTGGCTTCGGCAACGGCGAGTCGCTGCTCGCGCTCGCCGCCGCGCGGCCGGATCAGGATTTCCTCGGCATCGAAGTGCACCGGCCCGGTGTCGGGCACCTGATGCTGCGCGCGGAGGCGCTGGGGCTCACCAACCTGCGCATCGCCTGCCGGGACGCAGTAGAGGTGCTCGACCAGCAGGTTGGCGGCGCTGTGCTGGACGCCGTCCTGCTCTACTTCCCGGATCCGTGGCCGAAGAAGCGGCACCACAAGCGACGCATCGTGCAGCCGGCGTTCGTCGACCTGGTTGCCCGCAAGCTCAAGCCCGGCGGCCGCTTCCGGCTTGCCACCGACTGGCAGAACTACGCGGAGCAGATGCTCGAGGTGGCCGGCGCGTGCCGAGCGCTGGAGAACGAGTTCGACGCGGGCTACGCGCCACGACCCGACAGCCGGCCGCTCACGCGCTTCGAGAACCGCGGACAACGCCTGGGCCACGGCGTCTGGGACCTGTCATTCAGGAAGATATAGCGCCCCGGATACCATCGAGGACGAACTGCGAGGCGAGTGCAGCCAGCAGCACGCCGAGAATGCGGCCGAGCACCGCGCCGCCGGCTACGCCGATCACCCGCATCACCGGACCGGTCATCAGCATCAGCGCGAGCGTGATCGCGAGCACCACCAGCACGACGCCCACCTGGGCGAAAAACTGCAGCGAGCCGGGCGACACGCCGGCGAACGCGAGCAGGATCGTGGCAATGGCGCCGGGCCCCGCGATCAGCGGGAATGCGAGCGGAAAGACGGAGATGTCGCCACGATGCTGGGCCTCGGCATCCTCGCCGGGCGTGATCGACCTGACTCCGGAGGGCCGCGCGAACACCATTTCGATCGCGAGCAGGAAAAGCAGGATGCCACCGCCCACCTTGAACGCATCGACGCTGATGCCGAGTACACGCAGCAAAGACGTGCCGCCTGCTGCAAACACCAGGCAGACGGCGCTGGAGATGCCGACCGCCTTGATCGACATGCGCCGGCGGTAGCCGTCGTCGGCTCCTTCGGTCAGGCCTGCGAGCACGGGCAGCAGAGACAGGGGCTCCACCACCACCAGCAGCACAACGAAGAATTTGACGAGTTCGTCGAACATTGGCAGTCCGCGCATTCCGCTACTTGAACTCACCCCCCAGCAGGACTACAAGTAGGGTGAGGTCGCACAGAGAATACACGCACGGCGATCGGTAGAGGTTGAGACCATGGCGAAGCTTGCACCTGTCATAGGCCAGTGGTACCGCCGCCCCGGCGGAGACTCCTTCGAGGTCGTCGCCATCGACCGCGACGATCGCACGATCGAGATCCAGTACTTCGACGGCACGGTCGAGGAACTCGAGGTCGAGGAATGGGTGGGCGACGACATCGTGGCCGCCGAGCCTCCCGAGGACTGGACCGGCTCGATGGATGTCGAGCCCGAGGATACGGAGAACGAATACGAGGCCGAGTCCGGAAATTCCCGGCCCTGGAACGATCCGCTGCAGTTCGTCGACCGCGGCGAAGCCGGCGGATACTCGGAAATGGAGCTGCCCGAGCCCGACGAATACTAGGCAGGGCCCAGGTCGACCGGTTCCTCCAGTGGCACGCCCTCTTCAAGCATCACGTAGCCACGGTCCACGCGCACCGGTAGCGCGCGCAGGCCGAGTCCTTCGCAGGGTCCCGATACGCACCGGCCCGTCTCGATTTCGAACAGGGCGCCGTGCATCGAGCACAGGATCAACGGCGCCCCCGGCGCGAGGAACGCGTGCGGGCTGGCGTTGAGCGGAAAACCGGCGTGCGGGCAGTGGTTTGCGTAGGCCCGCACCAGTGCGCCGCGGCGCACGACGAATCCGCGCAGTGGCCAGTCGCCGCTTCCCATCGTGAATCCCCTCGCCCCGGGATCCGCAAGTTCGTGCAGCGCGCACACGACACGCGTGAGGTCCACCAGGTCCACGTTCTTCAGCCGCCGGTCACCGGCGCTGGCGCTGGCAACTGGCGGCGCGACAGCAGGAACAGCAGCACCAGTGCCGGCAGCCCGAGCGTCGCGGTGTAGACGAAGAATGCCGGGTAACCCACGGCGTCAACGACGAAACCCGAGGTTCCCATCACCAGCTTGCCTGGCAGCGCGTACATCGACGAGAAAAGCGCGTACTGCGTGGCCGTGTAGGAGGCGCTGGTCAGGCTCGAGAGATACGCAATCAGCGCCGTACCCGCGATGCCCATCGCGACGTTGTCGGCGCTGATGACGACAGCGAGTCCCGCAATGCTCGGTCGACCCATCCATGCGAACACGGCGAACATGAGATTTGCGGCGATGATCATCACGCACCCGAGCGCCAGCGTCCGCATCAGGCCCAGTCGTGCGACTGCAACACCACCGACCAGCGTTCCCAGCAACGACATGAACACGCCGAAGCCCTTGGCGACCGCCGCGATTTCCTTCAGCGAGAAACCGGTGTCCAGGTAGAACGGGTTCGTCATCACGCCCATCGTGAAGTCCGCGAGCCGGTAGCTCGCGATGAAAGCGAGCATCAGGATCCCGAGGCGCGTACCGTAGCGAGTGAAGAAGTCCACGAACGGGCAGACCACCGCGCCGACGAACCACGCGCCGAGCTGCCGCAGCGACTGCGGCCAGTGAGCCTTGCCTTCGAGCCAGCTGATGACGCGCGGCTCCAGGTCGAGCGCCTCGCGCGCGACGCGCGGCTGTGGCTCGCGGATCGCGAGCGTCGTCACGATGCCAACGCCCACCAGCACGGCCATCGTCGTGTACGCCACCGTCCAGCCTCGATCGGCCGCAATCCACAGCGCGCCCGCGCTCGCGACCATCAGTGCGACGCGATAGCCGAGCTGGTAGGCCGCCGCCATGGCGCCCTGCATCAGCGGCGGAGCAGCCTCGATGCGCCACGCGTCCACGGAAATGTCCTGCGTCGCGGAACAGAAGGCAACCAGCAGCGCCAGTGCCGCGACCGTGGCGAGATTGCCGGTCGGATCCATGTGGGCCATGTTGGCCAGCCCGATCGCAATACCCACCTGCGCGACCAGCATCCAGCTGCGGCGTCGGCCCAGCAGCCGGCCGAGGATCGGCAGTTCCAGCCGGTCCACGACTGGCGCCCAGAAGAACTTCACCGAATAGATGATGCCGACCCAGGAAAGCATGCCGATCGTCGCCCGCTCGATGCCCGCCTCGCGCAGCCAGGCCGAGAGCGTCGAGAACACCAGCATGAACGGCAAGCCCGCCGAGAACCCGAGGAACAGCATCGCGAGCACGCTGGGATTGCGGTACGCGCGGACGGCCGTGAGCCAGCCACGCCACCAGGCACGGTCGGCGGCCGCCTCCCCCGCAGCCACGCCATCCGTGCGGTTGGCCGGCGCGCTCACAGGCCGTAATCGATCACGAGGGGAGCATGGTCGGAGAAGCGCTGCGCCTTGTAGATGCCTGCGCGCGCGACGCTGCCGCGCAGCAGCGGACTCGTCACCTGGTAGTCGATGCGCCATCCGACGTTCTTTGCCCAGGCCTGCCCGCGGTTGGACCACCACGTGTACTGCTCCGGCCGCGGGTCAACCTCGCGGAACGCATCCACGAAGCGCGCCTCGCCTAACAGCTCGTCCATCCATGCACGCTCCTCCGGCAGGAAACCGGAGTTCTTCTGGTTGGAGCGCCAGTTCTTCAGGTCGATCTCCTTGTGCGCGATGTTCCAGTCGCCGCACAGCACGTAGTCGCGCTTCTTGCGCGCAAGCATGCGCAGGTGCGGCATGAACTCGGCAAGGAAACGGAACTTGGCCTGCTGGCGCTCCTCGCTCGACGAGCCCGACGGCAGGTACACGGAGACCACGCTCAGTCCCTTGAAACGGGCCTCGACGTAGCGGCCCTCGGCATCGAACTCCCGCGAGCCGAAACCGGCTACGACCTCGCTGGGCTTCTGCTTCGAGTAGATCGCCACGCCACTGTAACCCTTCTTCTCCGCGTCCACGTAGTAGCAGTGATAGCCCTGGGGGTGGAACACAGGGTCCGCGAGCTGGTCGCGCTGGGCCTTTGTTTCCTGGATGCAGACCACGTCGGCAGACTGCCTGGCCATCCACTCGAAGAATCCCTTGCGCTGGGCCGAGCGGATACCGTTCGCGTTGAGGGTGATGATGCGCATGGCGGCGAAGTATAAAGTAGCCCCATGCACCAACCAGATTTCATTCGGCTCTGCCTCGACCTCGGTGTACTGCGCTTCGGCGAGTTCACGCTCAAGTCCGGCCGCGTGAGCCCGTATTTCTTCAATGCCGGGCTCTTCAACACCGGGCACGCGATTGCCGCGCTCGGCCGGCACTACGCGCGGGCGGCGGCGCTGTCGGGGGTCCCGTTCGACATGCTGTTCGGGCCGGCCTACAAGGGCATCCCGCTGGTGACGACGACCGCCGCCGCGCTCGCTGGACATGAAGACATGAACCTGCCATTCGCCTTCAACCGCAAGGAAGCCAAGGACCACGGCGAAGGTGGGGTAATCGTCGGCGCCCCGCTTGCCGGTCGGGTACTGGTGGTGGATGACGTGATCACCGCGGGCACCGCCATCCGCGAGTCGGTCGAGATCATCCGCGCCCACGGCGCGACGCCGGCCGGCGTGCTGATCGCGCTCGACCGGGAGGAGCGCGGCCAGGGCGAGCGATCCGCAGTCCAGGAGGTGCAGGACACCTTCGGCCTGCCGGTGGTGAGCGTGCTCAGGCTGCGCGACCTGATGAACCACCTCGAGGCCCAGGGCGGCGGCGAGACGCTGGCGGCGGTCCGGGCCTACCGCGACCGCTACGGCGTGTAATTGAGCCCGTCATTTGACATAGTTCACAAACTGGACCTGCAGAAATAGGCCCAGCAGCCCCGCCGGAGCAGAATCGCGACCATGAAAAGGCACAAGACGCTGGTCATCGTCGCCGCCCTGGCATTGCCGGCGCTGCTGCTGGCAATGCCGGCGGATGCCGCCGCCAGGAAAGGTCAGTCCAAGGCGCCCAAGTCGCAGGAAGCAGCCTACCGCTGCAGGGACGCGAATGGGCGTGCCACCATCGCGCAGAGCATCCCCGCGGAGTGCATGGACGCGGACATCGAGGTACTCGACAACACCGGCCGCGTCGTGCGCATCATCCCGGGACGCGAGGCCCTGGCCGAAATCGAGGCGCAGAAGGCCGCGCAGGCTGCAATGGTAGCCGCGGCGAACCGCGACAAGACGCTGCTCGCGACCTACCTTTCCGTGGAAGACATCGAACGCCTGCGCGACCAGCGGCTGGAACTGCTGGTGCAGCAGGGCCGGGTCACCGACCAGTACGTCGCCAACCTCAAGGAGCGTGAATCGCGGCTCGCGCAGGACGTGCAGCGATACCGGCCCTACAGCAACCGGACCAACGCCCCGCCCCTTCCCGACCATATCGGGGAAGACATCGTGAATACGGTCAACGGCCTGCAGGTCTACCAGCAGGAACTCGCGAAGAACCTCCAGGAGCAGCAGGAACTGCGCGACGGTTTCGATGCCGACATCGCGCGCTTCAAGGAATTGAAAGGGATCAAGTAGTCCCGGAGCTGCCAAACCCCCCGGCGCCGCGGCGGGTCTCCGCGAAGCTTTCCACGACCTCGAAGTCCACCTGCACCACGGGCACGATCACCATCTGCGCAATGCGTTCGCCCGGCGCGATGGTGAAATCCGCCTGCCCCCGGTTCCAGCAGGAGACCATGACCTGTCCCTGGTAGTCGGAGTCGATCAACCCTACGAGGTTGCCGAGCACGATGCCGTGCTTGTGCCCGAGCCCTGAACGCGGCAGCAGCACTGCTGCGAGGCCCGGGTCGTCCAGGTGAATTGCAATTCCCGTGGGCACGAGTTCGGCCTGGCCCGGGCCCAGCGTGAGCGGTGAATCGAGGCAGGCGCGCAGGTCCAGCCCGGCGGAACCGCCAGTCGCGTAATGCGGCAGGGGAAACTCGCCACCGACCCTGGGATCCAGGATCCGGACCTTGAGCGGGCGCGCCTTCGGCATTGCCGTCATCGCACCAGCACGCTGCCGGCCTCCGGCGAATCGACCGCGGTCGCGGCACCATTGCGCACCGCCGTAAATCGCTCGGCGATCACGGCGACCAGGCGCGCCGCCAGCTCAGCCTTTCCGGCGCGCGGCAGTTCGCGGCGTCCGCCGGGCCAGTAGACGGTCAGCGCATTGTCGTCGCAATCGAATGCGAGGCCGTCGCCCACCTGGTTCGCCGCGATCATGTCGAGGCGTTTTCCCTCGAGCTTGGCTAGCGCGTTGCGCTCGACATTCTGTGTCTCGGCCGCGAACCCGATCACGAACGGCCGGGGATTGCCAGCCGCCACCGTCGCAAGGATGTCGGTCGTGCGTGACATGGCGAGCAGCAGCGAATCGCTGGTCTTCTTGATCTTCTCCGCGGAGACCTGCACCGGCCGGTAGTCCGACACCGCCGCCGCGGCAATGAACAGGTCGGTGCCGGGCAGGTCCGCATTGACCGCCGCCATCATCTGCTCGGCGGTCTCGACGCAGACACGGCGCACGCCCTGCGGCGCCGGGAGATTCACCGGACCGCTCACCAGCACCACGTCGGCGCCGGCGTCACGCGCGGCCTCGGCAACCGCGTAGCCCATCTTTCCGGAGCTGCGATTGGTGATGAAGCGCACCGGGTCGATGCGCTCGCGCGTCGGCCCGGCGGTCAGCAGCACCTTGCGGCCCGCGAGCAGGCCGCGCCCCGCTGTCGTACCCGTGGCGACCGGCGACGCGACGGGAACCATTCCGAGCACGGCGTCGGCAAGGTCCGCCGCCTCGAGCATCCTGCCTGGACCAGTCTCGCCGCAGGCCTGGTCGCCTTCGCCCGGACCCAGGATCGCGATGCCCCGCGAACGCAACAGTTCGACGTTGGCGCGCGTAGCAGCGTTCGCCCACATCAGCCGGTTCATCGCCGGCGCCATGGACAGCGGCGCGTCGGTTGCCAGGCACAGCGTCGTGAGCAGGTCATTGGCGAACCCGTGCGCGAGTCGTGCGATGAAGTCGGCCGTTGCCGGCGCGACCAGGATTCGATCCGCCCAGCGCGCGAGTTCGATGTGCCCCATCGCGGCCTCGCCGGCTTCGTCCCAGAGGTCGGTACGCACCGGCCGGCCCGACAGCGCCTGGAATGTCATCGGTGTGACGAAGCGGCGCGCACCTTCGGTCATCACGACCTGCACCTCCGCGCCGCCCTCGCGCAGTCGGCGTACCAACTCGGCACTCTTGTAGGCGGCGATGCCGCCCGTGACGCCGAGCAGCACTCTCATCGGTTCTGACCTGCTCATGCGCGCATTATGGGACGGCTCCCGCAGTGGCCGCAAAGGACCCGCAGCGCGTTTCGGCGCAAAGGTCTCAGGCCATAACTGCCGGTTAGCCCTGGCAGGCAGGGCAGAAGTAGGTGGACCGCTGGCCCTGGACCACCTGGCGGATCGCCGTCCCGCAGTGCCGGCAGGGCAGGCCCGAGCGTTCATACACGAACAGGTCCTGGCTGAAGTATCCCGGGGCGCCATCTGCGTTCACGTAGTCGCGCAGCGTCGTGCCGCCGTGCCGGATCGCTGCCCGGAGCACCTCGCGCACCGCCACCACCAGCCGCTCGATCTTCTTGCGCGACACCCGGCCCGCCGCGCGGCGCGGATCAACCCCGGCCCGGTACAGTGCCTCGCTGGCGTAAATGTTGCCTACGCCCACGACGATTCGCTGGTCCATCAGGAACTGCTTGATCGCGACCCGGCGCCCTCGCGCCTTCCCCACGAGATAATCGGCGTCGAAGCCACGCTCGAGCGGCTCGGGGCCAAGGCTGGCAAGCAGCCTGTGCCGTGTAGCGTCGCCGGTCACCCAGAGCAGGCAACCGAAGCGCCTCGGGTCGTTGAAGCGCAGGCAGTTGCCGGAGTCGAGCAGCAGGTCGTAGTGATCGTGAGTGAGTGGCGGCGTCGCCGCAGGCAACACGCGCAGGCTGCCCGACATGCCGAGATGCGCGATCAACGTACCGCGCTCGAGGTCGATCAGCAGGTACTTGGCTCGTCGCCGTACCTCCAGGATGCGTTGTCCAACCAGCCTGCGCGGTAGCCCCCGCGGCACGGGCCAACGCAGCCGTCGCTCACGCACGACCATGCCGGTGACCGAACGGCCGGCGAGCGCCGAGCGAATGCCGCGGCGCGTGGTCTCGACTTCTGGCAACTCGGGCAAGGGTGCTCGCGTGTCTCGAGGTTGAGGCCGGGTGGCCCGCCCTGGTCGGCGGGGACTGCAGAAAGATGCCGATTGTAGGAACGAAAAACCCGCCAGGTGGCGGGTTTTTCACGAGACCAGCAGGCGAGCGAAGCGCCTTACTTGATCTTGGCTTCCTTGTAGGTCACGTGCTTGCGGACCTTGGGGTCGAATTTCTTGACCTCGAGCTTCTCCGGGTGGAGACGCTTGTTCTTGGTCGTGGTGTAGAAGTGGCCGGTACCGGCGGTCGAAAGCAGCTTGATCTTGTCACGCATGGCTCAGGTGCTCCTGCTCAGACCTTCACGCCCTGGGCGCGCAGCTCGGCTACGACGACCTCGAGGCCTTTCTTGTCGATTGTCCGCATGCCGTTGCCGGACACGCGCAGCGTGATCCACTTCTTCTCGGTCTCGAGCCAGAAGCGCTGGGAATGCAGATTGGGCAGGAAACGACGGCGCGTCTTGTTGTTGGCGTGGGAGACGGTATTACCGCTCATCGGCCGCTTGCCGGTGACCTGACAGACTTTCGACATGGCATTGATCCTCAATGCGGGAGCGGTGCCGCTCCCCGCGTAAACGAGCCGCGTTTTATACCAGAGGGGGCTTTTCCTGACAAGGGTGGCGGCAACGCATAGCCTGCCGGCCGCGACAGGAGTAGCGTCAATCGGGGCCCGTTCAAATTATGGCACGCGTCGGCTGCAATCGGCCTGTCGCTCCCCTGGCCCGGGGCCTGGCCCTGGCCCTGCCCCTCCTTGCGGGCTGCGCCACGCCGCCTCGCGGCCAGCGCGACATGCTGGATTTCGTGGTCGATGGCCAGACCCCGTGCGCCCTGGTCCTGGAGCGCCTGGGCTCCCCGGCTACCTCCCTCGAGGAAGGCCGGATCTACATGTACCGGATCGGCGAGGACAGTACCGGATACACCCTCGGTCAGGCCGACGCCGACACGACGACATACGGGCCGGGATTCTGGTCAGGGCTGCGGTACAGCTTCGTCGTGGTCTGCGGTCCGTCGGGCGCGGTCGAGCGCCACTCACTGGTACCGGTCAAGAACGGACGGGGCGAAGAGAGCCATGCGCTGGGCCAATAGCGTCATCCGAGCTGTGGCGGCAGCGTCCGTGGGCATTCTGACGTCTGCCTGCATACCCATTCCTCTCGTGTCCGGCTATGACGGCGGCTCGCGGCACAACGTTCCTGCAAGGGTCCCGGATTTCGTGACTCAGGGTGAAACTACCCGCGCAGATGTCGTGCTCGCGCTCGGGGAGCCGGATCGATACGCCGAGGACGGAAGCTGGCTTATGTATGGCAGCGGCTACAGCCAGGGAGGCCTGGCGTTGGTTGCTGTCGGCGCCGCACCCGGTGCGGTAGGCGCGCTGGGGGTCGCCCAGGAGAAAATGCGCTACAGGCTGCTGGTCTTCCGGTTCGACGCCTCCGGAGTCGTGTCGTCGACAGAACTCACGGAAAAGTACTGCCCCGAATGGTCGATGGTGGCTACGCCAGGACCTGAGTCGGCGCCCATCCCTTGCTTCGACCTGAGCGGCGACGACTTTGCCGTGTCCGACCTCGCTGCTGTCGCTGCACCGCGCGAGCGCGTGATCGGAACCTACCCGCACGTCATATGGTGGCAAGGACGGGAACAACCACCGGGCGTGTCCATCCTCTGGAGGCCAAGCGAACAGGGTGTATGGGCCGATCTGGCGATTACCGACAGTTCGCTGATTCTCACGCCACCCCAGAGCCCCGTCCCAGGGCCGGACTTCTTCTACCTGGTCGTCCCGCTGCAGGAGACGGTACGGCTGCCGTTCACCAGTATCAAGGAGGCGTCCACGCGTAGCCGGTACTTCGTTACTTACCTGTCATTGACGCTGGCGGACGGGTCGCGTGGCAGCATCCAGGTCATGACGCATGCGGGAAACTCCCTGTACTCCTGGGACAATCCACAGACCAGGGCTGCTGCAGCGATGCTGCAGGAAAGACTCAAGGCGGCACCTGACGCGGACTCGTTGATCCTGCCTTCCCCCTGATCGCGACCAATAGGCATGGCGCGCCGGGCCCCGGATCAAGCAATTCGCACGATTGCTACGCGTTGGCCCGTTACAGCAGTCCCCGCTCCGCAAACGACACGCAGGCGCCATCGCCCACGACGATGTGGTCGAGCACCCGGATGTCCACGAGCGCCAGGGCATCGCGCAGGCGGCCGGTGATCATCTCGTCGGCCTGGCTCGGCTCGGCAACGCCGGAGGGATGATTGTGGGCGAGGATCACCGCGGCTGCATTGCGGGCGAGCGCGAGCTTGACGATGTCTCGCGGGTGGACGCTTGCTCCGTCGATCGTGCCGCGGAACACCTCGTCGAAACAGATGACGCGATGGCGGTTATCCAGGAACAGGCAACAGAACACCTCGTGATCCCGGTCCCGAAGACGCGCCCGCAGGAACTCGCGCGTGGCCCGGGGATTGCTGAGCGCCGGCCCCATCTGCATGAGTTCGGCATAGTGCCGTCGCGACAGCTCGAGTGACGCCTGCAGCAGCGCGTACTTGGCACTGCCGAGCCCCCGCACGCGGCACAGTACCTGCCGCTCGGCGGTGAGCAGCGCCCGCAGCGACCTGAACTCACCGAGCAGGCCCCGTGCCATGTCGAGCGCGGAACGCCCCGGCGTTCCTGTCTGCAGCAGTATCGCGAGGAGTTCCGCCTCGGACAGCGCCGCCGCGCCGCGCTTCAGCAGCTTCTCGCGGGGACGCTCTGCCTCGGGCCAGTGCTGCAGCGACATTGGTGTTGATCCTCCGCAGCCATGCTGGCCCCGGCGCATGCGCGATGCACGACGAGAATCGAACGCAAGCCTGCGGATTCTGGCGCTACCGCGGGACGAACTCGTCCAGCCGGCAAACAGCAGCCTGGTCGCGGCCGCTACTTCTTCGCAAATCGCGCCGCGAGCGCCTCGGCCACCATCGGGTGCACGAACTCGCGCACGTCGCCGCCAAAACCGGCAATTTCGCGGATCAATGTCGAGGAGACGAAATTGAACTGTTCCGTGGGCGTGAGGAACACGGTTTCCACCTCGTCGGACAGGTGGCGGTTCATGGTGGCGAGCTGGAACTCGAATTCGAAGTCGGAGACGGCCCGCAGCCCGCGCACGATGACGTTCAGGCGGTGCTGCCGCGCGAATTCGACCGTGAGCCCGGAATAGCCGGCGACCTCGACATTCGGCACGTCTGCCAGGACGCGCCGCGCCAGGTCCAGGCGTTGCTCGATCGCCAGCAGCGGCGTCTTGCCCGGGTTGGCCGCTATGGCCACGATCACGTGGTCGAAAAGCCGGCAGGCCCGGCGCACGAGGTCGTTGTGCCCGTTGGTGAACGGATCGAAAGTCCCCGGATACATCGCACGATTGCCCATGTGGCCTCGCTATTCGCCGGTGGAAGGGCCGCGACGCGCCAGATGATAGCCCACCTCGCCCGCGCGTTTGCTGCGAAGCAGCGTCCAGCCCGCGGGAAGCACCGGCACGCCAGTCGCAGCCGGGGCCTCGAGGTAAGCGAGCCCGCCCATGCGCAGCCAGCCGCACTCGTCGAGGCGGCGGCAGGTATCCTCCAGCGTGCGCTCGGCAAAGGGCGGGTCCAGGAACACGACGTCGAAGGGCTGCGGGACACCTTCGAGGTAACGGGTCGCGTCAGCGCGGACTACCTGGCCACGGTCGCAGCCGAGTTGGGCAAGCATCTGCGACAGGTGCCAGCCAACCGCCTGGTCAACCTCCACGAACACCACCTGCGCGGCACCACGGGAAAGCGCCTCGAGCCCGAGCGCGCCGCTGCCCGCATACAGATCGAGGCAGCGCGCGCCAGCGATGTCCTGCTGCAGCCAGTTGAAGACCGTTTCCCGAACCCGGTCGGGCGTGGGCCTCACCGCCTCGACCGGCGGAAACCGGATCTTCCTGCCGCGCCATGCGCCGCCAATGATGCGCAGCGTGCGATCCGGCCCTGCCTGCCCAGCAGTTGATCCGGCGTTCTTCGGTTTCCCTGCCTTCATGCTCGAGCGTGCCCGTTCGCCTCTCGTCGTGATTGCACATGATCTTACCCGCGGCCGGCGCTCGCGACCCGACCCATCCGCTACAATCACGGCCCCGCACCGCGATCCTGGTCATGGCACTGTTCAGCTTCAAGACGAAAAAGGCCGACGAGGCCGCACCCGAGAAGGTCGCGAAGCAGCCCGGCTTCGTCGCGCGCCTGCGTGCCAAGCTGAACCGTGGCGACTCCTGGCTGACCTACGATCTCGCCAACCTGCTGCCGGGCGGCCAGATCGACGACGCAGTGCTCGACGAACTCGAGACACGGCTCATTTCCGCAGATGTCGGTATCGAGACCACCGGGAAGATACTGGGTGAACTGCGCCGGCGAGTGTCGCGCAACGAACTCGGCAGCCTCGACGCGCTGCTCGGCGCGCTGCGCGAATCGATGCTCGCGATCGTAACGCCGGTCGGCCGGCCGCTCGCCATCGACAGCAGCAGGCAGCCGTTCGTGATCCTGGTCGTCGGCGTGAACGGCTCGGGCAAGACCACGACCATCGGCAAGCTCGCGCGTCGCCTCACCGAACGAAGGCCACAAGGTTGTGCTCGCGGCCGGTGACACTTTTCGAGCGGCCGCCATCGAGCAGCTCCAGGTCTGGGGCGAGCGCGACGGCGTTCCGGTGATCTCCCAGGCCGCTGGAGCGGACCCGGCTGCGGTGATCTTCGACGCAATGCAGTCGGCGCAGGCCCGCGGCGCGGACGTGCTGATCGCCGACACTGCAGGGCGGCTGCACACGCAGAGCAACCTGATGGACGAACTCCGCAAGGTCAAGCGAGTGCTCGGCCGGCTCGATGCCGAGGCCCCGCACGAAGTGCTGCTGGTGCTCGACGCGGGCCAGGGGCAGAACGCCCTCGCCCAGGCGCGACAGTTCAACGAGGCGATGGGCGTGACTGGCCTGGTTCTCACCAAGCTCGACGGCACGGCCAAGGGCGGCATCGTGTTCGCGATCGCCGACGGGCTCGGCATCCCGGTGCGCTACATCGGGATCGGCGAATCGGCCGAGGACTTCGGCGTCTTCGACCCGGAATCGTTCGTCGATGCGGTGCTGTCACCAGCCCGCGCCGGAGGCGAGGCCGCATGATCCGCTTCGAGAACGTCTGGAAGCGCTACCCGAACGGGCGCGAGGCGATATCGAACCTCTCGCTCTCCGTCGAACGCGGCGAGATGGTGTTCCTGACGGGCCACTCCGGCGCGGGCAAGAGCACGCTGCTCAAGCTGGTCGCCGTAATCGAGCGCCCGAGCCGCGGAATGCTGATGGTGAACGGCCAGAACACCACGACCATGCCGCGCTCGAAGATTCCGCCGTTCCGCCGCGACATCGGCATCGTATTCCAGGATCACAAGCTGCTGATGGATCGCCCGGTATACGACAACGTCGGCCTGCCGCTCGTGATCGCCGGCCAGCCGGAAAAGGAGATCGACAAGCGTGTGCGCGCCGCGCTCGACCAGGTGGGCCTGCTCGGTCGCGAGCGCAACCGGCCGATCGAGCTGTCGACCGGCGAACAGCAGCGCGTGGGCATCGCGCGCGCGATCGTCGGCAAGCCGTCCCTGCTGATCGCCGACGAACCTACCGGCAACCTCGACCCGGACCTCGCGCTCGAAGTCATGAACATCTTCAAGCGGTTCAACGAGGTTGGCGTCACGGTGCTGGTCGCGACGCACGACGTGCACCTGATCGAACGCTTCGGCGTACGGCGTGTAGTTATCGAGGGTGGCCGGGTGGCAGGCGGCAACGAAGCGCCACCACCGCTGCCGTCGATCGTCGTCGCACGCGGAGAACTCGCGTGACGCGCTGGTTCGAACGTCACCTGCAGACGATGGTGGGCTCGCTGGGGCGGCTCTGGCAGCAACCTTTTGCGGCGCTGCTCACGGTGCTGGTCATCGGCATCGCGCTGGCGTTGCCGGCATGCCTGCACGTGCTGGTGCAGAACGTCCGGGCGGCGAGCGGCGGCTGGAACAACGCACTCGACGTTTCGGTGTACATGAAGCAGTCCGCCAGCCTCGACGACGCGAGGTCCATCGCAGACCGGGTGAAGAAGCGCCGCGACGTGGCCGAGGTGACTGTAGTGCCGGCCGACGATGCGCTCGCCGAGTTTCGCCGCAATTCGGGCTTCGGCGAGGCCCTCGATGCCTTGAAGGACAATCCTCTGCCGCACGCGCTCATCGTCCGGCCCGCGGAGACATTCCGCGATTCGGGACAAGTGGAGACGCTCACCGCTGAGCTGAAGTTGCTGCCCGGCGTGGACGTGGTGCAGCTCGACACCGAATGGGTGAGTCGCTTCAACGCAATCCTGGACGTCGTGCGCCGGGTCGTTTTCCTGGCGGCTGCGCTCTTCGCACTCGGCATCCTGGTGATCGTCGGCAACACGATTCGCCTGGACATCGAGAACCGGCGCGGGGAGATCGAGGTCACGAAGCTGGTCGGCGGCAGCGATGCCTTCGTGCGTCGGCCGTTCCTCTACAACGGAGTGTGGTACGGCCTCGGCGGTGGCGCCATCGCATGGCTGGTAGTGACCGCGGTCATACTGATGCTGGGCGACCCGGTCCGGCGCATTGCTGGCCTCTACGGCAGCGGCTTTGCCCTGCAAGGCCTGGATGCCGAGTCCAGCCTGGTGCTGGTCGCCGGCGGCGCCATACTTGGGTGGCTCGGCTCGTTCATCGTTGCAACCCGCGAGCTTCGCGGCATAGAACCCCAATAGCCGGGGGCACAGGGCCTCGATAGATCCCCGGTTCAGCAGGGGCTGCGGCGGCCGGCCGGAAGGCGCCAGGCCCACCGCGCCACGATCCGCCCACCCCAGGCACGCCACACCTGCCGCGCTACTGGCCTGGCCGGCTACGGCCGACAGGCTTGATCATAACCTATTGATAATTAATGGCTTATGAAGCACCCTGGGTCGGTTCTATCGATGAACTTTACGGGTATTTAGCACTCTAAAACCCCGACTGCTAATATTGGCCTGCGCAAATCAGGAGCGATCCACAAAGACATGACCACTACCGCACTCACACTCCGCAGCCCCGCTGAACTCGCCCTGACGGGCCCGATTGGCAGCCTGGACGCGTATTTCGACGCGATCGGGCGTATTCCGGTGTTGAGCCGCGAGGCCGAGTCGGCGCTTGCCACGCGCTATCACGACGAGAGCGACGTCGAGGCCGCGCGACAGCTGGTGCTGTCGCACCTGCGATTCGTGGTGCACATCGCGCGCGGCTACATGGGCTATGGCTTGCCGATGGGCGACCTGGTCCAGGAAGGCAACGTCGGCCTGATGAAGGCGGTCAAGCGGTTCGACCCGACGGTGGGCGTGCGGCTGGTGTCGTTCGCGGTGCACTGGATCCGCGCCGAGATCCACGAATATGTATTGCGCAACTGGCGGCTCGTGAAGGTCGCCACGACCAAGGCGCAGCGCAAGCTGTTCTTCAACCTGCGCAAGTACAAGCGCAACCTCGGCTGGCTCACCGCAGACGAGACGCGGGCCGTGGCCCACGACCTGGGCGTGAGTACGCGTGAAGTCACGGAGATGGAGCGTCGCCTCGCGTCTCGCGACCTGTCCTTCGATCCGGCATCCGACGCCAGCGAGGACGAGGACGCCTGGTCGCCGTCAGCCTACCTGCCTGCCCCGGACGCGGATCCGGCGCTCGCTGTCGAGCGTGAGGAGTGGGACGAAGACGTGAGTGACAGGGTGGCAGCTGCGATGGCACAGCTCGACGACCGCAGCCAGGCGATCCTGCGCGCGCGGTGGATGGGCGAGTCGAAGGCGACGCTGCACGACCTGGCCGAGCAGTTTGGCGTTTCCGCTGAACGCATCCGGCAGGTCGAAGCCAACGCGATCAAGAAGCTTCGCAAGCTCGTCGTCGCGGAGTAGAAATAGGGGACATTCCCCTATTTCCAGGAAATAGGGGAATGTCCCCTATTTCTTGTTCAACTCGTCCTGGGTCACCGGGACGATCGTGATCTCGACGCGGCGATTCTGGGCGCGCCCTTGTTCCGTGTCGTTCGACGCGATCGGGTAGTCCGGGCCGGCGCCGATCGTGACCAGGCGGGATCCCGGCACGCCGCGACTCTCCAGGTAAGCCTTCACGCTGTCGGCTCGCTCCAGTGACAGCTTCATGTTGTAGGCATGGCTGCCCGTGCTGTCGGTGTGCCCGGCGACCTGGATCACGGTCTTGTTGTACTCGGACAGCGTCTGCGCGAGCTTGTCGAGCACCGAGTCAAACTGCGGGTTGAGTTGCGCGCTGTCGAAGGCGAACGTCACGTTGCCCGGCATGCTCAGCGTCAGGTTGTCGCCCATGCGCACGACCTCGACCCCGGTACCCGCCATCTGCTGGCGCAGCTTGGCCTCCTGCTTGTCCATGTAGTTGCCGGCCAGGCCACCGGCAAGCGCGCCGACGCCCGCGCCGATCAACGCGCCCTGCCAGCCACCGCCTGCGATGAGCCCGACTGCCGCGCCGCCGACTGCACCGATGGCCGTGCCCTGTCGCGTCTTCTGCTTCTCGGGGTTCTGGGCGAAGTCCTCCACGGACGCGCACCCGACCAGTGCGACAGATACCGCTACGGCGGACATGACTCCAACTTTGCTGCGCGTAATCATGAGAGTACTCCAACGAATTGACGGAAAATCTGCGACCCCGGGGTCGCGGGTCATTGTATCGGCAATAATGTCCCGACCCGGCTATTGTGGCAACGATTCCACGGCGATCCGCGCAGGAGCGGACGGGGCGGGACCTCTTCTAATTCTTTGCGGCCACGCCCGGGTTGCCGGAAAATGGCTGTCCGCGATCCGCTACACACAGTCTGGGAGCAGTCCGTGGCTACAACTTCATCCGAACCGCGCAACATCAAGTCGGCCCGCGCCCTGGATCCGCTGGACCTCTTCGACGTTCGGGGCCTGCTCAGCGAAGACGAGCAGATGGTGCAGGACTCGGTTGCCCGCATGGTGGACGACAAGGTCCTGCCGGTGATCCGCCAGCATTTCGAGGACCACACCTTTCCGCAGGAGCTGGTTGCCGAGCTGGCCGGACTGGGATTGCTCGGAAGCTCGCTGGAGGGATACGGCTGCGCCGGCATGAACGCCGTCAGCTATGGCCTGATCTGCCAGGAACTCGAGCGCGGCGACTCCGGCCTGCGGAGTTTCGTCTCCGTGCAGTCGAGCCTGTGCATGTACCCGATCTACACCTACGGCAGCGAGGAGCAGAAGCAGCAATACCTGCCGCGGATGGCGACAGGCGAGGTTATCGGTTGCTTCGGGCTCACCGAGCCGCATGGTGGCTCGGACCCGGCCAACATGAAGACGCATGCGAAGCGCCGCGGCAGCGACTGGGTGCTGAACGGCGCGAAGATGTGGATCACCAATTCGCCGATCGCCGACCTGTTCGTCATCTGGGCGAAGACCGAGGAAGGCATGCGCGGATTCCTGGTCGAAAAGGGAACCAGGGGCCTGGTGGCACCCGAAATCGAAAAGAAATTCTCGCTGCGCGCCTCGATCACCGGCGCGATCTTCCTCGAGGACGTGGTGGTGCCGGAGGCGAACATGCTTCCCGGCAGCACCGTCGGCATCAAGGCGCCACTCTCCTGCCTGACGCAGGCGCGCTACGGCATCACCTGGGGCGTGATCGGCGCGGCGCAGGCCTGCCTTGCGCAGGTGCTCGACTATTCGCAGTCGAGGGTTCTGTTCGGCCGCCCGCTCGCCGCGACACAGACGGTGCAGATCCGCCTCGCGGAAATGGCCCGCGGCATCACCACCGGGCAGCTGCTCTCACTGCAGCTCGGCAGGCTGAAGGACCAGGGGAAGATGAGCCCTTCGCACGTGTCGCTCGCCAAGTGGAACAACTGCCGCATGGCACTCGACGTGGCGCGCGACGCGCGCGACATCCTCGGTGGTGCCGGCATCAGCGCCGAGTACGTGCCGATCAGGCACGCGCTCAATCTCGAGAGCGTCATTACCTACGAAGGGACGGAGACCATCCACCAGCTCACGATCGGGCGTGAGCTGACCGGCATCAGCGCTTTTTGAAGGCCGCGCTGTCGGGATCCTTTACGCATTGGTGCCGGCGGAGCGACTCCGACCGTAAAGCGGCCGCGAGTCGATCCTGTGTGGTGCGCACAAGTCTCTGATTCAAAAAGGTTCTCTGACTGTTGCAGCACAGCATGGCACGGTCATTGCTTCTTCTCCAGCGTCCTCGTGTGGTAGGTGACGATACGGACGATGACGCGGGGATTGGGGAGAGATCCCGCCGGGGGACGACGGGGTGGAAAGATCCAGTACATGGAATAGACCGGACGCAGCAACCAGGGATGAAGGACGCCGGGCGATAGCCCAGAAAAAAGCAGAACAAGGCGCCCTGAAAAATAACGAACCCCGCAACAGCGGGGTTTTTTTTGGCTGCCGAATTCCTGCCTGCTGAATTCGATATTCCCTGGAGCACGACGTTGCTGTTGCGTCATGTGCGACTGAAAACTTTCCGGCATCAACCCGCATCCAGGCAACGTCTTCTCGTGCGGTGCATGGAACCAATGTCCTCTGGACTCGCGCCGCGCTTGTAAGCACAATGCGCGCGCGCTTGGCCTCAACCTGCGCGATCGCTCCGCCGCGTCGTCCTCACCCTTTCTCGGGTTCAGTCCAACGGCGCGGCGGGGCGGTGTCTGCCTCGGCCGAGGCGCACCGCGCATACAAGCACGCCGAGGCCGGATTCAGTGAACATGACGCCAGGGACGAGCCTTCCCGAGATCATCGCGCACCGGGGCAACGCCATCGAGTTCCCGGAGAACACGCTGCAGTCGCTTGCATCGGCAGTGGAACTCGGGATCCGGCACATTGAGTTCGACGTCCAGTTGACCGCCGACATGGTGCCGGTAATCCTGCACGATGCCGACCTGCAGCGCGTCGGCAACCGGCCTGATGTCGTGCACGACACGTCCTGGGCCCAGCTGTCCGAAATGCCGGTTGGCGAGAGCGCCCGCTTCGGCCAGCGTTTTGCCTACACCTACCCGCCGTCCCTGGAACAGGTGGTCGAGGCACTCGACGCATGGGAAGGCGTGACCGCATACGTGGAAATCAAGCGCGCCAGCCTGCGTCGGTTCGGCCGCGAGGCGGTGCTGCTGCGTATCGCGCAGGTGCTTCAACCTGCGCTCGATCGCTGCGTCGTGATCTCGTTCGACCTGCCGAGCCTGCGGATCATGCGACAGATGATCGGCGCGCGGATCGGCTGGGTCGTCGCGAACTACGGCGACAAGGCAATGAACGAAGCAACATCAGTCGCGCCGGACTTCCTGTTCGCAGACGTGGATCGCCTTCCGGCCGGACTCGAATCACTGTGGCCCGGACCCTGGGACTGGGCGCTCTACGAAGTGCGCGGCCTCGGGACCGCGCGGGCGTGCCAGTCCCTGGGTGCACGCTACGTCGAGACCATGGCGGTGCGCGAACTGCGCGATGCCTACCAGGAGAGCCTGCGCCAGTGACGACCCGGACCGCGCCTGGACTCATCCTGGCGCTGGACCAGGGCGGGCACGGCAGCCGCGCCGTGATATTCGACGAATTCGGCAGCGAGATCGCCTCGTCGCACGTGCCGGTCGCGACGCAGCTTGGCGAGGACGGTTTCGTCGAGCAGGACCCGCTTGAACTCGCTGCCTCGCTGCAGCGCGCCGCACTGGATGCCTGCCAATCGGCTGCCATCGAGGGCCGGCCGATCCACGCGGCGGGACTCGCCACGCAGCGTTCCACGATCGTCTGCTGGGAGCGCTCGAGCGGCCGCGCGCTCACCAACGCAATCTCGTGGCAGGACCGGCGGAATGCCGCGTGGCTCGCGCGACTCGAACCGCGCGCCGCCGAATTCCGCAGGCTGACGGGCCTGGTGCTCTCCCCGCACTACGGCGCGAGCAAACTGCGCTGGTGCCTCGACCACGTTGCGGCGGTGCGAAGCGCTGCGGACCGCGGCGACCTTGCATTCGGGCCGCTGTCGAGCTGGCTGCTCCGATGCCTGCTCGACGAACATCCGGAGGTCGTCGATCCGGCCAATGCATCGCGGACCCTGCTGTTCGACCCTGGGACGCTGGCCTGGTCTCCGACGCTGCTCGATGCCTTCGGCATCGACGTCGCGTGCCTCCCGACCTGCGTTCCAACGTGCGCCGTGTACGGCCATTTGAGCGCAGGCACGCACAGCATCCCCGTCACGGCCTGCACGGGCGACCAGTCAGCCGCCGCGTTCGCGTTCGGCGTGCCCGACGAGCGGATGGCGCTGGTCAATGTCGGCACCGGCGCTTTCGTGCAACGCGCGGCCACACGCGGCATGCCGCTGCCGGCCGGCCTGCTGCGCAGCGTGCTTCGCTCGGACAGTTCGGGCGCGGTCTACAGTCACGAGGGCACAGTCAACGGCGCAGGCAGCGCAATCGACTGGTTGCGCAATCACTCGGCTATCGACCTCGAGCGCGCGCTCGATTCGCTGGTCGTCCAGCCCAGCGAGGACGTGCCGCTGTTCATGAATGGCGTCGGAGGGCTCGGCGCCCCGTTCTGGTTGCCCGGATTTCCCGTCGAATTCGTCGCCGACGGCGACGACAGGCTCCGCCTGGCGGCGGTGGTAGAGAGCGTCGCCTTCCTTCTGTGCGTCAACCTCGACGCGATGCGGGCGTCGGCGACACTGGACGGTGCAGGGATCTCGGGCGGCATGGCCCGCTGCGACTATCTCTGCCAGGCGCTGGCGGATCTCTGCGGGCTCCAGGTACATCGCCACGAGCAGCGGGAGGCGACTGCGCGCGGAGTGGCGTTCCTCGCTGCCGGGCATCCGTCGCAGTGGAAGGCGGTGCCCGACGGCCGCAGCTTCCAGCCGCAGCCCAACGCGCCTCTCGGCACGCGCTACCATCGCTGGCTCGCCGAGATGGCGAGGCGCGGCGCGACCAGGCCCCGGTCGCAACCCGTCGCGCCATGACTAGGCCGCGGTCAGCGTCGCGTAGATCTCGCGCTCTATCCATGTTCCGCCGCGGCCGGCGTCGTAGTAGCCGCAATGTCCGCCGAACGCGGTGCGACTGACTGTGAGCGCCGGTGGACGCGCGACGCGCTCGAAGTCTTCGGCTGGAATGATCGGGTCGTCGGCCGCCGTGATGACGCGTGTCGGGTGACGGATTCCGGCCAACGCATCGCCCGTGACGGCATAGCCCTGCAGATAATTCTCGAGCGATGGATAACCACCGTACCTGCGTGCGAGGTAGTCGGTCATGTCAGTCAGGTTGTCCATGGCCCGAACTTCGCTCAAGTCGTAGTGCTCGGGCCAGGCGGCCTGCTTCTGCCTGAGCGACCTGTGCCACTTCCAGACGAAGTAGCGGCGGTACAGCGGCCAGCCGGCCTCGAGCCGCTCGAGCGTATGCCGCGGGTCCACGACCGGACACACCGCGATGACCCGTTCGAGTTCGAGACCCGCCGCGCCAGCCCGCGCCGCGACGCGCAGGAAGAAGTTTCCGCCGAGCGAGAACCCGACCAGGTTGAGGCCGCGCCCTGCGTTCAACTGCCCGATGCGCTGCACGGCGCCGACCACTTCCTGGATGCGGCAGGAATGGAAGATTTCCACATTGAGGTGATGGCTGCCGCCGTGATCGCGCAGGTTGAGCCGCACCACGTCGAATCCACGGTCCAGCAGGTACTGGCCGAGGGACAGCACGTACAGCGACTCCGAACTCCCTTCCCAGCCGTGCAGCAGCACCGCGACACGCGAGGCGCTGGCGTGCCCGGCGCGCTCGCAGGTCGCGTGATGCGCCAGCAGCCGCACACCATCGCCACAGTCGAGCACGATCTCCCGCGAGGCGGCGACCAGCCGGCGGCTGCGCCAGGCGACCCCGGGGCGCCTGAACGGAAGGCTGGGAAATACGGACTGGAGGTGCGGACTCGACAGCCAGGACGGCGGCTTGAAATCACGCCCGGACGCAGCCAAGGCGAAACCGCTCGCCGGAGCCGTCGTCTCGAGCACGGACTCCTCGACGATTCGTAACCGATCCGTCACTCGGCGGGCACGACCCTGGTCTCGATCCGGTTGTTCTGGGCCGCGACCGTGTTCCACGCGCCGGCAGTGGTCGTTTCGGTCTGCTCGGGATACTCGACCGTGCTGCGCCGGCCACCATCGACGGCATCCACGGCGATCGCCCCGCCGCTGCGCTTGTGCAGGGTCGCAGCGAAGTTTGCAAAGTCCACCGTTTGTCGCTGAGCCGGAGGAAGCGAGTCGTGGAACGGGTTGCCGACGATGTCGCATTTCCTGAGCGGCAACATCGGGTCTGCGACGCCGAATCCGTCCGTCGGACTGCCAGTGAGGCAGAAATCTCCAACCGTGTACTGGAGGACGATCTTCCCGCGGAAGTCCTGCGCCAGCAGCGTACTTGCCAGCGTGCGCAGGTGCTCGAGGCGCGTGCCACCGAACGGTACGTCGCCATAGGGCACGTAGTCGACCGGTGCCGACGCCGGCGGTGACGCACCACTCGGCACGGGCTGCGGCGCGTCCGATGATGCCGGACCCGGCGAAAATGTCGCCGCCCCGAACGCACCCGGGACGGGCGCAGTCCCGGCAAAAGGCGAGGCAACCGGGCGCGGAGCCTTGGCGAGCGCGCTCACCTGTTCCTCGAGGCGCATGACCTGGCGCCCGATTTCCCGGCCGGTCTCGAGTTCCTGCCAGTACATGAAGCCCAGCACACAGGCGGGAATCACGGCAAGCAGCGCAGTGAGCAACACCGGCCACCACTGGCGTGGCGGTGCCTCGACAGGCGGCAGTTCGACGACTGCGGGAGGCTGCTTCTGCACGTTCTCCTTGATCTCGGCGCCAAGACGGCGCGCGAATGCCTCGAAGGTGGCGAGTACAAAGCGGCGCTGCTCAGCCAGCTGGTCCTTGACCAGCTGCTGCACAGACTGCCTCAGGCCAGCCGACAACTCGGACAGGGCTGCCGGCGACACCGCCGACATCGGCATCGCGGCGTCCGCCGATCCGGGCGGTGCCATCGCCATCTGCGGCAGCGATGCCGCATCGGGTTGGCCATCCTGGGCAACGGGCTGCACGCCCGCGGCAGCAGGCGGCTCAGGCCGCCGGAACAGGGTCGTGCGGTCCTGCCTGCGGTCCTGAAGCAGGTGCAGCTGGTAGAGCACGCGCGATACGTCGGCCGGCCTCACGGTCTTCGGCAGCACGCCCACCGCGCCCAGCGCGCGGGCCTGGCTCACATACAATTCCCCTTCCTGGGAGGTGTACATGAGTAGCGGGATCGTCGCGGTCTGCGCGTCGCCCTTGATGGCCTGCACGGCCTGGAATCCGTCCATCCCGGGCATCAGGTGATCCATGAAGATCACGTCCGGGCGGTGCTGCCGCAGATACTCCAGGGCCTGCTCGGCGGATTCGGCCGTATCGACGGCCAGGCCGTACTGCTCGAGCATCCGGCCGAGGATCACCCTGGCCGAGCGTGAGTCATCCACGATCAGGGCTCGTTTGCCCGTCGACATTCCCCTACCCCTCGGATAACGGCCCCCGGGCCGCGCGTACAGGCTTTCTACCTTGATCCGGCGGGGAAGCCAATCCCGACAAACGCCTCTGGCTCCCTGCGCCCACGGAGTTATGCTTCCACAACGAAAAGCAAGGACAACGGAGCCGGCAAATGCCCTACTCGACCTCAGACATCCGAAACATAGCGCTCGTAGGCCAAGCCGGCGCGGGCAAGACACTGCTGGCCGAGGCCTTGCTCGCGCAGTCCGGTGCGATTCAGTCCAAGGGCTCCCTCGCGCGCGGCACCACAGTGTGCGACTCCGACCCCCAGGAGAAAGCCCTGCTCCACTCGCTGGACGCCGCGATCTGCGGCTTCGAAGCCCAGGGCCGGCGGGTCAACATCATCGACACACCGGGCTACCCGGACTTCCTGGGCCGCAGCCTGTGCGCGCTCGAGGCCGTCGAGACGGCGGTAATCGTGGTCAGTGCAGTGAACGGTATCGAGCCGATGACGCTGCGCATGATGGAATTCGCGAAGGCGCGCAAGCTTTGCAAGCTCATCGTCGTCAACAAGATCGACAGCCGGGACGCCCGCACCGAGCAGGTGCTCGCGGACATACAGGAGAACTTCGGCAGGGCCTGCCTGCCGCTGAACCTGCCCGCCGAAGGCGGCCATGCAGTGGTGGACTGCTTCTTCCAGGCGGCGGGCAAGGCCACTGATTTCTCCTCCGCGGAATCGGCACACACCGAGATCATCGACCAGGTAGTCGAGGTGGACGAGGAGCTGATGGCCCTGTACCTCGAGCAGGGCGAGGAAATCTCCCCCGACCAGCTGCACGACCCGTTCGAGCAGGCGCTGCGCGAGGATCACCTCGTGCCGATCTGCTTCTGCAGCGCCGAGACAGGCGCCGGCATACAGGAACTGATGGACGTGCTGGTTCGCCTTGCGCCGAATCCCGCCGAAGGCAATCCGCCGCCGTTCCTGAAGGGCGAAGGCGACGCGGCAGTTCGCGTCAAGGTCGAGCCCGACCCGGACAAGCATGTCATCGGACATGTCTTCAAGGTCACCATCGACCCGTTCGTCGGCAAGCTCGGCATATTCAGGGTTCACCAGGGCACGGTTAAGGCCGGAGCGCAGCTGCTGGTGGGCGACGCGCGCAAACCCATCAAGGTTGCGCATCTCTACCAGCTCCAGGGCAAGGAACACATCGAGGTGCCGCAGGCGGTTCCCGGCGACATCTGCGCCGTGCCCAAGATCGACGAACTGCACTTCGACGCGGTGCTGCACGATTCGCACGACGAGGACCACTACCACCTCAAGTCCGTGAGCTTCCCGCCGCCGATGCTGGGCCTGGCCATCCACGCCGAAAAGCGCGGCGACGAACAGAAGCTCTCGGAATCGTTGCACCGCCTGGTGGCCGAGGATCCCTGCGTGCGTGTCGAGCATCACACCGCCCAGAACGAGACCGTGCTCTATGGCCTCGGAGACCTGCACCTGCGCGTGATGCTGCAGCGAATGACCGAACGCTATGGCGTCGCGGTCAAGACTGCGCCACCCAGCATCCCCTACCGCGAGACGATCACGCGACCGGCAGAGGGACACAGCCGGCACAAGAAGCAGACCGGCGGCGCCGGCCAGTTCGGCGAGGTCTACCTGCGCGTGGAACCGCTGCCGCGCGGCTCGGGTTTCGAGTTCGTCGACGATGTGGTCGGCGGCGCGATCCCCGGGCAGTTCATCCCGGCAGTCGAGAAAGGCGTCCGGCAGGTGCTCTCCGACGGCGCGATCGCCGGATTCGAACTGCAGGACGTACGCGTCAGCGTCTATGACGGCAAGCACCACGCGGTGGACTCGAAGGAAGTCGCTTTCGTCGCCGCGGGAAAGAAGGCTTTCACGAGTGCGATCAAGGAAGCCGGGCCGATCGTGCTGGAGCCGATCGTCAAGGTAGAGATCAGCACGCCGTCGGACTCGATTGGCGACGTGACCAGCGACCTGTCCACGCGTCGCGGCCGCATCAGCGGCCAGGACACGCTGCCGGGCGGGCGCTCACAGATCTCGGCGCTGGTGCCGCTCGCCGAGCTGCAGGACTACCTCTCGCGGCTCAAGGCGATCACCGGCGGCGAAGGCACCTACACGATGGACCTGAGCCACTACGACCCGGTGCCCGCACGCAGGCAACAGGAGCTGGCCGCCGCGTTCAAGCCGCAGGAAGAGGCGGAGTAGCTGGAGCCGCGACCGGCCGGCGCTCCCGCACGGGAGCGCCGCGCCTTGTCTATTTCCGGACTCCGCTGGAAGAATAAAACGCCCGCGCGATGGGCTTGTAGATCAAGCCGCGCTTGATCGCGGCCAGCGACCTCGCCAGGACCCTGCTCTGCGGGGCCGGGATCCGCGAGCGCAGCGCAGCCACGTCCGCCTCGAGTGTCGATCCGTACCGCGCGACCTGTCGAGGGTAGACAACGTCGCGAACGTGTCGATAGAGCTTCTCGTCCTCGACGTGATGCGCGCGGATCATTTCCACCGTGCGCGGATCGCCAAGAAGCTGCCTGCGAATGGTACTCGAGGACGCTACGTTCCTCGCGCGGTATGCAATGTCGAATGCCGGGTCCCCGACCCAGTCGGCCAGCAGCACCAGCGACTCGTCGAATCGCTCCTGCAATCCGACGAAGCCGACATGCCGCTCGATCACGTCGATAGCCCGAGCCGCGTCCGCGACGGCCGGCCAGTCTTCGCCAGCCACGCTGTTGCGCAACAGGAACTTCGACTGGAAGTCTGCGTACCTGGCGAGCCAGGGTTCGAATTCGGATGTTTCGTCCTTGTTGCGCCGGTACTGGTAATGCGACACGCAGCGTTCGACCGGGTCGCGAAGGAACACGAAATAACGAATCGAGTCGCAGCTCGAGGCGAGATTGCCGAGCGGAACCACGCCGTGCCCGGCAATGCTGCGCAACCGCGGATAGAAGCGGCGTGCGAATCGAAGGCCGTCCGGCGTGACAGCGCCTTCCGCCTGCAGGTCACAGTGTCTTCCGGGAAACGACTGCCGCAGGATGTCGCACATCGTCTGGCCGCCCGTCTTCATCACGTGCGCGTAGGCGACCAGGTCGCACCGCTGCGTCACGACGGGTCCCCGCCGTCGCCCGGCCCCGCCGGCGGCACGCGCAATTCGAGCCCGAGGGCGCGCCGTAACCAGCGCCACGGGCCGCGCCACGGCAGGTCGCGCCGTCCCGGATTCGCGTGCGGCCAGGGCCGCGTCGGAACGGGGGCCTGAAGGAAGGCGCATAAGCGCTGCCAGCCTCGCTCACGCGTCGGATCCAGCTCGAGGAACTGCCCGGGCCGGCCAGCGAAGAACTCGCGAACCGCCCGGTTATGTGCGCGGTAGGCATCCAGCCACGCCTGCCGGCTCTGTTCGTCCCGCGACGGGTCCGCATGCGGCCCGAACATCCATGCGCGCATCGGCCGGATCCGCCGGTTGTGGAAGAAGCCCACGCAGCTCGCGATCCACGGCTCCTCGTCACGCACCGTCAGGATGTAGCGCGCATCCGGATACATCTCGTGGATCTCTCGCCAGATCCTGAAGTACGGATTGTCGGTAAACCCTTCGAACATCGCGAACGTCGGCAGGCGGAAATCGCCCGCGTCGATCTGCCGTATCAGCGTCGCGCCGTCGTCGGCCCCGGGGTAGCTGCCGGGCGTATCACCGTTGACAGTGTGATAGCCGAGGACGCGCAGCGCTTCAAAAAGCGTCGTCGTGCCGGTCTTGTAGAAGCCGATCCCGAACACCTTGCCGTCGTACTGCATCACGCCGGTTGCTTCCGTTCACGCGCCGGCGCGAGCCGCGCAAGCTCGTCGGCCAGCGCCGTGAGCCGGCTGCGCGCGCGGTCACGCTGTCGCGGCGTGAGCGTGGCGTCCAGTGCGGCAAGCAGTTCGACAGTCTCCGCGCGCCGACGCTCGATCGCAGCGCGGTACTGCGGCGTCCAGGTCTCGTCCGGGCGCGCGACCAGGATCGTCATCCGACTCGCAAACTCCTCTCCCGAGCGGCGGACCGCCAGCGCCGCCGCAAGGCCCTCACGCCATGCGCGGCGATTGTCCCGCCACTCCGCCATGAAGGAGCCGGCGCGTGCCGCGTGATCGTCGATGAGCGCCCTTTGGCGAGCGTCGAGACTGCCGGTAAACCGCTCGAGCGTGCGTCGCACCCGCTTCTGCCTTCGCTCCACCTGCTGTGCGGGCTTGAGATCGCCGAATTCCCGCCACTCCTTCTCTTCCTGTCGCTCGAGGTTTTCGAGCAGTTCGACCACCTGTTCGTCGGTGAGCGTGCGCCCGATATCGATTGCAACCGACGCGAGTTCCGCGCCGATCTCGTGCCAGAACGCGTCGGTCTGCTGCGCGGCCTGCTGCCAGATTCCTGCCCCGCCCCCCTGGCCGACGGATCCGGCGAGCGTGCGCAGGAATGCCGCGTACCGCTCGGGCTCCGATGCGCGATGCCGCACCAGGCTGTCGGAGAGCAGCCTGTCGAGCTGTTCGGACTGCGCATCGTCGAGCGTGACCATCCCTTCCACGTAATAGGCGACGATCGTGTCGAGGCGCGGATAGACGATACCGAGTCCGCAGCCTGCGACCGCGAGCAGGGCCGCGACGACCACGCCGCGACACAAGTGCGTCTTCCATCGTCGTAAGCTTGCTGCCGTGGCGTGCATTGCCGGTGACTCTAGGCGGGGTCTGTCGGCGTGCCAAGTGGGTCGAGCAGGTCGACCCCCTGGTTGCGCGCGTTGTTGACCCGGCGGCTCACCGGCCGGACCTCGAGCCCGCCGTGCGCCCATGGAACCAGCAGCCCATCCGGCGTGCTGGCCGCGCCATCAGCCGTCCGCAGCCACTCGTCGTGCTGCGCCCCGGCAATGATCACGGGCATACGGTGGTGGACATGTTCGAGTTCGGGGGCAGCCGGCACCGTGACTATGCAGCATGACTCGAGCGGTTCGCCGGTCGCGGGATCGCGCCAGGACTCCCACAGGCCTGCCATGCCGAATGGCTGGCGGTCGGCAAAGCTCAGGTAGAACGGCTGCTTCACGCTGCCGCTGCGCTGCCACTCATACCAGCCATCCGCGAGCACCAGGCACCTGCGGCGCCTGTAGGCATTGCGAAAAGACGGCTTTTCACCCAGCGTCTCCGCGCGGGCGTTGATCATGCGCGCGCCGATCGACTTCTCGCGGGCCCAGGACGGCACCAGCCCCCAGTGCAGCATCGCGAGCGAGCGTTCCCCTGCGCGATCGGCGCGGACCGCCGCGATGAATTGCGTCGGCGCGATGTTGTAGCGCGGCTCGACCTGCGTCGCATCCGCGACGCCAAACAGGCGCACCACCGCCTGGTGCGGAGAGTAGAAGGCAAATCGACCGCACATGGTCCGCGCCTATTCCCGCGTCCCGATGCCCCTCTCCAGCAGCCAGACGCTGGTAGCGAAGAGCGCCGCGGCCGCAAGCAGCATGATCGCAAAGGCGAGGCCGACGTCCACGTCCGATACGCCGAGAAACCCGAACCGGAACGAATTCACCATGTACAGGATCGGGTTCGCGCGCGAGGCATGCTGCGCCCACTCGGGGAGCATCGTGATCGAGTAGAACACGCCGCCGAGGTAGGTGAGCGGCGTGAGTATGAATGTCGGTATGAAGGTGATCTGGTCGAAATTCCTGGCGAATACCGCATTGATCAGCCCGCACAGCGAGAACACCAGCGCCGTCAACACCACGGCAGCACAGACCAGCACGACGTGCTCGACGTGGAGCCGGGTGAAGAACAGCGCGATCACCGTCACGACCAGCCCGACCAGCAGGCCCCTCATCATCCCGCCCACCACGTAGCCCAGCACGATCAGCCAGTTCGGCAGCGGCGATACCAGCAACTCCTCGATGTGCCGGCCGAATTTCGCGCCGAAGAACGACGACACGACATTGCCGTAGCTGTTGGTGATCACGGACATCATGATCAGGCCGGGCGCGATGTACTGCATGTACGTGAAACCGCCCATCTCGCCGATGCGACGTCCCACCAGGCTGCCGAAGATCACGAAGTACAGCGTCGCGGTGATCGCGGGCGGTACGAGCGTCTGCCCCCAGATGCGGACGATGCGGCTGAATTCGCGGATGACGATGGTTCGAAACCCGACCCACCTCCGGTCGGCCGTGCTGGCGACTGCCTGGGTGGCCGCGCCCGGTTCCGGTGTCCAGTTCATGAAGACACCGCCGGCCGGGCGAGCCCGGTCCCCGCATCCCTGCCCTCGACCAGGCGCATGAAGAGCTCCTCGAGGCGGTTTGCCTTGTTGCGCATGCTGACCACTTCTATGCCCAGCGCTGTCAGCGCCGCGAACAGGTCGTTCAGGTTCTGCTCCTTGCTTACTCCTGCCTCGAGCGAACCATCGCTGGTGACCTTCAGCGCGTAACCCGGAAGCTGGGGGGGTCGCTCGAGCGGCTGTCGCAGGTTCAGCACGAATATTTCATTGTGCAGCTTGCGCAATACCGTCGTCATGCGGTCATGCTCGATGATCCGGCCCTCGTCGATGATCGCGATGTTGCGGCACAGGTGTTCAGCTTCCTCGAGGTAGTGGGTCGTCAGGATGATGGTCGTGCCTTCCTCGTTGATCTGCCGGAGGAATTCCCACATCGAACGGCGCACTTCGATGTCCACGCCCGCAGTGGGCTCGTCGAGAATCAGCAGCCTTGGTTCGTGGACCAGCGCGCGCGCGATCATCAGGCGGCGCTTCATGCCGCCGGACAGCGTCCTCGAGATCGCGTCCCGCTTGTCCCAGAGCTGCAGCTTGTGGAGCCAGTGCTCGACGCGATCCTTCGCCACGCTGCGCGGCATTCCATAAAAGCCGGCCTGGTTGACGAGAATGGTGGTGACCTTCTCGAACTGGTTGAAATTGATCTCCTGGGGAACCAGGCCGAGGCAGGTCTTGGCAGCCTCGAGGTCGGTGTCTATGTCGTGCCCGAAAACGAATGCCTTGCCGGCAGTCTTGGTGACCAGCGATGAAACGATTCCAATCGCCGTTGTCTTGCCCGCCCCGTTCGGCCCGAGCAGCGCGAAGAAATCTCCCTGCTCGACGTCGAGGTCGATGCCCTTGAGCGCCTGTACGCCGGTCTTGTAGGTCTTGGCGAGCTGCCGCAGCGAAAGGGCTTTCATGGGTTGCGCGTGGCGAACCGAGGGGTGCGCAGCGTAACGGGGCACCGGGCCAGCGGCAACAAAGCCAGGCCATGCGGCGCTATCTGTCCATCAGGCAGATCCCCGCGCAGTGCGCCCATTGCAGCGAAGTCGCCGAACCGGCCTGCGCGGCGCCACGAAGCATTGCCCAGAACTGCGAATGCGCGGGCCACCGCGGCCCGACCACACCGGGAGAGGCCGCCAGCAGCGCAATCCGGGTGGGACCGGTCTCGCTCAACGCCTGCTCCTCGGTCGTCGACAGGCCGAAAGCGATGCGCGCCACCAGCGGCGCGCTCTCAGCGAGTCGCCAGGCGGTAAAGAGCGCTCCGTGAGCGAACGCGACACACCCGGCCAGGCGATTAGAACTTTGGTCGCCGGCGCTCGGTCGATCTTCCACCCTGTCCATCTCTCCCAGAAATTCGGTGCCAGGCACCGAATTTCTTGTCGGAAGGCGCAACTCGAAGAGCGCGAAGGGGCAAGCGGCCATCCGCTCCCTGACCTCCGGGCCGGCGCCTGCAATCTCGCTCCTGACGCCGTCCGACCAGCCGAACAGCGGATCCGAACAGGCCCCCGGGTCCAGCCCGAGTTCCAGGTAGTGCCGGTTCAGATCCGCAAGGTCCCGTAGCACGGATCGCGTGAATATCCCCGCGGAAAAGGTCGAGCCAGGAAGCCAGCCCTGGACATCACCTGGAGTTCGAGTCATGACGGTCTCCTTCAATATGGTCCAAACGGACCATATTTGGTTATAGACTGCCATATGTGGTCCTGTTGGACCATATATGGCGAGAATAACTAGATTTGGGGGACCGCCATGCGCATCACTGATTGTCGCTACGACCGCGACCGCCTGAGGCTCGCCGTAGCCTACCGCCTGATTGCCCACGAGGCTCGCACACACACGATCAGGCATTGCACCGGCCTGTCCGGGGACCGTATTCGCAAGCTGTATCGGCACTATGCACTCAATTCCCACGGCCCGGCAGTTCGCCGTCGCCGGGGCAAATCGCCCCGCCAGATGTCCTATTTCCGGCGCTCGGTGGAACACGAACTGCAGGCCGCGACGCTCGCAACACTGCTCGCGCATTGCGGGCTGCTGCAACGCACCCAGCGCCTGCCCGCCCCCAGGATCGAGGACGTTGAGTGCTTCTGTGACGTCTACGAAGCCTTTCTGTGCGTCTGCCCGCTGTCGCTGATTTCATTCGAGCACGCGTGGTACCTCGGGCAGGCCCTCGGGCGGCACGACGAATTCATACTGGCTCGCTGCCCCGACTGCTGCGCCACCTGGATCCGCGACACGCTCGACCTGCTGCCCTGCAACTGTGCGAACTGCAGGCGCCCGGCAAGCCGCGACGCTGCCGGGCCAGAGTCCGGCCGCGCGGATTGCTAGACTCGCGGCTTTCCGGAACGAGACTTTCCGTGCGACCGCCCAATGTCTTCGCAGGTCCGTACGTGGATCGCGCCGCCCGACTTCGCAAGGATCCCGAGGGCATCGCCGCGGCCCTCGCCGATCCGCGCGCGCGGCTCCTGCCGGTCTGCGAATCGCGCAACCTGGTGCGACGCACGCCCCACGGATGGACCGCAGGATTCGTAGGCGTTCGAGACAGGCAGCCGGTCCACGGCCGACCCGAGGACTGGATCCTGCTCGGGAACTTTCAGGGCAAGCCGTGTTTTGCATGCGACGCCGCCCACGACGGAAGCGATGCGGCGGCGGATGACGTGTCATATGAAGACCTGCGCCGCACGGCTGGCCTGCTGCCGGACGACGAGGCGGGACTGCTGGCCTATGCGCGTGCGATGGTTTCGTGGCGCCAGCGCAGCCGGCACTGCGGCGCCTGCGGCTCGCCGACGTCGAGTACCAGCGCAGGCCACGTCGCGACCTGCAGCAAAGAAGGATGCGGCGTGGAGCAGTTCCCGAGGATCGATCCGGCCATCATCGTACTGGTGACCGATGGTGAGCGGGCGCTGCTGGGACGACAGGCCGCCTGGCCTGCCGGACGCTATTCGACGATTGCAGGATTCGTCGAGCCAGGCGAAAGCCTCGAGGACGCGGTGGAGCGCGAGGTGCTCGAGGAGACCGGTGTCGCCGCGCAGGAGTGCAGGTATCACTCCTCGCAACCGTGGCCGTTTCCATCGTCGCTGATGATAGGGTTCACCGCCACCGCGTCAGCCACAGCCGTGGCGAAACCCGACGAGGAACTCGAAGACGTCAGGTGGTTCACGCGCGAGGACATCGCGAGCGGTCTTCCCGGCCTGCCGCTGCCGCAGTCGGTGTCGTTCCGGCTCATCGAGGACTGGTACGACGCAGGCTCGAGCCTTCCACTGCGCGCGACTCCAGGCGTAAGGCTGTGGGGCCAGCGGGACCGCTAGGCGCGCCGCAACTCACGTGTCGCCGGAAATCCCGTTCGTGCTCGTGGCCGCATTCGGCGCCGGCGTCGTCGACGCAATGGCCGGCGGCGGCGGCCTGATCCAGTTGCCTGCGCTGTTCGCGGCGTATCCGGTGACGCCGCAGGCCACGCTGCTCGGCACCGGCAAGCTCGCCGGGCTCGCCGGCACCACGAGCTCTGCGGCGCGGTACCTGCGCCATGTCAGCCTCGATCGCTCCCTGGTCATTGCGGCCGCGGCAGCCGCCTTCGCCGCGGCGCTCGGCGGTGCCTGGATCGCTACCCAGGTGGCGCCATTGCGCTTCCGGGCGATGGTTCCCGTACTGCTCGCAGCGGTGCTCGTCTACACGCTCCTGCACCGCGACTTCGGTCGCGACCACCGGCCGCGCCGGAACGGCAGGCACGGGCACGCGCTGGCGGCGGTCGGAGCCGGCGCGATCGGCCTGTACGACGGCTTCTTCGGCCCGGGTACCGGCAGTTTCCTGATGTTCCTGTTCGTGCGCGTGTTCGGCATGGACTTCCTGCACGCGTCGGCCTCGGCAAAGGTCGTGAACGCCGCCGCCAACCTTGCGGCCATCCTGCTCTTCGGCCTGACCGGCGAGGTGTTCTGGCTGCTCGGGCTCGCGATGGCCGCCTGCAACGTGGCCGGTGCGCTGCTGGGGACCCACCTGGCGATACGGCACGGCAGCGGGTTCGTGCGGGTTGTCTTCATCCTCGTGGTCTGCTGCCTGATCGCGAAGACTGCCTGGGATGTGTTCGTGCCCTGATCCCGGTTTGTGCGCGGCGGACGGATGCGGCACGATCATCGCCTGCCCACTGCATGACCCGGCAACTCGAGCCAATACATGGACCTGTCGACCGAATCGCTGCTCAGCATCGCGCTCGGGATCGGGTTGGCCGCAGCCGCCGGCTTCCGGATTTTCGTGCCGCTGCTGGTGGCAGGCATTGCCGCCCGCGCGGGAATCCTGCCGCTCACTGACAGCTTCCAGTGGCTTGCCGGCACGCCCGCGCTGCTGATGCTCGGGACTGCCGCTGCCTTTGAAGTGCTGGCCTACTACATTCCAGGCGTGGACCACCTGCTCGACCTGGTCGCCGGCCCCGCGGCGATCGGCGCAGGTGTCATCGCCAGTGCCTCGGTCATGGCCGACATCCCGCCGGCCGTCATGTGGCCCGTTGCGGTCATTGCAGGGGGCGGCGTCGCTGGACTGACGAAAGGCACGACGGCGCTGCTTCGCGCGAAATCCGGCGCGATGACGGCCGGGCTGGCCAACCCGGTGGTCGCCACGGCCGAGACCGTGGGCTCGACCGTTATCGCGATACTGGCCGTGGCGGTTCCACTGCTCTGCCTGGCCGCGATCATGGCGCTGCTGTACTGGGCCACGAAGAAGGCGGGGCGGCTGCTGTTCGGCCGAGGTCGAAAATCGGGGGCAGCCGGGGCCTGACACCGCCGCGTGGACGCGTTCCAGCGAGCGCGGTCCGCATACAATGCCAGCCATGTGCCTGCTCGTGCTCGCCTGGATGAAGCACCCGCGCTACCGGTTGGTGGTCGCGGCGAATCGCGATGAGTTTCACGATCGCCCGGCGGCACCGCTTGCGTGGTGGGGTGACGGAGTCGCCATGCTGTCGGGGCGCGACCTCGCGGCCGGCGGAACCTGGACGGGCGTCGATCGCGCCGGCCGCTTCGGCGCGGTAACGAACTTCCGCGAGCCCAGCCAGGCAGCGTCGCCGGGTACGCCGTCGCGCGGGACGCTGGTGCCTCGATTCCTTGCAGGCGACATGGCGCCGACCGACTTCGTCGGAGCGGTTCGGCGAGTCCGCGGCGGAATTCGCGGGCTTCAACCTGATCCTGGCAGGATCGCGAAGCCTGGTTTATTTCTCGAACCGTGCCGCGGACGTGCCGCGCCAACTCCAGCCCGGCGTCTACGGCTTGTCCAACCACGAGCTGGACTCGCCCTGGCCGAAACTCACCAGGGCGCGCGAACGACTGGCCGCGGAGATCGACCGCGGCGCTGAACCGGAAGTCGCGGCGCTGTTCGACCTGCTTGCAGACCGCAGGCCGGCGGACGACCCGGCGCTGCTGGCGACAGGACAGCCGACAGACATCGAGCGCGCGATCTCGGCGCCATTCGTGCAGCATCCGCGATACGGCACCCGGTGTTCTACGGTGCTGCTTGCAGGCCATGACGGGCGGGTGGTCGCGGCCGAACGACGTTTCGATGCAACCGGCCGCCTGACTGGCGCCACCCGCATCGAATTCGCAATCGACGAGCAACGGTAATGCCCGTCGCCGCATTCGCGGAATCCCGATGCCGCAGCCGCTTGTGCCGCAGCGCGTGGCTCGCGATGCTGTTCGCAGCCGCAACGGCAGGTGCCGCGGACACGATCCGCCTCGAGATCGACGGCGTGGACCGCGCAATGAGCGACAACGTACGCGCCTACCTGTCGCTCGAGCGGTACCTGCAACGCACGGACCTTACCGATACCCAGGTGCGTCGCCTCGCCGACCGTGCGGTGGACGAAGCGGCCGACGCGCTGCGGCCATATGGCTATTACGATCCAAAGGTGACCAGCCGGACCACGCGCGACGACAGTACCTGGATCATCCGGCTGCGCATAAAGCCGGGCGAACCGGTGCTGATGCGTGAGGTCGACATCCGCGTCGTCGGCGCTGGCGAAGACGACGCCAGCATCCGCCTGGTCATCGATGGCAACCAACTCCGGCCGGGCAAGCGACTCGACCACACTACGTACGAGAAACTGAAAGCGGATCTCGTCCGCACGGCGCTCGAGCAAGGCTACCTCGATGCCAGGCTGACGCGGCGCGAACTCAACGTGGACCCGTCGCGGCACGCCGCGGACGCCATGCTGGTGCTCGACACCGGCGGCCGCTATCGCTTCGGAAAGGTGACCATCGAGCAGGACGCGATCAACCCGGAACTGCTCGACCGCTTCCTGCGCTTCACGGAGGGCGAGCCTTTTTCCGGCGCGGTGATTCACAGCACGCAGTACGCGCTCGAGGACAGCTTCTTCTTTTCGGCCGTCAGCGTGACGCCGGGTGAGCGTGATCCGCAAACGCTTACGGTCCCGGTCACGATCAACGCCGAGCGCATAAAGCGCGACCGTTATGCAGCGAGCGCTGGATTCGGAACGGACACCGGCCCGCGCGGCCAGTTCGCCTGGGACCGCAGGCTGGTCAACGACGCCGGTCATCGCTGGCGACTGCAGACGACCCTGTCGAAGGTCCTCGGAGATGCCACCGCCTCCTACATCATCCCGATCGGCGATCCCTCGCTCGAGAAGCTCGAATTTTCCGCTGGCTACATCAACCAGACGCTCGGCGGGCTCGAGAGCGAGCGTTACGAGATCGCCAGCGGCATAACCCAGTCGCTGGGGCACTGGCAGAGAGTGCTGTTCCTGCAGTTGAGCCAGGAGCTCACGAAGTTCCCCGACAGCGATGACACGCGCTCGCTGCTGCTGATCCCCGGGATAAGCTTCGCCACGCAGCCGCCCAATTTCCTCACCGGATGGGTGCGCGAGTCAGCGTACTACGTGGAACTCTCCGGCAGCCCGTCGTCGCTCGGCTCGGACGCTTCGTACCTGCGCTTCTACTCACGCGGCGAGCGTGTTTGGCCGATCGCCCAGGGACCGTGGTTCCTGCGCCTGCGCGGCGAGATCGGCACCAGCTGGGTGGCCGACTTCTCGCAGCTGCCCGGGTCGCAGCGCTTCTTCGCCGGAGGCGACCGCAGCGTGCGAGGCTTCGCGCTCGACTCGCTGAGTCCGCGGGACCCAAACGCCACCGGAGACAGCGGCAACAAGGGCGTGGGTGGAAAGCACAAGCTGGTCGGCAGCATCGAAATCGAGCGCGACCTGCCGCACGACCTGCGCGGCGCGGTGTTTTTCGACACCGGCAATGCGTTCGATGAATGGAATACGCCGCTCGAGTATTCGGTCGGCGTCGGGCTGCGATTCAAGCTGCCGATGCTGCTGATCGGCGTCGACATTGCCCAGGCGCTGTCGGAGCCGAACAAGAAGCCGCGTCTGCATCTCAACATCACGCAGGTATTGTGATGAAGCGGCGACAGGTCGTCATCGCCGTGCTGCTCGTCCTGCTGGTCGCAGTGCCTGCGGCGCTGCTGCACCGGCTGCTCTACACACAGCAGGGCCTCGAGTACCTCCTCTCGAAACTTCAGCTGATCGAGAGTGCACGCATCGAGGTGAGCGGTGCCGAGGGCACGCTCGCTGGCACACTGTCATTCGCGCACGTTGTCGTTGACCACGACGCAGTGCGCATCGAGGCGGACGGCGTGCGCGGCATTGCGAGGGTGACGGGCCTGCTCGCAGGCCGTCTCTGGCTCGACCAGGCAAGCATCGACCGCGTGGAGGTGACGCTTAAGGACCGCGGGCCGCAGCCGGAATCGGAAATCCATTTCCTGCCGGCCTGGCTCGGTATTTCGGCAGACGACGTGACCGTGCGCCAGGTCGGCGTGCGCCTCAAGGACGGCACGCGACTGCAGGTCGCCTCGGTGCGCGGAGACGTGCGCGTGACACGCTGGCGAGTCGACGTGACGCCGTTTGCAATCGAGGACGATGCCGGACGACTGGACGGCGAGGTATACCTGCGAGGCACGAGTCCGCTGGGCCTGCGCGGCAACGTCGCCGGTCACTGGCGACTGCCGGACGGGCAGGAATATCGCTTCGCCGCCGCCACCCACGGCAAGCTCGATCGCATGGCGATCGACACGGTACTGGTCTCTCCGGCGAGCCTTTCGTTCTCCGGCAGCCTGCTCGACCTGGATACCGATCCGCGCGCAATTGGAACGCTGCGTGCGATCGATTTCGACGGCTCACCCTGGCTGTCGCCGGGACAGTTGCCTGCCCTTAGCGGTTCGATTTCGGTGGACGCGGGCGCCCGCGGCATCGGGGTGGACGGAATGCTCACCTCGCCAGCCGCCGGTGCCGAAGTGATCCGGGTACACGGATCGGCGCGGTATGCTGGGGAAACGCTCGAAGTGCTGTCACTGCGCGCCTGGATACCGAGAACCGGGGCATCCGTTACGACCGCGGGCACCATCGAATTTACTGAACACGCACCACGGCTCGAAATCGCAGGTGAGTGGACTGAGCTGCGCTGGCCGCTGACCGGTGATCCTGCGGTCGCGAGCAAGGCAGGATCCATTCGGCTGCATGGCGAAATGCCCTACGAGTTCGAACTGGCCGCGGACGCGGTTGGCCTGGGCCTGCCCGCGGCAGACTTCACGGCCTCCGGCCAGCTGGATCGCGACCAGCTCAAGGTCGATCGCATCGACGGCAGCTTCCTGCGCGGCAGGCTCACCGGGTCCGGTCGCCTGTCGTTCGGCGACGACCAGGCATGGCAGGCAGTCGTGCAGGGTCGCGGGCTCGACCTGTCGGGCGTACGCGAGGACCTTGGCGGGCTCATCGACGTCGACGGCCAGATCGAGGGTCGCGGCTTTTCCGCCAATGGTCCCTGGACTGCGCGCCTGTCGAAGCTCTCCGGCGAACTCCGCGGACGCAAGCTCACCGGCAGTGGCACGGTCGCCCACGCGGACGGCGACTTTGAATTCAAGGGCGTACGAATCGTAAACGCCGATTCCCGCGTCGACATCGAGGGACGCTACGGCAAGGTCATGGACCTGCGCTGGGACGCGAAGATCGAGTCGCTTGCGCTGCTGCACCCGTCGCTTGGGGGACAGCTCGAGTCGAGCGGCACACTGCGCGGCACGTTGTCGATACCGCAGGTGCAGGGGACACTCGATGCCAGGCGCCTGCATGCAGGGAGCGTCGACGCAGCATCCATACGGGCCAGCGTCGATCTCGACCTCTCGGACCGGCAGGAATCGCATGTCATGGTCCGGGCAGGCAGCGTCGTGGCCGGCAGCCTCAAGCTCGACTCAGCGCGCCTGGAGGCATCTGGCCTGGCGAGCAGGCACTTCATTTCGCTCGCGCTCGACTCACCCGGCAGCGAGGGAGGTCGAGTGCCCGGTTTCAAGGCGGGGCTGGCAGCCTCGGGAAGCGCAGATGTCGGGAAACGCTCCTGGACCGGCACGCTCGAGCAGGCGACCTTCGACTTCACCGATGGCAGCGCACGCCTCGCCACTCCCGTGGCATTGCAGCTGGGTCCTGAACTGGTGCAGGCAACGCCACTGTGCCTCGTCACGGGAGATGCTCGCCTGTGCGCCGAGGGCGAATGGCACCGCGGCGAGAATACGTGGCGCGTGCTGTACAGCGCCCAGGACTGGCCGCTCAGGCGCCTGCTCACGACCCTGCTCGGACGTCGTGAATTCGATGGGATGCTGCAAGCGAGCGGATGGGCGGAGCGGCAACCGGGACGCGACTGGGTAGGCGGACTGGCGGTCGTCATCGACAAGCCGACGCTCGAAATCCGCCGCAATCGATTCCGTTCCGACACCGTCGAAATCGGTGGTGGCCGGCTGGACCTGTATGCGGACGAGGACATGTTGCGCGCCCAGGTGCAGCTCGACATGGCGGCCGACACCCGGCTGACCGGCCACGCGTCGGCGGAACGCCACGCAGGCGTGCCGCTGTCGGAGTCGCCACTTACCGGCGAGATCCGCGCCGAATCGGCCGCGCTGACCGGACTGCCGCTGATCGTTCCGGAAATCGACCGGGCAGATGGACTGATGGAGGCAGCCGTGCGCCTCGGCGGCACGCTCGGCGATCCGACCGCCGACGGCGACTTCCACATCCGCGACGGTCGCCTGGACATGTACCGGACCAACCTGTCGCTGACCGACGCCAGCCTGGACGGACAGTTTGCCGGGGACACGGTCGCCTTCAAGGGCCAGGCTACGACACGCACGGGCCCGGTCTCGCTCGACGGTAAATTTTCCTGGCCGGAAGGCGTGATGACCGGAAGCATGCGACTCATCGGCAAGGACCTGCTGGTTGCCGATACGCCGGACTACCGCGTGCGTGCGTCGCCCGACCTGGTGATCAAGGCGGATCGGGGGCGTTACTTCATCACCGGACAGGTCGCGATCCCACTGGCGAAGATCTCCCCTCGCGACCTGAGCACGTCCGTGGGCACCTCGCCCGACGAACGCATCGTGGGCACCGAGGCCGTGGAAGAACCGTCCGTCACGAGCCGTGTCCACGCGAAGGTGACCGTGACCCTCGGCGACGACGTCAGGGTCGAGACCTATGGGCTCAAGGCGCATCTCGGTGGTGAAGTTGCAGTGACCATGGATCCGGGCGAGGAAGCCCGCGGAACCGGCTCGATCCGGGTGCTCGATGGCGAGTACAAGACCTTCGGCGTCTACGTGAAGATCGTCAAGGGCGTGCTCACCTACGACGACGTTCCGCTCTCGCGTCCGACGCTGGAGCTCGTTGCGAAACGCGAGATCAAGGACGTGGACGTCGTCGTCACGGTGAACGTGCGCGGCAGGATAGACAATCCGTACGTGACCATCACTTCCGATCCAGCCATGACGAGCACCGAGGCGCTGTCCTACCTGTTGACCGGGCGCTCCCTGAACACACTGCAGTCGGGCGAAGCCACGTCGGTAAACCAGGCGGCCGAAAGCCTGGCCGTGAGCGGCGGCGGCTTGCTGCTCGGCAACGTCGGCAAGCGGCTCGGACTCGATGAAGTATCGGTCGAGGGGAGCAATGCCAGCGACACACAGGTGGTGCTCGGCAAGTTCCTCTCGCCAAAGCTGTTCGTGAGCTACGGCGTCTCAGTGGCCGAGGCGATCAACACGATCAAGCTGCGCTACACGCTGAACCGCCTCTGGGCGTTGAAAGCCGAGGCCGGCCTCGAGCAGAGCGCAGACGTGGAGTTCAAGATCGAGCGCTGAACCGGGCCGCCAATGCATCGACGAGGCTGCCCGGCCGGACTGCTTGACAACTGGTGCATATTTATGCACATTGCCGGTGTTTTTATTCATAGATGCAGCGCGCCGGCATGGCCAGCCACCTCGACGCACAGAACATGAGACGGGAAGCGATCGTCCGCATCCTCAGGCAGACCGCGGTCGGCCGGCAGGCGGAGCTCGTGCGCCTGCTGCGCCGTGAAGGTTTCGAGGCCACGCAATCGAGCGTCAGTCGCGACCTGCGCGAGATCGGGGTCGTGAAAGGCGCCGACCGCTACCTGCTGCCTGCCTCCGAGGACGCGCTGACGCCCAGCCACTTCGAGGACGTGCGCACGTTCGTGAAGGGCTACCGTGGCGCGGGTGGCGCGCTCACCGTTCTCAGGACCACTGCCGGGACCGCGCAGGGCGTCGCGCTCGCGATCGACAAGGCGCACTGGCCGGAAATCGTCGGCACCATCGCCGGGGACGACACTATCTTCATTGCCACGGTGGACGCCCGCGCGCAGCGGCGGCTGCACCAGCACCTCCGTACCACTTTCGGACGCTGAGATTCCCATGACCCAGACAGCCACGGGCGCAAAGCCCATCCTGCTCGCATTTTCCGGCGGCCTCGACACATCGTTCTGCGTGCCGTGGCTGGCCGAGACCCACGGGCGCCCGGTCGTGACGCTGACCGTCGATACCGGCGGCATAGACGCTGCGGCCGCATCCATGCTCGTGGAGCGCTCGCGGGAGCTGGGCGCCGTGGCCCATCACCTGGTCGACGCGCGACGCGCGTATTTCGACCAGGTGATCCGCTTTCTCGTCATGGGCAACGTGCGGCGCGGCGGCCTCTACCCGCTGTGCGTCGGCGCGGAGCGCGTGCTGCAGGCGCAGACGGTCGCGCACTGGGCACGCAAGCTCGGCACTGACGTGGTCGCGCACGGCTCGACCGCGGCCGGCAACGACCAGGTCCGGTTCGAGGTCGCGCTCCGGACGCTTGCGCCCGAACTCGAGATCCTCGCCCCGGTGCGCGACCACGCGTTCAAGCGCCCGGAGCAGCTCGAGTACCTGGAGTCGCGCAAGCTCCCGGTGCCCCCGTTCGGCGCGGCCTACTCGGTGAACCGTGGCCTGTGGGGCACGACGATCGGCGGCAAGGAAACGCTGGTCTCGGACGGATGCATCCCGGATTCGGCCTGGGTGATGACCCGGGACGCGTTCACCAACCCGCAGCCTCCCGAGCGGCACCGGATCGGTTTCGAGGCAGGCATCCCCTGCTCGCTCGACGGCGAGGCGCTTGACCCCGTGACCCTGATCGAACGAGCTGAAGCCATCGGCGCCAGGTTCGGAGTGGGCCGCGGCATTCACCTTGGCGACACCATCATCGGGTTCAAGGGCCGCGTCGCATTTGAGGCGCCGGCAGCCGAGGTGCTGCTCACTGCGCACCGCGAGCTGGAGAAGCTGGTGCTGTCCGCGCGCCAGGCGCGCATGAAGGACACCCTGGCCGCGCCATATGGCGACCTGGTCCACGAGGGCCAGCACCTGGACCCGGTGTGCCGCGACATCGAGGCGTTCATGATCTCCTCGCAGCAGCGCGTGACCGGTGAGGTGCACCTGCTGTTCAGGCCCGGCGTCGTATTCGTCGAGGGCGTTGCGTCGCCGTACTCGCTGATGAAGGCGTCGAAGGGTGCCTACGGCGAGTCGGCCGGCGAGTGGACTGCGGCCGAGGCGCACGGCTTCTCGAAGATGCTGGCACTGCCGGGTATCTTCTACACCCGCGCAGGACGGCAGCAGGGAGCGGACTGATGGCCGGGCAGACCCGCACCGTCGTCGTCGACAAGATCGCCTCGATCGCGCAGGCCTGCGGCCTGAGCCACGAGATCCGCGTCGCCACCAGCGACATTCCCTGCGAGGAAGGGGTCGTGCTGGTGGTGGAGATCCTGAACAGCAAGTCGACCTACAACCAGATCGAGCTCACCAGCGGACGCATGGCCAAGATGTCGCGCGGCGACGTGATGGTCGGCGCGCTCGGCCACCGACAGGCGCTGTTCGGCTACTCGGGCCACATCCCCGAGAAGGTCGAGGTCGGTGACGTGATGCAGGTGCTGAACATCGGCGGCGTGCTCGGCATTTGCGACTCGGTAAATCCAGACAAGGGCAAGCCATTCGACTGCCGCGTGATCGGCTGCGTGCTGCAGTTCCCGTTCCTCGGCGAGCGCATCGGCGTGCCGGCCAAGGCGGGTCACAGGCGCCTCGACCTCCAGGCTACGCTCGACACGCACGGAGTACCGGTCGTGGCGCTGGCCGGCACATGCATGGAAGCCGGCAAGACCGCCGCCGCATGCGCGATCGTGAGCCGCATGCGTCACCGCGGACTGGCCGTGCATGCATTCAAGGCGACCGGCGTGTCGCTGCGCCGGGACATCCTTGCCATGGAAGACTCGGGCGCGCGACGCAGCATGATATTTACAGACCTCGGGATCGTGACCACGACTGCAGCGTCGGGGCCCGCGCTCACGCGCACGATGATGACGGAAATGACGCAGGGCCAGCCCGATGTCGTGGTATTCGAACTGGGCGACGGGCTGCTTGGCGCATACGGTGTCGAGGCAATTCTCGCCGCGCCGGACATCCGTCGTGCGCTCTCGGCGGTGATCCTCTCCGCCAACGACCCGGTCGCGGCCTGGGGCGGAGTGAAGCTGCTGCGCGAGCGCTTCGAGATCGAGCCCTGCGCGGTGACGGGCCCGGCCACCGACAACGCCGTCGGAGTGAAGATCATCGAAGAACAGATGAACGTGCGGGCGGTCAACGCGATGACCTCTGGCGCCGTACTCGGCGACCACATCATCGAAAGCCTGGGTCTCGCGGCACGGGCCACCGGAGCGTCGCCGGAATGACGGCCCGCGTTCCCACGATCGTGCTCGGCGGCACCGGATACGTGGCCGGTGAACTGCTGCGCCTGGTCTCCGCGCACCCGTACCTCGACATCGCCGCGGTCGCCTCCGACAGCCAGCCCGACGAGCCGGTCGCGCAGTTCTTCCGTCACCTGCAACCGGTGCTGCCGCACCTGCGGTTCGTCGGACACGACGAGGTGCTCGAATACGTTGCGGCCAACCCGGTGACTGCCGTGTTCTCCGCCGCACCGCATGGGGTTTCGGCCGCGCTGGTCGACAGGCTGCTGTCCGCCGCGGCACAGGCGGGCACGAGCCCCCGCATCGTCGACATCTCGGCCGACTTCCGTTACCGGTCTGCCGAAGCGTACGAGGCCGTATACAAGCATCCCCACGGAGCGCCGGCACGGATCGCGGAATTCACCTGCGCAGTGCCCGAACACCTGAACGCGCTGCACACGCCACACGTCGCGCATCCCGGTTGCTTTGCCACTGCCGTGCTGCTGGCGAGCGTTCCGCTGCTCGCGCTGGGGCTGGCCGACCAGCGGGTCTTCGTCACCGGCGTCACCGGCAGCACCGGCTCGGGTCGCCAGCCCACCACGGGGACACACCATCCGCAGCGACACGCGGACATGTACGCTTACAACGCGCTCGCGCACCGCCATGAGCCGGAAATTGCCGCGCTCGCGCTGGCGGCGACCGGCGTCGAGGCGGAATTCAATTTCGTGCCGCACTCGGGGCCGTTTGCACGCGGCATCTACGTGACCGTCCAGGCTGTCGCACGCGCGCCGCTCACGACCCACGAACTCGTGGCGACGCTGCGCGACTACTACGAACAGTCGGTATTCGTGCGCGTCGGCGGCGAACCGCCACGCATCAAGGACGTGGTGGCCAGCAACTTCGCCGAGCTGTCCGGTGTCGCCCGCGGCCAGAACGTGGTCGTGACCTGCGCCATCGACAACCTGACCAAAGGCGCCGCCGGTGGCGCGGTGCAGTGGATGAACCGCATGCTCGGGCACGAAGAGACCGCCGGGCTGATGATGCCCGCGGCCGGATGGACGTGACGCGATGACGCACGCAAGCCAGGCCGCGAGCGCGCCTGCGGCGTGGACGCCGCCGGCGGACCACCTGGCGCAGGTCTATGCGCAGTGGCCGCTCGACATCGCAGGCGCCTCGGGCGTGCACCTGCACACGCGCAATGGACGCCGCATCCTCGACTTGTATGGCGGCCATGCCGTCGCAGCGCTCGGCTACTCGCATCCGCGCTGGATCGATGCGCTCGAGGGGCAGGCGAAATCGCTGCTGTTCCAGAGCAACGCGGTTCCGCTCGAGGTGCGTGAACGCGCCGCGACGCGACTCGTGCGATTCGCAGGCCTCGGGCTCAATACGGTGTTCTTCGGCAATTCCGGGGCGGAAGCGAACGAGAACGCGCTGAAACTTGCGCTGCGAATCACGGGCCGCCGCAAGGTCGTGGCCGTCGAAGGCAGTTTCCACGGCCGGACCGCGGCAGCCGGCGCGGTCACCTGGGGCGCGGCTGCCAAGTGGTACGGATTCCCGCAGGCACCGTTCGAGGTCGAGTTCGTCCCGCGCGGAGACCACGACGCGGTCGCGCGTGCCGTCGGCACCGACACCGCGGCCGTGATCGTCGAGCCCGTGCAGGGAGTTGCAGGCGCGGTGGACCTCGGCATGTCGTTCCTCACGGCGCTGCGTGATAAGTGCGGCGAAACCTGTGCGCTGCTGATCTTCGACGAAGTACAGTGCGGCATGGGCCGCACCGGATTCCCGTTTGCCGCCAACATGCACGGCGTCACGCCGGACATGGTCACGACAGCCAAGGCGCTCGGCGCTGGTTTCCCCTGCTCCGCGCTGCTGATGGCCGATCACGTCGCTGCGCACCTGGCGGTCGATGACCTGGGCACGACCTTCGGCGGCGGCCCGATGGCATGCGCGCTGATCGAAGCGGTCGTGGACATCATCGAGTCCGAGGGCCTGCTCGACAATGTCCGGGAGCGATCGCTGCAGCTGCGCGAGACCTGCGTGGTGGGTCCGGTCGTGTCGGTGCAGGGCGCTGGGCTGCTGGCGGGCCTGCGGACCCGCCGGCCTGCCAAGGAGGTGCAGCGCGAACTGCTCGAGCGCGACATCCTCACCGGTACCAGCGCCGACCCGCACGTCGTGCGCGTGCTCGCACCCTACGTGATCGAGGAGCGGCACATTGCCCAGCTCCGCGACACGCTCGCTTCGCTGCCGGCCTGATTCCGCCTGCGGCCCTGCCCGACACAATCCAATGAAACAGTTTCTCGACCTCGCAGATTTCAGCCGCGACCAGGTGGACGACCTGGTCGGCCTGGCGCGTAGCCTGCAGCAGAGACCGGAGCCGCGTGCACTGGCCGGCAGGATACTTGGCCTGCTGTTCATGAATCCGTCGCTGCGGACGCTGGCCTCGTTCCAGGCCGGCATGATGCGGCTCGGCGGGACGTCGTTCGTCGTGACACCTGGCCAGGGCACCTGGCAGTTCGAAACGCGCCTGGGCGCGGTGATGAGCGGCGGCGCGGCCGAGCACGTTCGCGAAGCGATCCCCGTGCTCTCCTCCTACTGCGATGCGCTGGGCGTTCGTTCCTTTGCCGAGGGCAAGGACCTGGCCGCGGACCTCGCCGAGAAGCAGTTCCTGGCCATGGCGGGGCTGTGCGACAAGCCGTTTGTGAACATGGAGTCGGCCGTCAACCATCCCTGCCAGGCGCTTGCCGACTGGAAGACGATGGACGACATCAAAGTACCACGCACCGGCAAGTTCGTGCTCTCCTGGGTGCACCACCCGCGCGCACTGCCGCTGGCGGTTCCCGCCGCGACCGTGCACATGGCCGCGCAACGCGGCATGGAAGTGGTGGTGCTGCGGCCGGATGGCTACGCATTGCCGGACGCCATAATGAACAAGGCGCGGGCCGCCGCTGCGACGTCGGGCGGGACCGTCAGCGAAACGAGCGACCGCAACGCCGCGCTCGCAGGTGCCAGCGTGCTCTACGCGAAGGAATGGGGGTCGGCCACCTGCTACGGCGATTCGGAAGCCGAGGCAAGGCTGCGCGAACCGCTCTCCGGATGGCAGGTCCGTGACGCCTGGTTCGGGCCTGCCCGACCCGACTGTCACTTCATGCATTGCCTGCCCGTGCGGCGCAACGTCGCCGTCGCGGACGAGGTACTCGACGGGCCGCGCAGCCGCGTGGTCATGGAAGCCGCCAACCGGATGACGGTGCAGATGGCGGTGCTCTACAGGTTGCTCAAGGGGTATTCGGAATGATCGGACACAAGGGCGAACAGGCCGTGACCGTGCGTGCGCTGCGCGGCGCAGCACCGTACATCCACATGTACAAGGGCAAGGTCTTCGTCATCAAGACCGGCGGTGGCGCGTTCCGCGACGGCGCGGTCATGCGCAGCCTCATGGAGCAGGTCGCGATCCTGCACCACCTCGGCATCCGCGTGGTGCTGGTGCACGGCGGCGGCCCGCAGCTCGACACACTCACGAAGAAACTCGGCATCGAGACGCGCATGGTGCAGGGGCGCCGCGTCACCGACGGCGGCGCCATCGACGTCGCGTGCATGGTCCTGAACGGGCTGATCAATACGCGCCTGCTCGGCCTGTGCCGCGAGTTCGGCATCGGCGCGATCGGCCTCTCCGGCGTGGATGCGGGGCTGGTGAAGGCGCACAAGCGCGCGCCGGTGACGCTCGCGAACGGCGAGGTCGTCGACTACGGCATGGTCGGCGACATCGACAGCGTGGACGGCTCGGTGATCACACGGCTGCTGGACGCCGGCTTCCTGCCCGTCGTTAGCCCGCTCTCGTGCGACGCCGCGGGCCACTTGTTGAACATCAATGCCGACACCGTCGCCGCCGCGATCGGTGGCGCAATGGATGCCGAGAAGCTGATCCTCTGCACCGGCGCACCGGGCATCCTCGAGCGACTCGACGACCCTCAGTCGCTGATTTCCTACACGGACGTGGCGGGCCTGCGACGGTTGCGCGAGGAAGGAGCGCTCGCAGACGGCATGCTGCCGAAGTCGAGCGCGATCGAGACCGCGATCCGTGGTGGCGTTCGACGCGTGCACGTCATCTCGTATGCCGCTCCGGATGCCCTGCTCGCCGAGATCTTCACCAACGAGGGCACCGGCACGCTGGTGGTCGCCGACACCAGGGCGCTGTCCCCTGCAGAGCAGGGTGCGGGGTGATGACCCGGCTCTGGGATAAGGGCGGCCCGCTCGACGAGCGGGTGCTGCGCTACACGGCGGGCGAGGACCACATGCTCGACAACCGCCTGGTGGCCTACGACGTGCAGGCGTCGACCGCGCACGCGGAAGCCCTGCACGACTGCGGGCTGCTCGACGATGCGTCGCTCGCGGCAATCCGCGACGGACTCGCGGCCATCGGCGCAGCACACGCGCGTGGCGAGTGGTCTGTGACGCTCGATCTCGAGGACGGGCAGACCGCGCTGGAGACCCTGCTGACCGCGCGCATCGGCGAGGCGGGCGCGCGGCTGCATGCAGGCCGCTCACGCAACGACCAGGTCCTCACGGCGCTCAGGCTCTACCTGCGCGACGCCGTCGAATCGCTGGTCGAAGACGCGCATCGAGTCGTCGCAGCGCTCGAGTCGCTCGCAGCAGAACAAGGCGACATCACGCTTCCGGGATACACCCACATGCAGCAGGCCATGCCGAGCTCGGTGGCGCTCTGGGCCGGCGGATTTGCCGCCGAGATCCAGGACGATGCCGATGGGCTGCGCCATGCGCATCGCCGGATCCTGAAGAACCCGCTGGGCTCGGCCGCCGGCTACGGAACGCCGAATCTGCCACTGGACCGCGCAGGCACCACGACCCGGCTCGGGTTTCCGGTGACGCACGAGCCGGTGACCGCCGTGCAGCTCTCGCGCGGCAAGGCCGAAGCGGAAGTTCTGTTCCAGGTAACCCTGCTGATGCAGGACCTCGGGCGCCTCGCTTCGGACCTGCTGCTGTTCTACACGCGGGAATTCGGCTTCGTCACGCTGCCGGACGCATTCACGACCGGCTCGTCGATCATGCCTCAGAAGCGCAATCCCGACGTCTTCGAACTGGTGCGCGGCCGGACTGCGACGGCCCAGGCCTGCCTCATCGAGGTGCTCGGCATTACCGCCAAGCTGCCCTCCGGCTACCAGCGCGACCTGCAGCTGATCAAGGCGCCGCTGTTCCGGTCGCTGGACATCTGCCATGAGTCGCTGGACATCATGGCGGCAGCGATCCCGCAGATCCGGTTCCAGCCGGAACGGATACGCCTCGATCCCGACATCCACGCGGCCGCCGAGGCGAACGAACTCGTGGCAAAGGAAGGCATCCCCTTCCGCGAGGCATACAGGCGGATCGGCGCAAAGCGCCGCGACCGCAAGTCATAGCCGCCAGCGGCGAGGGTACCTTTTCCTACTCCGCGTCGGGCTGTGCATCGGGCCTCGCGGCCGCGAACGCAGGCAGCGCCTCGAGGTGTGCCGCAACCGCAGCAAGGCGCGGGTAAGGCCCGAGGTCCAGCTCCACACGCCTTGCGTTGAACACCTGCGGCAGCAGGAACACGTCGGCCAGCGTCACGGCTGAACCGTGGCAGTGGCGGCCATCCGTCGAGTACCGACCGATCCACTGCTCGAGCGCCTGGAATCCGCCGGCGATCCAGTGCTGCGCCCAGCGGTTCACGGCCTCGTCGGGCTGGCTCAACTCGCCGCGCAGGTACTGCAGCACGCGCAGGTTGTTGAGCGGATGGATGTCGCAGGCCACCGCGAGCGCCATCGCGCGAATCTGCGCACGTGCGGCTGCGTCGCCCGGCAACAGTCGCGGCTCGGGACGGATTTCCTCCAGGTACTCGCAGATCGCGAACGACTGCGTGACCAACGTGCCGTCGTGCTCGAGCGCCGGCACCAGGCCCTGCGGATTCAACTCGAGGTAGTCGCCGGCGCGCTGCTCCCCGCCGCCGCGCAGCAGGTGCTTCGGCACGGACTCGTAGTCGAGTCCCTTGAGGTTGAGTGCGATCCGCACGCGGAACGCGGCGGAACTGCGCCAGTAAGTGTAGAGCTTGATGGCCATGATCGCCTCCGCGCGGTCAGACGATGGTGGTTCGCAGCGTATCGAGCCCTTCGATGCCGCCGACCAGGCTGTCGCCGCGTACCACGGGACCCACGCCGGCCGGTGTACCGGTGAAGACCAGGTCGCCCGGCTTCAATTCGAACAGCGCCGAGAGTTCACTGACGATCTCCGGCACGTTCCAGATCATCTCGCAGAGGTCCGCGCGTTGCCGCGGTTCGCCATTCACCTCGATCCAGATCGCGCCGCGCGACAGGTGCCCGACGTCGGCGACGCGACGTATCGCGCTCACCGGTGCCGAGTGATCGAAACCCTTGGAGACATCCCAGGGCTGGCCCTTCTCGCGGGCCGCGAACTGCAGGTCGCGCCGGGTGAGGTCGTTGCCGACCGCGTAGCCGAACACGTGCGCCAGCGCATTGCCGACAGGGATATCTCGGCCGCCCTCGCCGATCGCGACGACGAGTTCGATCTCGTGATGAAGGTTCGAGGTGCGTGGCGGGTACGGGACAGCGGCGCCGTTGGCGATCACGGCGTCGGCAGGCTTGGAAAAGAAAAACGGCGGCTCGCGCTCCGGGTCCATGCCCATCTCGCGCGCGTGAGCAGCATAGTTGCGTCCGACGCAATAGATCCGGTGCACGGGAAAGCGCGCAGCTACTCCGTCGATCTCGACAGTCGGCGCCATCGGCGGTGCGAATTCGTATCTCATGCAGTGCTCCCCGGCCGGGTCGACGCCCGGCCATCGTTGATCAGCGCCGGCAGGAACACCTCCTGCACCATGATCGGCGCCATGGACAACCGGTAGACGGCACGGCGGGCCCACGCCGGACGATCGAGGCCGCCGGCTGCGACCGCGAGTTCTTCGTCCGCCGCGATCTCGCGATACTCCAGTGGCTGCCGACTCACTTCCGGCTGGCCCAGCAGCGACTCGCCGAGCGCTACGTTACCGAGCTCCGCGAGCCACGGGTGCTGGCGAACGGTGGAGTCCGGGAACACGGATTGCGCAAAGACCCAGCGCGCGCTGCCACACGAAAACTCAATCTCGCGGACCAGGCAGCCAGCGTCGGCAACACCCATTCGATGTGCGAGCGTCGCGGAAAGTGGCGAGTGCTCGACGTGCAGCAGCCGAAACTGCGTTTCGCACCCGCATGCACGGCGCACCAGGGCCGTGAGCAGCCCGGGCTCGGCAAGCCACGGGTGCAGCGCCGCCGGCGCGCGATCCAGGCATTCGTCGAGCGTCACCCACGCGCCCCCCGCGCCCGCGGGCGCACTGGCTGGATCCTGGGCGCGGCCCGTCATCGCCCGTTCAGAAGGCGTCCGCTGCCAGCGCCATGGTCGACCCGCTGCCTGCGCGAATGGCCGCCGCATACGCCGTGCAGCGCGGCAGCACCTGCTCCGCGTAGAACCGTGCCATCACCACCTGCGCGTCGAGGAAGGCCTTGTCGCCACCCGCCGCCAGCTCGCCTTCGGCGACCAGCGCGCCGCGCGCGAGCTGCCAGCCCCCGATGGCGGTACCGAGCAGCATCAGGTAGTTGAACGCGGCCGCACTCGCGAGTTCCGGATCGCGCTTCGCGCCAGTGAGGATGTGCGTCGAGCACTCGACGAGTTCGTCCAGCGCGCGCGCCAGCGCGCTGCGTACTACCGCGAACTGCTCGCCGGCGTTGGCGAGCGGGGCGTCGACGGCCCGCATGTCGGAGACGAATGCGGACACGGTGGCGCCGCCATCGCGCAGCAGCTTGCGGCCTACGAGGTCGACCGCCTGGATCCCGTTCGTGCCCTCGTAGATCGGCGCGATTCGTGCGTCGCGGTAGAACTGGGCGACGCCCGTCTCCTCGACGTAACCCATGCCGCCATGGACCTGTATGCCGTGCGAGGTAACCTCGAGCGAGGCTTCGGTGGTCCATGCCTTTGCGATGGGCGTCAGCAGGTCGGCGCGCGCATCGTACATCGCGGCGGCCTCGGCGTCGGCACAGTGTGCTGCGCGGTCGAGACAGGAGGCTGTGTAGTAGCAGATCGCACGGCTCGCCTGCGTGAGCGCGCGCATCGTGAGCAGCATGCGGCGAACATCCGGGTGACGGATGATCGCGACCTTGCCCTTCTCGCCCGGCGCACGACCCTGCGTGCGATCGCGGGCCCAGGCGACGGCCGCCTGGTAGGAGCGGTCCGCCAGCCCGACGCCCTGGATGCCGACGCCCAGTCGCATGTAGTTCATCATCGTGAACATCGCCGCCAGGCCTTCGTTCGGCTTGCCGACCAGGAATCCCTCGGCTCCGCCCTTGTCGCCGAAGGACATGACGCAGGTCGGGCTCGCGTGGATGCCCATCTTGTGCTCGACCGAGACGCAGTAGTTGTCGTTGCGCTCACCGAGGCTGCCGTCGTCGTTCACCTTGTACTTGGGCACCAGGAACAGCGAGATGCCCTTCGTGCCCGGCGGCGCGTCCGGCAGGCGCGCGAGCACCAGGTGCACGATGTTCTCCGCCATGGGGTGGTCGCCCCAGGTGATGAAGATCTTCTGGCCGGTGATCAGGTAGCGATCGCCCTTCGGCTCGGCGCGGGAAGTGAGGCTCGACAGGTCGGAACCCGCCTGCGCCTCGGTCAGGCACATCGTGCCCGACCACTGGCCGGACACGAGCTTTTCAAGGAACGTTGCCTTGAGATCCTCGGTGCCGTGGCGATCCATGGCCAGGATCGCGCCCTGTGACAGCTCGGGGCACAACGCGAACGCGACGTTCGACGCCGCCCACATCTCGTCGCAGGCGATCGAGAGGACTTTCGGCAGGCCCTGCCCGCCGAACTCGGGGTTGCTCGCGATGCCCGGCCAGCCGCCCTCACAGAACTTGCCGTAGGCGTCGGTGAATTCCGCCGGCACCTCGACCCCGTCGCCGACGACCTTAACGCCCTGCCGGTCACCGATCACATTGGTCGGGGCCAGCACCCCGGTGGCAAATTTCGATGCCTCCTCGAGCACCGCCTCGACCATGTCGCCGTCCACGGACTGGAAATCGGGCAGCGCACCCACGTCGGCGAAGTCGGCCAGGTGCTCGATCGTGAATCTCATCTGTTTCAGGGGGGCGTTGTAGTCGACCATCTGGGCGCTCCGGTACTTGATTTTGCTGTGCAGCAATTCTGCCCTGTCGGGGCTCCCGCCGCCATTGCCAGGGACCTCGAGGGCTGGGGCGGGCCGGCAGGTACAATCCGGGGTGAATCACTTCCCAGCCCCCGCCCGGCCTGAGCCGGGCCCGACCTGGACACCCCGGAATGAGCATCTGGTTCAAGCCCTTCACGCTGGATGAAATCCAGGGCTACTCACGCGGCAGCATGGTCGAGCACCTCGACCTGCGTTTTACCGAGATCGGCCCCGATTTCCTGCGCGGCACGCTGCCCGTGGATGCACGCACGATCCAGCCATTCGGCCTGCTGCACGGCGGCGCCTCCGCTGCGCTGGCAGAGACGCTCGGCAGCGTCGCGGCACAGCACTGCGTGGATATGAGCCGTTTCTACTGTGTCGGGCTCGAGATCAACTCGAACCACATCCGGTCGGCGCGCACCGGGCTGGTAACGGGAACGGCTCGCCCGATCCACATCGGGTCGCGCTCACAGGTCTGGGAAATCCGCAGCGAGGACGACAAGCAGCGGCTCGTGTGCATTTCGCGCCTGACGATCATGGTGCTGGAAGGCGCCGCGCAGGCGATGGCCGGGGGCGCGCGCACATGAAGGCCCGGAATCTCCTTGCAGTCTCGGCAGCCGTGGCCAGCCTCGGATTGCTCACCGCCGGGTGCGGCTACAAGGGCCCGCTGACACTGCCCGAGAAGGCGGGCCCGGTGGTCATCCGGCCTGCACCATCTGCCACGGCCCCGCAGACTGCCCCGTCCACTGCACCGCCCGGCAGCGCGACACCCGGGGACCCGCAGGCGGCCCCCGTTTCGCCGGCGCCACTCAAACCCGAAGACGAACAGTTGAAGAAGCCGGCGCCGGTCGCGTCGCCGACGCCGGGCCCATCGCCAGGGTCGGCACCTGCGACCCTGCCCGCAACTGAGCCCGAAGGATCAACGGCGGGTGACTGAAACTCCAACACTGGTGCTGGTGGACGGCTCCTCGTACCTGTACCGGGCCTTCCACGCACTTCCGCCGCTTTCCAATTCCAAGGGTGAGCCGACCGGAGCCGTGCTCGGCGTGCTCAACATGCTGGCGAAGCTCGAGAAGGAACTCGCGCCGGCGCTGGTCGGCGTGGTCTTCGACGCGCCCGGACGGACGTTCCGCGACGAACTCTTCGCCGAGTACAAGGCGCAGCGTCCGCCGATGCCCGACGACCTGCGCGCGCAGGTCGCCCCGCTGATCGAGGCGGTGCAGGCACTCGGCATGCCGCTGCTGCGCATCGAGGGTGTCGAAGCCGACGACGTGATCGGCACGCTGGCGCGGCGTGCGGCCGACGACGGTCTCGACGTCGTGATCTCCACCGGCGACAAGGACATGGCGCAGCTGGTCGATGGGCGCATCGGGCTGGTGAACACCATGACCGGCTCCTCGCTCGACCGCGAGGGCGTCAAGCTCAAGTTCGACGTGTACCCCGAGCAGATCGTCGACTACCTCGCACTGATGGGCGACTCCTCGGACAACATTCCGGGCGTACCCAAGGTGGGCCCGAAGACCGCCGCAAAGTGGCTCAACGAGTACACGACGGTCGACAACCTGCTCGCGCACCAGGACGAGATCGCAGGCAAGGTGGGCGAGAGCCTGCGCGCCCACACCGACGATCTCGCGCTGTCGCGGAAACTTGCCACCATCGACTGCGATCTCGAACTGCCACTCACGCATCGCGAACTCGTGCGCGGGGTGCCGGACGTCGAGAAGTTGCGCGAGCTTTACTCGCGGCTCGAATTGAGGTCGTTGCTGAAGCAGCTTGCCGGCGGCGACCCTGCCGGCGCACCGGCATCGGAACTGTCTGCTGCGAGGGCGCACGCTGCGGCAGAGACCGGCGACGGCTTCCCTCGCTACAGCCGAGCAGCCGAGGCGGCCGCACATCCTGCGGCCGATCCGGGCCGTCGCGAATACGAGCTGATTCTCGACCAGGTGGCTTTCGAGCGCTGGATGGGGCAGCTCGAGGCGGCGGAACTGGTTGCATTCGATACCGAGACGACTTCGCTCGACTACATGCAGGCGGAGATCGTCGGTGTCTCGTTCTGCGTGGAGCCCGGCCGCGCCGCTTATGTGCCACTCGCGCACACCAGCCCCGGCTCGCCGGACCAGCTCGATCGCAGAGCGGTCCTCGCTCGACTGAAGCCCCTGCTCGAGGACCCGGAGCGCGCGAAGCTCGGCCACCACCTCAAGTACGACGCCCACGTGCTGCGCAACCACGGCATCGAGCTGCGGGGAATGAAGTACGACTCGATGCTCGAGTCCTACGTGCTCGACAGCACCGCCACCCGGCACGACATGGACTCCGTGGCCCGGCACTACCTCGGCATCGAGACCATCAGCTACGAGGACGTGGCGGGCAAGGGTGCTAAGCAGCTGCCGTTCGCCGAGGTGCCAGTCGAGACTGCGGGCGAATACTCGGCAGAAGACGCTGACATCACGTTGCGTCTGCACCAGGCCCTGTGGCCACGGATCGAGGAGATCCCCTCGCTGCGCCGGCTCTACGAGGACATCGAGCAGCCGCTGGTACCAGTGCTGCTCGACATGGAGCACACCGGCGTGCTGATCGACACTGCGATGCTCAGGCAGCAGAGCCATGAGCTGTCGAAGAAGCTGCTCGAGCTCCAGGCCAGGGCCCACGCGGCAGCTGGCGGACCGTTCAACGTGGATTCGCCGAAGCAGCTGCAGGAAGTGCTGTTCGGCAAGCTTGGCCTGCCGGCGCGTCGCAAGACTGCGAAGGGCCAGCCTTCGACTGCCGAGGACGTGCTCGAGGAACTGGCCGATGAGTACGAGCTGCCGCGCATCGTGCTCGATTACCGCGGCATGGCAAAGCTGCGCTCCACCTACACCGACAAGCTGCCGGGCCAGGTGGACCCACGCACCGGGCGCGTACACACCTCGTATCACCAGGCGGTCGCCGCGACGGGGCGATTGTCCTCCACCGACCCGAACCTGCAGAACATCCCGATCCGCACGCCGGAAGGACGCCGCATCAGGCAGGCGTTCGTGGCGCCGCCCGGCCATTTGCTGGTCGCCGCCGACTATTCACAGATCGAGCTGCGGATCATGGCGCACCTCTCGGGCGACGAGGGCCTGCTGAAGGCGTTCGCCGAAGACCGCGACATCCACCAGGCCACGGCCGCCGAGGTGTTCGGCGTCGCGGCGGACAAGGTCACGCCCGACCAGCGTCGTGCTGCCAAGGCCATCAACTTCGGCCTGATCTACGGCATGTCCGCGTTCGGGCTTGCCCGCCAGCTCGGCATCGAGCGCGGGGCGGCACAGCAGTACGTGGATCTCTATTTCCACCGCTATCCGGGCGTCAAGCGCTACATGGACGAGACGCGCGCGATCGCCCGCGAGCAGGGCTACGTGGAGACCGTCGCCGGCCGGCGCCTGTACCTGCGGGAGATCCGCTCGAAGAACCAGCAGCTCCGCCAGTACGCCGAGCGCAGCGCCATCAACGCACCGATGCAGGGAACGGCCGCGGACATCATCAAGCGCGCGATGATCGACGTGCACGACTGGCTGCGTGGCGACGCCGGGGCCCGGCTCGTGATGCAGGTGCACGACGAACTGGTACTCGAGGTCGCCGAGAAAGACCTCGCCCGGGTGGAAAACGGCCTGCGCGAGCGCATGTCGGCGGCGGCGAGCCTCACGGTGCCGCTGAAGGTCGAGGTTGGGCGCGGTTCGAACTGGGACGAGGCGCACTGAGGACAGCAGCCCCGGCAGTCGGCCGTCCGCCACCGGGCCCGGCCCGCGTCGCGGCGGCCGTGCCGCATGAGCACTTGTCCCAGTTGCCGGCCCGACGGAGAGGCGCCTAGCATTGGTCGGTTCCAACTGGATCCGCGGCACGTCGTGGCGCGAGTCCGCGCACCGATGCGTTGCCGCCTCTGAGACCATGGAGGCGTTATGAAACTCATGCATGTGGCCGTTGCTGCGATCGCCCTGGTGGCATCGCCGGCATATGCGGCAGATGATGGTTTCTATGTCGAAGGCGGCATCGGTTACTACCAGCTCGACATCGGCGGCGGCTGGGATGCCGGGGACACGGCGTACAAGCTCGGCGCCGGCTACAATTTCATGAAGTACTTCGGCGTCGAGGTCGAGTGGATCGACGGCGGAAGCCCGGAAAAATACGGGGAAACCGTGGACATCGACGGCTGGAACTTCAGCGCCATCGGTCGATGGCCCGTCACCGAGCAGTTCGAGGTTTTCGCGAAACTCGGCGCCCTGATGTGGAACGCCGACTTCAGCGGACCCGTGCGTGGCAGCGACGATGGCACGGACTTTTCGTGGGGTCTCGGTGCGGGCTGGAACTTCACCGATCACTTCACCGTGAACGCCGAGTACCAGGGATTCGAGATCGCGGACACGAACGCCTCTGAGCTCTGGATCGCGAGCGCGGTCTGGCGATTCTGATCGGCGCCGGTGTTTTCCGGGACCGGCGGACCTTGGTCCGGGGGACGGGGTCCGTTGCCGTGGCTTGAGCGCTCACCGTCATCGGTATAGCGTCGGGCTGCGGAATCCGCCCGGGTTCCGCCTTGGGGGTTGGGCTACAAAATGAACATCAGTCCCGGAGGGGCAGGTATATGAAGCTAACGACACTACTGATCGCAGCAGCGGCGCTGGCCGCAGGATCGGCGTCCGCGGATGACCGCGGCTTCTACGCTGGCGCTGGCGTCGGCTGGAGCCAGATGTCGATACCGAAATCGAATGCGACCGACGCGTTCATTTTCGCGTTTAACGAAGTCGGTTATCCGCTGGAGAGCTGGTCGGTCAAGACGGACAAGACCGACATCATGTGGAGCGCGTTCGCCGGCTACAAATTCATCAAGTACGTCGCGGTCGAGGCCGGCTATCTCGACACCGGCACGGCGTCCTACACGGGCAAGGGTACGACGCTGGTATTCGACACGGAAATCGATGGATACGTGGAGGTTCCGGTCAAGGGCAACATCGACTGGCACGCGACGGGCTGGCAGGCGAGCGTGCTGGGCATCTGGCCCATCGACGAAAACTGGGAGATCTTTGGCCGTGTCGGCGGATTCTACGGAGACGTAAAGGCCGACTTGCGCGTTTCCGCCGATGGCGCCGTAGGCAAGGCGCACACCAGCGGGAGTTCCACCGAGTTCCTCTACGGCGTAGGCGTCGACGCCACCTTCCTCGAGAACTGGGCCGCTCGCTTCGAATGGCTGGCAATTCCCAGCCTGGGAAGCAGCGATACGGGCGGCTCCGGGGACTGGAACGGGCTGCAGTTCTCCCTGCTCTACGAGTTCTGAGGCTCGATCAGCGGCTGAACTGACTTCGGCGTCACTGCCACGGGCTCACCCCCCTCGGCGGGTGGGCCTGTCGCTTTTCCGGCATGCGAGTCTTCGTGCGCACGCTGTGCGAGGGGTGCCCATCGCCCTGGCATTTCGAGGCCAGTGTCACAATTTTGACCGTTGTATTTTCACAACATTGAAACTATTTTTGAACGATGCTGTCCCTTTACCTAGGGAAAAGTGCGATACCGGGACTTTAGATGAGTTGCTTTCTTGCATTGCTGCGGTGTAGCATTTACCCACTGGCCTGCTTGGGCGTCCCCCGCCAAAGCTGCAGAAACATCAGTCACCTACCTCAAGGACGTTACACATGAAGACCAAGATTGCTCTTATTGCTGCGATGGCGCTGGTCGCCGGTTCGGCCGTTGCGGCCGACAGCGGCTTCTACGCTGGCGCCGGCATCGGCTACGGCAAGATCAACATCAACTCGGACAAGATCGACAACAGCTTCAATGCTTTCTTCTCTGACAACGAAAGCGACCTGGTGGTCAAGAATTCGAACGTTGGCCAGGGCGCGACGCCTTACAGCCTGACGGTCGGCTACAAGTGGATGCCTTACTTCGCCACCGAGATCTCCTACATCGACCTCGGCAACGCTGACTACACAGGCAAGGTCTACGATACGTTCCTGGGCGAGGACGTCGGCAAGATCAAGGGCCAGTGGAACGCCAAGGGCTGGCCGGTGTCGGTGCTCGGCATCTGGCCGATCGACGACAGCTGGGAAGTGTTCGGCCGCGTGGGCGTGTTCATCGGCGACGTCAAGCTGAACGCCAAGGCCCAGTACACGGGCGGCGAGCTGGTCTGCTTCGGCGGCAGCTGCGCCAAGGGCAACGAGTCGCAGAGCTCCACGGAGTTCATCGGCGGCGTGGGCACGAATTTCAACTTCATGGACACCTGGACTGCCCGCCTCGAGTGGCAGGCCATGCCCAGCCTCGGCAATGACGAAGTGGGCGACGGCAACTGGAACAACATCCAGTTCTCGATCCTCTACAACTTCTGATCCAGGCTTGATTGCCGCGTCGCCCACGGGTGGCGCGACAGGATGGGCCCACCCGCAAGGGTGGGCCCATTTTTCTTTGGCGAACAGGCACTTGCGGGAACCCGTTTTTTTGTGCGAAGCGCCGTGAACTTTGGCCATCTGGCCCGGTCTCTATCCTTGAGCGACATTGAGACGCTCGGTGCCCCGCCTACCTCCCTGGGCGCTGCACCCGCCCGGTCAATCCCCCAATGCCGGGTCAACTTCCCCGGTTGGATCCGCTGGTCCAACCGGGGTTTCTTTTTGGGCCCCCGGTGCTGCTGCCCGGCCGTCGAGCATGCGTTCGAGCGCTCGCCGCGCCTCGTCCACGCCATCGCCACTGAGTGACGAGAACAGCTGGACGCCTGCACCCTCGCCCACCTCGCGGCGTACGCCCGACAGAGCCTGTCTCGCCGCCCCGCGGCCCAGCTTGTCGGCCTTGGTGAGCAGGATGTGCACCGGCACCTTTCGTGACAGCGCGAGTTCCAGCATGTCGCAATCGTTCTGTGTCAGCGGGTGGCGCACGTCCATCACGACGATGGATCCACGCAGCGACTTGCGGCCCTGGAAATAGCCAGTGACCAGCCGCCCCCAGTGACGGCGCATTTCGCCGGGGACCGCAGCGAATCCGTAGCCCGGCAGGTCCACGAGGCGTCGACCGGCCTCCAGTTCAAAGAAATTGATCAACCGGGTCGCGCCCGGGGCCTTGCTGGTACGGGCCAGGCCCTTGCGGCGGGTGATCGCATTGATCGCGCTCGACTTGCCTGCGTTCGACCTGCCTGCGACTGATACCTCCACGCCGGTGTCGGGCGGGAACTGCCCGAGCTTGTCGGCGCTGGTGACGAACCGGACCAGTGGATAGGTGGACATGAGGTGGAGCCGCTACGGTGCGCCGTTGGGACCGTAGTGTACAATTTGCGGCTCGTTTGCCCCTCGTTCGGAGTGGTTATATGACCGCGAAACTCGTCGCCGCCCTGTCACTGGCGGTCACCCTCGGCTGGACTGCGCCTTCGCTGGCCGCGGGCTCCAAGGAGGACGGCCAGGCCAAGGCCGCAACCTGCAGTGCCTGCCATGGCATGGACGGCAACAGCGTCAGCCCGGAGTGGCCGAGCATCGCCGGGCAGCACGAGTCGTACATCCTGAAGCAGCTCAATGCCTTCCACGACGGCAAGCGGCAGAACCCGCTTATGTCGCCGATGGCCGCCATACTGAGCGAGCAGGACATGGCCGACCTCGCGGCGTATTACTCGTCGCAGACGATCCGCGGCGGCGAGACCGACCCTTCGAAGGCGAAGCTCGGCCAGCGCGTCTATCGCTCCGGCAGCATCGAGGGCAAGGTCATGGCCTGCGCCGGCTGCCACGGCCCGAGCGGTCTCGGCAACGCACCGGCAGACTTCCCCTCCATCCAGGGGCAGCATGCGGCCTACGTGGCGATACAGCTGCGGGCCTACAAGGCCGGCACGCGTGACACGGATCCGAACCAGATGATGCGCGACATGGCCGCAGCACTCTCGGAAGAGGAAATCGACGCCGTGGCTTCCTACGTCCAGGGCCTGCGCTGAACCCGCGGCCGATTGCACTGTCAGATCCAGTCATGAACAACACCATCACCCGCATGGCCCGGCCGCTGGTAGCCGCCGGAATCCTGCTGCTCGCGGCGCACGGCGCCTCGGCCGTCGAACTCACTGAAGGCCAGCAGTACAAGCTGCTGAAGCCGGCCCAACCGACCGACGTGGCACCCGGCAAGGTGCAGGTCGTCGAGGTGTTCTGGTACGCCTGCTCCCACTGTTACGCGATCGAACCCAAGATCGAGGCCTGGAACAGCAAGGGCAAGCCGCCGTACGTGGTGTCCGTGCAGATGCCGGCGACCTGGAACGAACTGCTGAAGACCCACGCGCGGGTGTTCTACACGGCCGAGCTGCTCGGCAAGCTGCAGCAGCTGAACGGCGACATCTTTCGCGAGATAAACGTCAAGGGCAACCGCATGGACACGCCCGAGAAGATCGAGGCGTTCTTCGTGTCGCACGGTGTCTCGAAGGCCGATTTCCAGAAGGCGTTCGCGTCGTTCGCCGTCGAGTCGAAGCTGCGCCAGGCCGAGGAGCTGAACAAGCGCTACAAGATCACCGGCACTCCGACCTGGGTGGTCGACGGCAAATACGTCACGGACGTCTCGATGGCCGGTTCCGAGGACGCCCTGTTCGAAGTGCTGAACGCGCTCGCTGCGAAGGCAAAGCAGTAGCGCCGGGTCTGGTTCGGAAATAGAACAGCCCAAGGGGCCGCCCGGTATCGCCGCGCGGCCCTTTTCATTTGGCGGGCCGCCTGCCTCGGGCGACTGCGTTGTGCTAAAACGGCGCCCTGCCCCGAGGGTTTTCACTCGATGCTCCGACTCCTCATCCCGACCGGCACCGGATACACGTGGGTGGAACACGCGCCACCGGCGTCGTTCCCCGACGAGTTCCTGTGGGCGGACCTGTTCGAGCCCACGCCGGAGGAGGAGAAGGCGGTCGAGTCGCTGCTCACGGTGGATGTACCGACGCGCGACGAGATGAAGGAGATCGAGACCTCGAACCGCCTGTACGAGGAAGGCAACGCCCTGTACATGACGGCCACGGTCGGCAGCAAGCTCGACTCGATGAGGCCGGAGTCGAGCGCAATCACCTTCATCCTTGCCAACGGCCGGCTGATCACCAATCGCTACGTGGACCCGACACCGGTCCGGCGCTTCATGCACTACGTGGAACGCTCGCCAGCGGCGTGCACGTCGTCCGCAACGCTGTTCGCCGGACTGCTCGAGTCGTTCGTCGAGCGAATCGCGGACCTGCTCGAGCGGATCCAGGCCGAACTCGACAGCGTTTCGCACACGATCTTCCGGCGCAACGCCGGCGCATCACCCAGCAACAGCGACCTGCAGGCCATGATCGAGAAGATCGGTGCGAACGGCGACCTGGTGTCGAAGGCGCGCGAGAGCCTGGTGAGCTTCCAGCGCCTGCTGATGTACGTACAGCAGGCAGCCAGCGTGTCACTGTCACAGGAGCAGCGCGGACGGTTCAAGTCAACGATGCGCGACGTGCAGTCGCTCTCCGACCACGCAAGTTTCCTCGGCAACAAGATCCAGTTCCTGCTCGACGCGGTGCTCGGGCTCATCAACCTCGAGCAGAACAACATCATCAAGATCTTCTCGGTGGCCGCGGTCATGATGATGCCGCCGACACTGGTCGCTAGCGTCTACGGCATGAACTTCCACTTCATGCCCGAACTCGACAAGCCCTGGGGCTATCCGCTGGCGCTGCTCGCCATGGTGGTCTCGGCCGTCGTGCCCTACCTCTACTTCCGCCGCAGGGGCTGGCTGTAAGCATCCCGTGTCGCCGACCGCGTTCCTGACGATCTCCGCCACGGTACTGGTCGCGGCGGTGACGCCCGGTCCGGCCGCGACGGCCATCGTGGCGCGCGCCATTGCCGACGGACTGCGCCCGGCACTGGCACTTGCCGCCGGCGTACTGACCGGCGACCTGGTCTTTCTCGCCGCCGCTGCCGCCGGCATGGCTGCCGCGGCGCACTCGATGGGCGCGTTCTTCACCGTGCTCAGGTGGGCTGGTGCGGCCTACCTGGCGTGGCAGGGCCTGGCGCTCTGGCGGGCGAGGCCGCGGGTTTCGCCGCTGGGCCGGGCGGCCCACGAGGGGCACTTCTGGCGCAACTACGGCGCGGGCATGCTGCTGATGATGGGCCACGTACAGGCCATCCTGTTCTACGCGGCGCTGCTGCCCGGCGTGGTGGACTTCGCGAGCCTCACGCTCGCGGACATCGGGATGGTCGCCCTGATGCTGGTGGTGATCATCGGCGGCGTGAATGCCGGCTACGCCATGCTCGCAGTCCGCGCCCGCCGCTTCTTCACCGACGAGCGCGCGATGCGCACGGTCAACAGGGTAGCGGGAACCCTGATGTTTGCCGCAGCCGCGCTGGTCGCGACACGGGTGTAGGATTACGCCATGGCAAAGCCCTCAATCAACAACATGGCCGTGTTCTGCGACTTCGAGAACGTTGCACTCGGCGTGCGCGACGCGAAGTACTCGAAGTTCGACATCGGCAAGGTGCTCGAGAAGCTGCTGCTGAAGGGCAGCATCGTGGTCAAGAAGGCCTACTGCGACTGGGAGCGCTACAAGGAATTCAAGGCGCCGATGCACGAGGCATCGTTCGAGCTGATCGAGATCCCGCACGTTCGCATGTCGGGCAAGAACTCCGCCGACATCCGCATGGTCGTCGACGCACTCGACCTCTGCTACACGAAGTCGCACGTGGACACGTTCGTCGTCGTGAGCGGTGACTCGGACTTCTCGCCGCTGGTGAGCAAGCTGCGCGAGAACAACAAGATCGTGATCGGCGTGGGCGTGAAGAGTTCGACGTCCGACCTGCTGATCGCCAACTGCGACGAGTTCATTTACTACGACGACCTGGTTCGCAAGGAAGAGCAGCGCAGCCGTCGCCGCAGGACACCCGCCAAGCAGTCTGCACCCCGCCAGGCGGCCAGCAGCCCCGCGGCCGCCAGCTTGCAGGGCTCAGCGGAACCGCCCGCGTCGCGCGCCAACCCGGCGAGTTCTGAAGACGAGCGGAAACAGGAAGCCTTCGACCTCGTGCTTGCCACGATCGAGGCGCTCGCGGAAGACCGCGAGGAGGACGAGAAGATCTGGGGCTCAATGATCAAGCAGGCGCTGAAGCGCCAGCGCCCCGGGTTTAACGAGACCTATCACGGCTTCCGCAGCTTCAGCCAATTGCTCGAGGAAGCGCAAGCCAGGAAGCTGATCGACCTGGAAAAAGACGAGAAGTCAGGCGGTTACCTGGTCCGCTCAGTCACCAGCTGACGGCGTTTACGACCTGCCGCGCGCTTCGCTCCGCGACGAGGATGCGCGGCGGATGGTGGGGTTCCCGAGGCCGACCAGGGCGGCACAGAGAAATCCGCCTGCGACTTGCGAGTGGCGCGCCCGACAGGATTCGAACCTGTGACCCCTGCCTTCGGAGGGCAGTACTCTATCCAGCTGAGCTACGGGCGCATCCGGGGCGCGGATGATAGACCGGCCGTGGAAAGGGCGTCCATCGCCTGACCGAAAACCGCACCGGATCATCGACTTGGGGCCGGCGTCCGGCCGATGCGGGGTGGCGCGGGCCCGCGCCGCGCAAGGTATACTTCGCCGCCTCGTTTTCGGCGCATATCCCGGGGATCCACAGTGAGCGCTTCGCACGACCGCAAGTTCTTCGACACGTTCCTGCTGATACTCGGCATCCTCGTCGGTATCGCGATCGCGCTGGTCGTCCTGGCCCGCATCATCGCGGCCAATACCTCGGTGGCAAACAGGCAGGACGACCCGCTGTACGAGCAGCAGGTCGAGGCGAGGATCCATCCGATTGCGCGCGAAGCGGTGGCGGGCGAAGACAACGCGGCCCTCGCGGTACCGACGGCAGAACCGGCCACAGCCACCGACCTTCCGGCCGAGACGGTCTTCCAGCAGGGCTGTGTCGCCTGCCACGGGGCCGGCATCGCCGGCGCGCCGAAAATCGGCGACAAGGCAGCCTGGGCCCCGCGCATCGCGCAGGGCAATGATGTGCTGTACCGGCATGCGCTGCTGGGCTTCCAGGGCAAGGGCGGCGTCATGCCGGCCAAGGGCGGACGCGCCGACTTCACCGACCAGTCGGTGATGAATGCGGTCGATTACATGGTGACCGCCAGCCAGTGAGCGCCCTCGAGTGGGCGGCGGTCAGTCCTCCGACTGCCTGAAGTCCACGCCGAGAGAGCGCAGCTTCCGGTAAAGGTGCGTGCGCTCCATGCCGACCCGCTTCGCGAGCAGTCCGACCTTTCCCCCGCAGAGCTGCAACTGCTGCGTCAGGTAGGCGCGCTCGAAGTGTTCGCGTGCCTCGCGCAGCGGCATCGACAGCAGGTCCTGCTTGACCAGGGGCTCGTCTACCGTGACCTGTGACGCTATCTCGCGCTCGATCTCGTCGAGGCTGATCTCCGGCGGTCCGCCCTGGATCAGCAGGCGGTGCACGAGGTTCTTCAGCTCGCGGATGTTGCCCGGCCACGGGTAGTTGCGCAGCCGATTCTGCGCCGCAACACCAAAGCGCCGGAATCCCAGTCGATCGTCATCCACCAGCCGGTCCACGTAGTGGCGCAGCAGTTCCGGGACGTCCTCCGCGTAGTCGCGCAACGGCGGGATCCTGAGCACCAGCACATTCAGGTGCGACAGCAGGTCCACGCGGAACGGCTCCGCACCGTGCGTCTCGAATCCAGGCTGGGCAGAGGAAATGATGCGCGCATCGAAGCGCACGGGTGTGCTGCCGCCGACGCGGTTGAACGCGCCAGAGTCGATGGCCGAGAACAGCAGCCGCTGCGCCGCCGGCCCGAGGTCTCCCAGCTCGTTCAGGAACAACACGCCTCGCTCGGCCTGCTCGAGCAGCCCGTTGCGGACCACCCCGCCCGACTCCGAGCCATAGAGCGCGGCCTCGGCGCCTTCTCCATTCAGCGCGCCGGCCACCGCCGTCACGAACGGGCCATCGGCATGTGGACCGAGCGAATGCATGTAGCGCGCGAATGCCTCGCGTCCCGTGCCGGGCTCGCCGACGACAAGCACCGGCGCCTCGTGCGGTGCAAGCTGCTTCACGTGGTCGCGCAGCTCGCGCATCAGGCGGCTGCGTCCCGCCGGCGCGATCAGCGGCGGCACGATGTTGCGCGCCGCCTGCCGGCGCCGGCCGCCTTCCTCGAGCGCACTGCGGACAGTGCGCAGCAGCTTGGCCAGCGACAGCGGCTTTTCTACGTAGTCGAGCGCGCCCAGGCGCGTCGCCTCCACTGCGGTTTCCACTGTCCCGTGGCCGGACATCATGACGACGGGAAGCGCGGCACCGAATGTCTGCTGCCACTCTCTCAGCAGCGTTATTCCGTCGGTATCTGGCATCCAGATGTCGAGCAGCACCAGGTCCGGCGGCTGGCCGGCGCAGGCGGTCCTGGCCTCGGCAGCCGTACCCGCGACCCCCACGCTGTAGCCTTCCTCGGTGAGGATCTCCTGCACCAGCTCGCGGATGTCCGCTTCGTCGTCCACCACCAGGATCCGCGCGTTACTCATGCAAGCTCTCTCCTTGGCTCGGGTCGGCGCTGCTCGCGCTTCACCTCGCCACGCGTTGATTCATCCACCGGCAGGCCCACACGCACTCGCGCACCGCCTTCCTGGCGGTTGTCGGCCTCGATGCTGCCACCATGCTCCTCGACGATCTTTCGAACGATTGCGAGGCCGAGTCCGGTACCCCGCGCCTTGGTCGTGACGTAGGGATCGAAGACCTGGCCGATCAACTCGCGAGGGAACCCTGGGCCATTATCCTCGACCACGAACTCGGCGACATCGACTTCACCACCGACGGCCAGGTGGGTCTCGACCCGCACCTCGCCGTCCGGGTGGCCTTCGAGGGCTTCCACCGCGTTCGTCAGCAGGTTGTGGAGCAGCTGCCGCAGGCGTCCCTGGTCGGCCACCACGGTCGTAAGTGCAGGGTCGAGCGTGACCCGCAGGCGCACTCCCCTGCCGGCAACCTGCGCGCGATACAGGTCGGTCACCTCGGTCACCAGCTTGTTCAGGCTGACATTCGCCATTTCGAATCGCGGCGCGCGCGCGTACTCGCTGAATGCATTCACCATTTCCTTCATCGCCTCGACCTGCTGCACGATCGTCTCGGTGCCGCGATCGAGCAGCTGCGCGTCCTTCTCGTTCATGGATGGCATCAGTTTCAGCCGCATGCGCTCGGCCGACAGGCGAATAGGCGTCAGCGGATTCTTGATCTCGTGCGCCAGCCTGCGCGCGACTTCGCCCCAGGCCGCCTCGCGCTGCGCCTGCAGCATCGTGGTGATGTCGTCGAACACCAGCACGTAACCCCCTGGCTCGTTGCCCTCAAAGGGCAGCGGCGTGCAGGCGCACATGACGACGCGGCGGCCGGTGCCTGACTTGAACGTGAGCTGCTCGCGCCACTCGACGTCACCCGCAGCCAGCCGGGCGCGGCAGGCCTCGACGAACTGCCGCAGCAGGCCATCGCTTGCCCCTACTTCCGCAAGCTCGGCCAGTTCCAGGCCGACGCATGGTCCAAGGTCTTCACCGAGGATCATGCCGGCTGCACGGTTTGCCGTGCGCACCCGCAGGTCGGGCTCCAGCGAAACGACGCCGGTGGACAGTCGCGCGAGGATGACGGCGAGGTTGGCGCGCTCGGTCTCCGCGGCCTGCTGGGCGCGCAGCTGGTCTTCTCGCGCGCGGCGCAGCCGCTTGGTCATGTCATTGAACGAATGCACGAGGAAGCCCATCTCGTCGTGCGATGTGAGCGGCAGGCGCGTGTCGAGATCGCCCTCCGCAACCGCGCGCGTGCCCTTCACGAGGTCCTGGATAGGCTGCACCAGCTTCTGCGCGGTGAAGATCGCTCCGTACCATGCGGACAACAGTGACAGCAGCAGCACCACGGTCAGCGTCAGGATGAAGCTCGCCTTCAACGGCTTGCGCATGTAGTCCTTCTCGCCGAACTGCTGGTACGCCGCCTGTACAGTGTCCGCCAGCGCGCCGAGCCGCTCCGCGACCGGATAGATAGCCTGCACGACCAGCCGTTGACGGCCCGGCACCGCGCTGCCCATGGGCACGGCGGTGCGCACCAGGTAGCCACCCCCTGGTTGCGGCTCGAGGCTCACGAACGGCCGCCCCTGTCTCACCTGCAGCAGCACCTCGCCCGGGACCTCATCGGGGACCAGCTCCGTCGAAAGCCCCTTGCCGACCGCGATCACTGTCCCGGAATCCGTTGCCACGACGATGTCCAGCGCGCCGACCCTCTGGCGGTAGGTCTCGAGCAGGCCAGGCACCGGCCCCCCGTAGGAGGCGAGCTCATCGGCCACTTCCTGTGTGTCCGCGAGGTGCTCGCGCATCCGGGTCTCGAGCGCCGAGCGGCTGAGCACCAGCGCGTCGTCGAGGCTCTGCCGGATCTCGACGTTGAACCAGCTGTCGATGCCCTTGTTCAGGAACTGCACGGCGAAGAAGTACACCAGCAGGATCGGCAGGGTCGCGAGCACGCCGAATATCCACACCATGCGGGCCTTGAGCCGGGACCCGATCACCTGGCCGCGGTAATCGCGCACCAGCTGCGTGAGCTTGGTCCCGAGCAGTCCCACCAGCATCACCAGGCCGGCGATGTTGATTCCCAGGATCCACGGGTGCAGTCGACTGAACTGCTCGGAGTTCTGCGCGGTCTGCACCATGAACAGGATCGCCGCGAGCCACAGCAGCCCGCCCAGGCCTATCAGGCCCGCCGACAATGCGCGCTTCAGGGGCGAACCGGCCATTCGAACCACTCGCTCGTCACGCTCCAGTCGTCGGTCCAGAACAGGATCCACCTGAGCGCATCGGAACCGGTGTTGAGGTCGACATGCGCCCGGACACCGAGGTCGTACTGCCGGTCGGGCTCCACCAGCGCCGAATCTATCACCGGCAGGCCGCGAACCTCGCTGACCCGATCCAGCGCCGCCTGCAGCGTGCCGAAATCCTGCTGCTCGCCGGTGTTCAGCTTGCGCACCAGGTAGCGCTGGCTGAGCGCGTGATAACTCAGTTCGTAGCGCTGCGCGAGTTCGGCGACGGTCGCGTCCAGCATGAAGTTCCGGACGCGCGTCAGGATGATCTCGTAGTCGAGCCGCATCGTGAGGCCCGCCTCGATGGCCTCGCGGGCTTCTTCGGGAAGCCGAAGTTCGAGCCGTGCATCCAGTTCGTAGACTTCGTCGTCCAGCGTGAGCGACGCGCTGCGAACCGAGACGCCCATCCCCTCGGGCGCCGCAGTCGCGACCGTCGTTGCCAGAAAACACACGAACAGCACGACGACGCGCCGCAGGAATTGCTGCGTGCCGTGACGCGATGGTCTCTGGCTGTTGCTCATTTCCAACGTCAGGGGTGCTTGACCAGGCAAGCATAATAGAAGCCATCCATATCGGCTTCCCCTACTTGCACCCGGTATCCCGGACCCGCCCCCGTCGGCCGCGCCGGCCAGCCGGCACTCCGGCCCGGGGTATCGTCATTCGCGTCGCCCGTATTGCGGAGGAAGGCGGAGACGACTTGCTCATTTTCCGCTCGAAGCACGGAGCAGGTCGTGTACAGCAGCGTGCCGCCCGGCCTGAGCAGTCGCCAGGCCGAGCGGAGCAGTTCCTCCTGCCTGCGCGCCAGCACCGGCACGTCCCGCGCCCGCCTGTGCACCTTGATGTCCGGATGCCGGCGGATCACACCGGTGGCGGAACAGGGCACGTCGAGCAGGATTCGGTCGTATGGCCGGCCGTCCCACCAGGGAGCGGCCTCGGCGAGGTCGCCGACTTCGATGCGGGCATCGAGCCCCAGCCGGCGGAGGTTTTCTCGTATCCGCTCGAGCCGGGGCTCCGCGATGTCGAGCGCGGTGACCTCGGCCCGCCCCCCGACCCGCTCCAGCAAGTGGCAGGTCTTGCCACCCGGGGCGGCGCAGGCGTCGAGAATGCGATCGCCCGCCTGCGGTGCGAGGAGCTCGACCGTGAGCTGGGCAGCGGCGTCCTGTACCGACACGCGACCCTCTGTGAATCCCGGCACCGAGCGCACGTCGGCCGGCGGGTCGATCCGAAGCGCGTCCGGCGCAAACGGGTGCCTGTGGACCGTCCAGCCCGCGGCCTCGAGCTCGGCGGCGCAAGCATCGACGTCCGCACGCATACGATTCACCCTGAGCCACATCGGCGGATGCGCGTTGTTCGCCTCCAGGGTAGCCTGCCAGGTCTCGCGGCAGTCGCGTCTCAGCGCCTCCACGAACCAGCGGGGGTGCGCCGTGCGGATCGTGATGTCGCGGTCCACGGCGGCCAGCACCGGCTCGCGCTCGCGCTGGAATCGCCGCAGCACTGCATTGACGAAACCGCTGGCCCTTGCCTGCCCCATTACCTTCGCGGCGCCGACCGTCTCCGCGACCGCCGCATGTTCTGCAACCTCGCCCGACAGCAGCTGGAACAGCCCCACCTCGAGCAAGGCGCGCAGTTCCGGCGCAATTCCCTCCAGAGGGCGATTGCACAGCAGGCCGAGGATCTCGATCAGGCGAAAATGCCAGCGCAGCGTGCCGTAGCAGAGCGCCCGCTTGAGCCCGCGCGCCGAGCCCTCGTCCGTGTCGACCGAGAGGAGATCGTCGAGCGAGCGGCCGCGATCAATGGCCTGGGACACCAGGCGCGCCGCCGACGCACGAATCTCCGCTGCGCTAGGTTGCATGGCCGTCACCCCAGTTTCTCGCCCACGAGCGGATTCGCGTTCAGGAACTCCGCAGCCGGCATGGCATTGCGGCCGGCGAGCTGCAGGCGGTGGACCTCGAGAAATCCTTCACCCGTCGAGACCACCAACCGGCCCGGCTCGGCCTCGATCACCCGGCCCGGCGCACACTGCCCACCCGCGGCCCCGGGAGCCGGCACGCAGGGAGCCTCCGCCAGTGGCCGCGCCTCCCAGATGCGAAGCTGGCGGCCCTGCCAGCGCGTCTCGGCCACCGGCCAGGGGTTGAAGGCACGCACCTGCCGGACGATCGCGGAGGCGGGACTGGTCCAGTCGATCGTGGCCTCTTCCTTGCGGATCTTGGCCGCGTAGGTGGCGCCGTCGACCGGCTGCGGCACAGGCACCAGGCTGCCGGCCGCCAGGCCCGCGACCGCCTCGACTACCGCTTCCGCGCCCAGCCTGGCAATCCGGTCATGCAGGCTGCCGGCCGCCTCGCCCGCAGCGATGTCGGTTTCGCGAATCAGCAGCATTGGCCCGGTGTCTAGACCGGGGTCCATCTTCATGATCGTGACGCCGGTGCGTGTGTCCCCGGCGAGAATGGCGCGCTGTATCGGCGCCGCGCCGCGCCACCGGGGCAGCAGCGAGGCGTGGATGTTCACGCAGCCGAGCCGCGGCACGTCGAGGACCGCCCGCGGCAGAATGAGTCCGTACGCCACGACCACCATGAGGTCCGGCGCGAACGACGCAAGCACGGCTACGGCCTCTTCCGATTTCAGGGACGGTGGTTGCTCGACGCGCAGGCCAAGTTCCAGCGCCCGGCGCTTCACGGGCCCGGTGCCGAGCGTGCGCCCGCGGCCTGCGGGGCGGTCGGGTTGCGCATAGACGGCCACGATTTCGTGGCCGGCCGCGTACAGGGCATCGAGGGCCGGCACTGAAAACTCCGGCGTGCCGGCGAATACGATGCGCAGCCGGGAGTTCATTGGGTGCTGGTGGGCGCAGCCCGCGGCATGCGGGCCGGCAGTCCTAGATTACCGGCACGGAGCTGCGCTCGCGGCGCCCCGAGGCCGTACCGTTCTCGCGACGCTCCTTTTCCAGCTTCTTCCGGATGCGCGTTCGCTTGAGATCGGAGAGATAGTCGACGAACAGCTTGCCCTCGAGGTGGTCCATTTCGTGCTGGATGCATATCGCCAGCAGGCCGTCGGCTTCCATCTCAAAAGGCTTCCCATCGCGACCCAGCGCGCGAACCACGATGCGCGACGAGCGATTGGTCAGGGTATCGAAAATACCCGGCACGGACAGGCAGCCCTCCTCGGCCTCGACCGTGCCCTCCCGCTCCAGGATTTCCGGGTTCACCAGCGCGAGCGGCTGGTCCTGGTCCTGGCTCACGTCGGCAACCAGCACGCGTCGATGGACATCCACCTGGGTTGCGGCGAGGCCCACGCCCGGCGCCGCGTACATGGTTTCCAGCATGTCGTCGATCAGGCGGCGCACCTCATCGTCCACGGCCGCGACCGGCCTGGCAACGGTACGGAGGCGTGGGTCCGGGAATTCGAGAATGTTGAGCTTAGCCATTGTTTGAGAAATGCTGCTAAAGTTATGTCCGGCTTCGATTTAACAACTGCTGGGCCGCCGCTGGACCCGTGTCGCCGTCCAGCGAATTGGTGCGACTGAGACGTGGTCGGCAGCGGCCCGATGCCCTGCCGGATTATAAGGCGACAGTCGCGACCCCGACACCCGCTGGAGATTAAGGGATGGATCGAATGCTGCGCGTCGCCTCGAACGCACTGACCGGCCGGACCCGCTGGGCCCGCGCCATATCCGTTTCGCTCGCCGTCGCCGGCACCTGCCTGGCGCTGGGAGCGGCAATTCCGACCCCGGCCACGGCACAGGAGGCGTCGGGCAAGTCGATGTCCGTGCCCTTGGCGCCAGACGCCCCGGACACTTATGTCGTCAAGAAGGGCGACACGCTCTGGGACATCTCCGCCGTATTCCTCAGGTACCCCTGGTACTGGCCGGAAATCTGGTACGTGAACCCGCAGGTTGCAAACCCGCACTGGATCTACCCGGGTGACGTGCTGCGGCTGATCTACGTGGACGGCAAGCCACGAATCACGATCGGTACCGCCGGCGAGGTCCGGCTGTCGCCGCAGGTCCGGATGGATCCGCTGGCGCAGGCCATCCGCACGGTTCCGTACGACATCCTGATGAATTTCGTGGGGCGCCCGACCGTGCTCACGAAGAAGCAGGTCGACAAGTCGCCCTACGTGGTCGGCTTCCGCGGCGGACACCTCGCCGGCGGGAGCTTCAACGAGTTCTACGTCAAGGGCCTCGAGAATCCGCCCGCTGGCGCCGAGTACACGATCGTCCATCCGGACAGGGAGCTGCGCGACCCGGACGACGGGGACCTGCTCGGCTTCATCGGTGTGTACGCGGCAACGGGGCGGGTCATCACTACGACCGATGCGAAGCATGAGGATCCGCTTACCCACCTCTCGACCGTCGAGAGCGGCCGCGAGATGCAACAGGGCGACCTGGCCTTCCCGGCCGTTTCGAAATTCGGCGACGACCTCATCCTGAGCGCCCCGAAGAACGTGAAACTGAACGGGCAGGTGATCGCGGTGGTGGACGGGCTGGCGGTGGCCGGCAAGTACCAGGTGCTGGCCATCAATCGCGGCAAGCGCGACGGCCTGGTGCCCGGCAACGTGGTGGCCATATTCACGCGCGGCCTCGACGTCGCCGACTTCTACAGCCGGGGACGGGACTGGACGAAATTCACCGCGAATTACGACACGCTCCCATTGCCGGACGAGCGCGGCGGCTCGCTGCTGGTATTTACGGTGCACGACCGCATGAGCTACGGGCTGGTGGTCGAATCCACCGCACCCATAAGGATCGGCGACTTCATCAAGCACCCCGACTTCGGTCACGACCCCTTGGGGAAGGAAAACTTCATGCGCTGAACCGCTCGCGCGGATCTGCGCGAACAGGCCAGATTGACGAAGAGCCTGCCGGGCGCAGTTCCGGCAGGCTCTTTGCACATGGACGACCCGAAACCCTGGCTTGCCCTGGCTCGAGCCCCGGGCCTGCACGCAGGAATCCTGCGCCGAGCCGCCGGGGACGATATCGACCCGCGGTCGCTGCCCCGCGAGTCGCCGGCTGCGCTTGCAGCGCTCGGGCTCGGAGCCGGCGCAGTCAAGGCCCTGCGCAACCCCTCGGTGGAGGGGATCGCGACGGACGAGCGCTGGCTTGCAGGGCCGTGCCGGCAGCTGGTGACCTGGGGCTCGGCGTCGTATCCCGCGCTGCTGGCCGAGATTGCCGACGCGCCGCTGGTGCTGTTCGTCGAGGGAGACAGCGCAGCGCTGTCGCTGCCACAGTTTGCGATCGTCGGCAGCCGTAACCCGACACCGATCGGGCGCGACACCGCGACACATTTTGCCGGACACCTGGCCGCGGCCGGGCTCGCGATCGTGAGCGGGCTCGCGCTCGGCATCGATGCGGCAGCGCATCGCGGGGCCATCGAGGGCAGCGGCCGCACGATCGCCGTGCTCGGCTGCGGGCTGGACCGCATCTATCCGCCCGAGAATGCAGCACTCGCACGGCAGGTCGTCGCCTGCGGTGCACTCGTGTCCGACCTGCCCGCCGGCACGGCGCCGATCAAGCAGCACTTCCCTCGGCGCAACCGCCTGATCAGCGGCCTCTCGGTGGGGACGCTGGTGGTCGAAGCGGCGTTGCGCAGCGGATCACTGATCACCGCGCGCCTCGCGGCCGAGCAGGGGCGCGAGGTATTCGCGATTCCCGGCTCGATCCACAGCCCGCTGTCACGCGGCTGCCACCGGCTCATCCGCCAGGGCGCAAAGCTGGTCGAGACGACAGACGACATATTCACGGAGCTGGGCGCGCTGCTTGCAGGCTTGCGCCCCGCGAGCCGCGCAGAAGCGCCTGACGCGCATGAGGATTCCGGGTGCGCGTTGGACAAGGACTACGAAATCCTGTTAGATGCGCTCGGCTTCGATTCCGCGGCCGTCGACGATCTCGTCGCTCGCACCGGGTTCGAAGCCGGCGCGGTCTCTTCGATGCTGCTAATCCTCGAACTCGAGGGACGGATCGCACAGCAGCCCGGTGGAAGTTTCTGCCGGCGCCTGCCAGGGTAAAAGGAATGAAGGAAGGCGTCCTCGACATCCTCATCTATCTCTTCGAGAACTACTTCGACGGCGAGCTGGATGAGGGCGAAGAGCCCGACCGCGACACCTTGAAGCAGGAACTCGAACATGCCGGTTTTCCCTCGGGGGAAATCGAGCGTGCTCTGTGCTGGCTCGAGGACCTTGCCGGCGACCCGTCGCGCACCGGGCCCGCGCCGACGGCACGGGCAATACGCGTGTTCGACGCGCTCGAGCAGGCGCGCCTCGATACCGACTGCCGCGGGTTCCTGGTGCACCTCGAGCAGGTCGGGATCCTCTCGCCCACCCAGCGCGAACTGGTGATCGAGAAGTTGATGGCGCTCGACGGCGACGACATCGACATCGAGCGCCTGAAGTGGGTCGTGCTGATGGTGCTCTTCACGCAGCCGGGCCAGGAAACCGCGTTCTCGCGCATGGAGGACCTGGTGTTCGAGGAGCATTCCGGTGCGGTCCACTGAGGCCGCACGAGGCGGGGTCGGGACGGATGCCGCGGCCCCCCGCGGCATGATCGTTTCTGGGCCAAGGGAAATCGCTGACAGCCAATGAGCAGGAATCTAGTCATCGTCGAGTCGCCGGCCAAGGCGAAGACCATCAAGAAGTACCTCGGCAAGGACTTCGAGGTGATGGCGTCCTATGGCCACGTTCGCGACCTGGTGCCCAAGGAAGGCGCGGTGGATCCAACGCGGCAGTTCGCCATGCGCTGGGAGCTGATCGACAAGAACAGGAAGCACGTCGACGCCATCGCGCGCGCCGTGAAGAAGGCCGATGCGCTGTACCTCTCGACCGACCCCGACCGCGAGGGAGAGGCTATTTCCTGGCACCTCTACGAACTGCTGAAGGAGAAGGGTGCGCTGGAAGGCAAGGCGGTACACCGCAGCGTCTTCTACGAGATCACGGCGAGCGCCGTGCAGGAAGCCATCGGCCAGCCGCGGGAGATCGCCGAGGAACTCGTCAAGGCCTACCTTGCAAGACGAGCGTTGGATTATCTTGTTGGATTCAATCTCTCGCCGCTGCTTTGGAAGAAGGCGGGGCTCTCGGGTGCGTCCGCCGGCCGGGTGCAGAGCCCTGCGCTCAGGATGATCTGCGAGCGCGAGGAAGAGATCGCGGCTTTCAAGCCGCGCGAGTACTGGACGGTCGATGCCGACGCCGAGAAGGGTGGGCAGCCGTTCAACGCGCGCCTGACCGAGTTCGACGGCAGGAAAGTCGAGCAGTTCACGATCACGAGCGCCGATCGCGCGGATGAAGTCCGTCGTGCGCTGGAGCAGTCCGCGGGCGGGAAGCTCACCGTCGCGTCGGTCGAAAAGAAGCAGCGCAAGCGCAACCCCTCGCCCCCGTTCACCACCTCGACGCTGCAGCAGGAAGCCGCGCGCAAGCTCGGCTTTGGTGCCCAGCGGACCATGCGCACCGCGCAGAAGCTCTACGAGGGCGTGGATTTCGGCGAAGGCCCGGTGGGCCTGATCACCTACATGCGCACCGACTCGGTGAGCCTGGGCGTCGAGGCGATACGCGAGATCCGCAGCGTGATCGGGCGGCTGTACGGCGCAGAGGCGCTGCCCGATGCGCCGCGCATGTACAAGACGAAGTCGAAGAACGCGCAGGAAGCGCACGAGGCGATACGCCCGACCTCACCGGCGCTGACGCCGGAGCAGCTCGCGGGCAAGCTCGACCCCGACCAGCACAAACTCTATACGCTGGTCTGGCGGCGCGCGGTCGCGAGCCAGATGGAGGCGGCGGTGTTCGACACCGTTGCGGTCGACCTTGCTGCCGGAAAGGGCCACACGCTGCGCGCCAATGGCTCGACGCTCGTGAAGCCCGGGTTCCTGGCCGTGTATCGCGAGAGCTACGACGACGTCACGCTCGACGACGAAGACGACAAGCGGCTGCCGGCGTTCGAGGTGGGCGACCAGGTCAAGCTGCTTGCGATCAAGCCGGAGCAGCACTTCACCGAGCCCCCGCCGCGCTACTCCGAGGCGAGCCTGGTCAAGGCGCTCGAGGAGTACGGCATTGGCCGCCCCTCGACCTACGCCAGCATCATCCAGACGCTGCTCTACAAGAAGTACTGCGAGCTGCTGAACAAGCGCTTCGTGCCCACCGACCTCGGCAAGATCGTCAACCGATTCCTGACCGGGAATTTCGAGCGCTACGTCGACTTCAACTTCACCGCCGGCATGGAAGACGAACTCGACAACATCGCGCGCGGCGAAGAGGAGTGGGTGCCCGTGCTCGAGCGCTTCTGGACCGGACTCAAGAAACAGATCGACAACGTCGAGGCAAACGTCACGCGCTCGGATGTCGCGATGGCGCGCGACATCGGCGTCGATCCCGTATCGGGACGGCCAGTCAGCGTGCGCTATGGCAAGTACGGCGCCTTCGTGCAGCTCGGCACGCGTGAAGACGTCGAGAAGCCGAAGTTTGCGAGCCTGCGCCCGGGGCAGCACATGGACGACGTCACGCTCGCCGACGCGATGGAACTGTTCAAGCTGCCGCGCACGCTCGGCGAATGGGAGGACGGCTACCCGATCAAGGTCGCGGTCGGCCGCTTCGGCCCCTACGCGCAGTACGGCGCGAAGAAATACGTGTCGCTGAAGAAGGAAGACGACCCGTACACGATCACGCTCGAGCGCGCGATGCAGCTGGTCCGCGAGAAGATCGAGGTCGAGGCCGCACGTGTGATCCGGGACTTTCCCGAAGCTGGAGTCCAGGTGCTGAACGGACGCTACGGCCCGTACATCACCGACGGCAGCAAGAACGGCAAGATCCCGAAGGACCGCGACCCGAAATCGCTGGCACTCGAGGAGTGCCAGGCGATCCTCGCCGCGGCGCCGGAGCGCAAGGGACGCTGGGGAAAGAAGACGGCGACAGGAAAGACTGGCGGCACGAAGGCGGCGGCCGGGGATGCTGACTCCGCGGGAAGCGCGGTCGCGAAACCCGTGAAGAAGAAGGCCGCGCCGAAGAAGAAGGCCGCCAGAAAGAAGGCTCCTGCGAAGGGCCGGACGCGATCCTAGATTTTTGCGACTCTCAGAAAGCCGCTTTTCGCGTACTTCACGATCCGCGCGTCCCGCGTCGCAAGCGCAACTCCCAGTAGTCGCGCCGTAGCGATCAGGAACCTATCTGCGGGATCCCCCTGCGGCTCACCGGGCAGCAAAGTGCTCTCAGCCGCCACGGCGGCGTCCACGGGCTGGAACGCAATGCCAGGTGCCGCCAGCGAGCGCTCGACCCAGTCGCGCAGAGGCACGCTGAGCTGAATTCGTCCCCGGGCCGCGTGCATGCCGATCTCCCAGACGGAAATGGCCGACACGATCAGCCCGCCGCTCCTGCGCGCCGCGTCGAGCTTCTTGACGCCCGCCGGGTGCAGCCGCTCTGTCACACCCTCCGCGTACCAGAGCCAGACGTGGGTATCGAGCAGAAGCGCGCTCATGCCCGCCGAGCAACCCTTCCTGTGCGGCGTTTGCTTGCCGCCGCGCCCGTGAGGTGATCCGCATCGCCCAGGTCGGCGCTCCAAGGCTCGCTGGAGGGTGCGACGATGTCGCCCTCGATCGTCAGCGTGTCTTTCATGTAGCCGAACAGTGATGTCGGCCCCGCCGGCACCGGCACAAGCTGCGCGACCGGCCTCCCATGCTTCGTGATCACCACCGCGCGGCCGCTGCGCGCGACCTCGTCCATAAGCCTGAGGCACTCAGCCTTGAATACCGCAGCGGGGATGTTCATTGTCGTTATCTATATGACTACTTTTTATGGTCATTATACACATCCGGCCCTCGCCCTGGTCCTGGTATGCCACGGTGGAGCGAATCGGCAACCGTCGCCAGCCACATTTCGTGCCGGTAGACCGGGAAATTGGCACTATCCTGCCCCCACCCCGGGAAACAAGCCTGACAGACGAGCATGAACACATCCGTGCCCCCCACTGCCGCCGTCATCGACTACCTCCGCTCGCTGCACGACTCGATCACGAGCGCGCTCGAGGCGGCCGATGGCGGTGCGACATTCCGCCGCGACTCCTGGCAGCGGCCCGAAGGCGGCGGCGGCGAGAGCCGCGTGCTGCGTGACGGCACGGTCTTCGAACAGGCGGGCATCAATTTCTCGCACGTGATGGGCGGCAAGCTGCCTGCCTCCGCCACGGCGCAGCGGCCGGAGCTCGCGGGCGCGAGCTTCGAGGCAACCGGCGTGTCGCTGGTGATCCACCCGCGCAATCCCTACGTGCCGACCTCGCACGCGAACGTGCGCTACTTCGTCGCGATGAAAGACGGCGAACCCGCGGCGTGGTGGTTCGGCGGCGGATTTGATCTCACGCCCTACTACCCGTTCGACGAAGACGTGCTGCACTGGCATCGTGCGTCGAAGGCCGCGTGCGATCCGTTCGGACCCGAGGTGTACGCGAAGTACAAGGACTGGTGCGACCGATATTTCTTCCTCAAGCATCGCAACGAGACACGTGGTGTCGGCGGTCTCTTTTTCGACGACATGAACGAGTGGGGATTCGAGAAGTCGTTTGCGTTCATGCAGAGCGTCGGCGACGCCTACACGCCGGCGTACCTGCCGATCGTCGCGAAGAGGAAGGACACGCCCTACGGGGAGCGGGAACGGGACTTCCAGCTATACCGCCGGGGACGTTATGTTGAATTCAACCTGGTCTACGACCGCGGCACGCTGTTCGGCCTGCAGACCGGCGGGCGGACCGAGTCGATCCTGATGTCGTTGCCGCCGCTGGTGCGGTGGGAGTACGACTATAGGCCCGCGCCCGGGACGCCGGAGGCGCGGTTGTACGAGGATTTCCTGAGGCCGAGGGAGTGGCTGGGGGAGCCAGGGAGTTAGACAAGCTCTGTACACCTTGTTTTCGTTGGTGGATCTCAGTAGCGTTCGCGCTCTGCACCGGCCGAAGGGCACACCCGCCGCGAGGTGGGGCCGCAAAGCCACAGCTCTTGATCAATTGGAACAAGAGGGCTGGGCCGCCTCCGATGCTTGGTTCTTTGCGGCAATCAATTCTGCGGGAGAAGGCAATGCGCATCAGGTCACTTGGCGTGCTGTTCGGCACGGCAATCGCAACTGTACTGGGAATCGGCGCAGTGGCGCCGGCGGCTACGGCCGACGAGATTAACTACGTCTCCACCAGCCAGAGTGAGACACCAACACGCTGGTTCGTCCAGCTGGAGGGCAAGGCGAAGGCGCAAGGCGGGAGCGCGGCCCAGGTGACGGCGGAGAAGAAGGCGTTCCGTGTCGCGGCCAAGGCAGCTGGTGTCAAATTTGAAGAGCGCTTCTCGTACGACACGTTGTGGAACGGCTTCTCCGTGGATATCGACGCAGCGAATCTCGCGACGCTGCGTTCGGTGCCTGGCGTCAAGGCCGTCTACCCGGTCATCCTCGTCGATGGGCCGCCAAAGCCTGAAGGCGACGGCGAGAGCGGCGTCGACTTGGCCACGGCCGTCACCCAGACGGGCGCGGACCTGGCGCGATCGCAGCTCGGCCTGACCGGCAAGGGCGTCAAGGTCGGCATCATCGACACTGGCATCGATTACGACCATCCTGACCTCGGCGGCGGCTTCGGGCCCGGCTTCAAGGTTGCTTATGGCTACGATTTCGTCGGCGATGCATACGACGCGGCGAGCTCGGGCGATGCGCTGATCCCGCATCCTGATGACAACCCCGATGATTGCGCAGGCCATGGCACGCACGTGTCCGGCATCGTGGGCGCCAAGGCGGCATCCGTTACCGGCGTGACGGGCGTTGCTCCTGAAGTGACGCTCGGCGCATATCGCGTCTTCGGTTGCTCCGGCAGCTCCAGCTCCGACGTGATCATCGCGGCACTGGAGCGTGCCTATGCGGACGGCATGCAGGTCGTCAACCAGAGCCTCGGCGCCGCCTACCAGTGGCCGCAGTACCCGACCGCGCAGGTCGGTGACACGCTGGTGAAGGCAGGCGTGGTCGTCGTCGCGTCGGCGGGTAACAGCGGCGCGACGGGCACGTGGTCGCTTGGCGCGCCCGGCGTCGGCACAGACGTAATCGGCGTGGCGTCTTTCGACAACGTTGCTGTATTTCAAGATGCGTTTGCGATCTCGACCGACACGACGATCTCCAACGACGACAACAAGATCGGGTTCACGCCGGCAAGTGCCGCGCCGACGCCACCCGCAAGCGGTGCGTTCCTCATGGCGCGGACTGGTACGACCAGCACCACCAATGACGGCTGTAATCCTCTGGAAGCCGGAAGCCTCAATGGCAAGGTCGCGTTGATCCGTCGCGGCGCGTGCAGCTTCTATCAGAAATCATTCAATGCGCAGAATGCCGGCGCGTCTGGCGTGGTTCTTTACAACAACGCGGCCGGCTTTTTGACTCCGACCGTGGCGGGGACACCAGCGATCACGATTCCGGTGGTGATGATCACGCAGAGTGCCGGTGCCATCGTCGATTCCCGCATTCAGGCAGGGCTGACGATCTAATCTGGGGAGCAGGCAGGTCAGCACGCCGTCGCCAACCGGCAACCTGATCTCGAGCTTCAGCTCGTACGGCCTCTCGCCCGACCTGGCTCTGAAGCCGGACCTGGGCGCCCCCGGCGGCAACATCTGGTCCACCTACCCGCTCGAACTCGGCGGCTACACCTCGCTTAGCGGCACGTCGATGTCCTCGCCGCACGTGGCAGGCGCCGTTGCGTTGCTGCTCGAAGCGAAGCCCGGGACCAAGGCTGCCGACGTTCGCGCCATTCTGCAGAACACCGCAGACCCCAAGGTCTGGTCGCTCAATCCCCCTCTCGGCTTCCTCGATAACGTGCACCGGCAGGGCGCCGGCATGCTCGACATCGACGACGCCATCACCAGCACGATCGGCGTTACGCCGGGCAAGCTGTCGCTTGGAGAAAGCCAGGCCGGCCCACAGACGCGCACGCTCACGATCCGTAACTCGGGCAGCGCACCTGTGACGTTCAAGCTGTCGAAGGAGGACGCGATCACGACCAACCGTGCGATCCCGAACACCGGCACGTCCAGTTCGCCGGGCACGGTGCCCTTCGTCTTCGACCTCGGCGACTCGCCGGTGACCTTCTCGCAGAACCCGGTCACCGTGACTGCGGGCGGCACGTCGACCGTGCAGGTCACGATCGACGCGGATGCGGCGCTCGCCGAGGGCACGGTCTACGGTGGCTACATCGTCATGACGCCGACAGCGGGCGGCTCGCCGTACCGCGTACCCTTCGCCGGGTACAAGGGTGACTACCAGGCGATTCAGCCACTGGACGGCTTCAACGGCGCCACGTTCCCGTGGCTCACGAAGCTGTCGAACGGGTCATTCTTCAACCAGCCGAATGGCGCGACCTATACCTTGCAGGGCGACGACGTCCCGTTCTTCCTCGTGCACTTCAACCACCCGGTGCGGCGCGTGGAGTTCGAGATCGTCAATGCGGCGAGCGGAAAGCGCGTGCACCCGGTGTTCTCGAACTTCGAAGAAGACGACTACGTCGGCCGTAACAGCACGCGCCAGCAGTTCTTCGCGTTCGCGTGGGATGGCACCCGCATGCACGACAACGGCAAGGGCACGCCGGATCACCGCAAGGTGGTTCCGAACGGCAAGTACAAGGTGAACATCCGCGCGCTGAAAGCCCTGGGTGACCCGGCGAATCCGGCTCACTGGCAGGTCTGGACGTCGCCGGTCGTGACGATCGCCCGCCCGTAAGTCACACTGAGCCGGGTTACCGGCGAAGGGCCCCGTCCGCAAGGCCGGGGCCCTTTTTTGTGCCCGCAGGTGCGCTCGCTGCGGTCGACGCACCCGTTACCAAGCGGCAGGTTGCACCATTCGTGTTGGCTCGATTCACGCTTATGTCACATGGATAGCGCGAAAACCGTGACGTGGTTGCACTCGCCGAAATGCTCGCGTAGTTTCCGTCCCACGGAAGGCGTCGAAGGGCACACCCGCTGTGAGGCGGGGCCGCAAAGCCACGGCTCTTGGTCAATACAGAACAAGAGGGCCGGGCTGCCGTGAGGGAGTTGCGGTCCGCCGCGCATGTGCGCGGAGATCTCTTTTTCCAGACGCGAGTGGAATCGAGGCCCGGCGCAGTTGCCCCAGGTCATCGCACACCGCTCCTGCCTCCTGGCGCCGGGCACAACCCGATGCAAGCACGAAAGGCCGTGCGCGCTGCGCCGATCGTTGACCTGTCCGGTGTGCTGGACTCCAGCAGATTGGATTGACCAGAAACTTTCTGTACACCAGGAGCGAGCATGAATAGGAAAAGCCAAGCAACGAAGCTGAGCGTCATCGCAATGGGGTGTCTGGGCGCCCTGTCGCTCGACGCAGCAGCGGCCAACCCAGATCAGTCGTACGTCCTTCAGGCCAGGGGAAGCTGGACTGACGCGCAGACGAGCGCTGTCCAGGCGGCTGGCGGCAAGCTGCAATTCAGCCACGGCGAGACCGGCATCGGCGTCGTCACTTCGTCCAATCCAGACTTCCAGAAGGCGGCCAAGGCCAGCAAGGCGTTTTCCGCAGTGACGCCGGACATGATGGTCCAGTGGCAGAAGCCGACACAGACGTATGATCTCGCCGACCTGGGCGTGGACCCGAACCCGCCGAACGACACTTTTTTCCCGTACGTCCAGTGGGCACCGCAGTCCGTGAATGCGCCTGAGGCGTGGGGTGCGGGTTGCACCGGCAGCGGCGTACGTGTCGCGATCCTGGATGGTGGCATCTACAACGCGCACGTCGATCTCGTCGGTCAGATCGACGAGGCGGCATCGCGGTCTTTCGTGCCGGGAGAGCCGTGGAATTCGGACACCGGCACGTTCTGGCACGGCACGCACGTGGCCGGCATCGTCGCGGCCAAGGCCAATAATCCCACGGGTCAGGTCGACGTCGCGACCGGTGTCGTCGGCATCGCTCCGGAGGCGACGCTGATCGGCGTGAAGGTACTGCACAGTGGCAGCGGCGATTTTGGCTGGCTGATCGAGGGCCTCCTCTACGCGGCGACCCCGGTCAGCCAGGGCGGTGCGGGAGCCGACATCATCAACATGAGCCTCGGGGCCCTGTTCCCGAAGAATGATGAAGGCGCCGGGCAACTGGTCGCCGCGGTCAACAAGGCTGTCAATTACGCAAATCGCTATGGCGTGCTGACGGTTTCGTCTGCCGGCAACGACGCAGTCGACCTCGATCATGCCTATAACTGGGTCTCGGTGCCGGCGCAGTCGGGCAGCGGCATCGCAGTTTCGGCAACTGGTCCCCTGGGATTTGCGTATGGCGCGACTGATTTCACTCGCCAGGCGTCCTATACGAACTACGGTACTTCCGTCATCAACGTAGCCGCGCCCGGCGGAGACTTTGCCTATCCAGGCAATGAGGCATGCTCGTTGCCGAGGGCGAGCGGAACTCTGGTGACGGTACCCTGCTGGGCGTTTGACATGGTCCTGAGCTCATCGCGCGGCTCGACTCCCGCCGGTAGCTGGACCTGGGCTGCGGGAACCAGCATGGCGGCGCCGGCAGCGGCGGCGGTGGCCGCGATCATCAAGCAGTCACATCCCGGCATCTCGCTGGGAGAGCTGAAGACGCGGCTCGCGAAATCGGCAACCGACGAGGGCAAGAAGGGGCGTGATCCGGTCTACGGTGCCGGCTATGTGAACGCCTATGCGGGCTGCGTCGCGAAGTAGATCGCGAGCGATGGCGACGGCAATCGGGGCACAGGCGACATCCATGGGGATGTACCGGGAATGACCAGGTCCCACCCGTAGCCTGACTGGACACGCCGCCTTCGGGCGGCGTGTTCTTTTCCGGGCAGCACGAACCTGCGACGTCCGCGGCAACAAGGGCGACGTGCTTCTGTTCAGGCCCGTGATGCACTGGCAGGGGTGGGTTCCGCACTCCGCTCCGCCGGGCACAGCACGGGCCGCCCGCTTGACCCGGCGTGGTAGTCCATGACCTGTCCGCCCGTACCGATCCTGACGCGGTATCCCGGCACCAGGGATAGTCCAGCACCTGTCCGTCCGCCTCGATCCGGACGCGGTATCCGGGCACCAGTGCCTGCGTGTACATCATCCCGGGCTGTGGGCAGCCCAGCGAGCCGTCCGACCAGGTCACGGCCTCGGCGCTCAAGATCTTGAGATCGGCCCGGCTTCGCCCTGTACGCTCGGCCGCATCGACGAGTGCCGCCTCAGTAACGGACGCGAGACTGGCTGCGACCGGCATCGATGGATCCTCCGCCGGCGCTGCCGGAGATGCAGGCGGCGAATCGGCCGCACAGGCGGCCAGCGCCACAAGACCGAACGCCAGCACACCCGTCCTGGTTGATACGCGCATATCATCCACTCCTGTTCCGCAGACTCGCCGCACGTCAAATGAACTACCGCCACGCCTTCCACGCCGGCAATTTCGCGGACGTGCTGAAGCACGTGGTGCTGATGATGCTCGTCGAGCACCTGAAGAAGAAGCCCGCCGCGTTTTTCTTCCTCGACACCCACGCGGGCCGCGGGACTTACGACCTGAGCGAGGCCGAGGCCCAGCGCAGCGGCGAGTACCGGAACGGCATCGGGCGGCTGCTCGAGCTGCGCGAGGCGTCGCTGCCAGCGGAAATCGCCGCCTACGTCCGGCTGGTGCGCGATGAGGCTGGCAAGGGGAACAGCGCCATCACGGCCTACCCCGGATCGCCCGTCATTGTCTCGCGCATGAGGCGCGCTGCCGACCGGATGGTGCTGGTCGAGAAGCTGCCGAAGGAAGCCGATGCGCTCCGCGCGGCGCTGGGACGCCAGCGGCTGCTCTCTGTCATCGACGGCGACGGCTACGCAGCGCTCAAGGCCCAGCTGCCGCCACGCGAGAACCGGGGCCTGGTGCTGATCGATCCGCCCTACGAGTCGGACCTCGAGTTCGACAGCGTGCTTGCTGGCCTCGAGCTCGCCCACGAGCGCTGGCCGACCGGTACCTACTGCATCTGGTATCCGCTCACCGATCGCGCCGGGCCCACGCGTTTCCACCGCGGGCTGGAACGCTCCGGGATCCGCAGCGTGCTCGACGTGTCGCTCCGCATCCTGCCGCCCGACGCGCAGGTCGGAATGAGCGGCGCAGGCCTCACGATCGTTAATCCGCCTTGGATGCTCGACGATCGGCTGAAGGAACTGATGCCGCAGCTGCATCGGCTGCTGTCGCCTGAGGGGCTCGGCGGGTTCGGGGTCGAGTGGGTCGTGGCGGAGTAGGTCAGTACGGGGCCGGCTCATTCGTTCTGCGACCGGGTCATATTCCCGAATTTCCTCAATCGCGCCAGAAAATCCCGCAGACAGCCTGCCGGGCAGACGTCAACCTGCCAGGCAAGGAAGCCATGTGCGGGTCGAGCCATGAAATTGACGCTGCATCGCCTCTCACGTAATTTACGTGTAACGTCCTTGATTAAGGACGGAGCGCGCATGGCGGCCAGACACAACATCACTCTCGCGATAGACAGCACACTGCTCAAGCGCGCCCGGGCTGTCGCGGCCCGGCGTGGGCTCAGCGTCAGTGCGCTGCTCGCCGCAGAACTGCGCGCACTGGTTGCCGAAGACTTCGAATACGAGTCGGCGCGGCGACGCGCCAGGGCGATGCTCGATGACGGCATCTCGCTGGGTGGCGCGCGTGTGACAGATCGAGGTGCGCTGCATGAGCGGCATCGCGTTCGTTGACAGCAACCTGCTCATCTACGCGCACGATCGGGATGCCGGACCGAAGCGCGAAGTGGCAATGGCGCTGTTCGACCAACTATGGAGCGAACGCACCGGCACCCTGTCAGTGCAGGTTCTCCAGGAATTCTTCGTTACAGTGACTCGCAAGCTGCGGACCCCGGTCGCAAAAGCGCAGGCGAGGGAAGTTGTCCGGGCCTACGCACCGTGGGTGGTCAGCCCAACGACCCCCGAGACCATCCTGCGCGCGACCGAGCTCAGTGAAAGCGCCAGCATCGACTTCTGGGATGCGCTGATCGTCGCGGCCGCAGAACAATCCGGCGCTGAGACACTCTACAGCGAAGACCTGAACGACGGGCAGCTGATCGCCGGCGTCCGCCTCGTCAACCCTTTGCGCTGAGTCTGCGGCCGCCTGATGCCAGCTTCGCGCACTCCGCGTGCCGGAAACACCCGACCGCATGGTCGTTGACCATCCCGGTCGCCTGCATGTGGGCATAAATGATCGTCGAGCCCACGAACTTGAATCCGCGCTTCTTCAGATCCTTGCTCAACGCGTCGGATTCGGGACTGGTCGCCGGGACCTGCTTCATCGACATCCACTTGTTCACGATCGGTTTGCCGCCGACGAATGACCAGAGGTGCGTGGAGAGCCCGCCCACCTCGTCCGTGAGCTTGAGCGCGGCCTTCGCGTTCCCGATCGCCGACTCGATCTTGAGCCGGTTGCGAACGATCGCGGGATTCTGCAGCAGGCGCTCGACCTTGCGCCGGTCGAAGCGCGCGACCTTGTCGATGTCGAAGTCCGCGAACGCTTCGCGATACCCCGCACGCTTGTTAAGAATCGTGGACCAGGAGAGGCCCGCCTGCGCGCCCTCGAGAACCAGGAACTCGAACTGGGTGCGATCGTCGCGGACCGGCACGCCCCACTCCTCGTCGTGGTAGCGGACGTAGGCCTCGCTCATGCCGCCGAAAGCCCACTGGCAGCGCGGCCGGTCGTCCGGCGCAAACGGGTGCTTGTCAGCCAAGGATGGATCCTCAAATAGGGGACATTCCCCTTTTCCTGAGAAATAGGGGAATGTCCCCTATTTCCCCTACTCCCACTGGATGGCGTCGCGGACCAGCCTGGCGACCTGGTCGAGGTCTGCCGTCGGCGCGTGCCCGATCACCGCGATGCTGCCGGGGCCGGCCGGCACGATCGTGCCCGCGTAGCCGCCCTCGTCGAAGTCCACGGGCGCCGGCACTTTCTCGTCCCGCAGCACCATCACGGTCATCGGGCCTGCGGCGGTCTGGACCACCAGGTGCGGCACCTTCTCGCCGCGGAACGGGCAGGTGTTCGCGTAGCTCACCGTGCCGACCCCGGGCCGCAGGTGCACGCCGGCCCTCTCCAGCACGGCCGCGACCTCGGCAGGATCGGCCTCGTGCGAGGTCGTAACCATCGCTTCCGGCTCGTGGCCCATATGCTTGACGACGTCTTCGGCCAGCGACGCCCTTGGGCCGCCGAGCCACAGCAGCGACCCGATCGCCACACCGCCCACGATGCTCGCGGCCAGCGCCATCCACCGCCGCGGCTCGATCCCGGGGAAGCGGGCGAGACTGCCTGCCGAGCCGCCGCGACGACCGCGATTCCCGCCGGAGCCGGGCGCCACTGCAGTGGTGCCACTGCGCATGGAAGCAGGCACCGGTACGTTGAGCGCAGCAAGGATCTTCTCGTCCAGCGCGAGGGTCTGGCGCAGCGACTCGGCGCACGCGGCGCAGGCGTCACGATGTGCCGCGGCCTCGGCGCCAAGATGGCGAGGGTCTGCGCCCGCCTCACGCCTGAATTCGAGGCATTCCATCGTCATTCCTCCTCGTCCCCGGCCTCGCCGAGCGCCTTGCGCAGCTTCTGGCGCGCCCGGAACAGTCGCGTCAGCACCGCACCCCGCGTGAGGCCAAGCTCGGTCGCGATCTCCTCGGTCGAATGCCCGAGCAGCACCTGCATCACCAGGGGCTCGCGGTAATCCTCGTCCAGCGCAAAAATCGCCCGGCGCACATGCAGCACTTCCTGGTCCACGGCGGCACCTAGTTCCACCGATTCGCTGGCAATGAGCTCGTCTACCTGCACCGTCTTGAACCTCTTGCGCTCATACAGGCGTGCGTGCTCCCGACGCACGATCGTGAGCAGCCACGGCTTGGCCGCAGCCCCCTCGGCCAGGGCCTCGCGCGACCGCCAGGCCCGCAGCAGCGCCTCCTGGACCACGTCCTCCGCCACGTCACGGTCCCGCGCCAGCCAGAATGCGAAACGGAACAGGTCCGGCCGCAGCTCGTCGCAGAGCTGCGCGAATGCGGCTTCCCCTCGCTTTCCGGCAAACGGCGCGTTCATGTATAAAGACCGGGCAATAAACGTCGTTGTTTCAGCCCGGCCATGGCAGCCGGCCGCCGGCCCGACCCTGAAACCGGCAGGCCCGCACGATAGCCTTGGCGTCGCGCCCGAGCAAACGGCGGCCGCACAGCCCGGAGTTCGCTGATGACCCATCACCACACCCCCTCGCAGTTCCCGCGAGTTCGCATGCGGCGCATGCGCCGCGACGACTTCTCCCGCCGGCTGATGCGGGAGACGACGCTGACGCCCAGCGACTTCATCTACCCGGTATTCGTGATGGAGGGCTCGAAACAGCGCGTCGCGGTGCCGTCGATGCCTGGCGTGGACCGCGTGACGGTGGACGAGCTGGTCCGCGACGCCGAGGACGCGGCAAAGCTGGGTATCCCGGCAATTGCGCTTTTCCCGGTCACCCCGCCCGAGGCCAAGTCGCTCGATGGTCGCGAAGCGTGGAATCCCGAGGGCCTCGCGCAACGCGCGGTGCGCGCGCTGAAGCAGGCCGTGCCCACGCTTGGTGTCGTCACGGATGTCGCACTGGACCCGTTCACGACCCACGGCCAGGACGGCATCATCGACGAGTCCGGATACGTGATGAACGACGTGACGGTCGAGGCGCTGGTGAAGCAGGCGGTCTCGCACGCCGCCGCCGGCGCGGACGTCGTCGCCCCATCCGACATGATGGACGGCCGCATCGGCGCCGTCCGCGATGCGCTGGAGGCCGCGGGCCACATCCACACGCGCATCCTCGCCTACTCCGCCAAGTACGCCTCGAGCTTCTACGGCCCGTTCCGCGACGCGGTGGGCTCGGCCGGCAACCTCGGCAAGGGAAACAAGTACAACTACCAGATGGACCCGGCGAATTCCGACGAGGCGCTGCGCGAAGTCGCGCTCGACCTCGACGAGGGCGCCGACATGGTGATGATCAAGCCGGGCCTGCCATACCTCGACATCGTGCGACGGGTGAAGGACCGTTTCGGCGTCCCGACCTACGTCTACCAGGTGAGCGGTGAGTACGCGATGCTGATGGCCGCCTCCCAGAATGGCTGGCTCGACGAGCGCGCCGTGGTGCTCGAGGCGCTGACCTCGATGAAGCGGGCCGGTGCCGACGGAATCCTGACCTACTTTGCGCGGAAAGCCGCGCAATGGCTGCGGGAATAGGCGGTAGGTGAAACCGTTGCCAGGCTCCCCTCCATCCGCTGATTCGACGCCTCCTGCGCCGTCCATTTACGGCCTCTTCGGCTATCCCGTCGACCACAGCTGGTCGCCGTTCATCCACGGGATGTTCGCGAAGCAGACCGGACAGGACATGACCTACCGCCTGTTCGAGTCGCCGCCGGAGCGATTCCGCAGCGAGGTGCTGACATTCCTGGGCAGCGAGGGCCGGGGCGTGAACGTCACGCTGCCGCACAAGCAGGCCGCCACGGAACTCGTCAACGAACTGACGCCGCGCGCGCAGATGGCGGATGCAATCAACACCATCGTGCGCCGCGACGGCGGCCTGCTCGGCGACAACACCGATGGCGCGGGGCTGCTGACGGACCTGATTTCGAACCTGGGCCTCAAGTGGTCGACCCCGAAGATCCTGCTGCTCGGGGCAGGCGGCGCAGCGCGCGGCGCGATCGGGCCGCTGCTGTCATTGAATCCCGTCGAGCTCGTGATTGCGAACCGCACGGCGGCAAGAGCAGGCGAGCTTGCGGCAGCGTTCGATGACATGGGCCCGGTCAGCGGCTGCGAATTCTCGCGATTGCAGGACCAGAGCTTCGACCTGATCGTGAATGCCACATCGGCGAGCCTGCGCGGCGAGGTGCCACTGATCCCGATCGGCGTGGTGGACTCAGGCACGACGTGCTACGACATGGCCTACGGCCTGGGTGACACGGCTTTCGTGGCCTGGGCGAAGCGGCTCGGTGCCGGCCGTGCCGAGCAGGGCTGGGGCATGCTGGTCGAGCAGGCGGCCGAGGCGTTCGAGTTGTGGCGCGGCGTGCGCCCGCAAACGGCGCCGGTGCTGCAGGCACTGCGCGCGCGGGCCGACAGGGCTACTGGTAGTCCTTCTTGAGCGTGACGTACCACGAGGCCATGATCGGCACCCGCGCGATCTCGGCGGGCGTGAGCTCGCGCACGCGGCGCGCAGGGTTGCCGAGGTAGAGCCCCCCGGACCGGAGACGCTTGCCGGGTGTCACGACCGCACCGGCGCCTATGGTCACGTCGTCCTCGACCACGACGCCGTCGAGCACGATCGCCCCGATGCCAACCAGCACCTTGTTTCCGATCGTACAGCCGTGCAGTGCCACTTTGTGTGCGATCACGACGTCCTCGCCGATGAGCAGCGGCCAGCCGCTGTCGTTGCCTGGGTACGGGCGTGACACGTGCAGCACGCTGCCGTCCTGCACGTTGCTGCGGGCGCCGATGCGGATCTGGTTCACGTCACCACGCACTACCGCCATCGGCCAGATCGAGACATCCTGGCCCAGCTCCACGTCACCAATTACCAGCGCCGCAGGGTCCACGTACACTCCGGGGCCGAGCCGGGGGTGCGTTCCGAGATAGGGCTGTATCGACATGCGGGCGCACTCACGGAATTGGGACGTGTAGTCTAGACGCCGGGGGCCCCAGGCCCGCAATCTTGTCAGACGGCGGCCCGCCCGCCGCCCGGGAGTATCTGCAATGATCATCGCCCTGCTGCTTTTCGTCGCGCTCGTCGTCGTCGCATCGATCTACTTCGTGCGCATCTACAACGGTCTCGTTGTCCTGCGCGAGAACGTGCGCAAGGCATGGGCGAACATCGACGTACTGCTGACGCAGCGGCACGACGAGCTGCCGAAGCTGGTCGAGACCTGCAAGCGCTACATGTCATACGAGCGCGAGACGCTCGAACGGGTCATGCAGGCCCGCGCGTCCGTGTTCCAGGCGCAGGGCAAGCAGGACGTCGCGGCCGTGGGTGCCGCGGAACAGCAACTGCGCGAGGGACTTGGCCGCCTGTTCGCGGTCGCCGAGAACTACCCGGACCTGAAGGCCGACCAAAGCTTCCGGCACCTGCAGGGCCGCATAACGGGGCTCGAGGAGAGCATCGCCGACCGGCGCGAGCTGTACAACGAGGCCGTGAACCTGAACAACATCCGCATCGGGACCTTCCCCGACCTGATCGTCGCGGGGCTGTTCGACTTCAAGCCGGCGTCGCTGCTCGAATTCACCGAGGAGCAGAAACGCGACGTGGACCTGGGCCCGCTCTTTGACTGATCCGTCCGATTCGTTTTTCTGGATCCTGACGTTCGCATTCGCCGCCTTGGGCGGCGGCTGGTTGTCGCTGCGCTGGCTCAGGATCGCACGCGCAATCGAGGACACGCCGACCTCGCGCATTCGATCCGCGGCCCAGGGCTACGTCGAGCTGGCCGGCCGCTGCCGGACGCTGGACGGTACGCAGAACCTTGCGCCGCTCACTCAGCGGCCCTGCGTCTGGTGGCAATTCCGGATCCAGCAGAAGGCCGAGTCCAGCCTGAAAGGAAAGCGGCGCCAGTCCTGGAAGACCATCAACTCCGGCCGCTCCGAGCTGCCGTTCCTGCTCGACGACGGCACGGGCCAGTGCATCGTCCAGCCGACCGGCGCGGAAGTGCTCACCGGCGAAACGACGACCTGGTACGGCAGCACGCCATGGCCGACGCAGGCCGCCGGCGCCAGCCTGCTGCAGCCCCAGCAGCACCGCTACCGCTACGTCGAGGAGCGCATCTACGAGCACGAGCAGGTCTGCCTGCTCGGCCAGTTCAGGTCGCACACGTCGACCGGCAGCACCGACACGCAGGCCGAGGTCGCCTCCCTGCTGGCGGAATGGAAGCAGGACCAGGCGGCGCTGGTCGAACGATTCGACGCCGACCGCGACGGCCACGTAAGCGTGGCGGAGTGGGAGCGCGCCCGCGCGGAGGCGAAGCGTGCGGTCGCCGATCGCCGGGCCGAGCGCCCGGTTACGCCAGCGCTGCACGTGCTGAACCGGCCGGACAGCGGGCAGCTGTTCCTGATCGCGGCCTTCCCGGAACGAGACGTGGCGAAGCGCTACAAGCGGCGGGCCGCGCTCGCGTTCGCAGGATTCGTGATTGCGACCTTCGCGCTCGGTTGGCTGCTGCAGGAAATGTCGCGCTGAGCCAGAATAGGCGTTCGTTCACGAGGATCGGACGGGCGCGATGACCAACCCCCTGCTGCAGCAATACGAGCTTCCCCGCTTTTCGGCCATCGAGCCAGCACACATCGAACCCGCCATCCGGCAGTTGCTGGACGACAACCGCCGCGAGCTGGCCGCGCTGCTCGACGGCGGCGCGGAAGGCTGGGACGACCTGGTCGCGCCGATCGAGCGCATGCACCACAGGCTGTCCTGCGCCTGGTCGCCGATCGGCCACCTGAATGGCGTGATGAACAGCGACGAGCTGAGGGCCGCCTACAACGCCTGCCTGCCGCTGCTGAGCGCCTACCACACGGAGCTCGCGCAGAACGAGCGGCTGTGCGCGGCCTACCAGAGGGTCGCGGACCTCGAGGGGAGCCGCCTCGACACGGCCCAGAAGACGCTGGTCGAGCACGCGCTGCGCGACTTCCGCCTCTCGGGCGTCTCGCTGCCAGAAGAGCGCAAGCAGCGCTTCGGCCAGGTAATGGAGCGCCTCTCGACCGTGCAGTCGAAGTTCGACGAGAACGTGCTGGACGCGACCAACGCCTGGTCCCGGCGCGTAGACGACCCTGCCGAGCTCGCCGGCCTGCCTGAGACCACCGCGCGCCGTGCCCGCAAGGCTGCCGAGGACGCCGGTCACGACGGGTGGCTGCTGTCGCTCGATGCGCCGAACTACCAGGCCGTCCTGACCCACGCGGAGCAAGCAGGCCTGCGCCGGGAATTCTACGAGGCATGGACGACGCGCGCCTCAGAGCAGGGCCCGCACGCCGGGCGCTGGGACAACACGCCGCTGATGGCGGAGATCCTGGAGCTGCGGCACGAGGCGGCGAACCTCGTCGGCTACGCGGACTACGCGCAGTACTCGCTCGCGACCAAGATGGCGCAGAAGACCGGCGAAGTGCTGGATTTCCTGCGTGAGCTCGCGCGCGTGAGTCGTCCCGCGGCGCAACGGGAATTCGCCGAGCTCGAGCACTACGCCGGACGCAAGCTCGAATCCTGGGACGTGGCGTTTTATTCGGAGCGACTGAAGCGCGAGCGGCTCGAGGTGTCGGAGGAGGAGCTGCGCCCCTACTTCCCGCTGCCGCGCGTGATCGCCGGACTCTTCACGGTCGTCACCAGGCTCTACGACGTGCGCATGGTCGCGCGGGACGACGTGGACCTGTACCACCCCGACGTGCGCTACTTCGACATCGTGGACCGCGATGGATCGCCGCGCGGCGGCTTCTACCTCGACCTGTACGCCCGCCCGAAAAAGCGCGGCGGCGCGTGGATGGACGATTGCGTGGGGCGCATCAGGCTCGGCGAGGCGAACGCGCTGCCGGTCGCGTACCTGGTCTGCAATTTCACGCCGCCGGTGGCTGATCGCCCGTCATTGCTCACGCACGAGGACGTGCTGACTCTGTTCCACGAGTTCGGGCACGGGCTGCACCACATGCTCACACGTGTCGACTACCCGGGCGTCGCGGGCATCAACGGCGTGCCCTGGGACGCGGTCGAGCTGCCCAGCCAGTTCATGGAAAATTTCGCCTGGCGCAGGGAAGTGCTGCCGCTGATCTCCGCGCACGTCGAGACCGGCGAGCCGCTGCCGGCCGAAATGCTGGCGAAGTTGCAGGCGACACGCACATTCCAGGCCGGGATGCACACGGCGCGACAACTCGAGTTCGCGTTGTTCGACTTCCGCCTGCACGCGGAATTCACGCCGGGATCTCCGCCGCGTATCGCGGAAACGCTGGAGGACGTGCGCAGTGAGGTCTCGGTGCTGCGTCCACCCGCGTTCAATCGCTTCCCGAACAGCTTCCAGCACATCTTCTCGGGCGGATACGCGGCCGGGTACTACAGCTACAAGTGGGCCGAGGTGCTGTCAGCCGACGCGTTCGGCGCCTTCGAGGAGAAGGGCGTTTTCGATCGCGCCACGGCGCGGCGGTTCCTGCAGTCGATACTCGAGCGGGGCGGAAGCCGCGAAGCCATGGAGGCCTTCGTCGAGTTCAGGGGACGCAAGCCCGAGATCGAGCCGCTGTTGCGCCAGATGGGGCTCGCGGCCTGACCGGCCAGCTGCAGCGCCCGGCACGAGGGACGGCCATGCTCATCGCCACCTGGAACGTCAATTCGCTGCGCGTGCGGCTCCCGCAGCTCAGGGACTGGCTGTCGGCGAATCCGGTAGACGTCGTCGCGCTGCAGGAAACCAAGCTGCCTGACGCGGATTTCCCGCTGGATGAAATTCGCGAGCTCGGAATGCATGCCGTATTCAGCGGCCAGCGTACCTACAACGGCGTCGCGATCCTGTCGAGGCTGGAACCGACCGACGTGGTCGCCGGCATCCCCGGCTTCGAGGACGAGCAGAGGCGCGTGCTCTCCGCAACGGTGTCTGGGGTGCGCGTGATCGACGTCTACGTGCCGAACGGACAGGCCGTCGGCTCGGAGAAATTCGAGTACAAGCTGCGCTGGCTCGAAGCGTTGCGTGCCTACGTGACCGGCGAACTCGCGCGACACCCGCGGCTCGTCATGCTCGGCGACTACAACATCGCGCCCGAGGACCGCGACGTGCACGACCCGAAGGCCTGGGAAGGCTCCGTGCACGTGAGCGAACCCGAGCGCTCCGCGCTGCGCTCGCTCACCGAGGCCGGACTGGTGGACTGCTTCCGGCTGTTCGACCAGCCCGAGAAGTCCTATTCGTGGTGGGACTACCGGATGATGGCCTTCCGGCGCAACGCAGGTCTCAGAATCGACCTGGTCCTCGCAAGCGCGGACCTGGCCAGGAAGTGCGCAGCGAGTCACATAGACAAGGCACCGCGACGCAACGAGCGGCCCTCGGACCACACCCCGGTGCTCGCTGCTTTTGACATATAGGCCCCGCGGCCGTGGTGTCGGATTTCTTTACTCTAGCGTTCCATGCGCGAAGGACTACACTCGCGCGAATTGGACATGTGCGCGACGAAGCGCGTCCCTGAGAACAAGAAACCGGACATGCGATACCGACGCAGCGATTTCGACGTAACGAACACCGTGCAGGTGAGTTCCGTCGCTTCGGTGCGGCGCGCGGTCGAGGAGATTTTCTCCCAGGCATGGCCCTCCGGCCAGGTCGATCGCGTCTCGGCGGCATTCGGCGATTTCGAGCGGCTGTTCACCGGACAATTTCCCGGTTACTTCGGCTGCGACACCGTCTATCACGACCTGCAGCACTCGCTCGACGATACGCTCGCGATGGCGCGACTTGCTCGCGGGCTATGACCGCTCGCACTCGGCTGACCAGCGCCTCGGCCCGGAACGCGCCGCGATGGGCATCGTCACCGCGCTGTTCCACGACGCGGGCTACATCCGCCAGATCGACGATACGCAGCATCGTAACGGTGCTGAGTTCACGCGTACCCACGTCGGACGCAGCGCCCAGTTCCTCTCGAAGTACCTGCCGACCATCGGCATGGCGGAGTGGGTGCCGGTCGCAACGCAGATCGTGCATTTCACCGGCTATGAGTTGCCGTTCGACCAGATCCGCCTCGACGAGGCGCGTGACCGGAAGGTCGGCCACCTGCTCGGAACGGCCGACATGATCGCGCAGATGTCCGATCGCTGTTACCTGGAGAAGTGCCGCGACCGGCTCTATCCTGAATTCGTGCTCGGCGGCGTGGCTCTTTCGAGCAGCGAGGAAGGCGGACTCAAGGTCGTCTACGGTTCAGGCCTCGACATCCTCAGGCACACGCCGGAGTTCGCTGAGGAGACCATGCGCACACGCCTCGACGGCGAATTCGGCGGCGCCTACCGCTACGTCGAGCCGCTCTTTGGCGGCCGTAATCCGTACATGGAGGCGATCGATCGGAACCTCGAGTACCTGGAGCAGGTGCTGCACACCAAGCGATGGTCGATGCTGCGCCGCGAACCGCCGTGCTTCACCTGGGAAAAGAACCCGCTGCAGAACATGCGGATGCTGGTCATCGACCGCCTGAAGGCCACTGTCGTCGCCGCGTAGGGGACATTCTCCTTTTTCTGCTGCAGGACGACAGGGGACATTCTCCTTTTTCCCGAAGCAGAAAAAGGAGAATGTCCCCTATATCAGTTCGTCGAGCAGGGCCGCGTGGTCGATACCGACCCTGAGCAGCGCGCGGTGTTCGGGTTTCACGAACCCGCAGTCGACGGCACGATCCAGGTAAGCCACCAGGTCGTCGTAATACCCGTTTACGTTCAGTAGCCCGTTCGGCTTCGGGTCGAGCCCGAGCTGCGACCAGCTGAGCGCCTCGAAGAGTTCGTCCAGCGTGCCGATTCCCCCGGGCAGCGTCAGGAAGGCATTCGCGATCGCTCCCATCCGGACTTTGCGTTCCGTCAGCGTGCCCACGATCTCGAGCTCGGTGAGGCCGTCGTGCCCGACTTCCCAGTCATACAGGAATCGCGGAATCACGCCGATGACGCGTCCGCCGGCGGCGAGCGCTGAGTCCGCCAGCACGCCCATCAGGCCGACGCTTCCGCCGCCGTAGACCAGTGTCCATCCGCGGCGGGCGATCTCGAGTCCAACCGCGCGCGCAGCCGCCTTGAACGCCGGATCTGCGCCGTGTGAGGATCCGCAGAAGACGGCGATTGCGGTCAAGGCCTGAGCGCTTGAATGAAACCCGCCGGATCCTCGCCGCGCTCGAGCACCTCCACCAGCGCCGAGCCCACGACCACGCCGTCCACGTGTCCTGTCATCCGGGCCACCTGCTCGCGGCTGCGGATGCCGAACCCGGCGCAGACCGGCAGCGGGGACACGGCGCGCACGCGGTCCATGTATCCGAGCACTTCGTCCGGCACCGCGACGCTCTTGCCTGTCGTGCCTGTCATCGTCACTGCGTACACGAAGCCCTGGCTCGCCTCGCACAGCATCGCGAGCCTCGCGGCCGGGGTCACCGGCGTGACCATCTGCACCAGTGCCAGCCCGGTGCGGTCGAGCGCAGCGCGGATTTCCTGGCTCTCCTCGTACGGCAGGTCGGGAATGATGAAACCGGCGACCCCCGAGGACGCTGCCGCCTCAGGCAGCCGATCCAACCCATAGGCCAGCAGCGGGTTCAGGTAGCTCATCAGCAGCAGCGGCGCCGTGGGGCGCGGCTGCATCGAGCGTAGTTCGTCCAGCAACCACGGCAGGGTAAACCCGCCCTGCAGCGCGACCTGGCTGGCGCGCTGGATCGTCATGCCGTCGGCCATGGGATCCGAGAACGGCACGCCGATCTCCACCACGTCAGCGGCCGCGCCGATCGCAGCAAGGTTTTTCCTGAACCCGGCGCGATCGGGAAATCCGCCGGTCATGAAGCCGACGATGGCCGGACTGCCGGAGGCCGCCCTGGAGCGGATCGCGGCACTGATCGTGTCTCGGGGCTTGCCCATCACAGGACCCCCTTGAGCAGAGTTCGCTGCAGCGTCGGCATGTCCTTGTCGCCGCGCCCCGAAAGGCCGATCAGGATGCGGCTGCCGGGATTCGTCTTCGCATGTCTCTTTGCACCAGCGAACGCGTGCGCGCTCTCGATCGCGGGCAGGATGCCCTCCGCCTCGCAGCACTCGGCCAGTGCCTCGAGCGACTCCCCGTCCTCCGCAGCCTCGTAGCTCACGCGACCAATGGTCGCGAGCAGCGCGTGCTCGGGCCCGACGCCCGGGTAGTCGAGTCCCGCGGAAACCGAATGCGTCTCCTGCACCTGCCCGTGTTCGTCCTGCAGCAGCAGCGAGTAGCAGCCCTGCAGCACGCCCGGCCGGCCATAGGCCAGCGACGCTGCGTTCTGCCCAAGCCCGGTGCCGGTGCCGCCGGCCTCGAAGCCCAGCAGCTTGACGCCGAGGTCGCGGACGAACGGATGAAACAGGCCGATCGCGTTCGACCCGCCGCCCACGCAGGCGACCGTGACATCGGGCAGCGCGCCCGCCTGCTCGAGCATCTGCGCTCGCGCCTCCACCCCGATCACCGACTGGAACTCGCGCACCATGAACGGATACGGATGCGGCCCGACGGCCGAGCCCAGCAGGTAATACGTTCCGTCCGGATCGGACACCCAGTCGCGCAGCGCCTCGTCGATCGCCGCGCGCAGTGTCTGGTCGCCGCCGGTGACCGGCACGACCTGCGCGCCCAGCAGCTTCATGCGCCCGACATTCGGCGCCTGCCGTTCCATGTCCACGGCGCCCATGTACACGACGCAGGGCAGCCCGAGGCGCGCGCAGGCGGCGGCGGATGCAACGCCGTGCTGACCTGCCCCGGTCTCCGCGACGATGCGCTTCGCGCCGAGGCGCCTGGCGAGCAGCGCCTGGCCGATGGCGTTGTTGATCTTGTGTGCGCCGGTGTGCGCGAGGTCCTCGCGCTTGAGCCACACTTCCGCGCCCCAGCGACGCGACAGCTCGCGCGCGAAGGTGAGCGGCGTCGGGCGACCGACCCAGGTGCGCAGCTCGGACTCGAGTTCGGCCCGGAACGCCGGGTCGGGAAGGATGCTGCTCACGCCTTCCTGCAGTCGGTCGAGCGCCGGCACCAGCGTCTCGGGAACGTAGCGCCCGCCGAACGGGCCGTAGCGCCCGCGCTGGTCCGGGAACGCACCGGCGAGCGCCTGCGCGAGCAGTGCCTCGCGGTCCACCTTCAACGACTCGATTCTCATCAGCGACTCTCCTCGACGACCGGGGTCCGCTCCGCCGCGCGGGCGGCCCCGATGAATTCACGAATCCTGTCCAGGTCCTTCACGCCGCGCGCCGACTCGACGCCCGAACTTACGTCGACGCCGAATGGCCGGACCACTCGCACCGCATCCGCGACGTTCGCCGCGTCGAGCCCACCTGCCAGCACCAGTTGCGTGCGTCGCGCGACCATGGCTGCATGCGACCAGTCCGCCTTCTCGCCCGCGCCGCTGCGCGCTCCTTCGAGCAGCAGGCGCGCCGGCAGCTGCTGCGGCAGATTCGAATCTCCGCGCACGACCGGCAGCACAGCCTGTCCGGATGGAAGCCGCAACCAAGCGAGGTCGCCAGCGTCCACCTGGATCCGGTCCGGCCGGATCGCGTCGATGACCGAGTCGACCAGCTCCTGCGGCGGGTGCAGGAACACCGCGACGCGCTCGACTCCTGGCGGCACCGCTTCCTGCAGGGCGCGTGCCTCATCGATGGACAGGTTGCGCGGTGACTCAGCGTGGAACACGAACCCCACCGCATCCGCACCGGCGGCTGCCGCAGCCTCAATGGCCGCGCCAGACGTCAGTCCGCAGATCTTGATCCAAAGTCCCTGCACGGCCACGTCAGCGCCTCGACGCGCGGCCGGCCGCGAGCAGTTCGCGAACCGCCTGCTTCGGATCACCGCGCTTCATCAGGCTGGTACCCACCAGCGCGAGCCGGTATCCGAGCGACGCGACCCGGGCAGCGTCCTCTGGTAGCAGCACGCCGCTCTCGGCCACGCAGGGCCAGTCGGGCGGCATCCTGTCGCGCAATTCCGCAAAACGCCCGAAGTCGATTTCGAGCGTCTCGAGGTCGCGGCAGTTCAAGCCCATCAGCACCTGCTCTTCGCGCCCCCTGCGCTCGAGCGCCACTTCGTTCGCGGCATGGAGGTCGCCCGCGCTGAACGCCTCGAGCAGCACGAACAGGCCGAGCTCTGCGGCGCAGTCCATCATCGCGACCAGGCGTTCCCGCGGCACCATGCGCACGATCAACAGCACACCCGAAGCACCGTAAGCACGCGCCTCGAGCACCTGGTAGGGATCCACCAGGAAGTCCTTGCGCATTGCCGGCACGCCGTAGGGTTGCAGCACGTCAGCCGCGAGCCGGAGGTGGTCGAGATCGCCGTCGAATCGCTCGGGCTCGGTGAGGATCGAGCACACCGCGGCACCGCCATCGGCATAGGCTTCGAGTCGCTGCATCGGGTCGACGGTGCTTGCCGACAGGTCGCCCATCGACGGCGAGCGCAGCTTGAGTTCCGCGATCAGGTCGAACCCTGCGGGCTGCAGCTTCAATCGCGGCGGGACGGCCGCGCCGAGCGCCGCCGCACGCAGCGCGGCCTCCGGCACGCGTTCGCGGGCCTCGGCGACGCGGCGGATGCTGGAGCGGACCATGTCGGAAAGAAGACCCATGGGAAATGATCAGCCGCCGAATTCCGACAGTCGCTCGAGAAGCCTGGCCGCGTCGCCGCGGTCGATCGCAGCGTATGCAGCTGCGATGCCGTCGGCGCAGGTCGCCACGCTGCCCGTTACCTCGAGCGCAAGCGCGGCATTGAGCACTAGCGCATCGCGATGTGCTCCGCGGTCGCGCCCCTCGAAGACTGCACGCAGCGCTGCGGCATTCTCGGCTGGATTGCCGCCGGCAAGATCCGCAGTCGAGCAGCGGGGCACGCCTGAGTCCAGCGGGTCGCGCCGCTCCCTGGCCACGCGGCCGGGCCGCACGTCGAAGAGCTCGAACGGCCCGACAGGCGTCGCCTCGTCCCACCCGGCCGTGCCGTGCACGACGAACACGCGCTCGACCGGCATCCCTGCAAGGGACTCGGCCATCAGCCCGGCCGCCTCCAGGCTGTAGGCACCGATCAGTGCGAATGGCGGGGCGGCCGGATTGGTCAGCGGACCGAGCAGGTTGAACACCGTGCGCACGCCGAGTTCGCGACGCACAGGCGCGATCTCCTTCATGGCCGGGTGGTAGTGCGGCGCGAACAGGAACGTGAACCCGGTCGCAGCCAGGCACTCGCCGGAGGCGCGCTCATCGAGCGGCAGCGCGAGCCCGAGCGCTTCGAGCATGTCGGCGCTGCCGGCGCGGCTCGATACCGAGCGGTTGCCGTGCTTCACGACACGCACGCCCATTGCGGCAACGAGCAGCGCCGCGCCGGTCGAGATGTTGAAGCTGCCCGACGCATCACCACCGGTGCCAACGATGTCGACCGCAGGGCCGCCCGGCGGCAGGCTGGGATGACGCGCAAGGCGGCGCATCGCACCCGCGAAGCCGCGCAGCTCGTCCGCCGTCACGCCTTTCGAACGCAGGGCTGCAAGCAGTGCGCCGGCCATCGCAGGGGCAGCAGTTCCCCGCGTAAGCGCGACGAGCAGCTCGCCCGCTTCGGCCTCCGCAAGATCCTGTCGTTCCAGCAACCGCTCGAGCGTTTCGCGCAACTCAGCCACGGGACACCGCCTTAGGCTCGTTTCGTCGCCCGCCATGCGTCGCGAGGAAGCTGCCCATGATCGTCGGTCCGTCCGGGGTCAGGATGCTCTCGGGATGGAACTGCACGCCGTCCATCGCGAGTTCCCGGTGCCTCACAGCCATGATCTCGCCCTCCGCCGTGCGTGCCGACACCTCGAACACCGCAGGCAGCGTATCGGGCCTGGCAATCAGCGAGTGATAACGCCCGGCTTCAAAGGGCTGCGGCACACCGGCGAAGATCCCGATACCGTCGTGCTCGACCATCGAGACCTTGCCGTGCATCAGTCGGCCGGCGCGGACGATGTCGCCGCCGAGCGCCTCGACCATGGACTGGTGACCGAGGCACACGCCGAGCACCGGGATTCGCCCGGCGAAAGCCTTGATCATTTCCATCGAGACGCCGGCGTCGCGCGGTGTGCCCGGACCCGGGGAGATGCACAGGTGCGTGGGCTTCAGTGCCTCGGCCTCGGCCACCGTGATCGCATCATTGCGATGCACCAGCACCTCTGCGCCGAGCACCAGGAAGGCCTGCACCAGGTTGTAGGTAAAGCTGTCGTAGTTGTCCACGAGCAGCAGGCGCGGCGAACTCATTACAGGCCCTCCCGGGCAAGTTCCAGCGCGCCCCTGAGTGCCGCGCTCTTGGCGAACACCTCGCGGTACTCGCTGATCGGCACGCTGTCGGCCACGATGCCCGCGCCCGCCTGGAAGCTGTAGGTGTCGCCGTGGAAAACCATGGTGCGGATCGCGATCGCCTGGTCCATGTCGCCGCCGTGGCCGAAATACCCCACCGTGCCGCCGTAGAAGCCGCGGCGTACCGGTTCGAGCTCGTCGATTATTTCCATCGCGCGCACCTTCGGTGCTCCGACCAGCGTGCCGGCGGGAAAGGCAGCGGCGAACAGGTCGAATGCGTCACGCCCGGGCGCGAGCTCGCCGCGCGTCCCGCTCACGATGTGCATCACGTGGCTGTAGCGCTCGATCGAGCGGAACGGCTCGACGTGCACCGTTCCGGCCGATGCGACGCGCCCGAGGTCGTTGCGCGCCAGGTCCACCAGCATCACGTGCTCGGCGTTCTCCTTCGGGTCGGCAAGCAGTTCTTCCTCGAGCGCCGCGTCCTCGGCGGCGTCCGCACCGCGCGGTCGGGTGCCGGCGATCGGGCGCATCTCGGCCTTCCGGCCATTCAACTTCACCAGCGCCTCGGGCGAGGAGCCGACTACCACGCGGTCGCCGAGCTCGCAGTAATACATGTAGGGCGAAGGATTCAGCAGCCGCAGTGCACGATAGGCCTCGAAGGGATCGAGGTCGCAGCGACCCGAGAACCGCACCGACAGCACCAGCTGGTAGACGTCGCCCGCAGCGATGTATTCCTTGGTCCGCGCCACGCGCGCCAGGAAATCGTCCTCCGACAGGCTGGCCTCGGGCGGGCTGAACTTCGCGGCCCAGGCCGGCCCCGGCAGGCCGCCTCGCAGCGCGCGAATGACCTCGCGGCGCAGGCCCTGCCGCTCGTTCTCGGATCCCGCGTGCAGCAGCGCGGCGCGGCGCGTCAGGTGATCGAATACCAGCAGCGAGCGCGGCGCGACGTAATGGGCATCCGGGCAGTCGTCATCGGCCCTGGCGAGTGACGGCAGACGCTCGAAATAGCGCACCAGGTCGTAGCTCGCCACGCCGACCAGGCCGCCGAGCAGCGGGAATCCGCGGTCCGCCACTTCCGCGTGCGGCGCGGCGGCGAGCGCACGGCGCAGCGCAGCGAGCAGGTCCGCCTGGTTTTCTGGTCGCGACAGCAGCTCCTGCCCCAGCCGCAGGCCCGAGGCATCGAGCCTGAACTCGAGGCAGTCACCGAAACCGATGAAGGAATAGCGGGCGAGGCGCTCTCCGCCCTCGACGCTCTCGAGCAGGAAGCGCGGCCGGAACGGCTTCAGCTTCAGGTAGGCCGACACTGGCGTGTCCAGGTCGGCGGCGATGTCGAACATTGCGGTCGTCACTTGCGGTTCCTCTGTCGCGAGGACCCGGGGACGCACAAAAAAACCCATCCCCGGCTTGCTTGCGGAGATGGGTCCTGGATTCCTGCGAACGAAACGTGCGCGTCCGGGCCCACTCCTAGGAGTGGCGCCACCACCAGCGGCGGTCGAGCGTATTGTCCGGGCGCGTATTCATGTCGCAGCGCAGTATCCACGGGCGACCGGGGAGCGTCAAGGAAGGGCCGGCGGTGCCAGGCGGCCCCCGATCCACCCTGAAAGCTGCCGCATGGCCGGGCGGAGGCGACCGGGCGGTTCACGGCCTAGAATCACGGGTCGCCGCAAGTCACGGACGAGCCAAGTGTCGCAACCAGCCATGGGTGGCATCCCGCCCCAACGGATCGCCGAGGTCTTCGCTTCCGAGCAGGACGTCTACCTCCGGAAACACCCGCTGTCATTGCACCGGGTGGGCGAAGGCATCGCCGGGTTCTACGACGGCGTGCCGATGCACTGGATGCGGGACTGGCCGATGCCGTTCCCATTCCTCGTCGCGGAGGCTCATGACGCGACCTTGCGCGACGTGGACGGCAACGAGTACGCGGACTTCTGCCTCGGCGACACCGGCTCGATGTTCGGTCACTCGCCGCCCGCGGTAGCCGAGGCGATTTCCCGCCAGGCGAGCCGCGGGCTCACATACATGCTGCCGACCGAAGACGCGCTCGCAGTCGGGCGGCTGCTTACCGAGCGCTTCGGGCTTGCCGCAGTGGCAGGTCGCGACGACCGCCACCGACGCGAATCGCTTCGCGCTCAGGGTCGCGAGGGCGGTGACCGGGCGACCGAAGATCCTGGTCTTCAACGGCTGCTACCACGGCACCGTGGACGAGACCTTCGTCAGGCTCGCCGACGGACGCGCGGTCAATCGTCCGGGACTGCTCGGACAGGTGATGGATCTTACGCAGCTCGCGCGGGTCGTCGAATTCAATGACCTGCCGGCGCTGGAAGCCGCGCTGGCGCACCGCGACGTGGCCTGCGTAATCACCGAGCCCGTGCTCACGAACTCGTGCATGGTGCTGCCCGAACCCGGCTTCCACGCGGGATTGCGACGCCTGGCGCGCGAGGCAGGGACACTTCTCCTGATTGACGAAACTCACACGATCTCGACTGGTCCCGGCGGCTACACGCGTGCGCACGGGCTGGAACCGGACCTGTTCGTGATCGGCAAGCCGATAGCCGGCGGCGTCCCGGCCAGCGCCTGGGGCTTTACCGACGAGGTTGCGCGACGGCTCGATGCGGTGCGTTCAGCGATGCCGCCCGGCCACTCCGGCATGGGCACCACGCTGTCGGCCAACGCGCTCTCGCTCGCCGCGATGCGTGCCACGCTCGAGCACGTGATGACCGTCGACGCCTACGACCACATGGACAGGCTGGCGGCGATGCTTGCGTCCGGGCTCGAGGCATCGATCGCGCGTCACGGCCTCCCTTGGCACGTGGTGCGGGTCGGCGCTCGCGTCGAGTTCGTCTGCGCGCCGGGCCCGCTGCGCAACGGCACCGAGGCCGAGGCCGCGCATGCCCCGGCGCTTGAGCGCACGATGCATCTCTCGCTGCTCAATCGCGGCTGCCTGATCGCGCCGTTCCACAACATGATGCTGGTGAGTCCCGTCACCACCGAATCGCAGGTCGAGGCGCTGGGCCGGGCATTCTTTGAAGCGGCCGGACAGCTGGCCGCAGACTGACGAACACCCCGTCGTCGGACCAGTGTGGCCGCCACCCTGCAGACGTCCGGCAGGTTCATTCGGAAGCGGGACGTGTGCGCGGCCGACCCCGCCCGCGACGCGGAGCACGACGAATCTGCGCAGTGTAGACACCGGCCAGATCCTGGACCCCGAAACGGAACGGATTCAGCACAGTAACTCCGGCATAGACCGCCGTGTGTTGCAGGTCTTCTGTAAGCAGCAAGGCACATGCCTGCTTGTTGGCCGCTGCCACGACGAGGCTGTCCCACCAGCTCAGCTCGTACCGCGCCTGGATCTGGTAGCCAAGGGCGAGCACCTCGCTATCGACGGGCTGTGGATTCCACTCCATGAGTGCGACGACGTGACCCCAGGCTTCGTGCGTCGTCAGGCTCGGGTGCAGAACCCGGGTGGAGTTGGCATAGAACTCGTTCAGAACCTGGATACCGGTGCGCCCGGACTGCTCTCTCCACAGGCGCGACATCCATTCGCCGGCGCAGCGATGCCTGGCCGGGTCCCTGGTGTCGACCGCATAGAGCAGAACGTTCGCGTCAACGAAAACGAGCCCGGTCATACAACTCTTCCCTGGTCGCGTATTTCTGGCCAGGTGCGCCGACGGGCCTGGGCTTGAGCGACATGTACTGACGCATCGCGATCTCGTAGCGACCCTCTTTCTTCATCTTTTCGCTCAGGATCTCGCCTACGCAGCGGGACATGCTGACGCCACGCTCAGCCGCGATCCGGCGGATCCATTCAGCCGTGGCTTCGTCCATCGTGATCGTCACGTTCTTCATAGTTCGGCGTTCCTATCGAGGCAGGAATTTATATTACACGATCTTCGTGTGTTTTTAATTCGAGCCCGTGAAAGCGAGCATTAGCTATTCTCCGAAAGTGACCCGGAATCCAGACCTTCTCATCTGCAATGCCCTGGTCTTCGACGGCACCGGCTCCCCACCGACGCGGGAAGACGTCGCTATCCTTGATGGCCGCATCGCGGCGCGCGGGCCTGCCCTCGATGCGTCGCGCGCCGGACGCGTCGTTGACGCCAGCGGCCTGTGGCTCATGCCGGGGCTCCTCGACATCCACACGCACCTGGACCTCGAGCTTGAACTCGCACCCGGTCTCCCGGAGTCGGTTCGCCACGGCACGACGACCGTGGTCGTGGGCAACTGCAGCCTGGGCACCGCCTTCGGATCACAGCGCAGGAACGGCGATGACCCGATCCTCGACTGCTTCGCGCGTGTCGAGAATGTCCCGAAATCGGTACTCGCCAAGGTCGTGGACCGCATGTACTGGAAAACCACCGCGGGCTACCTCGCGCACCTCGACTCGCTGCCGCTCGGTCCAAACGTGGTCCCGCTCGTCCCTCACTCCATGCTGCGTATCGAGGTGATGGGCACGGCGGCGGCAGTAAGCCGCCCGCCGACAGCTGCGGAACTCCGACGTATGCAAGAGCTGCTCGAGTCCGCGATGCAGCAGGGCTACGCGGGCTTCTCTACCGATGCCATCCCGTTCCATTACCTCGCGAACGCGCCGCACACCGACAAGCGTATTCCGACCCAGAACGCGACGCGGTCGGAACTGAGATCGCTGCTCGATATCGTGCGACGCTACGACCGTGTCTGGCAGTGCACGCCCGACATCGCAAACCGGTTGAGGACGTTCCTGCGCTTCTTCTTCACCAGTGGACGCCTGTACGGCGCACCGTTGCGCACCTCGGCACTTACGGCCGTCGACCTGCCGCACGAGCGGCGAACATGGAAACTGTTTCCAGCGATCGCGAACCTGCTGAATTCGAGGCTCGTGAACGGCCGCTTCCACTTCCAGGTGCTCGGTACGCCGTTCCGGATGTACGCCGAAGGCGCCATCTGCCCGATCTTCGAGGAGTTCGCCTCGACGCGCCAGCTGATGTCGCTCGACATCGGGGACACCGCCGGGCGCCGCGCGATCATGGCGACGGACGAGTTCGGCAAGCTCTTCGTTCACGAATGGCACGACTCGGGCGCAGTCGCGACGTTCAATCGGGATCTCGGTGCGCTTCGCGTGGAGCGATGCCCGGTGCCCGACTGGTGCGGGGAGAGCTTCGACGCGATCCTGCGACGGCTGCGGGAGTTCCAGTCCGGTCGCGCCGATGCAGCACGCAGCGTTGAAGAGTCTGCCGCGCTCGCATCGTTTCCGAGCCCCATCGGTCGCGACGGCGCGTTCCTGCTGCACCTGTTGCGCCGCTACGATCGGAAGCTTCGCTGGTGGTTCGTGGTCGCGAATGATCGGCCGGAGATCCTCAAGCGCCTGCTGTTCCACGAGCACATGCTGCCCGGGTTCAACGACAGCGGAGCGCACCTGATCAATCTCGCGTTCTTCGACGGCAACCTGCTCACGCTGCAGTTGGCTGCGCGGGATTCCGTCGCACTCGTGGCCCGCGCGGTCCAGCGCCTGACTCGCGAACCAGCTGAGTTCTTCGGCATCGAAGCCGGGCGTCTCGACCCGGGTGCGCAGGCCGACCTCGTGCTGATCGACCCCGAGGCGCTCAAGCGCTACGACACCGACGCGAACCGGCGGATGATTCGCCGCGACATCTTCGAGCACGAGCAACTCGTGAACCGGTCTGACGGCGTCGTGAGCGCTGTCTTCATCGCAGGCGAAGAGGTCTGGAACGGGCAGGATTTCACGCCGGCGCTCGGCACCCGCAGACTCGGACGCGCGCTGACCGCGGGCGCGAACGACCAGAGCTGGCGGCCAGGCGAGCTCCGTGCCGGGTGATGGCGCGGGGCGTCGCGCGGCATGGACGCCGCGCGCGAGCCCCCAGGGACGGGTTCACGGCGTCCCCGCGACGTTACCCGGCATGGAGCTCGCCAGAAATCTATAGGGCGCCGACGGCTCTCGCCAGCCTGAGCTTCGCGAGCCCCGCGTCGAGGCCCGCATCGTCGCGATTGCGCAGCGCCTTCACGCGCAGGCTCTCCGCCTCGAGCAGCTGCGTCTGCGTGCCAAGCCCCGCGCCATAGCGTTCGCGCGCAATACGGAGATTTTCCTCGGCCTGTTCGACGGCGCCCGTCGCGACGACCACGCGCTCGCGGGTCTCACCGACGTCCAGCCAGGTCTGCCGCACCTGCAGCTCGATCATCGATGCCACGTCGGCACGCTGCTGCTCGGTGGCACGTCGCGTCCTGTCCAGCGAAGCAGCGCGCTTGCGTGTCTGGCCGCCGTCGAACACCGACCATTGCACGCCGATGCCCACCGACGCGAAGTCCTGGTCGTCCAGGAAGGTGTTCTCGAGGTAGTTGTAGGCGCCGCTAACGTTGAACTGCGGCAGCGCGCGGGCACGCTCTGCCTTGGCGAGTTGTCCGTATGCGGTTGCCTGTTCGTCGAGTGCCTTGATTTCGGTGCGGCGCTCGACGGCCTCCTGGACCAGTTCGTCCAGCGCGCCGGGCAGCCCCTGCGGAACCGGCAACTGCTCGTCGAGATCGACCGGACGGGACAAAGGCTCGCCCAGCCGGCGGTTGTAGGAGGCCACCGCAAGCTCGACCGCGTTCGCTGCCTTGAGCCGGCCCTGCCGGCCATCTGCAAGCGCAACCTGCACTGCCAGCAGGTCGTTCTTCGGCACCAGCTCGCGCTCGAACATCGCGCTCACGTCGTCCTCCATGGACTCGAGCGTCTTCACGTTGCTGTCGGCGACGGCAAGCGCCTTGCGCGCGCGCAACACGCCAACGTAGGCCTCGGCCACCGCGAGCCTGACCTCCTCCTGTGCGCCACGGGCCTGCGCACCCGCGCCTCGTCCACGCGCTTCTGCCGCCGCGATGCTCGACGAGATTCGCCCACTGGTGAAAAGCGGCACCGTCAGCGTGGCGGCTCCCATCCAGAAATCGTCACCTCCGAACAGCTCCGGCGGTGCAATCGGAAGCCCCGTGAAACCGAAATCGAAGGCAGGTGCGTCATCGAGCCGCGTGTACGCGCCGCCGACCGCGAGTGACGGCCAGCGCTGCGCCCGCGCTGCACCGGCGTCGAGTTCGGCAGCCTCCGCCTGGCTGCGGACCGCCGCGAGGCCATTGTCCTGCGCATCGGCAAGCGCCCAGGCCTCGGCGAGCGTTTCCGCTGCCGCAGTGTTCGCGAGGACCAGCGCCCCCGCCGCCACCAACCCGACGCCCCAGTCTGCCGGCCTCATTCGCGCACCTCCGTTACTGCTTCAGCGACTCGATGCCGATGGTGCTCAACACGTACTTCTCGTAGATCGGCGCGACCGAGCCCGTCTTCACCTTGCGCAGGAAGTACTTCTCGAACGCCACCTTGGCGACGTGCACCCACTTGCCCTGCTTCGCCCAGGTGACGTTGCGCGGCGGTATCTGCGGCAGCGCCACGAAGGCCGCGCCGGTATCGCCGAAGTCCGCGAGGCAGATCGCGTTCCAGGTGCCACGCGCGTTAGCCGGCTTGCCGGCGATATCCGCCGCGACGTTCTCGCAGATCGCGCTCACCATCGACTCGATCATGTAGCCCGTCTTCGGGGCGCCGGTACCAACCGGCGTCACCTCGACCGGGGGGATGGCCACGCACACGCCGGCCGAGAAGATGTTGCGGTACTTCTTAGACCGCTGGTGCTCGTCGATCAGCACGAAACCGCGCGGATTGCAGAGCTCCGGCACGGCCGCGACCGGGTCCACGCCCTTGAATGCCGGCAGCACCATCGAGTACTTGAAGGGCAGCTTGTGCTCCTTCTTCACGGTGCCGTCCTCGTTGTGCTCGGCCACCATCATCATGCCGTCCTCGACGCTGGTCACCTTGGCGTTCGTGATCCAGGTGATGTGCCGCTGGCGCAGCTCCGACTCCATCAGCCCCTTGCTGTCGCCCACGCCGCCCAGCCCCATGTGACCGATGTAGGGCTCCGGCGTCACGTAGGTCATCGGCACGCGGTCGCGGATCTTGCGCCTGCGCAGGTCGGTATCCAGGATCATCGCCGTCTCGTAGCCCGGGCCGAAGCAGCTTGCCCCAGCCGCGGCGCCCACGACTATCGGACCGGGCTCCTTCACGAACTGCTGATAGCGCTCCCAGGCCTGCAGTGAATGGCCGTGGGTGCAGACCGACTGCGTGAAGCCCTTCGGTCCCAGCCCCGGAACCTCCTCGAACGCGAGCTTCGGCCCGGTGCTGATGACCAGGTAGTCGTAGGCGAGCGTCGAGCCGTCGTCGAGCGTGAGTGTCGAGCCCGGCGCGTCGATGGCCTGCACAAGCTTCGGCACGAATGCGATGTCCTTGGCCGCGAGCGGCTTGGCGAGATCGACGCGTGTCTGCGGTGCCGTCCGCCAGCCGACCATCATCCAGGGATTCGAGGGCGTGAACTCGAAATACGGGCTGCTGCCGACCAGCGTGACCTTGTGGGCCTTGCCGACTTTCTTCTTCATTTCGTATGCACAGGCGACGCCGCCGAGTCCCGCACCCATCACCACGATGTTCGCCATTTCTACTCCTCCGCCGCCGTCATGCGGGCTGCTTTCTGTGTCGATAGCTGTAGTAAAGGACCGGGATCAGCACCAGCGTCAGTGCCGTCGAGACCAGGATGCCGAAGATCAGCGACACCGCGAGTCCATTGAAAATGGGATCGTCGAGTATGAAGAACGCGCCGATCATGGCGGCCACCGCGGTGAGCGCGATCGGGCGGGCGCGCACCGCCGCCGCGCCGATCACGGCATCGGCCAGGCTGCAGCCACGAGCGATCTCCACGTTGATGAAGTCCACCAGCAGGATCGAGTTGCGCACGATGATGCCGGCAAGCGCGATCATCCCGATCATCGACGTGGCCGTAAACTGTGCGCCGAGCAACGCGTGGCCCGGCATGACGCCGATGATGGTGAGCGGAATCGGCGCCATGATCACCAGCGGCACGGCGTAAGAGCGGAACTGCGCGACGACCAGCAGGTAGATCAGCACGAGCCCGACTGAGTAAGCGAGCCCCATGTCGCGGAAGGTCTCGAAGGTGATCTGCCACTCGCCGTCCCATTTCAGCGTCGGCGTGTACGGATCGTCCGGCGCGCTGAAGAAGCGCTGCTCGAGCTCGAGCCCATCGGGCAGGCCCTTTTTCAGCTCGCTCACCACCTCGAACATCCCGTACAGCGGGCTGTCCGTGGTGCCTACCGCATCTGCGCTTACCCAGGTGAGTGGCAGCAGGTCCTTGTGATAGACCGGGCCATCCCACGGCTTGTCCTCCACTGTCGCGATCTCGGAGAGCTGGATCCGCGAGCCGCTCCTCGAGCGCACCTGCAGGGCCAGCACGTCGGAGATCCGTGCCTTCTCGGGCACGTCGAGTTCCAGCCTCACCGGGATCGGGTCGGTCTCGTGCCCGGCCTTGATATAGGTCGCATCGAGGCCGCCGAGACCGGCGGCCAGCACCCTGACCGCCTCGGCCTGGTCGACACCGAGCAGCGCCGCCTTCTGGCGGTCGATCGCCACCACCAGCCGCGTGCTGGAAGACACGAGACTGTCGTCTACGTCCACGATGTCGGACTGGGCGTCGAACTTCTCGCGCACGAGCCGCGTCAACTGCTGCTGGACGTCCCGGAACGGTCCGTAGATCTCCGCCACCAGCGGCGCCTGGACCGGCGGCCCGGGCGGTACCTCGACGACCTTCACGGCCGCGCCGTGGCTGCGCCCGATCTCGGCCAGTGCCGGCCGGATCGCGAGCGCGATCTCGTGGCTCTTCCGGTCGCGGTGGTGCTTGTCGACCAGGTTCACCTGGATGTCGCCGAGCTCGGGTCCGCTGCGCAGGTAGTACTGCCGCACCAGGCCGTTGAAATTGATCGGCGCTGACGTGCCCGCGTAGACCTGGTAGTCGGTGACCTCGGGCAGTTCGGCGATCCTCGTCGCGAGCTCGTCCAGGACCCGCACGGTTTCCTCGAGCGCGGTGCCCTCGGGCATGTCCACGACGACCTGGAACTCCGACTTGTTGTCGAAAGGCAGCATCTTCATGACGACCCACTGCACGACCACCAGCGATACGGCGAGCACGATCGCGACCAGCGTGCCCAGGTAAAGCCTGTGCCGGTTGCGCCGGGCATCGTCGCCTCGCAGGAACCGCGACATGACGCGCTCGAAGAACCTGAGCAGGCGCGTGCCGCCAGCGGCGTCGGTCGGTGCGGCGTGAGAGTGCGACAGCATCCGCTTCGACAGCCACGGCGTGAAGCTGAGCGCGATCGCGAGCGAAATCAGCATGCCCATGCTCGCGTTGATCGGGATCGGGCTCATGTAGGGTCCCATCAGCCCGGACACGAACGCCATCGGCAGCAGCGCCGCGATCACCGTGAACGTGGCCAGGATCGTCGGGCCGCCCACTTCGTCGACCGCGCGGGGGATGATCTCGGCGAGCCCGCCCTGTCCGAAGGCCATGTGCCGGTGGATGTTCTCCACGATCACGATGGCATCGTCCACCAGGATGCCGATCGCGAAGATCAGCGCGAACAGCGACACCCGGTTGATCGTGAAGCCCCACGCCCAGGACGCGAACAGCGTCGCCGCCAGCGTGATGACGACCGCGGCGCCGACCACTGCGGCCTCGCGCCAGCCGACCGTGAGCCACACCAGCAGCACGACGGAAGCCGTCGCGAAGGCGAGTTTCTGGATAAGCTTCTGCGCCTTGTCGTTGGCGGTCACGCCGTAGTCGCGCGTCACCGTCACCTCGACGCCGTCGGGGATGAACGTGCCGCGGAGCTGCTCGACGCGGTCGATCACCGAGCGGGTGACGTCGATGGCGTTTTCGCCGGGCTTCTTCGAGATCGCGATCGTGATGGCCGGCGCAGAGCCCGCAAGCTCGATGCCCTTCTGTGCGGCAGCGGGGCCGGCGCCGAAGCTCACGTATTGCTCGGGCTGGTCCGGGCCTTCGCTCACCGTCGCGACGTCCTGCAGGTATACCGGCCGCCCTTCGTGCAGCGCGACCACGAGCCCGGCAACCTCGTCCCGGTTGGCCAGGAACTCACCGGCCTGCACCGGGACGTCCGCACCGTTGGCGACCAGCGAGCCGGCCTGCTCGACCAGGTTGGCCGCCTGCAGCGCGCCGGCGAGCTCGGTCAGCGTCAGGCCATGGCCGGCGAGCCGCTGCGGATCCAGTGTCACGTGCACGGTCTCGTCCGGGCCGCCGATCGAATTGACGTTGCGCGTGCCGGGTACGCGCTGCAGTTCCGGCTCGATTGCGTGCGCGACCTGCCTGAGTTCGTGCGCCCCGCGCGCCGGGTCCTTCGTCCACAGCGTCAGGCTCAGGATCGGCACGTCGTCGATGCCCTTCGGCTTCACCAGCGGCTGCATCACACCGAGCCCGGGCGGGCGCCAGTCCTGGTTGGAGTAGATGGCGTTATAGAGGCGCACGATAGCAGCGGTGCGCTCCTGCCCGACCTCGAACTGCACCGTGATCACGGCGGCCCCCGGCCGTGAGACGGAGTAGATGTGCTTCACGCCGGAGATCTCGGCCAGCACCTTCTCCATCGGCGTGGCGACCAGGTTCTCCACCTGCTGGACGCTCGCTCCCGGGAAAGGCACGATGACATTGGCCATCGTCACGTTGATCTGCGGCTCCTCCTCGCGCGGAGTCACCAGCACTGCGAACATGCCGAGCAGCAGCGCCGTCAGTCCCAGCAGCGGCGTGAGCTCGCTGTCCTGGAACAGCCGCGCAACCCGCCCGCTGAAGCCGAGCTTCTCAGTCATGCGCAACCGCCTGCTGGCGGATCCGCGCCGCAGCGGCCGCAGGGTTCACCGCGATTGTTTCGCCCGCCACGAGGCCGGCGAGTATCTCGATGCTCTCACCGCGCGGGCGTCCCAGGCGGACCTGTCGCAGCGACACGCGTCCGTCCGGTGCGACGACATACACGGCACGCATCTCGCTGCGCTCGACGAGCGCGCTGCGCGGCACGAGCAGCAGGTCCGATTCGCCAGTGACCAGTCCGACTTTCACGAACATGCCTGGCGCGAGCCCCGATGCGTCCCTGGGCAGGTCGACGCGGATACCGAAGGTGTTGGTCTCGGGCCGGGCGGATGGGTAGAGCGTGAGCCCGGTCGCCTCGATGCGCCTTCCGTCCACGTAGACGACCGCCTCGCGCGCCTTGCGAACCTGCGCCACCACGCTCTGCGGAACTTCCGCGACTACCCGCAGCGCGTCGAGCGACGCGACGACCATCAGCGGCGTGCCGGGCGCGACGGATTCGCCGACCTGCGTGAGCTTGCGCGTCACGACGCCGGCGTAGGGGGTGCGGATCTCTGTGTACGCGACACCCTCGCGCGCGGAGTCGAGGCCAGCCCTCGCGGCATCGAGCCGGGCGACCGCTGCGTCGCGCGCAGTGGTCGCCTCGTCGAAAGTGGCGCGCGCGACGACCTTGCGCTGGTACATGTCCGAGATGCGACGGTAGTTCGCCTGCGCTTCCGCCTCTCGTGCCGTAGCTTCCTTCAGCGCGGCCTGCGCCTGCGTGAGGCCCGCGACCTGCTCAGTGCTGCGGATACGGACGATGACCGCGCCGACGGTAACGCGGTCGTCCACGTCGAAGTCGATCGCGGCGATGCGCCCGGCGGTCTGGGCCGACAGCGTGGCCTGGTGGATGGCTTCGACCGTGCCATCGAGCATGCGCTCGGACGGGACCGTCGAAGACGTGACCGTGAAGGTCGCGAGCGCGGCCGGAGCCGTGGCCGGCGCGTCGCTGGCGGCTTCGGCCACCGCCGGTGCCGACTGCCGCAAGCATGCACAGCGACGCAAGTGCGCGGGTAGCCGTCGCGGCTGGCCTCATGACGTTCTCCGGGCTAGCGAAACGCGGCGCCGGGCTGCACGCCCAGCTTGCTCAGGATCACCGCCATCGGGCAGAAGCCCGTAAACGCCGACTGGAACAGGTTGGCACCGACGAAAGCCGTGAACCAGAACCAGTACGGACTCACGTACACGCCGAGCAGCAGGCTCAGCAGGATCATGGTGCCGGCGAAGGCGATAATTGCTCGATCGAGGTTCATGCTGGGTCTCCGTCTTTCGTGATCATCGCCGGCCGTCGTCGACGACGCGGCCGGTCTGTGGGTCGACGCGAATCAGAGGCAGGCCGGCTGCCTTCCATGCCTGCAGGCCGCCCGCGAGGTGCGTGACCTCGTGGTGCCCGGCCGCCTGGAGCTGCTGGGCGGCGGTCACAACGGGCGACCGAGCACGTTCAGCGGAACCCTGAGGTAGCTCACTCCGTCCGCTTCGACCGGTGGCAACGCGCCAGCGCGGATGTTCAGCTGCACGGACTGGATCAGCAGGTTAGGCACGTCGAGCGTGGCGTCCCGCTTGCTGCGCATTCCGACGTATTCCTGCTCACTCACGCCGTCGCGTACGTGGATGTTCGCGTCGCGCTGCTCGCCGATCGTCGTCTCGCAAAGCGCCTCGCGGCCGCCCGGACAGTAGTCGTGGCAGACGAAGACCCTGGTGTCTGCGGGGAGCGCGAACATGCGCTGGATCGAGCGATACAGCTCGGCGGCATCACCGCCCGGGAAATCGCAGCGTGCGGTGCCGCTGTCCGGCATGAACATGGTGTCGCCCACGAACAAGGCGTCGCCGAACAGGTACGCGACGCTGTCGTTGGTGTGGCCGGGAGTCGCGACGACGCGCCCCCGCAGCGAGCCTGCTTCGACCGTTTCTTCGTCATCGAGCAGCCGGTCAAACTGGCCGCCGTCAACGGCGAAATCGTCACCGAGGCCGAAGATCTGCTTGAACGTGGCCTGCACCTTGCGGATGCCCTGGCCGATCGCGACGCCGCCGCCGAGCCGGCCCTTCAGGTACGGCGCGGACGAAATGTGGTCGGCGTGTGCATGGGTCTCGAGGATCCAGTGGACCTTGAGGCCGGCCTTCTCGCAGTGGAGCGCGACGAGCTCCGCCGACCCGGTGCCGGTCCGCGCCGAACGAGAGTCGTAGTCGAGGACCGGGTCGATGACGACCGCGTCGCGCGTGCGTTCATCCGCGACCACGTAGGTCCACGTGCCCGAAGGCTCGTGGCGGAATGGCGTAACCGTGGGTCGCATGGGGCTTGTCCTGGGTCGGTACCGGCCCAGCATCGTATTAGCTATTGCTAATGTAGTCAATGCTGAATTATACTGATGCGATCCACGCAACGGACCGGTCATGCCACCCGCCACCCGCCGCCGCCCCGATATCCCCATGGCAGCCGAAGAAATGAAGGTTCACGCCACCGATGCCGCGCGCCTGATGAAGGCTCTCGGGAACGAGCAGCGGATGCTCATCCTGTGCAACCTGCTGGAAGGACCGATGTCGGTGGGTGAACTCAATGCCCGTGTGGCACTCAGCCAGTCCGCACTGTCGCAGCACCTGGCCGTGCTGCGAGAGGGTGGCCTGGTCGAGACACGACGCGATGCACGGTCCATCCACTATTCACTGCCCGCCGGGCCGGTGACGAGAGTCATGGCGGTGCTGCAGGACATCTACTGCTCCACGGAGTCACTCGCTGAGCCGATCGCCGTCCGCCGCCCGCGCAGCGCGGCCTGCAAGAGCTGACCCGGCGGACCAGGACTTGCTGCTCGCACTTCTTGGAGCACTCGCGATCGGGCTCAGCCTGGGATTGCTGGGTTCGGGCGGATCAATCCTCACGGTTCCGGTCCTTCACTACCTTGTCGGTCAGCCCGACAAGCTCGCGATCGCCGGTTCCCTGCTGGTGGTCGGCCTGATCGCGACCGCGGGTTGCATGCCCTACGCGCTGCACCGGCAGGTGGACTGGCGCAATGCGGTGCGGTTCGGGTTGCCGGGCATGGCCGGCGCCTGGATCGGCGCCACGCTGGCGCACTGGGTCCCCGGGGTTGCGCAACTGGCCCTGTTCGCCGGCGTGATGCTGCTGGCCGCCTGGCGGATGCTGCGAGGCGCGACCGTGGCCGCGGCCGACCACGAACCGCGCGCGTCGGCTGTCGTAGGCGGTGGGTTCGGAGTCGGGCTGTTGAGCGGACTCGTCGGGGTCGGCGGCGGCTTCCTGATCGTTCCAGCCCTGGTGCTGCTCGCCGGCGTACCGATGCTGAGCGCCGTAGGTACCAGCCTGGCCGTGATCGCGCTGAATTCATTTACCGGGTTTGCCAAGTATGTGGTGGTCCTCGAACACCAGGGTCTCGCGCTCGACTTACCCATACTGCTGGTCATCGCCGGCGTGGGTGTCATCGGCAGCTTTGCCGGCCATCGGATCGGACGAAGACTCCCCCAGGTGGTGGTGCGGAGACTGTTCGGCGGCTTCCTGGTCGTGATGGGACTGTTCATCGCAACTGACGTGGCGCGACGGCTGCTCGGCTGACCCACCGTCCCGCCCGGCTGCGTGAGCCGGCTCGCATCAATACAGCGACTTGATCAGCAGCGTGCTGATGATCCCCACGATCAGCGCCGAGACCAGGCCCAGGCCGAGTGGCTTGAACCCGATGCTCCGGAGTCCCTTGATGCTTGTGCCGAGGCCGACGCCAGCCATTGCCACGCCGAGGCAGATGGATGACGCATGCCTGGCAACGTCCAGAAAGGCCTGCCACTGCGCCGGCGCCAACACCCCGAACGGGCGCGCGTTCATATCGCCGATCGTGCGCAGCGCGCTCATGCAGGCGAACGCGATCACGAACAGCGGGACCATGGTCCACCAGGCCGGCGGCTCCCCGCCATCCGACGAGCGGCGATGGTAGCGAATCGCCATCAGCGGTATCACGAGCAGCATGGATAGATTGCGCTCGAGCTTGGTCACGGTCGCGACATCCAGCGCCTCGGGCGCGTGGTAGTAATCCTGGTACACCAGCCCGGCGCCCGCCACCTGCGAGGTGTCGTGCACGGCGGAGCCGAGGAACAGTCCGGCGCGGAACGGATCCCCGTCAAAAAGCCAGTGCGCCACGAACGGATAGGCCAGCATCGCGAACAGCCCGAACACCGTGATGCAGGCAACCGCGTAGCTGGTCTCCTCCTCCTTCGCCCCGATGGCAGGCGACACCGCGACGATGGCCGTGTTGCCGCAGATGCTGGTGCCGACCGCGATCAGCGTCGCGAGCCGATCCGGCAGGCCGAGTCGCCGGCCGAGGAACCCGACGATCAGTATCGCGGCTGGAATCGTCACCAGGATCACCGGCAGCGACTTCAGCCCGATCGAACCGACCTCGACGATGCTGAGCTTCAAGCCAAGCAGCACGATACCGATCCGGAGCATCCGGTTTACGGAGAAATCCACGCCCGGCTGCAACGCCGCTGGCAGCTTGAACAGGTTGGCGAACCCGAGACCGAGCAGGATCGCGACCATGATTCCGCTGATCGCACCCGGGCCGAGGCCCAGCGAGAGTGCGAGTCGGTCGGCGATGAAGTTGCCGGCCAGCGCCAGCGCGAATGCGAGCAGCAGGCCCGGGACGATTTTCATTGCGGGTTGCCCGTGCTCACGACGCCGCAACGCGGGACGATGGTGCCGCTGGATTCAGGTGCCGCAGGTTTCCATCGCCCGCTACTCGCGCGCCTCAAGCTCTGCGAGCCGCTTCTCGAGCGCCGTGAGCTTGGCGCGCGTGCGTTTCAACACCGCCGCCTGGACGTCGAACTCCTCGCGCGTCACCAGGTCGAGCTTTGCGAGCCCGCCGGCTAGCACGCCCTTGAAATTCTGTTCCAGGTCGCGTCGCAGCGCTGCGACGCTCTCGGGCACGGACCCGGCCAGGCGCTGGGCGAGATCGTCGATGAGTCGGGGGTCGAAGGCCATATGGGGAAGTGGTTAGTGACCAGCGGTTGGCGGGTAGTGTAGGGGAAGAAGACAGCCAGCGATCAGCGGTCAGGCAACGGACGGCTAGCCTGCTGTATCTGGCTAATTGTACCCATCGGCGTCGGTGGCGAGGCGAGAACCCCGCTCGCGTCGAATCCGTGTTGAGGTGCTGGTCAAGCCTTGCTCCTTCACGAACTTGACCTCCACCCGGCATCCAAGCGCTTTGGCGTACTTTTGCAGCGTCGCGATTGAGGGGGAATGCTTAAGTGCTCCGGATTCAAGGCGCGCGATTGCGGACTGGGTCGTACCGACGCGTTCCGCCACCTGCGCCTGGGTGAGACCGGCTTCCGCACGCGCCTTCAGTATTTCGTCCAGAAATGCGAATTCCGCTCCCAATGCTTCATACGCCTCACGCACGTCAGGTCGCGCCAATGCTCGAGCCTTGAACCTCTTCAGTGGACTAGCCATTCTTCAGTTCCTTCATTCGCCTGCGGGCAATTTCCAGTTCTCCGGCGGGGGTCTTCTCGGTCTTCTTCACGAACTGATGCAGCATGACAATTTGCCGATCGATGATCGTGCAATAGAAAACTCGGACAATCCCCTCCGCGGCCTTCAGCCGGAGTTCAAACAAGCCTTGGCCCATCGCACGCGTATGAGGCATGCCGAGGTCTGGGCCGTAGATTTCCATGCGTTCCGCATACTTCAAGAACCGCGCAACAAACCCGGCCGGAAGTGCCAGTATCTCGGCTTCCAGCCGCCGACTGAAGAACCTGACCTTCCATGTCATGATCGGAATATAGCATATTCGCTATATGCAGGACCACTGCCTACCGCGCTCCCTCGCGAGGCGCGCAGGCAGATGCGCGCCCCAGGATGGTGCATACCCCGGTGCTCGCCCCGGCCAGGCACTCGATATGCCGCCGGACTCGACCCGGTCCGCTGGTGGCACGCTTCCTGCATCGAGGTCCCCGCAGCCAATTGCCACCGCCAGAGGACCGCAACCGATGAAGCTCATCACCGCGATCATCAAGCCGTACAAGCTCGATGAAGTGCGGCAGGCCATTGCCGACATCGGGGTGCAGGGCGTGACCGTCACGGAGGTGCAGGGCTTCGGCCGGCAACGCGGTCACACGGAGCTCTATCGCGGCGCCGAGTACAGCATCGATTTCCTGCCGAAGACCCGGCTCGAGATCGCCGTGGACGACGAAGTCGCGGAGCAGGTGATCGAAGCAGTGTGCAACGTGGCCCGCACTGGAAAGATCGGCGACGGGAAGATTTTTGTGTCCGCACTAGACCAGGCCGTGCGTATCCGCACGGGCGAAAACGGCGCCGAGGCCGTCTGAGCCAAGGCAACCCGAATGGACTTTCATTCAGAGAGACTGACAGGAGAACGCCAGTGAACACGCTGACTGCCGCGCGGAGCCGCCCCTGGGCCATCGCGCTCGCCCTGGGCGCCTTGCTTGCGCCCACGCTTGGATTCGCGGACGACCCGGTGCCCGACAAGGGCGACACGGCCTGGATGATGACGTCCACGATGCTGGTAACCCTGATGACGATCCCGGGCCTCGCGCTCTTCTACGGCGGCATGGTCCGCTCGAAGAACGTGCTGTCGCTGCTGATGCAGGTGTTCATGATCGTCTGCATGGTCTCGATCCTGTGGGCCGTGTATGGCTACAGCATCGCGTTCACGTCCGGCAACGCCTTCTTCGGCGGGTTCGATCGCCTGTTCATGCAGGGGCTCACCTCGGAGTCGCTGGCGGCCACGTTCAGCAAGGGTGTCTACATCCCCGAATACGTGTACTTCGCATTCCAGATGACCTTCGCCTGCATCACGCCGGCGCTGATCGTCGGTGCCTTCGCCGAGCGCATCAAGTTCGGCGCGGTGCTGTTGTTCGTGGTGCTGTGGTTCACGTTCTCCTACCTGCCGATCGCGCACATGGTGTGGTTCTGGGCCGGCCCGGACGCCTACACCGACGCCGCGGCCGCTGACGCAGCCAACGCGACCGCCGGATTCCTGTTCCAGCAGGGCGCGCTGGACTTCGCGGGCGGCACGGTCGTGCACATCAACGCGGGCATCGCGGGCCTGGTGGGTGCGCTGATGCTCGGCAAGCGCATCGGCTACGGCAGCGCGTCGATGGCCCCGCACAACGTGCCGATGGTGATGATCGGCACCTCGCTGCTGTGGGTGGGCTGGCTCGGCTTCAACGTGGGATCGAACCTCGAGGCTTCGGCATTCGCGGGCCAGGTGTTCGCGAACACCATGCTTGCGACGGCTGCCGCGGCGCTCGCCTGGTCGTTCGCCGAGTGGATTCACCGCGGTACGCCGACCATGCTGGGCGCAGCCTCCGGCGCCGTGGCCGGCCTGGTCGCCATCACGCCGGCCTGCGGCTGGGTGGGCCCGATGGGCGCGATCGCAATCGGCCTCAGTGCCGGCCTCGTGTGCCTGTGGGCCGTGGCAAGCCTCAAGCAGAAGCTCGGCTACGACGACTCGCTGGACGTGTTCGGCGTGCACTGCGTCGGCGGCATTCTCGGTGCGCTGCTGACCGCGGTGTTCTGTGCGCCGTCGCTCGGCGGCACCGGCGTTTACGATTACGTGGCGGAAGCCGTCGCCGACTACTCCATCCTCGCCCAGCTGAAGTCGCAGGGCATTGCGGTACTGTTGAGCCTCGTCTGGTCGGGCGTGGTCGCCGCGGTATCGTTCAAGATCGTCGACGCCGTCGTCGGGCTCAGGGTCGCGGAGGACCAGGAGCGCGAAGGACTCGACACCGTGTCGCACGGGGAGCGGGCGTACAGCTGATAGAAAACGCCGGGCCGCCTGGCCCGGGATTGACCCAATTGAGGCGGCCGGGATATCCCGGCCGCTTTTTTTTGCCGGAATGAGAACCGGATCACGGTCGACGCGGTCCGGCGAGACTAATAAGGGAATTGGCCACACGAGTGGCCGGGCGATGATGTGCGGCGGCTGTCCGCGGAACCAGCGCGTTGCCCGCGATAAGCGCGGACATTCTGTAAAAGCCTTCGCCGTCGGTCGCCGAAAGGCTGCCGTACGTCGGCAGGGCGACAAGGGTCGGGATTCATCGGGTACTTTCAGGGCATGCAAGCGAGCGGTAAGAAATGAAAGCGAGAAGGCAGAAAGGCTTTACCCTCATCGAGCTGATGATCGTGGTGGTCATCGCGGCCATCCTCGTGTCGATAGCGATTCCTAGCTACCGCGCTTACGTCATTAAGGCCAATCGCCGAGCCGCCCAGTCGTCGATGCTCGACATTTCCAACCTGCAGCGGCAGTACTTCGTCGCCAACCGCGCGTTTGCCGCGAATGTCGGTGCGCTGGGCTATTCCCTGCCCACGGAGGTCAGCCAGCACTACCAGGCCCCGACCTTCGCCGTCACGACCGCGCCGCCAGGATTCACGATCACGCTGACGCCGATCGTCGGCGACGGCCAGGCAAGCGATGGTGCGATGACACTGAACAGTGCCGGGGTCAAGACGCCAGCGAACAAGTGGTGAGCCATGAAATCACTGGAACTGAACTCTGAGCGCGGCACGACCCTCGTCGAGGTGCTGGTCACGATGATCATCCTGTCGATCGGGCTGCTCGGCCTGGTCGGCCTGCACGGTCGGCTGCAGGTGCTGCAGATGGAGGGATACCAGCGAGCGCAGGCGCTGCTGCTCGTCAATGACATGGCCAGCCGGCTGGCCAACAACCGCTACGATGCGGCCAGCTACGTGGTCACAGCCACGCCACTCGGCACCGGCATGACGTGCCCGGTGCCGGGCGCCAGCCCGACCCGCCAGGAGATCGACGCCGCAGAATGGTGCGAGTCGCTGCAGGGCGCATCGGAGTTGAGTGGCGCCGGGGGCAGCAAGGTGGGCGCGATGGTCGGCGGAAGGGGATGCATAGAGTCCCTTGGCAGCGGCGACTACATGATCACCGTTGCCTGGCAGGGCCTGGCACCGCTGTCCGTACCTCCGGCCGGCATCACCTGTGGGGCTGGCTCATATGACCAGACCGGCACGATCTGCACGGGAGACCTGTGCCGACGCACCGTGAACACCATAATCCGCATCCCGAGCCTGACCTGATGACCGACCCACGCAACGCTGTTATCCGAACCCGCATTGCGGGCGCCCACCTACGCGGCCAGCGCGGCCTCAGCCTCGTCGAGCTGATGGTTTCGCTGGCGATCGGCCTGATCATCATCGCCGCGCTGGTCGGCCTGTTCGTAAACACCAGCCGCAGCAGCCGCGAGCTGGCCCGGGCCAACGGGCTGATCGAAAGCGGGAGATTCGCGATCCAGGTGCTCGAAGAGGACGTGGTGCACGCCGGATTCTGGGGAAACTACGTTCCCGGCTTCGACGACTTGACCGACCCCAACGTGCCAACGGATACACCCACGGCCGTACCAAACCCCTGCCTCGCCTACAACGCCGGCAACTGGAACGCCGCCTACCAGACGAACATCTTCGGCATTTCGGTGCAGGCATACGAAATGCCGTCGTCCCTGGTCTCGCCCGTGTGTAACACACTTGCGGTGACCAACCCCATCGCGGACACCGACGTGCTCATTGTCAGGCACGCGGATACCTGCGTGCCCGGCGAGACAACCGGCGGCGGCACTTGCGAAGCGATTTCTGCCAACAAGCTCTACTTCCAGGCTAGTACCTGCACGACCGACACCAATCCGTACCTGCTGCAACTCGGATCCGCCACGTTCAACCTGTTCCAGCGCAACTGCACGACCGCCGCGGAAATCAGGAAATTCGTCTCCGACATCTACTACGTGCGCAACTTTGCCGTTACCGCCGGCGACGGTATCCCGACGCTGGTCCGGTCTCGGTTCGAATACGACGCGGGAACCGCGACACTGGCGCACCAGGCGCCCGAGGCCCTGGTCGAGGGCATCGAGGCATTTCGTGTCGAGCTTGGCGTCGACAACCTGAGCAAGACGGGTGCCGCTGTCGACTACAACGCCGCCATCAGCTGGCAGGACGCGGCGACCAAGACGACGCCCACCAATCGTGGCGACAGCGTGCCGGATGGCTTCTTCGTACGCTGCACGACCGCCACGCCGTGCACCTGGCAACAGCTGATGAACGTGACCGCCGTGAAGATCTACGTCCTGGCGCGCAGCCGGGACGAGTCCCAGGGCGTGGACGACGCCAAGGTCTATTCCCTCGGGGCCGCGGGTGACGTCAACGGCGGAAACCCATACGGCGACAAGTTCCGGCGCCATGTATTCGAGTCGATGGTGCGCCTGCCCAACATCGCCGGACGGAGGCTTACGCCATGAGAGCATGGACCAGATCACGGCAGTCCGGCGCCACGCTCGTGGTGGGCCTGATCATGCTCACGCTGATCACGCTCATGCTGATCACGGCGCTGAACCTCGGCACGGCCAACTTCCGTACCGTCAGCAACATGCAGTTTCGCGACGAAGCCATTGCCTCCGCCGACAGGGCGATCCAGCAGGTGGTCGGATCGCCATTCACGACCACACCAGCCGCCCAGACGATTTACGTAGACCTGGACAACACTACGCCGCCGGTCAACGACTACCAGGTCGACGTCGCGGTCCCGGTGTGCGTCTCGGCGACCCTTGCGGCCAGCTCCGATCCGAGCAGCGTGTCGCTGCCGGGCGCGATGTCGGCCGCAGCAACCTGGAACACCGTCTGGGACATCGACGCGACCGTCAGCGGTGTCAACAACGTTGGCGAGGCTGCGGTGGAGATCCGCACCGGTGTCCGCGTGCTGCTGTCCCAGTCCCAGAAAGATGCCGTGTGCCCGTGAGGCACGACCCCATCAGGATGAACGCCATGAAAAGCCGTCTCGCCAAGTTCGCAGCCGTCCTCGTACTCCTGGGCGCGCAGGTTCCCGCAACCGCGGAGGACATCGACCTGTTCGTCCAGCCGGCGGGCGCGGCCTCCGACATCCCGAACATCTTGTTCATGGTGGACAACACCGCAAACTGGAACTCGATGTTCACGACCGAAATGGCCGCGATGGTCAACACGTTCAATACGTTGAGCGTGAACACCGATGGGACCGCCAGGTTCCGCGTCGGTGTGATGTTCGCGACCGAGACAGGCAACCCGAACGACAACAACAGCGGCGCCTACGTACGCGCGGCGATCCGGCCGATGACCGAGACGAACCGTGCGCTGTACGCGACGATGTTCAACACACTCGATGTACTGAAAGACAAGGGCAACGCCGGCAAGTCCGGCCTGCAGATGGTCGAGGCCTACCGCTACCTGTCGGGCGGCGTGCCTTACGCGGGCAACAGCAAGGTCAAGACCGACTATACGGGCAACAACGCGGCCACCTGGAAGAACCCAACCTACACCAACGCTTCCAAGGCAGCGATGCTCAACATCTACGCGCTGCCGGGCAATGCGCTCAACTCGCTGAACGGCAGCCCGTACAACAGCCCGATCCCGGACGGCTACTGCGGCCGCAACTACATCATCTACGTCAGCAATGGAGCGAACCAGGAAAGCGCCAGTGACGACTCCGCGGCCAATGCCGCGCTCACTGCGGCAGGCGGCAGCACGGCCCAGATCGGCATTTCGCCCACAGGCTCCGCCAGCAATCCGAGCGACGAGTGGGCGCGCTTCATGTACCAGAGCCCGCTCAATGTGGTGATGTACACGATGGACATCGACAAGATCACCACGGGCCAGGGCCCAGGCTGGACGGCGTTGCTGAAGAGCATGGCCAACGTCAGCGGCGGCAAGTACTTCGACGTCAGTTCCAGCGGAAGCAACATCGGCGATACGCTGGCGAAGATCCTGTCGGAAATCCAGGCCGTGAACAGCGTGTTCGCGTCGGTCAGCCTCCCGGTCAGCGTGAACACCGAGGGCACCTACCTGAACCAGGTATACATCGGAATGTTCCGCCCGGACCAGGATGCCTTCCCGCGCTGGGCCGGCAACCTGAAACAGTACAAGCTCGGCTACAACCCGACCACGGACACGTCCTCGCTCCGGTTGCTCGACGCCAATGCAGACCGGGCGATCAGTGCCGCAGGCACGGGATTCATCGCACCCTGCGCCCGTAGCTACTGGACTCCGACTAGCGTCGACGGCTACTGGGCCTTCCGGCCGCAGGGCGACTGCACGGCGGTTGCCAACTCCAAGACCTCGAACTACCCGGACGGCCAGGTCGTCGAGAAGGGTGCCCAGGCCTACAAGCTGCGCAGCACGACCACCCGTACGGTCAAGACATGCTCGTCGACCTTCGCGAGCTGCACCAGTCTTGTGGACTTCAACAGCACGAACGTAAGCCAGGCCGACCTCGCGGCCGCCAGCACGACTGAGCGTGACGCACTGCTCTCGTGGGGGAAGGGCCTCGACGTCGATGACGAGAACACCAACGCCACCACGACAGCCGAGATGCGCCCTTCTGCCCACGGCGACGTGGTTCATTCCCGGCCGATCGCGATCAACTTCGGCGACGACACCAACCGCAAGGTGGTGGTCTTCTACGGTGCCAACGACGGCTGGCTGCGTGCGATCAATGGCAACCAGGCCGACAACATCAACAGCGTGACACCCGGCAGCGAGCTGTGGGCCTTCGCTCCACCGCAGTTCGACGCACAATTCAAGCGGCTGCGCGACAATACGACGCAGATCAGCTTCAACGGCAACCCGACTACGACGCCCACGCCATTGCCTAAGCCCTATGGCATAGACGGTCCGGTGACGGCCTACAGCAACGGTACGCTCAACACGCCGCCGACCACGACCTGGATTTACGGCTCGATGCGTCGCGGCGGGCGTGTGCTGTATGCGTTCGACGTCTCCGGCATCGCGGCCTCGACGCCGACGGCGCCGTCGCTGAAGTGGAAGATCGGCTGTCCGGCCAACTTCACGGCCCCCGGAACGGTCAGCGACACTGGTTGTAATGCAGCGATGACCGGCCTCGGGCAGACCTGGTCTGCGCCCAAGATCCTGAAAACCGGCGGCTATACCGCAAGCGGGACGCCAGCGCCTATGCTGATCATGGGCGGCGGCTACGACACCTGCGAGGACATCGACGCGGCAACCAAGCCCGCGTGCATCAACACCGAGAAGGGCAACAAGGTCTACGTGCTCGACGCCGACAACCCGATCGTCAGTGGAAGCGTGACGACACTGAAGACCTTCACGACGGACAGGGCCGTTTCAGCCGACGTGTTCGTGGTTCCGGACAGGAACACGGGACTGGCGCTGTGGGCCTATGTCGTCGACATGGGCGGCAATGTCTACCGGATCTCAGGCGTCGATGCGAACACGCCTTTCGGCAACACCGCCCCCGCCAACTGGACCATGACCAAGATCGCTTCCCTCGGGTGCAATACCCCGGGAACGGCATGCTGGCCGAATCGCAAGTTCATGTTCACGCCGGACGTGATCGAGGAATTCGGCGTCTATTACATCGTGGTCGGATCCGGCGACCGGGAAAAGCCGCTGCGTGCCTTCACGAACACACTGGCCAACACGAATTACCTGTTCATGGTCAAGGACGTGCCCACCAGCACCACCTGGCTCTCGGACGAGGTTACCTCTGGCGGCCTGTGCGGCTCTGCAGTGCTGTGCCTCGATTCGTTGTGGAACATCGCGCTCAATGGCGCCACGCCGTCGGCAGGGGACCTCGCGACCAAGAAGGGCTGGTACCTCGGCCTGAATGCCGGCGAGCAGGTCGTGACATCCGCGATCACGGTCTTCGGCACGACCACGGTCAGCACGCACACGCCGGCCGATCCGGTGTCGGGCTCCTGCACCTCGAACCTCGGCACCGCCCGCGTCTACAACATCAACTTCCGATCGGCGGCCCCGACCGGCGGCCGGACCAATCGGTCGCAGGAAATTGCGGGTGGCGGTCTTCCGCCGTCACCGGTGGCCGGGCAGGTCAGGCTGGACGACGGACGGATCGTCCCGTTCCTGATCGGCGGTAACCCGACGTCACCGCTCGAGAGCGAGCAGCCGGTCCCGCCGGGCACGACCGCCCAGCCGAAGAGCCTGACGTACTGGTTCATCAAGAAGTGAGCTCAGATCTCATGATCGTCGAGTCACGTCGTCGCACCGCGCTGCGCGGCTCACCGCCGCGCAGCGGCGGACTGACGCTTATTGAACTGATGATCACGCTGCTGATACTGGCGGTCATACTCGTGTTCGCCATACCCAACTTCAACGATGCCGTGCTGGGTGCGCGCTTGAGTTCAAACGCCGGGAACCTGCTTGCCAGCATGCAGGTCGCGCGAGGCGAGGCTATCAAGCGCAATGCAACGATCACCGTTTGCACATCGACCGATGGAACTACGTGCGCGACAACCGGCAGCTGGGAGCAGGGCTGGATCGTGCTGGCCGGCACGACTGTCCTGCAGAGACAGGAAGCCCTGCCCACGGGATTCAAGGTCATCCAGGCCGGTACCCTGGCCAACATCTCATTCCCGCCGACCGTGGTCGGGACGACGCAGGCCAGCTTCAACGTCTGCCGCAGTTCACCGGTCGGCAAGCAGGAACGGCTGCTCAACCTGAGCGCTACCGGCGTCGCGTCGGTTACTCGCACGGAAAACGGCGTCTGCCCCTAGTTCCAGGCTGTCAGCCGGCACCGGCCTGATACACTCGTTCATGTATCAATGGAGAACACCTGGCATGAAAGCGATGGCAATGCTCCTCTCGGGCCTGCTGCTCTCCGCCGCGGCCGGTGCCGGCGACGTGTACGTGACCACGGACGCCCAGGGACACCCGGTCTACACCGACACTCCGCAGGCAGTGCCGGCCCAAAAGGTTGACATTCATACTGCCAGCCCGGAGCCGACCGCAGCCGTGCCAGGCAGCTCGTCCCCTGCAAAGCAGTCCGCCCCGCAGAGTACGTCGGCGCCGTCTCAGCAGATGACTGCACAGCAGGCCGCGCAGGCCACGGCCGAGGACCGCGCCAAGCGCTGCACCGACGCGCGCCAGCGCTACCAGGGCCTGATGGAGTCCTGGCGGATCTATGAGCCGGGCCCGGATGGCGAGCGAACCTACCTGACCAGCGAGCAGATCGACGCGGCGCGCGCGAACGCCAAGAAGGTCATGGACGAGTTCTGCGCAGGCCAGTGACGTGAGCCTCGCAACCGGCTTCATCGGCCTCGGCGCGATGGGCCGGGGCATGGCCCGGAACCTTAACAAGGCGGGTTTGCTCAACGGCTTGTGGAACCGCACAGCGCCCGCGGCGCAGCAACTCGCGGCCGAGTTCGGCGTGCCGGCAGCCGACAGCCCATCCGCCATGGCCGCAAGCTGCGACATCATCGTCCTGTGCGTCTCGGCCGACTCCGACGTGCTCGAAATCGTGGATGCCATGCTGCCGGGCCTGCGCCGCGGCGCGATCGTCATCGATTGTTCCACCGTCAGCGCGGACACCGCAAGAACAGCTGCAGCGCGCCTGGCCGCCGTCGGTGCTGAATTCCTCGATGCACCCGTCAGCGGCGGCGTCGAGGGCGCGCGCGACGGCACGCTCGCAATCATGGTCGGCGGCTCGCCCGACGCCTTCGAGCGGGCGCAGCCAGTGCTGGCGGCCATGGGACGCACCGTTACGCATCTCGGGCCGACCGGCGCCGGCCAGGCCGCCAAGGCCACCAACCAGATCATGTGCGCGGGCATCATCCAGGCCGTCGGCGAGGCCATGGCCTTTGCGAAGGCCGAGGGGCTGCCGCTGGAGAAGCTGATCGACACGCTCGGCAAGGGCGCTGGTTCGAGCTGGTACTTCGTCAATCGGGCTCCGAACATGGTCCGGGGCAGCTACCCGGCCGGCTTCCGCGTGCGGCTGCACGAGAAGGACCTGCGCATCTGCCGCGACATGGCCGCGCGCCACGGCGTCGAGCTTTCCGTCGTCGAGACAACGCTCGAGCACTACCGACTGCTCGTCGGGCAGGGCCACGGCGACGAGGACATCTCGACCATCTTCCGCCTCAAGGACGCGCTGTTCGCGAACGACACCGCGGGCGGCGAGGACCAGCCGCGCCGATGAGCGCGGACACGCCGGCACCGACTCCAGCCGGGGACGAGCGCAGTTCCTACCTGCCCGATTTCTGCCAGCCGCGCGCGGTGCTGGCGATCGTGCTGGTCGCAGCGCTGGTGGCGCTGGTGCTCGCCCTGGCGCGCCAGAGCGTGAGCGGCGACCTCTGGACCGAGCTTGCCCGTACCTCGTCGTACCTGCTCTGGACCACGCTGCTCTGCGCGGCCCTGCTGTGCCGCACCCGGTCGTGGCTTTCGCGCCAGTCGCTGCGCAACTCCACGCTGGCCGCACTCGGCATGATCGTCGCGACGGTCGCGGTCGTGTCGGAGTGCGTCTACTGGTTCGGCCGCTACTGGGACGCGAGGCTGGGCGTGCCGTCCGGGCTCTTCCCGGCGCAGCACTATGCGTTCATGTTGCCGAACCTGTTCATCGGCGCAATCGTCGGCGGCCTCGCACTGCGCTACTTCTACGTGGCGAATGAGTGGAAGCGCAGCGTCGAGCTCGAGGCACGCGCGAGGGTACGCGCACTGCAGGCACGCATCCGGCCTCACTTTCTCTACAACAGCATGAACACTATCGCCGCGCTGACCCGCACTGACCCGGCGCGGGCCGAGGAGGCCATCGAGGACCTTGCCGACCTGTTCCGCGTCACGCTCTCCGAGTCACGCCCGCAGATCAGCCTTCGCGAAGAGCTCGAGGTGGCGCGCATCTACCAGCGCATCGAGCAACTGCGTCTCGGTTCGCGACTCGCGGTGCGCTGGGACGTCGGTGCGCTGCCGGCCAACGCGGTCGTCCCGAGCCTGCTGCTGCAGCCGCTGCTCGAGAATGCCATCGGCCACGGCATCGAGCCATTGCCGGAGGGCGGCACGGTCACGGTTGTCGGCCAGGCCAGTGACGGCATGATCTCGCTCGAGGTCGGCAACCCGGTAGCCCGGCTCGCCCGGTCCACGAGGCCCGGAAATCGCATTGCGCTCGACAACATCCGCCAGCGACTCGAGCTGGTGTTTCCCGGTCATGCCTCGGTGACGGTGCAGGACGAAGGCGACACCTATCGAGTGACGCTGCGCTTCCCGCTGGTGCCGGGACCCCTGCCGTCCGGCCGCGAAGAGTGACAGGCCGGGGCCGGCCGGCGGAAAATGCCGGCCGCCATGCCCGATAGCCCGCCCATCCAGGAACCGCTGCGCGTATTGATCGTCGACGACGAGCCGCCGGCTCGCGTGCGCCTGCGACGCATGCTGGAGGAGATCCCCGACGTGACCGTGGCCGGCGAGGCTGCCAATGGCCTCGAGGCGCTCGAGCTGTGCGCGCGGCTCGGGCCGGACGTGGTGCTGCTCGACGTGCGCATGCCGGGCATGGACGGCATCGAGGCAGCCCGGCACCTGGGCACGCTCGGGGACCCGCCCGCGGTGATCTTCACGACCGCCTACGATGAACACGCCGTGGAGGCATTCGAGGCCCAGGCGGTCGGCTACCTGCTGAAGCCCGTGCGCCAGGAGAAGCTCGCCCGAGCGCTGCACCGCGCTGCGCGTGTGCTGGGAGCACAGCTCGCGAAGCTCTCGGAGCAGTCACAGCTCGGGCGACGACGCGGCCAGATCTGTGCTCGCCTCGGCGAGCAACTGCGCCTGATACCCCTGGCCGACGTGTACTATTTCATGGCGGGCCAGAAGTACGTCACGGTGCGGCATCGCGGGGGCAGCGATCTCATCGACGAGCCGCTGCGTGCACTCGCCGACGAGTTCGCGCCCGATTTCGTGCGGGTCCACCGCAACGCGCTGGTCGCGGTCCGCGCGGTAAGCGCGCTCGAGCGGGACGCCGACGGCCGCTACCTCGTGCGCCTGCGGGACTGCGAGGAAACACTGCCGGTCAGCCGGCGCCATGCCGCGGAAACGCTGCGGCTGATCAGGGGTGGCCACTGAATGAGTTCGCCGGAGCAGGACCACGACCAGCCACAGACCACGCCGGCCGGCAGCACCCCGCAACCCATCCGCAGCTGGTACTCGCGCCTTGGTGGGCTGCTGCTGCTCGCGATGCTCGGGTACGTGGTGTGGCGCATCGTCGAGCCGCTCTGGCAACCACTGGTATGGGCCATGCTGCTCGGCTCGCTGCTCGCGCCGCTGAACTCGCGGCTCAGCGATCGCCTGGGGGGCCGGGCGCGGCTCGCGAGCGGAATCACCACGCTGCTCACGGTGCTGCTGTTCCTGCTGCCGGTCGCGATCATCGCCGGTACGGTAGCCGCGCAGGCAGCGCAGTTGCTGGGCCGCCTGAATACGCATGCCCCGCAGCTCGCAACCAGCTCGCTGGACCTGGCGAGCATTCCAGTGCTCGCACGCCCTCTCGAATGGATCGGTAGTTATACGACGGTCACCGTCGACCAGATACAGGGCTGGATCATCGCGGAGACGAAGCGGGTGCTGCAGTCGCTGGCATCGACCGGAGGCAACTTCGTGCTGGGCGCGCTCGGTACCGCGGTCAGCTTCGGGTTGATGCTGTTCGCGCTGTTCTTCGTGCTGCGTGACGGGCCGGCACTGGCCCAGAAGGTCGTGCGCATGCTGCCGATCGAGGAGCGGCGCCGCTCGCGCCTCTGGCTCCACCTGGTCGAGGTCACGCGCGCGGTGTTCATGGGTATCGGGCTCACCGCGCTGGTGCAGGGCGCCCTGGTCGGGATCGGGTTCTGGATCGCCGGCCTGCCGAGCCCGCTGGTCTTCGGCGTGCTGGGCGCACTGTGTGCGCTGATCCCGCTGGTCGGCACGGTGCTGGTCTGGATGCCGGGTGTTGCATTTCTTGCTATCCAGGGCGACTACGGCCACGCGATGTTCCTCACGGCCTGGGGTGTCCTCGTGGTGGGGTCCGTGGACAACTTCCTGCGGCCAATGCTGATTTCCGGCCGTTCCGAATTGCCTACCCTCGCGGTCTTCGTCGGCGTGATGGGCGGACTGTCGTCCTTCGGTTTCATCGGCCTGTTCCTCGGCCCCATCGTGCTCGGCCTGCTCGTCGCGCTGTTCCGATTCGAGAACGAGGAACGCGAGGCCGCGAGCCGCGCCACCTGACAATAAACGCACTGGAGTCCCGGTCTTGTCGAACCCGATACGAATCGCAACCCGTCGCAGCACGCTCGCCCTCTGGCAGGCCGAACACGTCATGGCGCTGCTTCGCGCCGCGCATCCGCAGGTCCCGGTCGAACTGGTGCCGATGAGCACCCAGGGAGACCGCGTGCTGGACCGCGCGCTGGCCGAGGTCGGCGGCAAGGGCCTGTTCGTGAAGGAACTCGAGGTCGCGATGCAGGATGGCCGGGCCGACATCGCGGTGCACTCGATGAAGGATGTCCCCAGCGAGTTGCCGCCGGGTTTCCGCATCGCGGCCGCCCTGCCCCGCGCCAATCCTCGCGACGCCTTCATCTCGCTCCGGTACCGGCGATTCGCCGAGCTGCCGAAAGGCGCGCACGTCGGCACGTCGAGCCCGCGGCGACAGGCCCAGCTGCGCGCGGCACGACCGGATCTCGTGCTCGAACTGCTGCGTGGCAACGTCGAGACGCGCCTGCGCCGCCTGCAGGAAGGCAGCCTCGACGCGATCCTGCTCGCCTGTGCCGGGCTCGAGCGGCTGGGACTGGGAGAGCGGATCACCGAGGTTCTGGACGCCGATTTCTGCGTGCCCGCCGTCGGCCAGGGCGTGATCGGCATCGAGTGCCGTGACGACGACGCGCACGCGGCCGGGCTGCTGGCTCGCGCTGCATCACGACGAATCCTTCGTGCGACTTTCCGCGGAACGCGCGTTCGCGCGGGCGCTCGGCGGCAGTTGTCATTCGCCGATCGCAGCGCACGCCACGCTGGGTGCCGGCGCTCTCATGCTGCGTGGATTCGTCGGTGCGCCGGACGGCAGCGAGGTATACCGCGACGCAATCTCCGGTCCTGTCGCCGACGCCGAGCGCCTTGGGCTGGCGCTTGCCGATCGCATGCAGGCCGCCGGCGCCGGGCCATTGCTCGACCGCCTGCGCAGCGAGGCGGTCCAGCCGCCGTGACCCGATCGCTCGCGGGCCTGGCCGTCATCGTGACGCGGCCCGCGCGCCAGGCGGAGCGTTTCGTGCGGCTGCTCCAGGAGCATGGCGCAACCGCCATCGCCTTCCCCACGCTCGCGATCGAGCCCGTTACGCTCGACGACACGCAAAGGCGGGCATGCATGCTCGACGCCTTCGACTGGATCATCTACACCAGCGCGAATGCCGTGGAGCAGTCGATCCCACAGCTCGGGCTCCCTGAGAAGTCCCGCGTCGGCGCGATCGGGCGCGCCACCGCACGAGCACTTGCCGACGCCGGCATCACAGTGCATGCCGTGCCGGAAGCAGGGTCGGCATCGGACTCCGAGGGTCTGCTGGCCCACCCCGGGCTGGCGGGGCCTGGAGGGCGACGCATCCTTATCGTCAAGGGCGTCGGCGGTCGGGACGTGCTGCGCGCCGGGCTCGCCGCCCGGGGCGCCGAAGTGAGCACGGCCGAAGTCTACAGGCGCACCCGGCCCGCACCGTCCAGGCAGGCGCTCGACGAACTCGGCCGCGCAGATGAGGCCGGTGCGGTCGTCGTCATGGTCACCAGTTCCGAGGTGCTCGAATCGCTGCTGGAAATGGTGCCCGGTGAGCGCTACCCATGGTTGCGCGACGCCCCGCTGCTGCTACCCGGCGATCGGGTCGCCGCTGAGGCGCGCCGGCTCCAGTGGCGCGGCCCGCTGCTGGTTGCAGGCAGCGCGGAGGACGAATCGATGCTGGCCGCGCTGCGGTCCTGGTCGGCCGGGAACGGCCTGGCCGCGCCTGCGTGATACGATCCGGGACAGTTCCCGGCGCAGCTGCGCGAAGCCAATGTCCGCTGAAATCGAATCCCTTTCCAATGACATGAATTCCCGCCGACCCGGCGGCAGCGGGACCAATCCCATGCTGCTCGCGCTGGCCGTCCTGGGGCTGCTGCTCGCGATCTACGCACACTGGCGCATCGGGCAGTTCGACAACCGCATCGACCGGGTGCGCGGCCAGGTGGTGGAGCTTCGCGCCTCGCAGGACCGGCTGTCGGGCCAGCTCACGACGCTGAACACCCGCATGGAGACCTCGCAGCGTGCGCTGCGCACGGAGCTGCGCAACCTGCACGAGCTACCTGCCCAGGTCGCCGTGCTCGGACGAGGCGTCGAGGAACTCCGAGCGCGCACCGAGGCGCCCCAGCGCGCATGGGCGCGTGCCGAGGCGATGTACCTGCTCGACCTGGCCGAACGCCAGCTCAACCTGGACCGCGACGTGCGAACGGCGATTGCGGCGATGGAAGCGGCGGATGCGCGGCTCGCTTCCTTCAACGATCCGGCGACGACCGAGGTCCGTCGCCTGCTGGCACAGGACCTGGCGGCGCTGCGCGCAGTGCCGCTGCCGAACCTTGGCGCGACGCTTGCGAGTATCGCGGCACTCGAGGATTCCGTGCCGACACTTGCAGTGCTCGGCGTGCCGGTCACGCGCGGCTCGAGTGCCGACCGGGAACCGGAACCCAAGGGTACCTTCCGTCGCGCGATGCACCGGATCGGCCAGGCGCTCAGCAGCATGGTGACATTGAAGCGGGTCGATCCATCGACTTCGCGACTGGTCACGCAGCAGGAGCAGTCGCTGCGGCGCCAGCACCTGGAGCTGCTGCTGTTCGCGGCACGCGTCGCGGCCATGCAACCTGACGGCGTGGCCTACGCACAGTCGCTCGAGGCCGCGTCCACCTGGCTCACGCAGTTCTTCGACACTTCCTCGGCCGGGGTCACCTCGGCGCTGGCCGAGATCGAGGCCTTGCGCGGCGTAAACGTCGAGCCAGATCAACCGAAGATCGGCGCAGCAGCGCGTCAGCTGCAGCGCCTGATGGCCCCGGACGCGAGCACGCCATGAAGGGTGCCACGCTCGTGGCGCTGGCGCTGGTCGGCGGTGGATTGCTCGCCCAGTTGCTGCTCGGCGACCCGGGCTACGCTGCCATCCGCGTGGGTCGCTCGCTGGTCGAGACGACGCTTCCCGTGTTGCTGCTGCTGCTCGTCGGGGCCTATTTCGCCGTGCGCAGCGTCGCAGGGGCAGTGAGTGCGCGACAGCGCCTGGCCGCGCTTCGGGCAGAGCGGCGCCGCCGCCGCGCCCGTGACGACACACAACGCGGATTGCTCGACCTCGCGGCAGGTAACTGGCGTCGGGCCGAGGAGCTGCTGACACGGACCGCGGCCGACGCGGATTCGCCTGCAGCCAACTACCTCGTCGCCGCGCGCGCGGCTGACCTGCAGGACGCTGTCGAGCGGCGCGATTCATGGCTGGCCCAGGCCCAGGAAAATGCGCCCGGCGAACGGGCGGCGGCGCTGGTCACGCTGGCCGAGATGCAGCTGCGGCGCGGACAGGACGCCGCTGCCGTACAGACGCTCGAGCAACTCGACGCGTCGGGCGACTTGAATTCTCGCGGTCTCGAACTGCTTGCGCGCCTTTATCCCAAGCTCGGTCGCGGCGACAGGCTGCTGGCGCTCGGCCCACGCCTGAAGAGTGCCAAGGAACTACCCGAATCACAGGTGAGCGAACTTCTTGCGCAGGTGCAGCTGGAGGAAGTCCGCGCCGCCGGCGAATCGGGCGACCAGTCGCGGCTGGAGAAGAAGTGGTCCGAGCTGCCGCGCGGCGTGCGAAAGCTGCCGAAATCGATCGTGACCTATGCGCGGGCCGCGATGGCCTGCAGGGACCATCCGACGGCCGAAAAGGTCCTGCGCGAACTGATCGACCAGCAACCGGACCCGGCAGCCATCCGGCTGTATGGCGACATCGTGCTCCCCGATCCACTCGCGCCGCTGGACCGGGCAGAGGCCTGGCTGCGCAAGCGGCCCGAGGACCCGGAACTGCTCGCGAGCTGCGCGCGCCTCTGCCTGCGGGCCCAGCTGGTCGGCAAGGCGCGGAGCTATCTCGAAGCCAGCCTTGCGCGACGGCCGAGTTCGGAGACGAGCCTGATCCTCGCCGACCTGCTCGACCAGATCGGCGAGCACGCGAACAGTGCGGCGTGCCTGCGCGAGGCGGTCGCCCGCTCCGTCGGCCGCCGGCCGAACGTGCCGCGAGTGCGGCTCAGGCGCTACTGAATCCGCGTCAGGTTTCTGCGGCCTGGGCGCCCAGCTTGGCGAGCGTGTCCGGCGCATAGTCGAACGAGTCGAAATGCAGCTGCTCGCGCGGCAATCCGGCGGCAGCCGATCGCGTGCGAATTGCCTCGATCATCGCCGGCGGACCACTCGCATAAACGTCGAAGCCCGCAAGCTCGGGGTGATCGGCGAGCATCGCCTCGTGAACCAGACCCGCACCGAGGCCCGCCGCGGGTGCGACCGCGCCTGACAGCACCGGGCAATAGCGGAAGCCGGGCCGCTCGCTCTCCAGCGCGCGCAGCCACTCGTGTTCGTAAAGGCCATCCGTGTCGCGGGCGCCCCAGTACAGCGTCACCTGGCGCCGGTCGCCAGTGGCGACCAGCTGCCGCAGCATGGCCCGAAGCGGTGCATAACCCGTGCCGCCGCCGACCATCAGCGCCGGCCTCGGGGATTCACCCCGCAACCAGAATTGTCCGAGCGGGCCTTCGACGCGCAGCAGCGCGCCAGGGCGCAGGCTGTCGAAGAGTTGCGCCGTGAACCCGGTGGTCGATGCGCGACGGACGTGCAGTTCGAGCAGCCTGCCATCGGCCGGTGCACTCGCGATCGAGAAACTGCGCCGGCGTCCCTCCGACAGCATGATGTCCAGGTACTGCCCCGCCCGGTAGTGAAGGTCCTCCACTGCGGGCAATCGCAGGAACACCGCCATCACGTCCGCAGCGAGGGGTTCCTTGCGCTCGATGCGGCACGGCAGGCTCTTCACTTCGACGTCCGGCGCCGGCCTGACCTCGCGTGCCTCGACCTGCAGGTCCGTCAACGCACGAGCCTGGCACAGCAAGGCAAGCCCTGCCTCCACCTCCTCCGCCGTGATACCGACCGGCCGCCCGCCCTGGTAGGCGATCTCGCCGCTCACGATCCGCGCCATGCAGGACGCGCAGTGCCCGCCCTTGCAGCTGTGCGGCAGGTTGAGGCCTGCTCGCAGCGCGCCGGCGAGTACGGGTTCGCCGGGCTCGACTGTGAAATCCTGGCCCGACGGGATGAGTGTGACCTGCGCCATGCGCGCAGGATGCCATGAAGGACACCGCCACGCGGAACCGTCAGCCGCGGGTATGCTTGGTGGCATGGACCGCAGGTTTCTCATCGCGGGATGCGGGTACGTCGGTCGCCGGCTGGCAACACGCCTCACCGGGTCGTGGCAGGTCATCGCCATTGCCAGGTCGCCCGGAACCCTCGCGGACCTCCGGACGATTGGCATCGAGGCGCATTTCGCCGACCTCGACGCGCTCACCGAATTGCCGATGCCCGGCCATGCCGTCGACGGTGCGGCCGTGGCCTACCTTGCACCACCGCCTGGAACCGGCATCACCGACCCGCGCCTGCAGCGATTCCTTGCTGCACTCGGCGACGCACGGCCAATGGTCTTCCTGTACATGAGCACGACGGGTGTCTACGGCGACACTGGCGGAGCCACGGTCGACGAACGCAGCCTGGCCGTACCGGGCAACGACCGTTCACGTCGCAGGCTGGCAGCGGAGCGCGCCGTGCAGGCCTGGTGCGACGCCCGGGACACGCGCTGTGTCGTGCTGCGCGTGCCCGGCATCTACGGGCCGGATCGCCTGCCGCTCGAGCGGCTGGGCCGCGGCGAACCCACGATCAGGCCCGAGGACTCCGGCCCCGGCAACCGGATCCACGTCGATGACCTGGTCTCGGCCTGCATTGCAGCGGTCGAAAAGCCTGTCGGCGGCATATTCAACGTGGGCGATGGCGACCACTCGAGTACCACCGAATTCCTGTTGAAGACCGCGTCGCTCGCCGGGCTCAAGTCGCCCCGGCTCGTGTCACTGGCCGAGGCGCAAAGCCAGGTGAGTCCTGGAATGCTGGAGTTCCTCGTCGAGTCGCGCCGCGTCGACACCACGCGCATGCGCGCGGAACTCGGCGTGGTTCCGCGCCATGCGAACCTCGAATCCGGAATCGCGGCAAGTCTCAGGGAAATGCGCGCGCAGCGGCGCTGAGCGTCGGATATCCTTGGGTCATGCGACTAGCCTTCACGAAGATGCATGGACTCGGAAACGACTTCATCGTCTTCGACGCCGAAGCGCAGCGTGGACTACCCTCCGCCGAAACGCTGCGCCGCCTCGCGGACCGGCGCACCGGCATCGGTTTCGACCAGGCACTGGTGCTCGAACCGCCGCGGCGCGCGGGCACGGATGTCTACTACCGGATCTTCAACGCCGATGGATCGGAGGTCGAGCAGTGCGGCAACGGTGCGCGCTGCATCGCGCGCCTGGTCGCGACCCGCGCCTCGCGCCAGGACCAGCCACTGCTGATGGAAAGCCCGGGCGGCGTGGTCGAGGCCCGGTTGCGGCGCGACGGCCAGGTCGCGGTCGCGATGGGCGTGCCGGACTTTGCACCGGCCTCGCTGCCCTTCATGGCGGATCACGAGGAAGCGAGCTACCGCATCGAGCTGCCGGGCGGTCCGGTGGAATTCGGTGCCGTTTCTCTCGGAAATCCGCACGTGGTGATACGCGTGCGCTCCGTGGACGACGCCCCGGTGGACAGCGTGGGACCTGCAATGGAGAATCACGCTCGCTTTCCGCGGCGCGTGAACGTCGGATTCCTCGAGATCGTCGCTCCCGACCATGTACGGCTGCGCGTTTTCGAGCGCGGTGCAGGCGAAACACGGGCCTGCGGGACCGGGGCCTGCGCGGCGGTTGCCGTCGCTCGAAGGCATGGGCCGCTGGCGGAGGAAGTCCGCGTCGACCTGCCGGGCGGGCGGCTCAAGGTGCAGTGGCCGGGGCAGGGCCGGCCGATCTGGCTGACCGGCCCGGCGGAAACGGCATTCGAAGGCCACGTGGACGTCCCGGACCCCGAACAAGGGAGATGAATTTGAGCAAGCAACCCGTTCGCGGAACCCAGCTGGATTCCATTGCCGAGGGCCAGGTCGGTGACTACCTTCTCGCCCACCCGGAGTTCTTCGAGCGTCACCCAGGCGTGCTCGCCAGGCTTCGTCTGCCGCACCAGCGCGGCAGCGCGGCCGTGTCGCTGGTCGAGCGGCAGGTGCTGGTGCTGCGCGACAAGCACGGCGCGCTGGAACAGAAGCTCCATGAGCTGATCGAGAATGGCCGTGCCAACGACGCCATCGCCGACCGCATGCACCGCCTGACGCGCCGGCTGCTGCGTGCGCGTGACCTCGAGTCCACGCTCATCGGCCTCGAGACCTCGCTCAGGGAGGAATTCGGCGCCTCGCGCTGGCTGGTGCTGCTGACGGACGCGTCGCTGCCGGGACTCACGGGACACCAGAACCCGCACGTGCGCGTCGTTGCGCGCGGCAGCGCCGAACTCAAGGTGTTCGAGACCTTCTTCGAATCGGGCCGCCCGCGCAGCGGCCAGATCCGGGATGCGCAGCGCGACTATCTTTTCGGCAACGACGCCGGGCCGGTCGGCTCGACCGTGCTGGTCCCGCTGGGCGACCGCGCATCGCTCGGGCTGCTCGCGATTGCGAGCAACGACACCGAGCGCTACCTGCCGACCATGAGCACGGACTTCCTGGTCCGCATCGGCGAGATCGTCACCGAGGCGATCACAGCGCGCGCTGCATGAGCGAGGCGCTCGCAGGCGACGTCAGCCGTTTCCTGCGGAGCCTTCGCGACGAGCGGCGATTGTCGCCGCACACCGAGTCCGCGTACGCGCGCGACCTCGCCACGCTGCTCGAGTATTGCGACACACAGGGAATCCCCTGCTGGGATGGCCTCGATCCCCAGCACGTGCGGAATTTCGCAGCTCAGTGCCATCGTCGCGGCCTGGCGCCACGCAGCATCCAGCGCCGCCTGTCGGCGGCGCGCAGCCTGTTCCGCTACCTGGCGCGCGAGGGAAAACTGAGCCGCGACCCGGCCGCCGACGTGCAGGCGCCGAAGGCCCGCAAGCGCCTGCCGGTGACACTCGACGCCGACACGATGGCCCGGCTGCTCGAGTTCCGCGCCGACGATCGTCTTGGATTCAGGGACAAGGCGATCATGGAGCTGTTCTATTCGTCGGGCCTGAGGCTCGCGGAACTGCTCGGGCTAGACCTCACCGACCTGGACCTGCGCGATCGCACGGTGCGGGTGCTGGGCAAGGGCCGCAAGACGCGCATCGTGCCAGTCGGCAAGCATGCGGCCACGGCGCTGTCGCGCTGGCTCGCTGAGCGGACGGGATTCGCGGCGGTCGGGGAGACCGCGGTGTTCGTCGGCGTCAATGGCAAGCGGCTGGGCCCGCGCATCGTGCAGCGGCGCATCGCGCGGTGGGCGCGGCTGCAGGGCCTGCCCGAGCACGTGCACCCGCACATGTTCCGCCACTCGTTTGCCTCCCACCTGCTCGAGTCCTCCGGCGACTTGAGGGCGGTGCAGGAACTGCTGGGGCACGCCAACATCAGCACCACGCAGGTGTACACGCACCTTGATTTCCAGCACCTTGCCCGGATATACGACCAGGCCCACCCCCGGGCCAGGCGAAAATAGGGGACATTCTCCTTTTCGAAAAAAGGAGAATGTCCCCCAGGCTCCGAACAGGACTGACTACCGCATGAGCGAGCAAGCGCCGGGCTTCGACCCGCACGGCACCACCATCCTCTGCGTCAGGCGCAACGGCCTGCTGGCGATGGGCGGCGACGGCCAGGTGACGGTCGGCAACACCATCATGAAAGGCAACGCCCGCAAGGTGCGCCGCCTGCACGAAGGCCAGGTCATCGCCGGGTTCGCGGGCGGCACGGCCGACGCATTCACGCTGTTCGAACGCTTCGAAGGCAAGCTGCAGCAGTACGGAAACCTGACCCGCGCCGCGATAGAGCTCGCCAAGGACTGGCGCAGCGACCGCAGCCTGCGGCGTCTCGAGGCGTTGCTGTGCGTGGCCGACGCCGCGCACTCGTTCGTGATCTCGGGCAATGGCGACGTGATCGAGCCCGAACACGACCTGATGGCGGTCGGCTCCGGCGGACCGTTTGCGCACGCTGCCGCAATCGCGCTGCTCACCAACACCAGTCTCGACGCACGGACGATCGTCGAGAAGGCGCTAGGCATTGCGGCGGACATCTGCATCTACACCAACCGCAGCTTCACGATCGAGACGCTCGGCGCAGCATCGGGCGCATAGCTCGAGCCCGTCCCCGCAATCCAACGCGACCGCCAACGCCATGTCCTCCATGACACCCCGTGAAATCGTCCAGGAACTCGACAAGCACATCGTCGGGCAGGCCGCCGCCAAGCGCGCGGTCGCCATCGCGCTCAGGAACCGCTGGCGGCGCATGCAGGTGGACGAGCGCCTGCGCGCGGAGATCACTCCGAAGAACATCCTGATGATCGGGCCCACGGGCGTGGGCAAGACCGAGATAGCGCGACGCCTGGCCCGGCTCGCGGGCGCGCCGTTCGTCAAGGTCGAGGCGACCAAGTTCACCGAAGTCGGCTATGTCGGCCGCGAAGTGGATTCGATCGTGAAAGACCTGGTGGATGTCGCGGTCAAGATGACACGCGAATTCGAGGTCGAGAAGGTTCGACACCGCGCCATGGACGCGGCCGAGGAGCGCGTGCTCGACGTGCTGCTGCCGCGGCCCAGGGCCGTCGGTTTCGGCAACGAACCCGAGCCGGAGCGCGATGGCGATACACGCCAGCGTTTCCGCAAGATGCTGCGCGAGGGCGCGCTCGACGACCGCGAAATCGAGATCGAGCTGCGCGCCGTGCCGATGGGCGTCGAGATCATGGCGCCGCCCGGCATGGAAGAGCTGTCGCAGCAGTTGCAGGGCATGTTCTCGAACCTCGGTGGCGACCGCACCCGGACCCGCAAGGTGAAGGTGCGCGAGGCCTTCAAGCTGCTGACCGACGAAGAGGCCGCCAAGCTCGTCAACGAGGAAGAGCTCAAGGTCCAGGCACTGCGCAACGCCGAGCAGAACGGCATCGTGTTCATCGACGAGATCGACAAGATCGCGCGCCGGCAGGAAACCTCCGGTGCTGACGTCTCTCGCGAGGGCGTGCAGCGCGACCTGCTGCCGCTGGTGGAAGGCTGCACGGTGAACACCAAGTACGGCATGGTGAAGACGGACCACGTGCTTTTCATCGCGTCCGGCGCGTTCCACATGTCGAAGCCCTCGGACCTGATCCCGGAGCTGCAGGGACGACTGCCGATTCGCGTGGAACTCAATGCGCTCGGCGTCGAGGATTTCGTACGCATCCTCACGGAGCCCGACGCGTCGCTCTGCCGCCAGTACACCGCCCTGCTCGAGACCGAGGGTGTCCGCATCGAGTTCACGCCGGACGGCGTGCGCAGGCTTGCGGAAGTGGCCTGCGACGTAAACCAGCGCACGGAGAATATCGGCGCGCGTCGGCTGCACACGATCATGGAACGGCTGCTCGAAGGCTTGTCCTTCGAGGCCTCGGACCGATCCGGCGCGACCGTCGTTGTTGACGCCGAGTATGTCGACCAGAATGTCGGCGAACTTGCTCGCGACCAGGATCTCGCACGCTACATCCTTTAGGGCCAGTCGCACCATGAACGACCCACGACCAACGGACATCAAGTTGCGCACGCGCTCGCGGGTGCTCGAAGTCGCCTTCGACGACGGCGAGCGCCACGAGTTGCCGTTCGAGTACCTGCGTGTGTATTCCCCATCCGCCGAGGTGCTCGGCCACGGGCCGGGCCAGGAGACGCTGCAGCTCGGCAAGCACGAGGTCGGGGTCAAGGCGGTCGAGCCGGTCGGCAACTACGCGGTGCGCATCGTGTTCGACGACGGCCACGACTCCGGGCTCTACACCTGGGGCTACCTGCAGGAACTCGGCCGCACCCGCGCCGAGAAGTGGCAGCGCTACCTCGACCGGGTCGCGCAGCTGGGGCTTCCGTACCCGACGCCGGCGCCGTCGAAGCGGCCGGGCTGACTGGTTCTTGCAGCATTTCGTCGCGTCGGGTGGGGGAGTGTGCCTGCCCGGGGGACGGCGTAAATCCGTCCCTGGAGCCTCGCGCGCCGCGTCCCTGCGGCGCGACGCCCCCGGCAGGCACACTCCCCCACCCGACGCAGCGTCCCCGGCAGCGGCCGACGGCACTCCCCGAACGGCGCCAAAGCCGACCGGGTAGAATGGCGGGCTCATGAGCGAAGCAGACCCCAAAACGCCGGCCCCGGGCGCGCCCGGCTCCGTGGACTTCGGCTACCGGCAGGTTCCGGCTGCCGAGAAGGCGGTCCGTGTGCGCGAGGTTTTCGACTCGGTCGCGGACAAGTACGACCTGATGAACGACCTGATGTCCGCGGGCGTGCATCGCCTGTGGAAGCGGTTCATGTTGTCGCAGACCGGCCTGCGGCCGGGCCAGTCGGCGCTAGACGTAGCCGGCGGAACCGGCGACATCTCGGCCGGCATGGCCGCGCAGGTGGGCGAGGATGGACTCGTGGTCCTGTCGGATATCAACGCCGCGATGCTCGGTGTGGGCCGCGACCGCCTGCTCGACCGCGGCCTGATGCGCAACGTGCGCTTCGCGCTCGCCAACGCGGAGTGCCTGCCGTTCGCCGACGAGAGCTTCGACTGCGTGACCATCGCCTTCGGGCTGCGCAACGTGACGGACAAGGCCGCGGCACTTGCATCCATGCGGCGAGTGCTCAAACCGGGCGGCCGCCTGCTGGTGCTGGAGTTCTCGAAGCCCACGCTGCCGGGCCTGAAGAAGATATACGACGTCTATTCATTCAGCGTGTTGCCCTGGCTCGGTCGCCGGGTGGCCGGGGACTCCGACAGCTACCAGTACCTGGCCGAGTCGATCCGCCGCTTTCCCGACCAGCAGGCTCTGCTCGCGATGATGCGCGAGGCCGGGCTCGAGGACTGCCGCCACCACGACCTGAGCGGCGGGATCGTCGCACTGCATCGCGGCTTCCGCTACTGATCATGCTGCTCGAGCGCCTCGAGGAAGCCCTGAACCGCAATGTCGCCGAGTCGCGCAAGGCGCAGGCGCTGTGCCGCCAGCTCGACGGGCGGGTCGTCTCGCTCGCCGTGACAGGAACTCCGCTCGAGTTCTTCGCCAGCGCGCGCGATGGCCGGTTGTCGCTCTCGCCGAAAAACGAGGGCGCCGCGGCGGACGCTTCGCTGTCGGGATCGCCGATCTCGCTGCTCTCGCTCGCGGGACCACGCGCCGAGGGCGCGCTGCGCGGCGGCGGGGTGCGCATCGAGGGCGACGCCGAGGTTGCGCAGAAATTCCGCGAACTGCTCGAGCATGCGCAGCCCGACGTCGAGGAGGAACTCGCGCGTGTCGTCGGTGACGTTGCCGCGCGGAACATCGCCAATCTCGCGCGCGGATTCCTCGATTTCGGCCGCAAGGCGGGCCGCTCACTCGCAGGCAACGTGTCCGAGTACCTGCAGGAGGAAGGTCGCGACCTGCCTACGCGGACCGAGGCGGAGGAATTCCTGGCCGACGTGGACCGCCTGCGTGACGACGTCGAGCGCTTCGAGGCCAGGCTCGCGCGCCAGGGTTCGCCCGCCGCGAAGGGTGGCGTGAAGCGCCGCCGGCTGGATAAATAGCGTCGCGGCGCCCCGCGCAGATCACTACCCCAGGCCACCGGTCACATCGCAATGCGTCTCCGAGTCATAGGCCGCCTGCTCCAGATCCAGCGGGTCCTGGTCCGTCACGGGCTCGACGAGATCGTGCTGGCGACCCACCTGTTCCGGCCGCTGCGATATGTTTTCTACCTTTCGCCGGCGACCTGGTTCCAGCGCAGCCGCGGCGGTTCGCGCGGGGAACGTATCCGGCTCGCGCTGGAGGAGCTCGGGCCGATCTTCGTGAAATTCGGCCAGGCGCTGTCGACGCGTCGCGACCTGCTGCCGACGGACATCGCCGATGAACTCGAAAAGCTGCAGGACCGTGTTCCGCCGTTCCCGGGCGCGGAGGCGCGCGCGATTGCCGAGCGCGCCTACGGCCGGCCGCTCAGCGAGGTGTTTGAGGACTTCGACGAGCAGCCACTCGCCGCTGCGTCCGTGGCGCAGGTGCACGTGGCACGCCTGCGCAGCGGTGAGGACGTCGTCTTCAAGGTAATTCGCCCGGGCGTGCGCGAGCGGATCGAGCGCGACATCGAGGTGATGTACGTGCTGGCGCGCCTGGCCCTGGCCTACTCCTCAGAAGGCCACCGGCTGCGACCCGTCGAGGTGGTGCGCGAGTACGAGAAGACCATCTACGACGAGCTGGACCTGATGCGCGAGGCGGGAAACGCGGCGCAGCTGAAGCGGAATTTCGAGGGCTCGGACCTGCTGTACGTCCCGGCGATCTACTGGGACTACTGTCGCCCCGAAGTCATGGTGATGGAGCGCATCCACGGGGTGCTGGTCAGCGACCACGATGAACTGCGCCGCCGCGGCACCAACATCCAGCGCCTGGCCGAGAACGGGGTCGAGATCTTCTTCACGCAGGTACTGCGCCACAACTTCTTCCACGCCGACATGCACCCGGGCAACATCTTCGTCCAGGTGGACGACCCCGAGCATCCGAAGTACGCGGCGGTCGACTTCGGCATCGTGGGATCGCTCGACGCGCGCGACCAGCACTACATCGCCGAGAATTTCATGGCGTTCTTCGACCGGGACTACAACCGCGTGGCACGGCTGCACGTGGAGTCGGGCTGGGTGCCTCCGGACACGCGCGTCGACGAGCTCGAGGCCGCGGTGCGCACCGTCTGCGAGCCGATCTTCCAGAAGCCGATCTCGGAAATCTCGTTCGCGCAGGTGCTGCTGCGCCTGTTCGAGATCGCGCGCCGCTTCCAGATGAAGGTACAGCCACAACTGATCCTGCTGCAGAAAACCATGCTGCAGATTGAGGGGCTGGGCCGGGAACTCTATCCGCAGCTCGACCTGTGGAAGACCGCGCAGCCGGTATTCAAGAGCTGGGCCGCCGACCGGTTGAGCGGCCGCAACGTCGCCGAGCAGCTGCGCCGGCAGTTGCCGGAGCTTGGCGAGGCGCTGCGCATGCTGCCGCAGGTGCTGCAGCAGTTCGTACAGCAGGCATCGGAAGGCAACTTCCGCCTCAAGGTCGAGCAACCCGGCATCGAGCAGTTGCGCGAGGAAATCCGGGCGAGCGCGCGACGGCGCGACATGACCATCGTTGCAGCCACGACGCTGCTCGGTGGGTTCGTCTGGCTCGCGATCGAGGTCTCGCCCTGGCCCGGCGCGGCTCTCTGCGCAGCAGGCCTGCTGGGAACCCTGCTGGCGCGCCGCATGTGAAGCGGCCGGCTATCCGGGTTCAGCCGTCTTCAACTCGATCCACGTCGCGCGCGCGCGCGCGCAGAGCTCGCCTTCCTGGTCGAAGATCGCCGTTCCGGCGTAGTGCTTGCGCCCGTCTGCGCCGAGCTTCCAGCCAATGACCGTGCACGACTCGCCGACGCGGACGCAGCGATCGACGTGCGCGTGCATCTCGCCGAGCACCATCGTGCGACGGCCCGCGCAGAGCGCGAAGTAGCCGGGGCAGTCGAGCGCCGCCCAGTGGAACTCGACGGCGACCTTGCCGTCGCCGGCGTCGAGATCATCGGCCGGCAGCCACGGCGCCGCGACGATGCCGGTCTCCAGCATGCCGGGAAATATCCTCATCCCGTCGCCGCGCCGGCGATGCGGCCCGCACACGAAGCAGTCTGGAAACACGTGATGATTGAATCCCGGATAGTGCTGGGATGCCCAGACCGCCTGCACGTACGGCGGCGGCGACGGAACCTCGAGTTCGAGTTTCGAGGGCCGGCCGATCGCGACCGGCCCTGAAGCGGAGGCAAGCTCGAAGTCACCATTGCCGAGCTGCGACACGCTGAGATCTGCATCGAGCGGGGGCGGCGCCAGCAGCCGGACGCTCATGTCGGCACCGGCCGCGACGACGAACGCCCCGCAGGCATAGCCGCCGTTCGCGGACGCTGGCGGGCCATTGTAGCGGCTGTCAACTTTCAGAGTTTTCAAATGCCCTCCGGCGGAGTCCCGGCCGGCGCTGCGCAATTCCAGCACTCGGAGAACTGCGCCTCGATCCGCTCGCCGCAGCGCGCGCAGGTCCATGCGTCGCCACTCGGCTGCGAATGAAGCGCCACGTCGATCAGGCCGCGCGCGCGCAGCTCCTGTCCGGGTTCGCGAACCCATAGTTCGGGCCAGCACTCGACGAACGGAATCTCGCCGACCACGCCGGACAGCCGGTCGTTCCTGACGATGCAGGCGATTCCCTCGGACTCGAGAATGTTGCGCAGGTGCGCGATCTCGATGGCCGACTCTGCGGTATGTACCTTGCGCATCCGCATCAGGCCCGGCTGGCCCTGGATGGCACATCCACCGCGAGCACGAAGCGCGTGTAGATTTCCGGAAGGCGCTCCAGCACCTGCGCCTTTCCAAGCATGTCGCTGGCCGCGACCGCGGCGCGCAACACCGGCAGGCTGAGCGATTCGAGCGCTGCCGAAGACACCGGCCAGTAGCTCAGGTGCCAGGGCTCGACGCCGGCGCCACAGCCAGTCGAGGCATAGGGCCGGTAAAACCCGAATCGCGCCATGTTCACATCGAGCCAGGCGCCAAGCTTGCCGAACACTCCGTCGGCTGCATACTCAGCCGGCACCAGTTGCACCTTGTACCCGTCCGGCATTGCGGCAGCGTCGATCACGTCCACGTCGGAACCCCAGTGATGGCGGCTGCCGCCGGGTATCGCCGACCAGCAGAGGATCGCGTCCACCCTGCGCGCGTCGTCGAGCGAGGCCGGATCGATGGATTGCCCGCTGCGGTCGAGCAACGGCTGCTCGCCGCTCCATTTCCGGTTCCACAGGAATACCTGGCGGTCGAAGTCCCGGAAACTCGATGCGGCGGCCAGGTCCACGCCGGCCCGCGCAGCGGCGTCCCGCATGGCGAGAAAAGACGTTACGACCTCGGCGTGCAGCACACAGCGTGGACGTTCGAGTTCCACAACGTGAGTCCTGGCGCGGCCAGTCAGTTCGAGTTCATTCATGCGCTACGCCCCCGGATTCCAAGCATACCGGACTCCCGGGCCGCGCCATGCCCGGCCGGCAGTGTCGGAATATTTTCCATTTCTTCAAGCGCTTGGCGTCGCCGCCAGGGTCGCTCCGAGGCCTTGCCCCGTCTATGATGTCCGCCAGGGGCAAACTAGAACCGATCCAGGCTGGCATCGACCAGCGGGAATTCCAGGCGACACATGCGCGGGATGGGTCTCAGGCATCGATACGTTTTCGCGATCGTCGTGGTCGGCGTACTGCTGACCGCGGCATTCACAGAGGCGGTGGTCGTGTCCGGGGGCAGGCTCAGCCTGGTGATTGCCGCAGGGCTGGTCCTGTCGCTTGTCGCCGGATGGCTCGCGTGGCGACTGATCGCACGCATCGACCGCGCGATCGAGTCGCTGGTGCGCAGTGCGGAACGGATCGGCAGCGGGCACTACGCGGATCCGGTCGTGTCGAGTGGCGTTCGCGAGATTGCGCAAATCGAGGATGCCCTGGAGCGAATGCGCGAGGCACTCGCCAGCACGACGATATCCCGCGACTACCTCGGCATCCTGCTGAACAGCATGAGCGACGCCGTGCTGGTGATAGCGCCCGACGGGCGCGTGCGCACCGCGAATCGCGCGGCAGAGGTCCTGCTCGGACACGAGCCCGGGCACCTCGCGGGCCTCGACCTGGCGTCGCTGATCGCCGAGGAGCACCGCGCGGCCTTCGACCCGGCCCGCGTCCTCGAGGCACCGGGCGAGACCGTGGTGAGCACGGCCCGCGGCCAGACTATTCCGGTGTCGGTTACCGCGTCCGCAATCTCGAGCGACGACCCCCGATTCCAGGGCAACATCTACGTCCTGCGCGACATCACCGATCGAAAGCGGGCGGAGCGACGCATCCGTTACCTCGCGCGCTTCGACGCGCTGACCAAGATGCCGAACCGCATGCAGTTCCAGCACCTGCTGCAGCAGGCGATCGCCCGATCACTGCGGCAAGGTCGATCGCTCGCCTTGCTGTACCTGGACGTCGACAACTTCAAGGAAATCAACGACACCTTCGGCCACGAGGCGGGTGACCGTGTGCTCGAGACTCTGAGCGAGCGGCTCGGCCGCATCCTTCCGCAGGAATCCGTGGTCGGCCGCCTTGCCGGCGACGAATTCGCGATATTTGCCGAGACCACGGCCAGCAAGGGAGACCGGCACGAGCAGGCGGCGTCGCTGGCCCGGCTGCTCCTGGCAGAAATCGCGCGGCCGCAGCACGTGGCTGGGCACGAGCTCGAGGTAACCGCGAGCATCGGCATTGCCGCGTGCCCGGAGAATGGCGACAACGTCATCGACCTGATCCGCAATGCCGACGCGGCCATGTACCACGCGAAGCGTGCGGGGCGTAATTGCCAGGTCTTCTATTCCCCGGAAATGAATGCGGCGGCAGTCGAGCGACTGCTGCTCAAGGCCAAGCTCAGGCTGGCCCTGGTACGCAACGAATTCCTGGTGCGTTACCAGCCCAAGATGGACCTCGCGAGCGGCCAGGTCATCGGCGCGGAGGCCCTGCTGCGCTGGCGGCTGCCGGGCCACGGCGAGATCGCACCCGCACAGTTCATTCCGCTTGCCGAGGAATCACACCTGATCCTCGACATAGGCGCCTGGGTGCTGAACCAGGTGTGCAGCGACTATGCAGGATGGCAAAAGCGCGTGGCGGACCCGGGCCTGGTTGCGATCAACCTGTCGCTCAAGGAACTGAACCAGGCGAGCTTCATCCCGCGCTGCCGTTCGGTGTTCGAGAAGTACGGCGTGTCGCCCAGTCGAGTGGAACTCGAGATCACCGAGACCACGCTGATGATGGACGCCGCGCGCACGCTACCGCTGCTCGACGAGTTGCGCGCCATGGGCGTGCACCTTTCCATCGACGACTTCGGCACAGGTTATTCGAGCTTGAGCGCGCTGCAGCAGTTCCCGATCGGGACGCTGAAGATCGACCAGTCTTTCGTCCGCAATGCGGCGACAGACCCGGACGATGCGACGATCGTGCGCACCATCATCGAGATGGGTCGCAGCCTCGGCCTGCAGGTACTGGCCGAGGGCATCGAGACCGAGGAACAGCGGGCGTTCCTGCTGCACAGCGGCTGCCAGTACGGGCAGGGCCGGCTGTTCGGCGATCCGATGACGGCCGACGATTTCATCGACACCATGCTCCGGCAGGCAACTGGCCAGCACCCGGTCCTGCGGCTGCCGGCCTGAACATCGACGCACGCGCGGCCGGCTCGTCGCCGGGCGTGGTACTCTTTTTTCACCATGAAGAAGCCCAGGCTGGTCTATTTCGACGCCCCGGTCAGTCGCGGCGAGGAATGTCGTCTCGCTCTGCACCTCGGCGACGTCGACTTCGAGGACGTGCGTATCAAGCCGGCCGAATGGCCCGCCATGAAGGAACAGACGCCTTACGGTGGACTGCCGGTCCTCGAACTACCGGGAAAGCCTGCACTCGCGCACACCAACGCCATCCTGGTGCTGATCGGTCGCCGCCATGGACTGCATCCGTCCGATGACTTCGAGGCGGCGCGCCACGAAGGAATGATGCAGCACGTGGAGACACTGCGCGCGGTCGTCTCGCCGACGCTGCGGATGCCGGAAGCCGAGAAGAAGGTCGCGCGCGAGGCACTGGTGGCGGACTTCCTGCCTGCCTGGGCACAGGCGGCCGAGAAAAACATCGTGAACACCCCGTTCTTCGGCGGCGACCAGCTGCAGGTCGTGGACCTCAAGCTGCACATGGCGGTGCGTTGGTTCATTGGCGGCAAGGTCGATCACATACCTGCCACGATCTTTGCCGGCTACCCCAGGCTCAACGCAGTTCACGACGCGGTGCGCGATCACCCAGGCGTGAAGGCGCGGTACGCGAGGCCCTGAAGGCCAGCGGCCGGGGCCGCGCCCCGACCGTGGCGACAGATGCTGATACGGGAGGATGCATGCGCCGACTCGTTCATCGAATGATCCCCTGCGCCTTCGCGTTGCTGGCCATGCCCGCAGTGGCGACCGCGGGCGGCAAGGTCAAGTGCAAACTCAGTTTCCAGATGTCGGGCTGGTCGGTCTTCTACAAGGAATCGAGCGGCACCGGGACAATCAGGTGCTCGAACGGCCAGTCGATGGCCGTGAAGCTGCGAGCTCAGGGGGGCGGGCTGACCGTCGGCAAGTCGACGATCGACGACGGCCATGGCGACTTCTCGAGCGTCGGCAACATCAACGAACTGCTCGGTACCTACGCGTCTGCGGAAGCCCACGCGGGCGCGGTGGAATCGGCGAAAGCCCAGGTGGTCACCAAGGGCGAGGTGTCGCTCGCATTGAGCGGCACAGGAACCGGTTGGGACCTCGGGGTTGCTCTGGGCAATTTCGTCATTTCCCGGCGGTAGGACGGCAGCATCGGTCCACAGGACCTGCCGGAAGCGCACGTGCGGTGGCGAGCGCGCTCGAATGCCCCGCGCGAGCGGACGCGGGTATCAGTCCTTCTCTATTTCTTCCGCGACGATGGCCATCACGCGCGGCGCGAGTACCAGGCCGACGTGTGTCTCGCTCACTTCGACATGGCGCACCCGCGGCGACCACTGGTCGATGCAGGCTTGCCAGGCAACGATGCCGTCGCGCTTGGAATATATCGCGGTCACCGGCACGCGCAGTGGCGTCGTGTAGCGATCGGCCACGGCACGTTCCATCTCCAGCAGGTCGTGACCCTGTGACCGATAGCGCCCGGCAGTGGCCGTGTATCTTGGGCCACCGATCACGGGGCTGCCGAGCGTGACGACCTTGCGGATCTCCCGCGGGTGCTCGCGGGCATATTCGCGGGCGATGTAGCCACCGAGGCTCCAGCCGGCGAGAACCACGGGCTCATCGTGTCCCGCGACCGCCTCCTCGACGACGTGCTGGAGCTTCGCCCGGAGCTTCCGGACGTCACCGGTGTTCAACCCCAGCCCCCAGTCGCGAACGCGATGGCCGCGACGACGCAGGAATGACTCCATGACGCGCATCGACCTGGGTCCCGCGCCGAATCCGGGCAGCAGGATGACGGTGCGCGGCTGCGCCGCGCGCCCCGACTTCATGGCGAGCCACGAAGGGGCCCACCGCAGGGCATCGATGGGCAGCCGCAGCTCGCGAAGCGCGTCAAGCCTGCCCGGAGGGGTGATGGGATCGTAGTCGATGGTCATCTACTGGGGTCCGTTGCCCTGGCGCCTTGCGCGCGACGCCTCACGACCGGCGCGCACCCGTCGATGCCTCAGGATTTCGGTGCTGCGTCAGCCGCTACCCGGCTTATAGTCTCCCGCAAGGCCTGGTCGGTCGCCTGTTCGAACGCCGCCACCACCGACCCACGGTCATCGCTCGCCGACACGGCCGTCGCTGCGATGCGAAAGCTCGTAACCAGCCGACTGCTGCGGACGTTGACGAGATTCACGCTGAACTCGACCATGACGGTCGGCGGCGCGCCTACGTTTGCATACGCCGCCTCGAAACGAACGATCTCGACGTCGAGCATCAGGTCGGTCGGCACCCTGCTCGGCGCCGCAACAGCCGTTGCGAAGCGCGCATCACGCGCAAGCGCATCCACCAGAATTTGCTGCAGCATCTGCGGCGCCGGATCCGCCCAGCGGGCCCCAGCCAGGTAGTCGAAGCCGAAACCGGGTGTGGTGACGGCTATCCGGTCGGTGTCCAGTGACAGGGGGCTGCGCGGCCGCGCCACGGTAATCGCGAGCGGAAGCGTGGTGCCCGCGGGCTCGACCGCAGGACCATCCAGGCGATACCGGGCGGGCGCATCCGCATCGGAGCGCAATACCGAGCCGACGCAGGCCGTACTGAGGCATGCCACTGCAAGCAGGGTCGCGATGCGTCTCACGGTGGGATCTCCATGCCGGATTCCTTGCGCTCGATCAGGAGGCCCGACGGGTTTTCACGCAGGCTGCGCGCCAGCGCGCGCATTTCGTCACTGGTTCCCTGCAGGTCGATTATCAGCTGCTGAAGGTCAGCCACGCCGCTGCCTGCGAACTGTGCGAGTGTCGCCTCGTTGCCCGATACGATCCGGTCGAGGCTGTCGGCCGCATGGCCGAGCTTTTCCATCGCGGTGCGCGACGCGACCAGCGTTTCCTCGAGCTTCGGGGCCGCATTGTCGGCGACGCCACGCATGCTGGCCGCAAGTTCGCTCACCTCGTTCGAGGTCCTGCGCAGGTCGCCGGCGAGCGATGCTGCCTCGCGTGTCACTACCGGCAGGTCCCGGGACGCCACCTGCATGTTCTTCAGGGTCTCGGACACGGCCTCGAGATTGCCGTCGGCCAGCAACGACTCGAGGCGTTCCGCCAGGCCCGCGGCGCGCGCCAGCAGGTCGGGCAACTTCGCGAGGAATGCCTCGATCTCACCCGGGCGCGACGGGATCACGTCGTACTTCTCGCCTTTGACAAGGGGGCGCTGCGGGTCTCCAGCCGCATTCTTCTGCAGGTCGATGTAGAGCAGGCCGGTCAGGCCGAGCAGTCCCAGCCGGGCCTGCGTCGCGCCGGAAATCGGTGCCCGAGAGTCCACTTCCGCCAGCACCTTTACACGGCCCGGATTCACGAGGTCGACCGACAGGCTTCGCACCCGGCCCACGTCGACGCCCAGGTAACGAACCGGGCTGCCACGGTCGAGTCCGCTGACCGAGCCATCGAAGTAGATCTCGTAGCGCACGTACTCGCGCCGCTCACTCGCGCCGGAGTACCACAGCACGAACGCGACTGCTGCGACGATCGCGAGCAGTGCGAACAGGGAAACGGCTGCGTATTTCGCGTCACGATCCACGGCCAGCCTCCTGCTCGGTCAGCGCCGCGCGGCCGCGTTCACCGTGGAAGTACTGACGGATCCACGGGTGATCATTGGCGACGATTCCCTGCAGCGTGTCCACGATGACTTTTCTGTCCACCAGCACGGCAACACGGTCGCACGTACGCACGAGGGTGTCCAGATCGTGGGTCACCATCACCACCGTCAGGCCGAGCGCTTTTCGCAGGTACAGCAGCAGTTCGTCGAAGGCCGCGGCGGCAATCGGGTCCAGCCCGGCCGTGGGCTCATCGAGGAACAACAGTCTCGGGTCCAGCGCCAGGGCCCGTGCCAGCGCGACACGCTTGATCATTCCGCCGGACAACTGGGCCGGGAACTTGGCCGCCGAGTCAGGCGGCAGCCCCACCATGCGCAGGCGCAACTCGACCAGGCTGGCCACCGCCTGCTGAGGGAGTTCCATTGCCTCGAACACGGGAAGGGAAATGTTTCCCGCTACGGTAAGCGAGGTGAACAGTGCGCCATGCTGGAAGGTCACGCCGTAGCGGCGCTTGACTGCGCGAAGTTCCCGGTCGCCCATCGCGGTGATTTCGTGCCCTTCGATGAGCACGGTTCCGGCGTCCGGATGCTGCAGCCCGAGCAGTGTCCTGAGCAGCACGGACTTGCCGCTGCCGGAACCTCCGACGATGCCGAACACCTCGCCCTCGCTGACGTCGAAGTCGATTCCGTCGTGCACGACCTGCGCGCCGAACCTGTTGACGATCCCCCGAACCGAGACGATCGGTGCCGCGGCCGCCATCAGAAGTCGATCTCGAGGAACAGGATCGCGAACAACGCGTCCACGAGGATCACCAGGAAGATGGACTGCACCACCGCGACCGTCGTCAGCCGGCCGAGTTCACGCGAGGACTCGCGCACCTGCAGGCCGCGCAGGGTGCCGGTCAGCGCAATGACGAGCCCGAACACCGGTGCCTTGACCATGCCAGCCCAGAATGTCGTGGCCGAGATCGCGTCGTCGAGCCTGGTGACGAACTGCGGCCATGGCAGGTCGAAGAGATAGCGCGTAAGCACCGCGCCGCCCGCGAGCCCCATGGCGTCGGCGACGACAGTGAGCAGTGGCATCGCAATCACCAGGCCGAGCACCCGGGGCAGCACCAGCAGTTCGAGCGGGTTCAGGCCCATCGATTCGAGCGCGTCCACCTCGTCGTTGAGCTTCATGACGCCGAGCTCGGCAGCGAATGCGCTGCCGGTCCGCCCCGCCACCATGATCGCAGTGAGCAACACTCCCAGCTCGCGCAGCACGCCGATCGCCACCAGGTCAACGGTGTAGATCTCCGCCCCGAACGGCTGCAACTGCTGCGCCCCGATGTAGGCCGCAATGACACTGATCAGGAAAGCAATCAGCGCGACAACAGGCACGGCGCGCACGCCGGTCTCGTATACATGGCGGACGATTGATGGCAGCCGAAGTCCCCGCAGACTGGTCCAGCGCGATCCTGCCGTGACGAGCACCTGCCCGCCGAAGACGAACGCGTCGTACCAGGTCAGCGCGCGCGCTTCCCCTGCCCGACCGAGATCCGCCAGCCAGCGGACCGCAGCAGGACTCGCGCTGGCGGGCACCAGCGTGGGCTCCGATTCCGACAGGCCCTCGAGGTACGCGAAGTGCCGTGGCGCAGCGCCTTCAACGGAAACACGGGTACCACTCGCGGCCAGCCGTTCGAGCAGGCGATGCAGCAGCCACGCAGGCCCGATGTCGAACGCACCGGCACCGGCAAGGTCCACGTTCAACTCGGGTGGCGCTGCGGCCTCGACGGCGCGCAGCCGCATCTCCAGCTGCGGCAGGTCGCTCATCCGGCAATCGCCCGACAGTTGCAGGCGGTCGAACGCTTCGCCCAGGACTGCCTGGAATTTCACTTTTTCCTCGCGATCTGGCGCGCTCATTGAATGCTAGCATCGGCGGACCAACCAGGTGAGGTCGATGGCGGGCAACGTACTTTCGCAGATCCTTATTCTTCTCGCGGGCTCAGTGCTGGTGCTGAGCATGGTGCGACGCTTCGCCCTGCCCCCGATACTGGGTTACCTGCTGGTGGGAATGCTGCTCGGGCCGCACGCGCTCGGCCTGGCCTCGGATGACGAGTCCGTTGCGATGCTTGCCGAGTTCGGCGTCGTATTCCTGGTCTTCACGCTGGGCCTGGAGTTTTCGCTGGCACGGATGATCGCGATGAAATCCGAGGTGCTGGGCATCGGCGGCCTGCAGATGGTGCTGGTCACCGCAGCGACCGGCAGCTGCGCGTGGGCGTTCGGGCTGGAGCCGGTCGCGGCCATCGTGGTGGGTGGCGCGCTCGCGATGTCGTCCACCGCCATCATCGTTCGGCAACTGGGCGAGGAGCTGGAGATCAACCGGACGCATTCGCGGCTTGCGGTCGGGATCCTGCTGTTCCAGGACCTGGCGTTTGCGCCACTGCTCGCGCTCGCGACGTCGCTTGGCCAGGCGGACCAGGTCGTGGGGCCCGCATGGTTCCTGAACATGGCCGGGCGTGCTGTCGCCGCACTGGTGGTGGTGCTGGTGGCGGGCCGCTGGGTACTGCGCCCGTTGTTCCACGAGATCGCAAAGCACCGCAGCAGCGAGACATTCACGTTGACCGTGCTGTTCGTGGTGCTGGGCGGGGCCTGGGCGACTCACGAACTGGGCCTTTCCATGGCTCTCGGCGCATTCCTTGCGGGAATGCTGCTCGCCGAGACCGAGTTCAGGCACCAGACCGAGGCGGTCATCAAGCCGTTCCAGGACATCCTGCTCGGCCTGTTCTTCGTTTCCGTGGGCATGCTGCTCAATCTCCGGCTGCTGGTGGCCCAGCTGCCGCTGATCCTGGCGCTGCTCATCGGCCTGCTGCTGCTGAAGGCGGCGATCGTTACGCTGATCGTGCGGCGGTTCGTGCCCAATGCACGCAAGGCGCTGCGCACTGCGATCGTGGTTGCCATGGGCGGCGAGTTCGGCTTCGCACTGCTGACCCTGCTGCTCAAGGGTCGCATGGACGATGCGGAAATCGTCCAGCCGTTGCTCACCGCCGTGGCACTCAGCATGCTGGTCGGGCCGCTGCTGGTCCGCTACAACGGACGCATTGCCGACTTCATCCTGCGTCGACAGTCTGTCGAACCATCCGAGGCCGTGCTGGAGACGGTCGCAACCCGGCAGCTCGCCGAGCGTGACCACGTGATCATCTGCGGGTTCGGGCGCGTCGGCCAGAACCTCGCGCGCGTGCTCGAGCAGCGGGGCCTGGAGTACATCGCGATCGACCAGGATCCGTTCCGGGTGCGCGACGCACGCCAGGCCGGCGACCCGGTCGTTTACGGCGACACTGCCGAAACCGAAGTGCTGCGCTCGCTGGGGCTCGACCGGGCCAGCGTGCTGGTCATTTCATTCGACAGCCCGGAGACCGCGCTCAGGATCGTGCGCAGGGTGCGTCGGTTGCGCGCCGACCTGCCCGTCCTGGTGCGCACCGAGGACGACGCAAAGCTCGACGTGCTGCAGGCGGCGGGCGCGACGGAAGTGATCCCGGCAACATTCGAGACCAGCTTGTCGCTCGTCTCCCACGTGCTGCTGTGCCTCAAGGTACCGGCGCAGGAGGTCCTCGAGGTGACCGAGAACATCCGCCATGACCGCTATTCGATCCTGCGCAACGTGTTCCGCAAGCACGACGCCAGGCATCTCGACGAAGACCACCCGCTGCGGCAGCAGTTGCGCACCGTCATCCTGCCGCCGGGGGCTCGGGCCGTCGGCCGGACCATCAGGGAACTGAAACTGGACCAGGGCGAGGTGCGCATCAACGGGCTTCGCCGCGACGGCATCGTGGGCAGGAATCCGGATCCGGATACCAAGCTTCGCGAGGGGGATGTGGTCATCCTGTGGGGAACCCCGGAGCGCCTCGAGCAGGAAGAAAGCCGGCTGCTGATGGGCTGACCGGCCGGTTGGTCGCGGCCGACCGACACGCCCCGCGCTGGGGCGTGATATTAATAGTAATATAAAACAGTTAGTTACAAGAAAAGACTGCGTTCTGAATCTCGCGGAGGCCAGTACGCATCGGGAGATCCATCCACGGATATATACAAACGTTTATTTATTGACACTACGTCAGCACGTACTGATGATAACGCCATGTCCTACATCAGCGAACGCCGCCTCGAAGAGCGCGACCGGCGCCGGACCGAGATCGTGGACGCCGCCGACGCGCTGTATGCGGAGGCCGGCTGGGACACGATCACGATGGAACAGGTGGCCCGGCGTGCGCGCCTCAGCCGCGCGCTCGTCTACGTCTATTTCAAGGACAAGTCCGACCTGCACCTGGCGCTGGTCGAGCGTGCGCTCGACACGCTCAGGACGAGGTTCGCTTCGGCACGCACCGGCAGGGGCTGCGGGCTCGACGAAATCGAGGCCATTGGCCGAGCTTACGTCGCCTTCTCGCACGAGATGCCGCACTACTACGACGCGTGTTCACGCTACCAGTCGCACGCCTGTGGTGAAGAGTGCGCCGCTGCCACGGTTCCGCCGAATGAAGCCGCGTGCATGCAGGCAGGGCATCGCGTGCACGAGACAATTGTCGATTCGCTGAACCGGGGCGTCGAGGATGGCTCGGTTCGCGCCGACCTCGGCGAACCGTACGTGACCGCACTCGCGCTGTGGGCATTCACGCATGGCGTGATCCAGATCGCATCGAGCAAGCGAGGGCAGATCGAGCACGAGGGCATCCCTGTCCAGCAGTTCATCGATCATTCGTTCGCGCTGGTTCTCGGCGGGCTGCGTCCATGAGTCCTGGACGAATCATGGCAACGCTGCTTCTGTCTGTCCGTCGTCCAGCGAGCCTGCCGAGGCCGGTCCCCCGGCGCCTGGCTGCCCTGGCGGTGTTGACTGTCAGCGTCGCGCAGGCGCAGGTCGTGCCCGTGCCGCCGACGTCTGTCGTGGCCGCCGACGCGCTGTCGACGATGACGCAGCTCGCGCCCGCAACGACGGACAGCCAGCCAGCCGGAACGGTGGAAGACGGCCTGCGGCAGGTGCTCGACGACGCGCTCACGGCGAACCTCGAACTGCGCGCAGGAACTGCCGGAGTGCAGCAGCGAGTTGCGGCGCTCGACCGCGCGCGCGCGCGCTACCTGCCCGTGCTCGACTTCGACGCGCGCTACTCGGTCGCCGACGGCGGCCGAACGATCGATTTTCCGGTTGGCGACCTATTGAACCCGGTCTACCAGACGCTCGACGACCTGCTGGTCCAGTCCGGGCAGCCTGCTACCTTCCCGCGTGTTAAGAACCAGCAGATCAGCCTGCTGCTGCCGCAGGAGCAGAACACGCGCCTGGTACTCGCGCAGCCGCTCTACGAGCCGCGCCTCGCGCCAGCCGTCGAGGGGAACAGGCAGAACCTGAATCGCGCCGAGGCGGATTTTTCCGGTCTACGAACACGAGTGATCCGCGACACGAAGGTCGCGTATTACGAGTGGCTTGCTGCCCAGCAGCAGGCGCTGGTCTTCGATGCGACGCTGGAACTCGCAAGGGCTAACCTTGCAGCCAACGAAAGCCTGTATCGCAACGGGCGCATCACGCGCGATCTCGTCTACCGTGCCGAGGCAGACCTGCTTGAAATCGAGCAGAACCGCCTCGCCGCCGTGAGCCGCGTTGCGGTCGCACGCAGCTACGTCAACCTGTTGCGCAACTACCCGCTCTCTGCGCAGGTGCCTGGGGCGAGTATCGACCAGGCGACAGTCGAGCGTTTCCGTAACCGTGTGATCCGGCGCCTGGCCGGCCGACGGCTCGACGTCCCGGTCATGCAGCAGGTCGCCACGGAGCGTCGCGCGGAGATCCAGAGCCTCGACGCCGCCATCGCCGGCAGCCTTGCAGAGCAGGACCTGGCACGCGCCGCGTTCAAGCCGACGCTGGCACTCGGCGCCGAGGCAGGCATCCAGGGCGAGGACTACGGCTTTGGCCAGGACGAACGATACGTGCTCGCGTCGATCGTACTGCGCTGGAATGCGTTCCGTGGCGGTGCCGACCAGGCTGCGCTCGACGAGGCGCGTGCGCTGACCGAGCAACTGCGCGCCACGCGCGACCTGGCAACACAGCAGGTGCAACTCGAAGTGCAGCGTGCACTGGAGCGACTCCAGGTCGCGGACGCGTCTATCGGCACGGCCGAGAAGCGCGCGCAGGCCGCCGAAGCCGGGTTCCGCATCGCCGCTCGAAAGCGCGACCTGGGCCAGATCAACCAGGCTGATTTCATAGACTCCCGGCGCACACTCACCGACGCCCAGCTCAACCTAAACCGGGTGCGCACCGAGTTCCTCGGGCGCCTCGCGGAACTCGAATTTGCCATCGGCGACCCGCACGCGGCCGACGAGGATTACCAGTGACCAGGATCATCATTCCGCTGGCGGTCGCCGGCCTGCTGCTCACGGCCTGCGGCCGCGAGTCCCCGTCGCAACCAGCTGCACCGGGTAGCGCTGCGCCGGTACGCACCTCACCTGTCGAGAGCGTGCAGCTACCGGGTTCGGTGAGATCGGTCGGGGTCCTGGAGCCGCGCGACGAAATCCGGCTTTCCTTCAAGGTCGGGGGCGTAGTCGATACGGTAAGCGTCGACGTCGGCGACCGTGTCCGGCGCGGGCAACTGCTCGCGACCATCAAGCGCGCGGAAGTCGACGCCGCGATGAACCAGGCGAGCGAGGCGGCCGAGAAGGCGCGGCGCGACCTCGAGCGCGGGCGGCGCTTGAAGGCCGACGAGGTCGCGACCGAAGAGCAGGTGCAGGACCTGGCCACCGCTTACAGCGTTGCGCGCTCGAACCTCGATGCCGCCCGGTTCAACGCGCGTTACGCCAGCATCGAGGCTCCGCAGGATGCGGTCGTGCTGCAGCGGCTTGCCGATCCCAGCGAGCTGGTGCAGCCCGGACAGCCGGTGCTGCTGCTTGGCGGCACGTCGGGAGGCTGGCTGATTCGCACTGCGCTCGCGGATCGCGACGCAGTACGCGTCAACGCGGGCGATGTCGCAATGATTTCGTTCGACGCGTTCCCGGGCCGTGAGTTCACCGGCCGGGTAACGCGTATCGGCTCCAGCGCGGACCCGCACACCGGCACATTTGACGTCGAGATCGAGGTGATGCCGGACGGTGCCAGGTTTGCGCGCGGCCTGGTCGCAAGAGTGTCGCTTGCCGTAAGCGACGCGGCGCAGTCGAAGCCCCAGACGGTGGTGCCGCTCACCGCGATCGTGGAAGCGAACGGCAAGCAGGCCATCGTGTACGTGCTCGATCCACAGCAGGGCGTCTCGCACCGCAGGGAGGTCACGGTCGGATCGATCACCGGGGACCGCGTGGTCATTGCCACCGGGCTCCAGGCAGGGGAGCTTGTCATCAGCGACGGGGCGGCATGGCTCAACGATGGCAAGCCAGTCCGAGTAATCGGGCAGCCAGGCTGACGCCGCATGCGCATCTGGGCATTCTGCGTCCGGCGCTGGCAGTTCACGCTGGTGATGTTCGGGCTGCTGGCCGCCGTCGGCGTCAATTCGCTGCTGAGCATACCGCTCTCCGAGGACCCGGAATTCCACGTGCCAATTCCCACCGTCGTCGCCGTATACCCCGGCGCCGATCCAGTGGACATGGAGAGGCTCGTGGTGCAGCCGATCGAGGATGCGATCAACGAGCTCGATGACATCAAGAAGATCGACAGTCGTTCGATGGACGGTGTCGGCGTCATCCAGCCCGAATTCAGCTGGGACACCGACCCGGACGACAAGTACGACGAGGTCGTGCGGGAGGTAAACCGCATTCGCGCCGACCTGCCCGCCGGCCTTGCATCCCTGGAGGTTCGCAAGGCGGGTTCGGGCCTGGTGAACATCGTCCAGTTCGCGCTGGTGAGCGAGGACGCCAGCTACCGCGAGCTGCACCGGCTCGCCAAGGACCTGAGCGATTCGATCGAGACCGTGCCCGGCGTACGCCGCAGCGAATTCTGGGCCGTTCCGGAACCCGAGGTACGCATCGCGATCGACCTCGAGCGCATGGGTCGATCGGGCGTCTCGCTCACGCAGGTGGAGCAGGCGGTGCGCGGCGGCAATGCCACGGTACCGGGCGGCGCGGTGGACGTGGGCCTGCGCAAGTACAACCTCAAGACGTCGGGCGGTTACGACTCGCTCGACGAGATTGCCGAGACCATCGTCGCCAGCCGTGGCGGCCGGGTCGTGAAGCTGCGCGACGTCGCCGAGGTCAGCTGGGAGGCCACCGAGGAGCGCTACGTCGGACGGTTCAATGGCCAGCGGGCCGTGTTCGTGACGGCAAATGCAAAAGATGCGGTCAACGTCTTCGAGGTGCGGGACGGGATCTACTCGAAGGTGCAGGCGTTCGAGCAGCAACTGCCGGACGGGGTCAGCATCGAGTACGGTTTCGACCAGAGCCGAAACGTCAGTCACCGGCTGACACGGCTCGGCATCGACTTCGCGATCGCGATTGCGCTCGTGTCGCTGACGCTGCTACCGCTCGGCCTGCGCGCTGCCACGGTGGTGATGATCTCCATCCCGCTGTCGCTGTCGATCGGCCTCTCGGTGCTCTATTTCACGGGGTTTTCACTGAACCAGCTGTCGATCGCCGGGTTCGTGCTTGCACTGGGCCTGCTGGTGGACGACTCGATCGTGGTCGTGGAAAACATCGCGCGCTTCCTGCGTGCCGGCCACACGCGGTTCGAGGCCGCGATCGCCGCCACCGACCAGATCGCGCTCGCGGTGCTCGGCTGCACCGCGACGCTGCTCTTCGCATTTCTCCCACTGCTGTTCCTGCCCGAGGGCGCCGGCAAGTTCATACGGTCGTTGCCCGCCGCGGTCCTCTATACGGTGCTCGCGTCGCTGTTCGTCGCGCTTACCGTCATCCCGTTCCTTGCCAGCCGGATCCTGCGACCCGAGGGCGAGGCCGGTGAGGGCAACCGCGCCTTGAAGGCCCTGATGTCGGTCATCCATCGCGTCTATTCACCGGCACTCAGGCTGGCCCTCGCGAATCCGCGCCGCACGCTGCTCGCGGCGCTGGCATTCGTGGCGGCATCGCTGGCGCTGGTGCCGCTGATCGGCTCGAGCCTTTTCCCGCCTGCCGACATTCCGCAGTTCCGGATAACGATCGAGGCTTCCGACGGCGCGAGCCTCGAGGACACTGATCGCGCGCTCAGGTTCGTGGAGGACGAACTGGCTGCTCGTCCCGAAATCAAGCACTGGTTCGCCAACCTCGGCCGCGGGAACCCGCGCGTCTACTACAACATTTTCCCCGAGGAAACCAACGCGAACGTCGCCGAAGTGTTTGTCGAACTGCACGAGTTCGACCCGCGTCGCAGCCCCGCGCTCTACGAGGATCTACGTGGCAAGTTTGCGGATTTCCCGGGTGCGCGAATCCTGGTGGAGTCGTACAGGAACGGGCCGCCGATCAATGCGCCAATCGAGGTCGCCATCTCAGGCCCTGATCTCGGCCAGTTGCGCGAGCTGGCAGGGAAAGTCGCGGCCCTGATCGAGGCCACGCCGGGCGCGCGCGACGTGGAGAACCCGCTTAGACGGCGGCGCACCGACCTGGACCTGCGGATCGACACTCAGAAGGCCGCGTTGCTCGGAGTTTCGCCGGTGGAGGCGGATCGAACCGTGCGCGCCGCGGTCGCGGGACTCGGCGCCGGCAAGTTCCGCGAAGCGGACGGCGACGAGTACGACATTACGCTGAGGCTGCCGATGAACGGCCGGCAGACGCTCGATGCCTTGAACCTGATCGAGGTGGCGTCCGTGTCCGGCCAGCCGGTCCCGCTGAGGCAGATATCGTCGCCGGAATTCACGGCGGACGTAAGCGAGATCGAGCGCCACGACCGCGAGCGGCAGGTGGTACTGAGCGCGTACCCGGCCGCGGGCTACAACACCGGCAAGGTGACGCGGGCGGTGTTCGAGCGGCTCGGTGAGATCGAACTGCCGACGGGCTACGCGTTCCGGGCCGGGGGCGAGGCTGAAGCACAACAGGAGAGTTTCGGCGGAATGGGCACGGCCGTGCTGGTCGCCGTGTTCGGGATACTTGCGGTGCTGATCCTGGAGTTCGGCAGCTTCCGCTCCATGCTGATCGTTGCGGGCGTGATACCGCTCGGCGTCGCAGGCGGATTGCTGGCACTGCTGGCGACCGGCTACACGCTGTCGTTCACCGCGACGATCGGTCTCATCGCGCTGATCGGCATCGAGATCAAGAATTCCATCCTGCTGGTGGACTTCACCAACCAGTTGCGCGAGCAGGGCGTGCCGCTGGACGAGGCGATCGAGCGCGCCGGCGAAGTCCGGTTCCTGCCGATCCTGCTCACCTCCGCGACCGCGATCGGCGGACTGCTGCCGCTGGCCGTGCAGGGATCCGGACTCTATTCGCCGCTGGCGATCGTGATCATCGGCGGACTGCTCTCGTCCACGCTGCTCGGTCGACTGGCGACACCGGTGATGTACAAGTTGCTGCCGCCCGCGATCGCGACGAAGTGGCCGGCGGGCGTGACGATTCAACAGGAGTAGCTGCGCGCAGGCGAGTGGGCCTCGTGTGGCGCGCCCTGCGCCCGAGCGCATTGCCCGGCGGTTATTCGCTTTTTTCTTTCCTGCCGTCGAGCAGGTCTGCCGCGTCGAATCCGAGCCGCTCTATGGTGGCGACAACCCGCGGCCATTCGTGCTCCAGGAAACGCTGCCGCTCGCCCTTCAGCAGTTGCGTCCTCGCGCCTTCCGTCACGAACATTCCCCGCCCTCGTCGCTTCTCGACGAGTCGTTCATCAACCAGTTGCTGGTAGCCCTTCAGGACCGTGAGCGGATTGAGCGAGAACTCCGCGGCCACGCTCCTGACCGATGGCAGAGCGTCACCGTCGGTGAGTACCCCTTCGAGGATCATCGCCACCACCTTGTCGCGAAGCTGGCGGTAGATCGGCTGGCCATCGTTCCAGTTTGAGTCCATTCGGCGGGGGCTCGGTGCTGTCCTGAACTACTGTAGCAGAACACTGATCACCGGCCTCCGGTTGTCAGTTGCCGACCTTGGCCGTGGAATTCCCAGCCGCGTCGAGGACCGTTGGCGTGATGGCCTTCGTCACCAACGACCCCGACGCGACCGTGAATCCTGCAACTGCCCAGACGATCCCTGCAAAGATCGTTGCCAGAAGCCTGCTCCCTGCGCTCATTCTCGTATGTCCCGTGCACTAAATTTGTTGGTGTTATAGTTAACTACAACACTAATGTCTTTGCAAGCCCGAATTGCGTGACGGCAGACACGTATCAGGCTGCCAGCGACCACGCGCTAATATTCCGGTCCCGCCGGACGCCGGACCCAGCAATGTGGCCCTCGCCGGCCTGCGGCCATCGGATCACCAGCGGAGAGACCTCATGAAGACCCCAGTCAACGTCGCAATCACCGGTGCAGCGGGCCAGATCGGCTATGCCCTGGCGTTCCGTATTGCCTCCGGCCAGATGCTGGGCCAGGACCAGCCCGTCAACCTGCATTTGCTCGAGATCACCCCCGCGCTGGGTGCGCTGCAGGGCGTCGTGATGGAACTGAACGACTGCGCATTTCCGACCTTGAACCGTATCGTCGCGACCGACGACGCGTCGGTCGCCTTCAAGGACTGCCAGTTTGCACTGCTGGTCGGCGCGCGCCCACGCGGGCCCGGCATGGAGCGCAAGGACCTGCTGCTCGCGAACGCGCAGATCTTCTCCGTGCAGGGAAAGGCCCTCGACGCAGTCGCGGACCGCAACGTGCGCGTGCTGGTGGTCGGAAACCCGGCCAACACCAACTCGTTGATTGCCCAGCGCAACGCGCCCAACCTGAACCCGCGCAATTTCACGGCGATGGTGCGCCTCGATCACAACCGCGCCCTGTCGCAGCTCGCGGAGAAGACGGGCAAGCACACCACGGACCTGCGCAAGGTGATCATCTGGGGCAATCATTCCGCCACGCAGTACCCCGACCTGCATCACGCGACGGTCGCCGGCAAGCCCGCGCTCTCGCTGGTGGACGACGCCTGGTACAAGGAGACGTTCATCCCCACGGTGCAGCAGCGCGGCGCCGCGATCATCAAGGCGCGCGGCGCGTCTTCGGCCGCCTCCGCCGCGTCGGCAGCCATTGATCACATGCACACATGGGTGACCGGCACGCCGGAGGGCGACTGGGTCAGCATGGGCGTTCCGTCAGACGGCAGCTACGGGATCCCCGCCGGAGTCATCTACGGCTATCCGGTCACGTGCAAGAACGGCGACTACCAGGTCGTACAGGGCTTGGGCGTCAGCGACTTCAGCCGCGGCAAGATGGACGCGACCTACAAGGAACTGCTCGAGGAGCGCGAGGGCGTCAAGGACCTGATCTGATCGACGCACCTGACGGCGCGGTGGCGGGGCCGCGCCGTTTGATACGCTAGTGCCCGTGAGCGAAATCCTGCCTAGCGCCGGCGACGTCATCTATGAAGTGGACCTCGACGCCGATCCGGCCATAGAGGGCCCATTCGACACCTGGCTGCGCGATCACATCGCGGACGTGCTGCAGTTCCCGGGATTCCTGTCGGCAGAGATCCTTGCAGCGTCCATCGCGCCGGGCGATCGAATCCGGCGCACGGTCCAGTATCGTCTGCGCGACCGCGCGGCACTGGACGACTATCTCGAGAACCACGCAACGCGGCTGGAGGCGCAGGGAGCCGCGCTGCTTGGCGACCGCTTTGTGGCCACTCGCCGTGTACTCGCACACCGCGAGGAGTTCATACGCGGCGCGGTTTCGACTGAAAACTGCCTGAACTGCGGCGAGGTACTCACCGGACAGCACTGCGCGCACTGCGGGCAGCGGGCAAAAGTCCGTGTGCTGTCGCTGTGGAGCATGACGCGCGACCTGCTCGATGACGTTCTCGACTGGGATTCGCGCATCTGGCGCACGCTGCGACCGCTCGCCTTCAGCCCCGGCAAGCTTACCCGGGACTACCTGCACGGGCGCCGCGCGAGCTACACGCCGCCATTCCGGATGTACCTGCTGCTGAGCGTCGCGTTTTTCGTGCTGGCGACCACGGGCAGCGACCCCGGCGCGGCCCTGCACTTCAGCACCGACGGCAAGGGCGGCGCCAACCTGCAGATCGCCGGTGACGACGAGCCAGCGCCGACGGACAAATCCGCACAGCAGGGCGCCGATGCACCCGTGGCGTCACCGGCAATCGCGCCAGGAGCCACGAATGCGCCCCGGACCGGAAACGCGCAGTCTTCCGCAGCTGCCGGGCCGGCCACAGCACCGGCACCAATGCTGGATGCGGAGACGACCAGCCTCATCGACGCCGTCGTGAAGCGCTTGCCCGAGGAGGACAGGGCGAAGGTCCGCCTGGAGCTCTCCCAGGAGATTGCCAAGGTACCTGCCGCCGACCTCGAAAAGGTCAAGGGCGTGATGCAGGACCCCTGCAGCCACGAGAACCTGAAGTTCGACGTCGCGTGGGGCAAGGAGTACGAGCCCAGGCTGCGGCAGGCCTGCCAGAAGATCTGGAGCGATACACCAAGCTTCGGCCGGGCGCTGTTCCAGAACATTCCGAAGATGATGTTCATCTTCCTGCCGCTGATTGCAGTGGTGATGTACGTGCTGTACATCGGCTCGGGGCGCTACTACGTCGAGCACCTGCTGTTCGTCGTGCACTTCCACGCGTTCTTTTTCCTCGGTGGACTGGTGATACTGCTCGCGGAACGTACGGCCTCGCTGGCGCCCGGCACGTGGTTCGACGCGGCCGGACGGGCCGCCGGGAAATTCCTGATGGCCGCCTTCACGCTCTACGTTCCGGTGTACCTGTACCTCGCGATGCGGCGTGTCTACGGCCAGGGCCGCATCGTGACCTTCGCGAAGTACTCGGCGCTCGGCATCGCCTACCTGACCTGCGTGGCGATCACGCTGGCGGGCCTGCTCATCTACACGGCGCTCACGCTCTGACGAGCCGGACCACGCCCGCGCGTATGTCCACACCAACGCAAACACACTGCGGGCGATGGATCCTGCACGTGGACATGGACGCGTTCTACGCGTCGGTCGAGCAGCGCGACGACCCGGCGCTGCGCGGCAAGCCGGTGATCGTCGGCGGGACCGGCGGGCGCGGAGTCGTGGCGGCCGCCAGCTACGAGGTGCGGAAATTCGGCGTGCACTCGGCGATGCCGGTGCGCGAGGCGCTGCGTCGCTGCCCCGCCGCGATCTGCGTCGCGCCGCGCATCTCGCATTACGCTGTCGAGTCGAAGAAGATCTTCGCGGTCTTCCACGAATTCACGCCGCTGGTCCAGGGCCTGTCGCTGGACGAAGCCTTCCTCGACGTGACCGGCAGCATCGCCGCGTTCGGGCCAGCCGAGGACATCGCAAGGGAAATCAAGCGGCGGATCCACGAGCGCACCGATCTGACGGCGTCGGTTGGCGTCGCCTCGAACAAGCTGGTCGCGAAGATCGCCTCGGACCTGCGCAAACCTGATGGCCTGGTGGTCGTACCACCGGACGCAGTTCAAGCGCTGCTCGATCCGCTGCCTGTTCGCCGGCTGTTTGGTCTCGGCGCAAAGACGGCCCCCAGGGTCGAGGCGCTCGGCATTCGCACGCTGGGCGAGCTGCGGTGCGCTAGCCCGGCCCAGCTGAGGCCGGTCTTCGGACGTTATGCCGAGCGAGTGATCGAGCGGGCAGCAGGCATCGACGAGCGGCCGGTCACCCCCGACGTCGATGAAAAACAGGTCAGCGCCGAGGAAACATTCGAAGCGGACATCTCGGACCACGCGAAACTCGCCTCCGAAATCGTACGCCTGGCCGACCGGACCTGCGGTCGCCTGAGGGCGAACGGTCTGACCGCGGGCTGCGTGACGGTGAAGATTCGCCGCGCCGACTTCACTACCTTTACCCGGCAGAAGCATTTCGAACCTCCGACCCAGGAGACGCGTGTCATTACCTCGATCGCGCTCGAGCTGCTGCGCGCGTGGCTGGCCGAACAGCCGCGGGCTCGACTCCGTCTGCTCGGTGTCGGGGCGAGCGCGCTCAAGCCCGCCGTGCAGATGGATCTCTTCACAGCGCCGGAGACCGGTCGCAACCGGCAGCTCGACGCCGCCGTCGATCGTATTCGGGAGAAATTCGGCAAGATCGCGCTCAAGTCCGCAAGTTCGCTCGAACCCGGAACCAAACCGTAGGCACGCGGCCGGGTCACCCGCGCCGCAGTGCGCAAGCGGCGCGAGGGCGTGATCACCCGTTCGTCGATCAGGGTATCCGATCGAACGCCAGCGGCTCGAACTCCATCGAATACACTCGCTGCACTTTCCCGTTTTCGCCAATGACGAACTCGATCGGCACCAGCCAGCCGGGCGCCAGGAAACGTGCTTCCGACTGCGCGAACAGCTCGATTTCCGGGTCTTCGTTCTCGCGGCCGAAAAGACGGCGACCGTCGCGACGGATCGTCAGCGTGACGTCCAACTCGTCGGAGCGGTATCGGCCCGCGAGCCGCTCGAGCATCGCGGGGGATAGCGGAACTGACGGCGGTGCTTCAAGGTGATTGAACTCACCGAGTGGGTGGTCCTGCCCGCAGACCGAGCAATGCCGCGGCGCGCCGGCGTTGCCGATGTAATGCGCGACCGGTTGCACGTTGCCCAGGAACTCATGGATGGCCGCAAGATCGTCGTCGGTGAGCCCTCCGAACACGATCCACGGCATGATCCCGCTCAGCGACCCGCCCTTCCCAGTGCGCATCACGGTGATGAACGTGTCGGTTGGATAGCCGGTGCCGGACGCATGTGGCGTGATGTTGCTACTGAATGCCGAGCGGCTGCCCCGCTCGATCAGGTTGCCGCCCGCGAGCAGGCCCGGCATGCGCTGCGAATACCATGAGGTGTGGCAGCCAACGCAGTCGGCCAGCCCGACCAGGTACTTGCCGCGCGCGAGCCGGTCACCGGGCGGCGGACCGTACACCGGCGCGGTAATCGGCGTCGGGGCGGCGGCGATCATGACCAACTCGTCGGGCAGCAGTCGCGTCGCGGGCAGCACGTTCCGCACTGGTGGAATCGATCGCAGGTACACGACGACGGAGGCGAGGTCCTCATCTGACAGTATCGCGAACGACCGGTACCACATCCCCGGGAACAGCGCGCGGCCGTCGTGCCCGATACCTTCGCGGATCGACCGCGCCAGCATGTCGTCTGTCCAGCTGCCGGCGCCGGTCTCGACATCCGGCGTGATGTTGGGCGCGACAATCCGCCGTTCACCGCGCTCGCTCAGCACCGCACCCGCGCCCTTGCGCCCGGGAACCGGTGGGGCGCCCGGCTCGTCCCAATTGCGCTCGGAATGACAGATGAAGCACTGCAGCAGGTGCTCGGTGAGGTATCGGCCGCGGTCATGGCGCTCCGCGCTTGCCTCGAACCTGACGTCGGTCAGCGGACGCTGGCGCGGCAGTGGCGGTTCCGAAGCGAGGCTGCCGGCGACAGGGGCGAACGCAAGGATGAACAGCAACTGCCGAACCGACATCGCCCGACTCCCCCGTGAGGCGTGACGGCGCAGAATACCAAGGGATCCCGGCTACCGGGACATGTGCGTGACCGCCCTGGCGGGGCCTGCCGTCGACTCCTCGCATGGCGCGCGCCAGCGCTAGCCACGCCACGCCCATGCAGGCATCATTGGCGACCCGACCCAAGGGCCATTGCCGAAGCTAACTCCGCATGTACACGAGCTTTTTCGGGCTCCAGGAAAAGCCGTTCGCGATTACTCCTGACCCGCGCTACCTCTACCTGAGCGGCCGTCACGCGGAGGCTCTCGCGCACCTGCTCTATGGAATAAACGAGTCCGGCGGGTTCATACAGCTCACGGGCGAGGTCGGAACCGGCAAGACCACCGTGATCCGCAGCCTGCTCGAGCAGCTGCCCGGTCACGCGGATGTCGCATTGATCCTGAATCCGCGCATCACGCCGGCCGAATTCCTGCTGACGATCTGCGAGGAGCTGCACATCCCGGTGCCTGAGCAGGGACGAGGCAGCACCAAGACACTGATGGACCTGCTCGGGCGGCACCTGCTCGACACGCACGCGCGCGGCCGCCGCGTCGTGCTGATCGTGGACGAGGCGCAGAACCTGAGCACGGAGACGCTCGAACAGGTACGGCTGCTGACCAACCTCGAGACCGCGACCACCAAGCTGCTGCAGATCATCCTGATCGGCCAGCCCGAACTTCGCGACCTGCTCGACCGCGCGGAACTGAGGCAGCTCGCGCAGCGCATCACCGGCCGGTACCACCTCGACCCTCTCTCGGCCGAGGAATCGGCGGGCTACGTTCGCCATCGCATGCGGGTCGCCGGCGCGACGGCCGAGGTGTTCACGCCGTCGGCACTGCGTGAGATCCAGCGCCTGAGCCACGGCGTGCCGCGCGTCATCAACGTGGTCAGCGACCGTGCGTTGCTCGGCGGATTCACCCGCGAGGAACACCGTGTCGGCGGGGCGTTGATCCGGCAGGCAGCCTCCGAGGTTTATGGACGCCCGATTCCCGCGCCCTGGCTCAAGTGGGCCACGGCCGCAGCGGCCGCGGCCGCCGTCGGATTGGTGGCGGTGGGTCTCGTAAGCCTGTGGTCGAAGAACCAGCAGGCGCCTGCACCCGCTGCTGCCGGGGCCGTCGAATCGTCCCCGGCGCCGGCGATTCCGACCGCATCCGCAATGGCCAGCGCGGTGACGCCAGCCGCCGCGGTCGAGCCGGCACAACTCGACGACCTGCTCGCGGCTAACGCCGGCGATACGACGACCGAAGCCGCGCTCAGCCGACTCTTCAAGGTCTGGGGCGCGAGCTACGACCCGGCCAGGGGCACGGGCTGCGAGCAGGCGGCAGCCCAGGGCCTCGAGTGCCTGTTCCAGAAAGGCTCGTGGGCGCAGATCCAGACGCTTGACCGACCGGCCATTCTCACGCTGACCGATGAAGCCGGACGGACACACCAGGTCGTGCTCGAGGGCCTGACCGACCAGACAGCGACGTTCGGCATCGGCGACAAGGTTAGTACCGTGCCCATCGCTGAGGCCTCGCGCTACTGGTTTGGCGATTTCCTGCTCCTATGGCGGCCACCCTTGGCTGTGCCCAAGTCCCTCGGTCCGGGCTCACGCGGCGCGGACGTCAAGTGGCTACGTGAAAGCCTGCGTGCCGCACAGGGCCTGCCCCCGGCCCCGGGCAGCGACGTCTACGACGCGCAACTCACCAGCGAGGTGCAGGAATTCCAGCGCCAGCACAGGCTCGTGGTGGACGGTGTCGCCGGTGTGCAGACGCAGATCGTGCTCGACACGGTGATCCGGGCGACCGGGTCCCCGACGATCGTGTCCCGGCCGGCGGAGAGCTGAGCGATGTCGTTCATCCTCGACGCCTTGCGAAAATCAGAGCACGAGCGGCAGCGAACCACCGGTCCCGCACTTGCCGAAGTGCCCGTTGCGGCACCGCGCCCACGCAGCAACGTGTGGGCTCCGATCGCAATTGCGCTATTGCTGGTGAATCTGTTGGTCGTCGGCGTGTGGCTGTTGCGGAAATCTGCGAGTGAGCCCGCAGCCCCGCCGGCCGCAGCCGCAGTCATGGATGGCGCACCGGAACGCGCCGGCGTCGCGCCGGGCCCGCTGAATCCATCGCCCGCAACCACGGCGGACAATCCCGCAACTGCTGCGGTCCCGCCTCCGGCGATGCTGCGCCCGGCGGAACCGTTGACAGCTCCGGTCCGCCAGGGTCGAAATCCGCTCGAAGCGGAAACGGCCGGTGGCCCGCCGGAGCTCGATCCACGGATGACGGCGCAGGCCGCCGCCGTGCCCGAGGGCCCGGCGGCCGTGACGCGCGTGCCGACGCGGCGCGGGTCGGTCGTCTACGAGTCGCTGCCGAACTCCGCAACCGTTGGCGTTGATTCATACACGGCGCAGCCAGGCACCAGCCGCCAGCCCTCCGGCACGGGAGCAGGACTGCCTTCGGCGGACCAGCTCGCTGGAACGGGAATACCAGCCCTCAATCTCGACCTGCACGTATACGCGACCGTACCGGCGCAGCGACTGGTGTTCATCAATGCGCGCAAGTACCGCGAAGGCGAAACGCTGCAGGAAGGACCAGTGGTCGGCCAGATCACGCCGACGGGCGTGGTGCTCGAGTACCAGGGCCGCAGCTACCTGCTGACCCACGACTGAGCGCCCGGCATGAAGATCGAGACACTCGCGGTCCACGCGGGGCGCGAAACCGACCCGGCAACCGGCGCGCTGCGCGAGCCTATCCATCTCTCGACGACCTTCGAGCGCGCCGCGGACGGCGACTACCCGCAAGGCCACAACTACACGCGCAACAGCAACCCGAACCGCAACTCGCTGGAGCGGGCGATCGCGGCGCTCGAAGGTGGCGCGGAAGCGGTTGCGTTCGCATCCGGATCCGCGGCAACACTCGCCGCCTTTTCGCTGGCCGCCCCCGGAGGCCGGATCGTGTGCTCGGCCGATTGCTACCACGGCACGGCGAAACAGCTTCGCGGACTGCTGTCCGACTTCGGGATCAGCGCGGAATTCGTCGATACGTCGGATACCGCGGCTGTCGCCCGGGCACTCGAGGCGCCGGCATCGCTGCTCTGGGTCGAGACGCCGTCAAACCCGCTGCTGAAAGTGAGCGACATCGCGGCGCTGTCCGGCCTCGCACACCAGTGCGGCGCGCTGCTCGCCTGCGACAACACGTTTTCAAGCCCCGTGCTGCAGCGCCCTTTCGATTTCGGCGCGGACCTCGTCATGCACAGCACGACGAAGTACCTGGGCGGTCACAGCGACGTGCTCGGTGGCGTGCTCGTCACCCGGGAAAAAGGGCCGGCGCTGGAGCGCCTGCGCGACTTCCAGTCGACGACCGGCGGCGTCCCGTCGCCGTTCGACTGCTGGCTGGTGCTGCGCAGCCTGGCGACGTTGCCACTGCGTGTCCGCGCGCAGTCGGCCAATGCGGCGGCGATCGCACGCTTCCTCGATGCCGACCGCCGGATCGAGCGCGTGCACTATCCGGGCCTCGAGAGCCACAGCGGACACGCGCTGGCGGCGCGGCAGATGCCGGACGGATTCGGCTCGGTGGTGTCATTCCAGGTGCCCGGCGGCGCGGCACAGGCAATGGCGGTAGCAGCGCGCGCCCAGCTGTTCACCCGAGCGACCAGCCTGGGTGGAGTCGAGAGCCTGATTGAGCACCGGGCCTCGATGGAAGGCCCTCACAGCCAGACGCCACCGAACCTGCTGCGACTCTCGATCGGCGTCGAAAACGTCTCGGACCTGGTCGCTGACCTCGACCAGGCGCTCGGCACCGGCAGCTGAGGCACACGCCGCACGCCCGCCGGCGGCCGCGCTCGTCAGCCCCGTGGGTCGCGGGCTAGTTCGCCGGCTCAGCCGATGCCTGGACCGGGCGTCCCGCCTTCTGCCATCCCCGCATGTCGCCCTCGAGGTGTGCGAGCTTCGTGTACCCGTTGGCCGCGAGTGTCTCGGCTGCGAGCCCCGCGCGCCGGCCGGAGTGGCAATAGAGGATGATCTCGTCGTCCTTCGGGATCTCGCCGAGGTGCGCTGCAACCTGGTCATATGGGAATGTTGACCGCGCCGGGTACATGCCCCTCCGCGAACTCCTTCGGCGTGCGCACATCGAGGACGAAGACCTGGCTGCCCTTGTCAGCCTGCATCTTGACCAGCGCATCCTGGGAAACCTCGACCAGGTGCACCGGTGGGGTAGCCGGCTGCGCCGTCGCGGCGTTCGGGTCCGGCGTGGCCTGCGGCGGCGTCGACTCGGCGAACACCGGACAAGCCGCGAGCACGCCCAGCACACAGATAAAGGTCCTGCGAATCATGTACATCTCCAATTGATTTCCGTCCTTGCCTTGGACCCAGCCCCGGCCCGCACGTTCAGTCCGTCACGCAGGCATCCACTTCGATTTCGACCAGCATGTCCGGGTCGACCAGGCCGCTGACCTCCACCATGGTTGCGGCCGGGCGTATGGAGCCGAAGTACTCGCCATGCACCCGGCCCACCGTCTCCCAGTCTTTCACGTCGCGAACATACATCCGGGACCGAACCACGTGCTCCAGCCTGGCACCCGCGCGCTCGAGCGCCACACGAATGTTGTCCAGGGCCTGTCTCGTCTGCCCGGCGGCGTCGCCGGGCGCGACGATACGACCACCAGGCCCCGTGGCTGTCGTGCCGGCGACCCACACGAATGGCCCGACCCGGACAGCCCGTGAGTAGCCGACCACCGGCTCCCAGGGGGTGCCGGTCGAGTAATTGACACGCTCTTTCATCGCGGCCCCTTTCTTCAGATTCATTCGACAGACATTAGCTCAATGCCTTGCGATCAGGCGAGTTCGCCAGTATTGTTAACCAATAGTTTACTTGAGGCGGCGACCATGGCGGAAAATCCCGGCCGGCTCCCACTGAACGCGCTGCGCGTCTTCGAGGCCGTGGCGACGCACCTGAGCTTCACCGCTGCGGCGAAGGAACTCGGGGTCACGACCGCCGCGGTCAGTGCCCAGATCAAGTCGCTGGAAGCCGACATTGGCGTACCGCTCTTTCGCCGCCACACCCGCGCGGTCGCCCTGACCCAGGAGGGTGCCGAGCTGCTGCCCGGCGTGCGACGCGGTCTCGATGAACTGCGCCGCGGCGTGGACCGGATCCGCCGCGAGCGCGTCGGCGGCATGCTGAACCTGAGCGTGCCGAGCGAGTTCCTGCAACGGTGGTTACTGCCGCGCCTGGGCGAGTTCACGCGCCAGCACCCGGAGATCGAGGTGCGCTTCGGACCGGCGCGGGCGTTGCTCGACTTCAGCCGCGACGACTTCCACGCGGCCATCATCTACGGCGCGGGCTCGTGGCCCGGGCTCAAGTCCGAACGGCTGCTGGAGGAGTGGGTATTCCCGGTCTGCAGCCCCGCCCTGCTCGCGGAACTGGGTCCCATCGAAACACTCAACGATTTTTCGCGCTATCCGCTGGTGCACAGCCGGGCGGAACCCTGGGTCGACTGGCTGCGCCGCGTCGGGGGCGACACCACGCGCGCCGAGAGCGTCCCGATGGCGGAAGACTCGGTGGCGACCCTGGCCGCAGTTGAAAAGGGCAAGGGCGTCGCGCTCGCGCGCTGGTCGCTGGTCGCCGCGGATCTCGCCGCAGGCCGGCTGGTACGCCCGATGATGCCAAGCGTGCAGCAACGCAACGCGTGGCATCTCGTCGCGCCGCCGGAGAGCTTCTCGCTGCCCAAGGTGGTGCGGTTCCGCGCGTGGCTGGTCGAATGCTGCCGCGAGTTCGCGCCACCGACCGGGGAGACGCTCGCGGCCGAGTAATCAGCCCGCGAACTGCAGCCTCGCGAGCAGCGGCCTGTGGTCCGAGCCAACGGCCGGCCCTACCTGGGTGCCCTCAGAGCACAGGCCGGGCGACACGAATACGTGGTCGATCCGCAGCGCGAGCGGCCAGAAGCCCGGCAACCAGGTCGGTTGCCAGCGCGACCCGTTTGCCGCGTCCTGCATTCCGGAGGTTCTCAGGAAAGCGGTATAGGCTGGTGACCACGGCGTGGCATTCAGGTCTCCGAGCACGACCGCCGGACCAGCTCCTGCCGCGATCGATCTCGCGGCGGCTTCGAGCGAGACATTGCGCGCGCGCTCGAGCCCGGGCGTGACGGGCCAGCGCGTGTGCAGGGCGACGAAGCGCACCGGCCGGTCCGCGATCTGTACGTGCCCGGCGAGCGATGGAAGGCCGTCGCCGGCATAGTCTTCCGGCTCGACCGGATCCAGCGGCCAGCGGCTCAGGACACCGATGCCATAGGCGTCCTCACGCGGCAGCATCGCTTGGTATGGGTAAGCTGGAAGCCTGGACAGGTCGCGGGCCCAGGCCGAGGTCAATTCCTGCACCACGACCAGGTCCGCCGGGTGCGAGGCCAGCCACTTTAGGAAACGACTGTGGTCGACGTTGCCGTACTGGACGTTGGCCGTGACAACCGTGAACTGCGGGCCGACGCATGCAAATCCGGGCTGGCCCTCCTGGACCTGCTGCAGCACGGGCAGCGCGTTGAAGGCCGCAACCAGGATCGCGATCAGCGACGCGCGCGGACTGCCCGTGGCCAGCATCGCCGCAGCGAGCGCGAGGCCGGCCACCGCGTACTGGATGCGGAAGTGAACGAAGAGCTCGAAGGGCCAGCCAAGGCCGGCAGCAAGTGCCAGCAGCGTCGCGGCGCAGAGCGCGACGAGCAGCACGCGGGCTGCGATCAGGAAATTGTCGCGCGCGCTTCGCTCAGGCCTGGACACGAGCTCGCTGCATGCCGTAGTGCACGCTCATGCGACGAACTCCCTTGACTCGTTTCGCAGAGCGCCGTATCTCCTGCATGAGTCGCAGCAGCAGGTTCAGGCTCTCGCGCTTTCCGCCCGCGCAGTATTCCTCGCCGATCCCGATGTGCAGCACGGTGATGTGCTCGAGGTCCGGGCGGGTGTAGACGGCGACGCCGAACGGCTCGCCGGTCTCGTCGTCGACGACAAACAGCGACTGCACGTCGGTCAGGCCGGCCACCTTGACGCGCAGCCACCCCTCGTCCTCGCTGATCTCGGGTGGGCCGAACTTGTCGATCGCGTCCACGATGCCCTGCGCGACCCGGTCCTGGCAGCCATTGAAAAACAGCAGGCGCTCGAGTGACGAGCGATGCTCCGCCGCAATCCGCGACATGTACCTGACCGGTGTCCTCATACTCCGACTGGACCGGTGTGCCGGTCTTCTGTGGTGACGTTGCGCGATCATGCTCGCGAGGCCGGCCCGTGTCGAGTGGGCCGATGCGGGGTCTGGCCGCGGCCCCCGAACACCCGTCTGGACCCGGTCCAGGGTGTCCGGCCTGGCGTTGCTGAACTTTGAATTGCCTCAGGTTTTTGCACGCAAACGATAGACGTTTCGGTCCGGTTACTGCGGAATGCGACAGTGTCGAATCCCGCCCCACAGCGCCAGCCCCTGCCCGCCTCCGAAACTCGCGATCCGGGGGTGCTTGTGGACGTGCTGGTCCTGTCCGAGGACCTGCTGCTGTTCGATGCCATCCGCGGCGCAATTGGTGAACGCAACCCCGTCTGGCGGGCGCGCTCGGCGGAGGAATCGGTCGACCTTCTGCTCACTGGCCGGTGCGGCGTGCTGCTGGTCGACATGGCAGCCGTGTCGACGATGCCCGCGACGCTCATCACGGAGATCGTCGCGCAGTTCCCGGATGTCGTGGTGGTCGTCGCCGGCCGCCTCGAGGACGAGGCGCTGCTCGCCGGGTTGATCAGCAACGGTTGCGTCTATCGGTTCATGCACAAGCCGCTCACGGCGAAGCGCGCCGGCATGTTCCTGAACGCGGCCGTACGCCGCCATGTCGAACTGCGCGAGGCGCACTCGACTCAGCCGCTGCTGCCGCTGGCCACGATGATCCCCGGCCGCTTTGATCCATCGAAGTGGCTGTTCGTGACCGGAGGCCTGGCGATATTCCTGGCGCTGCTCTGGCTGTTCGTGGGCGGCGGCTTGAACCGGCTTGCCGACCCGCCTGCTCCCGCACCGGCGCCCCGGGCGATCGAGCCTGCGACCCAGCCACTGGCCGATCCCGTGCTCTCGCGCGCCAGGGCCGCTTTCGTGGCGGGCCGGTTCGAGGCTCCGTCGGGACGAAACGCCCTCGACCTGTATGCCGCCGTGCTGTTGTCCAGGCCTGACCAGGCCGAGGCGCGCGCAGGACTCGACCGCACTATCGAGCACCTCGTCAGTGTCGCGCGGCAGGCTGAAGCCGACGGGGACCGGACCGAGGCCCGGCGGCTGCTAGCCCGATTGCAGTCCGCGGACGCGGCCAGTCCTGCAGTCACAGGATTGTCCGAGTTCCTGGCAACGCCGCCCCAACCGGAACCGGCACAGGTGACGAGATCGACGCCGGCGGCGGCGACTCAGCCGGTAACGACCGGGCGTCCCGGACTTGCTTCGCCCCCGGTACCTCGGCGGTCAAGCGACCCAGGCGCCGAGGTCGCCTCCGTGCCACCCGTGACCAGCCACCCGACAGCCATTCGGCTCCAGGCTCCACTTCGGGTCAGCCAACCGACCACGACTGCCCGGCGGCCGGTCGTTACTCCCGATCCGCTCGCAGCTACGGTCGCGAACGCAGACGAAATTCGCGCCGCGGCACTCAGGGCGCGCCGCGCACCGCGCCCGGCGCCAGCTTCCAGTATGCGCAGCGCAAGCCGGCTTCCAATTGCAGGCTACGTGCGCACACCCACGCCGGAGCCACCTGCGCCGAATAAGCCGGTACCCCGCACGGACCCAACCGTCTCGGCCATGCTCGCGATGCCGTCCGACGAGCTGGGCCGCGTGTCTTCAACCGACCCCGTGTACCCGGCCGCTGCGCTGCGCAACGGCGTCGGAGGCTGGGTGGAACTCAGCTTCACGATCACCGAAACCGGCACCGTGCGCGACATCGAGGTCGTGGACGCGACGCCCCATGGTGTTTTCGAATCCGCGGCGATGGAGGCGCTCGCATCCTGGCGGTACAAGCCGCGAATCGCCAACGGCCAGCCGGTGGCGCACCGCTCGACCGCCACGCTGCGATTCGACGTCGACCGCTGAGCAGACAGTCGCGCCGGGCCTCAGCCCTGCACCGTCTTCCCGAGGGTGCCGAGATCGAGTCGCAGGCCGGGTTCCGCAATGCCCGCCTGCACGCCCGACTGCGAAAGCACGTCGCGCAGCGCAGCCGATGCATCGGGCTCGCCGTGCACCAGCCACACCGGTGGCCGGCCCTCAACCCCGGAGTACCAGCGCAGCAGGTCAGCCTGGTCGCCGTGCGCCGAGAATCCACCCAGGGTATGCACGCGCGCATTCACCGGCACCATCGAGCCGAGGATGCGGACCTCGTCGCGACCGTCGACCAGCGCGCGGCCGAGCGTTCCGGCCGCCTGGTATCCCGTAAAGACCAGGTCGCACTCCGGGCGCGGCAGGTTGTGCTTCAGGTGGTGCACGATGCGTCCGCCGGTGCACATGCCACTGCCCGCGATCACGACCGCTCCGTTGGTGATGCGGTTGACCGCCATCGACTCGTCAGCGGTCCTGCAAAGCCGGAGATTCGGCAGCGCCGGCATCGACTCTTCGCGCCGCCGAAGTTGGCGCGCCTCCTCGTCGAAGAGCTCCGAATGCCGCCAGTAGACCTCCGATGCCTCGATCGCCATCGGACTGTCGAGGAATACCTGCCAGTCAGCGAGCTGCCACGCGTCGTAGTGGGTGCCGAGCTGGTAGAGAACTTCCTGGCTGCGGCCCACTGCAAAAGCGGGAATCAGCACGTTTCCGCCGTCGCGTCGCGTGCGGAGAAGTATTTCGCCGAACTCGGCCAGCGTGGACTCGCGATCGCGGTGCTGGCGGCCCCCGTAGGTGCTTTCCATCAGCACCAGGTCGGCTGCGAGGCCGGCTTCGGGGTCACGGAGGATGGGCGAGTCGTACTGGCCGAGATCGCCGCTGAAGACCAGCCGCCGCTCGAGGTCGCCCTCGACCAGCCGCAGGCAGACACAGGCCGATCCCAGGATGTGCCCCGCATCCCGGAAGGTAAGTTCGACGCCCGGCAGCACCTGGAAAGGCTGCCCGTAGCGCACGCTGCGGAACAGGCCCAGCACTGCTTCCGCGTCTGCCTCGGTGAAAAGAGGCTCGACGGCGACCTGGTCGCCATTGCGCCGGCGCCGGCGTGCCGCACGCGCGGCGTCGTGCGCGGCAATCGCCGCGCAGTCCAGCAGCAGTACGCGTGCAAGGTCGCGGCAGGCTGCAGTGGCAAATACCGGCCCGCGAAAACCGCGCTTGTGCAGCAGCGGCAACCGGCCGCTGTGATCGATGTGGGCGTGGCTCAGGATCACCGCGTCGATCTGCGCAGCGTCGAAGGGAAACGGTTCGCGGTTTCTCTCGCCGCGCGTCACGCCACCCTGCACGAGTCCGCAGTCGAGCAGGATGCGGTGGCGGCCGACCTCGAGGATGTGACAGGACCCGGTGACTTCCCCTGCTGCACCGAAGAACTGCAGGTGCATCGACGCCTCAGGCGATCCGCTTTCCGGCCTGGACCTCCGGCGCCTCGCGCTCGCGCAGCAGCCGCACGCATGCCTTCACCACTGCCGCGTCGTACCGGCGGCCGGACTGTGCCTGCAGCTCTTCGATACAGGCCTGCATCGACAGCGCCTGGCGTTGCGGGCGTGGCGACAACATCGCATCCACGGCATCGGATACCGCGGCAATGCGCGCCTCGAGCAGGATCTCGTCGCCCTTGAGCCCGCGCGGATAGCCCGAGCCGTCGAGCCGTTCGTGGTGCTGGCGCACCGCCTCCGCGACCGGCCACGGAAAATCGATGCGGCGCAGCGATTCGTAGCCGCGGTCCACGTGCGTCCTGACGAGTTCGAACTCCGCGGCGTCGAGCGGCGCCGGTCGCCAGAGGATCTCGCGCGGAATGTGCAGCATGCCTACGTCGATCAGCTGGCCGATCACGCGCAGCCCCCGGACGCTGTGGCCCGGCAGGCCCATGGCCGTGCCGATGCCTGCCGCGAGATCCGCGACACGCCTTGCGCGACCCGTCTTGCAGCCGTCCTGCGATTCCGTGAGCGTGCCGATGGCCTCGATTGCGCCCAGCATCACGCGCTCCATGTGATCCATGGCGCTGACGATCTCGGCGTCCGAACGCCTGCGACGCAGCGCCTTCCACAGCGCATCCGCCACGTTTACTGCGTTGTCGCGATCCTCCTCGTCGAACGCCGCCGGCTTGTCGGCCAGCAGCAGCACGCCGACCAGCCGGCCGCCATCAAGGATCGGCGTCGCCAGCTGGCGCGCAAGCGACCCGGGCAACCCGGCCTGTCGCAGCACTCCGGTGCCTTCCGCAGCCTCGCGATGCGCGACCTGCAGCGATTTCGCGCACTCCATCAGCGCCGATTCGGTGGGCGGCTTGCCACGCCAGCGCACCGGGAGCGCCTGCCCTGCATCCGCAGCGGTAGTGCTGCGTGCCGCAAGCTCCATGTGCGCCACGTCCGGCGTGGCCAGGAATACGTAGCCCTGCTCGCTGCCCGTGAGCCGGCGCACCAGTTCGAGCGCGCGGGCCGGGACCTCCGTCTCGGTGAGCATGTGCGTGTGCTGAGCCAGGTCGAGCAGACCTTCGTGCAGCTGTCTTTCGCGGTCGGTGCGATCGCCTGCGCGACGACTGTCGGTCACGTCGCGCACGGTGACGATGCGCTCGCCGGGAAGATCCGGCAGCTCTACGCCGGAAATCTCGGCGTCGAACGAGCTGCCGTCAGGCCTGCGCCACCTGGCGAGTCGTGGCGTGGCTGCTGCCATCGCAGCCGGGTCCGCTGGGGACGAGCCTCCCCCCTGGACCTCGAACCCTGCCAGGGAAATACCGTCGACACGGCTGGCGTCGAGCGACATGAGCGCGCCGAACGCCGGGTTCGCGTGGGTCAGCTGGCCGTGCTCGTCCACCAGGCAGGTGGCAACCGGCGATGCATCGAGCGCGGCCGCCCGTGCCTGCGCCAACCTCTGCGTCTCGCGAAGCTCGCGTTCCGCCGTGACGTCCACGAGGGTCGTCAGCCAGCAGGCGCGCCCGGCGAATGAAACCGATGTGCGTCGCGGCTCGAGTACCGCGTGCGTGCCGTCCGGCTTGACGACGTTGATGTCCTGCGGAAAAACCTTGTCCTCACTGGGAACGCAACCCGGCAGAAGGTCCTTCAGCGACCTGCCCGAGAGCTCGCGTGGCGCAACGCCGAGCAGGGCAGCCGCCGAATCGCTCGCGACCCGGATCTCGTGGCTCTCCATGTCAGACAGCAGCGTCGGCAGCGGCTGGGCGCCGAAGGCGCGCTCTGCATCCGCTGAAGCGGCCTGTGCCTTTGCCCGGCTGGACTGCAGTTCCTCGAGTCGCGACTCGAGCGCCTCCGCGCGCGCGCTGCTCACTCGCGCCTGCTCGGCAGCATCCGTGGCCTGTGATGCCGCCGCTGCCTGCTCCTTGAGCTTTGCCTCGAGCTCGTCCACGCGCTGCTGCAGTTCCCTCGCGTTGTCCGATTCGGTGACCGCGTGGCTCGCCCGATCCTTCGCGTCGCGGTCGATCTTGCTGCGGGCAGCGCGTTCCGCCGCCGCGAGCAGCCTGTTCGTATACTGGAGCTCGCGCAGCTGCCGCTCGAGGTCCGCCACATGGCGACGGTCGTGCTGCTGCCGGTCGAGGAGTTCCGGCACCAGCGCCGGAATACGCATCGTGTCAGAGTGCGACTTCAGTCCGTCGATGGCCGCGGCAAGTTCCTCGAGCGTCGAGCCGCGCGGGAAAAATCGCTGGGCGCCAACCTCCGCTGCAAATGCCTCGTACTTGGGTCCCTCGACACGGAACGACAGCAGGAACACAGGCAGGTACTGCGTTGCCGGATCCTCCTTGAGCCGGCGGCAGAGCGCGAAGCCGTCCAACAGCGGCAACAGCACGTCGCTGACAACTGCGTGAGGGGTATCGTTACGCGCAAGGTCCAGCGCCTCGAGCCCGGTTCGCGCCTTGGCCACGTGGTGGCCCCGGGACTGCAGCAGCGTTTCCAGTGCCGAAAGGTCCTGGTCACGCTCGTAGACTAGAAGAATGGAACTCATAGGCGCACAAAGCCTTTTGCGTCTGGCGCCCAGCTGCCCGGTCGATGCATGCGCCGCCCCGTCATGCTGCCCTTTATACCGCATCCAGTATGCCCCGCCGCACCGCGCACACCAACAGGTGCAGCCGCAGCGGGACGCGGATCACAAAATGCCCGGGTCGGCAGCCGTCCGCTACGGGTTCGAGATAGCGGCCAGCCGCTGCGCCAGCACCTCGGGCGCGCTGTGCACGAGGTCCTTGGGGATCTCCCGGGCAACCAGCGCACGCGTCGGCCCGGACATCTGCTGACGCACCAGCCCGAGGAACGGCGGACCAGCCACAACGACCAGCTGATCGAACTCGTCCTTCCTGCGGGCGTCATCGAGTCTGCGGGCTATCCGGCGCGCGAAGCGCACTGCTTCCGTGTGGCGTGGTGTTTCCTTGCCCTGGACCGAGTGGCGGGCCCCGCCCACGCTCTCGTAGCTCCGCCCGGGACGGTCGGTTGCGAGGTCACGGTCGTGGAGACGAGCCAGCGGATCACTGATCCGGCCCACTTCCCTTGGAGCTCCAGTCAATGTCGCGGCATCGTAGAAAATGGCTTCGGCCTGATCGGCGACCAGGATTCGGTACTTGCTCATGTCAACCTCCCCTGCATTGGGGCTCATGCCCACGTTGCGCCGGGCACGGGCCGCGCGCAATGGTGGAATGTGGCATGCCCGGCAGACGGACGACCGCTGCAATTCCTAATAGACTTGGAACAGCAGACAGGGAGACGGCCATGGGATCGCATCGACATTACGCGGTACTTCTGCTCGCGCTCGCCGCCGGCTGCGCCACGACCTGGCAGGTGGACAGCTACCAGGCGCCGGGTGCCGACATCACGTCGCGGCCGACGTTTGCCTGGACGGGCGGCAAAGTGGGGGCGGCGGTGGAGATCAAGCGCTCCGTTGTTGCCGACGCCGACCAGCACATCCGCCAGGCAGTGGTCACAGGACTCGTGAAAAAGGGCTACCAGGAGGTCGCGGATGCAAAGTCGGCACAGATGCTGGTGAGCTACCAGGTCGCCGGCACGAGAAGGTACCAGACACCGAAATCTCCCAGGTTCAATGCGCCCAACCCGGATGACGTGCTGATGACCAGTAATCCGCAACCGCCCGCCGCATCCGAACTACCGCGCGAGCGCCGCGTGACCGAGGGATCGGTGATCGTGTTCGTGGACGACCCGGCGACAGGCCAGATAATCTGGCGCGGCGCGATATCGGAAGAAACGCGCAGTTCTTCATCGGAACAGGCCATTCGCACGGCCGAGGAGATGGCCGCCGCCATCATCGAGACGTTCCCGGCGCGAAGCTCCAGCAGGTGACTTGTGGGCGGCGGCCGTTTCCAGCCCCGCCGCGGCACGACTCAGCGCGCGAAGTAGTCCGGCTCCGAGCCCGGCTTCCACTTGATGCTGCAGCCGACGCTCGGGCGCTGCCCCGTATCCACGGCTGTTCCCGACAGCACGGCATCGGCCGCCCTGCGCAGGTCCGTCCCGGTCACCGGCCGCGCGTCGCCGGGCCGGCTGTCGTCGAACTGCCCTCGATACACGAGCCGCCGGTCGGCGTCGAACAGGAAGAAGTCCGGCGTGCAGGCCGCACGGAACGCTTTCGCGACCGACTGGTCCGCATCGAGCAGGTAGGGAAAGACATAGGCTGCCGAGCGTGCCTCCTCCCGCATCGCATCGGGTCCGTCCTGCGGATAGGCGGCGATATCGTTCGAATTTACCGCCACGATGGCAAGGCCACGCGGAACGTACTCGGCCGCGAAACGCGCGAATCCGGCCCGGATGTGCCTGGCGAACGGGCAGTGCTCGCAGGTGAATACGACCAGCAGGGCGCGGGAAGCCGCGAAGTCCGCGATTGCATGACGCTTGCCGTCGAAGTCCGCCAGGTCGAACGTCGGCGCCGGCGTGCCGAGCGCAAGCATGGTTGAAGGCGTCCTGGCCACGGCAATCTCCTCAGCGACGAATGATCAGCAGCGCGCCCGCGATCACCAGCACGGCGCCGAGCAATCGCGCGGGCGTTACGGGGCTCTGCGGGAACCCGATGACACCGTACTGGTCCACGACCAGCGCCGCGACCATCTGCCCCGCGAGTGTAAAAGCGAGCAGCGCGGCGGCGCCGAGCCTGGGACCCAGCACGGTAGTGGAAGCAACATAGACCGCGCCCAGCAGGCCACCGAGCCAGGCCCAGGCCGGAACAGCCGCCGTCGAACCCGGCACGACACGCGCACCGCTCGCCAGCGCGACCACCGCCAGCGCAGCCAGGCCGATCGCAAAATTGACGATGGTCGCAATGACCGGGGAGCCGATCACGGCGCGCACGGTCGCGTTCATGCCCACCTGCACGGTGAGCCCCGCGCCAACCAGTACGGCGACCAGGTGCGGCCAGTAGTTCACAGTGGCCGGCCGGTGGCCGCCGTCGCGCCGTCACGCCGCACCCAGCCCTGTGAAACCAGCGCGCCGATGCCGGCGATCAGCGTCACGAACACGACGATGCCCCCTATGAACGGCACGTGCCGTACCAGCGAAAGGGCCAGCAGGGCCAGCAGCAGCGCGAGCAGGCGCCACCCGGTGGATGCGGGGGCCGTGCCGCGAACCATGGCCAGTCCGCGCTGCCCGATGAAGAGCGCCGCGACGATCCAGCCGAGGAACATAAGCAACAGGTATACGGGCACCAGCAGCAACGCCAGCGGAATGCCGACGATGGTCACCAGCAACACCACCGCGACAATGGGAACACAGGCCAGGACGGCAAAACCCAGGCCGACCGACTGCCAGGGATCACGCCTGATCGTTTCCGCGGCTCGCGCGGACAACCCCGGGAAGAGCACCAGGAACAGCGCGCCGACCAGGAACACGCCTGCGAACCAGAGCACCGACCCGACCCAGTGCACGGCCTCGCGCACCGGGCCGCCCTCGTCGTGCATGAATTTTCCATGGCCGGACTCGTGAAACTCGATCCCGCCGGCGATGACCGCGCCCTCGGGGACGACTGGCTCGGCGGGGCCCCGGTAAATGAGCCGCCCACCGATCTGAGTTTCCGGCCGGATCACCAGTTCCTCGGACCGGACGTCGACGTCGCCGAGCGCCTGGCCCGCCATCGTCACCGTTCCGCCGGAGATTTTCAGTAGTCCGTGAGAGTTGCCCTCGAAGTCAACGCTGCCACCGGCCAGGGTCGTGGCGCCGGCAATGACGGTCGCCGGTCCGACGGCCACGTCACCGCCGCCAACTCGCGCATTTCCGTGGATGATCGCGTCCACCTTCACGTCGCCGCCGGCCGCATACACGTCGTCGCCGACGCTGCCACCAATCGACACTTCGCCGCCTGCGGCCACCAGGTCGCCATTCACCTCGCTGGCCGTGGCAACCTGCCCGCCAGCCAGGAAGGCATCGCCTTCGACAGGGTCGGTGAGATTCAACAGTCCGCCGGCGCCGAAATAATCGGTACCGAACTGCTGGCTCACGCCGGCGTCGTCGTCGTTGATCTCGATTGAACAGCCACTGACGGCCAGCGCAACGATGGCTGCGAGCACCGTAATCGGCACGAAGGTTTTCATTGCCAACTCCTAGCAGGCGGCATCCGGATCAACGGATGCACGCCGGTTTGCAGGCCATCACGGTCAGTCTAAGGCATGGCGGCCGCGCGCTGCAGCGTTCCAGGCCTGCGCGCGACGCCTTCGGTCACGTAGCCCAGCAACGTGGGCACCCCGCGCAGGTAGCTCGATTGCACCGATTCACGCAGCAGGCCGGCGCTCTCGATCTGTTCGAGAACGGGTCTATTCAGGCAGCACCCGCCGGCAAGCGGTCTCCACAGCGGCGTGAGCCGGTCCTGCCAGCGGGCGGCTGCAGGACGGGGGTCGCGGCCGTGCTCCATGAACAGGAACTGCCCGCCCGGCTTGAGCACCCGGCGGATCTCTGCCAGCGCGTGCATGACGTCGGGAATCGAGCACAGGGTGAGTGTGCTCACGACCGTGTCGAAGCGTTCGTCTTCGAACGGCAGGTGCTCGGCATCAAGGTGATGGAAGTCCACCTCGACTGCCGACGCATCGATCCTGGGACGGGAGTACCGGTCCAGGAAAGGGTCGGGGTCGATGGCCTCGATGCGCCGCACACCAGGCGGGTAGTGCTCGAGATTCGCGCCCGTGCCGAAACCGATTTCGAGGATCCGGCCACTGGCCGGCGCCAGTGCCCGGATGCGCGCCCTGCGATAGGCGCGACTGGACATCGCCAGATCGAGGAATTTCGGGAAGATGTAGTGACGATAGAAACTCATGCCGGGCCGCTCCTGCGACGCTCATCGCAACGCGCGACGGAAGGTGATCCAGCGTCGATACGCCCGGGAATCGTGAATTCAATGAATTTTGACAATAGCACTGCTCAGGCCAGTAATTTCGGTCGATTCATTTTGCCAGTTGTTATGATGCCGGGGCGAGTGGATTGGCCCGCTTCGCGCGCTCAGGTAGATTGCGCACCCTTCAAGGAAGGTCGAGTTCCGATGGGTCGAATTTTCGAAGTCCGCAAGCACACGATGTTCGCGCGCTGGAACCGCATGGCCAAGCAGTTCGCGCGCATCGGCAAGGAAATCACCATCGCGGTCAAGGCGGGCGGCCCCGACCCGAACTCGAACCCGGCGCTGCGGCGCGTGATCCAGAACGCCCGTGCCGTCAACATGCCCAAGGACAAGATCGAGGCTGCGATCAAGCGCGCCTCGGGTCGCGACGCCGCCAATTTCGAAGAGCTGCTCTACGAAGGCTACGCCCCGCACGGCGTCGCGGTGCTGGTCGAGTGCGCGACCGACAACCCGACCCGCACCGTCGCGAGCGTTCGAAATGCCTTCAGCAAGAACGGCGGCAACCTGGCCACCACTGGCAGCGTCGCGTTCCAGTTCAAGCGCATGGGCGTGTTCCGCCTGAGCCCCGAAGGCATCGACCAGGACGATCTCGAGCTGTACCTGATCGACCACGGCCTCGAGGAATTCGGCGAAAGCACGGACGAGAAGGACGAGCCGCAGCTGGTCGCGCGCTGCGCCTTCGAGGACTTCGGCACATTGCAGAAGGCCCTCGAGGACCGCGGCATCACGCCGATCTCGGCCGAGCACGAGTACATCTGCCAGGCAGCGACCGAGCTGCCCGAGGAGCAGGCGACCGAAGTACTCGAGTTGATCGACAAGCTCGAGCAGGACGAGGACGTGCAGAAGGTGTATCACACGCTCGCCTGAGGGCATCCGGCGACCGATTGCCCGCGGCGCGGCAGCAGTGGCTGCCGCATTGGAAGCTACCGCAAGGGCGCAGGGGGGACCCCGATGACCGATCGAACTGCCGATAATTCACCCCAGGTCTACGCCCGGATCTGCGGCGTGCTTTACCTGTACATCATCGTCGCAGGCATCTTTGCCGAATCGGTCCGGTCGAAGCTGATCGTATCCGCGGATGCAGCGGCCACCGCCAGCAACATCATGGCCAATGAGTCGCTGTTCCGCCTGGCCTTCTCCGGCGAGCTGCTGCACCTGGCCTGCGACGTCGCAGTCGCGGTATTGCTGTACGTGCTGCTGCGGCCGGTAAACCGGAACATCGCACTGCTCGCAGCGTTCATGAGACTGGCGAGCGACGTCGTCCTGGCGGTCGCGAGCTTGAGTCACCTCGCGGCATTGCGGCTGCTGGAAAACGCCGGCTACCTGGCGAGTTTCGAGCCCGGGCAGCTGCAATCACTCGCGTTGCTTGCGCTGAAGCTGCACGGCAGCGCCTACGCGATCAGCCTGGTGTTCTTCGGATTTGCGTGCCTGGCGCTGGGGCACCTGGTGTTTCGCGCGGGCTACCTTCCCAAGGCCCTGGGCATCCTGCTTGGCATTGCTGGCCTGTGCTACCTGGTGGACAGTTTTGTGTCGTTCCTCGCGCCTGCGCTGTCGAGTGCGCTGTTCCCCGCCATCTTCCTACCGGTCCTGGTCGCGGAACTCGGCCTTGCGCTATGGCTGGTCGTGAAGGGCGTGGACGTGGCCCGGTGGGACGCGACGGTACGCTCGAAGGCCTAGCCCGCCGCCGGGGCGGCGGTTTCGCCTCGAACCCGCTCGTGCCACAGGGCAGCCGTACGGTATCGCGACAAGCCGTCTAAACTGCGCCCCATGCAACCCGCGCGCGACCTGTTCTCGTACCGCAAGCACTGGGCCCACCGCTTCGGCCCGGCGCCGTTCCTGCCCATGTCGCGGGCGGAGATGGACGAGCTCGGCTGGGATTCCTGCGACGTGATCCTCGTGACCGGCGACGCGTACGTCGACCTGCCGAGCTTCGGCATGGCCATCGTCGGTCGTGTGCTCGAGGCGCAGGGATTCCGGGTCGGTATCATCGCCCAGCCGGACTGGCACTCGACGCGCGACTTCATGGCGCTCGGTTGCCCGAACCTGTTCTTCGGCGTCACCGGCGGCAACATGGATTCGATGGTGAACCGGTACACCTCCGACCGCCGCGTCCGCAGCGACGACGCCTACACGCCGCACGGGGCCGGAGGAGCCCGGCCGGATCGCTGCGTGATCGTCTACTCGCAGCGCGTGCGCGAGGCCTACAAGGACGTGCCGCTGGTGGTGGGCGGCATCGAGGCTTCGCTGCGCCGTATTGCGCACTTCGATTACTGGTCGGAGAAGGTGCGCCGCTCGGTGCTGCTCGATGCGAAGGCAGACCTGCTGGTCTACGGCAACGCGGAGCGCCAGATCTGCGAGATAGCACACCGGTTGGCTGCGGGCAAGCGCATCGATGAGATCGACGAGCTGCGCGGCACCGCGTTCGTGCGTCGCGCAATGCCCGAAGGCTGGACCGCGATCGATTCCACCAGCATCGACACGCCGGGACCTGTCGGACCTGCGGTCGACCCTTACGCGTTCGGGCCGGGCGGTGCGCACGGCGCCACGCCGCGCACGGAGCGGGACTCGGCCACCGGCGACCGGACGGTCGGGTCCCCGGTCGACAAAGCGATTCCCGAGGAGCGACTCGGCCGGGGACCCGATTGGTCGGTCGCTGCGACGAGGGGCACGGCCCGGCGAGAGCAAGTCGTGCGCTTCGAGCGCAAGGTCCCGAACGCCGACCGCGAGCGCAGCGTGATCCGCATGCCGTCTTACGAGCAGGTCGCAGGCGATGCGGTGCTGTACGCACACGCGTCCCGGATCCTGCATGCCGAGTCCAACCCGGGAAACGCCCGCTGCCTGGTTCAGCGGCACGGCGACCAGGATGTGTGGCTGAACCCGCCGCCCATTCCGCTCACGATGAAGGAAATGGACGCGATCTACGAACTGCCGTACCAACGTGTGCCGCATCCGTCCTACGGCAAGGCAAAGATTCCTGCCTACGAGATGATCCGGTTCTCGATCGCGATACAGCGCGGCTGCTTCGGTGGCTGCACGTTCTGTTCAATCACCGAGCACGAGGGCCGCATCATCCAGAACCGCTCCGAGGACTCGGTCATTCGCGAGATCGAGACGATCAGGGACAAGGCGCCCGACTTTACCGGAGTGATCTCCGATCTCGGCGGCCCCACGGCCAACATGTATCGCATCGCATGCAAGTCACGCGAGATTGAATCAGCCTGCCGCAGGCCATCCTGCGTATTCCCCGGCATATGCCCGAACCTCGATACCGACCATTCGGCGCTGATTGGGCTCTATCGCCGCGCGCGCGCGCTGCCCGGCATCAAGAAGGTGCTGATCGCCTCTGGCGTGCGCTACGACTTGGCTGTCGAGTCGCCGGAGTATGTGAGGGAGCTCGTGCAGCACCACGTCGGCGGATATCTCAAGATTGCGCCGGAGGCGATTGCCGAGGGGCCTTTGTCGAAGATGATGAAGCCCGGCGTCGGCACCTATGACCGATTCAAGGAGCTGTTCGACAAGTACTCGAAGGAAGCCGGGAAAGAGCAGTACCTGATTCCCTACTTCATCGCGGCACACCCCGGCACGACCGACGAGGACATGCTCGAGCTCGCGCTGTGGCTGAAGCGAAACAAGTTCCGTGCCGACCAGGTGCAGGCCTTCCTGCCCTCGCCGATGGCGACCGCAACCGCGATGTATCACTCCGGCAAGAACCCGCTGCACAAGGTGACGCGCGGCTCAGAGGACGTGCACGTGCCGAAAGGCATCCGCGTTCGCAGGCTGCACAAGGCATTCCTTCGCTATCACGATGCCAACAACTGGCCACTGTTGCGCGAGGCCTTGAGACGCATGGGCCGCGCCGACCTGATCGGCAACGGCAAGCAGCAACTCGTGCCGACCTACCAGCCGATTGGTACCGGGCAGGCACACGAAGGCAGGCGCAGGTCGCCGATGGCCAAGGCCCCGGTGACCGGGAAGAAGCTGGCTGGGAGAAAGGCTGCGAAGACCACTCCATTCAAGACCCAGCACACCGGGCTGCCGCGGGTGCCGTCGACTCTGGGTGGAAGAGACCACCCCCGGCCCGGGCGCAAGGGACGCGTCTAGCAGGACCCGCTATTTACCAGTCATGTCCGGCCTGTAAGATCGCCGCCACGTGTTTTTCATTCTGAACCGCAGGCTTGCGTGGCGATCCAGGGTGCTCGCGGTCGCATCGCTGATCGCATCCGCGCTGCTCATGGCTGCGTCTCCGGCACGCGCGCAGGACATCGAGCCTCGGTCCTACTCCAACGCACCGGTGGGCGTGAACTTCCTGATTCCAGGATACGCGTACACAACCGGTGGCGTTTCGTTCGACACGTCGCTGCCGCTGACCAACCCGAAGCTGAGCACGAACAACTTGATCCTCGGCTATGCGCGGTCGCTTGATCTCTGGGGGAAATCGGGAAAATTCAGCGTTATCGCACCTTACGGCTGGTTGTCGGGATCCGCGGAAAACAGCGGACAGACGATCCAACGCAACATATCGGGGTTCGGAGATCCGGCGTTTCAACTGTCGATCAATCTCTACGGCGCCCCGGCTCTCTCGGCGAATGAGTTCAGGCAGTACCAGCAGGACCTGATCGTCGGCGCGAGCCTGCGCGTCACCGCACCGCTCGGCCAGTACGACGACACCAGGCTGGTCAACCTCGGCACAAACCGCTGGTCGTTCAGGCCACAACTTGGAATGTCGAAGGCACTCGGACGGTGGACCCTGGAGGGCACTGCATCCGTCACCTTCTTTACCGACAACGACGACTTCTTCGGCGGCAACAGAAGGTCGCAGGACCCCCTGTATTCGCTGGGAGCCCATGCAATCTACAGCTTCCAGTCGGGCGTATGGGGCTCGGTGGACACCACCTGGTTCGCCGGCGGCCGCACGACGCTGGACGGCACGCTGAACAATGACCTGCAGCAGAACTGGCGTGTCGGCGCGACGCTCGCATTCCCGGTGAACGCACGAAACTCGGTCAAGGCGTTCGCAAGCAGCGGAGTATCTGCGAGGACGGGCAACAATTACGATCTCGTGGGCATCGCGTGGCAGTACCGTTGGGGCGGGGGGCTCTGACTGGAGGGGCGCGGCCGGGCGCGGAGGCCGCTGCCGATACGATTGCCCGGCCCCGGAGGCGGCAATCAGGCCGACCAGGTCGTTAGAGTTGCGACTGGACCGGCAGCACGCTTGCCAACCACGCCTGGAATCGCTGGCCCCGGGTGGCCATCGGCTCGCTGTCGTAGGTCTTCGTGCCATCGGTCCAGCTCAGGTCGCCTCCGACCAGCGTCACATGCCAGGCCCGGGCGCCGTCCGACTGCTGGTCGAATATCGCCTGGAACTGTGCGCCAAGCATGGCGTTCGTCACCAGCACGCCCTGCTCGCAGTTGAGCGACGTGGAACGCGGATCGAGGTTGTAGCTGCCGACAAAGAGTCGCTCGCCATCGACCACCAGTGCCTTGGTGTGCAGACTGGCGCCGCTCGAGCCGAACAGGCTGGCCTTGGCCTTCGAACCCGGAAGCGGCTTGAGTTCCCACAGCTTGACGCCGCCCTCGAGCAAGTCCTCGCGGTACTGCGAGTATCCGCCGTGCACGGCCGCCACGTCATTTGCGGCCAGCGAGTTGGTCAGGATCCGCACCTGCCTGCCGTCCCGCGCCCGCGCAACGAAGAACTCGGTTCCTTTTTTTCCGGGCACGAAATACGGCGAGATCAATGTCTCGGAGTGCTGCGCCGACTTGAGCACCGGTACCAGCACGCTCAGCACGTCGGACTTGTCGAGGCCCTCGTCCTTCAGCGCTTTCAATGGATCGTCGGAAACGAACAGGAATTCGCTGCTCCACTGCATCGTCCAGTCGCCGCCCAGCAGTCGCTCCACGGCATCGTCGCGTTGCAGCAATTCCGCATAGGGACTGTTCTTGCTTTCCTCCGCCACCCGGTCGGCGTGCGAGCGGAGGTTCTCGAGCATCACCGGCGTGACTGCACCCGGGTTCAGCACCGAGACCGGGTACACGGCTATCGAATTCCAGTACTTGTCGAAAGATGCGGACGCGTCGCGCACCACCGGACCGACCATTACGAAATCGAGATCGACGAAATTCACATCGTTGCTGGCGCCAAAGTACTCGTCGCCGAGATTTCGGCCGCCGACCATCGCGATTCGGTTGTCTGCGATCCAGGTCTTGTTGTGCATGCGGTGGTTCAACCGCTTGCCGCTCGAGAGCAAATCGCCGATGAACGCCAGCGTGCCAATGCGCGACGGTAGCGGATTGAACATGCGGACCTCGATGTTGGCGTGGGCATCGAGCGCGGCGAATCCGTAGTTCTTGCTGCGCGCGTCCATGTCGTCGACCAGCAGCCGCACCTTTACGCCACGGTCCGCGGCCCGGAGCAGCGCGTAGGCCAGGTACATCCCGGTCAGATCGTCGTTCCAGATGTAGGTCTGCACGTCGAGGCTGCGTCCAGCCACGGCAGCAGTGCGCGCCCGGATCGCAAAGGCCTCCGCTCCCGTACTCACGAGGTGGAATCCTGCCTGCCCCGGGTGCTGCGCCTCCGTCGGCGCTATCAGTGAGTCGAGTCTCGTGCCGGACCCTGCGGGCACCGCGACCTGCGTCGGGAGCTCGGGACGCTGCGGCAGTTCAGCGCAGGCCGCCAGCAGCAGTGCGAACAGGGGCAGGCTCAGCCGGAGAATCGGACGCATGGGATCTCCCTGGTTCGAATGGTACCGGGCCGCGAGGCGACGAGTCTCAACGACCGCCATCAGCGCGCCCGGCACAACTCAAGCTTTCTTCTTCTCTTTCTTCGCGGCGCGTTTCTCCTCCTTGGTCTTCTTGGGTTGTTTCTTGCCTTCCTTCTTCCGATCCATGCCCTTGCTCATGTCTCTCTCCTGGAATTCCACACGCTCAACCGATCTCGAGAATTTCCTGCGGCGTGAACCGCAGCGCCGCAGCCAGCAGGTTGTCCTCGAGGTGTTCAATGCTCGACGTGCCCGGTATCGGCAGCATCGCAGGCGAACGCGCCAGCAGCCAGGCGATCGCGGCCTGCGAAGACGAGACCTCGCGTCGCGCGGCCCAGTCCTCCAGCGCTGCGCGCGCCGCGGCAGCAGCGTCGCGCGGCGCCTGTGACAGAGGCGACCATGGAATGAACGCGAGCCCGTCGCGCTCACAGACAGCCAACACCGGGTCCGATGACCGATCGGAGACGTTGTAGCGGTTCTGCACCGAGACTACCTCGACGATGCTGCGCGCCCGCGCCAGCTCGTCTGCGTCGAAATTCGACACGCCGACGTGGCGGATGAATCCCTCGGCCTGGAGCCGCGCGATCTCGCCAAGGGAAGCCTCGAGCGGGACTTCCCCGTCGATTGCGTGGAACTGGTACAGGTCGATGCGCTCCAGCTTCAGTCGCTTCAGGCTTGCGAGGCAGGCCTCGCGCAGGTGGGACGGTCGGCCGTCGCGCACCCACTGGTCTGCGTCAGGCCGCACGATTCCACCCTTGGTTGCGATCACCAGGCCGGCCGGATATGGATGCAGTGCTTCGGCGACCAGCCGTTCGCTGACCTCCGGACCATAGGAGTCCGCGGTGTCGATGAAGTCCACGCCGAGTTCGACGGCATGCCGCAGCAGCCGGCACGCCGCGGCGGGATCGGGCGGATCGCCCCAGATGCCGGGACCGGTGACGCGCATCGCACCGAAACCGAGGCGATTGACCGTCAGGTCACCGCCGATGGTGATCTGGCCTGCGGCGGAGCTGTTGATGGTGCTGGCCATGGCCCGAATATACCGCGCGAGGGCAGCATGCATCCGCCTGCTTTCACCAGCGCCAGCGACTGCGAAAGACCCACCGAAGCGCTTTCTTTCGTGACGCAGGTCACCGTCCGGGCCGCGGGCGGCGCAGGAAAGGCCTGGCCCGGCTAGTTTTGCCGGGTCGCCGCCACGCGCGGCGCCATGGCAGGGAGACTTCCATGAACGTCTCGACATCCGGACTCGACCGCCGTGCCGGCCGGAATGTACTCCGCTGCATGCTCGTGTCGACCATCGTGCTGCCGTCCCTGGCGCTGGCCGAACCGCCGCCGTGGGCACCGGCGCATGGATTGCGCGCGAAACAAGGTGCGGCCTACACAGGCTACAGCGGGCAGGCCTGGGTGAATGACTACGGCGTCCGTTCGGGTCGCTGCGATCGCCAACAGGTCGGCGCGCTGCTCGGCGGCATCGCCGGCGCTGCTGTCGGCGCAGAGGCCGGCAAGGACGGCAATCGTGCCGTGGCGATTGCAATCGGCACGGTGATCGGGGCCGCCATCGGCGCCGAGATCGGACGCGGCATGGACCAGTCCGATCGAGCCTGCACGGGTCACGCGCTGGAACTCGCGGGTCCCGGAAAGAGTGTCACCTGGCTGAATCCGGTCAGCGGTGTCACCTACCGGCTCACTCCGGTCGATCGCGAGGTATCGGCCGACGGGTGCCGCAAGTTCCGGCTGATCGCCACCGGTGCCTTTGGACTTAGCGAGGGACGGGCAACGGCCTGCCCCGGCCAGAACGGCACCTGGTCCCTCGCGCCTGGCGCGGTCGTCACGCGCCGCTGAAACCGGTCGCTGCCGCGGCACGCGGCACCAGCGGCGCAGCTTCCTGCGACAGTTGCCAGGTCCGGCGGCGCGGACGCTGCGAACTGCCTGCTACGAAGTGCGCGCTGCCTGCACGTCGCTGAGCACGCGGCGGACGCCATCGCCGGCAAGTATTTCGGCAAGCGTATGGCTCATCTTGCGCTGCCAGTTCGGATGCTCGTTGCTGGTTCCCGGCACGTTCACCGGTTCAGTCATTCCGACGAGGTCTTCGACCTGCAGCGCCACCAGCGCGGATGCGCTACGCGCCAGGTATACGTGGACGGCGTGGCACAGCGCGGAGCAATCCTCTCCGCCATCGGTCACGGGAGGCGCGAGCCCTGCGGATTCGAGCGCGACGAGCAGGGCGCTGCGGTCATGCGCACGCTCATCCTTTACCTGCAGGTGGATCTCCTCGCTCGGGTAGAGCTTGAGCCGCTCTCGCAGCTCGATGTCGTTGCCAGACCAGAAGCCGGCAAAAGTCGGCAGGTCGTGGGTGGTCACGGTCGCGATGGCACGTCTTGGATATTCATCGGGCCGGAAGAAACGCCCGTCCCAGGCCTTCTCGAACAGCAGCACACGATAGGAGTAGACCTCACGCGCTCCCATCGCCTGGCGCACCTCGCGGGGAACTGTCCCGAGGTCTTCACCTATGACGAGACACGAGCGGCGCTCGCTCTCGAGCGCGAGTACCGACATCAGCTCATCGAGCGGATAGTGGACGTAGCCGCCATCGGTGGCGTCTCGACCGACAGGGACCCACCACTGGCGATAGATCGCCATGATGTGGTCGAGCCGCAGCGCCCCGAAATGCCGCATGTTGGCTGCGACCAGCTGTCGGAACGGGCGGTATCCCTCGGCCTTCAGCACATTCGGGTCCTGGGGCGGGATTCCCCAGTCCTGCCCCTTTAGCGCGAGCTTATCGGGCGGCGCGCCCACCCCGGCACTCCTTCGGTACAGCGCCTGGTCCGACCAGGTCTCCGATCCACTGGGGTTCACGCCGACGGCGTAGTCACCGTAGAGGCCGATGGCCATGCCGAGTTCACGCGCGAGACGCTGGACGCCGCCCAGCTGCTGCTCGGCGACCCATTGCAGCCACGCGTGGAATCCAACCTCGCGGGCATTCGCGGCTTCGAAGTCGCGTGCGCCTGGTTGCGCAGGGTCTCGCAGTTCGTCCGGCCACACCGGCCAGCCCCAGTAACGATTTGCATCCTGCGCGCGCAGGCGCTCGTCGATCGCATCGTGCAGCGCGTGAACGCGCAGTGGCTCGCCTCGCGCGGCGACGTAGGCGTGGAACTCGCCGGCCCGGCCAGACGCGCGTTCAACATGCTCGCGCAGGAAATGGCCGTACAGCGTCCGCAGCAGCGGCAGCTTGGCCGCGGCCACGCCTGGGTAGTCGACGTTGGCCGTGCCGCGCAGGCGCTCCAGCTCGGCCTGGAATTCCGGCTCAGCCACGCGGGCCCGCGCATCGGCGCAGTCGGCGAATTCCGGCACGCGTTCAACCGCGATGTAGAAGGCGTTCAGGCAGTGGCGCGACGACGGGCTGTAAGGGCTGAAGTGCCAGGGGTTGGCCGGAAAAAGCGCATGCAGCGGATTCAGGGCGATGAACGAGGCCCCGGCGGGAGCGAATCCGCGCACGGCCTGCTCGAGGTCGGCGAAATCGCCGATGCCCCAATTGTCGTTCGAACGCAGCGTGTAGAGCTGCATCGAGACTCCCCACAGCCGCCGGCCTTCGCGCAGCGCCGCTGGCTCGACGCAGGCCCGGGGAGCGACGATCAGCGGACATTCCACCTCGGCGCCACCATCGAGGGTCGCGCGCAGGGAATGGTAGCCGTGTGCAATGTCGGTAGGCAGCGGGAGCGCCCGGCGCGTGTGTCCGCGGCCGTCGAGTTCTCCGCGTTCGATCTCCTCAAGCTCCCGGCAGCGCGCGCGTCCTGATACCTGGCCTCCATCCTCGAGCACGAGCCGCCAGTCAAGCGTGCGATCGAGGTCCTCGTCGGCCATCGCCACATCGACCGACAGTCTTGCGGGATGGATCACTGCGGCCTGCGGCAGCAGGGAATTCCAGCGCGCCGCCTCGCGCGCATGCTGCGCACTTTCGATCGTCCCGACGTCCTCGGTGGGGCAACCCATCGCCGCCAGGATCGCCTTGCGCGTGGCCGGGGAAATGGACTTCGGTTCGCCGCGATAGTTCTCGTAGGCGTCCCCGATGCCGCATTGCCGAGCAAGCTTGTCCAGCATGGAATCGAGCATTTCAGGGATCCGGGCGCAGGGTTCGCGACGATGCCTGACCGATTCGAGTGCCACAAGTGCCCGGCATCTTCTATTTCACCTGCGACTCGAGCAGAACCGTGGACCTGTGCGCTACGTGCAGCAGGTGCCCGCCTGGCAGCGGCGCAGGCTCCCGGCCGGCTGCGTCACTGCCGGTATCGAACACCAGGCGCCACATGGATTTCTCCGGCGGCGCCGGCAGGGTCATCTCGATCGGGGAGTCGCCCGCATTGAATACCACCAGCAGGTCGCCACCATCGCTGCCGCCAGCCGGCACTCCGTTCATGTGCACGGCGATGGCACGCAACCCGGGATCCTGCCAGTCGGCATCGGTGAGTTCCCGCCCGGACGGATGCAGCCAGGTAACGTCTTTCGCGTGCGTGCCACGGCGCGCGCCCTTGAGGAATGTGTCACGACGCAGCCACAGCCGGGACCGCCGCAGGTCGATCAGCATCTGTACGAAACGCAATCGCCCCGCGTTCTTCTCCGCAAGGCTCCAGTCGAGCCACGAGATGTCGTTGTCCTGGCAATACGCGTTGTTGTTGCCTTGCTGCGTGTGCCCGAATTCGTCGCCGGCCAGCAGCATCGGCACACCCTGCGACAGGAACAGCGTCGCGAGCAGGTTGGCAGCCTGTCGCGAACGCAGCGCGAGTATGCCGGGGTCGTCGGTCGGGCCTTCAGCGCCGCAGTTCCAGCTCAGGTTGTGGGAATGGCCGTCCGCGCCGTTCTCGAGGTTGGCCTCGTTGTGGCGCAGGTTGTAGGAAACCGTGTCCTCGAGCGTGAATCCGTCGTGCGCGGCGACGAAGTTGACGCTGGCGGTCGGCTTGCGCGCATGCTGGCGGAACAGGTCGCTCGAGCCGGCAAAGCGCTCGGCGAACGCGCCGAGCAAGCCCCGATCGCCTCGCCAGAATGCTCGCATCGTGTCGCGATAGCGGTCATTCCACTCGGACCACCCGGCAGGGAAGTGACCAAGCTGGTAACCGCCGGGACCAACGTCCCAGGGTTCGGCGATGAGCTTTACGTACGCAAGCACCGGGTCCGCGCGCAGCGCTGCGAAAAAAGGCGCGCTGCTGCTGTAACCGCCGCTGTCCCGGCCGATCACCGGTGCCAGGTCGAAGCGGAACCCGTCCACGCGCATCTCGGCCGTCCAGTAACGCAGGCATTCAAGCACCAGCGAGCGCACTTCCGGATTGTCGAACTTCACCGTGTTTCCGCACCCGGTGAAGTTCTTGTAGTGCGCCCGTTCATGCGGGAACAGTCGGTAGTAGAGCGCGTTGTCGAAGCCACGCAGGCTGAGCGTCGGACCCCTCTCGTTGCCCTCGGCCGTGTGGTTGAAGACCACGTCCATCACGACCTCGAGGCCGGCCTCGTGCAGTGCGCGCACCATGGTCTTGAACTCGGCAACCGGGTCGTCCACCGCATAGCGGGCATCCGGCGCAAACCAGGCTAGCGGGTTGTAGCCCCAGTAGTTCGACAGGCCCCGCTGGACCAGGAACTGCTCCGACACGAACGACTGGCACGGCATCAACTCGATCGTCGTGACACCAAGGCGCTTCAGGTGGTCGAGCACCGCGGGTTCCGCGAGCCCCAGGTACTTGCCCCGCAGGTGCTCTGGTACTGCCGGATGGCGCTGCGTGAATCCCTTGACGTGCAATTCGTAGATGATCGTGTCGCGCCACGGGATATTTGGCGCCCGCACGCCGCCCCAGTCGAACGCCGGATTTACGACGCGGCACTTTGGAACATGTTCCGCGCTGTCACTGTTGTCGGCTACATCGTCATCGCCAGGCTGCGCTCCGTTCAGCGACGGGTGCCAGTTGATTTCTCCCGATAGTGCAGCAGCACATGGATCGATCAGCAACTTGGCGGGGTTGAATCGATGGCCCTGCCCGGGCTCGTAGGGCCCGTGCACACGGTATCCGTACAGCGTGCCCGGGCCACCGTACCGGGCGGGCAGGAACCCGTGCCACACATCGCCGGTACGGGACGGCAGCGGCAGGCGCGCGGTCTCTTCACGCCCGGACGCATCGAACAGGCAGAGCTGCACGCGGGTCGCGCTTGTGGACAGCACGGCGAAGTTGGTGCCGCGCCCGGTCCAGCTTGCCCCCAGCGGCTGCGCGGATCCCGGCTCGAGCACCGGCCGCTCCAGGGAATGGCCATGCGGCAGATCGGGCATCAACTCGACTCCCTCCCGCAGGGTCCGGCGCGCGGGCGCACCACTCGTCTCATCGACCAAGCCGGAAATAGAGCGCTGCCAGCGGCGGCAGGTTTACCCGCAGTCGGAACGGGTGATCGTTGACCCGATACTCATCCGCGCTCACGCGCTGCTGCCGGCTGTAGCCGGCGCCGCCGTAGCGCTCCGCGTCGCTGTCGAGGATCTTCGAGTAGGTGCCGCCTTCGGGCACCCCGATCCAGTAGTCGTCGCGTGGCACCGGCGTCGCATTGAACACGCAAGCGACTGGCGCAAGCTCCGGCCGCGCGGGATCGCGGCGCAGGAATGCGAACACGCTTTCATTCGCGTTGTGCAGGTCGATCCACGCGAAGCCGGCGGGATCGGCGTCGCCCGCGTGCAGCACGGCGAGGTCCGCGTACATCCGGTTCAGGTCGCGGTTCAGGTCCAGCAGGCCACGATGCCGCGGGTCGTCGAGCAGGTGCCAGTCGATCGAATCGTCGTTGCGCCACTCATGCAGCTGGCCGAATTCGGAACCCATGAAGAGCAGCTTCTTGCCAGGGTGCGCAGTCATGTAGGCGCGCAGCAGCCGGTAGTTCGCGCGCTTCTGCCATTCGTCGCCAGGCATCTTGCCGAGCAGGGAACCCTTGCCGTGCACGACTTCGTCGTGTGAAACCGGCAGCATGAACTTCTCCGACCACGCATACATGAACGAGAACGTCACCAGCTGGTGCTGGTAGCGCCGGTGCACGGGATCCATTTCCATGTAGCGCAGCGTGTCGTTCATCCAGCCCATGTTCCACTTGAAATGGAAACCGAGGCCGCCGAGGTGCGCGGGCTGCGTGACGCCGGGGAAGGCTGTGGACTCCTCGGCGATCGTCATCGCACCTGGATGATAGTGGCCGACCGCGACGTTCAGGTGCCGCAGGAAGTCGATGGCCTCCAGGTTTTCGCGCCCGCCGTGGCGGTTCGGCAGCCACTCGCCGGGCTTGCGGCTGTAATCGAGGTACAGCATCGAAGCCACCGCGTCCACGCGCAGCCCGTCCACGTGGTAGCAGTCGAGCCAGTACAGGGCGTTGGCGACCAGGAAGTTGCGGACCTCGTGGCGACCGTAGTTGAAGATCTTCGTGCCCCAGTCGGAGTGCTCGCCGAGGCGCGGGTCGGCGTGTTCATACAGCGCGGTGCCGTCGAATTCTGCCAGCCCGTGTTCGTCACGCGGAAAGTGCGCCGGCACCCAGTCGAGGATCACGCCGATGCCGGCCTGGTGGCAGCGATCCACGAAATGCATGAAGTCCTGGGGTGATCCGAATCGCGACGACGGGGCGTAGTAACCGACGACCTGGTAGCCCCACGAGCCGTCGAATGGATGCTCGGCCACGCCCATCAGCTCGACATGGGTGAATCCCAGGTCGCGGACGTACGGGATCAGCTCGTCGGCCAGCTCGCGCCAGTTCGGGAACGGAGGATTGCGGTCGTGGCGGCGTCGCCAGGATCCCGGATGCAGCTCGTAGATGCTGATCGGCCGCGTCGGGTGGTTCGCCTGGCGCCGGGCCTCCATCCATTCGTCGTCCTGCCACACGTGGCCGTCCAGCGAGGCGACCACGGAGCAGTTGTCGGGGCGCAGCTGCATCGCCACACCGTACGGATCGGACTTGAGCAGCGTGCGGCCGCCGCGTGCGCGCAGCTCGAACTTGTACTCCGTGCCGGGACCGATGCCGGGGACGAACAGTTCCCAGATCCCGGAGCTGCCGCGCATCTGCATCGCGTGCCGGCGTCCGTCCCAGAGATTGAACGGCCCGACGACGCTGACCCGCTCGGCGTTCGGCGCCCAGACGGCGAACAGGGTTCCGGCCAGGCCATCGAGCACGGATGGGTGCGCGCCGAGCTTGCGATAGATCGCGTGGTGGTTGCCCTCGCCGAACAGGTGCAGGTCGAAGTCCGAGAGTTGCGGCGAGAAGTAGTAGGCGTCGTGCTTGTCGAGTTCGACCCCGTTGCGATACCGGATCCTGAGGCGGTAAGGCGACAGCGGTCGTCGGTGTGGCACGCGGCCTTCGAAGAGCCCGGCATCGTGCACGCGCCTGAGCGGGTTTGCGGTGCCGTCGTCCCAGAGGACCTCGATGCGCTCGGCATCGGGCTCGAGCACACGCACCATGCAGACGGGGAGGTCGTTGCGCCGCGCAATCTCATGGTAGCCGAGCACCGAGCGAGGCTCGGGATGCCGCGCCTGCACCAGCGCGTCGATCTCCGGAGCCGTCAACTTCTGTCGGGTTGTCACGCGCTCAGTCTAGCGAAATCGGGAAAAATAGGTGCCAGGCACCGAATTTCCGTAATTCGGTGCCTGGCACCTATTTTTCCTACATCACCGGCTTGATGCGCCAGATGCGTTCCGCGTATTCGCGGATGCTGCGGTCGCTGGAGAATATTCCCATTCCCACGGTATTCAGCACGGCGCGGCGAATCCACTCCTCCGGCCGGAGGTAGAGTTCGTCCACCTCATCCTGCGCGGCGCAGTAGGCGTCGAAGTCCGCGAGGACGAAGAACGGCTCTCCTTCGCTGAGGACGCGATCCACGATCGGCTTGCCGTCGGCGAGGTTGCCCGGCGTGAAGAACCCGGCATCGATCATCGAGAGGGTTTTCTCGAGTTCCGGATTCGCGGCTGCTATTGCCGAAGGCGAATAGCCGCGTCTGCGGTGCTCTGCGACCTCGTCGGCCGTCAGTCCGAAGATGAAAATATTGTCGGCGCCCACCTGCTCACGAATCTCGATGTTGGCACCGTCGAGCGTACCGATCGTGAGCGCGCCGTTCAGCGACAGCTTCATGTTGCCGGTGCCCGAGGCCTCCATGCCCGCCGTCGAGATCTGCTGCGAGAGATCCGCCGCCGGCATGATGCGCTGCGCGAGCGACACGTCGTAGTCGGGCAGGAATGCGACTTTGAGCTTGTCGCCGACGACGCGGTCGTTGTTCACGGCGCGCGCGACGTTGTTGATCAGCTTGATGATGCCCTTCGCCATCGTGTAGCCGGGCGCGGCCTTGCCGGCGAACACCACGGTGCGCGGCACGACGGGCAGGTCCGGGTTGGCGCGGATGCGGTTGTAGCGTGTCACCACGTAGAGCAGGTTCAGCAACTGCCGCTTGTACTCGTGGATGCGTTTCACCTGCACGTCGAACAGCGAGGCAGGGTCGACTTCGATTCCGATCCGCCGCTGGATCGTCTCGGCGAGACGGACCTTGTTCTCGGCCTTGATCTCGGCAAAGCGCCGGCAGAAGACCGGGTCGTCGGCCGCGAAACGCAGCCGCTCGAGTTCTTCGAGATCGTTTTCCCACGAGTTGCCGAGGCGCTCCGTGAGCAGCGCCGCAAGACCGGGGTTTGACTGCTTCAGCCAGCGCCGTACGGCGATACCGTTGGTCACGTTGGTGAAGCGTCCGGGATACAGCTCTGCGTAGTCCCTGAATATGGTCTGCTGCATCAGCTCGGAGTGCAGCTTCGCCACGCCATTGACGGTATGGCTCGCGACCACCGCAAGGTGCGACATCCGCACGGTCCGGCCATGGCCTTCGTCAATCAGCGACATGCGCTGGCGGCGGTCGTTGTCACCCGGATGGCGCGCAGTAATCTCATCAAGCAGCGCGCGGTTCACCAGGTAGATGATCTGCAGGTGGCGCGGCAGGATGCGCTCGAAGAACGACACCGGCCACACTTCGAGCGCCTCGGGCAGCAGCGTGTGGTTGGTATAGGAAAACACGCGACGCGTCAGTTCCCAGGCACGCGCCCACTCCAGTTCGTGCTCGTCCACCAGCAGGCGCATCAGCTCCGGTATTGCGAGCGCGGGGTGGGTGTCGTTCAACTGGATCGCGACCGAGTCGGGCAACGACTCGAGCGGGCGACCCTCCGCGAGGTGTTGCGCCAGCATGTCCTGCAGGCTCGCGCTGACGAAGAAGTACTGCTGCTTGAAGCGCAGTTCCTTGCCCTGCGGCGTCGTGTCGTCCGGGTAGAGGATCCGCGAGACGTTCTTGGCTTCGACGTTCGCCGCCGAGGCTTCCGCGTGCCGGCCGGCGTTGAAGGTCTCGACGTCGAACGGCGCGATCGCGCGACCCGTCCACAGCCGCAGGTGATTCACTGTCTGGCTGCGATTGCCCGGGATCAGCAGGTCGTAGCCCGCCGCCCAGATGTTGCTGGTATCGATCCAGCGGTAGCGTGTCTTGCCGAGCGGATCCTGTGTCGCGACGCAGCGGCCGCCGAAGCGGATCACGTAGCGCGCGTCGTCGCGCGGGATCTCCCAGGGATTGTGCTGCCGCAGCCAGCTCGACGCGCTTTCGCGCTGCCGTCCGTCCTCATCGATCGCCTGCGTGAAAATACCGTAGTCGTAGCGGATGCCGTAGCCGACGGCCGGGTACTGCAGCGTAGCCAGCGAATCGAGGAAGCAGGCGGCCAGCCGTCCCAGGCCGCCGTTGCCGAGGCCCGGGTCGATTTCCTCCTCGGCGACACGATCGAGGTCGAAACCGAGTTCGGCGAGCGTGTCGCGCGCCTCGTTCACCAGTTCGCCGTCGAGTGCAGACAGTCCGTTCACCAGTGTCCGGCCCAGCAGGAATTCGACCGACAGGTAGCAGACGCGCTTGACGCCTGCCTGCGACACACGACGCTGCGTCGCGAGCCAGCGAACCGCGAGTTCCTCGCGCACGGCAAGCGAGAGCGCATCGTAGATATCGCGCTGCGTGGCGGTGTCGGGGTGCTTGCCCAGCGAGCGGGTCAGGCGGTCGAGCAGCACCACCCGGAGGGTGCCGGGGGCAAGGCTGATGCCGTTCAGCAGGGGGTTGCTTGTCACGCTGACGAAATACCGTTGCTCGGGTCCATGCCAACCCGGTCAGGGCACGGTCAGGGTCCGCTCGGATTCGATGCGCCAGGAATCGCCCTCGCGCACAAGCGTGAGTTCGCGGCGCACCTGCTCGTCGCCGAACACCTGGATGAAAGTGACGATCCTCCGGTTCGAGCCGTCCTTGGTAACCACGAGGTCCATCAGTGTCGGGGATGACGCAGGGCCGGTCGCGACCTGTTGCTCGCGCTCGGTGAGGAAAGCTGCCGAGCCGCCCTTGCCCGGAGCCTCGAATGACGGCGCATACGCCTGCATGACGACATCTGGCCGGCGTTGGGCCCAGGCGGCGCCCCAGTTGCGGACCACGTCCTCCGCCGAGCCCGGTTTCGATGGCGGCTGGGCGAAGAACTGCGGCGGATAATCGAGGCAGCGCGGTTGAGGATCAAGCCTGTCAGGGTCAGGTGCTGCCGGCGGAATCACGACCGGGGCGATACGTTCACTGCCCAATACGCCCGGCGGAAGATTGAGCAGTGGACGCTCCTGCGCCTCCAGGTATTTGTCGCTGCCTCCACAGGAGCCCGTGCTCGCACAGCCGGCGAGGACGAGCAGTGAGAGCGCGGGCAGGAAAAGCCGCAGCGGGGTTGGACGCATCAGTGCTACCGGAGGGACCATGCAGGAGGCGCGCATTGTACAGCCCCCGGCCCCCGGGTGCGGAACCCCGCTGGGCGGTCGCTGGCCCTACTCGAGCAGGTCACCCGGCGTCGGCGGCAGCCGCGGCATGGTCTCCTTCGGGAACTCGCCCGTCAGGCTCGCCAGGAATGCGGAAATCTCCGCTACACGGGCCTGCTGGAGGTCTACCCCGAGCTGCACCTTTGCCATCAGGCGGACGGCCTCGGGAATGGTCTTTACGCTGCCGTTGTGCAGGTAAGGAGCCGTGTATGGCAGGTTCCGAAGCTGCGGGACTCTCCACATGTGCTCGTCGGCCGGATCCTTGGTGAAGTTGAACCTGCCCTTGTCGGCCAGCAGGTCATATTTCGCCACGTACTCGTTGTCGGTCAGCGTCGGGAACTTCTGCAGGAACGGCGTCCCCATCGGCAGCGGCGGCCCGGCAAATACGACCCCGGAGTGGCAGGCCTGGCAACCGGTCTCCGCGAAGGCCTTCATGCCGCGCTGCTGTTCGTCCGTAAGGGCCGACTTCTCGCCTCCGACGAAGCGGTCATATGGACTGCCCGGGGTGATCTGCGTCCGCTCGAACGCCGCGATGGCCATTGCGGCGTTATCGATCGTGACCATGTCGCCCGGGCCGAAGGCAGCGTTGAAGTAGGTGGCGTAGCCCGGGATGTCCCGTATGCGGTCAACCGCGGAGCCCAGGTCCTTCATGCCCATTTCGACCGGGTTGACGATAGGCCCCTTGGCCTGTGCCTCGAGGGTCGGGGCACGTCCGTCCCAGAACTGCGAGGTGAGAAACGCGGCATTGAACACCGTGGGTGCATTGCGACCACCTTTCATGCCGTGCACGCCGATGCTGGTTGGCCGGTGGTCGTCCCCGCCCTCCATCAGGTTGTGGCAGGAAGCGCAGGAAATCGTCCCGGTCTCCGAGAAGCGCGGATCGTGGTACAGCATCCTGCCCAGGTCCACGCGCGCCACCGAGGTCGGGTTGTCCTCGGGTGCCGACGCCACTGCAGGCAGCGCCTCCCAGGTCTGTGCGGCCGTCGGGCCGCTGGCGAGTACAGCAACAACGCTGCCGAGCAGCAAGGATCGTAATGGCATAGACATGGACAGCCCTCCGTGGATCGCTGTCCTTCCTGTATGGACCCCCTGATGCAATGCAGCAATTGTGTCTTGCCAAGATCAAGCCGTGGGAGATGCCTAGCCGCGACGCGAGCGCAGCACCTCGACCTGGTCCAGTTCCCACAGGTGCACCGGCGCGCCTCGCCGGACGAACATGCCCGAGCCGGCGTTGATGAAGTCGGCGGCAAGCCGCTTCCGATACCACTGGCCGGGCCTCAGGTTGACGTTGCGATCAGTGGTCTGCTGGTCGCAGTGGAGTTCCCAGTCCTCGCTGGTCAGCACGCCGAAGTGCAGGACCCCGGCGCAGAGCCGGCCGAGGTTGCGGATGGCAGCCGCGGCCTCGCGCGCGGTCAGGTACTGGAGGACGTCGTAGCAGATCACGAGGTCGAAGGTCCGGCCCGGGTCGAATGTGGCGGCAGAGCCCTGCTCCCAGCCGTGGCGCTCGCAGAGATAGTTGCTGGCCTCCAGGCCCACGTACCGCGCGCGCGGGAACCGCTCCAGCAGTTGCCTGCGCATCAGCCCAAGCCCGCAGCCCACGTCCAGGATTGAACGAACCGGGAGTTCGCCGTGGCGCACAAAGGCCGCGACGTGCTCGGCCCGGCGCTTCATCTCTGCCCTGGTCACGACCCGGGTGCGCGGATTGAAGTAGTGACGACGGTAGAACCCGGGCCCGAATCGTTCGTCCTTTTCTTTTTTCATGAAAAAAGTTTATCTGAATTGAACCAACAGATTAACTATAGAAAGTTGCTATTTCATCAAATTGCTTTATGTAATCGATTGCCACGTCTGGCCGCGAGGCTGCACGAGGGCATGGCGATCGGCAGGTCGCGCGGCCCCTCCGCGCAAACCGTCGGCATTGAGACCGGCCACTCGCGCCCCAACTTCAGGACCATTGGCCGGATACCCCGGGGCGAGGCACACGATGACCACGAACGACAGCGAGCAGACTTCAGCATCCACGGCTGTGGACACGAGCGCCGACGCGCCTGGTCTGCCCGAGGACATGCTGATCATCCTGCCGGTACGCAACCTCGTCCTGTTCCCGGGCGTGATGCTGCCGGTAGCGGTCAAGCGCGAGAAGACGGTCGCCGGCGCCGAGGAAGCCGCCCGCGCCGAGAGCAAGGTCGGGTTCCTGCTGCAGAAGGCCCCGGAAACCGATGACCCCGGGTTCGACGACTTGAACCGCATCGGCACCGTGGCGTCCGTGGTACGGCTGGTCACTACGCCGGACGGTACGCGCCATCTCGTCTGCCAGGGCGAACGGCGTTTCCGTGTGCTCGACCACGTCTCGGGCTTCCCATACCTGGTCGCGCGGGTCGAGTACCTGCCCGACACCGGGTCCCACCACCCCGAGGTGGAGGCGCGGACCCTGTACCTGAAGCAGAAGGCGGTCGAGGCGATCTCCCTGCTGCCCCAGGCGCCGGCCGAGCTGGCCAACGCCGTGCAGGCAATGGAGTCACCCTCCGCGCTCGCGGACATGATCGCGAGCTTCCTGGACGTGGGCCCGGCACAGAAGCAGTCGCTGCTGGAGATCACCGACGTCCGTGACCGGCTGGAAGCCGTCTCCGACCACCTAACCCGGCGGGTCGAGGTGCTGAAGCTGTCACGCCAGATCGAGCAGCAGACCAAGGATGCGATCGACGACCGGCAGCGCGAGATGCTGCTCCGTGAGCAGATGCGCCAGATCCAGAAGGAGCTGGGCGACGGCGAAGGCGGCGACGTGGCCGAACTGGACGAGGCCATCACGAAAGCCGGCATGCCCCAGGAGATCGAGGAACACGCACGCAAGGAACTGAAGCGCCTCGAGCGCATGAACGAGGCGAGCGGCGAGTATTCAATGGCACGCACGTACCTCGACTCGCTGATCGCGATGCCGTGGTCGAAGCTCGACGAAGAGTCCATCGACATCCAGCGGGCGCGCGGCATCCTCGATGCCGACCACTACGGGCTCGACCGGATCAAGAAGCGCATCGTCGAATACCTGGCTGTACGGAAGTTGAATCCGCAGGGCCGCAGTCCGATCCTGTGCTTCGTGGGCCCGCCGGGCGTGGGCAAGACCTCGCTGGGCCAGAGCATCGCGCGGGCGCTGGGCCTCAAATTCCAGCGCACCAGCCTGGGCGGCGTGCACGACGAGGCCGAGATTCGCGGCCACCGGCGCACCTACATCGGCGCGCTGCCGGGCAACATCGCACAGTCGCTCAAGAAGGCCGGCACGCGGAACCCCGTGCTGATGCTCGACGAGATCGACAAGCTTGGTCGTGGCATCCAGGGCGATCCAGCTTCCGCGTTGCTCGAGGTGCTGGATCCCGAACAGAACTCCACTTTCCGCGACAACTATCTCGGCGTGCCCTTCGACCTGTCGAAGGTGCTGTTCATTGCGACAGCGAACCAGCTCGACACGATCCCCGGGCCGCTGCGCGACCGCATGGAAATCATCGAGCTCACGGGCTACACCGAGGAAGAGAAGGTCGAGATCGCGCGCCGTTACCTGGTACGCCGCCAGCTCGAGGCCAATGGCCTGGCCGATGGACAGGCTGCGATCACGGACCAGGCGCTGTTGCGCATCGCGCGCGACTACACGCGGGAGGCCGGATGCCGCAGTCTCGAGCGGGAAATCGGCGCCGTGCTGCGCAATGTCGCCGTGAGGGTCGCCGAGGGCAAGGCCACGGCGGTAAAGATCGACGCGGCCGACGTCGCGGAGATCCTCGGCGCCCCGCGCTTCGAGAACGAGGTGGCGATGCGCGTCAGCCTGCCGGGCGTGGCGACGGGGCTCGCATGGACACCGGTCGGCGGCGACATCCTGTTCATCGAGGCGACGCGCGTGCCGGGCAAGGGTGCGTTGATCCTCACCGGGCAGCTCGGCGACGTGATGAAGGAGAGTGCGCAGGCCGCGCTCAGCCTGGTGAAGTCGCAGTCCGAGGCGCTCGGGCTCGACCCCGCGCTATTCGAGAAAAGCGACATCCACGTGCATGTCCCGGCGGGCGCGATCCCGAAGGACGGCCCAAGCGCCGGCGTGGCGATCTACACGGCGCTGGTCTCGCTGCTCACCAACCGCACCGTACGCAACGACGTCGCGATGACCGGTGAGATCAGCCTGCGCGGGCTCGTGCTGCCGGTCGGCGGCATCAAGGAGAAGACGGTCGCCGCGCACCGCGCCGGGATCCGCACCGTGCTGCTGCCGGCGCGCAACCGCAAGGACCTCGAGGACATTCCCGATAGCGTCAAGCGGGACGTCGAGTTCGTGTGGCTGGAGCGCGTCGACGACGCGGTGGCCAACGCGATTGGCGGCGCGACGGTGAACAAGGCGGCCTGACGCCGAGGGCGGCTTCTGCGGTACACGGACGCGTGCCCCTCAGGGTGCCGCGCCCGATTTCGCACCGGGCTACGCGGCTGGTGCGGAGCCGCCGGCCGCGGCGATCCGCGCCTCGGCCTCGGTCATCATGGCCTTGAAACGCGGGTCGTCGCGCAAGGGGTCGAGATCTGGATCGGCCTTCGCATGGTTCAGCAAGCCGATGGACATCCGCTTCGAAAGCGGACCAAGCAGCTCGATCGCCCCGTCGCAATCCCTGGCATAGGTCGCCAGGCCGCAGGCGAAGTTGTAGCGCATGTTCATGTTGTCCGGATCGATCATCAGGGCGCGCTTGATCCATTCCTTGGCACGTTCGGTCTCCCCGAGGAGTACCAGAGCCACCACGCCAAATCCCATCGCGGCTCCATTGTTCGGATCCTGCGCCAGGGTCTTTTCAGCCCTGGACAAGGTGGTCTTCGCCAGGCGCAGGGCAGCCTGGGAGTTCCCCACCGAGGTGTAACAGGTGATCAGCATGGATGCTGAATTGACGTCCGTCTCCATGAGAGACGTTGCCTTCTCGAAATAGCGAATGGCGTCAGGGATTCTTTGCTGCCGGAATCTCACATAGGCGGCGGCTCTATTTACCTCGTAGGACTCAGCGTCAAGACGCAGGGCGATGTCGATCTCGGCGGACGCAGCATCGTAGCGAGCGGTTTCGGAAAAGATTCGTGCCCTGACGGCATGGGCCTCGGCAAGGTTCGCATCCAGCGCGAGGGCCCGCTCGGCGGCGAGAAGGCCGTCCTCGCCGCTTCTGCCATTGACGAACCGCAGGATCATCTGTCCCAGAGCCATCAGTGCCCAGGCACGCGCGTAGTTGGGATCGATTTCTACGGCACCGGTGCACAGGCGGATGATCGACTCGGCTCTTCGAGAATCGCCTTCCAGTCCGGTAACGTAGTACTGCCACGCCATCAGGAAGAGGTTGTACGCCTCGACATTATCCGTGCCGCGCCGCTCGATCGCCTTCCTCTCCTCGGGCAGCAGCTTCAGCTTGAGCGCCTTGACGATCGCTTCAGAAATTTCGTCCTGCAGCGCGAAGATATCGTTCAGGTCCCGGTCGTAGCGCTCGGCCCAGACGTGGTCGTTGCTCGAGCCTTTCACCAGCTGCGCAGTAATGCGCACCCGGCCTCCTGACTTTCGCACGCTGCCCTCGAGCACGTGGCTCACGTCGAGTTCACGCGCAACCTTCTGCACGTCGACGCTGCGGCCCTTGTACATGAAGGCGCTGTTGCGGGCGATGACCGAGAGCGCCGAGACCTTGCTCAGGTCCGTGATGATGTCCTCGGTGATTCCGTCACTGAAATACTCCTGCTCGGGATCACCGCTCATGTTGGCGAAAGGAAGCACGCAGATGCCAAGCCGCACGGCGGCGCCCGGCGGCGCGGCAAGGACCGTGCCGGTCGCCGGATGACCCGCCATCATGGCCGACATTGCGCGCAGCAGGGCCTGGAATGGCGGGCTCGCCGGATCCTCGCCCCAGGTGTCGAGGTCGGTCGTGTGGATTGCCCTCACGTCCATCGGCAAACGCGCATCGTCGAAGCGCACGGGCACCAGCTTGCCGAGATCGGCCGCCTCGCGCGCCTCGCCGCGAACCCACCGTGAGCTCACCGAAGTCGGCGTCCAGACCACAAGCACGACTTTCGCCGCCTTCAGCTCGGCCTCGATGCGATCGTCAAACTCCTGGCCCGGTGAAATATCCGGGTCCCACCACACCGACCAGCCCTGCGCTTCGATTGCCGCGACCAGCGGAGCAACACGCAACTTGTCACTGCGGGCATAGGAAACAAACATGTCGGCCATGAACTGGAACCTCGGCACTGCTGGCCACGGCGATGAGTCCGCGGGACGGCTAGCTTAACCTGTCGGGCGGTGGAGCCTATCCGGGGCGGATTCACGGCTGGCCTGTCCGCGTGCAATGATAGGCTCGGCCCGATGGCGGTGCCCCGCTGGGCTGCCGGCGGGAGACGGAATTCCAAAACGGGGGGAACCGCATGGCGCCTGTAGCGCCGGACCGGGAGACCTACCGCGTCGGCGATCTGATCGTCGACGTCGGTCTGCAGAGGGTGAGTGGCCCGGCCGGCGACATCGCTTTGCCGAAACTCTCATTCGACCTCCTGCTTGCGCTCGTCAGGCGCGCACCCGATTTCGTTACGAACGACGAAATTGCGTCCCTAGTCTGGCCGGACATCGTCGTATCCCCGGAGACGGTCACCAAGCGCGTCAACCTACTGCGTGAGGCGCTCGGCGACAATTCGACAGGTCCGCGCTACGTAGCCGGCCTGCGCTCGCGCGGCTACCGAGTCCTCGCGCCGGTGGCGCGTGGGCACGAGGACAGCGCCCCGGCCGAACCTTCCGGGTCCGCGCCGCCGCCACGTCCCGCCGGTAGCCGGCTTGCCGTTCTGGCGGCCGCGCTGGTGGCACTTGCTGCGCTCACCTGGTTGACCTTGAGCGTCCGGCACGGAACGCAAGTCGAGTCGAAGTCACCACCGAATCCGGTCGCGACAGCATCCGGTGCAACGGTGGCGGTACTGAAATTCGAGAATCTCAGTCGGGACCCGTCCGACGCCTACCTGGCCATCGGCGTGCCGGAAATGGTGCTCGAGCGGCTGTCGACGCTGTCGCAGTTGACGATCATCGCGCGAGGTTCGGCCTTCGGCGACCAGGGCCGAGCGCTCGGACCACAGGAGACCGGCCGGCTGCTCGGCGCCCAGTACCTGGTCGAGGGCAGCACCCAGCGGGAGGGCGACAGCCTGAGGGTGACTGCACGCCTTGTGGACGCACGATCCGGCACACTGGTGTGGTCGACGCACATCGACGATGACATTTCCGACATCTTCGCCATCCAGGACGCCATCGCGACGCAGGTGGCGAATGAACTGCACGATCGAGTACCGAGACTCGCGCAACCGCGCAAGGCAAGTGGGCACGAACCCCCGATAGACGCCCAACTCGAATTTCTGCAGGGCCGTGTGCTGCTCGGCCGAAACACGGTCCGCGATTCCGAAGCGGCAGCAGCGCACTTCGAAGCCGCAATTGCGCTCGATGCGAGCTTCGCGGCTGCGATGGCGGGGCTGTTCGAGGCGCGAATGCTGGCGGCCGACCGGCGACACAGTGATGTGGCTGCTGAACGGAAGCGCTGGCTGCCCCTGATCCAGCAGGCACTGGAAATAGATCCTGCGTGCGGTGCCGCGTATGTCGCTCGTGCCACCTGGGGTGGCGGCGACGCCGCTGGACAGGACGTGGACTTCCGCCGAGGCGCGGAGCTCGACCCAAGCAACGGGCGCGGACTCGTTGCCTACTCCGAGTTTCTCGACAGGCAAGGCCGACACGATGAGGCATCACGGGTTCTCGACCGCGCGCTTCGCGTGGACCCGATGTCGCCGCGGGCGCACTTCAGGAAGGTCATGCAGGATTTCGGCACCAGGGGCGGCCTGGTGCTTGAGCCGGGCATGAAGCGCGTTCTCGAGATCGACCCGAACTACCAGCCCGCGCTGCAACGCTACGCGAAGTATCGATGGGCGCTTCACGGCAGGCTCGCCGAGGCCGCGCAGGTCATCGAGCACGCGATCGATGTGGACCCGGAGAATCCATGGTCCCGGCAGACTGCTGCGGCGATCTACCTCGACCTCGGCGACGCAAACGCAGCGCGTGAGGTCGCGGCAGGCACGCCCAGCAGCCGCGATACCTCGCGGATCCTGCTGTCGATGTATTCCGGAGACTGGCGCGGGGCTGGCGAGGCGGCGTATTCAAAAGCAGGCCGCGAGTACAACCGGTACGAGAGCTGGGGGGTTCCGGAAGCGGTGCGGGACTATGCCCTCAAGGACGGAGATACGTCTCGCGCCGTTCGCTTCCTCGAGGATCGCTACGGCCTGCAGGCCGACGGGTCACTCGACATTTCGAATTTTCGCGCCGCTGTCTGCCTCGCGCAGCTCCTGCTGGCGTCCGGCCAGTCTGAGCGCGCGCAACAGCTGCTGGCGGAGTTGCCGGCCGCAATCGACGCATCCATTCCTTTGTACGGTCCTTACTACGCGATGCGTTCCAAGGCGTCAGCGCTGTTGCTCGCCGGTAACCGCGAGGCCGCGCTGGCTACGCTTGCTGAGTCGTTCCGCGCCGAGGACCTTACGCAGTGGTGGTACACGCTGGACCACGATCCGCTGTGGCTTCCGTTGCACGACGAGCCGGAATTCAAGGCGCTCTCGGCCGAGGTTCGCGCCCGGGTCGGCCGTGAGCAGGCCGAACTCGACCAATTGCGGAAATCCGGAAAGATCGTGGCACGCGGCGCCGCCTCGAGGGAACGGCGACCTTGAGCGTCGCGGCTGCATTGCGCGTCGATGCCGGAGACGGCGGATGGGTGTCGGCCTGCAGCTTCGTCGCATGCCTTGCAGTCTCGGTGGCGCATGCCTCGGACAACTCGCTCGAGGAGATCATCGTCACCGCGCGCAAAGTGCCAGAGTCCTATTTCACGGTGCCACTCGCCATCGATGTGCTGGCGCGCAGCGACATGATCGCTGGCTCGGTCGCCGACCTTGCGTCACTGGCTCGAATGGCGCCCGGCCTCTATTTCGAATCACTCTGGGGCGGGCAGGGATCCGCACCGGTGCTGCGCGGGCAGTCACAGCCGAGCACGGCGGGAGACAACGTCGGCGTGTTCGTGGATGGTGTCTACCAGGCCGAGCGGACCGCCATTGACGTGTCGCCACTCGACGTAGAACGCATCGAGGTCGTGCACGGGCCGCAGAGTACGCTCTTCGGTCATGCGACATTTGCAGGCGCCATCCATTACGTGCCCCGGCAACCGACCCGGGCATTCAGCTCCGGCATTGAGTTGGGAGGGGGCACGGACGACTACTGGAGCGCCAGCGGCTTCCTGTCGGGTCCGCTGCCGGGAGGAACCCTGCTCGGGCGCCTCGCCGCCGGAACGCGAAATGCCTCCGGAACCTGGGCCAACGACGCCAACGACCAGAGTCTCGGCGACCTCCATCGCGAATCAGTGGTCGGCACCCTGGCCACCTCAGGCCAGGAAGCCTGGACCGCCCGGCTGTCGGCCCGCTGGTCGCGAACGCGGGCTTCGCAGCCGGCTGAAACCCCCGTCGGTGCGGCTGCCTACAATTGTGGCGCTGTCGACCCGAAGTCGGGGACCTGGACGTACTACTGCGGTTCGCTTCCAAAATCGCGAACATTCGACCTTTCCCCCGGCGTACCGGACAGCACGAACGAGGTTTCGCAGACCCTGCTCGCGATCAAATGGGATGGCGGGCCGATCGACCTTGAGAGCGACACCAGCTATTACCGCGGTTCCAGCAAAGCGTACCGGGACTTCGACGCGAGCAGTTCCGGCGAGACCTTTGGTGTCTGCACTTCATTGGTGAACTGCCCTCGCGCGCAATCTCCGCCACAGTCCGTCAATCGGCTGGTGCGGGTGAACTCGGTTTCCGAGCAGTCGCCCGAGACCGAGGAGTGGGACCAGGAATTCCGACTGCGCGGGCGCGGCGGCGAAGTGCTGGACTGGATGCTCGGCCTGACCGGCTATGTGACACGGCAGAGGGACCAGGCACGGATCGGCTTTGCGCAGGGCGACCTGTCGAGCGAAGAGTACCTGACAGTGCTGCTCCCACTCACCCCTTTTCTCACGGGACCCGTAGCGCGCGCGAATCGCGCGCTGGTCGATGATCCCGATCACGAGCAGGTGCTTCAGCTGAAATCCGAGACCAAACGCCGCAATCTTGCGATCTTTGGAGCACTCGACTATCGCCTGTCTGGTCAGGTTGGGCTGCGTGCGGAGCTTCGCTCGACCTGGGAGCGAGTTTCGCTCGACAGCCGATATGCGAATTTCACCCCGAGTTTCGGCAAGTCCGTGCCAACGCAACGCTTCAGTGACGTCACGCCGCGTTTCAGCATCGATTACCAGCCGGTGGCGAGCGCGCTGGTCTATGCGTCCGCCGCGAAAGGATCGCGATCCGGAGGCATCAACCCGATACCCGACCTGCTTTCCCAGGAGCAGACCTACCAGCCGGAGTACAACTGGACCTACGAGATCGGTGGCCGCTATCGCGACCCGGATGAGCGCTGGTCGGGTGGTGCAACCCTCTACTACATCGACTGGCACGACACACAGCTGCTTGGATACCCGCAGACTCCGGGTGTTTCCAACCTGATCACGCGCAATACGGCTGGCGTGAATACGCAAGGTATCGAGATCACTCTTGCGTCGCGGCTGCACCCGTTGCTCACCTTGCAGGGCGCATTTTCCTACGCAGATCCCGAATTCAAGTCAGGTAGCGACGACCCCGGATCGAGCCCCTTCTGCGGCCTCAGCGCCAGCAACCAGGTGTCTTCGTTTTGTCGAGTGGGTCCGGCGCGCAGCCCGAACTCTCCGCCGGGAACCTACGTTCCCTACATCGACGGAAACCAGCTGCAGCGCGCTCCGCGTGAGCAGTGGCAGGTCGGATTGCGGTCGGACCTTCCGGCCACGAGTTCCAATTGGCTGGTATCCGCGGCGATGGACGTAAGCTACCAGGGCGACGTATACGATCGAGCGATCAATGGCGCGAAGTATGGCGAACGTACCCTGCTCTCCGGCCGGATCGGCGCAAGCCGAGGTCCATGGACGGTCGAGCTCTGGGGGACGAACCTGACGGACGAGAACTACGTTCGCGCGGTGTCGTCGAGGGGCCCGGCGTATTATCCAGTCTCGCCGCGACCCCTCGATCTCGTTTATGGTGAAGGTCGACGCATCGGGCTCACACTCAGGTACGAGCAGTAAGGCCGCGGCGACGCGCCATCCCGCGACCCAGATTGACTGCGACAAATGCGAGCAGCAGGCTGAGCCAATCCATCGCACCGCCGCCCCCGCCATGACCTCCACTCGCCGGCGGGGAAGTGTAGTCGACCGTCACGCGTGTCGTGTCGCTGGCGATCCACGTGCTGGCGTTGAGGACCTCGAACCTCACCATGATGTACTTGAAACCCTTGGCGGGACCTTGATTGTGTAAAGGAATGTTGATGGTCCGGTCGGAAGTATCGCCATCCGCCCAGTCGAGTTCGCCGGACACCGCGTCGAAGTCGGCGCCGGGCGTCGCGTAGTCCCCGTCAGCGGGCAATTCGTTGGTGCCGGACGTCCAGTATCGAACCCGTACTTCGCCATCCGACCCGGCGCCGCGGTAGACGTGCAATGTCGCCGCCCCTGCCTTGGCGTTGAAGGTCTGCGGACTAACTACTCCGAGCACGCCGGGACTCGGAGCGTCCTGCCCCAGGAGGCGGAATGCGTAGTTGCCGGTCGCGACCATGGTGCTGCCGTCCGCGAGGCCAAGCGGGCGACCCGTGGTTGAAACAAGACCGAAATTCTCGGCGCCGCCGGCGCCGAAACTGCCATCCGGCCCTGAATTCGCCCCACCGGCGAAGTACCGATGCAAATCTATCCTTGTGTTGAATGCCGTCCAGAAATGGATGTACTGGCCGTCAGCGCTGGCAAAAAAGGGACCGCCAGGGTTGTAATACAGCAGGCCGACGGCGCCCAGAGTTACTTCACCAGTCGCATCGCCGGGGTTATTCGGCGGCGGGTATTGGAAGCTCAGATCCGGCGAGCCGTCCGCCAGGAGTTTCACGAGGGTATGCCCCCCGTCGCCCGACCTCCGCCACGCGATCCAGCCTCCGTCGGGAAGCAGGCCTCCCACGTTAAAGACAAGGTCAGATACCGCACTTGGAGGACAGGCCGTGGCGGCGCCGGAACTGTCGAAGCAGGACACTGGGTACGTTCTGACGACGAACAGTCCGTTGGAGAGAAAATGCAAGTCGGTGCCGTCCATCCAATCGATGGGATCCGTCGGCACGGAAACGCTTCCCAGGGCTCCGAAGGCCGCGTCCAGGGTACCGTCCTGCAGCAGTCGGACCAGCACCAGGCGATCGAGGATGTAAAAGTTGTCGACAGCGTGTCGAGCGATCAGAATCACGGGCTTCCCGTCTGGCTGGACTTCCAGGATCGGATCACGCGAGCCATCGGGTGCAATGTCGACGCTGGCCACGCCGTTGGTACCAAACGTCGGGTCCGGCATGCCGTCCGTTCCGAGCTTCAGGATCGCGAACTCGGTGCCACCCGTTCCTGCGCGCGAAAGCACCGCCAACCACTTGCCTTGCCCGGTCCGCTGCCACGAAATGCCAGGCCTGTATTCCGCGGGCCACGGTTGAACGCCGCCGGAACCGAAAGACGGGTCGGGTATCCCGTTGGCGTCCGCGCGACTGTAACCACCGTCGACCTGGTAAATGACGCTGCCATCGTTGAGGACGGCAATGACCACCGTGCCACCGTAGCTGGAGGGCACGAAGCGCCCGTGGACGCCGTAGCTCGGGTCGACGTCCCCAACCCTCGCCTCGGCACCGGATGCCAATGTGGCCCCAGCGAGGGCGACGAGCATGGTAATGAACGGGACTCGACCGGCCCGCGCGGCGCGGGCAGTCGCTGTTGCGGTGAACAGGTCAATGAAAGCGCACATCGTGTCTTTCCTCCATGGTCAGGACCGGCCGCGCCTGAGCGGCGCAGCCTGGCACCATGGTTGGCGCACCACGCTTTGTGTGCATGAAGGCCCCCGGACGATTTCCGGAAGATTGGAGGAAGAGTGACGGCAGGAACGAATTCGCCGGGCCAGACCGGTTTCTGCCCGCCGGCTACCTGCGACGGGTCAGGTGCGGCCGATCGTCGAAGCTCATGAACGGACGGACGGCGAGATACTCGGGTCCGACGTGCGCCGCCTCCAGCGAGCCGCTCGCGGCCAGCAGCACCCCCGTGTTCAGCAGGCCTGCTTCAACCAGCATGAGCAGCTGGCGTGCCGGGTACCGGCGATGCTCCCGGCCTTGCCTCGCAGCGGCTTCACGCGCGAGGCGTCAGTTGCGCGCCCGCTTCCGGCGACACGCTGCGCACGTGCAGGTCGTGCTGTGGGAACGGTATCTCGATACCCGCGTCCTTCAGCGCGTCGTTCACCCGCACTGTGAGCGCGCTCTTGACGATCACCGACTCGAAGTAGTCGCTGACCCACGCGCGCACGAGGAAGTCGAGTGAACTCGCCCCGAAGCCGACGAAAACAGCCATGGGCGGTGGGTCACGCAGGACGGCAGGAGTGGACCTGGCAACCTCCTCGAGCAGCGCGAGCACTCGGTGCGGGTCGGTGCCGTAGGCTACGCCGACACTCACCTCGAGACGGCGGGACGTGTTGCTCAGCGTCCAGTTGATCAGCTTCTCGGAGAGCAACGTGCCATTCGGCACCACGACCTCGGCTCCCTCGAAGGTCGTGAGCGTGGTGGCACGCATGCCGATGTTGAGAACCTTGCCAGAGACGCCCGACACGTCGATCACGTCGCCGGGCTGTATCGGACGCTCGAATATCAGGATCAGGCCGGAGACGAAATTCTTGACCACGTCCTGAAGGCCAAAACCAATGCCGACACCCAGTGCGCCGACCACGAACGCCAGCTCGCTCACATGGAATCCGGCGGCGGCAAGCGCGGTCATGATTCCTGCAATCAGGACGCCGTAATAGGTGAGTGTTGATACGCTGTTACCGACGCCGCGCGGCAATTCCATTTTCGGCAGCACTTCGTCGCGCAGCACGACTCGAATGGTCCTGGCGAGCCAGAACGCCACCCACACTGAGAACACGAACAGCAGCACGCTGCCGAGAGTCAAAGATATTTCGCCGATCGAGATCGGGTGTGTCAGGACGGCTTTGATCGATTGCGCGATCGGACGGTAGACGCGGAACTGGTTGAGCACTATCCCGACCCAGGAGACCAGGGCGACCACGTTTACGAGCCGACCGATCGAGTTCAGCAGCGGCCCTCCGTGCTGTTGAACGAGATGGAATCGCGTCATACCCTGGCGCGCCAGCAGCAGCGCGATGATCGCGTTCAGCACCGACGCGCCCGCGTAGAGGGCAAGGCCGAGGTAGCCGCTGGTCAGGACGCCGTACGTCAGCATTTCAGCCAGCGAGACATTGCCCAGCAGATTTGCAATCAGGGCCGAGGCCAGGGCCGCCACCGACAGCCAGCCGAAGGCCCGCACGGTCTTGAACTGCATCGGCTGAGCGTTACCCCTGTCGCGGCCGCCGCGTAGCAGCAGCCACAGCACGGACCCCAGAGTAAGCAGCCCCATCGTCAGCAGGTACAAGCGGTGCAACAGCGGCACGCCCACGAAAATGAAACTCAGCTGGGAGAGCAGGTAGAGCCCGGTGGCGATGTACGGCCAGGGCCCCAGCACGGCGAACACCTTGCGAGGCAGCAGTCGCAGCACTGGGACCAGCGCCAGCAGCAGCGCCGCCTGGTGCCGGATGATCGGCGCATGTGGCTCGAAGAAAAGCACGCCGACCATCACCACTACGACCCACGATGAGATCGGGCGCAACAGTGCCTGCACCGACGACTTCATTTCCGGGTCGTCGGACACCAGTTTTCGTGTACGGCGACTGATCCAGATCGTGAGCGGCAGCAGCAGCAGCGCGGCGATGTGCAGTGCCCGCAGCTTCTCCCTGTACGCAGCAGAGTACTCGGTACTGAAGTCACTCTCGATCTGCAGCCCCATCCGCAGCGAGTTCAATCCGAGCGAGGACGGCCGTCCGACAGTCCAGGCCTCCCAGAGCGGCGGCGAATCGATCGTGTACAGACGACGGTCGATGTAGTCGATCGCTGAAGCCACAGCCTTGGTGCCCGAATCGATCTCCTGCAGCAGCGCATTGCCGCGCCGGGCAATATTCAGCTGGTTATCCAAGGGAGCCGACAGCATCTTCTCGGCGAGCGTGATCTGCGTGAGCATCGAATCCACGCGGCCCACCATGGCCGGGGCGAGGACTCCGGCGGCCGCGCGAGTCGCGTCCCAGACGGCCCGTTTCCTGCCAAGATCCGCTGCGGCCTCGGAATAATTCGCTGTGACACGCTGCAGCTGCCCACGCCAGGCAGCAAGCTGGGTGTCGTAGAACATCCAGTGTCGCTCGAGGCTTTCCAGCCGGATCGCAGGCAGGGTCCTCAACTCTTCCTTCTTGAAGGTCGCGGACAACTTTTCGACGCCGGCCGCCAGCGCATCGAGCTGCGGGACCAGCTTGTTCGCTGGATCGGGCTGTCGCACCAGGGCGAGCTTCTCTTCAATGAAGCGCTCGTCGCTGTCGGCCTGTATCAAAATCTCGGCAGGTGCGATCGCCTCGACCGCAGCAGCGACCGGAGCGGCGGATGCTGCCGAAGCCTTCGGGTCGCCTTCGGGCGCGCCGACGGCCTCGAACCCGGCCAGCATTGAGAGGGTCAGCAACAGGCTGGCGATAAGACGATGGGGACGTCGCATTGATGGCGATCCGGGGTCGGGGACTGAGGTGGGCCTGCATTGTCGCATCACCGACCCTGGTCTGACACCGCGATCCTTCCGCTGCCGCAGCCCCGCAATCTGGCAGAATGCCGTGCCGCCACTCGCGCCTCTGCGCACCGGCACCTGCAACGGACATCCCGCAGATGCGCGACTTCATTGCCTCGATCCTGCATTGGTACCTTGGCGCCCTCGAACAGGGTGGGTACCTGCTCATCGCCCTGCTGATGGCGGCGGAGAGTTCCATATTGCCGGTGCCGAGCGAGTTCGTCATTCCGCCCGCCGCGTACCTGGCACACGCACACGGCACGTTCTCGCTCACGGGCATCGTGATCGCGGGCACCATCGGGTCGTGGGTCGGTGCGAGCGTGATGTACTGGGCCTCGCGACTGCTCGGTCGGCCATTGCTGATGCGTTACGGTCGCTACGTGATGATCACGCCCGAAAAGATCGAGAAGGCCGAGGCCTGGGCCGCGCACTTCGGGACGATGGGCGTATTCATATCGCGGATCCTGCCTGTCATCCGTCACCTGATCGGCATCCCGGCAGGCGTAGTGCGCCTGAACTACTGGAAGTTCTCGCTGGCGACGATTGCCGGCTCCGCGCTCTGGTGCACGGTGCTCGTGTGGGTTGGCGTGACCGCCGGCAAGGACCAGGCGCTGATGGAGGGCAGCCTGCATCGCATCACCCTCTGGGGCGGCAGCCTGATGCTGTTCCTCGGGGGTCTTTACTACTACTTCGTACACCGGCACATGCGCCGCTGATCGGCGATGCCGGGCACGATCCAGCACCTGGAATGCGAGGGCCGGGGCGCAGCCAGCAAGCCTGCCCTGCCCGCGCAGCGGTTCGACGATCTCGGGCGAGCGCACGTCGACTATCGAGCCATCGCCGCGCTCGCGCTGCCGTTGATGCTGAACAGCAGCCTGCAGGCGGTAATCGGGCTCACGGACACCTGGTTCGTCGGTCACATCTCGACGGTCGCGATGGCTGCGATGGCGTCGATCTACTGGCTGGTGTTCTTCTTCATCGTACTGCTGGGCGGCATCGGGTTCGCGGTGCAGACCTTCGTAGCCCAGGCGGAAGGCAGCCGCCGGCGCTGGCGCGCGGGACACTCGACGTGGGTAGCACTCTGGGGTGCGCTCGCGATCGCACCCGTGTTCGTCATGCTGGCCTCGTCTGGTGGCTTGCTGCTGTCGCCATTCGGACTCGACGAGGAGCTGCAGCGCCTGGCACTCGAATTCTGGGGACCGCGCATGCTCGGCGCGCCCATCGGCGTCGCGCTGTGGGCCGTACTGGGATTCTTCAACGGCATCTCGCAGCCACGCATTACCGTGATGACGACCGCGCTGGTCGCGATCGTGAATGCGGCGCTGAACCAGCTGTTCATCTTCGAATTCGGCTGGGGCATCGCAGGAGCCGCGTGGGCGACGAATGCAAGCATGGCCTGCGGGGTCGGGTTTGCGCTGTGGATGTTCCTGCGTCCCGGCCTTCGCCGCACTTACAGGACACACCTCACGTGGCGGCCTGATCTCTCGAACCTGGCCCGCGAATTCAGGCTGGGACTCCCGATGGGTGTGATGTACGCGGCCGACCTTTTCGGCATGGCGCTGTTTCAGCTCATGCAGGTGCGGCTCGGCGCGGCAGACGGTGCAACGACACAGGTGGTGGTGATGCTGACTTCGGTCTCGTACCTGCCGGGAGTCGGTCTCGCACTCGCCGGTACGACGCTCGTGGGCCAGGCGATCGGCGCCGGCGACCGCGACTGGGCGCGGCAGCTCGGCAATGCGGTGATCAAGGTAACGCTGGTCTACATGGGGGTCGTGGGCGTGGCGCTCGCCGCGCTAGGGCCCTGGCTGATGCCGGCATTCGTCACCGCCGGGGATCCGCATGGGGCTGAAGTCGTGCGGCTGGGGTCGACGCTGCTGTGGATCGCTGCCGGCTACCAGCTCTTCGACGGCCTCAACCTCGGCTCCGGGTTCGCGCTGCGCGGTGCGGGCGACGTCAAGTTTCCCGCTGCGATCTTCTTCGTCCTCTCCTGGGGCGTGTTCGTACCGCTTGCATACATGCTGTCTTTCGCACCGGGACAGGGCTGGTTCGACGGGCTGCCGCAATTGGGCCTCGGTGCCGTGGGCGGATGGCTCGCGATGCTGACCTACGTGGTGCTGCTCGGCAGCACGCTGTACCTTCGATGGCGCTCCGGCGCATGGAGCCGGATACGCCTCTGAGCGGCATCACGTGAAGCGGATCGTCCGTGGACTACCGGCGCGCGACCGATGCAGTCGGCAAGCAGCCTCACGCACGCCAGTCGGTCAGTCCCTCGATATCGCAGAGCCGCGACCAGCTCGGTCGTGCGCGCAGCAGGCTCGCGAACCGCTTGAGGGCCGGCCATTCCGTTGCGGGCCGGGGCATGTTGCGCGACCAGCGCATGTACATCAGCGCCAGCAGATCCACGCCAGAGAAATCGGCGCCCAGCATATAGGGGCCATTGGCCGCGAGATGTGCGTCCACCAGCGACCACGACTCTTCGATCTTGCCACGCAACGCGTCCCGCACAGCCGGTGGGTGCTCCTCCGAACCGAGGTCCGGTGGATAAAACCAGTAGCGATAGGTGGGCCCGAGCGCATTGGTGAAGAACGCAATCCACTGGAACCAGTCCGGTCGCAGCGCACTCGCGGGCGCCGGTGCGAGCCGCGCTTCCGGGTGACGCTCGGCAAGGATCATCAGCAGGGCCGCCGATTCGAAGTACGGCTTGCCGTCGATCACCAGCGTCGGCACCTGGCCGCGCGGGTTCAGGCGCAGGTACTCGGCCTCGCGCTGCGCGTCCTGGTCGAGGTCCACTTTCTCGAGCCGGTGCGGTACCCCGATCTCGAGCAGAGCCAGGTGAACGACCATGCTGGCGGTGCCCGGCGAGTAGTAGAGCGTGTACACGTGGTTTTCCCCCCGTTGCCTTCGTTCTGCCTTCCGGCTCTCCTCAACCGGGAAGGTCGAAGACCAGCACTTCCGCAGCCGCGCCGCCGGACAATTCCAGCACGGTCGTATCGGTCATCTTGAGCGCATCTCCAGCGGCCAATGCCTCGCCGTTCACCGTCAACTTGCCACTTACCAAGTGTACGTAGACGCGTCGGCCGCTGGCGACCTCGAGACTGCCGTGTTCGGCGCCATCGAAGAGGCCCGCGTACATCCGCGCATCCTGCCGGATCACCACGGAGCCATTTGCACCGTCCGGAGACGCCACGAGTCGCAATCGGCCGCGCTTCTCGTACTCTGCGAAATTCTTCTGCTCGTAGCCCGGATCGATCCCAAGCACGTTCGGCTGGATCCAGATCTGCAGGAAGTGCACCGGCTCCTGCTGCGAACCATTGAACTCACTGTGCTGCACGCCGCGGCCCGCACTCATGCGCTGAACGTCGCCGGGCCGGATGACGGAACTGGTGCCGGTCGAGTCCTTGTGGGCAAGTTCACCGTCGAGCACGTAGCTCACGATCTCCATGTCGCGGTGACCATGTGTGCCGAAACCCGCGCCTGGCACGACCCGATCTTCATTGATCACCCTCAGTGCGCCGAACTGGACATGCTGCGGGTCCCGGTAGTCGGCAAAGGAGAAGGAATGAAAGGAACGAAGCCAGCCGTGGTCAGCGTAGCCACGGTCACTGGAACGTCGAATCTCGATCATGTCGAACCTCTTTTTCAGCTCTGCCGAAACAATAGACGCTATCCAATCGATAATAAAATGAGTATTTAAGACTCTACTAATCGATCCAGTAGATATGTTTATCGCCCTACGATGCCTTTTGCATCGGCAGCATGCACCGGAACCTTTACACACTGCAGTAGCGTCCTGGTGTTCGCTCTCCCTGCCATGCACCGCGCGTTGCACTAGAATGCCCGCCCGTTTCCGCTCACAAGCAAACGCCGCCATGCCCACCTACGACTACCACTGCCCGGCCAATGGCCGGGTCATCGAAATCAGCCACAAGATGGCCGAGACCGTGGCGACCTGGGGCGAACTGTGCCGCAGGGCCGGCATTTCGCTCGACGGCACGCCCGGCCGGTCGAAGGTGGAAAAATTGATCACTGGCGGCAGCGTGCTCACCGGCTCACTTGGCAGCAGCTACGAGCGTCCCTGCGACTCGGGCCCCTGCGGCGCACCGGTGTGTGGTGGCGGTGGCTGCTCGTTCGAGTAGCGCGCCAGCACCCGCCAGCTCTGCGACGACGCACCACCATTCGCGACTGACCGGTCATTACCTCCTTGTCATCCGCCCCCAAAGTTGGCTTCGTCTCCCTGGGATGCCCGAAGGCACTGGTGGATTCGGAGCGGATCCTCACGCGATTGCGCGCAGAAGGCTACGACGTGGTTGGCTCCTACGAAGACGCCAACCTGGTCGTGGTCAACACCTGCGGATTCATCGATGACGCCATCCACGAGTCGCTCGAGGCGATCGGCGAGGCGGTCGCGCGCAACGGCAAGGTAATCGTCACGGGCTGCCTCGGCGCCAGGCCCGAGACCATCACCGACCGCCACCCGAGCGTGCTCAAGGTCACCGGACCCCACGCTTACGAGGAGGTCATGACCGCGGTGCATGAGCAGCTCCCGCCGCTGCACGATCCTTTCGTCGACCTGGTGCCGCCACAGGGCATCCGTCTTACACCGCGGCATTACGCGTACCTGAAGATTTCAGAAGGCTGCAACCACCGCTGCACCTTCTGCATCATTCCTTCGCTGCGCGGCGACCTGGCCAGCCGCCCGATCGGCGAGGTGATGCTGGAGGCCGAACGCCTGGTGAAGGCCGGCGTGAAGGAGTTGCTCGTGATCTCGCAGGACACGAGCGCATATGGCGCAGACCTCAAGTACGCGACCGGCTTCTGGGGCGGCAAGCCGGTCAGGGCACGGTTCACGGATCTTGCTCGAGCACTGGGTTCGCTGGGTGCCTGGGTGCGCCTGCACTACGTGTATCCGTATCCACACGTCGATGAAGTCATCCCATTGATGGCCGAGGGCAAGATCCTTCCCTATCTCGACATCCCCTTCCAGCACGGCAGCCCGCGTGTGCTGAAGCTGATGAAGCGGCCGGCGCACGCCGAGAACGCGCTCGCCCGCATCCGCGCGTGGCGTGAGACCTGCCCGGACATCACGATCCGCAGCACCTTCATCGTCGGCTTCCCCGGAGAAACCGAGGACGATTTCCAGCTCCTGCTCGAATGGCTGCAGGAAGCGCAGCTCGATCGCGTCGGCTGTTTCAGGTATTCGCCGGTGGATGGAGCGGCCGCAAACGCACTGGCCGACCACGTGCCGGAGGAAGTGAAGCAGGAGCGGCACGACCGATTCATGGAACTCGCTGCTGTCATCAGCGCGGAGAAGCTCTCGGCGAAGGTCGGGCGCCGCATGCGTGTGCTCGTCGATGCAGTGGGTGACGAAGGCGCCATTGCACGCTCGACTGCCGACGCACCCGAGATCGATGGAGTAGTGCGCATCCTAGACGCCGGTTCGCTGGCAGTTGGCGACTGGGCCGAGGTCGAGATTACATCGGCCGACGACTACGACCTGGACGCCGTCGTCCTGGAGCCTCACTAGCGCCCTGCGAAATAGTTGCCTGGCCTGGCGATGCGTACACTGGCAACTGGCTCGACTGGCACGTTCGAGTGATCCCGCCAACGGATGCCGCTGACGCAATTGAAACGACTCGTCACGATTCTGCTAATGGCATTCTGCTGGCCGACGCTCGCGGCATACGCGCAGTCGGCGGCAGACTCGCCCACGACGGCCAGGCCCGTCGCCGGCAGTCCGTCGGCCGCGACTACCGGCGCTACCGCAGCAAACGCACCCACCTCGGTCCGCGAAGCCATCCGCGAGCGCGTCGATCGCCTGCGCTACGACGCCGACCCAGGCTCGCAGCTGCCCGAGGTGCGCGGCGCCCGGATCGTGCTCGCCGACGGCGTTGCCCGTTACTACGAGTCGTCGCAGTTCGAACCCCAATGGCTGGATCCTGCGCGCCTCGACGCCTTGATCGCCGCGATCGCGGAACTGAAGTACGACGGACTCGAACCCGTCGACTATCACGTGGTCGAGCTGCAGGCGTTCCGCACCGATCTGCGCGGTGGAAAGACCCTGCCGCCGGCGGAGCAGGCGGGCCTCGACCTGCTGGCAACGGATTCAATGATGCTGGCGCTCTACCACCTCTACTTCGGCAAGGTGGACCCGGAGAAGCTCAGCACCGAGTGGAATTTCCCGGCACGGCCGCTCGACGTACAGCAGGCGACCGAGCGCCTGAGAGAGGCGATCGCGGCTGGCGCGATCCGAGAGTCTTTCGGAAAAGCACGTCCGCAACACCCCTGGTATCAGCGTGCCCGCGACCGACTGCGTGAGTACTACGCGCTGCGCGACGCCGGCGGCTGGGACCAGCTGCCTGTCGGACCAGTGCTGAGACCCGGAGACAGCGACCCGCGTGTACCGGCACTGCGTCTGCGCCTGGCAGTGACCGGCGATTTCAGGTCGTTGCGCAGCCCGGCCTCCGCGACTGCCGAGGCGCCGCTGCCAACAGATGTTGCGATCGCGTTGCCGATACAGGACGGCAGCGCCTCGCCAGCACCGCTGCCCGACGACGAAACCCTCTACGACGCGGAACTCGAGGCGGCCGTGAAGCGCTTCCAGGACAGGCACGGCCTCACCGCGGACGGGATCATCGGCGCCGGCACGTTCGCTGCGCTGAACGTCCCGGTCTCCGCCCGAATCGACCAGATCCGCGTCAACATGGAGCGCGCCCGGTGGGTAATGCACGAGCTGAAGGGAGATTTCGTGCTGGTCGACGTCGCGGCCTTCGATGTTTCGTGGTTCCGCAACGATGAGCCGGTGTGGTCTTCAAAGGTCATCGTCGGCCGCCCCTACCGCGAGACACCGATCTTCAAGTCGCTGATCACCTATGTCGTGTTCAACCCGACCTGGACCATCCCACCCGGCATCCTGGTGAAGGACAAGCTGCCGATTCTGAAGAAGGACCCGGGCTACCTGCAGCGCAACCACATCCGAGTCATCGACTCGCGGGGTCGCGAAGTTGACCCGTACTCCGTCAACTGGAAGGCGTACGGTCCAGGCAGGCTTCCTCCCTACCAGCTCCGGCAGGACCCGGGCGATGACAACGCTCTCGGCCTCGTGAAGATCATGTTCCCGAACCGGTACTCGGTGTACCTGCATGACACGCCAACCAAGTCGCTGTTCGACAAGGACGAGCGGACGTTCAGCTCGGGCTGCATCCGCGTGCAGAAGGCGTTCGAGCTGGCGGAGCTGGTGCTGGGCGATCCGGTGCGCTGGAACTCTGCTGCGATCGCGGACGTCGTGGCAGCCAAGGCGACCAGGACCGTCAATCTCACCCGTCCGGTGCCCGTGCTGATCCTGTATTGGACTGCACAGCCGACCACCGATGGGCGGGTGGTGTTCAGGAGCGACGTGTACGGGCGTGATCCACCGACGCTCGCGGCGCTGGACCGTCCGCTGCGGCCACGACGCTAGCCTGCCAACGGCGGCCGGCACGAACGAGCCTCGGTTGGTGCCGCGTCAACCGTGGTGGTGGTGTCCGCCCGGACCGTGCACGTGACCGTGCTCGAGTTCTTCCTGCGTGGCATCGCGCACATCCGTCACTTCCACGTCGAAGTTCAGCACTTGACCGGCGAGCGGGTGGTTGCCGTCCACGGTCACCATGTCGCCTTTGATGCCAGTCACCGTCACGACTCGTGCGTGGCCTTTCGAGGTCTGCGCGTGGAACTGCATGCCCGGCTGCAGGTCGGCACCGCCGAACTGCCGGCGTGGCACCTGCTGGACCAGCGCGTCGTCGCGCACGCCGTAGCCATCGGCCGGCTCGACGCGCACGCTGAGCTTGTCGCCGGTCTGCTTGCCGTTCAACGCGCTCTCGAGGCCCGAGATTATGTTGCCCTGGCCGTGCAGGTAGGCGAGCGGATCGCCGCCTGAGGAACTGTCGAGCACTTTGCCGGCCTCGTCAGTCAACGTGTAGTGGATGAGGACGACCCTGTCCTGTTCGATGAGCATGATGTACTCCTTCAGACGGCGCGGCCGTCGTTGAGGCGCAGCCAGCCGCGTGCGACGCGATAGATGATCCAGATACCGACGATGAACGCGCCCAGGATCCAGGTCACGATCCCGAGACCCACCAGCAGCACCAGCGGAGCCGAGAAGAGCCCGATCAACAGGAACGCCAGCAACGCGAACCAGAACGTACGCAGCTGCCAGCTGAAGTGCGATTCGAGCCAGGTACCCCTCGCGTCGTCGCGCTTCACGTAGTTCATCACCACGGCGATGATCGACGGGATGCCGAATACGAACTGCGTGACGATCGCGGCACCAGTGAATACGCCCATCAGCGCGCTCGCGGCGTGCAGCGCGTACATCCAGTGCGTGTAACTGATGAGCGAAGGCGGGGGTCCTGCGGGCGCAGCGCCCGGTGTGATTTCGGTCATGCCTGGTTCCTTGACTGGTCTGTGGGCGAGGCCGGTCCGTGCGCGTCGGCCGGCAGATTGCGGGGGCAGTATCTCAAATTGGGCCGCGGGCGTAACCCGCTGGCCGGGCCGACGGCCTTCCGCCCCGGCCCAGAACGTCGCTCCGCCCTGCCCGAAGCCGGGTTAAGCTACGGCCCCGCTGGAGAATCCGCGGGAAACCCAGGTGAGGTCTCACAGGCATGGCTGACGTCTTCGTTTCCTACGCCCGCAGCGACAAGGCGCGGGTCGCGCCGCTGGTGGCGGCGATCGAGGCGCAGGGCTGGTCGGTCTGGTGGGACCCGGCCATCGACGCGGGGCAGCAGTTCGACGACCAGATCGAGGCCGAACTGAAGGCCGCCAGGGCCGTGCTGGTGGTCTGGACCGCAACTTCCGCGGGGTCGCGCTGGGTGCGCGGCGAGGCGCGCGAGGCAGCGGACCGCGGCACACTCGTTCCGGTGCGCTTCGATGGTGTCAGCCTGCCCATGGACGTGCGAGCCATACATACGACTGAACTCGACGGCTGGGGCGAAGACACTGCCAGCGCCCAGTTCCAGTCCCTGCTTCGTGCTCTCACGGCGATGATCGCCCGTCACGGCGGTCCGAGCCCCTCGATCGGGGGTCCAGCCTCGTCACCATCCGCCTCCCCAGCCTCAGCTGACCGTATCGGCATCTGCGTGCTGCCGTTCGCCAACATGAGTGGTGACCCGGAGCAGGAGTACTTCAGCGATGGCATCACCGAGGACGTCATCACGGACCTGACCAAGGTCTCCGCGCTCTTCGTGGTTGCGCGCAACACGGCATTCGCGCTCAAGGGCAAGAACATCGACGCGTCGCAGGTCACTCGCCAGTTCAACGTGAGCCACGTGCTCGAAGGCAGTGTGCGCAAGTCTGGTGGACGAGTGCGAATCACCGCCCAGTTGATCGAGGGCCGCACCGGCGGGCAGGTCTGGGCAGAACGCTACGATCGTGACCTGAGCGATATTTTCGCGCTTCAGGATGAAATCTCTGAAGCCATCGTCAAGGCGCTCAGGCTCAAGCTCCTGCCCAGGGAAAAGAAGGCCATCGAGCAGCGCGGCACCACGAATCTCGAGGCATACAACCTCTACCTGATGGCGAGGCAGCATTACGCCACCGGCAACGAGGGGGACGTACGCCGTAACGAGGCGATCATCCGGCTGTGCACCCGTGCCACGGAGATCGATCCGAACTACGCGCACGCATGGGCGCTGCTGGCGCTGGGGCACATGCTCGTCCGCTGGATGCGCGGAGGGCAGGGTGATGACGGGCTCGCGGCAGTGGAACGCGCGCTCGCGCTCGATGCAAACCTCGCCGAGGCGCACGCTGTACGGGCCCGAATCCTGTCGGAAGGCGGCCGCCACGACGAGGCGTCCGTTGAGATCGACGTCGCGCTCCGCCTGGACCCGGAGTCCTACGAGGTCAATCGGACCGCTGCCTACCTGAGGTTTCGGCAACATCGCCTTCCGGACGCCATACAGCACTTCGAGAAGGCGCAGTCCCTGATGGAGACCGACGTCAGTTCGTCCAACATGCTGGTCACCTGTTACACGGGCATCGGAGACACCGAGGCGGCTCGCCGCGCGGCGCAGATCACGCTGGTGCGTGCGCAGAAGACGCTGGCGCAGGACCCGAGCAATGGCGCGGCCATGGGGTTCTGCTGCAATTCACTGGCGCTGCTCGGGCAGGCTGAGAGCGCGAAAGGCTGGATGAGCCGGGCCTTGCTCATTGATCCCGACAACACGAACATGCGCTACAACTTTGCCTGCACGCTGGTCGTTCACCTGAAGGACATCGACGGCGCATTCGAACTGCTCGGCCCGCTGTTCGAGAAAATCCCTGTTGGCTTGCTCAATCACGCCAAGGCGGATCCGGACCTCGATCCCCTGCGCGACGACCCGCGCTTCCAGGCGATGATCTCCTCAGCAGAGGCCCGTCTCGCGGCGACGGCCGAGGCAGGGGCACAGAAGAATGGCTGACGTCTTCATTTCCTACGCGCGCAGCGACAAGGCGCGGGTCGCACCGCTCGTAGCCGCCATCGAGGCACAGGGATGGTCGGTGTGGTGGGACCCTGCGATTGACGCCGGACAGCAGTTCGACGACCAGATCGAGGCGGAGCTGAAGGCAGCGAGAGCCGTAGTGGTGATCTGGACGCCGACGTCCGGCCGCCTCACGCTGGGTGCGGGGCGAGGCGCGCGAGGCAGCCGATCGCGGCACGCTGGTCCCGGTTCGATTCGACGGCGCCAGCCTGCCGATGGACGTTCGCGCGATTCACACCACCGAGCTCGACGGCTGGGATGAAGACATCACCAGCCCCCAGTTCCAGTCCCTGCTGCGCGCACTTACCGCGATGATCGCGCGCCACGGCGCCGCTCGAGCCGGAAGCGCGATCGAGAGTCCCGCTCCACCGGTCGAGGAGACTACCTCGCGCCTCGCGATCTGCGTGCTGCCGTTCGCGAACATGAGTGGCGATGTCGAGCAGGAGTATTTTTCCGACGGCATCAGCGAGGACATCATCACCGACCTGAGCAAGGTCTCGGCGCTGGCGGTGGCTTCCCGTAACAGTGCCTTCCTTTACAAAGGCATGAAGGTCGACGTGCCCAAGGTCGCGCGTGAACTGAAGGTCAGCCACGTGCTCGAAGGCAGCGTCCGCAGGGCAGGTGGACGGGTACGGATTACCGCACAGCTGGTGGACGGCGCGAGCAACGACAGCATCTGGGCCGAGCGCTACGACCGCGATCTGAACGACATATTCAGCCTGCAGGACGAGATCTCGCAGGCAATCGTCAAGGCGCTGAAGCTGAAATTGCTGCCGGAGGAAAAGAAGGCGATCGAGCAGCGCGGTACCGAGAACGTCGAGGCCTACAACCTGTACCTCATGGCGCGCCGGAACTACGCGACCGGCATCGAGAGCGATCCCCGACGCGCCGAGGCCAGCATTCGCCTCTGCAGCCGCGCGACCCAGATCGATCCGAACTATTCACGCGCCTGGGCACTGATGGCCCTCGGCCAGATGCTGTTGCGCTTCAGCCATGGCAGGAGCGGTGATGACGGCATGACGGCCGCAGAACGCGCGCTCTCGCTGGACGCGAACCTGGCCGAGGCGCATGCGGTAAAGGCCAGGATACTTTCGCAGTACGGCCGCACATGACGAGGCGTCCGCTGAGCTCGACGTAGCTCTCCGCCTGGATCCCGAGTCATACGAAGTCAACAAGTCGGCCGCGTACCTGAGGGTCAGGCAGCGTCGCATGGGCGACGCCATTCCCTATTACGAAAAGGCAATGACCCTGATGGAGACCGACGTCAACTCGCCGGCAATGTTGATCACCTGCTACTCCGCCACTGGCAATGTGAACGGTGCGCAGCGGGCGGCCCGGATTACGCTGGCTCGCGCCGAGACAATTCTCGCGCAGGACGACAACAACGGTTCGGCCATGGGCTATGGAGTTTCTGCGCTTTCGGTCCTCGGAGACGTGGAGCGCGCGAAGGGGTGGATCAATCGCGCGCTGCTGATCGATCCAGACAACATGAACATGCGCTACAACTTCGCCTGTGCGCTCACGATTGTGAAAGAGACGGAAGCGGCGATCGAACTGCTCGGGCCGGTGTTTGAGACCGCATACGTCAACAGGCTGAATCACGCCAAGGTCGATCCGGATCTCGATCCGCTGCGCGATGACCCGCGCTTCCAGGCAATGATCGCAGCAGCGGAGGCGCGTCTCGCGACGGCGACCGAGTCGCGGACGCAGATGCCTGGCTGACGTTTTCGTTTCCTCTGCGCACACGCCGGATTCGGGCGCGAGTCCCGGCGGCATCACGCCACGCCAGGCCCGGCGTCATGGGGATCCGGAAGCGTAAGCGCACAGAGAATACGGAGCCAGAAGCCGGGGCCTACGACAAATCAACGCAGCTTGAGCAATTGCCTAATAGTGCTCCCAGACCGCCTGCAGAACCACGAACAAGAACGCCGTCGAACAGCCAAACATCAGCACCCCGGTAATCGCGATCAGCGTGCCGAGATGTCTCCAGGGATACTTCAGCAGGATGTCGCCGTAGCCCAGCGTCGTGATCGATGCAGAGGTGAAGTAGACACCCTCGGTAATACTGGGAAACAGCCGCGTCCAGTGGAAAAAAAGGCCCCATACAAGGGCCTCAGTCACGTGCGCCAGCATGAGTGCGAAAAAGCAACCGAGGAGGAGAATCTTGCCGACATCTTTCGGCGCCAGTTTCTCCAGTAGCCACGCCTTGTAACGGAGCATCTCGCCGATCACATCAAAAATCACCACCACATGAAATGAAAACAGCGCAAGCGCCAGCAGCAATGCAAAACCATAGACCCATACGATCCTCCTACGGGAAGGAGGAAGGTACCGGTCTGTCGATGACAGCGCTTCAGGATGATCAGCCATTACATTGCCCTCGCTACGCCGATGGTGCGGGCCTTCATGGAGTCGTAGATCGGCGCATTGCCCAGCAAAGTCGGAACGGCCATCGCTGCGAAAGAAGCCCACAGCATCGGCAATGCCTGGTTGAAAGCACCCGTCATCTCGAGGATCAGGATCATTCCGGTAACCGGCGCTCGAACGGTTGCGGTCAGGAAAGCCGCCATACCGGCGATCGCAAAGGTAGCTGGCGTGGCACCGGAATCTGCCACGATCTGTGGGCACAGCAGACCGAATCCCGTGCCGAGGCAGGCGCCCAGCGCAAGGATGGGCGCGAACAGGCCACCGGGCGTACCCGCGGCATAGGAGAGCGGGCCGAGCAGAAATCGAACGGCGAAGATGACGGGCAATGCTGTCAGCCCGATTCCACCGACCAGAGCCTGCTGCGAAATCGTATCGCCGCCACCGACCAGGTGCGGGGCAAACCATGCTATCGCTCCCACCAGCGCACCGATAAAGAGTGTCCGGACCACCGGTCGCCAGTGGGTCAGACCGTCAAAAACCGCGCAGGTCTTTACGATCAACTGGTTGTATGCGACCCCTGCCAGTCCAGCGAGGATACCCAGCAGGGCGAAGATGGGGCCGGTCCAGGAACCGGGATCGGGAAGTTCTGGCACACTGAAATCGGGTTGCCGCCCGATCAGCAGTGATGCTGCTGCGATGGCCGAACAGGAGGTGCCCAGTGCGGCGATGGCAATCCGGATATCAAACCGCCGGACCAGTTCCTCCAGCACGAATACCGCTCCGGCTATAGGGGCATTGAAGGCTACGGCCAGCCCGGCACCGGCGCCCGATGCGAAAAGGGCAATGCGGTCAGTGTTCGACAGGCGGGAGATACTTCCCCAGAACTGCGCCAGGTTGGCGCCCATCTGCACACTGGGACCCTCGCGTCCGAGCGCCAGGCCACCCCCTATGGCGAACAGGCCGCCGACGAACTTGATCGGCAGCAGTAACAGTGGGGCGGCGGGCAATGTGCCCTCGATCACCGCCTCGACGTGGGGAATGCCGCTGCCGGCTGCAGGTTGTCCGGAACGCTGCACTAGCCATGCAGCAAAAGCCGTGATGGCTGCAACCGTGGCACAGACCAGCACGAAGCCCAGCACCGGCGACTGCTGCGCCCAGGCGATCGCGTCGGTGCGCGCAGCATTCATATGATCCAGTGCCACACGAAAGCACCCGATCACGAGACCTATTGCGGCGCCTGTCAGAAGCGACAACAGCGCCAGCTTCGCAAGGCCGGACTTTCCACTTTCACTGGCCTGGGTCCCTGCCGGATCCCTACTCATCGCTGACAGGTTCCCGGGGATTGAGAGAGTAGCTTGGTTGCATCATCAGTGACCGTGTCCAGGAGCCGACGAAAAGTGAAGAAGAGATCAGGCCCTGGCACGTTACCGGATGCCCGGAGATATGTGGTGGAGATGGTCGAATGCGGGGCTGACGCTTGCGAGCCAGCAGCGGACTCGGCTCCGCGGGCCGACTCTTTCGAGGCGGCCCGGGGCTCAATTTCCAGAGTTGGACATTACTTGACGAGTTCGATCTCACTCGGTCGCCACGTCTTCGTGAAGAACGATTCCTGTGGGCTATAGAGGCGCAGGTAAGTGAACCAGCCTTTCTTCGGATCGGTCTGTATCCAGTTGCCGCGCTTCACGCCTGCCGGCTGCTGCGGAGCGAACCAGATCGTGGTTGAACCATCGGCATTCGGCTCAGCAGCGGGTGACGGATAGGCCTGGCTGCCGGCGCGCGGATATCGCTGCGGCGTGGCCAGCATCGAGCGCGTCATGTTGTCGTAGACCGTGAGGGACCAGAATTTCTCGGCCGGGATACCCTTGGGCAGGGTAACCCGGTAGGTCTTCGCGCCGTCCAGGAAATTCTTGTCCGCATCCACGTAGGCGAAGATGTAGGCCGAGCCGATGCCGGGCAGGCGCATGGCCATGGCCGGCGTGATGCCCGTGATGCCGTAGAAAAACGCAGTACGCCCGTCCAGCTGGCGATAGCCAGTGGGCGGGAAGGGCTTGACGCCTTCCCTGGTGATCATCGGGATCGGCGTTTCGAACCCGGCTCCGGTCTGGAACATCATGTTCCACCAGTTCGACTGCTCGCCGTAGTAGTACCAGCTCGGATCGCGCGGCTGGCTCATGAACAACGTGCGCGAGGCCGCGTTGCCGACCGCGGCGGCCTCGGACAGGATCTTCTTCATGCGCGCATCGGGCGCGAAGGGCTGGCCGTGCTTGATCCCGATGGCGGCCATCGAACCCATCAACTCGATGTCCAGCGAGTCGGGCGGCTCCTGCTGGACCACCTCGTTGAGCCGGTCGAAGAAGCTGACGTCGGTGGGCGGCACGGTGTTCATGACCTTGCCGCTTCCGTTGTGGAACACCGTGGGCGCGGGCGCCTTGAGCGCCCCGAAGCGTGCGTTGCCTCCGAGGAATTCCGCCAGCGTCGTGCCATAGCCCGCGGCGTCGTAGGGGTAGACCTTGGTGTACTTCTTGATCGTGGCCACGACTGGCTTGGGGTCGTTCTGGTTCGCGAGGAACATGCGGCCGAACCAGGCCACTCGCGTGGTCCGCGAACGCGCGATGAAATAGCCGCCGTCCGGCAGCTGCCCCTCGTAGCCCGGGGGCAGCACCAGGTACTTGCCGCCCATACCACGATCGCCGCCCGGAAGGCCCAGGTCGGTGACCCAGCGGAACCAGTAATCGTCGATGGCGCCCAGGAAGTCCGGCGGCACCTCGATCACCATCGGCCCCTGGGTCAGGTCGAGTATGCCGATGACGTAGATCGTGTCCGCGTTGGCCGTCAGGAACAACGAGCTGGCGTCCATCAGCTCCTCGAAGATGATGACCTCGTTGTGCTTGACGCCCGCGCCCTGCAGGCCCAGGTCGAGGGCGCGGATGCTGACGCCCGACATGGCGTTCACGTAGGCGTTGTAGGCGTGCGTGAAGTCGATGTGGTCGTAAAGCTTCTCCGCGGTGACCTTGCTGGGCGCGCCGTCCCGGAATTCAAACGTGCCGAGTCGGCTGTCAACCCGGTCGGGCGTTACGAGCGGAGGGGGAATCGCCGGAGAATCCTGGGCGACTGCGGATCCAGTCGCGAAGCCGGATGTGGCGACGACTAGAGCGACGCAGAGCGCGATGAAGCAAGGTCGGTTCATGTCCGGTATCCTCCCGGGAACTTGTGATCAGCACGATGGTAGCCTTGGTGGTCGCGCAGCTGCGCGGGCGCAGCGCGGCCAAACGAGCTTGGATCGAGTCTATTCCAGAAGGCGGAGACCTGAACAGTGAAGAATTCATGACTGCAGACCAGCAGCGCCGCATGTTCCAGTCAGCCGCCGTGTTCAACTGGCTGGCCTGTCTCATTTTCCTGCCCGCGACTGGCATTGCCAGTTACCTCGGCTTCACCCCGCTGATGGGCAACGGCCCATTCGAGCACGTTGCCTTGATGGCGATCGCGCTGTTCGGCTACGGATACTGGATGGTGAGCCGCGACCCTGTCGGGCATCGGGGAATCATCGTCCTCGGGATCATCGGCAAACTCGGCGTCGTCGCCATCCTGTTCGGTCATTATTTCCTCGGCACCAGCGTGAACCTGCGCCAGGCGTCGCTAGCGCTGGTCGATCTCGCGTACGCGGTGATATTCATCCGCGCGTTGAAGTCGCTGCCGACTCCGCTTACCAGGCAGTGATCGCGGCCGATTGCCGACCGGCGACGGGTTCCGGCGCCACGACCGCCGCATCCTCTGCGCTCAAGCGGTACGGAAAGTAGCGATCTCTGCCAGCGGCTTCCGCGAAATGTCCGGCACGTGCGCGTCGGCGCCAGGATAGCCAACCACCAGCAGCAGGAACGGCCGCTCGATGCCCTTTGGACGGCCGAGAATCTCGGTCAGGAACCCCATCGGGCTCGGTGTGTGCGTGAGCGAGACCAGGCCCGCCGCATGCACTGCCGCGATCAGGAACCCGGTGGCGATGCCGACCGACTCATCGGTGTAGTAGTGCTTCAGCTTGCGGCCGTCCGGCAGTCGGGTGAATCGTCGCAGGAACACCGCGATCAACCACGGTGCCGTCTCGAGATACGGCTTGTGCTCGTCAGTGCCGAGTGGGCGCAATGCGTCCAGCCATTCCTGCGGTGCCCGCTGCTGGTAGAACCTGCGCTCCTCGGCCTCGGCCGCTACACGTATGCGCGACTTGAGCGCAGCGTCCGAGATCGCGACGAAATGCCATGGCTGCTGGTGCGCACCGCTCGGCGCCGATCCAGCCGCGAGCAGGCATTTCTCGATGACGGAACGTGGCACTGGTCGATCCGAGAACTGCCGCACGGTGCGCCGCCGCTGCAGGTGTGCCTCGAATGCGTCGACGCGCTGTTGCATGACCTCGGGGGGCAACTCCTCCCGGTTGGCCAGTGGCACGAATCCCGGCTCCATCATGTTGAGGCGGCTCCCTTCCCTGCGACTTTGCGTCGTCTGCTGCAACGAAACTGCTGTGCTGCTGGGTACCGAGGTCTAGCCCGCGCCCTGGAACCTGGCGCGCATCGCGGCGATGAATCCGGGCATGCCCGCATCCCGGGTTGCCGCGATCGACTTGGCGTGCGGATTGTCCCCTAGTTGCAGCAGCAGTGCCTGCGCAGCCGGCATGTCCGCGAGCAGGTCGAGGCCGAAGATCTGTTTGGCGACACCGGCCGCGAGATCCACGCTGTAGAGAAACATGACGTCAGCGATTGTGAGCATGTCGCCCGCAACGTATGGCGAGAACTTTCCGTGACGCTTCAGCGTCGCGAAGCCCGCAAGCAGGTCGTCGCGCGCCTTCGCCTTGATCGCATCGGGGACCTTGCCGCCGAAGAAGGCCTCGGCGAAGCAGCTGCGCGCCGGCAGCTCGATGTAGATTTCGATTTCCTTCATTAGCGCGCGCGCCACCGCGCGTTCATACGGGTCCTGCGGAAGCAGCGGCTTGCCCTGCCCCGCGTCCTCCAGGTAATCGAGGATCACGCTGGTCTCGTTGATGTAGCCCTGCGGGGTCTCGAGGAACGGGACCTTGCCACGCGGACTCCTTGCAAGGAACTCAGGTCCCTGCTCTGGCATCGTCAGCAGGTATTCGAACGGCACGCCTTTCTCGAGCAGCGCGAAGGCCACCATGTTGGTGTAGTTGCTGACCGGGAATCCGTGGAGCTTGAGCATTGATTGTTCCTTGGTTTGTCTTGAGTTCATGCAGGAATTCGCGAACCGTCCCAGGCGAATACGGTGCCGCTGTCGGCCGGGGTCAACTGATCGATCACCCGCAGCAAGTGTGCCGCCGATTGGTCGGGACTGAAGAGCTTGCCGGGGGACACGCTGCCCTGGAACGGCTTCGACAAGGCGGTGTCGACGGTGCCCGGGTGCAGGCCGACACAGATCGCCGACGGGTTTCGGCGCTTGAGTTCAATCGAAAACGTCTTCAACAACATGTTCAATGCCGCCTTCGACGCCCGATACGAATGCCATCCACCGAGCCGATTGTCCTCGATGCTGCCGACACGGGCTGAGATCGACGCGAAGACCGAGCGACCGTTGCGCGCCAACAGGGGCAGGAAGTGCCTGGCCACCAGCGCCGGGCCGATCGCGTTGACCGCGAACAGCTTCATCAGCGCCTCCGGTCGCAACTCTGCCCATGTCCGCTCGGGCCGCGCCGCGTTGTCGTGCAGCATTCCCGACGCGACGATCACCAGCCGCACGGTGCCTAGGGTTTTGGCCTGCGCCGCCGCGGCCTCGATACTGGCTTCATCCGTGACGTCAATGTAACCGGGTACGACCCGCCCGCCGGTCGGCGGAGGCGGCGTGCGCGACAAACCCAGCACACGGCCGTAGCGCGGATCGCGCCCCAGTTGGTCCAGCAGCGCCGAACCTATGCCGCCCGTCGCGCCGACAACGACGGCGACGTCCCCGGGCGTCGGAGGATTCGGGGGCTGGACGGCGTGCATCGGCAAACCCAGGGCTCCTTGTCAGGCGCCGAGCGCAGGTAGACCCGAAATATAGTCGCTCGCCGTCCATTCGGAAAATCGGCCTGCCATTCGGGGCGGTCCCGCGTACGGAGGATTGACCGGCGCTGGCAGCGGCGTATGTTGGGAACCGTGGCCACGGGTTCCCGCGGCCATATCCATTGGAGGTGGCGCTTATGCATGCCGGAACGGAAGACTTTCTGGACGAACAGACGAAAGGCCTCGCGGAGTTCGCCGAGCATTTGCGGACGTCGCGACTCGCGGCAGCACGCCAGGCCGCGGTCAAGTCCGCGGCACGCATTCGATCACTCAACGGGAAGGTGCGCGCGCTTGCGCGCTCGGGCGTCAAGCTGACATCCATCTCGCAGGGGACCGTGCAGAGCCTGATCGAACTGCAGGCAGACATCGTCAATGACGGGCTGACCGATGCCGCCGCCCAGATCGAGCGCATCGCTTACACCGGGAGCGTTCGTGACCTCGCGCGCGAACAGGCGGAAGTCTTGAAGGCGGCGCGCGAACGCATCGCGAGCGACCTGACCCGCGCGATGACGATCCTCCGAAAAGCCGCGCAGGACGCGAGCAGGGTCGGAGAGCGACATGCGGCACCGAAGGCGGCGAAGAAGCGCAAGGTGGCGAAGAAGAAGAAGGTTGCAGCGCGCAGGACCAAGGCCGCGGCCCGAAAGACCAAGGCTGTCAGCCGCAAGCCGGTTGCGCGCAGGAAGGCAGGGGCTGCGAAGCGAAAGGCGAAGTCCAAGGTACGAAAGTCGGCGAGGCGAGGTCGCGTGACCAGGCGCTGATCGGCAGCCGCACCTCCAGTCGGATACGAATGCTGCGAAAGTTAATCAATATTCTATTTAATATATGGCTTTAAATAATTACTGATAATAGTTATTGATCAGTTATTGTTATTTATTGAGACAGGCATTCGTCGACTGCGCGTGCGATGCAAGCGGGCTCGAAATCAACTGCCAGACTCGCGTGCGACGCTGACGAAGGTACGGAACGTGGCACCGCGTGCCTTCCAGGCCGCGGCTGCATCGGCGAGGATCGCGAGCGCCGTATCGAACACCTCGGGCTGGACCCGCTGCAGTTCGGCCGCATTCTCGAGGATCAGCACGTAGCCCATCGCCGGCCGCCAGCCGAGGTCGGTGATGCAATCCGCGAGCGCATCCCAGTTGCTACCAAACCAGGCTGGAAACTCCAGCCCTTTCGCGATACGCGCAAGCAGCTCGCTTTTCTCAGTGCAGCCAGACAGGTCCACGCGAGTGCAGTCGAAACCGCGTGAGCGGGCGAGCACGCAGATGGCCGCTGCCGCCGCATCGCTGAGCGGCGTCATGTATACCGGTCCTGGACCGAAATGGTTTCCCTTCACCGGCTCGTCGCTCACCGATCGACCTCCACGTCCCGGAACGACCGGTAGTGGTCGTCGGTGTAGTAGAAAACCTCAGGCGGATCACCGCCGGCGACGATACGCCTGGCACCGCGGTCGTTAGAGCCGGGGGTCGGCACAGTGTACTCGCGGTAATAGCCGCTCGGCCGCCCGGGCAACCTGCGCTCACGGTTCTGGAATACGGCGCCGTCACGCGGATACGGGAACGGACCTCCGCGCTCGATGGCTTCAAGCGTTGCCACCGCCTCGGCCGGCAGGAAGGCCGGGTACCGAGTGGCTGGCGCCCCACGTGGCGACAGAGCCACCTGACTGCCCGCCGTGCCCGCAACATCGGGCACGGCCTCGCGCTGCCCGGGCCACCACTGGAGCAGCGCGAATGCGGCCAGCGCTATCAACAGAATTCGGAGTGCGCGCGACATCCCGGCAATGTTAGATTATTCGCATGATGAAGTTCCTCCTGTGGTTGCTGCTGCTCGTGGTCTGCTGGCCGCTCGCGATCCTCGCGCTGGTCGCGTGGCCGGTGGTGTGGCTGCTGCTGCTGCCGTTCCGGCTGCTCGGAATCGCATTCGAGGGAGTGTTCGCGTTGTTCCGCGCGATCGTGATGCTGCCTGCAAGACTGCTGGGCGGCGGCCCGAGGATGCACGCGTCCTGATCTCCCGGCCGGCCGCTCCTGGCCAACGCTTCTCACCACGACTCGAGAGGTGATTTGTGATGTCGAAAGGCACGGTTCGGCTTCACCGCGTCCTCCGTGCGCCCCCGGAGCGCGTCTATAGGGCGTTCCTGGACGCAGAGGCGATGGCCAAGTGGCTTCCGCCCTACGGTTTTACGTGCAAGGTCCACCACATGGATGCTCGTGTCGGTGGAACCTTCAAAATGACTTTCAGCAATTTCTCGGCCGGCCAGGGCCATTCATTCGGGGGTGAATATCTCGAGCTCGTGCCATCCGCGAAGATTCGCTATTCGGATGTATTCGACGATCCGACCCTGCCGGGAGAAATGCAGACTGTGATTACCCTGACGCAGGTGTCGTGCGGAACTGAGCTCAGCGTGGTGCAGGAAGGTATACCCGAGCCCATTCCGCTCGAGATGTGCTATCTCGGCTGGCAGGAGTCACTCGCGCAACTTGCGCACCTCGTCGAGCCAGAGATTCCCGGGTAGCCGGACGGCGTAAGGCGCCGACCTGGCGTCCTCACTTCACCGTTCGGGCCCAGTCGCGGAGCGAATCGGGCAGGTATGAGTCCGCGTCCGGCTCTGCCGCACGGAACGCACGCAGTGCAGCCACCGCACCGGCCAGATCACCCGATTGGTACAGCGCTTCGATTCTCGTCGACCATTCCGTGGCATTCATCGCCGCCTCATCGCGCTGCCTCTTCTCCGGCGCCGGCGCAGCGATCGACGCACCCGAGTCGGCATCCCGCGGCATCACCGTAGGCTGCCGATCGACCTCTGCCGACGCCTTGGGGACAGCAATTTCCTCCCCAGCTCGCGCAGGCTCCGGCGTCGCCACGTTTGCCCGCGAGTTGGGGGACGGCTCTGCCGGCCCCTGGTCGGCGGCGGCACCGGCGGACGGAGGCGGCACGTCGACGTTCGTGCTGCCTGCCAACTGGCCACCCGTTTTCTGCTCGGCCACTGCAGCTTGGGTTGTTCCTGGCACCGCTGCGGCTCGTTCAGTCGGGGCCAATTCAGTCGTGCCTGGCCGGGGCGTGGCTGGCGCCGGTACGGATTCTTCCATCCGGATCGACGGCGCCACATCACGATCGCGCGGCATTACCTGCAGCAGGATGAACGCGAGGCCGGCCACCGTCGCCGCAGCTGCCAATGGCTGCCATTGCGTGATCCAGTTCCGCGAGCGCTTGCCCTCGCTGGCAGTCTTTGTCGCTCTGCCGCGATTCTCCACCGACCTGCGGGCGGCCGCGACGATCGCAGCGTCGAGTTCCGACGGCGGAAGCTCGTCCGAGGCCTGGCGCCACGCCCCCCTCAAGGCCGCATCCTCTCCCGTGCCCTGTGGATCCCGGTACTCTTGATTGCTCATTGCAGGTCCTCCAGCGCCGCGCGCAGCCGGCGATAGGCATAGCGCAAGCGGCTCTTGACGGTCTCCGCGGTTGCAGCGGTGAGGCTGGCGATCTCCTCCAGTGAGAGGCCCCCCTCGATGTGCAGCAGGAACGCATCGCGCTGCAGTTTCGGTACGCCGGCGAGCGCCGCGACGAGTCGGCTCCTCGTCTGTGCGTCGATTGCTGCATGCTGAGGATCGTTGCTCGCATCCTGCAACGTCGACATCAGCTCCTCGGCCTGCGCCGCGGTCGCCTCGTCCTCGAGCGAGGCCAGCGTGACGCCATTGCGGGAGCGCCAGTGATCGACCATGCGGTGTCGCGCAAGCGTGTACAGCCAGGTCGAGAACTTCGACCGCGCCTCGTAGCGATCGCGTGCGCCGATGACCTTCAGCCAGAGGTCCTGGTGCAGTTCTGCTGCCGTAGCTGCATTGCCGGCCGAGTGTCGCAGGAAGTACCGGTAGGTCGCCGCCTTGTGGCGCGCATAAAGCGTCTCGAACGCGCGCGCATCGCCACGACCGTAGTCGCGCATCAATGCCTCGTCGCTGGAGGGCTCCTGCTCGTCGTTCGGGGGTCGCATCCGTCGCGCAGTATCGACCTGCGCGACGGATGCGGCAATCGAGTCACTCAAGGATCCGGCACGAAGCCCGTCACGCCCGGAAACGGATCGGGCTGGCGGTTCTGGAAGCTGTATCTCGGTTCCGGAATCACCCCCATTGCGACGAGCGTCTCGCGACGTTCATAACGTATGGCGATCATTTCGTCCGGCCGCGAACTGGCGCGCACGAACTCCACCTGCTCGACCGGTGAGTACTCGCCGCGACCGTGCCCGGTACCAAGCGATGGCTGCTGCATCGTCGGTGCAGCCGCCGTGTTGCCGGCTGCGCGCCCGGCCTTGGCCTCCGCGGCACTACCAGCCTCGTCCCGTTCCAGCGCGCCCGGCGCAGGCGACCGATTCTCCCGGCTGAGCCAGGCCTGCCGTTCGACACGGCGCTCCTGGAACAGGGCCACGCCGATCACGCCGAGGTCGTTCGGCCTCCCGGTGCGAGCCGCATATGAGTCGGCCGGATCCGAGAAGTAGAACGCCGCGGTACGGCTCAGGTCCTTTCTCCAGCCCTGGATGTTCACGTAACCGCCCGGCTCGATGACATACCCCGACTGGTCGGGCGAGGCCGACTCGCCGGTCACGGCGTTGACGCCATCCACGCTTACAACCGCCAGCAGTCGTCGGTCGGAACAGTTTCGAATGCGGACGGCGTACTCGTTGCCGGGCTGGCCCACGACATACCGTCGGCCGTGCTGGCGGTAGACAGGCAACGCCTCGCCGGCGCTTCGGTCATAGACGTCCACGCGCGCCAGCGAGTCGGCGTGCGAGACGGTGAGCGGAACAAGCGCTGCGGCCAGTATCGTCGCCGTTGCGACGGCCAGCAGCGTTCGGCGGTTGATGGCATGACTCATGGCTCGGTCTCCGTTTGCGGGTGTGTATCCCTGTAAACGGAGAGCCAGGCGTTACGGGGTTAAACCCTGCGCCGGTTGGTGCCCTGCTCCGCAGGAAAGGCAGGATCCCTTTCTGCGTGCGCGAGGTATCATGTTCAGGCATGACGGCCTCGGATCCATTCGATCTCGAACGCTTCGTCGAAGCGCAATCAGAAAGCTACGAGAGTGCCGTCGCCGAGATCCGCGCTGGCCGCAAGCAGTCGCACTGGATGTGGTTCGTGTTCCCGCAGGTGCAGGGGCTGGGGTACAGCGCGACGGCAAGACGCTACGGAATTACCGGACTCGCCGAGGCGCGAGCTTATCTTTCGCATCCCGTGCTGGGCGCGCGCCTGCGTGAGTGCGCGGAAGCGCTCGAAGCACTCGATTCCCGGGAGTCAGTCACGGGCATCTTCGGCTCGACCGACGCCATGAAGCTGCGATCCAGCCTGACGCTGTTTGCGCACGCGGCCGGCCAGGAGTTGGTTTTCGAGCGGCTTCTCGACAAGTACTTCGCTGGCAGGCGTGATGACCTCACGGTGGGCGTGCTGCAGGGGCAGGCCGGGGCCTGAAACGCGCGGGCCTGCGAACACGCGACCGCCGGATGTGCCAGTCCGGTGCAGTCCGTTCTCAAGGTGTGCCTGAAGCACCTGTCCGCGCGAACGCGCGGCAGGGAACAGGATCGAGGCAAGGCGGGCCAGCTCTCTCGACGTCGTTTCAGGCCAGGCCAAGCCGGTCGGCGAGCACCAGCAGCCAGGTCATGGCCGCAAGCAGCAATGCCAGCAGCACGGCGCTCGAGCCGAGGTCCTTGGCGAATCCGGAAAGATGGTGCCGCTCGTGGCCGATGCGATCGACCACCACCTCGACGGCGGTATTGAGCAGCTCGACGATCATCACGAACAGCACGCTGCCCGCGAGCAGCGCTCGTTCGACGCCGGTGCGGCCGAGCCAGACCCCGAGGGGAATCAGCACGCACGCCGCCCAGACTTCCTGGCGAAAGGCGGCTTCACTGCGATAGCACTGCTTCAGCCCCTGGACCGAGTTCAGGGTCGCCAGCCAGAGCCGCACTGCGCCTGCCGGCCGCGGGCCTTCGCGCAATGGCGTCACGGTCTAGGCAGGCCGGGCCGGCAGACCGGCGCCGCTTGTTGTCCGAAGCATGACAATTTCCCTGCGCGCCCACTGCGCGCCTGCGCCGGTGCCCATCTACTCCACCGTCACGCTCTTCGCGAGGTTCCTCGGCTGGTCGACGTCGGTGCCCTTCAACAGCGCGCAGTGATATGCGAGCAGTTGCAGCGGTATCGTGTACACCGCCGGCGCCTGGAAATAGCTGACGTGCCGTGGCATCTGGATCACCGTCACGCCCTCGGACGATTCGATTCCCGACTCTGGATCCGCGAACACGTACAGCTCGCCGCCGCGGGCCCGCACTTCCTGCAGGTTCGACTTGAGCTTCTCGAGCAGGTCGTTGTTAGGCGCGACCGCGATCACCGGCATATCCGCATCCACGAGCGCGAGCGGGCCGTGCTTCAGTTCGCCGGCCGGATACGCCTCGGCGTGGATGTAGGAGATTTCCTTGAGTTTCAACGCGCCTTCCATCGCGATCGGATGCATCGCGCCTCGGCCGAGAAACAATGCATGGTGCTTGTCGGCAAAACGTTTCGCCAGCTCACGGATCGTGTCGTCGAGCGCGAGCGTGCTTTCGATCAGCGAAGGAATTCCGATCAACCGCTGCACCAGGCCGCGCTCGCGCTCCGCGTCCGCGCTGTGGAACTTGGCCAACGCCACGACCAGCATGCCGAACGCGGCCAGCTGTGTGGTGAAGGCCTTGGTCGAGGCGACACCGATCTCGGGGCCGGCGCGCGTCAGCATCACCAGTTCGGATTCGCGCACCAGCGAACTTTCCGGCACATTGCAGATGGCGAGCTGCGAAAGGTAGCCCGCCTGCTTTGCCATCCGCAGCGCGGCTAGCGTATCCGCAGTCTCGCCTGACTGCGAGACACTGACGAACAGCGTGTTCTTCGGCACGACCGGGTTGCGATACCGGTATTCGCTCGCGATCTCAACCCAGCACGGCAGCCTGCAGATCTGCTCGATGAAATACCGGGCGACCGTAGCTGCGTGGAAACTGGTGCCGCAGGCAACGATCCGTACCGCCTGGGTCTTGGCGAAAACCGCCTGCGCGGCTGGTCCGAATGCAGCCTCGAGCAGCTTGCCGCCGACCACGCGCCCTTCGAGGGTCTGCGCTACGGCGCGCGGCTGCTCGAAGATCTCCTTGAGCATGTAATGCGGGAACTCGCCCTTCTCGGCGGCGTCGGCAGACTGCTCGCTCAGCCATTCGGGTCGTTGCGCCGTGTTTCCATCCTTGTCGATGATCCGGATGGAAGTCTTGCGGATCTCACCGACGTCGCCTTCCTCCAGGAAAACGAAGCGGCGCGTGACCGGCAACAATGCGGCAACGTCCGAGGCGACATAGTTCTCGCCCTCGCCGAGGCCTACGACCACCGGGCAGCCCTGGCGGGCCAGCACGATCCTGTCCGGGTCGTCACTCGAAATCACCGACAGCGCAAACGCGCCATCCAGTTCGGCGACTGTCGCACGCACAGCCTTGAACAGGTCGCCGGTCACCTTGCGGTGGTAGTGGATCCGGTGAGCGATGACCTCGGTGTCGGTCTCACTGGAGAACTCGTAGCCCAGCCGCTGCAGCTCGGCGCGCAACTCATCGTGGTTCTCGATGATGCCGTTGTGCACGATTGCGATGCCGTCGCGGGAGATGTGCGGATGGGCATTGCGTTCGCTCGGCACGCCGTGGGTAGCCCAGCGCGTGTGCGCGATCCCGAGGGCCCCGTGGGTGGGCTCGGTCTCGAGTGCTTCCTCGAGCATGCGCACCTTGCCGACCGTGCGCCGGCGCTGCATCTGGCCGCTCCCGTTCAGTACGGCAACTCCCGCCGAATCGTAGCCCCGATACTCCAGGCGCCTCAGTCCCTCGATCAGGATCGGGACGACATCACGATCGGCAATGGCTCCAACGATTCCGCACATGCGGTTGTTCCTTTTTGTCGGGTAGGCGAGGCTACCAGAATTTCTTGCAGATCAAAGGACTAGACCCTCTCGGGGGCTTCCCGGGATGTTGGCCGCTCCGGGGCTGGCTTGCCTGTGATTGTAGTACGAAGCGTGGGTGGGCTTGCCCGGTCCCGCCTCACATTTCGCTGCGTAGAATCCGCGTCGCCGGAAATAGGTGCCAGGCACCTATTTTTTCTCGGGACGCTTCCAGCCGGGGATGGTGACCTGCTTCGAGCGCTCGAGGGTGAGCTTGTCCCCGGGCGTATCGCGGGTAATGGTGGATCCGGCGCCGATGGTGGAACCGGCGCCTATGTTCACCGGCGCGACCAGCATCGTGCCGGAGCCGATGAACGCGCCGTCACCGATCTCCGTGCGCCACTTGTTCACGCCGTCGTAGTTGCAGGTTATCGTGCCGGCGCCGACGTTCACCTTCTCGCCGATCGTCGCGTCGCCGAGGTAGGTGAGGTGGTTGGCCTTCGCACCGCGTTTCAACTCCGACTTCTTAACCTCGACGAAGTTGCCGACGTGCACGTCCTCGTGCAGCAGCGCCTCAGGACGCAGCCGCGCGAAGGGGCCGACCTTGCATCGCGGGCCAACGACCGCGCGATCGATCACACAGTTGGCAAGGATCTCCGTGTCGTCGCCGATTTCCGAATCGCGAATCACCACGTTGGGGCCGATGCGCACGCGGTCACCGAGCTTGACCGTGCCCTCGAACACCACGTTCACGTCGACGTACACGTCGCGACCGACGCTGACCGGACCGCGCGCGTCGAACCGCGCCGGGTCCACTATGGTCACGCCGGCCAGCATCAGCTCGACCGCACGCTGGCGCCGATAGGCAGTTTCCAGCTCAGCAAGCTGCAGCCGGTCGTTGACGCCGAGCACCTCGGCCTCAGTGGGTGCGATCACCGCACGTACCTTGAGGCCGCTCCTGACCGCCGCGACGATCACGTCGGTGAGGTAGTACTCGCCCTGGGAATTGTCATTCTTCAGCGCGCCAAGCCACTCGCGCAAGCGGCCGGCCGGAGCACACATGACGCCAGAGTTGCACTCGTGGATCGCGCGTTCCTTCGTGTTCGCGTCCTTGTGCTCGACGATGCGCACGACGTTGCCGGCACCGTCGCGCACGACGCGCCCGTAGCCCGCCGGGTCTGCCAACACCACGCTCAGGATCGAGATGGCACCCTCACCCGCCTCAGCGACGAGTTTCGACAGCGTCTCGACCTGTACCAGCGGTACGTCACCGTAGAGAACCAGCACCAGGTGATCATCCGGCACCTGCGGCATGGCCTGCGCCACCGCGTGCCCGGTGCCGTGCTGCTCTGCCTGCAAGACCCAGTGCACGTCCGCACCCGGAAACGCAGCAGGCACCTGGTCACCACCGTGGCCATACACGACGCAGGTCGCCGTCGCGTCCAGGCCGCGCGCGGCATCGAGCACGTGCCCGAGCAGCGGCCGGCCTGCCAGCGGCTGCAGCACCTTGGGCAGGTCGGAGTTCATGCGCTTGCCCTGGCCGGCGGCCAGGATCACGACTGAAAGGGGCATGGGCAGGTCCGCGTCTGGCGATTGCGCGACATTGTACCGAAGCACTCGCTCGCTGCCGTCTGGCTTTGCGCTGCAACGTGACCGCTGTGGCTCAGGGGCGTATGGTGGTCGGCAGCGGGGCAGCTGCCCTGCTCCAAACAGCGTGGGCTGCCCCACGCGAAACAATCTCAAAGGGAGACACTATGAAGTTCAGAAATCGCGCGCTCGGCGCGCTGGCCGGCCTGTTCCTGTCGTTTTTCGCCATCGGTACCGCGTTGGCCGTCGATCGGCCGTACACGGAAGGCGCCGTGGTCGAGGTGTCCTCGATCAAGACCGAGCCCGGGATGTTCAACGAATACATGAAGTGGCTCGACGGACCCTACAAGGAATTCATGGACGCGCAGAAGGCCGCGGGCGTCATCCTCGGCTACAACGTATACGCGACTGCACCGCGTACTCCGAAGGATCCGGACCTGTACCTGGTCACGGTCTACAAGAACATGGCCGCACTCGATGACCTGGACGCGAAGAGCGATGCCATGGCCGAGAAGATCTTCGGCGACATGAAGAAGTCGAGCGACGACACGGTGTCACGCGGCAAGCTGCGCACGGTGCTGGGCAGTGAGCTGATGCGCGAGCTGAAGCTCAAGTAGTCGCCTGGGCGATAGCCCGGACGTAGAAAGGGCCCGCATAGCGGGCCCTTTTTTTGCGCTCCATCAAGGGACAGTCCCTGCGGCGGAAATAGGGACAGTCCCCTTCGGGGACAGTCCCTAGCGCCGCACCTTGCGCAGCTTCTGGATCGCCTGCAGCTGCGCGCTGATCGCCGCCAGCTCGGCCTCGGCGGTCGCGATTTCCTGCTTCTCAGTGCGGGCACGGACTGCTTCCTCGGCCTGCTTCTTCGCCTCGAGCACCTTGGCTTCGTCGAGGTCCGCCGCCCGAATCGCTGTGTCGGAGAGCACATTGATGTGGTGCGGAAGCACTTCGAGTATGCCTCCCTGCACCCACACCATCTCTTCCTCTTCCTTGCCAGGGACCTTGATGCGTACCGTCCCGGACTTGATCTGCGTGATCAGAGGCGCGTGGCGCGGATAGATGCCGAGCTCGCCCATCGTGCCCGGCAGCACCACGAACTCCGCTTCGCCGGAGTAGATGGATTTTTCCGCGCTGACGACATCGATGCGGATGGTGGACATCGTATTACCCTGGTTGACGAGCGGTTGGCGGGTAGCGATTCATTGCCTACTGCAGCTTCTTCGCCTTTTCCACCGCCTCTTCGATCGCGCCGATCATGTAGAAGGCCTGCTCCGGCAGGTGGTCGTACTCGCCGTTCACGATGGCCTTGAAGCCGCGGATCGTGTCCTTCAGCGACACGAACTTGCCAGGGCTGCCGGTGAACACCTCGGCGACGTGGAAAGGCTGCGACAGGAAGCGCTGGATCTTGCGCGCGCGGGCCACCGTCAGCTTGTCCTCGGGCGACAGTTCGTCCATGCCCAGGATCGCGATGATGTCGCGCAGTTCCTTGTAACGCTGAAGCACGGCCTGCACCGCACGGGTGGTCTCGTAGTGCTCTTCGCCGATGATGTGCGGATCGACCTGGCGCGAGGTCGAGTCGAGCGGATCCACGGCCGGGTAGATGCCGAGCGAGGCGATGTCGCGCGACAGCACGACGGTGGCGTCGAGGTGCCCGAAGGTCGTGGCCGGCGAAGGATCCGTGAGGTCGTCCGCGGGAACGTACACGGCCTGGATCGAGGTGATCGAACCGACCTTCGTCGAGGTGATGCGCTCCTGCAGGCGGCCCATTTCCTCGGCCAGCGTCGGCTGGTAACCCACCGCCGACGGCATGCGGCCGAGCAGCGCGGACACTTCGGTTCCGGCCAGCGTAAAGCGGTAGATGTTGTCGACGAAGAACAGGATGTCGCGACCTTCATCACGGAAGCGCTCGGCCATCGTCAGGCCCGTGAGCGCGACGCGCAGTCGATTGCCCGGCGGCTCGTTCATCTGGCCGAACACCATGGCCACCTTCGACTGGCTCAGGTCTTCCTGCACGATGACCTTCGCCTCCGACATCTCGTGGTAGAAGTCGTTGCCCTCGCGGGTGCGCTCGCCCACGCCGGCAAACACCGACAGGCCCGAGTGCTGCATCGCGATGTTGTTGATCAGCTCGAGCATGTTGACGGTCTTGCCCACGCCAGCGCCACCGAACAGGCCGATCTTGCCGCCCTTCGCGAACGGGCAGATCAGGTCCATGACCTTGATGCCGGTCTCGAGCAACTCGACCGAGGGCGACAGCTCGTCGAACTTCGGCGCGGGCTGGTGGATCGAGCGCTTCTCGGCGGCTTCGATCGGGCCGCGCTCGTCGATCGGGCGTCCGAGCACGTCCATCACGCGTCCGAGCACGCCCGGACCGACTGGAACCGAGATCGGCGCGCCGGTGCTGCGGACCTTCATTCCGCGCTGCAGGCCGTCCGAGGAACCCATCGCGATGGTGCGCACGACGCCGTCGCCGAGCTGCTGCTCGACCTCGAACGTGAGCCCCTTCTCGGCGAGCGGGTTTGCCCCGTCCTCGAGGACGAGTGCGTCATAGATCTTTGGCATCGCGTCGCGCGGGAACTCGATATCGATTACCGCGCCGATGGTCTGGACGATGGTGCCGTGGGCTTGTGACATGGTCATTCTCGACTGAAAAGTGATGTGTGTTCGCTGCCGTGGATCCGTGCCCGTCTACACGGCCGCCGCGCCGCCTACGATCTCGGAGAGTTCCTTGGTGATCGAGGCCTGGCGACTCTTGTTGTAGATGAGCTGCAGTTCCTCGATGATGCTCTGCGCATTGTCGGAGGCCGCCTTCATGGCAACCATTCGCGCCGACTGCTCGGACGCGATGTTCTCTGCCGCGGCCTGGTACACGAAGGTCTCGAGGTACCGAACCAGCAACTCGTCGAGCACCGTCTTCGCGTCGGGCTCGTAGAGATAGTCCCAGCTGCCGACGCCGATCTTTTCGTCGGCCAGCGATGTGCCGTCGGGTGTCTGCCAGTCGTGCGGGATAGGGATCATCGTCGCGTGGATCGGCTCCTGCTTCATCGTGTTGACGAAGCGGTTCGAGAAGATGTGCACCTCGTCGAGCCGCCCTTCGCGGTAGCCGTCGATCAGCATCTTCACCGGGCCGATCAGCCGCTCGAGCGCCGGCCGGTCGCCGTAGTTCACGACCTGCGAGACTATCGTGCCGCCCATGCGGTTCACGAAGCCGAAGCCCTTGTTGCCGATGGTGCAGTACTCGACCTCGATGCCCTTCGCGATCCACTCCTTGTGCTGGTTCAGCATCACGCGCAGCAGGTTGGTGTTCAGGCCTCCACACAGACCCTTGTCGGTCGTGATAAGGATCGCGCCGACGCGTTTCACCGTCTCGCGGCGCGTCAGCAGTTCGTGGCGGTACTCGGTGTTGGCCTGCGCCGCGTGCATTGCGATGGAGAGGATGCGCTGTGCGTACGGACGGCCCGCACGCATCCGGTCCTGCGCCTTCTTCATCTTTGACGCGGAGACCATTTCCATGGCCTTGGTGATCTTGCGCGTGCCCTGCACGCTCTTGATCTTGACGCGGATTTCCTTGATGCCCGGCATGAGTGTTCCCGCAGTCCGGTCAGTAAGCGCCGTTCTTCTTGAAGTCCTCGATCGCCTCGGCGAGGGCTTTCTCGTCGTCGGCAGTGAGGTCCTTCGTATCCTCGATCCGGTCGATCAGCGATTTGAACTTCGCGTGAATGTGCTGGCGAAGACCTGACTCGAACGCCAGCGCCTTCTGCACTTCGACTTCGTCGAAGTAGCCCTTGCTCACCGCGAACAGCGTGATCGCCTGGTCCGCCACTGAAAGCGGCGAGTACTGCGGCTGCTTCATCAGCTCGGTCACGAGCTTGCCGCGGTCGAGCTGCTTGCGGGTGGCGTCGTCGAGGTCGGAGGCGAACTGCGCGAACGCCGCGAGTTCGCGGTACTGCGCAAGCGCAAGACGCACGCCGCCGCCGAGCTTCTTGATGACCTTGGTCTGCGCCGCGCCACCGACGCGCGACACCGAGATGCCTGCGTTGATGGCTGGACGGATGCCTGCGTTGAACAGGTCGGTCTCGAGGAAGATCTGGCCGTCGGTGATCGAGATCACGTTGGTCGGCACGAATGCCGACACGTCACCAGCCTGGGTCTCGATGATCGGCAGCGCGGTCAGCGAGCCGGTCTTGCCCTTGACCTTGCCCTTGGTGAACTTCTCGACGTATTCCTCGTTGACCCGCGCGGCGCGTTCGAGCAGCCGTGAGTGCAGGTAGAAAACGTCGCCCGGATATGCCTCGCGGCCCGGCGGGCGGCGCAGCAGCAGCGAAACCTGCCGATACGCCCACGCCTGCTTGGTCAGGTCGTCATAGATGATCAGCGCGTCCTGGCCACGGTCGCGGAAATACTCGCCCATCGTGCAGCCGGCATACGGAGCGATGTACTGCATGGCGGCTGAATCGGATGCGGTGGCCGCGACCACGATGGTGTAGGCCATCGCACCGGTCTCCTCGAGCTTGCGCACCACGTTGGCGATGGTCGAAGCCTTCTGGCCGATCGCGACGTAGACGCAGATGAGGTCCTTGCCCTTCTGGTTGATGATCGTGTCGACCGCGACGGCAGTCTTGCCGGTCTGGCGGTCGCCGATGATCAGCTCGCGCTGGCCACGACCTACCGGAACCATCGCGTCGATGGCCTTCAGGCCGGTCTGCACCGGTTGGCTCACGGACTGGCGCTCGATCACGCCCGGCGCCACCTTCTCGATCACGTCGAATTCCTTCGCGTCGATCGGGCCCTTGCCGTCGATCGGCTGGCCGAGCGAGTTGACGACGCGACCGATCAGCGCCTCGCCGACCGGCACTTCGAGGATGCGCCCGGTGCACTTGACCGTGTCACCCTCGGTGATGTGCTCGTAGGCGCCCATGATCACCGCGCCGACCGAGTCACGCTCGAGGTTCAGCGCGAGGCCGTAGGTGTTGCCGGGGAACTCGAGCATTTCGCCCTGCATGGCGTCCTGCAGCCCGTGGATTCGGCAGATGCCGTCCGTTACGGTCACCACGGTACCGACGCTGCGCGCCTCGGTGGTCGCGGCGAAGTTCTGGATGCGTGCCTTGATCAGTTCGCTGATCTCAGAAGCCTTGATGGACATGTCTGCTTTCCTCTGCGGGCCTTGGCCGTGTCTGCGGCCGGGCCTGGATTGATTCTCAGCCGGTCAATTCGGTTTCGAGCCGCTCGAGCCGGCCCTTCAGCGAGCCGTCTATCAGGAGATCGCCGGAACGCACGATCGCGCCGCCCACCAGTGACGGGTCGACGCTGCAATGCAACCGCACATCGCGGCCAAGCCGCTTGCTCAACGCCGTCGCGAGCCGTTCACGCTGGCGCTCGTCGAGATCGGCCGCGGAACACACCTCGGCGTCCACGACGTTTTCGGCCTCGGCCTTCAGTTCCTCGAACTGCGAGGCGATTTCCGGCAGGAAATCGAGGCGGCCATTCTCCGACAGCAGCGCCACGAATGCCTTCGAGTGCGAGTCGAGCGCATCGCCGCAGATGCCGGTCACGAGCCCGGTCAGGTCCGCCCCGGTGATGCCCGGGCTGCGTTCGAGCTTCTCGAATTCTTCGCTGGCCACGACGCTGCGCGCGCGCGCAAGCCAGCCGGACCATTCCGCCACACGCCCGGTCTCGCTCGCATACGCGAATGCTGCCCTGGCGTACGGTCTCGCTACGGTGGCTCTTTCGGCCATCAGTCGTTACTCCTGGCGGGTGCCCCGGCCGTCAGGCCTTGGCGCCCTCGATCTCGGTGGCGAGCTTCTCGATCAGGTCCGCGTGCGCCTTGGGATCGATCTCGCGCTCGAGCAGGCGGGAAGCCCCGGCAACCGCGAGCCGCGCCACGTCCTTGCGGAGCGCGTCGCGTGCGCGAGCCTGCTCGAGCTGCACTTCCTGCCGCGCGTCGCCGACGAGCCGCTGGCCCTCGGTAATCGCGGTGGCTCGTGCCTCGTCGATGATCTCGTTCGAACGGCGGCTCGCCTGGTCGACGATCTTCAGCGCCTTCTCGCGCGCCTCGTTCACGATCTCTGCTGCGTCGCCGTGCGACTGCTGCAGCTCCTTCTGCCCCCGCTCGGCGGCAGCGAGGCCGTCGGCAATCTTCTTCTGGCGATCTTCAATCGCCTGCAGAAGGGGCGGCCAGATGAACTTGACCGTGAACCAGATCAGGACTGCGAAAACGACTGCCTGCCCGAACAGCGTCGCATTGATGTTCATGGCGACGACCTCGCGTCAGGCGGTGGTCAACCGAAACGGGCGAGCAGCGGGTTCGCGAAGGCGAAGAACATCGCGAGCGCTACACCGATCAGGAACGCGGCGTCGATCAGGCCAGCCAATAGAAACATACGTCCTTGTAGAGTCGGGATCAGCTCGGGCTGGCGCGCGGCCGCCTCGAGGAACTTCGAACCCATGATGCCGATGCCGATGCAGGCGCCGATCGCGCCCAGGCCGATGATCAGGCCGAGTGCGATCGCGGTGTAGGCCTGGACCTGTGCGATGAGGGCGAGGTTTTCCATCTGTCGTCTCCTGGCGGAAGTGCGGTTACTTGAACGTGAATACGGGTCAGTGATGTTCGGTGGCCATCGCGCAGTACACGACGGTCAGCACCATGAAGATGAACGCCTGCAGCGTGATGATCAGGATGTGGAAGATCGCCCAGCCAGCACCCATCAGGAAGTGGCCGAGCATCGACGTGCTGCTCGCGATCGTGAAGCCGGCCCAGCTTGCACCGAGCAGCGCGATCAGCATGAACACGAGCTCGCCGGCGTACATGTTTCCGAACAGTCGCATCGCGAGCGATACGGGCTTCGACAGCAGCTCGACGACGTTGAGAAGCAGGTTCGGGATCCACAGCAGCGGATGTGCGCCGAACGGCGCGGTAAACAGCTCGTGGACATAGCCACCGGCGCCCTTGGCCTTGATGCTGTAGAAGATGACCAGGAAGAACACCGTCAGCGACATGGCAAAGGTAGTGTTCAGGTCGGCGGTCGGCACTGCTCGCCAGTGATGAAAACCGAACCAGCCTGCGATCGCGCCCGGTACGTCGACCGGCAGCAGGTCCATGGCGTTCATCAGGAACACCCAGACGAAAATCGTGAGCGCCAGCGGCGCGAGGAAGCTGCGGTCGAGATGGAATACTTCCTTGACGGTCGTGTCGATGAACTCGACGATCATCTCGACGAAAGCCTGCCAGCGGCCCGGGACCCCCGGCGTCGCCTTGCGCGCGACCGAGTAGAACATCGCGATCGTCACGACGCCCAGCATGATGGACATGAACAAGGAATCCACGTTCCAGGTCCAGAAGCCCTGGCCGACCGTCTCGTGGGCCAGGTGATGGCTGATGTATTCGGTGCTGCTCAGGTTAGCTTCGCTGGCCATTGTCAGTCCGCCATTCCAACCGTTCGTTTCGTTGTTCGGCCACCCACCCGGGCGGCTGCAATCCAGTACCCGACGAAGGTCGCCGCATATGCCGCTATCAGTGGCACCGCATCGACCCTCGGTGACCGCAGCGCCACCAGCAGTGCCGCGATCGTGAATCCCACCTTCACGAGCCAGCCCGAGAAAAAGCTCAGGGTCACTCGTCCGAGGCCTGCCCCTTCCCCGTGGCGAAGCATTGCAAAGGCCATCAGTGCCGTGGCGACCGTGCCGATCGCGGCACCTGCGAGCGCTGAACCGCCCGCCCGCGGGCCCCACCCGAGGAGACAGGCGATCGACATCACCGCCCCCAGCACGACCTGGCCGAGCACCACGGCAAACGCCTGGCGCCGACCCACCTGGATGTCGACGTTGCTCACGCCTTCACCAATTCTCCGGGCAACAAAAAAGCCACGTCATGTGCCGGGCGCTCCGGCCACGGGTGGCAATTCATACCGTTACCCGGGCCGGCCACACCCCGTGGTGCGGCGTCCGGAAGGCCGATGATTATATCTGGTCTTTTTGCAGTGCTTCAATCGAGTACGGGGCTGCGGATAACCGAGGCTTGCCGAGTCGCGAGGATTCGTTTCTGTCCTGCAGGCCTGTCACCCTGCACCACCGGGGGTGCACCGGCTCATCGCAGGCGATGTCCCGCGAGATGCTCGACCGCCAACCCGACCGGACCCGCCGGGTCGTAGGTGATCGGGCTGGGTGACCGGGTTGCTGAAGGGGCTTTTAGATTTTATTAAATATTGATAATCAGAAGTTGTAGTTATTTAAATACAGCAACTTGAACATTCTGTAATTACTTTGGAAAGATTATCAAGCGCCAGATTTCCACCCTGCTGTTTTGGGGAAGCCGGCGGCTCAGCGGCGACAGGTCGGCTACTGTATGTGCTCGATGATCCCGTCGAGTTCATCCAGGCTGTTATAGCTGATGACGAGCTTGCCGCGGCCCTTGCCCGTGTGTTGCAGCTGCACCTTCGCGCCAAGCTTGCCCGCGAGATCACGCTCGAGCTTGTCCACGTTCGGATCCCTGCGTTGGGTGTCGCGCTCCGAGTCCTTGCCCTTGGGAGCAAGCATCCGGCGCACCAGCGCCTCTGTCTCGCGCACTGAAAGTCCCTTGCGTGCCACCAGCGCCGCGACCTCGACTTGCTGGCGAGGGGCGGCCAGGCCAAGCAACGCGCGGGCGTGGCCCATCTCGATCTGCCGCTGCTCGACCAGTGCCTTCACCTCATCCGCCAGCTCGAGCAGGCGAAGCAGGTTACTGACTGCGGCCCGCGACCGGCCGACCGCATCCGCCGCGCTCTGGTGGGTCATCTCGAACTCGCGGATCAGGCGGTCGAGCGCACGGGCCTCTTCGAGCGGATTCAGGTTCTCGCGCTGGATGTTCTCGATCAGCGACATCGCCACCGCCGCCTCGTCCGGCACGTGGCGGATCACGGCGGCGATGTGGTGCAGGCCCGCCATTTGCGCGGCTCGCCAACGCCGCTCGCCGGCAATGATCTCGTAGCGCTGTTCCTCGCCCGCTCGCTGCGCTGCCACCGGTCGCACGACGATCGGCTGAACTACACCCTGGGCGCGGATCGAGTCGGCGAGTTCCTGCAGGCTCTCGGGCCGCATGTCGAGCCGCGGCTGGTAGCGGCCTCGCTGCAGCAGGTCCACGGGAATGTGGGCCAGTTCCTCCTCTGCGCGCGGCGTGGGTGCGGCCGACTCCTGGCCCGGGGTCGTGCTGGGTTTGCCGAGCAGGGCCTCGAGGCCCCTGCCAAGCGAGGGTCGCTTGCTTGCCATAGTCCCGGCAGTTTAGCGGATCGACCCGAGCGGCTCGCTGGGAATTAGGCGCCGCCGGCCGTGCGCCCTTCCTGGCTGTCGGCCGACTGCCCTTCCTCGTCGCGGCGGATCAGCTCGCCCGCGAGCGCAAGGTAGGCGAGCGCACCCCGCGAGTCCTTGTCGTGGAACATGGCGGCCTTACCGAAACTCGGCGCCTCGGCGAGGCGCACGTTGCGCGGTATGACCGTGCGGAAGACCTTGTCGCCGAAGTGCATGATCAGCTGCGCGGAAACCTCGTTCGAGAGGTTGTTCCGCGGGTCGAACATCGTGCGCAGGATGCCCTCGAGCCTGAGCTCCGGGTTGACGCTGGCGCGGATCTGCTCGATGGTGCCCATCAGCGCCGAGAGTCCCTCGAGCGCGTAGTACTCGCACTGCATCGGCACCAGCACGGTGTCGGCCGCAACCAGCGCATTCAGCGTCAGCAGGTTCAGCGCCGGCGGGCAGTCGATGATGATCACGTCGTACAGGCCGCGCATTGGCCGCAGCGCGTTCCTGAGCTGGACTTCGCGCCCGATCTTGCTCATCAGCTGCACTTCGGCCGCGACCAGGTCCTGGTTGCCGGGGACGACGGCAAAGCCGCCCGGCTCGACCGGCATCAGCGCGGCGGCCATTTCACAGTCTCCGAGCAGCACCTCGGTCATCGAGTAGCGCAGGTTGCCCTTGTCCACGCCGCAGCCCATGGTCGCGTTGCCTTGCGGATCGCTGTCGACCAGCAGCACCTTGCGCTTCGTCGCAGCCAGCGAGGCGGCAAGGTTGACGGCGGTAGTGGTCTTGCCGACCCCGCCTTTCTGGTTGGCTACTGCGATGACGCGTTTCATGTGGCGAGAATAGCCGCGATCAGGCGGCTTTGTCGTGCGACCGGCAGAGTTCCACGACGTGGCGCTCTTCTGCGAGCCCGGGTACCGCGAGCTTGTGGACGGCCGTGACTTTCCAGCCGCTCGCCTTCCTCGCCAGTTCCTCTTCGGGGAACCGGCCCTTCATCGCCAGCAGGCGCCCGTTGCCGGCAACCAGCGCACCGGCATTTCGGATCAAGTCTGCCAGCGGACCGACGGCCCGCGCGAGCACTGTGTCGTAACGGGCCGCCGGCTTCCACGCCTCGGCACGCGCCTGGACGACTTCGACATTGGTGATCTCGAGCGTGTCGCGCACGTGCTCTAGGAACCGGCATTTCTTGCCCGTGGACTCGATCAGCGCGAACTGTGCCTCCGGCATCACGATCGCGAGCGGAATTCCCGGAAACCCGGCCCCGCTGCCGACGTCGGCAATACGGCGGCCACGCAGGTAGGGAATCACGCTCAGGCTGTCGAGTACGTGCTTCGTCAGCTGCTGTTCGCGATCGCGAATGGCCGTGAGATTCATGCGCTGGCCCCATTCGTCCATCAGGTCGAGATGGGCGATGAGCTTCGCGGCCTGCTCCGGCTTGAGCTCGACTCCGAGCTCGCGGGCGGCTTCAGTAATGGAGGACATTCTCTATCTTCGCTGGTCCGGCGCAGGAAAGCGCCACGAATAACGAGAATGCCCCCGCTGTTCAGGCAGGAACACGGACCCAGCCTTCCATCAGCACCCGGGCGCTGCGGCTCATGATGGCCTTCGTCACGGTCCACTGGCCGTCAACCTGCCGCGCTTCCGCGCCGACCCGCAAGGTGCCCGATGGGTGGCCGAAGCGCACGACGTTGCGCGCGTTGCCTCCGGCCGCGAGATTGACCAGCGTGCCCGGGATCGCGGCGGCGGTGCCGATGGCCACGGCCGCCGTACCCATCATCGCGTGATGCAGCTTGCCCATGGAAAGCGCGCGCACCAGCACGTCGATGTCGCCGGCTTCGACACGCTTGCCGCTCGACGAAACGTAGCTGGCGGGTTGCGCCACGAATGCGACTTTCGGCGTGTGCTGGCGCGTTCCCGCGTCCTCGACCCGCTTGATCAGGCCCATGCGCAGCGCACCATGCGCGCGAATGTCCTCGAACATCGCGAGCGCCCTCGCGTCATTGTTGATCGCGTCCTGCAGCTCGGTACCCGTGTAGCCGACCGAATCCGCGTTCACGAATATCGTCGGGATGCCGGCGTTGATCATTGTGGCCCTGATCGTGCCGAGTCCTGGCACCTCGAGCTCGTCCACCAGGTTGCCGGTGGGGAACATCGAGCCACCGCTGTCGGCGTCGCCATCATCGGACGGGTTCATGAAGTCGACCTGGATTTCCGCAGCGGAAAAGGTCACGCCGTCGAGATCGAAATCGCCGGTCTCCTGCACTGCGCCGTTCGCCACCGGCACATGCGCGATGATGGTCTTGCCGATGTTCGACTGCCAGATGCGAACGACCGCGATGCCGTCCTTCGGCACCCGGGCAGCGTCCACGAGACCGTTTGCGATTGCGAATGGTCCGACGGCCGCGGAAAGATTGCCGCAGTTGCCGCTCCAGTCGACGAATGGCTTGTCGATCGAGACCTGGCCGAACAGGTAGTCGACGTCGTGATCCGGCCGGCTGCTCTTCGACAGGATGACGGTCTTGCTGGTGCTGGAGGTCGCGCCGCCCATGCCGTCGATCTGCTTGCCGTAGGGGTCGGGGCTGCCGATCACGCGCAGCAGCAGCGAGTCGCGTGCCGCGCCCGGCACCTGCGCCGCCTCCGGCAGGTCCTGCAGACGGAAGAACACGCCCTTGCTGGTGCCGCCCCTCATGTAGGTGGCGGGGATCCTGATCTGTGGGGCGTGGGCCATTCGATGTCGTCCTGCTCTGGAGGGGACATTCTCCTTTTCCGCTGCGGAAAAGGAGAATGTCCCCTGTTTAAGGAGAATGTCCCCTAATTTGTCCCAGCCGACTCGAGGAAGTCCTTCGCGAAACGCTGCAGCACGCCGCCCGCCTCGTAGATCGAGACTTCCTCGGCGGTGTCGAGCCGGCAGGTGACCGGCACGTCCACGCGCTCACCGTTCTTGCGGGTGATCGCGAGCGAAAGTGTTGCGCCCGGCTTTCGCTCGCCCGTCACGTCGAAGGTCTCGGTACCATCAATATTCAGCGTGCGGCGGTTGACGCCCGGCTTGAACTCCAGCGGAAGCACGCCCATCCCGATCAGGTTCGTGCGGTGGATGCGCTCGAACCCCTCGGCCACGATGGCCTCGACGCCGGCCAGACGCACACCCTTGGCCGCCCAGTCGCGCGACGAGCCCTGGCCGTAGTCGGCGCCTGCGACGATGATCAGCGGCTGCCCGCGCTCCATGTAGGTTTCGATCGCTTCCCACATCCGCATCACCTTGCCGTCCGGCTCGACGCGCGCCAGCGATCCTCTCTTCACCTGGCCATCGACCACGGCCATCTCGTTGGTGAGCGTCGGATTGGCGAAAGTCGCCCGCTGCGCGGTCAGGTGATCGCCGCGGTGTGTCGCATAGGAATTGAAGTCCTCTTCCGGCAGGCCCATTTTTGCCAGGTACGCGCCCGCAGCGCTGTCCAGCATGATCGCGTTCGAAGGAGAGAGGTGGTCGGTGGTGATGTTGTCGCCGACCACCGCCAGCGGTCGCATTCCCTTGAGCGTGCGCTCCCCGGCCAGCGCGCCTTCCCAGTAAGGAGGACGGCGGATGTAGGTGCTCATCGGGCGCCAGTCGTACAACGGACTGATCTTCTCGCCGCTGGCCACCCGGACCTTGAACATCGGATCGTAGACTTTCCGGAACTGCTCCGGCTTGACGCTGGAGGCCACCACGGCGTCGATCTCGATATCGCTCGGCCAGATGTCCTTGAGCGTGACCGGCTTGCCGTCGTGATCGGTACCCAGCACGTCCTTCTCGATGTCGAAGCGGATCGTGCCGGCGATGGCATAAGCCACGACCAGCGGCGGCGAGGCCAGGAAAGCCTGCTTGGCATAGGGATGGATGCGGCCGTCGAAATTGCGGTTGCCCGAGAGCACCGCCGTCGCATAGAGGTCGCGGTCGATGATCTCCTGCTGGATCTTCGGATCCAGTGCGCCGCTCATGCCGTTGCAGGTGGTGCAGGCGAAGGCCACGATGCCGAAACCGAGCTTCTCGAGTTCCGGCAGCAGCTTCGCTTCTTCGAGATACAGCTGAACGGCCTTGGAACCGGGCGCAAGTGACGACTTCACCCAGGGCTTGCGGGTCAGTCCACGGGCATTGGCATTGCGCGCCAGCAGGCCTGCGGCAATAACGTTGCGCGGGTTGCTGGTGTTCGTGCACGAAGTGATGGCTGCGATGATCACCGCGCCGTCGGGCATCTGCCCCGGTTTTTCTTCCCACGTGCCCGCAATGCCGCGCGCGGCGAGGTCCGAGGTCGGCAGGCGCTTGTGTGGATTCGACGGTCCCGCCATGTTGCGGACCACCGTGGAAAGGTCGAACCTGAGCACTCGCTCGTATTCCGCTGTCGCGAGCGCATCGGCCCACAGCCCGGTTTCCGTTGCATAGCGCTCGACCAGTTTCACCTGCTCGTCGGCGCGGCCGGTGAGCTTCAGGTAGTCGATCGTCTGCTGGTCGATGAAGAACATCGCCGCCGTGGCACCGTATTCGGGCGCCATGTTGGAAATCGTCGCGCGGTCGCCGAGCGTGAGTACCGAAGCGCCTTCACCGAAGAACTCGAGATATGCCCCGACCACTTTTTCCTTGCGCAGGAACTCGGTCAGCGCGAGCACCACGTCGGTGGCGGTGATGCCGGGCGCAGGCCTGCCGGAAAGCTCCACGCCGATGATGTCCGGCAGTCGCATCCACGAAGCCCGGCCGAGCATCACGCTCTCGGCCTCCAGGCCGCCGACGCCGATCGCGATCACGCCGAGCGCATCCACGTGCGGTGTGTGGCTATCGGTTCCGACCAGCGTGTCCGGGAACGCGACGCCATCCTTGGCGTGTATCACCGGCGACATCCGTTCCAGGTTGATCTGGTGCATGATGCCGTTGCCCGGCGGGATCACGTCGATGTTCGTGAAGGCCTTGCGGGTCCAGTCGATGAAGTGGAAACGGTCCTCGTTGCGACGGTCTTCGATTGCGCGATTCTTCGCGAACGCGTCCTTCTCGAACCCGCCGTGCTCCACCGCCAGCGAGTGATCGACGATCAGTTGCACGGGCACCACCGGATTGACCTTCGCGGGATCGCCGCCCTGCTCAGCGATCGCGTCGCGCAGCCCCGCAAGGTCGACGAGCGCCGTCTGTCCGAGGATGTCGTGGCAGACGACGCGCGCCGGGAACCACGGGAAGTCCAGCTCACGTCGGCGCTCGATCAGCTGGCGCAGCGAAGCCTCCAGCGCGGCCGGATCGCAGCGCCGAACCAGGTTTTCCGCCAGCACGCGCGAGGTGTACGGCAAGCGTTCCCAGGCGCCGGGCTTGATCGCGTCGACGGCTTCGCGCGCATCGAAGTAATCGAGCGTCGTGCCCGGCAGCGGCTTGCGGTACGCCTTGTTCATGGCCGCGTCAGCTGCGCTTCGCGATCGGCACAAACTTGCGATCCTCGGGACCGGTGTAGTTCGCGCTCGGACGGATGATCTTGCCATCGATGCGTTGCTCGATGACGTGCGCGGCCCAGCCAGTGGTGCGCGAGATCACGAAAAGCGGCGTGAACATGGCCGTGGGCACGCCCATCATGTGGTACGAGACGGCGCTGAACCAGTCGAGGTTCGGGAACATCTTCTTGATGTCCCACATGACGGTCTCGAGCCGCTCGGCGATGTTGAACATCTTCAGGTCGCCGGCCTCCTTGGACAGGCCGCGCGCGACGCCCTTGATCACCTCATTGCGCGGGTCACCGATCGTATAGACCGGGTGGCCGAAGCCGATGATCACCTGCTTGGCTTCGACGCGCGCGCGGATATCGGCCTCGGCCTCGTCGGGGCTCTCGTAGCGCTTCTGCACTTCGAAAGCCACCTCGTTCGCGCCGCCGTGTTTCGGCCCGCGCAGAGCGCCGATCGCGCCGGTGATGCACGAATACATGTCGGAGCCCGTGCCGGCAATCACGCGCGCAGTAAATGTTGAGGCGTTGAATTCATGCTCGGCGTAGAGATTAAGCGACACGTGCATCGCCTTCACCCAGGACGCCGGCGGCGGCCGGCGGTGCAACAGGTGCAGGAAGTGTCCGCCGACGCTGTCGTCGTCGGTCTCGACGTTGATGCGCTGGCCGGAATGGCTGTAGTGATACCAGTAGCACAGCATCGAGCCGAAACTCGCGATCAGCCGGTCGGCAATGTCACGCGCGCCAGCGGTGCCGTGGTCATCTTTCTCCGGCAGCGCGCAGCCGAGTACCGAGGCGCCGGTGCGCATCACGTCCATCGGGTGGCTCGCAGCAGGCAGCGCCTCCAGCGCCTTGCGCACGGCTTTCGGGAGGCCACGCAGCCGCTTCAACTTCGCCTTGTAGCCGGCAAGCTCGGCCTTGCTGGGCAACTTGCCGTGCACCAGCAGGTAGGACACTTCCTCGAATTCGCAGCCGTCCGCAAGGTCGAGGATGTCGTAGCCGCGGTAATGCAGGTCGTTGCCGCTGCGGCCGACGGTACAGAGCGCGGTATTACCGGCGGTCACGCCGGACAGGGCGACGGATTTCTTGGGCTTGAAGCCAGTGGCGGTGGTCTTGCTGCTCATTGTTGGCTCCTCATCGCGGTCCATGTGGTGTGTGAATGTCGTGTGCCGAAGACTGCCGGTCGTGCGCCGTGCGAATCGCTACTTTTCCGGGCCCTCGCGGCTGAAGAGTTCATCGAGCTTGCGCTCGTACTCGTGATAGCCGAGCACTTCGTAGAGCTCGGCGCGGGTCTGCATCCGGTCGATCACGCTCTTCTGCGTGCCGTCGCGGCGGATCGCGCCGTACACCGCCTCCGCAGCCTTCGACATGGCGCGGAATGCGGAGAGCGGATACAGCACCAGCTGCACGCCGGCACTCTCCAGTTCGGTGACCGTGAACAGCGGCGTCTTGCCGAACTCGGTGATGTTGGCCAGCACCGGTACTTTCACCTTTGCCGTGAACTGCCGGTACTCGTCGAGCGTGTTCAGCGCCTCGGCGAAGATCATGTCAGCCCCTGCTTCAACGTACCTGCAGGCCCGGTCGATCGCAGCCTGCTGGCCCTCGACCGCGTGCGCGTCGGTGCGCGCCATGATGACGAACTGCGAGTCGGTGCGGCCGTCCACCGCAGCCTTGATGCGGTCTGCCATTTCCTCGCTGCTCACCAGCGCCTTGCCCGGTCGGTGACCGCAGCGCTTGGTCTGCACCTGGTCCTCGAGGTGGCAGCCGGCCGCGCCAGAGCGGATCAGGTCGGAAATCGTGCGGGAGATGTTGAATGCGGCGCCCCAGCCGGTGTCGGCGTCCACCAGCAACGGCAGCTCAGTGGCGGAGCAGATCCGTCGCACGTCCTCGCAGACGTCGTTCAGGCTGGTGATGCCGAGGTCAGGAAGGCCGAACGACGTGTTCGCCACGCCAGCACCCGAAAGGTACAGGGCCCTGAACCCGGCCCGCTCGGCGAGCAATGCGCTGAAGGCATTTACCGTACCGACGACCTGGAGGGGGCGTTCGGCGGCAAGTGCGGCCCGGAGCCGGGCTCCAGCGGAGGCGGGTACGGTCATGGCTAGCCCTTTTGTCAGCGCGGTGTTGACCTTGGATGATAACGCAGCACGCCCCGGGTGGCCCCTTCGACGGAAGTAGCAGGAAGCCGCGAGGTCGCCGGTCCGCCCAATCGCTCGTTCAGCGGCCCGGCGCACCGGGTCGCCTGGACGGTCACCGGCGACGCGTGATCGGAATCCGTGCAACCGTTAGCATGCCAGCGGGGGAACCATGCGCTACTTTGAAGACATCGGAATCGGTTCCGCACAGACGGCGGGGGCGCACGAACTCCACGCCGACGACATCATTGCGTTCGCCCGGCAGTGGGATCCCCAGCCCTGGCACGTCGATCCCGAGGCGGCCAAGCGCTCGCCGATGAAAGGCCTCACGGCGTCGAGCGTCCACAGTTATGCCGTTGCGGCCCTGCTGCTGAACAGGATGGAGCCCACGGCGGGCATCGCCTCGATCAAGCACGAGCTCGAGTTGCCGAACCCGGCGCGGCCGGGCGACAGGCTCACGCTGACGATGACTTGCGTAGACAAGCGTGCCTCGGAATCGAAACCGGACCGTGGGCTCGTGACCTTCGACGGAGTGCTTGCCAACCAGCACGGTACGGTGGTGCTCAAGTTGCGCTCTTTGATGATGGTCAAGACGCGGCCGACGGAATGAGCGCGGTGACCTCACCCCAGCGCGGTTGTTCGCAGTGTGATGCTTCCTGCTTTCGCCCCGGTATGTCGCGGCCAGTCCTGCCAACCTGGGCGGGTTAGCCCGGCGCTACGCGGGCGGCTCGAGCAGCACGGCACGATCGCAGCGCGGGCAGAGCTGGACTCGCTCGAGGCGCGGGTTGAACCAGCGCCGGCCGCAGCTGCAGCGGACCTCATAGATGACCTTCATCTTTCCCCGGACCACCTCTCGCTCGAGCACGTCGACGTCGTCGGGGCTGTGCTCGGTCGCCAGCGTGACGCGTGCACGATAGGGGGACTGGGGTCCGTCGGGAATGTCGGACCAGTCAACGTAGCTGGTCGGCAGCAGACGGTCGCGAACGCGACCGATCCAGCCGGAGACTCCGGCGCCTGGGCCTTGTGGCGAGCCACTGTTTGCGGAACGGTGCATCAGAACGATTCCGAGTCCGGCGCCCTTCGGGCGTCGCCTCGTCCCCTCATGTATTTTCGTGGAGCCTACAGCTAACCGAAGTGCGAGGGGTGCAATTTGACTTAAGCGCGCTTTCCCGCGCACCTACTGCTTTGGAACGCTGACGTCGAACCTGATCGCGGCGAGTTGCTCCGGCGCCATTCCCAGCCTGCGCAGCAGCGCCAACCAGCGCGGGTCGTCGTGCATCGGGGCAAACGCCGGGAAGACCGCGATCGCTCCGAGGTCGAGATCATGCTGCCGCGCGGCCTTGTCCAGCGTCGCGAAGGCCCCGTCGAAGTCGCCGCGTTCCGCCAGCACGGTCGCTATCGTGAACAATTTCGTATCAGGGTACTTCCTGGTCAGCTCCGCGAATGCGGCGTCTGACTCGGCCTTCCGGCCAAGGGCCCGGTACGCATGCGCAAGGCCGGCGAGACGGAAGACCTCCACGGGCTCCTTCTGGTACTCCGCCAGTGCTGCATTCGCATCGCCTTTCTGCAGCAGCACATCTCCCAGAGCCGTGTGCTCCCATCCGGCATCCGGCGCAATGCTCAGCAATTTACGGTAGGCCGCAATCGACTTGTCCAACTGGCCCGTGTAGCGGTACGCGAGCCCGAGCCCGGCGTAACCATTGACGCTCAGCGGATCCTGCGCAACGTAGTATTCGGCGAGCGATATGGCCAGTTCCAGCCGACCCAGGCGCCGGGCAATCGCCGAGGCTATGCCGATGATCTCGACGTTAGCGGGGTCGAGCGCCAGCGCCTGTTCGAGGTGCCGGGCCGATGCGGCGTAATCCCGCTTGAGGACCCCTTCGAACATCGCCATGTACGCGTACGCCAGCGCATAGGCGGGATCATGCTCGAGCGCCTTCTCGATCGCCTGATCGCCAAGCTCAAGCCCGTGGTCCATCGAGATCTGGCCGAGGTCCATTTGGCGGAAGTAGACAAATGCCAGGCCGGCCCATGCGGGCGCATAGGACGGATCGATCGCCAGCGCCTGCTTGAACAAGGCGATCGCCTGCTCATAGGCCGCGGGGCTGGCCTGGCGTCCGACCTCGCGCGCCTGCAGGAAGAGCGCATACGCCTCCGGGTCCGTGGCGCGCGTCTTCGGTGCGTCGCCAAGCAAAGTCACCTTCAGTTGCTCCACGACAGCCGCCGCGATTTCGTCCTGCACCGCGAACACGTCGGTCAGCTTGCGGTCGTAGGTCTGCGACCAGACGTGCGAACTGTCCGATGCCCGGATGAGCTGCGCGGTGATGCGCAGCGTGTCGCCGGATTTCCGCACGCTGCCTTCGAGCACGTTGGCGACGTTGAGCTTCCGGGCGATCTCGGCGATGTCAACTTCCTTGCCCTTGAACGAGAACGACGAGGTGCGGGCGATCACGCGCAGCTGCGGCACCTTCGCCAGCAGGTTCAGCAGTTCCTCCGAGATGCCGTCGGCGAAGTATTCCTGGTCCCGGGCCTCGCTCATGTCCACGAACGGCAGCACCGCGACCGAACGATCCTCGACGGACTCTGGGGCTGTCGTGCCGGGTTCCCCGCCGGGTGTCGCTCTGGCGATCACCGTCTTGTGCGATTCGGCAGCCGGCCGGAAGGCCTGGAATGCATAGAGTCCGATCACCACCACCAGCAGGCCGATGATCAGGTAGTCGAGGCGACGGGCGGTGTGCTGCGTGACGGATGCCGACGGCTCAATCTCGGTTTCGCGCTTGAGACCCTCGGGCGTGAGCTCGTAGATCCACGAGAACATCACCACGAACGGGAAGCCGATCACACCGATCCAGAGCACGACGGGCCCCACCCACTCCGGCAGGTGCAGCATAGGCGCCACCGTCGCGGTGACTTCCGTGACGATCCAGCCCAGCGCCAGGTAGGCGATACCGACCCGGAATACGTTACGGCGCTTGAGTTCTGCGATCAGGGACAACGATGCGCCTCGCGCGGTCTGTGGAAGACCCGAGCGTAACAAGTTGCCGCACGGATACCAATTACGTCGCGCCGGGCCCGACGTCGCCGACGTTACCTACACCGCCGACCCCAGCATCCCCGCCTCGCGCAGCTCTTCGACAATCGCGGTCGCCGATTCCTCTGCCGCCGCGTGCGTCGTGTCGATATAGATCTCCGGGTTTTCCGGCGGCTCATACGGCGAGTCGATGCCGGTGAAGTTCTTCAGTTCCCCACGGCGCGCCTTGCCGTACAGGCCTTTCACGTCGCGGGCTTCGGCCACCGCCAGCGGCGTGTCCACGTGCACCTCGAAGAACTCGCCCGGCTCGAACAGGCCGCGCGCCATGCGGCGCTCGGCACGGAACGGTGAGATGAACGACACCATGACGATCAGGCCGGCGTCGGCCATCAGCTTCGCGACCTCCGCGACGCGGCGGATGTTCTCGACGCGGTCGGCGTCGGTGAAACCGAGGTCGCGGTTGAGCCCGTGGCGTACGTTGTCACCGTCGAGCAGGTAAGTGTGCTTCCCGAGCGTCAACAGCTGCTTCTCGACCAGGTTCGCGATCGTGGACTTGCCTGCCCCGGAAAGTCCGGTGAGCCACAGCACGCAGGGCTTCTGGCCCTTCTGGCCTGCGCGCGCCGCTTTATGGACGTCAACCGCCTGCCAGTGGATGTTCTGCGAGCGGCGCAGCGCGAAGTGGACCAGGCCGGCGCCGATCGTAGCGTTGGTAAGCCGGTCGATCAGGATGAATCCGCCGGTGTCGCGGTTCTCGGCGTACGGATCGAACGCGACCGACTGGTCGAGCGAAAGATTGCAGACGCCGATCTCGTTCAGTTCCAGCGTCTTGGCCGCCAGATGCTCGAGCGTGTTGACGTTGACCTTGTACTTGGGCTCGGTGATCGTGGCAGTGACCTGCCGTGTGCCGATCTTCATCCAGTAGGGACGTCCGGGCAGCATCGGCTCGTCGGACATCCAGATGACCGTGACCTCGAACTGGTCCGCGACGGCGGGCGGTGACTTGGTGGTCGCGAGCACGTCGCCGCGGCTTACGTCGATCTCGTCCTCGAGTGTAATCGTGACGGCCTGGCCGGCCACTGCGCTCTCGAGATCACCATCCAGCGTGACGATTCGAGCCACGCTGCTTTCTCGACCCGAGGGCAGCACGCGCAGTTTCTCGCCCCGCGACAGCCTGCCGCTCGCGATCGTTCCGGCGAAGCCGCGGAAATCGAGGTTCGGACGGTTGACCCACTGCACCGGAAGGCGGAATGGCAGATGCTGCAGGTGGTCCTCGATCTCGACGGCTTCCAGGTATCCCATCAGCGTCGGCCCGTGGTACCAGGCCATGTGCTCGCTCGGGTCCTTGATGTTGTCGCCCCGGAGTCCTGACACCGGGATCGCGACCAGGTCGGTCAGGCCGATTCGCGCGGCGAATTCCCGATACTCGGTCACGATGGCATCGAAGGTTTCCTGCGAATAGCCCACCAGGTCCATCTTGTTGATCGCCAGCACCACCTTGCGGATGCCGAGCAACGACACCAGGTAGCTGTGGCGCCGCGTCTGGGTCAACACGCCCTTGCGCGCGTCGATCAGGATCACGGCAAGGTCAGCCGTGGATGCGCCGGTGACCATGTTGCGGGTGTACTGCTCGTGCCCCGGCGTGTCGGCGACGATGAATTTCCGCTTGTCTGTCGAGAAGAAGCGGTAGGCCACGTCGATCGTGATGCCCTGCTCGCGTTCGGCCGCGAGGCCATCGACCAGCAGCGCGAAATCGAGTTCGCCGCCCTGGGTGCCGACCTTCTTCGAGTCCGCCTCCAGCGCCGTGAGCTGGTCCTCGAAAATCATCTTCGAGTCGTACAGCAGCCGGCCGATCAGCGTCGACTTGCCGTCGTCGACACTGCCGCAGGTGATGAACCGGAGCAGGCTCTTGTGTTCGTGCTGGTGCAGGTAGGCCTCGATGTCCTGCCCGATCAGGTCGGAGACGTGTGCCATCAGAAGTACCCCTCCTGCTTCTTCTTCTCCATCGACGCCGACTGGTCGTGGTCGATGACACGACCCTGGCGCTCCGAGCTCGTCGTGAGCAGCATTTCCTGGATGATCGCCGGCAGCGTGTCGGCGTCGCTCTCGATCGCCCCGGTCAGCGGGTAGCAACCGAGCGTGCGGAATCGCACTTTACGCAGCATCGGTTTCTCGCCCGGATGCAACGGCATGCGATCGTCGTCCACCATGATCAGCGTACCGTCGCGTTCCACCACCGGGCGCTCGGCCGCGAAGTACAGCGGCACGATCGGGATGTCATGCAGATAGATGTACTGCCAGATGTCGAGCTCGGTCCAGTTCGACATCGGGAACACGCGGATCGACTCACCCTTGTGCATGCGCGTGTTGTAGATTCGCCAGAGCTCGGGTCGCTGGTTCTTCGGGTCCCAGCGGTGCTGCGCCGAGCGGAACGAGAAGATCCGCTCCTTGGCGCGGCTCTTCTCCTCGTCGCGGCGCGCGCCGCCAAAGGCAGCATCGAAGCCGTAGAGGTCGAGCGCCTGCTTCAGGGCCTGGGTCTTCATCACGTCGGTGTGGATTGCCGATCCGTGCGTGAAGGGGTTGATGCCTTTCTCGACTCCGTCCGGGTTGGTGTACGCAATCAGCTCGAAGCCGTGCTCGTTCATCATGCGCTCGCGGAACGCGTACATGTCCCGGAACTTCCAGCGCGTGTCCACGTGCAGCAGCGGGAATGGCGGCTTGGCCGGGTAGAACGCCTTCATCGCGACATGCAGCATCGCGGCGCTGTCCTTGCCGATGGAGTAGAGCATCACCGGCTTGTCGCACTCGGCGACCACCTCGCGCATGATCTCGATTGCCTCGGCCTCGAGGCGCTCGAGGTGCGTGAGCGTCCGCGTTGGCAGGTCTTTCGTCTCGGTGCTGGTCACGGAATCCTCACCACGGTTCGGCCGGTCACCCGGCCCTGGATGTAGTCGTCGAACTGATCGGGCAACTCGTCGAAGCCCACGATCTTCGTGCAGATCCGGTCGAGCGCTGCCGGCCGCAGGTCGGTCGCTATCCGCTGCCAGACCTCGAGCCGCAGCTCCCGCGGCGTCAGCACGGAGTTGATGCCGAGCAGGTTCACTCCGCGCAGGATGAATGGCATGACAGTGGTGTTGAGCTCGTGGCTGCCCGCAAGCCCGACGCTGGCAATGTTTCCCCACTGGTCCACCGTGCGCGTGAGCCAGGTGAGCAGCGGCCCGCCGACATTGTCCACTGCGCCCGCCCAGAGCGCCTTTTCCATCGGCTTCGAGCCGAGGTCGATGTCCTGCCGACGCAGCACGCGCGCCGCGCCTATGTCGCGCAGGTACCGATCGGCCTCCGCCTTGCCGCTCACCGCGACGACTTCGTAGCCCCGGCCGGCCAGCATGCTGGTCGCAATGCTGCCAACGCCGCCGGTCGCACCGGTGACCACCACCGGGCCGTTCGCAGGCTGCTGGCCGTTCTGCTCCATGCGGTGCACGGCGAGCGCCGCAGTGAACCCCGCCGTGCCGAGCTTCATTGCGTCGAGCGCGCTGATGCCCGCAGGCAGCGGGATCACCGATTCGCCTGGCAAGCGCGCGAATTCCGAGTAGCCGCCGTCCCGGGTCTCGGAAAGTCCACAGCCAGTGACCAGCACCTGCTGCCCCGGCGCGAACCGCGCGTCGGTCGAGCTCACGACCTCGCCGGCAAGGTCGATGCCGCCGACCAGCGGGTAGCGGCGCAGGATACGGCCCTTGCCGGTTGCGGCGAGCGCGTCCTTGAAGTTGATGTCGGAGTGGCTGACACGCACCACGACCTCACCCGGACCCAGGTCGTCGAGGGTGATCTCGTCGAAACGGGCGACGATGCTGCGGTCGATCTCGTGGATACGGAAGGCGCGGAATGATGTCATGGCTGGTATCCGACGGTGTTTGGGCTTGCGGGAAGCGTCATGGTGGAGAGTGCGGAAAGCGTGGCGGATTATTGCGCTCTGGGCCTGCGGTGTGCCTCAGCAGCGATCCAGCCAGACCTCGAGCCCGGCGGTGTTCAGTCGCACGTCGTCGTCGATCAGCAGGTGCCGTTGCTGATCGCTCAACCGGCAGCCGTGGGCGTCGAGTCGGGCGTCGAAATACGCATACATGTCGGCTGCGATCCGGGCGCCGCGATCCGCCGCCGCAGAATGCTGGCGGGCGATATGTACCAGCGTGTCGATGTTGTCGTGCAGGTCGCGCTCGAGGCGCTCGAGCTGGTCAACCGGCCCGAAGTGCGTCTGGAAGACCCGTCGGGGACCATAGGACATCAGCCGCCTTACGGTCGAATGCAGGGCCTCGGGGTCGAATTGCACCGGCGTGGTCGTGGGCAGCATGAACGGGCCCGATTCCGTGTCGAGTTCACGGTAGCAGATTCCGAAGTTGTCGCCGGCGAACACGGCGCGGTGGTCGAGATCGACCGGACAGTGGTGGTGCTTTGCATGACCGGGTGCGTCGAAGAACTCGAAAGTCCTGTGGCCCAGGCGTATGCGCTGCCGGTCCTCGGTGACGAGCACGCGCTCCGCCCGGATCGGCAGCAGCTCGCCATAGAGCTCGCGGTACTTCGCCTCGCCGTAGACCGCTATGGACCCGGCAATCAGCCTGGCAGGGTCGATCAGGTGCGGAGCGCCGCGCGGATGCAGCACCGCCATTGCGTTGGGCAGCGCCGCGATCAATTGCCCGGCGCCGCCCGCATGGTCGAGGTGCACGTGTGTCAGGAATACGTAGTCCACCTGGTCGCGCGCAATCCCGAGCTCGTCGAGCGCAGCCAGCAGCCGCGGTGCCGCCGGGGCGGCACCGGTATCCACGAATGCCGCGCGACCGTCGTCCACGACCAGGTGGCTCGCGGCTAGTCCGGGTCGCACGTAAAGCGTATCGATCAGGTAGACGCCGTCTCCGAGCGGGACGGCGAGGGGAGCGGAGCTGGGCGTGGCAGGCACTCTGGACATCGGCTACGGCGCGGGCACTCTGGTTCCAGCCAGTAAGACTGCGGTCTCGGTGCTGCGAAAACAAGAAGGCCGGGTCTGCCCGGCCTTCTCCTGTCATCCCAGGCGGTTGTGCTGCCTCAGGTGCCCGGGCACTTGCCGGCCTTGCGGATTTCGTCCGTAGAACAGAGGCTCGGGCGCTGGCTGGAGTAGTAACGCGCAAGCGCCTCGATGTCGGCGTCGGTCAGCGAGGTCGCCATGCCGCCCATTACTGGATTCTTGCGCTGCCCCGCGCGATAGGCCTTAAGAGCCTGCTCGATGTAGTCGGCGTGCTGGCCGGCGAGGTTCGGGTACTCCGGCAGGATGCCGATGCCGTCACCGCCATGGCAGGCGACGCAGGTCTGGCCGGCCTTGGGCGCCGTGCCGACTGCGTGACCGCCCGGCTTGAGCTCCTGGCCGCTCAGGTAGGCGGCCATGTCCTGCATGTCCTGGTCCGTCATCGTGACGGCCTGGGCGTGCATCGTGGCGTGCGGGCGATTCTGGGAGGCATATTCCTTGAGCGCCACGACCAGGTACGCGGCGTGCTGCCCGCCGAGCTTCGGCACGCTGTAGACGGGATAGGCGTTGTTGTAGTTCGGGATGCCGTGGCAACCCTGGCAGGTGTAGGCCAACTTGGCGCCGCGTGCCGCATCCGCGGCTGAGGCCAGGGCGGGTGCGATCAGCGCCACGATGGTCAGGCTCAGTGTGAGCCAGGCCGATCTCGAGATCATTTTATGCTCCGTGCGGCAGTCGGCCTCCCCCGGGCCGAAGGGCCGGCATGTTAATCAAAAGCGTTTGCGTAGTCGAATGGCGCCCGGAAGGGATGAATGCCCCACGCGAATGTCATAGTCTCAGGGACGATCAGAGACCCAGGCTTAAAAGGAGCTAGCCATGACGATGCGCGCGGTCATTTTGTCCGGCCTGCTGGCCGCGTTGGCGATTCCGACAGGGTCGGCGCTGGCCGGAAGCGAGCGCCCGGGCACGATTGCAGTCAGTGGACAGGGCGAGGTAACGGCCCAGCCGGACATGGCCCGCGTGACGCTGGGCGTCGAGGCCCGCCGCCCGGGCCTGCCCGATGCACGCACGACGGTCACCGCAGCCGTAGACCGCTTGCTGGCGCTGACCAGGGAACTTGGCATCGACCCGAAATACGTCAACGCGACCGGCTTGCAGGTACAGCCCGACTACACCTGGAACCAGGAGGCCCGAAAGCAGGAGTTGCAGGGATACGTGGTCAGCCGCCAGGTCGAAGTGGAACTGCGCGATCTCGAAAAGCTTGGCACCCTGATGGAACGAGCGGTCAGTGCAGGAGCGAACCAGGTCGGCGGCGCTATGCTGGACTCGACCCGCCGCAAGGAACTCGAGCGGCAGGCGATGGCTCTTGCCGTCCAGGACGCACGTCTGAACGCAGAGACGCTGGCCCGTGCGGCCGGTGCCGAACTCGGCGCGGTGCGCACGCTGAATGCTTCCTCGTCGCCGCCGCAGATGCCGATGTACCGCATGGCAGCGGCGGACATGTCTGCTGGCGCGCCGCCGCCCGAGACGACGTACCAGGCAGGCGACATGACGTTCACGGCGCGCGTCTCGGCCGAGTACGATCTGGTTGCAAAGTAATCAAAATTTTGTGAAAAGAAAGCCTTAGTCCACTGGCTTTTCGATGCTGATAGTCAAAACAAAATGACCTGACAATCGACCGCTGAGGGCGCACGAAAACCGGCGGGCAGCTGTTGGGGCAGGGACTGGGGTGCGAGGCTGGGCCGGCCCCGAGGAGCTGGATCAACCGGGCAGGCGATCCACGATCAGAACCGCGCCGTCCACCCCGGTGACGCGGACTTTCGCGCCGGCCGGCGTGTCCGGCCCGCGGAGGCTCCAGCGTCGCCCCCCGAGCTTCGCCCGGCCTTCGCCTTCCTGGATGGCGCCGGTCAGGGTCACTACCTGGCCGATGTAGCGCTGGCCGATCCTGTGCGGAGCCGTCGGGCTCTGCAGGTCGCGCTGCTGGATCCGGTACTCACGCCAGAAATACAGCGCGAAGACCGACGAGGCGAATAGTGCGAACCAGACCATTTGGTATTTCGACGAATTGTTTGCGCGATCGTGCCTGTGGCGCCTGCAGTCCTCAACTCAAGCCTGCCCGGCGATCCCAGTTCTGTGACGCGGCGCTCATTCGGCCTCGAGGCGGCTCAAGTCCTTGCTGTACTGGACGTTCATGACGTTGTCGTGCCAACCGTGAATGTATGGCTTCACCAGGTGCTTGTTGACGTAAAAATAGAGCGGCAGGACCGGCGTGTCGGCCAGCATCACCCGCTCGGATTCCTCGAGCAGCGCACGGCGGCGGACCGGGTCCGGCTGGCGGGTTGCCTCCGCCAGCAGTTCGTCGTACCTCGGATTCGAATACCCGGTCAGGTTTATCCCGAAGCCGGTCTGCAGCAGCTGCAGGAACGAGTAGGCATCGTTGTAGTCGCCGACCCAGCTCGAACGGAACACCTCGGTGTCCTTGCGAGCCTGGATCGTCTGCAGCAACGCGCGGAATTCCTCCGCATACAGGGTGGTCTTCACGCCCAGTGCCTCTTTCCACATGGCGGCGACCGCGACAGCCAGGCGATTGTGGACCTCGCCGGTGTTGTAGCGGATCTCCACGTCCAGCGGCTGGGCATCCGAGTAGCCCGCCTTGCGGTAAAGCTCACGCGCCTCCGCCACGCGCTCGGCGTAGGGACGGGACGCATAGTCGAACTGCTGCGGCGTGTAGTCTGCAACTCCGCGCGGCACCCACCCGTAGGCTGGCGCCTCGCCCAGGCCCGTCACTGAGGTCGCAAGCCGGTCGCGGTCGATCACCAGCGACAAGGCCCGGCGCAGGCCGGGCCGGTCCTTGAACGGCGGGCGGGTCACATTGAAGCCGTAGTAATACACGCTCAGCTGCGGCGAGATGTGCAGCTCGCCCGGCAGGTTCTCGCGGATCCACGCGAACTGCTGCTGCGGGACGACGTAGGTGACGTCGAGCTGGCCGGCGCGGTACAGGCGGAATTCTGCACTCGGGTCCGCCTGGTGGACGAACCGCACGCGGTCGACGCGGGTCGCTGCGTCGTTCCAGTAGTGACTGTTGCGGGTGAGGTCAACCTGCGAGCCAATGACCCAGTCTGCAAGGACGAACGCCCCGTTCGAGACGAGGTTGCCCGGCTTCGCGTACGAGCCAGCGAACTTCTCGAGCGATGGGCCGTGGACCGGGAACGTGCCCGGCTGCGCAAGCAGCCCGAGCAGGTACGGCGCGGGATTCCGCAGCCGAATGACAACCGTACGGTCATCTGGGGCGCTGACACCGAGTTCTGCCGCAGGTTGCTCACCGCGGGTGATCTCGACGGCATTCACCACCGGCTCGAGGATCTGCGCGTAAGGCGATGCAGTCGCCGGATCGACGAGACGGCGCATACCCGCCACGTAGTCCCCCGCCACCACCGGATCGCCGTTCGACCACCGCAGCCCGTCGCGAAGGTGAAATCGGTACTCGAGGCCGTCTCCGGCCACCGTCCAGCCATCGGCCGCAGCTGGCACCGCGCCACCGTCCGGCCCCACGGCCGTCAGGCCTTCGAATGCATCACGCAGGATGTTGAACGCCCCGTCGGTGCGGGCCTTCTGAGGATCGAGCGTGTCAGGCTCCGGCCCGTTGCCGCGCGTAAGCATGCCCGCCGCGGTCGCCGTCGGTGTCTTGCCTGCGGGCTGCGACTTCCCGTCTCCACCTCCGCAAGCCACAAGCCCGAGCAGTGCAGCCGAGACGAATATCGCCTGCAGGCCGCGGCCGATCAGCTGGAGGGGATATCGCATGGTGGCACGATGGTAAGCGATGGCGTCGGGGCCGGTCGCGCTGCTGCTCAGCGCGAGCCCATCGCGCGCGGTGACCCGGTCAGCCGGTCGGCGTAGCGCTTGAGATGGATGAGCAGCAGCGAGGTCGCGGCCGGCGTGACGCCTGGAATTCGCGCCGCCTGTCCCAGCGTGGCCGGTCGATGCTCGAGCAGGCGCTGTCGCACTTCGTTCGACAGTCCGCGAACCTCCGCGTAGTCCAGGTCCTCCGGCAGGATCGTCTGCTCGTTGCGCCGCTGCCGCTCGATCTCGTCGGCCTGGCGGTCGATGTAGCCGGTGTACTTCGCCTGCACATCCACGGCGAGCGGAACCTGTGCCGCGAGGCGCTCGTCGTCGTGCCAGTCACCGTCGCCCCGCCCCACGATCAAGCTGACGGCTTCGTGACTCACCCCGGGGCGCCGTAGTAGCTCGAACGCACGCTGCTCGCGGGCCAGCTGACCGACGTACGGCTCAGCGCGATCGGCCTCGACCGTGCCGGGACGCACCCAGGCGGCGTTCAGGCGCGCGAGCTCCCGGTCCACGGCCTCGCGCTTGCGCTCGAAGAACCGCCAGCGCTCGTCGTCCACCAGGCCGAGCTCGCGCCCGGCCGGCGTCAGGCGCAGGTCGGCATTGTCCTCGCGCAGTGTCAGACGGTATTCCGCACGGCTGGTGAACATGCGGTAGGGCTCTGGCGCGCCGCGGGTGATCAGGTCGTCGATCATCACGCCGATGTAGGCGTCGCCGCGCCCCGGCCACCAGGGCTCGCGCCCGAGCACGGCGAGCGCTGCATTGGTGCCTGCTACGAGTCCCTGCGCCGCCGCCTCCTCGTAGCCGGTCGTGCCGTTGATCTGGCCCGCGAAGTAGAGGCCGGGCAGGTGCCGGGTCTCCAGCGTAGGGCGAAGATCACGCGGGTCAAAGAAGTCGTATTCGATCGCGTAGCCGGGACGCGTGATCCGCGCCTGCTCGAAGCCACGGATGCTGCGCACGAATTCCAGCTGCACGTCGAACGGCAGGCTGGTCGAGATGCCGTTCGGGTAGATCTCGTGCGTGTCGAGCCCCTCGGGTTCGATGAAGACCTGGTGCGAACCGCGCTCCGCGAAGCGCACGACCTTGTCCTCGACCGACGGACAATAGCGGGGGCCCACACCCTCGATCACTCCCGTGAACATCGGCGAACGGTCGGTGCCCGCGCGAATGATCTCGTGCGTCCGTTCGTTGGTCGCCGTGATGTAGCAAGGCGCCTGTCGCGGGTGATCGGCGCGCAGGCCAAGGAACGAAAATACCGGACGTGGCTCGTCGCCGTGCTGCACGACCAGTTCCGAGTAGTCGACGCTGCGTCCGTCGATGCGCGGCGGCGTACCGGTCTTCAGGCGCCCGACGCGAAACGGCATTGCCCGGAGTTTCTCGGCCAGGCGATTCGACGGCGGGTCGCCCGCGCGTCCGCCGGCGTACTGGTCCAGTCCCACGTGGATGCGTCCGCCCAGGAAGGTGCCCACGGTCAGCACGACCGCGCTTGCCTTGAATTCCACGCCGACCTGCGTAACCACGCCCGTGACCCGGTCACCCTCGATGCGCAGGTCCGATACCTCCTGCTGGAACAGGCTCAAGTTCGGCTGGTTCTCGATCAGGCCGCGAATCGCGCGCTTGTAGAGCTGCCGATCGGCCTGCGCCCGGGTGGCGCGCACGGCCGGGCCCTTGCTCGCGTTCAGCGTGCGGAACTGTATGCCGGCACGGTCGGTCGCACGGGCCATCGCGCCGCCCAGCGCGTCGATCTCGCGCACCAGGTGTCCTTTGCCGATGCCGCCGACTGCCGGGTTGCAGCTCATCTGGCCCAGCGACTCGATGCTCTGCGTCACCAGCAGCGTGCGGCAGCCCATCCGCGCGGCGGCAAGTGCCGCCTCGGTTCCGGCGTGGCCGCCGCCGACCACGATGACATCGAAGCTTTCCGCCGGATTCATGAGGCGCTTCCAGAAAGGGCGCTCATTGTATGCGCCGGGCGGATGCGCGCGGGCGTCTGGCTGGCCGCAGCGCCCGAAGTCATCCGCTGGAAGGCCGAAAGCCTCGAGGCCGCAAAGCGACGGGCATGCCGCTCGTAGCGGTTCTCGACGTATCCCCGTCGCAGCCACTCGACCAGGTATCGCCAGGTGGTCAGGCGGCCGCGATTCCATTGCCGCATCACGTGGTAGTACTCGTGCAGGATCAGCGCGGGATCGGACACGAATTCGCTGGCCGGGCCTGCAAGCAGGATGCGATTGCGTCGCGTGGTTGCACGCGCACCAAGGTGCAGCCGCGCATACCAGGATTTCTCGACAAGCACGACGTCGTCCACCGGGGCACCGAGCAGTCGCTCGAGCGCCGCGCGCTGGGCGGCGGAAAGAACCTCGCGCGTGCGGGTCATGAAAGTGGAAACAATGGGGCGTGCGCGGCGGTCATGGGCGCGTTCACGCCACCTTGCGACGCGATCGCTGCTTCACGCCGCGCTTCTTCGCGACCTTGCGTGCCTTGCCGGTCTTACTGGACTTCGCACTCTTTCGAGCCTCGGCGCGCGGGGTACGCGGCCCGGTCGGCGGCGAATTGGCAAGTCCAACCCGGGCGGCTGCAGCCTTCAGTTCCTCGAAGCTCTCGCGCAGACAGTCGGCGAAGTATGCCGGGTCGGGCAGCATCTCGCGGCAGGACACGGCGCAGATCCACATCGTGCCCGCGTAACTGAAACCGGTGACGTTGAGGCCCAATCCGTGGGTCGGGATGCTGATCGGCGAGTAATTCACCAGTCGGGCGCCCGCCATGTAGAGCGGCACGTCCGGTCCACGGACGTTTGAAACGATGAGCCCTATGCGTGGTGGATGAACATAGCGGGCGAGCGTCTGCGAAACGAGGTTCGGCACGTACTCCATCAGGTCGCGGGCGAACTCCTTGCCGATCGCGTCGGTCAGTGCCTTCGACGACCTGGCGCCGTCGCGGATCGCGCGCAGCCGCTCCACCGGGTCCGCGACATCGGTGCCCACCGACATGACGGCCATGCCAACCTGGTTGCCCCGGTCGCCACCCTTGTCGGCCCCGCGAAGTGAAATCGGCACCATCGCCGACATGGTCGCTTCGGGAAGTTCCTTCTTGCCCTGCAGGTAGATGCGCAGCGCGCCACCGACGATGCACAGGAACATGTCGTTGATGGTCACGTCGCCGACCTGCTGGCGGACCGCCTTGAACTCGGAGAGCGGCAGGCCCACGGCTTCGAACACGCGGTGCGCCGACACATCACCGCTGAAGCGGGTCTGCGGCGGCATCTTCGGCAACAGCGACCCAAGGTCGCCGGACAACAGGCCACGCAGGCCCTGCATGCTGAACGCGCCCTCGCCGGCCAGCCTGGTGACGGCCTCGACACCGAGCGCGCCGAGCCGGCGCGCGGTGTCGAAGGAGAATTTCGCGAGTCCGGGCACGCGCTCGACCTGGTGCACCAGCGCGCGGGAATACAGCTCGATGGCCGTTGGTTCTCGATCCACGTGGAAGCGCTGCTGCTCCGGCTCAGCGTCGAAGTCCAGCGGGTCGGCCGTGACCGAGTGCAGCGCCTTCAGCAGTTCGGTGCCGGACTCACCATCGACCAGGGCGTGGTGCATCTTGCTGTACAGGGCGAAGCTGCCTTTCGGCACGCCGGGAATGTTGTGCAGCCCCTCGATCACGTAGGCCTCCCACAGCGGCCTGCTTCGGTCCAGCGGCCTCGAGTGGAGCCGCGCCACCTGGATGCAGAGCTGGCGCCAGTCGCCAGGCTGCGGCAGCGCGATGTGCCGCACGTGGAACTCGACGTCGAAGCCCGGGTCCTCGATCCAGTACGGGCGGTCCAGCGACAAAGGCACCGTCACCAGCCGGCGACGGAACGGCGGGAACTGCTCGAGCCGCGAGGCGAAGAACTTGAGCACGTCCTTGAACCGCACGCCGCCGCCCGGCGCTGTGGACGGATCGTAGATCGCGAGCGACGCGACATGCATGAAATTGCTGCCGTGCTCGATCTGCAGGAACATCGTGTCGGCGCCTGATAGTTGTTTCATGTGCTTGTCGCTGCCGGATAGCACTGCAGCCAGTTGACGAAAAGGGGGGAGTGAGCCTACTGGCCGCGGGCCGGGGAGTCCATCGGGCGACGCGAAGGAGTTCGCCAGCTCGAACGATCGTTGGCGACCGACAGGCAGGCGACCGCTATTTTCCGATGCAGAAACTGCCGAAGATCCGTCCCAGCAGCTCTTCGCTGGTCACCTCGCCGGTGATCTCGCCCAGTTCGCGCTGCGCATCGGTGAGTTCCTGTGCCACCAGTTCGCCGGCATGACGCTCGACGAGCAGGCGGTGAGCTTCCTCCACGTGTGCCCTCGCCCGCCGCAGCGCATCCATGTGCCGGGTCCTCGCCGACATCGCCCCGCCCTCTGACGGGTGGAAGCCGACACAGCTTTTCAAGTGCTCCCTGAGCAGTTCGAGACCCACGCCAGTCGTCGCGCTGAGCCGGATCCGGACCCGACCGGAGGCGCTTGAATCTTCTGCTCCCGGCGCCGCTGACATGCGGTCGATCTTGTTCAGCACGACCGTGCACGGCACCGCAGTGGGCAACGCCGCGAGATCGGCGTCGAGCCCGGCCATCGCTCCAGCGTCCGATGCGTCGACGACGAAAAGCACCCGGTCGGCCAGGGCGATTTCGCGCTGCGCACGGCGGATGCCCTCGGCCTCGATCTCGTCGGGGGAGTCACGCAGGCCTGCTGTGTCCATGATGTGCAGCGGCAGTCCGTCGATTTCGATGCGCTCGCGCAGCACGTCGCGCGTGGTGCCCGGCGTTGCGGTCACGATCGCCGCGTCGTAGCCCGCCACGCGGTTCAGCAGGCTCGACTTGCCGGCGTTTGGCCGGCCCGCAATCACCAGTGTCATCCCGTCACGCAGCAACGCGCCCTGCCGCGCGTTTTCCGCGAGCTCTGCAAAACGCGCACGGATTCCAGCCATGCGTTCACCGAGCGCCCGGTCGGCCAGGAAGTCGACCTCCTCCTCGGGAAAGTCGATTGCAGCCTCGACCCACATCCTGAGCTCGAGCATCGCCTCTACCAGCTCGTGTACCTGCGCAGAGAACTCGCCGCGCAGCGAGCGCAGCGCAGCTCGCGCCGCCTGCGCCGACCCACTGTCGATCAGGTCCGCGACGGCCTCGGCCTGCGCCAGGTCGATCCTGCCGTTAAGGAAGGCTCGTTGCGTGAATTCTCCCGGCCCGGCCTGTCGCGCGCCCAGCTCGAGCACGCGCCGCAACAGGACGTCGAGCACCACTGGGCCACCGTGGCCCTGCAGTTCGAGCACGTCCTCGCCGGTCAGCGAATGTGGGGCGGGAAAGTACAGCGCAAGACCCTGGTCGATCGGGTCGCCAGCCGCGTCGAGGAAATCCCGCAACGTGGCCAGGCGCGCCGCCGGCACTTCGCCCAGCAGCGCTGAGGCGATCGGCCCGCATGCCGGACCCGAGACCCGGACGATGCCGATGCCACCCCGGCCGGGTGGCGTAGCGATCGCGGCGATCGTGTCGGTTTCGTTGCGCGTCATGGGCACGGAGTATGCCGCCCACGCAGCCTAGTGGGAGTTCTTCGCCTCCGCCTCAACCACCCGGTTGATGTTCCACTGCTGGGCGATCGACAACGCGGTATTGGTGATCCAGTACAACACCAGGCCCGCCGGGAACCAAGCCATCATCACCGTCATGACCAGCGGCATGAAGGCGAACACCTTTGCCTGCATCGGGTCGGGCGGCGCCGGGTTCAGCTTGAACTGCCCGTACATCGCTGCGCCCATGATCGCCGGGAGGATGAAGTAAGGATCCTTGGCCGAGAGATCCTGGATCCAGAGCATGAACGGCGCCTGGCGCATCTCGACGCTCTCGAGCAGCACCCAGTAGAACGCGAGGAACACCGGGATCTGCACCACGATCGGCAGGCACCCGGCCACCGGGTTGATCTTCTCCCGCTTGTAGAGCTCCATCGTCTGCTTGGCGAGCTGCTCGCGGTCGTCCTTGTAGCGCTCCTGGATGCTCTTGATGCGCGGCGCGATTGTGCGCATCTTGGCCATCGAGCGCCCGCTGGTCTCGGTCAGCTTGTAAAACAGCAGCTTGAGCAGGATGGTCACGATGATGATCGACCAGCCCCAGTTGCCGACGAAGCCGTGCACCTTCGACAGCACCCAGAACAGCGGCTGCGAAATGATCGTCAGCTTGCCGTAGTCCGCCGTCAGCTCGAGCCGCGGGCCCATGGCCTTCAACTGTTCCTGCAGCTTCGGCCCAACCCAGATCTTGTCGCTGAATTGCGCCGTCGAACCGGCTGGAACATTCTTCAGCGGTCCGCGGAAGCCGAGCACGGAATGCGTGCCCTCGACGCCAAGCGTGTAATCGAACGTCTCGCTCGCCGGCGGAACGGCAGCGGTCACGAAGTGGTGCTGCATCTCGGCCATCCAGCCGCCGGCGAACGCCTCGGAGAACTTCGCTTCGTCCTCGTCGTTGACATCGATCTTGCTGAACTTCTGGCCGTTGTAGATCGCCGGTCCACGGTAGGCGTAGCTCTCGACATCGAACATCGAGCGCTTCTGCGTGTACATGTGCCGGACGAACTGCACGTACGAGGCAGCCTTCCAGTCGCCTGGCGACCCGTTGTTGACGTCGTGGCTGAGCTGGATTTCGTAGCTGCCGCGCTTGAACGTGTAGGTCTTCGTGACCACCACGCCCTGTCCGTCCGTCCAGGTGAGCGGTACGCGCAGTTCTTCTGCGCCGGGCGCGAGCCGGAATTCCCGGGCTGCAGCCGCGAAAGTCGCAAGGTGGGTTGGCTCGCCGCCGCCGCCGATGGCGCGCAAGCCGCTTCTCGCGGTTTCATATCCGCCGTCGGCCGTCGTCAGCAGGCGTACCGGCGGACTGTCCTTCGTCTTGGCCTGTGGATACTGCAGCAGGTCGGCGCGCACCAGCGTGCCGCCCTGCAGGCTCACTTCCATGTCGAGCACGTCTGTCACGACGCGAATGCTGGGCTGTTCCGCGGCGCTCGCCGTCGAAGGCAGCGCGGCTGGACCGGCGTCAGCTGCTGCCGCAGCGGTACCTGTATCTGTCGGCAGCGCGGGCAGCTGGCCCGCGACCGAATCGACGGCAGGCGTGACGTCGCCAGCGGCAGGCGCCGACGCGGCAGGCGGTGAACTCGCCACGGCTCCGTAGTCGCGGTTCCACTGGATGACGTTCATCCAGGCCAGCAGCGCCAGGCCGATCCACAGGTAGAGGCGTGGGTTATCCATGAGAAGGTCGCTTGAATATTGGCGGCAGTGAATCGGGCACTGGATCGTAGCCGCCCGGGTGCCACGGATGACATCGGCCGATGCGACGAATCGCGAGCCACGTGCCCTGCAGCGCGCCGTGGCGCTGCAGCGACTCCTGTGCATAGCAGGAACAGGACGGGTAGAAGCGGCAGTTAGGGCCAAGCAACGGGCTCAGGAACCACCGGTACAGCTGTATGAGGCCGATCAGGATCTTGCGCATCGCTGGGCGATCCTGTTCCAGAGCACGGCGACACTCTCTGCGATCTCGGAATTAGGTGCCTTGCCGGCCGCCGGACGCGCGTTAACGACGAGGTCCACCGCTGGCAGGTCGAGCTGCCGGCCGCGGAATGACTCCCGTACCAACCGCTTGATGCGGTTGCGGTTGACGGCGTTTCCGGCCGCCTTGACGCCGACGGCGAGGCCGAGGCGCGGGTATTGGAGGCCGTTGGGCCGTGCGATCACCATGAATAATGGATCCGAGGCGCGGACGCCGGTGCGGTGCACGGCATCGAACTGCGGCTTGTCGGTGAGGCGATGCTCCCGCGGCAGGCTGAAGGCTGCGGGAGGCGGTCCGGGAAATTCAGGCCCGGTGGTCAGACCGACAGACGCTTGCGGCCCTTGGCGCGGCGACGGGCCAGCACGAGGCGTCCGCTCCGAGTGGCCATGCGCGCACGGAAGCCGTGGGTCCTCTTGCGGTGGAGGTTGCTCGGTTGATAAGTGCGCTTCATGTGCGGCTCCGTGTCTGCCGGAAACTAGACCAGAAACAACGACATGCTCTGGCCCGATAAAAGAGCCGGAAAGCATACGCAGGGAAGCCCCGAGCGTCAACATCCCCAGGGGTGCACCTGGGGTTGCAATGGCCCCTTCCGAACGCACCGCCAGCGGCCCCGCCTGGTAACGCCCGCGGACCGTCCGAGCAAAGATATCCACAGGTGCCGCGGCGGTATACACTCCGGCCCCTTTCCCGTCTACGCGCTGTATCGCCGTCATTCCTGGGGCTGCCGGTCGTGGAAGCGACTCTTTGGAACCAGTGCCTGCGCCGCCTCGAAGAGGAACTCCCGGCCCAGCACTTCAACACCTGGATCCGCCCGCTGCAGGCGGTGGACGATGGCGGCTGCCTGCGGTTGCTGGCACCCAATCGCTATGTGGTGGACTGGGTCAACCAGAATTGCGCCCAGAGGATCCTGGAGCTGGTCGACGAACTGGTGCCTGCGCCGGCACCCGAGATCGTGGTGGAGGTCGGCACACGCCGGGCCGACACCGGCGATACGGTGCAGCCCAGGACGCCGGAATTGCAGCAGAAACGCGCCGTGGCGCTGCCGCAGATCGGTGGGCGTCTGAATCCGGATTTCTCGTTCAGCAATTTCGTCGAGGGCAAGAGCAACCAGCTCGCCCGCGCCGCGGCGATACAGGTGGCCGAGAATCCCGGCCGTGCCTATAACCCGCTGTTCATCTACGGTGGCGTCGGCCTGGGCAAGACGCACCTGATGCACGCGGTCGGTAACCTGATTCGCACACGCAACAAGGACGCCCGCATCTCCTATGTGCATTCGGAGAGGTTTGTCGGCGACATGGTCCGCGCGCTGCAGCACAACACCATCAACGAGTTCAAGACGGCTTACCGCTCGCTCGACGCGCTGCTGATAGACGACATCCAGTTCTTTGCCGGCAAGGAACGCTCACAGGAAGAGTTCTTCCACACGTTCAACGCGCTGCTGGAAGGCCAGCAGCAGGTGATACTCACCTGCGACCGCTATCCCAAGGAAGTCACCGGCCTGGAAGAACGCCTGAAGTCCCGTTTTGGCTGGGGCCTCACGGTTTCAATTGAACCGCCGGAACTGGAAACCTGCGTCGCGATCCTGATGAGCAAGGCCTCCGCTGCATCGGTTGAGTTGCCGGAAGAGGTCGCTTTCTTCGTGGCGAAGCGAATTCGTTCCAACGTGCGCGAACTCGAGGGTGCGCTGCGTCGCGTGATCGCGAACTCGCAGTTCACGGGTCGGCCGATTACGCTGGATTTCGCGAAGGAAGCGCTAAAGGACCTGCTTGCGTTGCAGGAACGGCTGGTTACGATCGAGAACATCCAGAAGACGGTCGCGGAGTACTTCAAGATCCGTGTTGCAGACCTGCTCTCCAAGCGCCGCAGCCGTTCCATCACGCGCCCCAGGCAGGTTGCGATGGCGCTCTCGAAAGAGCTCACGAACCACAGCCTTCCAGAGATCGGCGACGCGTTCGGTGGCCGGGATCACACGACCGTGCTGCATGCCTGTCGCGTCATCAAGGAACTGCGTGCGTCGCAGACGCGCATGAACGAGGATTACCAGAACCTGTTGAGAACCCTGACAGGTTGATGTGTGCATCCTGTGGACAAAGCATGCATCGAAAGAAGCCCACATTTCGTCCACAGGCTGCGGACAGGCTCAGCTGCTGTTGCAAGCTGGTTTACGCTTGACGCAAGCTGCGGTGTTTATTGAAGAAAAAGCTGTTGTACACGGCTTGCGATCGCCCTAATAACAGTAGTAATAGATATTCTAAAAATACAGATAATATTTCCGGACATACCACGATGAAGATCATAGCCAAGCGCGAAGCGATCCTCGGACCCCTTCAGTCGGTGATAGGCGTGGTGGAGCGTCGGCAGACCATGCCGATTCTCGCCAACGTCCTGCTGTCGGCCAAGGGTGGCCGCCTGTCCGTAACGGCGACCGACCTGGAAGTCGAGTTGGTGGCTAGTTCGGAGGTGGACGTCCAGCGGGCTGGCGACGTTACTGTTCCTGGGCGGAAGCTCCTCGACATCTGCCGCGCGCTGCCGGACGGGGTTGAAATAACGCTGACGCAGGAAGGCGAGCGGATGCTCGTCCGGGCCCGGAAGAGCCGCTTCACGCTGTCGACACTCCCGGCGTCTGAGTTCCCCACGGTCGACGAGATCGACGCGCAGCAGACGCTGAAGCTCCCCCAGAAGGACTTCAAGCGCTTGCTGGAGAAGACGCACTTCTCGATGGCCCAGCAGGATGTTCGGTACTACCTGAACGGTATGTTGCTTGAAACTTCGGCGAAAATGCTTCGATCTGTCGCGACTGACGGCCATCGTCTTGCTTTGTGTGAGGTTGAGCTGTCGGAGGGCGCGAAATCTGGTCAGCAGGTCATCGTTCCTCGAAAAGGCGTGCTCGAATTACAGCGCATTCTTGGTAGTGAGGACCAGATTCTCGAAGTTGGCATCGGAAGCAACCACGTTCGCGTCCAGATTGGCGACATTCGCTTCACTTCAAAGCTGATTGATGGGCGTTTCCCGGAGTACAGCCGGGTAATTCCCAGTAATCCCGGCTTCGCAGTCGTTGCCGGACGTGAGGAACTTCGCCAGGCACTGCAACGTGCAGCCATCCTGTCAAACGAGAAGTACCGCGGTATTCGCTTCGCGGTGAAGCCGGCAGCACTCGTGATCCAGTCGCACAATCCGGAGCAGGAAGAAGCGGAGGAGCAACTCGAGGTCGTCTACGATGGCCCGGAGCTGGACATCGGCTTCAATGTCAATTACCTGCTTGATGCGCTCGCAGCGATCGAAGGACCGGAGGTCGAAATTGGCCTGACGGACGGCAACAGCAGTTGCCTGATCCATTCCAGTGCTGATCCCGGTGCGCGCTTCGTTGTCATGCCGATGCGCCTGTAAACGCGGCGATCCGATGGCCGCGAGTCGATGAGCCTCGAGAGGCTCGCGATCGAGAATTTCCGCTGCGTTGAGCGGGCCGAGCTGGTATTCGACAGCCGCTGCAACCTGATCACCGGCGAAAACGCCTCCGGCAAGACAAGCCTGCTCGAAGCTATCTTTTTCCTGGGCCGTGGGCGCTCGTTCCGGTCAACGCGAAATGACTCGCTGATCAGGACAGGAACCAGCCAATTCAGCCTGGTTGGCCGGGTATTCCAGAACGGCGCCTCACAACCCCTGGGCATGAGGCTGGGAGCGGACGGTATTGAGGCGCGGTACGCGGGGCGCCCTGTCACGGGCCTGGCAGAGTTGGCCACCCGCCTTCCGGTGCAGGCTATCGATCCGGAGGTGCACCGCCTGGTCGACGGTGGGCCCCAGGAGCGGCGCCGATACCTGGACTGGGGTGTGTTCCACGTGGAACCATCATTTGTTGACCACTGGCGTCGGTACCAGCGAGCGCTTCGGCAGCGCAACGCCGCGCTCAAGGCGGCTCAGGCGCCAGCAATGATTCATGCCTGGGACTCCGAGCTGGTCGAAGCGGGCGAAAAGGTTGTCCTATACCGACAGCGCTATGTCGCCGGGCTTCGGGGCAGCGTCCGCGAGGCCGGCCATCGGCTGCTAGGCGCGGAAGTCGATCTTGGTCTTTACCAGGGCTGGTCAGCGGAGCGCGGCCTGGCCGCGGCACTAGCGCACTCGTTTCAAAGAGACCGGGAGCGCGGCATGACGCACGCAGGTCCGCACCGAGCGGATCTCTCGGTGAAGGTCGCTGGCGAGACAGCGCGCGACCGGGTGTCCAGAGGACAGCAGAAACTGCTGGCCGCCGCGATGCTGTTGGGGCAGCTCGAGCATGACGCTTCCTTGGGGTCTGGCGTCGCGACCCTGCTTGTGGATGACCCAGCTGCCGAACTCGATGCAATTCACCTCGAGCGCCTGCTGAGGGAAGTCATGAGCCTGCCGGCGCAGCTATTCATCACATCCCTGGACCCGATGAACCCTGTCCTTCGCAGCCTGCCAGAGGGCCGGAGGTTCCACGTGGAACATGGCTCTGTGAGCGGTCTGTTATAATCCGAGATCTTTTTCATCCAGGTTTCCCATGAGCGGCACCGACGTCTACGACTCCAGTAAAATCAAGGTCTTAAAGGGTCTCGACGCAGTCCGAAAGCGGCCTGGAATGTACATCGGTGACACCGATGACGGGACAGGTCTTCACCACATGGTGTTTGAGGTCGTCGATAACGCGATCGATGAGTCCCTGGCCGGCTACTGCACGGATATCACGGTCACCATCCATGAGGACCAGTCCGTCACCGTTACCGACAATGGCCGTGGAATTCCTGTGGATATCCACGAAGAGGAAGGTCGTTCGGCAGCCGAAGTCATCCTCACGGTACTGCACTCCGGTGGCAAGTTCGACGACTCGTCTTACAAGGTCTCCGGTGGTCTGCACGGGGTCGGCGTCTCCGTCGTCAACGCGCTGTCGGAGACGCTGCAGCTTGCGATCCACCGCGATGGCAAGGTGCATCAGCAGGAATACCGGCTCGGAGTACCAGTCTCGCCGCTGGTAGTCACCGGGCCCAGCGACGAGCGCGGAACAACGATCCGCTTCAAGCCCAGCGACACGATCTTCACCAACATTGATTTCAAGTTCGAGATCCTGCAGAAGCGCCTGCGGGAGCTTTCATTCCTGAATTCAGGTGTCCGCATCGAGCTGAGCGACGAGCGTGACGACCGCCACGAGAGCTTTCACCACGAAGGCGGAATCCGCGAATTCGTCCGCTACCTGAACCGTAGCCGGACCGCGATACACGAGACAATTGTCTGGTTTCGCGGCGAACGTGACGGCATCGTCGTCGAACTTGCGGTCCAATGGAACGATTCGTATGCAGAGACCATGTCCTGTTACACGAACAACATTCCCCAGAAAGATGGCGGAACCCACCTGGCCGGATTCAGGGCGGCGTTGACTCGGACACTGAACGACTACATCGAGCGCGAGCTCGCGAACAAGAAGGATCGCACGGCGACAACCGGCGACGATTCACGCGAGGGACTCACCGCCGTGCTGTCGGTGAAACTCGGCGATCCGAAATTCTCCTCGCAGACCAAGGACAAGCTGGTCTCGTCCGAGGTCAAGGGCGTGGTCGAGTCGCTGGTCGCCGAGAAGCTCGGTGAATTCCTGATGGAGAATCCGTCGCAGGCCAAGGGGATCGTCAACAAGATCATCGACGCGGCCCGCGCGCGTGAAGCCGCGCGCAAGGCGCGTGAACTGACGCGCCGCAAGGGCGCGCTGGACATCGCGGGTCTTCCCGGAAAACTCGCGGACTGCCAGGAGAAGGATCCGGCACTGTCGGAACTCTTCATCGTCGAGGGAGACTCGGCAGGTGGTTCGGCCAAGCAGGGCCGCGACCGGCGAACCCAGGCGATCCTGCCGCTGAAGGGCAAGATCCTCAACGTGGAGCGCGCGCGTTTCGACAAGATGCTGTCGTCGGCGGAAGTCGGCACGCTGATCACCGCGCTCGGCTGCGGGATCGGCAAGGACGAATTCGACATCGACAAGCTGCGCTATCACCGCATCATCATCATGACCGACGCCGACGTCGACGGCTCGCACATCCGCACGCTGCTGCTGACTTTCTTCTACCGGCAGATTCCGCTGCTGCTCGAGCGCGGACACATCTACATCGCGCAGCCGCCGCTGTACAAGGTGAAGAAGGGCAAGTCCGAGAACTACGTTAAGGATGACGCCGAGCTGAACCAGATGCTGCTGCGCACGGCGCTTGAAGACGCCGCACTGCATGTGACGGCTGGCGCCGAGGCGATGCCCTCGAGCGCACTCGAGACGCTCGCTCGTCGTTACATGGAATTCCAGGAAGCCGCGCGCCGATCACCGCGCCGCCACGACATGCACCTGCTGGAGAAAATGCTGCAGTTGCCGGAGTTGAACACCAGCGATCGTGAGGACGCAGGCAAGCTCGCTGCCTGGGGCTCGCAACTCGAGCTTGCCCTGAACGCGGGCCAGCCGGCAGGCCGGCGTTACACCGTCGCGCTGCAGCCTGGCACACCGCCGCACCTGCTGGTGAGTCGCACCGAGCACAGCGTGACCGTGGACCGGCACCTGCATCGCGAGTTCTTCAGTTCCATCGAGTATCGACGCATCGCGGAGATTTCGCGCACGCTGTCGGGACTGTTCGGACCAGGCGCTTACATCCGCAAGGGCGAGGCGACGCACGAGGTCGCGAATTTCCGCGAGGCGATGATGTGGATGCTGGAACAGGCGCGGAAAGGCCAGACCATCCAGCGCTACAAGGGCCTGGGCGAGATGAACCCCGAACAGCTCTGGGACACCACCATCAATCCTGAAACCAGGCGCCTGGTGCAGGTGAAGATCGAGGATGCGCTGGGCGCTGACGACATCTTCTCCACGCTGATGGGTGACCAGGTCGAGCCGCGACGCGAGTTCATCGAGCGCAACGCGCTGTACGCGACCAACATCGACGTTTGAAGCGCTCCTGCAGGACGGGCGCACGTCCATCGACGTGCCGTCCCGCCTGTCCTGCCGAGGCCGCATAGCCGGCCGCGCAGCCGATAGCCCGCAGACAAGGTAACCTTGGCGACTTTTCCGCCCGGCGCGAAGCATCCATGGCCCTGCTGCAACTCACCCCCGAACAGATCCGCACCTGGACCCGCGAGCAGAAAGACCGCTGGTGGTTCACCAATGTCTATCGCGGCGACATGGCGCAGCTCACGCTGCGTTCCGCATTGACCGGGTTCTTGCTCGGCGGCCTGCTCAGCGCAACCAACCTGTACGTCGGCGCCAAGACTGGCTGGACGCTCGGCGTCGGGCTCACGTCGGTGATACTGACGTTCGCGCTGTACCGGGCATTCATGCGGCTCGGCGCGCGCGACATGACCATCCTCGAGAACAATTGCGTGCAGTCGATCGCGACCGCCGCTGGCTACATGACCATGCCGCTGACCTCAGGGCTTGCCGCCTACATGTGGGCGACCAACGAGGTGCTGCCGATGTGGCAGATCATCGTGTTCACGATCGTGCTGTCGATTCTCGGCGTGCTGGTCGCGTTCCCGATGAAACGTCGTTTCATCAACGACGAGCAGCACCCGTTTCCAGAGGGCCGCGCCTGCGGCGTGGTGCTAGACGCCCTGTACCACAGCGCGGCGGCGGCGCGAGGCATGCTCCAGGCAAAGGTGCTGGCCGCCGCTGCCGCGGTTGCCGGCCTGACCAGCTTTTTCGCTGGCGAGAGCTACATGAAGCTGGTCCAGGAGCGTTGGCTGGGCTTCAGCTCGTCCTGGCACCTGCCCATGAATCTCGACGGCTGGTACTACTCGCTCGTCGAACGCGGCTACGCGCCGTTGCCGAAGATCGCCGGCGTCGACATCCGGCAGCTCGCGCTGACTCCGACCGTCGATTTCGCGATGATCGGTGCCGGCGGCCTGATGGGCATCCGCGTGGCGTCGAGCCTGCTGATCGGTGCGTTGCTCAACTTCGCGATTGTCGCGCCCGCCATGATTTCCATCGGCGAAATCCTTCCGCGCTCGGGCACGATCGAGGCCGGCACGGCACTCTTCGGCCGCACGCACATCCTGAACAGCTGGGCGCTCTGGTACGGCATCACGATGATGGTCGTCGCCTCGCTGGTTGCGTTGTTTGCGCGGCCCGACGTGTTCGTCGAGGCATTCCGGGGGCTGCGCCGGCGCAACAAGGGCGAGGCCGTGCGCGAAGACGTGCTCGGCAACATCGAGTTGCCGCTGATTGTGTCGTGGATCGGCGTGCCGGTGATCGGCGCGATCGGCGTATGGATGCTGCATGCCTGGTTCGGCGTCAGCTGGGTGATCGGTGCGCTTGCGATCCCGATGATCCTGGTGCTTGCGTTGATCGCCGCCAGCAGCACGGCACTGACGAGCATCACGCCGTCAGGCTCGCTGTCGAAGATTCCGCAGTTCACGTTCGGTGCGTTAGATCCGCGCACTCCAGCGCCCAACCTGATGACGGCGGTCATGGCCTCGGAGGTGGCAAGCAACGCATCGAACCTGCTGATGGACATCAAGCCGGGCTACATGCTCGGTGCAAAGCCGCGCCAGCAGGCAATCGGCCATGTGATCGGCATCGTGGCAGGCGCACTTGCCGCCACGCCGCTTGTTTTTCGTGTTGTTTGGTCTTGACCGATTCGATCCGTCGGCCGGCAGGAGCGTGGCCGAGACGATGGTCAGCGAGAAATTCGCGTTTCCCGGGGCGCTGCAGTGGAAGGGCGTGTCCGACCTCGTCACGGCGGTCTTTGGCGGCCCGGAGGCGGGCAAGCTGCTCACTACATCGATTACCTGGTCGATCGTGATCGGCGCTTTCGCGGCGCTGGTGATGGAAGTGATGAAGATTCGCACGCAGGGCCGTTTCCCCTTGTCGCCGCTGGCGATTGGTCTTGGCGTGGTCATTCCGCCGGAATCCTCGCTCATGATGTTCTGCGGCGCAGCGTTCTTCTGGGTTGCACAACGGCGGCTGCACGCCCAGCCGGGAACGCGGGCGCACGCCATCTGGGTCGAATCCCGCGATCCGATCTGCGCCGGACTGATCGCCGGCGCTGCGCTGGTCGGCATCGGCGACATCCTGGTCAAGGTGTTCTTGCTGTCCTGAGAATGGCGATCATGCCTGCCCAGTCGCATGGCTGACTCACAATGGAGCCGCCGCATGCTGCTGATCGCCGCATCCGGCGCTCTCGCTTCGCTTTCCGCGTTTGCGGCCCGCACGAGTCGCGCCGCAATGGCCACAGGAAGCCCAGACCTCCTGGAACTCGAGCGCAGCGTCGGCGGGCGCCTGGGCGTTGCTGGGCTGGACACAGGTTCGGGGCAGACCATCAGCCATCGTGGTCACGAACGCTTCGGCTTCTGTTCCACGTTCAAGCTGCTGCTGGCCGGCATCGTGCTGCGCGAAGCGGAACAAGGCAGGCTGAGGCTCGACGCACGCGTCCATTATTCAGCCGCTGACATGGTTCCTTATGCGCCCGTCACCGAACAGCACCTCGCCACGGGCTACATGACGATCGGGGAACTGGCCGAGGCGGCGCAGGTCACCAGCGACAATGTGGCGGCCAACCTGTTGCTGGGTCTAATTGGCGGCCCGGCGGGGTTCACTGCCATGGTTCGCGCCGCCGGTGACGAGACGACCCGACTCGACCGTCTCGAACCTGCGCTGAACTTCGTTCCGCCGGGCGAACTGCAGGACACGACGACGCCGATGGCGATGTCACGTACGGCGGCCCACTTCCTGGCGACCGATTACCTCTCGGCGGGGTCCCGCGAGACGCTCATCGACTGGATGGTCGCGACACGGACCGGCGCGCGGCGACTGCGGGCCGGCCTTCCGGCCGACTGGCGGGCTGGTGACAAGACAGGCACGGCCATGGCTGACGGCATGGCGAACAAGTACAACGACGTAGCGATCATCTTCCCGCCGGGGCGGGCACCGTTAGTGGTCACCGCTTTCTACGAATCGCCGGTGCGCTCGACGTCTGCGCGCGCAGTGGATGACGCGGTGCTGGCGGAGGCGGGTCGGATCGTGGCGCGCTGGTCGACGCGGCCTGCCTCTTGATGCTGCGTTAGCGTGGTACGGAGCCGCCTGACGCAAATCGAACAGCCAACTCCGCTTCCTGCTGTTCCACCTCGCGCTCGGCTTTGAGCACGAATTCGAGCAGTCTCTCGGCAACTTGCGTGTGCGGCCGGCCCTTGAGGCGGACGATCCCGTAATGCAGGTGCATCCAGGGCTCCCGGCACAACAGCACGAATCGGCCGCTTTCGAGTTCCGTGGCAACGCAGGACAGAATCGACGCGGTAACCGCGTCCGACTCGAGCACTATTCGCTTTGCTGCGGCGAGCGCGTCGCATTCGATTGACGGAAACGGGCGGACGGAATCTCGTCTTCTCGAGGCGACCCGCTGCGCAGCAAGCATCGGATCGAGGATGCGTGGCGGCACCCGGCTGGGCGAAACGACCGGCCAACGCAGTACGTCCGACACCGCCGCATTGCCATCTGCAGAGAGCGGGTGCCCGGCGCGTGCGACGAAATACAGGGGGTGTGCCGTCGTCATCGGCGAGATTTCAAGGTCCGGTTCGCGTTGCAGCGTGCTGGTCTCCGCGACGAAGAAGTCCAGTTCGCGGCTGCGCAGCAGGCGCGCCAGCTCGTCCCAGTTGCGCGAAAGGACCTGCACGACGACGCCCGGGTGCTGCTGGACGAATTTCGCGGCGGCTCGCGCCAGCACTGCTTCCGCGGGGTAGGGGCCGCCGCCGACAGCTACTCGTCCGGTCCGCAGGTTGCCGTGGCTGACAGCCTCGCGGTCGAGTTCATCGGCCATGCGCAGCAGGTCCCGGGCTTGCTCGATGTACAAGCGCCCCAGGTCACTGGGTACGGCGCCGCCGCTCGATCGCAGGAACAACTCGCTGCCGAACCGGGCCTCGAGCTTCTGGATGCTGCGAGACAGCGCGGGCTGGCTCATGTGCAGCGCGGCTGCCGCGCGGACGAAACTGCCGTGCTCCGCGAGCGCGACGACCTGGCGCAACTGCTTAAGCTCGAAAGGCATGCAAATAACATATACCAATCATGCAGCAGATGCATTGGACGCATAATGTTGGCTCGGGCATGGTATTGCTCTCATGGGTGCTGCCGATCGGCCGCCCGTCGCCTCAATTACGATCCACGTCAGTCGAAGGGGAGAATTCATGACTCTGCAGCCCATTCGTGTGCTGGGCACCGCGCTTCTTGCAGCGCTGCTGACCCTTGGGAGTGCCGCGCAGGCCGAGGCGCGCAAGCCGAACATCCTCATCATCTGGGGTGACGATATCGGCGGCTTCAACATCAGCGCCTACAACCAGGGCATGATGGGTTACAGAACGCCGAACATCGACAGCATCGCCCGCGAGGGCGCGCTGTTCACGGACTGGTACGGTCAGCAGAGCTGCACCGCCGGCCGTGCGGCCTTCGTCACCGGGCAGTCCCCAATCCGCACCGGCCTCACCAAGGTCGGGCTGCCGGGCGCGCCCGAGGGTATGCAGAAGGAAGACCCGACGATTGCCACGCTGCTGAAGGCGCAGGGCTACATGACCGGGCAGTTCGGCAAGAACCACCTCGGCGATCGCGACGACATGTTGCCGACCAACCACGGTTTCAACGAATTCTTCGGCAATCTGTACCACCTGAACGCGGAAGAAGAGCCGGAGCACCCTGACTATTTCAAGGACCCGGCGCTCAGGAAGCAATTCGGTCCCCGGGGCGTCATCCACAGCTACGACGACGGCCGGATCACCGATACCGGGCCGCTGACCAGAAAGCGCATGGAGACGGTGGACGAGGAGGTCACCAAGCGGGCGCTGGAGTTCATGGAGGAGGCAAAGAAGGCCGACAAGCCGTTTTTCGTCTGGTGGAATTCCACCCGCATGCACATCTTCACGCATCTGAAGCCGGGCTCCGTGGGCAAGACCGGGCTCGGCATCTACGCCGACGGCATGGTCGAGCACGACGCGATGGTTGGGGATCTGCTCGCCAAGCTCAAGGAACTGGGCATCGAGGACAACACCATCGTGATGTACTCGACCGACAACGGCGCAGAGACCTTCACGTGGCCGGACGGCGGCACCACCATGTTCCGCGGCGAGAAGAACACCAACTGGGAAGGCGGCTACCGCGTTCCAACGGTGATCCGCTGGCCGGGCGTCATCAAGCCGGGCACCGTGGTAAACGACATCGGCTCCCACGAGGACATGCTGCCCACGCTGCTCGCCGCGACCGGCGATACGACCGTAAAGGAAAGGCTCCTCAAGGGCGAGAAGGTCGGCGGCACGACCTACAAGGTCCACCTGGACGGTTACAACCTGCTGCCGGCGCTGAAGGGCGACGCGCAGTGGCCGCGCCGTGAGTTCATCTACTGGACCGACGATGGCAGCGTGGCCGCGCTGCGCTACGACAACTGGAAGATCACGTTCCTGAAGCAGGAGGCCTTGGGCCTCAGGGTCTGGCAACAGCCGTTCGAGGAACTGCGTGCGCCGGCCCTGACCAACCTGCGCATGGACCCGTTCGAGCGTGCCGAGGAAGAAAACGCGATGGGCTACCAGCGCTGGTATCTCGAGCACATGTTCACGATTGCCCCGGCAGGCGCCTACGTCGGCCAGTGGCTGCAGAGCTTCAAGGAGTTCCCGCCGAGGCAGAAGCCGGGTAGCTTCAACCTCGACCGCGTGATGGAAGCGGTGACCACGGGCAAGTCGAACTGAGCAAACGACACGCGGCGCCGGCTTCGGTCGGCGCTGCGTGATTGTAAAGATTGAATTTACGCCGGCCTTGCGCCGGCGTTTTCTTTCCGAAAGATTATCTAGTCTGGCTTTCCACCGGGCCTCGCCACGATTTCGGCGATCGTCGCCTCGATCCACTGCTGGGCGCGGGCGTTGATCTCTCGCGGGTCGAGACCGGTCGGATCGATCGGCGGGCCGATCACCACGCGGATCGTCCCCGGGTGCTTCATCCAGGCGCGCCGTTTCCAGAAGTAACCGGAGTTGTGCGCGATGGGTACGACCGGTGCTCCCGTCTTGGTCGCGAGCAGCGCTCCGCTGATACCGTACTTGCGGGCTTCCCCCGGAAGGACGCGCGTGCCTTCCGGGTAGACGATGATGCCCATGCCGGCCGCGAGGCGCTCCCGGCCCTGGCTGATGACCTGGTTCACCGCAGAGTGTCCGGCGCTGCGATCGATGGCGATCGGGTTGAAGGTGCTCACGGCCCAGCCGACGATCGGTATCCAGGTCACCTCGCGCTTCAGGCTCCACGCGGCCGGTGGCACCACGAACATCTGCGCGAGCGTGTCCCAGGAAGAGGAATGCTTCCACAGCGAGATGAAGGGCTGGCTCGGGAGATTCTCCTGGCCCTCGACCACGTACTTGAGGCCGCACACCGCCCCGGCCAGCCAGGTCAGGAACAAGCCCCAGGTGCGCGGGATCACGTAGCGCTGCTCGATGCTGAGCGGCAGCAGCGCCGAGATGAGCACCACGACACCGAAGAACGCGGTGACCAGAATGAAAAGGGTCGTGTAGACCAGCGACCTTAGGGCCTGCATGTCTGGCGTCCTAACCGGGCAGCCTCGAGAGATCTGCGGCGTGCATGAACAGCGACCGCAGCCGCCCGAGCAAGGCGAGCCTGTTGGCCCGTAGCGCCGGATCGTCGGCCATCACCATCACCGAATCGAAGAACTCGTCCACGGCCCCCCGTAATACCGACAGGTCCTGCAGGGCTTCGGTGTAGTTCCGTGCCTTGAACTTGGGCTCGACCATGCGCGCGATCGCAGTCAGTTGCTCGCCCAGGATCTGCTCGGCCGGGTCGCGAAGCAGGTCCTCGTCGATGGTTTCCCCGATCGGCCCGGGCGCCTTGCGCAGGATGTTGGCGATGCGCTTGTTGGCTGCGGCCAGGCTCTGGGCGTCGGGCAGCCGCAGGAATTCCGCCAGCGCCCGCAGCCGGGAGTCGAAGTCGAGCGGTGAGGCAGGTCGGGTCGCGAGCACCGCGTCGAACATCTCGGGCGTGATCGCTAGGCCGGCGTCGCCTTCCAGGTAGTAGGCGCGCAGGCGCTCGAACACGTAGTCGTAGACCTCGGCGGCGGTGTTCTCCGGCGCCGCGAATGGCAGTGCCGCGAGCGCATTGCGGATCAGCTGCGGCAGGTCCAGCTCGAGCCGGCGCTCCACAGCGATGCGCAGCAGGCCCAGTGCCGCGCGTCGCAGCCCGAACGGGTCGCGCGTGCCGGTCGGTTTCTGCCCTGTCGCAAAAATGCCCGCGATAGTGTCGAGTCTGTCGGCGATGGCAACCGCCATGCCCGTGCTGGTCGAAGGCAAGTTCGTCGCCCGCGAAGCGCGGCAGGTACTGCTCGCGCATCGCTTCGCAGACCTCGGCCGCCTCGCCATCGAGCTCGGCGTAGTAACGCCCCATCAGGCCCTGCAGTTCCGGGAACTCGCCGACCATCGAGGTCAGCAGGTCGCACTTGCAGATGTCGGCTGCGCGGCGCGCGAGCGCGGCGTCTCCGCCGATTCCCGCCGCGATGTCCGTGGCCAGCGCGCTGACTCGCGCGGACTTGTCGTACAGCGAGCCGAGCTGGGTCTGGAAGGTCACGCGCTTGAGCGCTTCGCGGTGCGAGTCCAGGCGGTGCTTGCGGTCCGAGGCCCAGAAGAAGGCCGCGTCGCTCAGCCTCGGGCGCACCACGCGCTCGTTGCCGGCGATCACCTGCGCGGGGTCAGAGCTCTCGATGTTCGACACGGTGATGAACCATGGCATCAGCCGCCCGTCCGCGTCGCGCACCGGGAAGTAGCGCTGGTGATCCTGCATGGTCGCGATCGGTACTTCGGCCGGCAGCTCCAGGAACTTAGCATCGAAGCGACCGGCAAGCGGCACGGGCCACTCGACCAGCGCCGTCACTTCGTCGAGCAGCGCATCCTCGATGACCGCCGTGCCGTGGAGGCCGGCCGCGATGGCGGCTACGCCCTTGCGGATGGTCTCGCGGCGTTGATCGATGTCGACCATGACCCGGCCGCGCTTCTGCAGTGCGCCGACGTAGGTCCCCGGGCTCGCGATGCGAATCGCCTTCGGCGCCATGAACCGGTGGCCGTAGGTCAGGTTGCCGGAGTGCACGCCCAGGATCTCGCAGGGCACTACTTCGCGGCCAAAGATCATCAGCACCCAGTGGACCGGCCGCACGAATTCAGCCTCGCCCGCACCCCAGCGCATGCGCTTGGCGATGGGCAGCGCGTCCAGTGCTGCCTGGACGATGGCTGGCAGCAGGCTCACGGTGCTGGCGCCAGTCTCTGTTCCCCGGTACACCATCCAGACGCCCTTGGGGGTCTCGAGCTTTTCGAGTGTAGAGACCTCGGTGCTGCAGCTGCGCGCGAAGGCCAGCGCAGCCTGGGTGGGCGCCCCTTGTGCGTCGAATGCGGCCTTCAGCGGTGGGCCGCGCCGCTCGATCGCCCGGTCGGGTTGTTGTTCGACGAGCCGCCGTACGCGCACCGCAAGGCGTCGCGGCGTGGCGTAGCGCTCGACAGCCCCGTGCACGAGACCGGCGCTATCGAGGCCTTTCGCGATGCCGTCTGCGAAGGCAGTCGCAAGGGTCAACAGCGACTTTGGCGGCAGTTCCTCGGTACCGATCTCGACCAGGAAGTCGCGCTTTGCGGCCATCACGCGACCTCCGGCGGAGAAGTAGGTGCCAGTCACCGTATTCTTTTCCGCACGGAACGGAAACGGGGACACGAATCCCCGCGCAGCATCGGGAAGCCGAGCGCTTCGCGGCTGGCGTAATAGGCCTCGGCCACGCCGCGGGCCAGGGTCCTCACGCGCAGGATGTAGCGCTGGCGTTCGGTCACCGAGATCGCCTTGCGGGCGTCGAGCAGGTTGAATGTGTGCGAACTCTTCAGCATGCGTTCGTAGGCCGGCAGCGGCAGCTTTAGCTCCAGCAGCCGCAGGCACTCTTTTTCATGCGCGTCGAACTGATGGAGGAGTTCGTCCACGTCGGCGTGCTCGAAGTTGTACTTCGACTGCTCGACTTCGTTCTGGTGGTACACGTCGCCATAGGTGACCCGGCCCAGCGGCCCATCGGTCCACACCAGGTCGAACACGCTCTCGACGCCCTGCAGGTACATGGCCAGGCGCTCGAGACCGTAGGTGATCTCGCCCATCACGGGCCGGCAGTCCAGCCCGCCCACCTGCTGGAAGTAGGTGAACTGGGTGACCTCCATGCCGTTCAGCCAGATCTCCCAGCCCAGGCCCCAGGCACCGAGCGTCGGTGACTCCCAGTTGTCCTCGACCAGGCGGATGTCGTGCACCAGCGGGTCGATGCCGACGGCGCGCAGCGAGCCGAGGTAGAGCTCGATGATGTCCGGCGGCGACGGCTTGATGACTACCTGGTACTGGTAGTAGTGCTGCAGGCGGAACGGGTTGTCGCCGTAGCGGCCGTCGGTCGGCCGCCGCGATGGCTGCACATAGGCGGCGCTCCAGGGCTCGGGGCCCAGTGCCCGCAGGAACGTGGCCGTGTGGAACGTACCCGCGCCCATCTCCATGTCGTAGGGCTGCAGGATCACGCAACCACGGTCCGCCCAGTAACGCTGCAGCGTCAGCAGCAGGTCCTGGAAAGTGCGCGGGGGCGTCGGGGCCTTCTTGGGCATCTACTGGTAGTCCGGTTGAGCGGCTGCGAGGCGGCAAAGTATAGCGAACGGACACGCTGACTCGGCGCGCCACCCGCACGCCGGTGCGCCTGATTCGTGGCACGATCCGGCATGGAGGTACCCAATGACACAGGCGATCGATCCGATTGAGCGTTTCCTCGAGTCCCGAGCCTACGGCGTCGTCGGGGCATCGCGTCATCGCCACAAGTACGGCAACAAGGTGCTGCGTTGCTACCAGCAGAACGGCCGCCAGGCGATCCCGGTGAACCCGCAAGAGCCCGAGGTCGAGGGCGTCGCCTGTGTCGCGAGCGTGCTGGACCTGCCGGACGACGTGAAGAGCATCTCCGTGATCACCCCGCCGGCAGTGACCGAGCAAGTGGTGCAGGACGCCATCCGCAAAGGCATCGAGAACGTCTGGATGCAGCCCGGCGCCGAGAACGAGGCGTCCGTCGAAGCCTGCCGCAAGGCAGGTATCAACGTGATCGCCGACGGCAGTTGCGTGCTGGTCGTGCTGGGGTACCGGGAGCGATAGCAGCTGTCTGGCTCAGCAGGACCCGCCGACGAACCATGTAGCGAAAATATACAGTCCTCCTGAAACTCATTCGTTGCGGCCGGCAGTCGTAATATTGACTGGTCAATGAATCGCGCCTCGAACTGCCTGGTGCCGAGGTGATTGCGCGAAGCGGCGCGGCGCCAACTCCGAGACGGACGGCGCCTCCCAGTGACGGGATTCAGTCTGTCTCGCGGCGCCCGCAAGTTGGGATAACATCCGCCGCGATGCGCGGGCACGACGTCCTCCGTTTCCTGAAGCGACCGATCGCGATCCTTTCGCTGATCGCGTTGCTGGTCGCCCAGGCTGCGGCCGGCTCGCACGCTGCGCGTCACCTGCGTCTCGGCGGGGACCGGACTGACCTTCCGGGTGTGCACACACAGATCTGTCTCGAGTGCGCATCGTTCGCACCGCTCGCGTCGGCGCATGGCGGCACCGCCACCGCCCTGAACGTTGCCGCTCTCGGCATCGACACGCTCATACTCTCGACAGAACGCGCCGCCGTCGTTCGTCCCCTTCGCGCGGCCTTCCAGGCTCGCGCACCCCCTCGCTGACCGATCAAGCCCCAATTGTTGCCGGCCCCCGAGGCTGGTCGATCGTGTCATTCGAGGAGATTCTCAATGGGCAAGGCCCCTTTCCATGCAGCCGTGGCCGCGTGCGCTGCGGCGATACTGCCATCCGCTGCCGGTGCCGCCACCGATGCAGAGGTCCAGTCGCTGCGCGACGAACTTGCGAAGGTCAAGGCCGAGTACGCCCAGCGCCTCTCGGCGCTGGAGGCGCAGATCCAGCAATTGCAGCCCGAACCCGATATTGGGGCGACGGCCGCGGTCGACCAGTCCGACGAAGCGTGGTCCATGGCGTCGGCCAAGGCTGCGCCAGACGCGATCGACGAATCGATCGAAGCCGTGGCCGCGCCCGGCGCCACCGATGGATCCATGGAATCCGTCGCCTCGACCGAGCAGCCCGGTCCAAGGCCGGCTTCGAGCACGGCCAAGTCGACCGCATTCAATCCGGCCATATCGCTGATCCTGGCCGGCAACTACGCCAACCTGTCGAACAACCCGGACGACTACGCGATCCAGGGCTTCATTCCCGCCGGCGACGAGGTCGGGCCGGGCGACCGGAGCTTCAATCTCGGCGAGTCGGAGCTCACGATCGCCGCGAGCGTCGACCCGTACTTCATGGGGAGCCTCACGGTCGCGATCACCGGTGACAACGAAATCGAGACCGAGGAAGCCTACTTCCGCACCACCGCGCTGCCCTACGGCGCCACCCTCAAGGGCGGGCAGTTCTATTCGAGCCTCGGATACCTGAACGACATCCATGCCCACGCCTGGGACTTCACCGACCAGCCGCTGGTGTACCAGGCGTTCTTCGGCGGCCAGATGGCGGTGCAGGGGCTGCAAGCCAAGTGGATCGCGCCGCTCGACCTGCTGGTCGAACTCGGCGTCGAGTCGGGCAACGGCAATTACTTCCCCGGCACGAGCCTGTCGCGCAATGGCCTGAACGGCTACGTCGCCTACACCCACGTTGGCGGCGACATCGGCGATGCGATCGCGTGGCGGACCGGGCTGTCGTATGTGGATCTGCACGCACAGGACCGGGAGTTTGAGGATCCGAATGCACAAGGCGAGGCTGCGACCAATGCCTTCACGGGTTCCTCGACCACCTGGATCGCGGACGCGGAGTTCAAGTGGACGCCAATTGGCGACCCGCGGCGCCAGTACCTGAAGATCCAGGGCGAGTACATGCAGCGTCGCGAGGACGGCCGCCTCGCCTATTTGTATGGGGCCGACGACCTCGACGGCAGCTACACAAGCGACCAGTCCGGCTGGTACGTGCAGGGCGTCTACCAGTTCCTGCCTCGCTGGCGATTCGGAGCACGCTACGACTCGCTCGATTCCGGCAACACGAAGATCGGGTTGGTGAAGCAGGGCATCCTGCCGGCGGATGATTTCTCGCTGCTGCTGCCCGGCTCGCCGACACGCACCACGATCATGTTCGACTGGAACCCCAGCGAGTTCTCACGCATACGCGCGCAGTACGCCTGGGACGATGCCTCTGCAGGCCCGACGGATGAACAATTCTTCCTGCAATACATCTACGCAATGGGTGCCCACGGCGCCCACAAGTTCTAGGAGTATCCAGATGAACTTAAAATTAATTGGCGCCTGGCTGATGGCAGCGCTATTCACCGCGACACCCGCGCAGGCTGCGCTGCGGGTGCTTGCCACGACCGCCGACTGGGGTTCGCTCACGAGCGAACTCGGCGGCGACAAGGTGGACGTCTACACCGCGACCAGTGCGCTGCAGGACGTGCACCAGGTCAACGCCAAACCGAGCCTGGTTGCACGCGCCCGTACCGCAGACCTCGTGGTCGCGAACGGCGCCGACCTCGAGCTCGGCTGGCTGCCGGTGCTGCTGCAGGAATCCGGCAACCCGAAGATCCAGCCGGGCACGCCCGGCTTCTTCGAGGCCACGACCACCGTGCGATTGATGGACATCCCTTCGGCGGTCGATCGCTCGCAGGGTGACGTCCACCCTCTCGGCAATCCGCACATCCAGCTCGACCCGCGCTACGTGGCCGTGGTGGCCAAGGCGCTCACGACCCGTCTCGCCGAGGTCGATCCCGCGAATGCGGCCTATTACCAGGCGCGCGGTGCCGACTTCCTGGCGCGCTGGAAACAGGCCATGGCGCGCTGGGCTACGGAGGCCGCGCCGCTGAAGGGCGTCAAGGTAGTGGTGATCCATTCCGACCAGCGCTACCTGTGCCGCTGGCTCGGTCTCGACCAGGTGGCGGCCATCGAGCCCAAGCCGGGCGTGCCGCCGAGCGCGGGCTATCTCGCCGAACTGGTCAGCAAGCTGAGCGCCGACAAGCCCAGGATGATCCTGCGCAATTTCTACAACGATCCGAAGGCGGTTGAGTGGTTGTCGCAGAAGATCGGTGTTCAGGTGGTGCTGTTGCCCTTCTCGGTCGGTGGCACGCCAGCGGCGAAGGACCTGTTCGGCCTGTTCGACGACACGATCAACCGGCTGCTGGCAGCCAACAAATGAACGACATCTCCACCTACCTCGGCCTGCTCTGGCCGGCCTTGATTGCCGGACTGCTCGTCTCGCTGTCCCACGTGCCCCTGGGGCAGCAGGTCCTGAGACGCGGCATCGTGTTCATCGACCTCGCAATTGCCCAGGTGGCCGCGCTCGGCGTGATCGTTTCGCATTCCGCCGGGCTCGAGCTCACGGGATGGATGACGCAGGTAGCGGCGGTAGCGGCTGCACTGCTCGGCGCGCTGCTGATGACCTGGACCGAGCGCAAGCGTCCCGAGGTGCAGGAGGCGCTGATCGGCATCCTGTTCGTGCTGGCATCCACGGCGCAGATCCTGCTGCTCGCCAACAACCCTCACGGCGGCGAGGAGCTGAAAGACCTGCTGGCCGGCCAGATCCTGTGGGTCTCCACGGAGCAACTGGTCCGCGCTGCCGTGCTGACCGCGCTGTTCCTGGTGATCTGGGCGCGCTGGCGCCAGCGCATGGGCCACGTCGGGTTCTATTTCATCTTCGCCGTGATGGTGACGATGTCGGTGCAGCTGGTCGGCGTGTACCTGGTGTTCACGACGCTGATCGTGCCGGCCGTGGCGACCTATCGCCACGCAGCGAACCGACAGCTCTCGCTCGGCTACGTGCTCGCTTGCGCGAGTTACCTGGTGGGTCTCGCCGCGTCGGTGCTGACCGACCTGCCTTCGAGCGCCGTGATCGTCTGGGCAATGGCCGTGCTTGCGATCATGCTGCACCTGACCGGGCGCAGGGGCCGCGCGGTGGACCTCGAGGAGGGGTGAACGCGTGAAGGCAGGCCGTACCGAACCGCTTTGTTCAGCGGCTCGTAATTGACGGCCTGAACGGTCGATGATGTAGTTCAATCAACAGGTTGCCAGGGAGAAGGCCAGCTCATGCCGCACAAATTCGCTTCGACGCCGCAAGCTATTGCCGCACAGTTGCGGCTAATTGGTGCGGCCTAATAATTGTTAGGCGGCGCAAGGCAAACTCTTTGGCCGCCATCGCTCAAGGAACTCCAATGCAAGACTTCAGCGCTGTCTTCGCTGAGCTGCGCAAGGTCCTGGCACCGTATGCCGTGAAGCTTGATGCAAAGAAGGACGACGAGACTGAGCTGTATATCGACACGAGACACATCCAGAAGAACAAGAAGCCGCTGTTCTTCGGAGCCGTCCAGATGAAGAAGTCGTACGTCAGCTTTCATCTCATGCCGGTGTACGTCAAACCTGAACTGCTGGCATCAGCATCACCTGAGCTCAAGACGCGAATGCAAGGCAAGTCCTGCTTCAACTTCGCAGCCGTCGAGCCAGCGCTCATCAGGGAACTCGCAGCGCTCACCAAGGCAGGCTATGCCAGCTACAAGGAGCAGGGTTTTATTCAGTAGCTTTGTCGCTGCTCAGCGAGCGCGGCTGAACTCCATCGTCAGGCCGTCACACGACCGACGATCCGGCGAACCCAGGGCGCGACCAGGGTCACGGTCGGAAACGCCACCGGCCAGGTGGTCGCGCAGCTTCGGGCCCACTGCGTGGCGAATCCCGGGTGGACTCCCTGCGTGACGGCTATGACGAAGGCGGACACCAGCGCGACCATGATCGCGGAGAGCAGGGAGCCAAAGACGATCGGGGCAAAGCGGGCGGGGATGCGCATTTCATTCTCCTGAGAGTAGTTTGAGGACGAGGCCGGCGGCATAGAGGCCGAGGCCAAAGACGGTGTGCGTGACGAGGCTCTGCAGCCGCACGGCGTTGGGCCGCGGCGTGCGACTGGCGGCGCGCGATCGCCCACAGGTCGGTCGCCAGCGTCGCGCCGGCACCGATGAAAAGTGTGCTGCCCACATAGTCCATCTGAGTGTCCATTGCTTGCCTTCGGGAGGCGGGGACGGCAGAGTGCCACTTCAAGTCGACTTGAGGTCAAGGGCTTTCTATCCATGGACATCAACCAGGTGGCGCGCGCCTCCGGCGTACCGGCATCGACGTTGCGTTACTACGAGGAGAAAGGGCTGATCGCGTCGATTGGACGCAGCGGCCTGCGGCGCACTTTCGAGCCGCGCGTGGTGGAGCGGCTGGCGCTGATCGCGCTGGGGCGCGCGGCCGGATTCTCGCTGGACGAGATCGCGCGCTTCTTCGCGCCTGACGGCCGTCCGACGATCGACCGGCAGCTGCTCGCGAGCAAGGCCGATGAGCTGGACCGCACCATCCGCGGACTCACTGCCATGCGCGATGGCCTGCGACATGCCGCGTCCTGCCCGGCACCAAGTCACCTCGAATGCCCCACTTTCCGCCGCCTGATGAGCGCGGCTGCATCGGGGGCACGAAAAAAGCAGCCTGGGCGAGCGCGGTCGCGCAATCCGTTGAACCGTACGCGGGCAACGCCGGCATGACTGCGGAGCAGACAATCTCGCAAGCGCAGGCGGACATGCGCCGCGGCTATTTCTCCGGAGTGCCGGGGATGCTTGTGTCCGGCGTCGTCTGGCTGACGGCTGGCGCCGTGGCGGTACTGGTATCCGACAAGGCGGCGGTGCTCGCACTGCTGGTCGGCGGCATGGTCATTCACCCGCTCGGCATGGTTTTCGCCAGGTTGCTGGGTCGAACAGGCGCCCATTCGGCAGGTAACCCATTGGGCCGTCTGGCGGCCGAGGGGACATTCTGGTTCCTGGCAGGCATCGCCATCGCATACGGCATGCACTTCCTGCGCCTGGAATGGTTTTTCCCCGCCATGTTGCTGCTCGTCGGCGGGAGGTACCTCACGTTTCAGACACTGTATGGCCTGAGGGCCTACTGGGTACTGGGCGGTGTGCTGTGCTGCGCTGGCCTGGCGATGGCCCTGGCACGTATCCCGGTTCCAGTCGCCGCTCTTGCCGGCGGCGTGATCGAGGTGCTGTTCGCAAGCTTCCTGTTCACGCGGGCCAGGCGCGGTTCGGCCTGACGCCGCACGGTCAGGACCCCAGGCGCTGGAAAGCAGACGTTACGCATGCCGGCCGAGCCTTACCTCCTCTACGCGCTCATCGTTGCCTGCGAGGTCGCGTTCTGGGTCGTGTTGCTGCTCGCCCTGGTCGACGCGCTGGTCCTGTTGGTCGGCGACAGCGCGGCCACCCGGCCCTTGCTCGCATGGCACAGGCAGGCTTTCGGCTGCGTCGTGCTCTGGTTCTTCTTCGGTCCTGTGTGGAGTCTTGCGTCGGCCTGGCGGAGTTCGCGCTGATGCCGGGGCCTTCGCTCGAGCCGACCCGCACCCGGATGTCGCGGTTCGTGGTCCTGCTCCGTGGCGTGAATGTCGGCAAGGGCAACCGAGTGCCCATGGCCGGGTTCAAGCAAATGCTCGAGGAACTCGGCTACACAGGTGTCAGGACCCTGCTCAACAGTGGCAACGCAGTCTTCTCGAGCGCAGCGCGCTCCGGAGTGAAACACGCACATTCCATCGCGGTTGAATTGGAGAAGCGATTCGATGTCGCGACGCCTGTCATCGTGAAGTCAGCCGTTGAGCTTTCAGCCGTCATCAGGAACAACCCGATGGTCCCGGCCGAAGACCAGCATTCGCGGTTCCTGGTGGCGTTCGGGAAAGATAGACTCGCACTGCAGTCGCTGAACCCCCTGGTCTCGCTCGCGTCGGATCCAGAGCGCTTCGTCGTCACGGACGAGGCGGCGTACCTCAGTTGCCCTGAGGGCCTGCTGGAGAGCAAGGTGGGACCGGCCATCCTCGGCAGGGCAGGCAGGGCAGTAACCACGCGCAACTGGGCAACGGTGCTCAAGCTCGAGGCGCTTCTGTAGTTTCGTTGAGCCTGCGCCCGGGCACCGGGATGCAACGGCCGCGTGGCCGAGCGGAGCCGCTATTCGTCGTCGGCGCTGGCTGACGCGAGCGGACTTACCCGAACCCGCTCGATTCGCGGCCCGACCATCTCCAGCACCTCGACCTCAAAGTACGGGAATCGAACCTTCTCACCCTGCCTCGGTAGGCGGCCCAGACTCTCCTGCACGAGGCCGCCGACGCTGTTGACCTCGACGACCGGTATCGGCCTCCCGATGGCCTGCTCGAGGCTCAGCAACGAAAGGCTGCCGGCGCCGCTGACGGAACCGTCCCCCGCCTCCTGCCACGACGGCGCCTTCTTCGCGAACTCATCCTCGATCGGTCCGAACAGTGCCTCGATGACATGCTCGAACGTCACGAAGCCGAATTCGGTGCCGCGTTCGTCGGTGACGATGCCGAAGTGCGGATCGCCGGACCGGAATGCCTTGAGCACCTTCAGCAGCGGCGCATCCTCGTCGAAATACGGCAGCCGGCGCAGGTACGGCCGCAGGTCGCGGATGTCGCGCAACCTCGTTTCGCCTGCCAGCAGGTCCTTGATGTGCAGCAGGCCGGTGAATCGGCCGGTTTTCGGATCGCGAACCGGGTAGCGCGTATAGCGGGTGGTGCGTACCTCCGTGAGCACCTCTTCGATCGTGCTGTCGCTGGAGATCCAGGCCAGCTCCGACAACGGCCGCATCAGGTCGCCGATGGTCAGCTGACCGAGCTCGAGGCCGTGAACGAGTATCCGTGTCTCGACCGGCCCGAGTTCGCCATGGCGATGGCTGGCGCGCAGCACGCTGCGCAGCTCGGCCACGGAATGCACCGAGTCGCCCTCGGACGCCATCTCGACGCCCAGGCGTCTCACGATCACGTTCGCGGCGCCGTTCAGGACGTAGATGAACGGATACATCGCCCAGTAGAACAGGTACAGCGGCAACGCCGTGTTCAGCGACACCGCCTCTGCGCGCCGGATCGCAATTGACTTGGGCGCCAGTTCACCCAGAACGATGTGCAGGAAGGAGATGAAGGCGAAGGCCACCGCGAAGGCGATGCTGTGCAGCAGCGTGGGGTCGGTGACCCCGAAGTGGCCCAATACCGGTTCGAGCAGTCGCGCGAACGCCGGCTCGCCGATCCAGCCGAGGCCGAGCGACGCGAGCGTGATGCCGAGCTGGCACGCCGACAGGTAGGCGTCGAGATGGGTGCGAACCGTCCGCAGCACGCGACCGCGCAGGCCATGGACGAGCCCGAGTTCCTCCGCCTGCGTCCGGCGAAGCTTGACGATCGCGAACTCGGCCGCGACGAAAAAGCCGTTCAGGAAGACGAGCGCGAAGCCGAGCAGCGCCAGCAACAGGGTTTCGGTCCACATCGGTACCGGATAGTTTATCCAATGCGCACGAGCCGGTCGCGCCGGCTAGCTCGCACTCGTCGGTCGCGCTACTTCAGCGTCACCTGCGCTTCCGCCGCCGTCGCATTGCCCGCCTGGTTCACCGCGGTTACGCGGTATCGATAGGTGCCCTTGTAGTCCGCGGCGTCGAAGTTCGCGTCGAAATGCAGTCGAGTGCCAGTCCCCAGGGCCCCGCCTGTCACGCGCAGCGGCTCGAATGTGCAAGTTTGTGAATTCTTCGGTCCGGTGACTTTGCAGCGATCCAGGACAAATCCCGCCTCATCCGCCGAATTGTCCAGCCAGCTCATCTGCACGCCGTTGAAGACCGCGTTCGACCCGGCGCCGGACTTGACGGGCGTCAATGCCAGGCTGGACGCGGCAGCCGGGGCGGTCGCCGGGGCAGCAAGCGTCGTGCCCTGCACGTCGACCGCGGCCGAAATCCCAAAATTATTGTAGGCCGAAAGCCGGAACGAATAAGTCGTCGCAGGGCTCAGCGTATAGCCCGCGAACGTCGGGTAGTGCACGTGATTCACCGCATCCGCCGGGGCTTCGTCCACTGGCTCCCAAACGCCATCCAGCAGTACTTCGATCAGGAACCCGAGCTCGTTGCTCGAGTTGTCCGTCCAGCCGAACTGGATCGATTGTGACGAGATGCCGATGGCCTGCAGGTTCGACGGTGCCGCCGGCGCAACGCCCACCGTCTGCGTGGCGACGTTGGAGTAATTGGACGCGCCCAGTCCATTTACGGCTCGTACCCGATAGAAAAACGTATCGCCCGGATTCAACCCGCCATCCAGGTAGGTGCTCTGATTCTCGCCTGTCATCGCCCACGGCAGGAAGTTCACCCCGTCTGAGCTGCGCTCGATCTCGAAGTTGTCTTCCTGGGCGCTCCCGGACGAGTTGTCGAGCCACACCAGGCGGATCTCGTTGGGATTTATGGACTGGGCGAGCAGCCCTGACGGCGCTGGCGGCGCCACAGTCGAAGGTGGATCGACCTCACCCGGCGGACTCTGTGCCGCGATGGTCGCGGCATTCAATGTCGCTACCTGGGCGTTGTCCCGTTCATTCGGAATGCCGAGCGCATACCCCTGCGACTTGATCTTCGGGTGCGAGAAAAATGCGGTCGTCGGGCCCGGGTACGACATCACCGTGCCGAAGACGCCTTGAACGTAATGACCGAAGCTGAACGGATAGTAGCTACCGCCTGGCGTTCCAGCGTCCTCCGGATTGTGATTCATTCCAAGCAGGTGTCCGTTCTCGTGCGCGTAGACAAACAGGTCCGGGCAGGTCGATCGGTCGAAGATCTGGTGGGCGGCTCCGCCGTTCGGATTCTGTATGTTGTTGCCCACGGCGATGCCGCACAATCCGGAACCCGGCGGGTCCGGGGATTCGAGATAGACATCGTGAACGTAGAGCGCCACCAGGTCGGCGCCGTGGAATGAGCGCAGCGCGGCTACGTCGCCGTCTCGAGCGAGCGCTGGCAGCGCCGCGGAAGGAAGCGGGTCCTGTTGAAAGGCTGCCGGCGCAGGTGCCGCACGCACGAGTCGGTAACTGGCTTTCACCCGGCTGTTGGTGAAAACCTGGTTCCCGAGATCGACAACCGCCTGGATTTCGGCCTCCACGTTTGCCCGGCCGCCGGCCGCGGTCTCCACCGCATTGGTGTAGAGCACCATGACGTCAATCTGGGTCGTCCCACCGCCGGCTGCGGCGGCGGCAACCGCCCGGGAGTCGGCGATCCTCGGCGACCCCGCCTGCGTTACAGCCGCCGCCGGCAGCATGATTGGCTGCGTATCACGCGGGGCCGTCAGCGGAACCACCTGCTCCAGCACCTGTCCATCCGCGCCGGTCCGCACTACGTAGGTAGTCCCAAGGGCCTGGATTGTCCCGACCATAACTCCGTTCTTTACAGTCAGCAGCACCAGGCTATCGTCGTCCTGCAGCACTTTTCCGTGCCACAGCAAGTCGCCATCTCCTCGGTCCTCGTGAAAAGTGCGTCGCAGCGTGATCATGGGCCCGCCGGGCAGCGCAAGCGAGAATTCGCTGCCACCCTTCCTCAGCGCCTTGATGTTCGGCACGAATCTCATGGCCGCCACGCCATGCTTGCCGGGCGTTACCGTTTGCGGAGTTCCCTCCGCAAACTGCTGCGGCTGTGCGCCATGTGCAGGTCCGGCGAAAGCGGCAGCGGCCACGATTCCCAGAAGACTCACACGCATCCGAGTTCCCCCCGATTCATTTTTTCTGGCCACCCCATCGACGGGGGGTAGGCGTCCGAGGCGCCCGACGCCAACGGGCTCCAGCGGAATCGTCGCGGACCATATCGCGCAATCGAAGTGCCGTGTCTATACTCAAATTGGGCATGTTGGGCCAAACCACGCGGGTGTGCGATGCGGCTGCGTCTGCTCGAAAACCGGGACATCCGCCCTGGCCTGGCCGCATGGCCGCTGCCGGACGTAGAGCCGCCCGTGGCCGCTGCCGTCATCGAGCGGGTGCACGCGGCCGACCGACTGGCGGGCGCAGTGGTCGAACACACGACAAACGGCACCCTGCTCGCAATCGGAATCAGTGGCTTCGTACGAGGCGTGCGGGTCCAGGCGTTCGGCGACACTGGCCGGCCGCTGGTGGCCGAACTGGTCGCGTCGGAGGCCGCGGGCATTCCCGTCTTCCTTGCAAACAATGAACTCGCCAGTGCCACGCGCGACGATGACCTGCACGTGGTAGTACTGCTCTATCGCCAGCACAGTTTCGACCCGCAGGATCCGCAGGTGCGCGAGGTCCTGACCGCCGCGCATTCCGCCTTCCGACTCGTGCACGGGGGCTACAGGCTGCGCGCTGTATGGCAGGAGGGCGACGCGTCGGACGAATCCTGGATGCGCGCCGGCGGATTGCTCGTCAAGCGCGCGTACACGACAACGTCGGGTCGCGGACGAATACTATGCGCCGCGCTGCGAGAAGATGCGGGCAACGATTGGCCCGGCCAAACGGTAAGCTTCCTCTTCACCGCACAAGCGCCACGCTTGCGGCTTACACGGATGCAGCAACGTGTCGCTCACCTGGCGCTATGGAACCTGAGCGACGAACAGGTGGCTCGACGCCTGGCGATCTCGCCCGCGACCGTGCGCCAGCACTGGCGCGGCATCTTTGATCGCGTCCGGGACAGATGTCCTGACGTTCTGGGCGCACCAGTGACCGTCCGCGAGCAGGCGGGTCGCGGGCCTGAGAAACGTGGACCGGTACTGGAGTTTCTCCGGATGAACATCCACGAGGTGCGAGCCACCTCTGCCGACGACTGACTGCCACGTCGCAGGATGCCCCGGCAGCGTGTCCGCCCGCCACATCTGATCCGCTGGCGGCGGGATTCGTCCTGACCGCGCAAAGGGCGCCCCGAACATGAAGCCGGGCATTTCAAATAGTATTCGCTACTGGCAAACCGTGAGACAGTGAAACGCGTGACGCACCCGACCCATCGCCTCGACCACGTGTCCGCAATGGCCGCCGACTGGGGTCTATCCTCGCCGAAGGAGCTCGGCGAAGACGAACGCAAGCGTCCCCTCTCCGCCGTGGCCATAGATTTGAACGGGCGGTTGAAGGAATGCTGCAAAAGCGCCGGCTCGCCGTCGGAAGCGGCCCGGGAAATGAATCGCCACATGCAGCTGTTTGCGCGCTACGGGGTACCCAATCCGAAGGCGACGCAACTGGTCAGGGACCTGACGGTCAAGGCGTTTACACCGCACAAGCGGTGAAGGAGACCCCGCTTGATCACCGCCATCGCAGTCCCGGTGTGCACGACCTTCATCGTCCTCTCGATGTGGCATTTCTACATGGCGTTCGCCGGTCATTCCGGCGAGAGCGCGGCGGTTCCGAGCCGGGACGGCAAGCCCATCTTCGTGCCGTCCACCGGCTCGACGATCGCGGTGGGTACCGTGCTGATGTTGTTCGCGCTGCTGGTTGCCTGCACGGCAGGCATGTTGCCGCTCGCCCTGCCGACTCCCTTGCTAACGGGGCTGTCCTGCGCGCTGGCACTGGGCCTGCTGGCCCGCGCCGTGGGAGACATGAATTACGTGGGCTTCTTCAAGCGCGTTCGAGGTACATCATTTGCCAGGATGGATACCTTGCTTTACTCGCCGTTGTGCCTGGTACTTGCCGCGGGCGTTGCGACCGTCGCGTATTTCGGCCAGCGTCAGACGTGAGGCAGGGGGCCGCGCCAGGGGCAGGCCTATTTCCTGCTGCCTGCCTGCGGCCCGCCGACGATGCGAGGAACGGTCCTGAACATGATCCAGACACCGGCGCCAATGACGACGGCTGAACTGGCAATCACCGATGCGCCAAATGACCAGCCCGGTACGCGTGACGCGACTTCCGCGGCAGCGGCGGCCATCAGCCCGATGTACGACCCGACCATGAAATAGGCGTGCCCTTGCGATTGAACAGCACTGCGGTCCCGACGATGATCGCTGTCGCGGCAGCGATCACATGTGCCAGCCCGAGCAGGTGCGATTGCAGGTGCTCGATCACTTGATCACTCGCCGCGGTGACTGCGAACCACGACCGTACCCGCGAGCTTGTCGTGCCAGCCCTGCTTGCGGCGGTCCCAGCCCACGCTGAAAAAACCGAGCCCAAGGCCGAACAGCGAAACGTAGTAGCCGAGGTATCGGCCGACCGCCTGGCGTCGAGTGAGCGGTCCGCCCGTTTCGGCGTCGACGATCCTGGCCCGAATCAGCATCTTGCCGGGCGTGGCCTGTCGCGCGATCCAGAACGCAATGATGGCGACCGCGGGCAACACATACGACACGATCACGTCCGCAGCACCACGACTGGGCGCCGACCCGATCACCTCCAGCGACCCACCGAGCACAGCCGTGAGCGGAGCGAAGTACTCCGCCCAGTACTCGTTGCCGTAGATCATCGTGAGCAGGGGCCAGATGAGCAGGCACACCAGCACTGTGTCCACAAGAGACGCCAGGACGCGCGCCCAGAATCCGACGTACTCGTATCGGGTCTCGTCCAGCGCCATCCAGTGCTCCGAACCCTGCATCGAATGGCAGGCGAGCCCGAGGCTAGACGTATGCCTTGTACTTGTCGAGGTGGCGAACCGGCGTCGACAGCGCGTCGCGGCGGAACGGGTCGCCGAGCTCGCGCGTGACCATCATCTCGATTACGGTCGTGCGGCCCTCGGCCTGTGCCTTCACTGCTGACTGCAGCGCCGGCCCCACGTCGGCGAGTCGGTCCACGGTCACGCCCTCGCAACCGAAGGCCCTGGCGATCGAAGCCCAGCTCGGGCTTACCAGGTCCACCGCCTGGAAGCGGCGCGAGTAGAAGTCGACGTGGTTCTTCTTCTCCGCTCCCCACTGCCCGTTGTTGAACACGACGACAGTAACGCCGATTTTCTCCCGTGCGCAGGTCAGCAGCTCGTTCAGGCTGATGCCGAATGCGCCGTCGCCGACGTAGGCGATAGCAGGGCGCTCCGGGCGCGCCAGTTTCGCGCCGCAGGCCACCGGGAACGCGTAGCCGCAGTTGCCGAAACTCATCGCTGCGAACATTGAGCGTGGTTGCTCGAAGCGCAGGTAGGAATTCGACACCGAGCAGATATTGCCGATGTCGGTCGAAACCATTGCGTCCCGCGGCATCGCCTTCTCCAGTTCGCGCAGCATCTGCCGCGGATGCATCAGCATCGAGTCCTTTGCGACCTCGATCGAGTAGGCATCGCGCTCGTGCGTCCATGCTGAGAGTTCCGTCTCCCACGCTGCCTTCTCGGCCTCGATGCGCGTCTTGCGCGTGGCCAGGTTCGCGTTGCAGGCAAGAGAACGTCCGCCAAGGCGCTCGATCAACGCGGCGGCCGCGGATTTCGCGTCACCGTTGATGCCGACGCTGATGCTCTTCACCAGGCCCAGCATCTTCGCATCGACGTCGACCTGGATGATCTGCGCGTTCGCGGGCCAGTACTCCATGCCGTATTGCGGCAGCGTTCCAAACGGCCCGAGCCGCGTACCGAGCGCAAGCACGACGTCAGCCTGGGAGATCAGCTTCATCGCCGCCTTCGAGCCCTGGTAGCCGAGCGGGCCGCACCACAGCGGGTGTGACGACGGAAAGCTGTCGTTGTGCAGGTAACTGTTGCAGACGGGCGCGTGCAGCCGCTCCGCGAGCTGGATGGTTTCCGCGATGCCCCCGGAGAGTATTACGCCGCCGCCCGAGAGGATCACCGGGAACTGCGCGGTCGCGAGCAGTTCGGCTGCCCGGTCCAGCGCCACGCCGTCGCCGGGTCCGCGGCCGATCCGCATCGGGGGCTGGATCACGGCGTCGATGTCGCCGTAGAAATAGTCGCGCGGAATGTTCAGCTGGCATGGCCCCATCTCGAGCATCGCGCGGTCGAAGCAGCGACCGGCGATCTCCGCCATTCGCTTCGGGTTACCGACGTGCCCCTGGTACTTCGTGATCTTCGAGAAGATCGGCAGCTGTTCCGTCTCCTGGAATCCACCGAGCCCCATCGTTGTCGAGCCAGTCTCCGGCGTGATGAACACGACCGGCGAATGGGCCCAGTAGGCTGCCGCGACCGCAGTGACGAAATTGGTGATGCCCGGGCCGTTCTGCGCGATACACACACCGTGGCGACCGGACGCGCGTGCGTAGCCGTCGGCCATGTGTGCAGCGCCCTGCTCGTGCGCCACCGGGATGAAGCGGATGCCCGCCGCAGGGAAAATGTCGAGCGCATCCATGTAGGCCGAGCCCACGATCCCGAACACGTCCGTGACTCCGTTTGCCGAGAGGGTCTCGACCAGGGCCTCGGAGGGAGTCATGCGCTGCGGGGAAGACGTGGTCATGTGTGTCTCCGGGATTGATGCAGGCCCAAGTCGTCTGTCGGGTCGTGCTGCGTGCCGGGCACGTTAGCCTCATCGCAAGCGTGCCGAATCAGGACCTGCCGAAGCGAACGTGGCCGGCGCGACCTGCGTGATGCAGGCCGGGCCGGCCACGGTTTGAAGCCTGCTCCTGGCCGACGCGCGGTGTCAGCCTGCGGGCGTCGTCTCCGCGTCGGTCACCACGGTCCACGATGCATCCGGGTCGAAGGTCTCGATCGCTTCGACGGCGCTGGCGGTGTCTTCGCCCAGGTCCTGCTGGTAGACGACGCCGTCCTGGCTGACGATGAAGGTCTGCACACCGCTCGCGCCGTAATCGGCCGGCCACGCGACCAACGCGAAACCCTGCGTCATCAGGCCGTCCGAGAAGTAGTCCCTGGCTCCGCCCTGTGCGTTCGGGCCCTGCGCGTAGAGCAGGCGGTAGTAGTAGCCGTGATACGGGACCCGCTCGGCGCCGAAGCTGTAGCCCTGGCTGGTGGCCGACGCCAGGAACGGGCCCGCCGGGCTCGGCGCCTCGCCTTCTTCCGTTGGCCAGTACAAGCCGTTGTGCAATCCTTCGTCGCTCATCAGCTTGAGCGCGTAGATGCCGGCGGGATCACCGTCTCGTCCCTCCGACGCATACTCCTTCTGTGCATCGACGACGCCGCGACAGACGGCGATGGCGCCCAGTTCGTTCGCGCCGACTCGGCGGTAGACGAGCTCGTCGGCACCGGCCTGGCCGTCGAGCCGCCACTTTCCCTTGTGTTCGACGATCGGGATCGGGAACGGCCAGTCGTCATCACCGACGACCAGCACCATCGAGCCGTCGGCTTCCTCGCTGAGCGAATGCTTCGCGTTGTAAAGGTCGAGGAAATTCTGGCGGCCCGCCTTGTCCTGCACCGGGTCGCCGGACGACAGCAGCTCGTCGACCTCCGGGCCGAGAAGCTTGGCAAGCTCGGCAGTGTCGTCCTTCTGCAGTGCGGTGACGAATGCGTCGACCGCGTCCTGGGGTGTCTTGAACGAGGAGTGCTTTTCCACTTTCGCGCAGGCGATGGTGAGCACCATTGCGCAGGACAGAACGATCGCCAGGCTGGCGCGAGTGAGTCGCGTATTCGTGTTCTTCATGTGTGTCTCCTAGCGCTTCTTCTTGCCGCCGCCGCTGTTTCCGCCTTTGCCGCCACCGCCCTTGCTGTGCGCGCCCTGCGGCATGCTCTGCTTGCCGCGCTGGCTGGCCTGGCGGTCAGCGGAACCACGATTGGCTCCGGACGTCGCGGTGCTGTGGCTGCCCTGTTGCCGCGCGGGCTGCTGCGAAGGCGTCGGGCGGCTGGGCTGCTGCTGCGGCCGCGAGACCTGCTGCTTCGATGCCGGCTGCTTCGATGGTTGCGGCCGCGAGACCTGCTGCTTCGACGCCTGCGGCTGGTAACCGCGATCGTTCTTGGCAGACTTGTTGCCCTGGTACGTCGACTGACCCGCCGAGCCGCGATTCACGCTCGGCGTTCCGCCAGTTGACGGACGGGTCACATCGCGATTGCTGGCCGAGGAGCCACCCTTGTATGAGCCCTGCACCTTGGGCGCCGGTCGCTGCGCCTGCCCGGACGGCCCTGCGTTTGTCTTGGCCGACCGGTTCGAGGCCGCAGGCGTCTTCGCGCCACCATAGGAGTTCTTGCCCTTATAGTCGGAGGCGGTTGCCTTCGAAGACGGTCGCTGCACGTCGGCCGGCATCGACCTCGGCTGGCGCTTGTTCAGGTCGTTGAGCTCGGGGCGGTTCGGGCGCGCCTGGGTGATCGGGCTCCTGGCCTTGCCATTCTGCCCGTAGTTATTTCCCTTGCCTTTGCCGTCGTAGCGATTGAAGTAATCGTTGCCACCGGTGTTGATGACGACATTGCCGTTGTTCACGTAGTTACCGCCGTAGCGGCCGCCATAGTTAGACGGCGGCCGGTAGCCGTGGGACGGGTAGTAGCCGTTGCCGTAGGCCGGTCGGTAGGGATAGGGCGGGTAGTACGGCATGCTGCCGTAGCCGTATTTCGGGTACTTGTAGTAGTCATCGTCGTCGTCGAAGAGCTCGTTGACGAGCATGCCGGCTCCGAATGCGAGCAGCCCCGTCATGACAAGTGTTCCCGTGCTATGGCCCGTTGACTCGGTGGTTGTCGTCGTGGTCGTGGTTGCGGGCGCAACGGCCGTGGCCGGCGGCGGCGCATAGACGGCGACCGGGTCGTAGGACGGTACGTAGACCTCGCCGTTCGCCGCGGGCTTCAGCACGATGACTTCCTTGCCGTCCTGTGTTTCGTTGTCGACCGTCATCTGCGGCGACGTCTGCAGGTTGCCGACCGACTCGGCCTGCTTGCGCAGCCGCTGCACTGCGTCGAGCACGCCCGCCTGGTCGGCCGTGAACGCCTCGCCAAGCTGGGTGGTCCAATCCAACTCGCGGCACATCATGTCCAAGGTGTCCGGGAAATTGACCAGCGCCCGCACCGGCGGCGTGAAGCCGATCCTGGTCGTCGCGTCGTCTAGCGCCTTGCCCGAGAGGTTCTGGTTTTCGAGCAACCAGTTTCCCGCGTCGAGCACTTCCTGGGGGTTCGTGGAGGCAATGAGCACCTGCGACAGGATCGGATCCGGGTACAACGCGATTGGCGCGAGCAGTTCCTCGAGCGCCTCCGGCGACCAGCTGGTGACTCCCGAGGCCGGGATCGCCGCTGTCTGGTCCGTGCCGTCCGGCGCGGCGGTTTGCTGTGCCGCCGTGTTCGATGCGCCTGCCGGCGGCTCCTTCGAGCCGCAGGCTACGACAAGAAAGGCGATACAGACGAGGATTGCCGGCGAGTGCCACCGGCTGCGAGTAGAAAGAAAATCCATGTTTGAGGGCTCCGGGCGCGCGGATGACGGGAACGACGGTTCAACCCCTAAGTGTCAGGAATCTCCAGCACTTATGGCAAGCTGCATTACGGCAGCGAGCCGGGACAAAAGCGCACTGAAATAGCGCGCGAATACTTCACCGCGCACCATTATAGGGCGATTTCTGTGTGGAGGCGACGCTCGTCCGACTCGAACTGCCGACTATGCGCCAGACCGGTGCGCTGGCATACTATCTGCATCCGTTAACCATCCCAAACACCCGTCCCGGTGTCGTCGCGGCGAGCGATCCCGGGCACCCGTTTTCGCTGCATCCGTGAGGAGAGCCCATGACCACTGCTGCCGACGTTCTCAAGATGATCAAGGAAAAGGAGGTCAAGTTCATCGACCTTCGCTTCACCGACACCAAGGGCAAGGAACAGCACGTCACTGTTCCAGACCGCATCGTCGACGAGGCCTTCTTTGAAGATGGCAAGGGCTTCGACGGTTCGTCGATCGCCGGTTGGAAGGGGATCCAGGAGTCCGACATGATCCTGATGCCGGATCCGTCGACTGCGGTGCTCGACCCGTTCTTCGAGGAGACGACCCTCAACCTGCGCTGCGACATCGTCGAGCCTTCGACGATGCAGGGCTATGAGCGCTGCCCGCGCTCTGTTGGGAGGCGCGCGGAGGCGTACCTCAAGTCCACCGGTATCGCGGACGCCTCGATCTGGGGTCCGGAAAACGAGTTCTTCATCTTCGACAACGTGCGTCACGGCAGTTCGATGAACGGCTGCTACTACGAAGTCGATTCCGCGCAGGGCGCGTGGAACTCCGGCGCGACGCTGGAAGGCGGCAACCTGGGCCACCGGCCGGGCGTCAAGGGTGGTTACTTCCCGGTGCCGCCGGTCGACGCCTACCAGGACCTGCGCACCGCGATGTGCATGGCGATGGAAGAACTCGGCCTCAAGGTCGAGGTACACCACTCGGAGGTCGCCACCGCCGGCCAGGCCGAGATCAACGTTTCGGCGAACACGCTGGTGAGGAAGGCCGACGAGGTGCAGATCCTCAAGTACGCCATTCACAACGTGGCTGCCACCTACGGCAAGACCGCGACGTTCATGCCGAAGCCGCTGGTCGGCGACAACGGCAACGGCATGCACGTGAACCAGTCCTTGTCGAAGGACGGCAAGAACATCTTTGGCGGAGACAAGTACGGCGGCCTCTCCGAGACCGCGATCTACTACATCGGCGGCATCATCAAGCATGCCAGGGCGCTGAACGCGATCGCCAACGCGAGCACCAACAGCTACAAGCGCCTGGTGCCGGGATTCGAGGCGCCGGTGATGCTGGCCTACTCCGCGCGTAACCGCTCGGCGTCGATCCGCATCCCGCACGTCATGAATCCGAAGGGTCGCCGCATCGAGGTTCGCTTCGCGGACTCCACCGCGAACCCGTACCTGTGCTTTGCGGCCATGCTGATGGCGGGCCTCGACGGCGTGAAGAACAAGATTCACCCGGGTGACCCGTCCGACAAGGACCTCTACGACCTCGAACCCGAGGAAGCAAAGCAGATCCCGACGGTGTGCCACTCGCTGGACATGGCGCTCGAGGCCCTGGACAAGGATCGCGGCTTCCTCAAGGAAGGCGGCGTGTTCACCGACGACGTGATCGACGCCTACATCTCCCTCAAGATGCAGGAAGTCACGCGGTTGCGGATGTCGACGCACCCTGTGGAGCTGGAGCTCTACTACAGCGTCTGACCGGTCCGAAGGCCCTGGTGCCGGGCGGTTGCTACCGCCCGGCGCTCCTCCAGACCGTCCCATGACGCGCGTCGCGGATTGGGACCGCACCTTTGCCAGTTGCAGGCCCGGGAGCTATGCTCGATCGCCATGAAAACCCGATTTCCGCTGTTGGCGTGTTGCCTGCTGGCCTTCGCCGTACAGGCCCAGGAAACCAAGGTGCAGATGTGGAAATGGACGGACGCGAACGGCGTCGTCCACTACTCCGACATCCCTGCGCCGGGCGCGGTCCAGATGGGCGTGAGTGTTTCTCAGGGCCAGCCGGACGCGGCGCCTGCTGTCCAAGGTCAAGGCGCGTCGCGCTCGCCGCCAGCGCCCACCGAGCAGGCAGTGTCCTATACGTCGCTCACTATCGTTCAGCCACAGAACGAGGCCTCGTACTTCGAGGCCAACTCGGTGGTCGACGTGCAGATAGATTCCGATCCGTCGCTGGCGGACGGGGATTCAATGTTCCTGTATCTCGACGGGAAGCGGATCGGCAACACCAGCGATTCCACGAACTATTCGCTGCAGAACCTGGATCGTGGGACGCACACACTTACAGCGGCCATTTTCGACTCGCAGGGCAACCAGAAGATCCGCAGCCAGGCGGTCACCTTCTACTTGAAGCAGCCGACGATCAATTCGCCGGCAGCCGTGGGCCCGAGCGTGCCGCCCAACAGGCCGGATCCGGGCCGGCCGAGGCCGCCGCCGAGACCGACGCCCAACGCGGGCGGCTAGTCTTACCGCGCAGCTGCGCCGCGCGAGCGCGGTCGACTTGCTCGTGTCGTGCCATGCGCTGCCCCAGGGTGGCGTAGTGGTGGCAAATCTCCGGAATTCGATTCAGCCGACCCCGCCCGAGCTCTGCGGAGTGCTCGACGCTATCGCCACGAGCGTCATCTGGCTCGATGAAGACGGCGCAGTGCTGCACCTGAACGAGCCAGCGGAGGACCTGTTCGGAGTCAGCCGCGGCAATGCCATGGGTCGCAGCATCCGCGACCTGCTCAAGGCCAATGTCGAACTCGACGGCGTGATTGCGCGCGCTCGCGCAGTGGGCGCTCAGTATTCGCAACGCGAGCTGCCGTTCGAAGCCGTGCCCGGCGCGGCCCACCGCGATCTCGACGTGACGGTGACGCCGTTCGACTCGCCGGGCCAGGTCGGCGGCGTCATCGTGGAACTCGCCGACGTCACGCAGCACCAGCGGATACTCCGCGAGAACGCGCTGCTCACGCAGCTCGGCGGCAGTCGAGCGATGGTCCGGCAGCTCGCCCACGAGATCAAGAATCCGCTCGGCGGCCTGCGCGGTGCCGCGCAACTGCTCGAGCGGCAGCTGAAGGACCCAGCACTGCACGAGTACACGACGGTCATCATCAGCGAGGCCGACCGGCTGGCCGCGCTGGTCGATGCGCTGCTCGGACCGGGCCAGCCGCCGCGCAAGGAGCCGGTCAACATCCACGAACTCGTGCAGCACGTCGGCCACCTGCTTGCCGCAGAGGCGCCCACAGGCGTGGCGATCGAGCGCGACTACGATCCAAGCCTCCCGCGGCTCAGGCTCGACCGCAACCACGTGATACAGGCACTGCTGAACCTCGGGCGCAATGCGATCCAGGCCGTGGGCTCGCACGGTCGGATAGTGCTGCGCACGCGGGCACTGACCAATGCGAGCATCGGCAGCCGTCGCTATCGCGTGGTCGCAAGCATCCAGGTCGAAGACGACGGTCCCGGCGTGCCTACGGGACTGAAGGACACCGTGTTCTATCCGTTGGTCACCGGACGCCAGGGGGGCACCGGACTTGGCCTCGCCGTGGCACAGGACCTGGTCGGGCGGCACGACGGCCTGATCGAATTCGACAGCCGCCCGGGCCGCACTATTTTCACCATCCTGCTTCCTCTCGACAGCCATGAATCCAGCGAAAACACTTGACGTCTGGCTCGTCGACGACGATGCCTCCATTCGCTGGGTGCTCGAGCGCGCGCTCGAGCAGGGGGGCATGCGGACGACTGCCTTCGAGGATGCCGAGTCGGTGCTTGCCGCGTTGGCCCGCGAGGAACCGGACGTGCTCGTGACGGATATCCGCATGCCTGGGCGCAGCGGACTCGACCTGCTCGAGGAGATACGCAACCAGCGGCCGCGACTGCCGGTGATCGTGATGACCGCGCATTCAGACCTCGAGAGCGCGGTCGCCGCCTACAAGGGCGGTGCCTTCGAGTACCTGCCCAAGCCGTTCGACATTGACCAGGCGGTTGAACTCGTGCGGCGGGCGGCCGAGCAGACCCATCGCTCGGCAGCGTCGACAGTCGAGTCGCGGCGCATCCCCGAAATGCTTGGCCACGCGCCGGCGATGCAGGAGGTGTTCCGGGCGATAGGGCGCCTGTCGCGCTCGAGCATGACCGTGCTCATCACGGGAGAGTCAGGAACCGGAAAGGAGCTGGTGGCCCGCGCGCTCCACCGGCACAGCCCGCGTGCCGCGAAGCCCATCATCGCGCTCAACACTTCCGCCTTCACGGCCGACCTGCTCGAGTCAGAACTATTTGGTCACGAGAAGGGAGCGTTCACCGGCGCGACGGAGTTGAGGCGCGGCCGCTTCGAGCAGGCGGATGGCGGAACGCTGTTCCTGGACGAGATCGGCGATATGTCGCCGCAGCTGCAGACGCGACTGCTGAGGGTGCTGGCCGAGGGAGAGTTCTACCGGGTGGGCGGCCAGTTGCCCGTCAAGGTCGACGTGCGCGTCATTGCGGCGACGCACCAGGATCTCGAGGCGCGGGTGAAGGAAGGACTGTTTCGGGAAGACCTGCTGCACCGGCTGAACGTCATCCGCATCGGCGTGCCGCCGTTGCGCAACCGGCGCGAGGACGTCCCGGAGCTGCTGCAGCACTACCTCGACGTGGCAGCGATGGAACTCGGTGTCGCGCCCAAGACGCTGACCGACGATGCAGCCGCGGCGCTGGCAGCATTCGACTGGCCCGGAAACGTCCGGCAGGTGGTCAACGCTTGCCGACGCCTGACGGTGCTCGCGGCCGGACGCGAGATCACGCTCACCGACATCCCCGCCGACCTGGGCGGCGGGTCCGCGGCAGCATCGTCGCTCGACTGGTCGAACGCGCTGGCGAGCTGGGCCAGCGCGAGGCTCGCGGCCGGCGGCCCGCCGTTGCTCGAGGACGCAGTGCCCGAGTTCGAACGGACACTGATCCGCGAGGCGCTGAAGGCAGCGCAGGGCGGGCGACAGGACGCGGCCAAGCTGCTCGGCTGGGGTCGCAACACACTGACCCGCAAGCTCAAGGAACTCGGCATGGAATAGGGAATGGGGGGCTAGACGTTCGGTTAAAGTGTTGAAACTCTAGCCGCTTTCAACGAAGTCCCCTTTGAGTCTAGCGCTCGGAGGGGATTTTTCTTTTCAGAGATTTCTTCGTCGCCCGAAAGCGGGCGGTCAACGGGCAAAAACGACCCGAAGCAGCCCGTCATCAGTAAGTAAGCAGACGTTCCGGAATCTCCCTAAACGTCCACGGGCCGGCGGTTCTGGACACACCTGGACCAGACAGGACAGCACACAGTCGCGCAGGCCGTTGTTGTCGTGCTTAGCGCTGCGTGGGAAGCAACATTCGAGCAGGATCAATCTTGTACGTCCACGGCAGGCCCGAATTCTTCCAGCCGTTTACCAACCGCTGACCACGATAGACGCTGTCCGGATCCGTGACCGTGTCACCTTCCATGCCATCGGTAATCTGGAAGACGTGCGTGAACCCGGCCTTCGCCAGTTGGTTGACTGCAATTGCGCTGCGGCCACCAGATCGGCACATCACGAACAGCGTGTCGCCGGGCTTCGCGATTGTCTGTACCCGGGCGACGAAATCCGGGAGCGGGGACATAGGGAACTTCTTCTTCTCCGCATTCCACTCGAAGGTCTGCTCGGCGAACGGGATGTTCCAAGCCATTTCCGCATGACCAATGAACAGAAACTCCTCGGGTGTCCGCACGTCCAGGACCGTCACCTTGTCAGGCTCGACTTTCCACTTCGCATACGCTTCCCGCGCCGTCAAATAGAGACCCAGCGTCGTCTGCTTCTCGGCGGGAATCTGCGCGGCCGACTGGGGCGCAGTTGCCTGCTCGCTGGCGTCGGCACCGGCGCGCGATGGCAACGCCAGGCCAGCCGTGACAATCAGGGTGATCGTCAGAAGCGCCCGGATGGCGAGCAGGCATCTCAAGGGCAACTCATTGCGTCGCTTTGACATGATGGCTGTCTCCTGTGCGTGGCCAGGCAGTTCAACCAGGAGCGTTGAATAGTCCGCCGCCTTCGCTTCGCTGGTCACAGTTGCTCGTTACCTTGCGTGCCCGATCTCAGCACCAGGTTACGTCGAGGGGTTTGCGCGCCGGTACCCGCCCGAAGGTCTCGGCGGGATACCCGAGCAGGATCGTTCCGTAGGACACGGTGCCTTGCGGCAATCCAAGAAGCTCAATCAACGGCGGGTGCGCCTGCGCGGCGGTATTGATGCCGCCGCTCCAGCTGCTGCCGAGGCCGAGCGCGTGCGCGGCCAGCTGCGCGTAGGCCAGGCCGATCGTGGCCGCCTGGGGTGCGGTGCGCTCATCCTTGGGCGCCCAGGCCTGGATGAAGCAAGGCGCGCGGCGGGAAATCTGGTCTTGGCCTGCGTCCCACGCGGCAGTGAAGAGGCCGAGCTTGGCCTCTTTGTACAGTGTCGGGTTCGAGTCGCGGACGCTCTTCATCCAGTCGATGGACATCTGAGCGACGCGACGAACCTGCGTGGGGTCGCTAACCACGACCCAGCGCACAATCTGCCGGTTCGCTCCGTTCGGGGCGAAGCGGGTGACGTCCAGCACCTGCGAGATCTTGTCCTTCCCGACGGGCTTGTTGACGTAGACGCGAATCGAGCGCCTCGATACAAGAAACTGCCGAGCCTCGTCCCAGGTCGGTATCAGGTGAACATCAATCGGCTCGCATTCCCCAGGCCCCATCGCACGCTGGTGCATGGCCCCGGTCGGACAGACCGTCACGCAGTGGCCGCAGTCTATGCACAAGTCCCAGACGTCCTGCTTCGCGACCGGGCCGTATTCGCCTTTTGCAATCAGACCGCCGGGACAGGTTCGAATGCAGTTGCCACAGCCGATGCAAAGGTTCTTATCGACCTTGATGATCGTGTTCAGCTTGTACGAGGCATCCATGGCGATGTTCCTATGGTTTGCGGTCGCAGAAGATCGCCGTGCCGGCCGCGCGACGTCACCCCCCGTTCGAAGCGGAGAGCCATACAAGTCGCGCGGCGAGGACTTCTCCCGACTACCCGATTCGTCGTGTCTCCTTCAGCAGTTCAGTCGAGCTGGGAAGCTTCGATTCAGTCTTCGTCTTCCATTCTCCCTCGAGCAGCTCTTTGGCCGCCGTTTCAAAGAATTCCGGCGCAGCCCACTTCTGCACGTCGAAGTCGCGCTTGATGTAGCCATGGCTGAGCATGAAGTTCTTCGCGATCTCGACGGAAGCCATGTTCTGCGGCGAAAGGTTGGGCACCATGTCGATGTCACTGATGCCGCGGTAAGTGTCCTCTACGTCCAGGTAGAAAGTCTGCTTGTTCAGGATCGCCGCCGCTGCATGCTTGTATTCGTTCGCCCAGCGGCCGACCTTGATCATGCCCTTCATGAATGTAACGACGAGTTCGGGGTGTTGCTCCGCCATTACATCGCTGCACGTGATGATGGCGGGGATGTTCGCCAACTGGAGCCTCCAGTCCGGGTACCGCGACAGGTCTTCAATTGCCGCGAGTTGGCCGGTTGCTTCCTGCAGATGCTGGAGGGCCTCGCTCTGCGTATAGATTGCATCGACCTTGCCCTCGAGCAGCGCTGCTTCCAGCGGGCGAAAGGCCAGGTCGTGCTTGTGGTCGCGCTTGAGCCATAGTTCCGATGGGTTTTCCATGGGAGGGCCGACCATCGAGGGATCGTTGTACCAGTCGTCCGGGTAGGGGAATTCGACGATCTGCACGTCCTGGCGGGTCATGCCGTTCATGCGGAGCATCAGTTCGATTCCCTGCTCCTCCTGGATTCGCCACCAGTCGTTCTTGAGCGTATTCAGGCTCTTGGACAGGCCGATCTTCTTGCCTTTCAGATCCGCCATCCGGTAGATGTCGTCCTTGGCGCGCACCATCATGCAGCCGCCTTCGAACGGTGCCATCGTCAGGCCCAGCATTCGGGTCCTTCGGATATCGGCCTGGACGTGGATCGGCGGAAACAACCCTCCGAAGCGGATCAGGTTGTCCTGGTTGTGGATGTAGTGCGGATACCAGTCGGTCTCGGGCACGGAACGCATGAACGCGTACTTGACGCCGATCTTCTTGAACTCCTCTCGAGTCCAACCCAGTTCCTGATCGACATTGCTGGCCGAAATCAGGGGACAGTTGGTGTAGTAGACCTCTTTCCAGTCCAGTCGAATCGTACTGGTCTTCGTGCCATCGATTTCCTTGATCACGGCCTTGCTGCCCGCCTCAGCGGCGTTTGCGCTGCTCATCGCGCCGGCGGAGGCAAGCGCCACGCCACCAGCGATCCCACCTACCGCAAGCATCGCGTCGCGCCTGGTAATGCCGTTCTCGAGTTGTTTTGAATCACTCATCGTGGGTCTCCTGTTCTGTGTGGCAGGCTTCGTGTCTGGCGCGCGGCTGCGTTGCGACCGAGCAGTTCGGCCAAGACAAAAAGCGGTTCGACGACAGCCGGCGGCCAGGGCTTGCCTGCCGCCAACTACTAGTTCATTCAATCATTGGCGAGACTGCCTAGATATCCATATTCAGACAGCAACTACACATTTTCAGACAGGCTCGGGTATTGTTATCGCATGGGAGCGATGTGCCGCGAAGACATGCCGTGAGGTCTCGAGCAGCGACACCAGAGCCGGGCGGAGGAACGCTGCGTGTCGGTACCACGATGGCACTTCCGGCCATCCTCGAAGACCTGGGAGTGAACCCAGCTGAGGTGCTGGTCGAGGCAGGCATCGACCCAGGACTGTTCGACGACCCCGACAACCTGTTTACCTACTCCACGCGAGGTCGTCTGCTCGAGCTTTGCGTCGCGAAGAGCGGCTGCGCGCACCTTGGACTGCTGGTTGGCCAGCGCTGCGGCCTGGATTCGCTGGGCCTGGTGGGTCTGCTGGTGAAATATTCACGGGACGTCGGAACGGCGCTGCGTAATTTAGAGCGGTACATGTCCGTGCACGTGCGCGGCGCAGTGCCATCCGTTTCGCAGGAAGGCGACTCGGCTGTGCTGGGCTACGTCGCCTATCAGCGCGGCGGCGAGGGCGCTGTGCAAACCGGGGACGGCGCGGTCGCTGCTATTTTCAACATCATGCGGACTCTGTGCGGCCCTCGCTGGCAGCCGTCCGAGGCGCGATTCGCCCACCGCAGACCCATGGATGTCGCGCCATTTCGGAGGTATTTCCGTTCTGCGATGCGCTTCGACGCCGACCAATACGCGCTGGTTTTTCCGGTCAACTGGCTGAACCATCAATTGCCCGCTGCCGACGCCGAACTGCGTCGCTGGCTGCAGAAGGAAATCAGCAGGCTCGATGTCAGGTACCGCGAAGACTTTCCGGAGCAGGTGCGTAGTGTGTTGCGTACTTCGCTGCTGACAAGCCATGCGACGGCGGATAAGGTCGCAGCGCTCTTCTCGATGCACAGTCGCACATTACTTCGGCGCCTGGACGCACACGGCACGGGCTTCCAGGAACTCGTCGATGAGAGCCGATTCGAGATCGCGCGACAGATGCTCGAGGACTCGTCTCTCGACGTGAGCGACATCGCAGCGTCGCTCGGCTACGCTCGGCCCAGCGCATTTGCACGGGCATTCCGTCGCTGGAGTGGCACTACGCCAAGCACCTGGAGGGTGACGCACAGCGGCCCCCAATAGGTCTCACCAAATTTACCCTCCTGTCGCACGGCGGGAGTCACATGGCCAGCGTCCAGATCGCTGTCGCACGTCGCTATGGCAGAGTTTGGCAGTCTTGCCTGAGTCGTGCGTGCCCTCGAATGACCGCTATGGGTGATTTTGACCACAGGCCGCTTCTAGCCGATTTTACGCATTGGCCAGTGTCCGCTTTTTATCCCACTCCCCCGCGTCTGACCAACGCTTTTCCGAGACTCGGCCAAGAAAAAGGCCCCTTCCAGCGGAAGGGGCCAGACAGAGTCTGTTCAACACTTTTTTAGAACGGCCAGGAATAGGGGAATGTCCCCTGTTCTGTGCCAAGCACCTGTTTTTCAGCAGTAGCAGGCTTCGATCCTGCGTGCCGGCCGGTCGAGCGAACCGATCAGCTCGGCGACCGACGCCATGCCGTTCGCGGCCAGGTACTCCGCGACGCCCGCGTTGATCTTCGTGCACGCCAGCGGATCGTAGAAAAGCGCTGTGCCGACGCCCACCGTCGTCGCGCCGGCGATGATGAATTCGAGCGCGTCCTCGGCCGTCTGGATTCCGCCCTGCCCGATGATCGGGATGCCCAGCGGCCCGGCCACCTCGGCCACCTGCATCACCTTGAGCAGCGCAATCGGCTTGATCGCCGGGCCCGACAGCCCGCCCTGCACGTTGCCGATGACCGGCTGCCGCGTCTTCACGTCGATAGCCATGCCCATCATCGTGTTGATCACGGCGAGCCCGTCGCTGCCCGCCTCGATGCAGACGCGCGCGCTCTCGCGGATGTCGGTCTGGTTGGGCGATAGTTTCGTGATCAACGGCTTTTTCGTCACGGCGCGACACGCAGCCACCACGCGTGCCGACATTTCCGGCACGTTGCCGAACTGCACGCCACCTTCCTTCACGTTCGGGCAGGAGATGTTGATCTCCATGGCGTCTATGGCTGAATCGTCGAAGCGGCGCGTGACCTCGACGTACTCGTCGATGGTGGATCCGCAGACATTGGCGAAGAACCGGGTCTCGGTGAAATCGAGCGTCGGCAGGATCCGCTCGACGACGTGATTGACTCCGGGATTCTGCAGGCCGATGGCGTTGAGCATGCCCATCGGCGTCTCGTATACGCGGTGTGGCGGATTGCCGAGGCGTGGTGTGCCTGTCGTGCCCTTGAGCACGATTGCCCCGACCTGTGTGTTTGAAAACCCCTCGACCCGCGTGTATTCCTCGCCGAACCCGACACAGCCCGAGAGCAGCACGATCGGCGAGGCGAGGCGCAGGCCGCAGAAATCGACCGCCAGCGAGGGCGGCAGCGCGGAGGAGGACATGGCTGCAATTCTAAGCGGAAACCGCCAGGTCCAGAGGGGACATTCCCCCTTTTTCGTGGAACCGAAAAGGGGGAATGTCCCCTCCCAACCAACGCGGTCTCGCGAAAAGGGGAATGTCCCCTGCCGACCTACCGGTCAGCCGGCGATGAACTTCTCCAGGTGCTCGATCGTCTGCTGCTGCTCTTCGATCACCGCGCGTACCAGGTCACCGATGGAGACCAGGCCGACCATGGTGCCGTCGTCGACCACTGGCAGGTGCCGGATGCGCTTCTCGGTCATTATCTCCATGCAGTGCTGCACGCTGTCAGTGGGCTGCACCGTGACGACCGGCGCCGACATGATCTGCCGGACGAAGGTCTGGGCCGAGGCGCGCCCGAGCAGCGCTACCTTGCGCGCGTAGTCGCGCTCCGACACCAGGCCCACGAGCTGGCCGCCGCTCATTACGGGCAGGGCGCCGACACGCCGCTCCGCCATGACGCGGATCGCTTCGAGTACCGGCTGGTCGGCGTCGACGGACCAGACGTCCTTGCCTTTGCGGTTGAGCAGGTGGCTTACGAGAATCATTGTCGGGTTTCTCCGAATGGAGTTCGGGGAGGTCTGCGGGGATTCTAAACCCATGTCGGCCGGGATCGCTGTGGTGTCTTGCGGAGACCGCTGGCGCGCGCCAGGATCCGCCGGCCATGCTGCACGTCGTCCTGCACGAGCCCGAGATTCCGTCCAACACCGGAAACGTCATCCGGCTCTGTGCCAATACAGGCGCACGGCTGCACCTGGTCCAGCCGCTGGGGTTCAGCCTGGATGCTCGCGACGTGCGGCGCGCGGGCCTGGATTACCGGGAACTGGTGGACGTCAGGGTGCACGCGAGCCTTGATGCCTGCCTCGACGCGCTGGACCGTCCCCGCTGGTTCGCCTTCACGACCAGGGCCGCCGCGACCCACGACGCGGTCGGCTATCGTGCAGGGGACGTGCTGGTGTTTGGCGCGGAATCCCGCGGCCTGCCGCAGGCGGTCGTGGGCAGGTGTGCCGCGGAGCGTCGGCTGCGTATCCCGATGCTCGCGGGCGCGCGCAGCATGAATCTATCGAATGCGGTTGCCGTCGCAGTCTACGAAGCGTGGCGGCAGCTGGGATACGAAGGAGCCGGCTGAGGGACTGTCGCCAGTGGGCGCCGCGCAGTGTCGGCCGCCGTCAGCCGGCCGGCAATCGACGGCGAGGAGCCGGGTTCCATCAGTCCATCTCCGACTTGATCTCCCGCTTCATCAGCGCGTACACGGCGTCACGCGGCGGCTTGCCCTCGTAGAGGACATCGTGGATCTGCTCGATGATCGGCATCTCGACGCCATGCCGGCGTGCGACCTCGCAGACCGCGCGCGCAGCGAGTACGCCCTCGACCACCTGCCCGATCTCGGCCTGCGCCTGCTCGCTGGTCTTGCCCGCCGCGAGCGCCAGTCCCATGCGACGGTTGCGGGACTGGTCGTCCGTGCACGTCAGCACGAGGTCGCCGAGTCCGGCGAGGCCCATGAACGTGTCCTTGTCGGCACCGAGCGCGACGCCGAGACGCATCATCTCCGCGAGTCCGCGTGTGATCAGCGCGACCCGGGTGTTGGCGCCGAAGCCGAGGCCGTCCGAGATGCCGGCGCCGATCGCGAGCACGTTCTTCGTCGCACCGCCAACCTCGACGCCGATCATGTCCCGCGAAACGTAAGCCCGGAAATTCACGCCGGATATGCTGCGAGCGAGCGCCATCGCGTACTGCTCGTCGCAGGAGGCGACGGTCATCGCGGTCGGCAGGCCCGCGCCGACTTCCTTTGCAAACGTCGGTCCGGACAGCACGGCCGTGGGTACTCCCGGGCCGAGCACTTCGATCGCCACCTGGTGCGGCAGCTTGCCGGTCTTCAGTTCGAAGCCCTTGGTGGCCCAGGCGACGCGCTGGTCCGCGCGCAGCACGGGCTTCAGGCGCTCGAGCACTTCGCGGAAGGCGTGGCTCGGCACGACCAGCAGCAGCTGTTCCGCCTGCGCGACGGCGGTTCCGAAATCGTGCTCGATCTCGACACCCGACGGCAGCTCGATGCCCGGCAGGTACCGACGATTGGTCCGGTCGCGGGCCATCGCCGTGAGTTCGTCGGTCTCGATGCCCCACAGGATGGCGCGATGGCCGGTGCGGGCGAGGTGGACCGCCAACGCCGTGCCCCACGAGCCGGAGCCGAGAACGGCAACGGCCGGGTGCGCAGCCGACACTGATCCTGCCGGTGTCGTCACGTGGGCGGCTGCTTCAGTTCACCGCAGGGCTGGGGTTGGGCTGCTGCGACTGCGCGGCACGCGCATGCAGGCCCTCGAACGTCACGAGCGGCAGCAGGAACGGCGGAAACCCGCCCTTGGTCACGAGTTCAGCGACGGTCGAGCGTGCGAAGGAGAGCAGGTAGTTCGGCGCAGCGATCGAGAGCACGTTGGCCACGTCATTGGCGGGGAGATTGCGGATCAAAAATGCGCCCGCCTGCTGCAGCTCGAGCAGCCAGGCGACCTTGTCACCGAGCTTGGCCTCGAGATTCACCTGCAGCACGACTTCGTGCATGTCCTGGCCCAGGGCAGTGGCCCGGGTCGCCAGGTTCAGGTTCACGGTCGGGGTGCCGTCTGCCTGCGACATGAACGGGCCCGACGGTGCTTCGAACGAGCAATCCTTGATGTATACGGCCTGCGGGTTGACGAGAGGCGCGTTCGGATCCTGTGCAGTCTGGGGCTGGGCGTTTGGCTCGGTCATGGTTCCGTCCTGTTGAGAAATCAGTGAGGTTGATCGGGTCCGGGCCGTCAGGCGCGGAACAGCAAGGTATCGAGTTCGCCCGACCGGTCGAGCGAATACAGTTCGTCAAAACCGCCGACGTGGCGATCACCTATGAAGATCTGCGGCACCGTGCGGCGGCCCCCGCTGCGGGCAAGCATGGCGGCGCGGTCAGCCGGGTCTTCGTCCACCTTGACCTCCCGGAAGGCGATGCCCTTGCCCTGCAGCAGCGCTCGCGCTCGCGCGCAGTAGCCACACCAGCTGCTGGAATACATCACGATATCGGGTGTTTCGGTCAAGATGACTTCCTGCCCTTCGCGTCGGACTTCACCAGCGGCAGGTTGTCCGCGCGCCAGGCCGCAAGCCCGCCGCGGAGATTCACGACCTTGGTGAAGCCCTGTGCCTTCAATACCCGCGCCGCTGCAGAGGACCGCATGCCACTCTCGCAGCAGGCAATGACCACCTTCTCGCGGTACTTCTTCAGGGTTTCGGCGCTGCCCGCGATGTCCTCCTGGGGAACGTGCCGGGCGTCGATCACGTGGCCGGAGTCGAATTCCGCCTTTGACCGCACGTCGAGCAACAGCGCGCCCTGGTTCAGCAGGCGCACCGCGTCCTGCGGACCCACCGCCTGGCCGGCGTTGCGTGCACGGCTGAGCTCATAGACCAGCACTGCAACGATGAGCGCGGCAGTACCGCCTACGAGCAGCGGGTGGTGGGTGACGTATTCGAGGAGTTTGTCCATGGGCCGGGCATGTAAAAAGGGTCGCGGATTATAGCAGCCCCGCTAGACTTGCCGGCCTGACCCCGCCTGCAGGCCCCATCGAGGAATGTACAGCCAGCCGCCCCTGACGCCTGAATGCCGCCGCCACTGGCCCGGGAAACCGAGCCGGGTGGCCGGGCTGCTGTTTGCCGTCATGCTGGGCTTCACGGCGCCGCCCGCGGCCCTGGCTGAAAAGAAGCCGACTCCGGCACAGAAAGAAGCCGAGCTGAAACGTGTCAATGCGCGGATCGAGAAGGTGCGCAAGGACGTTGGCGCAGACATCGAAAAGCGCGACAAGCTCAGTGCCCAGTTGCGCGACGCGGAGCTGGCGGTACAAAAGGCGAGACGGGCGCTCGACGACGTCCGTGCCCAGCGCCTGGCGGTTGAAGCGAAGCTGAGGGACCTGCAGCAGGAAGAGGCGGGCCTGGAGGAGGAGCTCGCCGCGGAGCGCGCTGCGCTGGCGGGCGAACTGCGCGCCGCCTACGTGAATGGCCGCGAGGAGCAGCTGAAACTCCTCTTGAACCAGGAGGATCCCGCGACCTTCGGCCGGATGCTCAAGTACTACGGCTACTTCGGCCGCGCTCGCGCGGAGACAATTGCCGGCATACGGGACAAGCTCGAGCACCTCGCCCTGGTGAGAGGCAAGATCGCCGCCGAGCACGACCGGCTGGCTGCGCTCGAGGAAGACCAGGAACGGCAGGTCGCAGCCCTGCGTTCCGCGCAGGAGACCAGGACCCGGACCGTCGCCGCGATCGACCGCGAGATCAAGTCGCAGAGCAGCCAGTTGAAGCGGCTGCAGTCGCAGGCGCAGTCGCTGGAAAAGCTGATTGCGAACCTGCGCAAGGCCCTGCAGAACGTCCCGGTCGCGAAGCAGGCTCCGTTCGAGCCGCTGCGCGGAAAGCTGCCCTGGCCGGTGCCGCAGGGGCATGTTCTTGCGCGCTTCGGCCAGCCCAGGGCCGGGGGCTCGATGCGCTGGCAGGGGATGCTGATCGGCACCGACCGGGGTGCCCGTGTGCGCGCGCCATTCGCCGGCCAGGTCGTGTACGCGGATTGGCTGCCCGGCATGGGGCTGATGGTCGTCCTCAACCATGGCGGGGGCTATCTCAGCCTGTACGGCCACAATGAAGAGGTTTTCCGCAAAGTGGGAGATACAGTCTCGGCCGGCGAGGTGATCGGTGCGGTGGGGGATACCGGCGGCCGCGAGGAGCCCGCTCTTTACTTCGAGGTGCGGCGCGGGCGTGAACCCGTGGATCCCGAGATCTGGCTCAGGAAGCGCTGAGTCGATGCGACTCGAGGACCTTACCGGGGACGGCGCCGGGCGCGAATGTGAACCAGGCCAGCTTGCCGGCACCGCCGCGTGGCCTGGAGCGTGATCAGGGCATCGCCCGAGGCTACACTGCCGGCTCGTACCACCACCGCCCAACCCTCTTGACCCGACGCATCCATACCCTGCTCGCCGTCGTCGTCGGTGCCGCCCTCGGCGCCGGATACATGCACGTGCGCGATCTCGGTGCGGACCACCACGTCTCCGTGCCTTCCGAGCCGGTGCGCGCACGCTCCGAGCACCCGCTGCTGGACGAGGTGGCCGAGCACGTGCAGCGCGAATACGTGGATACCGTGAGCCGCGGGCAACTCGAGCAGGCTGCAGTCGAGGGAATGGTCGCCAGCCTCGACCCGCATTCGGAATTCCTGGACGCCGCGGCCTACGACGAAATGCGCGTCAGCACCGCGGGGACCTACACCGGTGTCGGCATCGAGGTTAGCGAGCAGGAGGGAGGCCGGATCGTGGTCGTGGCGCCGATCGAAGGCTCGCCCGCGGATCGCGCCGGCGTACGAACGGGCGACGTGTTGCTGGAAGTGGGCGGGCGGCCGGTCGCGCCCGGGAGCCTGGACGAGACCATCGCACGAATGCGCGGGTTCGAGGGTTCCCGCGTGGGCATCGTGGTCGAACGTGCGGGCGAGCCGGAGCCTTTGCGCTTCGATCTCGAGCGCTCCGAAGTCCACCTGCGGACGGTCCGTGCGGAACGACTGCCGGGCGGCTACGGCTACGTGCGAGTCAGCCATTTCAGCGACTCGACACCCGGCGACTTCGACGGCGCAATCCTGACACTGCAGTCCGTTCCCGGCGCTGCACCGCTGCGCGGGCTGGTGCTGGACCTGCGCGACAATCCGGGCGGCGTGCTCGAGTCCGCCGTGAGTGTCGCCGATAGCTTCCTCGAGGGCGGCATGATCGTGCGTGCCGACGGACGCACGCCGGACGCCAGCTTCGAGATGGACGCGACGCCGGGAGACCTGCTGCACGGCGCTCCGGTCGTGGTACTGGTGGACGCGGGTTCTGCATCGGGTGCCGAGATCGTGGCGGGCGCGCTGCGTGACCACGGCCGCGCGACGCTGATGGGCGAGCGCACCTACGGCAAGGGGTCCGTGCAGACCGTGATGCCGCTGCGCGACGGCGAGGCGCTGAAGCTCACTACTTCGCGCTACTTCACGCCCTCCGGGCGGTCGATCCAGGAGCGTGGGCTGGAGCCCGACGTGCGCATCAGCGCGCAGGCCGGCTCGGCTCGGTACGTGTACGGGCGTGACGCGGCCACGGATCCCGAGGTGCGTTCTGCGCTGCAGTACCTTCGGGACCGCAGCCTCGACAAGCACGTCGCACTGGCGACCCGGCGCTGAGCCGGTGATCGCTGCGGTGCGCGTTCCGCGCACCATCACGCTGCCGCGGCGATTCGCCGACGCGGGAAGTCACTCGGGCGGCGATCTGCGCAGCCTGCGCCAGGCCGGTCGCCGCTAGACCAGCGTCCGACCCGCGCCCAGCAACGCACCGATCAACAGCACCAGCATCGGCAGCATGCTCATGCCGAAGCCCATGCTGCGCTGAGCTGGATCGGCGACGTAGCTGCGGAAGTACACGATGCGTCCGACGAGATAGACGGCGCCGAGACCCGCGCCCCACTGCGGGCTCACGTACAGCCCGAACAGCCAGATCGAAGGCACGAACACGATCAGGGCCTCCAGCGTGTTGTAGTGCACGCGGAAATAGCGCTCGAACACCTCGTTGCCGCTGGTAGCCGGGGCCTTGACCCCGTACATCACGCGCGCGCGGCCGACCAGGATGCCGAATGCGACGAACTCCAGCAGTGCGAGCAGGATGACGATAGAAACCATATTCATGACTGATCCCCGGGGGTGCTTGATTGGTGTGCCGGGTAGATTCCTTTACCATGGGCGTGTCGTCAACGGACCACGGTCGCCTGGCGGCGAGGGGAGGCTCACATGGTTGGATTCCTGTTGCGCGCCGCGATCACGGCGCTTGGGCTGTGGGTCGCGAGCGAGATCTTCAGCGGCCTGTATTTCGCCACACCCACGAAACTGCTCGTCGCGGCCGTGCTGCTCGGCGTCGTAAATGCCTTCGTCCGCCCGCTGGCGTTCATCCTGACCCTGCCGCTGACGGTGCTGAGCCTCGGGCTGTTCCTGCTGGTGCTCAACGCTGCGATGGTCGGGCTCGTCGCGTGGATGGTGCCCGGCTTCGAGATTTCCGGATTCTGGACCGCGGTCGGCGCTGCGCTGGTCGTGAGCCTCGTCTCGTGGGCCGCGTCGAGCGCCATCGGGTCGAACGGCAAAGTCGAGGTATTCACCGTCAGGAAGTAGGGCCGCGGGTCCGGTTCCCGGTGGCGTGCCGGCACCGCCGGATTGGGCCGGCAAGGAGCGAACATGGCGATCTCGCGAAAGGCCCTCTGCGTGTTCTATGCCCTGGTCGCGCTGCTTGCGCTCGTCGGCACCTGGGGCAACAACATCGCGTATCTCGACATGGGACTCGCGGCAGCGAACCTGCACTTCTGGCGGCAGACGCTGGTCAATCCAGCCAGCCGCTCGATCACGGTCGACATCCTGCTGTTGGGCCTCGCCGCCATCACCTGGATGCTGCTCGAGGCACGTCGCCTGTCGATGCGTGGCGTATGGATCTACGTGCTCGCCAGCGTCTTCATCGCCATCAGCGCTGCCTTCCCGGTATTCCTGATTCATCGCGAGCGAGCGCTGGCGGCGCGCGATGGATCGGCCAGCGCGGGAACCCTTTCGGTCGCAGGACTGCTGGCACTCGTGGTCCTCGGTGGCGTGATGCTTGCCTACACGCTGATTTCCCTGGGTCGATAGGAGGCTGACAACATGAATCCCAACACGCGCGCTCCCTGGCATTTGTGGGTCGTCGGTATTGCAGCGCTGCTGTGGAATGCCGTCGGTGCGCTGGACTACGTGATGACGCAGACCAGGAATGCAGAGTACATGGCCGCATTCACTGCGGAGCAGCTGGAATTCTTCTACGGGCTCCCGGCCTGGACGGTCGCTGCATGGGCGATCGGGGTCTGGGGTGGCGTGCTCGGATCATTGCTGCTGCTGCTGCGGAAGTCCCTCGCTACGTGGGTCTTCCTGGCCTCGCTGATCGGGGTGGTGCTCACGACGTTCCAGAACTACGTGCTGTCCAATGGACTGGAAGTCATGGGAGGGCCCGGGGCGGTGGTCTTTACGGCCGTGATATTCCTCGTCGCGGTGGCGCTGTACGTGTATGCCCGCGTGATGACGACGCGGCGGGTGCTCGCCTAGGACGGGAACGGCACCGCCGCTGGCATGAGCCGCGCGGATCCTTTATGCGCGGCGAATGCCCGTCCGATAGAGCCACCAGGCAAGCCAGCCCACGACCAGCAGGCCCAGCCAGCCCCCGAACTGCAGGGCGGCCGGCAGCGCAAGCACGTCCGCGCGCCCGGACATCACGATCGGGATGGCGATGAAGATGCCCATCAGCGCCTCGCCGGTGATCAGCCCGGCCGCGAACAGCATGCCATTGCGGCCGGCGCGTTCGGCCGCCTCGGGGCCGCCGAGCCTGCGTTCGACGAGGTGCGCGATCAGGCCGCCGGCGAAGATCGGCACCGACAGGTCCAGTGGCAGGTAGATGCCTACCGCGACCGCGAGCACCGGCGCACGGAAGCTTGCGCCCCGCTTCTTCAGCCACAGGTCCCAGGCGATCACGGCGGCGCCGATCAATCCGCCGATCTGGATCATTCCCCAGGGCAGGTGTCCGCCGAACATGCCCTTGGCGACCGAGGCCATCAGCGTCGCCTGCGGCGCGATCAACGGACTGGGATGCTCTGCCGACGGTATGCCGATGCCGTAGGCCTTGAGCAGCAGGTTCAGCACCGGCGCCATCACCAGCGCGCTTGAAGCGGCGCCGATCGCCAGCATCACCTGCTGTTTCCACGGCGTGGCGCCCACGATGTGGCCGCACTTCAGGTCCTGCAGGTTGTCGCCGCCGATGCAGGCCGAGCAGCAGACCACTGCGCCGATCATGATCGCGGCCACTGGCCCGAGCGGCGCGCCACGTCCCATGAGCACCATGAGTACCAGCGAGGCGAACAGGATCGTGCAGATCGTGATGCCCGACACCGGGTTGTTCGACGAACCGACGAGGCCTGCCATGTATGCCGACACCGAGCAGAACAGGAAGCCCGCGACGATCATGATGATCGTCATGGGCAGGCTCACCGTCAGGTCATGCACGATGTTCTGGTAGAGCCAGAACAGCGGAAGCGTGAAAAGCAGTGTCCCGATCAGGATGGCCTTCATCGGCAGGTCCTGCTCGGTGTGCGCAACCACCGTGCCGGCGCTGGCGCGCGCGGCGGCGAGGCCGCTCTTGATCCCCGACAGCAGCGACTCGCGGATCGAGATCAGCGCCCACACGCCGCCGACCAGCATGGCGCCGACGCCGAGGTAACGGATCTGCGCCGACCAGATCGCGCCGGCCGCGTCCTCGGCGCTGGCGCCCACGAGGCTCGCCGCCAGTTGCGGGTTGCCATCGAGGAAGAATGCACTGTAGATCGGGATCGCGACGTTCCACGAAATCATGCCGCCGATCAGCACCAATATGCCGATGTTGAGCCCGACGATGTAGCCGACGCCGAGCAGTGCCGGTGAGAGATTGGTGCCGAAATACGCGATGCCCTTGCCGGCCCAGGCGCCGGCGGCCGCCGTGTCGGGAAAGAGCCTGAGCCCGCTCGCGGCGGCCAGTTTCGCGAAGCCGCCACCCAGCGCGGAAAGCCCCAGGATCCGGACGCCCTGCGCCGGGTTCTCGCCGGTCTTCAGCACCTCGGCGGCGGCCTTGCCCTCGGGGAAGGCGAGGCCCTGGTCCACGATCAGCGCGCGGCGCAGCGGCACCGAGAAGAACACGCCGAGAATGCCGCCGAGCCCCGCGATCGCAAGCACCCACATGTACTGGAAATCGGACCAGTACCCGAGGATCACCAGCGCGGGAATCGTGAAGATCACGCCTGATGCGATCGAGGAGCCCTGCCGACGCCCCGGTCTGCACGATGTTGTTCTCGAGTATCCCGCCGCCGCCAAGCAGCCGCAGCACGGCCATCGAGACGACCGCCGCCGGTATCGCCGAGGCGATGGTCATGCCGGCGAACAGCCCGAGATACGTGTTGGCGGCAGCGAGGATCATTGCCAGCACGATGGAAAGCGTGATGGCGCGGAACGTGAGCTGCGGTGCGACGGCGGCCTGGTTCATCGTGTTCCCCCCAATGGCCAGGTCAGCGCGTTGCCAAGCGCACTGCTGGCTTTTGTCCTGTCAGGCGAGTCAGGCGTGCTTGATGGTCTCGGCGCCGTGCATCCAGCGCACGAGCATGCCGGAGAGCATCCACAGCACGACGGCGAATACGAACAGCGTGATTGCAAGGCCGCCGAAGATCGAGAGCTCGCCGAGGCTCTCGGCGTAGGAGCCGATGATCCCGGCGAGCCAGTTTGCGACGAAGTTGATCAGGAACCAGACGCCCATCATCAGTGACGCGAGCCTGAGCGGCGCGAGCTTGGTCACCATCGAGAGGCCAACCGGGGAAATGCACAGTTCGCCGGTGGTGTGGAAGAAGTAGGCGATCACCAGCCACGACATGGAGGCCTTGCCGCCGCCCTCCGACTCCAACGCCGCCGCGACCATCGCGAGGAAGCCGATGCCAGTGAGAACCAGGCCCAGCACCATCTTGCGCGGCGTGGCCGGGTTCCTGCCGACGGCGCCGAGCTTGCTCCACGCCGCGGAGAAGATCGGCGCAAGCAGCACGATGAACAGCGGGTTCAGCGACTGGAACCAACCGGCCGGCACTTCGAAGCTGCCGACCATGCGATCGGTCTTGTCGTTCGCATAGATGTTCATCAGGCCACCGGCCTGTTCGAATGCAGCCCAGAACAGCACCACGAACACGAACAGCATGAATATCACGCGCAGGCGATCAACCTCGTCGGGCGTGAGCGGCGCGTGCTTGCCGCCGGACTGCGCCAGCGAGCGCTTCGCCGCCGGCTCGATTCCGATGGTGTCGAGGTAGCGCCTGGCGAACAGCAGCTGGATGATCACGGAGAGCACCATGCCGACGCCCGCCGCGAAATAGCCCGCACGCCAGCCGTAGGTCGGGTCTTCGCCCAGCGTCGAGCAGACCAGCGGCGCGATGAAGGCGCCGGCGTTGATGCCCATGTAGAAGATCGTGAACGCGCCGTCGCGGCGTGCGTCGCCCTCCTCGTACAGGTCGCCCACCATCGTCGAGATGTTGGGCTTGAAGAAACCGTTGCCCAGCACCAGGATGACCAGGCCGACGTAGAAAAGATCCAGGTTGCCGGGAATCGCCGAGGCCAGCGTGAACTGCCCGATCGCCATCAACAGGCCGCCGATGATCACGGACTTGCGCTGGCCGAGATAGTTGTCGGCGAGCCAGCCGCCGATCAGCGGCGTGAAGTAAACGAAGCCGGTGAACAGCCCGTAGAGTTTCAGCGCCTCGGACTGCGACCAGCCGAAGCCAGGATTGGCGACCTCGACTCCCGCGATAAGCGACAGCACCAGCAGCGCGCGCATGCCGTAGTAGCTGAACCGTTCCCACATTTCCGTGGCGAACAGCAGGAAGAGTCCTTTCGGGTGGCCAAGCCACGTTTCACGCGTCACCGCGGGCAGGGTCGAGCTGGACATGGGTTTTCTACTTCTGCTTCAAGTGATTGCGCGAAACGCGCGAGGCCGGCAGTCTCCGCGAAATTGCAGTGCAAGAGCAAGCGCGGAAGAACGGGTGCCAGCGCAGGAACCGGTGCCTGGCACCGGTCGTTCACCTACCTCACGCCGCCCATGAGCCGGGTCACCGGCCGGCTGATGAGCAGCAGCACGACGCCAACCACGACTCCGTACAGCACGATGTCCATGTAGCGCCCGGGCATCGAGGCGAGGTCGTCGGCGTCGAAACTGCCCGCGATCAGGCCCGCCATGAGCTTGCCGAGCGAGCTTGCCAGGAACCAGACACCCATCATCTGGCCGACGAAGCGCGCCGGCGCCAGCTTCGTCACGGTCGACAGCCCCACCGGGCTCAGGCAGAGCTCACCGAAGGTGTGGACCAGGTAGGTAAGCACGAGGTAGTACGCGGGCGACTGCGCACCGCCGGCGACGATCGAGGCCGCCTTCACCATGAACAGGAATCCGGCGCCCATCAGCAGCAGGCCAAAGGCGAACTTGAGAGGCGCCGCAGGGTTCAGGTTGCGGCGCGCGAGGGCGATCCAGAGCGAGGAAAAAACCGGCGCCAGCAGTATCACGAAGGCAGGCTGCACCGACTGGAACCAGCCGGCCGGGACTTCGAACCCGCCGATGAACCGGTCGACGTAGCGCTTCGCAAACAGGTTCATCGACGAACCGGCCTGCTCGAATCCAGACCAGAAGAGTGCGCAGGCGATGAACATCACCAGCACCACCACGACGCGCTGTCGCTCGACAGGCTCGAGTCGCGCGCCGAAGAACAGGTAGATGAAGTATGCAGCGGCCATGCTGACCAGCACGTATGCGGCGGCCTTTGCGAGCGGTGCGGGGTTCACCTGCACGATTCCACTCAGGAGCAGGAACGCGACGATCGCCAGCAGCGTCACGGCCGCGCCCAGGATCCTGTAATCACGCGCAATCCCGGCACCACCATCGCAACGATGCGGCGTCGCGCCCGCGCCACCGAGCAGCCGGCGCGAGAGCCAGAACTGCAGCAGGCCGAGCGGCATGCCGACCGCTGCCGCAAGGAATCCGACGCGCCATCCATATTGCTGCGCCAGCCAGCCCGCGATCAGTGGTCCTATGAAGGCGCCGAGGTTGATGCCCATGTAGAAGATCGTGAAGCCCGCGTCGCGCCGTCCACCGCCCTCGGGATACAGGCTGGCAACCAGCGTCGAGATGCTCGGTTTCAGCAGTCCGATCCCCAGTACGATGACGACCAGGCCGGCGAAAAAGAGTGGCGGCGGACCCGGGATCCCCAGCATCAGGTTGCCGATGGTCATCAGGACGCCGCCGGCCAGCACGGCCCGCTGCGCCCCGATCAGCCGGTCTGCGATCCAGCCACCGGGCAGCGCGGCCATGAAGACCGCGGCCGTATATAGGCCGTACACCGCGGTCGCCGTCTTGTCGTCGAAGCCATAGCCGCCGCCCTGCACCGCGTCCACGAGAAACAGCACCAGCAGTGCGCGCATCCCGTAGAACGTGAAGCGCTCCCACATCTCCGTGAAGAAGAGCGTGGCAAGCCCGCGCGGGTGCCCGAAAAAACTGGTGGTATCGCTACTCAACGGGCCGTGATGCTTCGTGTTGCGCCTTGTCGGCCGTGCGTTGCCGCACGAGGTACTGGGCGAGCACGAGCCCGATCTCGAACAGCGCGTACATCGGCACGGCCATGAAGGTCTGCGAGACCGCGTCGGGCGGGGTGAGGAAGGCCGCGACGATGAAGATGCCGAGCATCACGTAGCCACGCTGTTTCCGGAGCACGTCGACCTTGACCATGCCGGTCGCGGCCAGCAGCACGACGGCCACCGGCATCTCGAAGGCTATGCCGAAGGCGAAAAACAGCAGCACCACGAAGTCGAGGTAACTCGAAATGTCGGTCATCATCCGCACGCCGACCGGTGCGGTCGACGTGAGGAAGGCGAACATCAGCGGAAAGACAATGAAGTACGCAAACGCGACGCCGACGTAGAACAGCACGACGCTGGTCAGGAACAGCGGCAACGCGAACCGTCGCTCGTGACGGTACAGCCCGGGGGCGACGAATCCCCACACCTGGTAAAGAATGAAGGGCATCGCGATGAATATCGACGCAATCAGGGAGAGCTTCAGCGGCGCCATGAATGGAGAGACGACACTCGTCGCGATCAGCGAGGTTCCCTCGGGCAGCTTCTCGATCAGCGGATGGGCGACCAGCGTGAACAGTTCGTTCGAGAAGAACGCGAGCGGCAGGAACACGATGCAGACGGCGACCGTTGCGCGCAGCAGCCGGGTACGCAACTCGAGCAGGTGCGAGACCAGCGTCCCTTCGGCCAGTGTTTCCGGCTCAGGCGGGGGTTGATTCATCGTGTCCGTCTGCTGCTGCCACGGTGCCCGGCTTCGCCTCCGGCGCGGCATCGGTCGTGGCCGGGCTTTCCGGTGCTGCATGGTCCTGGACGGCGCGCTGCGCCGGGGCCGCCCGGGTGGTTGCGGCCTCCCCGGCAGTCGCGTCCGGACCCGCGGCTGCGGTTGCAGGTGCCTTTTCGTCGGTCGTGCTTGCAGCCGGCGCCGGCGTGTGAATCGTCGGGGCGGGCCGCGGAGTCTCCTTCAGCGGGTCGTATTGCACTTCCTGCTCGAGTTGCGTGCGCAATTGCCGCGCCATGGCCCGCGCGCGTCCTGCCCAGCGCCCGAGATCCGAGGCGAGCTTGGGCAGCCGCTCCGGACCCAGTACCAGAAGTGCGATCCCGCAGATCAGCAGGATTTCGGTGAACCCGACTTCGAACATCTCGTCAGGCGTTCGGCTTGCTGTCCGACTTCGCGGCGCCGGCGCGCTCGTTGAAGCCCGCGTCCTTGTCGGACTCGTCGCTCAATTGCCTGGTCTGCTCGTCGTCGCCGTCGTTCACGGACTTCTTGAAGTTGCGCACGGCCGCGCCCAGGTCGGAGCCGACGTTGCGCAGCTTCTTCGCGCCGAACAGCACGAGTGCGATCAGGAGGATGATGATCAGTTCGCGAAAGCCGATTCCCATTGCAGGTCTCCGGAGCCGATATGGCGGACGGCAATGATACGCGAATCGGGATCAGGCCCCGGCAGCCTCGACAGCAGTCCTGAGCCAGAACGTGACCGGGCCGTCGTTCGTCAGGCTGACCCGCATGTTCGCGCCGAACCGACCAGTTGCCACACGGTCGCCCAGTGTCGCGCGCGCGCGGCGAACCACGTGGTCGAACAGCGATAGTCCCAGGTCCGGGGCGGCCGCAGCGGTGAAACTCGGCCGCATACCCTTCGTGGTGTCGGCTGCCAGCGTGAACTGGGGAACCAGCAGCAGGCTGCCCCCGGTGTCGACGAGGCTGAGGTTCATACGGCCCGCAGGGTCCTCGAAGACCCTGTAACCCAGCAACCGATCGACCATGCGATCCGCCTGCGTCCCGGTGTCCATTCGCTCCACGGCCAGCAGGACCAGCAGGCCGGCCCCGATCTGGCCTACCACCGCCCCGTTGACCTCGACGCGGCCCTCGGTGACTCGCTGCAGCAACGCAATCATTGACGATCAAAAATACAAGATGTATCCCACATTATTTTTTTGAACAGCATAATACGGCACTTCTAAATTAATAATATGGTCTGTGATTCGATATTCGCTGTCTGGTATCCCACTAAAGCACTAATTTGCCCAATATATCGAACATCATCAAACAAATTGCCGATAATTAATGCTTAGTGGGAAACATCGTAATTCAATAATCTAAATGTTCAGAGATACTCATTACAAAAATCATAAATAGCCAAATCATCAACAAATAGTGGGATATCTATATCAGTTTGCAGAGAGCTCGCTGGCGCGCTCCATGGAGTTCTGCGCCTCGGCGTCCTTGCCGCGAGCGCGCTGGGAATCCGCAATCAGGCGCCAGGCCTGACTCTGCGTCCGGTCATCGCCCACCGACATGGCCAGCGCCTTGCGGCCCATGCCCTCTGCCTGCGCGAAATTGTGCTGGTCCATCCTGAGCCGGCCCAGTTCGATCCACAGCAGCGGATTGTTGGGTTCGATGCGCAGCGCGCGTTCCAGCGTCACCGTGGCGCCCGGAAGGTCCCCCTTGCTGCGTTGCGCACGCGCCTGGGTGACCAGCGCACTGCTTGCGGCACCCAGGGTCGCCGGTGGTGTCTTGGGGCGCTCTCGTGGCAGTGGCGTTGGGGTAGGCGCGTCGATGACCGGTTCGCTGCCGGAGCCCGGCGCGTCGATGACAGGCGGTGAACTGAGGATCGGGCCAGACCCGCTCCGCGCATCCCCGCCGCCACGGGTCGCGGGGGTCGACTGCTCGGTCTTGAACGGATCGAGAGCGCAGCCCGACGCACCGAGCGCCAGGCAGAAAGATAAGGCGAGGGTTCGACTAAGCATGGCCGTCGATTGTCCGGCCCGCGACCGCGACAGATCAAGGCGGGATTTGGCCGCTGGCGTCGGGCTCGAACACCGTGGTGCCAGGCGTGCCGACCGCGCCCGGCGGGCATTCCTGGCTCGCCGGCAGGACCGCGCCATAACGGAACGGGAGGCTGACCGCGTCTTCATCGCAGAACGGGGACGTCTCGAGCCCGGAGTAGTAGTCGATCCAGCGGTCGTCCAGTCCCTCAGGCATCAGCGGATCGAACGACGTGGTCGTGATCGAAGACATGAACTTCGACCAGGCCGCCAGCGCGCCTGTCGTGCCGGTGAGCCCGGTCTCCGAGTTGTCGTCGTGCCCCATCCACACCACGGCCAGGTGCGAGCCAGAGAAACCCGCGAACCAGCTGTCGCGGTAGTCATTCGAGGTGCCGGTCTTCCCCGCGACCACGAGTCCGGCCGGAAGGGTCCTGCGGGCTGCTCGCCCGGTGCCCCGCTCCATCACCTCGATTAGCATCCGGTCGAGCGTGTACACGGTGCCCGGCGCAGCCGCTTCCGCGATCTCGAGCTGTGGCGATTTCAGCTGCTTGCCGGATTCGGAGAGCACCGCGCGCACCGCCCGCAGCGGGGACCGGAAGCCGCCGTTGGCCAGCGTGTTGTACATCTGCGCGACGTTGTAAGGGCTCAGGTTGGTAGCGCCGAGCAGCATGGACGGGTAGGCCTCCGGCTCCTCGTCGAGCCCGAGCTGGACGAAGCTACGCGCGACCCGCGGCAGCCCGACCTCGAGGCCGAGGCTCACCGTCGGCAGATTGAGTGACTGGGTCAAGGCGCGCACCGCGGGCATGTCGCCGCGGACCTGCCGGTCGTAATTCGCGGGCTTCCATGTCTGGCCGTTTGGAAGTTTCACCGTGACCGGTTCGTCGTGAACGATCGTGGCCGGTGTATACCGGCCGGTCTCCAGCGCCGAGAGGTAGACGAGTGGTTTCGCCAGCGAACCGATCGGCCGGCGGGCATCGAGTGCGCGGTTGAAGCCGTCGAATGACGCGCGCCGGCCACCAACGATCGCGACTACCTCGCCGGTCTGCGGTGTCGTTACGACCATCACGCCCTCGAGGCCATGCGAGATCTTGCGCGGCGCGGCGTCCTGGCGGATGAGCTCCGATGCGAGCGCGGCCTCGGCCTTCTCCTGCAGCTGCGGCTCGAGCGTCGTGAATACCACGAGCCCCGACTCGGTGAGCGCGTCTTCCTTGTAGTCCGCCCGCAGCTGGCGCCGCACCAGGTCGACGAAGGCCGGGAAGAACACCGCGCTCTTCTGCCCGGGCTTTGCGACCCCAAGCGGCTGCGCCGCTGCACGCGTGGCATCGGCCTCGCTCACGACCCCCCGCTCCCCGAGCACGCGCAGCACCAGGTTGCGTCGCGCAAGCGCGCGGTCGGCATGGCGCCGCGGGTCGTAGTACGAGGGCCCGCGCACGATCGCCACCAGCAGCGCGATCTCGGGAAGGTCCAGCTCCGCCAGCGGCTTGCCGAAATAGAACTGGCTCGCCAGCCCGAAGCCGTGGATCGCGCGCTGGCCGTCCTGGCCCAGGTAAATCTCGTTTATGTAGGCGTTCATGATGTCCGCCTTCTCGAACCTTGCCTCGAGAATGACGGCCATCACGGCCTCTTCCGCCTTGCGGCCCAGTGTGCGGCGGCTGTCGAGGAAATAGCTCTTCACCAGTTGCTGCGTCAGCGTGCTGCCGCCCTGCTCGACCTGGCCGGCGCGCACGTTGACGAACGCCGCACGCAGGATGGCAAGCGGGCTGACCCCGTGGTGCGCGTCGAACTTCCGATCCTCGACCGCCTTGAGCGCCTCGGGAAGCAGCTTTGGCACTTCCGCCGGTGAAACGACGATCCGGTCCTCGCCGTGCGTCGGGAAGATGCTGCCGATCAACAGCGGGTCGAGCCTGATCACCGGCACATCCGCGTGTTTATCGTCCCGCAGGGAGACCATGGTGTCGTCGGCAAACCCGACCTCGAGCAGGCGTGCTTCCTGCATCCCGTCGGAAAAGCGGAAGCCGCGCAGGTACAGGCTGATGACCTGGCCGCGCCGCGAGTAGGTGCCCGGCCGGTCGGCGCGCGCGACGGCGAGGTAACCGAGTCGGTTGAGTTCCGCGGCGGCTCGCTTCGCCGACAACGGCAGTCCGACGTAAAGCTCGATCGGTTGCGCGTAGACGCGCGCCGGCAGCGTCCAGCGGCGGCCCTCGAACTGGCGCGTAACGCGATGATCGAGTACCGCCACCACGACGATCACGAGCAGCAGCAGCAGCAGGGCCAGCAGCGCGAAGCCGCGCTGGAGCTTCTTCCGGGTCTTCGCCTTGAGCTTCTTTCGCCTGGCCATCACTTGCGCCAGAACGACGGGGTGAACAGTACAAGCACGCTGAAGATCTCCAGCCGGCCGAGCAGCATGGCGAAGGCACACACCCAGGTCTGGAAATCGTTCAGCGACTGGTAGTTGTTGGCTGGGCCGACGATGCCGAGACCGGGGCCCGCATTGTTGATGCAGGCGATGACGGCCGAGAACGAGCTGATGAAATCGAGCCCGCTTGCGAGCAGCGAGAAGGTCAGCACCACGACGGCGCCGAAGTACAGGACCACGTACGCCAGCACGGCGAACACGATCTGGTTCTGCACCACGTGTCCCGCGATCTTGACCGGCCGAACGGCCTGTGGGTGCACGAGCAGCAGCAGTTCGCGACCCGCCTGCCGGAACAGCACCAGCGTGCGGAACATCTTTATGCCGCCGCCGGTGGAGCCGGTGTTGCAGCTGTAGCAGGACAGCATCAGCATGATCATCGGCGCAAACACCGGCCAGACGGCGTAGTCCTGCGTCACGAAGCCGCAGGTTGTCGCGAGCGCGACCAGGTTGAACGACACGTAGCGGAGCGAGGTCAGGAAGCCGTCATAGACGCCGCCGCTCCAGATGTAGACCGTCACGCCGAGGGTCGCCAGTGCCAGCAGCGTCAGCATCGCCTTCGCCTCGCTGTCGGACGAGTATGCCTTGAGGCTCTTCTGCTGCCAGGCCATGAAATGTCGCGAGAAATTGATCGCCGCAATCAGCATGAAGACGATCAGCACGGTTTCGATTGATTGCGAATCGTAGTAGGCGATGCTCGCGTCGCGGGTGGAGAAGCCGCCCAGCGAAAGCGCGGAGAAAGCGTGGAAGATCGCGTCAAACCAGTCCATGCCGGCAATCCGGAGCGAAATCGCACAGGCAAGGGTGAACAGGAAATAGACCAGCCACAGCGCCTTGGCGGTCTGCGTTATTCGCGGCGTCAGCTTCTCGTTCTTGACCGGTCCCGGCGTCTCGGCCTTGTAGAGCTGCATGCCGCCGACGCCCAGGATCGGGAGGATGGCTACCACCAGCACGATGATGCCCATGCCGCCGTACCAGTGCAGCGCTCCCCTCCACATCATGACCGATGGCGGCAGGTCCTCGAGGCCGGTCAGCACGGTTGCACCGGTGGTGCTCAAGCCCGACATCGTCTCGAAAAACGCGTCGGTGAACGTGAGGCCGGGCAGCGCCAGCAACAGCGGAACGGTCGCAATCGCCGACATAAGAGTCCAGCCAAGGCTGACCAGCAGGAAGCCGTCCCGCGATCGAAGCTCGCGCTTGCTGCGCCTGGTCGCTGCCCACAGCAGCCCGCCAGCGCCGAGGCAGATGAGCGAGGCGGCGACGAAATCCACCAGCATCCCGTCGCGGTAGATGATGGACGTCGCCATCGGCAGTACGTAGGTGATGCTGAACAGCATCAGCATCGAGCCCAGGACGTGGACGACCGCAAGCATCGGGTCAGGACTGGAAGAGTCGCTCGACCTGCTCGACGTGGCGTCTGTCGGCGAGGAAGAGGATCACGTGGTCGTCGGTCTCGATCACGGTGTCGTGGTGCGCCATGATCACCTGGCTGCCACGCACCAGCGTGATGATTCGCGCGCCGTCCGGAAGGTTGATGTCCTCAACGGCGCGGCCGACCACCTTGCCACCGCGGGCGCCGTGAGCGACCGTCTCCATCGCCTCCGCGGTGCCGCCGCGCAGCGAGTGCACCATGACCACGTCGCCGCGCCTTACGTAGGCGAGCAGCGACCCGATCGTCACCGTTTGCGGCGAAATCGCCACGTCGATGGGTCCCGCCTGCATCAGCTCCGCGTACGCCGGCCGCGTGATCAGGGCCATCACCCGATGTGCACCGAGGCGCTTGGCCAGCAGCGCCGAGAGGATGTTCGCTTCCTCGGAATTGGTGAGTGCGCAGAACACATCGGCGCTGTCGATGTTCTCCTCGACCAGCAGTTCCTCGTCCGCGGCATCGCCGTTCAGCACGATCGTGTTGCGGAGCTTCTCGGCAACCTCGCGCGCGCGCGCGTTGCTGCGCTCGATGACCTTCACCTGGTGATTGCCTTCCTCGAGTTTCTGCGCCAGGCGCAGGCCGATGTTTCCGCCGCCAGCGATCACGACCCGCTTGACCGGGTCCTCGGCCTTGCGCATCTCGCTCATCACGTTGCGGATGTCCTCGGTGGCCGCTATGAAGAAGACCTCGTCGTTGTGTTCGATTACCGTATCGCCGTCCGGGTCGATGCTGTGGCCTGAGCGGTAGATGGCGGCGACGCGGGCATCCACCTGGGGGATATGCTGCCGGATCGCGCGTATCGGCTGGCCGACCAGCAGGCCGCCCTTGACCGCGCGCAGCCCGACCAGCCGCACCCGCGAATCGGCGAAGTCCACGACCTGCAGCGCGCCGGGATAGCGCACCAGGCGCTCGATGTACGCGGTGACCGACTCCTCCGGGCTCAGGTACATGTCGACTGCGAAGCCGGAGAGCTGTGCCGGTGGCTCGTCCTCGGTGGAAACGAAGATCTCGGGACGCTGCGTGTACGCCTGTGAGCGGATGCGCGCGATCTTTGTCGTGGTGCCGAACAGGGTCCATGCGACCTGGCAGGCGACCATGTTGACTTCGTCGCTGTTGGTCAACGCGACGATCATGTCCGCGTCGCCGGCGCCCGCGAGTTCCAGCGTGCGGGGACTGGCCGCGTTGCCCTGCACGGTGCGGATGTCGATGCGGTCCTGCAGGTCGCGAAGCAGTTCGTCGTCCGTGTCCACCACGGTGACGTCGTTGGCTTCTTCACGCGCGAGGTGCTGGGCCGCGGTGCGTCCCACCTGGCCGGCCCCGAGGATGATTATTTTCACCGCGGCATTGTAGCGCTAGACGGCTTCCAGGTTGGCGTAGCCCATCATCAGCCACTTGGTGCCCTGGCGCTCGAAATTGACCTGCACCCGGGCATTGGATCCCTGGCCCTCGACGCTGAGGACCACGCCGTCGCCGAACTTCTGGTGCCGCACCCGCTGCCCGAGCTTGAGGCTGCCCGGCGCGTCGTCTGTGTAGCGCTGCGGTCGGGTCGACTGGGCCGGGCGGGCCGGGGCATGGCCGCGGGCCGCGCCGTAGGCGGGCCGCGAGACCTGCACTTTCGGCCGCACCTCCTCGAGCAGGTCGGGCGGGATCTCAGCAATGAAGCGCGACGGCGCACCGTAGTTGTCGACCCCGTGCATGCGGCGCTGCTCTGCGTAGGTGAGGTACAGGTGGCGCATGGCGCGGGTCGTGCCCACGTAGCAGAGTCGCCGTTCCTCCTCGAGCCCATGGAGGTCGGCGATCGAGCGCTGGTGCGGGAACAGGCCGTCCTCGAGCCCGCAGAGGAACACCACCGGGAACTCCAGTCCCTTGGCCGAATGCAGCGTCATCATCTGCACGCAGTCCTCCCACTCCTCGGCCTGGCCCTCGCCCGACTCGAGCACCGCATGAGACAGGAACGCCATCAGCGGCGGCATGTCGCCGTCCTCGGGCTCGAAGCCGCGCGCCGCGCTGACCAGTTCCTCGAGGTTCTCGAGCCTCGCCTCGCCCTTGTCGGCCTTGTCCTTCTTGTAGTGGCCCGCGAGTCCGCTCGCCTGGATCACGTGGTCCACCTGCTCGTGCAGTGGCAGGTCGCTCGTGTCGGCATCGAGTTTCCCTATGAGTTCGATGAACGCCTGCAGCGCGGCCGCGCCGCGCGCACCGAGTTCCCCGGCGCAGGGCGCGCATGACTGCCACAGCGAAATCGAGTTTGCCCGCGCGTGGGCGCGCAGCACTTCCATGGTTCGTGCGCCGATGCCGCGTGTCGGCAGGTTGACTACACGCTCGAAAGACGCGTCGTCGTCACGGTTCGAGATCAGCCGCAGGTAGGCGAGCGCGTCCTTGATCTCCTGGCGCTCGAAGAACCGCAGGCCGCCGTAGACACGATAGGGGACGCGCGCCGCAAGCAGGTACTCCTCGAACACCCGTGACTGTGCGTTGGAGCGGTAGAGGATGGCCGTGTCGCGGCGGTTGCCGCCGCGCGCGACCCAGTCGCGGATGCCGTTCACGACGAATTCGGCCTCGTCGCGCTCGTTGTAGGCGCGGTACAGCCGGATCGGCTCGCCTCGCTCCCCGCTGGTCCAGAGCTTCTTGCCGATGCGGCCGCTGTTGTTGGTGATGATCGCGTTGGCGGCGGCCAGGATGTTTCCGGTGGAGCGGTAGTTCTGCTCCAGCTTGAATACCTGCACGCCGTGGAAGTCGCGGCGGAACTGCTGCAGGTTCTCGACCCGTGCGCCGCGCCAGCGGTAGATGGACTGGTCGTCGTCGCCGACCACGAACGGGATGCTGGTCGAGCCGGCCAGCATCCTCATCCAGGCGTACTGGATGGTGTTGGTGTCCTGGAACTCGTCCACCAGCACGTGGCCGAACCGTGCGCGATAGTGCTCGACCAGCCCGGGTACGTCACGCCAGATCTCATGGCTGCGTAGCAGCAGCTCCGCGAAGTCCACGACGCCATTGCGACGGCAGGCCTCCTCGTAGGCCTCGTAGAGGCGGATCATCTGGCGCCGCGTCGGGTCGCCATCGTCCTTCAGGTGCTTCGGGCGCAGGCCCTCGTCCTTCTGGGCGTTGATGAACCAGGTCACCTCGCGCGGTACCCATCGCGTCTCGTCGAGGCCCGCGCCCCGGATGATGCGCTTGACCAGGCGCTGCTGGTCCTCGGAGTCGAGGATCGAGAATCCCTGCGGCAGCCCGGCTTCTCGCCAGTGTGTGCGCAGCAGCCGGTGGGCGATGCCGTGGAAGGTGCCGATCCACAGTGGCGCGGAAGGCAGCCCGAGCTGGGCCTCGATGCGCGCGCGCATCTCGCCCGCCGCCTTGTTTGTGAAGGTGACCGCCAGGATCCCGTGCGGAGAGACGTTCTCGACCTCCACCAGCCATGCCACGCGATGGGTCAGCACGCGCGTCTTGCCGCTGCCGGCGCCGGCGAGCACGAGCGTCGGCGCAAGCGGTGCGGCGACCGCCTGCCGCTGCGCGTCGTTCAGCGGATCGAGGAGACTTGAGACATCCATGGGAGGGCGCGGATTCTAGCGGAATTCGGGGACAGTCTCCGATTTACGCAGTCAAAAAGGAGACCGTCTCCTGTTACCGGTATGATCCCGCGCCATCTGAACTGCTGAGGCGAGTGCGAATGACCAGATTCCGAATCGCCGCGACGATGCTGGCGCTGGTTTTTTCCGCGGCGGCCGTGGCCGCGCCGCTGAACGCTGCCTGGGACGCCCACGTCACCAATTACATCGAATCCTGGTTCGCGGCGAACCCAAGCTCCGCAGTCTATGCAGGGCGGCACGAATTCGACGGCCGGCTTCCGGACTTCAGCGCCGGGGCCCTGTCCGCCGAAGCCGCGAGGCTGGAGGTCGCCCGCAAGGCCACCGCTGCATTCGACCCGTCCGGGCTCGATGCCGCTCGCCGCATCGAGCGCGAGTACCTGCTCTCAGTCATCGACGAGAGCCTGTTCTGGCGGGTCGAGGCGAAATGGCCCGAGCGCAACCCGAGTTGGTACCTGGGCGCGATCGACCCCGAAATCTACCTGAGCAAGGCGTACGCGCCGCTCAGAGGAAAAAGGAGAATGTCCCCTCCGGCTATTTCCGCGGCATCCAGCGGGCAACCAGGATGCCGGCGATCGCCGCTATCACGACGTCCACCCAGCCGAAGGCCGGCGCTGAAGACCCGAGTTGCAGCAGGCACAGGATGGCTACGAACAGGATCGTGACGCCCGCGGCCACGTGCGGCACCAGGCCCGCGACTGCGAGCAACCACGCCAGCGCCACGTAGCTGAAGCCCTTCTCGGCGAGATGGCCGGGCGGCGGCGGGTTGCGCCCGATGAAATCCGCAAGTGCCGGCAGGCTCACGTTGCCACCGGCTGCACCACCCATGGCGGGTTTCACCGCCGTCCATGCGAGCCAGGCTCCAAGCGTGGCGGCGACCAGCATCGCGCGCGTCCCCTCCGGCAGCCGGCTGGACATCACGAGCACCGGCAACAGCAGCGCGATGGCAGCAAGCTCAGCGGCAACGAGCGTATTGCCCGCGGTGATCGTACGTCCGACCAGCACCACGGCGATCACGAGCAGGAACGCATCGACCGCCCGCTGCTTGCGCGACAGGCTGAACACCGCCTGGGCTGCCACCAGCCAGCCGACGAACAGGGTCGCGAGGTCAGCGAATTCGATGTGCGGCGAGAACAGCGGTCGTACCGCGCCCTTCAACTGCCGCAGGCTCACGTCCGGGATCAGCGGCCAGAGCCTGGCCAGCAACCACAGTACTAGGATTGCCACGACCACGCCGCGTGAGCGCCCCTGGGTCGTCGACTGCGGTGCCATGCGCGCGTCCAACATGTGCCAGGTGGAGCCCAAGACCGCGCCGGCCAGCGCACCAATGGCGTTCAGCGACAGGTCTTTCAGGCTCGTGACACGTGTAGGCACCGACGCCTGCAGCAGTTCCAGGTACAGCGACAGCAGTGTTCCAGCCAGGACCGCGGCGATGACGCCCGCAGTGCGCCCGTAGCGTGGCTCGACCAGCAGTGCGACGCAGAACCCCAACGGAAGGTACAGCAGCACGTTGTTCAGCATTTCGCCGCGCCCGGCGCGCGCCCAGGTGAGCTGCTCGAGCGCGCTGACGAGCGACGGGCCGTCGGCCGCAAAGCGGAACGGGTACAGCGACCCGTAGACGATCAATGCCACGACGACCGCGAGCAGCAGCGGGGCGGCGAAATGCGATCGACTGGCCATCGGTGATCGTCAGGGCCAGCGCGGCAGGTAGTGATCGACCAGCAGTGCCGCGAACAGCAGCATCAGGTAGGTGATCGAATAGCGGAACACGCCCATTGGCAGGTGAGCCGGCGCATCGGTCCGCTTGAGTTGGATTGCGTGCCGCAGGAACTGCCCGCCGAGGACCACGGCGGCCACCAGGTAGGCCAGGCCCGTCATCCCGGTGAGCCATGGAAGCAGGGTCACGATGAACAGCAGGATCGTGTAGAGCAGGATGTGCAGCCGCGTGAACTCGACACCGTAGGCAACCGGCAGCATCGGGATGCCGGCCTTGGCGTATTCCTCGCGCCGTGCGATTGCCAGCGCCCAGAAGTGCGGTGGGGTCCACGCAAAGATGATCAGGAATAGCAGCAGCGCGTAAGGGTCGGCGTGCCCCGTCACCGCGGTCCATCCGAGCACCGGCGGCGCGGCGCCGGCGGCACCGCCGATGACGATGTTCTGCGGCGTGATGTGCTTGAGCCAGACCGTGTAGAGCACCGCGTAGCCGATCAGCGACGCGAACGTGAGCACTGCAGTCAGCGGATTCACGAGCCACCACAGCATCGTCATCGACGCCACGCAGAGGACCGCAGCGTAGGCGAGCGCCTGTACGGTGGTCAGGTGACCGGTCGGGATCGGCCGCAGCATGGTGCGCGCCATCTTCTGGTCGAAGCTGCGATCGACGACATGGTTGATGGCGGCGGCGCTCGAGGCCGCGAGCCCGATGCCGAGCGTGCCGAACACCAGCGCGTTCATCGGCGGCAGCCCGGGTACCGCGAGGAACATGCCCACCACGGCCGTGAACACGATCAGCGCAACGACTTTCGGCTTGCCGAGTTCGTAAAAATCGCGCCAGGTGGCGCGGGCCGTGCCGTCGCAACGGGTGGCTGCGGAATTCATTTGCGCTCGGGAGCGCCGGTCGACGGCCGCCACAGCAGGCGCAGCAACCCGACCACGCAGAGCAGCAGCAGCGCCGCTACCACGTTGTGTGCGGTGGCAAGCGACAACGGGAAGGTCTCGATGACCATCACCGGCCCGAGGATCAGCTGGGTCGCGAGCACGACGGCGAGCGCCGCCCCGGCCGTCCGCACCGCGCGTGACCCGCCGGTGCGGATCACCTTCCAAGACAGGAATCCGAGCACCAGCGCCGCGACGACAGCGCCCAGCCTATGGGTGAAATGGATTGCCACGCGTGCCGGATGGTCGAGCACCCCTCCCTCGTAGTCGATGCCGAGGCCGCGCCAGAGCACGAACGCATCCTTGAAATCCATGTGCGGCCAGTAAGAGGCCTGGCAGGTCGGGAAATCCGGGCAGGCGATTGCAGCGTAGTTCGAGCTCACCCAGCCGCCGAGCATGATCTGCAGCGCCAGCACCACCAGGCCGAGCAGCGCAAGCCGCAGGAGCCCCGGCGGGGATGGCGGTCGGGACGCATCGCCGGGACCGAGGGCGAGCCACCACAGGACCGACAACGTAGTGAATCCGCCGACCAGGTGCGCGGATACGATCAGCGGCTTAAGCAGCAGCGTCACGGTCCACATCCCGAGCAGGCCCTGGAACACCACCAGCAACACCAGCAGTGCCGGCAGGCGCATCGGTTGAGCCGGGTCGCGCCGCCTGGCGAAGGCAACCATGGCGATGACGAGGATCACCAGCCCGAGCGACGTGGCGAAATAGCGGTGCAGCATCTCCTTGAATGCCTTGTCCGCCTCGAGCGGCCTGTCGGGAAATGCGGCGTTGGCCTGTTCGGCGTTTTCGAGTGCCTGTCCGACCGTCAGGTGGCCGTAGCATCCGGGCCAGTCCGGGCAGCCCAGGCCTGCGTCTCCAAGCCGCGTCCAGGCGCCGAGCCAGATGACGCCGAGCGCGAGCACGACGCCGAACAGGCACAGGCGACGAAACCAGGTGAGACCCACGGCGTTACCCGATGTGCGATAGACGGAGAAGTTTCTTGAGGTCCGTGAGCAGCGCCTTGTCCGGCGCGCTCGCGGAGTAGCTCAGCAGCAGGTTGCCGAGCGGGTCCACGACGTAGATGCGTCCGGCACTCTCGACCGGGCCATCGTCGTAGGTGGGGAATTCCGCGAGCATGGCCGCGGCCTGGGGACTGGCCGCGATCGCGACGACGAGGTCCGGGTGCTCGCTCTCGATGAAGTCGTTGTCGCAACAGTCGCCGATGGCCAGGAATACCCGCTCAACGCGGCCGGCGTCCTTGTTGAGCGCGATACGCGTCTGGCGCGTGAGGTACAGCGCCTTGCGGCAGCGCTCATCGCAATAACCGTCGCCGACGTACAGCAGCGTCCACTTGCCACGCAGGAACTCGTCGCGAACCGGCGAGCCGCCGGCGATCGGGAGATCGGCCTGCGGCAGCGGGCGCGCCGGGTCCACCAGGTCGCCCTTGTTGGTGCCCACTGCGCCCGGATTCCCGTCGCCGGGCCCGTAGTAAAGCCAGAACGCGAGCGCGAGCGGCACGAAAAACAGCGCCGCGAGCAGCAGGAACTGCCGTCGGCCGCGGCGGACAGCCATCGGGTCGGGTGTGGTCATCTTTCGTCTTCAATTCCTGGATTGCCCGGCTGGAGGCTGGTCGCGACGAATGCGACCAGCAGCACCAGCCCGAGTGCGAACCATTGTATCGCGTAGCCGAGGTGACGTTCCGCAGGGGCCCCGATCGACGGACGCCAGACACGCTCGAAACCGTCGGGGGCCTCCGCGTCGAGCAGCAGGATGCGATTTTCCACCGGCTCGTCGAGCGCCGCGGCCAGGTCTGCCGAAACGGGGAAATTGAGCACCAGTGGCCAGCCGACGGCATCCGGGCTGCGCGGCGACCCCATCCGCAGTCCAGGTGCCGGCAGTCCGTCGAGCCGGCCCGTGACGGTGCGCAGGCTCCCGTCCACGCGCACATCCGGAAGCCGACTGCGATCGAGGCCAAGCGGCACCCAGCCGCGATCCACCATCAGCACCGGCCCGCCATCGGCCCGGCGAAACGGCGTGATTACGCGATATCCGGCCTGACCTGTGCTCGAGGGCATGTTGTCGAGCAGGACCTGGCGTCCTGGCTCGTAGCGGCCGCTGGTCGTTACACGCTGGTAGCGGGGCAACTGGTTCACCGGCGCAAGCGAAAGTGGCACCGTGTTCGTGTCGCCACGCTCGAACGCCTGGACCAGCGCCTGCTTTTCCCGCGAACGGGAGACCTGCCATGAACCAAGCGCCACGAAACACGCGAGCAGCGTGAGCGTCAGCGCCAGCGCCCAGGGACGCGGGGCGAACCAGCGGCTGCCGACCCGGAGCCTCATCTATAATCCCGTTTTACCGTCGCAGGCACGCGCATGATCAAGCTGCTCATCATCCTGGTCCTCGTCGCCATCGTCGCCAGCCTCGGCTCGGGATTGTTCCACCTGGTGCAGGACGAGGGAAAGTCGAAGCGCATGGTGAACGCACTCACGCTGCGAATCGCCCTCTCGGTACTGCTGTTCGTACTGCTGTTCGTCGCCTGGAAAAGCGGATTGATCGCGCCCCACGGCGTCGACCGCTAGATAAGCCGCGCGAACCTCCTGAATGAGAACGGCCGCCCGGGGGCGGCCGTCCTGTTCCTGCTGCCTGCCGGCGGCGATCAGCCCGCGGGCCTCACAGCCAGTACACGAATATAAAGAGTCCCAGCCAGACCACGTCCACGAAGTGCCAGTACCAGGCGACGCCCTCGAAGGCGAAGTGGTGCGTGGGCGTGAAGTGGCCTTTCATCACGCGCAGCCAGATCACCAGCAGCATGATGGCGCCCATCGTCACGTGCAGCCCGTGGAAGCCCGTCAGCATGAAGAACGTCGAGCCATAGACGCCGCTGCCCAGCGTGAGGTTGAGGTCCTGGTAGGCCTCCATGTACTCGTGCGCCTGCATGTAGACGAACACGAAGCCGAGCAGGAAGGTAGCGGCGAGAAACACCTTGAGCAGGGCCCTGTTGCCTGCCCGGAGTGCGTGGTGCGCGATGGTGATGGTGACGCCCGAGGTCAGCAGTATCGCCGTGTTGATTGCCGGGATGCCGAATGCCGGGATCGTCTCGAATGCGCCACCCACGTTGGCGGGGCCGTTGGTGGGCCAGGTTGCCTCGAAGCCGTCCCACACGAACACGTTGGTCAGGAATTTCGAGCCTTCGCCGCCCAGCCATGGCACGGACAGCTGCCGCGCGTAATAGAGCACGCTGAAGAACGCAGCGAAGAACATCACCTCGGAGAAGATGAACCACATCATCCCCATGCGGAACGAGCGGTCCACGCCCTGGTTGTACATGCCGGTCTGGCTCTCGTGGATCACGGTGCCGAACCAGCCGAAGAACATGAACGCGACCAGCGCCAGCCCCACGTAGAACACCACCGGTCCGGTGAAGCCGTTCAGCCAGGCGGATACGCCCAGCATCGTGATGAACAGCGAAACCGAACCGATGATCGGCCACTTGCTGCCGTGCGGGATGTAGTACTTGTCGCCGCCGTTAGCGGCATGTGCCTGGGCCATTGGCTCGAGCTCTCCTGTTCGTCCGTCCACACCGCCGCCGCGCTGCGGCCGGCGGACCCTGTTCTTCCTTCGTCGTCAGCGTGCCGCGAGCTTCTGTCCCGGCAGCGTGTACATCGAGTACGCGAGCGTCATCCGGTCCACGTCCACAGGCAGGTCGGGGCTCACGATGAAGCGAACCGTGAATTCCCGCTGCTCCGAGGCGCCGAAAGACTGAGGAGTGAAGCAGAAGCATTCCGTCTTCTGCAGGTACTGAGCGGTCGTCGCCGGCGCAATGCTCGGCACTGCCTGCGCCACCACCGGCTGACTGGCGTTGTTGCGGATGCTGAACTTCGCTTCGTACAGCCGGCCGGGCTGGAGCACCAGTTCCCTGGTTTCGGGCGTCAGTTCGAAGTCGCTGCCTGGCGGCAGCATCGACATGAACTCGAGCGTGACTTCGCGCCCGGCCCCCGCCTCGCTCGCCCGCACAGCGGACGGCGCGTCGTTGGTCCGTATGCCGGCCGCCTCGCAGAGGATGTTGTAGAGCGGCACCAGCGCGAAGCCGAACGCAAAGCTGCCCGCCACCATGACCAGCAGGCTGCGCGTCAGCGATCGGTTGCCCTGGCGGGTCTGCCTATCCACGTCAGTGCTGCGCCTTTATCACGCTCGAGGCGATGAACGCCACGTAGATCGCGAGCGCCACCAGCGCCAGCACGATCGTGGTCCTGCGGATGCCTCGCCGCTGCTCTTCGGTGGGGTCGTGGCTCACCTTGATGCCGCTCACTTTACGACGGGTGCTTCGTCGAAGGTGTGGTAAGGCGCCGGCGAGGGCACCGTCCACTCCAGGCCGTGGTTCAACGCGCCGTCCCAGACGACGTCGCTGGCCTTCGCGCCGCCGCGCGCGCACTTCCACACCAGCCACACCAGCAGCAGCTGCGACAGCCCGAAGCCGAACGCGCCGATGGAGGACACCATGTTCCAGTCCGCGAACTGCGTCGAGTAGTCCGGGATGCGGCGCGGCATGCCCGCGAGCCCGAGGAAGTGCTGCGGGAAGAACAGCACGTTGACGAAGATCGCCGACAGCCAGAAGTGCGTCTTGGCGAGCTTCATGTCGTACATGTGGCCAGTCCACTTCGGCAGCCAGTAGTACACGCCGGCCATGATGGCGAACACCGCGCCCGGCACCAGCACGTAGTGGAAGTGGGCCACGATGAAATAGGTGTCGTGGTACTGGAAGTCGACCGGGGCGATGGCCATCATCAGGCCGGAGAAGCCGCCGATCGTGAACAGGAACAGGAACGCCAGCGCGAACAGCATCGGCGGCTCGAAGCTCAGCGATCCCCTCCACATCGTCGCCGTCCAGTTGAACACCTTCACGCCCGTGGGTACGGCGATCAGCATGGTCGAGAGCATGAAGAACATCTCGCCGGCCAATGGCATGCCGACCGTGAACATGTGGTGCGCCCACACGATGAACGACAGGAACGCGATCGAGGCGGTCGCGAACACCATCGCGTCATAGCCGAACAGGGGCTTCCTGGAAAACGTCGGGATGATCTCCGAGACGATGCCGAAAGCCGGCAGGATCATGATGTAGACCTCGGGATGCCCGAAGAACCAGAACACGTGCTGGTAGAGCACCGGGTCGCCGCCGCCGGATGCGGCGAAGAATGTCGTATCGAAGAAGTGATCGGTGAGCAGCATCGTCACCGCGCCGGCGAAGACCGGCATCACGGCGATCAGCAGGTACGCGGTGATCAGCCAGGTCCACGGGAACAGCGGCATCTTCAGCAGCGTCATGCCCGGCGCGCGCATGTTCATGATGGTCACGATGATGTTGATCGAGCCCATGATCGAGGACGCGCCAGCCAGGTGGATCGCGAAGATCGCGAGCGGCAGCGCGTCGCCGGTCTGCAGCACCAGCGGCGGGTAGAGCGTCCAGCCTGAAGCGGGGCCGCCGCCCGGCATGAACAACGACAGGATCAGCAGCGTGAACGCGGCGACCAGCAGCCAGAAGCTGAAGTTGTTCATGCGCGGCAGCGCCATGTCCGGCGCGCCGATCTGCATCGGGATCATCCAGTTGGCCAGCCCGACCGCCGCGGGCATCACCGCGCCGAACACCATGATCAGCGCGTGGACCGTGGTCATGGTGTTGAAGAAGCCGGGATCGACCAGCTGCATGCCGGGCATGAAGAGTTCCGCGCGGATCACCAGCGCCATGCAGCCGCCAACCAGGAACATGATGAGGCTGAACACCAGGTACATCGTGCCGATGTCCTTGTGGTTCGTCGTGAATAACCACCGGCCGATGCCCTTGGCCGGGCCGTGGTCGTCGTGATGCTCGTGGGCTGCACCGAGGGCGTGGGTGTGCGTTGCGCTCATCGTCAATTACTCCGCCGCGGCGACGCGCAGGGCCGCCGGCTCTTCATTGTTCATGGCCACGTTCGTCGCGGTCGGGTTTGCGGCCTGCATGGCCGACTTGCGGGCCTCCAGCCACGCGTCGAACTCCGCGCGCGGCTTGACCTCGACCACCACCGGCATGAAGCCGTGGTCGCGGCCGCAGAGCTCGACGCACTGCCCGCGATACGTGCCGACCTTGTCGGCTTTGAACCACAGTTCGTTGATGTAACCGGGAATGGCGTCCTTCTTCAGGCCGAAATCCGGCACCCACCAGGAGTGGATCACGTCCGCCGCCGTGACCAGCACGCGTACCTTGACGCCTTGCGGCACCACCAGAGGCTGGTCCACGTCGAGCAGGTAGTTCTGCACTGAATACGGGTCGATGCCGGAGTCGAGCTGGCGCGCGAAGTTGCTGTCCTCGGCGAGCTTCGAGTAGAAGGAAACGCCTTCGCCGACGTACTCGTACTGCCACATCCACTGGTAGCCCGTGACCTTGACGGTCAGTTCGGAGCCGCTGGCGTCGTCGATCTTGACCAGCGTGCGCGCAGCCGGAATGGCCATGCCGACCAGGATAAGCACGGGAATCACCGTCCAGACGATTTCGGCAGTGGTGTTGTGGTCGAAGGTCGCGGGGACCGCGCCCTTGGATTTCCTGAAGGTCGCGATCGAATAGATCATGACGCCGAAGACCGCGACGGCGATTGCCACGCAGATCCAGAGGATCAGCGTGTGCAGCCCGTAAATTTCCCGGCTGAGGTCCGTGACCCCGACTCGCAGGTCGAGATCTGACCAGGCCGCCATGACCGGAGTGCTTCCGATCAGGAAGGCCGCACTGGCCGCGAGCGCACGCTTCACCATCTTCATGGGCAAACCATCTCCCGTGTCGTAAATCCGCAGCCTCCCAGGACCGCGCCTGGCACTCGGCCGGACGCTCTGGCGGCGGCCGGGTCGGGTATTCACTCGCGCCCCCCGGAGGCTCTGCAGGCGAGCACGGCCGGTTGGGCAAGCGCGAGAGGGTCGCGAAGTTTAACCCCCTGTCACTGCGGAGGAAATACCGCATGACGAAGCAGCGGCCGGTCGAGCCAGGCGGCAGCGGTGGTCGCATCGGCGGCCTCGAGGGTCGGAATGACCGCCAGCGGTGGGGTGCCGAGGACCATTTCGAGCGATTCGAGGTTTTCCTCTGCGCGGGCGAATCCGGCATCGATGCGGTTGCCGACCCAGCCGATGAATGGGCAGCGATCCGCGGCTGCGATGGCCTCGAGGGTCAGCCGGGCATGGTTCAGGCAACCCAGCCGCAGGCCGACCACGAGAATGACGCCGAGGCCCAGGCGCTCCGGCAACTCGCTCAGGAAGCCAGCAGGGTGCAGCGGCACGCGCCAGCCGCCTGCGCCCTCGACAATGGCAATTTGCGCGCCGGCCGTCGCACACGCATACCACTGCTCGAGTGCATCAACTGAAATGGCGATGCCGGCATCGCGGGCCGCAAGGTGCGGGGCAATGGCGGGTTCGAAGCACAGCGGGTTCGTCATTTCATAGGGCAGTGGAACCGAGCCCGCCGCTGCGAGCGCGAGTGCGTCCTGGTTTCGCAGTCCCTGGGCGCCGGAATCCGCGCCGCTGGCCACTGGCTTGAGTCCTACGACCCGCTGGCCCTGTTGAGCGAGCAGGTGAACGAGGCCGGCCGCGACTATGGTCTTGCCGACGCCCGTGTCGGTACCGGTCACGAATATTCCGCGCGGAGCGGTCGATTTATAGCCGTGTGACAAAATGAATCTCAGGTTTGTAAAGACCAGATACAGGCATTTATTTTCAGCATGACAAATAATAATAACTTCATAAAAATAACGGCACTAGCCCACGTCAGCTAGTGCTTTCGCGCCGTCCGATCTGGCTGAACGGCACCAGGGACTCTCCAGCCGGTCCGCGGGCCACCTGCCGTGGATTCACTTGCGGCGCCCACGCGTGGCCGTACACGACCTCGTAGGTCGCTGGCAGCTTGCCGTCGCAACGAAAAGCTTCGTAAGCCGCGGTCATCCGGGCGAGCGCCGCCTTGCCCGTCAGGCCTCGGGGCCGGCCGGCACTGGCGTTGTGGGCACCGATCGCCTTCAGGTCCAGCATCAGGTGCCTGACCTCGGCGTAGGTCATCACGTGGCGCTCCACGTCCATCACCGGCTCCGCGAGGCCTGCGCGCAGCAGTGCGTCGCCGAGGTCGTGCATGTCGATGAAGCGGCTGACGTGGACACGGTCGTCGGCCGCAGACCAGGCGTGGCGAAGTTCGTGCAGGGTGTCGGGACCGAAGCTTGCGAATGTGAGCAGGCCACCCGGCCGCAGGACCCGGCGGCATTCGGCGAACACCCGGTCGGGTTCGTCGCACCACTGCAGCATCAGGTTGCTGAAGACCATGTCGAAGCTGGCCGTGCGGAACGGCAGGCCCGCAGCGTCGGCGCAGACCCGGCGAAACCGGCGCAGCAGTGTCTGTCGCCGCCCCGCCTCGCGCAGCATAGACTCCGCGAGGTCCAGGCCCACCACCAGGCTCGTCGGGTAGCGGCGCTTCAGCGCCAGCGCGGCGTGCCCGGTCCCGGTGCCCAGGTCCAGCACCGCCGCAGGCTCGATTCGCACCAGGTCCAGGCGCTCGAGCAGTTCGCCGCGAACGCGCTGCTGGAGTTCGGCCGAGGCATCGTATGTCGTGGCAGCGCGCCCGAACGCCCTGCGGACTGCAACCCGCTCGAGCAGGAACCCGTCATCGCCGGTGCCCTTCGCGCTCACGCCGGTTCCGCCGTCGGCACGGGAGCGTGCCCTGGCTGCAGGAAACCGAGTACATGGTGGAGCACCTGGCGTCCGTGCGACAGGAACGGAGCATGTCCGCCATGGGCGATCTCGACGAAACTTGCAGTCGGCAGTGCCGAGGCCAGTGCGCGTCCTGCAGCGGCGGGCGTCAGTCGGTCGCGTTGCCCGGCGATGACCAGCGCCGGCAGCGCGATGCCGGGGAGAATGCGGCGCAAGTCAACCGTGCGCAGTATCTCGAGGCCCGCGGCCAGTGCGCGCGGGTCGGGCGGGCCGTGGGCATCGAGGTTCCGCCTGAGCAGGCGCAGCGTATCGAGCGCGCGCTCGTCGCCGCGTGCCTGAAGCGCGAGAAAGTTCTGCACCGTGCCGCGATGGTCTTCCGCAAGGCCTTGTGCAAATTCATCAAGCAACCTGGCGTCCATGGCGTGCGGCCAGTCACCGCCGGCGACGAATCTTGGCGTGGTCGCCAACAGCACAAGTGCACTGACGCGTCGCGGATCCTGCCGCGCGAGCTCGAGCGCGATCATTCCGCCCAGCGACCAGCCGACCAGAATCGCGCCCTGGGGCACGATCTGGCCCACGGCGCGCGCGAGATCCGCCAGGCCCGCGAGACCAGGCGCCCACGGGCTGTGCCCGTGGCCGGGCAGGTCCACCAGGTGCAGACGCGCGTGCAGCGCCAGTTCGTCCAGCCACGGACCCCACATTCCGCCATGCAGGGCCCAGCCGTGCAGCAGCACCAGGTCGGGACCCTGTCCGCGTACCTCGGCGTGCAGGCTCATGAGAGCAGCCCGCGCCCGCGCAGTTCGGCAAGGGACGCCAGCAGGTGCTCCAGGTCCGAGTCGGTGTGCGCCGCGGAAAACGTGATCCGCAACCGGGAGGTGCCGGCGGGCACGGTCGGTGGCCTGATCGCCGGGACGAAGATGCCGCAGTCGCGCAAGGCTGCACTGGCGTCGAGCGCCGCGGACTCGCTGCCAAGCAGCAGCGGCTGGATCGGCGATACCGAAGGCGCAAGGCGCAGGCCCAGCCCGGCTGCCTCGGCACGGAACCGCGCCGCGTGCGCCAGTACGGCTGCGCGTCGCCAGGGTTCGTCCTGCATCACCCGCAGCGCGGCGCGAGTTGCCGCGGCGACCGCCGGCGGCAGGGCCGTCGTGTATACGTACTCGCGTGCACCCTGGGCCAGCGTCTCGACCAGTTCCGACGAGCCTGCGACGAACGCGCCGAATGTCCCCACGGCCTTGCCGAGCGTGCACATCAGCGCCGGCACCTCGTCGCTGCCGAGGCCGGCGAACTCCACGCTGCCACGCCCGTGTTCACCCAGTACGCCGAAGCCATGCGCGTCGTCCACGAACAGGGTCGCGTCGTGATTGCTGCAGGCGGCCGCAAGACTGCCGAGCGGGGCGACGTCGCCGTCCATGCTGAACACGCCGTCGGTCGCGACCAGCGCCCGGCCCTTGCGCGGTGCCGTGAGGCGCCCTCGCAGCGCGTCGGCGTCGCGATGCGGATAGCGGCGCAGCTGCGCGCCGCTCGCGAGTCCCGCGTCGATCAGCGAAGCGTGGTTGAGGCGGTCCTCGTGCACCACGCCACCACGACCGGCCAGCGCCCGCACCACGGCCAGGTTGGCCATGTAGCCCGTCGAGAACAGCAGCGCCCGGGGCCGCGCGGTGAATTCGGCCAGTTCTTCTTCCAGCGCGTGATGTTCGCGGGTGTGGCCGCTCAACAGGTGCGAGGCGCCGCTGCCGACACCCCAGCGGCGCGCGGCATGGACGAGAGCCTCCACCACGGCCGGGTGATCGGCGAGGCCCAGGTAGTCGTTGCTGCAGAACGCCAGGTATTGGCGGTCGCCGACCAGCAGCCGCGTGGAGCCCGCGGCCCGCGACTCGACGATGGAGCGGCTGCGTCCGCGCCCGTCCGCGCGCAGCTGCTCGAGACCGGCGGCGAGTTCTGCGTCGAGTGCCCGCATGGGCGCGACTCAGGTGGCCGGGGCCGCGTCCGCGGCTGTCTCCCGCGTGAGGCCGAGGCGGGCGAATAGTTCGTCGTCGCGATTCCTGCCCGGATTCGGCGTGGTCAGCAGGCGCTCGCCGTAGAAGATCGAATTGGCGCCCGCGAGGAAGCACAGCGCCTGCACCGCGTCGCTCATTTCGGTGCGGCCGGCGGACAAGCGCACGTAGGAATGCGGCATCAACAGCCTGGCGGTCGCGACGGTGCGCACCAGGTCCAGCGGATCCAGCGGCGGCAGGCCGTCGAGCGGCGTGCCCTTGACCTGCACCAGCTGGTTGATCGGCACGCTCTCCGGATGCGCGGGAAGCGTGGCGAGCGTGTGCAGCAACTGCACTCGGTCGAGCTCGGACTCGCCCATTCCAAGGATGCCGCCGCAGCAGACCTTGAGGCCGGCGTCGCGTACCGCCCCGAGCGTGTCGAGCCGGTCCTGGTAGGTGCGCGTGGTGATGATCTCGCCGTAGAACGCCTCGGAGGTGTCCAGGTTGTGGTTGTAGTAGTCGAGCCCGGCGTCCTTCAGTTCGCGAGCCTGTCCCGGTGACAGCATGCCGAGCGTCGCGCAGGTCTCGAGGCCCAGCGCATTGACGGCGCGGACCATCTGCTTCACCTGCTCGAGCTGCTTCGGCTTGGGGCTGCGGTACGCCGCACCCATGCAGAAGCGGGTTGCGCCGCCGGCCCGGGCGGCCTCGGCGGCGGCTACCACTGACGCAACGTCGAGAATCTCGTCGCGCTCGAGGCCTGTGTCGTGTCGCACGCTCTGCGGGCAGTAGGCGCAGTCCTCGGGGCAGGCGCCGGTCTTTACCGACAGCAGCGTGCTGACCTGCACACGATTAGGGTCAAACGCCAGCCGGTGCACGCGCTGCGCGTGGTAGAGCAAGTCGTTGAATGGCAGGGCATTCAGCTCACGCGCCTCGTCCAGCGTCCAGTCGGTGCGGACTTCGCCCAGGCGGTCCAGGTCCAGGGATGGCATCGAGAATCCTGATGTTCGGGGTGGAAATTCGGGCTGCAAGCCGGCTCTTCGCGGTGGAATCTGGCCGGCGACGGTCGCCCGGCAGTATTCAGAGCCCGGCCGGCGGCTGTCAACCAATGATGCCCAGATCAGTTGACAGGTTCGTGGACTCGCTCGGCGGGCTGCTGCTCCCGCCGCGCTGTGTCCTGTGTGGCGGGCCCGGCCAGCGTCCGTGTCTGGACCTGTGCGGGGATTGCGAGGCTTCGTTGCCCGATTCGCCGGCGTGGCATCTGCCGGCACGACCCGAGGCAAAGGTCCGGGACCTGCCCCGGATCGATCGCTGCTATGCCCGCTACACCTACGGATTCCCGGTGGATCACCTGGTTCACTCGCTGAAGTACCGCGGGCAGCTTGCGACCGGCCGCGTGCTCGGCGCGTTGCTCGCGGACGGTGTGAAGGCACTCGGCCTGCATCTCGACGTGGACTGGCTGCTGCCGGTACCGCTGCACCCGGGTCGTCACGCCGAGCGCGGCTTCAACCAGGCCGCCGAGATCGCACGCTGGACGGGCCGTGCGCTGCGGCGACCAGTAATGCTGGCCGCGCTTTCTCGCACCCGCGATACTCAACCGCAGGTAGGCCTGGGACCCGCAGAGCGGCACGCGAATATCCAGGGTGCCTTTCGTGCGACGGCCCGCGTGCGAGGCTGCCGCATCGTGGTCGTCGATGACGTGATTACGACCGGCAGCACCGTTGCCGCTGCAGTCGCCACGGTCCGCGAAGCGGGTGCGGCGACCGTAGATGTCTGGTGCGTGGCGCGAGCAGATGCGATCGAGCGGGTACACTGGGAACCCCGGATGGAGATGGACAAGGCATGAACCACGACCAGGCGAGCGTCGGCAACCCCATGACCGCGCTGCGGGAATTCCTGAAGCTCGAATCGGCCAGCGGCATTCTGCTGGTGGTGGCCGGCGCGCTGGCCATGGTGGCGGCCAACACACCGATGGCCGACTGGTACGAGACGCTGCTCGCCACGCACTTCAGCGTGCAGTTCGGCGAGTTCGCGCTCGACAAGCCGCTGGTCGTCTGGGTCAATGACCTGTTGATGGCGATCTTTTTCCTGCTCGTGGGCCTCGAGATCAAGCGCGAGGTCGTCACGGGAGAACTGTCGGACGCCTCGCGAATAGCGCTGCCCGCGGTCGCGGCGCTCGGCGGCATGGTCGTGCCGGCAGGCATCTACGCGGCAATCAACTGGCACGATCCGGTCGGCATCGCGGGCTGGGCGATTCCTTCGGCCACCGACATTGCCTTTGCGCTGGGCGTGCTGTCGCTGTTCGGCGAGCGGGTGCCACTGGGGCTCAAGGTCTTCCTGATGACACTCGCGGTGCTCGACGACCTCGGCGCCATCGTGATCATCGCGCTGTTCTACACCGAAGGCCTCTCGGTCACTGCACTGATGTTCGCCGGCCTCGCAATGGCGATCCTGTTCGCGTTCAACAGGCTGGGCGTGCGCCGCATAGCGCCGTACGTGCTGGTGGGCTCGTTGCTGTGGCTGTGTGTGCTCAAGTCGGGTGTGCATGCGACGCTGGCAGGCGTCGTGACCGCGCTGTTCATACCTGCGCGAGATGAAGCAGATCCTGAGCATCCGCCGCTCAACAGGCTTGAGCATTCGCTGCATCCGTGGGTGGCCTTCGGCATCCTGCCGCTGTTCGCCTTCTCGAATGCCGGCGTGAATCTCGAGGGCCTCGGCCTCAGCGACCTGCTGCATCCGATCCCGCTGGGAATCATGCTGGGCCTGCTGCTCGGCAAGCAGCTCGGTGTGTTCGGGTTCGCCTGGGCGGCCGTCAAGCTCGGGATCGCGAGGTTGCCGGCGGGAGTGGAAATGAAGCAGGTGTACGGCGCGGCCGCGCTGTGCGGCATCGGGTTTACGATGAGCCTGTTCATCGGCATGCTCGCCTTCGAGAATTCCGGCGACGCAGCCGCCGCGCAGAATGACCGCCTTGGAATACTGGTCGGCTCGCTGGTCTCCGCGGTGATGGGTTACCTGGTGCTGAACTTCGTCCTGCCTAAAGACCGCAGCAGCGACGCGTGAGCGCGACAGAGGGGCGCTCATGGAGTCGGCGCCGCGCCTGCCTGCCTCAGCGTGCGAACAGGTAGTCGAGCAGGATCCCGGCGAACACCGCTAGCCCGAACAGGTTGTTGCCGAGGAAGGCACGGAAACAGCGGTCAGGATCACGCTCGCGTATCAGCCACTGCTGGTGAGCCGCGAGCGCAGCCGCCACGACCAGCCCGTACCAGTACCAGCGGCCAAGGCTGTTCATCAGGCCGACCACCGCGAGCCCCACGATCGCGCCCACCTGCAGCGCCGCAACGATCGCGCGATCCGCCCGGCCGAACAGGATCGCAGACGAGCGGATGCCGATGACCAGGTCGTCTTCGCGATCGACCATCGCGTAGATCGTGTCGTACGCCGTGGTCCACAGCACCACCGAAAGGAACATCACCCAGGCCTGCAGCGGCACCGAGCCGGTCTGCGCGGCGAAGACCATCGGCACCGACCAGCCGAACGCGGCACCCAGGTAGGCCTGCGGCAGCGAGAAGAAGCGCTTCAGGAACGGGTAGGTCACGGCCAGCACGCCGCCGATCAGTGCCAGCACCTGTGTTGGACGGTTGAGCGGGATCAGCAGCGCGAGCGCGATCAACCCCAGCACCGCAAACAATGCCAGCGCCTCGGCGGTCGAGACTGACTGCCGGGCGAGCGGCCGGTCCGCCGTGCGGCGCACGTGCGGGTCGTACTCGCGGTCTGCGAAGTCGTTTATGACGCATCCGGCCGAGCGCATAACGAACGTGCCCGCGACGAAGATCACGAACAGTCGCTCGTCGGGCTGGCCGGACGCGGCAATCCACAGCGCCCACAGCACCGGCCAGAGCAGCAGCCAGATGCCAATCGGGCGATCAATGCGCATCAGCCGCGCGTATTCGCGCAACCTGCGCAGCGTCGGTGCGCGCTCGCGTTCGGCCTGCTGTTCCACGTCGCTTGAGTTGCCCATCGGGACCCGTGTTGGCGCTTCAGACCTTGCCGAAGCGTTCTCCCTGTCCTACCCAGCGCCGCAGCAAGGCCTCCATGTTGGACCTCGGGCCACGCAGCATCAATGCCGCGGCCTGCTGCACCTCCGGCAGCAGGTCCGAATCGCGCAGCAGGTCTGCGACCCTGAGCTGCATGAGCCCGGTCTGCCGGGTGCCGAGCAGTTCGCCCGGTCCGCGCAGCTCCAGGTCGCGCCTGGCGACCTCGAATCCGTCGTTTGTATCCCGCAACACCGCGAGTCTCTGCCGCGCGATCGGCGCGAGTGGCGACTGGTAAAGCAGCACGCAGCTGCTCTCGACCGACCCGCGCCCGACGCGCCCGCGCAGCTGGTGCAGCTGAGCGAGTCCCATGCGCTCGGCGTTCTCGATCACCATCAGGCTGGCATTGGGCACGTCCACGCCGACCTCGATGACCGTGGTCGCTACCAGCAGGTCGATGCTGCCCTGCTTGAAGGCCGTCATCACCTCGTCCTTGCGGCGGCCGGGCATGCGGCCGTGCACCAGGCCGATGCGCACACCGGGCAGCGCGACTGCCAGTGTCCCGGCTGTTTCCTCGGCCGCCTGCTGCCGCACGGAGTCCGACTCGTCGATCAGCGGGCAGACCCAGTACGCCTGCCGCCCGGACTGGCATGCAGCCTCGATGCGTTGCACGATTTCGACGCGACGTGTTTCCGGCAGGACCACGGTGCGGACCGGTGTGCGACCTGGCGGCAGCTCATCGATGACGGAGACGTCGAGGTCTGCATACGCCGTCATTGCAAGCGTGCGCGGAATCGGCGTCGCCGTCATCACGAGCTGGTGCGGATAGCGACCTTCCGCCAGGCCCTTCTCTCGCAGTCGCACGCGCTGGTGCACGCCGAAGCGATGCTGTTCGTCCACGATCACCAGCCCCAGTCGCGCGAACTCCACGCCTTCCTGGAACAGCGCGTGGGTGCCGACCGCGACCTGGATCGCGCCGCTCGCGAGGTCCTGCTCGAGCGCCCGGCGCGTCCGGCCCGTGTGCCGGCCGGTAAGCAGGCCAGCACGTATCCCCAGTGGCTCGAGCCAGCCGTGGAAATTGCGCGCATGTTGCTCGGCCAGCAGCTCGGTCGGTGCCATCACCGCGGCCTGGGCGCCGTTCTCGACGGCCCGCAGCGCGGCCAGTGCCGCGACCACGGTCTTGCCTGAGCCCACGTCGCCCTGCACCAGGCGCATCATCGGCCGGTCGCGCTCGAGATCGGCGGCGATCTCTGCCCAGGCCCGCTGCTGCGCCCCGGTCAATTCGAAACCGAGTTCGCCGAGACAGCGCGCGACGAGATCGGAGCACGCCGGCAGCGGCCACGCGGCGTCCTCGTCCGCGGCCTCGCGCAGCAGGCGCAGGCTGATCTGGTGTGCGAGCAGTTCCTCGAAGGCGAGCCGTCGCTGGGCCGGATGACGGCCCGCATTGAGCAGTTCGAGGTCTGCCGATGGCGGCGGCCGATGCACGTAGCGCAACGCGGCATCCAGCGAAGTCATCCTCGCGGCCGCGAGCACGCCAGGCGCGACCCAGTCGCGCAGGCCCCCGTCGGCGAGCTGTGCGAGAGCGAGGTCGGTCAGTACGCGCATGCGGCCCTGCTGCACGCCCTCGGTCGTCGGGTAGACGGGCGTCAGGCTTTCGTCCGCGGGCGGTGTCACGCCGGCGATAACCCGGCGGTACTCGGGGTGAACGATCTCGAGGCCGGTCGGCCCCGGGCGCGCCTCGCCGAAGCAGCGCAGCCGCGTGCCGCGCGAAAGCGCCGCCTGCTGTGCGCCGGAGAAGTGGAAGAAACGCAGCGTGATGTACCCTGACCCGTCCGCGAGGCGGCACAGCAGCACGCGCCTGCCGCGGAAGGCGACCTCGGAGAGCTGCACCTCGCCCTCGATGACGGCCCGGTCGCCGAGCCGCAACGACCCGATCGGGACCACGCGCGTGCGGTCCTCGTAGCGAAGCGGCAGGTGGAACAGCAGGTCCTGTACGGTGTGCAGCCCGAGTTTCTCGAGCGTCGCCGCCAGCGCCGGACCCACGCCACGCAGGCTGGTGACGGGTCGTTCGTCCAGCGTCGGCTGCGGCGCCGTGGCGCTAGACATGCGGTCGGGTCAGAGCGCCAGGATGGCGTCCATTTCGACCGCTGACCCGCGCGGCAGCGCGGCCACGCCGACAGCCGCCCGCGCCGGGTACGGCTGCTCGAAATACTCGGCCATCACCCGGTTCACCAGCGCGAAGTGCGCGAGGTCGGTCAGGAATACGTTCAGCTTGACCACGTGCGACAGGTCGCCGCCCGATGCGGTCGCGACGGCGCGCAGGTTGTCGAACACGCGACGGACCTGTGCCTCCATGTCGCCCGCGACGAGTTCGCCCGTCTTCGGATCGAGCGGGATCTGGCCCGATAGATAGACGGTATCGCCCGCGCGGACGGCCTGCGAGTACGTGCCGATGGCCTGGGGTGCGTCGGGGGTCGCTATGACTGTGCGTCTCACTGGGTGCTCCGGAACGAGGCGGCGGGTGTCTGCTGCGCGAGCCTAGTGTAAGAGGTAGAAGAGGGTTGGTGTCCGGTGGACTGCGTCGAGCGCCTGGCATGCCCGCAAGGGGACGTCGGCGCCGGACGCCGTCTCACGCCAGCGACCTGATCACCTTCAGCACCTCCGGCATCGCCCGTATCGCGCGGATCACGCGCGCGAGGTGCCTGCGGTCCTGGACCATGAGTTCGAAGATCAGCGTCGAGCTGTCACTGTCACGTTCGATCAGCGAGACGCGGTCGATGTTGGTCTGCGTGCCGGAGATCGCCGCTGCGACCTGGGCCAGCACGCCCATGCGATTTGTCACCTCCACCTTGATCTCGACGTGGAACAGCTGGTCCACCGCAGGCCGCCACGCCACCGAGATCCACTTGTCCGGCTGCTTGCGGAACGTGGCGAGGTTGCCGCAGGCTTCCCGGTGAATCACGACGCCTCGCCCTGTCGACAGGATGGCGAGAATCGGGTCGTTCGGGATCGGGAAGCAGCAGCGCGCGTAGGTGACGACCAGGCCCTCGGTCCCGGCGATCGCGAGCGGACCCGCATGCGTGTCCGGCACGGAGTCGGCGTCCAGCGGCAGCAGTCGGCGCGCGACGAACGGCGCCACGCGCTCACCCAGGCCGATTTTCTCGTAGAGTTCCTCTTCGCTGCGCAATCCCAGGTCGTGTACCACGGCGTCGATAGTCTCCGCCGGGACCTTGCGCAAGTTGAGCGAGAACTCCTCGAGCGACTGGTTCAGCAGGCGCCGGCCGAGATCCATCGCCTCGGAGCGTTTCAGGTTCTTCAGGTACTGGCGGATCGAGGCGCGCGCCTTGGCGGTCACGACGAAGTTGATCCATGATGGGTTCGGCGTCGCGCCCTTCGCCGAGATGATCTCGACAGTCTGTCCGTTGCGGACCGGCGTGCGCAGCGGCACCAGCCGCCGATCCACCTTGGCGGCCACGCAGCGGTTGCCGACGTCCGTGTGTACTGCGTAGGCGAAGTCCACGCAGGTCGAGCCGCGAGGCAACCGCAGGATGTCGCCCTTGGGCGTGAACACGTACACCTTGTCCGGGAACAGGTCGACCTTGACGCTCTCCAGGAATTCCTCGGAATTGCCGCCCTGCTGGATGTCGACCAGCTGCTGCAGCCATTCGCGTGCCCGCTCGCTGTAGGTGCGCGCCGAATCGTCGCCATCCTTGTACTGCCAGTGCGCAGCGATGCCAGACTCTGCAATCTCGTGCATCGCGCTGGTGCGGATCTGCACCTCTATCGGCGTGCCGCTTGGTCCGAACAACGTCGTGTGCAGTGACTGGTAGCCGTTTGCCCTGGGGATGGCGATGTAATCCTTGAATCGGCCCGGCATCGGCTTGTAGACACCGTGGACGACGCCAAGCGTGCGGTAGCAGGTACCCACTTCGTCGACGACGATGCGGATGCCGTAGACGTCCACGATTTCACTCAGCGACACTTTCTTGCGGCGCATCTTCTGGTAGATGCTGTAGGCGTCCTTTTCGCGACCCTCGACCAGCCCCTCGATACCGGCCTTGGCCAGCGCTGAGCGCAGCGCGCCGCCGATCTTGCCAAGGAACTGCTTCTGGTTGCCCTTCGCCCTGCGGACCGCGGTCTCGATCACCTTGTAGCGGCGCGGATACAGCGATCGGAAGCCGAGGTCCTCCAGCTCGACCTTGATGGCATGCATGCCGAGGCGGTTCGCGATCGGCGCATAGATGTCCAGCGTCTCGCGGGCAATCGCCCGGCGCCTGGCGGGCGGCATCGAGCCGAGCGTGCGCATGTTGTGCGTCCGGTCGGCGAGCTTGACCATGATGACGCGGATGTCCTTCACCATGGCGAGCAGCATCTTGCGGAAGCTTTCGGCCTGGGCTTCCGCGCGGCTCTTGAACTGGATCTGGTCCAGCTTACTCACGCCGTCGACCAGTTCGGCGACCTCATTGCCGAAGCGCTCGACGATCTCGTTCTTCAAGGTCGGCGTGTCCTCCATCACGTCGTGGAGGATCGCGGCGATCAGCGTCTGGGGATCGAGGTGCAGGTCGGCGAGCAGGTCCGCTACCGCGACCGGGTGCGTGATGTAGGGCTCACCGGAGCGCCGGCGCTGCCCCTGGTGCGCACCGAAAGCGAAGTCGTATGCGTCCTGGACGCGCTCGACCTCAGCCGGGGGCAGGTAGCCCTCGAGCTTTGAAATCAGCTGGTTGATGCCGATGGACCGTCTTCCGTACGGCAGCAGGCTGCGCAGGGAAGACGTTACGTCCACGACACTCCTCGGGTGGGGTCAGTCTCCCAGACCAATCTGCGGCGCGCGGAGTTCGCCCATGAACTCGGGCTCGGGCATGAACTCCTGCGGCGGCTGGTCTGGCTCTTCGAGGATATCGAGGCCTACGTGACCGGCGGCCACTTCACGCAGCGCGAGCACCGTCGCCTTGTCGTTCTGCCATTCGAGCGTGGCTTCGGCGCCATTGGCGAGCTTGCGCGCGCGCTTGGAAGCGACCAGCACGAGCTGGAACAGGTTCGGAACGTTCTGCAGGCAGTCTTCGACGGTAATGCGGGCCATGTGCGGTCTATTTCGTGCCAGTCGGGGACAAGGGGCGAAAGCATATCACAAGGTCCCGATGGCGCCTGCCAGCCCGGGTGACAAGGGAGAAAACGCCGCGCGATCAGCGGTTTGCCGCCAGCCCGTCCGCCAGCTCCGCGAGGCCCGGGCGGCCGGTCCTGGACGTCTCGCCGATGCCCTGGATGACGCGCTGCAGCTCCCCAAGTGCCTGCTCGAAGTCGTCGTTCACGACCGCGTAGTCGAATTCGCGCCAGTGACCCATGTCCGAAGCCGCGTCGCGCAGGCGGCGGCGTATCACCTCTTCGGCGTCGGTTCCGCGACCGCGCAGCCGTCGCTCGAGCTCGGTCCGGGAAGGCGGCAGGATGAATATGGTCACGCACTCCGGCATGGCCGCCCGGACCTGCCCGGCTCCCTGCCAGTCGATCTCCAGTATCAGGTCCTGGCCGCTGGACAGGGACTGTTCGACCTGCGCCTTCGACGTGCCATAGCGGTTGTCGAAAACCGTCGCGTGTTCGAGAAACCCGCCGTCGGCGACCATGCGGCTGAACTCATTTCGCGTGACGAAGAAGTAGTCGCGGCCATGGACCTCGTTCGGGCGCCTGTCCCGCGTCGTGTACGAGACCGAGAAACGCAGCGCGGGCTCGCGCTCCATCAGCGCGCGCACCAGCGACGTCTTGCCGGCGCCGGACGGCGCTGCGATCACGAAAAGGCGCCCGCGGCGCGGGCCGGATTGGGGATGCGGGTTCACACAGGCATTCTAGCCGTTCGACCGGAGGCACCGCCCCCCCCCGGCAAGAAGCGTCACTCGACGTTCTGTACCTGCTCGCGCATCTGCTCTATCAGGACCTTCATGTCCACGGCGGCTCGCGTGGTCTCGACGTCCTGCGACTTCGAGGACAGCGTGTTCGCTTCGCGGTTCAGCTCCTGCATCAGGAAGTCGAGACGCCGGCCCGCCGGCTCATCGGCTTCGAGCACGCGCAGCGTCTCGGTGACGTGGCTGCCGAGGCGGTCGAGTTCCTCGTCGACGTCCATCTTGTAGGCCAGCAGCACCAGCTCCTGCTCGAGGCGCTCCGGGTCCACCTGCGTCCCGAGCTGAGCGACGCGCTCGCCGACCTTCGCCCGGATGCGTGCGCTGATCTCCGGCAGCCGCGCCCGCACCAGCGCCACTCCAGCGGTCAGGCCCTCGCAGCGCTGGTTCAGCAGTTCGTGGATTCGAGCGCCTTCGCGCTCGCGTGACTCGTTCAATTCCACGGCCGTCTCGCCTACCAGCGCGAGCGCCTCGCCGGCGAGCGGCGTCAGGTCGCGCTCTGCTTCACGGATGACGCCCGGCCAGCGCAGGATGTCGAGCGCGCTCATCGGCCCGGGGATGCCGCCGAGCATGCTGCCGACGTCGGCAGCGCGCCTGAGCAGCTGTTCCACCATCGGGCGGTTCAATTCCAGTTGCGGTGTCGACGCGGCCGTCGAGCGCAGGTACATGCCCGCCTCGACCTTGCCGCGACGCAGCTTGTTGCCGAGCAACTGGCGCACGTCGCCCTCGAGACCGCGCAGGTCTTCCGGCAGGCGCGTCGAGATCTCGAGATAGCGGTGGTTCACCGTGCGCAGTTCGCAGGTCAGGGTTCCCCAGGGCCCCTGGCGCTCGCGTCGGGCAAAGCCCGTCATGCTGCGAATCATGGTGTCTTCCGGGCGGGAATTGTGGGCTCGAAAACCGCGGCCACGCGCGCACAACTTAACGGTATGCTGCGCGGAATGTTATAAAACCGCGCCAAAGTCTACAGTAGAAGCAGGCGTGCTGGAGCGACACTTGCACATCGAGCACGCGGATCTGAGCCTCCTCGGGAATCGCGAAGAAAACCAGGACCGGGTAGCGGTCGCGATAGGCGACGGCGCCGCGCTGCTTGCCGTCGTGGACGGCATGGGCGGGCACGCAGACGGCGCGAACGCCGCGGAGGCGGCCATACGCTCGATGGTCGGTGACTTCTGGGAAGCGCGCCGCCCGGTATTCGATCCGGAGGGCTTCCTGCATCTTGCGGTCGGCCGTGCGCACGACGCGGTGGTTGATCTCGGTCGGGGTCTCCCGCCGGAGATCCGGCCCCGGGCCACTTGCGCCGCCTGCCTGGTGCAGGGCTCGAGCGCATATTGGGTGCACGTCGGCGACAGCCGCATCTACCAGCTGCGCGGTGGCGTGGTCATCGCGCGCACGCGTGACCACAGCCATGTCGAACTGCTGCTGCGCGCCGGCCGCATCACCGAGCGGCAGGCCCAGGATCACCCGATGCGCAACTACGTGGAATGCTGCATCGGCGGCGATCCGATGCTGCCCGAAATGTCGCTCAGCGGCCGCAACGTACTGAAGTCGGGCGACGTCGTCCTGCTTTGTTCCGACGGATTCTGGTCCGGTGTCACGGACGAGCAGATCGCCTCGCTGAGCGCGGATCCGGAACGCAACCTGCGCGACTCACTGGCCGCTCTCGGCGAGCGGGCGCTGCTCACGAACAGTCCTTTCGCTGACAACACTACGGCCGCCGCGGCCCGTTGGCTCGGCACCTGAGTGCCGGGGGAGATCAAATTGAGACCAAGCGGCCGCTCGCCTGACCAGATGCGTGCCATTCGCCTGACCCGCGGATTCACGCGCCACGCGGAAGGATCAGTGCTGGTCGAGTTCGGCGAGACGAGGGTGCTGGTGACGGCCAGCGTCGAGGACGGAGTGCCGTCGTTCATGCGCGGCAAGGGCGAGGGCTGGGTTACTGCGGAGTACGGCATGCTGCCGCGCGCCACCCATACGCGCTCGGCCCGCGAGGCCGCACGCGGCAAGCAAAGCGGACGCACGCTGGAGATCCAGAGACTGATCGGTCGATCGCTGCGTGCAGCGGTGGACATGCGTGCCCTTGGTGAGCGCACCGTAACGCTCGACTGCGACGTTCTGCAGGCGGACGGCGGCACGCGCACGGCCGCGATAACCGGCGCCTACGTGGCGCTGGCCGATGCGATGGATGCTCTCTGTCGCCGGCGCGGCATCGCGCGCAATCCGCTGCACGGCCAGGTCGCGGCGGTCTCGGTAGGCATCGTGGACGGCACGGCGGTGGTGGACCTCGACTACGCGGAGGACTCGGGCGCGGAGACCGACATGAACGTGGTCATGAACAATGGCGGCGCGTTCATCGAGATCCAGGGCACTGCCGAAGGCCACGCGTTTCGCAGGCATGAACTCGACCAGCTGCTGGACCTGGCTTCCGTCGCCTGCCAGCAGCTGTTTGCGGCACAACTCACGGCTCTGCAGGAGCCGCGGCCTGGTGGGTCGCCGGGTCCGGGCACGTGAGCAGGCGGTTGCCTGCGCGGCTGGTCCTCGCGACCGGCAACGCGGGCAAGCTCAGGGAACTGCAGGCGATCCTCGCGCCCATGTGCGTCGAGGTCCTGCCCTTGTCCGAATTCACGGACTGCGCAGCCGAGGAAACCGGCCACTCCTTTGTAGAGAACGCATTGCTGAAGGCGCGATTCGCCGCGAAAGCCGCCGGACTGCCCGCGATCGCGGACGATTCGGGGCTGGAGGTGGACGCGCTCGGCGGCGCGCCGGGGATCTATTCGGCGCGCTATGCTGGCTCCGGCGCCGGGGATGCAGCGAACAACGCGAAGCTGCTGCGTGAGATGACCGGCGTTCCGGACACGGGCCGCGGAGCGCGCTATCGGTGCGCGATGGTGTTCGTTAACCAGTCGGACGATCCAGACCCTGTCGTGTGCGAGGCGAGCTGGGAGGGGCTGGTTGCTACGGCGGCGCGCGGCAATGGCGGCTTTGGATACGACCCGTTGTTCGTGGTCGCGGGAGACGAGCGCACCGCCGCCGAATACGAAGCCGGCGAGAAGAATCGCGTGAGTCACCGCGGCAGGGCACTTGGCGCGCTCGTCGCGGCACTTGGTGGCGACACGGGCCAGTCGTGACCGCGCTCACCGCGCCACCGCTGTCGCTCTACGTCCACCTGCCGTGGTGTGTACGGAAGTGCCCGTATTGCGATTTCAATTCCCACGCCGCGCCGACCAACGGAATTCCCGAGACCGCCTATCTCGAGGCGCTGCTGGGGGACCTCGACTTCGCTGCGCGCGAGGTCCGCGCGCGAGAGGTCGTCTCGGTGTTCTTCGGTGGCGGGACGCCGAGCCTGTTCTCCGCGGCAGCCGTAGCATCTGTGCTGGCCCGGGCCCGCGAGTTGCTGCCGGTCGCTGGCGACGTCGAGGTTACGCTCGAGGCGAACCCGGGCACGGTGGAACACGGCGCCTTCGCTGCGTACCGCGATGCGGGGGTCAATCGCGTGTCGCTCGGCGCCCAGAGCTTCGACGATCGGTCCCTCGCGGCGCTTGGCCGCATTCATGCGAGCGGCGAAATCGGCACGGCAGTCGCGGAACTGCGGGCTGCGGGCATCGACAATTTCAACCTCGACCTGATGTACGGCCTGCCACGGCAGACGCCGGATGGCGCGCGGCGCGACGTCGAGCGTGCCCTGGCACTCGAGCCCACCCACATCTCGCATTACAACCTGACACTGGAGCCGGGGACCGCATTCGAGCGGCGCCCGCCGAAATTACCGGACGAGGAGTCGGTGCACGAGATGCAGTGGTCCTGCCAGGAATTGCTGGCCACCGCAGGGTACCGGCAGTACGAGGTATCGGCTTACGCGCGGCCTGCACGGTGCTGCAGGCACAACCTCAACTACTGGAAATTCGGTGACTACCTCGGCATTGGAGCCGGAGCTCACGGCAAGATTACGGATGCCACGGCCGGGCGTGTGATCCGCACCGAACGAGTCCGCCAGCCGGGGCGGTACATGGCCGCGTTGCGCGCGGAAGAGCGGGTCGTCCTGCAGCGCGCTGTCGCGGAGGGTGACCTCGCGTTCGAGTTCTGCCTGAATGCACTGCGGCTGGTCGAGGGTTTCGACGAGTCCATGTTCGAGGCTCGAACCGGCCGATCGTGGGCCACGGTAAAAGGCGTGGCTGCCGCCTGCGAACGGGGTCTGCTCGAGCGCATCCGGGCTGGACAATGGGCCGCGACCGCCCGAGGACGCTTGTTCCTCAATGACTTGCAGGCGATGTTCCTTACGGACGAGCCAACCAGCAGCCCGGATACGGTCTCGGACGCGTGAGATCCAGCGGGCAGCGGTGTTGCGCGAGAACCGGCGCCGGAAGCTAGTGATCCAGTTATGCACATCCGGCACGGGCGGGCCAAGATTCGGCGGGTTACGGTCTGTAGTCGAAGTGAAATCTTAGACACGGCTCGTAAAGCATTGTTTTTATTATAAGAAAATGACTGCTCAAAATTTAACCAATGCGAAAACGGCCCAATACCGCGCCCCGTACAGACCCAGCCAGACCGATTCATCCACACAGTTATCCACAGGATTTGTGGATAACCGGCTGTGGTCCAGGGGCGACATGAGAATGCCCTTGTCAGCCCCGGCCAGCGCTCCTATACTTCGCGCCCTTTTTGCAAAGTCTGCCCAAGGACCGCGGCCATGAAGAGCGGAATCCATCCCGACTACAAGAACATCACCGTGACCTGCAGTTGCGGCAACACCTTCGAGACGCGCTCCACGCTCGGCGAGGACCTGCAGATCGAAGTGTGCTCGAACTGCCACCCTTTCTACACGGGCAAGCAGAAGATCGTCGACACGGGCGGCCGTGTGGATCGCTTCCGCAAGAAGTACGCGCGCGGCTGAACCGCGACCGTCCGGGTGGAAGTCGACGGGGCGCTTCGGGCGCCCCGTTTCGTTTGGGTGGGAAACTTTCTGGATGCGCGCCGGCACCCTACACTCAGGGTTCCTGCTCCCGAGGTACGTGCATGACGTTACACGCCGCCCGAATGATCTCCGCGATGCTTGCGATGACGGCTGTCGCCGGCTGCGCCACCAACCCAGTCACCGGAAGAACCGACGTCGTGATGATGTCGGAGGCGCAGGAGATCCAGCTCGGCCGCGAGGAGCACGCCAAGATCCTGCAGGAGTTCGGGCGCTACGACGACCCGGAGCTGCAGGACTACGTGACCCGGGTCGGCCAGCGGATCGGGGCGGTAAGCCATCGGCCGCAACTCCAGTACACGTTCACGGTGCTCGACAGCCAGGACATCAACGCGTTCGCACTGCCTGGCGGCTACGTGTACATCACCCGCGGCATCATGGCCTACCTGAATTCCGAGGCGGAGCTGGTCGCTGTGCTCGGCCACGAAGTCGGGCACGTGACCGCGCGGCATTCGGTGCGCCAGCAGTCCGGCGCGATGGCCACCGGCGTCGGTGCCACGGTGATCGGCATCCTGACGGGCAGCGGGGACCTTGCTTCCGTGGCCAACATGGCTGGCACCGCGCTGGTGAGCGGCTATGGGCGGGACATGGAACTCGAGGCGGACAGCCTCGGCGCCCAGTACCTCGACCGCCTGGGCTATGACCCCGACGCGATGATCGACGTCGTGCGCCTGCTCAAGAACCAGGAGAGCTTCGAGCTGCAACAGGCTCGCATCGAGGGCCGCGAGCCCCGCGTGTACCACGGCGTCTTCTCCACTCACCCGGACAATGACACGCGGCTGAAGGAGGTCGTGAAAGCGGCTCACAAGGTGCAACCCGACGGCACAGACCTGCCCGACGGCCGCGACGTCTATCTCGGCCACGTGAAGGGCATGGCGTTCGGGTCCAGCGCAGCGCAGGGCATGGTCCGTGGCAGCCGCTTCTATCACGCGGACATGGCGTTCACGGTTGCGTTCCCGAGCGCCTGGACCATCAAGAACCTGCCGAGCAAGGTGCTTGCGTACCCGGCGCAGAAGGACGCGTATCTCGAGTTGTACGCGATGGCAATGCCGCCGAATCTCACGCCCAGGGAATTCCTGGTGAAGAACCTGGGCGGCACGGCCCTGTTGTCTGCCGAGAACCTGCAGGTGAACGGCCTCCAGGGTTACACGGCCGTCGCGCGCGACGTCCAGCTGCCATGGGGAAATCGCGGCCAGGCCAGATTCGCCGTGGTCTACCTGAACGGCATGGCCTACGTCTTCCGGGGCGCCACGCGCATGGCTGCTGGGTTTGCGGCTGCCGATCCATTGTTCCTTTCGAGCGTAAAGACATTCCGCCGCCTGAAGGACAGCGAATTTGCGCTGTCCGAGCCGACCCGCATCGAACTCGTGAAGGCGACGCCCCAGACCCGGATCCAGGGCCTCGCGCAGTCCTCACCCGTCCGCCCCTATCCGGCCGAGCAACTCCGGCTGCTGAACGACCTCTATCCGGACAAGGAGCCGATCGCCGGCCAGGTCCTGAAGGTCGTGAATTAATACTGTCTTGATCGGGTCGCCCGGTCATGCAAGGCTGGCCGGAAGTCACCGAGCCGTCCAGCGCGCGGTCGAAAAAAGGCAGGAAAGCGATGAGCACGAACAAATACGAACTGGTCAATCTCGACACGGGAAAGAAGTCCACGCTGCAGGCCATGAGCGGCACCGTCGGGCCGGACTGCCTGGGCATCGCCCCGCTGGCCAAGGACCACGGGATATTCACCTTCGATCCCGGGTTCATGGCGACCGCTTCCTGCGAGAGCAAGATCACCTACATCGACGGCGACGCTGGGGTGCTGCTCTACCGGGGTTACCCGATCGACCAGCTTGCGACCAAGTCCAGCTTCCTCGAAGTGTCGTACCTGCTCATCAACGGTGAACTGCCGGGCGCGAAGCAGCTGGAGCAGTTCGACCACTCGATCCGCTACCACACGATGATCAATGAATCGCTGCTGCGGTTCTTCAACGGGTTCCACTACAACGCGCACCCGATGGCCATGGTGTCCGCGGTCGTCTCGTCGATGGCGGCGTTCTACCACGACTCGATGGACAACAATAACCCGCGGCACCGCGAGATCTTCGCGCACCGCATCCTGGCGAAGATGCCGACCATCTCCGCGGCCGCCTACAAGCACATGCTGGGCCAGCCGTTCGTCTATCCGCGCAATGACCAGGACTACTGCGCCAACATCCTGCGCATGTTCTTCGCGGTGCCCGCCGAGGACTACGTGGTCGACCCGGTGACCGCGCAGGCGCTGGACCTGCTGCTGATCCTGCACGCCGATCACGAGCAGAACGCCAGCACCTCGACGGTGCGGCTGGCCGGCAGCACGGGCACGAACCCGTACGCGGCGATTTCGGCCGGTGTCTCGGCGCTATGGGGTCCGGCGCATGGCGGCGCGAACGAGGCCGTGCTGGCCATGCTCGAGGACATCGGCACCGTCGACAACATCCCGAAGTTCCTCGAGCGCGTGAAGGACAAGGATGGCCACACGCGCCTTATGGGTTTCGGCCATCGCGTCTACAAGAACTTCGACCCGCGCGCGAAGATCATTCGCGACATGTGCCACAAGGTGCTCGCGCGGCTTGGCCGCACCGACAACCCGCTGTTCGAGCTGGCGCTCAGGCTCGAGGAGATCGCGCTGAAGGACGAGTACTTCATCGCCCGCAAGCTCTATCCGAACGTCGACTTCTACTCGGGCCTGATCTACAGCGCACTCGGCATCCCGCGATCGATGTTCACGGTGATGTTCGCCATAGCGCGTACCGCAGGCTGGGTTGCGCACTGGCAGGAGATGATCGGTGACCCGGCGATGAAGATCGGCCGGCCGCGCCAGCTCTACACGGGGCCGACGGCACGCGATTACGTGGAAATCGGCAAGCGCTGAAGATAGGGGACATTCTCCTTTTCGGAGGGGACATTCTCCTTTTCCCGGGCCTGACGACTGCCCATTTCTGGCGGCGCATTCGGGAAAAGGAGAATGTCCCCTGGCCTACAGCAGCGCCTCGACCTCCGCAAAGCCCGCCCGCCGCATCGGTCGTCCGTCGACAGGACTCGCGGGGGCCTGCCTGATCCCGTCCAGCGGGAACACGACCGTGTCTACGGCCAGGTTCCCGGCGACGAAGCGAACCGCGGGGTAGGTCACCGTGCGGTCGCGCTCGTAGCGCATCCGTCGTTCCACCACCTCGTGCGGCACGCCTCGCTCCGCGAGCTGCAGCCATACGGCTTCGGCCGACTCGGAGAATACGTGCAGGCTGATGTCGGAGTGGCTCGACGCCGTTCCGGTGAGCACCGGTCCGACCAGGCGCGGCTCGAAGTCCGACAGCAGCCTCATCGCCTCCAGGGCAGCCCGCCTCAGCGTCGCGAGGTCGCTCTCGTGGCGATCTGCGTCGAAAAGCCTCTGGTGGGCCACCATCGCCGTCTCGATTTCCCTGTTGCGTGGCAGGATCGAGGCATCGGTCACGCCCAGTCGCTCGGCGGCCTTGCGCTTGGCGAGCAGGAAGTCGTCCACGCCCTGTTCACGCATGATGCGGGCCGCTTCCTCTGCGACGGCTTGTCGCAGGAGTTCGGCACGCGGATTCGGTCGTCGATGCATCGGCCGCACCTTCAGAAGATGGATTCTTCTGACGCGGGCGACCGGACGCTCTCGGCATCCACCTCTGCACCGAAGCCCGACAACCCGGCCTGTGGCGGGAACTGATCGAGGAAGACCTCGAAGATTGCGCCAGGGCTGCCGGCGCTTGCTGGGGCACCGGATTCACGCGATACCCACATGCGCATGATTCCCGGCGGTTCCGGCAGGCGATGCTCGGGCCGGTCCTTCAGCGCGACCTGCATGAAATAGAGCCACATCGGCAGGGCGGTGCGGCCGCCTTCCTCGTTGTCGCCGAGCGAACGTTCCTGGTCGAAACCGATCCACGCGGCTGCGACCAGGTCGGCGTTGAAGCCGACAAACCACGCGTCGCGGTGATCGCTGGTCGTGCCGGTCTTGCCAGCCACGTCGCGGCGACCGAGCGCTTTCGCACGCTGCCCGGTGCCGCGCTGGATCACGTCCGTCAACATGTCGGTCATCACGAAAGCGTTGGCAGCCGAGATGGCGCGCGGCGCGCGGCGTTCGAGCGGCACCTCGCCAGCGGGGGTGCCGGTGCTGGCATCGCCGTCGGTGAAATCACCGGCTGCGGCATCGCCCGTCTCCGCGCTGCTGACGCCGACTGCGGAGGCCGCATCCGCCGCCGGCGAGTCCACGCAAACCGGGCAGGCGAGCGGCGGCTCGGCCTCGAACACGGCTGCGCCCGACGAATCGGCGATCGTCTCTATGAAATACGGGGTGAGGCGCCAGCCACCGTTGGCGAAGACGGCAAAACCACGCGCCATATCGAGCGGCGTCACCTGTCCGGTACCCAGCGCAAGCGTCAGGTTGGGCGGCGTGGCCTCGGGGCCGAAGCCGAACGACGCGATGTGCCGGATCGTCGGCCCGATCCCGGCCCCGCGCAGCAGCCGGATCGAAACGAGGTTTCGCGAGCGCGCCAGGCCCTCGCGCATCGGCGTCGGCCCGTAAAACCGCCGGTTGTTGTTCTGTGGCCGCCACTCCTCTGCACCGCCGTCACCACCGCCCTGGAGCACGATGGGTGCGTCGTTGATTAGCGTGGCCGGCGTGAATCCGCGCTCGAGCGCGGCCGAGTAAATGAACGGCTTGAACGACGATCCGGGCTGCCGCCTGGCCTGTATCGCCCTGTTGTACTTGCTCGCGTCGAAGTCGAAGCCGCCCACGAGTGCGACAATCGCGCCGTCGGCCGGATCGAGGGCAACCAGCGCGGCACCCACGGCGGGCATCTGCGCGAGGCGACTGCGCCCGTCCTCCAGCGGCTCCACGTACACGACCTGGCCGACTTCCAGGATCTCGGCTGCCGTCTTCGGAGCGCGACCGACCCCGCCCCCCTCCAGCGCGGGCCGGGCCCAGGACATGGCCTCCCAGTCGAGGGCGATGGTTGATCCCGAGCGTACGCGCAGCGTGGCTTCCTGTGCACCGACCAGGACGACCACTGCGGCCTGCAGATTGCCTCGATCCGGATTCCTGCGCAGTGCCGCGCTGACCGCGGCAACGTTCTGCACCAGCGCCGGATCGATCCGGTCGCGCGCACCGCGATAACCGTGGCGCCGGTCGTATTCCAGCATCGTCTGCCAGGCGGCCGTGTCCGCCGCGATCTGCAGCGCGCCGTCAATAGTGGTCGTGACCCGGTAACCGTCCGTCAGCGCCGCGGCACCGTAGCGCTGGACCATTTCCTGCCTGACCATTTCGGCAACGTATGGCGCCTGGAGCTCGACGACGGGTGCGTAGATGCGACTGGAAATCGGTACGTTGTTCGCGACTTCACGCTCGGCCTCGCCGATCTTGCCCGTCTCCACCATGCGCCGCAGCACGTAGGCTCGGCGCGCGTGCGCCTTCTCGACGCTCGTGGCCGGGTTGTCGCGCGAGGGCGAGCGCGGCAGTCCGGCGATCAGCGCCGCCTCGGACAGTGTCAGCTCCCCGATCTGCTTGTTGAAGTAGACCTCGGCAGCGGCGCCGACGCCGTAGGCGCGCTGCCCCAGGAAGATCCGGTTCAGGTATTGGGCCAGGATCTCCTGCTTGCTGAATTCATGCTCGAGGCGCAGCGCAAGGAACACCTCGTTCAGCTTGCGACGGAGTGTCCGCTCGGAAGTAAGCAGAGTATTGCGCGCGAGCTGCATCGTAATGGTGCCGCCGCCCTCGCGAACCCCGCCTGCCGACAGGTTGGCGGCCAGCGCTCGCACCAGCCCCTGCCAGTCAACGCCCGGATGCTCGAAGAAACGATCGTCTTCGGCCGCCAGGAATGCGTCGACGAGCACCTGTGGGATTTCGGCAGACGAGACCGGTATGCGGCGTTGCTCACCGATCTGGGCGATCAGCAGTCCATCGCGCGAGTACACGGTGAGCGGCAGCTGCATGCGCAGGTCGCGCAGGTCGGCCGCTTCCGGCAGTTCGGGCTCCAGGTACTGGAAGGCGCCCCCGATACCGAGGACAACCAGTCCGCAAGCGCCCAGGGCAGCCGTGAGAACGGTCGCGAGTATTTTCGGGGCCGGTCGCTTCATGCCGAATTCTGGGATCCAGTCCTTGCCGCGCTTGGGACGGTTGTGCATAGTAGCTCGCGATGCAAGGGCAAACCCACCGAAAGGTGGGGACGCAAAGCCACCGGTCTAAGGGTCAGGCCTAAGACAGCGGGGTTGCTGGTCCGGACGATGACGTCGCACTCGTGACTTCGAGTGCGGCAACCCGACAGGGATCGTCGCGTGACATGGAACCCGCTCCGGGTGGCCTGACCCGGACTACCGGCCCTGCGCTGCCCGGCGTGGTCGAGGTTTTTGTAATGCACGGATGGGGGTTTGCTGCCGAATGCCGCAAATTGATAGGGCGCTCACAATTCTTTTTAGTGAAAGCCTGTTATATAGTGCGGCGGGGGCATGGAATCTACAACACGATCGATGCGCAACCTCTTGAACTAGAAGGACTCACGCGTGCTGTTTCAGGGTAGGTCACGACCGGTCATAGGACTCGACATCACGACGTCGTCGATCAAGCTCATTGAGCTTTCGAAGGCCGGCGACGGCTATCGCGTCGAGTCTTACTCGGCGGAGGCCTCCCCGCCCAACGCAATCAACGAGAAGGCAATCGTTGATGCCCAGGCGGTTGGCGAGGCGGTGCGCCGCGCAGTGAAGCGCGCCGGCGCCCGCAGCAAGGAGTGCGCCGTAGCCATCAGCGGCGACGCGGCGATCACCAAGGTCATCCAGATGCCGCGCAACCTGCGCGAGGCAGAACTCGAATCCCAGGTCGAGATGCAGGCCGACCAGTACATTCCGTTCCCGATGGAAGAAGTCAGCTTCGATTTCGAAGTGATCGGTCCGTCGGAAAAAGACCCGGAAATGCTCGACGTGCTGCTGGTGGCAACTCGCTCCGAGAACGTCGAGCAGCGCCAGGCGGCGGTGCAGGCGGCGGGGCTGACCACGCGCATCGTCGACGTCGAGGCCTTCGCGCTGGAAAACGCCTGCCGGCTGCTGACACACCAGATGCCTGACGGCGGCATGGATCGCAACATCGCGGTAATGGATTTCGGTGCGAGCAGCACGACCTTTTCGGTGTTGCGTGACCTGAAGGTGACCTATACCCGCGACTTCGCCTTCGGCGGCCAGCAGCTGACCGAGGAAATCATGCGGACCTACGGGCTCAGCATGGAGGAAGCCGGGCGCGCCAAGAAAGAAGGCGGGCTGCCGGCGAACTACCAGTCCGAGGTGCTCGACCCGTTCATCGACGACATGTGCCAGCAGGTAAGCCGCTCGCTGCAGTTCTACCTGGCGTCCGGCAGCGGCCGCACGCCGCCCGAGCAGCTACTGATCTGCGGCGGCTGCGCGAACATTCCCGGCGTCGCTGACGTGATCACCAGCCGCGTCGGAATCAGCGCCGAGCGCGGCGACCCGCTCGGCCAGATGAAGATCTCGACGCGAGCGCTGGCGCAGGGCGTGAAGAAGGACGCGACCGCTTTGCTGACGGCTTGCGGTCTTGCGCTGAGGAGCTTCGACTGACATGCCAAGAATCAACCTCCTGCCGTGGCGCGAGGCCCAGCGCAAGCAGAAGAAACAGGAATTCCTCCTGTCGATCGGCGCAGCGATCGCCACTGCGGCACTGGTGACGCTGATCGGCCGCTGGCAGATGAGCGCCGCCATAGAACACCAGCAGCAGCGCAACCAGATCCTGACCGACGCCATCGCGCAGCTCGACAAGAAGATCGAGGAGATCGTCGGGCTGGAGAACCAGAAGCGCAAGCTGCTCGCACGCATGGAAATCATCGAGACCCTGCAGCGCAGCCGGCCCGTGATCGTCCACATCTTCGACGAGATCGTCCGCACGCTGCCCGACGGCGTCTACCTGACGTACCTGAAAGGTCAGGGCGACAGGCTGGAGATCCGCGGCGTCGCGCAGTCGAGCACGCGCGTGTCGGCGTTCATGCGCAACATCGACAATTCGCAGTGGCTCTCGGAACCTTCGCTCGCGGTCGTCGAGACCAAGGGCCGCGACGCGGGCCGCGGCGCGGACTTCACCTTGTCCGCTAAGCTGCGCAGCCAGACGCCGCCCGCGGATGAAGCGGAAGCTGCCATGGTGGCCGCCAAATGAACAAACTCCAGGAACTGCTCGATCAGCTGCGCGCACTGGACCCCAATGATCCGGGCCGCTGGCCGCTGGCCGTGCGCCTCGGTGTCGCGATCACGCTGTTCATGCTGGCGGCCGCAGGCGGCTATTACTTCTTCGTCTGGAAAACACAGCATCCCCTGCTGGTCGAAGCCCGCGCCAGGGAAGTCGAGCTGCTTAGCACGCTCGAGAACAAGGCGCGCAAGGCTGCCAACCTGCAGGCCTACAAGGACCAGCTCGCAGAGATGCAGAAGTCCTTCGGCGCCATGCTGCGCCAGCTGCCGGACAAGACCGAGGTACCCAACCTGCTGGTGGACATTTCACAGACGGGCCTCGCGGCCGGCCTGCAGGAACAGCTCTTCCAGCCGCGTGGCGAGTTGCGCAAGGACTTCTACGCCGAATTGCCGATCAGCATCCGGCTTGCGGGCGACTATCACGAGATGGGCACCTTCGCGGCCGGCGTAGCGGCCCTGCCGCGCATCGTAACGCTGCACGACATAGAGATCGCCCCGGCAGGGAAGGCGGGCGACCCGGGTAGCCTGGTGCTGAACGTTACTGCCAAGACCTATCGTTACCTCGACGAGGAAGACGAGGGTCCGGACAGCGGTGGCAAGCCCGGAAAAGCCAAGAAAGCCGGAAAATCCGGCGCTGGCAAGTGAGGCGGCCATGGCAGAGACGCAATCGGATATGACAACAGCACTGCGCATCGTCATTGCCGCGGCCTTGCTCGCGACGGCCAGCGGGTGCTCGGACGACACCGACAAGCTGCGTGCGCAGATCGAGGAGATCGAGAGCCGTCCCGGAGGGCGCATCGAGCCGCTGCCGGAGGTGAAGCCCTACGAGACCTTCGCCTATCCCTCCGCCGAACTGCGATCGCCGTTCGAACCCGGCATGCCCTCGTCGTCGACCGGGGCCAACGGCATACGCCCCGATTCGAACCGGCCCCGCGAGTTTCTCGAGCAGTTTTCGCTCGACACGCTGCGCATGGTCGGGACACTGAACCTGAAAGGCCGGGTCTACGGGCTCGTGCAGACGAAGGACGGGCTGGTGCACCGGGTGCTGCCGGGCAACCACCTGGGCCAGAGTGACGGCCGGATCACGGCAATAGACGAAGGCAGGATCTCGCTCATCGAGATCGTTCCCGACGGCATGGGCGGATTCATCGAGCGTCCCGCCGCGCTTGGGTTGAGCGACTGATCTGCTAAGGAGACTTGAGAATGACCGCTGCATCGTTCAACACGATCGAAACCCGCGACGGCCAGCGCCAGGTGCGCGGCCGGCGCAGGCCCGCGGCACTCATCGCGCTGGCCGGAGTCGCTGCGTTCATCGCGCACACCGCGCTGGCACAGGATGGCCTGCTGCTGGAAAAAGTCGACGTGCAGCCGCAACCCGGCCAGCAGGTCGAGGTGCGGCTTGTGCTGAACGGCCCCGCGCCGCAGCCGGTGACGTTCACCGTCGACAACCCGGCGCGCCTCTCGGTGGACCTTCCGGGTGCCACGCTCGCGCTGCCGTCACGCCGCATTGACGTCAACTCCGGCGGCGTCGACACGATCGTCGCGGCCGAGGCCTCGGGCCGCACGAGGCTCGTGTTCAACATGGACCGGATGCTTCCGTACCAGACCCGGGTCTCGGGCAACACCGTTTTTGTAATGATCGGGCAGGGCGGCTCCGCCGCGCCGGTCGCCGCAACCGCGGCTGCCGCGCCCGCACAGAAGGCAAGTCCGGCGACGACGTCGGCCGTGCAGAAAGTCGACTTCCGTCGCGGCACCGACGGCGCGGGCCGCGTGCTGGTGAGCACCAGTGATGCGGGCGTGCAGGCCAGCCTCAAGCAGGAAGGCGGCCGCATCGTCATCGACTTCCCGAATACCACGGTGCCTGACGAGTACCTGAAGCGCTTCGACGTCGTGGACTTCGCCACGCCTATCAGCTCGTTCGACGTGACCCGCGGCCCGAACGGCACGCGTATCGTCGTGGTGGCGACCGGCGACTACGAGCAGCTGGCCTACCAGAGCGACCGCGACTACGTGCTCGAAGTCCGCCAGCGGCCGAAGGCCGCCGTGGTCGATCCGAGCAAGCGCGAGTACAAGGGTGAGCGGCTGACGCTGAATTTCCAGGACATCGAGACCCGCGCGGTGCTGCAGTTGCTGGCCGAGACCAGCGGCCAGAACATCGTGGTGAGCGACTCGGTGCAGGGCAGCGTGACCCTGCGCCTGCAGAACGTGCCCTGGGACCAGGCGCTCGACATCGTGCTCAGGACCAAGGGACTCGACAAGCGACAGGACGGCAACGTCATCTACGTCGCGCCGACCGACGAACTGCAGGCTCGCGAGAAGCAGCAGCTCGAGTCGCAGAAGGCGATCGTCGAGCTCTCGCCCGTGCGCACGGAATACATGCAGGTCAACTACGCCAAGGCGTCGGACCTCGCCGGGCTGATCAAGTCTCAGGGCAAGTCCTCGCTGCTGTCCGACCGTGGCAGCGTGTCGGTAGACGACCGCACCAACACCCTTTTGCTGGTCGACACGGCCGAGAGGCTCGCGGACATCCGCCGCCTGGTCTCCACGCTCGACATACCCGTGAAGCAGGTGCTGATCGAGTCGCGCATCGTGATCGTCAACGACAGCTTCGCCCGCGAGCTCGGCGTCCGCTTCGGCAGCGCCTACGTGAACAATGTCGGCGATGACGGCACGTTCTGGCTCGGCAATAACGGCCTGAACAACGCTACCGGCGACGGCGGCCCGACCATCGGCAGTGGCGCCAGCAACGGCAATGCCAACGTCATCACCGGGGCGGCGCCGGAGCGCTACATCGTCAACCTGCCGGTCTCGAACCCGGCAATGAACCTGGCGATGACGCTGCTGAATTCCGACTATATCGTTGACCTCGAGATCACGGCGGCGCAGCGCGAAGGTCGCGGCGAGGTCGTCTCGGCCCCCCGCGTCATCACCGCGAACGGCCAGGAGGCCTACATCGAGCAGGGCCGCGAGATTCCGTACCAGGAGTCGGCATCGAGCGGCGCCACGACCACGCAGTTCAAGAAGGCCGTGCTGTCGCTGACCGTCACGCCGCAGATCACGCCTGACGACCGCCTGATCCTCGACCTCAAGGTCACCAAGGACAGCGTCGGCCAGTTCGTACCGAGCGCCACCGGCGGGCTGGTGCCGAGCATCGACACGCGCCAGATCACCACCCAGGTGCTGGTCAACGACGGCCAGACCGTGGTGCTGGGCGGCATCCTCGAGACCGACAAGCGCGACGACGTGAGCAAGGTGCCGTTCCTGGGCGACATCCCGGGCCTCGGCGTGCTGTTCCGCAAGAAGTCGGTCCGCGATGAGAAGAACGAGCTGCTGATCTTCGTGACCCCGAAGATCCTGCGCGAGGGCGCCGAGATCTACTGACGATTCCACGATCCGGTGGGACAATGCGGCCGCAGCAATCCTGCGGCCGCATTCGTTTCGGGCATGTTGAACGCCGAGAACATCTTCCTCGTGGGCCCCATGGGCTCGGGCAAGAGCGCCGTGGGACGGCAGCTCGCGACCCGGCTGGGCCTCGAGTTCGTCGACAGCGACGTCGAGATCGAGTCGCGCACCGGCGTCGACGTTCCCTACATCTTTGAGCGCGAGGGCGAGGCGGGCTTCCGCCTGCGGGAGAGCGAAATCCTCGACGAGCTCACGCGCTCGGTGCGGCGTGTCATCGCGACCGGAGGCGGCGCCGTGCTGGACCCGGCGACCCGGTCCCGCCTGCGTGAGAGGGGTTGTGTCGTGTATCTTCGGACCACAGTGAACCAGCAACTCGCCCGCACCCGCGGCAGCACCAAGCGTCCGCTGCTGCTGAATCCCGACCCCCGGGGCACGCTCGAGCGCCTCGCGGTGCTGCGGGAGCCGCTCTACGAGGAAGTGGCCGACCTGGTCGTGGACACCGACGGCCGCAGGGTGAAAACCGTGGCCCTGGAAATCCTGAACCGGCTCGAGGCCGCGAGGGGCCGCCCTTGCAACGGCTGAGCATCGACCTCGGCGCACGAAGCTACCCGATATTGATCGGTCCGGGCCTGCTGGGCGACGGCGACGTGCTGTCGGAGGTAGTACCCGCCCGCGACGTTATGGTGGTGACCAACGACGTCGTGGCTCCGCTGTACCTCGCCCGCCTGGTGCGTGCGCTCGGCGACCGTCGGGTGGAGACGGCGCTGCTGCCCGACGGCGAGCGCTACAAGACACTCGAGACCATGGGCCGCGTACTCGACGCGCTGGTCGCGGCGCGGATGAACCGCGATGCCTGCGTGCTGGCGCTGGGCGGAGGTGTTATTGGCGACGTGGCCGGGTTTGCCGCGGCCTGCTACCAGCGTGGCGTGGGCTACGTGCAGGTTCCGACCACGCTGCTTGCACAGGTGGACTCCTCCGTTGGGGGGAAGACTGGCGTCAATCATCCAGGCGGCAAGAACCTCGTAGGTGCGTTCCACCAGCCGCTTGCGGTGATCTCCGACACCCAGACGCTGGGTACGCTGCCGGTCCGTGAGCTCCGGGCAGGGCTCGCCGAGGTGATCAAGTACGGCCTGGTCGCCGACGCGGCATTTCTCGCCTGGCTCGAGTCCAACCTCGAGCAGCTGCTGGCGCTGGATCCGCCGGCCGTGGAGTACGCCGTGCGTCGCTGCTGCGAGATGAAGGCTGCGATCGTCGCTGCGGACGAGCGCGAACACGGTGCCCGTGCACTGCTGAATCTAGGGCACACGTTTGGTCACGCGATCGAGGCGGCGGCGGGCTATGGCGAGTGGCTTCACGGCGAAGCGGTCGGCGTGGGAATGCTGCTCGCGGCCGACCTGTCGCACCGCCTCGGCTGGATCGGCAGCGCGGAGGTCGAACGGATCCGGGAATTGCTGAAACGCGCCGGGTTGCCTGTGACCGCGCCCGGCATCGGTGCCGGGCGGGCGCTGGAGCTGATGGCCATGGACAAGAAAGTGCTCGCGGGCCGCATTCGGCTGGTGCTGCTCGCCCGCATCGGCGAAGGCGTGGTCAGCGGCGACTACGCGGCCGAGGCGCTGCAGCAGACGCTCCTGGCGCATTTCGGGAGCGCGCCATGAACGCTTTCGCAGGCACGCTCGCTCCCTACGCGCAGCACGATGCGGCATCGCGGGGCCGCCGGTTCCCGGAGCCGGCCCCACGACACCGCACCGAGTACCAGCGCGACCGTGACCGCATCGTGCACTCGACGGCGTTTCGCCGCCTGGTCTACAAGACACAGGTCTTCGTGAACCATGAAGGGGACTTGTTCCGGACCAGGCTGACGCACTCGCTGGAGGTCGCGCAGATTGCACGCAGCGTGGCGCGTGCGCTCGGGCTGAATGAGCCCCTGGCAGAGGCAATCTGCCTCGCGCATGACCTTGGTCACACACCATTTGGCCACGCCGGGCAGGACGCGCTGCACGAATGCATGCGCGAGTTCGGCGGGTTCGAGCACAACCTGCAGTCGCTTCGGGTGGTCGACGAACTCGAGGAGCGCTACGCCGAGTTCGCCGGCCTGAACCTGACTTTCGAGACGCGCGAGGGAATCCTGAAGCACTGTTCAGCGGCGAACGCGCGGCAGCTGGGCGACCTGGGCGAGCGCTTTCTCGAGCGCCGCCAGCCCAGCCTGGAGGCGCAGCTCGCGAACCTCTCCGACGAGATCGCGTACAACAACCACGACGTGGACGACGGCATACGCGCCGGGCTGATCACGATTGAAGAGCTGAACGAACTGGCCATCTTCCGCCGCCAGCACGATGTCGTGGCGGCCCGCTATCCGGGCCTCGGTGCCCGTCGCCTGGTCCATGAAGTCGTACGCCGCATGATCGACTACCTGGTCAATGACCTGATCGATGCCTCAGCCGCGTCCATCGCGGCCGCGGCTCCCGCTGGCGTCGAGGACGTGCGCGCGCGCCCGGAGCCGCTGCTGCGCTTCGGGCCGGAAGTAGCGGCCGAGCACCTTGAGCTGAAGCGCTACCTGCGGCAGCACCTGTACCGCCATTACAAGGTGCTGCGCATGACCAACAAGGCCGGCCGGGTCGTTCGCGAACTATTCGGCGCGATGTTCGGGGACGTGGACCTGATGCCGACCGAACACCAGCAGGCGGCGCGACGCATGGAGGCCGAGGACGGGCGGGCGGGCAGGGCAAGGGCCGTGGCCGACTACATTGCCGGGATGACGGACCGCTTCGCGATCCTCGAGCACAGGCGACTGTTCGACCCGGCGGAGCGGACCTGAGGGGCTGCATCCGCACTAGTCCGTACCGCCGGATTGCCTACCCGGCTCTCTTCCTCCGGTATCATCACCCGCTCCGTATTCACCGAGCCCACTGATGCCCGTCGTCCCCAGAAATATCCCGGCGCGTGAGCGCCTGATCTTCGCCATGGACGTTGCCGACCCGGCCGAGGCGCGCCGCGTCGCAGAGACGCTCGGCGACGCCGTGCAGTTCTACAAGATCGGCCTCGAGCTGTTCATGGCGGGCGGCTACTTCGAGCTGCTCGACTGGTTGGTCGCGCGCGACAAGAAGGTATTCGTCGACCTGAAGTTCTTCGATGTGCCCGCGACGGTCGGTGCGGCCGTGCGACAACTGCGCAATCGCGGCGTGACGCTCGCGACCGTGCACGGCAACCAGGGCATCATGGAAGCGGCTGCGGCGGCCAAGGGCGACGTGAAGATTCTCGCGGTGACGGTGCTCACAAGCCTCGACCGCGGTGACCTCGACGACCTTGGCTTCGCCTGCGACGTCGAGCAGCTGGTGCTGTCGCGTGCCCGGCGCGCGCTGGAAGCGGGCTGTGACGGTGTAGTGTCGTCGGGCCTGGAGGCGCCGAAGCTTCGTGAATTCATCGACCACCGCCTGCTGGTCGTGACGCCAGGCATCCGTCCGGTCGAGAACCGGCCGGTGGATGACCAGAAACGCACGGTGGACGTCGCGCAGGCCTTCGAAAACGGCGCCGACTACATCGTGGTCGGGCGCCCCATCCGCGATGCGGCCGACCCACGCGCCGCAGCGCTCGCGATACAGTCGACAATTGCCGGCGTGTTCGGCGAGGAAGCACCGCGATGAACGCGCCGCTGAAGAACGACCTGTTCCTGCGCGCGCTGATGCGCGAGCCTACGCCGCGTACCCCGCTGTGGATGATGCGACAGGCCGGCCGCTACCTCCCCGAGTACCGCGCGACGCGGACCAAGGCTGGAAGCTTCCTGGACCTGTGCATGAACCCGCAGCTCGCCTGCGAGGTCACGTTGCAGCCGCTCGACCGTTACCGGCTCGACGCGGCGATCCTGTTCTCGGACATCCTCACCATCCCGCACGCGATGGACGTCGGCCTCACATTCGAGACCGGCGAAGGACCGAGGATCGCGCGACCCGTGCGTGCGGCGGCCGACATCGACCGGCTGCCGATTCCGGATCCGGAGGACGAGCTGGGCTATGTCATGGACGCGGTGCGGCTTATTCGCCGTGAGCTCGGCGGCCGGGTGCCGCTGATCGGATTCGCCGGCAGCCCGTGGACCGTCGGCACGTACATGGTGGAGGGCGGCAGCAGCAAGACCTTCCAGCACATCAAGGGCATGCTCTACGGAGCGCCGCGCGAGCTGCACCGACTGCTCGACGTGATTACGCGGGCTACGCTCGCGTACCTCAATGCGCAGGTCGCCGCCGGTGCGCAGGCCCTGATGGTGTTCGACACCTGGGGCGGCGCGCTGACGCCCGCGGACTACAGGGAATTTTCGCTCCGCTACATGCAGCAGATTGTGGACGGCCTTACCCGGGAGAGTGACGGGCGCCGTGTGCCGGTGATCCTGTTCACCAAGGGCGGTGGCCAGTGGCTGTCCGACATGGCCTCGACGGGCTGCGATGCGCTCGGCGTGGACTGGACCACGGACCTGGCCGACGCACGCCGCGCGGTCGGCGACCGGGTTGCGCTGCAGGGAAACCTGGACCCGAGCGTGCTCTATGCCCCGCCGGCCGAGATCCGCGCGCAGGTCGCGCGCGTGCTCGCGAGCTACGGCAAGGGTCACGGCCACGTCTTCAACCTGGGCCACGGCATCCACCCCGATGTGCCGCCGGAGCATGCGGCGGCGATGGTGGATGCGGTGCACGAGCTGTCACCCGGTTATCACCAGTAGGGCGGCACGAGCTGTCACCCGGCTATCACCAGTAGGGCGGCACGAGCTGTCGCATCCCAGGAGCAACGCGCGCCATGGACATCAGCAAGATCGGCATCGGCGAAGACCCGCCGCGCGACGTCAACGCACTGATCGAGATTCCGCAGGGCGGCGTACCGGTGAAGTACGAGCTCGACAAGGATTCGGGCGCGCTGCGCGTGGACCGGTTCCTGAACACCGCGATGTTCTACCCCGGTAACTACGGCTTCATCCCGCACACGCTGTCGGGCGACGGTGATCCTGTAGACGTGATCGTCGTCGTGCCGAGCCCGGTTGTCCCTGGCGCGATCGTCCGCGTGCGGCCGGTCGGCGCGCTGCTGATGAAGGACGAGGCGGGCGACGACGAGAAGATCATCGCCGTGCCGGTGGACAAGCTGAACCCGTTCTACTCGGGCGTGAAGTCATACCGGGACCTGCCCGTGACGCTGACCGACCAGATCGCGCACTTCTTCCAGCACTACAAGGACCTGGAGAAAGGAAAGTGGGTGACCATCGTCCGCTGGGCAGACCACACCAAGGCCGAGCGGATGATCGTCGAGGGGATTCGCCGCGCCGCGCGCGACGGCGATGACGTCGCAGCCCACTTCATTGCCGGCGGCGCCCTCCGGCGGAAATAGGGGACATTCTCCTTTTTCTCCCCTCCGAAAAAGGAGAATGTCCCCTGTCTCCTATTTTTTCAGCAGCGGTGTGAGCAGGGGCCAGACCTGCGCGAGCAGCTTCGGTTGTGCAGCAGCATTCGGATGCAGGCCGTCGTCCTGCATCAGCCCCTCGTCGAGTGCGATGCCGTCGAGGAAGAACGGCACCAGCGGCACATGCTGGCTGGCCGCGACCTGCCCGAACAGCTCGTGGAATGACTTGGTGTAGGCGGGGCCGTAGTTGGGCGGAATCCGCATGCCGATCAGCAATACCCTGGCCCCTGATTTCCGGCTCAACCGGGCCATTGACTCCAGGTTCGCCTGCACGCCACCCGTCGGAAGGCCTCGAAGCCCGTCATTGCCGCCGAGTTCGATGATCACGACGGCGGGTTTATGCCTGCCAAGCGCCCGCGGCAGGCGGGCCAGTGCGCCGCCCGTGGTTTCGCCGCTCTCGCTGGCGTTCACTACCCGGTATCCGTAACCTTCGGACTCGAGGCGTTGCTGCAGCAGGGTCACCCAGCCCTGCTCGACGCGCATCCCATAGGCCGCGCTCAAGCTGTCGCCCATTACAAGGATGGTGGGAACGTCGGCGCGCGCGAGGTGTCCCAACAGGACCAGGCACAGGAAGGCGAGACGAATGCAGGTTGAACGCAATGAAGTGGTGCTCGAGGCAGCGCTGCTGGGCAAACAGGTTAGCAGCCCCGAGGGAACGCTAGCCATACTAGACGAAGTTTCCATCGCGATCTCGCGCGGGGAGACCGTGGCCGTCATGGGCGCGTCGGGCGCGGGGAAATCCACGCTGCTTGCGTTGCTCGCCGGCCTGGACGAGCCGACCTCGGGACGTGTCAGGCTCGCGGGCAATGATCTTACCGCACTCGATGAGGATGGCCGTGCCGCAGTGCGCGCACGCCATGTCGGGTTCGTGTTCCAGTCGTTCCACCTGGTGCCGTCGCTGACGGCACTCGAAAACGCGATGTTGCCACTCGAGCTCGCGGGCCGCACCGACGCGCGCGCGGTTGCGCTCGAGGTGCTCGCGAAGGTGGGCCTCGCAGGGCGGGTCGGGCACTACCCGAGGCAGCTGTCCGGCGGCGAGCAGCAGAGGGTCGCGATCGCCCGCGCCTTCGTCACGCGGCCGGACGTGCTGTTCGCGGACGAGCCGACCGGCAACCTGGACGCGGTTACCGGGGCACGCATCATGGATCTCCTGTTCGGCCTGAATGCAGATGCAGGCGCGACACTGGTGCTCGTGACGCACGACCGCGAACTCGCCGCGCGCTGTGGCCGCGTGATACGCCTTGACGCGGGCCGCGTCGTCGCACAGGCCGCATGACGGCGCTCAGGCTCGCGCTCAGGAATCTCGCCCGCGACCTGAGGTCGGGCGAGATCGCGGTGCTGGTCCTCGCGCTGGTCGTCGCGGTCGCGTCGCTTACTGCGGTGGGATCGTTCACCAGCCGCGTGTCGCGCGCAGTGTCACAGCAGGCGGGCGAAGTGCTCGCAGCCGACCTGCGGCTCGAATCGGCGCGTCCGATCGATGAATCCTACGACCGCGAGGCCCTGGGGCGCGGGCTCGCGGTGGCGCGGATCCTGTCCATGCCGAGCGTCGTGTTTCGCGGTGAGGATTCGTCGCTGGTCACGCTGCGCGCGGCCAGCAAGGGCTATCCGTTGCGTGGCAGTCTCAAGGTCGCCGATCAGCCCTTTGGCGAGGGGCGCATCGCCGACGGCATCCCAGGGCCCGGAGAAGCCTGGGCCGACTCACGCCTGCTCGCGAAGCTAGGTGCCCCGGTCGGGTCGAGCATCACGGTCGGCGCAGCGACGCTGCGTGTCACTCAGGTGCTCGATTACCGGCCAGACCAGGGCGCGGGCTTCGCGGACCTGTCGGCTACGTTGCTGGTGAACATTGCCGACGTGCCCGCGACGCAGCTGATCCAGCCGGGAAGCCGCGTGAGCCGCGCAGTCCTGTTCGCCGGCGACCCGCGGGAGGTCGCCGATTTCAGCGGCTGGCTCGAGTCAGTGAAAGCCAGCGGAGAGCGCCTGCAGTCGGTGGCGGACATGAGCCCGCAGGTCCGCGCATCTTCCGATCGCGCGGGACGTTTCCTGTCGCTCGCGAGCATGGTGAGCGTGCTGCTGTCGGCGGTCGCCGTTGCGATGGCGGCGCGGCGCTATGCGCGGCGCCACCTCGATGGCGTGGCGCTGATGAAGTGCATGGGGGCCTCGCAGGGATTCGTGCTCCGGCAGTCGCTCACCCAACTCGTCGTCATCGCCATCGCGGTCGCCGCGATCGGCACGCTCGCGGGCTACGCCGCGCAGGCCGGGCTCGCCTGGCTGCTGCGCGACCTGATGAAGGGCGTCGTTGCCGCCGCCGTCCCCGGACGCGGCGTGGTTGGGCCTGGCGACAGCGGTCGCAATCCTGGTCGGGTTTGCGCTGCCGCCGCTGCTGCAGCTTCGGCGGGTGCCGCCGGCGCGCGTGCTCAGGCACGACCTCGAGCCGCCGCCACTGCGCTTCGTGGCGGTGTACGGCCTGGCGGTCGGTTCGGTACTGGCGCTGCTCTTCTGGCTGGTGCGCGATGCCCGGCTGGTGGCCTGGGTCGCAGGCGGCATTGCAGCGACCTTCGCGGTGCTCGGGCTCGCCGGGTGGGCGCTGGTACGCGCGCTTCGTGCGTTCCGCGGCGGCGCGGGGGTCGCCTGGCGCTACGGGCTCGCGAACATCGCGCGCCGCGGCCGCGACAGTGTCGTGCAGGTCGTCGCCTTCGGGCTCGGGATCATGGTGCTGCTGCTGCTAGCGCTGGTCCGCAATGACCTGCTCCGCGAGTGGCGTGCGAGCCTGCCCGCCGACGCACCCAATTATTTCATGATCAACATCCGTCCGGACGAAGGCAGCGCCGTGGGCGAGTTCTTCGCCGCGCGCGGGCTGCCGCGGACGGAGCTCGTGCCGCTGGTGCGCGCGAGGCTGTCGGCCGTGAACGGCGTGCCGGTGGACCAGCTTCAATTCAAGTCGGACCGCGCCAACGGTTTCGTCGAGCGCGAGGCAAACCTCACCTGGGCGAGGACGCTGCGCGACGACAATCGCCTCGTTGCCGGGAGCTGGTGGCGGGACGGTGATGGCGGAGGACCGCGAGTCTCGGTCGAGCAGGAATTCGCGGAACAGCTCGGCATCAAGCTGGGTGACGAGGTCAGCTATGACGTGGCAGGCGAGAAGGTGAGCGCGAAGGTCACGAGCTTGCGCGACGTGCGCTGGGATTCGTTCCAGCCGAACTTCTTCATGGTCTTTTCACCCGGGGTGCTGGACGAGGTCACCGGCACCTTGATCACCAGCGTGCACGTGGAGCCTGCGCAGCGGCCCGCGCTGGTCGAGCTGGTGCGCACGTTTCCAGAAATCACCATCATCGACATCGACGCTTTGCTGACCCAGGTACGCAGCGTGATGGACCGGGCCGCGCTCGCCGTGCAGTACGTGTTCGCATTCACGCTGCTCGCGGGCCTGGTGGTACTGCTGGCGGCGGCACAGGCTACGCGCGACGAGCGGCGCTTCGAGAGCGCGATCCTGCGAACCCTGGGCGCGAGCCGCAGGCTGGTGCTGGCCGGCGTCGCGGTCGAGTTCCTGGTGCTGGGGCTGCTGGCGGGCTTGCTGGCCGCGGCCGGCGCATCGGTGGCCGGATATTTTCTCGCGCGCGAGATATTCAACCTTGCGTACGTGCCCGAGCCCGCGGTGTGGGTCGCGGGCGTCGCAGGGGGTGCGCTGATGGTCGGTTTCGCCGGCGTGATGGCCGCGTGGTCCGCCGTTACGCAGCCACCGGTCGAGACGCTGAGGCAGGCGCAGGCCTAGGTCAACGGCGCCGGGCCCGGGTGGCTAGCGCCAGGGTGCGGCGGCTCAGCGCTCAACCTCGATGGTCATGGCCGAGGGCCGCAATGGCCGGTTCGCGCCGCTGGCGAACACCCGATTCAGCGCACGGCCAAACAGCAGCACCAGCACGCCGCCCGTCGCGCCGATCGCCGCGACGAGGATCATGTTGCTTGCGGCTGCCAGCCATGCGCCGATGCCTATCCTGGCAAGGTCGCCCGGTTCGCCGCTTATTGCCTGATTATGAAGCGCACCCACCCGGTGTCGCTGCGCTGGCCGCGCCAGTCGTAGCCCTGGAGCAGGATACGGTATTCGCCTGGTCCGAAAGCAGAGCTGTTCAGGGACAACCTGAGTTCGCGGTTGGAGTCCGGCGCCATGCGCTGGATTGTCATCATGCGGCCCTGGTCCACCTTGTCGATGGTGACCGCGAAGCTGGTGAACTGCGAGTACCCGACAGGCAGGTACAGGTCGAGCATCAGCGGCGGCTCGGGCCAGCCGATCGATGCATCCGGCGCGGCCGACCAGCTGCGCGGGTTCGGTGTGATGCGGAGCGCACGCGCGGCAGTCGAAGCACGCAGCGTCAGGGTCTTGACGCGAGCTTCGAGCTCTACGGCCTGTACCCGGTCGCGACGCGCGTGCAGCTGCGAAATCGCACCCAGCACCAGCAGCAGCATCGCGACCGCCGCCAGGGACACGACCGCCGCTGGCTTCTGCCACCACGCAAGTAGCATCTCCTCCACCGGCAGCGGCGGGCCCGGTGGCGGAGGGAGCGGCAGTTCGACCTGTACCGCGGGCTTTCTCGGCGCCGAAGTCTTTTTCTTCTTCAGTTTGCGTACGCTCATGCAGTCGTGTAGACGGTACCGCGTGTGCCGAATTCGAAGGGATCGGGTGTCCTGGCCAGGATGCGCTTCATCGCACGCAGCTCACGTTCGCGGATGATAGCCAGAAATTCCCCGGACCCGTCCATGGCCTTGAAGGCGTCGAGCCCCCGTTCGAGCAGGTCCTGCAGAGCCCCGAATCCTGCGGCGTGCGCCGGGCCGCGCGCGAAATGGACCAGTTTGTGTACGAAGGGCTTGTGCACGACCTTGTCGAGATAGTCGCCGATGCTGCCGATCAGCTCGATCTGTCGCTCGCGGTCTTTCGCGCGTGCGGCGCGGCGGTAGCCGTCCGCGTAGGTCTCCACCGTGATCGGGCCCGGGGGCAAGTCCCTGACGACGGCTGCATCCAGTTCCTGGGACATGACCTCGAGGCCGACGGCAAGGCACAGCGCCCGCAGGGCCGGTCGAGGCAGCAGCCGTTCCATCACTCGCTGCACGCGCGCGAGGTCGCGGTCACGGCCACGCGGGTCGGACCCGCCGTACAGGTCCTCGAAGAAGAACTCCACGGCCCGGCGATAGCGCGGGTTCGCTCGCAGGTCAGCATGGCTTCGAAGCAACCGTTGCGACTGCCAGCGCTGCAGTTCGGCGAGGCGCTGCGCGGCGGCGGTGTCGTTCGCGAAAGCATCGCGCAACACGGCATTACGTGCCAGCAGCCGGCCGAGTTCCCCCCGCGGCGCCTGCCCAGTCCCATCCTGTCCGGTCTCGATTCCGAGGAGTTTCACGGGGGCTATTGTCGCCGATTGGGGCCTCCGCGCCGCGTCAATCGGCAAGCACGTTTCAGGCCCGCGACGGCAGGGGAATAAGCCAGCCACCGGACCCGGCCACCTGCCAAAATGCCCGGGATCGCCGATCATGCCCCCGCCCGCGTGCCACGTTGACCTAGGCCCGTTCGACACCTAAGGTAGCCCCAAAAAGGGGCAGGTCCGCGGACGGTCCTGCTGTTGCAGATCGACTGGGAGAATTCAATGAGCTATTTCGTCACCGGCGCGACCGGGTTCATCGGCCGCTACCTGGTGCAGTCGCTGCTCAAGCGCGGCAAGGGCACGATCTACGTGCTGGTGCGGCCGAAGTCCGTCGGCAAGCTCGACGAACTGCGCGAGTTCTGGGGCAAGGAGAGCGTCAGGCGGGTCGTGCCGATCAAGGGCGACCTCGGCTCGCCGAAGCTGGGCATCGCGCCCGCCGACCTCCGCAAGCTCAAGGGCAAGGTGCAGCACTTCTTCCATCTCGGCGCCGTCTACGACATCGACGCGAGCGCAGAGACGATGAAGAAGGCGAACATCGTCGGCACGCAGGGCGCCCTCGATGTTGCCGCCGCCATCAATGCAGGCTGTTTCCACCTGGTGAGCTCGATCGCCGCCGCGGGCCTGTACCGCGGCACGTTCACCGAGGACATGTTCGAGGAAGCGGAGGACCTCGACCACCCGTACCACAGCACCAAGCACGATTCCGAGGGCATGGTGCGCGCAGACGGACGTGTTCCGTTCCGCATCTACCGCCCGGGTGCGGTGGTCGGTCATTCGAAGACCGGCTTCATCGACAAGATCGACGGACCCTACTATTTCTTCAAGGCCCTGCAGAGGCTGCGTGAATCCTGGCCGCGCTGGGTCCCGCTGGTGGGTATCGAGGGCGGCTACATAAACCTGGTGCCGGTCGACTACGTCGTCGACGCGATGGACTACCTGGCCCACGCCAAGGGCCTCGACGGTCGTTGCTTCCACCTGACGGACCCGAAGCCGCGCCGCGTAGGCGCGGTGCTGAACATCTTCGCGCGCGCTGCGCACGCACCGGAGATGGCATTCCGGCTCGACTCGAAGGTCTTCGATATGGTGCCGGACAGCGTGCGCAAGACGGTGCAAAGGACCAGGCCGATACAGAACGTCTACGACCAGGTGCTGCGCGACCTGCAGGTGCCGAAGAGCGTCCTGCAGTTCATCAACTACCCGACGCGCTTCGACTCGACGGCCACGCAGAAGGCGCTCAAGAAATCCCGGATCCACCTGCCTCCGCTCGAGGACTATGCGTGGCGACTGTGGGATTACTGGGAGCGCCACCTCGATCCGGACCTCACCATCGATCGCAGCCTGCGCGGGGCGATCCGCGGCAAGGTGGTGGTCATTACCGGCGGATCCTCGGGCATCGGCGAGGCCGCGGCGATCCGCATCGCGGAGGCCGGCGGCAAGGTCGTGGTCGTGGCGCGCGACGAGGACAAGCTGGCCGAAGTCAGGCAGAAGATCCAGGAAGGTGGCGGTTTCATTAAGACCTATTCCTGCGACATCACCGACCTTGCGGCGAACGACAAGCTCGCGAAGGACATCCTGAAGGAGTTCGGCCAGGTGGACGTGCTGGTGAACAATGCCGGCCGTTCGATCCGCCGCTCGCTCGCGCTCTCCTACGATCGCTTCCACGACTTCGAACGCACGATGCAGCTGAACTATTTCGCCTGCGTGCGCCTGACGATGAACCTGCTTCCGTCAATGACCGCGCGCAAGCAGGGGCACGTTATCAACGTTTCCTCGATCGGCGTCCTGACCAACGCCCCGCGGTTTTCGGCCTACGTCTCGTCGAAGGCCGCGCTCGAGTCGTTCGCACGCTGTGCCGCCGCGGAATTCCACGACGAGGGCGTGCACTTCACGATCATCAACATGCCGCTGGTGCGCACGCCGATGATTGCGCCGACCAAGATCTACGAGGAAATGCCGACCATCATCACGCCGGATGAGGCGGCCGACATGATCGCGGATGCCATCATCCGCAAGCCGCAGCGTATCGCGACGCGCCTTGGCCTGATGGCGGAGATCATGCACCTGGTGATGCCGAAGATGTCGGAGGTCGTGATGAACTCCGCCTACCGTATGTTCCCCGACTCCGCGGCGGCCGAAGGCAAGAAGGACGGAGGGTCACAACGAGGCCCGACCAGGGAGGCGATGATCTTCGCTTCGCTGATGCGAGGCATCCACTGGTAGCGCGACCCATGGCGGACACACAGGAAGGAGGCGGGCATTTGCGAGCTGCGACGGGAATCCTGCTTTTGCTCGCTTGCATGCTGCCCCCGCCGGCGGCCTTTGCGAAGGACCAGAACTCCGTGCAGAACGAATGCCGGCGTGAGGCGGAGCGACGCGGGTATTCCGTGCTTCAGTCGCGCAATTTCCGCAAGGACGGGGACGGCTGGTCGCTGGAGCTGCAGGCCCGCGACCACAAGGGCCGTGTCACCTGGGGTAAATGCTTCGTCGAGAATCGCAGCGGCGACGTCAGCCTGTACGGTTTCGGCTGGGGTGGCAGCGATGCCGGCAGCACCTTCGACTTCTATTGTGCGTCCCCGGACTACAAGTACCGTGAGTGCCAGTTGCCGGTCGCCGGCCGTGCCACGCTGGTGAAGAAGAAGTCGGACGCATCCTGCGTGGAGAACCGCGACTGGGGCCAGCGCAACGACCGCCTGTGGGTGGACCATGGATGTCGCGGAGATTTCCAGGTCGTGCGCCACGGAGGCGGCGCGGCGCCTGGCGGGCCGGCGGTCGCCGAGCGCGCCTGCCTCAAGGAAGCGGAGCGGCAGGGGTTGCGCGTGGTGAGCCGGCAGAAAGCCCACTCGCTGCCGGGAGGCTACGGTTTCAGCATGATCGTACGGCGGGGAAACCAGCCGCAGCAGCCCGCGCACTGCGCGTACCTGTTCTCGTCCGGCAGGGCCACGCTCAACTACTAGGGTCCGCGCCAGCCGCCATTCCGGCGCGAATCGGCACATTGGTGCCTGTCGCCGCGCGCATTCCTCGTGCGAGCATCACGCAGGGCCGCAATGGATGCGGCCGTCGGGATGCATGGCCCATGGAGGGCCGCCAGGGAGCGGGCGTGAGTGCGCTGGTTATCGCTGTGGTCGCGCTGGTCGCGGCACTGCTTGCATCATCTGCGGTGAAGCGCAGGGCGGCCAGGCGGGCAGCCGAGGCGCGCGAGCGTGCGCGCCGCCGCCGCCGCCGGATGCCGGTCGTTTCGGCCAACGTTCGCGGGCTGCCGCGCGATGACGAACCGGACCTGTGGACGAGTGAGGGGCCGGTCGGCAAGGATCGTGTCGCCTAGCCGGTCCAACGCGCGCGGTAAGTGGAAGGACTTGATGCCACAGCGCCGGCAGCAGAGATGCCGGGCCGTACGACAACGCGCAGCGCCTGGCTCAGCAGCGAGAACTCAGCGGGCGTGCTGCCCGCCATCTGGCCGTCGACCTGGACCCCGGTCTGCGGGTCCGCCTCGATGCACACCCGCGCCGCGCGGACGTGCCGCACTGCCGGATCGCCGAGAATGGTGCCACGATACAACTTCACGAGTTTCGGCAGCACGGCGAGCAGCCCGAGTTCCTGCACCATGACCACGTCGAGCAGGCCGTCGTCCATGCGGGCCACCGGCGCGACGTGCATCCGGTTGCCGCAGTACTGGGCGTTGGCCGCAAATACCAGCAGCATCGGCCCGTCGAACCTGGTCCCGTCGGCGTCCACGCGGAAGCGGGGCGCGCGGTATGAAACGAGGCCGCTGATCGCGACCCGCAGGTAGGTGAGCGCAGATGGAATCGGCCGTGGCAGGCGCGCCGTCATGTGGGCGTCGTAGCCGGCACCGGCGACGTTGATGAACCAGCGGCGTCGCTGGCCCGATCCCGGATAGTCCACGATACCGACGTCGTGCAGCATCGTGCCGCCCGCGGTGATGGCTGAGACGACGTCAGCGGGTCTGCGGCCGATGCCCAGCGACCTGGCCCAGTCGTTGCCGGTCCCGGTCGGCGCGACCGCGAGGGTCACCGCGCGCGTATCGGCGAGTCCTGCATTCATCACGCCGTTCACCACGTCGTTGACCGATCCGTCGCCGCCCGCGGCGATCAGCCGTCGCCGGCCCTGCTGTACCGCGCGTCGGGCGATGGACTCACCCTCGTGCGGCTGGCAGGTGCGCACCACCTCGAGCGGAACCTGCGCGGCCCGCAGCGCTGCCTCGATCCCGCCCCAGTTGTGGCGCGACCCGGCGAGTCCCGAGTTGGGATTGACGATCGCGAGCCAGTCCCCGGGAGCGGTCATCGGGGCTGGGCTGCCTCACTGCACCGGAGCGATGCAGTGCGCGTCCACGAACGCCTGTTGCTCGCGTACCTGCTCGGGTGTGGCCTGCACCCGTTTCGCGGACATGTCCGCAAGTGTGTTGCGGGCGCCGACGCACTCCGGGCCGTTGGCAACGCGCAGCTGCGCGGCCATCTCCTCCTGCTCGCGTCTGCGGGCCGGATCACCGCTGCAGTTCGCGGCAGCGGTCTGCTTCAGGCGGGTGATTTCCGACGGGCTGGTGGGCTGCGTGCCGCTGGTCAGGCGGTCGAGCGCCTCCAGCGCGATGACGCACTCGCGATTGCGCAGGCTGGCGAGAACCTCCGAGCGGCTGGCGGCCTGGGCCGGTGAGGCAGTCGACGGCCTGCCGGTTCCGCCGGACGACTTGTTGCTGCCACCACCCGACGTCGAACCTACGTTCAGCGCCTCGTATTTCACTCCGGGAGGTGGCTTGGTGCTGGACAGGTGCATGGTGCCCTCGTCGTCGACCCACTTGTAGATGGTGGATGCAGACGCCGGCGCGGCCAGGGCCGCACCGAGCAGCAGGGCCACCACGGCATGTCGGAATCTGGGTCGGCCTGGAGTCACTTGCGGATGTTAGCGCGTCCGCTGCCTTGCGTGCGGCTCAGGCGTAGCGCTTCAGGATCTTCGCAAGCCCGGCAGAGCCCGGGTGCAGCTTTTCGTACGGCACCTGGTTCAGGGGGACATCAGTGGTGTCCGCCATCGCGTGCATGTCGGGGCCGCTGGAGGAGACGAAGATCAACCCGGTGACGTGCTCGCCCTGGCGCAGCTTGGTGCGCAGGTACTCGAAGGCCTTGCCGCGATGCGTCGGGTCGTAGTCCTTGTCGAGTTTCCGCAGCACTATCTGGCTGCCGTCGTGCATCTGCACCGGCAGCGCCTCGCCCTCGGCGTAGGACGCGAGGATCTCGCGGCGCGGCGGGATGTAGTCGGCGTGCACGGCCTCGTGGTAGTGCTCGCGCGTGAATGCGTAGCTCTTGGTAGAGCCGACGTGGTCGTTGAACGTCACGCAGGGCGAGATCACGTCGATCATCGCGAAGCCCTTGTGCATCAGCCCGGCGCGGATCAGCGGCACCAGCTGCTCCTTGTCGCCGGAGAAGCTGCGCGCGATGAACGTGCCGCCCAGCGACAGCGCCGCGAGGCAGGGGTCGACCGGCGACTGCTGGTTCTCCTCGCCCTTCTTCGACTTCGTGCCGATGTCGGCCGACGCCGAGAACTGGCCCTTGGTGAGGCCGTAAACGCCATTGTTCTCGCACAGGTACAGCATGTTTACGTTGCGGCGGATCGCGTGCGCGAACTGGCCGAAGCCGATCGAGAGGGAATCGCCGTCGCCCGACACGCCGATGTAATAGAGGTCCTTGTTGGCTGCATTCGCCCCGGTCGCGACCGAGGGCATCCGGCCGTGCACGCCGTTGAAGCCGTGCGAGCCACTGGCGAAATACGCGGTGGTCTTCGAGGAGCAGCCGATGCCCGAGAGCTTCACCAGCTGCTCGGGCTGCATGTTCAAGCCCCACAGCGCCTCGATGATCGAGGCGGTGACGGAGTCGTGCCCGCAGCCGGCGCACAAGGTCGACATCGCGCCCTCGTAGTCGCGGCGCGTGAGCCCGAGCTCGTTGGTCGGCAGGTCCGGGTGGCGGACCTTCGGCTTGTTGATGAATGACATCCGGTGGTCCTCAGGCGCTCGCCGCCGCCTTGCGCTGCGCGTCGCCGAGCTCCGCCAGCACGGCCAGCAGGATCTCGTGTGACGTAATGGGCAGGCCGCTGTAATGCAGTATCGAGTGCAGCTTCGATTTCGGTACGTCCGTCTCGAGCGTGAGCAGCGATCGCAGCTGCGCGTCGCGGTTCTGTTCGACGACGAAGATCTTCTCGTGCGAGGCGAGGAACGACTCAACCTCCAGCGAGAACGGGAAGGCGCGGATCCTCATGTAATCCACCGCGATGCCGTGGCGGGCCAGCATGTCCGTGGCCTCGCGCACCGCGCCGTGGCTGCTGCCGACTGCCACCAGCGCTACCGACTCGCTACCGCTGCCCTCGATCAACGGGGGCGGCACGTACGTCCGCGCGAGCTTGAACTTGCGCACCAGCCGGTCGAGCACCACCTGGTACTCGGTGGAGTCCTCGGTGTAGCCGCCGTACTGGTTGTGCCCCGACCCTCGCGTGAAATACGCGCCCTTGGGGCTCACGCCCGGAAGCGTCCGGTACGGGATGGCGTCGTCGTCGATGTCGAGGTAGCGGTAGAACTTCGGCAGCTCCTCGATCTGCTGTTTCGTCAGCATCTTGCCGCGGTCCGGCCGGTAGGCGTCGTCCCACTTGAGTTCAGGGCACATCCAGTCGTTCATGCCGATGTCGAGGTCGGACATCACGAACACTGGTGTCTGCAGGCGCTCGGCGAGGTCGAAAGCCTGCACGGCCATGTAGAAGCATTCCTCGGGATCCGACGGGAACAGCAGCACGTGCTTGGTGTCGCCGTGCGAGGCATAAGCGCACATCATGATGTCGCACTGCTGGGTGCGGGTCGGCATGCCGGTCGAGGGACCGACACGCTGCACGTCGAAGATCACTGCAGGGATCTCGGCATAGTAGGCGAGCCCGATGAACTCGCTCATCAGCGAGATGCCGGGGCCGCTGGTGGCGGTAAACGCGCGCGCGCCGTTCCAGTTGGCGCCGAGCACCATGCCGATCGCCGAGAGTTCGTCCTCGGCCTGGATCACCGCGTAGTTGGCCTTGCCGGTCTCCGGGTCGACGCGCAGCTTCGCGCAGAAGCCCTTGAATGCGTCCATCAGCGAGGTGGACGGCGTGATCGGGTACCAGGGGCCCACGGTCGCGCCCGCATACACCGCGCCGAGCCCCGCCGCGGTGTTGCCGTCGATCATGATGTGGCCGGCGGTACTGTCCATGCGCTCGAGCCGCAGCGGCAGCGGGCAGGGCAGCCTGGCCTTCGCGTAGTCGTGGCCCAGCTGCACCGCCTTCATGTTGGCCTCTACCAGAGCAGGCTTCTTCGCATAGGTTTCGGTCAGCAGCTGGCGGATCACCTCGACGTCGATGTCGAGCAGCGCGGCCAGCACGCCTGCGTACACGATGTTCTTCATCAGGATGCGGTTGCGCACGCCGACGAAGTTCTCGTTGCACAGCTTCGCGAGCGGCACGCCGAGGATGGTGATGTCCTCGCGTGACAGCACGCTCGCACGCGGCCAGGTGGAGTCGTAGAGCAGGAAGCCGCCCGCCGAGACCTCGCGCACGTCCTTGTGGTAGGTCTCGGCGTTCATCGCCACCATCAGGTCCACGCGGCCGGATCGGGCCACGTAGCCGTCCTTCGTCACGCGGATCTCGTACCAGGTGGGCAGGCCCTGGATGTTGGACGGGAAGTAGTTCTTCCCCATCACCGGCACGCCCATGCGGAAGATGGCCTTCATCAACAGCGAGTTGGCACTGGCGGAACCGGTGCCGTTGACGTTCGCCAGCTTGATGACGAAGTCGTTTACGCGGTCTTGCGGCTTTGCGGTCGTGGCCATGTGTGGTCGCTGGCGTGGGGCAGGTTGATCTTCGACTTCTGCATGTCCCAGGCGGCCGTCGGGCAGCGCTCGGCGCAGAGGCCACAGTGAACGCAGAGGTCCTCGTCCTTCACCATGACGCGGCCGGTTTGCTTCAGGGCATCCGACACGTACAGGCCCTGCTCCGGATTCCTGCGCGGTGCCTTGAGGCGCGTCGAGAGCTCGGCTTCTTCACCGTTCCTGGTGATGGTCAGGCAGTCGGTCGGGCAGATGTCGATGCAGGCGTCGCACTCGATGCAGAGTTTCGCCTCGAATACGGTCTGCACGTCGCAGTTCAGGCAGCGCTGCACCTCGGCGGCGGTCTGCTCGGCATCGAATCCGAGTTCGACCTCGATGCTGATCTGCTTGAAGCGTTCCTTCAGGCTAACGTGCGGCACCAGCCGCCGCTCGACCGGGTTGTAGTCGTTCTTGTACGACCACTCGTGCAGGCCCATCTTGCGGGAGGAGAGGTTAAGCGTCGGCGGCAGCCGTTCCGTGACCGGCTGCCCCATGCAGAAGTTGTGGATCGAGACTGCGGCCTGGTGGCCATGCTCGACGGCCCAGATGATGTTCTTCGGTCCGAATGCGGCGTCGCCGCCGAAGAACACCTCGGGGCGGGTGGACTGGAAGGTGACCTTGTCCACGACCGGCACGTGCCACTTGTCGAACTCGATGCCGACGTCGTCCCCGATCCACGGGAAGGCGTTCTCCTGGCCGATCGCGAGGATCACGTCGTCGGCCGGGAAGAACGTCACGCCCACCGCGCGCTCGGCGATGATGTTGCCGCTCGGGTCGAACTCGTACTGCATCTTGTCGAAGTTCATGCCGACGAGCCTGCCGTCCTCGACGACAAAGCTGCGGGGCGCGTGGTTGACCACGATCTCGACGTTCTCGGCCTCGGCGTCCTCGAGTTCCCACTCGGAGGCCTTGAAGAACTGGCGCGGCTTGCGGGCCATTACCTTGACGTCGGTCGCGCCGAGCCTCAGCGACGAGCGGCAGCAGTCCATCGCGGTGTTGCCGACGCCGATGATCAGCACCCGCCCGCCGATCTTCTCCACGTGCTTGAACGCCACCGACTCGAGCCAGTCGATGCCGATGTGGATGTTTGCGTTGCCCTCCTCGCGGCCGGGGAGCTTCAGCTCCTTGCCTTTCGGCGCGCCGCTGCCGACGAACACCGCGTCATAGCCGCCGGTCGCGAGCAGCTTGCTGAGGCTGTCGACGCGCGAGTCGTAGCGGATCTCGGCGCCCATGCTTGTGATGTAGCCGATTTCCTCGTCGATCACGCCCTCGGGCAGGCGGAAGGCCGGGATGTTGGTGCGCATCAGGCCGCCGGGCTTGCCCCATTGCTCGAGCACCACCACCTCGTAGCCGAGCGGCAGCAGGTCGTTGGCGACCGTGAGCGAGGCGGGGCCGGCGCCAATGCACACGACGCGCTTGCCGTTCTTCTTCGATGGAATGACCGGCAGGCGGTCGTCGATCGGATCCTTGTGATCGGCCGCGACGCGCTTCAGTCGGCAGATCGCGACCGGCTTGTCCTCGACCCGGCCGCGCCGGCAGGCGGGCTCACAGGGCCGGTCGCAGACACGCCCGAGGATGCCCGGGAACACGTTCGACTCGCGGTTGACGATGTAGGCATCGGAGAATTTTCCGAGCGCGATCAGGCGGATGTACTCGGGGACGTCGGTGTGCGCCGGGCAGGCCCACTGGCAGTCCACGACCCGGTGGAAATAGTCCGGGTTCGACGTGTCGGTTGGTTGCACGGTCGTGCGAATCCACTGTGGGGTAGAGCAGTGCGGCAGCTTAGCGGTTCTGCCGGGCGGCGCAACCCGCGGGCTGCCCGGATACTGCAATGCAGCAGGCGATGATGACTTTGCCGCTTATGTTCGGTTGCCGCCCGCCGTCAAGATGCATCGGGTAATTTTGTGACAGCCGACACATCTTCTAGTAATTAACACTCATGTCGGGGCGGCGTGGAAGGTGCGACAAGAGCTGACGCGATTGGGAACCGTGCCGCCGCCGGGGCACGGGTTCCCTGGGGTACCCGGGTGAAGCCTTGCCTTGCTGCATTGGCGCTCCTGGTGGCCGTCCCGATGACGACCCACGGCGCAGGCGTGCGCGCCATTTTCACCGTATCGGCCACCGTTCCCGCTCGCGCAACCCTCGATGTCATCTCCCAGCCGACGTCCATCTCAGTCTCGGACGAAGACGTCGCGCGCGGCTATCTGGACGTTGCCGCCGTCTACCGCGTGAGGAACAACGATCCGGCCGGTTACCTGCTGCGGCTGGTGCCTCTCACGGGGCTCACGAGCTCGATCGAGGTCAATGGCCTCGCATCTGCGGTCCTGATGGGCGAGGACACGGTCGAGGTCACACAGCCGCCGGCGCTGCAGGCGCAGCGACCTCGGCCTGTGGTTCCGGTTCGTGCTGGATCCCGCCGTTCCGGCAGGCGATTACCCGATGCCGGTGCAGGTATCGGTCACGACACTCTGAAGGGTTGGCGCCCGACGGCGCGCGTCAGAACGTCAGCGTAAGCACGATCGCGTCTGTGTAGCTGCCTACCGCCGCATCCTGCTCGGCCGGTACACGACCGTAAACGGTGTAGGTATCGGTACGCGTTCCGTTGCCGACGCCGGGGCCGACCGTCATTGACCCGGTGATCACCCGGGTGCCGTTGTTGCCATTTCCCCAGACCAGGCTGCGTGCGGGGTCAATATAAAGATTGTAGTCGAGACGCGGCGTGCCCGAGGTCATGAAACGCTGCGTGTAGGCGCCGCTGGCGCCCGAGGACAGGGCCACCGCGTAGTTCAGGCGCGTGACACCGCCGCCATTGCCGATGTTGGTGCAGGTCACCGTGATCGTGCCGGTCGAGTCGTCGTCAATCGTCGAGGACTGGTCGTAAACGCCGAAAGCGACGCCGCTGGCGGAGACTGTGCAGTCGGCGGCGGCCTGCGCACGGCCGGCGACGAGCAGCAGCGGAAGAGCGCAAGCGACCAGCCCCGCGTGTCTCGCGAGACCGCGCCGACTGGTCCTGGCCGCTGCGGTGTGTCTCAACGACACGTCACGTCTCCAAGGTCCGGGATCGGTCCACCGCCGTTGGGGCGCGTGAAGTCGGCGGCGCAGCTGCCGCCCTGCCAGGTCACGCTCGCGTGCACGTTCGTCGACACGCCGCTCAGGTACACCAGCCCATTAATCGCCACCGGGAACTCGTTGCCCTCGAACATGACCTGTGCGCCGGCCGGCACCGGCTGGCCGTCCATCTGCACGAGCCGCAGGGTGATCGAGTCCGCGCGGCTCACCGGGAACCTGACGCTCACTCCGCTGCGATAGGCCGGCGTCACGGTCATCGACTGCGACGAAATCGTCGCGTCCATCGGCAGTTCCGTCGGGTCGATGCTGACTTCGTTCACCTGGTAGGGTCTCAACCTGTCCAGTAATACACGTCCCTGGCTGTCGGTGCGGCCGACGGGCTGGTTGTCCACATACACCTGCATGCCGGCGTAGTCCGCGACCTTGACCATCGCGAAACTCTGGTCGAGCCGGCGCGAGGGCATGACTCCGAGGTTGGTGATCGCAAGGCCGCCGATGGCACCGATGCGCGTGCCGTCCTGACCGTTGGCACTGGCGTAGTCCGCGGTCACCAGGCCCGCATGGCCCTGGTAGGCATAGCCGAGGCGGTAGTCGTTGGCACTGGACACGGACGCCACGTAACCGGAGCCAGGGCCGACCGGCAGGTTCTGCTGGACGGTGGCGGCGGCCGAGAAGCCATCCTGCGAGCCGTCGCCCCCCGAGGACTGCTGCAGTGTCGTGCTCGCGGAGCCGCGCTCGCCGAAGGCCATCGTCCAGGTCAGAAACACGTCGGTGCGGGAGTCGTCCGAATCCGAGTAGTTCGCGAACAGGTTGAGCGAGCCCAGCAACCCCAGTCCCAGTGAATAGCCGAGGCCAAAGGTCTGCGCGCCCGGCGCACCCCAGTTCTCCTGGTGCCCGTAGGCGAACTGCAGGCTGCCGAAACGATTCATGTTGAGACCGACGCCGCCGAAGCTCAGGCTGCGCGGCCGCACACGCGTAAGATCGTCGCCGAGCTGTGCAAACGATTCCGAGGCGTACAGCGTGCGGGCGTAGAGACTGAACCGCGGGCCGTTGCTCTCGAAACCGAACCCGCCCAGCCAGCCGAGGCCGTTCCCGTCGCCTCCAACCGCGGCAGTGGCGCTCACGACGCCCAGCACGCCGACCTGTACCGCACCGCTGACGCCGCCCGCTGCAGCACCATTTGCCTGGGCCTCGCCATGCACCTCGGCGGTGAAGCGGTCGGTGATGCCGCGGCGGTAGGTGGCGGCACCCACCACATTGCCGTAGTTGTTACTGCTACTTGCGTAGTCGCGGCGGATGGCGCCCGCCTCGACCGAGTATTCGGCCAGCCCTTGGCGCAGCAGTGTCGAGCCGGCGTAGTAGGGCTGCGAAACCACCTGCTCGCGGCCGAGCGCGTCGGTCACCACGACCTGCATCTGCCCCGCGCCATTCACGGCCGGAACGCCCTCGATCTGGAACGGGCCGGGCTGCACCGTCTCGCTCGTAACCGGGTTGCCATTCACGAACACGTCGACGGTCGAGGGCAGCACGGCGTCCCCGCTCGCGGAAAGCAGCGGTGTCGTCACGAACGTCGGCTGGGTGTTGAAGTTGGTTCCGAACTGGATGCCGCCGAACCGGGCCGACCGACCCCACGATCCGGACGACGAGATCGAGTCGCCGATACGCAGCGTCTCCATGCGGTCCGGAAAGTCGCGCGTCCAGGCTGTGTCGAGCCGGACGCCGCCGGACACGTCCGGGCCGGTGCGCGCGACCGCCGCTGAGGTGACGACGCCTTTCGAGCCGAAGACGCCGACCTCGACGAAGGTGCCGGCGCTGTTCTCGCCGGCCACGCGCTGGACCGAGATGTCGTAGTTGACGAATGCGCCCGGCTGCGTGTCGGCATTGTGCGGCGCGTCAGCCGAGGCGTAACGGGTGGTTGTCGGCACGAATGCCTGTGCCGGCAGGTTCACGTCCACGCTCTGCGTCGCGTCGTCGAAGCTGACGTTGGCGCCGATTTCCCTGCCGATTCGGTAGTAGCGCTGGCCGTTGACCGTCATGGCGCCCTGGGCGGGCGTCTTGATACGCAGGGCCTTCAGGTCTTCGGCCCGCAGCAGCAACGTGCCGTCGGCGTCGCGGCGCACCAGCAGCGGCGAGGCCAGGTGCTCGCCGTTGACCGTGACCTCGAGCACCGCTTCCGAGAACGCTTCCGGTCCTTGCTCGGCATGTGCGGCCGCGCCCGCGAGGACGAGTGCGACGGCGACGGACAACTGGAAGCGCATCGCGGCTACCGGGCGACGGTCAGCTCCGCGTCTACCTCGCCCCGCTCGGTGTTGGCCTTCAACCTGTAGCGGTCCGCGGTGGCGGTGCTGCCATTCGTATTATTGTTGTTGGTATCGATGGTCCAGGACCGGGTCGAGCCGGGCAGGACGTAGCTGGCCACCGACTGCTGCAGCGGCGCTGCGCTGCCGGTCGATGGCGTGAGGGTGAAACTCATGATGCGGGCGTGGGTTTCGCCGTCGTTGGCGGCGCCGATCACCAGGCTGCCGGCCGCGTCGCGGTTGGCCGACCACGCGAGCTCGGCCGGCGAGGGCGAGAGCGCCTTGACGAAGACGGGAAGGCTGAGCTTCAGTGCCACGGTGAGCCCGGTGAAGTCCGGCTGCGCCTGCGGCGGAACCTCGAGCAGCACCAGCCGGTAGGAAAGCTCGCGGCGCGGGTCCGCGCCCCGGCGCAGCGCAACGCGCACCAGCTGCGCGCCATCCGGCGGCAGCGTGAAAACAGCCGGCGAGACCAGCAGGTCCTTGGTCGCCTCGAGCCGGTCTTCGCCGTCCACCTGCGACCAGGCGAATACCTCGGCCTGGACGATCACCGGCGCGGCGTCCTGGTTGCGCACGGTGAGCGCGGCCGTCGTCGCCTGCTGCGAGAGTTCCATCCGCAGCGGGGAGATGTTGAACGATCCTGCGGACGCCGGCGGCAGCCACAGGGCTGCCGCCGACGCGAGGACGCTGGCAATTGCCGCGTAGGGGCGCATTGCGGTCCGTCAGTACTCGACGGTGACCGTGATCGTGTCGGCGTACGAGCCGACCGGCGCAGCCTGGTTGGCCGCGTTGTCCGGCAACTGGCCGTAGACGGTGTGCGTGTTGGCGCTGCCGGAGGCCATGCCCCCGCCGGTGCCGGTCACCACTGCCGTGCTCGACGTACCGTCACCCCAGATCGAGGTGTAGCCGCCGGTCGTGTACAGGTTGTACTGGAGGTTGTTGCCGCCGCTGGCGAGCAGCCGGCTGGCGTACGTGCCGCCGCCCGCGCTCAGCTTCACCGTATAGCCGAGACCATTGGTGCAGCGGACCCCCACGTCCGACGTGCCGCTAAGTGCCGCAACGCCGGTGTAGGCGCCGAAGGCCAGGTTGGTGGCCGACACGAGGCAGTTGGAGGCCACGCTGGCGCTGACGCCAAAAGTGGTGGTCTTTGTCGCGGCCTGCGCGCTGCCGGCAAAGGCCAGCAGCACGGCAGTGGCAATGGGGGCAATATTAGTACTACGCATGATCATCCTCGTCATGTGATGGTTTGGTTTTTCCAGCGCTCCTTCGTCCCCACCACCCCTGCCGGGCGCCAATGACGAGTCCAGAGCCAGCGATTCAGGCGCAGTCGGGGATTCTTGAGGTCCTTCCAGTGCACGCCTGTTTCGCTGGCGTGCATTGTTCTTTTTGCGCAGGGGCGTGCGGCGTGACGGGAGTCGCGTTTTGTTATGTAAATCGCCCCGCCAGAACGGGTGGGCGAATCAGCGGAACCAGAGCAGCGTCACACTATTCGCGGCGATGACATCGCGCGCACCAGATACGGTCCATCTGGACCATATAGGGTCTATTCGCCTGCAGGCCCCAACCGGAATCCAGGATTGCCGTAATGGACGTAGTCGGCCCAGTCGATCGAGGCGGACGCAAGGACTTTTCGTCGAGCTTCCAGCATGGTCTCGCCCAGTTGCGCGCCATCGAGCAGGCCTGCGTAGAAGCTACTCGAAAACGCGAGCGCTGATTCGTCGCCGACCGGCCAGTGTGTGCCGACGAAATTCGCGACGCCGCCGTCGAGGATTGCCTCGGCAAGGCTGCCCGAGCGTCGCAGGGCGAACAGGCGTGCCTGTGCGGACATGGCCCTCCGGTCTGAACCGCCAATCCGCAGAGTCCGTCCAGCACGGCCACCGATGCCGACTTGCCCGCTGCGGCGTACACGCGCTGCCTCGCATGCGTTGAAGAACACCAGCGCCGGCAGGCTTGCAATGCCTTCGAGATCTGCGCCGCGCAGGACAGTGCCGTTTGCGCAGACCAGGCCGCTCGCGCCGGGATCGCCTGCATCGAAAAACCCGTGGCCGGCGAAATGAAGCACATCGTATTCACCGGATCCCATCTCGCGCAGCACACGGGCGCGACTGGCCGCCGCGCCTTGCACCATTTCGACGCCGGCACCGGCGCGGAGCAGAGTCTCGCGGAGTGCAGCCCCTTCCTGCGCGGCACCCGGCAGGTCCAGCGTGGGATTCACCACCATCAGCACGCGCATCGTTCCGTCTGCGACGCGCTCGTCGCGCCAGCGGGCGACTGAGAGCCCCTCGCTGGTGTAGCGACGGCTGAGGCCGCCCTCAAGCGCGGGATGAATGTCAGCGACGCGCAGCGTTTCCCAGGGTACGCGCGAGGCCTCGCGATCGTGGACGATTACCAGCGGCCTGCGAATCATCGCCTCGAGCCCGTCGCGCACCGACCCGGCCAGCAGCAGCTTCGTGAGTTCCTCGCCGTAGCGCGCGAGGCCACGGCCCGTCAGTGAATCGGGTCCGGCCCCGGACAGCAGCGAGCGCAGCGCGGATCGCGCCACGGTCACCCTGCCGCTGAGTACCGCGGCTTTTGCACCGGCCGTGAGCAGCGAGCTCGAACACTGGTAATCACTGCGCCCCTGGTCGGAGAACGAGACGAGCAGGTAGACGGGGTCGTCTTTCGCGACGGCAACGGCAACGGCGCCGGCATGTGGCGCCGGGCGCGCGGGGACGGCGCTGGTGGAAGGAACCGCAGCTGCCATTCGGGGCGACCCGTGCGGCAAGTCCGTTTTGGTCACGCCGGCGCCCGTCACAGCCGGCACTGTCTCGTCCACCACGACTTCGACGTCCGCGCCGGCCAGGTTACCGAGCACGCGCGGCAGGGCGCGGCGGATCGAGGCATACCTGCGCGAGTTCGTCTCGCAGATCGTGATGCGGCGAACGACGTGATCGTCATCGCTGCGCAGCGCGGCAAAGAATCCGCCGAGCTGGTGTTCGAGTGCTGCTGCGACCGGCATGCCGGAGCCGGTGCCGAACAGTACGGTTGCAAAGTCCTCGGCGCGCGAGCGTGTCAGCGTGCGCACTGCGTTCTCGGCGGCGAACGTGTGCGGGCTGGCACCGAATTCGGGAAAATCGCCCAGCCCGACGAACAGCACGAACTCCGCGAGCAGCTGGCTGCGCGCGCAGGGCAGCACGAAAGCCTCGCCAAGCCGGCCCGACAACATGCGTCGCAAGGTGAACTCGCGCACCGCGCCGCCGAGGCGGGCATCGATGGCTGCGGCGGCGCCGGAAGGATCCACGTCGCGGAATACGCCGAGTACCAGTGCACGTGCGTTAGCGTCCACGATGCTGCCGCTGCTGAGGCGGATCTCGATTACGCGCCGGCGGGGCGGAGCCGCGCGCGCACCTGCCGCGCCGCCCGGACCCCGGTTCGTCCTGGCCGCCGCACGCCCACGCAACGGTGCCGGCGCACGCAGCGAACGCTTCGATACCTCGCCGTGGAATTCCGGCGAAACGACTGGCTCGAGCAGGCGTCGTCGTGCGTCGGGAGAGAGGTCCTGCCAGCGAACCTTGTGGGGTGCGACTCGCCGCAGCGTCGATTCGGCGACGACACGCGCACGCGGCGTCTTTGCGCGTCGCGTCGCCGATGGCAGTCGCCGGGTGGTGCCCTCGCGTAGCAGGTCAGCGACCGCAGAGATCACGCGTCCGTTGTTCGGGAGCCCGCCGTGCTTCTCCGCGACGAACCAGGCCGGCACGCCCGGCAACTCGGCCAGCACGCGCGGGACGGTGCCGTCCCCCTCATGACTGAGGCGGAAGTCGAAACCGCTCTTGCGACGCTCGGCGCTGGTGACCGTCTCCTGGCGTACGCCAATGATGTGCAGGCATCGTGCGTCAGCAGCCGGACGGCGGCGCCGCGCGGCGGCTGCGTCCAGCAGCAGTCGCGGGTCCGGGCGCAGCGTGTCGCGAGGCCAGGTCGCCGGGTCAAAGAAATCCGGTCCGCCGGACAGCGCCGGGTCCGGAAGCAGTTCGTGCAGCGACGGCAGGCTGCGGAACACGAGCCGCGCAAGGTCCTCTGCGTCGTGCCTCAAGTCGAGCGCCGCAAGCTTGCGCACCGTCACGTAGACGCCGCGCAGTGCAAGCACCGCGGCGAATGATCCTCCATTCGGGGCACCTACCTGCACGACTCGAACGATGCGGCCGGTGCTGGACGCGAGCGCGACGCGTGCGACCATGCCGCCCATGCTGTGCCCGACCAGCATCGCGTCGCGTGCGCCGTCGGCTTCGATGCGCGTATTCAGTTCCGCCGCGAGTGTCTCGACGCCGAGGCGCCAGTCATAGGCGTGGAAGCGGGCATCGAATCCCGCGATCACGAGCGACAGCTTCAGCTTGAGCGCGTTCAGCAGCATCACGCCCAGCGCCGAGAGGCGCGACCCGCGCGGCAGCGCCAGCCGTGTCAGGTGTCCCGCGACGATCTCGATCGGATCGAGCCAGAGCACGTCGTCGAGCAGCCGTCCGCGCGTCCCGATACGGGAGCCCATGAGTCCGGGCAGCACGTATACGACCGGGCCGCCGCGGGTCCGTGTCTCGCTCGCTCGCTTCGCAAGTGCCGAAAGCTCTCGATAGCCGCGCGGGCCAAACTGCGCAGAGAGCTCGGCCCTGCGCTCGCCGCTCACGAGCAGCTGCTCGATGTCCTCGTCGTGCAGCCGATGCAGCGGAAGGGGGGCGCGCCTGTCCATCATCGGTGCGCGCGCGGCAGTCCTCAGCGCGCAGCAGGGGCCGCGGGATCCGGTTCGCCTGCAGCGCGGACCGTTACCTGGATGATCTGCTCGCCAGCATTCTCGAACCGGAGCAGAAGCGGAAAAGTCTCGCCGGCAACCAGCGGCCCGCTGAGGCCCATCAGCATGATGTGCGTGCCACCGGGGGCCAGCACCACCCGTTTGCCGGCTGGGACCGGGAGGCCATCTATCTGGCGCATCGCCGCGACGCCATTGGATTCCTCGACCGTGTGCAGCTGGACCATGGATGCGCGATCGGTGTTCGCGCCGAGCAGGCGATCGCTGGCCGAGCCGCCGGTGATGGTGAGATAGGCCGCTCCGACGCTCACGCCGGGCGGTGTGGCGCGAGCCCAGGCGCCCGACACGGACGGCGCCCCGGCCATTGCGAGCGCCGGCAAGGCCAGCAGCGCGAGCACCGGCAGTGCCCGCAGGAGAAGACCCGGCAGTGACCTTCGCATCGATTCCATCATCCGCGTCACTCCTCCTTCATCACTTCGCGAACCACGCTGGCCAGCGCCTCGATCGCCTCGCCGCGGGTGGTGGACTTGCGCCACACGGCGCCGATCGTACGCGCCGGCGCCGGCTTCGCGAAGGCCTTGATCTTGAGGCCCCGTGCCGTGCTGCCGTGGGAGCCGGCAGCGAGCTGCGGCAACAGCGTCACGCCGTGGCCTGCGGCCACCATCTGCCGCAGTGTCTCCAGGCTGGTCGCACGGTAGTCCTGGTCCTCGTGGACCCTGACCCGGCTGCACACCTCGAGCGCCTGGTCGCGCAGGCAGTGGCCGTCCTCGAGCAGCAGCAGCGTTTCGCCCCGAAGGTCCTCGAGTTTCAACCTATCCCTGGCAGCGAGCGGATGGCCGGTGGGCATGGCAACTGTGAATGGCTCTTCATAAAGCACGCCGGCTTCGAGCCCGTCCTGCGGCACCGGCAGCGCGAGTATCCCGACGTCGATCTCGCCTGCGCGCAGCTTCTCGAGCAGAGGCTCTGTCTGGTACTCGTAGAGCATGAGCTTGAGTCGCGGCAGGTCGCGGCGAAGTCGCCGGGCAACGTGAGGCAGCAGGTAAGGCCCTACCGTCGGGATCAGGGCAACCTTCAGCGAGCCTGCAAGCGGGTCGCGATCCGACCTGGCGAGCTCGACGATCGCATCAGCTTCGAGCAGCACCCGGCGGGCACGCTCGACCACCCTCGTGCCGGCCTCGGTCAACGTGGTGCGGCGCGGCTGGCGTTCGACGAGCGGCACGCCGAGGTACTCCTCGAGCTTGCGCACCTGGGCAGACAGCGTCGGCTGGCTTACGTGGCAGCGCACGGCCGCACGCCCGAAGTGCCCTTCGTCGGCAAGCGCCACCAGGTAGCGGAGGTCACGGAGATTCATGCCGTGATCATAGACCTCGAATGCGATCGGTATCCTCTATAATCGCGCGATGGCCCCGACCCGAGCCCAAAGATGACCCCTTGCAGGGGTCCGGAATGACTGTACGCCGCCAGAGACTGTCCGCCGGTGTCGTCGTCGCGCGGCGGGCCGCCGAGGGCTGGCGGTTCCTGCTGCTGCGCGCGTTCAACCACTGGGATTTTCCCAAGGGCATGGTCGAGGAAGGCGAGGAGCCGCTCGCGGCGGCACTGCGCGAGGTGCAGGAGGAATCCCGCATCTCCGACCTCGTGTTCGAATGGGGCGAGGGCTCCACCCAGACCGGCCCCTACAGCCGCGGCAAGGTTGCGCAGTATTTCATCGCCAGCACGCGGACTGTCGCGGTCGAACTGCCGGTCAACCCGGAAATCGGGCGACCCGAACACGCTGAATTCCGCTGGGCCAGTCTCGACGAGGCCTCGAAGCTCGTCTCGCCGCGCATGCAGCCGGTGCTCAGGTGGGCCGCGATGATCCTGAACCTGCCGGACGATCGGTGAATCGTCGGCCTCAAACCACCCGGCCGCGCCTGCCGCCACGCCTGAAGTCCTCGACGTTCGCGGCCAGCTCATCCAGGCAGCGCTGGCGCGCTTCACGCGCCGCCCACGCGATGTGCGGTGTCACTACCAGGTTCGGGATATCACCCGCGAGTAGCGGGTCGCCGCGCACGGGCGGTTCTTCGGCCAGCACGTCGATTGCTGCGCCGCCGAGACGCCCCCTCCGCAGCGCGTCGGCCAGCGCCGATGAGTCGACCAGCGCCCCGCGCGCGGTGTTGATCAGCACCGCATCCGGTTTCATCCGCGCGAGCCGCACCGCGCCAATCAGGCCCTGTGTCGCGGGCGTGAGCGGGCAGTGCAGGCTCAGCACGTCGACGGCGGGCAGTAGTTCATCGAGATCCATCCGCCCGGGCTGTTGTTCGCCGCCGGGACGATTGGCCACCACGACGTTCATGCCGAAAGCGGTCGCCGCATGCGCTACGCCGCGACCGAGCGCGCCGTGGCCCACGATGCCGAGCGTGCGGCCGGCGAGTTCGCGGATCGGAAAGTCGAGCAGGCAGAACTGTTCGCCTCGCTGCCACGCGCCGGCTCTGACCAGTGCGTCGTACTCGCGCAGGCGCTGCGTCAGCATCAGCAACGTTCCGAACACGTGCTGTACGACCGAGGCCGTGCAGTAGTCGCGAAGATTGCACACGGCGATGCCACGCTCCGACGCGGCGGCCAGGTCCACGTTGTTGGTGCCCGTCGCAGTCAGCGCGATCAGCCGTAACGATGGCGTCCCGGTGATGATCTCACGTGTCAGGTGCAGCTTGTTCAGCAGCACGACCTCGCTGCCTGCGATGCACGCGGCGACATCCTGCTGCCGCGTCTGGTCGCGAATCTCGATGCCGGGCAGCGCGCGGTGCAGCGGCGCCGGGTCGAGGTCGCCCCTGAAGCTCACCGTAGAGTAGTCGAGGAAAATGGACTTCATGAGGGGACATTCTCCTTTTTTCTCCAGAAAGAAAAGGAGAATGTCCCCTCCGGAAAGTGGTTTTCCGCGATTGCCCGCTGGGGTGGCGCGGCGCAGCCTGTGCGCAGGGAACAGGATCGGCACGCGGCAATGACCACATCAGAGGCACGGCAGGCGCCTGACGTCGAGGCGTTGGTGCGAAAGGCTGTTGCCCGCTGGCGCAGCGAACCGACGGGCCTTCTGCAGGTGCTGCGCGAGGTCCAGGAGGCGCTCAACTACATTCCGCCGCAGGCCCTGTCGCTGATCGCGCGCCTGTTGCGACAGCCGCTGTCTCGCGTACGGGGCATCGCGGGTTTCTATTCGTTCCTATCGATCGAGCCCTGGGGCCGCTACCGCCTCCTTTTCTCAGACAACGTCACCGATCGCATGCAGGGCAGTGAGCGACTGCTGGCCGAGATGTGTCACCGCCTCTGGGTCGAGCCGGGCAAGACATCCGAGGACGGGCTGGTCAGCGTCGCGACCACCTCCTGCACCGGGCTCTGCGACCAGGGGCCCGGCATGCTGGTGAATGGTCGGGCGGTCGGCCGGCTCACTTCGGAAAGGGTCGAGCAGCTCTGCGACCTGGTGCTGCGCAGCGTCCCGCTGTCCGACTGGCCAGCGGAACTTTTCGTCGTCGACGACAACCTGCGTCGGCCCGACGCGCTGCTCGGCCACGGGCTCAAGCCAGGCGAGCCTGTCCGCGAGGCGCTGCGGCGCGGCCTCGAGGGGCGCTCCGAGCAGGCCGCGAACGAACGATCGTGGCGCGAAGGCTACGTAGGCGCGGCACTGGGCCCCGTGGCGGTGCTCGAGGAAGTAAAACGCTCGAACCTGCGCGGCCGCGGCGGTGCGGGATTCACCACCGGCATCAAGTGGGAGGCCTGTCGGCATGCCACCGGCACCGCTCGCTACGTGATCTGCAATGCCGACGAGGGGGAGCCCGGGACATTCAAGGACCGTGTGCTTCTGACGAGCCACGCCGACCTGCTGTTCGACGGCATGACAGTCGCCGCGTATGCGGTAGGTGCCGGACGCGGTTTCCTGTACCTGCGCGGCGAGTACCGGTACCTGCTCGAACACCTGCAGGCGGTGCTGACGCGGCGACGCGACGCAAACCTGCTTGGCAACAGGATCTGCGGCGAGCCGGGCTTTGACTTCGACATCGAGATTCACGTGGGCGCGGGATCGTATGTCTGCGGCGAGGAGTCCGCGTTGATCGAGTCGCTCGAGGGCAAGCGCGGCGTGCCGCGCAACCGCCCGCCGTTCCCGGTAACCTCCGGCTACCTGCAGCAACCCACGATCGTGAACAACGTCGAGACGCTCTGTGCCGCGGCGCTGATCGCGGTACGCGGCGGTGACTGGTATCGCTCGATTGGAACGCTCAAGTCCGCGGGCACCAAGATTCTCTCTGTCGCCGGTGACTGCGAGCGGCCGGGCATCTACGAATACCCGTTCGGCGTTGCCTTGCGACAGGTTCTCGAGGATTGCGGCGCGGCGAACACCCAGGCGATCCAGGTGAGCGGGCCGTCGGGCAGTTGCGTGGACGAGTCGGAGTTCGATCGCCGCATCGCCTTCGAGGACCTGCCGACCGCCGGCGCATTCACGATCTTTGATGCCAGCCGCGATATGTTCGAGGTCGCCCACGCCTACACGCAGTTCTTTGCCCACGAAAGTTGCGGATTCTGCACTCCGTGCCGCGCCGGCACGTCGATGCTGATGCACTCGATGGCGAAGATCCGCGACGGCAACGGCACGCTGCACGACCTGCGCGAAATCGCGAGGCTGAACAGGGTGCTGCTGATGTCGGCGCACTGCGGGCTCGGCCACACTGCCTGCAACCCGATCCTGGACACGATGAAGAAATTCCGGCCGATGTACGAGCGCCGGCTCGCCGCTCGCGACTTCGCACCGGCCTTTGACCTCGATGCCGCGCTCTCCCGGGCGAGACAGATGACCGGTCGCGATGACCCCGGCGCGCACCTGGAGAACTCCGCGTGAACGAACGCCCGACGTTCCTGCTCGACGGCGAGGATGTCCCGTTCACGCCCGGCCAGACGGTGCTGCAGGCGGCGCTCACCGCCGGCCGCTACATCCCGCACCTGTGCTACCACCCGGAATTCAAGCCGCACGGCAGCTGCAAGGTCTGCACCGCCAAGGTCAACGGCCGCACCGTGGCGTCCTGTACCACGCCGGCAGAGTCCGCGATCGAGGTCGAGAGCAACACCGAGGAACTGAACGACCTGCGGCGCACGCTGGTGCAGATGCTGTTCGCCGAGGGCAACCACTTCTGCCCGAGCTGCGAGAAGAGCGGCGACTGCATCCTGCAGGCTCTCGGTTACGACCTCGGAGTCATGACCGCGGGATTCCGCCACCTCTACCCGGACCGGCCGGTCGATGCGTCGCACCCGGAGTTGCTGCTCGACTTCAATCGCTGCGTACTGTGCGAACTGTGCGTGCGGGCATCGCGCGACGTGGACGGCAAGTGCGTGTTCACATTCTCGGGCCGCGGTCTCGACAAGCACCTGATCGTCAATTCCGAGAGCGGCCTGCTGCGTGACACCGACGTCGCGCTGACCGACGTGGCGGTCCAGGTCTGCCCGGTCGGTGTGATCCAGCGCAAGCGCGTCGGTTTCGCCGTGCCGATCGGCGAGCGGCGTTTCGACAAGCGGCCAATCAGTGAGCAGGCGCTGGACGATGCGCCGCGTCTGCCCGGCGGTGACGGTCATGCCTGACGCATCCACGCCGGTTGGCGCGCCGATCACGATGCCGCCGCGAAAGCTTCGCATCGCGACCACCTCGCTGGCCGGATGCTTCGGCTGCCACATGTCGCTGCTCGACATCGACGAGCGGCTGTTCACGCTGCTCGAGCAGGTCGAGTTCGACCGCTCGCCGCTCACCGACATCAAGCACTGCGGCCCCTGCGACATCGGCATCATCGAGGGCGGGCTTTGCAATGCCGAGAACGTGCACGTGCTGCGCGAGTTCCGGGCCAACTGCAAGGTATTGGTGGCGATGGGCGCCTGTGCGGTCACCGGCGGACTGCCGGCGCAGCGCAATCACCTCGACCTCGGGCAGTGCCTGCAGGAGGTCTACGTGACCGACCCCGGCGTCGGGCTCGGCCGCGTTCCGAGCGATCCCGAGCTGCCGCTGCCGCTCGACAAGGTCCACCCGCTGCACGAGGTCGTGCGCGTGGACTACTTCATACCCGGTTGTCCGCCCTCGGGCGAGGCGATCTGGAAATTCCTCACCGACCTGATCGCGGGCCGCACGCCGAGGCTCGGCCACGGCCTGATCAGCTACGACTGACCGGAACAAGCAAACGCCATGAGCCCTGCCGCACTCGAGACCGCGCCAAATCCCGAACGCCTGCGCCGCATCGTCATCGAGCCGCTGTCTCGCGTCGAGGGCCACGGCAAGGTGACGCTGCTGATGGACGAGGACGACCACGTGCAGCAGGCGCGGCTGCACATCGTGGAATTCCGGGCCTTCGAGAAGTTCATCCAGGGCCGTCCGTACTGGGAAGTGCCGGTGATGGTGCAGCGGCTGTGCGGGATCTGCCCGGTAAGCCACCACCTCGCTGCGTCGAAGGCGCTCGACCAGGTAGTCGGCGCGACGCAACTCACGCCTACTGCCGAGAAGATCCGCCGGCTGATGCACTACGGCCAGATCCTGCAGTCGCACGCGCTGCATTTCTTCCACCTGTCGTCGCCCGACCTTTTGTTCGGGTTCGACTCGGACGTCGCCCGGCGCAATATCGTGGGCGTTGCTGCGGCGTACCCGGACGTGGCGCGTCAGGGCGTGCTGTTGCGCAAATACGGGCAGGAAGTCATCCGCCACACGGCGGGCAAGCGCATCCACGGTACGGGCTCGGTGCCGGGCGGGGTGAACAAGAACCTGACGGTCGCCGAGCGCGACGAATTGAAGCGCGACATCTACCAGGTCGTCGCTTGGAGCCGTGACGCGGTGCGTCTGGTAAGGCAGCTGTTCGAGGCCAGCCTCGAGGAGTACCGCAGCTTCGGCACGTTCCGCACCCACACGCTCAGCCTGGTTCGGGCCGACGGCGCGCTTGACCTCTACCACGGCGGCCTGCGCGCGCGCGATGCCGATAATCGCCGGATCTTCGACCACGTGGACTATTGCCGTTACTGGGACCAGATCTCCGAGGAAGTGAAAGACTGGTCCTACATGAAGTTTCCGTTCCTGCGTTCGCTGGGACCAGAGGACGGCTGGTATCGCGTGGGTCCGCTCACCCGCGTTACGCGCTGCGATTTCATCCCGACGCCGCTTGCCGACCGCGAGCGCCGCGAGTTCATGGCATTTGACGACGGGCGGGCGGCGCTGGCCACGCTCGGTTTCCACTGGGCGCGGATGATCGAGATGCTGCATGCGGCCGAGGCGATCAAGGACCTGCTGCACGACGACGACCTGCTCGGCACCGAGCTGATGTCCGGGGGCGAACGACAGGCGCGTGGCGTCGGCGTGATCGAGGCGCCGCGCGGCACGCTGATCCACCACTACCGCGTGGACGAGAACGACCAGGTGGTTCGCGCCAACCTGATCGTATCCACCACCCACAACAACCAGGCGATGAACAACGCGATCCGCGAGGTGGCGCGCAAGTACCTCGACGGTCGCACGCTCACCGAAGGACTGCTGAACCACATCGAGGTCGCCGTGCGCGCATTCGACCCCTGCCTTTCCTGCGCCACGCACGCCATGGGCAAGATGCCGCTCTCCGTGCAGCTCGTGGACGCGGAGGGGTCGCTTGTGGACACGCTGGTCCGGGGATGAGCCGGACGCCCGCCGGGGTCGATACGCGAGCGATCAAGCGGCGCCCGTCGTGGCCGGTATTCGCATGAGCGAGCAGCGCGCGCCGGTCCTGGTGCTGGCAGTCGGCAATCCGAGCCGCGGCGACGACGCGCTCGGGCCCATGCTTGCGGACCTGGTCGAGGCCGCGGCGCTGCCCGGCGTCGAGGTAATCGTCGAGTTCCAGCTGCAGGTCGAGAACGCACTCGATCTCGAGGGCCGGGAGCGGGTGGTCTTCGTCGATGCCGGCGTGGGCACCGGCGTGCCTTTCGAACTGCGCGAGGCGAAGCCTGCCGCGGATTTCCTGCACACCTCACACGCCCTGTCGCCAGAAGCGGTGCTGTCCACCTACCAGAGGGTCAAGGGCGAAGCGCCGCCGCTGTCGATGATCCTCTGCGTTCGCGGGGAGTCGTTCGAGCTGGGGGAAGGCCTGAGCGCAGCCGCGGCTGTGAACCTGCAGGCAGCAGGCCAGAAGCTGCTGGACCTGTGCCGGCCCGGGCGACGCACGCGCGCCCGCTCATGCGCTGACTAGTCGCCGGCGTCGACTCTGCGCGGTTCCAATGCGCTCGATTCAGCTGCGCTCCAGCAGGCCTATCTTTTTTAGGTGATCGACAATGATCGACTCACCTTCAACGTAGATTGCAGCACGTTTGCAGAAATTGTCTGCATGGAAAGGGTTCGCCGTACGCTGGCTGTGATCCGCCCAGTCCAGGCCGTCAGTTCTGGGTCCCATTTCGAGCGTTTTTACGGCGGTGCAGCATAAATATAAACATATGATTCATGGGCTTACGGAATTGATCGTTAAATAGTTATTGCGGTGCAACATTCAGTGTGTAGCATGAATCCCGTCAAATACCGGGTCGTGAGCGACCCATGGAGCCTCAAGATGGATCGCGAGTGGTTTTCCGAACGTCTACTGCAGATCGACATCGCAGTCCTGGTCGTGGTCGTCCTCGTGGGCATCATGGCCATCACGTCCCGCCTCGCGCGGGATCCCTCCGACTCGATCGTGCGATGGTGGCAGGAGCGTGGCCGGGTGGCGGCTCCAATTACCCCGCAGCCCGGCAGTTTGCCTGCGCTGGCAGCGAACATCGGCCCCCCTGTAACCGAGGACCAGGCCAGGGATTCGCACCTTCACACGCCCGAGTGGCTGGATCGCTTGATTGGTCGCTATCCGCGGGGCGGGGAGCGACCGGCCGGTAGTGTCCAGGTCCGCGAGGAACCCATGTCCGGGCGACGCGTCGCCTGAGTCCTGCGCCCGCATCGGATCGTGCGTCTCTCGGTCGGGGTTATCCCGCCGAGAGAGGCACTATTCCTATATATTTCAGCAACTTGCGCCAGATGAGCGGAGCAACCCTTCCGGGAGTAGACTATTCCGGCTATTCGCCCCCTTTTGGTAGCGGTAACCCTCTGATGCAAAACGAATCTCCGGCTCGTGAAGAGTACGCGCCGATCAACTGGGTCACGATGATCCTGTTTACGGTCACGCCGCTGGCGGCGCTGGTGTTCGTTCCCTGGTACGGCATCACGCACGGCTACAGCTGGGCGGCCGTGATCCTGTTCGTGTTGTTGCAGTGGGCCGGTGGCCTGGCGATCACCGCGGGCTATCACCGCCTCTGGTCGCACCGCACCTACAACGCGCACTGGTCGGTGCGACTGTTCTTCATGCTGTTCGGTGCGATGTCACTGCAGAACAGCATCCTGATCTGGTCGTCGCAGCATCGCACGCACCACCGGTTCGTTGACGACGTGGACAAAGACCCGTACAGCGCCAGGCGTGGCTTCTGGTTCTCGCACATGGGCTGGATCCTTCGCGACTACCCGAGCGGCGTAAACGACTTCTCGAACGCGCGCGACCTCGAGCGCGACCCGATGGTGATGTTCCAGCACCGCTACTACCTGCCGCTCACGCTGTTCATGAACATCGCTTTCCCGCTGCTGCTCGGCTGGGCCGTGGGCGACGTCTGGGGCGTATTCCTGCTCGCCGGGCTGCTGCGCCTGGTGCTCAACCATCACTGCACCTGGTTCATCAACTCGCTGGCCCACATGTGGGGCTCGCAGCCGTACACCGACGAGAACACTGCTCGCGACAACGGCGCGCTCGCGTTCTTCACGTTCGGCGAGGGCTATCACAACTTCCACCACATCTTTCAGAACGACTACCGCAACGGGGTTCGATGGTGGCAGTGGGATCCGACCAAGTGGCTGATCAACGCGCTATCGGCGATGGGCCTGGCGGACAACCTGAAGACCGTGCCGGACCTGTGGATCCAGCGGGCGCAGATCGCCATGCAGTTCAAGCGCATGGAAGCAGCGCTCGAGAAGCGCCGCGCACGTGGCACCGACGAGCAGATCGAACGGTTCAAGGCTCGCGTCAGCGAGGAATATGCCGCGTTCCGCAAGGCGCTCGACGAGTGGTCCAAGCTGCGTGACCAATGGGTCACCGACCGCAAGCAGCGCATGTTGCAGCGCTGGGAAGAGACCAGCCTGCGGTCACGCATGCGAGAGATCGAGCACAGCCTGCGCATGCAGCGCCGCCGGCTGCGGGTGATGACCAAGGCCTACGCCTGAGGCCGCCAGGAAAAACAGAAGCAGGTGCCGGTGTTACGGTTCGGTAACTTGCCCTAGTTACCGACGTCGTCGGGGACATTCTCCTTTTCCCAACTCGCCGCCAGCTACGAATAATCGTCAGCGCGGGGAAAAGGAGAATGTCCCCTCTCCCTGAGTCAGAACTTCAGTTCGAAGCCGCCCTGCACCAGGCGCGGCATGCCCGGCACGAGGCCGCGGCTCATGTCCACAACGTAGAGTTCGTCAGTCAGGTTCTTGATCGCCAGGAACAGGTTGCAGTCCCACGCCGCTATCGGATAGTTCGCGCTGAGGTTCCACACCGTGTAGCCAGGCATCTCTCCGCGCTGCCCGTTCGGCGTGACCTCGACCGTGTTCAGGTCGTCCGTGTAGGCGGAGCTCGTATAGACGCCCTCCAGTTGGACCGTCAGCCCGAGCGCTGACCGCATCCCGACGGTGCCCGTGATCAGCTGTTCGGGCGTGTACGGCAGGCGATTGCCGGTCACCTTTTCGTTCGTCGAACCGGGAACGCCGCTGTAGCGGTCGCCGACGTACTTCGCCGTCCACAACCACGTCCAGGAGAGGCGCCCGAACACTTCCACTGGCCAGTCAACGAAACCAGAACTCTCGACGTTACCAGCAAGCTCGAGGCCGTCCTGCAGACGTCTGCCCGGCGCTCGTGAGGCCGGCACCGGTACCGCCGGCGACGCTGGCTGGGACGATCTGGTTCTCGAAGTCGAGGCGGAACAGCGTGCCCTCGACGTACAGGCCATTGCGGACGTCACTGCGGACGCCGAGCTCGTAGTTCCACGAGTACTCGGGATCGAGGTTAACCGTACCGCCGGCCGGCGTGATGATGTCCGCAACGCCCGGGGGCGAGAAACCGCGATGCACGCCGGCAAACACCGTCGTTCCCGGGATTGCCTCGTACGTTGCGCCGATGCCGGGGATCCACTCATCGACGGTCGCCGTGCCGCGCGTATCGAGCAGGTTGTCGACGCGCAGGTAGTCCACGTGTTCGAAGCGCAGGCCGGGCGTCAGCGTCCACCGTCCCAGGTCGAAGCGGTTCTGCACGAAGCCCGACCATGCGGTCACCTCGCGGTTGCTGTCCTCCCTGATGCCGGCATTGGGTCCGGTGCCGGCCTTGCGCGCGTCCGGCGTGTCGCCATTCGCCTGCACGCGGTCCTGGTGCTCCTGGTGATAACGGATGCCCACGTCCGTGACGTTCTCGACGCCGAAGAGTTCGTGACTGACGTTGAGCCGTGGCTCGACGCCGGCCGTCCAGTATTGGCGCAGGCGCCCCTCGTTTCCGCAGGTCGTGTTGAGGTTCGCGAGGCCGCCGCAGGCAGGGTCGCTTGCGTCGTTCGGCCGCTGGTTGGAGTTGCTCGACTGCCGCCACCAATGCCGGTCGAACTGCGTGTAATAGGCGCTCGTCAGGAGTCTCGCGCCGCCGCTCAAGTCGAACTGGTGCGTGGCCGAGGTTGCCCAGTGCGTTGCGTACATGCGGTCGTTCTTGAAGTCATTGCTCCGCGGGTCGTCCTGCCATTCGGCAAGCGTGAGGCCGCTGTATGTGACCTGCGATTCCTCATCGTAATAGCTGCCGCGCAGGGTGAGCGCCTGTCGTTCCGTGAGCTGCTGCACCACCTTCATGAACACGTCGCCGACTTCGAAGTGCATGTTGGTTCGCGTGCCGTCCGACTCCTTCCACGTGCCGTTGAGCATGTATCCGGTGCGGCCGATCGTGTCGCCTATCTCGCCGTGAAACTCGAGGTAGTCCTCGCTCCCGCCCGCAAAACTCAGCGCGCCTTCGAGATCGGCCGGGACGTCGGGAGTGATGTAGTTGATGAGTCCACCCAGCGTCTGCGGGCCGAACATGATCTGCGACGAGCCCTTCAGCACTTCGATGCGCTCGAAGCGGTTTACCGGGGGATGGTAGTAGCTCGCGTTGTCGCCGTACGGCGCGTAGGCCAGGGGAATGCCGTCCTCTAGCATCAGCAGTTTGCTCGATCGGTTGGGATTGAGCCCCCGGATGCCGAGGTTCGGCCGCAGGCCGATGCCTTCCTCGTCACGCGCGAATACGCCCGGGACCTTGCGCATCGCCTCGTTGATGGAGAAGACGTGTGACTCTTCCAGGACCGACTGCTCCAGGATCATGCCGGAGCCCGGGATCGTGTCGAGGTTGGACCGCCTGCCGATGACGATGATGACCGGGTCGAGAACGGTGGCATCGACCGCCGGGTCGGTATCCTGTGCCTGTGCCTGTGCCTGTGCCTGTGCCTGTGCCTGTGCCTGTGCCTGTGCCAAGGCCAGGGAAGTTGAAACGGCTACCGATAGCAGCCAGCGTCGGCCGCGGTGCCTGGGTTGCAGCATCTGGTCCACCCAATGTTCCCGCCATCTTGTGACGGCAGGACTCTATGGGCGGATCTTCTAGATGTCAATGCAAATCATTCGCATTCGCATTAGTGCTTCCCGATATGGATATCCGCCGGTTTTCAGTCCCTGAAATTGGTGAACTGCAGTGGCAGCTCGAAGCCGCCCTTCTTCACCAGAGCCATCGTCGACTGAAGATCGTCACGGCTCTTGCCCGTGACCCGCACCTGCTTGTCCTGGATCGCGGCCTGCACCTTCAGCTTCGAGTCCTTGATAAGCCGCTGGATCTTCTTGCCCAGTTCCGTGTCCACGCCCTGCCGCAGCGTCACCACCTGGCGTGCGGTTTGCCCGGTCGTCACCGGCTCGTCGATCTTGAGGCAGGCGACGTCGATGCTGCGCTTCGACAGCTTCAGCTTCAGGATCTCGATCATCTGCTTCAGCTGGAAGTCGGCCGGCGCCGACAGTGTCACGACGGCTTCCTTCTGCTCGAACTTGGCATTGGTGCCCTTGAAGTCGAAACGCTGGTCCACCTCGCGGCTGGCCTGGTCCACGGCATTGGTGACTTCGTGAAGGTTGAATTCAGAGACGATGTCGAATGAAGGCATGGCAGCTCACAGTGTGGCGTCGGAATTGCGGACCGCGGTGAAGTTCGCGTGACCTGTGGCAGAGCTCCAGCACTCGCCAACCAGTTTACCGTGCTCGTTCAGCTTGCCCTTGTACAGCACGACCTGCTGGCCGTCGAAGAGCGAGAGCCTGAGTTCCTCGTCGTCTGCGTCGCCGACGAGCGGTTGTTCGCGGTCCGCGGTACGCACCGCACCGGTGACAACATGGAACGACTGCGTGAATTCCGCGACGCCAGGAACCTTGTTCCCAGCGTGGTCGGTGAATTCGATGGACCAGCGCCCGGAGAAGTCGCCGTTGTCGCTGCGTGGCTTCTCGACAAAGCGCCAGTCCTGGCCGCGCGTGGCGGAGAAGGGGAGTACAGACTTGCCGCCGTCGGCGTCGACCAGCGTGATTTCGCCGTCGAGTTCGTCGCCCGAGATACCGGCCTTCAGTATATTGCCCGTGCCCGGCAGTACAGCCGTGAGTACGCCCGGGACCGCCTTCACTGAGGGTGCGCGCACCCGGTCCTCGCCGTTCACGAGATACAGTGCAACGCCTGTCTTCTCGGCGGCCACATCGATTCCGAATGGAACTGTGCCGCCTGGCGACTCGATCACGGCACGATACAGGCCCGGCTGGAGGTCGCGGCTTTTCGGCCCGCAGCCCGCAGCCACTGCAAGTGCGGCGAGCAGTGCCGGCACGGCCAGGGGCCTCGATGAAATAATCCAGCGAATACTCACCAGCACCAGACCAGGCCTAAAGGCCCAACGCATCCTTGATCTTGTCCACGAGGTCCTCGCCGCCGTGATGCTCGACATAGTCGATCACGATCGGCCCGAACTTCTTGGCGGTATTGATGGGGATGCCAAGCTCGGTGAACGACGCAGCCAGCCCCGCCCAGCGACCGGGGCTCTTCTTGCCCCCGAACATTGAGCCGAGCCCGCCAGCGAGTGAGCTCAGCGTGCTCGGCGGCGGCGCGTCTTTCAGCAGCTTGTCGACGCCCGGGATGTCTACCACCACTTCATCGAAGTCGGCGCGCGTCATGTTCTGCTGCGCCGTGCGCAGCAGCGCCACCAGGCCGCCGCGCGCCTGCTCCTTCGTGATGCCGAGTTCCTTCATCAGTCGCTTTATGAGTTCATTCATGGCCTGATCCCCTTGGCGCCAATTCTACGTCAAGGTCGCCAGACGAGCGCCAGGTCCTCCACCGTGATGTCGGACTTGCGGGGCCGGACGGGCACGGTCTCGATCCGGACGGCATTCGGGTCGAATTCACCCTCCAGGCGGGCAACTTCGGCCTCGAGTTCGGCATTCAGGTCGTCGGCCTGCTGTTGGATCGCCCGGATTTCCGCTTCGGCATGGGTGACATCGGCCCGCTGCCGGCTGGCGCGCCCGATGCCACGCGCGGCACTCGATGCCTTGCTGTAGGTACTGCCGCGTCGGCCTCCGAACAGCGCACCGAGCAGGCTGCCGCCGATCGACACCGCCGTCGCGAGGGTCTCGCTCGAGGCCTGCGATTTTTCCCGCTCAAGCTTCTGACCGGCCCGCTGTTCGCGCGTCTCCAGCGCGGCCAGCTTCGTGGCGTACTTGGCGCGCAGCTTCTCCACCGCCTCGTCGCGCTTCTCGCGCAGCGCAAGTGCTACGTGGGCGCGGAATTCGCCCTCGGTCCCGCCCGGCGCCGCGCTCATCTTGAGCGATGGGCAGCTCATCAGGTTGAGCGACGCATTGCGATAGACATGGTCCTCGAGTTCGCCAGCCCAGCTGCGATGCATCTTCGCGGCAAGCGCCGCTGCCGGGACCTCGCCGAATGCCGCACCCTCGCGTGGCTCGTCGTCGAAGTCCGGGCCGGATCCGCCCATCACCTCGGCCGCGGCCCAGTCCGGACCGTCATCACCGAGCGGCGCGAGGTAGTACCAGGCCTCCCAGGCGTCCATGCCGGCCTTTGTGTCCACGAAATGCGCGCGCGCCCGGGCGCCGATGAAGGGCTCGTACCTCGTCGGAGCCTTGCCCGACGCGGCGCGCATGAATTTCTCCACCACGCCCGGTGGCACGACCGGCCGGGCTGACGAGGTGCTGGTCGATATCGAGGCGGCCGGGCGGCTCACAACCCCAGCGCGGCCTGCACTCGAGGCGCTCCCGGCCGGTAGGTCGTCGACCGCGTCCGCACCGGATGGCCGACCGGCGTTTGCGTTCGTCGCGACCCGCTGGCCCTCCAGCTTCGATATTTCGGCCAGCGTCAGCGGACCGCGCAGGTATGAGAGCGCCCAGCGCGTGCGAAACAGCACCGGTGCGTCGTCATGGACGTTGCGCATCAGGAACGTGCGCTGCGCCAGGTTCGACATCAGCGCCTGGAGCCCGGCGCGATCCATTCCGCCCGCAGCCTCGGTGCCCAGCAGTCCCTCGATCACGCGATCCTTGTCGCGCTCGGTCTGCAGGCGGCCGATCAGCCAGGTGCCCGCGTTGCCGAGCCCCTTGTAGTCGAGGTCAACCGGGTTCTGCGTGGACAGCACCACGCCGAGTCCGAAGGCGCGCGCCTGTTTCATCAGCGTGAGCAGCGGCAGCTTCGAGGGTGGCATGGCGGAGGGCGGGAAGTAGCCGAACACCTCGTCCATGTAGAAAATCGCGCGCAGGCTGGTGGTGCCGGATTGCCTGCGCATCCAGGCGACCAGTTCGTTCGCCACCAGCGTCACCACGAACATGCGCTCGGCATCGTTCAGGTGCGCGATCGAGATAATCGAGATGCGCGGCTTGCCCTGGTCGGTGTAGAGCAGCTTCTGGATGTCCAGCGCGTCGCCCTCGAGCCAGGCATCGAAGCCCGGCGACGCAATGAGACCGTTCACGCGCAGCGCGAGCTCCATGCGCTCTTTCGCGGGATAGAAGCTCTCGATGTCGAACACGCCGACCTTCTCGAACGGAGGTTTCTGTACCGCCTGGATCAGTGCCGCCAGATCCGGGCTCCTGCCCTTGCGCCAGCTGGCATCCAGGATGGCGGACAGCAGAAGGTACTCGCGGCTCCTGATCGGGTCGGCGTCGATGCCGAGCAGCCCGAGCAGTCCTGCGACCGCGGCGCCGATGCGCTCCTTCAGCGCCGTCGAGTCGTCGAGCGTCGCGGCATCCGGCGCGGCGAACGAGCGCAGCACCGACAGCGGCCGTCCTGACTGCGATCCCGGCGTGTAGATCGCCACCTCGGCCGCGTCGCGCAGGCGCTGGATGCGCGCGCCGTCCTCGTTCCAGTCGGAAAGTCCTTTCTTCCAGGTTGCCGCAGTGGCCGCGGCGAACTCCTCGACCGACTGGCCCTTGCGCGCGGCCTCGCCGGCGTCCACCCAGGGCTGGAAGTCCGCGGGCCGCAGTTCCGGAAAGGTCAGCACCAGGTTGGCGATGTCGCCCTTGGGATCGATTGCGATCGCCGGCACGCCATCGATCGCGGCCTCTTCGAGCAGAGACAGGCAGAGGCCCGTCTTGCCGCTGCCGGTCATGCCGATGCAGACCGCGTGGGTGGTGAGGTCGCGGGAGTCGTAGAGCAGGTCCGCACCGGGCTGTCCGGACTGGGGGTCCACCTCGCGACCGAGGTAGAAGGCGCCGAGTTTCTCGTAGCTTGGCAGAGGCATGGGACAGTACCGGCGTAGGTTGGTGTTCTGGGTCGTCCGCTGGGCGGTCGCCATAGTGTAAGGAAGAAAATCGCCCGGCACCCGCGGGCCGGCATGGATGGGAACCCCAGGCCAGCCGCTGCTGCCGCAGGCCAGTCAGCGATCAGCGGTAGCCGCGCGCCTGCAGCGAGAACAGGTTGGCGTAATGGCCATTCAGCCGCATCAGTTCCTCGTGGCTGCCGCTTTCGAGCACCTGGCCTCCCTGGATCACCAGGATCTGGTCCGCCATGCGCACCGTCGAGAACCGGTGCGAGATCAGGATCACCATCCGTTCGCTTGCGAGTGCCCGGAACTGCTCGAAGATCGCGGCCTCGGCGCGCGCGTCCATCGCCGCCGTCGGCTCATCGAGCACCAGGATGTCGGCGCCCTCGCGCATGAAGGCTCGGGCCAGCGCGATCTTCTGCCACTGGCCGCCCGAGAGCTCGCGCCCGTCCTTGAACCACTTGCCGAGCTGCGTATCGAAACCCTGCGGCAAATCATCGACGAAGGACGTCGCGGCCGCGAGATCACCGGCGTGGCGCCAGCGCGCTGCGTCCTCGAAGTGTTCTACGTCGCCGGCGCCGATGTTCTCGCCGACCGTGAGCTGGTAGCGGGCGAAATCCTGGAAAATCACCCCGACGCGTCGGCGCAGCGCAGTCGGGTTCCACTCGGTGAGATCAAGTCCATCGAGCATGATGCGACCCGACGTCGGCCTGTACAGGCGCGTGAGCAGCTTGATGATCGTGGTCTTGCCTGAACCGTTCTCGCCCACGAGCGCCAGGCTCCGCCCCGGCCGGAGATGCAGCGACACGTTGCGGACGGCGGGCTCGGTGGCGTCCGGATAGGTAAAGCTCACGTCTTCGAAGCGCACACCGTCGCCCGGATCCGGGCCCTGGGTCGCGTGACCGGTGGGCGTCTCCACCGGCGTATCGAGGTACTCATACAGCGTCGAGAGATAGAGGTTGTCCTCGTACATGCCGCCGATGGCGGCCAGCGCCGTCGACACGGCTGCCTGGCCCTGCCGGAAGAGCAGCACGTACATCGTCATCTCGCCGAGCGTGATGCGGCCGCTGACGGCGCTGACCGCGACCCAGGCGTAGGCGCAGTAGAAAGCCGCCGTCGCGATCAGACCGAGGAAGAAGCCCCAGGTGTCGCGCCGGATCGTGAGTGCGCGGTCCTCGGCGAACACTTTCTTGAAAATCGCGCGGTAGCGGTCGAGCAGCATCGGCCCCAGGCCGAAGAGCTTCACTTCCTTGGCGTGATCTTCCCGTGCGATCACCGTCTCGAGGTAGATCTGCATGCGCGTCTCGGGCGAGCGCCAGCGGAACAGCCGGAACGCGTCCCCCGAGAACTTGCCTTCCGCCACAAACGACGGCAGGCCCGCGAGCAGCAGCACGGCAACGGCCCATGGCGAGAACTGCGCGAGAAGCGTGCCGAAGCTCAACAGCGCAATAGCGTTCTGCACCAGGCCGAAGCTGCGCATCACCAGCGACAGCGGTCGGCTCGACGCTTCGCGGCGGGCTCGCGTCAGCTTGTCGTAGAACTCTGAATCCTCGAAGTGCCGCAGCTCCAGCGTCAGCGCCTTCTCGAGGATCATCTCGTTGACGCGCTGTCCGAGTTGCGCTCGCAGCAGCGACTGGCAGGTCGACACGCCACGCTGCACGGCCGCGAGCGCGGCAACCAGTACCGCCTCCAGCGCGACCCATGCCAGTACGTCCGGGACTCCCGCGGCCGCAGCGCCGGCCTGCGCGGCAATCGCGGCAACCACGGCATCGACGATTCGCGCACCAACCCACGCGACGCCGGCCGGCAGCACGCCGCCTGCAAGGGTCAGCAGTGCCAGTGCAATGGTCAGCGGTCGGCTGGTCTCCCATACGAGCGTGAGCGCGTGTCGTGTGTAGCGGAACACATCGGGAAAAGCGCGCAGCGTCGCCTGTGCGCCGGCGCCATATGTGTCCGCTGCCGGACCGGTATGAACCTTGCGGCCTGCGACCATGGTCTAGCCCGAAACCGCGCGGGCGATTCTGCCGCCGTCTGCTTCGTAGTCGGTCTCGTCGCCGAGGAACCCGCCACTCTGGTGTGCCCACAGTCGCGCGTATACGCCGCCGAGCGCCAGCAGCGAGTGGTGGTCGCCTTCCTCCACGATCCGGCCCTGGTCCATGACCACCAGGCGGTCCATCGCGGCGATGGTCGAGAGCCGGTGCGCGATCGCAACCACCGTCTTGCCTTCCATCAGGCGGTACAGGCTCTGCTGGATCACCGATTCGACTTCGCTGTCGAGCGCGCTGGTGGCTTCGTCCAGGATCAGGATCGGCGCGTCCTTCAGCATCACGCGCGCGATCGCGACGCGCTGTCGCTGGCCACCCGAGAGCTTCACACCGCGCTCGCCAACATGCGCGTCGTAGCCCTGGCGCCCCCTCGCGTCCGCCAGTCCCTGGATGAACTCGTGCGCTTCAGCACGTTCGGCGGCGGCGATCGTCTGTGCGTCGTCCACGTCGGGCCGGCCGTAGACGATGTTGTCACGCACCGAGCGATGCAGCAGCGAGGTGTCCTGGGTGACCATGCCGATCTGCCCGCGCAGGCTGTCCTGGCGCACGCCGGCGATGTCCTGCCCGTCGACCAGGATGCGGCCGCCCTCGACGTCGTAGAAGCGCAGCAGCAGGTTGACGATGGTGCTCTTGCCCGCACCGGAGCGGCCGACCAGGCCGATCTTCTCGCCGGGGCGGATGTGCAGCGAGAAGTCGTCGATCACGCTGCGTGCGCCGCCATAGTGGAACTGCACGTGCTCGAAGCGGATTTCTCCTCGCTGCACTTCCAGCGTCGTTGCGCCGGGGCGATCCACGACGGCGTGGCGGCGCGAAAGCGTGGCCATGCCGTCCTGGACCGTGCCTATGTTCTCGAACAGGCTCGCGAGTTCCCACATGATCCAGTGCGAGATCCCATTGAGCCGAAGCGACATGGCAGTGGCCGCAGCCAGCGCGCCGACGCCGACCTGGCCCCTGGTCCACAGCCACAAGGCTACGCCCGTGGTCGAGGCGACCAGCATCATGCTGAGCACCTGGTTCGTGATCTCGAACGCGCTGACCAGCCGCATCTGCGCGTAGGCGGTCCTCATGAATTCCTGCATCGCGGAGCGCGCGTAGCCGGCTTCGCGGTTCGCATGTGAGAAAAGCTTCACGGTGGCGATGTTCGTGTAGGCGTCCGTCACCCGTCCGGTCATCAGCGAGCGGGCGTCCGCCTGTGCAGCGCCCACCCGGCCGAGCCGCGGCACGAAGTACGCGAGGGCAACGCCATAGGCAGCCGCCCAGCCGAGGAATGGCAGCAGCAGCCACAGGTCGAAGTGACCGACCACGGAGACCATGGTCACGAAGTAGATGATCGTGAACACCAGGATATCGGCAACCGTGAACCATGTGTCGCGCACCGCGAGCGCCGTCTGCATTACCTTCGCGGCAATGCGTCCGGCGAACTCGTCCTGGTAGAAACTCATGCTCTGGCCGAGCAGCAGGCGATGGAAGTTCCAGCGCAGGCGCATCGGGAAGTTCGCCGCCAGCGTCTGGTGCTTCAGGATCGTCTGCAGCGCGACCAGCACGACGCTGCCGGCGAGTACCGATGCAAGCAGCATCAGAGTGCCGCGTTCCTGGATCCAGAGTTGAGATGGGGCCACGTTCGCGAGCCAGTCGACGATGCGGCCCATCATCGCGAACAGCAGCGCCTCGAACGCGCCGATCACGGCCGTGCACGCGGTCATCGCGAATATGAACGGCCGCATGCCCTTCGAGCAGGCCCACAGGAAGCCAAAGAAGCCCGCAGGCGGCGTCTCGGGAGCTGCGTCCGGGTAGGGCGTGACGAGGTTTTCGAACCAGCGGAGCAAGGGCGTATTACCGTAGTGGCAACTCGAGCCCGGCCGTCAATTCCTCGACATCTACTTGCGTGGCCGCGTTGGATGCCCGCTCGATCACCCGCCGCGTCAGGTGCGGCGCGAACAGCTGCATGAAGTCGAGCTGGTACTTGCGCAGCAGTCCGCCGCGGCGGAAGCCTATCCACGTGACGTGGGCAGGGAACAGGTGCGAGGTGTCGATCTGCACCAGGTCGTCATCGTCCTTCGGGTCGATCGCCATGCTCGCGACGATGCCGATGCCGAGCCCGAGGCGCACGTAGGTCTTGATCACGTCGGCGTCATGCGCGGTGAGCACCACGTTCGGCACCAGCCCCTCTTTCGCAAAGATGTCGTGCAGCGACGAGGGTCCGCTGAAGCTGAAGACGTAAGTGATGATCGGGTGCGCGGCGAGCTGCTTCAGCGTCGGCTTCGCGACCTTCGCCAGCGGGTGGCCCTTCGGCACGACGACGTGGCGGTGCCAGCGATAGCAGGGCAGCAGCGCGTATCCCTCGAACAGCGACTGCGAGCCCGTGGCGATCGAGAAATCGATGCGGTCGAGTGCGGCCAGTTCGCTGATCTGTTCGGAGGTTCCCTGGTGAAGGTGCAGCCGGACCTCCGGGTAGCGCTCCCGGAAGGTCTTGATGATGCCCGGCAGCACGTAACGCGCCTGCGTGTGCGTGGTGGCGATCGACAGCGAGCCACGGGCCTCGTCCTTGAACTCGTCCGAGAGTCGCTTGATGTTCTGCACTTCGCGCAGGATGCGCACCGCGCGATCCACCACTTTCTGGCCCGCCGGCGTTATGCGCGACAGGTTGCGGCCGTCGCGGACGAAGATCTGGAACCCGAGTTCTTCCTCGAGCAGCTTGATCTGCTTGGATACGCCGGGCTGGGAGGTGTGCAGCTTCTCAGCCGCGGCCGTGATGTTGAGGCCCGACTGTGCCACCGCCGCGAGGTACCTGAGTTGATGCAGTTTCATGCCCGCATTCTAGCGAATGCGATTGCGGCCAATCCGGCTCGATTCGGGCGTTGACGCAACCGGGCCCGTGGACCGCATGCTGTCGGCCCACGTCCACCCGAACCGGTCGTGAGCCCGCCAAGAAAGGATCCTGCGTTGACCCTCGCCACTGTCCTGAGCCGTACCCAGCAGGGACTCGACGCGCCGCTGGTGCGCGTCGAGGTCCACGTTGGAGGCGGCCTGCCGGCCTTTTCGATAGTCGGCCTGCCCGAGACGGCCGTGAAAGAGAGCAAGGATCGCGTTCGCGCGGCACTGGCGAACTGCGGTTTCGAGCTGCCGGCCGGCCATATCACCGTCAACCTCGCGCCCGCGGACCTGCCGAAGGAGGGTGGCCGATTCGACCTGCCGATCGCGGTCGGGATACTGGTCGCTTCCGCCCAGCTGCCGGCAGCGCCGTTCACGGGCTGCGAGCTGTATGGCGAGCTGTCGCTGGGCGGCGACCTGCACGCCATTCGCGGCGCACTGCCAACCGCACTGCAGGGCACCAGGGCCGGCCACGCGCTGATGCTGCCGGCCGGCAACCTGGCCGAGGCGAGCCTGGTGCAGGGCGGACGGATCCATGGCGCAGCGCACCTGCTCGAGGTATGCCGTCACGCCCGCGGCATCGAGCCATTGAAGCTCGCGACCAGGCCAGCGGCGATTCCGGCGCCGCCTGGCGGTGCGGACCTGGCCCAGGTTCGAGGCCAGGCCGGCGCAAGGCGCGCACTCGAGATCGCGGCGGCCGGTGAGCACAGCCTGCTGTTCATGGGTCCACCGGGATCTGGCAAGAGCATGCTGGCTCAGCGCCTGCCCGGGATACTGCCGCTGATGACGGAGAACGAGGCGCTCGAGACCGCCGCGGTCCGCTCGCTCGCGACCACGATGTTTCGTCTCGAGGAGTGGCGGCGGCGGCCTTTCCGCAGCCCGCATCACACTGCGTCCGCCATTGCACTGGTCGGCGGTGGTTCGCGTCCGCGACCGGGTGAGATCTCGCTGGCCCACAATGGCGTGTTGTTCCTGGACGAACTTCCCGAGTTCGACCGGCGTGTGCTCGAGGTGCTGCGAGAGCCGCTCGAGTCCGGGCAGGTCTCGATCTCGCGCGCCGCGCGGCAGGCGCGCTTCCCGGCGCGCTTCCAGCTGGTTGCCGCAATGAACCCCTGTCCCTGCGGGCACCTGGGCGATCCGGCGACCATTTGTCGCTGCGCACCGGAGCGGATCGAGGCCTATCGCGCCCGGATCTCGGGTCCGCTGCTCGATCGCATCGACCTGCACGTCGAAGTGCCGCGAGTCAGCGCCGAGGCGATCTCGTCGAGGCAGCCCGCGGAAGCATCGGCTGTCGTCGCGTCGCGTGTGGCCGCCGCGCGTGACCGGCAGCTCGAGCGCCAGCGCAGGTCGAACGCGCGACTCGAAGCCGTGGGCGATCCAGGGGTGTTCAGGGCGAGCCCGGAAGCACTCGACCTGCTCGACCGGGCGATGCGCACGTTTGCCTTGTCGGCGCGCGCCTACCACCGCGTGCTCAGGGTCGCGCGCACCATCGCCGACCTCGCGAACAGCGACCCGGTGAGTGCCGGGCACGTCGCAGAGGCTGTTGCGCTCCGGCAGCTCGATCGACGCAGCGGTACCGCGCCGCCTGCGCCCATTTCGGCCTGATCGCGACGGAATTTGCGGGTGACGGGCAGCGCACGGACGAGCTTCAATGCTCGAGCGGAAGCCCGCGGCGTGGAAGGGGGCCAGGGACGGCAGCGGGCTGGTGCCGGATCGCAGGGACGCGACCAGGCACGGGGTACAGGCGCGGGAACGGCGCTCGCGCCTGGACGCCTGCCCGCGGCGCGGGCTTCCGCAACCCTACAAAAGGCCGCGCGAGCCAATTTTCCCGCTACACTCGGCCGAACAGGCCGGAGAATCAAGAAACCGCATGAGCACGATGTCGATCAGGTTCGACTCGAGGGCAGCGTCGTGACCGTCGCGATGCCGGTCGTCGACGACTTCGACGAGGATGCCTGGGACGATCTCCTCAATTACATCGAGGAGCGCCGGGTCGTACCGATCATCGGCCCCGACCTGCTGCGCGTGCAGACCGACCACGGACTGCGGCCACTCTATGAGTGGCTCGCCGAGAAGCTGGCCGCGCGGCTATCGGTCGATCCCTCGGTCCTGCCCCAGCCGCTCACGCTGAACGACGTGGTCTGCGCGTATCTCGGCCAGCGCGGACGGCGCGAGGAAGCGTACACGCGCCTGCGCTCGATCATGCGCGAAGTCGATTTCGAGCCGCCACTTGCGTTGCGGCAGCTCGCGCAGATCACCGACTTCGACCTGTACATCACGACGACCTTCGATCCGCTGCTCGAGAAGGCGGTGAACCTCGAGCGCTATGCCGGCCAGCCGACGGCTGACGTGATCGCCTACGCGCCGAACCGCGTGGCCGACCTGCCCACCGAACGGGACCAGCTGCAGCGTGCGGTCGTGTACCACCTGCTCGGCCGGCTCTCCGCGTCGCCCACCTACGTCGTATCCGACGAGGACATGCTCGAGTTCATCTGCGCGCTGCAGTCCGAGCACCTGACGCCCGAGAAGCTGTTCCACGAGCTCGAGCACAACCACCTGCTGCTGATCGGCAGCGATTTCTCGAACTGGCTGGCGCGATTGTTCCTGCGCATGGCCAAGCGCAAGCGGCTCTCGGACCCGCGCGATGTCGGCGAGGTGCTGGCCGACGATCACACGATGAAGGACAGCCGGCTGGTCGCATTCCTGCAGCAGGTGAGTGTGCGCACGCGCGTGTACGGCGGCGCGGAGGCATTTGTCGCCGAGCTGCATGCCCGCTGGACGAAGCGGCAGGGCGGTTCGACCGCCTCGAGCAGTGCCGGTACAGCGCCGCAGCGTTTCCTGCCGCCCTCGCGCGAGATGCCCGAACACGCGATCTTCATCAGCTATGCGCGCGAGGACCTGCCTGCGGTGCAAAGGTTGAAGGCGGCCATGGACGCCGCTGGCCTCACGACCTGGTTCGACCTGGACCGCCTCGAGGGCGGCGATGACTACGACCGCAAGATCCGCGCCAACATTGCACGCTGCAGTTTTTTCGTGCCGGTCATCTCGGCCACGACGCAGCGCCGCCACGAGGCCTACTTCCGCCGCGAGTGGAGCTACGCCGTGGATCGCTCGCTCAGCATCGCCGAGGGTGGCGTGTTCATCCTGCCGGTCTGCATCGACGATACGCCCGAGGCTTCCGCGCTGGTGCCGGAAAAGTTCCGCGCGCTGCACATCACGCGGATCCCCGACGGCGAGCCGACGCCCGAGTTCTTGAGGCGGCTCAAGGATCTCTTCAGCGGGCGTCGCGCATGAGTTCAAACCCGGATGACCTCGCCGCGTCGATAGCGATCGACCCGGAAAATCCCTGGCTCGGCCTGTCCTCCTATACGGAGGAGACTCGCGCGTATTTCCACGGCCGCGACGAGGAGGCTGCGGAACTCGCACGGCGCGTCCAGCGCAAGAACCTCACCGTGCTGTTCGGCCAGTCGGGCCTCGGCAAGACCTCGCTGCTGCGTGCCGGCCTCGTGCCGCGGCTGCGCGGCGAGGGCTTCTGCCCGGTGTACGTGCGTGTCGACTACAACCCGGATTCACCTCCGCCGTCGGAGCAGATCAAGCAGGCGATCTTCCGTGCCACGGCTGCGGCCGGGCACTGGAGCCGTCCCGGCACCGCGATCGAAGGCGAATCGCTGTGGGAGTTCCTGCATCACCGCGGGGACCTGCTGCGCGACGCGACCGGACGTACGCTGCTGCCGCTGCTGATCTTCGACCAGTTCGAGGAAATCTTCACGCTCGCGCAGGCCGACGATGCGGGACGCCTCCGGGCCAAGGAATTTCTCTCTGACCTTGCCGACCTGGTCGAGAACCGACCCCCCGCCTCGCTCGAGGCGCGGCTCGACGAGGACGAGGCCGCCGCCGAGGACTTCGACTTCGCGCGTGCCGACTACCGGATCCTGATCGCGCTGCGCGAGGACTATCTCGCCCACCTCGAGAGCGTGAAGGGCACGATGCCCTCTATCACGCAGAACCGGATGCGACTGGCCCGCATGAACGGCACGCAGGCTCTCGCGGCCGTCGTGCAGCCGGGCGGACGCCTGGTATCGCAGGAGGTGGCAGAGTCGATCGTGCGCTTTGTCGCCGGTGGCGCGGAACTCGTTAACGCCGAGGTCGAGCCGTCGCTGCTGAGCCTGGTGTGCCGCGAACTGAACAACGTGCGCATCGGGCAGGGCCGCAAGGAAATCTCTGCCGACCTGCTGGCAGGTTCGCGCGACACGATCCTGACCGAATTCTACGAGCGTGCGCTCGCCGACCAGCCCGACGGCGTGCGACGGGTGATCGAAGACGAACTGCTCACCGAGTCGGGCTATCGCGAAAGCCTGGCCGAGGAGCGGGTCAACAAGGCGCTGGTTGCGGCGGGTGCCGAGCCGGACGCGCTCTCGAAGCTGGTGAACCGTCGCCTGCTGCGCATCGAGGAACGTCTCGACATGCGTCGCGTCGAACTGACGCACGACGTGCTCTGCAGCGTGGTGGCGTCGAGCCGCGACATGCGTCATGAACGCGAAGCTCGCGACGAGGCGGAAAAGCAGCTCGCTGCTCAACGCGAACGCGAAGTCGCCACGCGCAGGGCCCTGGTGCGCGCGCGGACCATTGCTGCGGTGTGTGCGGTGCTGATGGTGGTGGCCGCGGCGAGCGCCGTGTTCGGCTGGGTGAGCCAGCAGAAAGCCAGGAAAGCGGACATCCTGGCCCAGCAGGCGCGCAACGACGCCGAGAAGCTGGTCGGCTTCCTGATCGAGGATTTCTACGAGGAACTCGCACCCACCGGCCAGTTGCAGACCATGGGCAAGCTCGCGCACATGGCTGTGAGCTATTACGACGGGTTGCCCGAGGAGTTGATGACCCCTCAGACCCAGGTCTACAGGGGCATGGCACTGCTGCGCGAGAGTGGCGCATTGCTCGGGAGCGGCGACATCAAGGGCGGAAGCGAATCGCTGGACGAGGCCAGCGCCGTGTTCGAGAAGCTTCGCGCGGCGGGCGACAAGAGCGAGGCCGTCACGCTGGGACTCGCGCTCACGTACTTCGTGCCGTACTCGTCCTTCGGCCCGGGCGGCGGTCCAAATTCGAAACCGGGCGACCTGCAGAAGGCAGCCGACATGCTGCGTCCATTCGCTTATTCGCAGACCGGCTCGAGGCAGGCAAAGCTCACCTACGCCGACATCCTGAACTACCTGAGCCACGAGCGTGCGAAGAAGGAAGACGCGGTGGCCACCTGCGAGGAGAGTCGCAAGCTGCTGGCCAGCATGGGCGCGCTCGATCTGACCGACCTGACCGCTGCCTCGATCTACGCGGACACCAGCGACTCGGAGGCGCGGCATGCCATCCAGCTCGGGCTGCTGGAAAAGGCGGAAGCGCTGGAACAGGAGGTCTACGACATCGCCGAGAAGGTGCTGGCGAAGCGCCCTGGCGATCTCCGGTCGATGCAGAATCGTGCACTGGCGGTGGACTTGAGGGGCCGCGTCGCTGCCCGGCGCCACGACTACGTGGCGGCCGAGGCCTTCCATCGCAGGTCCGCGGCCGCGGGGCAGGAGAACGTACGATTCAACCCGTCGGACCTTAATTCCTGGCTGTACTGGATCCGCGGTAACGGTGAGCTGGCGGACGCGATCCTGGAGCAGGGACGCGTGCAGGAATCGCTGGACCTGCAGCTTGCGACAGTCGCCCTGGAGAACGACCCGCGTCGCCCATCCACCCTGGGCCCGTCCATGTGGCTGCAATGGGCCGGGCTCGCCGGCCTGCAGGCTCGACTGGGCCAGCAGGCCGCGGCCCAGAAGTCGCTGAAGGAAGCGATACGCGGAGCGGAGGAGGGACTGGTCGGCGTGCCCGAGGACAGCCCGTTCCGTTCGTTGTCACCACCCATGTACGAATCCTGGCGTGCCCGGCTACTGATGTATTCCGGCGATTACCGTGCAGCCGAGGAAGCGGCCGCCGCCGCCGCGGCCCGCCTGCGGCAGATCCAGGTACCGGAGAACAATACACAGGCGCTCAACGTCCGGGCCAACGGCCTGCGGTTCCTGCTCACGACACAGGGCATTTCGCAGATCCGGCTGGGCCAGTACGCCGAGGCCGAGAAGACATCGCAGGAGCGGGCGGCGCTGCCACCCGATCGGTTCACCGGCGCAGATCCCCGGGACGAACTTTCCCGGGCGCGGGTGATGCAGGCCTATTCGGCGGCGATGCTGGGTCGCAAGGACGACGCACGCGCGCTTCTGGCGCCCGAGATCGAGTACCTGCGCGACGAGCAGCAGCAGGGCGCGCGTGGACTGTCGTTCCAGCGCGACCTGGCCTATGCGCTTTGCACCGACGCAATTACGCAGCCTGACGACGCCGCCGGGAAGGCCAGGAGGCAGGCGGAACTGGCCGAGGCGGCGAAGTTGATCGCGGACCTGCCAGCCGAGGCCAGGCGGATTGCAGACGTAAGTTACGTCAGCGAGTTGATCACGGCCGCCCAGGCATCGTAGAGAGCCTGGACACGGATCGGCGCACCTCACCGGAGTTTTCGATGAGCAGAAAGAGCAAGCGAAACAGTCCCGCCGTGGAAGCACAGCCGCCCGGAAAGGGTTGGGCCCGTCGAAGCGCCATCCTGTACGCATTCGCCGTGGCGCTGTTGCTGGCGGTGCTGTTGGGTAGCCTGCTGTACAAGCGTGGCGATTCCTCGTCGGGAAGCGGCAGCCAGGAGGCCGCGCTGGCGAGCCTGCAGGCGCCGACGCTCGGTGATGCGGGCGCCAAGGTGCACATCGTCGAGTTCATGGATCCGGCTTGCGAGACCTGTGCAATGTTCTTCCCGCTGGTGAAGCGGGTGATGGCGGAAAATCCAGGGCAGATTCGCCTGTCGGTCCGCCAGGTGGCGTTCCACAATGGCTCCGACTACGTGGTCCGGCTGCTCGAGGCGAGCCGCAAGCAGGACAAGTACTGGCAGACACTGGAAGCACTGCTCGCGACCCAGGCGCAGTGGGCGCCGAATCACACCGTCGAGCCGGAGCTGGTCAAGGTGGTGATCGACGGACTGGGTCTCAACATGGGCCAACTAATGGCCGACATGAACTCGCCGGAAGTTGCAGAGCGCGTGCAGCAGGATGCCCGCGATGCGATCACGATGAAGGTGACCGCGACGCCCGAATACTTCGTCAATGGCCGTCCATTGCCGAGCTTCGGCACGCAACAGCTGCTTACGCTGATCAACGAGGAACTGCAGCGCTAGGAGCGCTAGGAGCGCTAGGGGACATTCTCCTTTTTCGGTTCGCCGAAAAAGGAGAATGTCCCCTCCCAGGTGCCCGAAAACTCGGAATGTCCCCTCTCAGGGCGGCGGTTCCTGGAAGGTCGAGGTAACCGGCGTCGCCTCGATCTCGGCCTCGGCCAGCTTGGCGCGCACCGTTTCGAGTTCCTCCACCGTGGCGATCGGGCCTATCCGAACCCGGTACCAGGTCTCGTCCTGCAGGGCGAAGCGCTGGATCTTCGCATCCACGCCGTAGCGGGCCAGCGTGGCCTGCAGTTTCTCCGCCTCGGTCGGTTGCTTGAACGCGCCAGCCTGCAGCACGATGTCGCCGGCCGGAAGGTTGGACGCCTTCGCGCCGCCGCTTTTTTCCTCCTGCTTCGGCACCTGCACTTCCTGGGTCGGCAGCATGTCGTAGAAGGTGTATTCCTTCGCCGGGTCCACTGCCGCGGGCGGAGCTTCCTCGGTCGACTGTGCCGAAGCCGGCGGCTTGGCCGCCGCCGCCTGCGGCTCGGCGGGCGCGAGGTCGTGGTAGTGCAGGTAAACGCCGAAAGCGACCGTGAGACCCACGGACAGTCCCGCGACGAAGCCGGTCCACCCGTTGAATGCACTGCCTCCGGGAGTGTTTCGCTTTACGTGCTTGAAGTCACGGCTGAGCGTCGGGCCCTGCGTCACCTCACATCGCCTCCGGCGCCGACACGCCGAGCAGGCCGAGGCCGTTTCGTACTACCTGCTGCATCCCCTGGATCAGCGTGAGGCGCGCATCGCGCAGCTCCGCATCGTCGACCAGGAACTGGTGCGCGTTGTAGTAGGTGTGGAAATCGTTCGCGAGTTCACGCAGGTAGTGCACCAGCGCGTGCGGCGCCCGCAGCGCGGCCGCCTGCTCCAGCACCTCCGGATAACGGCTGATGGTCGCGAGCAGCGCCTGCTCGTGCGGTTCCACGAGACGGTGCAGCGAGGCGCGACCCCGTGCCGGGTCGTACGTGAATCCCTTCTCGTGCATCTGTCGCAGCACGCTGCAGACTCGCGCGTGCGCGTACTGGATGTAGTAGACCGGGTTCTCGTTCGAGCGCGATGTAGCGAGCTGCATGTCGAAGTCGAGGTGCTGGTCGTTGCTGCGCATCACGTAGTAGAAGCGCGCGGCGTCGTTGCCGACCTCGCGACGCAGCTCGCGCAGCGTGATGAACTCGCCGGAGCGGGTGGACATCTGCACCTTCTCGCCACCACGGTACAGCGTGACGAACTGAACCAGCCGCACATCGAGCGAGTCACCGGGCTCGCCCATCGCGACCAGCCCCGCGCGCACGCGCGCGATGTAGCCGTGATGGTCGGCGCCCAGCACGTCGACCAGCTGCTCGAAGCCGCGTTCGCGCTTTTGCAGGTGGTAGGCGATATCGGAGGCGAAATATGTCTTGATGCCGTTCTCGCGCACCACGACGCGGTCTTTCTCGTCGCCGAAGTCAGTCGCGCGGAACCACTCGGCGCCGTCCTTCTCGTAGACCACGCCGTTGTTCCTCAGGCGATCGAGCGCGCGGTCGATCGCGCCGCCGTCTGAGAGGCTGCGCTCCGAGAACCACTCGTCATAGCGGACACCGAATTCCTCGAGGTCCTGCCGGATATCGGCGAGGATGTCCGCGAGCGCGATGTCGAAGGCCTTGTGGAATCCGTCCGCGCCCAGCAGTTCCCTGGCGCGCGCGATCACCGCGTCGATGTAGATGTCCTTGTCGCCTGCCGGCGCGTCGGGCGGCAGGTCGCGGAACACGTCGGCCGCGGGGCGCACCAGTGTCCGGCCGTTCTGTTCCACCAGCTTGTCGGCGATCGGGTGCAGGTAGTCGCCGCGGTAGCCGTTGCTCGGGAATGCGAAGCATTCGCCGAAGCACTCGAGGTAGCGCAGCCACACGCTGACCGCCAGGATCTCCATCTGCCGACCGGCGTCGTTGATGTAGTACTCGCGGTGCACGGCGTAGCCGGCCGCATCGAGCAGGTTGGCGAGTGTCGCGCCGAATGCAGCGTGCCTGCCGTGGCCCACGTGCAGCGGTCCGGTGGGGTTCGCCGAGACGAACTCGACGATCACGCGCTTTCCGGCGCCCTGCTGGCCACGGCCATACTCCGCGCCGAGGTCGAGCACGCGCAGCAGCTCCAGGTGCCCGGCGGCTGGCGTGAGATGGAAATTGATGAAGCCCGGGCCGGCGATTTCGACTTTCGCGACGAACTCGCTGGCGGGCAGCGCATTCACGATCGCCTGTGCGACGTCGCGAGGCTTACGCTTCGCGACCCTGGCGAGCTGCATAGCTGCGTTGGTGGCGAAATCGCCGTGGCTCGGGTCGCGGGTGCGCTCGATCGTTGGTACGAGCGCGGAGGCTTCTGCGCCGGAGAATTCCTCGGGCAGCGCCGCAAGCGCATCGCGCACCAGGTTTTCTATCAGGTATTTCAAGATGTTGCCGTCAGGAAGCAGTCGGCGAGGGCGGTCAGTCTAGGGAATTCCTTGCGGGGAAGCGAGTCCAAATGGTGACCTGGTTCCAGCGGCAATTGGCCGGATTTTCTAGAATGGATCGCGACCACGCAGCATGGCCGAGGAGGGTGGATTGATGACCAGTTGCAAAGAGATTTTAAGGATATCCGCGTTGTCGCTTGCGGCGGCGCTCGTTGCCGCCTGTGGCGGCAGTGGAGGCGGCGGAGCGCAAGACAAGACCGGTTCGCTCACCATCGGCCTGACGGATGCACCGGTAGACGTGGCGGACGAGGTCGTCGTCCAGTTCAGCGGCGTCGAATTGAAGCCGAAGGATGGCAACGCATTCACCATCAACTTCACCTCGCCGAAGACCATAGACCTGCTGGCATTGCAGGGCACGAACCGCGCCACGCTGCTGGACGGTGAGCCGGTTCCGTCCGGCGAGTACACATGGATGCGCCTCAAGGTAGACGCCGACCCGAACGTGGCCGGTGATTCCTACATCACCATCGGTGGCTCGCAGTGCGAGCTTCGAATTCCCAGCGGCAGCGAGACCGGACTCAAGCTGAATCGCGGATTCACGGTTGGCGTCGGCACGACCACTGACCTCACCGTGGACTTCGACTTGCGGAAGTCAGTGGTGCAGCCGCCGGGGCAGCGCACCAGCGTTCCGACATGCGACGGCCAGGCATTCCTGCTGAAGCCGGTGCTGCGAGTCGTTGACAGCCTGCAGGTCGGAAACATCACTGGAACCGTGGACCCGACCTTGATCACGCAGGTCTGCCCGGCGGGTGAGTTGGGTAACGTGTACCTGTTCGGGCCGTATTCGGACACAGACCCTGTGCCGGTCCCGGACGATGTGGACGACAATGACGCCGACGGAGCGAGCCCGATAACGACCGCCATGGTCGCGCTCGACGGTGCGAGTAACGCGGCGTACACGATCGGGTTCGTACCGGCGGGGAACTACGTGGCGGCCTACACGTGCTCCGCGGACGCGCCGGACGTGGATGCCGACCTGGCCGATACGCCTGCCGGGGCGGATGAGGTGGTCGATTTCACGCCTGAGACGGGGGTGCCGGTTACGGTGGTCGCCAACCAGTCGACCACGGTCAATTTCCCACCCCCAGGCCCTTGACGCGGGAGTTCAAGTCGCCAGCGCGCCGCCAGGCGCGCTGGCGCCAGGGAAACGACCCCCGCAGCACAGGCAGCAGGCGTGCGGCCACCGTCAGAACAGCTCCAGCGGGTCCACGTCCAGCGACCAGCGGACCTTGCGCGCCTCGGGCAGTTCCTCGACGGCCGGCAGCCAGCGCGCGAACAGCCGCTGCAGCGGTGAGTGGGTAGCCGCGTGCAACAGCAACTGCGCCCGGTAATGCCCTGCGCGTCGTTCCATCGGCGCTGAAGCCGGTCCGAGGATTTCGACACCACTGCTGGCTATCGACTCGGCGATTTCGCGCGCCCGGTCGAGGAACTCGATCGGCGCTTCGCGTTTAGCGGCTTCCGCCCTCAGTACGGCGATGCGCGCAAAGGGCGGCCACTTCGCGAGTTCACGCTCGGCCAGCGCCACCGAGGCAAACGCGTCGTATCCGGCGGTGACCAGCTGCGCGAGCAGCGGATGCTCCGGGTACTCGGTCTGTATCAGCACCTCGCCGGGCCGCTCGGCGCGTCCGGCACGGCCCGCGACCTGCACGATCGACTGTGCGAGGCGTTCGCTCGCCCGGAAGTCGGTACCGAACAGGCCCTGGTCGGCGTTCAGTACCACGACCAGGCTGACGTCCGGGAAGTGATGTCCCTTGGTCAGCATCTGGGTGCCGACCAGCAGCCGGACTTCGCCGCTCGTCACGCGATCGAGCGCGGCCTCGAGCGCGCCGCGGCGCCGGACCGCGTCCCGGTCTATGCGCGCCAGCGGCACGTCCGGGAACAGGCGCGAAAGCGTTTCCTCGATGCGCTCCGTTCCCTGGCCCACCGGTTTCACCGCTTCGCCGCAGGTCGGGCAGGCCTCCGGCACCCGTTGTTCCGTTCCGCAGTGATGGCAGTGCAGGCGCTGCTCTCGCTGGTGCACCGTCAGCCGCGCGTCGCAGCGCGGGCAGGGCGCGGCCCAGCCGCAGGACGGGCAGAACAGCGACGGCGCGTAGCCGCGGCGGTTCAGGTACAGCAGCACCTGTCCGCCCGCGTCGAGGTGTCGCTTGATGGTGAGTACGGTCGGCGTGGCGATGCCCTGTGTCGCGGCGTGCCTGCGCAGGTCGACGAGGTGCAGCGCCGGTTGCGAGGCACCCGCCGTGCGGGTCGGCAGCGAAAGCAGCGTGGCCTTGCCCGATCGCGCCCGCTCGAGGCTTTCGAGCGAGGGTGTAGCCGACCCCAGCACCACCGGGATCGAAAGCCGCTGCGCCCGCGCGAGCGCGAGGTCGCGTGCGGAATAGCGGAATCCTTCCTGCTGCTTGTAGGAGGCGTCGTGCTCCTCGTCCACGACGATGAGCCCCGGGCGTGCCAGCGGCGCGAAGATCGCCGAGCGCGTGCCGATCACGACCGGCGAAGCGCCACTGCGTGCCGCCCGCCATGCGCGCAGCCGTTCCTGGTCGGTAAGCGATGAGTGCAGCACCGCGAGCGGTGCGTCGAAGCGCGCCGCGAATCGACTGACCAGCTGCGGGGTGAGCGCGATCTCGGGCACCAGCACCAGCGCCTGCTCGCCGCGCGCCACGACCTCCTCGATCGCGCGCAGGTAGACCTCGGTCTTGCCGCTGCCGGTGACCCCGTGCAGCAGGAACGAGACGTGCCGGCCCTGCGCGCCGGCGATGGCTTCGATCGCCGAACGCTGGTCCGGCGTTGGTTCCAGTCCCTGGCTGGCACGCACATCCGGTCGTGGTGATGGCGCTTCCGCCATGCGGAACTTGGTCACCCAGCCTCGTTTCTCGAGTTCGCGCACATGGTCGCGCCAGCGAGGCGAAACCGTCGCCAGCCCTGCCGCATCGGCACCGTCACGGGCCTCGAGGAACTGCGCCATTTCCCGCAGCCGGTTGGCTCGTGTCGGCAGGGCCGCAAGACTGCCGGTACGCGCTGCGGCACTGAGCGCCCAGCGCTCGCTCGTCTCGAGCATTGAGTCCCCGCTGCGCAGCGGCGCCGGCAGCGCCGCGGCGATCACTTCGCCCGGCGGGTGCCGGTAGTAATCCGCCGCCCAGCACAGCAGTTCCAGCAGCGGCGCGTCGAATACCGGTTCGTCGTCTATCACGGCGACGGCGGTCTTCAGTTTCGATTCGGGGACGTCTGAACTGGCCCGTGTTTCCACCACGACGCCAACCACGCGGCGGCGCCCGAACGGTACCCACACGCGGACACCAGGCCGCAGCGATTCTGGCGCTGCCTGTGGAGGCGCGCGATAGTCGAAAAGTCGCCGCAGCGGCGCGTCTATTGCGACGACCAGGATGCCGCTCATCGCTGCGAACGCTTATGTGAAGTTTTCCACATGTGCTGTGGATAAGTCTGTGGGTGAATTGCGGGTACAGCTGCCAAGTGCCGGTTTCACAAAAGAGTTTTTCGTTCTGGTCAGAAAATCACCGGAAGAATATTAATCTATGTGAATCAGTTACTTACATTGCTGTATTGCAAAAAACATAGACACTGTCCAGATTGCGTCCCGCGTCCGGGACACGCCCGGCCCGCGCCTCGCGTCCCCGGTGCAAATCTTCATCAGGACATTGCGTCAACCGATTGTCCGCACTGGCGTTATGGTCAACTGAGACCAGGAAATAGCCAGGCCGGAGCGGTGCAGTCTAACCTCATGGAGAGCTTTGCTAGTCTGGGAATCTCGATCCCGGGGCCCGATGGCGCCGGCTGCGCTGAAGGGACCGGAGGAGAGTGTTTGGACCAGGCCGCGGAACTGAACGCCTTCCTCTCCGACGTCGAGCGGCGGGCATGCCGCATTGCCGAGATGGCGGTCCGCAACCGCGATGACGGGCTCGACATCGTCCAGGGCGCGATGCTGCGGTTCGCCCGCAGCTACGCCGCACGCCCCGCGGCGGAGTGGAAGCCTATCTTCTACCGGATACTCTGGAACGGGATCCGTGACTTCCAGCGGCGTCGCTCGGTGCGCTCGAAGATTTTTGCCTTTCTGCCGGGCCAGTGGCGGGACGACGAAGGCCGTGAGGATCCGATTGAACAGGTTGCCGACGGAGGCCAGGATCCTCTGGATCGAGCGGTAACGGACGAGGCGATGCTCCGGCTTGAATCGGCGCTGGCCGCATTGCCGGCGCGACAGCAACAGGCGTTCGCGCTGCGTTGCCTCGAAGGCCTGGACGTGGCCGGGACTGCAGCGGCGATGGGCTGCTCCGAGGGCAGCGTCAAGACGCATTACTTCCGCGCAGTGCATGCGCTGCGCGATCAACTGGGCGAGGTGTGGTGATGGACAGCCAGGAGCGTGAACTGACCGGCACCGAGAAGCGCGCACGCGAATTGTTCGACGCGAGCGTGGAGTCGCTGGATGGAAACGCACGCGCACGGTTGGCCGCGGCGCGACGAGCTGCGGTGGCCGAGGTTCGGCAGCCGCGAGGCATGGCGTGGCGTTCGTGGGCGCCCGCGGCCGCGATGGCCTCGGTGGCACTGGTCGCAGTGCTGCTGTGGCGTGCGCAGGGGCCGGAATCGCCGACGGCTGCCGAGGTGGTCGCAGCCGATGTGATTGCTGTCGATGCGTCGTCCGCTCCGGTGGAACTACTCGCAAACGGCGATGATCTGGGCCTCGTGGAAAACGACCTCGCTTTCTACGAATGGCTGAACGCGAACGGATTCGAGGTGGCTGGCAGCAGTGGTTGAAGTGTCCGACATGCGCGGCCAGCGCGATCACGGAACTGCACGGTGCTGTAACGACCTGGGCCACGGGTTGCGCGGCCAGCATTGCGGAAAGGCAGGCAGGGGACAGGAGCGAGTCAAATGAAAGGCCGTCTGAAAATCGTCGTCGCTGGCGTGCTGCTGGCGGCAAGTATCGCTGTCCAGGCGCAGACCGCGCCTGCGACCTCGCAAGCCGTTCCATGGAGCCAGCTCACGGCCGAGCAGCAGCAGGCGCTCGAGCCCTTGCGATCGCGCTGGGACAGCCTGCCCCCGGCGCAACAGGCACAACTGGTACGCGGCGCAAAGCGCTGGGAATCGCTGACGCCCGCACAGCGTGAACAGGCACGCAAGCGATACGACCAGTGGCGGGAAATGCCGCCGGACGAGCGCGAGCAACTGCGCGAGCGCTACAAGGAGTTCCGCAGCCTGCCGCCCGGTGAGCAGCAACAGCTGCGCGAGACCTATCGACGGTACAAGGACCTGCCGTCGGCAGAGCGTGAGCAGTTGCGCGAGCGCTGGCAGCAGGTGCCGCCGGAGCAGCGCGAGCAGATGCGCGAGAGACTCAGGCAGATGACTCCGGAGCAGCGCCAGGAATTCCGCGAGAAGATGCAGAAAATGACGCCGGAGCAGCGCGAGCAGATGCAGAAGATGACACCCGAAGAGCGCCAGAAGTGGCGGGAGCAGGGCGGAAAGTCGGGCGACTGGCAGAGTCGTTAGAGCGCGTGATCGGGCCGGACCGGATTGACGAGCCGGGCTGCGACTTCAGAGGTCGCCGCTCGCCGGACCGACGGCGGGCAACCTGTCCTCGATTTCAGGTACAGAGCCTCTCGGCGCGCAGGTCCCTGATTTTCATGCTTGCAGCCGTGTCGCGGAACCGCGCGTCGCAGCGGATCGGGTCCATCACCGGCAGCAGCATGGCCCGGCTGAGGGGCGTGCTCTGACTCGCCGAATGGATGTACTGAAGCGCCAGTTCGTGCTCTTCCAGCAGCATCAGCAGCAGCGGGATGTCGAATGCCGACATCAGGTATCCGCTCGCGGGATCGTTCCAGCTTCGATCAGGCGTCGCCGCGAGCTTGCGCGCAAAGGCCTTGCGATCGCTCTTTCGCTCTAACGCATCGAAAAGCTCCGCGACCTGGCGGTCGGTGCCGGTGCCCCAGTTCCTCGCCCACTGATCGTAGTACGGCCTCGCACGGTCGAGCTTCCCTTCCATCAGGTACGCCGGCCCGATGCTCGACACGCAGAGAGTGGAATCGGGTGCGTACGTGAGCGAGGGTTCGCAGGCGGCAATCGCCTCCGCATTGCGCCCGGCAATGAGCAGCATGGTCGAGTAGTTGTCTGCGACGATCAGCGAACGAGGATCGAGCGTGGCAGCACGCGCCAGAGAAGCCAGGCCCTCCGCTTGCTCGCCTGTATCCACCAACGTGGTGCCGAGCCACTGGTGAGCCGTGGCGAACGAAGGCTTGAGTGCAATGGCCCTCTTGAGCAATGCGACTGCGGTTGCGTAGTGCAGCTCACTCCTTTCGATGTTGCCAAGCGCCGCGTAGGGCTCGGCAAGCGTCGGGTCGAGCACCAGCGCCCGCTCGGCGGCCTCGCGACCGCGGGCATTGGCATCCTGCTGCGAGATGCGCACCGTGTAATCGAAGATCACCGAATAGCCGAGCGCCAGGCCGCCCCAGGCTTCCGCGTACCCAGGGTCCGCCTCAATGGCCTGCTCGAACGAGTCGATCGCGGCCCAGAGTTCGTCGTCACGCCGGACCTGCCACAGGGCCAGGCCACGCAGGTAGAGATCGTGGGCCTTCAGGTTCTTCGTGCCGCTGACCGAGGAACCGGCGGCGCCGGCTCCGACCACCCGGACCTTCAGTTCATCGCCGATCGCTCGCGCGATCTCGTCCTGGATCGCGAAGATGTCCTTGAGTTCGCGGTCGTAGGTCTCCGACCAGACGTGATAGCCGGTCTGGGCATCGATCAACTGGGCGGTGATCCGCACCCGGTCCCCCTGCTTCCGCACGCTGCCCTCGAGCACCATGCGCACCTTGAGCTGCGTTGCGATCTGCTCGACGTCGCGCTTCTCGCCCTTGAACTGGAACGACGAGGTGCGTGCGGCAACGCTGAGTTCGGGCACGCGGGCGAGCACGTTCAGGATCTCCTCGGAGATGCCGTCCGAGAAGTACTCATTGGCCGGGTCACCGGACATGTTCTCGAACGGCAGCACGGCGATCGACCTTGCGGATACCACCGACAGGTCCGGAGCGGCTGACGACGCGCTGCCGGGTGCCTGCGCCGAAGCGTCGGCAGGAGCGGTAACACTGCTGGCCCGGTCATAGCGCCAGAAGATCCCGCCGCCCAGCAGGAACAACAGCGTGATGATGGCGAGTTCGGCGGCCGTAACGCGCTGCTGGCCCTTGTCGCCGTGGTACCAGGAGACCACCAGCACGATCGGCAGGCCGACCAGAAGGGCGAGGGTCGCCAGCTGCTGCAGCTGCAGCGGCCAGTTGAACGTTGCGCTGACGTAGGCGAGGCCCTGCAGCAGGCCCCAGGCGCCGGCGGCGTATACGACACCCCACTGCACCACCTTGCGGCGACGCAGCTTGGTCCAGATGCCCTCCAGCGCTTGTTCAGCAGACTCGTCGTTCGTCATCACCGCGCGAGTCTAGCGGCAAATTTGCGGCCCGGAGAAATATTGACGGCATCGCGTGCATTCCCCATTTCCGCCCTCGGGAAAGGGGAATGTGCTTTGGCCGCTACGAAAATGGGGGACTGTCCCCCATTTTCGGAAAGGGAGAATACCCCCGGTCTTTCGATCAGCTTTTCAGCGCGACCAGCACCTCGTCGAGCATCTTCTTCGCATCACCGAACAGCATCCGGTTGTTCTCCTTGTAGAACAGCGGATTGTCGACGCCGGCGTAGCCCGAGGCCATCGAGCGCTTCATCACGATGGAGGTCCTGGCCTTCCACACCTGCAGCACCGGCATGCCGGCGATCGGGCTGGTGGGATCATCCTCGGCCGCGGGGTTCACGATGTCGTTGGCGCCGATCACCATCGAGACGTCGGTGTCCGGGAAGTCCTCGTTCAGCTCGTCCATCTCGAACACGATGTCGTAGGGCACCTTGGCCTCGGCGAGCAGCACGTTCATGTGCCCGGGCATGCGGCCTGCGACCGGATGGATGCCGAAGCGCACGTTGATGCCCCTCTCACGCAGCAACTTGGTGATCTCGTACACGGTGTGCTGCGCCTGGGCGACCGCCATGCCGTAGCCCGGCACGATGATCACGCTCTTCGAGTCGCGCAGCAGTTCCGCCGTCTCGACCGCGCTGATCGGGGTCACTTCGCCGGCCGGCTCTGCGCCGGCCGCGGCCGGGGCCGTGCCGCCACCCGTGCCGAAGCCACCGGCGATGACGCTGATGAAGTTCCGGTTCATCGCCTGGCACATGATGTAGGAGAGGATCGCGCCGGAGGAGCCGACCAGTGCACCGGTGACGATCAACAGGTCGTTGGACAGCATGAAACCGGTGGCCGCCGCCGCCCATCCCGAGTAGCTGTTCAGCATCGACACCACGACCGGCATGTCCGCGCCGCCGATCGCCATCACCATGTGGATGCCGAACAGCAGCGCGATCACCGTCATCACTGCGAGCGGCATCATGCCGGCGTCGATGTCGTGCGCCCCGAGGAAAGCGGCGCCAAACCAGATCACGGCCAGCAACCCGGCCAGGTTGAGCCAGTGGCGCGCGGGCAGCAGCATCGGCTTGCCGCTGATCTTGCCCGACAGCTTGCCGAAGGCGATCACCGAGCCAGAGAACGTGACGGCACCGATCAGGATACCGAGGTAGATCTCGACCTCGTGAATGGTCTTCTCTGAGCCGGTGAAGGTGATCGATGTGTCGACGTAGCTCGCATAGCCCACGATGCACGCGGCGAGGCCGACCAGGCTGTGCATGATCGCGACCAGCTCGGGCATCTGCGTCATCTGCACCTTGCGGGCCGCATAAAGGCCGATGGTGCCGCCGACCGCGAGCGATCCGATGATCCACGGGAAGCCGGCGGCAGTGACCCGCGGCCCGAACACCGTTGCGAGCACCGCGATCGTCATGCCGACGATGCCGTAGAGGTTGCCGCGCCGTGAGGTCTCGGGATTGGAGAGGCCGCCCAGGCTCAGGATGAACAGGATGGTGGCCGCGATATAGGCCATCGTGACGAGACTTGATGACATGCCTGCGCTCTCCTACTTGCGGAACATCGCAAGCATGCGACGGGTGACGGCGAAGCCGCCGAACATGTTGATGGCCGTGAGCGTGAGTGCCGCGACCGCGAGGCCGAGGATCAGCATGTCGGGCCGTCCCTCTATTCCGTCACCGAGTGGAGGCGCGACCTGGATCAGCGCGCCGACCGCGATGATGCTCGAGATCGCGTTCGTGACGCTCATCAGCGGCGTGTGCAGCGCGGGCGTCACGTTCCAGATCACCATGTAGCCGATGAAGCAGGCCAGCACGAAGACCGTGAAGTGCGCGAGGAACGAGGCCGGCGCGAAGGCCCCCACCAGCCAGAAGAGCAGCGCGCCGACCGCGAACGTGATGGCCAGGCTCTTGCCCGAGGTCGGCTCGCCGGCGCCGTGTCCATGGCCGGATTTCTTCGGGGGGGTGGCGGCTGGCTTTCGCCTTCGCCGGCGGGGTCGGCAACTGCAGCGCCGGTGGCGGCCAGGTGATGTTGCCGTCCTTGACCACGGTCAGGCCGCGAATGGCGTCATCGTCCATGTTGACGTTGATGACGCCGTCCTTGGTCTTGCAGAGCTCCTCGGTCAGGCGCAGCAGGTTGTTCGAGTACAGCGTCGACGACTGCTTGGCCAGGCGGCTGGCGAGGTCCGTGTAGCCGATGATGGTCACGCCGTGCCGCACCACGGCTTCGCCGGGAACGGTGAGTTCGCAGTTGCCGCCCTGCTCGGCCGCCATGTCGACGATGACGCTGCCCGGCTTCATGCTCTTCACCATCTCGGCGGTGATGAGCTTCGGCGCGGGCTTGCCCGGGATCAGCGCGGTCGTGATGATGATGTCCGCATCCTTCGCCTGCTTGGCGTACATCTCTCGCTGGGCCTGCTGGAAGCCCTCGCTCATCACCTTGGCGTAGCCGCCGCCGCCGGAACCTTCTTCCTCGTAGTCGACCTTGACGAATTCGCCACCCAGCGACACGACCTGGTCGGCGACCTCGGCGCGGGTGTCGTTGGCGCGCACGATGGCGCCGAGGTTGGCGGCCGTGCCGATGGCAGCCAGGCCGGCGACGCCGGCGCCGGCGATGAAGACCTTGGCCGGCGGAACCTTGCCCGCGGCGGTGATCTGGCCGTTGAAGAAGCGGCCGAAGGCGTTGGCGGCCTCGATCACGGCGCGGTAACCGCTGATGCTGGCCATGGAGGTAAGCGCGTCCATCTTCTGGGCGCGGGAGAGCTGGCGCGGCAGGGAGTCGATGGCCAGCACCGTGAGCTTGCGATCGGCGAGCTGCTGCATGAGTTCAGGGTTCTGCGCCGGCCAGATGAAGCCGATCAGCGTGCTGCCGGGCTTGATCAGCGCGATTTCCTCGGGCGTGGGCGGGCGCACCTTGAAGATGATGTCGGAGTTGCCGAGCAGTTCCGCGGCGCTTCCCGCGATCCCGGCGCCGGCGGCCTGGTAGGTGTCGTCGTCGCAATTGGAGGCGGCACCCGCACCGGTTTCGACCTTGACCGCGAAGCCGAGCTTGACCAGCTTTTCGACCACTTCGGGAACGGTGGCGACGCGCTTTTCGCCCGCGAAGGTTTCGCGTGGCACTCCGATCGTTAGCGACATGGTGACCTCATCGATGCATTGGGAGGTGCGACCCCCCGGTAGCCCGGACAGGAAAGCTAAGTTGCCGCCGGGCCGGGAATTTCTGGTAAATCTGCGGCCGGGCGGGGGAATGGATTATTGCACAGCGGTAACGTATCTTTCAGCCCATGCACAGCCTCTCACAGGAGGTCCTGCGTACCGACGTCTCGGGGATGCCACTGGAGTGGATCGACTACCGGGATGCCGTCCGTTTGCATTTCATGGGCCAGGTCGCCTACGCATTCGGACAGCCGTTGTTCCGGTTGCGCGGGGGCACCAATGCCAGCACCGGCCGCCGCACTGTGGTCGAGGTCAGCTCGATCGTCGCGACGCTGGGGCACAGCCACAATCCCGGCAATGTCCGCGCGGGCTACGTCCCGCCGCTCAACAACGAGACCCTGTTCAAGCGCGATGCGCACGTCTGCATGTACTGCGGGCAGCGGTTCCTGTCCAACCAGCTGTCCCGCGACCACGTGACCCCATTGTCGCGCGGCGGGCGCGACGCCTGGAACAACGTCGTCACCGCCTGCCGCAGCTGCAACAACCTGAAGGCCTGGCGCACGCCCGAGCAGGCGAAGCTGCAGCTGATCGCGATTCCGTTCACGCCGAGTTACGCGGAGTACATCTACCTGAAGGGCCGCAAGGTGCTGGCCGACCAGATGGAGTACCTGCGGGCGCACTTCCCACGCTCCAGCCCGCTGCACCAGCGCCTCGGCTGGAAATAGGGAAATAGGGGACATTCTCCTTTTTTGGTCGGAACCAAAAAATTCGGTGCATGGCACCGAATTACTTTCGAAGCTTCGCCATGATCATCGCGTCCTGGGCGCGGCCGTCCAGTAACAGGTAGCCTCGGCACAGGCCCTCGGTCTCGAAGCCGAAGCGCCGGTAGAGCGCGACGGCGGCCGCGTTGTCGGCCAGCACGGTGAGCTCCACGCGCGTGAGTCCGCTGGCGAAGGCTGCCTCCAGCGTCGCGGTGAGCAGCCTCGCACCGACCCCGGTCCCGCGGTGTGTTGCGGCCACGCCCATGCCGAGGACGCCGCTGTGCCGGAGGGCCTCACGCGTCTTCGGGGCGATATCGCACCAGCCCACGACGCGCCCGTCGTCCACGGCCACGAACTGCGGGGCGGCGCTGCGCAGGTTCCCAAGTACGAAACGGCGCACCTGCGGCATCGGCGGCGCCTCGGTGAACGCGAGATAGCGCCGCTCGCGCGCCACGGAGTCCAGCACCTCGCGGAACCCGGCGATGTGGCGGCGCTCGATCGGCAGGATATCGACGGGCATGCGGATAGCTCTGTTGCGCTGGCAGCAGCCGGCGTACTCGCCCAGAATGCCGCCCGTGCTCTACCTTGTCGACGCCAGCGTATTCATCTTCCGCGCCTATTTCTCGGTGCCGCTCGAGTTCACCGACCCCGAGGGCAACCCGGTCAACGCGGTCCACGGGTTTGCCCGGTTCCTGAGCGACCTGCTGGACAGGGAGTCGCCGGGCCACATTGCGGTCGCATTCGACGAGAGCCTCGAGCAGTCCTACCGCAACGAGATCTACCCGGCGTACAAGGCCAATCGCGAACCGGCGCCGCCTGAATTGAAGCGACAGTTCTCGCTATGCCGGGACCTGGTGCGCAGCTTCGGCATCGCCGAGTTCGGCAGTTCGCGCTACGAGGCCGACGACATCATCGGCACGCTGGCGGCACAGGCGCAACGCGAAGGGCAGGCCGTCACGATCGTCAGCCGGGACAAGGACCTGACGCAGCTCGTGACCGCGCCTGACACCTACTGGGACGCGGTCGCCGACGTGCGCTATGGCTACAGGGACATCGAGGAGCGCTTCGGCGTGGTCCCCGAACGCATGGCCGACTTCCTGGCGCTGATGGGCGACGCGGTGGACAACATTCCGGGCGTTCCCGGCGTCGGCCGCAAGACCGCCGCGACGCTGCTGAAACACTACACGACGCTGGACGGCGTCTACGAGAACCTCGACGCGATCCCGAAGCTCAAGTTCCGCAATGCGGCGTTCGTTGCGCAGAGCCTGCGTGAGTACCGCGACTCGGCATACCTGTCACGACGGCTCACGGGCATCGCCTGCGACATGCCGCTCAGCCCCTCCCGCGACGAACTGCGTCGCCGGGCGCCTGATCTCGCGGCCGTGGATGCGTTCGCGGAAGCCCAGGGATTCGGGCGGACGCTTGGCGTGCGCGCGAGACGGCTGACAGACGTGCGCTGACGCCTGCCGGGGCGGCGCCCCTCAGCGGGCTCGGCGTCGGCCGTCGGCGACGCCTCGGCGAGGCGACGCGCCTCCGCAACCAGCACGTCGGACTTGAGCCGCACCTTGTAGTCGGGATTGGCGTATTCGAACTCGATGACGCCGCTGGTATTGATGATGAACACCGCCGGGACCGGCAGTTCGTGATGAGTTTCGCCCGAGGCGGCTTCGAGGTCGATGCCGAAACCCTTGTAGCGTGTGTAGGTCGCGTCATCGACGCGAAAAGCGACACCGTAGGCACGCGCTGCATTCATCCGCGCGTCCGAGAGCAGCGTGTAGTGGATGTCCGGTTCCTTCAGGCTCGAATAGAGCAGGTCCGGCTGGTCGGCACTCATGAACACCAGCTCGTAGCCGAGTTCCAGCAGCGCCGGTTCAGCGGTCTTCAGTTCACCGAGGTGGGTGTTGCAGTACGGGCACCAGCCGCCGCGATAGAAAATCAGCACGGTTGGCTTCTGGATCGAGGCCGGTCCGAAGCTTCGGTCAGTGCCGTCTGGATTGCGAACGGTGACCGTCGGGATGGTGGTTCCGACCGTGAGCGGCGTGACCTTGGCGGGATCGTCCGGAACCTGCAACTGGGTGGCGGGATTGCTCGCAGCGGTCGACACGCCCGCGGTGCACGTGATTCCGACAGCCAGCAAGCCTAGCAACGAAGTTCGATTGAACACTGGGCCCCTCCGGTAGCGATCTCGTGATTTAAACATATCCACGCTCGACCGAACGCCGCGCACGACCGGGCAAGAGGAAATCGAGACTGCCCTTCGAGTCGGGCTGCACGCAGGCCATTTGTCCCGGGGGTTTCGCCCAGGTGCCGGCCGCGCGTACGCTTGCCCATCTTTCAACAGTACATCTCGCAAGGATACGGGCCGGGGCCCCGGAGGAAGTTCGGTGACAAATTACGCTCGTGCCCTGTCTCTAATGCTGATGGCCAGCGTGACCGCCAGCGCGGCGGCCGAGGACGCGCCTGAGGCGCCGGCCCTGGACGCGCGGGTCGAGGCGACCCTGAAAGCCGCCAATCTCCCATTCACCGCTGATGGCGGCGACTTCCGGCTGAACTACACGCTGCCGGACGGTCGAACGCAGCTGGTCTGGATCGCGTCGAAGACGACGAACATCGCCGATACGGCGTTCCGTGACGTCTGGTCGGTTGCCAATCGTGGCCAGGGTGCCCTGCCGGCCGAGCTTGCGGATCACCTGCTCAAGGAGAACGTCCGGATGGTGCTGGGCGCCTGGCAGGTGAGCCAGGGAGAGGACGAGTATCTGGTCGTGTTCTCCTATGCGATACCGGCAGAAACGACCCCGGGGTTTCTCCAGGAGGTGATCGAGGCGGTGACCATCAGCGCGGACCGGATGGAAAAGGAACTGACCGGCCGCGACGAGTTCTGATGCTGTTCAGCAAGACCTGCCGGGCGGTCACCCGGTCGGCGTCGGCGTGCCCCCCGCGCCGCTGAACCAGCGCCGTTGCAGCAGGAAGGCTACGTTCACCAGTGCGATCATTACCGGCACCTCCACCAGCGGCCCGATCACGGCCGCGAACGCCACCCCGGAGTTGATTCCATAGACCGAGACCGCCACGGCGATGGCAAGCTCGAAGTTGTTGCTCGCAGCCGTGAAGGACAGCGTGGCGCTTTTCGGGTAGCCGGCGCCGGCGCGCCTGCCCATCGCGAAGGACACGAGAAACATCACTACGAAGTAGATCAGCAGCGGCACGGCAATCCGAACGACGTCCATCGGGATCGTGACGATCAGCTTGCCCTTGAGGCTGAACATCACCACGATCGTAAACAGCAGCGCGACGAGCGTAATCGGGCTGATCATCGGCACGAAGCGCTGGTGGTAATACTCCTTCGTCACGAAGCGCAGCATCACTGCGCGCGTCAATATCCCGGCAATGCAGGGAATGCCCAGGTAGACGAAGACGCTGCTGGCGATCTGACCGATCGAGATATCGACGACCGACCCGTGCAGGCCCAGCAGTGGCGGCAGCACGGTCACGAACAGCCACGCATACGCGCTGTAGAACAGCACCTGGAAGATCGAGTTGAATGCGACCAGGCCGGCCGCGTACTCGGTCGAACCGCCCGCCAGCTCATTCCACACGATCACCATCGCGATGCAGCGGGCGAGCCCGATCAGGATCAGGCCCGCCATGTATTCGGGCTTGTCCGAGAGAAACGTCACGGCCAGCACGAACATCAGGACTGGCCCGATGACCCAGTTCTGCACCAGTGACAGCGTCAGGATCTTCCTGTCGCGAAAAACGTCCGGCAGGTCCTCGTAACGAACCTTGGCGAAGGGCGGGTACATCATCAGGATCAGCCCGACGGCAATCGGGATGTTCGTCGTCCCGACGCTGAAAGAATCGACAAGCGACTCGACGTCGGGCACGAACCAGCCCAGGGCGATTCCAAGCGCCATTGCCGCGAATATCCACACCGTGAGATATCGATCGAGTATGGAGAGTCTGCTGGCGACTGCACTCATGGCGCCTGCTCCTGCGTCAAGGCACCGGCGCGCGGCGGCGCGGATTGATCAGCCGGCGGTTCGGTGATGTAGTTGGACCCGTTGATTTTCACACAAGTGACCATCACATGGTGCACGGACCTAGGCCCGGATACGAGCAAGCTCTTTTCCTCGACGACGCTTCGTCCGAGCAGCGGCTCGCAATGGCGGCTGACCTGCTCGAATCCGGCAGCGGGATCGTAATGCTCGGTGGCGTGATCGCCTTGCGGCCTGGCCCTGTCGAGATTCGCTGCGAGGTGATCGATCCAAATCCATCTGCGCATCGCTGCGCAGAGGAATTCAAGGTCCTGGTGGAGAATGCGGGCCGCCGCCTCGCCGGATCAAAGCTTGCGACTCGATTGCCGCTGAAGCCCATGAGGTGGCTGGTTGTAGAAGCAGGTGATTCAGGCATTGTTGACTTATGGGCTGCGCCTACTAGGGTCAATCCCGAATAGGCGGCAGTTCGGCGCCGCGTTACCTTAGGCAAAAGAGGTGCCGCGTCGCGGCACGAAACGGGAGTCATCCATGGTCGGAAAAGCCAGGAAACTGATGAACGAGCAGGTGGAGTTCGCCGGCGAGCAGGCACGGGTACTGCGCCGTGCACCCGCAACACTCATGCGCCGGGCTGCAGAGAAGTCGGCAACAGGCGTCAAGGCGTTGCAGAAGCCGGTTCGCGCGGTGACGCGCTCCGGGTTGCGACTTACGACGCTGACGCAACACACGGTCGAGAGCCTTCTCGAGCTGCAGCTCGAGGTCGTAAGCGCTGCGCTCACCAATGCAGCGGAACAGCTCGAACGAGTGTCGCGTGCCCAGAGCGTTCGCGCGCTGGTGGGTGGGCAGGCCGGGGAGCTCAAGGCGGTGCGCGAGCGTATCGCGAAGGACATCAAGCGCGTGGTCGCGATCCTGAAGCGCGCCGGCAAGGGTGCCCGCGCCGTGGCGACCGACACCTATGCGGAGATCGTGAAGGCGCCGCCCGCGAAGACCGCTGCACGCCGGTAAGACCAGCAAGCGCAAGACGAAGAAGAAGGTGGTCCGCAAGGCGAAGCGCAAGGCCGGGAAGACGGTACGCCGCGCGCGCCGCAAGGGGAGTTGATCCGCAGCATCGGCGATCGCTTACGGAACCGCATGGGTCCCTGCCTGGGGATCCGTGCTCGGGTCGTGGCGAAAATGCCGTCCTTGCGCAGACGCGATGCTGTACCGGAAACCTGACTGGCATGAACTGGCAAGTTCGATCTCGTCCGCAACCGGGCACGAGCTCGCACGCGCACCGCACGAATCGGTCTCCGGTGGCGATGCCAGCAGTTGCGTTCGTTGGTCGAGTGACGCGGGTTCGATGTTCGTCAAGTTTGCCCCCGACGACCGGGCATGGGTCCTGGAAGCGGAGGCGGAGGGATTGCACGCGCTGGCATCGGCCAGTGCGATCCGGGTACCGACGGTGTTCGGCGTCGGCGTGGCTGCGAATCGAGCGTGGCTGGCGCTGGAGTGGTTCGATCTCAGGTCGCCAGCGCGAGGCAGCGAAGCGCGGCTCGGTGAGCTGCTGGCCCAACAGCACCGCAAGACGAGCGGGACCTTCGGTTGGCATCGAACCAATACCATCGGCCTGACCAGGCAGGTCAATGACCCCGACACTGACTGGGGCAGGTTTTACGTGACTCGACGCCTGGAGCCGCAGCTTGCACTGGCGGAATCGAACGGCGAATGCGGCAGGTTGATCGACCGTGGCCGGCTGCTCTGCGAGCGGGTGCCAGCGCTGCTTGGTGGACATGCACCAGCGCCATCGCTGCTGCACGGCGACCTCTGGGCTGGCAATCACGCCGAAGATTCCGCCGGTCATCCGCTGGTCTTCGACCCAGCCATCTACTTCGGCGACCGTGAGGCCGACCTCGCAATGACGCGGCTGTTCGGCGGGTACGGGCGGGAGTTCTACGCGGCGTACGATGCCGCGTGGCCGCTGGAGCCGGGCGCTTCCGAGCGCATGCCGCTCTACAACCTCTACCATGTGCTCAACCACCTCAACCTGTTCGGTGGCGGCTATCGCAGGCAGGCCGAGGACATGATCGAGCGACTGCTCGCGCAAGTCGCCTGACGTGTTCCCGGTGGATGGGAAGCATCGCTTTCGCAGCAAGAACGCCCGGTCTGGCTGGCGCGAACGAGTGCCTGGGTTAGCGAAAAACACCAAAAAAGAAAGCCGGAACAGGGCGGGGATCCCTGTCCCGGCATCCGGGACCGATTCGAGGACTTAGCGCGTCCGTCCTTGCTGCCTGTGTCGGCTGACGCTGCCTTTCGACGGGTCCGAAGCAGTCGAGGCGTTCGGGGGTGGAACTTGCTCGACAGGCAACAGCATGCCCGCCGACCATTACCGCAATGTGACAGCCGGCAATGTACCGGGCACCCGCCAGCTTCCAGCCTCGGCCCTGCGCGCCCCGCGATCGCGACGCTAGAGTTTCGCCATCACGTGACGAACGACGGTGTAGTCCTCGAGTGCGTACATCGACAGGTCCTTGCCGTAGCCGGAGCGCTTCAGGCCGCCATGCGGCATCTCGCTGACCAGCATGAAATGCGTGTTGATCCAGGTGCAGCCGTACTGCAGCCGCGATGCGACGCTGAGCGCCTTGCCGACGTCCTGGGTCCAAACCGACGAGGCGAGTCCGTAGTCGGAGTCGTTGGCCCACGACACGGCCTGGTCCGCGTCCTTGAAACGGGTCACCGAGACCACCGGGCCGAACACTTCGCGCTGGACGATCTCGTCCGTCTGCCTCGCGCCCGCGACCACCGTCGGCTCGAAGAAGAAGCCGCCGCCGGTTCCGGCGCTTCCGCCCGCGGTGATCTCGATGTGCTTCTGCTTCCGCGCGCGCGCGACGAAGCCAGCGACCCGGTTGCGCTGCTCGGCGCTGATCAGCGGTCCCATCTCGACGTCCTTGGCGGTCTGCAGCCCGGTCTTGATGGAGCTGACGGCGGAGGAGAGATCGGCGACCAGTCGGTCGTACACCTTCGCGCCCGCGTAGATGCGACAGGCCGCGGTGCAGTCCTGTCCCGCGTTGTAATAGCCGAAAGTGCGCACGCCGGCGACGACCGACTCGACGTCCGCGTCATCGAAAACGATCACCGGTGCCTTGCCGCCGAGTTCGAGGTGTGTGCGCTTGATGCCGTCGCTCGCCTGGCCGAGGATCTTTGCGCCGGTTGCGACGTCTCCGGTGAGCGAGATCATCCTGACCTTCGGGTGCTTCGTCAGCGGCGCGCCGACCGATGGGCCGCGCCCGCATACGATGTTGACGACGCCGGCTGGGAAGATCTCCGCCAGCAGCTCGCCCAGCCTGAGTGCCGTGAGCGGCGTCTGCTCAGAGGGCTTGAGGACGCAGGTGTTGCCCGCGGCGAGCGCCGGGCCCAGCTTCCATGCAGCCATCATCAGCGGATAGTTCCAGGGCGCGATTGAGGCCACGACTCCGACCGGGTCGCGGCGAATCATGCTCGTGAACCCGGAGAGATACTCCCCCGCGACGGCCCCCGTCATCGTGCGGCAGGCGCCGGCAAAGAAGCGGAACACGTCGGCGACCGCCGGTATCTCGTCGTTCAGTGCCGCGGTGAGTGGCTTACCGCAGTTCAGCGACTCGAGTTTCGCGAACGCCTGGCCGTCGGCCTCGATGCGGTCTGCCAGTCTGAGCAGCAGCGTCGCGCGATCCTTCGGCGCCGTTCGTGCCCAGCCGTCGAACGCGGCGTCCGCCGCCTTGACGGCGGAATCGATCTGCCCGCGTGATGCCTCCGGTACGTTCGCGATCACCTTGCCGGTCGCCGGGTTCAGCACTTCCTCGACCTTGCCCTCGCCCCGGACGAGTTTGCCGTTGATGAGCAGTTTCGTTTGCATTTGCGCCTCGCTGAAAAATAGGTGCCTGGCACCGAATTGATTTACGCGCCCCGCGCCTGTTCGTCCGGCCTGGTCAGGTAATAGGCCAGCAGGATCGGCACCAGTGTCACGAGCATCACCACGACTGCGACGACATTGGTGACTGGTCGATCACGCGGCCGGAACAGCTCGCTGTAGAACCAGATAGGCAGGGTCTGCTGGTGCCCGGCCGTGAAAAGCGTGACGATGATCTCGTCGAAGGAGAGCGCGAAGGCGAGCATGCCGCCCGCGAGCAGCGCGCTCGCGATCTGCGGCAGCAGTATGTAGCGGAAGGTCTGGAAGCCGTCGGCGCCGAGATCCATCGAGGCCTCGACCCAGCTCGCTGGCATGCGCCGAAGCCGTGCGACCACGTTGTTGTAGACGATCACGAGGCAGAAGGTCGCGTGGCCGGCCACGATGGTCCAGAAGTTCGGATCGATGCCGATCGTGCGGATGCCGACCAGCAGGGCCAGGCCAGTCAGGATACCGGGCAGCGCGATCGGCAGCACGAAGAGGAGGGTGATCGATTCCTTGCCCACGAAGCGGCGCCTCGCAAGCGCGAAGGCTGCAAGTGTCCCGAGCACCAGCGCGAGCGCAGTGGCGGCGATGGCCACTACCACGGAGAGCCTCATCGCCGCCCAGATGTCCGAGCGCGCAAAAGCGACCTCGAACCAGTGCAGCGTCAGGCCCGGCGGAGGGAACTGGTAGGTTCGGTCCTCGGTCGTGAAGGCATAGAGCACGATCACCCAGACCGGCGCATGGAGGAATGCGAGTCCGGCTGCGGCCGCGAGCTTCTGGCCGAGGGACGCGCCATTCCAGTTCCGCCTAGAGCGCATCGAAGGCTCCAAGCCGGCGCGCAAACGTCAGGTACAGTGCGATCAGCACGATCGGCACCACCGAGAACGCGGCAGCGAGCGGCATGTTTCCGGCGGTTCCCTGCTGCTGGTAGACCATCATGCCGACGAAATAGCCGGGTGAGCCGACCACGCTGGGGATGATGAAATCGCCGAGTGTCAGCGAGAACGTGAAGATTGAGCCCGCCGCGAGTCCGGGCAGCGCAAGCGGAAGGATCACGTTGCGGAAAGTCTGCGCAGGACGCGCACCCAGGTCCGCTGAGGCCTGCAGCAGGGAGGCCGGCACGCGTTCGAGCGATGCGGCCAGCGGCAGGATCATGAATGGCAGCCACATGTACACGAACACGATGAACATGCCGATGTAGGACGAGGCAAGCGACGGTCCGCCTACCACGGGTGTCGCGAGCAGTGCGTCAAGTCCGCCCTGGAGCCCGAGCGTGGCGAGCAACCACGAGGCGATGCCCTGCTTGGCCAGGATCAGGCGCCACGCATAGACCTTGACGAGGTAGCTGGTCCACATCGGCAGCATCACGCCGACGTAGAAGAACGCTTTCAGCTTCGGGCTTGCGAAGCGGGCCATGTAGTTGGCGACCGGAAACGCGATCACCGCCGATGCGATGGTCACCGCGACGGCCATCAGCACCGTTCGAACGACGATGTCCACATTCGCCGGTTGCGTGAACAGTTGCCGGTAAGTCGCCAGCGTGAGCTTCGGGACGACGCGCGCGGTGAATTCGTCGATGGCGTAGAAGCTCTGCGCGAGCAGTGTGAAGAGCGATCCGAGGTATACGGTGCCCATCCACATCAGCGGCGGCACCAGCAGCAGCGACACGTAGAACGCATTGCGTCGCTGAAAGAATGTCGAGACGGATCGCAGCACGGCTCAACCTGCTTCGAGATGGACCATGCTTTCGGGCCGCCACGCGAGCTGCACGCGCGCACCCTGCGGTGGCAGGGCCTCACCCGAGGCCGACTCGGCACGTGACACGGCGAGCAGCGTCGCTTGGTCGACGCGCACGTGGCAGCGGCTGCTGGCACCGTGGTAGAGCACTTCCTCGAGCGTGCCGTCGCAGGTGACTGCGCCGTCTGCGGGTGCAGCGCCCGCCGGCAGCACCTCGATCAGTTCGGGCCGGATCGCGAACGACTGTGCGCGGCCCGTCAGCCGCTCGGCTGCTTCGCCCTCGACGACGTTGGCACTGCCGACGAAGCTGGCAACGAACGCCGTGCGGGGACGCGCGTACAGGCCGCGCGGCGTGTCGAGCTGCTCGACCCGCCCGTGGCTGAAGACGGCTACGCGGTCGGCCATGCTGAGCGCCTCACCCTGGTCGTGCGTCACGAACAGGAACGTGATGCCCAGGCGTTGCTGGAGGCCCTTAAGTTCCGCCTGCATCTCTTCCCTGAGTTTCAGGTCGAGTGCGCCAAGTGGCTCGTCGAGCAGCAGGACCTTGGGGCTGTTGATGAGCGCGCGGGCGAGCGCGACACGCTGCCTCTGGCCACCTGAAAGCTGCGCGGGCCTTCGGTCGCCGTAGCTTCCGAGGCGCACGAGCTCGAGCATCTCAGCCGCGCGCCGGCGACGCTCGCTGGCAGCAACTCCACGCACCCTGGGCCCGTAAGCCACGTTCTCCGCGACCGTCATGTGCGGGAAGAGCGCGTAGTCCTGGAAGACGGTATTGAGGTTGCGGTCGTAGGGAGGAATGTCCGTGACGTCCTCCCCTTCGAGCAGGATGCGACCGCTGTCGGGACGATCGAAGCCCGCGATCAGCCGCAGGCAGGTGGTCTTGCCCGAACCGGAGGGACCCAGCAGCGCGAAAAATTCACCGGGAGCGACGGCAGAGCGACACGTGGTCCAATGCAACGACCGAGCCGAACGCACGGCTCGCGTCCTGCAGTTCGATGGCCGAAGTCATGTGCTCAAAACCGTCATTCGATGTTGCAGCGTTCCCGGACGGGGGCTCGGGCATGCGGTCGACAAAGCGATTCCCGAGGAGCGACTCGACCGCATGCCCGGGCTCCCGGCCCCTCCAGGGCTCAGCTTCGGAGTTCCGATTCGACGGCGCCCCCGCGTGCCGGCAGTCCGCCCGCACGCGGCTGCGCAGCAGCGATCCGTTACCGGCCGCCCATGACGGCAACGTAATCCGTCGCCCAGCGGCTGTAGGGTACGCAGGTGCCCTGGCTGCAGCCGGCCTCCGGCGTGCGCCAGAAGTGGATCTTGTCGAAGTTGTCGAATCCGTTCGCGGCGCAGCCCGCGTCAGTCAGCAGTGCATTGCCCTGGCAGGCCGCCGGCACGGCCGGCACGGAGCCAAACCAGGCCGCGACGTCGCCCTGCACCTTCGGGTTCAGCGACCACTCCATCCACTTGTACGCGCAGTTCGGGTGCTTGGCGTTGGCGGCAAGCATGGTCGTGTCGGCCCAGCCCGTCGCGCCCTCGGCCGGCACCGTGCTCGAGACCGGCTGCTCGTTGGCCGCCAGCGTGTTCGCCTGGAACGGCCATGAGCCCGAGGCGACGATGCCCTCGGTCGTGAAGTCCTGCACCTGCACGTTGGCGTCGTGCCAGTAGCGCTGCACCAGCGGGTGCTGCTTGCGCAGGACGTCGAGCGCGGCAGCGTACTGCTGCTCGTTCAGCTCGTACGGATCCTTGATGCCGAGTTCCGGATTCGTCGCCATCAGGTAGACGGCAGCATCGGCGATGTAGATCGCGCCATCGTAGGCCTGTACGCGACCCTTGTTGCTCTTGCCGTCCGGCAGTTTCTGCTCTTCGAACACGACCGCCCACGAGGTGGGTGCCGTCGGGAACGTCTTGGTGTTGTACATCAGCACGTTCGGGCCCCACTGGTACGGCGTGCCGTAGTGCTTTCCGTCGACAAAGTGCCAGGGAGCATCTTTCAGACGGTCATCCACGGTCGCGTAGGCCGCAATGCGCTCGATGTCGACTGGCTGTACCGTGCCGCCCCGGATCAGGCGCAGCGATGCGTCGCCGGAGGCCGTGACGAGGTCGTAGCCGCCCTGTGTCATCAGCGACACCATCTCGTCGGAAGTGCCCGCTGTCTTCACATTGACCTTGCAACCCGTCTCGGCTTCAAAGGGTGTGACCCAGTCGTATGCCGCATCCGTCTCGCCGCGCTCGATGTAGCCGGGCCAGGCGACGATATCGACCTGCCCTTCGAGCGTCATTGCCGGCGCGGCCGCAGGCGCCTCGGCAACCTGCTCCTCCTTCTTCTTGGCGCAGCCTGCGAGAACCAGGCTGAGCGCGACGGCGACGGTAATCACCAGGCTCCTGCTGATCGTCGTGGAATCGTTCGACATGTTGATTGCCCCCGGCAGCCATGCTGCTGATTGATTTTTCGATGCTGCCCGATTGTAGTCTCAAGCGGGCCGGGGTTTCAGTACGTCCGGCCATCGCATGGCGCCGGACGTAAGGGGGGCGACCGGCAGTCGGCGGTCCATAGCGGTGCCGGCCGCCAGCGCACGGTCGGCGAAAGTCGGCGGCCCTAGGTACCTTTGCCGTTTGCCAGGGCTGGTTCGGGTTCGAGAACGAGTTTAAATTCGATACGCACGTCGTTGCCGACCCACTTGGTGTCCTGCCATTCGCCCTGGCCGACACCGAAGTCCAGCCGACGGATTGTCGTGCCACCTGCAAGCACCGCGCGAGGTCCATCCGCTCCAGGCTTGAACGTGAATCTCAGGTTCACGTCGCGGCTGATCCCGCGGATCGTGAGGCGTCCGCGAGCGTCAAAGCGTCCATCCGGAAGCGCCGTGAAACGGCTGGCGTCGAAAGTGGCCGTCGGCCAGCGACCTGAGGCGAAAAACTCATCGCCGATGAGCGCCTTGTCACGGGTCTCGTCCAGGGTGTCGGCGGAGGCGGTGTCGATGGTGACGTAGAAGCGGCTTCCCGCGAGATCGCCTGGGTCGAAGGCGATGTCCGCCTTGAAGCGCTTGAACTGGCCGTCAAACTCTCCGCCCGCCTGCGTTGCAACGAACGCGAGGCTGCTGCGCGCGGGATCCGTAACCCAGGCGGTTGCCGCGCGCGCCGGCGATGCCAGCGCCAGAGTTGTCACCAGCGCTGCGGCGATGGCCTTCGCGGCCAGCCACGGCTGGTGCAGGCTGGCGGTGCGCGTCACGGCTTCCGGCGGGCTGAGAACGGCAGCATCCTGCGCAGAGTGTCATCCTTCATCCAGAAGTGGTGGTAGAAAGCCGCTGCGGCGTGAATCACGGCAACGACCACGAGTGCGTAGAACGTCGCTTCGTGTACTTCCTCCAGTATCTCGTGCAGGTCGTGGTTCGCGCCGACCAGCGCCGGGAACTGGAACCAGCCGAACAGCGTGACCGGGTAATTGGCGGCCGAGGACATCGCCCAGCCCGTGAGCGGCTGCGCGAGTATCAGCAGGTAGAGGAGCCCGTGGCTGGCAGCCGCGGCAATCTGCTGGCTACCTCGGCATAGGCACCGCTGCCGGTGCGCCTCGATTCGCCAGTCGCCAGCCGATCCGCACCAGCGCGAGTATCAGCACCAGCATCCCGAAGGACTTGTGCCAGGAGATCAGCGACAGCTTCTCCAGTCCATCCGGAAGTTCGTGGGCCGACTCAGCGATGACGTACTGTGCAATGATCAGGACCACGATCGTCCAGTGCAGGAACTTCGCCAGTGATCCGTAGGAGTCCGCGGTATTGCGCCACTGCATGAACATCATCCTTTGCGGTTCGGTGAGGCGCGCATGTTAACCCAGCGCTACGGGCGACCGGCAGCCGTCGTGCGATGCCGGCAGCGCTCGAGCGAGGCCAGCCCGGGGCCGGTGTTGATGGCAAGGGCGTCGCGCCTCGGCGTCGTCGCCTGCGCCGCGCTGCTGGTCGCCGCCTGCACCACGCGCGCTCCCGAGCCGGTGCTGTTACCGCAGAAGCCAATTGCGGAGATCTCGACTGCACAGCCGGGCACGGCGGCAGAGCTGCCGATCCCGGCCGGCGCCCGTGCATTCGACATCGATCCCGCCAGAAGCGTCGTTACGGTCCTGGTCTATCGGGCCGGACCGATGGCCCGCTTCGGGCACAACCACGTGGTGACTTCGGGTGGCGAAACGGGCGTCGCATGGGTGGGCCGCGACCTTGCGGAATCCGGATTCGAGATCCGCATTCCCGTGGCGTCACTGGTCGTTGACGACCCGGCGGCACGTGCCGCGGCCGGTGAGGAATTCGCAGGTGAGGTTCCCGGGGCTGCGCGCGAGGGCACCTACCGGAACATGACTCGAGCAGAGGTGCTCGACCTCGCGCAATATCCCGACATCATCGTACGCTGCGCCGGCCTCACTGGAACCTGGGAACAGCCGGTGGCAGTCGCCGACCTGACGATCCGCGGCGTGACGCGACGCGTCGACGTCCCCGTCGAGCTGACGCATTCCGCTGACTCGCTCTCAGCCCGGGGCTCGCTGCGCATCCGCCAGACCGACTTCGGCATCACGCCGTTCAGCGTCGGCGGTGGAGCGATACAGGTGGGCGACGAACTGGACCTGAGGTTCGAGATCGTGGCTGTGGCGCAGTCAGTCGGCGGCAGTCGTTAGCAACAGCCAGGTTCCCTCTGGGGCCTCGAGCAGTGCGTTTTCCTTCGGGTCCATGCCGCGCGGCAGCCGGTCCGGCATCCGATGGCCACTTTCCCGCAGCGCAACGATGCGCTCGGGCATCTGCGGGCTCGAGAATGTCAGCACCGGATTGCGGAGGTCGGTGTCGTACAGGCCTACGTTCAGGTCGCGATGCGAGGCCACGACACGGGTGAACGGCACGCGCTCAGGCTCGAAGGCGATGAGGCCGAGCGAGTCCCAGAATGCCGCCGAGCGCGCCAGGTCCGCGACCGGGACTCCGAATTCCTCGAAGTAGCCGAGCGACGAGGCACGCACATCGCTCGCAGGAGGCGACGAAAACGTCCGCGCCTCGATCAGCATGATCCGCTGGCCCGATGGATCACGGAAGCCGATCTCGTGCATCGCGTCCTCACCCAGGCGCGAATAATCCAGCTCAATGTCCAGAGACTCGAGTTCCGCGGCATGCGGCGCGAGGTCTGGATGTACCCAGGTCAGCGCGGGCGAGGCCATTTCGCAGCCATGCAGCCCGAGGCTCAGCCGCCCGTCTGTGACGACCGCGTACGGGTGCGTCCGCTGGTCGCCGACGCGCGCCTGCACGAAACCGAGCGATTCGTAGAACGCCAGCGATTCCAGGATATCCGGCGCCTGGACACTGACTTCGAGGAAGCGCCCGAGCACGTGCCTAGGCCTGTGCGCCCATCTCGAGCGCGCGGTGCCTCGATGCCTCGCGGGCAGCCGGGTCGTCGCTGCCGGAGAACTCCGGCCAGCCATGCACGTGTCTTGCGACCACGTCCGCGTACAGGGCGACCTGCGCCTCGCTGGCATTCAGGCAGGGCACGTAGTCAAACGCCTCGCCGCCATGCGAGAGGAACATGTCGCGGTTCTGCATGCAGATTTCCTCGAGCGTCTCGAGGCAGTCGGTCGCGAATCCCGGACACACCAGCGTGACCTGCTTCGGCCCGGTGTGCGAGTAGTCGTGCAGCAGCACGTCCACGTAGGGCTTCATCCATTCTTCGCGGCCGAAACGCGACTGGAAGCCGAGCGACCAGTCGCCGTCTGCGAGGTCGAGCCTGGCGGCCACGCGTCGTGCCGTCGCCTGGCAGAAGCAGTGGTACGGATCGCCCGCCATGAAGTAGCGCTTCGGGATCGAGTGGAACGAGAACAGCAGGTGCTTGCGGCCGTGCGCCTGCCAGTGCGTCGCGATGCTGGCGGCGATCGCGTCGATGTAGGCGTCCTGTTCCCAGTACTGGTTCACCATGCGCAGTTCCGGGATCCATCGCCAGCGCGACAGTTCCGCTGTAACGCGTTCGAAGATCGATGCGGTGGTCGTGGCCGAATACTGCGGATACATGGGCATCACGAGCAGGCGCTGCACGCCCGCGCTGCGCATGCGCTCCAGCGCATCGTGGATCGACGGGTTGCCGTAGGTCATGGCGAGATCCACCAGGACACGGTCGCCGTGGCTGGCCCGGATGCGCTCGCCGACCGCACTCGCGAGCCTGCGCGACTCGACCATCAGCGGGGACCCTTGATCGGTCCAGATCTTCCCGTAGGCGTGTGCGCTGCGCTTCGGGCGCACGCGCAGGATGACGCCGTGAAGTATCAGCCACCACAGCGCGCGCGGCATCTCTATCACTCGCGGGTCCCACAGGAACTCGGCGAGGTAGCGGCGCACTGCCGCCGGCGTCGGATCGTCGGGGGTGCCGAGGTTGACGAGCAGCACCCCGGCCTTCGACGGCCGGCCGTGGGCGAAATCTGGTCTGCCGAGGTATCCGGTCATCGGGTCAGGGGAGCCTTTTCTGGAGCGCGCGGGAACGATACCGCATGTGCAGTTACGTCACAAAAGAAAGCGCGGTACCCGCATGGAAGTCCTGCTCGCTACCCGCTTCCGGCGACGGCGCCTTCAGTCGGTGCCTTGTGGGCCCTGGCGGTCAGATGTCGGTGGATGGCAACGCAGGCGGAAGCGCTTGCCGGCCGCGCCCGTCGACCCGCGGAAACACGTACAACATCGCAAGACCGATGACGCAGGCCGCGGCGCAGAAAATCAGCGATGGCATTGGCGTGTCGGTCGGGAAGTGGCCCATCAACTGCACGCAGATCGCGCCGATCATCTGCTGCAGGAAGCCGATGAGGCTCGAGGCGACGCCCGCGTGATCCGGCGACCGGCTGACGGCCGTCGCCGTGACGTTCGGCAGTGCGAGTCCCTGCCCGAAAGCCAGCACGCCCATCGGTACGAAGATCCAGAGCGGGTGCTTGAAGCCCAGCGCGGCGAAGCCGAGCGCCGCGAGGGAACCGGCGACCGTCACCAGCACGCCAGCGACGACCATCCAGTGCAGGTCGCGTCGACCCATCAGGCGGCCGACCGACCAGTTCCCGAGGAAATATCCGGCGGCAATGAACAGGTAGTAGAAGCCGAATTCCGTGGCCGGGCGGCCCAGCGCCGATACCATCACGTAGGGCGCAAGGGAGATGAACACCAGGAAAGTCGCGTAGACGACGGCGCTCTGCGCCACGCAGCCGGCGAACAGCGGGTCGCGCGACAACGACCACGTGGTCGCGAGCATCTCCTTCGCGCGCGGCGGGTGCACGCCGATGCGCCGCGTCTCGGGCAGTTGGCGCCATGCGAAGACTCCCACGACCAGCGTCGCCAGCATCAGGGTCGCGAAAATCGCTCGCCAGCCGAATCCGGTCGCGACGAAGCCGCCGAGCACGGGCGCCAGCGAATTTCCGAGCACTGCGACCATCGTCAGCGACGCGAACAGCTTTGCCATGCGCTCCGCCGGATAGAGGTCCGCGACGATGGCGCGGGCCGTGACCAGGCCAGTCGCCGTCCCGAAGGCCTGCAGGCCGCGACCGGCGATCAACCATTGCAGGTTCTGCGCTGCGAGGCACACGATCGTACCGACGGTCATTATCAAGAGCCCGTACAGCACCGCCTTGCGTCGGCCGTATCGGTCGGAGATCGGGCCCCAGGCCAGGATGCCAAACGCAAACGTTACCAGCGACACCGAGAACGTCGCCTGTACCGCAGCGACGCTGGCGCCGAAGTACTCCTGGACCGCGGGCAGGGCCGGCAGGTACAGGTTGGTCGCGATCGGTCCCAGCGCGGTGACCGCCGCGAGCAGCAGCAGCAGCCCCCTGTCGGACAGCGGGCGCGTCAATCCTCGATGCCGCCGATGCAGAAGTACTTCAGTTCGGTGTAGTCGAGGATGCCGTACTTCGAACCTTCGCGGCCGCTGCCGGATTCCTTCACGCCGCCGAACGGCGCGACCTCGGTCGAGATCAGTCCGGTGTTGAGTCCCGACGATGCCGTACTCGAGCCCCTCGGCAACGCGCCAGGCGCGTGCGAGGTCGCGGGTGTAGAAGTACGAAGCGAGGCCGAACTCGGTGTCGTTCGCCATGTGGATCGCCTGCTTCTCGTCCTTGAACGCGAAGATCGGTGCGACCGGGCCGAAGGTTTCCTCGCGCGCCACCATCATTGCCGGCGTCACGTGGGTGATGATCGTGGGCTCGAAATAGGTTCCACCGAGCGAGTGACGCTTGCCGCCGAGCGCGAGCTTGCCACCCTTGGCGAGCGCGTCCGCGATGTGTTCCTCGACCTTGGCGACCGCTTTCTCGTCGATCAGCGGGCCCTGTTCGGTGGCACCCTTGAGGCCGTCGCCCACGCGCAGCTTGCGCACCGCATCCACCAGCTTGGCAACGAATGCGTCATACACGCCTTCCTGCACCAGCAGCCGGTTCGCGCACACGCAGGTCTGCCCGGTGTTGCGGTACTTGCTTGCGATCGCCCCCTGCACGGCGGCGTCGAGGTCCGCGTCGTCGAACACGATGAACGGCGCGTTGCCGCCGAGTTCGAGCGACACTTTCTTAAGCGTTGCGGTGCACTGCGACGCGAGCAGCTTGCCGATCTCGGTCGAGCCGGTGAACGTCAGCTTGCGCACGATCGGGTTCGAGGTCATCTCGCCGCCGAGCTCCGACGCCTTGCCGGTGACCACGCTGAACACGCCCTTCGGCACGCCGGCGCGGTGCGCGAGCTCAGCCATCGCTAGCGCGGAGTAGGGCGTCAGCATTGCGGGCTTGCAGACGAAGGTGCAGCCGGCCGCGAGCGCGGGTCCGGCCTTGCGCGTGATCATCGCTGCGGGGAAGTTCCACGGCGTGATGGCCGCAACCACGCCGATCGGCTGGCGCAGCACCAGGATGCGCTTGTCGGGCTGGTGACCGGGTATCACGTCGCCGTAGACGCGCTTGGCTTCCTCGGCGAACCACTCGATGAACGATGCCGCGTAGGTTATTTCACCCTTGGCTTCTGCCAGCGGCTTGCCCTGCTCTGCGGTCATCAGCACCGCGAGGTCGTCGGCATTCGCGAGCATCAGGTCGTTCCAGCGCCGCAGGATGATCGAGCGTTCCTTGGCGGTCTTCGCGGCCCAGGCCGGGAAAGCCGCGGAAGCCGCCTCGATCGCACGGCGCGTTTCGGTCGCGCCCAGGTTCGGGACCGTGCCGATCACCTCGCCGGTAGCGGGGTTGGTGACTGCGACCGTGCCGCCCGTATCGGCGTCGATCCAGGCGCCGTCGACGTAGCACTGCTGGCGGAGAAGGGTGGGGTCCTTGAGTGTGAATGGCATGGCTGGTTTTCCTGCTTGGTTCGTCGGACCCCGGCCGCGGGCCTGGGCCCGTCCAGGCGGTCGGGATCCGGTCCTGGTCTGAGCGCACAAGGATATCAGGGCGGTGAAATGGCGCGCGTCCGGCACGTATAATCCGCGAGCCATCCAGCCGCCCGGAATCGATTGATGAACCCGCCCCGTTCGATGCCATACACCCGGAGCCCGCGCCACACGAGGTCGCTCCACGCGAGCCTGTGCGCGCTCGTACTGACGCTGCTCGCCTGCGCCGTCAACGCGAACGCAGGGCCCGCGGCCCAGGTACCAGCGCCATCGGGTCAGGGCGAGACGCCGGTCCCTGCGGCGGAGGCACCGGAGGCGGCGCGCACATCGGAGACGAGCCGAAAACTGCACGCGCTGTTCGACCAGTATTTCGAGGAGTACCTGAAGCTCCAGCCGCTTGCGGCTACCTACATCGGCGACAATCGCTACAACGACAGCCTGCCGAACTACATCGGGCCTGAATATCGTGCGCGCGTGCACGAGATGAACCAGCGCTACCTGGACGCGGTTCAGCGGTTCGAGTGGAGGGGCTTGTCGGGCGAAGACCAGATCTCCTATGAGATCTTCGTCCTCGAACGCAGGCGCGGGCTCGCGGCTGAACGCTTTCCCGACTACCTGTTGCCTGTGGACCAGACTGGGTCGCTCACGACGCTGATGCCCGCGCTCGGCTCGGGCACGAACGCGCAGCCATTCGTAACCGTCAAGGACTACGAGAACTGGCTCCACCGCCTCGACGACTTCGTCGTCTGGATGGACCAGGCCATCGCCAATATGCGCGAGGGTGCGGCGAAGGGCGTGGTGCAGCCGCGCACCGTGATGGAGAAGGTGCTGCCGCAGCTCGACGCGATGCTGGCCGAAGAGCCGGAAGACAGCCTGTTCTACGCGCCGATCACGAATTTCCCGGAGACCGTACCCGAAGCGGATCGTGAGCGACTGGCGGCCGCGTATCGTGCCTCGATCAGTGGCAAGGCCGTGCCGGCGTATCGGCGCATGCGCGACTTCGTTCGTGACGAGTACCTGCCGAAGTGTCGCACCACCGTTGCGTGGAGCGCACTGCCGGACGGCAAGGCCTGGTACGAGTTCTTCGTGCAGCAACACACCACCACCGACATGTCGGCAGGGCAGATCCATGCACTGGGTCTGGACGAGGTGGCGCGCATTCTCGGCGAGATGGACGGCGTTCGTCGCGAGGTTGGTTTCGAGGGCGACCTGCCGGCCTTCTTCCAGTACCTGAAGACGGACCCGCAGTTCTACTACACGAGCGGCGCCGACCTGATCAACGGATTCCGTGACCTCAAGGTCCGCATCGACGCGGCGCTGCCGATGCTGTTCTCGGTGTTCCCGAAGGCCGACTACGAGATCCGCGAAATCGAGGCATTCCGTGCGGCCTCCGAGGCCGGTGCGTTCTACGAGCCGCCGTCTGCCGATGGATCGCGGCCCGGCATTTTCTACGTCAATACCTACAACCTGAAGGCGCTGCCGAAATACGGCATGGAGACTCTGTCGCTGCACGAGGCCTCGCCCGGACACCACTTCCAGACGTCGATCCAGCAGGAATTGACCGAGCTGCCGAAGTTCCGCCGCTTCGGCAGCAGCTACACCGCCTACGACGAGGGTTGGGCTCTCTACTCGGAGTCGCTCGGCCGGGAACTGGGGATGTTCACCAGCCCATACCAGTGGTTCGGGCGCCTGAACGACGAGCAGCTGCGCGCGATGCGGCTCGTGGTGGACACCGGCCTGCACGTGTTCGGCTGGTCGCGCGAGCAGGCGATCAAGTACATGCTCGACAACTCGACGCTGGCCGAGACCGACGTGGTCTCCGAAGTCGAGCGCTACATTGCGTGGCCCGGCCAGGCGCTCGGCTACAAGATCGGCGACCTGCGCGTCCAGGGCCTGCGTCGCAAGGCCGAGGCCGAACTCGGTGACAAGTTCGACCTGCGCGACTTCCACCGCGAGGTGCTTTGCGACGGCTCCGTGCCGATTGCCGTGCTGGAGGAGAAGATCGCGCGCTGGATCGCAGCCCGGAAGGGGACATTCTCCTTTTTCGACGCACCGAAAAAGGAGAATGTCCCCTAGGTGCCCTTGCCGAGTTCGACGATGGACACGACCAGCCCGTCGACGAAACGAACGCGCCGCATCAGCTTGTTGGGGCCGAAGTCGTAGGTCCAGAGATCCACGGGCACATCTTCCGTGCCCGGGAATGAATAGTAGGTGCCGCCCAGTTCGTACTGCGGGGCGCGCTGGATCCAGGTGCGCTCCCTGCTGGCCGGTTCGCCGCAGACGTCGAGTACTTTTTCGATGGTGTCGCCGTCCTTGACGATGCGGCTGCCGCAACGCATGGAGTCGGCGAACCCGACGCCGGGAAGCAGCATGAGCGCGGCGCATACCACGGCAACGTGACAGAGCGAGGCAGCCGCACCGCGAGCGGCCTGCCGCTCAGTAGCCATAGCCGTCCGTCCGGATTTCGTCGAGTTCGTCGCCGACGAAGCGTAGCTTGCGAAGCAGCTTGCTCGGCCCGAAGTTATAGGTCCAGATCTCGACTGGGACGGTGGTCCAGCCAGGCCACAGGTAAGTGTTCTCGTACGGGCCGTTGTAGTAGCCCGGTCCGCCCACGTAGCCGGCGAGGCTGACGCTGGTCGGCTCGCCGCAAAGCGTGCGCACCTTGTCCTTGCCGTCTCCCTGGCTGACCAGGCGCGTGCCGCAGCGCATGGAATCGCCTTGCGCTGGAAGCGCGGTCAAGAGCGCCAGAGACGTTGCGATAGCCAGCGCGGCCACTCGCATCGAAGCGATTGAATTTGCGCGGATTTTACTTAATGCGACCGGCATCCGGCGTCTTCCTGCTGAGGTGGAAGCGAGCTTCCTATCCTAAGCCAATGACGCCCAAGGCTACAGTTGCTGCGGCGCACAATTACTCATGCGGAGCGCTGCCGGTTGCTTTAGGCTCCGTGCCCGTCCGGTGCCCTATGGCGCCGGTCACCGGTCCTTGAGCGTACTTTCCGATCTCCGAGCCGATCGCATTCGGCCCCGGAATCTGTGACTTGCAACACTAGTTGATCCAGGGAACTGGATCACAATCGCGCTCAAGGGCAAACCCATTGAAAGGTGGGGACGCAAAGCCTCCGGGCTAATGGCTCGCAAGAGCCGACGCTAGCGGGGCTGCCGGCAGAGTGCCGTATCCGGAGCGCGCATTCGCGTGCTTCCCACGTTACCTGCCGTCAAGCGTCCGGCGCGCACCAGCGCGTTTCCAGGAAGGGCCGTCTTCCCTTGGTGCTGCCTCTCGGCGGTCGCGGTTTCGTGCGTCTCAAATTCGGCCAGCAATACCTGAAGATCACCATGACTACATATCTAGCCAAGCGCATCGGCTACGCCACGTTCACCGGCGCGGCGCTTTTGCTTTCATCGTTCGGTGCGACCGCTGCCTCGCAGCGCGCCATCGACGTGCTGACCGCTCGAGGTGCCGCACACGACGGCTCGCTTCCCCAGCAGGCCAAGGCGCAGTCGGGTGTCGCCGGCGTGTTGAATCCCTCGGCACTCAATGCGCCGAGCCTGAAGCTCACGCTTGCAGACGGCACCACCATCGAGGCGCGACTGCAGCGCACGGCTAGTGACTCGAAAAAGGGCACGCAGTCCTGGATAGGCACCTTCGAAGATGCGCCCGGCAGCGTGCTGGTGCTGTCGAAGGTAAAAGGCGTCGTCACCGGCTTCGCGAATTACAAGGACCAGACGCTGGAGATCCATGCCGACGTCGGGCGGCAAGCATGTGCTCTACGCGGTGGACGAGAGCCGCCGCCGAAGGGTCGAGATGCTGCTACGGCCGCAAGATGACGGCCGATGACCACGGGTGACTATCGGACTACGGGCCGGCACGACGACGGCGACCACGACCAACGTCGTGCAGGACGTGCTCGTGCTTTATACGGCCGCGAGCGCCGCGCGCTACGGCCAGGCAAGCATCGAGAGCCAGATCCAGTCCGCCGTCCAGGCCGCGAACCAGGCGTACCAGAACAGCCAGGTCGGCATCACGATCAACATCGTGGGCACTGCAGCAGGTCCGCGGTAGTCGAGCAGGGCAGCATGGATGACGCACGGTCGAAACGTGCTGCAGTCCGATTCAGAACGGCGAACTTCGAAACCAGCTCGCTGCCGACATGGTGGTGCTGGTGAGCGAAAACAGCGACTACTGCGGTCTCTCAAACCTCATGACCTCGAACAGCACGAGCTTTGCGCCGAACGCTTACGGCGTCGTGAGTCCGAGTTGCCTAAGCAACCAGTCACTGGCGCACGAAGTTGGTCATCAGCAGGGGCTTGATGCATGATCGGGACAATTCCAGCGGCTGGAGCGGCGTCTATCCCTACTCCTACGGCTATCGCCGATGCGTGTCGGACGGCAACGGATTCCGCGACGTCATGTCGTACTCATGCACCGGTGCGCCGCGCGTGCTGGTCTTCTCGAACCCGAACGTGAACTGGAATGGCTATGCCGCCGGCGTGAGCTATGAAGCCGAATCCTTCGAACTCTGCGGAGAACGCCCGCTCACTGAACAACACGGCCGCGACGGTCGCTGCCTTTCGCGGCGCGGTTTCGACGAGCCACTGCCGCCCGCAGCGCCTTCGGGTATGACCGTGAAGAGCACCGCCTACAACAGCGTCAGCCTCGGCTGGGCCGACAATGCGAGCAACGAGACCGGATTCAAGCTCGAGCGATCGCCGAACGGCGTCGACTATTCGCTGAGATCGCCACATTGGGCACCGACACCAGGGCGTATACGGACGCGATCCGTGGCCGCGAAGACCACCTATTACTATCGGGTTCGCGCCTACAACAGCGCAGGCGCATCAGCGCTATTCGAGTACGGTCAGCGTCACGACGCCGGATGTGCCGCCGCCGGCCGCCGCCGCGTCTCCGTCGAGTGTTGCGGCGATCTGACGGCACTGACGGCACCGCGACTGTTTCGTGGACTACGGGCACGACGAATGCCACCAGCTTCGAGGTGCGTGCGCGAGACGTGGAACTCGCGCAAGCGCATCTGGGGCAGCGCAACGACTGCTGCCACGGTACCCGGCGTCGTGTGCTCTCGATCACGGATTCGACCGGCGCCGGCCAGTACCGTTACTCGGTGCGGGCGAAAAATGCGGCGGCGCATCGGGTTATGCGGGGCCGGCTTCGGTAACCGTGACCTCGTCCAGTACTAGTACGACCGGTCCGTCAAGCGCAAGAAGCGGTAGCCAGACGTTCTTGCGCGTCAGCGTCCGTCTCTCGAAGTGACGACGCCCCGCATGCGGGGCGTCGTAATTTCCGAGAGGCACGGCTGATACCGGCGTGATTCGAGCTGACAAAGAAAAGGCCTCGCGGGTCGCCCCGCGAGGCCTTTATATCAAGCCAGTCAGTCTCGCCTTACGCTTTCGCGCGACGACGGCTCAGGCCAAGACCCAGCATTCCGAGACCGAGCAGGGCGAGGGTGCCCGGCTCCGGAACTCGCTCGTCGGGCGGGCGGTGCAGGAACGATCGGCCCGTGGCGCCATTGCGCTCGTCGAGGGTGCCTGTGCAGATCACGACCGCCGTAAAGTACGCTCCGCCATTGCTAAACGCTAAGCGAAATCGGACTCCAAAGCATCGAGGAAGTGAACGTCAGCGGACCGAGATCTGGCCAGGCGCGCCATTCGCGACCGTTCCCGGTGCAGTCGATCATCAACGTGAAGTTCGGGGCTGCAAGGCGTACCTACGCCCGCGACCAACGACCGTGTAGTTCGAATTCGCCACGCCGTTAAAGCAGAACGTTGGTAACGTCTGTCGTGCGGCACCGTTCGTAACCTGAACCGAAGGTTGAATGCGGACCCCCCGTGGTCACGAAGTTCAGTCGCTGCAAGAACGACGCTATCCATACATTTCCACCAGACGAGTCAGTGTCACCGTTCCGAGGGACCGGCACCAAAACCACCAACAGCTGTGGCAGTGAAATCGTAAACGGTCGTCGCGCTAGCGGCACCTGCGTTGCAAGCAGAATCGTTGCGAGACTCCGCCAAGAAAATTCTTAATGCTCATTTTTTCTTCCTGAACCGAACTGCTGGGGTAGAAAAAACTCGGAACTCGATTCCGCACCAAGAACAAAGCAAATGTTGTGCCAAGATATAAGAATATTGATTAATATAGTTTTTTAATTAGCTGCTGACGAAAACCAGGCGCTAGTCGAGGCAGCTGTAATTATTTCCGACACTTCCCGGGTAGCAGGCAGTCCGCGCAGCCAGGGCCGCAGTGCCACTGGGAGCCATTGCCATGGCAATCGCCCAGGACCAGTCAATGCCACCGAATCTGGGACGCTTGGGCCGGCCGCCGACTCTGCTAACCTTTCCGCCCGTTCACCGCTCGCCTGGCCCCCATGCCCCCCTCCCGCACCTACGACCGCCGCCTGGCCGCCCTGGTCAACCGCCAGGCGACCCGATCGCTGCAGGGCGGCCTCAAGGGCGCCGAGAAGGAATCCCTCCGGGTCACGCCCCGGGGCCTGATCGCCAGGACCCCCCACCCGAAGGCCCTGGGCTCGGCGCTGACCAACGAGCACATCACCACTGACTACTCCGAGGCGCTGATCGAGGTCGTCACGCCGCCGTTTGCCGAGACCTGGGAGCTCACCCAGTACCTCTGCGACCTGCACCAGTTCGTCTACCGGCGCCTGGGCGACGAACTGCTCTGGGCGACCAGCATGCCCTGCGCGATCAAGGGGGACGAAAGCATCCCGATCGCCGAGTTCGGCCCGTCCAACGTCGGCACCATGAAGACCGTGTACCGGCGAGGGCTCGGCCATCGCTACGGCCGCGTGATGCAGGCGATCTCGGGCGTGCACTTCAATTACTCGTTCCCCGAGCACTTCTGGCCGGTGCTGGCCGACCTGCTCGAGAGCCACGACAGCGGACAGGCCTTCCGCTCCGACAGCTACTTTGCGCTGATCCGGAATTACCGCCGCATGGGGTGGATCGTCCTTTACCTGTTCGGCACTTCGCCGGCGCTCTGTCCGTCCTTCCTGCAGGGCCGCAAGGTGGACTGGCTTGAAGACCTCGCGCCCGGAAGCCTGTACGCGCCGTACGCGACGTCGCTGCGCATGAGCGACCTCGGATACCGCAACACCAGCCAGGCCGCGCTCCAGGTCTCGGCCAACAGTCTCGACCACTACGTGCGCGACCTCTCGCTTGCGATCAGCACCCTGAATCCTGACTACGAAAAGATCGGCGTAAAGGTGAACGGCGAATACCGTCAGCTGAATGCCAACATGCTGCAGATCGAAAACGAGTACTACAGCTTCATCCGCCCGAAGCGAGTGGCATTGTCCGGCGAGCGGCCGACCAAGGCGTTGCTTCGCGGCGGCGTGCAGTACGTCGAGATGCGCTCGCTCGACGTGAGCGCGTGGGACCCGGTCGGCGTGAACCAGACCAAGCTGCGCTTCCTCGAGGCTTTCGCCGCCTACTGCGTGCTTGCGGAGAGCCCGCCGATCGAGCGCTCGGAGCAGGACGAGCTAGACGCCGACCACGTGCTCGTGGCGCGTGAAGGTCGCAGGCCCGGCCTCGAGCTCCGCCGTGACGGCCGGAGCGTGACATTGCGGGACTGGGCGGACGAGATCCTGGACTCCATGCGCGGCGTGTGCGAGTTGCTGGACGAGGGGGACCCGCAACGCCCGTACACGGTTGCGCTGGAATTGCAGGAGGCGAAGTTGCGCGACGTTACGCTCACGCCATCCGCGCGTACGCTCGAGGAGCTGCGCGTCAACGAGGAATCGTTCTTCGACTTCGCGCTTCGAATGTCGAATACCCACAAGTCCTATTTCCTGGAGCTGCACCTGCCGAACGACGCGCGCCAGGACCAGTTCGCGACTGAGGCGGAAGAGTCGCTGCACGCACAGGCCCGGGTCGAGGCGGCCGACAAGATCGGCTTCGACGAATACCTCGCGCGGTACTTCGCCGCGTAGGGCGTTTCGGAGGGGACATTCTCCTTTTTCTGCAACCGTCGCCTTGCATTCCTGGCAGCGCGCTGGAAAAAGGAGAATGTCCCCTCCGAAACAGATGAATGTCCCCTATCGCAGGATCGCGGTCTCGAAGCGTCCGTTCGAATCCATCGCGCCGCGCAGCATCCCGGGTGAGTTGAACGGCATCGCGATCGATCCATCGCGGCCGACCGCGATCACGCCACCCGATCCGCCGAGCGCCACGAGCTGTTTCATGACCACCTCGTCGGCGGCCTCACGAACGCCGATCCCGCGGTAGCGCATCAGCGATGCGATTTCGTGGGCGACGGCGGCGCGGATGAAGTACTCGCCGTGGCCGGTCGCGGACACGGCGCAGCAGTCGTTCGCCGCGTAGGTTCCGGCGCCGATGATGGGTGAGTCGCCGATGCGTCCCCACTTCTTGCCGGTCATGCCGCCGGTTGAGGTCGCGGCCGCCAGGTTGCCATGCGAGTCGAGCGCGACGGCGCCGACGGTGCCGAGCACGGCCTCGTCGCCGGTGTGCGCATCCCCACGAAGGTGACGCGCGAGCTCCGTCCGGCGTCGCTCGGTCGAGAAATACTGGTTCGAAACCGGCTCGAGCCCCATCTCGATCGCGAAGTCGTCGGCGCCGGGCCCGGACAGCATCACGTGCGGCGAACGGTCCATCACCAGCCGCGCGAGTTCGACGGGATTGCGCACCTGCCGCACGCCCGTGACCGACCCAGCCCGAAGGTCGCGCCCGTCCATGATCGAAGCGTCGAGTTCGTGTTCGCCGCTCGCGGTGAATACCGAGCCTCGGCCCGCGTTGAAGAGCGGGTCGTCCTCGAGCACCTTCACGGCGGCTACGACGGCATCGAGGCTGGCGCCGCCGGCCTCCATGACCGCGAATCCCGCCCGAAGCGCCGCCTCGAGTGCAACGTGGAACGCCTGACGGCGCTCCGGCGTCAGTTCTGCCGTCGGAATCACCCCGGCACCGCCGTGCACCGCAATTGCTGGCATCGATTGTCCTCTGCACCAACCCCGACCGAGGGGTAATGCGACTGGCCATTCAGCTTATCATCGGGTGCCCGCCACAGTTCCGTTCGTGTCCCAGCGAGTCGCCATGCGAAAGTCGAGAAAAATCCGGACCCTGCTCGTCGCCAACCGTGGCGAGATCTCGATCCGCGTGATGCGCGCGTCCCACGAGCTGGGAATCAAGACGGTGTCGATCTACTCGCAGGAGGATCGCTTCTCGCTGCACCGGATGAAGGCGGACGAAAGCTACCTGGTCGGGGAGGGCAAGGGCCCGGTCGAGGCATATCTCGATATCGAGGACATCATCCGGGTGGCGCGCGAGGCCGGTGCGGATGCGATCCACCCGGGCTACGGCTTCCTGTCCGAGAACCCGGAGTTTGCCGCGGCCTGCGACGCAGCCGGCATCATCTTCATCGGCCCGACGCCGCAGATCATGCGCAGCCTCGGCAACAAGGTCACGGCACGTGAACTGGCGGTGTCCGCCGGCGTGCCGGTGATGCCCGCGACGCCGCCGCTGCCGCGACGACGATGCCGAATGCGCGCGCCTCGCAGCCGGCATCGGCTACCCGGTAATGCTGAAGGCGAGCTGGGGGGGTGGCGGACGCGGCATGCGTGTGATCGAGAGTGATGCGCAGCTCGCAGAGATGGTGGCGGCCGCGCGACGCGAGGCCAAGGCTGCATTCGGCAACGACGAGGTGTACCTCGAGAAGCTGGTGCGCCGGGCGCGCCACGTCGAAGTGCAGATCCTGGGCGATACGCACGGCAACCTGGTGCACCTCTACGAGCGCGACTGCACGGTGCAGCGGCGCAACCAGAAGGTCGTCGAGCGGGCGCCGGCGCTGTACCTGGACGACGCGCAGCGCGCCGAACTCTGCGAACTCGGCCTGCGCATCGGGCGGGCCGTCGGATACAGGAATGCCGGCACTGTCGAGTTCCTGCAGGACGCCGACACCGGCGAATTCCACTTCATCGAGGTCAACCCGCGCATACAGGTCGAGCACACGGTCACCGAGGCAGTGACCGGCATCGACATCGTCAAGGCGCAGATCCGCCTGGCAGAGGGGGCCAGGATTGGCGATCCGGCGAGCGGCGTGCCGGCGCAGGCCGACATTCGCCTCAACGGCCACGCGATGCAGTGCCGGGTCACGAGCGAGGACCCGGAGAATGCATTCATCCCCGACTACGGCCGGATCACCGCCTATCGCAGCCCGGCGGGGTTCGGTGTCCGGCTCGACGCGGGCACGGCCTACACCGGCGCGCTCATCACACGCTCCTACGATTCGCTGCTGGTGAAGGTGACGGTCTGGGCGCCGACCTCGGATGAGACGGTCGCACGCATGCACCGTGCGCTGTGGGAATTCCGGGTGCGCGGCGTGGTCACGAACCTGCGCTTCCTGGACCAGGTGGTCACGCATCCGAAGTTCCGGAACGCCGACTACACGACCCGCTTCATCGACAACACGCCGGAACTGTTCCACTACCCGCGCAAGCGCGACCGCGCGACGCGCCTGCTGCGCTTCATCGCCGACGTGATCGTGAACGGCAATCCCGAGGTCACCGGGCGTGCGCGCCCAACGCGCGCGATCGACCCGAGACCGCCGAGGGTGAATCTCGCCGAGGCGCCGCCACCTGGCACGAAACAGCGCCTCGACGAACTGGGTCCGAAAAAGTTCACGCAGTGGATGCTCGAACAGCAGGCGGTGCTGCTCACCGACACGACCTTCCGCGACGCCCACCAGTCGCTGCTCGCGACCCGCTTCCGCACCCGCGACATGGTGGCGGTGGCGCCGGCCTACGCGCGCCTCGCGCCGGAGCTGTTCTCGGTCGAGTGCTGGGGCGGGGCGACCTTCGACGTCGCGATGCGCTTCCTCCGGGAGTGTCCCTGGGACCGGCTGGCCGCGTTCCGCGAAGCGATGCCGAACCTGCTGCTGCAGATGCTGCTGCGCTCGGCGAATGCGGTCGGCTACACGAACTACCCGGACAATGTGGTGCGCTACTTCGTCGAGCAGGCCGCAAAGAACGGCGTCGACGTCTTCCGCGTGTTCGATTCGCTGAACTGGGTCGAGAACATGCGCTTCGCGATGGACGCGGTGCTCGAGACCGACCGCCTCTGCGAGGCGGCGATCTGCTACACGGGAAACCTGAACGACCCGCGCCAGACCAAGTACGACCTCAAGTACTACCTGCGGCTGGCGAAGGAACTCGAGAAGGCGGGCGCGCACATCCTGGGCATCAAGGACATGGCGGGCCTGTGCCAGCCGCGCGCGGCCTACACGCTGGTCAAGGCGCTGAAGGACGAGATCGGTATCCCGGTCCACTTCCACACGCACGACACCAGCGGGATCGCGGCAGCCAGCGTGCTGATGGCGGTCGAGGCGGGCGTCGACGCGGTGGACGGCGCGCTCGACGCGATGAGCGGACTCACTTCGCAGCCGAACCTCGGCTCCATCGTCGAGTCGCTGCGCTTCGGTCCGCGCGACACGGGCGTTGATCCGGACAAGCTGCGGCTGCTGTCGAACTACTGGGAACAGGTGCGCCACGGCTACGCGGCATTCGAGAGCGACATGCGCTCGGGTGCCTCCGAGGTCTACGTGCACGGTATGCCGGGCGGCCAGTACACCAACCTGCGCGAGCAGGCACGATCGCTGGGCATCGACGACACGCGCTGGCACGAAGTCGCGAGCGCCTACTCCCAGGTGAACCAGATGCTCGGCGACATCGTCAAAGTGACGCCGTCGTCGAAGGTCGTGGGCGACATGGCCATCATGATGGTCACCAGCGGACTCACGGCCGAGGACGTGCTCGATCCGGACACCGAAGTCGCTTTTCCGGAGTCCGTCGTGTCGCTGTTCCGCGGCGATATCGGCCAGCCGTACGGCGGATTCCCGCCGGCGCTGCAGAAGAAAGTTCTCAAGGGCGAAACGCCGCTCACCGTTCGCCCCGGATCGGTGTTGCCACCGGTCGACCTCGCGCGCGCGCGCGAGGAGCTGCAGGCGAAGATGCCGCGGCAGGTCACCGACGGGGAATTCGCCTCATGGCTCATGTATCCGAAGGTGTTCACCGAATACATGGCCGACCGCACGCACTTCGGAGACACCAGCGTCGTGCCCACGAGGGCGTTCTTCTACGGCCTCGAGCCGGGCGAGGAGATCACGCTGGACCTGCAGCGTGGCAAGCACCTGATCATCCGTTTCGTCACCACCAGCGACGTGCACGACGACGGCACGCGCACGGTGTTCTTCGAGCTGAACGGCCAGCCGCGCTCGGTGAAGGTCACCGACCGCAGCAAGGTCGCGAAGCGCCCGCCGCGCCGCAAGGCTGAGGCGGACCACCCGGACCAGATCGGCGCGCCCATGCCCGGCACCGTCGTGACCGTGCACGCGGTAGTCGGTCACAAGGTGGCGCGCGGCGATGTGCTTCTGACCATCGAGGCAATGAAAATGGAGACCAGCCTGCGTGCCGATCGGGATGGCACCGTGGTCGAGGTGGTCGCGCGTCCGGGCCAGCAGGTGGACGCGAAAGACCTGCTCGTGGTTCTCGAGGAGACCGGTGCGCCGCCGGGGTGATCTGGAGCGATAATGTCAGTAGTTGTGGCAAGGCCGGTCGCCCTGGATGAGCAAGGGCCCGCCAGTCCTTCAACATGGAGAAATCGAAATGACCGCTAACGTTGGTGGAATCGATCGCACGCTGCGCATCGTCGTCGGGATCGTGCTGATTGCCCTGTTCTTCGTGCTGGAAGGCCCGGCGCGCTACCTGGCGATCGTCGGGCTGGTGGCCCTCGGCACGGGCCTGCTGAGTTTCTGCCCGCTGTACTCTGTACTCGGGGTTAACACCTGCCCGAAGAAGTAGCTGGACAGGGGACATTCTCCTTTTCCGGTCTCCCGGAAAAGGAGAATGTCCCCTATGCTGGAAATAGGGGAATGTCCCCTATTTCCTAGGCCAGGGCGGACTTCACCCACCGTGCAATCTGCTCCGCACCCATGGCCCCGGACTGCCGTGAAACCTCGCGGCCGTCCTTGAACACGATCATCGTCGGGATACTGCGGATCGCGAACTTCCCGGCGATGTCCTGTGCGTCCTCGGTATTCAGCTTCGCGAACCGGACCGCGGGTTCCATGTCCCTGGCCGCCTCCTCGAAGGCAGGCGCCATCATCCGGCAGGGTCCGCACCAGGGCGCCCAGAAGTCCACCACGACTGGCAGGTCGGTCCGACCAATGTGCCGGTCGAAGTTCCGGCCGGTCAATTCGACCGGGTGACCTTCGAACAGCGGCGCGTGGCAGGACGGGCAGCGCGGCCCGTCGCCCAGGCGGGCGGTCGGTACGCCGACGATTCCGTCGCAGTGGCGGCAGACGATTTTGAGCGAAGGTGACATGGATGCTCCGGTTCGAGGCCTTCGTGGCACTCCATGAATGGGGTCCAACCGGGCGTCGGACAAGTCCCAGCACCCCACGGGCTTTAACCCACTGCCCCCGACCCCTTGCCGGAACGCGCGTCAGTCACCATCTACCGATTAGCCAGACCGCGGGGTGGGGAGCTTCGATGCCGGATTCGGCGCTAGAGTAGGGGCCATGCGCTACAAGGACTACTACGAGATCATGGGCGTCGCCCGCGATGCCAACCAGGACGCCATCAAGCGCGCGTACCGGAAGCTCGCGCGTAAATTTCACCCGGACGTCAGCAAGGAAAAGGACGCCGAGGAGAAGTTCAAGGAGCTGCAGGAAGCAAACGAGGTCCTGAAAGACCCCGAGAAGCGTGCGGCCTACGACCAGCTCGGCGCCGACTGGCGGCAGGGCCAGGATTTTCGGCCACCTCCAGACTGGGGCAAGGGCTTCGAGTTCTCGCGCGGCGCCGGTGGCCGCGGGAGCCGGGGCGCTGCGGGTGGCGCCGGAATGGGCGAGTTCAGCGATTTCTTCTCGGAACTGTTCGGCGACCGCAGTCCGTTCGGCCAGGCTTCGGGCGGTGCGCGGCCAGGCCGCGCTGGCCGGGGTTTCGCGACGCAGGGGCAGGACCACGTAGCGCGTGTCGAGATCGACCTGGAGGACGCCTACCGCGGCGGTACCCGCGAAATCCAGCTCCGCTCGCCGGAAATGACGCCAGACGGTCGTGTGGTCACGAAACCGCGAACCCTGCGGGTGACGATCCCGGCCGGGGTCACCGAGGGCCAGCAGATCCGGCTTGCGGGGCAGGGCAGCCCGGGCATGGGCGGCGGTCCGCCTGGAAACCTGCTCCTCGAAATCGGCTTCCGCACCCATCGACGATTCCGGACAGCGGGCCGCGACATCAACATCACCCTGCCGGTCGCGCCCTGGGAAGCAGCATTGGGAGAAACCGTATCGGTGCCCACGCTCGGCGGGTCGGTGGACATGAAGCTGCCGGTTGGTGCGAGGGCGGGCCAGAAGCTGCGCCTGCGCGGTCGTGGCCTGCCGGGACCGACGCCGGGTGACCAGTACGTGACGCTCGAGATCGTGTTGCCACCCGACAGCCCGCAGGCGCGCGAGTTCTTCGAGAAGATGAAGAGCGAACTGCCCTTCGATCCGCGTCCTGACTGATACCGGCCCTCAGCCGATCGCGGCGCCGAGCAGGCTGCCGATGTACCAGGTGACGGCGCCCGCGCCGCCGCCGATCGCGACCATTCGCAGTCCACCCAGCCAGGCGTTGCGGCCCGTGAACAGAGAAAGCGTCGCGCCCACGGCAAACAGCGCGACGCTTGCGAGCACCGCAGCCAGTGTCACGGAACGGGCGAGCGGCATGCCGAGCAGGAACGGTGCCAGCGGCAGCGCCGCGCCGCCAGCGAAGGCGATGAACGAGAAAACAGCCGCGCCCCAGGGCGAGCCGAGGTCGTCGGGGTTGAGACCCAGTTCCTCGCGCGCCAGCGCGTCGAGCGCGGCGTCGTGGTTCTTCACCAGTTCGCGCGTGATGCGACGCGCTTCTTCGAGATCCATGCCGCGCGCCGCGTAAATGAGCGCGAGCTCCTCGGCTTCTTCCTCGGGGTACTCGTTCAACTCATCGCGCTCGAGCCCGATCTGGTACTCGAACATTTCGCGTTGTGAACGCATCGAGATGTATTCGCCCGCCGCCATCGACAGCGCGCCCGCGAGCAGCCCCGCCACGCCGCTGGTGATCACCGCTCCAAGGCTCGCGCCGGCCCCCGCTACGCCCATGATCAGGCTCGCGTTCGATACCAGGCCATCGTTGACGCCGAACACCGCTGCGCGCAGGTTCCCGCCACCGTAGCCCTTGTGGCGCATGCCCACCTCGGACACCGAAGTGGGCATCACATGCCCGGGGGTTGCGGCCCGCGCGTCGTACACGGAGACGCCACGGACTTTCATCGCGATCAGTATGGGTTTGACGCGCCGCGGACCAAGCCAGCGCGCCAGCATCGCGGTGATCCGGGCGCGCGTCGACGGCGTGAACGGCGGCAATTCGGCGCCCGATTCGGCGCGCCAGGTGTCTGCCTGCCCTTCGGCGGCCGCGGCGAGGGCACGGAACAACTCGGCGATGCGCGCGTCAGGCTCGCAGTCCGCAAGCTCCCGGTAGAGCCACGCGGACTGCTTTTCCTCGCGCCAGCTGTCGAGGCCGCTCACGTCACGCGTGAGCGGCGGTGGGCGGTCGCCGGATCAGTTTCTGCACCTGCTTCAGCACCGCGACGTCCATGTAGGGCTTCTCGATGAAGTCGGTAGCGCCCTCGCGCATTGCGGCGACCGCGGTCGGCACGTCCGATTCGTCGGTAAGCAGCACCACGGGCACGTCGTTGCCCGCCTTGCGCAGTCGGCGCAGCAGGTCGAGTCCGGACATGCCGGGCAGCAGCAGGTCCACGATCAGGCAGGCGAGGTGCCGGCCATTGGCCGCGAGCAGGTAACTCTCCGCGCTGTCGAACGTGGAGACGTCGACGCCGTTACGTTGCAGCAGCGCACGCAGGCCGCTGCGGGCGACCGGATCTGGGTCGATGACCCCGACGTGCGGCGGGGCGTCTGGCGGGTTCTTGTTTTCTGCCATGGATGAGACGCGACCACAGGTCGAGCCGGTTCAACTCTGTCCGCAGGGAGGATCGGTTGCGGTGAACCGCGCGGCGAACTGTGGTCGCATGTACCCAAGTGTTCCCGCCTGAAAAAACCGCGAGAATCGGGGCTTATACCTAAACTGCCGTGATCACCGCAGAGTGCTGCGGCGCGGCAAATCATTCGTCGCCGCGTTCGACCGCAAGCACCATGCGCACCAGGTGTGCGAGCGAATGCGCCTCCATCTTCTCCATCACGCGCGCGCGATGAATTTCGACCGTGCGCTGGCTCAGGTTGAGGTCGCCCGCGATGACCTTGTTCGCCTTGCCTGCCACGACCAGGTCGAGGACCTCGCGCTCGCGCGGTGTAAGCGACTCCAGGCGCTTCCGGATCATGTTGCGTTCCGCCAGCATCCGCCGGCTGCCAGCGTCCTTGTCGAGCGCCTGGTTGATGCGATCCAGCAGGTCCTGGTCGCGGAAAGGCTTCTGGATGAAGTCCACGGCGCCGGCCTGCATGGCCTCGACTGCCATCGGCACGTCGCCGTGCCCGGTGATGAAGATGATGGGCAGGATCGAATGCCGCTCGTTCAGCTTGACCTGCAGCTCGAGGCCGCTCATCCCCGGCATGCGGATGTCCAGCACCAGGCAGCCAGGCCGGTCATCGCGGTCCGCGTCGAGGAATTCCTGTCCCGACTCGAATACCTCGACGGGAAGCCCGACGGACTTCAGCAGCATCCGCAACGAGTCGCGCACCGCCGCGTCGTCGTCTACTACGAATACCGCAGGCTTGGTTTCCTTGATCACAGGTCATTCCTCTTTCGTTGTCGAAGCCGCCGGCAGCGTGAAATGAAAGCACACGCCGAATGGCCTGTTCGAAGTTTGCCACAGGCGCCCGCCGTGGGCGCGGATGATGGAGTGGCTGATGGCCAGTCCGAGCCCTGTGCCGCTTGCTTTTGTCGTGAAGAAGGGGTTGAAGAGGTGTTCTTCCGCGCCGGGCGCCAGGCCGCATCCCTGGTCGGCGACCGTGATCTGGACCCGGCCGTCTTCAGCGCCGCAGGCCTTCAGGATGATCTCACGGCGGGCCTCCGGGCACTCGGCCATGGCGTCGATGGAGTTGCGAACCAGGTTCAGCACCACTTGCTGCAACTGGATCGCGTCGGCGTGAACGCCTGGCAGGTCCTTGTCCACGTCGAGCTGCAGGCGGACGTTGTGCAGCCGCGCATCGGTCTCGGCCAGCGTGCGAAGGTCCTCGAGCAGGCGCTCGCAGTTCACCCACTCACGCTTGACCTCGCGGTTCTTCACGAAGTTGCGCAGCCTGCGGATCACCTCGCCGGCGCGCAGTGCCTGTGCGTTGACGTGCTCGAGCGCGGTAATGATGTCCGGGATGTCTGGCTCGGCCTGGCGCAGCAGACGCTGGCAGGCCTGTGAATAGGTCGCGATGGCGGACAGCGGCTGGTTGATTTCGTGGGCAAGGCCGGCCGCCATCTCGCCCATGGTGGACAGCCTGCTGAAATGAGTCAGGCGCTCCTGCAACTGCCGCGCTTCGTCCTCCGCATGGTGGCGGTCGGTGATGTCGTGGACTGTCCCGATCTGCTTCACGACCCGGCCATCCTCGCCGCGCACTACCTGCGCAATGTGGTGCAGGTGCCGGGTGCGCCCGTCGCGGAGCACCACCCTGTACTCGATGTCCAGTGGCGCCTCGGAGTCATTCAGGCGACGAAACGCTTCCAGTACGCGCGCACGGTCGGCGGGGTGGACCCATCGTGCGAAGAATTCCTCGCGTGCCATCGTCGGACCGTCGACGGGCAGGTCCAGGATCCGGTAGAGCTGTGCAGAGTAATAGTCCGGTTCGGCGCTGCGCGGATGCAGGACGTAGTTGCCGAGATTCGCCAGCGCCTGGGCAAGCCGGAGTTCGGCCTCGCTGCGCCTCAGTTTCGCCTCGGCCTCCTTGCGACTGGTCAGGTCGCGTATGAAGCCGACATATCTTGGCGGCTCGGCTTCGAGGATCCTGCCAACCGCGAGTTCGCAGGGGAATGTCGTGCCGTCCTTGCGCATCGAGACGATCTCGCGACCGACACCGATGATGCGCGTAACCCTGGTCTTGTCGTAGCGCTCGAGGTAGTCGTCATGCTCGCTGTGGAACGGCTCCGGCATCAGCAGCTTGACGTTGTGACCGATCACCTCTTCCGCCGGGTAGCCGAACATGCGCTCCGCCGCCAGGCTGAATTCCTGGACGATCCCGCGGTGATCGATAACGATGATCGCGTCGACCGCTGCGTCGAGCAGCGCACGGAATTCCAGGTCGTTGTGTGCCGTGGCACGTCGCGCGCCGGTATTCGGGACTTTTGGCGGAGAGTTCTGGTGGTTCATTGGCTGGACTGAGTCTGGTCGTGCAATCGTAAGTGAAGCCGACGCGCCGAACTAGGTATTACAGGAGAGCAGCTAGGCATTACAGGAGAGCAGCCACGCGCTGCCCCGGATTTTGCGCGCCGGCCGCAGGGTGGAAAATAGGACTGCGGCCCGACGGGCCCCGGCCGCTACTTACCTACCTGGTGGCCCGAGGAGGGAGCCATGAGACTGACACGATGGGAGCCCTTCCGTGACGTGGACGAGATCTTCAAGGGCTTTACGCCGTTCCTCGGCCGAATGCCTGCGACCCGCCCGCTCGAGGGGATGACGGAGTTCATGCCGCTCGCGGACATCGTCGAACACGAGAAGGAATACCTGATCAAGATCGACCTGCCGGACGTGCCGAAGGAGGACGTCAAGGTCCTGTTCGACGACGGCGTGCTCACCGTGAAAGGCGAGCGCAAGGTCGAAAAGGAAGTGAAGGGCGAAAAAGCGCACCGTACCGAGAGGTATTTCGGTGCGTTCGAGCGCAATTTCGTGCTGCCGGACGAGATCGACCCGAAGTTGATCCGTGCGGAGGCGAAAGACGGCGTGCTGGTGGTCCACATGCCGAAGGTGGACATGCCGAAGAAGCGCCCGCTGGCGATTACGATCCAGTAGCGCCGGCGTGATGGTGTGCGTGGGCCGCCGGGCCTGAAGTCAACTGGTGGATGGCATACCCGCCCGTCCACAAGCCGAAAAGAAGCAGCAACAACCCGGCGACCCGCTTCAGCGACAGGTGTGTCGACAGCAGGCGGGCGACGCGGTCGAACGCGAGGCCCGCCGTCGTCATCGACGGCAGCGTGCCGGCGCCGAACGCGAGCATCACGGCCGCGCCCAGCGGCGCGCTAGCGGACGTCGCGGCCAGTAGCAGCATGGAGTAGGTCATTCCGCAGGGCAGCCAGCCCCAGGCGAGGCCGAGCCCGATCGCTGCGCGCACGCCGCCGCTGGCCGCCCTGCCTGCCGGCCATCGGCGCAATGCGACGCCACAGCCCGGATCCCGCGGCCTCCAGCGGGTCCAGCAGGCGCCAGCCAAAAAGCAGGCGGCCGGCTGCGGCCACCATGATCAGGCCCGACAGCACGCGGAACGCGACGGAGAGCGCTCGAACGTCGACCGCGCGCAGCAGGGCGCCTCCCAGCAGGCCGGCGATGGCTCCTGCCACGGCGTAGCTCGCGACGCGCGAGAGGTTGTACGCGAGCACGTTGGCGACGCGCGTGCCGGTGCTGGCTTCGCGATCGCGCATTGCTAGCGCTCCCGAGATGCCGCCGCACATCGCGGCGCAGTGGCCGCTCGCGGCCAGGCCCGCGAGCAGCGCAGCGCCGAGGTTCAGTGTCGTCGTGTCCATCACTGCTCCAGTCACTCCGTTTCCGATTGCCGCGATCCGGACCTGGGATCCTGCTTCGCGTCCTCGCCGTCCGACAGCACCGACCATCCAGGACTGTCGAGGTCGTCGAACTGGCCGCTGCCCACTGCCCAGAAGAACGCCCAGAGCCCGAGGGCGACCAGCACCAGTCCGAGCGGAATGAGCAGGTAGACGATGTTCATCTCACGCCGCCTCTGCCGGTACCCGCAACGTCCAGCCGGGGTCGCGTCCCTGTCCCGCGCCGCGTGAAAGCCGCATGGCATTCAACACCACGACGACCGAGCTTACCGACATGCCGATCGCCGCGAGCCACGGCGGAACGAAGCCGAACGCCGCCAGCGGCAGTGCCGCGACGTTGTACCCGATCGCCCAGGTTAGGTTCTGCCGGATGATTCGCTGCGTGCGTCGTGCGACGTCCACCGCATGCGGGATTTCATCCAGCGAATCACGCACCAGGATCAGGTCGGCACTGGTCTGGGCCAGCGCCGAGCCGCGCCCCATCGCAATTGAGACGTCTGCGCCGCGCAACAGCGGCGCGTCGTTGATGCCGTCGCCGATCGCGGCGACCACGGCGCCGGTCGCCTGCAGTTCCTTGACGCGCGCGAGCTTGCGGCCCGGATCGAGTCGCGACGCCGAGCGTCCGACGCCGCACAGCGCCGCGATCCGCGACACCGCGTCCTCGTCGTCGCCACTGACGATCTCGGATTCGATACCGAGGCGGCGCAGGTCCGCGACGCACCCGGCAGCCTCCGGGCGCAGCTGGTCGGTGAGCCGGAAGGCCGCGAGCAGTCCGCCGGAGTCGCCCAGGCAGACCCAGCTCTCGCCGTCCACGCCTGCCATTGCCGCGTTCGCAGGTGCGAGCCCTGTCGCGAACGATGGACGACCGATGCGCAGCCTTCGATCCCCGACCGTCCCCTCGATGCCGAGCCCGGCATGGACCTCGACCGCGCTGGCCTCGGTCGTCGCCACGCCCGGATCGATAAACGCGCGGGCTATCGGGTGCTCGGACATGCGCTCCAGTGCAGCCGCCATCTCGAGGCACTGGGCCTCCGTATGGCCCGCGAGCGGGCGAATCTCTTCGACGCGGATCAGGCCGCGGGTCAGTGTCCCGGTCTTGTCCCAGAGCACGCGATCCGCCCTGGCAAGCGTTTCGAGTGCATCGGAGTGCGCCACAAGCACTCCTCGCCTCGCCAGCCCCGCGGTGGCCGCGGCGATGGCCGCCGGCGTGGCAAGCGAGAGCGCGCAGGGACAGGTCGCGACCAGTACCGCCAGCGTGGCCGGGAACGCGCGCGATGGGTCGACGAACCACCAGACGACGAAAACCACTGCCGCACCAACCAGGATCCGGCCGAGGAACCATGCTGCTGCCCGGTCGGCCGCCCGCGCCACGCGCGGCCGGTCTGCCTGCGCGCGCTCCAGCAGCGCGACGATGCCGGCCAGCACCGTGCGGTCTGCGACCGCGGAGACCCTCACCCTGAGCGGTGCGCCCAGGTTCTGCGTCCCCGCGTGCACCGGCGCGCCGGCGTCTTTCGCGACCGCGGTGGATTCGCCGGTCAGCATGGACTCATCCACGCGCCCAGTGCCATCTGCGACTACGCCGTCCGCGGCAAACACCTCGCCGGTCCGGACCAGCAGTTCGTCGCCCTGTTCCAGCTCGGCGGCCTGGACGTCCTCGACCCTGCCATCGCGCAGGCGCCGCGCCGTGACCGGCGCCAGGCGGGCGAGCGCGTCCGCCACGCTGCCGGAGCGGTGGCGCGCGACCATCTCGACGTAGCGACCGAGCGAAAGAAAGAACACGAACATGGTCACCGAGTCGAAATACACGTCGCCGTGCCCGGTGAGCGCATTCCAGACGCTCGCGACGAAGGCGAGCACGATGGCGATGCTGACGGGCACGTCCATGCTGATGCCCCGCGCCCGCAGCGCCTGCCACGCACCGACGTAGAACGGCCAGCCCGCATAGAGCGCGACCGGCACCGAGACCAGCATGCTCACCAGCCGCAGAAGTTCACGTATGCCGGCATCCATGCCGGACGTGTGCGCGATGTACAGCGGCACCGCGAACATCATCACCTGCATCATTCCGAAGCCCGCCACTGCGAGCCGCTTCAGTGCGGTGCGGCGCTCGAGGACGGCCAGCTGGCCGGCCGCGTCGCCGGCCAGCGGGTGCGGGCGCAGCCCCACGTGTTCGAGCACGCGCAGCAGGTCGCCGAGGCTGGCGATTTCAGGGTCCCAGGTCAGCCTGGCGCGGGCCGTCGCGGGATTCACGCTCACGTCGCGCAGGCCGCGTTGCTGGCGCAGGGCCTTGTCCGCGAGCCAGCTGCAGGCCGAGCAGCGCAGCCCCTCGAGCAGCACCGTCATGGACCTGGCCCCGCCCGGCTCGGCGGTGGTCAGTCGCTCGACCAGCTCCGGGCGGTCGTAAGCAGACCAGCGGTCGGGTCGCGGAGTCTCGTCGGCGCGCGCGGCAGCGGCATCACGGTAGCGGTAGTAGTCGCCGAGTCCGGCCCCGGCGATGAATTCGGCGACGGCCCTGCAGCCGTGGCAGCAGACTGGCTCGTCACGCCCATCTATCCGCGCGTGGATCACGATGCCGGCGGGAACTGGCTCGCTGCAGTGGAAACAGGCCGGACCCGCCGGGGTCATGGCGCCTGGTCGGAGTCGGTCTCACCGCATCTCATGGTCACGCCGTCCTGCACGCAGTCCTGGCTCACCAGGGTCTCCGGCCGCGTCACCGCGAGGTAGTAGGTCACGGCGCCGCCCACCACGGAGAGCGCAGGCGGCAGCATCAGCAGCCAGGGCCAGAGCTGTCGGTACCAGGGTCGGGGCGTGGGAGCGTTCATGGCTGGCAGCGTATCAGTTGGTTGGCGCAAGGAAGCGGGCCTTGCCGGTGGCGCGCAGGCCGGGCTGGTCGGTCGCCTCGATCGTGACCTCGATGTCGGCGCCGCCCGCAAGCGCGTCCTTCGGGACGCGGATTCTAACCGGCAGGCCCTGCACCTGGCCCGGGCCGACCCAGACGGTCTCGCCCGTGTAATCGAGCTGCAGTCCGGGGAGTCCGCTGCCGGTGATCGTGAACTCGTGGGCCTTGCTGTCCTTGTTCAGGATCTTCATGTTGTAGACATTCTCTACCGTGCCGTCCGGGCGCTCCCGGTACAGGGCATTGCGGTCGCGCATCACGTCGATGCCGACCAGGTTGCGATGGGTGATCGAATAGCCGAAGCCGATCGCCAGCAGCGTGAGCAGGGCCGCATAGATGATGGTGCGTGGCCGCAGCACGCGCTTGCGCTTACCGTCGATCCCGCTCTGCGTGTCGTAACGGATCAGCCCGCGGGGATAGCCGACCTTGTCCATGACTTCGTCGCAGGCATCGATGCAGGCAGCGCAGGCGATGCACTCGTACTGCAGGCCCTCGCGGATGTCGATGCCGGTCGGGCAGACCTGCACGCACACGGTGCAGTCCACGCAGTCGCCCAGGCCCTGTGCCTTGTAGTCGGCGCTCTTCTTGCGGGCACCACGCGGCTCGCCGCGCTTTTCGTCGTAGGTGATGATCAGCGTGTCGCGATCGAACATCGCGCTCTGGAAGCGCGCGTAGGGGCACATGTACTTGCAGACCTGCTCGCGCATGAAGCCCGCGTTGACGTACGTGGCGCCGCCGTAGAACAGCACCCAGAACGTTTCCCACGGCCCGGTGGCGAGGTGGAATACGGCTCCCGCAAGCTCGGTGATCGGCGTGAAGTAGCCGACGAACGTAAAACCGGTCCACAGCGAGAACGTGATCCACAGCAACTGCTTGCCGCCCTTGCGCAGCAGCTTGCTGCCGCTCCAGGGCGCCCTGGCGAGTTTCATCTGCTGGGTGCGGCTGCCCTCGACCAGGCGCTCCATCCACAGGAAGGTCTCCGTCCAGACGGTCTGCGGGCAGGCATAGCCGCAGAACAGTCGCCCCGCGAGCGCGGTGAAGAAGAACAGCGCCAGCGCGGCGATCACCAGCAGCCAGGTCAGGTAGTAGAAGTCCTGCGGCCACAGCGTGAGGCCGAAGATGTGGAACTGGCGCGCGGGCAGGTCGAACAGCACCGCCTGGCGGCCGTTCCATCGCAGCCACGGGATCGCGTAGAAGATGCCGAGCAGCACCCAGGCCGCGACCGTTCGCAGGTGCTGGAAGCGGCCGTCTATCTCACGCGGATAGATCTTCTGGCGGGCCGCGTACAGCCCGCCGTCTGCCTGGACCTCGGGGCCGCTCATCCGTCGCTCCGGTTCCCGCCGTCGGCCTGGTCCTGGTCAGGTGGTTCGGGGTGCGCGGTCCGGACGAGATACAGGCTGAGCAGGCTCGAGAGCGTGGACACCAGCCAGAAGAAAAAGAATCCGACGGCGTAGCCGGTCATGCGCGTAGCGAAGCCGGGCGGCGGGAAGTCGTCGTTGCCGATCAGCAGCGGGTCCAGGAACGCGAAGCAGATCATCGTGGCGACGCTGGCCGTGATGAATGATGGCCAGAGCACGATGGCCACGTCCTGCCCGAGGCGTGGCCATCGCAGCTTGCCCGAGTACTCCGAGCGATGGGATCCGAACACGGTCAGCTCAATTGCCGGTCCCGGCCAGCTGGATCGCATAGGCCGCCAGCAACCGAACACGCTCCGGGCCGAGGCGCTCGCCGAACGCCGGCATCTGGCCATTGCGACCGTTCTCCAGCGTCTGCTGCAGCGTTGCAGCGTTACCGCCATATAGCCAGATGTCGTCTGTCAGGTTGGGGGCGCCGAGGATCGGATTGCCCATGCCGTCGAAGCCGTGACAGGCCGCGCAGTTGGTCTCGAACACGGTCTGTCCGGCCAGCGCCAGCGTCGTGTCTGCCTGCTGGCCGCTCAACTGCTGTACGTATGCCACGGCCTGGTCGACACCCTCTGCGCCCAGCACCGCGCCCCACGGCGGCATCACGGCCATGCGCCCGGCCGCGATCGTCTGGACGACCGTATCGGGATCGTCACCCCACTGCCAGTTGGAATCCGCCAGGTTCGGGAAGCCCGTCGCGCCGCCGCCGTCCGAGCCGTGGCACTGCGCGCAGTTCACCTGGAACAGGTTGCGCGCGGTGGACATCGCTTTCGGGTCGGCTGCGAGCTGGGGAATGGTCATGGTGGCGAACGGTGCGAGGTAGGCCGCTGCCTTGGCCTCGGCCGCAGCCTTCTCCTGCTCGTACTGGCCGTTCTGGGTCCAGCCCATGGTGCCCTTGAACGTGCCGAGTCCCGGGTACAGCACCAGGTAGACGAGGCCGAAGGCCACGGTGAGATAGAACAGCCACAGCCACCAGCGCGGCAGCGGGTTGTTGTACTCGCGCAGGTCCTTGTCCCATACGTGCCCGGTGTCGGCGCCGCCGCCGATCTTTTCTCCGGCCGCCTTGGGCTTGGAAGTCCACCTCAGCAGCCACAGGCAGCCGAAGATGTTGAGTAGCGTCACGAGGACGATGAACACGCTCCAACCGCTAGTCATGGGGTCTTGCTCCCTTGGTCCTTCCCGGGCGGATATTCGTGGAACGGCAGATCGGCCATCTCCTTGAACTCCGCCTTGCGGCGCTTGCTGTATGCCCAGAATACGATTGCGACGAACGCCAGCATCATCGCCAGCGTCATCAGGCCGCGAATGGTGCCGATGCCCATGCCTCAGCCACCCGCGCTCAGGTTGATGCCGAGGCCCTGCAGGTAGGCGATCAGTGCATCAAGCTCGGTCTTGCCTTCCACCGCGGCAGGGGCCCCGGCGATGTCGTCATCGGTGTAGGGCACGCCTTCCATGCGCAGCACGCGCATCTTCTTCGCGACCAGCTCGCCGTCGACTGTTGCCTTCTCGAGCCACGGGTAGCGCGGCATGTTCGATTCCGGCACCACGTCGCGCGGGTTGAGCAGGTGCACGCGGTGCCAGTCGTCGGAGTAACGGGCGCCGACGCGCGCGAGGTCGGGCCCGGTGCGCTTCGAGCCGAACTGGAACGGATGGTCGTACACCGACTCGCCCGCGAGCGAATACGGCCCGTAGCGCTCGGTCTCGGAGCGGAACGGCCTGATCATCTGCGAATGGCAGTTGTAGCAACCCTCGCGGACGTACACGTCCCGACCCGCGAGCCTGAGCGCCTCGTAGGGCTTGATGCCCGGCGACGGCTGGTTGCTGACGCCCTGGAAGTAGAGCGGCACGATTTCCACCAGCCCGCCGAAGCTGATCGCGATCGCGATCAGCACGCCCATCAGGCCGATTTTCTTTTCGATTGATTCGTGGTTCATGCGTGCTTCCTCAGGCCGGCTGCACGACCGGTGCATCCGCGGTGCTGGTGCCGGCGGCGGCGGTCTTCCAGACGTTCCAGGCCATGATGAACATGCCCGAGAGCACCAGCGTGCCGCCGGCGAGGCGGACCGCGTAGTACGGGTACGTCGACTTGATGGATTCGATGAACGCGTAGGTGAGCGTGCCGTCGGCGTTCACGGCGCGCCACATCAGGCCCTGCATGACGCCGGCGATCCACATCGAGGTGATGTAGAGCACCACGCCGATGGTCGTGATCCAGAAGTGAACGTCGATCGCCTTGATGCTGTACATCTGCTCGCGCCCGAACAGTTTCGGGATCAGCGCGTACATCGAGCCGATCGAAATCATCGCGACCCAGCCGAGCGCGCCGGAGTGCACGTGGCCGATGGTCCAGTCGGTGTAGTGCGACAGGGCGTTGACGGTCTTGATCGACATCATCGGCCCTTCGAACGTCGACATGCCGTAGAACGACAGCGACACGATCATGAACTTGAGGATCGGGTCGGTGCGCAGCTTATGCCAGGCGCCGGAGAGCGTCATGATGCCGTTGATCATGCCGCCCCACGACGGCGCGAGCAGGATCAGCGAGAACACCATGCCGAGCGACTGCGCCCAGTCCGGCAGCGTCGTGTAGTGCAGGTGGTGCGGGCCTGCCCACATGTAGATGGCGATCAGCGCCCAGAAATGCACCACCGACAGGCGGTACGAATAGACCGGGCGCCCGGCCTGCTTCGGGATGAAGTAATACATCATGCCGAGGAAGGCCGCGGTCAGGAAGAAGCCCACCGCGTTGTGCCCGTACCACCACTGCACCATCGCATCCACCACGCCCGAATAGATGCCGTAGGACTTGGTCAGCGTGACCGGGATCGCCAGGTTGTTGACGATGTGGAGCACGGCGATGGTGATGACGTAGGCGGCGAAGAACCAGTTCGCCACGTAGATGTGCTTGACCTTGCGCAGCGCGAGGGTGCCGAAGAACACCACGGCATAGGCGACCCACACGACCGTGATCAGCAGGTCGATCGGCCACTCGAGCTCCGCGTACTCCTTGCCCTGGGTGATGCCCAGCGGCAGCGTGACTGCGGCGCAGAGAATTACCAGTTGCCAGCCCCAGAACGTGAACGCGGCCAGCTTGTCCGCGAACAGGCGCACGTGGCAGGTGCGCTGCACGATGTAGTACGAGGAGGCGAACAGCGCGCTGCCGCCGAACGCGAAGATCACCGCATTGGTGTGCAGCGGGCGCAGCCGTGCGTAGGACAGCCACGGGACGGGGGGTAGCAGGTCGGGCCACAGCAGTTGCGCCGCGATCAGGACGCCGACCAGCATGCCGACGATTCCCCAGACCACGGTCATTATCGCGAACTGCCGGACCACCTTGTCGTTGTAATAGGAGCCGGTGTTCATGCGCGCCTCGAGTGTAGGAGTCCTGTGCCTCGCGCCAGCCGTGCGCGCGGACCGGCCGACATGTTACGGAGACAGGCCCGCGGGCCACAAGTCTCCGGTGATCTGTGGCATACGCATATGCCGCAGCTTCAATCCCTGATTGCAGCCTGCCAGGCACGGTCGCACATTGCAGGTGGGCGCAATCGGCGCCGGACGGAGGAGGCTGGCAATGTTGCGCCTCGACAGGATCCTTGCAGTCGTCGACCCGACATCCGACGTGCAGCCGGCGCTGGACAAGGCACGGCTGCTGGCGAAGCGGACGGGAGCGACGCTTGAACTCTTCATCTGCGACTTCGACCCGTCGTTGAGTGGCAGGCCGCTGTTCGACACGGAGCAGCTGAAGCAGCTCAGGGTCGAGTTCGTCAATGAGCGGATGGAGTTCCTGGAGGGGTTCGCTGACGAAGCCCGCGCCGAGGGCGTCACGGTCGAAACGCACGTGCACTGGGACAACCCCGTGTACCGCGGCGTGCTGCGGCGCGTGCAGGAGTCGTCTCCGGACCTGGTCGTGAAGGACACCCATCACCACTCGGCACTGCGCAGGGTCCTGCTGACCAATACCGACTGGAGCCTGATCCGGACTTGCCCGGTACCACTGCTGCTGGCGAAACCGCGTGACTGGTCGGCGCAACCGCGCATCCTGGCGGCGCTCGATCCGGAGCACGTGGGGGACCAACCCGCCACCCTGGATCACGCGATCCTCGACGCTGCGGCACTCCTGGCGAAGTCGCTGGACGGCGAACTGCACGCCGTGCACGCGTTCCTCTCCGCCGCGCTGCTCGCGGCGGTAACCGGGGCGGGAGCCAGCGCCATGGCATTCACGGCCGGGGCGAGCGCGGGTGAGCTGGTCGTGCGCGAGCGCGCGCGTATCGGCGCCGTGCTCGAGCGCATCGCGGCCGCACACTCCCTGCCGGCGGAGCGCATTCACGTCGAGCAGGGCGCGGCTGCGGACGTGCTGCAGATCGTGGCCCGCAGCCTCTCGGCCGACGTGCTGGTCATGGGCGCGGTGTCCCGAAGCCGGCTCCAGGAACTGTTCGTGGGCAGCACGGCTGAGCGTGTCCTCGACCGGCTCGCCTGCGACGTGCTGGTCGTCAAGCAGCGGGAGCCACAGGCAGCGGGCCGGCAGCAGGCCTGACAGCGGCCCGGCCCGGGGGCGGCAGCGCCGTCCCCGGGGTACGCCGGGCCAACCGGCGGCCGGTGCACGCTGTGAACCGCGTCACGTCCGCCTGAGCAGGGACCGTTCCGATCTCACATTCTGGCCGTCGGTTCCGGCCGTATACTCGGGCCGATGCAATCCGCCACCGTCCTGCTGATCAGTGCCCAGAAGGAGGACCACGCCCGGTTCGCCGAGCTGCTTGCCGGCATTCGTGGCCAGCCATTCCGGCTCGAGGTCGCCGAGAGTCTCGCGGACGGCCTGGCACGGGTGAAGCGTGGCCGCGTCGACGCGATAATCCTCGACGTCGCACTGCCGGACAGCATGGGACTCACGACCTTCCTGCGCATCCAGCCGAAGGCTCCCCACGTGCCGATCGTGGTGGCGGTCGACACGCCGAACGAAGACATTGGCCGCGAGGCCGTCGAGCGCGGAGCCCTGGATTTCTGCGTGATCGACGAATTGACGTCGCAGGTGCTGGACAAGGTGCTGCGCTACGCGACGGAACGCACGCATACGCTGAAGGCGCTGAAGGCCTCGGAGCAGCGCTACCGCGAGCTGTTCCAGAACGTGACGGCGGGTGTGTTCCAGACCACGCCGGATGGCAAGTTCATGGCGGCCAACCCGGCGCTGGTGCGGATGCTCGGTTACGACTCCGAGGACGAGCTGCTGGCCGTCGAAGTCGCGACGGATATCTACATGGACCCCGGGCATCGCGACAAGTGGGTGCGGGACATGGCGGAGACCGGCGAGGTGAGAAATGCCGAGCTGGTGCTGAAGCGGCGCGACGGCAGCAAGATAGTGGTGCTCGAGAACTCGCGCGTGGTTCGCGATGCCGAGGGCGGCGCGCTGTTCTACGAAGGGACGCTCACCGATATCACCGCATCACACGAATTGTCGCAGCAGCTTTCCTACGATGCGAGCCACGACCCGCTCACCGGCCTCGCGAACAGGCGCGAGTTCGAGTTGTGCCTGCAGCGGGCGCTCGAACTCGTGCAGGCCACCGGCAAGACCCACGCGGTCTGTTTCATGGACCTGGACAGGTTCAAGGCCGTCAACGACTCCTGCGGACATGTCGCCGGCGACGAACTGTTGCGACAGCTCGGGCAGGTGCTCGAGCAGAATGTGCGCTCCGCGGACGTGGTCGCGCGCCTGGGCGGTGACGAATTCGCGGTGCTGCTGCACAACTGCGATCCGGGGGACGCGGAGCAGGTGGCCGGCAATCTCCTGCGGGCAGTCGACGAGTACCAGTTCGTCTGGGGCTCCAAGGCCTACACGCTTGGAATCAGCATTGGCCTGGTGATCGTCAATCCGCACATGCGGCGTATCGCGCAGGTGATGAACGCGGCCGACACGGCCTGCTACGCGGCCAAGGACGCGGGGCGCAATCGTGTCCACGTCTACAAGGAGGACGATGCGCTCGTCGAGCGCCGGCACGGGGAGATGGAGTGGGTGGTGCGTGCCAAGCGCGCGCTCAACGAGAACAGGTTGTTCCTGGAAGCCCAGCCGATCGTCCCGCTGGCCGAGGGCGCATTGGAGATGCCGCACTACGAACTGCTGGTGCGAATGCGCGACGAAAACGGCAGGGCCGTCCCGCCGGGCGCCTTCCTTCCCTCCGTCGAGCGCTACAACCTCGCCGTGCGTTACGACCGCTGGGTCATCGGCGCCGCGCTGGACTGGATGAAGTCGAACCCCCAGGGACTTTCCAGGGTATCCCGCTTCTTCATCAACCTGTCCAGGGATTCGGTGATCGACCCGGAAACGGCGGCCTACGTCCGGCAGGCCGCCGCCAGCGCCGGTGTGGATCCGCACCGGCTCGGGTTCGAGGTCGCGGAAAACGTCGCGATCGCGAACCTGTCCCGCGCCAACCAGCTGATCAACGACCTGCGGCGCCTCGGTTGCGCGACCAGCCTCGACGACTTCGGCAGCGGCGTGTCGTCATTCGCGTACCTGAAGGCGCTCTCGGTTGAATACATCAAGATCGACGGAATGTTCGTCGGCAATATTTCCCAGGACCAGGTCGACTACGCGATGGTCCGTTCGATAAAGGACATCGGGCACGTAATGGGCAAGAAGATCATTGCCGAGTCGGTCGAGACGCCGGCGGTGCTCGGCAAGCTGCGCGAGATCGGAATCGACTACGCGCAGGGATTCGAGGTCGGTATGCCGCGGCCAATGGAGGAAATCGGGGCCATCGCCGTGGCCGACCTGCTGGCCGGCTGATGTGTGCCGTCGCGCGCTTGGCATAAATTAACCAAGCGATTAATATGGCGCCATGAGCGCCTCCCGAACCAGGAGCCAGAGTGCGGGCCGTACCCGGCCGCGACCGCTGCGCCGACCGGCCGGGCGTTCGCGCGGCCGGCCGCCGGGCGGCGATGCGGCCGTGCGCGACGCGCTGCTCGCCACGGCCCGTAGCCTGTTCCTGAGCCGCGGCTTCGCATCGGTGACGATCCGGCAGATAGCAGCCGCGGCCGGCAGCTCGCCGGCGACCATCCACTACCACTTCGGCGACAAGCTCGGCCTGTACCGCTCGATGCTGCAGGAGGCTATCGCGCCCGTCGTCGAGGCCCTGCACGGCGCTGACGACCCGACGCGCGCGAACGAGATCCGACTGGTGGACGTGATTGGTCTCTACAGCCGCATGCTCGCGGAGAATCCGTGGGTGCCCGCGCTGATCGTCCAGGAGGTGCTCACGGAGGGTGGGCCATTTCGCGAGCAGTTCATCGAGCAGTTCGCGGGCCGGCTTGCGCCACTGCTGGTGGCCGTCGTCCAGCGCGAGCAGCTGGCAGGCTCCATACGGCGCGACGTCGAGCCGCGCCTTGTCGCACTCTCGGCGATCAGCCTGACCGTGTTCCCGTTCCTGGCGCTGCCGGTGGCCGGCCGTGTGCTCGGCCTGTCGGTCGAGCACGAGGCGACAGAGCGCCTCGCGGCACACACGACGCGAGTACTGATGAGGGGCATTGGTGCCCCGGAGGGGTCGACATGACCAGGCACACTCCGTGCGCGATGCTGCTGATTGCGCTGGCGGCCGGCTGTTCCAACGGTGATGCGCCGCATGAAGTACACGGCACGCTCGAGCGCGACCGGCTCGAGATCGTTGCCGAGTCCAACGAGCGCATCGTCGAGGTTGCCGTGCAGGAGGGCGAGCGGGTCGCGGCAGGGGCCGTTCTGATGCGCCAGGAGGCGGGCACCATGCAGCCCCGACTGGACCAGGCGCGGGCCTCGCTCGACGAGGCCGAACGTCGCCTGGCGGAGCTGCGTGGCGGCGCGAGGCAGCGCGAAATCGACGAAGCGCGCGCAGCACTGACGGGTGCGGAGAGCAGCCTCGAGATGGAGATCCGTGAATACGACCGCGTCCAGTCGCTGGTCGAGCGCAAGCTGGTCAGCGACTCGAGCCTCGACCAGGCTCGTGCGCGACGCGACACGGCCCGCTCCTCGCGCGACCAGGCCCGGGCGCGGTTGCAGCTGCTGCTCGAGGGCACCCGTACCGAGCAGGTGCAGCAGGCCGAGGCCGCGGTCGCCCGCAGCCGTGCCGCGCTGGCGGAACTGGAAACGTCGGCTTCGCGCTACCTCGTGCACGCGCCGCGCGCAGCGCTGGTCGAGGCGCTGCCATACAAGCTTGGCGAACGCCCGCCCGCCGGAGCGACCGTCGCGGTGCTGCTGGCCGACGGAGTGCCCTATGCGCGCGTCTACGTGCCGGAACCCCTGCGAGCCGCATACCAGCCTGGCGCGAAGGTGAGCATGCGCGTGGACGGTGTCGAGGCCCCGCTCGAGGGCGTGGTGCGCTTCGTCTCCGCGCAGGCAAGCTTCACGCCGTATTACTCACTGACCCAGAAAGACCGGACGCGGCTCAGCTACCTGGCCGAGATCACCGTTGGCGACCCGCGTGCCGCGGACCTGCCGGCAGGCGTGCCGGTGCAGGTCACGCTGGGCGACGCATCCTGAGCGCGGGCGAGCTAACTTGTCCCGAAGCACGCAAACCAGCGAAGCGCCATGAGCGAAGACATCGCGATCGTCGCCCGCGGACTCACCCGGCGCTTCGGCAAGCTCGTCGCGGTTGACGGGGTGGACCTGGCGATTCCGCGGGCGCGGATTTTCGGTTTCCTGGGGCCGAATGGTTCCGGCAAGTCCACGACCATCCGCATGCTCTGCGGCCTGCTCGAGCCCACTGCGGGAACGGTCGAAGTGCTCGGCTACAGCATGCCGAAAGATGCAGAGAAGCTGCGCAGCAAGCTCGGCTACATGACGCAGCGCTTCTCGCTGTGGGACGACCTCACGGTGCTCGAGAACCTGCAGTTCATGGGACAGGTGTTCGGCCTGCCGGGGCCCGAGCGACGTCGTCGCATCAACGAGCGCGCGGAGGAGTACTCGCTGGGCCCGCTGCTCAACCAGCGCGTCGGGACCATGAGCGGCGGCCAGCGGCAGCGGCTGGCGCTCGCGGCAGCGACCCTGCACGAGCCGGAACTGCTGCTGCTGGACGAGCCAACCAGCGCGGTCGATCCACAGAGCCGCCGCGACTTCTGGGAAAGCCTGTTCGCGCTGGTGAATCGTGGCATCACGATCCTGGTGTCGACGCACTACATGGACGAAGCCGAGCGCTGCCATCGCCTTGCGATCCTGGCGGAGGGGCGCCTGGTCTCCGAAGGCGTGCCGCAGGACCTGATGCGTGACATTCCGGCCGCGGTGATCGAAGTGGAGGCCGCGGACACCGTGGCGGCGCGCCGCGCGATCGCCGGAGACGACGCAGTGCGCAGCGTCGCGCAGCTCGGCCTGCGGTTGCACGTGCTGCTCGACCCGGACGTCGAGTCGCCTGGCGAGCGGGTGCGCGACCAGTTGCGCACGGCCGGCGTCGAGGCAAGGGTCGAGGCGGTCGAGGCAAGCCTCGAGGACGTGTTCGTCGCGGCGACGGGCTTCCGCAACGGCCCCGGGCATTAGCGGCGCGGCGGAGAGAACCATGCTGGAACGCATATTCGCGGTGATGCAGAAAGAAGTGAGGCAGCTCGCGCGCGACCGCGTCACCTTCGGGATGATCGTCGGCATTCCGCTGATGGAAATCCTTCTGTTCGGTTACGCGATCAATTTCGACGTGCGCGGACTGCGCGCGGCCGTCGTGGACCAGGCCGGCACCAGCTACTCGCGTGCGCTGGTGGGCGACCTGCAGGCGACCGGCGTGATCGTGCTGAAGGCGCCGAGCCCCAGCGTCGCGGACCTGCGCCGCCGTATCGATGCCGGGGAACTCAGCGTCGGCATCGTGATCCCCGCGGATTTCGAGCGGCGTCGCCTCGAGACGGATCGGCCCGCCGTGCAGCTGCTGGTGGACGGCAGCGAACCGATGATCGACGGCATCGCTCGCTCGCTCGCCGCGACGCCGATGCCGGGACGGACCGGGCTGCAGCAGCCAGCCGGCCGGTTCTTCGAGGTGACGACGGAGTTCAATCCCGAGCGGCGCACCGCGGTGCAGGTGGTGCCGGCACTGATCGGCGTGATCCTGAACATGACGATGGTGATCTTCACGGCAGCGGCGATCGTCCGCGAGCGCGAGCGCGGCAACCTCGAGCTGCTGATCACGACGCCAATCAGCTCCGGCGAGCTGATGACCGGGAAGCTGATGCCGTACGTGTTCATCGGCCTGCTGCAGGCCACGCTGGTGCTGGTGGTCGGCATGTGGATTTTCGACGTGCCGTTGAACGGCAGCCTGGCGCAGTTCTACCTGGCCGCGGCGCTGTTCATCGCGTCCACGCTGACACTGGGGCTCGTGATCTCGACCATCGCCACGACGCAGTTGCAGGCGTTCCAGATGGCGTTCATGACCATGCTGCCGTCGATCCTGATGTCGGGGTTCGTGTTTCCCTTCGACGGCATGCCGAAGCCGGCGCAGTGGTTCGCGCAGCTGCTGCCATTGACGCACTTCGTCGACATGGTACGCGGCGTGGTCCTGCGCGGTGCACCCCTGCTGGACCTCAAGGTGCAGGTGGCGAAGCTGCTGGCGTTCTTCGTCGTGACGCTGTTGATCGCGACACGCCGGTTCCACAAGAGCCTGGACTGATCACTTCTGCTTTATGTAGGTTCCGGGCGCATCGCAGAGTGGTTTCAACCCCTTTCTCGTGGCTCCCATCGTCGGCGGGGCAACCTTGCGCGGGCTTGAGTGCTCGTCGAGCCACTTTGCCCAGGTTGGCCACCACGAGCCGGGCGTCAGCGCGGCCTTCTCCAGGTACTTGTCCGGCGCGGGCAGACGTCCGCCAGCCCTGGTCTGGTGCACGCGGTGGCGCCGCCTGGGGTGCTGGGGCCCGCTGATGATGCCGGCGTTGTGACCGCCGCTGGTCAGGCAGAAGGTGTAGTCCCTGGAGCGAACCAGCCGGCCGACCTTGTAAACGGAACGCCACGGCGCGACATGGTCGGTCTCGGTGCCCACCACGAACATCGGCACCGTGACATCCGCCAGGTTCAGCTGCTCGCCCATCGCGACATAGCGGCCTTCGGCCAGGTCGTTGTTCAGGTACAGCTGGTGCAGGTAGTCGGTGTGCATGCGGTAGGCCATGCGCGTGCCGTCCGCGTTCCAGGCCATCAGGTCGTTCATGCCCATGCGTTCGCCCCGCAGGTAGGTTCCCACCGTCGGTGCCCAGAGCAGGTCGTAGGTGCGCAGCATCTGGAACGCGCCGCCCATCTGGCGGCTCTCGAGTACGCCGGCCTTCCACATCATGGCCTCGAGCATCGCGAGCTGCGCCGGACTGATGAATATCGATATCTCGCCCGGCTCGCTGAAATCGGTCTGGCCCGCGAATATTGTTGCGCTTGCCAGGCGATCGTCATCGCGCGCTGCCAGCAGCGCCGCGGCGATCGAGAGCAGCGTTCCGCCGATGCAGTAACCGACCGCGTGGACCTTGCGCTTCGGAACCACCTTGTTCACCGCGTCGAGCGCCGCGAGCACGCCGTGCTCGAGGTAGTCGTCCATGGTGACGTCGCGGTCCTCGGCGGTCGGGTTCTTCCAGGAAATCATGAACACCGTGTGCCCGAGCCCGGTCAGGTAGTTCACCAGCGAGTTCTTCGGCGACAGGTCCAGGATGTAGTACTTCATGATCCACGCCGGGACGATCAGCAGCGGCTCGGCACGGACGGTCTTCGTCTGTGGCGAGTACTGGATCAGTTCCATCAGCCTGGTGCGCAGGATCACCTTGCCCTTTGTCGCGGCGACCTGTTCGCCGACCTGGTACTGCTCCACGCCGACCGGACCCTTGCCCTTGTAGGTGCGAACCACGTCTTCCCCGAGGTTCTTCAGGCCCCTGAGCAGGTTGCGGCCTCTCTCCTCTATGGTCTTCTGGATGAGCTGGGGATTGGTCGGCAGGTAGTTGTCGGGCGCGACGAGCTCGAGGCCCTCCCTGACCGCAAATCCGACGATGTTCTCGGCCGCTGGATCCGCGCCCGGGAGGTCCCGAACGGCCTCGCGAGCCCAGTCGGACGCGGTCAGGAACGTCTGAGCCATGATATTGAAGGGAAATTTCGCCCAGGCCGGGTCGGCGTACCGGTTCTGGTAGGGCGTTCCGTCAGCCTCGGGAGCCTGGCCGCCGTTGCGCAGCGTGGCACCCGCAAACTGCGCCAGCGCCAGCGATTTCTCCAGCGCGGAACGGGCCAGCGCTGCCTGCCGACCCGGTGTCACCGCGAGCCTGGTGAGCACGTTTATCCAGGCACCGCCGAAGGCCTGCGGCGAGAGTCCGCCGGTCCACTTCGCAAGCGTTGCGAGCATCGCCCGGGAGGCATCGTCGGTTTCGGGGGAGGTCCCGGTCTCTCGTGTCGGCGTCTTCATATCACTTGCCTCAGATGCTTTTCAGGTCGCAGGTAGTCACTTGCCTCAGATGCTCTTCAGGTCGCAGGAAGCGTCAGCCAGCTTTGCAGGGTCAGGGTGCTTGTGGTCGGCGATCCATCGCTTGCCGGTCATGAAGTCGCGCGGGCTGTTGACCGCGTCCACCGCCAGCAGCTCGCCCCGCGCGAGGTAGTAGAGCGCGAAACTACCGGATTCCGGGTCGCCACGCAGCAGTGCCGTGTCGTAGCCCTCGGACAGTCCGGCGATCTGCAGCTTCACGTCGTACTGGTCGGACCAGAACCACGGCACGTGCTCGTGACGCGCCTGGCCGCCGCACATGTTTGTCGCTGCGACGCGGCCCTGTTCGACCGCGTTGTCCACCGATTCGAGTCGCACGCGCCGGCCGTACCGGACGCTCGGATGGTTGGTGCAGTCGCCTGCCGCCCAGACGTTGGGATCCGAGGTCTGGCACTGCTCGTCCACCCGGACACCGTTGTCGCAGTTGATGCCGGCGGAGGCCGCCAGGATCACGTCGGGCAGGATGCCGACGCCCACGATCACGATGTCGGCCGGGTAGGCCTGGTCGCCGCAGACGACTGCCCGCACGCGCCCGTCGCCTTCGAAAGCGGTCACCGACGTGCTGCAGTGAACCTGCACGCCCTCGCGTTCGTGCCTGCGCAGGTAGAACTCCGACAGCTGCGGGGCCACGACCCGGTTCAGCGGCCGGTTCGCCATCTCGAGCACGGTGACCTCGAGGCCCAGGTGGCGCGCGCTGGCTGCGGCCTCCAGGCCCACATAACCCGCGCCGACCACCACCAGCCGCCGCGCGTCCCGGAGATCGGCGCGGATGGCCTCGACGTCGGCAATGGTGCGCAGGTAGTGGATGCCGGCGAGGTCGTGCCCCGGGGTTTCAAGCAGGCGCGGCCGGCTACCGACGCTGAGCAGCAGCTTGTCGTAGGTGATTTCGCCGCCGTCGTCCAGTCGCAGTCGGCGCGCCCCGCAGTCGATGGCCGTGACCCTGAGGCCCAGGCGGGTGTCGACGCGCGCCTGCTCGTAGAACTGGGGGCTGCGCAGCAGCAGGCGCTCGCGCTCGAGTTCACCGGACAGGAACTTTTTCGACAATGGGGGCCGGTTGTAGGGCAGTTGAGGTTCGTCGCCGACCAGCACGATCGGGCCCTGGTGCCCCTGGCGGCGCATCGTCTCGATCGCCTGTACCGAGGCATGACTCGCTCCCACGATGACGAACGCCTGGGTCATTCTCCTACCGGTCCCCTGGCTGCGCCCACCCTGGGGCGCCACGGTGTTCCTTATATACGGAGCCTCCGCCGAGGAACAGGCCGCGGGCGGGCCTGCCCGCAAGACGGAACAGGGTGCGCTGCGGCCTGCCCATGGCTATGCTTGCAGGGTCGCCGCGCACCACGGTCGGGCAGGACGGGGTCCCGGGTGCCACAAGCTGGTGCGGGCAGGCGCCTCCGGTGCCGAATTCGCCCGGCCCGCGGGCGCGGCACGGTTTCTGCATATTGGCTGGAGCGATCTCCGCCGGACAATGACGAATAGTTCAGGAGCCAGAGCCCTATGAAGCTGATCAGCGCAATTATCAAACCATTCAAGCTGGACGACGTGCGTGCGGCATTGTCGGAACTCGGCGTGTCCGGCATGACGGTAACGGAGGTCAAGGGCTTCGGCCGTCAGCGCGGCCATACCGAGCTGTACCGTGGAGCCGAATACGTCGTGGACTTCGTGCCGAAGACCCGGATCGAGGTCGCGGTCAAGGACTCCCTGGTGGACCAGGTCATCGAGGCGGTCGTCGGGGCCGCGCGCACCGGCAAGGTGGGCGACGGTAAGATATTCGTCTCCGACCTCGAGCGGGCAGTCCGCATCCGTACCGGCGAAGCGGACGACCAGGCACTCTGACGATTTGCCCGACCCGCTCGAAAGCGCGCTCGAGAAACTCAAGCTCGGCCGGCAGTCGCGGCACGTATTCCTGTGCGTGGGCGGAAAGTGCGCCCCGCAGGACCAGGCGCTTGCGAGCTGGGAGCACCTGAAGCGGCGTCTCGCCGAGCCCGGGACCAGCGGGGTCACGGGCGGCGTGCTTCGCACCAAGGCCGACTGCCTGCGTGTTTGCACCTCGGGCCCGATCGCCGTCGTGTATCCCGACGGAACATGGTATCGGGACTGCACTCCGGCGAACCTGGATCGGATCATCGACGAGCACCTGGTGCACGACCGGCCGGTGGCCGACCTGGTGATCGCCGCAGCGCCGCTGGGAAATACGGCCTGTGACAAGTAGCCGGATACCCGCGCGTAGCGGATAGTCCGGTTGCCGGGGCGGCTGGTAATCGCCACTATCAGCTGACTGCCGGCCACTGAGCGCCTGCCATGTCACATGCCATCCGCATCCGCTCCTTCGGTGGACCAGAGGTCATGCGATGGGAGCAATTCGCCCCGGGTGAGCCCGGACCCGGCGAGGCGTTGATCCGTCACACCGCGGTTGGCCTCAATTTCATCGACGTCTACGAGCGCACCGGCCTGTACCCGAGTGATTTGCCGACCGGACTCGGCCGCGAGGCTGCGGGCGTGGTCGAGGCGCTCGGCAAGGGCGTCCGCGGGCTCGCCGTGGGTGACCGCGTCGCGTACGCGTCGGCGCAACCCGGCGCATACGCGCAGTATCGCGTGGTCGCGGCCGACCGGCTGGTCGCGATACCGGACGGGGTCAGCGACCGGCTCGCTGCGGCCGCCATGCTGAAAGGACTCACCGCGCAGTTCCTGCTGCGTCGTACTCATCGCGTCAAGCGGGGCGACGTCGTGTTGATCCACGCCGCCACGGGCGGCGTTGGCCTGATTGCCGTGCAATGGGCGCGCCACCTGGGCGCCGTGGTAATCGGTGTCGTCGGCAGCGAGGCGAAAGCCGGAGTCGCCCGCGCCAACGGTTGCCACCACGCACTGGTGCAGGGCCGCGACGACCTGCCCGCGCGGGTGCGCGAGATATCGGGCGGCATGGGCGCGGACGTCGTCTACGACTCCGGCGGAAAGGACACATTCTTTCCCTCGCTCGATTCGCTGCGTCCGCTCGGGCTGATGGTGAGCTACGGCAACGCCTCCGGCCCGGTGCCGCCATTCCAGCCGCTCGAGCTCGCGAAGCGCGGATCGCTGTTTCTCACGCGACCGACGCTGTTCCACTACATCGCGCGACGGGCCGACCTGGCGCGCGCGACCCGCGAGCTGTTCGACGTGATCGGTCGCGGAGCAGTCCGGATCGAGATCGGCCAGACACATCCGCTCACCGACGTGGCGCAGGCGCATCGTGACCTCGAGGCGAGGCGCACCATCGGCTCCACGGTCCTGATTCCGTAGCGGTGCCCGTGTGAGCAACGAAACCAGGATGCGCGGCATGCTGCGCCGCACGTCGTGCGTGGCGGGCTGGCTCGTCGCCAGCCTGGTAGCGGCCGCCGCGTGGGCCGCTCCGGGGCAGCAGCCGATACCGTCGCCCCAGGAACTCGAGGCCCAGGGCGCGGTCATCGGCCGGATCATCGTCACGCCGAACGACATCTTCGACCCGTCGATACCGGCTGAGAGCGGCTGGCTGTACCGCGCGGCGAACAAGCTGCACATCAACACGCGCCCGGCGGTAATCCGCGGACAGCTGCTGTTCAAGACCGGTGACCCGTACGACGCGCAGCTGGTGCAGGAGAACGAGCGGCTGCTGCGGAGGAACGACTATCTGTACGAAGTGACGATCGTCCCGGTCGCCTGGGACGGGCACACGGTGGACCTCGAGGTCCGGACCAAGGACGTCTGGACGCTGAACCCCGGGTTCAATTTCGGCCGCTCGGGCGGCAAGAACGAGACCAGCGTCCACGTGCAGGAACAGAACCTGCTGGGCACCGGACGCAAGGTAGAGGTCGCGTGGGGCAGCAACGTGGACAGCACGGCGTGGACGTTCTCGTTTGTCGATCCGCACTTCCTGGAGAGCTTTACGCGCCTTGCCGCTTCATACAGCGATGCGGACGACGGCGACACCAAGTTCCTCAGCCTGAACAGGCCGTTCTATGCGCTCGACACACGCTGGGCTGCCGGAACGACGCTGAACGACAGCACGTACATCGATGATCGCTACGAACTCGGCAAGAAAGTCGGCGAGTTCAAGGCGCACGACCAGTACTACGAGGTGAGTGGCGGCTGGTCGGACGGGCTCGTGAGCGGCTGGGTCAGTCGCTGGACCCTGGGCGCGACCTGGCAGGAGTCGCAGTTCGAGCCCGAACCGGGCAGGTCGCTGGGCGGTCCGCTGCCGCCAGACCGGAAATTCGTCTACCCATGGATCGGCTTCGAGCGTGTGCAGAACGCGTTCGTGGAGCGCGTCAACCTGAACCAGATCGATCGTACCGAGGACGTGCTGGTCGGATTCCGTGGCTGGGCGCGGCTCGGCTACGCGAGCGAGGCACTGGGCTCGAAGAGCGATGCGTTGCTGCTGTCAGGGTACGCACAGGACGGTACGGACCTGACTCCGAGGCAGTCGCTGTTCGGGTCCGCGTGGGCGTCGGGACGCTACGAGGGCGGCGCCGTCCAGAACGGCATCCTGGGCGCAGAATCGCGCTACTACCTGTCGACGTCGGCACGCAGCAAGTTCTATGCGAGCCTCTCCGGCACCGTTACCGAGAACCTGGACGAGGACCAGCAGCTCTCGCTGGGCGGCGACACGGGCCTGCGCGGTTACCCGCTGCGCTACCAGGCAGGCACGGCCAGGGCGCTGCTCACGCTCGAGCAGCGCTATTACACGAAGTGGTATCCGTTCCGGCTGGTCCACGTGGGCGGTGCGGTGTTCTTCGACATGGGCCGCACCTGGGGCCGCGACGTGACCGGCGCGACCAGCCTGGGGATGCTGAAAGACGTCGGAGTGGGGCTCAGGCTTGGTTCGAGCCGCTCTGCGTTCGGCAACGTGGTGCACATCGACCTCGCGTTTCCGCTGGACGGCGACCAGAACATCGACAGCGTGCAGCTGATCATCGAGACCAGCCAGCGGTTCTAGGGGAGTGCGGCCCGCGCCGTGCGGACGTCAGGTCGCCTCGGCAGCGATCCAGTCGATCAGGAGCTCGAACTCGCCGGCCTGCCGGTCGCTGATCATGAATCCGAGCGTCCTGGCGCGGCCGGAATCGAGCGCCGGCGCGCCCGGTACCATCCGTCCCCGGAACGTTGCCGCGAAGGAATCCAAAGGTAGCCGCACCTCCTGCCATTCCGCGGCCGTCGGCGTGAACCGGCACTGGTACTGGATGCCGTCGAAACCGTCGTCCGTGCGAACGGTGAACTTGTAGCGATTGCCGTCGCCGCATACGCGCAGCACGAATGCGCCTGAACCGGAGATGTGCCATGCCCGTGGCGCGGTCCTGACCGACGCGAAGCCGCCGGAATTCTCGAGCGACACGATGCCGGAGAAACGCGCGATCCCGGGCTCGGCCTGCGTGAATTCGCTGTGCGAAACACCGCCCATCACCACGTCGTTCACGGGTGTCCATAGGCGTACGTCGGCCGCGTCGTCGAAATCGAGCAGCACGGTTCGTCTTGCTGCTGCAGTGCCGGCGCGCGCCATCAGCCGATCTCGACCACCTGGCGGATGGATGCGCCGGCGGCGAGCCGGTCGAAAGCGCCATTGATGTCGTCGAGTCGGATACGTTCGCTCAACAGCAGGTTGACCGGCAGGCGTCCGGCGCGATACCAGTCGATGTAGCGCGGGATGTCGCGCGACGGCACGCAGCTGCCGAGGTAACTGCCCTTCAGCGTGCGCTCCTCGGCGACCAGGCCGAGGTGAGGGATGGTGAATCGCTGGTCGGGATGCGAAAGGCCGGCGCTGACGGTCGTGCCGCCGCGGCGTGTAATCCGATAGGCGAGTTCGAGTGCCCTGGCAGCACCGGCCATTTCGAACGCGAAGGCCACGCCGCCATGCGTCAGCTCGCGGACCTGTTCGGCGGCCTCTGCATCTGCCGCGTTGACCGTGGCGGTCGCGCCAAACTCGCGCGCGGTCGCGAGCTTCGCGTCGTTCATGTCGATGGCGACGATATGTTCCGCATCGAGCATCCGCGCGGCGAGCAGTGCGGCGAGGCCGACACCACCCAGGCCGACCACGGCGACCGATGCACCACGCGGCACTGCCGCGGTGTTGACCACGGCGCCCACGCCGGTGATCACCGCGCAGCCGAACAGCGCGGCCTCTGCGAACGGCAGGTCGGCGCGCACACGCACCAGCGAATTTGCGGCGAGCACCGCGTGGTCGGCAAATCCCGAGACGCCCAGGTGATGGTTCAGCTCGCGATCGGTGTCGTGCAGCCGCCGCGACCCCGACAGCAACGTGCCGGCCCTGTTCGCAGCGAAGCCAGGCTCGCACAGCGCCGGGCGGCCCGCGTCGCAGGGGCTGCAGTGACCGCAGCTCGGCACGAACGCAGCGACGACGTGGTCACCCGCCGCGAGCCTGGTTACTCCCGGGCCCACTTCTTCCACCACGCCCGCGGCCTCGTGGCCCAGCACCATCGGCATCGGCCGCGGTCGGTTGCCGTCGATTACCGACAGGTCGGAGTGGCAGAGCCCGGCCGCCCGGATTCGCACCAGCACTTCACCGGCGCCGGGCGGGTCGAGCTCGAGGTCCTCAATGGATAGCGGGCGGGACTCCGCATAGGGTCCCGGTCGGCCGATTTCGCGCAGCACCGCAGCCTTGATTCGCATGCGGGGGAGAATAGCTCGCCTGCCACCGTGCGTCTAAGGACAAGCTGCCGCGAGACCGTCACGCGGCAGGGACGCCGCGTGCGAGCCTACAGGGATGTACTTGCGGCGTGTCTCGCAGCAGCTTGCCCTTAGACACACTCGACAGCTAATGTCGCCGTCGTATCTGGGCAGTCGTCGTAATCGGCAGGGCAGGGCGAACATGAGCGAATCGAATGCAGCACGCCTGCCCGAGCAGCGCGGCGAATTTCCAGTGCTGCGCAGGATCACCACGCGCTGGATGGACAATGACCACTACGGTCACGTGAACAACGTGGTCTATTACTCGTACTTCGACACCGCGGTGAATGGTTACCTGATCGAGGCGAGCGGGGTGGACATCCGGGACCTGCCGGCGATCGGTATCGTCGCCGAGACGAGCTGCCGGTTCCTGCGCGAACTGAGTTTTCCGGACACCGTGCATGCGGGACTCGCGCTCGAGAAGCTCGGCAACTCGAGCGTCGTGTACCGCATCGGGCTGTTCGGCAACGACGACACCGCGCCCGCTGCGATCGGGCGCTTCGTGCACGTGTACGTGGATGCGACCACCCGCCGTCCGGTGCCGGTGCCGGTGCCGATCAGGGCGGCGCTCAGCGTACTCGCGGACGGCTCAGCCGGGACGTCGCCGCTGCCGTAGATATCAGATCGCTGGAACGCGGATCTATCGGCGCTCTTGCTTTTTTCGGCGCCGGCGACCCCGTACCGTGAATTCCGCTAAGTTCGTCGAACGGGATACGAGTTCCGACTCAACCACTTTCAGCATCGCAATGAATGCCTGTGCCGCAGGCGACAACTCCCTGCCTCGCAGCCAGGCGATGCCATACCCTGACCGAAGCCCGCTAAGTCTTGCATCCAGGATCACCAGTGTGCCGATGCGGACCTCATCTTCCACCTGGAATTGCGAGGTTATCCCGATAGCGTCAGTGCGCTTGACGATAGCGCGCGCAACGGCGACCGAAGATATCGAGATCCTGGGTATCACGTCACCCGTCGCGGGATCGATGGAACCGGCAGACGATCCCAGTTGTTCCGAGGCGAAGATTCGAGCGGGGACTCGTGTTCCGATCAGGGGGTACTCGAGAATCTCCTGGAACGTTAGGTTTGCGCGGTTCGCAAGAGGGTGTCCGGCCCTGCAATAGAAGTACGCGGGGTGTGGCTCGAGAATCTCGACGTTAAACCTGTTGTCCGTAGCGACGATCGACGCCTCCATTACCGCGAGTTCAATGTCGCCGGAGAGCAACTTCGGTACGAATTCACGCCAGTGGCCTTCCACTACTTCGATCTGCAATAAAGGATGACGCGCCACCAGTCGTGAAACGCAAGCGGCCACACTGATCTCGAGAGCGTACGGACCGGCTCCAACCGTGAGGCGACCGGATCGAAGGCTCTTGTAGTCGTCGAGGTCGTCGTAGATCCGTCCAACGTCCGCCAATAGCTGCCTGGCCCGGGTCAGAAACAATTTCCCGGGCGGGGTCGGCACGACGCGGCGATTTGATCGCTCAAACAGACGCGCGCCCAGGTTTGCCTCCAATTCAGCGATGCGCCGACTGAACGTCGGCTGGGTCACCCGCAACGCTTCCGCGGCACGGGAAAAACTGCGGTGCTTATCCAGGGCGATCGCGAACTCAAGCAGGCGCAATTGGTTCATGTCGCAAACTGTATCCTGAATTGTCGTTCATTGCATTGGACGTCCATGCGTTCGTGGCCGTATCTTGCCGTCGCCAGTCGTAGGCCACCGCCACGGCATGGTTCGTCGAATCATCATCCGGAGACTTGCACGCATGGCAAAGAAATTACTTGGGCTCGCCGCGGTCCAGGCCCTGTTCCTGGCGGCGGGTGTTGCGGCGGCGCCGGCAACCGCGCTGGCGCAGACCACGCCGAAGCAGCCGAACATTCTTTTCATCATGGGCGACGACATTGGCATCATGAATGTCGGCGCATACCACCAGGGTCTCATGGTCGGCGAGACACCCAACATCGACCGCATCGCCAACGAAGGTGCGCGGTACATGACCTATTACGCCGAGCAGAGCTGCACAGCCGGCCGCACGGCCTTCTTTACCGGCATGCATCCGCTCCGGGCTGGCATGGTCATGCCCCAGCTCCCGGGTGCCACGAGCTCCCTGTTGCCGGGCACGCCCGCGCTGGCAAAATTCCTGCTGGATCTCGGCTACAGCACCGGCGAGTTCGGCAAGAACCACCTGGGCGATAAATCGGCGTCGCTGCCGACGGCGCACGGCTTCCAGGAGTACTGGGGATACCTCTATCACCTCGACGCCATGCAGGGGGTGAGCTTCCCGGACATCAACAGCACCCCGACCGATCAGGCGGTTGTTCCGCCCTGCAAGAACACCCCGGTCAAGGGTCTCAAAGAGCCCGCCGGCGCGGTGGACCCCAGGACGGCGCTCTGCATGACCCCGCCACGGCCGGTTATTCATTGCACGTCCTCGGACGGCACCGAGAAGAACCAGAGCTGCAAGGACATGGGGCCGCTGACGCTGGAACGCTCCAAGACCGTGGACGAGGAAATCTCTGCCCAGGTCATCGACTTCCTCGACCGCAACGACCCCAAGAAGACCGACAAGCCATTCTTCGTCTGGTACAACCCGGCGCGCATGCACATCACGACCATGTTCTCGGACAAGTATGCGGACATGCTGGGCGAGAAGGGCGGCAAGGACTGGGGCATCAATGAAGTCGGCATGAAGCAGATGGACGACAACATCGGCTACGTGCTGAAAAAGCTCGAGGATATGGGCGAGCTCGACAACACCATCGTCGTCTTTACCACCGACAACGGCGCCGAGAGCATCACCTACCCGGACGGCGGGATTACGCCCTTCAGGGGCGGCAAGCTCACCACCTGGGAAGGCGGCATGCGCGCACCGATGGTCATTCGCTGGCCGGGGCACGTCAAGGCTGGCACCAATCCGGACCAGATATTTTCCTCACTGGACTGGGTGCCCACCTTCGTCAATATCGCCGGCGGGCCTTCGGGTGATGGCCTGAAGAAGCAGATCGAGGCCGGCAAGTACCCCGGCATCATCAAGACCACACTCGACGGTTTCGACCAGCGGGCTTACCTGGAAGGCAAGGGCGATTCGGCGCGTGACACCTTCTTCTACTACACCGGCGCGCAGCCGTCGGCGGTGCGGTACAAGAACTGGAAGTTCTACTACACGATGGTGTCTTCCAATGCGCTGGAAGCGTTCAATGCCGCAAGCACCTATCACTGGACCCAGGTCAACAACCTCAGGCGTGATCCCTTCGAGAGGTCAGTCGCGTCGGCTGAAGGTACCCTGCTGGGCTACGGCGGCGCCCTGGCTGCTCCGAGCACCGCGTTCATCTATGACTGGAACCTGCTGCCGATTGGGCAGTTGCTGTGGCTGAAGGAACTCGAGACGTACAGGACCTTCCCTGCGCTGCAGACTCCGGCGAGCTACAACCTGGATAACATAATCAAGTCGATGCAGGATGCGAGACACATCAGCCACGCGGGTGAATAGCCAGCGACCAGGAATATCCTGGAATTGATGCGCCAAAGCGGGTGGCCCGAAAGGGTCACCCGCTTTCTTCTTTCGAGCCTGTCATACGAGCCATTCATGCGACTGAGCCGCGGGCAGCCTGGTCGAATCGCCGCTTCCGAACTCAGACAGTCGCCAACGTCCGCTCTTGTCGCCGCTGGCCAATCAATTGCCCCACGACCCGCCGTGTGTGTCCGCGGTCGCGGTGTTCAAACAGATAGATCCCCTGCCACGTCCCAAGCGCCGGTCGACCATCTGTAATCGGAATCGATAGCGAGACCGCTGTCAGCGCTGCCTTGATGTGCGCGGGCATGTCGTCTGGTCCTTCGGTCGTATGCGTCAGCCACCGCATCGACGCGTCGTCGGAGGAGGGGACGAGCCGTCGGAAGAACTCCTGAAGATCGCGCTGCACGTCGGGATCCGCGTTTTCCTGCACCAGCAGCGAGCACGAGGTGTGTTGCACGTACAGTGTCAGCAGGCCTTCCCGGAGGCCGCTGTCCCGGACGAAGCGCACGACCTCTGCGGTGAACTCGTGAAGTCCGGGCCCCGACGTCCGAATGCTGAACACCGTCTGCATCAGATGCACCCTCCAGTTGAATGTAGAGCTTTTTGCCGCAATGGTCTGCATCCAGCAGTGATGCCGGCGCCTGCTCTTCAGCGCTGGAGCCCCAGGAAGACTCTCATTCGCTCGAGTTCTGCCGCAAGTTCTCTCCGAAACGCGGTGTCGCGGGGCTGCGGGCCCCTGCTGCAGCCGAATGAACTGCGCAGCGTCCCGTCCTTGACCGACAGGTTGCCCCAGCCGATGACCTGGTCGCGCCACAGCAAGGGCAGGGCGTAGTAACCGAGCTTCCGCTTCGGCGCCGGCGTATAGGCCTCGAATCGGTACCGCCATCCCCAGAAGGTCTCGAATCGCTGCCGGTCGAATACGACCGGATCGAATGGTGTGAGCAGGCGCACGGCCTCGTCCGGACTCCAGCGGCGTGAGGCGGGATTCTCGGTTGCCGGCCAGTACCAGTCCTCGGAGTCCACCTTCGCGTGGCCAAGCCGGTGCTTTGCGCGTGCCAGCGACTCGGCGCGTCGTGATCTCCACTGCGGTATGCCGACACACAGCCCGCTCAGCAGCCGGCCGAGACCACCGGCGGGCAGGGGCGCGTACTTGTTCACGGCGATGTCGATAAGCGCGTCGATTCTCGCGTTGATGGTCGCGTCGTCCAGTGGCGACTCGCCCGGGATCGCGCGTGCCGCATACACGCGTGTTCCGCCCTCGCGCCTGACAACCCGCAGTAGCCCCCGGTAGTGCATGTCGTCGAGCAGTCGGGTGGTGGCGTTCGATGAGCCGCCGAACCAGTTGGTCACCTTGCCGTGTGCGAACCGGGCATCGACCTCGCGCGGATGCACTGCGCCACAGTCGCACACGAACTTCAGAACTTCCTCCGCTTGCCGCCGCCGCCGCGCCGTCCACGTTCGCCGCGCTGTCCGTGGATGCATCAACGCACTGTGCGCACGCGGCAGGATCCCGTAGTTGACGAAAAAGTCCTCTTCGACAGGCAGTCGCGGGTAGCGCCGCTCGAGATCGCCCGCACGGTAGTCCCGGACCCGGTGACGCAGCGTCAGGTCCTGTGCGCGCGCCGGCGCGCGAATCGGATCGACCTGCACGAAACCGAGCTTGCTGATTGCTCGACCGAGCGTCGTTGGTCGAAACAACGATCGCGCGACGGCGTAGCGGCGCAACTGCTCTATTGTCAATTTCACGCTGCAGTCCGGGCTGGTTGCAGCTTGTCGGCGCCGGTCAGGATTCCAGGACCTCCTTGCCCTTCTGGATCGCGAGCGCACCCGAGCGCACGACCTCGAGTACCTCGCCGAAGTTGGCGACCTCGGCGATGAAGCTATTGATCTTCGCCTCGTTGCTGGTCAGCTCGACCGTGAAGCTGTCCGCCGCATCCCACAGCACGCGACCGCCCGCCCGCTGCGTTGCCGACCACAAAGAGCCGACCATTGCGGCCTTGCCCTTCATCTTGATCAGCAGCAGTTCACGCTCGAAATGTTCCTCGCGCGTCACGTCCTCGACGTCCACGACGTCGACCAGTTTCAGCAGCTGGTTCGAAATCTGCTGGATCACTGCGTCGTTTCCGGTAGTTACGACCGTCAGGCGCGACACCGTGGGATCGTCGGTCGGCGCGACGCTCAACGACTCGATGTTGTAGCCGCGGGTCGAGAAGAGCCCGGCGACACGGTTCAGGGCGCCGACCTCGTTCTGCAGAGTGACGGAAATGATGTGGCGCATGGTACTCACTGTGGCCCAGCCTGCGGATCGACTCCGCGCTAACTTCATAAGTGCATGATTTAGAAACCATAAACGACCGTTCCGTCGTCCTGGCTTCGGGGCAAGCATAGGGTATCGATCAGGGTCCGCCTAGATGGACGGGTACGGATGCGGCTGCTAGTCTCCGTTGCACCGCAACACAAATACCAGCGGGTCGCCAGGCAGGATTTCCCGTGAGCCAGAGCCACGCCAAGAAGGATCGAGCCGTCCACCCCAGGGCAGGGCAGGTCATGTCCGGTGCGGACATCATCGTGCAGGTGCTGGCCGACGAGGGCGTGGACACCATCTTCGGCTACAGCGGCGGCGCGATCCTGCCGACCTACGACGCGGTGTTTCGCTACAACCAGGCCCATGCGGACGCCGACGGCGCCGGTGCGCCGATGCCGCTGATCGTGCCGGCCAACGAGCAGGGCGCGGGCTTCATGGCCGCCGGCTATGCGCGGGCCAGCGGCCGCGTCGGTGTGTGCATGGTTACCTCGGGTCCGGGCGCGACGAACACCGTCACGCCAGTGCGCGACAGCGCGGCGGACTCGGTGCCGATCGTAGTCATCTGCGGCCAGGTGCCGACGGCCGCCATCGGTAGCGACGGTTTCCAGGAGGCGCCCGTTGCGAACATCATGGGCTCGGTGGCAAAGCACTGCTTCCTGGTCACCGACCCGGAGCGACTCGAGGCGACGATCCGCACCGCGTTCGAGATCGCGCGCACAGGCCGCCCCGGCCCGGTGGTGGTCGACGTCCCGAAGGACGTGCAGAACTGGCAGGGTCCGTTCAAGGGCGAGGGGCACCTCGATGTGCGAGGTTATCGCCATCGCATGAAGGCCCTCGAGGAGAATTCGCTCTCGGACAAGCAGGCGGACGCATTCCTCACCATGCTCGGTGACTCGAAGCGGCCGCTGATCTACGCGGGCGGCGGGGTCATCAACGGCAACGGTGCCGAGGAACTCCGGCGCTTCGCGACTGAGCTGGGCATTCCGGTCGTCACCACGCTTATGGGCATCGGCGCCATCGATACGACCCACCCGCTCGCGCTTCAAATGCTTGGCATGCACGGGACTGCGTTCGCCAACTACGCGGTGGACGACTGCGATTTCCTGGTCGCGCTCGGCGCTCGCTTCGACGATCGCGTCGCCGGCGTTCCGGAGCAGTTCGCGCCGAGCGCGAAGAAGATCGCGCACATCGACGTGGATGCTTCCGAAATCAACAAGGTCAAGCGCGTGCAGTGGAGCCACGTCGGGTTGCTGCCCGCGGCACTCAAGGCATTGAGCGCGCGTGCGAAGCAGGCGGGTTTCAGCCGCGACTGGTCTGCGTGGCAGGCGCACGTCGACGCGCTCAGGCAGCGGCACGCGATGAACTACGACCGCGACAGCGAGCTTATCCAGCCGTACTACGTGATCGAGGAGATCAACCGCCTCACGAAGGGCAAGGCGATCATCGCGACCGGCGTCGGCCAGCACCAGATGTGGGCCGCGCAGTACTTCGACTTCTGCGAGCCGCGGCTGTGGCTCACCTCGGGCAGCATGGGCACGATGGGCTTCGGCCTGCCCGCGGCGATCGGCGCGCAGTTCGCGCGGCGTGACAGATTGGTGATCGACATCGACGGCGACGCCAGCATCCGCATGAACCTCGGCGAGCTCGAGACGGTCACGACCTACGACCTTCCGGTGAAAGTGGTGGTGCTGAACAACTTCGGCGACGGCATGGTCAAGCAGTGGCAGAAGCTGTTCTTCAAGGGGCGCCTGTCTGCAAGCGACAAGTCGCTGCACAAGAAGGATTTCGTCAAGGCCGCGGAGGCGGACGGGTTCCAGTTCGCAGTGCGCCTCGATCGCAAGGAAGACGTGCCGCGAGTGGTGAAGGAATTCGTCGAGTTCGCGGGGCCAGCGTTCCTCGAGGTGATCATCGACATCGACGCCTGCGTTTATCCGATGGTCGGGCCTGGCCAGACCTACGCAGAAATGATCACCGGCGACTTCATCGAGTCGCGGGGCGGCGACGGCGGCAAGAAGGAATCCGGCCCGAGCGGCATGTTCTGATCCGCGTCCGGGCCTGGCCGGTTGCGCCGGGACCCAATTGGCCTTTTGAGCTCAAGCCCAGCCTGCCGCATTTACGGCGAGCCCGGCGACTGCAGATGCGGCCAGGATCCATGGCAGCGCGAGACTGGTGCGCAGCAGAAACCAGGTAGCCGCGGCAATGGCCAGCGACGGCCAGGCCAGGCCCGCGTCGAGTCCGCCGGGGAACAGCACTACGCCGCCGAGGATCACCGCCAGCGTCGCGATCACGCCGATCACGGCCGCCGTGACCGCCATCAGCGCGCCGGCGATCCGTGGATTGCCGGTGAGCCGCTCGACGTACGGAGCGCCGAGAAAGATCAGCACGAACGACGGCAGGAACGTCGCCCATGACGCAAGTACTGCGGCGAGAAGTCCGCTGGCCGCCGGCAACAACGGCGATGGCTGGTTCCACCCGGCCATGAAGCCCATGAACTGCAGCACGATCACCAGCGGACCCGGCGTGGTCTCCGCCAGCGCGAGGCCGTCGATCGCCTGGTGCGCGCTCACCCATCCCAGTTCCTGGACAAAGTGCTGCGTCACGTAGCCGAGCACCGCATACGCGCCGCCGAACGTCACGAGGGCGGCCTGCGTGAAGAACAGGTACAGGCGTGTCCAGAGCGACCCGTAGCCGAGTGCGATCGTCACCGCAACCAGCGGCAGGACCCACAGCGTGAGTCCAGCGATCGCAACCCGGATGGGAGTTGCGGTGCGCACTGTCGCGACCGGCGTGTCCGCGGCTGCCCGGCGGGTACGCCAGGCTGCCGCGAGACCAGACAGTCCGGCTGCAAGCACGATCAGCGGGAACGGTATTCCAAGCCACTGCAAGGCGATGAATGAGCCGACTGCCAGTGCGACGTGCAGCGGACCGCGCAGCGCGCGCCTGCCGAGGCCGGTGATCGCCCGCAGTATCAGCGCCAGCACGGCGGCCCTGAGGCCAACGAGGATTCCTGCCACCACCGGCAGGCTGCCGAAGCGCGCGTATGCCAGGGACAGTCCGAGCAGCAACAGCACGGCGGGGACGATGAAGCCGAGCCCCGCCACCAGGCCGCCGCGGATGCCGTGGAGTTTCCATCCAAGGTAGATGGCGAGCTGCAGTGCTTCGGGCCCGGGCAGCAGCATGCAGAAACTGAGCGCGCTGCTGAACTGCCGCTCGCTGAGCCACCCGCGCCGCTCGACGACTTCGCGGTGCATCACCGCGATCTGGCCGGCAGGGCCGCCGAAAGAAATGAAACCCAGGCGCGTCCAGAATCGCGCCGCGTCGACGAATGTCGGGTGTGCGCCGGCAGCGCTGCCCGTCACTTGCCGTCCGCGATCAGCTTGTCGATCATCGCCGAGATTTCCTCGAACGACTTGGCGCCTGAAAACGTCCCGCCCTGGAACTCGCCGTCCACGACCCGCCCGAGCATGAAGGAGGGCGTCGAGGCGATGCCGTCGCGGCGTGCCATCGCCAGGTCCTCGCGCACGTAGGAATCCTGGCGAATGTCACGCCGGCAGGTCTTGAACTTCGCGACATCGAGGCCGAGCTTGCCGGCCAGCGCATCGTAGGGGTCAGAGGCAAGCTGCGCCTGGTCTGCGAAGATCGCGTCGCGGAACTTCCAGAACTGTCCCTGTTCGCCGGCGCAGCGTGCGGCAACTGCGGCCGGGAAGGCATAGGCATGCGAGGGCAGCGGGAAGCTGACCGCCGCGTAATGCAGCTTTCCCGTGTCTATGTACGCGCGCTTCAACTGCGGAAAGGTCCGCAGCGCGTAGTTTGCGCAGTACGAGCATTGCAGGTCGCTGAATTCCACCATGGCGACCGGCGCATCCTCGCGACCGAGCACGTTGAATGGTGCCTCTGCATCCGGCTGGCCCGCTGCGGCAGCGTTCGGGGCGTTGCCCGATGCGGCCCGGGGCGCTGGCGGCGTGGCCGACGTGCCCGCGCTCGAAACTGTTCCGGCGACGAGCGACAGTGCCGTGAGCACGATCAAGGCGTGGAATGAAACGGGTCTTGTCACGGGTCGGGGGTGCTTCATGGCGAGGTCCGATGGTCGATGTGACCGGCAGCGTGCAGCAGCGCCGGCTGCGTTACAAGCGGCAGTGGGACATGGCGCGCCGACGCTGCATGCCTGTATGGCGGCACGGACGTCGCGTAAGCCGTTAACATGCCGGTGGACGGGCCGTGTCCGGCCCCTGGTGTGAACCAACATGAAATACCTGCATACGATGGTCCGCGTGACCGACATCGCCGAGTCGCTGAAGTTCTACTGCGACGCGCTCGGGCTGAGCGAAGTGCGCCGCTATGAGAATGCCCAGGGGCGCTTCACGCTGGTGTTCCTCGCGGCACCGGGCGACGAGTCGGCGCAGGTCGAACTCACCTGGAACTGGGACCCCGAGCCCTACGGTACCGGTCGGGCATTCGGGCACCTGGCCTACCAGGTGGACGACATCTACGAGGCCTGCCGCCGGCTTGCGGATCACGGCGTCGTGATCAACCGGCCGCCGCGTGACGGTCGCATGGCGTTCGTGCGCTCGCCGGATGGCATCTCCGTCGAGCTGCTGCAGAAGGGTGCGGCGCTGGCGCCGGCAGAGCCCTGGGCCAGCATGGCCAACGTCGGCAGCTGGTAGGCGAGGGTTGCGATAGCCGGCCGCCGGGCATCGGCAGGCCATTGGACTGCCGCCAGGCCGTCAACGGAATGATGCGCCGACGATGCGCGGCTCGGGCTCGAGCCTGATTCCAAAGCGCTGCTCGACCGAGTCCGCGACCCGCCGCGCGAGACCGAGCAGTTCAGCGCCGCTCGCTTCGCCGTGATTAACCAGCACCAGCGCGTGCTGCGCCGAGACACCCGCGTCGCCCTCGCGGATTCCCTTGAGGCCGCAGGCCTCGATCATCCAGGCGGCGGAGAGCTTGCAGGTGCCGTCCGACGACTCGTGAACCGGAAGGCCCGGGTGCGCAGCCGCGGTCTCACCGGCCAACCCGGCCGGCACCACGGGATTCTTGAAGAAGCTGCCCGCATTCGGCAGGAATTCGGGGTCCGGCAGCTTGCGCCGCCGCAGGCGTCGCACGGCCTGCGCCACCTGCGCCGCGGTCGGATGGGCAATCCGCAGCGCCGCGAGCTCGTCACGCAGCCCCGCATAGCCCAGGTTCAGTTCGCGGCTGCGCGGAAACAGGAAATTGACCGCGGTGACGATCCATCGATCCGGTTCCTGCTTGAAGAGGCTGTCTCGATAGCCGAAGCGGCATTGCTCGCTGGACAGCAGCGCAGCAGTGGAGTCGCGCCGGTCCCAGGCTTCGACGGACGCGATCACTTCGCTGACCTCGGCACCGTATGCGCCGATGTTCTGGATCGGCGCCGCGCCGACGAGCCCCGGTATCAGCGCGAGGTTCTCGAGGCCCGTGAGCTGCTGCGCGAGGGTCCAGTCCACCAGTGCGTCCCAGCCGAGTCCTGCTTCTGCCCGCACCAGCACCCCGTCGCCCTGGTCGGCGGCGATGTTCACGCGACGCCAGGCGGGCTGCAGGACCAGGCCGTCGAAGTCCCGGGCGAATAGCACGTTACTGCCCTGGCCGAGCACCAGAACGGGTGCTTCGGAAAATTCACGCCGCCCGAGAACCTCCGGCAGGGCGCTCGGGTCGTCGAGCGTTGCCAGCCAGCGCGCGGTCGCCGCCACCCGCAGCGTATTGAGTTCGCGCAGCGGCGCGTCGTGCAGCAATGTGTAGGCGTCAGTCATGTTCGTCCAGCGCAAGGCGCATGGCGGCTATTCTTGCACCTCCCGCGAAAGATCGCGCTCGTCAGTCACGATCGGCCCGACGGGCGTCACACTCGACGCCGCCTGCCGACCGCCGGGCAGCGTGCTTGCCACTGCAGAAGCGGATCCTTCACTATCGTCGCCATGGGCGAAGCGGACCACGAGCTCCGGATGACGAGCCTGCCGGAAGAGGCGCGGGCGTTCCTCGACGCCAATCCGGACGTCGAGGCCGTGCAGCTGGTGATCACCGACGCGAACGGCGTCGGCCGCGGCAAGAACATTGCGCGCGAGGAAGTCGCGGCACTCTACGGCAGCGGTCGCAACGTCGCCGGTTCGATCCTCGGCCTCGACATCACCGGCGAGGACGTCGAGGAGACGGGCCTGGTATGGACGGTGGGCGATGCCGACCTTTGCTGCCGTCCGGTGCCCGGATCGCTGTGGCGCGCACCGTGGCTCGCGCGGCCCACGGCGCAGGTTCTCGGCACGATGTTCGAGCTTGATGGTCGTCCCGCCAGCGCCGATCCGCGCCACGTGCTCGCGCGTGCGGTCCAGCGACTCGCGGCCGCGGGCTTCACTCCGGTCGTGGCAGTCGAGCTCGAGTTCTACCTGCTCGAGCATGACGAGCAGGGGCGCCTGCGCCCGGCGAGTGGACTGGTCACCTCGCGGCGCGGAAGCCACATCGATGCCTACGGCCTGGGGCGGCTCGACGACATGTCGCCGCTGTTCGACGACCTCTATGCCGCCGCGCGTGCGCAGGGCCTCCCGGTGCGCACACTGATGTCCGAGTACGCGCCCGGGCAGTTCGAGATCACGCTTGAACACCGCGCTGACGCCCTGCGCGCAGTGGACGAGGCGGTGCTGTTCAAGCGCGCCATCCGAGGCATCGCGCGCCGCCACGGCCTCATCGCCTGCTTCATGGCGAAGCCGTTCGCCGAGATGGCAGGCGCCGGCATGCACCTGCACGCGAGCCTCGCCGGGGCGGACGGGTCGAACGCTTTCGCGAGCGAGGATCCCGCCGGGACGGTGTTGCTGCGCCATGCCATCGGCGGCCTGCGCGACACGCTGGCCGACGGCATGGCAGTGTTCGCGCCGCACGCGAACTCCTACCGGCGCTTCCGTGCCATGAGTTACGCGCCGGTCGCGCCGACCTGGGGAGTCAACAACCGTACGGTGAGCCTGAGGATCCCGGCCGGGCCGCCCGCGAGCCGGCACGTCGAGCATCGCGTGGCGGGCGCCGACGCGAACCCGTACCTGGTCGCTGCACTGGTGCTCGGCGCGATGCAGCGGGGCATCGACGGCCGCATCGACCCGGGTCCGCCGGTGACCGGTAACGGCTACGCGCAGGACCCGGACGGGGAACTCCCGACACAGTGGCATGCCGCGATTGAGCGGGCTGCAGGCTCTGAATTCCTCGCCTGGGCGCTCGGCGAGGATTTCCTGAAGGTATTCCTCGCAATCAAGCGGCGCGAGTGCGACAAGTTCGGTGCGCTGGTGTCGGATCGCGACTACGAGTGGTACCTGGATTCCGCCTGAGGTGTGCAACATAAGCGGGCGCGCGTCTTTGCGCACATTAAGTCAGGTCGGGAGGCCTGTTTGTGAGAGTTGAGTCAACGTGACCCGTGGTCGCGGCGCGGACAATCCGTCCAGCACCGCAGCCAGATCCGAGGGCCACCGCCAGTGACACGCAAGAGCATCCGCGCAGCCGCGCGCAACGCAAGCCAGCAGAGCAGGAAGTCCCAGCCCGTGACCGTCCACCTTCGAAAGATGTACGTCGACTGCCGCTACGGGCAGATGCACGTGCGCACCGCGTTTCCGTCCAGCGGCGGCTTCGACGAACTCACGCCGCTGGTATGCATCCACCCGGCACCGTTGTCGGGACGCGTGTTCCGCCCGCTGCTTGCCGATCTCGGCCGCGATCGCAGCGTCTACGCGCCCGACCTTCCCGGTCACGGCGAATCCGATGCGCCGCCGTCGGCGCCGACGATGGCGGAGTACGCGGCCGCGGTCGGCGACCTGGTCGACACGCTGCGCCTGCGGCAGGTGGACGTGCTCGGCTGGCAGGGCGGCGCATCGGTCGCCGCGGAACTCGCGCTCGCTCGGCCGCAGCAGGTTCGCCGCGTGGTGCTTGCCAGCGTGCCGGTCTACGACGCGAAGGAGCGCGAAGCCTTCAATTCACGACCCTGGCCGCTGCGTGCGCGCGAGGACGGCAGCCACCTGCTCGAGGAGTGGCAACGGATACGTCGTGCACAGGGCCCGAACGCCTCGATATCGCGGGCGGCCGCGGATCTCGCGGGTGCGCTGCGCGCCGGGGACGCGGCGGCATGGGGAACGGCGGCAGCTGCGAACTATCCGGCAGGCGAGCGCCTGCCGCTGCTCCGGCAGCCGACGATGGTGCTGCGACCGCGCGACGGCTTCTGGGACATGTGCGCGCGCGCATGCACGCTGATCCACGAGAGCCGCCGGGTTGACATGCCCGAACAGGACGGCGGCCTGCTCGATGCGGGCGCGGGCGAGGTGGCGCGTTACGCCAGGGACTTCCTCGACCGTTGATGCAGCGCTGAGGCGCCACGCGGCGCCGCCGGTTCAGGCATGCCGCTGCCAGGCCTGGGCGCAGGACAGGCCGATCGCGGCACAGGTCACCAGCCATTCCACGGCGAGCACCAGTGCGATCCCGCCAAATCCGCGCAGCCTGAGCGCCAGTACGCCGATCAGCGGCAGTGCAATGCCGGTCCACGCGAGTCCGCCGAACAGCAGGCCTGTGGCGTACCAGGGGGCGTTCACCAGTGAGATCAGCCCCCAGCCCAGCCAGTACAGGAATCCCAGTGCCGCGCCGGCGAGCGCGTACAGCGCCGCTATCGCAACCTGCCGGGCAAGTGGCGCGCTGTCCGCGAGACGGCCTGATCCGCGACCACTGCTGGCGATCCACGGCGCCGACACCAGCCAGCTCCATATAAATCCCGCCAGCCCGCCGCTGATGCCGGCGAACAGGCTCATCACGAGTTCGATGCGCAAATCGAGGGTCCAGGTCCAGGAAAGCGGCAAAGTATGCGGCCCGCCAGCGCAAACGAGAAGCAGCAGCGGGACGGAATGGCACGAGCATTCCTGATAACGTAGACGGCCAGGCCACCTGCGCGATCACATGCAAGAAATCTACGTCGAACACATCCTGAAGGCGCGCGTCTACGACGTCGCGATCGAGTCGCCGCTGGAACCGGCGCCGCGGCTGTCGAAGCGCCTCGGCAACCGGGTGCTGTTCAAGCGCGAGGACCTGCAGCCCGTGTTCTCGTTCAAGCTGAGGGGCGCGTACAACAAGATCGCACACCTGCCCGACGACGTGGCGCTGCGCGGGGTGATCTGCGCATCCGCGGGAAACCACGCGCAGGGCGTGGCGCTCGCGGCACGCAGGCGCGAAATCCCGGCGGTGATCGTGATGCCGGAGACCACGCCGACCATCAAGGTGCAGGCGGTACGCGATCTCGGCGGTGAGGTCGTACTGTACGGCGACGACTTCGACCACGCGTTCGGGCGCGCGGTCGAGCTGGCGCGCGAGCGGGGACTCACCTTCATCCACCCGTTCGACGATCCGGACGTGATCGCCGGGCAGGGCACGATCGGCATGGAGATCCTGCGGCAGCACTCCGGTCAGATCGACGCGATATTCGTCCCGATCGGCGGCGGCGGCCTGATCGCCGGGATTGCCGCCTACGTCAAGTCGCTCTACCCGCAGATCCGCATCGTCGGAGTGGAACCCGAGGACGCAGCCAGCATGCATGATTCGCTGCGGGCCGGGGAGCGCATCACGCTCGAGCGGGTCGGCATCTTCGCTGATGGTGTTGCCGTGCGCCGCGTTGGCGAGGAAACCTTCCGCCTTGCGCAGAAGTACGTGGACGAGGTGATCCTGGTCAGCACCGACGAAATCTGCGCGGCCATCCAGGACATCTTCGAGGACAACCGCACCATCGCCGAGCCGGCGGGTGCGCTCGCGGTCGCGGGCATCAAGAAGTACGTCGAGCGCGAGCAGTGCACCGAGCGCACGCTCGTCTCGCTGAACTGCGGGGCAAACATCAATTTCGACCGGCTGCGCCACGTGGCCGAGCGCGCCGACCTGGGCGCCAAGCGCGAGGCGCTGCTGGCGGTGGAACTTCCGGAGCGGCCGGGCAGTTTCCTCGGCTTCTGCCAGTTGCTCGGGCGGCGCAGCGTCACCGAGTTCAACTACCGTTACGACGACGCGTCGAAGGCGCAGATCTTCGTCGGGCTCCAGCTGCATGGCGGCAGCCACGAAAAGGAAGCGCTGCTGCGCCTGGTGGCCGATTCAGGCTACCGCGTGCTCGACATGAGCGACGACGAGATGGCGAAACTGCATGTGCGCTACATGATCGGCGGACACGCGCATGGCCTGGCGCACGAGCGGCTGTTCCGTTTCGAGTTCCCGGAGCGGCCCGGGGCGCTGCTCCGGTTCCTCGAAGCCGTTGGCGCTCGCTGGAACATCAGCCTGTTCCACTACCGAAATCACGGATCGGACTACGGGCGCGTGCTCGCCGGCGTGCAGGTCGCGCCGGCCGATGCGGATGAGTTCACCCAGCACCTGCGCGAGCTCGGCTACCCGTATACCGAGGAAACCGGCAACCCGGCCTATCGCATGTTCCTGGGGCACGGCTGAACCGCACGTTGCTGCCGGTCAACGTCCGGCGGCGCATCAGTTGCGGGGTCGGTCGGCCCGTCTTATCATTCTGAATCAATCTGATTAAGAGTGATTTAGCGATGGCGACCCGGGTGGTGACGGCGCACTTGCCGGCGGAACTGGCAAAGAAGCTCGATGGCCTGGCCGGCCAACTCGACCGGCCGCGAGGATGGCTGGTCAAGGAGGCGATCGAGGCTTATGTCGGTCTGGCCGAGGAACGACGCCGCGAGACGCTAGTGGCACTGCGCGAGGTGTCTGCAGGCCAGGTCGTGGATCACGATGAGGTGGAGACCTGGGCGTCCGGCCTTAGACTCAGGTCGACGCAGCCGCAAGCGTGCCGGCTGAGCCGTGGCGCTGCGTTGGACGCGATCCGCGTACGCGGACCTGAAGCGGATTCACGAGTTTCTCGAGCCGGTGGATCCGGCTGCGGCAATGCGCGCGGTGCGCGGTGTCGTTGCGCGGGTGCGGCGGATTCCGCGCCGACCACGCCTCGGCGAGCGGGTGCCGGGCTTCGGCGACCGTGAGGTGCGCCGGGTGCTGGTGCAGAAATATGAGATTCGTTACGAAATCGTCGGCGCGGACGTGACCGTGCTCAGGATCTTTCACACGCGGGAAGACCGATAGCAGCGACGAGCGGCCGTCGCCATCGCGCAGGCCAGGTTGTAGTGCAATCGGGCGTTGCCGGGGAAACCGTGCAGCAGCAGGACCAGCGGACCGGCGCCTTGCTCCAGGTACGCGAATTCGATGCCGTTGGCGCGAACGTGGTTCATCGGCGGACATCGTAGCGCGGGTTGGGTACGGAATGGGCCGGGGTGGTGGTGCGCAGTGGTGAGGGAATCGCGGACTCGATAATGCGCTGTTCACGTCGTGCCGGCGGATCTATGCTTTCGTTCCTGTCGTTGGAGACTCCCGCCATGAACAATCTCGTCCACGAACTCGGTATCGCGACCCTCGTACGATCGCTTCAGAACCTGGATGCGATCGTCAGCAAGGCGGAGGAGTTCGTCGCGGCAGACAAGAACCTGGAGGCCGAGACCCTGATCCGGGCGCGGCTGTACCCGAACATGCGGCCATTCATGTTCCAGGTCCAGGTGGCGACCGATACGGCGAAGGGCGCAGCCGCGCGGCTCGCCGGCAAGCCGGTTCCATCTTGGCCGGATGAGGAGACGACCTTCGCGGACGTGCACCAGCGGCTCCGCAAGACCATCGACTACCTGTCGGCGTTCACGCCTTCGGATTTCGAAGGTGCCGAGAACCGTCCGATCGAACTGAAACTCGGGCCGGAGACGATGAAGTTCACGGGAACCAGCTACCTGTCGACATTCGTGCTGCCGAATTTCTTCTTCCACGTGACGACGGCATACAACATCCTGCGCCACAACGGCCTTGCGATCGGCAAGAGAGATTTCCTCGGAGGTTGAGGCGGCGATCTTCCTGCCGCCACGACCGGGCAATACCTTGAGCATTCGTCGGGACCGTTCACCTGGCCGCCGGCCCTGCGCCGGGAGTCAGTGACGTGATCTGTACACCAGTGGTCGTTGAATCAACGGCCCGAGTAATCTGATCGGTACCGCTGCAACTGCCTTTTCGACTCTCCTGCGCACCGTCGGCAAGAATGGTCATCGATGCGTTGTCGATCGACTGCAGCGTGGCAAAACGAATGGCCATGACGCGTGGCGACGTACTGTTGACCCGGTCAGTGCAAGAGCCATTGGTGCAGCTGGCGGTACGGACGACGCGGACATCGGGGCATCCGGACCCGAATTTCTCGCCGTAGGCCATCACTTCGTCGCCGTCGCGCAACCTGAGCTCGAAGAGTCGCAGGTCGTTTCCGTTATGTACGATTTCAGCCTCGGCGCCAACCGGTAGCGGTGCCTGCGGGGAGACGCGACTGATGTACGGTCTGTAAAAGTCGCCGCGGCGGTCCTCGAAGTAGATCCACGATCCGTCGCTGCTCCAGCGGGGTGATGACAGCACATACGAAAGCCCGACGTGCTCGGCCAGCAGGGTACCCACGTCGTAACGGCACGCCAGCGCACCTGGCGTGGAGGGGACGCAGGCGTCCACGTCATCGATGAATCGAAGTCTGGAGAGCCAGGTTGTCCCGCCATCCTCGTCCTCGGTGACATAGGCGAGTCTGTGCCCATCGGCGGCGAGGTCGAAGTAATTGACGTCAATGGCACCGGGCTGCGCCGGATCGAAGATCCTCTGCGTCGTGATGGTGGCTGGATCAACCCCCATGCCCGCCCCGATCGGAAACCGAATCAAGAGCAGATCGGAGATACCGTCGGTCGTTACGATGCGACCCTCCTGGACACCATCGGTTGTCACGATGCGGAACGAGCTGTACCGGTGATAGTTTCCGGCGCTGAGAGACAACAGGTACCTCTTGCATGTGGCTGACGCATTGGCGAGGTAGAAGTCCCGCACAGGAGTGCTGTTGGTCGCCTGCCGGACAAACACGAAGGCGGCGGTCTCACCCAGGCAGGGATCTGTCGCCGCGATTTTTCGGTTGACGGAGAAGAGGGTGGTGCCCTTGCCCTTGCGGCCGCTGTCGAGAGTCACCTCGATATCGAACTTCGCCACGGCGGCAGTGTCGGCCACGTCAATCGTGGCGATCAGCTGCTTGGAGCCTTTGACCACAGTCTTGCGTATTGTGATGCCGCCGGGGTCGGTCGTGCCCGAGACGAAAAACTTCGGTTTGGCGTTGTGATGAATTGTCGTATCCAGACTGCAGGGTGGCAAAACGAATCGCCATGACCCGCGGTGACGTACTGTTGACTTGGTTAGTGCAAGTGCCATTGGCGCAACTGGCGGTGCTTACGACGCGGACGTCGCGGCACCCGGATCCGGATTTTTCGCCGTACGCCATTACTTCGCCGCCGTCGCGTGACCTGAGCTCGAAGAGTCGCAGGTTGTTTCCGCTCAGGACGATTTCAGCCTCGACGCCAGCAGGAAGTGGTGCCTGCGGCGAAACGCGACTGATGTACGGACTGGTCCAGACGCCGCGGCGGTCCTCGAGGTAGATCCACGATCCATCGGTACTCCATCGCGGCGAACTAAAGGAATAGGAATATGACGATCCAACGTGCTCCGCCAGCAGTGGACCGGCGTCGTAGCGGCATGCCAGCGCACCGGGCATGGACGGTATCAGGCGTCAAGGTCGTTGACGAATCGAAGTCTAGTGAAGTTGGTATTGTTCCGCCATCCTCGTTTGTGGTGACGTACGCGAGTCTGTGACCATCAACGGCCAGGTCGAAGTCAACAACGTCGATGGTGCCATCCTGGGCCGGATCGAAGATCCCGATCTATCCTGGACCGACCCGGAAGCGACCTGCATGTCGGGACCAACAGGGAAGCGAACCAACAACAGATCCGATGCACCGTCGGTCGTTACGATGCGACCCTCCTGGGCACCATCGGTTGTCACAATGCGGAACGAGCTGTACCGGTGAAAGTTTCCGGCACTGAGAGACAGCAGGTATCTCTTGCATGTCGCTGACGCATTGGCGAGGTAGAAGTCCCGCACCGGAGTGCTGTTGGTCGCCTGCCGGGAACAACACGAACGCTGCGCGTCTCGACCCGAGGCACGGGTCGACAGCAACGACTTTCCTCGCAACCGAGAACAGCGTGGTGCCCTTGCCCTTGCGGCCGCTGTCGAGCGTCACCTCGATGTCGAATTTCGCCACGACCGCGGTGTCAGCCACGTCGATCGTGGCAATCAGCTGCTTGGAGCCCTTGACCACGACTTTCTTCACCGTGATGCCGCCGGGGTCGGTCGTGCCCGAGACGAGAAACTTCGGCGTTGGCGGTGCTGTCGAAGCCGCTGCCGTCCACGACGACGTCGAGGCTGACGGTGCCCTGGGTAGGTGGAGGATGGCGTGGCCGCGGTGACCGTCACCGGGGGCGCGGGCCAGGCACTGCCCATCGGGGCGAACGCCAGGACGAGCATTGAGAGTGTGGACAGAGCAAGTTGCCTGTACGCGTTCATGGCAGTCTCCCGGCGGTCAGTTCTGCAGGTCGGTCGGTGCGGCTCATGGAGCCCACCATGACGAACGGAGCCCAGTAATAGGGGTGTCCCAGGGTTTTCGAGGTACGAAGTTGTCGCTGCGCCTCAGCCAGGGCCGTTGCGGCATCGGCGCCATTCCCGGATTGGTTCAGGCGTTCGTAGAATCGCCGCATCACGGTCACCGAGGCGCGATCGTCGACGTCCCAGAGCGCCGCGAGCACGGACGTGGTGCCGGCCGTCAGAAATGCGCGGGTCATGCCGACGAACTCGTCGCCGGCCGGGACCTCGGAGAAGTAGCCGCTGCCGAGCGCGGTCTCGCAGGCGCTCAGCGTCACGAGATTGGCGTGCAGCCGAAGCCCCAGGACTTCGTGCACCTGCAGCAGCCCGTCGTCCTGTGCATCTGCTTCGAGCTCGAGGCCGGAGAGCAGCGGATTGGCCTTGTTGAACACGCCATGGGTGGCGAGATGCACCACGGTGTAGTCGCCGGCGAGCTTCTTGAACTGGCTTTCGGTGGCCCCAGCGCCGATCAGCAGTGTTGAATGCGGTTGGAAAAGCGCGTCGACGGAGCGGGCTTCTTCGGGCGCGTAGCGGAGGCGACTCCGTGCGGGCGCCATGGCGAGCAGCGATCGGGTCGGATCGCCTGTGCGACTGTCATGACGCAATGCGGCGGCTGCCGGCAGGTAGGCGAGCGAATAACGATCGATCAGCAGCGTCTTGCCGTCGGTGCCACTCACCGGGAGCAGGGCAAAGGGGAGCGAGTTCAGTACGCCGTGCGGCACGATGTAGAGGCTGCGGATTCCACCAAGCTCGGCCGACTCGTTCAGGGACTTGAGAAGTGCAGTCGAGAGGCTCGCCGCCGGTTTCAGCCAGCGATCGTCGCCCGGGCGCTGGACGAGGTCGCGCAGCAGTGCAATGCGAGCATTGAGATCCACGAGGCGAAGCGGCGTGGTGCTGGCGGTGATGCCGCGAGCGGTCACGACGAAGGTGGTCAGCCGGTCGGCGGCGACGACGTACTCGACCAGCGCCTCGTCGTCGCGCAGCAGTCGCTGAAGATCCGCGGCACTCGACGTTGAATCGGCCAACCGTGGTGTCGCGGTTGCAACGGCATGGTCGTCGAGGAAGGCCTGGTATTCCTTTTCGGCACGCAGCAGTTCCTCGGAGAACCGATTCCTGGCGCGTTGCGTATTTGCGGGCGCGCCGTCGGTGTCCTCGTCAACGAGTGCGCGCTGCAGCTGGCGAATGCGCTGCTGCAGCTCGGCTTCCTTGCGCCGGTCCACGTCGGTCAGCAGCAGTGGCGAGCGACCGCCCAGTTGTTCGGTGAAGCTGCGGGCACGCAGGCGCTCGGCGGTGGAGAAGGCGTCCGAGGTGAGGCCGAGCTGCAACTGCAGCCGCACGAGCTCGACGTAGACCTCGTACTTGTCGTCGACGAACCCGGCGCGGAAGCGCGGCTCCTGAAGCTGGTCGCGGACGCTCTCGATGACCGATACGGCGGCGACCAGCGAAGCCAGTGCCGCGCGCGTGTCGCCGCCGGACTCCTGGGTGCGAGCCCGACCGAACAGGATGCGCCAGAGCACGTCGGGGTCGCGAATCGGGCCCAGTGCGACCTCGGAGGCCGTGAAGTCCGAGAGCGCCTCGGACGATTTTCCGAGGCGACGCCGGGTCTCGGCCCGGGAGAGCAGTGCCTCGGCTTCGGTCGGGTGGGCCCCAGTGTCGCGGGCGATGGTGAGCGCCTGCTCTGCCTCCGCTGCCGCCTGCGGGAGCTTGAGCTGCTCACGGTGAACCCGGGCCAGGCGCAGCAGGCTCTGCGCCTGCAACTGGCGCTCGCCGGAGGTGGCCGAGCGCTCACCCGCCTGCCGATAGAGTTCGGCGGCGCCGTCGAAGTTCTTGCGTCGGAACTGGAGGTCGCCGAGCGCGATGAGGTTGAGCGTAATCCCGCGTGCGAGACCGACCTCACGGGCGAGCGCCAGTGCCCGGGTAAATGCTTGCTCGGCCGACTCGGGGTCGCCGAGCAGCAGGTAGAGGTCGCCCGTGTCGTGGAGCGCCTCGGCGAGTTCCGGCTGCGCGCCGAGGTTCTCGTAGACGGCGAGTGCTGCCCGGTGACTTTCAAGCCCGCGGTCGTAGCGGCCCTCGCGTATCAGGCCGTTGCCCTTCTGGCGCATCCAGTAGGCCTGGTCCTGGCGCATTCCGGATTGCTTCGCAAGGTCGATCGCCCGGTCGAAGTGTGCGATGGCGTCCTGCGTCTCGCCGAGGCCCAGCAGGCACAGCGCGACGTTGCCGTTGTCCTGGCTCATCGAGGTCGTCGACTTCAATTGCTCGCTGATGGCGAGCGCCTGCCGGTAATAGCCGAGTGCCTCGCGGAACTGGCCAAGCAGCAGGTAGACGCCGCCGATGTTGCCGAGCGTGTCGCCGACGCCGCGCGGGAAATCGACGCTCTTGTAGAGCTCGAGCACCTGCCGGTACTGCTTGAGCGAGACGTCGTAGTCACCCAGTTCGTCGTAGACCAGGCTCAGGTTGTTGAGGCTGGCGCCCTCGAGCTTCTTGTCACCGAGCGCGCGGGCCACGGCACCGGCGTTCTTGAATCGATCGATGGCCTCGTCGTAGTCCCCCTGGTCCCAGGCGAGGAGCCCCATCACGTTCAGCGTCTTGCCCTGACCGGTGCGATCACCGGACCGACGCTCGAGCGCGAGCGCACGGTCGAGGTAGTTGCGGGCCTCGCTCGAACTCGCCGAGCCGCCAGTGGCACTCGCCGATGTAGTGCAGCACCGCCGCCTGGTCGTGCGGACTCGCCGTCTTGCCGAGTGTTGCGGACAGGCGCTCGAACACTGGCAAGGCCTTCTCGGCGCCATCCTGGCGATAGAGCGCGACCGCGGCCTCGATGCGTGGATCGAGCGCAGGGGTCTCAGCGCTCACGCGGAGAGCGAGCAGTGCTCCCAGTGCGAAAGCGAAAAAGAAGAGACCCGGGCGGCGCGCGTTCATCGGTAGCTCATTCCGCGACGCGGAATGAAACGTGTTCGGAGCCGATCGATTTGCCTTCGGATACGTATGCGTCGACGTGCACGAAGTATTCCAGGCCGGGTCGGAGTGCGGCGGGGTTCCTCGGGCGCCACTCGGTGCCGGAGACCTGCTGCTCGGTCACCACGTCGCCCGCGTCGGTCACGACTCGAACGTCGTAGTAGTGCGCACCGGCAACGGGCGTCCAGCGAACGGTCAGTTGATTGCGTCCGACGATCGCGCCGGGACCCGGACTCAGCAGACTCAGGCCGGGCGATGGTGCCGTCCTGGTCGTCGGCACGTCCGCCGATTGTGGCAACACGGCGAAGCGGACCAGTGCTGCTGCGGCGAGGACCACGACTGCGGCCGCCGCCCATTGCGGGGCGAATGGTCGCCCGCGACGGGCACCCGCATTCGCGAGCGTGCGGGTCCGCGCGATGGCAAGTTCGGGGACCGGCTCCGCAGTGGTCACCGCGCGTTCCCGGCTCAGGAGACCGACCAGCGCCAGGCAGTGCGAGCAATCGGCCAGGTGCAGCTCGAGCGAGTCACGGTCAGTTTCGGCCAGCGTTCCGTCCACGTAGGCGGCGACCGAGTGTTCGTCCGGGCAGGCGGGGCCTGGCTCCGTGGCGTCCGTTCGCGATGCGCGCAGAAGAGATGACAGCGCGTCAGGGGTCATGCGTGCCTCGGCGGCATTGCCGCGAGAGGAGGTTTGAAGGTTCCGATCGTCATACACGGACACGTCATGGCGATTTGCGGCCCTGGCCGGCGGACGGACCGTTCATGACTGCGGCGAGCGCCGCCAGCGCTGCCTGGATCTGCCGATTGGCGCGGAACGGGTCGCCGAGTCCGGTCAGGCGGGCGACCTCGGCCAGCGTCAGGTCCTGCTCGTAGCGGAGCCGCAGCAGCAGGCGCTGACGCGGCGGCAGCTCGGCCAGTGCTGCGTCGAGCCGACCGCGGTCCTGCGTGGACTGGGCGAGCTCCTCGGGTCCCGGTCCGGGTTCTTCGAGTTGCAGGGCCGCGTCGTCGAACGCGGAGGTCGGCTCGTCCGCCTGCGGCCCCACGCTCGTGGTGCGTGTTCCGAGTTGCCAGCGCTGCCGTGGCGTCAGCAAGGCGAAAAGCCTGGCATTGATGTCCGAGATGTCGTGCTCGGTCAGGTCTGGGTACCGCGATGCAAGCAGATGCAGGCACTCGATCCGCGACATGCCGCGCATATAGAGGCAGCGATAGACGAGCTGCTCTAGTTCGGGAAGTTGAGCCACCGCACGGATCGGGCGGAAGCGGCCGCGCTTGCGGCGCCGCCAGTCGATGCAGAGATTGGCGGTCACCGCCATCAGCCAGGTGCGGAACCTGGCCGAACCATCCCGGCGGAAGCTCTGCAGCCGTCGGAACCCTTGGTCGCTCAGCGCCTGGCAGACGTGATCGAAGTACTCACTGGCGCGCTGAGGATCCGTTTCGTAGCGACGCACGATCTGCATCAAGGACGCCGAGTAGCACTGCAGGAAATCGTGCCACGCTGCATCCGGGTTGGGTGATGCCAGCCTCGCGAGCAGCTCTGCGATCCGCTCGTCGGTCCCGACTGGATCGGCATCGTGTGGACGCGCTTGACCTTCCGTCGGGACAGCAGTTCCCGATACGTCGGTCGCGAACCGCCGTGTGGTCCCGAACTCCTTGGTATCCCCCATTGTCATCGAACGACTTCCTATCGTCCGTGCCCTTCTAATAAGACTCCGATACGCCGTCCGCCCCGCGGAATCAAGTTGCGGTGCAACACCGAGCAGAGTGTCGCGCAGCGACTCGGGCGAGAAATCACCCATTCGGGTGAGTCGGGTTTTCTTACATTCGCGAGCCCGCAGCAATTTTCGTGCGGCCGGCCCGTCTGCGCGCAAAAGCGATTCCAATGTCCGTGGACTGTTCTTGCGAGTTGCCGATTCCGACACCGGGCCGGCGAACGCAGGGGCGGGTGGGGTGCAGCCCAGGGAGGATGGGTGCGTGGACGAGGACGACTCAAGGACGAGAACGGAGCGGGCCGGGGCTGGTGAGCGCTGCAAAGGCGCCACCGCCCATTCCGATCGGACGTCTTCGAACGCGCCACGTCAACTCGGCGCCGGGAGTGCCCGGGCAGCAAGGGAGGCGCCGCACCCGTCCCTTCTTCGATCGGCCGCCCAGGTGGATGCTGCGTTCGCGACGCTCGAGAAGCTGAACCGCGGCGTGCTGCTGCTCGATGCCGACGGCACGGTGCGGTTCATGAACGGCACGGCACGGGCGATGCTGAACCGTGGTCACGGGCTGTCGCTGCGGAAAGGCCGGCTCACGTTCGCGGGCGCGGACGCGACGGACGCGCTCGTCCGCGACGGCAGCTCGGCATCGGAAGGCGCTAGCGGTGCTGTAGCTTCAGCAGTAGAACCCCACCCGCGAGCGCCAGCGTGACCGCGTTGCAGATGATCACCGGCCAGCTGTCGAGTGCGATGCCGTAGAGCAGCCAGAGCGCCACGCCCAGCGTGAACAGGCTGTACATTCGCAGCGAGACGCCGCTGAGGTCGCGTGTCGCCCAGGATTTCATCACCTGTGGAACGAATGCGGCCGTGGTCAGTGCGCCGGCGGCGAACCCGAGTCCGTCCAGTGATGTCAGGGGCATGTAATTTTTGCGCTCTATCGGTGAATGGGATCGTTCAGCTGCGCCGATCAGCGACGCCAGAGCCAGACGAGCAGACTCAGCACCAGGCTCACGATGATCATGGTCGTGAAGGGCGCGTAGAAGCGGAAGCCCGGGCGCTCGATCATCATGTCGCCGGGCAGGCGGCCGAGCGGCAGCTTCGACAGCCAGGGCCAGAGCAGTCCGAGCACTACGATTCCGAGTCCGGCGGCGATGAGCAGGCGCTGCATACGGTGAGAATAGCGCGGAGCGACCTGCTCGTGGAGGGGCCTCACGAGAAGCCGCGCTCGATCTGGCCGAGACCCTCGGGACGTCGCCGCGGCTGTGGATGAATCTTCAGGCGACGTTTGACCTGCACGAGGCGAGCAGGAAGTGCCGGGCAGCGTAGGGAATCTGTTCCCTACCGCGACGGCAGCACGATTCCGCGCGCCCGCGGCCCCACCAGCCGCACGAATTCGTCGAAAACCCGGTCGCTCAACGGTTGCGCAAGCGCGAGGTGGCGTCGCGTCGCCGCGCGGATACGCGCGATCTTCTGCAGGCTCCAGTGCTGGTCGATCTCTGCGCGTCCTGCCTCGCTCGCGAGCCAGCGCGCGATCAGCGCCTCGTCCGCCTCGAGATGGAACTGCAGCCCCCACGCGGAGTCGCCCAGCCTGTAGGCCTGGTTGCGGCAGTTGCGGGTCCATGCGAGCGGCACTGCGCCTGGCGGTGGTGCGAAGGTGTAGGCGTGCCACTGGAACACGAAGTGCGGGTTGTGCTCGAAGTGGCGAAACAGCCGGTCGTCGTGCGCGGCCTTCCGTGTGTGGAGCCGGTACCAGCCGATCTCCGGTACGTGGTTCGGGTGCACCTTGCCGCCCATGGCCTGCGCCAGCAGCTGTGCGCCGAGGCAGATGCCGAGCATTGGCTTGCCGGCGGTGACCACATCGCGGATCGCCGCCATCTCGGTGCGCAGGTGTGGCATCAGGTCGGCCTGGTCCACGTTCATCGGTCCACCGAGCACCACCAGCCCGTCGTAGCGGCGCACGTCCGGCTCGGCGTGCGGCTCGCGGCCGAAGTTCACGTAGCGGATGCGCACGCCCGATTCGCGCAGCAGCCTGTCGAGGTGGCCGAGCGGTTCGGTGGCAACATGCTGGAAAACGAGGATCTTGCGCATGGTTCGGAGTGGGGCTGGGCGGGCGCACTATATAGGGTGACGCGGGCGTCGGGTATGCTCGCCGCCTTCGATTACCGGCTGCCTGAAATGAACGAGACCTACCAGCCCCGGCGCGCGCCGGCCCACGAGCAGACGGTGCTCCGTGGCCTTCGACATCACGTGACGCGTTGGCCGGGCAGCGGCGAGGGGCTCGTGGTGCTGCTGCACGGCTGGATGGATACCGGCGACACCTTCCAGTTCCTGGTGGATGAAATGTCCGACCGGCATGCGTTCGTGGCGCCGGACTGGCGCGGCTTCGGCCGCAGCGAGTGGCCGGCGGATGGCTACTGGTTCCCGGACTACCTCGGCGACCTGGATGCAATGCTGGACTCCTGGTCGCCGGACGCACCGGTCACGCTGGTCGGGCACAGCATGGGTGGCAACATCGCAACCCTTTACGCGGGAATCCGTCCGGAGCGCGTCGCCCGGGTCGTGTGCGTCGAGGGCTTCGGCCTGCGCCGCACTGAGCCCGCGCAGGCACCTGGTCGTTATCGCGAATGGCTCAGCCAGTTGCGCGAACACCCTGCGCTCGCCACCTTCCCGTCACTGGACGCTTTCGCCCACCTGCTGATGCGGCGTAACCCGCGGCTCACACCGCAACGCGCGCGTTTCATAGCCCAGGTGTGGACTCGTCCGGTGGATGGCGGCGGCGTGCAGGCGCTGGGCGATCCGCGGCACAAGCGCGTGAACGCGGTGCTGTACCGGCGCGAGGAGGCCGAGGCCTGCTGGCGCGAGGTCGTGGCGCCGGTGCTGTATGTCGTCGCGGCGCAGTCGGAATTCCTGCCACGCCTGGGCGACGACGGCCGACCAGAACACATGGCACACATCATGCGGCGCCTCGAGCCCTGCATAATCGAGGACGCGAGTCACATGGTCCACCACGAGCGGCCTGCTGAGCTCGCGCATGCAATCGAGGCGTTTTTCGGGCGCACCTAACTGGTCGCGTCGCTGGGCGCTTGTGACCCTATAATCAAGTGACGGGGGTGCTGGCTCACGATGTCCGACCAGATGTCCGGGTTTGAACGCTGGTTTGCAGAGATGCGACGCCGCAAGGTGTTTCGCGTCGTGGTCGTGTACCTGGTGGTCGCGTGGCTGCTGGTGCAGGTGGCGGACGCGATTTTCGAGCCGATGGGGCTGCCCGCGTGGTCGCTGAAACTGTTGATCACACTGGTCGCGCTTGGATTCCCTCTGGCTATCGCGTTGGCCTGGGCATTCGACGTGACCGCGAAGGGTATCGAGCGGACGCCGGACGCAGACCCGGCCGCTTCCTCGTCGACGTCGCTCGGCGTGACGCCGTCCCCGGCTACCGCTTCCGCGGCTGGTCCGGCATCCGCATTGCCGGTACCGCCGGTTCTACCTGCCGGGCAGGCGCCGCCGGCCGCGCTCGGCGCTGAAGTCATTGCAGGCGCTGCGGCAGATACTCCGGATTCCGTCGCCATCCTGCCATTCGTGGACATGAGCCCGGAGCGCGACCAGGAGTACTTCTGCGACGGGATCGCCGAGGAGATCATCAACGCACTTTGCTGCATTCGCGACCTGCGCATCGCCTCGCGCACCTCGTCGTTCCAGTTCAAGGGCCGCGCGGCCGACGTGCGCGAAATCGGCCGCATGCTCGGGGTAGGGGCTGTGCTCGAGGGCAGCGTCCGCAAGGCCGGTGAGCGCGTGCGCATTACCGCGCAGCTTGTGAGTTCGTCCGACGGCTACCACCTGTGGTCCGAGAGTTATGACCGTAAATTGAGCGACGTGTTCGCTATCCAGACCGAGATCGCGCAGAAGCTGGTGGAGGCACTGCGCGTTTCGCTCAGTCGGCAGGAACGCGAGTTGATCCAGCGTCGCGGCACCAGCAATCCGGAAGCCTACGACCTCTACCTCCGCGGCCAGGCATACCTGCGCGACGGGACGGACAGCGCGATGGTCCCGGCCATCGAATTCTTCCGCGAGGCCATCCGGCGCGACGAACGGTTCGCGCAGGCTCACGCCGGGCTTGCGAATGCTCAGGCGACCAGGGGCCTGTGGCGCACAGGAATGACGCAGGCAGATTTCGACGAGGCGTTCGCGGCAAGTCGGCGGGCGCTCGAACTCGAGCCTCGCATGCCGGAGGCGTATGTCGCGCGCGCCCAGATACTTTCGCTGCAGGTACGCACGCAGGAAGCTCTTCAGAATTTCGAGGAAGCGCTCCGGCTCAATCCCGCGTCGTTCGAAGCGCATTACCTTTGCGCGAGACACTGCTTCCAGGCCGGCGACTTCGATCGAGCAGTGTCGCATTACGAGGCGGCGCAAAGGCTGAGGCCCGACGATTACCAACCGCCTTGCATGATAGTAGGCGCCTTGATCAAGCTCGGTCGTAGGGAGCAGTACATCGAAGCAGCCCGCTACGCCATGCAGGTGCTGGAGCGGCACCTCCTCATCGATCCGAATGATGGGCGGGCATTGCAGCTCGGCACCGTGATAGCGGCGAGGCTGGGCTTGCGCGACAAGGCGCGTGAGTTCGCCGCGCGGGTGCTCGAGGTGCGGCCTGACGCGTTTGCAACTTATTACAATGTCGCCTGCGCCTACTCGGTGCTGGGCGACATCGATGACGCGCTTGCCATGCTGGACCACGCGGTACAGCACGGTCGCGGCAATCTCGAGTGGATCGCGCGCGATCCGGACTTCGACAACCTGCGCCCGGACCCGCGTTTTGATGCCTTCCTGAGCCGGATTCGCGCCACGACCGCTGAAGCGCGCTAGCGGATCGGCTCGTCGAACGCGAGTTCGCGAACGAAGCGCACTGGCGGTGAGCCGAAGGAAAGCACCGTATCGTGGTACGCCTTCAGGTTGAAGCGATTGCCGGCCCGCCGTTCGGCCTCGGCGCGCATGTCGGCGTGTTCCTGGTAGCCGACGAAGTACGTGGATAGCTGCGCGGAGGTGAGCTGGGCGCGCACCCACTTGCCGGCCGCCTCGCGTTCCTCCTGGAAGCCGGTCTCGGTCATCAGCTTCATCGCTTCGTCACGCGTCATGCCGTCCACGTGGATTGCCGAGTCGATGATAGCGTTGGTCACTGCGCGCAGGTACCACTTCAACTGCACCAGCTGCATCAGCGGATCACCGGCCTTGAATCCCTGCTCACGCATCACCCGCTCCGCGTAGACCGCCCAGCCTTCGATGAACGGCCCGGAGCCGAGCATCGCCCGCAGCACGGAAGGGTATTGGTTTGAATGGGCGATCTGCAGGTAGTGGCCCGGCATCGCCTCGTGGATCGTGAGGTTCGCGATCGAGCGGTCGTTGTATTCGCGCAGGAACGAGTCCACCTGGGCCTGGGTCCAGTCCGTCGGGATCGGTGAGACCGCGTAGAAAGTGCGCTGGCCCTTATCCAGCGGTCCCGGTGAATCGCAGTACGCGACCGCTACACCGCGCTGGAACTCGGGCATCACGATGATCTCGAGCGGTTCAACCGGCATCGAGACGAAGTTCCGCTCGCGTACGAAGTCGGTGGTCTCCACCAGCGTCTTGCGCGCGAAGTCCACCACGCCGTCGCGCGGCGGGTGCTGGGCATTGGCGAGCGCCAGCGCCGCGACGATCACGGCCTGCTGCTCGGCAGGGCTTGGGTTGTCCGGCATGGCCGGTGCGTCGCTGCGGCCCGCGAGCGCCCTGCGCGCCGCGTCGTACATCTGGCTGCGGGTGTCGACGACCGCGGCTTCGGCGCGCTCGCGGATCTGCTGCCGCGAAAGCGGCGACATCAGCGCGAAGGCGAGTTTTTCGTCGTACAGGTCCTTGCCGATGCGGAAATCACCCTTCGCGTTTGGCAGCAGTTCGGTTTCCAGCCACTTCTGCTGCACCCCGACCGCGGCCCTCGCGGTCTCGATAGCCGCCTTCAGGCGCGCCTGCTCGGCCTCGGGCAGCTTGTCGATGTCCGGCACGACCAGTTCGTCCACCAGGCTCAGTACGCCCGGGTTCTGCTTGGCGGCGGTCTCCGCGTGGATGGCGGGCACGCGGGCGGGAACAAGGTTGGCGCGTTCCTGCTCGAACAGGCGCGGAAGCTTCTCCAGCCGCGCGGTCACTGCGCGCAGTCGTTCCGGCAGCGGTGCGTAGTCGCGGGCCAGCAGGCCATACAGTGACTGTCCCGCGAGCTGCGTGTACGCCACCGGATCCCAGGACCAGTCGCGATACTTCTCCTCGCTCCAGATCGAATAGCGCAGCTGGTTCTCGAGCACCGCCGCGTCCACCTGGTTCTCGCGGTTGAGCGAGGCTCGATCAATGCTGCTGAGGTCGTCGAGCAGCGCCTTGTTCCATTCAAGTGCGGCGGCCCGGCCCGCCGCACCGACGTCATCGAGGTCGGCGTCGTACCGATGGTCGCCGAGCGCCGTCGCCCACACCGGCGAAAACCGGCCGAACTCGTCCACGTAGCGCGCGCCGAGCGCCTGGAATTTCGCGTCCGCCTCCGACGCAGCGGCGTTGGCCGCGGGGAGGGCCAGCGCCATCAATGCGGCGGCGAACAAGGCAACCTTGCGCAATGGAGTCGGCATGAGGTTCTCCGGTCTCGTGTCTGCGCCGCAGGCTATGCTTCCGGGGCCGATGAAAGCAACCACGCCAGCCGCCGCATGAGCATCCACCCGACCTCTCGACTCGCGCTTCTCGGCAACCGCGATTTCACCTGTTTCCTGTCCGCGCGTTTCCTTGGCGCGCTTGCTGTGCAGATGCAGACCGTCGCCGTCGGCTGGCAGGTGTACGAGGTCACGCGCGATCCTTTCGACCTGGGCCTGATCGGCCTCTCGCAGTTCCTGCCTTTCGTGCTGCTGATACTGCCCGCCGGGCACCTGGCAGACAGTCGCGACCGCCGCCGCATCATTTCCCTCTGCTACGCGCTGATGTTCGTCTGCGCCCTGCTGCTGCTTGTCTTTGCGTCCAGCGGTCTCCACTCGGCCAGGCCGGTTTTTGCCGTGATGGTGCTGTTCGGCATCGCGCGCGCGTTCGCGATGCCCACCGGCCAGGCGCTGTTGCCCAACCTCGTGCCTCGGGAACAGTTCGGCTCCGCAGTCGCGCTGATGTCCTCGTCCTGGCAGGTCGCCACCATCGCGGGACCCGCTCTCGGAGGCATCGTGTACCTGTCGGGTGCGCCGGTCGTGTACTCGACCGTCGCGGCGCTGCTTGCGATCGCGACCCTGCTCACGCTCATGGTGCGCGGCGGCGGCCAGCGCCGCGCATCGTCGGAGGCGCCCAGCCTGCACACGCTGTTGCTCGGGCTCAGGTTCGTGTGGTCGCGCCGACCCGTGCTCGGGGCGATTTCGCTGGACCTGTTCGCCGTGTTGTTCGGTGGCGCGACCGCGCTGTTGCCGGTGTATGCCGCCGACGTGCTGCACGTGGGCCCCAGCGGCCTCGGGCTGCTGCGCACCGCGCCGGGAGTCGGTGCCGCTTTGTGCGGGCTGGTGATCGGGCTGTCGCCGATTTCACGCAACGTCGGACGGTGGATGTTCGGCGGGGTCATCGCGTTCGGTATCGCGACGGTCGCGTTCGGCCTCTCCAGCAGTTTCTGGCTGTCGGCGGCGGCGCTCACGTTCATGGGTGCCGGCGACATGGTGAGTGTCTACATCAGGCACCTGCTGGTGCAGCTCGAGACACCGGACGAGATCCGCGGCAGGGTGAGCGCGGTCAATGCCGTGTTCATCGGCGCATCCAATGAGCTCGGCGAATTCGAGTCGGGCCTGACGGCGGCGTGGTGGGGTGCGGTGCCGGCAGTGATCGTGGGCGGTTGCGCGACCCTGCTGGTCGCCGGCCTGTGGACCAGGTTGTTTCCCGAACTGGCCACGATGGACCGGTTCCCGGATCCAGATCGAGATCCGGGTCCAGGCCCGGACCCAGGCGCAAGTCCTTGATCAGGTTCAGAACCAGGTCCTGCCCGGGCCGCAACTCCTGGGTCGTGACGACTGTACGGATATACAGTATCGTTCACCGATGCGGCAGGGGGAGCGAGCTCGTGTTGAGAAAGGCCGGGGATCGGTCACGAACCCGGTCGGCCGCTTCGAGCCGACACGACTGCGAAGTGGAGGACGACGGCTGGGGAATCCTGGACGAGCTGCCGCGCCGCGCAGAGACAATCCTCGTGGCCGACCGGCCAAGGCGGGCGATCACTCGCAACGATTCGCCGGACGTCCCCTTCGACCAGTCGGTGAACCCGTACCAGGGCTGCGAGCACGGCTGCATCTACTGTTTCGCCCGGCCGTCGCACTCCTACTGGAACCTGGGTCCCGGGCTCGATTTCGAGACGCGCATCTTCCACAAGCCCGGGCTCGCGCAGTTGCTCGATCGCGAGCTTTCGTCGCCGGGGTACGTGTGCAAGCCGATCAATCTCGGGGCAAACACCGATCCCTACCAGCCTGCGGAACGCCAGCAGCGCACCACGCGCGAACTGCTCGAAGTGCTGCTCGCGCATCGCCACCCGGTCACGATCGTGACCAAGGGTTCGCTGGTCCTGCGCGACATGGACCTGCTTTCGCGCCTGGCCGGCCAGCGGCTGGTGAAAGTCCACGTGAGCCTGACGACACTCGATGACGGCCTGAAGCGCACGCTCGAGCCGCGCGCGGCATCGCCTGCGGCGCGCCTGCGCGTGATCCGCGCGCTGGCCGATGCAAGCGTGCCCGTGGGCGTGCTGCTGGCTCCGATGATTCCTGCATTGAATGACCACGAAATGGAGCACCTGCTCGAGGCTGCCGGGCAGAGCGGCGCTACGAGCGCAGGATTCATGATGCTCAGGTTGCCTCATGAGCTTGGCCGGCTGTTCGAGGACTGGCTGCGCGAGCATTACCCGGCGCGTGCAGACCGCGTGCTGAACCTGCTGCGCGACGCCCGCGGCGGGCGCCTGAACGACCCGAGGTTCGGTCACCGCATGCGCGGCCATGGGCCGTACGCCGACCTGCTCGCGGCCCGGTTCCGGGCAGCCTGCCGGCGTCACGGCATCCCGGACGGCAGGGTTTCGGAGCTCGACACCAGCCTTTTCCTGCGCGATCCAGGCGCGCCAGAGCAGGGTGTCCTGTTCCGTTGAGTCTGCGAGCCGCGTCCCGGAGGGCGCAGCATCCGTGTCGTATACTCGAACCGCTACGCCGGTCGCGATTCCGGTCAGGTTCAATTGGTCGAGGATTGCAGCCTTGAACGCAGGATCACAGGCCCAGCTGCCAATGCGAGCGCGCGCTTCCGGCCTGCGGGTTATCGGCTGCCTCGCGATCCTCGCTACAGCCGGCGCCGGGTGCATGACCTCGAAGGTGGACGAGACCAGGCAGGTGGCGTCGGCGATCCAGGCGCATGAATCCATCGTATTGCTGACGAAGCCGCAGCTCGAGGGCGTGGGCACTGAGGATGAATTCATGAGCTGCGTGCAGGAAAAGCTCGGTGGCGAACTCGTGCACCCGCAGGACGGCCAGTCCTCAAAGAGGGCGAAGGATGACGCCGTGCCGTTCAAGATCTACGGCGAGCAGCAGTTCATCGACGCCCTGTTCCCGTGGTTCGAGCCGAGCACGGCGCCCGCCAACGCCGCCGGGCTGAAGGGCCTGCTCGAGCGCCCGGGGGTAACCGAGCGGCTGGCTCAGATCGGCGTGCGCTATGTCGTCTGGCTGGACGGGAACACGCGCAAGACGAACGGCGGCGGCGGCGTGTCCTGCGCGGTCGGCGGGCCGACTGTAGTCGGCTGCTTCGGCGTGGGCTGGTGGGACAAGGAGTCGGATTATGTCGCTACGATCTGGGACCTGCAGACCGCGACCGAGCTCGGCACGGTGACCGCCGACGTGACTGGAACCTCAGTCTTCATCGGCGCCATTGCGCCGATACCGATAATCACACCGGTGCAGACCACGGCCTGCAACCGGCTCTCGGAGCAGTTACGCTCGTTCCTGGTGGGCTCGGACCTCGTCGGTCCTGCGCCGGCCGCCGCGACCGGTAGCGGCGGTTATTGAACCTACGCGCTGCAGGCCGGATCCAATGGTGATCGAGGCGGGCACCGCGCCGCAGACCGCTGGCGCGAGCATGGGAGTCGTCTGGAATGCCTGACAGGACAATTGAAAACGTGGTCTGGATCGCCATCTGTGCGCTGGCGCTGGCCGGCTGCGCGTCGACGAGTTCGACCCAGTCGTCTTCGATGCCGCAGCTGCCGAGCCCCTCGTCGCCGCCAGCCTCGTCATCGCCGTCGTCGCCATCCCCCTCGTCGTCAGGCGGTAGCCCGAGTTCGGGGCAGGGATCGGGCGCCGGCCAGCCCTCGAGCCAGGGCTCGCCGGGAGGCGGAGCATCGTCGAGCGAGGGCTCCAGCGGCCCGCAGGGTTCGAGCCCGGGCGGCGGGCCGGAGTCGCCGTTCCCCGACCAGCAGAAGCAGGGGGGCGCCAGCGGCCAGGCCGGCAGTCCCGCGAGCGCGGGGGCTCCGGCAGGCAGCACAGCGGCTGGCCAGCCGGGAAGCCCTGGTTCGAGTGGCCCGCCGGCAAGTGCAGGCACCAGCGGTCAGCCGGGAAGCGCGGCACCAGCGGTCAGCCGGGAAACACAGGCACCAGTGGTCAGCCGGGAAGCGCTGGCACCAGCGGCCAGTCCGGAAGCGTGGGTTCGAGCGGCAGTCCTTCCGGCGCTGGCCAGGCGTCCTCCCCGGGTTCGGCCGGATCAGGACAGGGGACATCGTCCTCGGGCACGCCATCGTCGCCGGGGCCCGGCTCCGGTGCTGGCCCCGGCGGCGGGCCGATGACCAGCGAGGACCGGCAGGCGCAGATCGATCGTCGATTCGACGAGACATTCGCGGTTTTCGATGAGCGCATGCGCAAGGAGCAGGAGACTGCTTCGCAGCAGCGAGCGTCTCGCGGCTCGGGCGAGGCTGCCGGCGCCGGCGCCGGCGGGGAATCGGGTGCATCGGGCGAGGGCGGGGACACAGCATCGGGGCAGGACCCTGGCACGGGCGAAAGCGGCCAGGCGGGCAGCGGCGAGTCAGGCGGTCGCGGCGAGACGGCGGGCAGTGGTTCGAACACGCCGGGTGGTGGCGGCGGCTACGGCGGAGGCGCCAAGGGCGGCGCGGGCCCGAACACCGTGCCCGCGGACATACCGGACGGCAGCGACGACGACATCGTCGCACGGCAGCTGCGCGAGGCCGCGATGAAGGAGACGGATCCGGAACTGCGCGAGCGCCTGTGGGACGAATACAGGAAATACAAGCAGAGTACGTCGTGAGCACCTCATCCATCTTCCGCGCGATTTCGGTGGCTGCGCTTGCGGTCCCCCTGCTGCTTGCCGGCTGCGTCGTGCAGGACACGCGGCCGATGTCGCGAGTCGTCGCGGTCAAGGCGACCGCTGAGATACCGCAGGACGAACTGCTCGACGTAGCTGTCCGGTTGTTCGACCCTAACGTGCCGCAGGATCCGAAGAAGCAGGACGAAGAGGGCATCTTCCCCGACGTGCGCAATGCCGAGTCCCGCTACATACCCGTGGTGCTCCGCGACACGCTCGAGGGCACGGGCCAGTGGGGACAGGTCCGGGTACTTCCGCGCGACGGCACCGGCATGGACGTGAACGTCGACGGCAGGATCCTGGTGTCCGACGGTCGCGAGCTGGAGCTCGATGTCACCGTCAGCGATTCATCGGGTCGTGTGTGGTACTCGAAGGTCTACCAGGGCATGGCCGACACGCGCGCCTACAAGGACGTGGCGTCGAAACCCGCCGACCCGTTCGAGAACGTCTACAACACGATCGCCAACGACATGCTCGCCGCGCGCGGCAAGTTGAAGCGTGAGCAGCTGGTGCAGTTGCACCAGATCACCAACCTGCGCTTCGACGCGGAGCTTGCACCCTATGCTTTCGGCCAGTACCTGCAGCAGGATCGCAAGGGCAACTGGACGATCGTGCGCCTGCCCGCCGCGGACGATCCGGTGCTGCAGCGCCTGCAGCGTGTCCGCGAGCGCGACTACGCGCTGGTGGACACGCTGAACGAGTACTACACGGGCTTCGCGGACAGCATGTCGGTGCCGTACACCAACTGGCGCAAGTACAGCTACGAGGAACTCGAGGCCCGTTCGCAGGCGCAACGCGAGGCGACCACGCGGCAGATCCTCGGCGCGGTCGCGGTGATCGGCGGCATCATCGCCGGATCGAACAGCAACAGCAGCGCTGCGGCGGCGGCGTCCACCGCGGCCGTCATCGGCGGCATGTACGCGTTCAAGTCCGGGCTCGACCAGCGTGCCGAGATAAAGATGCACAGCGAGTCGCTGAAACAGCTCGGCGACTCGTTCCAGTCCGAGGTCCAGCCGATGGTCGTGGACGTCGAGGGCCGTACGCTGCAGCTCAAGGGATCGGCCGAGGAGCAGTATGCAGAATGGCGCATGCTGCTGAAGCAGCTCTACGAGAACGAGACCGGGCTGCCCGCGACGGTCCCGGCTCCCGCGACGTCAAGCCGCTGACCGGGCTCGCGTGCAGGGCAACAATCTGCAGAGCGGACAGGTTATCGCGGGGCGCTACGCACTGCTGCGCAAGCTTGGCGAGGGTGGAACCGCAGGGACCTGGCTGGCGCGTGACCGCGAGACGGGCAACGAACTGGTCGTGAAGGTGCTGCGCGGGGAGCTGTCCTCCTCGCCTGCGGAGCGCGCGCGCTTCGTCGAGTCCGCCCGGCTGCAGCGCGACACAGCCCACCCGAACATACTTGCCTGCACAGGCGTGCACGAAGACGAGCCCGTGCTGGCGACGTTCGCATTCGAAGGTTCGTCAGACCTGGGCAGGCTGCGCGGTGCGCAGCCACGCGAGGTGGTGCGTGCGCTCATGCAGGTTGCGAACGCCATGGCCGCAGTGCACGTTCGAGGCTTCGTGCATCGCGACATCAAGGCCGGCAACGTGATACTCGCGGACGACGGGCGTGCGCTGCTGACCGACTTCGGCCTCGCCTCCGCGATCGATGATGCGGCCACGCCGCCGGCGGGTTCGCCGTTCACCGCCAGTCCCGAGCAACTCTCCGGGGCGCCGGCCGCGATCACGGACGACGTCTATTCCTTCGGCGCACTCGCCTGTGAGTTGCTGACCGGTTATCCGCCGTTCTACCCCGACGCTGCTGCCGCACGGACAGCAGATCTGCCGCCATCGCTGGCCGTGCGCGGCGTGCCGCTTTCGCCCGGCATCGTGCGGCTGGTGACAAAGTGCCTGGCACGCAGGGCCGCCGACCGGCCGCAGGACATGGCCGAGGTGATGGGTGAATTGCACGCGGTGGCCGAGGCCGGCCTGGACGCCGGCGCCGATGTGGGACGTCCCGATGTGCTGCTTGCGCCGCCCGCGCTGCAGGTCCCCGCATCGGGCGCTGCGGCGATCGAGCCTTCGTGGAAGCGCAGTGCACCAGCGGGGCCGAGCGCGGCCGAGTTGCGCTCGCAGGGATTCAGGCGAGGCCTGCTGGCCGGTGCCTTCGTGTTGCTGCTCGCGCTTGCCGGCCTGGTCATTTTTGCTTTGCCCGGCTGGGTTGCGAAGGGCCGGGTCGAGCCGTCGGCCCGGGTGTCTCCACCACCGGCAACACCCGCGCCGGCGCCGGTTGCGCAGCCGGCTGACCTCGAGGCGGAGGCAAGGCGTGCGCTGGCGGAACAGGAAGCGGAACAGCAGGCGCAGCGGCAGCGCGTCGCAGCCGAACTGCGTGCTGCCCTCGCCGCGGGTTCCGCGGCCATCGATGCGGGCGACGCGGCCGAGGCGCTCAGGCAGTACGGCATTGCCGCGAAGATCGATCCGTCGAATGCGGCAGCGCGCCGGGGGCTCGAGCGCGCGCGGACGCTCGACGCCGTGCGCACGCTGCTCGCGGAGGCCGCCGAACTCGAGCGCAGCGGCCGGATTCCCGAGGCGGAGCAGGCCTGGCGCAAGGCGCTCGAGCTGGATCGCGACACGACTGCAGCGCGCGAGGCACTTGCCAGGGTCGAGGCGCAACGCTCGGCCGGTGCATTCTCGGCCGCAATCGCCGATGCGCTGGCGGCGTCGTCGCGCGGGGACTACGCAGTGGCCCGCGCAGCCTACGAGCGGGCCGGCCGAATACGGCCGGGCGCACCCGAAGTGAAGGACGGGCTCGAGCAGGTGCAGCGCGCACTCGATGACCGCAGGATCGCGCAGCACCTCGAGTCGGCGCGCAGGGACGAACGAGAGGAGCGCTGGAGTGCCGCTCTCGGTGAATACCGTGCGGCGCTCGCGATCGATGCGAAACTGCTCGACGCGAAGCAGGGCGTGGAGCGGGTCGAGCCGCGCGTCATGCTCGACGCGGCGCTGGCTTCATACCTCGATCGTCCCGAGCGTGTATTTTCGGAGGCGGTTCGCGGCGCGGCGCGCGTGACGCTGGCGCAGGCAGAGGCAGTGCCCGATCCGGGACCCGTGCTTACGGGCCAGGTGAACCGGCTCCGGGCGCTGCTCGCCGCCGCGGAAACGCCAGTGCGCATGGTGATTGCGTCGGACACACTTACCGACGTGACGATCTATCGCGTCGGGAGGCTGGGCACGTTCGATCGCAAGGACATGGACCTGCTTCCCGGCCGCTACACGGTCGTCGGGACGCGGCCAGGCTTCCGCGACGTGCGGCGCGAGATCACGATAATGCCGGGCAGCAAGCCGGCAGAATTGACGGTCCGCTGCGAGGAAAAGATTTGAACGCCGAACTGGTCCTGCGCGAGCCGCTGGGCGAGCGATCGTTCGCGGCAACGGATTTTCCGATCTCAGTGGGCGGGGAGGGCAGCCGCGTGCTGGTTCCGGCACCGGTGCCGGGGCCACTTGCGTGGATCGCGCAGCACGATGGCCAGCTTTTCGTCCAGCCGTCGGGCGAGCAGGCCGTGGTCCTGCACAACGGCTCACGGATCGCTGGATCGACCTGGCTGCGCAGCGGGGACGTGCTCGACGTCGGAGGCGGGCGCCTCAAGTTGCGCGTGGACGGCGGACGGCGGGTGCTCGACATGCTGGCCGGTGGCGCGGACAACGTCACCGCGCCGCCGGTAGCCGCTGCGTCCGGCAGCGTGGCTGGAGAAGGTGCGAGCGAGGGCGAGCGCATCGATGCCGTCGTATTCCGGTCCCAGTCTTCGCCTTCGCCCGTGCGGCGCTGGTCGATGCGCCGTGTATTCATCGCTTTCGCGGCCATTGCGCTCGTGCTCGCGGCCCTGCTGGTCTTCACTTCCACGCCTGTCGAGGTGGTGATCGACCCGGTGCCGCAGTCGGTGAGCTTCGAGGGCCGCTGGCCCGGCCTGCGCCTGGGTTCGAGCCACCTGCTGCGTCCCGGTGAATACACGCTCGTGGCCCGGCGCGAAGGCTATGCCGAACTGCGCGTTCCGGTAGCCGTGGGCAGCGATTCCGGCCAGGAGCTGCGCTACAAGCTCACCGCGCTGCCTGGCGTGCTCGAGGTCGTGCTGCCCGTGCCCGGGCAGGTCAGCATCGATGGGCGCACCGCGGGCAAGGCGCCCGGCGAGTTTGAGCTCAAGGCCGGCGATCATGAGTTGCTCATCGACACGGAGCGCTACCTCGACTATGCGGAGCGCGTCCGAGTCGAGGGATTCGGCAAGCGGCAGAAGCTGGTCCCGAAGCTGGTGCCGGCCTGGGCGGTGGTCAATATTTCGACCGAGCCGGCCGGCGCCGAGGTACGCGTGGCTGGCGAGCCGCGTGGCAAGGCACCGCTCGAGCTCGAGCTGATGGCGGGATCGCATCGCGTGGAATTGCTGCATCCCGGCTTCAAGCCCTGGGTGAGCGACGTGCAGGTAAAGGCCAACGAGCCCTTGACCATCGGGCCGGTGAAGCTCGGCCTTCCGGACGGGCGACTCACGGTACGCAGCCGACCTGCGGGCGCGAGTGTCACGATCGGCGGCGCGTATCGCGGCCGGACACCGCTCGAGGCGGAGGTGCGGCCCGACCTGGCGCAGTCGGTCTCGCTGACCCGCGACGGCTACGAGCCGGCGAGCAGGCAGGCGACTGTCGGCGCCGGAAAGAGCTCAGTGCTCGAGTTCACGCTGGTGCCGATCCTGGGCGACGTGATCGTGCAGGCGAACCCGAAGGACGCCGAACTGCTGGTTGACGGGGAATCGAAGGGCCTGGCGAACCAGACGCTGCGCCTGCTTGCAACCAGTCACTCCGTCGAAATAAGACGACCGGGATACGCGACATTCCGCACCACCGTGACGCCGCGTCCGGGCTTGCCGCAGAGTATCGAGGTGACACTGCTCGAGGGCGTCGCACCGAGGAAGGCGGCGACCGAGTCCGAAGGCGCGACCGCCGCGACGCCTGCAGCCGCTGAACTTGTTGCGCTGGCGCCAACGCTGCGCGCGAAGGCGGGACAGGAGCTCAAGCTCGCGCCCGCCGGTGAATTCACCATGGGTAGCCCGCGCAGGGAAGCCGGCCGCCGCTCAAACGAGTCGCAGCGACAGGTAAGGCTGGAGCGCCGCTTCTACGTCGCAACACGCGAAGTGACCAACGCCGAGTACCGCCAGTTCCGACCGGAGCATCGCTCCGGTTTCATCATGCAGACCACGCTCGAACTCGACCGCGCGCCGGTCGTCAACGTCAGCTGGCAGGAGGCCGCGGCCTACTGCAACTGGCTCAGCGCGGCCGACGGGCTCACGCCTGCCTACGAGATGAAGGGTGGGTCGTTCGCGGCCGTGACGCCTGCGACAAACGGCTACCGTCTGCCGACCGAGGCCGAATGGGAGTGGGTCGCGCGCCGCGCCGGGACGGGGCTGCGAAAATATCCATGGGGCGATGCGCTGCCGGTGCCGCGCGGCGCCGGCAATTATGCGGACCGCTCGGCGCAGGCGCTGTTGCCGACCGTGATCCCCGACTACGACGACGGATACGCGGCCACCGCGCCGGTCGGCAGCTTCGCGGCGAATTCCTCCGGCTATTTCGATCTTGGCGGTAATGTCGCCGAGTGGACGCACGACCTCTACACTGTGCAGCCGCGCTCGGATGCGACCGCGGTCGACCCTGCCGCTACCGGCGACGGATCGTTGCACGTGATTCGCGGCTCGAGCTGGAAGAGCGCGGCCGTGACGGAACTCAGGCTCGCCTATCGGGACTACGGGGACGGCAGACGCAATGACCTTGGTTTCCGCATCGCGCGTTACGCGCAGTAGACGTGTCCTGAGGCTGGCGGTGACGCTGGCCGCAGGCACTGTTGCCCTGCTCGGCGCGTTCGGCACGCCCGGCGCGCAGGAGTCGCCGGCACAGGCGCCACCGGCTGCTGCATCGGAGGCAACGCCGGCCACGGCACCTGCCGCAACAGACGCCGGTCCTGCCTCGACGGAGGACGCGCAGGCACCCGCGCAGTCGCAGCCGGCGGACGGGAAGTCGACGCCCGCCGGGGCAGCGACGAGCCCGCCGAAGGAACGGTTTGAACCCACCGAAAAGGTACGCGCCGACTTCGACGTGTCCTTTCCGGTAGACATCTGAACACGGAGAGCCCCGACGCATGTCAAAGATCAACGCACGTGCCCCGAGCGAGCTGTTGTTCAGCGTGTTCTCGCTGATCGTCATCGTCATCGTCGTTCACGCGACCTACGTCACCGTGGTGAGGCCGAGGGCGAACGCGATACTCGCTGAGCAGCGCGCTGCGATGAAGACCGACCCGAACTACGTCTCGGAACGTTCCATCTATGTGCTGCTGAAGGACTGGGAACAGGAGTCCGAAGTGATACTCGGGCTCTGGGCGCTCGCAATCATTGCCTACAAGAGCTGGCATGCACGCCGTGAGCGGGCACTGCTCGCCCGCGACATGGTGCAGGTTCCGGACGGCATGAAGATCCTGCCGGAGGACACCCGGGAATACGCGCGCCCGCTCGAGGCATTGCCGCCGGCCGAAGCCGACTGCCTGTTGCCGCGCGCGCTGCTGGTGGCGCTATACCGCTTCGGCGCCACGCGCAACGTGCAGGATGTTTCCGACGCTGCGCGCGGCGTGTGCACGGCGGAGGCCGACCGCCTCGACTCGGAACTATCGATGCTGCGCTACATCGCCTGGGCCATCCCGGCGATCGGCTTCATCGGCACGGTGCGCGGCATCGGCGACGCTCTCGGCGAGGCGCACAAGGCAGTGACCGGCGACGTGTCGGGCGTGACTGAAGGACTTGGCACCGCGTTCAACTCGACGCTGGCGGCGCTGCTGATCAGCATCGTGCTGATGTTCCTGCTGCACCAGCTGCAGCTCGCGCAGGAACGCTTCGTGCTCGACAGCGAGACCTACCTGGACCGTAACCTGATCCGCCACATGCAATTGCGTTGAGCAGATGACCCTCGCCCTGGAGATCAACGACGCCGGCCTGGTGCTGGCGCGCGACGGTGCCATCCTCGCCGAGGAGCCGGGTGTGGCGATGCTGGACGGCGCGTCACCCGAGACGGGCGAGGCCGCTGTGCTCCGCGCGCGCCTGAAGCCGCTGTACGCAGAGTCCAGGTACTGGCAGGAGCTCGGAACCGAGGCGCTCGCACGACCGGTGCCCGCCGCGTCCAGTCGCGCCGAGGTAGCCTATCGCGCAGCTCGAGCGGCTGGTCGCGCCGCACCTCGCCGACGGCCGCGAGGCCATCATTGCAGTCCCGCCATGGTATACGCGCGAGCAGCTCGGACTGTTGCTGGGCGTGGCAGAGGAATCCGGTCTCGAGCCGGTCGGACTGGTGGATGCCGGACTCGCGGCGTCGTCCCTCGAGCCTGCGCCCGAGACGATGCTGCACCTCGAGCTCGGACTGCACAGGGCCGTGGTCACGGTGCTGGACTGCGCGGCCGGCCTGCGCCGCACGCGATTCGAGGTGCTGCCGCAGCACGGCTGGCTCGCGCTGCAGCAGGCGTGGCTGGACGCGATCGCCGCAGCGTTCGTGCTGAAGACGCGCTTCGATCCGCTGCACCAGGCGGCGACCGAGCAGCTGCTCTGCGACGGGCTGCCGGCCTGGCTGGCCACCGCCGTGTCGGGCGGTGCGGCGTCGATCGAGCTGGAGTCCGGGTCCGCGACCTATTCGGTGGCCATGTCGGGCGAGGATTTCGAGGCCGCGGCGTCACGCAGTTACGACGAGTACGCGCGGGTTCTGCAGCGCGCGCGGCCGACCGCTGGCCCGCTGAACCTGCGCTTGTCGAGTCGCTTTGCTGCATTCCCGGGACTCGAAGGCCGGCTCGCTGGAATCCGCGACTGCGACATCGCGCGCCTGCCGCGAGGTGCTGCGGCGCTCGGCGCCCTGGCGTGGGAAAGTCACATACGCCGGGACAGGGGAGCGCTCACGCTGGTGCAGCACCTGCCGGTCGCGCTGCGCGGCGGCGCGGCGACGGGCGGGACCGCGCCACCCTCGTCAGTGCCCATGGATGCGCGACCGACGCACCTGGTTCTCGGGAGCCGCGCCTGGCGGCTCGATTCCCGGCCCCTGACACTCGGCGCAAGCGTCCCCGGGGACCGGCGGGCCGTCGCGCTCGAGCCGGGGCCTGGAATCTCCCGCTCGCACTGCTCGATCTCACTGGTCAATCAATCCGCCTGGCTCGAGGATCACAGCACCTACGGGACATTCCTGAACGGTGAACGCATCGGCGGACGCGTGGAACTGCGGGCAGGCGACCGCCTGCGGGTCGGCAGTCCCGGCGTCGAGTGCGAACTCGTGCGCGTGATGGTCGACGACGATGGCGCGCCGTAAGACCGAGATCTTCAGCATGTCGTTCCTGGACGTGATCGCGTGCGGGTTCGGCGCGGTGGTGCTGTTCTACACGATCCTGAGCGCGCAGGCCGGGGTACAGAGGCAGCACCGCAACGACGAGTTGCTGTCCGAGACAAGCCGGCTCGAGGAACTGGTTCTCGACGGTTACAAGAACCTCGTCGTGTTGCGGAATGCGCTGGAAGGCACCGACAAGCCGGTGCCGGCCGAAGGCCTGGCCAACCGCATCATCGAGCAGGCCGAGGAGCTCAAGCAGCAACTGGCCGAAGCAGAAAAGGACACTCTGTCGAAACGCGAGGCGATCGAGCGCCTGAAGCAGGACCTCAAGTCGCTGGACGAGGGCAAGCGGCGGCTGGAGGCCGGCACGCCGAGCCCCGGCCAGCCGGGCACGCGCATCAAGGGATTCATCGGCAGCGGGGACCGCCAGTACCTGACCGGTCTCAAGGTCGGCGGGCAGCGCATCCTGATACTGGTGGACGTCTCGGCCAGCATGATGGACGAGTCCGTCGTGAACGTGATCCGGCTGCGTAACATGCCGGAGGTCCGTCGCATGGCGGCGCCGAAGTGGCGGCGCGCGGTGGCCACGGTGGACTGGATCACCTCTCAGCTGCCCGCAAAGTCGCAATTCCAGGCCTACGCGTTCAATACGCAGCCGCGCGCGCTGGCGCAGGGCAGCGCGGGCAAGTGGCTGGCCGCGAACGATGCCGCGGCGCTCAACGACGTGTTGACGGCGCTGCGCAAGACCGTGCCACAGGACGGAACCAGCCTCGAGAACGCGCTCGCCGTGGCCGGCACGCTCTCGCCGCGCCCCGACAACATCCTGCTGATCACCGACGGACTGCCGACCCAGGGTACGAGCGCGCCGCTGGTGCGCAAGACCATCGACGGCGACGGCCGCCTGCAGTTGTTCCGACGCGCCATCGCCAAGCTGCCCCCCGGGATCCCGGTCAACGTGATCCTGCTGCCGATGGAAGGCGACCCGATGGCGCCCGGCGCCTACTGGGCGCTGGCGCGCAGGACCAACGGTTCGTTCCTGAGCCCGGCGAGGGACTGGCCGTGAGGGGCTCGAGGCTCGGCCGTCGCGACGTCGAGGTGTTCAGCCTCTCGTTCCTCGATGCGATCTGCTGCGGCTTTGGCGCGGTGATCCTGCTGCTCGTGCTCACGGAGGTCGGCGAGCCCGTCGTGATCGAGAAATCGCGCGAGGACCTGCAGGCACAGGTGCTGAAGCTCGAGCAGGAGCTGGTGGAGATCCGTGGCACGACCGAGGTGCTGAACCGCGAACTCAAGGCGCGGCGCAGCCAGCTCTCGGAGGAGGATCTGCGCATCGCGCGGCTGCGCGGCGACCTGAGCGCCCTGCGCGGGCAGTATGAATCCTCGCGCCGCGAGGCCGACGTGCAGAACCAGATAGAGGGGCAGCTGGTTTCGGCGCAGCAGGAGCTTACCGAGGAGATGAAGCGCTTGCTGGGCGCGCAGTACCGGCGCAAGGACGACTCGCCGATCGGCGGCCTGCCGGTGGACAGCGAGTACGTCATTTTCATCATCGACACCTCGGGCAGCATGGCCAACTACGCGTGGCCGCTGGCGATGAGGAAGATGCAGGAAGTCCTCGACGCCTACCCGACCGTCAAGGGCTGGCAGGTGATGAGCGACGAGGGCACCTACATGTTCCCCTCGTACCGCGGACGCTGGCTGCCCGACACGCCGACGCAGCGCAAGCTGGTGATGTCGCGCATGCGCGACTGGTTCCCGTTCAGCAACTCCAGCCCGGTCGAAGGCATCGTCGAGGCGATCCGCACCTACTACTCGACCGGCCTGCGCATCAGCCTGTACGTGTTCGGTGACGAATTCACCGGCTCGTCCGTGGAATCGGTGCTGCGCACCGTGGACATGCTGAACCGCGAGGACAAGACCGGCGCGCGCCGGGTTCGCATCCATGCACTCGGTTTCCCGGTCAGGCCCGATGCGCCGCAGGTGACGAGCGTCCGCTACGCGATGCTGATGCGGCAGCTCTGCGAGCAGAACGGGGGAACGTTCGTCGGCCTGAACGAGCCGGGCAGCTATTCCCGCTGAGCGCGGTCGTGCGACCATGCGACAAATGGACCAGGCACACTGCAGGAATCGCGAGCGCCGCCGACCGCTGGCCCGTCCGGCCGCCTGGCTGGCGTGTGCAATGCTCGTCGGTTGTGCGGCGACCGAGTTCGAGGCGCAACCGAACATCCCGGCGCCGCTGGTAACGAAGATCCCCCTGGTCGTGGGCCTCTACATCGACGCCGCGTTCCGCGACAAGGTGTACCAGGAGAAGCGCGACGGCGGGGACTACTCGATCGCGATCGGCAAGGCTCAGGCTGACGGTTTCGCGCGACTGATGGGCGCGATGTTCGACCGTGTCGTCGCGGTGGATGCGGCCGACGCGGGTGCCCGGACCGACCCGCAGATCCGCGCGGTCCTGCAGCCGGTGCTCGAGGACTTCGCATTCGTAACGCCGGTGGACTCGGGCTCCGACCTGTACGCAGTCAGCCTCAAGTATCGGGTCAACGGCTACCGCCCGGACGGGCAGTTGATCGACTCGTGGACCTTCACCGGTTACGGCGCGGCGAAGAATGAGAACATGCTGTCTGGTGGGGCGGACACGCTGAAGACCGCCGTGCAGCTCGCGATGCGCGACGCAGCCGCCAAGCTTGCCACCGAGTTTCGCGACCAGGCCGTGGTGCGCGGCTTGCTGCCACAGGTTCCCGGATCAGCTTCCGAGGCCCCGGTCGAAGTGACATTGCCGTCGTCCTGAACCGTCAATCGCCTGCCTCGTCTCCGACCAGCGCGTAAAACGGCTGCTCCAGCGTGACGCCTGGCGTGGCCACTGGCGCGCCGTTCTCGAACCTGGGACGGTAGATCGCGGCCTGCGCCGCGCGCTGAAGCTGCTCACCGAATTTCGGGTTTCCGCCATCCGATCGAATCGTTGCTTCCGCCACGCGCCCATCAGCGGCGATCGTCAGGTCGAGCACGGCCAGGCGCACCACGACCTCGTCGGCCGGCCTGCCGGCGTAACGGTTCCAGGATCCCGGCGGCGTGTACACCAGCGGCACCGGGCGCCCGAACAGCAGTTCGGTCAGGGGCTTTCCGTCCACGTTCGAGTCGCCGGCTGCCCGCCACGCGAGCTGGTAACTCGCCAGTCCTTGTTCCTCTTTCCCGCGCGACTGGTACCAGTCGCCGAGCAGCGTGCGGACGTCGGCAACCTGGACTGGCGACGGGGGTACCTGCGCGGTCGCGATTGCAACGGCCCGGTTCAGTGCCGACTGCCCCTCGTTGACGATGGTGTTTGACGACATGGACGGCAGCACAGGCGGCATCGTGTCGTGGAACAGCGACTGCCTCTGGTCATCCGCCGCCGTGGCCCGCGTGTACGAGGGGTCGATCAGCTGCCGCCTGGCGCAGTCCGCGAGCGCCGTCAGCGGGCCGATGAGTTCGACGGCATCCTCGCCATTCGCGTCTTCGATGATCCGGATGGATTTGCGCAGCGACGCACGCGCCGGATCGTAGGCCCCGATCCTGGTGAACCAGCGCCCGATGGATTCGAATTCCTGCGCGTAACGGAGACTGTCGGCGCCGTAAATGCGCTCGATCGCGCGCAGGATGTAGCGGCGCGCGCGCACAGCGTCATCCGCGCGACCCACGTGGACGAGGGAGTCGGCGTACTTCTCGAGGAACGGGATCTGCTCCTCGGTGAACAGCCCCTGCTCGCGGCGCACCAGTGCGATCGCCAGTTCGTACCTCGGCACGGCGAGGTCATAGCGCTTTCCGGCATAGTAAGTCGTCGCAAGGCCCGCCTGCGCGCGCGCCAGCCGCGGAGTGGCCAGGCGGCCCGATTTCTCGACCAGTTCGACGACCCGCAGGTAACTCGCCTCCGCACCCATGTAGTCCTCGTTCAGGTACTGCGCGAGCGCGAGGTTCATCAGCGCGACCTGCAGGTGTTCACCGCCAGGTCCCGGCTGCCGCTCGGCTGCCTCGAGCAGTTCCTGAGCAAGCGTCGCCGCCTGCTCGAATTCCCCGGCGTCGAGCAGCTGGCGGAATTCGCTGGTAGAGCCTTCGAGGAAACCGGCCGGGATGCCCGTCGTGGCCGGCTGCTGCCCGGCCTCGGCAGCCGGCAGCGCGTCGGCCAGCGACGCGGGTTCCGGTGAAGAAACCTGCTCGGCCGGCGCGAGCTGGCCGGTGAACGCAAGGATGACGGCGCAGGCCGTCGCGGCGCTGCGCGCGCCGGGATGGCGCGTGCGTCGATTGGCCACGGGCCGCTGCATCATTTCCTGCGACGGCCGCCCGGCACGTTGGCCCGGAGTTCATCGAGCCAGGCCGTCGCGGGCGAGTCGCTGGGTGCACGCCAGTCGCTGCGCGGTGACAGCGAACCGCCGGAACCGACCTTCGGTCCGTTCGGCATCGCCGAACGCTTGAACTGGCTGCCCTGGAAAAACCGCACCACGAAGACTTCGAGCCAACGCCGAATGGTTGCGAGCGTGTACTGGCGGCGCTCGTCGGCCGGTACCGTGTCGGGCCACACGCCCGTGCGCCGGTCACCCCACGCCGCGTGCGCGAGGAATGCGACCTTGCTTGGACGGTAGCCGTAGCGGCTCAGGTAGTAGAGGTTGAAATCCTGCAACTCGTACGGGCCGACCACGGACTCGGATGAGTGCTCCGGCTCCTCGCCCGAGCCCGGCACCAGCTCCGGCGAGATGCGCGTGGCGACGATACGCTGCAGCACGCGGGACGTGGCATCGTCGAACTGCCTGGTTGCCACGAGCCAGCGCACCAGGTGCTGGATCAGCGTCTTAGGCACCGAGCTGTTAACGTTGTAGTGCGACATGTGGTCGCCGACACCGTAGGTCGTGAAACCGAGCGCAAGTTCGGAGAGGTCGCCTGTGCCGAGCACCAGTGCCCCGTGCAGGTTCGCGAGCCGGAACAGGTGCGAGGTGCGCTCACCGGCCTGGACGTTCTCGAAGGTCACGTCGTACACCGGCTTGCCCCGGCTGTGCGGGTGACCGATGTGCCGCAGCATCAGCTCCGCCGACGGCCGGATGTCGATCTCGGCAGACGAGATGCCGAGCGCGCTCATCAGCGCGTGCGCGCTGTCGAAGGTGTGGCGACTGGTGCCGAATCCCGGCAGCGTGTAGCCGAGGATGTCGCTGCGCGGCAGTCCCAGCCGGTCGAAGGCACGCACAGCAACCAGCGCCGCCTGTGTCGAGTCGAGACCGCCCGAGATCCCGATCACCACCTTGCGGATGCCGCTCGCGTCGAGGCGTTTCATCAGGCCCTCGACCTGGATGTCGTAGATCTCGGCGCAGCGCTCGTCGAGTTTCGAGTGGTCCGCCGGCACGTACGGGAAGCGTTCCACGCGCCGCGCGAGCGGAATCCTGCCGCGCGGCAGCTCGAGTTCGAACTCGATGCGGCGGAATGCCGCGAGCAGCGGGGCGTGCGCCTGGACGCTGTCGCCGAAGCTCGTGAGCCGGGAGCGTTCCTGCCGCAGCCGGTCCAGGTCGATGTCGGCGGTGAGCAGTTGCGGCTTCCAGCGGGAAGCGCCGCGATTCCGCGAGGCACTCGCCGTTCTCGTAGGCGAGCGCATGGCCGTCCCAGGCGAGATCCGTGGTCGATTCGCCAGGACCCGCGCCGGAATACAGGTAAGCGGACACGCACTTGGCCGACTGCGACGCGCACAGCAAGCGCCGGTAGTCGGCCTTGCCGACCGTGACGTCGCTGGCGGAGAGATTGGCTATCACGGTCGCGCCGGCGAGCGACGCGAGGGTGCTTGGCGGCAGCGGCACCCAGAGGTCCTCGCAGATCTCCATGTGCAGCACGAAGCCCGGCACGTTTGTCGCCGCGAACAGCAACTGGCTGCCGAAGGGCACCTCCTGCCCGAGCAGTCGAATGCTGGTCGAGAGCGCCTGCGCTGCCGGGGCGAACTGCCTCTTCTCGTAGAACTCCCGGTAGTTCGGCAGGTAGGTCTTCGGCACGACACCGAGGATCCGGCCGCGGTGCACCAGCACGGCGCAGTTGAACAGGCGCCCGTCGGCACTGAGCGGCAGGCCCACCGCGAGCAGCAGGGCGAGCTTCCGGCTCGCGAGCACGATCGACTCGAGCGCAAGCAGCGAGGCGTCCTGCAGCGCGTCCTGCTGGAACAGGTCCTCGTTCGAATACGCGGAAAGCCCGAGTTCGGGGAATACGGCCAGCACGGCGTGGTTCTCGGCCGCCTGTCGCGCGAGCGCGAGTGTCTGGCGGGCGTTATGGCCCGGCGATGCCACCTCGCCTCGCGGCGTCGCGACGGCCGCCCGGATGAAGCCGTGGCGGTAGATCGAATCGAAAGGCGGCCCCGGCGGGGCGCGGCGAGTCGTGGCCATTCGGGCCCCTTGAAACGGCGATCCGACCAGTTTCGGCCCACCGGACGGGTCCGGCAAGGCCTTCGGACGTGTACAGCGAATTTACATAATCCGCGGTAGGCTATGCAGTGACCGGTCCCGAGCGGGGCTGAGACGCGTGTCACGCCCTCCGTGAGCGCCGCGGCGCTAGCCTTGGGGCGGACTCTGGTCCACGGCGACAGGGGTGGCGATCTGGTGAACGACCTATTCAAGCGAGCCAAGGCGCTTTTCGGCAAAAGCGAGCCGGAGGCGAAGCCCCAGCCCGCGAAAAAGCCGATCAATCCCTGGCATGCGGTCTCTATCGCGCCCGGAGATCGCGCGTGTGCAGCCGCGCGCAGGCTGAGCGGGCAAAGCTTCCTGTCGCGCGAGGCTCCGGCACTGCCGCTAAAGGGCTGCGACAGGTCGGAGTGCACCTGCCGCTACGAGCATCATGATGATCGCCGCACGGGTCCGCGGCGGGCCCAGGAACTCGGCGCATCGGTTGACGGCTACCTCGACGACGAGCGTCGCGCCGAAGAGGCTCGCGACCGGCGGAAGAAACACGACTAAGCGACTTCCGGCTATCCCGCCTCAGCGGCCGCGCCCGACGGCCGCATCGCCAACGAAGGGATTTCCGCGGCGCTCGGCGCCAAACGTCGACATCGGGCCGTGGCCTGGCACGAACCGCACGTCGTCTCCCAGAGGAAAGAGCCTGGTGCGGATCGCCTTGACCAGCGTGTCGTAGTCGCCGCCCGGGAAGTCAGTGCGTCCGATCGAACCGGCGAACAGCACGTCGCCGACAAAAGCGACTTTTTCCGCCGGTGAATGAAACACCACATGTCCTGGCGTGTGCCCGGGGCAGTGCTTCACTTCGAACTCGATGTCGCCCACCTGCACCCGGTCCCCGTCCTCGAGCCAGCGGTCCGGCACGAAGCTGCCGCCGCTCGCGATACCAAACATGCGCGCCTGTTCCGCCAGCCCGTCGATCCAGAACTGGTCGCCGGTGTGCGGCCCCTCGATCGGCAGCCCTTGCGTGCGAGCAAGTTCGGCCGTGCCGCCGGCATGATCCACATGCGCATGCGTGAGCAGGATCTTCTCCAGCTTCACGCCTTCCTTGCGCACGGTGGCGAGGACGCGGTCGAGATCGCCGCCCGGGTCCACGACTGCGCCGGCGCCAGTCTTCTCGCACCAGACCACCGAGCAGTTCTGCGCGAATGGCGTGACCGGGACGATCGAGAAACGCATGTCAGTCGGGCCTTTCTTCGCCTGAAATCCCGGTGGGCGCGACCGTCACACCGCCCATCAGCACGATTCGCATCGCTGTCTCGACCGAAAGCATGGTCGGTTCGAGCTGGTCGCGCGGGAGAAAGACCGTGTAGCCGCCGATCATGTAGCTCATCGGCAGGTAAACGGCGACGTTGTTGTCGGTGGCGTCGCCGACGCCAAGCGCTGCCGCCGACTCCGAGGTGACGAAGCCGATGGCCTTGCCCGGCCCGAACGGCACCAGCACCACCCGCTTCAGGTCGCCGCCCTTGCCGGAGGACGGGAAGAACCGCATGAAGTCGCGTATCGCGACGTAGACGGTCTTCACCACGGGAATTCGCGCGAACAGGCGGTCGCCGACCCTGAGCGCACGACGCACCACGTAGGCATTCACGGCCAGGCCGGCGAGGAACAGTATCACCAGGCCGGTCAGCAGCCCGAGACCGGGCCAGTAGGCCGTCGCGGGTATCACGAGCTTTATCAGGCCCGAGAAGATGTGTTCGGCAGCGCCTGCCAGCCAGTAGATCAGGTACAGAGTGAGGCCGATGGGCAGTATCGCCACCAGGCCCTTCAGCATCGTGTTCCAGACTTTGCGCATGGTGTTCATCCGCCGCGGGTGGCGAAGTATGCAGACGCCGGGCGTGCGTCGCCAGCGCGATCACGTATCATCGCCGTATCCCCACGGAAAGAGATTCATGCAGAAGCGATTTCCCGCCTTTGCCTTGTTGTTCGTATTGAATTGCGTTTCCTGCGCGGCGTACGCGCGCGACCGCGACTACCTGCCGCCGGAGGTGCAGCAGGTGCTGGCGCAGCAGCGCATCCCCGGCACCAGCTTGAGCATCCTGGTCAAGGAAATCGGTCGCGACGAGCCGTTGATCAGCTACAACTCGACCGTGCCGCGCAATCCCGCCTCCACGATGAAGGTCGTGACGACCTGGTCGGCGCTGGAGATCCTTGGGCCAGCCTATACCTGGCAAACGCGCGCCTACGCCACCGGGCCGGTAAAGGACCAGGTACTCGACGGCGACCTGGTACTGGTGGGCGGCGGCGACCCGTTCATGACCGCGGAACGCTGGTGGGGGTTTACGAACGGCGTCCGCCTGGCCGGGATCCGGCGCATCAAGGGCGACGTGATCATCGACAACAGCTATTTCAAGCCGCAGGGCGACGATCGCGGCGCGTTCGACAACAAGCCGTTCAGCACCTACAACGTGCTGCCCGACGCGCTGCTGGTGAACTTCCAGACGGTCAATTTCAGCCTGTTCCCTGACCTGGCCGACGGCAAGCTGCGGCCAAGCGCCTTCCCCTGGCCGGCAAACCTGAAAGTCGACAGTACCGCGAGCGTCGATGGTGGATCGTGCCGTCGCAGCGGCAGCGGTATCGACGTGTCCACGCCGGACGGGCCCGCGGGCAACACAATGGCGATCAGCGGGCGTTATGCCGCGAGTTGCGGTCCGCTGAGCTTCACCCGCGCGGTCATGCGCGCGCCGGAGTTCGCGTACGGCACGTTCAAGACTTTCTGGGACGAAAGCGGTGGCGAACTCGACGGGGGCTGGCACGTCGGCGTCCTTCCTCCCGGCGCGAGCATGGTGTACTCGCAGGACTCACTTTCGCTTGCCGAAATCATCCGGCTGGTGAACAAGTTCTCGAGTAATGCGATGGCCCGCCAGTTGCTGCTGACGCTCGCGGCCGAGAAAGCCGGCCGGCCGGGCACGACGGCCGGTGGCCAGAAGGTCATCGCTGAATTCCTGGCCTCGCAGGGTATTTCGGTCCCTGGCCTGATCCTCGAAAACGGATCGGGCCTGTCTCGCGAAGAACGGATCACTGCCACTGGCCTGGCCGACGTGCTGGTTGCTGCGTGGCGCAGCCAGTACATGCCCGAGTTCGCTGCGTCGCTGCCGTTGTCCGCGACCGACGGGACGCTGCGCAGGCGATTCCGCTCGCCTGAAATGCAGGGACGGTTGCGCATGAAGACCGGTTCGCTGGAAGGCGTGAGCGCGCTCGCCGGCTACGTGAACGCGGCCTCTGGCCGGACGTTCGTGACGGTCGTCATCGTGAATGACCCGCGTGCCGGCGGCGGCGGCCTGGCGGTCCAGGCGGCGCTGGTGCAGTGGGTGTTCGGCCAGTAGAAAAGTTGCTGCCAACATTAATAGGTGCCAGGCACCGAATTAATTAATTCGGTGCCTGGCACCTATTAATGTTGGTACGGGCGGCCGGCCCCCACGTAGCGTTCGCGATACCAGCTGTCGTCGAGGCTTGCCATCCGCACCGTGCCGCCGGTCTGCGGCGCATCGACGAACTGCTCCTCGCCCGCATAGATGCCGACGTGGCCTACACTGCGGCCATTGACGCGGAAGAACACCAGGTCGCCGGGACGCAGTTCGCGCTTGCGCACCGGCGTGACTGCCGCGTACTGCTGGGCCGCGGTGCGCGGCAGCGTGATACCTGCCTGTCGATAGGCGTAGGCGACGAGACCACTGCAGTCGAACGCATCCGGACCAGAGCCGCCGTAGCGATATGGCGCGCCGATGCGTGATTCAGCGACAACCAGCGCTGCCGTGCCGGGATTCAAGGCCGTGCCGCCTGGTGCCCCGCGGTGGAACGGCGTGCAGGCCGACAGCAGCGCCAGCGATGTGACCACGATGGCCTGGCGAAACGCGCGCGTCGGTGCTGGAAGCAGTTTGCCAGGAACAGGCATGCGCGGAGTCTAGTTCGGGCGGGATGCGAATAAAACCGGCCGCGTCGCAGCTTCACTTGCCTGGACTCCTGATTGCGCCACCCCGGGGGAGGTGCTGCAATGACCACTGGGCCAGCAACGGACGGATACCTCGCGCATGAAGTGGCGTGCAGTAGCAGTGATCGCGGGTATCGCGGGAGTTGCCGTGGCGGTCGCGCTGTGGGTGGGGCGTCCGAAGCCCATCACTGTGGACACGGCCGAGGTCACGCGCGGAAAAGTAGTCCAGGCCGTGACCAACACGCGTGCCGGGACGGTCAAGGCCTGCCAGCGCGCAAAGCTCGCCCCGCAGTCGGGTGGCCAGATAGCACGGCTGCCGGTCAAGAAGGGCGACCACGTCGAGAAGGGCCAGGTCCTGCTCGAACTCTGGAACGCCGACCTCCGCGCGGACTTGAATCTCGCTGAGCGGGATGCCGAAGCCACCCGCGCGCTGCGTGACCAGGCCTGCATTTCAGCCAGGGTTGCGCGCAGCGAGTCCGAGCGTCTCGCGAGCCTGGTCGAGCGCAAGCTGGTGTCGACCGAGCTTGCAGAGCGCGCGGCCGGCGAGGCCGAAAGCAGGGAAGCGGCCTGTCGGGCTGCAGGCGAACAGATCCAGGTGAGCCTCGCCCGGATCGATGCGGCCCGCGCGCGCCTCGAGCGCACGATGCTGCGGGCTCCATTCGCCGGGACGGTTGCCGAGATCAACGGCGAGGTGGGCGAATTCGTCACTCCGTCCCCGGTCGGCATCCCGACGCCGCCCGCGGTCGACGTGGTCGATTCAAGCTGCATCTACATCACGGCGCCGATCGACGAAGTGGACGCACCACGGGTACGGCAAGGCATGGCTGCCCGGGTGACGCTCGACGCGTTCAAGGACCGCAGCTTCAAGGCGCACGTGCGTCGCGTCGCGCCGTATGTGCTGGAAGTCGAGAAGCAGGCTCGCACCGTGGAGGTCGAGGCGGAGATCGACGAGCGCGACGATGCAGCGCTGCTGCCGGGCTACAGCGCCGATCTCGAGGTCATCATCGCCGAGCGTACCGACGTGCTGCGGGTCCCGACGCGCGCACTGGTCGAGGGCAACCGTGTCTACGTCCTCGAGGACGGGAAAATCCGCCAGCGCACGGTGGAAACCGGCATCGGCAACTGGGAGTTCACCGAGGTCACCAAGGGGCTCGAGCCCGGCGACCGGGTTGTCGTGTCGATCGATCGCGAGGGGCTCGAGGACGGCGCGCCGGCCGTCTCATCCTGAGCAGGGTCACCGCGCATGATCGAAATCAGGAACCTGAGCCGGCACTTCCAGGTCGGTGACCAGCTCGTCAAGGCGCTTGACGCCGTCGACCTCGTGATCGGTGACGGCGAATACGTTTCCATCATGGGTCCGAGCGGATCGGGCAAGTCCACGCTGTTGAACGTGATCGGGCTGCTGGACCGGCCAACCGATGGCCAGTACTTGCTCGACGGCCGCGAGACCACCTCGCTCAGCGACGATGAGCTCGCGCAGGTGCGCGCGCGCAGGATCGGCTTCATCTTCCAGTCGTTCCACCTCGTGCCGAGGCTGACCGCGTTCGAGAACGTAGAGTTGCCGATGGTGCTGGCGTCGGTGCCGCCGGCCGAGCGCCGCAAGCGGGCCGAGGCGGTGCTCGCAAGCCTCACACTTATGGACCGCGCGCATCATCGCCCGGACCAGTTGTCGGGGGGGCAGCGCCAGCGGGTAGCCATTGCGCGCGCGATGGTGATGGAGCCGACGGTGCTGCTGGCCGACGAGCCTACCGGCAACCTTGACCACGTATCGGGCGCCGACGTGCTCGCTGCCATCGAGTTGCTGAATGCGCGCGGTATCACGCTCCTCGTGGTCACGCACGATGACGAGGTCGCCTCGCGTTCCCGCCGCAACATCCGCATGCGCGACGGGCGAATCGTGGTGGACGAGGCAATGGGCACGCAGCGATGAGGTTCGGCGACCTGCTGCACCTGGCGAGCGAGTCGCTGGTTCGTGCGAGGATGCGCAGCGCCATGATGCTGGTGGCTATGGCGATCGGCGTTGCCGCGGTCGTGGTGCTCACGTCGCTGGGCGAGGGCGCGCGCCGCTACGTGACGGGCGAGTTCCGGGCGCTGGGCGCAGAACTGCTGATCGTGTTGCCGGGCCGCTCGGAGACCACCGGCATGCAGCCGGGAATGTTCGCCGGCGAGACGCCTCGTGACCTCACGCTCGACGACGCACGATCGCTGTTGCGCATTCCGGGCGTAGAGCGCATTGCGCCGCTGGTGATCGGTTCGGTGCCGGTCTCTGCAGGCCAGCTGTCGCGCGAGGTGCCGGTCATCGGCACCAGTTCCGAGTTCCTGGTGGTGCGCAACCTGGCGATGGAACAGGGCTCGTTCCTGCCTGCCGGCCAGATCGACCGCGACATTGCGGTCTGCGTAATCGGCAGCAAGGTGCGCTCCGAGCTGTTCCCGCACGGGCCAGCGGTCGGTGCCAACATGCGAATCGGCGATCGGCGCTTCCGCGTCATTGGTGTCCTCGCGGATTCCGGCCGATCGCTGGGTTTCGACCTGCAGGAAATCGTGGTGATTCCTGTCAGCAGCGCGCTGCAGCTGTTCAACAGCGAGTCGCTGTTCCGCATCCTGGTCACGTCGAGCGATCGCGACGCCATGCCACGTGTACAGCGCGCCGTGCGCGCACAACTCGCCGAGCGCCACCAGGGTGAGGAGGACGTGACGGTCGTGAGCCAGGACGCGGTGCTCGCGACTTTCAACCGGATATTCACCGCGCTCACGCTCACGCTGGCCGGAATCGCCTCGGTCAGTCTTGCGGTTGCCGGCATCCTGATCATGAACGTGATGCTGGTCGCGGTCAGCCAGCGCACCGCGGAGGTCGGCCTGATGAAGGCACTGGGCGCGCGGGGCAGCCAGATCACGGCACTGTTCCTGGCCGAGGCGGTGATGCTTTCGCTGGTCGGCGCGTGCTGTGGGCTGGCGGTCGGTTTTGCGGGGGTCTGGGTCATTGGCCGCGTCTACCCCGCACTGCCGCTGGCGCCGCCGGTGTGGGCGGTGGTGCTCGCGGTGTTGACCGCGGTGGCGAGCGGCGTCGTGTTCGGGTTGCTGCCGGCACGCAAGGCGGCACGCCTCGACGCGGTCGTCGCGCTGGCAGGGAGGCGCTGAGCGATGCGCGGCGCGGACCTGGTGCGCTACACCGGCCGATCGATCACGGCACACCGCATGCGGGCGGTGCTGACCGCGCTCGGCATCGCGGTCGGCGTGGCCGCGGTGGTGCTGCTCACGTCGATCGGCGAGGGCGTGCGCAAGTTCGTCGTTGCGGAATTCACGCAGTTCGGCACCAACATCATCGGCGTCACGCCGGGTGCGACACAGACCATGGGGGGCTCGGTAGGTGTGTTTGGCACGACCCGTCCGCTGACAATCGACGATGCGGAGGCGCTGCGCCGCGTACCGTACGTGATCGACGCGGACCCTGTGGTACAGGGCAATGCCGAGGTCGAGGGCAATGGGCGCAAGAGGCGGGTGACCGTATATGGCACCGGTCCGCAGTTCGCCGAGTCGCTGCGCTTTCCGGTCGGGCAGGGCGTTTACCTGCCTATGGACGATCCGCGTTCGCCACGCAGCTTCGCGGTGCTGGGATCGAAAATGGCGCATGAGTTGTTCGACAGGAAAAGCCCGCTGGGGTCCAACGTCCGGGTCGGTGGCCAGCGCTTCCGAATCGTGGGCGTGATGGCGCCGAAGGGGACGGTCATCGGCCTGGACCTCGACGATACTGTCTTCATACCGGCAGCGCGGGCGCTGGAACTGTTCAACCGCGACAGCCTGTTCGAGATCGACGTCGTGTACGAGGAAGGGGCGCCGCTGCACGAAGTCGAGGAAGGCATCCGGCGCGTGCTGCTTGCGCGCCATGGCGACGAGGACTTCACGGTCACGCCGCAGCAGCAGATGATCGATTCGCTGGGTTCGGTGCTCGGGATACTGACATTCGCCGTCGCCGCACTGGGCAGTATCTCGCTGCTGGTCGGCGCGGTCGGCATCTTCACGATCATGACGATCTCGGTGCGCGAGCGCACCAGCGAGATCGGCCTGCTGCGCGCGCTGGGCGCAGAGCGCGACCAGGTGCTCGCATTGTTCCTCGCCGAAGCCGTGGTGCTGTCGCTGCTGGGCGGACTCGCCGGTCTCGCCGCCGGCGCAGGCATCGGCGCGCTGCTCGGCGCGACCGTCAGGCAGCTGCCCGTCAGCTACTCGCCGTTCTTCATCAGCGTCGCGCTGGGACTGTCGGTGCTGATCGGCCTGCTCGCCGGCATCCTGCCCGCGCTGAATGCCGCGAGGCTCGATCCGGTCGAGGCGCTGCGGGACGAATAGACGGCCTCAGCCCCCTTCGCGTGGCCGAACGCGCCGGGTCGCGACCGCATCGAGCGGATCGTCGGGCCAGTAGTGCTTCGGGTAACGCCCCTTGAGTTCCTTCTTCACCTCGTGGTAACCCCGCGCCCAGAAGCTCGCCAGGTCGCGTGTCACCTGCACCGGCCGTCGCGCCGGGGAGAGCAGCTCGAGCGTAACCGGCACGCGGCCGCCGACAAGCCGCGGCGACTCCATCAGGCCGAACACTTCCTGCAGCCGCACGGCGAGTGCCGGAGTGCCGGTCGAGTAGTCGAGCGCTATCCGCGACCCGCTCGGAACGGCGAGGTGCGTGGGCGCAAGCTCATCGAGCCGTCGCTGGGCATTCCAGTCGAGCAGCGCGTGCAGCGCGCCACGCAGGTCCAGTTTCGCGAGCTGGTCGCGACGCGTGATGCGGTCCAGCCACGGAGCAAGCCAGCCCTCGAGCGAGCGGAGGAGCGCTGCGTCGGAGACATCCGGCCAGCCGTCGCGTCCGCGCGGGTCGTTGTCGCGCGCCAGCGTTACGCGAGCGCGCCACTGTTGCAGGTCGCGGGTCCACGGCAGGCAGTCGATGCCCATTGAGCGTATGCCATCGAGCATGGCTGCAACAGTCGCCGAGGCATCGACGTTCCGCAGTGGCTCGTCCTGCAGAACCAGCGCTCCGAGCCGCCGCACCCGCCGTGCCCCGACCGCCTGGGCTTTCGGATCCCAGCCGACGCTCGAGTCTTCGGTGATGGCCGATGCGAAATGTCGTTCCAGCAGCGCCGGATCGAGCGATGCGGCCAGCTGGATCCTGGCCTCGCGATCGCCGGCATCGAGGGCTGCAACGACGATGTATCCGGATCGTGCAAGCGCGGATGGATCGCGGAACTCGGCACCACGACCGCCGCTCAACACGTAGCGGCCCGGGCTGCCGTCCCGCGCCCGCCCGATGCGGTCCGGGTAGGCGAACGCGAGCAGCAGACCGATCGCATCCGCGTCCGGGAGGGAAGTATCACGTTCGGCGCGAGCCCTGGACACCCGGGCGAGTTGCTTTTCCACCTGCTGCGCAACGCGTTGGATGCGGCGGATCGTGCCGGTGTCCACGTCGAAATGCGGGGGTGCCCGCCCGCCGCGCAGCACTTCGATGCGATGGAACACGTCCGGATCGCGAAATCCGGGCGCTGCCCGCAGCGGGTCGCGCTCCGACAGCAGCGCGGCCACCACGCAGGCCAGTTCGGCCAGTCCGAGCGACCTTGCGCGCAGCACCATGTGCGCAAGTCGCGGATGCATGCCGAGCGACGCCATGTCGCGGCCCAGCCCACTCACGCGCCCGGCGGTGTCCACTGCCTCGAGCCGCCCAAGGAGGTCACGAGCCTGCGCGAGCGACGCCGCGGGCGGCGGGTCGAGCCAGGCAAGGGTCGCGGGATCGGTGCATCCCCAGCAGGCCAGCTCGAGCGCCAGCGGCGCGAGATCGGCTTCGAGAATTTCGGCTGGAGACTGCGCCGGCAGGGAGTCGTGCGCCGACTCGCTCCACAGCCGGTAGCAGGTGCCGGGCGCCGTGCGGCCCGCGCGTCCACGGCGCTGCTCGGCCGACGAGCGGGAAATCCGCGCGATGTCGAGACGGCTCATGCCGGTTGCCGGATCGAATCGCTGCCGTCGCTCGAGGCCCGCGTCGACGACGATGCGCACGCCGTCGATCGTCAGGCTGGTCTCGGCGATGTTGGTTGCGACCACGACCTTGCGGCGGCCCCGGGGATCCGCGAGCAGCGCGGCATCCTGCTCCGCCGCGCCAAGGTCGCCGTACAGCGGCAATACCGAGAACTCGCGCCCAGGCAGTTTCGTGGCCAGCGCCTCCGCGACGCGACGGATTTCGCCGGCGCCGGGCAGGAAGACCAGCGCGTCGCCTTCGTGTTCACCGAGCGCGCGCAGCGTCATCGAGGTCACCGGCTCCTCGATGCGTGCCGGGCGACCAGGCGTTGAGGCCGGCGGCGGCACGTAGCGGACATCCACCGGGAACATGCGTCCCTGCGAACGCACGACCGTTGCGTCGTCGAGCACGTGCAGCAGCGCGTCGGCCTCGAGCGTGGCCGACATGACGAGCAGGCGCAGGGACTCGCGCAGGTGGCGCTGGGCCTCGACGCCCAGCGCCAGGCCCAGGTCACCGTGGAGACTGCGTTCGTGAAACTCGTCGAAGATCACCAGCGCGATGCCTTCCAGCGCCGGGTCGCGCTGCAGCATGCGGGTGAGGATGCCTTCGGTCACGACCTCGATGCGCGTGCGTGGACTGACGCGGGTCTCGAGCCGCGTGCGGAAGCCGACCGTATCGCCCACGTCCTCCCCGAGCAGCGTGGCCATGCGGCTCGCAACCGCGCGCGTCGCGATGCGCCGCGGCTCCAGCATCAGGATGCGACCGTCACCGAGCCAGTCCGAGTCGAGCAGCGCGAGCGGCACGATCGTGCTCTTGCCGGCCCCGGCCGGCGCCTCGAGCACGACGCAGCGGTGAACGGAAAGCGCGTCCCGCAGTTTCGGCAGTACTTCAACGATCGGCAGTGGGGGAAGGTCAATCATCCGATGCAGTGTAGCCGGGGCCGGGCGTGACGTTGCCGATCGGCGGGTGCAAGATGCGCCGGGTGCCCGACGGCGCCGTGGGAGTTGCGAAATGACTGGGACGATCGGCCTGTGGCTGCTCGCAGTGTTGCTGGTGATACTCGGTGTGCTGGGGTCCGTCCTCCCGGCCCTGCCGGGCGTGCCGCTGGTGTTCGCTGGCCTGGTCGCGGCCGCCTGGGCCGACGACTTTCAACGCGTTGGCTGGGTTGTGCTCGGCCTGCTTGGCCTGATGACGCTGATGTCGTTCGCGATCGACTTCATCGCGACCTCGCTCGGCGCGAAACGGGTCGGCGCGACACGGCTCGCGATCGTGGGCGCGCTGCTGGGCACGCTGGTCGGCGTGTTCCTGGGCCTGCCGGGCCTGATCCTCGGGCCATTCGTCGGCGCGGTCGCGGGCGAGCTGCTGTCCCACGGAAAGCTGCAGCAGGCGGGGCGGGTCGGGACCGCGACCTGGGTGGGGCTCTTGTTCGGGACGCTGGCAAAGCTCGCGCTGATCTTCACCATGCTGGGCGTATTCGCGACCGCCTACTTCCTGTGAGATCGGGGTCGCTCGCGCCGCGCCGGTGCTCTGCAGTGCGTGCATCCGGCGCCTGCTGCGTCGGCGCGCCAGCCGTCATGCAATGGGGACCAGCCTGTGTGCGGTGCGGGCTTGCCGCTCCATCCGCAACGTCGCGAGTGCGAGTACCGCCCAGGTGCCCTGGAAAATCACGCCCGCCAGCAGTACGGACCAGCCCGGCAGAGGGCCGATCGCAGCCCGGTCGAGGAACTCCGCGGTGCTTGTGACAGCCGTTGGATGGATGGCGAGCTTGCCGACATAGGCGACGCCCTGCACCGCGAGGATGTATGCGTAGTTCTTGCGTATCCTCCGCCCCAGCGAGCGCGCGTAGCTGATGTGGAAGTGGGGCTTCGCATAGTCGTCCGCCAGCAGCGTGTTCCATCTGCCGTCCATCGCCACGCCTTCACCCCGCAGCATGGGTACGTAGACGTCGGTCTCGATCAGCCGGCAACGCGCGCGCCAGACGTTGAAATACCGGTACCGTCGCGCCTCGAAGTGCAGGAACACGGCTACAAGCAGGCCAAGAAGGATCAGCGGCAGCGGCGACGAATTCGGCCCCGCGAATGTCAGCGACAGCGCAAGACCCGTGGTAACAACCGCCCAGTTCGTGGTCTGGTCGAGTCGCGTGCGCCAGATAGTGCTGCGATAGACCTCGCCGCGATAGAGATGCGCGAGCGCGGACAGTTCGGATGAGTCAAAGCGGGTTCTTGCCGCCCCTGCCGATTCGGTGGTCACCCGGTCCTCCATCGCGCGACGCCTCCATTCTTTTCCCTGACGGTGGCACGCTATCCGGAATAGTGCGCGATGCACTCGGCCTCGCGGCCTCGCACCACGCGCCGGCCGGTGAGCGGGCCGTGCGTCTCCGTGACGATCGTATGCTGCCCCTCGACGTGATCGTCATCGTAGAAAAACAGCACCACCCAGTCGCGTGTCCGGTCGAGTTCGTGCGCGAGCGCGGTGTTGGAGTGGAGCGCAGTGTAGTGCCAGCCGTCCCGCGTGACGTGAAGCACCGGAAGCCACGCTTCGCCGGCAGGGTTGAATCTTCGTGGTGCGATCGTCGGCAGTTCGCCACGCGCGGCCTTTTCGCGATACAGCCGATCCACGGCCAGGAGTTCCGCGACCGGAGGCTGCGCTGTGACCGCGAGGTTGGCAGCGTCCGACATGGTCGTGCTGCCGGCCGTCACGCCGCGTCGTGCGCGGCCGCGCGCCAGCATGACCTGCAGGCTCGCGCGTATCGCCGCCGCACGCCTCGGGCCCACTCCTGCCACTTTCTCGAGCCGGCCATCGTGCGCGGCGACCTCGAGCGCCTCCAGCGTATCGACGTGCAGGTCGTCGTGGATGCGCTCGGCCAGCCTGTGCCCGAGGCCCGGCAGCAGCGTGAAGAGCTGCACGGGGTCCGCGCTTCCGCGCAGCCGCTCCAGTTGCACCCATCTACCGGTCCGCCACATCTCCACCAGTGCTCGAGCAATGCCGCGTCCGATGCCTGGCAGTGCCTCGAGACCCTCGGCGCCTTCGTGCTCGATGACCAGGCCGATGTCACCAGGCAGGCTGCGCAGCGTGTCGGCTGCGCGTCGATAGGCCGCCACGCGGAATGGATTCGCGCCCTGGGCCTCGAGCAGCGCGGCCGCCTCGCGCAGCTTCTCCGCGCAGGCGGCGTTGATCGGAGTCCGCGACCCGATCGCCCTCGCGTCGGCGCTCTGTGTGGCGACCATGGTTCAGGCAACCTCGTCGGGTACCGGGTCCGGGTACTGTTCGCGCAGCACGCGGGCCAGTGCGCGACAGGCATCCGTGGTCGTGAAGATGCCGACCAGCGCATCGCCGCGGGTCACCAGCGCGGAACCCAGGTGCCTGTCGGCCATGGTTGACGCTACCGACAATAGCGGCGTGCCGGCATCCACCACGTAAGGCTCGGGCTGGAACACGTCGCGCACTGAGAGCTCCCGCTCCGGTGGCGAGCCCAGGTCCGGACCCAGCGCCAGCTTGATGTCGCGATCGGTCAGCACGCCTGTGAGCTGGCCCCTCTCGGTCACCGGCAGGTGGCGAATGTGGCGCGCGCGCAGGAACGCGTGAGCCTCGGCCAGCGGCGCATCCACGTCCACCGAATACGGGAACGGTGTCATGTAGGCGAGAATCTGCGGAACGTGATTGCGCGACATCGTGCGGACCCTGACCCCTGCGACAGGGCGATGCTGCGCTCCTCTCCCTGTGCCGAACATTCGGGTTTTACGAGAGGCGGTGCAAATGCTCTATCATCCGGCGCCGGCCGATTCGGCCGAAAATACTGGATTCGCGATGTTCAAATCACTGCTCCGCCTGATGCGTTCGGCCCTGGGCGCTGTCCTGCTCGGGCTGCTGTTGATCCTGGCAGGAGGGTACTTCTGGTTCCTCACCCATGGCCCTGAGCCGAAGGTCTGGCACACAGCACACCTGGAACAGGAGTTCACGGCGGCCAAAGCGGGGCAGGTGACCACGATCGCCGGCTACAGGCAGCTCGAGGAGCGCCTGTTCGAAGAGCTGAAGACCAAGGTACTGGACCAGGTCACGCCGGCTGAACGCAACCCATTCAACCGATTCGCGACCGGCAGCCGCAGTGACCCCGCGGTCTGGCCCACCAACTGGAACCGCAGCTTCGAGATTGCGCCCGAGCACCCGACCGGCGCCGCCTTGCTTTTGCACGGGCTGACGGACTCCCCGTACAGCATGCGCTCGATTGGCGAGCACCTCGCGTCCAGGGGCCTGAAGGTCGTGGGGCTCAGGATGCCGGGCCACGGCACTGCGCCGTCGGGGCTGCTGAGTTTCGAAGTCGAGGATATGCAGGCGGCGGTGCGCATGGCCATTCGCGACCTGCGCCGGCAGATGGGACCCGACCGACCCATCTACATCGTCGGCTACTCGAACGGCGCAGCGCTGGCGGTCGACTACGCGCTCGCCGCGGTCGAAGGCGCAGACCAGCCGATGCCGGCCGGCCTGGTGCTGCTGTCGCCGGCGATCGGCATCAGCAAGCTCGCCGTCATCGCACGTCTGCGCACCGGCATATCGTCGGTGCCGGGACTCGGCCGCGCCGCCTGGCAGGATATCGAGGCGGAATTCGATCCGTACAAGTATTCGTCCTTCAGCTTCCACGCCTCGGGCGAGACGCAACGACTCACGAGCGGACTGCAGAGACGCATCGCGAAGCTGGCCGATGGCGCGAAGATCAAGGGCTTTCCGCCAGTACTGGCGTTCCAGTCAACGGTCGACTCGACGATCGTGGCGCCGGCGCTGGTCCATGCCCTGTTCGAGCACCTGGCACCCGAGTCACACGAGCTGGTGCTGTTCGACGTCAACCGGTTCTCGGGGATCCAGGCACTGCTGGTGGCGGATCCCGGTCCGCTGACTCAGCAGATTCTCTCGATGCCGGATCGCTCATTCGGACTGACGGTGATCACCAATGCCAACCCGGGCACGTCGCAGGTAAAGGAACTCCGAGCCGAGCCGGGTTCACAGCAGCAGACTTCGCGCCTGCTCGACCTGTCGTGGCCGGAGCGGGTCTTCTCGCTGTCGCACGTCGCATTGCCGTTCCCATCCGACGACTCCCTGTACGGCGAAGAGCCGGAGAGGGGCACCAACCACGTGCAGCTCGGCAACGTCCAGATGCACGGCGAAAACGGAGTGCTCGCGATACCGACCTGGGTACTCACCCGGCAGCGCAGCAACCCTTTCCACGCGTACATGATCGAGCGCATCGACGGGCTGATGTTCGCGGCACAGGGCGGCTGAGCGGCGTGGCCCGGAGCCGTGGTCGATGCGCAGGACCGGGAATCTAAGGAGCCTCTTCGACCTTGATCCACGTCGTGTACTGCGACTGCGCAGTGCGCCGGCCCCAGACCAGCAGACCACCGTCCGCGCCCGACCCGGACTCGCGTACTGCGCCGAGTTCCACCCACTCGCCGAGGCGTGCGTTGATGGTCGAGTCGGCACCGGCCGTGCGGATGGTGCCGCCGAGGGCCGGGTCGTATGACTGCTGGCGCGGCGAGATCGAAATCGTGACCGTGTCGCCGTTCACGCGCGCGGTCGCGTAGAAGCCCGTGCTCACGTCGCGGAATGTCGTCGACCGCGTGGCGACGGGCCCGCCCCAGCCGGGATTGACCTGGGTCGACGTGAACGGAACCTGCTGCCCGACGGCGATGTAGGCTTCGGTTCCGTCCAGGGCCCGCACGCTGCTCACATTGCGCATGCTCGTCTGCCGACTGCGGTCCACCGCGACGACCCCCGCGGAATTGCCTGTGCCCGGAGGGCGATTCACGCCGACCGAAACGTCGCCACTCGATATCGTTGCAGCACCGCGCACTGCCGCGTCCGAGACATCGACCGCCGAGTCCTGTCCGACGGTAATCACGAGTTGGCGTGGCGGCTGGTCGATGACCTCGAGCGCCTCGACGACCCGCTCCATCGTCGCGGGGTCGGCGCGGATGAAGAGCTTGTCGTCCATCCCCGTAATGGCGTCGCCGGGCTCGAGCAGCGGTTGCAGGATGGGGATCAGGTCATCGGCGCGGCGGTAATGCAGGTCGATGACCTGCATCTGCTGGGCCAGCACGGCGCCACCCGACAGCAACAGCGCAAGCAGCACAAACGCACGCGCCGCGGTCAAGTACTCGATCACGCACCCTGCCTTGCTGGCGAAGCGGGCTTGAGGAAGCGTTCGCAGTTGGCGCGGCCCTCGTCTCCTTCGGGAAGACCAGCGCAGATCTCGGCCGTGCTGTTTCGCAGCTTGTCGACCACCTTCGCCGCATCTCCCGACTGGCCCCAGTCAAGGAGCTTGGTGCTCAACTGGTCGAGCCGCAGCCGCGTACGCTGGTAGAAAGCGTCCGGGTCCTCGCCGAGTTCACCGATCACCTGCAGGCCGACTGTCTCGATCGTCTTCGCGTCGGCTGGCGTCATCTCGAGCAGGCCAACCAGGTAGCTGTAGCCCCATTGGAAGCGCGTCGCCGGACCCTGCGCGCCGGCGTAGGCCTGCCCGAGCCATTTCACGGCCTCGTCTTTGCGCCCGGCCTTCTCGGCGATGTCGGCGAGGTCGAGCATGAAGTAGTAGGGCGACCTGGTCTTGCCGAGCTCAGCGACCAGCAGCCGGTTCGCGTCCTCGCCCATGTCCGCCGTGAAGTACAGGTTTGCCGCTGCGTTGATCGCGGCCTGCCTCGCGTAGGAGTTGCTCACCTCGGCATCGACGCGCGCCACGGCCTGCCGGATCTGGTCCTGCATTGCTGGCGGCAGCGGCTGGTCCGGCGAGTCGAGCTGCACCAGCATCACGCGCGCCAGCAGCAGCTTCAGCTGGTCGGCAGCGGAGAGTGCATCGTCGCCTTCGCCGGCACTCACCTGGTCCAGCGCGGCGCCCCATGCGTTCGTGAGCTCGCGTCGCTCGGTACTGCCGGGATCGGAGAGCAGTCCGATCACTTCCTCGGATCCATAGAACAGGTTCTGCGCATTGGCACGGTCGACCGCGGGAGAGTTCAGCAACTCGACCAGCTTCTTCCGGGCGATGGCGCGATCGAGACCAGAGAGCGGTGACTTGCCGTCGTCCGCTGCTGCGGCCACTGCGCCCAGGTACTCGAAGTAGAGCCTTGCGCAGTCGGGTGCCATGTCCGGCGGGCAGCGCTCGGCAAGGGTCTTGAAAGTCTGCAGGCGCTGCGAGGCCTGCAGCGCGCGGCCGTTGTCCGTGGGCCAGTCGTAATAGGCGAGCAGCTGCCAGTCGTTGCGGGTCATGTCGGCACCGCTGGTCGCAGCGGCGACAATGTCCTTTACCGGTCTTGCGTCCGCGAGCGCGACGTCGAGGATCCTGGCATAGCGTTCGATGTCGACCCCGCCCGGCAGGCGGGTGATCTCCGTGCCGTCGGGACGGAACAGGATCATCGTCGGATAGCCCACCACGCCGAAACGCTCGGCCTGTTTCTGGGCGCTGGGAATGTCGCCGTCGAGATACACGGGTACGAACAGGCGGCTTCGCTCCTGGAACTCGCGCTGGTTGAAGATCGTGGACTTGATCTGCGCGCATGGGGGGCACCACTCCGCGCCCCAGTAGAGGAACAGCGGCTTGGGCGCGGACTTCGCGGCCGCAAATGCGGCATCCACGTCGCCCGGGAACCAGTCGATCCCCGGCGGCAGGTGGGACCCGCTGGCGGTCGAGTGCTGGTCCGCCGTGCCCGGGGCGCTGGAGGGGGCGGCGGAGGTGTCCTGTTGCGCGCGCCCGCAGCCGGCGAGTAAAGCTGCGGCGGCGAGCAGGACGAGCGCCATGGAAGTCCGACGGTGCGGGCGTGGTGTAGTCATCGTGGCAGGATAATGGTGCGGCGCGCCGGGGGCAAAGCCTGGTGCGTCGCTGGCACTCGAAACCCGGCCAGCCGCTGGTGCTGAGGCCGGTCCAGGTGGCCGCGGGGTATGATCCACGCATGTCGTCGGAACACGCTTCGCCAGAGAAGGCGATCCTCTACGCATTCCTGGCCAATTTCGGCATCGCGATCACCAAGAGCGCCGCGGCCGTCTACACGAATTCGGGCAGCATGCTGGCAGAGGCGATCCACTCCTATGCTGACTGCACGAACCAGGTGCTGCTGTTCCTGGGCCTGAAGCAGTCGGCGAAACCGCCTACACCCGAGCATCCGCTGGGTTTCGGCAAGGAAAGCTACTTCTGGAGTTTCGTGGTCGCGCTGCTGCTGTTCAGCATCGGCGGGCTCTTCTCGATCTACGAGGGCTGGCACAAGCTGCACCACCCGGAAGCGCTCAACCGCGCCTGGGTGGCTCTATCGGTGCTGGGGGTCGCGATCCTGCTGGAGACCGCAAGTCTCGTGGGCTGCCTGCGGGAGATTGCCAAGCTGCGTCGCGGGCGCCCGTTCGGCGACTGGCTGCGTCATACGCGCAATGCGGAACTCGTGGTCGTGCTGGGCGAGGACATCGCGGCGCTGGCCGGCCTGGCGATCGCGTTCGTGTTCGTGGCGCTGGCGGCTGCGACGGGCGATACCAGGTATGACGCCGTCGGGTCGATCACGATCGGCGTCGTGCTGATCCTGGTCGCCGCGTTCATTGCAGCGCGCATCCGCTCGCTGCTGATCGGAAAGTCGGCCGAGCCGCACCTGCGTCAACAGATCGATTCGCTGCTCGCGGCCGATTCCGCGATCGAGGAACTGCTCGGCACCATCACGTTGCAGATGGGTCCGAAGGTCGTGCTCGCGGCCAAGGTCCGCATGAGCCCGGGGCTCACGATCGAGCTGGCCGTGAGCCGCATCAACGAGCTCGAGCGGCGCATCAAGGAAACCTGCCCCGAGGTCGGCTGGTGCTTCATCGAGCCGGACGTCACCGATTGATCGACGCAATCTCGTAGACGATGCGCGCGGCCGTCCGCGCGGTGCGGCCCGCTTCGTCGAAGGCGGGATTCAGTTCGGCCACGTCGGCCATCAGCAGCTTGCCCGCGGATCCGTCCCGGACGCAGGCATCGAGCGCCACGCGCAGCAATTCGATTGCCCGCTGCAGCGGCACGCCCAATGCGGACGGCGCACTGACTCCGGGCGCCGTTGCGGCTGGCAGCACGTCCAGGCAGAAAGTCAGGTATACGGTCGAACAGTCCGCGATGAATCCGCGGATACCTGCGTCCGCGTCGCTGCTGCCCGTGTCCACGTCGAGGATCACGCTGGCTCCGAGGGTCGCGGCACGGTCGAACAGTGCCGCCGTGTTGGAAGCCGCGCTTGCGCCGACGCACAGGTAGCGGAATTCGAGTCCCGACGCCGCTCGTGACTCCGCGATCTGCTGGAACGGCGTGCCGGACGTTCCACGGCCCGGGCTCTCCGGCAGGCGCAGGTCGAGGTGGGCGTCGAAATTGACGATGCCCAGGCGATCGAGCCGTGCATCGCCGGCCAGTGCGATTGCCGCTCCCTGGTATGCGGCCCAGGCGATTTCATGCCCGCCGCCGAGCCCGACAGGTCGGTGACCGGCGCGCAGCAGTTCCGCGACCAGGCCGGCGTACTCAAGCTGCGCGCGTTCAAGCCCGTCTCCATCGCAGCTGACGTCACCGGCGTCGTACAGGCGGCGTGATGTTGCTCCATGCCAGGCGAGATTGCCGAGCATGCGCCTGAGTTCCTGCGGCCCGGCCGCTGCGCCCGGGCGACCGCGATTGCGCCGCACGCCGGCATCGCAGGCAAAACCAGCGATCGCGACCCCGGGACCGTCGGCCGACGCCGCGGGGCGGACGGCCTGGTGCCAACGCCGTCCGGTATCGCCGTCGGTCGCATCGACCCGACCTGTCCAGGAACTCATTTGACTGCTTCGAGGCACGGTACCCTCACACGGGTCGCTCCAGCACGATCTCGCCCGCCCTGACGACCATGCTGCATGGATTGAATCCTGCCCAGTAGCCGAGTTCGTCCGGCGACTCGACCGACCATACCGCGAAGTCAGCGGCACGGCCGGGCTCTATCGAGCCTCGCTCGGCGTGCATGCCGAGTGCGCGCGCGGCATTGCGGGTGACGCCGCGCAGCACTTCCTCGCTGCTGAGCCCGAACAGGCGTCGGGCCATGTTCATCGCCAGCAGCAGCGACGCGCAGGGAGACGTTCCCGGGTTGCAGTCGGTTGCGATCGCGACCGGCACGCCATTGGCGCGCAGCGCGGCCACCGGGGGCAGCTGCTTCTCGGCCAGCGCGTAGTAGGCGACTGGCAGCAGCACCGCGACCGTGCCCGATCGTGCCAGCGCCGCGGCGTCGGCTTGGTTCGCGTACTCGAGGTGGTCGCAGGAGAGCGCGCCGTAGCGCGCCGCGACCTGGCTGCCGCCGACGTTGGAGAGCTGCTCGGTGTGCAGTCGCACCGGCAAGCCGAGCGCTCGCGCGGCTGCGAAAATCCGCCCGCACTGCTCGGCCGAAAACGCGATGTGCTCGCAGTAGGCGTCCACCGCGTCGACCAGGCGGGGACTGTCCCCCATCGGGGGACCGCCCGAAATTCGGTGCCTGGCACCTATTTTCGGGAGCCAGTCGCTGATGATCGTGTCGATATAGTCGTCCGCGCGCCCTGCGAACTCCGGCGGCAGCGCGTGGGCCGCGAGCAGGCTGGTCGAGACGGTCACGGGGTTCGACGTTTCGAGCCGGCGAGCGACGCGCAGCATCTTCGTCTCGCTCGCGAGGTCCAGGCCGTAGCCGGACTTTATCTCGACGGTGGTGACCCCTTCATGCAGCAGCGATTGCAGCCTCGGCTGGCTCTGCTCGAGCAGTTCGTCGTCGGTGGCGGCGCGCGTGGCGCGCATGGTGCCGAGGATGCCGCCGCCCTCACTGGCAATGCCGGCGTAACTCTCGCCGGCGGTGCGGCGCGCAAACTCCGCTGCCCGCTGCCCGGCGAAAACCAGGTGCGTGTGGCAATCGATCAGGCCTGGAGTGATCCATCGACCGGCGAGTTCTACCGTGCGCTCCGGGCGCAGACCGGCCGGAAGATCAGCGTCATCGCCCACCCATTCGATCAGCGGGCCACGGGTGACGACCGCGCCGGGCGAGTGAACGCGCCCTGCGTCGTCGCAGGTGGCGATGCGCGCATTTCTCCAGAGAGTCAGCACGGCTTCAATCGAGGAACGGGAGGTTGAGGCCGTTCTCACGCGCGCAGTCGATCGCGATGTCGTATCCGGCATCCGCGTGGCGCATCACCCCGGAGGCGGGATCGTTCCACAGCACCCGCTCGATGCGTTTCGCGGCGGCCGCGGTCCCGTCGCATACGATCACCACGCCCGCGTGCTGCGAGTATCCGATGCCGACGCCGCCGCCATGGTGGATCGACACCCAGGTGGCGCCGCTCGCGGTGTTGAGCAGCGCGTTCAGCAATGGCCAGTCCGCGACGGCGTCCGAGCCGTCCCGCATGGCCTCAGTCTCGCGGTTCGGGCTCGCGACGGAACCCGAGTCCAGATGATCGCGGCCGATGACGACCGGCGCCTCGAGTTCGCCGCGCGCGACCATCTCGTTGAACGCGAGGCCGAGGCGATGGCGCTGGCCTAGACCCACCCAGCAGATGCGCGCCGGCAGTCCCTGGAACTGGATGCGATCCCGCGCCATGTCCAGCCAGCGGTGCAGGTGGGGGTCGTCGGGGATCAGTTCCTTCACCTTTTCGTCGGTGCGGTAGATGTCCTTCGGGTTGCCCGACAGCGCGACCCAGCGAAACGGACCCACGCCGCGACAGAACAGCGGCCGCACGTATGCGGGTACGAATCCCGGGAACGCGAAAGCGTCTTTCACGCCTTCATCGAGCGCGACCTGGCGGATGTTGTTGCCGTAGTCGAATACCGGGATACCCAGCTTCTGGAACGCGAGCATCGCCTCGACATGCTTCGCCATCGAACGCCGCGCTGCCTGCTCGACCGCGCGCGGATCGTCCGTCCTCAGTTGGTCCCACTTCTCGAGCGTCCAGCTCTCAGGCAGGTAGCCGTTCACCGGGTCGTGGGCCGAGGTCTGGTCGGTAACGGCGTCCGGGCGGACGCCACGACGCAGCAGTTCCGGCAACACCTCTGCCGCGTTGCCGAGCAGGCCCACGGAAATCGGCTTCCTGTCGGCGCTCGCGCGCTCGATGATCGTGAGCGCTTCATCGAGCGTGTCCGCGCGCATGTCGACATAGCGCGTGTCGAGGCGCTTCTGGATCCGCTCGGGCCGGCACTCGACGGCCAGCATCGAGGCGCCCGCCATCGTGGCCGCGAGCGGCTGCGCGCCGCCCATGCCGCCGAGGCCCGCGGTCAGGATCCACTTGCCGGCGAGGTTGCCGGCGTAATGCTGGCGGCCCATCTCGACGAAGGTTTCGTAGGTGCCCTGCACGATGCCCTGGCTGCCGATGTAGATCCACGATCCAGCGGTCATCTGGCCGTACATCATCAGGCCCTTGCGGTCGAGCTCGTGGAAGTGGTCCCAGGTGGACCAGCGACCGACCAGGTTCGAATTGGCGATCAGCACGCGCGGTGCATCCGTGTGCGTGCGGAACACGCCGACCGGCTTGCCCGACTGGACCAGCAGTGTCTCGTCGTCGCCGAGCCGCCGCAGCTCGCGGAGGATGCGGTCGTAGCAGTCCCAGTCCCGGGCGGCACGCCCGATGCCGCCGTAGACCACCAGGTCGTCCGGGCGCTCCGCGACCTCCGGGTCGAGATTGTTCATCAGCATGCGCAGCGGCGCCTCGGTGAGCCAGCTGCGGGCGCTCAATGCGGGGCCGCGCGGCGCACGGATGTTGCGGTGGGTGTCGTTCATGGTGTCGTCGCTCGCGGTGCGAGCCGGCGATAGATGAGCAGCGTTGCGAGCAGGCCGAGGCACAGCAGCGCGATCAGCCACGCGACCCTCACGAAGAAATAGTCCACCAGCGAGCGGCCATGTGCGGCGCTTGCGTCCAGCGCGGCGCCGAATTGCGGCGCCTGCGTTCCGACTGAGCCGATCACCTGGTCGAGCTGCGCGGCGGCCTTCGCGATCTCGGCAGCCGCCTGCGTGTACTCATTGACGTCGAACGGCTTGCCGTTGCCAGGCTCACCGGGCTTCTTCGTGAAGCGGGCCACCAGCGCGTCGATCGAGAGCGTGGCCTGGTCTATCGAGGCGGCTGCGGCGCTGCCGGCCTCGAGCGTGCCGCGCATGTCCACCAGCAACGGCCGCAGTGTCGCCGCCTGGGACGTCAGCGTGTCGTTCAGTTGCGCGATGAGCGCCTCGCGCTCGGCGGAAATCGTTCCGGGCAGCGCCTCCGCGACCGCGGCAAAACGCTCGGCCGAACTGGTCAGGCTTGCGGCTTGCCGCTGCAGCGTTCGCGATTCCGGGCCCGCCGCAAGGCGATTCATCGAGCGGTCGAGCTGCAGGTCGAACAGGATCGGCAGGCGTTGCGCGTAGTAAAGCGCGCGCTCGGCCAGCAGGCGCGACTGCTCGACCTGCCTCACCGCGGGGTCGAGGCCGGACATCGGGTCCAGGCCGACGAGCCCGATCAGGCTGCTGGGTATCGAGACCTTGCTCTTGCTGCTGGCCGTCGGGACCTCGGTGAGGAACTCCTGGAAGCGCACGAACGGTGCGATCTGGCTGTCCGGGTGCCTTTCGCGCCACTCCGTCAGCACCCGGCGAAGGTCCTCGATCTGCGCTGGCGTGAGGATCTCCGCAGCGAGTTGCCAGGCGGCGGTCTCCAGTTCGGTATGCACGGCCAGCATGGTCGCCGCCTGGTCCGGGAACCTGGCGGGACCATTGGTTTCGACCATCATCCGGCTCAGCGTGGCCAGCGTCACGAGGTCCAGTGTACCCAGCACCGCATTCTCGGCGGAGGCGTCCGAGTAGGCGGTATTGGCCTCGGCCAGTATCCATCCGGACAGCGCATAGCGCTGCATCGGGTCACTGCCGGCGTCTTCCAGGTGCGCAATGGTTTCCACCAGCGTGCCGACGTACATGTCGGCATAGCGCATGTTCCGGGCTTGCAGTTGCAGCAACTCGCTCGCCCTGGCTTCCTCCTTGCGGCTCTCGGGGAACATGCCACGGATGGCGCCGCAGCCGGCGAGGACCAGCGTGCAGGCCATTATCGCGACAGCGGCGAGACCCGGCAGAATTCGGTGTCGCGGTATCTGGTGCAGTCTGGTGGATCGCGTGGACATCCGTGAAGTATGGTTAGGCGCCGCGCCGAAGCAAGAGGAAGGCAGCCCCAGGGGTCGCCATGGAGTGTCCCGGGCACGCAATGGGCTTAGAATTCGCGGTCGTCATTCGTGTGCCTGGAGCGGGTGCCTGGAGCGTGGGCACTCGATGAGTCCCGCGGCGGGCCACGGTCGGGTCCGCGCCCGGTTTGCACTGCTGAATGGGAGGCTACGTGATCCGCTGGATCGTCATCTTGTCGCTTTTGCAGGTCGTTCCGTTCTGGCGGATCTTCAAGCGCATGGGTTTCCCGCCCTGGCTTGCGATCATGGCCTCGCTGCCCCTGGTCAACCTGATCGTGCTCTATTTCATTGCCATGACTCCCTGGCCCAGCGAAACAGCCTCGAAACCGCCACTGTCCGGGCCAGGGCCCGACGCGCAGTTCTGACGGCCGTTGTCGCGGCTGCCGGCCTCCGGTACCGTGACGGACCCCGGATCCGGAGGATCCGACCGTAACCGAGGATTGAACCCATGGCCGGCCAGACCAACGCACCCGACCCGAAGATGGACTCGCAGGACCTGTACCGCGAGGACCTTTACACCGACCGGCGGGTCGGCACGATTCGCGTGGTGACGCCGGTGAAACCGGACGGCACCCCCGATCCGTCGCGGGCAACGTCCTACGTGGGCCAGGCGCAGATCATGACGCCGGCGGGCGCCCTGCCGCTCAGCTTCGAGATCGAGGCGAAGACGCTTGCGGAAGCCTGCGAGGGATTCGCTGCCGGTGCCAAGGTCGCCTTCGAGGAGACGATGCAGGAACTGCAGGAAATGCGCAGGCAGCAGGCCTCGTCCATAGTGATCCCGGACGCGGGCGCGGCATCCGCGATTGCCGGGCAGGGTGGGCCGCCGCGCGGGAAGATCCAGTTCCCTTGACCGACCCGCTGATCGAACTGCGTGACGCGCTGCGCAGGTTCGCCGCGGAGCGCGACTGGGACCAGTTCCATTCGCCGCGCAACCTCGCTGCAGCGCTGTCGGTCGAAGCGGCGGAGCTGCTCGAGCCCTTTCAGTGGTTGACCGATGAGCAGAGCCGCGACCTGCCGCCCGAGGCGCGAGCTGCGGTCGAACAGGAAATCGCGGACGTGCTGCTCTACCTGGTACGCCTCGCCGACAAGCTTGACGTCGACCTCGCCTCGGCCGCGCGGGCGAAGATCGCGCGCAACGCCGTCAAGTACCCCGTCGAGAAGGCGCGCGGGTCGAGCAGGAAATACGACGAGATCTGAGGTTCCGGGGCCCGCCCTGGCCGGCTCTTGACTGTCTCGCGGGTAAGCAACGATTCTCACGGCTCACGCCCGATCGATTACCAGAAGGATAATCCAATGTCCGGCCGTTTCTCCCGCAGCCTCGAGCTCGCCAGAGCCTCCCTTGCCGTCGTGCGCGCGGACAAGGAACTGATGCTGCTGCCCGTCATGTCGGTGTGCGCGCTGCTGCTGCTGCTGGGCAGCCTGCTGGTACCGGTGGCGATGCTCGGCGGATTCAGCAGCGGCGCCGCGCAGGGTAACAGCCCGGCCTCGCTTGCCGCCGCGCTCGTGTTCTACGTCGCGACCTGGTTCGTGGCTCTCTTCTTCAACGCGGCGCTGGTAGGCGCGGCCATGATCCGCATGGACGGCGGCAACCCTACACTGGGCGACGGACTCAGGATTGCCTGGGCGCGCAAGGGCCGCATCCTCGGCTATGCACTCATCGCCGCGACGGTGGGCCTGCTGCTGCGCACGATCGAGGAGCGCGTGGGCTGGCTCGGCGCGCTGGTGGTCAAGCTCGTGGGCGCCGCCTGGACCGTCGCGACGTTCCTCGTCGTCCCGGTGCTGGTGACCCGTGACGTCGGGCCGCTGGCGGCAGTCAAGGAAAGCGCTGTGCTGCTGCGCGGGACCTGGGGCGAGAACCTGATCGGCAATTTCGGACTGGGTCTCGTTTTCGCCGCGGTGTACGTGGCATGGCTCGCCGTGTGCGCCGTGGCGCTGTACCTCGCGGTGCAGACCGGGGCGATCATGCTGATGGGTGCGGTGGTGCTGGTCGGCGTCGTGGTGCTGCTGGTGCTGTCCGCGCTGCAGGCGACGATGCAGGGTGTATATGCGGCCGCGCTCTACCGATATGCGACGCATCCGGGCACCGAGGTGCCGGGCTTCGCCCCGGGCCTGATGCAGCAGGCCTTCCGCGGGAACTCCTGAGTCCGCTCGAACAAAGCGCATGTTGCGGGCACTACGGATGCCCATCCACATGCCTGCCGAGGCAGCCTTGTATGGGGTACGCGCGAGTTTCCTGCCACCTGGCCGTCTAGTCGCGTAGTCCTCGCCATAGGGGCAGCGCATGAGACCCGAAGAACCGGTGTCGCGGATCATGACCGAGACCGTGGTCGTGATCGAATCGGACCGTCCGGTCAGCGAAGCGCTCGACTGCTTTTCCCAGTACTCGATTCATCACCTGCCGGTGGTTCGCGAGGGAAAGCTCGTCGGCATGCTGAGCTCGGCCGACCTGATGAAACTCGACCACTTCATGCCGAAGGCGGCTGCGGACCGTGCGAAATTCCTCGACGAGCGCATGAGCATCGAACAGTTGATGCACACGCCGGTGCTCAGCTTGACGCCGCAGGCGAGCATCGCCGAGGCCGCCGAGCTGATGAGAGATGCCGGCGTGCACGCCGTTCCCGTGGTGAACGACGCCGATCTCGTCGTCGGCATCGTGACCACCAACGACGTGGTGCAGCGCCTGCTGCACGGCCCACCGCGCGTGGGCATTGCCGCGCTGGCTGGCGGCATGAAACACACACCGCCCGCCGGCGACTCGGAGCAGGTGCATTATCGCCAGCGGCCCAGCGCCGAAGAGCTCGCGACCGCGATGGCCACGGCAGAGCTGCTGCACGTCGAGGCACGCGATCCCCGGTTTCTCGGTAAAGTCATGCTTTACCTGGAGCAGCGCATCGGTTTCCTGGAGAAGGTGTTCGAACTGTCCGATCGTTTCCTGAGGTCGGGCCAGGACGTACACGTGCACTCGCAGTTGCTGAAGGCGATCCTGGCGGCGAAACGTGCCGAGGAACACGCCACGGGGCAGGCGCGCGTTCCGTTCCCGCTGGAGTAGGAGGCGCCTGGAGGCGGGGCCTGTTCGAGAAGGGCCCGGCCGCTGCTAGAGACGCGCCGCCAGCCGCGAGGCCTGGTCGATCGCGCGTTTTGCGTCGAGTTCGGTGGCGATGTCGGCGCCTCCGACCAGGTGAACGTTCGCACCGGCGGCGCGCAGCGGCGCCTCGAGGTCGCGCAGCGGTTCCTGGCCGGAACACAACACCACCGTGTCCACCTCGAGCAGCATCGGCTTTTCGTGCGCCTCGCCGAAACTCAGGTGCAGGCCGCGCTCGTCGACACTCTCGTAGTTGACGCCGCCGATCATCGTGACCCGCTTCGCGCGCAGCGCCGCGCGGTGGATCCAGCCGGTGGTCTTGCCAAGGCCCTTGCCGAGTGGCGCGGCCTTGCGCTGCAGCAGCGTAACCTCGCGCGCCGGCGGCTCGATGCGCGGCGTGACCAGGCCGCCGCGCGTGACGGCGGGATCACCGACGCCCCATTCGGCCATCCACGCAGGCAGGTCGAGCGCCGTCGAATGACCGCCTGCGACCAGGAACTCGGCGACGTCGAAGCCGATGCCGCCGGCGCCGACGATGGCGACTCGCTGGCCTACCGGGCTTCCATGCAGCACGTCCAGGTACGACACGACCCTGCCCGTGCGCGCCTGTTCTGCAGCACCGTCGATATGCGGGTCGCGCGGCGTGACCCCGGTCGCGATCACGATCTCGTCGTATCCGCCGTCGATCAGTTGCGAGGCGTCCGCACGCGTTCCGAGCCTGAGCGAGACACCGGTGATTTCCAGGCGCTTCGCGAAGTAGCGCAGCGTCTCGTTGAATTCTTCCTTGCCCGGGATGCGCTTGGCGAGATTGAACTGGCCGCCGATCTCGCGTGCCGCCTCGAACAGGTCCACGCGGTGACCGCGGCCGGCGAGCACCGTCGCGCAGGCGAGGCCTGCGGGACCGGCGCCCACCACGGCGATGCGCCTTGCAGCAACCGCCGGCGTGTAGATGAGTTCGGTCTCGTGGCCAGCCCGCGGATTCACCAGACATGAGGCGATGCGCCGCTGGAAGACGTGGTCGAGGCAGGCCTGGTTGCACGCAATGCAGGTGTTGATCTCGTCGGCGCGCCCTTCGGCCGCCTTGACGACGAATTCCGGGTCCGCGAGCAGGGGCCGCGCCATCGAGACCATGTCAGCGCTGCCGTCGGCAAGCACCTGCTCGGCCACCTCGGGCGTGTTGATCCGATTGGTGGTGCACAGGGGGACGCTTACCTCTCCCTTCAGCTTCTTCGTCACCCAGGCGAATGCGGCGCGTGGCACCGAGGTCGCGATCGTCGGAACGCGTGCCTCGTGCCATCCGATGCCCGTATTGATGATGGTCGCGCCGGCTCGCTCGACCGCCTTTGCGAGCATCACGACCTCGTCCCAGCTGCTGCCGTCCGGCACCAGGTCCAGCATCGAGAGCCGGTAGACGATGATGAAGTCCCGCCCGACGGCTTCGCGCGTGCGCTCGACGATCTCGACCGGCAGCCGCATGCGGTTCGCGTAGCTGCCACCCCAGTCGTCGGTGCGCTTGTTGGTGTGGGCGGCGAGGAACTGGTTTATGAAGTAGCCCTCGGAGCCCATCACCTCGACGCCGTCGTAGCCGGCTTCGCGCGCCAGCGCGGCGCAGCGGACGAATGCGCGGATCTGCCGCTCGATGCCGCGTGCCGTGAGCGCCCTGGGCGTGAACGGTGTGATCGGCGACTTGATTCGCGAGGCCGAGACCGCAAGCGGGTGGTACCCGTAGCGCCCGGTGTGGAGGATCTGCAGCGCGATGTGTCCGCCCTCGGCGTGTACTGCATCGGTGATCGGCCGGTGCCTGGCGGCCGCTGCGTGCGTCGTGAGCCGTCCGCCGAACGGTGATGTCCAGCCCTCGATGTTGGGAGCGAAACCCCCGGTCACGATCAGGCCGACACCGCCGCGGGCTCGCTCGGCGAAGTAGGCCGACAAGCGGTGGAAGTGCCTTGCGTGGTCTTCGAGACCCGTGTGCATCGAGCCCATCAGCACGCGATTGCGGAGCCTCGTGAATCCGAGGTCGAGCGGAGCGAGGAGGCGGGGGTAGTTCTCGGTCAAGCTGAATCCGTCCGGGTCAGGCTGGGCGAAGCCGGGTCAGAGCAGGACCCTGCCCAGCCAGTAGCCCGCCGCCGCCATTGCGGCGGCGGCAGGAATCGTGATCAGCCAGGCGATCACGATGTTGCCGGCCAGGCCCCAGCGCACCGCTTTTGTCCGATGCGCGGAACCCACGCCGACGATGGCGCCGGCAATGGTGTGCGTGGTCGAGACCGGGATGCCGAGGCCCGAGGCCATGAACAGCGTGATCGCGCCACCGGTCTCGGCAGCGAAGCCGCCGACCGGGCGCAGCTTGGTGATCTTCTGGCCCATGGTCTTGACGATGCGCCAGCCGCCGAACATCGTCCCGAGCGCTATCGCAACGTAGCAGCCGACGATCACCCAGTAGGGCGGCATCGACGCGTCCTGCGCCGTTACGCCCGCGGCGATCAGCAGCAGCCAGATGATGCCCATGGTCTTCTGCGCGTCGTTGCTTCCGTGCCCGATGCTGTAGAGCGCCGAGGACGCCAGCTGGAGGCGCCGGAACCACCGGTCGGCTCGCCGCGGAGCTGCCCGGAGGCAGATCCACGAGACTAGGATCATCAGCAGGGCGCCAAGCGCCATGCCGAGCAGCGGTGCCACGAAGATGAATGCGCTGGTCTTGATGATGCCCGGCGCGAGCAATGGCCCGGTGCCTGCCTTCGCAATCATCGCGCCGATCATGCCGCCGATGAGCGCGTGCGAGGAACTGGACGGGATGCCGTAGTACCACGTGATCACGTTCCAGGAGATTGCGCCCATCAGCGCGCCGAAAATCACGTAGTGGTCCACGACCGACGGATCGACGATGCCCTTGCCAACCGTTGCCGCCACCTTCAGGTGGAAGATGAAGATCGCCACGAAATTGAAGAACGCTGCCCACATCACGGCCTGGTACGGTCGCAGCACGCCGGTCGAGACCACCGTGGCGATGGAGTTCGCCGCGTCGTGGAAGCCGTTCATGAAGTCGAACGCGAATGCCAGCGCGACCAGCACCACCAGCGTCATGAGCGGTATCTGCAGCTCCATGCTCAGGCGTTCTCGACCACGACGGCCTCGATGATGTTCGCCACGTCCTGGCACTTGTCGATGGCGTTTTCCAGGTATTCGTAGACGTTCTTGTGCTTGATGAGCTGCCGCACGTCCTGCTCCTCCCGGAAGAGTGTCGAGATGCCATGCCGCATCACCGCGTCGGCTTCGCTTTCGAGGCCGTCGATTTCCTGGGACAGCGACAGCGCCCGCGGCGCGTTGTCCATCGAGTCGAGCAGCGCGACCGCTGCCCTCACCTTCTCGCAGCAGGACCCCAGCAGGCGCGCCATGTGCGGCGCTTCCGGTGGCAGGACCTGGATGTCGAACAAGTGCATGGACTCCGCGGCGTCCTGGATCAGGTCCAGGATGTCGTCCATCCCCGAGATCAGCCGGTGGATCTCGTTGCGGTCGAACGGCGTGATGAACGTCGAGTGCAGCAGCGAGATTGTCTCGAAGGTCACCTTGTCCGCCGCGCGCTCGACCTCGCCGATGCGCCCGATCAGGGCAGCCCTGCGCTCCAGGTCGGCGTAGTCGCGAACCAGTTCCAGGATGGCATTACCGCCCTGCACGATCAGTTCGGCATGGTCGTTGAAAAGTGCGAAAAACCGCGCTTCGCGCGGCATCAGGGCTGAAAGGAATCGCATTGCGGCGTCCGTTCGAATCGTTGTGCGGCCGAGTATCGGCGATCCGGGCGGATCATGGTAGCGTGGACTGCCGCGCCCCCGGGTCAGGGAGGCAGGACGGCAGTAGATGGCACGCACTGAAGACGTTATTGGCATCCGTGGCGCGCGGCAGAACAACCTGCGCTCACTCGACCTGGACATCCCGCTCGGCGAACTCGTCGTGGTGACGGGCGTGTCCGGCTCGGGCAAGTCGTCGCTGGTGTTCGACACCGTGTATGCCGAAGGCCAGCGCCGCTACGTGGAGACCTTCTCGCCGTACGCACGCCAGTTCCTGGACCGCATGGACCGTCCGCTGGTGGATCGAGTCGACGGCATCCCTGCGGCCATTGCCATCGACCAGTCGAACCCGGTGCGGACTTCGCGCTCGACGGTCGGCACGATGACCGAACTGAACGACCACCTGAAGCTGCTGTATGCGCGCGCGGCGCGACTCCACTGCCGGGACTGCGGCCGGCCCGTGTATCGCGACACACCGCAGAGCGTGGTCCACGATCTCGAGACGCGTGCATTCGGGCCGGATGACCCGCGCCTGCTGGTGAGCTTCCCGGTCACGGTGCCGGAGAATTTCGATGAGGGCGAGGTCCTGAAACTGCTCGAGCAGCAGGGCTACACGCGCATCCAGTCGCGCGAGGGTCGCATGCTCGAGGTTGTGCAGGACCGATTCCGCGCGGCGACTGCCGGGCGCAGTCGCATGCTCGAAGCAGTCGAGGCGGCGATGCGGGTCGGTCGCGGGCGAGTCGCGGTGCGCGTGGACGGAGATGGGGACAGTCCCCGAAGGGGACATTCCCCCGTCGAAAATGGGGACAGTCCCCAAGGGGGACAGTCCCCTGTCCGCCGCTACTCGACGGACCTGCACTGTGCCGACTGCGACATCCATTACCGTGAGCCGACGCCGAGCCTGTTCTCGTTCAATTCTCCGCTCGGTGCCTGCGAGACCTGTCGCGGCTTCGGCCGGGTGATCGGCGTGGACTGGGGCCTCGTGGCGCCCGACGAGAGTCGCACGCTGCGCGGCGGCGCCGTGAAGCCCTGGCAGACGCAGTCATACAAGGAGTGCCAGGATGACCTGGTGCGGTTCGCGCGCAAGCGCGGCGTGCCGCTCGACACTCCGTGGCGCGAGCTTTCCGAGCAGCACCGGCGCTGGGTAATCGACGGCGAGGGACCGTGGGAGAAGAAGGTCTGGTACGGGGCGCGGCGATTCTTCGCCTGGCTCGAGGGCCGGAGCTACAAGATGCACATCCGCGTGCTGCTGTCGAAGTACCGCAGCTATACGCCATGCCCGGATTGCGGTGGCGCGCGGCTAAAGCCAGAGGCGTTGCTGTGGCGACTCGGGAGTGCATCGGGCGCGGGGCCGGGCCCCGGCATCCACGACCTGATGCTGTTGCCTGTCGAGCGCGTCCGCGATTACTTCGCTGCACTCGTGCTGCCGGCCCCGCTGGACGACGCCACCGACCTGCTGCTGGGCGAGATCCGCTCGAGACTCGAATTCCTGGTGCGCGTCGGCCTCGGCTACCTGACGCTCGATCGCCAGTCGCGCACGCTGTCCGGTGGTGAAGTGCAGCGCATCAACCTGACCACTGCGCTCGGCACGTCGCTGGTCAACACCCTGTTCGTGCTGGACGAGCCATCCATCGGCCTGCACCCGCGCGACATGCGCAGGGTCGTGGAGGTGATGCAGCGCCTGCGCGACAACGGCAACTCGCTGCTGGTCGTCGAGCACGACCCGCAGATCATGCTTGCCGCGGACCGTGTGATCGACATGGGACCCGGACCAGGCGAACGCGGCGGCGAAATCGTCTTCAACGGTACGCCGGGCGAGTTGATGCGTCGCTCCGACACGCTGACGGCCGAATACCTGTCAGGGCGCAAGGACGCCTCGGTTGCGTCGGGCCGCAGAGGACCGCCGCGCGAGGGCGATGCGAATCTGCTGCTGACCGGAGCAAGCGAGCACAACCTGCGCGGCTTCGACGTCGAGATCCCGCTCGGGCGCCTGGTGTGCGTCACGGGCGTGTCCGGGTCGGGGAAGTCCACGCTGGTGCAGGACGTGCTGTTGCCGGCGCTGCTGCGCGCGAAGGGCCGGCCGACCGAGGCGCCGGGCGCGCATCGCTCGCTCAGCGGAGCCGAGAACGTGGATGAAGTGGTGATGGTGGACCAGGCCGCCATCGGCCGCACCACGCGCTCCAATCCGGCCAGCTACGTCGGCGCCTTTGACGCGATCCGCAGGCGGTTCACCGCTGAGCCGGTCGCGATCGAGCGTGGCTACACACCCGGCACATTCAGCTTCAATTCGGGAACCGGTCGTTGCCCGACGTGCTCGGGCAGCGGATTCGAGCACGTGGAGATGCAGTTCCTCTCGGACGTCTACCTGCGCTGCCCGGACTGCAACGGCCGCAGGTATCGTGCGGAGACGCTCGAGGTCAAGTTGTCGCGCGGCGACGGTCCGGCACGCAGCATCGCCGACGTGCTCGACATGACGGTTTCCGAGGCCCTGGCTTTCTTCGAAGGTGATCGTGAGATCGCCGCTGCGCTCGAGCCGCTGGTCGCGGTCGGCCTCGACTACCTGAAGCTCGGCCAGCCCGTGCCGACCCTGTCGGGTGGCGAGGCGCAGCGGCTCAAGCTCGCCGGCCACCTGGCGGGGACAGGGGACATTCTCCTTTCTGCAGACGAACGCGGCGCCGGCGGGAAAACAGGTGCCAGGCACCGAATTAAGAGTTCCGGCAAGGCCGCGGCAAAATCCGCCGGGAAGCGGGCGAAAGCAGAAAGTCTCCCTCCCGGCGGTTCGCTGTTCCTGTTCGACGAGCCGACAACCGGCCTGCATTTCGACGACGTCGCGAAGCTGCTCGGTGCATTCCGCCGCCTGCTCGACGCCGGGCATTCGCTGGTTGTGATCGAGCACAACCTCGACGTGATCCGCGCGTCCGACTGGATAATCGACCTGGGCCCGGAGGGCGGCGAGGGCGGCGGCGCGCTGATTGCGGCGGGAACTCCGGAGGTTATCGCCGGGGTTGAGGGCTCGCACACCGGGCAGGCACTGCGCGAGTTCGATTCCGAGCGGAAACGAGTACGGCGATCGGGCCCGGCGGCGGCGCGGACTAGCAAGACCGAGGCCCGCGATTGCGGATGCGGCACGCGACTCGATCGTCGTGCACCGGGCCCGCGAGCACAACCTGCGCGATGTCGATGTCGCTATCCCGCGCGCCGGAATGACCGTCGTCACCGGCGTGTCGGGCTCCGGCAAGTCCACGCTCGCGTTCGACATTGTTTTTGCCGAGGGTCAGCGCCGCTACCTCGAGTCCCTGAACGCCTACGCGCGGCAGTTCGTGCAACCGGCCGGCCGGCCGGACGTGGACGCGATATTCGGTATCCCGCCGACGGTCGCAATCGAGCAACGCACCAGCCGCGGAGGCCGCAAGAGCACGGTGGGTACGCTGACCGAGGTTCACCACTTCCTGCGCCTGCTGTACGCCAAGCTCGGCACGCAGCACTGCCCGGACTGCGACCTGCCGATCGAGCCGCAGAGCATCGATTCGATCGTGGCGATGCTGGTCAGCAAGTCGCGCGGCCGGACGATCGGGCTGCTGGCGCCGCTGGTAGTGGCACGCAAGGGCTACTACACAGACCTCGCGCGCTGGGCCGCCGCCCGCGGGCACGATCGCCTGCGGGTGGACGGGGAATACCTGTCCACTGCTGCGTGGCCGAGACTGGAGCGGTTCCGCGAGCACACGATCGAACTGCCGCTGGGTGAAATCGTGGTCAGCTCGAAAAGTGAACCCAGGCTGAGAGAGCTGCTTGGCCGTGCGCTCGATCTCGGCAAGGGCGTGGTTCACGTGCTCGAGGGGCGCCGTGTGCGCGTGCTCTCGACCCGCCGTGCCTGTCCCGGCTGCAGCCGAAGCTTTGCGGAGCCGGACCCGAGGCTCTTTTCATACAACTCGAAGCACGGCTGGTGCACGGCGTGCTTCGGCACCGGCCTTGCGATCAAGGGCTTCGACGCCGAGCAGAGCGGCGAGGAGCGCTCGTGGAACGACTGGTTCGGTGACGACGTGAAACCCTGCGCAGGATGTTCGGGCCACAGGCTCAACCCCGAGGCGTTGGCAGTCCGGTTCCGCGACCGCTCCATCGCAGAGGTGTCGGCACTGCCGGTCGATGCCGCGGGAAAATTCTTTTCGCAGCTCGATCTGTCGGTGCGCGAGCGTGGCGTCGCGCGCGACCTGCTCGCCGAGATCGGCTCGCGACTCAGCTTCATGCATGACGTGGGACTGGGCTACATTTCGCTCGAACGTGCGGCGCCCACGCTGTCGGGCGGCGAGGCGCAGCGGATCCGGCTCGCGGCACAGCTGGGCTCGAACCTGCGCGGCGTCTGTTACGTGCTCGACGAGCCGACGATAGGCCTGCACCCGCGCGACAATGACGTGCTGCTCGACACGCTGCAGCGGCTGGGTCGGAACGGCAACACGCTGCTGGTGGTCGAGCACGACGAGGACACGATCCGGCGCGCCGACCACGTGATCGACCTCGGGCCGGGCGCGGGCAGCCGCGGCGGCCGCGTCGTCGGGCAAGGCACGATCGCGGACCTCGTTGCGGCGCCTGAATCGCTGACCGGGAAATTCCTGGCATCGCCGCTCGCACATCCGCTTGCGCCGCGCAGGCCCGTGAAACCTTCGGATCCATCGCTTCTGATCCGCGGGGCATCACTGCACAACCTGCGCGGCGCGACCGTGCGGGTGCCGCTCGGTCGTCTCGTTGTCGTGACGGGTGTGTCGGGGTCCGGTAAGTCCACGCTGGCACGCGAAGTTCTCTACGAGAACCTCCGCAGGCGCACCAGCGGCGGGCGCCGCCGCGCGCGGCAACCGGACTGGGTCGGCTGCAGCGACATGATCGGGAGCGAGCTGGTTACCCGCGTGCTCGAAGTGGACCAGACGCCGATCGGTCGCACCCCGCGATCCTGCCCTGCAACCTACGTCGGTTTCTGGGACCAAGTGCGTCGCCTGTATGCAGGCACGACGGAGTCCCGGGTACGCGGCTACGGGCCGTCGCGCTTCTCGTTCAATGCGGCGGGTGGACGTTGCGACGCCTGCGAAGGGCAGGGCGTGCAGACCATCGAGATGAGTTTCCTGCCGGACGTGAAGGTACCGTGCGACGTCTGCCGAGGGCAGAGATTCAACGCCGAGACGCTGTCGGTGACCCACCGTGGCAGGAGTATCGGCGAAGTGCTGGCGATGAGCGTGGATGATGCCGTGGATTTCTTCTCCGCCCATCGGCGCATCCATGGTGCATTGCGCCTGCTGCAGGAGGTCGGGCTCGGCTACCTGACGCTCGGTCAGCCGAGCCCGACGCTCTCCGGCGGCGAGGCGCAGCGCATCAAGCTGGTCACCGAGCTGGCGCGGCTGCGCGAGGCGGACCGGACTCTCTACGTGCTCGACGAGCCCACCGTCGGCCTGCACATGGCCGACGTCGAGAAACTGCTCGGCGTGCTGCACCGGCTGGTCGGCGCCGGCAACACCGCGGTCGTCATCGAGCACAACCTGGACGTGATCGCGGAAGCGGACTGGATCATCGACCTGGGACCGGAGGGCGGATCGGGTGGTGGACGCGTCGTCGTTGAGGGTCCGCCCGAACGCGTGGCACGCGCAACGGCGAAGTCGCACACGGCCAGGTTTCTCGCGCCGTTTCTCGTCGAGAGGGTCAGCGACGCGGGCACCACCGGCGCGACGGTGGTTCGCCCGAGCCGCAAGCCGCCCGTTCGTGCCCGGCGCAAAAGACACTGAGCCAGCGTGGACAGAATCTCCGCGCTGATCTTCGACCTCGACGACACGCTGTGGGACGTGGGGTCCGTGATCCTGCGCGCCGAGCAGGCAATGATGCAGTTGCTGTCCGAGCAATATCCGCGGGTGCTGGAAATGCACACGCTGGAATCCATGCGTGAGCTGCGCGCGAGGGTGGCGCTCGAGCACCCCGCAATGGGGCACGATTTCACGTGGTTGCGGACACAGGCGCTGCTGGTTCACGCGCGCGAGGCCGGGTACCCGGATTCGATGGCAACTGAGGCTTTCGAGGTCTTCTACCGTGCCCGCAACGAAGTCGTGCCTTATGACGACGTGCTGCCGGCACTCGAGTGGTTGTCAGTCCGCTATCGGCTGTTTGCGGTCAGCAATGGCAACGCCGACCTGCGCGCAATCGGCCTGTCGCAGTACTTCGAGCGCAGCCTCGCGGCGCGCGAGGCCGGGATGCTGAAGCCGGATCCGCGGATTTTCGCGATGCTGCTGGATACGACCGGCGTACGGGCGACGGAAGCCCTGCACGTGGGCGACGATCCAAGGGCCGACATCGAGGGCGCGCGCCGCGCCGGCATCCGGCCGGTCTGGGTCAATCGTCGCGGCCTGCAATGGCCCGATGAACTTTCCCCGCCGGAGCATGCGGTGGGGTCGCTGGCAGAACTCGTGGACCTGCTCAGCGGCGGGCGTTGAACCCTGATTCAGGGACGACGCGGGGCACGCGGTGTGCCTGTCGTGGCGGCGAGACCTATGGACGATGCAGTTACTCGTCGTCCTTTTTCTCCGCAATCTTCTTGCGGAGTTCGATCCACTTCGACAGTTCCTTGAGGTTCTTCTTCTTCTTCCAGGTCTGTTTGCCCAGCGCGCCGCTGTTGTACGGGTTGTATCCGGACTTCAGGCGCTTCGGGCTGGTCGCCAGCGGGTTATTCGTGGTGTCGTCGTCGTCGAGGACGTCGAGCGACGGATCAACGAGCGCGCGCACACGCTCTGCGGCACCCAGCGTGTCGTCTGCCTGGAGGTCGCCCGTGTCGGCCCACTCCCAGGTGACATTGCCCCTGTCGTCCGTGCCGAGGCGGCCCGGCTCGGTCGCTGCCTTATCCGGGCTGGTGGGATTTGTCTTGTCGCCGGGCTTTCCCGCCATGGTCTTGCTCCGCTGGCGCAGTTATGCAGCCAATACTACAACTTCGCGGCCGGCTGGTAATGCTGGATGTGTCACGAATCCGTGCCCGGTGGCCGGGAGCCGGCATTCGACTCGGCGGCCAGCGCGGCCCCGGCCCACAGCAGTCCGATGAGAGTCTTTCCGTCCCGCAGGCCGTGGCCGGTTGCCGCCATTTGCAGCGCTTTCTCCAGCATGACCCACTCGATTTCCAGGACCTCGTGCTCTTCCGGAGCCGCCGGCACGACCTCGAGGCCCCGGGCCAGGAACACGTGGATGACCTCGGTCAGCACGCCCGGTGAACTCAGGAATTCCCCGAGCCTGTCCCACCGGCGCGCAGTGACGCCTGCCTCCTCGGCCAGTTCGCGACGTGCGCAATCCAGCGGCGGTTCGCCGCCATCGAGCTTGCCAGCGGGAATTTCCCTGATCCATCCGCCCGCGGCATGGCGGAACTGGCGCAGCAGGCAGACGCGCCCGGCGTCGTCCATGGCTACGACTGCGGCACCGCCCGGGTGGTGGGCGATCTCGAGCTCCGCGACACGACCATTTGGCAGCTTCACAGTCTCCAGGTTCACCGTAAGTACCCTGCCCTGGAACACGTTTCTAACCTTGTCCGGCATCCGCGCTGCGTACCCGTGTAAAGCTCGACCCCGATCATACAAGCCTGCGCCCGGCGTAATCCGGGCAGCCTTCTGCCGCAGCGCACAGGGGTTGCGCCACCTGTGGTAATTTTCCGGGACGCATTGCGGAAATACCGTAACGGAGCAGCCAATGACCGATTTCACGATCCCAGCGATCGTCGACAGGCTTCGCCATACATTCGACAGCGGGAAAACCCGGCCGATCGAGTGGCGGGTCGCGCAACTTGGTGAAATACAGCGCGCGCTCCGTGAGCACGAGTCTGATTTTGCCGAGGCGCTGCGCAAGGATCTCGGCAAGAGTCGTTTCGAGGCGACGCTGGCAGAGACGGGCTGGGTGACGGCGGAGGCCAAGTACGCGATCAAGCACCTGAAGGGCTGGATGGCGCCGACCAGGGTCAGCACGCCGATGATGACGCAGCCGGGCCGCAGTTCCATCCAGCCGGAACCGAAAGGCGTCGTGCTGGTCATCGCGCCCTGGAACTACCCGCTGTCGATGGTCATGTGCCCGCTGGTAGGCGCGGTTGCCGCCGGGAACTGCGTCGTGATGAAGCCGTCGGAGATCTCGAGCCACACCTCTGCCGCGCTGGCTGCGATCCTGCCCCGGTACCTCGACCCTGACGCATTCGCGGTCGTGGAGGGCGCGATTCCAGAGACGACCGAGCTGCTCGAGCAGCGATTCGACCACATCCTCTACACGGGCAACGAGCACGTCGGGCGCATCGTCATGACGGCGGCTGCGAAACACCTCACGCCGGTCACGCTGGAGCTGGGCGGCAAGAGCCCGTGCCTGATCGACAAGAGCGCGAATATCGAAGTCGCTGCCACTCGCGTCGCCTGGGGCAAGTTCATCAACGCCGGCCAGACCTGCGTCGCGCCCGACCACGTGCTGGTGCACCGCGAGGTTGCGCAGCAGTTCATTGACACGCTCACGCGCAAGGTAAAGGATTTCTACGGCGAGGATCCGGAACAGAGCCCGGACTACTGCCGCATCGCGAGCGAGCGCCACGCGGCGCGCTTCGCGGAACTGCTGAAGGGGCAGAAGATCCATCTCGGCGGCCGCGTGGACGTGGCCAAGCGCTACGTCGAGCCGACCATCGTGCTGGATCCGGCGCCCGATTCACCGCTGATGGCGGACGAGATTTTCGGGCCGATCCTGCCGATCATCACGGTGGACGAGATGCACCACGCGATCAAGTTCGTGTCCGATCGCCCGAAGCCGCTTGCGCTGTATGTCTTCACCAAGAGTGCGGCGCTCGAAGAGGCAGTGCTGTCGAAGTTGAGTGCCGGAAGCGTCTGCATCAATGACGCGGTGATCTTCATGGCGTCGCCGGAGCTGCCGTTCGGCGGCGTCGGCAACAGCGGCATGGGGCGCTACACGGGCTGGTATGGATTCGAGACGTTCAGCCACATGAAGCCGGTGATGAAGCGCAGCTTCCGGTTCGATGCGCCGCTGCGCTATCCGCCGTACACGGAGCGGAAGGCAAGGCTGCTGAAGATGGTGATGTAGCCGCCGGCCAGTGCCGGGGACATTCTCCTTTCCCCTCCAGAACAAATAGGTGCCAGGCACCGAATTAATCAATTCAGTGCCTGGCACCTATTTATCAACGGTCAGTTGTCGACGCGGTCCACCGACGCCTGGCCGGAGATGCGCTGGCGGATCAGTGCCCAGGACATGCCGATGCCGAGGACCAGGCCGAGGATGGTGAGGGTCACCCAGGCGAGCGTTGCGCCGCTACCGATCGTGACCCAGCCCATGCTTACCATCCACCAGGCGATCGCCGCGAAGAACGCGACGAGCAGGCCGAAGCCAAGCCTGCCGAGTACTGCGCTCGCGGAACGCACGAAAAAGATCCACGCGCACAGCAGAGCGATCCCGATGATCACCTTCAGCGGCCTGTTGGCCTGGAAGTCCCCGGCCAGCCAGTGAACGTAGGAATGGCCCGACGGATTGAAGGTGGCGAACACCAGCGCCAGCGCGAAACCCATGCGCCACAGCACGCCCGTAAAACTGAATTCCTTCATGGTCGCTGCGGCCCTGTTTGCGTTGTGCGGCTGCGATCTTATAGCGGGACGAGCCCCCGCTTGTAAGCGAAGCCGCGTCCCGCTCATCGACCCGATCGACCGGGCTCCCGGTACTGGATATACATACAGTAGCGCACTATAGTCGTCTGCAATGATCCAGGGCGACGCATTCGCGAGGTTGAACGCCGCGCAGCTCGAGGCCGCCACGCACGGCGAGCCCCTGCCTGGCGGTGGCGTGCGTGCTTCACCGCTGCTGGTAATTGCGGGCGCCGGGACCGGCAAGACCAGTACGCTCGCGCACAGGGTCGCCCACCTGCTGCTGAAAGGCGCGGCGCCGGAGCGATTGCTGCTACTCACGTTTACGCGGCGCGCGGCGCTCGAGATGACCCGCCGTGCGCAAAGTGTCGTGGCCGAGGCGATGGCCGGAGCGCGCGGGGCAGGCGGCGGCTCGTCGTTCCGGTTGCCGTGGTCCGGCACGTTTCACGCGATCGGCAATCGGCTCATCCGGACCTATGCGCATCGGCTCGGCCTGGACCCGGCGTTCAACGTGCTCGATCGCGGCGATGCGGCCGACCTGATGGACGTCGTGCGTCATCGGCTGGGTTTCTCTAAAACCGAAAAGCGCTTTCCGCGCAAGGACACCTGCCTCGGCATCTACTCCAGCCGGGTCAACACCCAGCGATCGCTGCGCGAGACGCTCGAGACCGGCTGGCCATGGTGCCTGGACTGGGAGGACGAACTCGCGTCGCTGTGCCGTGCCTACGTCGAGGAGAAGCTCGCGCAGCAGGTGCTCGATTACGACGACCTGCTGCTCTACTGGCAGATGATGATGCGTGACGACGGAATGGCCGCCGAGATCGGCGCCAAATTCGACCACGTGCTGGTGGACGAGTACCAGGACACCAACGCACTGCAGGCCGAGATCCTGCTCAGGCTGAAGCCCGATGGGAGCGGTGTGACGGTGGTCGGTGACGACGCGCAGGCGATCTACTCGTTCCGCGGCGGTACGGTGGACAACATCCTGGATTTCCCGCAGAAATTCTCGCCGCCCGCCCGGGTCGTGACACTCGAGGAAAACTACCGCTCGACGCAACCGCTGCTCGATGCCGCGAACGCGCTGATGTCCGAAGGAGGGCGGCAGTACCGCAAGTTCCTGCGGAGTTCGCGCGCCGGCGGCGTGAAGCCGCGGCTCGTCATCGTGCAGGACGACCAGGCGCAGGCCGGATACGTCGTCGAGCGGGTGCTCGAATGCCGCGAGCGTGGAATCGAACTGCGGCGACAGGCGGTGCTGTTCCGCAACTCGGATCACAGCGACGTGCTTGAACTCGAGTTGATGCGCCGGAAGATCCCCTATGTGAAGTACGGCGGGCTCAAGTTCCTGGAAGCGGCGCACGTCAAGGACCTGCTGGCCGTGCTGCGCTGGGCTGACAATCCCCGCAATCGAATCGCGTCGTTCCGCGTCATGCAGCTGCTGCCGGGCATGGGACCAGCGAATTCAGAGCGGGCCTGCCAGGCATTCGAGGCTGCCGGATACCATTGGTCGGCACTTGCGTCGCACTCGGTGCCTGCGCCGGCGCGCGAGCACTGGCACGCGCTCGCAGGACTGATGGCTTCGCTGGCGGGCGGCGCTCCATGGCAGGGGCAGCTGACACTCGTGCGTGCCTGGTACGAACCGCAACTGGAGCGCCTCTACGATTCGGCGCAGGCACGGCGCGGCGATCTGGAGCAGCTCGAGCGCCTCGCCGTGCAGCATGCGACGCGTGAGTCGTTCGTCACCGAGCTTACTCTCGACCCTCCGCAGGCCAGTGGCGACCTGTCCGGCGACCCGCTGCTAGACGAGGACTACCTGGTGCTCTCGACCGTGCATTCGGCCAAGGGACAGGAATGGGAATCCGCCTACGTGCTCAATGTCACGGACGGCAGTTTCCCGTCCGAGTTCTCGACGGGCCGTCCGGAACTCATCGACGAGGAGCGCCGCCTGCTCTATGTGGCGATGACGCGCGCACGCCAGGAACTGCACCTGGTCACGCCGGTCCGCTTCTACGTCACGCAGCAGGCGCCGGGCGGCGACCGTTACGTGCACGGGGCACACAGCCGATTCCTGACCGATGCCGTAGTGGGGAAATTCGACCGTGCTGCGTGGCCCGAGTCGCCTGAGGGCATGGAAGCGCAGCTGGCACCGGCGGGAGCGAGCATCGACGTCGCTTCCCGGCTGCGGGACATGTGGTAGCCACAACCGGAGAAGAAAGAAAGCCCGGATGGGGGGCGTCAGGTCGGGGAGGGCGCGATTGTCGCAACTGCGCCCGGCCCCGCATCGATTTCGCCCTCGACCTCACGCAGCACTTTCAGGAACTCGCTGACAGCCGGCGAAGGTGTGCGACGAGCGAGACGAACGATGCCGTAGTAGCTGGTCAGCCAGGCGGGCGTCACCTCCAGGCGCAGCTCCACGAGGTGGCCCAGCGCAACCTCGCGCTCGATCTGGTGCGGCAACGCGAGACCGAGGATGTCGGATTCCATCACGATGCTGCGCGCCAGATACGGCATCTCGATACGAAACTCGGTTGTCGCGGCACCTTCAGGAAGGTCCGTCCGCAACATTGTCTCGGCCTTGCCGATGAGTTTCAGCAGGCGCTTCGGGAGAATCGTCATGGCGAGCGGGAAACGGCTGATGTCCTCGAGCGTCACCTCGTCCTTGATCAACAGCGGATGCCCTGGCCGGCAGTAGAAAGCTGCGGGATGCTGCGGCAGCATCTCTATGGCCAGCCGGTCGTCGCCGATGGCGTGGCTGGTCTCGGCGATCACCACGTCCAGTTCGTCGTTCAGCAGCCGGCGGTAGAGATTCGGCCAGTCACTGACCGACAAGTCCACCAGGACGTCCGGGTATCGCCGGGCCAGGCGGCCGACGGCGGTGCCCACTGAGGTCTCGGCGGCGAAGGGGCCGGCACCGATCCTCAGCAGGCCTCCCGCGAGCCCGACCATCTGCCCCAGTTCCTGCTCGGCGACCTTGGCCTGCGAGACCAGCGGTCGCGCCAGCTCGATCAGCCGCGCCCCGACAGCCGTCGGCTCGACGCGCGCCCGGTCGCGATCGAAGATCTTTGCCCCGATGTCGTCCTCGAGCGAGCGGATGCTGCGCGAGAGGGCGGGCTGGGTCAGCCCGATTGCCTCCGCGGCGCGCGCAAAGCTGCGGTACTGATCGAGCGCGAGAACGTGTCGCATTTTTCGCAGGTCCAGTTTCATGAGTGAAAGTTATCAAACCTGAGGTTTGAATGCATTGGACACTCGGAACGATCGAATACGAGACTACCAAGCCCGGGTGTACGTGACCCGGATCCAGCCAACAGGGGTAGAGAATCCTATGTCTAAAGTGACCCGACTGCTGGGCGCGCTGATCGCGTGCCTGGCCAGCCACATCGCCGTGGCCCAGACCGCCGCAAAGCCGAACATCCTGGTGATTTTCGGCGATGACGTCGGCTACTGGAACGTCAGCGCCTACAACCGCGGCATGATGGGGTATCGCACGCCGAACATCGATCGTATCGCGCACGAAGGCGCGATCTTCACCGACGCGTACGCCCAGCAGAGCTGCACGGCGGGCAGGGCGGCGTTCATCACTGGCCAGTCTCCGGTCCGCACCGGCCTCACCAAGGTGGGCCTGCCTGGCGCGCCCGAGGGCCTCTCGGCCAAGGATCCGACGCTTGCCGAAATGCTGAAGGCCAAGGGCTATGCCACTGGCCAGTTCGGCAAGAACCACCTGGGCGACAGGAATGAGTTCATCCCGACGCTGCACGGCTTCGATGAGTTCTACGGAAACTTCTATCACCTGAACGCCGAGGAAGAGCCTGAGAACGCTGACTACCCGAAGAACCCCGATTTCAAGGCGAAGTTCGGCCCGCGCGGCGTATTCAAGTGCAAGGCGACGGGCGCGAAGAGCTCACTGCCTGACGACCCGCGCTTCGGCCCCTGGGGCAAGCAGGATTGCGTGGACACAGGCCCGCTCACGAAGAAGCGCATGGAGACCATCGACTACGAGGTGGCCGACGCGTCGATTGACTTCATAAAGCGCCAGGACGCGGCGAAGAAGCCGTGGTTCGTGTGGTTCAACACGAGCCGCATGCACGTCTGGACGCATCTGCGCCCCGAGTCGAAGGACAAGACCGGGCTCGGCATCTACGCCGACGGCATGACGGAGCACGACGCCCACGTCGGCGAGATGCTGAAGCTGCTGGACGACCTGGGTGTCACGAAGGACACGATCGTCATCTGGAGTTCGGACAACGGCGCTGAGGTGATGAGCTGGCCGGACGGCGGAACCACGCCGTTCCGCGGCGAGAAGAACACCAACTGGGAGGGCGGCTACCGCGTCCCGCTGGTCGTGCGCTGGCCAGGCGTGATCAAGCCGGGCACCGAAATCAACAGCATCATCTCGCATGAGGACTGGGTACCGACGCTGATGGCCGCTGTCGGCGAGCCCGGGCTCAAGGAGGACCTGCTGAAGGGGTCGAATATCGGCGGCACCCAGTTCAAGGTCCACATCGACGGATACAACCTGATGCCGGCGTTCCAGGGCCAGGGCGAGTGGCCGCGCCACGAGTTCCTGTACTGGACCGACGACGCCAACGTCGCCGGCCTGCGCTACGACCGCTGGAAGCTCGTGTTCATGGAGCAGCGGGCCGAGAGCTTCGAAGTCTGGGAAGAGCCGCTTGTCACGCTGCGAACGCCGAAGCTGTTCGACCTGCGCGCCGACCCGTTCGAGCGTGCCGACCGCGACGGTATCGGCTACAAGACGTGGCGCTTCGAGCGCGTGTTCCTGCTGGCGCCTGCCCAGGTGTACGTGAAGGGTTGGCTCGAGAGCTTCAAGGAGTTCCCGCCACGACAGAAGCCCGGCAGCTTCAACCTGAGCGACGCTATGGAGAAGCTGAGCGAGTCGGGAGGCTGAGACGCAGGCGTAAACTCCGCGTCCCGGCTCCGTGCCGGGACATGCGGTAACCGCAAACGAAGAAGGCCCGGGTTTCCCCGGGCCTTCTTTTTTGGTCGTCAGCAGTCGCGCTCAAGCGCGAAGGCGATTACCAGCGACGCTGGCCGCCACCGCCACCGCCGCCACCACCGCCGTAGCCACCACCGCCACCGCCGCCGCCGTAGCCGCCACCCGAGCGGCCACCGCCGCCGCCGGGACGACCACCGCCGCCGCCAGTGCGCGGACGGTCCTGCGCTTCGTTCACGCGCAGCGGGCGTCCGCCCATGTTGAAGCCGTTCAGCGCCTGCATGGCAGTCTGAGCGTCGGCCTGCGGCATCTCGACGAAGCCGAAGCCGCGGGGGCGGCCGGTCTCACGATCGGACGGCAGGGCCACGGACTCGACAGTGCCGTGCTGTGCGAACAGGTCGCGCACTTCACTCTCAGTGGCGGAGAAAGGCAGGTTGCCCACGTAGATCTTGGTCATTCGAACATCCTAAGAGAAATTATCAACACACAACGACAGGGGTGAAAAAGCCGATCCGTCCGCACGCCGGGATCCTTTCCAGGGCCAGAGCGCGGGCGATTCCTGTCACCTGATCGTAGACGTTTCGGCTTAACAAACCAGACGCCAACTGGCGCCCTGCAAGACACGTACGGGCAACGATCGCGGCGCAGTCTAGCACAAACTCATGTCCAGCAAGGGAAAATATGGAACAATGGACGGTTGCAGTTTGTGCGCTGCGTGCTCGAGACGACCGGGTCTTCAAGTTGCCTGCCCGACCCGCACTGCGGCAGGTTTCGAAGGTGTCACGTCGCCACCGCCTTGCTCGCTAGGGATTACCCGACGCGCGAACGCCGCCGACCCGGGCGCATACGGCACCGATTAGACCTGGCGACTGGAACATGGCTGGCAAGGGTGAATGCACCGGAGCGATGGGAGGCGATGACTGCTCGAGTACGTCGGCTTGGGTGCCTGTTGTACGGTGCCGTGAATCCTGAGGGTACCAAGACTACCCAAGAATTCGGGCCGGCCGCAACCTAAATCATTGATGCGACGCAATAAATTACCCGGACTGTCGACGGGTGTCGTCGGGGACTGTCCCCTCAAGGGACTGTCCCCTCGGGCTTTGCAGGGGACAGTCCCCTCAGGGGGACAGTCCCCTGATGGCACCCCACAGTGTCCACGCGCCAATCACGATGAAACCGATACCGGCGAGCAGTGACAGGTACCGCGTGTTGACGTAGTTCGACAGCAGGCTGCCGGCCGCGACCGCGATCGCCGTTGCCGCGAGCAATGCCGCCGAGGCTGCGACGAATACCCAGAGTGGCCGGTTCGCCGCGTTCGACGCAAAAAGGACCGTCGCGAGCTGGGTCTTGTCGCCCAGTTCCGCCAGGAAAACCGTTGCGAAGATCGCGACCAGGGTCCTCGTGTCCATCGTGTGCTCCGTTGGCGCCCGGGCAGGGATCAGGCTTTTTCGAGGTAGGTATAGCCGTTCAACTCGCCGACGTAGAACCGGCGCAATGCCTGGCTCTCCGCCAGCGACAGGCGGCCTTCGCGTACGGCACGCTCGCAGTCCCGCACCAGCTGCGGCAGGAGTCGTTCCACGTCGTAGCGCATGTAGCGCAGTACTTCAGCCGCGGTGTCGCCCTTGACTGTCTCCTCTATCGCCCAGCCGCCTTCCTCGTGCAGCTTGATGTGCACCACGTGCGTGTCGCCGAACAGGTTATGCAGGTCGCCGAGCGTCTCCTGGTAGGCGCCAACCAGGAATGCGGCGAGGTAGTACGGCTCGCCCGCCCGCAGTTCGTGCAGCTCGAGCGTTCGCTTCGATTCTCTCAGGCTCACGAAGCGATCGATCTTGCCGTCCGAGTCGCAGGTGATATCGGCGAGCACGGCGCTGCGGGTCGGCTGCTCATCGTGGCGGTGGATGGGCATGATCGGGAACAGCTGGTCAATGGCCCAGCTGTCCGGCAGCGACTGGAACACGGAGACGTTGCAGAAATAAATGTCGCTGAGGATCGCCTCGAGCCCCTCGAGCTCCTCTGGAACGGCAGGCAGGCGCCGACAGAGGTCGCGGATCTTCCCGCAAGTCGCCCAGTAGAGCCGCTCGACCAGCCCGCGCGCCTCGAGGCTCAGGTAGCCCAGGTTGAACATCTGCAGCGCCTGCTCACGAGCCTGCTGCGCGTCGTGGTAGCACTCGACGAGCCGTCGTTCCGTGATCGAGCGGTAGGCGTCGAGCAGGTCGCGCACCGGCTGCGGCAGCGTGGCGTCGCGCGCGCAATCCTCCGTGAACTGGTCGTCGACCCGGAACTTGTCGAGCATCGTGCCGCCGAGCGTGTTGAACACCAGCAGGCTGTGGTGCGCCGCGATCGCCCGGCCGGATTCGCTGATGATCACCGGGTGCTCGATACCGCGAGCGTTGCAGACGTTCGCGATGCGGTAGACCACGTCGCTCGCGTACTCCGCAATTGTGTAGTTGATCGATGAAGGGTAGTTGGTGCGGCTGCCGTCGTAGTCCACGCCCAGGCCGCCACCGACATCGATATAGCGGAGTCCCGCGCCCATCAGCTTCAGCTCGGCGTAGACGTGGGCGAGTTCGTTGACCGCGTCCTTGACGCGGCGGATGTCCTGCAACTGGCTGCCGGGATGACAGTGCACGAGCTGCAGGCAATCCTCCATGCCCTGTTCTTTCAGCACCCGGAAGAGTTCCAGGATCTCGGTGACGAACAGCCCGAACTTGGATTTCTCGCCCGACGACTCGCGCCAGCGCCCGGCGCCTTCGCTCGCCAGCTTGACGCGCACGCCGATGCTCGGCCGCACGTTGTAGGCGCGGGCGTGCTTCAGGATCAGATGCAGCTCGTCGAAGTTCTCGACCACCGGGATAATGGTGCGGCCGAGCTTGGCCGCGAGGATCACGGCCTCGATATAGCTGTCGTCCTTGAAGCCGTTGCAGATGATCATCCGCTCCGACTCGCCCTCGGTGATGGCCATGACCGCCAGCAGCTCAGGCTTGGAGCCGACCTCCAGCCCGAATCCGAACTCGCGCCCGTATCCGTACACCTCCTCGACCACCAGCCTCTGCTGGTTGACCTTGATCGGGAAGACCGCGGCATAGCGGTTGCGATAGTCGTTCTCCGCGATCGCAGTGGCGAACGCGTCGTTCAGCCGCTTGAGCCTGTGGCGCAGGATGTCGGAAAAACGCACGACGACCGGCGTCGTGAGGTCGCGCGCCTCGAGTCCCTGCACGACCTCGAGCAGGTCGATCTCGCGGGCGACCGTCTGGTCAGGACGAACGACGACGTGACCCGCGCCGTTGATGGCGAAATAGCCGTTGCTCCAGGCATCGACGCCGTAGAGTTCGGTCGAGTCTTCGACTTTCCACTTGCCGCCCAGTGTCGGCTTGCGTGCAGTGTTTTCCACTCGCGACTCCGGGGCAGGGGAAAAAACGAGGCGCGCACCATAGCAGAAGCGCGCGGCTGCGCAATGGAAGCCGAGGCGCTCAGGGCGCGGCGCCGCGGGCGACCGGTCGCGAGGGATCCCGCGACCACTCACTCCACGAGCCCGGGTAGAGCCGGGCGCCCGGGAGCCCGGCGTGCTCCATCGCGAGCAGCAGGTGGCAGGCGGTGACGCCCGAGCCGCACATGGCGATCGCCCGGTCGGCTGTCACACCGTCGAGCCTGCGGGCGAACGCCACGCGCAATTCATCGGCCGGCAGCAGCCGGTCGTCCTCGCCGATGCTGGTCGTGAACGGATGGTTCACCGCGCCGGGAACGTGTCCCGCCATCGCATCGATCGGCTCGACTTCGCCGCGGTAACGTTCCGGCGCGCGGGCGTCGAGCAGCAGCGTGGAGGGATCCGCCACGCGGGCCAGCACGCCGGCCGCATCGACCTGCATGCCGGGCCGGGGGCTCGCGCTGAAATCTCCCGGGCAGCGCTCCGGTATCAACGTGTCGACCGGCAGGCCAAGCGCGACCCAGCGACGCAGGCCGCCATCCAGCACGAACACTGCGTCGTGTCCGAGCCAGCGCAGCATCCACCACAGCCGCGAGGCATACATGCCATTGCCGGCGTCGTATGTCACGACCACCGAGTCGCGATTCACGCCGAATGCGCGCAGCCGCTCCGCGAACGCAGCAGGTGCCGGCAACGGGTGTCGCCCGGAGCGCGGCGTCTGCGGTGCCGACAGGTCCCGGTTCAGGTCCGCGTAGGCGGCGCCCGGAATGTGGCCCGCCGCGTACGCTTCGCGTCCGGCATCTGGCCGCGCGAGGTCGAAGCGGCAATCGAACACACGGACGACCCGGTCTTCGAGCCGCCCGGCAATTTCCTCGGCCTGGATTATCGTTCCCACGGCACCTCCCGCTGCCCGATATCGCCGCATGACTGCCGCCAGTACAATCCGGGCTCGGTGCCGACACGGGCAGGCAATGGCCGGGAGGATGCGCCATGACGATTGAACTCTACTGGGGCAGTGGCAGCCCGTATTCCTGGCGCGTGCAACTGGCGCTCGAGCTCAAGCGACTTTCCTACGAGTCCCACCTGCTGCAGTTCTCCAAGCAGGAGCACAAGTCGCCGCAGATGCTGCGCATGAACCCGAGGGGCCGGGTGCCGGTGCTGAAGGACGGCGACTTTGTCGTGTTCGAGTCGCTGGCCTGCCTGTACTACCTCGATCGGAAATATCCCGAGCCGCCTATCTTCGGTCGCACGCCCGAGGAAGCCGGCACGATCATGCGCGTGATCTGCGAGTACCAGGTCTATGCGGAGGCGCAACTGATGGAAATCGTGTCGGCCGCATTCCTGGGCCACATGGACGCTCGCATCGAGGACGTCACGCGCGCCACGCATCTGGTCGCAGGCGAGGCGCGGACGATAGAGGGGCGGCTCAGCAAGTCGGAGTGGCTGGTCGGCGAACATGTATCTGCCGCGGACATGGTTGTATTCCCGGGCATCATGCTCCTGCTGCGCGCGATGGAAAAGCGCGAGATGGGTGAGCTCCGGTCGCGGTTCCTGCCGATGGAGACGACGTATCCGGCGATCTCGCGCTGGATCTCGCGCATGGAGTCGCTGCCCGGCTTCGATCGCACGTATCCTCCGCACTGGCGCGACGGCTCGCCGAGGGGATGATGGCCGCTGCTCGCCGGACACCGTTGCGTGACCCGCGACAGATATTGGGTAAACTACCGGCGCCGCCGCATTAATTGCCGCCGCATTCAATTTCCTTCGAGCAATCCCTGGTGTCGTCATGAGCAATTACCCCGTACATGTCACTTTCCCAGGGCGGCTGGTGATGATCGGTTTCGGCAGCATCGGCCAGGGCGTCCTGCCGCTGATCTTCCGCCACCTGGAGATCAAGCCTGACCAGGTCACGATCGTCACCAAGGATGACCTGGGCGAGAAGGTCGCGGCGGAATACGGGGTGCGGTTCATCAGGCAGTCGCTGACGCGCGAGAATTTCAAGAAAGTGCTCGACCCGCTGGTCGGCCGCGGCGACTTCCTGCTCAACCTGTCGGTGGATGTCTCGAGCGTCGCGCTGATCCAGTTCTGCTGGGAGCAGGGTTCGCTCTACCTCGACACCTGTATCGAGCCGTGGGTCGGCGGGTACATGGACCTGACGGCGCCCCCGGCGCGCCGCACCAACTATGCGCTGCGCGAGACCGCGCTGGCGCTGCGCAATGCGAAGGTCAAGGCGCCCACCGCCGTGATAACCCACGGCGCGAATCCGGGCCTTGTTTCGCACTTCGTCAAGCAGGCGCTGCTCAACATCGCATCCGACACCGGGCTCGAGCACGAGGAGCCGGCTTCCCGCGAGGCCTGGGCACAACTCGCGCAGCAGCTCGGTGTCAAGGTAATACACATCGCCGAGCGCGACACCCAGGTGTCGCTGCGTCCGAAGGAACCGGGCGAGTTCGTCAACACGTGGTCGGTCGACGGCTTCGCCGGCGAGGGCTGCCAGCCGGCGGAACTCGGATGGGGATCGCACGAGAAGAACTGGCCGCGCGACGGGAAGAAGCACGACTTCGGCCGGGGCAGCGCCATCTACCTGATGCAGCCTGGTGCGGCGACGCGAGTGCGCACCTGGACGCCGCTGGCCCGGCAGTTCCACGGGTTCCTGATCACGCACGGCGAGTCGATCTCGATTTCCGACTACCTGAGCGTGAAGAAGGGCGAGAAGGTCGAGTATCGCCCGACGGTGCATTACGCCTATCACCCCTGCGATGACGCGGTGCTGTCCGTGCATGAATTCGCGGGCCGCAACTGGCAGCTCCAGGAGCGCAAGCAGATCATGATGGACGAGATCGTCAAGGGCGTGGACGAACTCGGCGTGCTGCTCGCGGGGCACAAGAAAAATGCCTACTGGTACGGCTCGCAGTTGTCCGTGCAGGAGGCCCGGGATCTGTGCCCGCACAACAATGCCACGTCGCTGCAGGTGACGATTTCGGTGCTTGCCGGACTCGTCTGGGCCATGGAAAACCCCAACGAGGGCGTCGTCGAGCCGGAAGACCTCGACTTCCGGCGCATCCTCGAGATCTGCGGTCCGTACCTCGGCCCAGTCGTGGGTGAGTACACGGAGTGGCATCCGCTGGTGGATCGCGCGCGACTGTTTCCGGAAGACATCGACCAGACCGATCCCTGGCAGTTCAAGAACGTCCGGGTCGTGTGACGCCGCGGGCCGTACGCGGCGGATGCCTGTGCGGCGCGATCAGCGGCGAAAGCGGGGCGATGCTGCCGACCGTCTAGCCGCCGGATCACTCGGACGAAGCGTAGTCAGCAGCCGCTTTATCCGCCCGGCTCGTACCGTATCTCCGTCACCACGTAGGTTCGCCGTCCGCCCGGCACTTCGACCGTGAATTCCTCGTCCCGCGAGCGGCGCATCAGCGCCCGCGCGAGAGGCGAGTCCATGCTCACGTAGCGTCGCGCGGGATCGATTTCGTCGGGTCCGACTATGCGAAGCTCGGTCTCGTTGCCTTCTTCGTCCTCGATCTTCACCCACGCGCCGAAGTACACGCGACGGGTGTCATCTGGAGGTTGCGCAACCACGACCATGCCTTCGAGACGCTTGCGCAGGAAGCGCACGCGCCGGTCGATTTCGCGCAGCTGCTTCTTGCCATAGATGTATTCGGCGTTCTCCGAGCGGTCGCCCTGCGCGGCGGCTTCCTGCACCGCGCGAGTCACCTGTGGCCGCTCGATCCGCCACAGGAAGTCGAGTTCCTCGCGCAGCCGGCGGGCACCCTCCGCGGTCGCGAACTTCGAGCCCGGGGGCTCGGATTTCCGGTAACGCGTCATGTTTTCCGCCTCACGCGGACCGCGGACTTCCCGTCCGGACCGGGATGTGCGACGGATCACGGTTTCGCCGCTGCTGCATCAGTAGCGTCCCGTGCCATGAGCAACAAGTACTACGCGCACTTCCTGGTGGACGAGCCGGACCCGCGTGGCCTGCAGGAGTACCGGGGCGTCGTCGAGCTCGACGGCCAGCCGAAGCCCGGCCGGGAACTCCGCGAGGCATCGCGCATCATCGCGCACAACATGGGAATTGCTGCGCGCGAAGTGAAAGTGCTGCAGTGGTCCCGGCTGCACTGACGAACTGAATCGATCCCCTGGCGGACTTTTCCCTTCCCTTCGACCAAAGTCCGCTCTTCGACCCCGGGCCACAAACCCGGGGTTTTTTTCTTGCTGGATCACGTGCGCAATGTCGACGATCTGTAAGCCGTGCATGGTGCCGGATTCTATGCCACGGGGCCGTTGCCGGTTGCGGTTCGGCGCGAGCCTCGCGCACCATGGCGGCGGAACCGCTCCATGTCCTTCAAGGATCACTTTTCACGCCAGTCGGCGGCCTACAGCCGCTATCGTCCGGCCTATCCGCCAGGACTGATCGACTGGGTCTCGTCGCTGGCTCCAGACCGGCGCCTGGCGGTGGATTGCGCGACCGGTAACGGGCAGGCCGCGCTGTCGCTGTCGAGCCGGTTTGACCAGGTGGTGGCGCTCGACGGCAGCCTGGGGCAGCTTGGCAGCGCGACGCCGGGGCCGAACGTTGCTTATGTGGCTGCGCTCGCGGAGCGCCTGCCGATCCGGGACCACACCGTGTCACTGGTCACCGCGGCACAGGCTGCGCACTGGTTCGATTTCGGTCGATTTCACGCGGAGTGCCGGCGCGTACTGGTGCCTGGCGGTGTCGTCGCCGCCTGGACCTACGGGAAATTCCGGCTGGACGACCCTGACGGCGGAAGTTCGGAGGCAGTGGACGCGGTGATCGACGACTTCTACGAGAACGTGGTCGGTGCGTTCTGGCCCCCGGAGCGACGCTACGTCGAACTCGGCTACCAGACGCTGCCGTTCCCGTGGCGGGAGGCGGCGGCCCCGGCGTTCGCGCTCGAGACCACCTGGGACCTGGAGAGGGTCCTTGGCTACCTTGGGTCGTGGTCCGCGGTCCAGCGATACCGGGACCATCACGGTCGCGACCCGTTGCGGCCGCTGCGCACCGCGCTCGAGTCTGCCTGGGGCGACGCCGGAATCCGCAGGCTGCGGTGGCCGGTCCACATCCGGGCCGGCTTCGCCTGATTCATCTATAATTCGCGCCCTTCCGCCGGGTCCGGCCATCCGGGCGCGGTTTCATCATGGAGACATGAACCATGCGTTGGTCGCTACCCGTTGCCTGCCTTCTCACGCTGACCGCCTGCGCGGGTTCGCCGCCCGCTGCCACCGAGGCGCCTGCGACGCCGGCTCCCGCGGCCGCGTTGCCCGCGGTCCCGGTGCTCGAGTCGGGCGTGAACCTTGCGAATTTTGACCGCAGCGTCCGCCCGCAGGACGATTTCTACCGGTTCGTGAACGGCACCTGGCTTGAAAAGACCCAGATTCCGCCGGACAAGTCCAATTACGGCACCTTCGGAATGCTGGCCGACGAGGTCGAGAAGAACCTCAAGAGCATCGTCGAGCATGCGGCCGCGACGCCCGGCCCGGTCGGCAGCGACTCGCAGATGATCGGCGACCTGTACGCCAGCTACATGGACGAGGCTACCGCCGAGAGCAGGGGTCCTGCGGCGCTGCAGGCGGAACTCGCCGCGATCGACAGCATCGGCGATCGCGCCGGACTCATCGCCTATTTCGGGCGCGCGCAGCAGCGGTTCGTGGCCGGGCCGCCGGGCATCGAGCCGTTCGGTACGGCTGCGCCGCTGCTTGCGTTCGTGATGCCCGACGAGAAGGACCCCGAGGTCAACTCCTTGCACATCTACCAGTTCGGGCTCGGCATGCCCGATCGCGACTATTACCTGAAGGAAGAGGGGCGCTTCGCTGAGGTCCGTGGCAAGTACCAGGACTATGCACGGGACCTGCTCGCGATGAACGGTCGCCCGGACGCCGCTGCGGCGGCCAAGCGCGTCGTGGCGCTCGAGAAGCGACTGGCGAAGGCGCAGTGGACCAATGTCGAGCTGCGCGACCCGGTCAAGGCTTACAACCCGATGGACCTCGCGGCGGCGGCGAAGCTTGCGCCGGGTTTCGACTGGAAAGCGTGGCTTGCGGCCGCGGGCCTGCCGGGTGCGACGACGATGGTCGTCGGCCAGCCGAGCTACATCAAGGGAATGGCCGCCGCGGTCCGCGACGTGCCGCTCGCGACCTGGAAGGACTACCTGCGGGTTCACGTGACCGACGACTACGCGCCGCTGATGGGCGGCAAGTACGCCGCTGCGGCGTTCGTATTCCGCGAGACCACGCTGACCGGCGTGGAGGAGATGCGGCCGCGCTGGAAGCGAGGCATCCAGCAGATCGAGTTCGTGATGGGCGAGATGCTCGGCCGCCTCTACGTCGCCGAGTATTTCCCACCCGAGTCGAAGGCGCAGATGCAGATGCTGGTGTCGAACCTGCTCAGCACTTTTGGTGAGTCGATCGACCAGCTCGCCTGGATGGGCCCGGAGACGAAGCAGGCTGCGCATGACAAGCTCGCCAAGTTCACGGTCAAGATCGGCTATCCGGATAAATGGCAGCCGAAGCCGGACGTAGCCATCCAGCGCGACGACCTGATCGGAAATGTAATGCGCACGCGCGAGGCCAACCGCCGCATCGAGTTTGCCAAGCTCGGCAAGCCTGTGGACAAGTCCGAGTGGGGCATGACACCGCAGACGGTCAATGCCTACTACAGCCCGCTCGCCAACGAAATCGTGTTCCCGGCCGCGATCCTGAAGCCGCCGTTCTTCGACGCGAAGGCCGACAACGCCGTCAACTACGGTGGCATCGGCGCGGTGATCGGGCACGAGGTCAGCCACGGGTTCGACGACCAGGGCCGGCAGTTCGACGGCGATGGCGTCCTGCGTGACTGGTGGAGGGCGGAAGACGACACCAAGTTCCGCGAGCAGACCAGCGTGCTCGACGTCCAGTATTCGGCATTCAGCCCGATCCCGGGCATGAGCCTTAACGGCAAGCTTACGATGGGCGAGAACATCGGCGACATTTCCGGACTCTCCGTGGCCTACAAGGCCTATCGCCGCTCACTCGCCGGCACCGAGGCCCCGGTTCTCGACGGGTTCACCGGCGACCAGCGCTTCTTTATCGGATGGGCGCAGATCTGGGCGCGCAAGTACCGTGAGGACGAGCTGCGCAAGCGCCTGCTCACCGATCCGCACAGCCCGTCCGAATACCGCGTCAATGGCGTCGTGCGCAACATGCCGTCGTTCGACAGGTCGTTCGACGTCAAGCCCGGCGACAAGCTCTACCTTCCGCCGGACGATATGGTCAAGATCTGGTGAACCACCCCGGGTGGCGCCGGTCATGGAGATTTGACCGGCCCACCCCATAATGTCCGGCACGCGTGCCCATTCGGGCCGCGCAGGAGGATGAACGATGCGCGTTTTCCGAATTGCCGCAATCGCCGCGATGAGCATGCTGCTCTCCGCCTGCGGCTACAACACGATCCAGGTCCAGGACGAGCAGGTGAAGTCGGCCTGGTCCGAGGTAGTCAACCAGTACCAGCGTCGTGCGGACCTGATCCCGAACCTGGTCAACACCGTCAAGGGATTCGCTGCGCAGGAGCAGGCCGTGCTGATCGGCGTGACCGAGGCGCGTGCCAAGGCAACGCAGATCAAGGTGGATGCGAACGATCCGGCGTCGCTGCAGCAGTTCCAGGCTGCGCAGGGTGAGGTGTCGAGCGCGCTGTCGCGCCTGATGGTGGTGGTGGAGAGATATCCCGAGCTCAAGTCGGACCAGAACTTCCTCGACCTGCAGGCGCAGCTCGAGGGCACCGAGAACCGCATCGCCGTGGCGCGCAATCGCTACATCCAGTCGGTGCAGGAATTCAACGTGACGGTGCGCAGGTTCCCGACCAACCTGACGGCGATGGTGTTCGGCTACAAGGTCAAGCCGAACTTCACCGTCGAGAACGAGGCGGCTATCGCGAAGCCGCCGACCGTCGATTTCGCGGCGCCCGCTCCCGGCGCCGCGCCGGTGACGAACTGAGGTCCGGGCGCGCCGGCACCAGGCTGGCGAGGACGCCCAAGTGTCGTCGCTGACCCGACACCGGCCGCGTTTCGCCGGGATCGCCTCGCTTGCCGCGGTGCTTGCGCTGTGCGCTGTCGTGGTTCGGGCCGAGCCGCTGGTGCCGGTCCCGGCCCTGGCGGCGCGGGTCACCGACCTCACCGGCACGCTCACGCCGGAACAGGTCGCCGCGCTCGACTCGAAGCTCAGTTCATTCGAGCAGGCGAAGGGCAGCCAGGTCGCAGTGCTGGTAGTCCCGACCGCCCGGCCGGAGGAGATCGAGCAGTTCGCCATTCGGGTCGCCGACGACTGGAAGCTGGGGCGCAAGGGCGTGGACGACGGCGCGCTGCTACTGGTCGCGCGTGACGACAGGAAAGTGCGCATCGAGGTTGGATACGGGCTCGAGGGCGTGCTGCCGGACGCGACGGCCAATCGCATCATCGACGAAGTCATCGTGCCGCGGTTCCGCAGTGGTGACTACTATGGCGGCATCGACGCCGGCGTCGATCGCATGATGCAGGTGATCGACGGCGAACCGCTGCCGGAACCCGCGCGGCGCGGGATGACCGATGGTGCGGCGGGCGGGCTCGGCAACCTGCTGCCGGTCCTGCTGGTGTTCGCGCTTGTGGGAGGTGCGATCCTGCGCCGGCTGTTCGGCCGCGTCGGCGGGGCGCTTGCGACCGGTGGGCTGGTCGGTTTCATCACCTGGCTCATCATCGGCATCATCGCGATGTCGATATTTGCCGGGGTGATCGCGTTCATATTCGCCGTCGTGGGCGGTGGGACGGGCGGCGGACCCGGCGGCCGCGGCTGGTACAGTCACCGCCGCGGTGGCGGGTCCGGGTTTCCGGGCAGCTTCGGTGGAGGTGGCTTCGGCGGCGGCGGTGGTGGATTCAGCGGCGGCGGCGGTGGCTTCGGCGGCGGCGGCGCGTCCGGGAGCTGGTAGAAATGCAGTGGAAGCGATTTTTCCGGCACCTGTTCGCGACACGCGCAACCCTGCATCGTGCGTTCCCGAGTGCGGCGCTGTCAGCGATCGACCTGGCCATCACGGAATCCGAGCGCCGGCACACCGGCGAGATCCGCGTGGCGATCGAGGCCGCAATTGAACCGATCGAGGCACTCCGCGGCCGCAGTCCTCGAGATCGTGCGCTGCAGGTTTTTTCGGCGCTAGGCGTCTGGGACACCGCTGCCAACAATGGCGTGCTGATCTACTTGCTGCTCGCCGACAATAATGTCGAGATCGTCGCGGACCGCGGCTGCAACGGTCTCGTGGCCCCCGCGGAGTGGACCGACGTCTGCCGCGCCATGGAGTCGAATTTCCGTAACGGCCGGTTCGAACAGGGCATGCTCGATGGCATCGGTCGCGTGGGCGGCCTGCTCGCGGCGCATTTCCCGGGCGTTCCGGGCTCGCGCAATCCCGACGAGCTGCCAAACCGTCCAGCGATACTCTGAGGAGGGTGAAACCGGAGATGCAAGCAAGACCAGTGATCGATCCCGCATTCGGCGTGCGTGCCACGCTTGCCATCACCTTGCTCGCGCTCGGCGGGTGCAGCGTGTTCCAGGTGCACCAGCCGCAGCCGAAGACGCTGCCGCCACCGCCGCCGCCGCCCGTCACGGCGCCGCTGGCCACGCACCAGTTCACATACGTTCCCGGAGTGACCAGTGTGCTCGGTGAACTGCAGGTCACGAAGTCCCGGCACGAGGACACGCTGGCGGACATCGCGCGTCGATTCGACCTTGGCTACGACGAGCTGCTGCGCGCCAATCCGGGCGTGGATCCGTGGCTGCCGGGCGATGGCACGACCATCATCCTGCCGACGCAGTTCGTCATTCCGGACGGCCCCAGGGAAGGCATCCTGGTCAATGTCGCCGCAATGCGGCTGTTCTACTTCCCGAAGGCCGCGAAGGGCGCGAAGGATGCACCGCGCACCGTCGTCACGTATCCGATCGGCATCGGCAAGATCGGCTGGGCTACGCCGATCGGCAGCACCAAGATCGTGTCGAAGCGCAAGGGGCCGGTGTGGACGCCGCCCGCATCGGTTCGCAGGGAACATGCCGCGGCCGGTGATCCGCTGCCGGCACGCGTGCCGCCGGGTCCGGACAATCCACTGGGTGCCTACGCGATGAACCTCGGCTGGACGAGCTACCTGATGCACGGCACCAACAAGCCACCGGGGGTCGGCATGCGCGCGAGCCATGGCTGTATCCGGCTCTATCCGGAGGACATCGAGTCGCTGTTCGGCAAGGTTGCGATTGGCACCAAGGTGACCGTGGTCAACCAGCCGCTGCTGGCCGCCTGGCAGGGCGGGAACCTGTACGTGCAGTCATTCCCGGTGCCGGTCGAGGGCGAGGACGACAGCAAGGCGCCAGCGCCTGTTCCATACGACGAGAAGGCGGCAGCGCTGCTGCAGCGACTGGCCGAAGAGCACGGCGCTTCGATCGACACCGCGCTGGCAGAAATGGCGGTGACCGAGTCCCGGGGCATCACGGTACCGGTTTCACGCCAGGGCTTGACGATGGAGGCATGGCTCGGGGCGGCACGCCGCGTGGAGAATACGCTGCCGGAAGGGTCCAACTGGGACGGCCGTGATGGAGCCGAAGATACGGCTGCCGGCGCCACCGTTAACACCGGTCCGGCTGCCGGCACAACCCAATAATTAGTGCTGGCGCACCGTCACGCACACTATCGCTTGTGCTAACTTAGAACGAGCATGAGCGGGGGCAACGGTTTGGCAGAGTCGAACCTGAGGGGCATGGTCGTGGCGGAGGCGCCTGGCGCCGACCACGCCATCACGCGGCTGCCGCCATCCGCTTGCGCTTTCATTGGCCGCACCCTGCGCGGCCCGGTGCAGCGTCCCGTCTCCGTGCATGGCTTCGCCGAGTTCCAGCAGGTGTTCGGGGGGCTGTGGCAGCCGAGCCCGATGACCTATGCCGTCGAGCAGTTCTTCGAGAACGGCGGTCGCGATGCGATTGTCGTGCGCGTCTGCAACGGCGGCCGGCCAGCAACGATCACGCTGCCCTGCGGGCGGATGTCGCTGACGCTCGCGGCACGCAACCCCGGATCACGCGAGGCGCTGCGGGCGTCGGTGGACTACGACAACATCGCGGCGAACGAAGACGACCGCTTCAATCTCGTCATCCAGCGCGTACGGGCCGCCGGGTCCGAGCACATCGAGGACCAGGAGATATTCCGCCGGCTTTCGATCGTCCCGGGCAGCACCCGCTACGTCACGAACGCGCTGCAGGAGTCTGTGCTGGTGCGCGTGCACGGCGAGGTACCACCGCTGCGACCCGACCGGACCTACCGCGCCGGCGCCCGCCACCCCATCGGCTACGTCGATTCGAATGCCGACGGCGATGACGGGGAGCCCCTGACCGACTACGACCTGATCGGATCCGCCGAACGCGGCACCGGCATGTTCGCGCTGCGTCCCAGCGACCATGCGCATTTCCTCTATATCCCGCCGCCGGCTCGCGACCGCGACCTTGGCCCCGGCGTACTCGTTGCCGCCGCGGCGCACTGTCGCGAGCTGCGCGCAATGCTGATCGTCGATCCGGCTGCCGCCTGGACGAATTGCGATGAGGCGCTCGAGGGTCTCCGCGAACTCGGGTTCAGTTCGGAAAATGCGCTGATGTGTTTCCCGCGCATCCTCGCGTTCGATCGGCTGCGTGGACGCTACGAGTGTTTCGCGAATGGCGGCGCCGTGGCTGGAATATTGGCGCGAGTCGACCAGCATCGCTCGCCCTGGCAGGAGGGACCCGACCAGGAACTTCTGCTGCGGCCGGGCACACGGGCCGGACAGAACCTGACGGATGCGGAGCGCGCGCGCCTGATCGCGCATGGAGTCAATCCGCTGCAATCGCTGCGCTCGGCAAGCCCTGACGCGCCGGCATTGCGCACGCTGGCCGGCGGCTCCGCGAGCAGTGCGGACAGCATGTTGCTCACGCAGCGGCGTCGTGCGCTGCTGGTGATGAACAGCATCGAGCGCGGAACCCGATGGTCGGTGTTCGAGGCCGGCGACCGCAATACCTGGCACAAGCTCACCCGGCAGGTGCAGGACTTCCTTGCCCCGCTTGCCGCCGCCGGACTGTTCGGCGCCGCCGGAAAAGGCGACGTCTGCCACGTCGTCTGCGACGAACGCGTGAATCCCCCGCAGGAAGTCGCGGCAGGTCGTGTCAGCTTCCTGGTCGGGCTGCGAGCGACACGCGCGGGCGACTATTTTTCGTTCCTGGTTACGCACTCGGTCGACGGCAGCCGGGTGCGGCCCGCACGCTCGATGATGCTGCCGGCCGGCACGCGGATGACCGTGCATGGAGTTCCGGCGCAACCTGCCGACGATGCCACGTCACGGGAACGCACGCTGGCGCAGCAGCTTTTCGGTTACTACCGCGAGCCGCGGCCGCCACTGCCGGCACCATCGTCGGTGATACGATCGGCGCCATCGTCACCGGTGCTGCCCGAAGCCCCCGCCACCGGGCGTCGCGATGCAGATGCGGTCGCCGGCTTCCACCGAGACTTCCGCGGTGGCGGCCAGCGCTTCTGAGCTGCCGTCACGCCGCAGCACACGGTTCTCACCCGTCATGGCTGCGCCTCCGCCCTGCAGGCCGAACGGCGCGATGCGGCGGTGATTCGAAAGTATCGCGGCAGTCATCGCCTCGCGGAATTCCACGCAGCGCACCAGCCCGTCGCCGCCGCGGTATGCGCCGGCGCCCCCTGAGCCGATCCTCAGGGAGAACTCGCGCAGCAGCACCGGGAAACGGGACTCGAGCACCTCGGGGTCGGTGAGCCGCGAGTTCGTCATGTGTGTCTGCACGCCGCTCGCACCGTCGAAGCCATCGCCCGCACCCGATCCGCCGGCGATGGTCTCGTAGTACTGGTAGCGGCTGTTGCCGAAGGTCAAGTTGTTCATCGTGCCCTGCGATGCAGCCTGCAGGCCGAGCGCGCCGTAAAGCGCGTCGACGATGCACTGCGATGTCTCTACATTTCCGGCCACGACTGCGTGCGGAAACGTCGGGTCGAGCATCGACCCGGGCGGCACGACGATGTTGATCGGCCGCAGGCAGCCTGCATTCAACGGGATCGTCTCGTCGATCAAGGTGCGGAACACGTACAGCACGGCGGCTACGGTAACGGCACGCGGGGCGTTGAAGTTGTCGTCGCGCTGGGGCGAGGTGCCGGTGAAGTCAACGGTCACCGCGCCGGCAGCATGGTCCACGGCGACCGCGACCCGGACGCACTGGCCGTTGTCCATCTGGTACGCGTAGTCTCCATTGCTCAGGCGGCGTACTGCGCGGCGCATGCAGGCCTCCGCGTTGTCCTGCACATGCCTCATGTAGGAGAGCAGCGTCGCGAGGCCGTGTTCGCCGGCTGCACGCTGCAGTTCCCGGATGCCGCGTGCATTGGCAGCAAGCTGCGCGCGCAGGTCGGCGAGATTCTGGTCCGGGTTGCGGGCGGGGTGGCATCCCGCGGCCAGTGCGCGCCGGAATCCGTCCTCGTCCAGGCGTCCGTCGCGAAGGATGCGGATCGGCTCGATCAGCGCGCCTTCCTCGCTGATGTCGTGGCTGCCCGGCGGCATCGATCCAGGCGTAATGCCGCCGACGTCCGCATGGTGCGCGCGCGACGCGGTGAAGAAATTGATCTGCGAGCCCGCGTCGTCGAACACCGGCGTGACCACCGTGATGTCCGGCAGGTGCGTTCCGCCGTGATAGGGCGAGTTCAGGATGTACGAATCGCCGGCCCGCATGTCCCGGCCATGACGCTCTATCACCGCTGTGACGCTCGCGCCCATCGAGCCAAGGTGCACCGGCATGTGTGGCGCGTTGGCAACCAGGTTTGCATCGCCGTCGAAGATTGCGCAGGAAAAGTCGAGCCGCTCCTTGATGTTGACCGAACTCGCTGTCTGCCGCAGCACGACGCCCATCTGTTCGGCCACGTGCATGAACAGCCCGTTGAACACCTCCAGGCGCATCGGGTCGGCGGGCGCCATTTCCACCGACGACCCCCGTTCTTGCAGGCGTTCGCGGGTAAGCATCGTCCGCCCGTCGCTGCGCGAGCGAGCAACCCAGCCTGGCGCAATCCACACCGTGGCGCCCTGTTCGGCGATGAGTGCCGGGCCGTTGAGCACCATGCCTTCGGCAGTATCCCCGCGCAGGCGCAACGGGATCTCACGCCACCCTCTGCCGCTCCAGGCTTTCACCGTCGACGCGGGGGCTGTCGGTGCGGCGCCTGTGCCACCGGCGATTGCAGGCACGGTCTCCCCGGGCGCGGCGACACCCCGCCCGGCGTCTCCGGACGGCGGCAAGCGCGTGCCCGGACTGCGTTCCTCTCGTGCTGGATCCGGCTCGAGCTCGACCGCCTCCGCACAGCAGCCGGCCAGCACGGCAATCCTCGTGTCGTCCGCAAATCCATACAGCCGGCGGTGCGCAGCGGCAAATTCCTCGAGCATCGCTGCAGGCTCGCCCCATTCGACCTCGATCCCCGAGTCGGAGCCGGGTAGTCGCAGGCTGGCGGTCCGTCGTACCGTGATGAGCTGGCTCTCGATTCCCTGGCGATTGAGCTCACTCGTGGCGGCCTCCTCGAGCCTGTCGAGAACGGCAGCGACCCGGGCGTGCCCCGGCGCGTCACATGGATCATGGACACTGTGCCGCCTGAGGCAGCGGCGGCGGGCGAGTCCGATGCCCCAGGCGGAGAGAACACCGGCCAACGGGTCGAGCAGCATCGAATCGATGCCCAGCGCCTCGGCGACCGCGCAGGCGTGCTGTCCGGCCGCGCCGCCGAAAGGCAGCAGCGCGAACTGCGAAGGGTCGTGTCCCTGGCCGAGCGCCAGTTCCCTGATCGCATTGGCCATGCGGGAAACGGCCACGGTCAGGAATGCCTCCGCGAGCTGTTCGATCCCGAGCCCGGTGCCGTCGCGTGCAGTCTCGCCGGCTATGGCCTCGAGGCGGTCGCGCGAGGCCTCCGGGTCCAGCGGTTCGTTTCCCGAAGCGCCGAATACCGCCGGGAATCTTTCCGGACGGATCCGGCCGAGCACTACGTTGCAGTCGGTCACCGTCGCCGGGCCGCCGCGGCGGTAACAGGCGGGCCCGGGGTCGGCACCCGCCGACTCAGGGCCGACCTGCAGGCGTCCGTCGGCGTATCGCACGATCGATCCACCGCCGGCGGCGATCGTATGCACGTCCATCATTGGCGAGTGCAGCCGCACACCGTCTATCTCGGTTGCGAGGCGGCGCGGCAATTCGCCCGCGTAGAGACTCACGTCCGTCGACGTGCCGCCCATGTCGAAACCGATCAGCCGGCCAATCCCGGCTGCCCCGGCAATCGATGCGAGTCCCACGACGCCGCCTGCAGGACCGGACAACACGCCGTTGATTCCGCGGAATCCATCGGGATCCACCAGCCCGCCGTTGCTCTGCATCATCAGCAGCTGCGGTTGGCCGTGGCCATCGGCGAGCTGGCCGAGAAAATCGCGCACGTAGCGAACCAGGATCGGGGACAGGTAGGCGTCGGCCACGGCGCTGTCGCCGCGCGCGATGAGCCCGATGAGCGGCGCAACCTGGTGCGACATGACGATCTCTTCGAAGCCCGCCTGCGCAGCCAGTCGCGCGGCCTGCCGCTCGTGGCCGGGGTTGCGAAGGCCGTGCAGGAACGCGATCGCTACCGAGAGCAGGCCGTCAGCCCGCGCCGCGGACAGTTCGGCCAGCAACGAGGCCTCGTCCAGCGGCTCGAGCACCGCGCCAGTTGCGTCGATTCTCTCGCTCGCCTCGACCACCCTGGAATGCAGCACGGGCGGCAGTCGTATTGCGCGGGCGAAAATGTCGGGTCGATTCTGGTAGCCGATGCGCAGCGCATCGCCGAGGCCGCGTGTCGTGACCAGCAGCGTTGGCTCGCCCTTGCGTTCGAGCAGCGCGTTCGTGGCGACCGTCGTGCCGAGCCGCACCGATCCGAGCCGCGGGTCGCTTCCCGGCACGCGCGCGAGGATGTCTTCGATGGCACGGACCGCCGGATCACCCGGGTGCTTCGGGTCGCGCGACAGGACCTTGTGTGTGTGGAGGCGCCCACCGGGATCGCGTGCGACGGCGTCGGTGAAGGTACCGCCGCGGTCGATCGCGAATCGCCATAACCGTTGCGGACCGTCGGACCTCATCGCGGGACTCTCGCACGCTGCGCTCGGGCACCGCAATCAACCTGCTTGTGCGCGCGAGCCACTGGTCGCTAGCATCCGGCGACATGAACGACGCGACTGACGCAATCCTGGCGGTCGTGGGGCAGGTGCCCCGCGGCAAGGTGACGACCTACGGTGCAGTCGCCGAGCGCGCGGGCTGGCCACGGCGGTCGCGCCTGGTCGGACGGGTGCTCTCGGCGCTGCCCAGGGGCAGCAAGGTACCGTGGCATCGAATCGTCGCGGCGGGTGGCCGGATCGCTTTCCCACAGGGCGCGCCATCGCGCGATCGGCAGATCCGGCGACTGCGCAGCGAAGGAGTGGATGCGTCGAGCGGCCGGGTGGACCTCCGTCGCTACGGCTGGCACAGCCCGCCCGCTGACCTGGATCGCTGGCTGTGGGGCGTCGGCGATGAGAACTGATTCCGGAATCCGCGCCGCGGGGAGAATATGATGCCCGCGGGGCTGGTCGCAGGAGGATATTGATGGCTGAACGTTACGTAGTCTTCTCGCATGGCAAGGACAGCGAGCCATGGGGCAGCAAGATCGCCGCCATGGCGGAGATTGCCCGGGAGGAGGGGTTCGTGGTCGAGTCGGTGGACTACCGCGGTATCGACGACCCCAAGGACCGCGTCACCCGGTTGCTTTCCTTCTGCAAGGACCTGCGTGGTTCGCTGGTTCTGGTCGGCTCGAGCCTGGGCGGATACGTGTCCGTCGCGGCCTCGTCGCTGCTGCAGGCGCGCGGCATGTTCCTGCTGGCGCCGGCACTGTACATGCCGGGGTACGAGAAGTTCAGCCCGCGTCCGGCGTCCTGCCCGACAACCATCATCCATGGCTGGCGCGACGAGGTGATCCCGGTGGACAACAGCTACCGCTTCGCGCGCGAGCAGAAAGCGACCTTGCACGTCGTGGACTCAGATCACGGCCTGCTCGACCAGATCCGCCCGATCAACCACTACCTCACGTACTTTCTTTTCTCCATCGAAGAATTTCTCTGAAAGGGTAAGATTGCCCCTGGACCGACCCCGGGGGTGCCTATGCAGTCGACAGCAAGAACAGCCGTCCTCGCCCTGATGCTCACGGTCGTCGCGGCCTGCGGCGGCGAGCAGGCGCCCCAGGACAAGGCCGATGCAGCCGCCAAGGGCCGCAGCACCGACGAAACCGTGTTCGACGACATGATCCAGACCCAGGACCGGGCGCGCGGCGTCGAGGATACGGTCATGGCGGCCAAGGGCTCGCTGGACGCCGCAATCGACGAGCAGTCAGGGGACGGATCGCCGGACCCCGGGCAGTAAGCGACACCGGCGCAGTCCCGTTCCAGGAAGTCCGATGCAACGCATTCCCGAACCCGAACTCATGGACGAGTTCGAGCAGGCCCGCGCATATGCGGAGGCCGACTTCTCGGAGCCGAACCAACGCTTCGTAGCGCTGTTTGCCGAAAAATTTCCCGATCTTCGTGCCGGCTCGGTGCTTGACCTCGGGTGCGGGCCCGGCGACATCGCGCTCAGGCTCGCGCGCCGCCTTCCCGGCCTGGGCGTGCACGGGCTGGACGGCTCGGGGCCGATGCTCGCTTTCGGCCAGGCAAGGATTCGCGACGAACCGGACCTGGCCGAACGCGTCCGGTTCCTGCAGGGAATCCTGCCGGGAGCGCGGCTGCCACTCGACGCCTACGATGCCATCGTCAGCAACAGCCTGCTGCACCATCTGCACGATCCGATGGTGCTGTGGCATGCCGTGCTGGAGCATGGTGCACCGGGCGCAGCGGTGCTCGTGATGGACCTGTTCCGGCCCGGCTCGACCGCGGCCGCCGACGGTATCGTCGAAGCCTACGCGGGCCGGGAACCCGACGTGCTGAAGCAGGATTTCTACAACTCGCTCTGCGCCGCATTCACGCGCGACGAGGTGCGCGAGCAACTCGCAACCTGCGGTCTGCAGACGCTGGATATCAGCGTGGTGTCCGATCGCCACATGATCGTGGCGGGGCGACTGCCGGCATGAGTGGCATGACGCTGATGGAGCGGTTGCTGCTGCCGCTGATCCGGCGTTTCGTATCGTTCTGGGTGCGCCCGTCCATTCTTCCCGACTCGCTTGTGGAGCGCTTCGAGAAGGGCCGGCCGGTCGTCTATGTGCTCGAGAAGCGCAGCATCATCGACCTTGCCGTGCTCGAGTACGTCTGTCGCGAGAAGGCGCTGCCGTTGCCGCTGGCCCCGGTCGGGCCGCAGCCGGCGGGCGGCGGGCTGCCCGTGTCCGTGCTGTTCCTGGAACGACGCGCAGGTTTCCTGCGCATGCGCATCGACCGACGCATCCCGCAGATGCTGCGCGACCTGTCCGCGCTGTCGGCGGCGGATATAGCGTTTGAAGCCGACATGGTGCCCGTGAGCCTGTTCTGGGGTCGGGCGCCCGATCGCGAGCGGTCGTGGCTGCGCCTGCTGGTCGCCGAGGGCTGGGACATCGGCGGCAGGTTCCGCAAAGTCCTGTCGCTGCTGTTGAACGGCCGCAACCTGCTGGTGCTGTTCGGTGACACCATGCCGCTGCAGTCCGGGCAAGCGGAGACGCGCGGACTGCCGCGCGGGCCGCGCCGGCTGTGGCGCCTGCTGCGTGCGCAGTTCCGCAGCCAGCGTACCGCGACCATCGGCCCGGACCTGTCGCATCGACGCACGATCGTCGCGCAGCTGCTGAACACGAAGCTGGTTCGCGACGCAGTGCGCGAGGAGATGAAGTCGAAGGAGATCTCGAGGCGCGACGCGCTCAAGGCAGCGCGTGGCTACGCAAAGGAGGTCGCGGCGAACTACTCGCACTCGTTCGTCGTATTCATGTCGGGCGTGCTCGGCAGGCTGTGGAACCGCCTGTATGACGGCGTCGAGCTCGCCAATTTCTCGAGCCTGGGCTCGATCGAGGACGGTGCCGAAGTCGTCTACGTGCCGTGCCACCGCAGCCACATGGACTACCTGCTGCTCTCCTACGTCGTGTACAACAAGGGGTTCGCGGCGCCGCACATCGCGGCCGGCATAAACCTCAACATGCCGGTCATCGGCTCGTTCCTGCGCCGCGGCGGGGCGTTCTTCCTGCGCCGCAGTTTCTCGGGAAACCAGCTCTACACGGCGGTGTTCGTCAGGTACGTCGGCATCATGATGGCGCGCGGCCACTCGATCGAGTACTTCATCGAGGGCGGGCGCAGCCGCACCGGACGGCTGATGCAGCCGAAGACCGGCATGCTGGCGATGACAGTGCGCAGCTACCTGCGAGCTCCCGGCCGACCGGTGGTCTTCGTGCCGGTCTATTTCGGGTACGAGCGCCTGGTGGAGGGGCGAACCTACATCAACGAGCTGTCCGGACGGCCGAAGGAAAAGGAATCCGTGTTGACGCTGTTGCGCGCTATCCCCGAGCTGCGCAGCCGTTTCGGCAAGGTGTACGTGAGCTTCGGCGAGCCGCTGCCGCTCGATCCGCTGATTCGCAGTCACGCCCCGGACTGGACGCCCGCGCCGTCGGGATCGGACGACCGTCCGCCCTGGCTTACGCCGCTGGTGAAGGACCTCGCGACGTCCATCATGACGCGCATCAACGCCGCGGCCTGCGTCTCCCCGGTCAACCTGATCGGCCTGGCGATGCTGGCCACGCCGCGTCACAGCATGGGCGAGGCCGACCTTGTCCGCCTGCTGGAAGTCTACGCGTCGCTGATGCGCCGCGCGCCGTACTCGTCCAAGGTCTGGGTCACGGACCTGGACGGGGCGTCGATGATCCGGCACGGCGAGTCCCTGGGTATCCTGCACCGGGTGCCGCACGAGCTTGGCGACATCATGCGGATGACCGACGACTCGGCGATCCTGACCAGCTATTTCCGCAACAATTCGCTGCACCTGCTGCTGATGCCGTCGCTGCTTGCCTGCGCGTTCCTGAACAATGCGAGCGTGCCCCGTGCCGACCTGCATCGGCTCGCGGGCAGGGTGTATCCGTACGCGGCCGATGAATATTTCCTGCGCTGGTCGGAATCGGAGCTCCCGGGCGTCGTCGACAGCCTGCTCGAGGACCTGCTGAACCTGGGGTTGCTGTCGGCTTCCGAGGATCGCTCCATGTGGTCCCGGCCGCCGGCCGAGACACCGGAGGCGGTGCAGTTGTCGGTGCTCTCAAGGGCGACCGTGCCGATACTCGAGCGTTACTACCTCGCGGTCTCGCTGCTGCTCAAGGCCGGCAGTGGTCGCATAACGCAGCAGGCGCTGGAGCGGCAATGCGAATTGATGGCACAGCGGATGTCGCTGCTTTACGAGATGAACGCGCCGGAGTTCTTCGAGCGCGCACAGTTCGCGAACTTCCTCGACCTCTCCCGTACGCGCAATGTCGTGGCCCGGGGGCCGGACGACATGCTGCTGTTCGATCCGGTCATGATGCAGGCCATCGTCGAGGATGCTCAGCTGGTGCTGCACGAGCAGATGCGCAACAGCATCCTGCAGGTGGTGCACCGCTGAGGCGGTTGCAATTCCCTTTGCGCCGGGCATCCTCATCGCCGGGGACGCCGTGAACCCATCCCTGGAGGCTCGCGCGCCGCGTCCCTGCGGCGCGACGCCCCGGCAACGAGGATGCCCGGCACAAAGGCGACTGCTGTGCCTCAGTCTTCGCTTCTTACGCGGCCGCGAAGCTTCTTGTCCCTGGACTCGCGGGTCTTGCTAGCCAGCCGCCTTTCCTTCGAGGCGCGGGTCGGCCGCGTCGGGCGCCGGGTCTTCGGTTCGATGAGCGCCTCGCGAATCATCGCGACCAGCCGCCCGATCGCGTCGGCGCGGTTCTGCTCCAGCGACCGCAGGCGCTGGGCGTCGATCACGATCAGGCCGGCGGCCGTCATGCGCCGGCCGGCAATGCGCTTCAGGCGCGCACGTGCCGTAGGTCGCAGCGGCGCCCAGGCCGCCGAGTCGAATCGCAACTCGATTGCGTTGGACACCTTGTTGACGTTCTGGCCGCCGGGCCCCGAGGCGCGTACCGCGCGAAAATCCAGCAGCTCGTCGGGGATCGAGAACGAGCCTGAGACCTCGACCGGCATCGGGCCTCAGTCGCCGCGGCCCGGTTCAATCGCGGCGGTCCTGGGCTCGGCCATCTCGACGCGAATTTCACGCTGCGCAACCGGGATCGTGATGCCGTTCGCGCAGAACAGTCGCCAGATCGCGCGATTCACGTCGGAACGCACGTTGTTAACGCCTTCGTGCGGATCGGGAATCCAGAAGCGCAGTTCGAGCTCGATGCCGCTGTCGCCGAAGTGCATCAGGCGCGCGACCGGCGCGGGGTCGTGGATGATTCGCGGGTGGCCGGATGCGGCCTCGAGCAGCAGGCGCATCGCAAGCTCGGGATCGCCCCGGTAGCTGACCCGGACCGGCAGCTTGAGGCGAACCCGCGGATCCGAGTAGCTCCAGTTGGTGACCGAGGTGGTGATCAGGTTCTGGTTCGGCACCAGCGTCGATACGCCGTCGCGATCGCGTACCACGACGTAGCGTCCGCGCAGTTCCTCCACCCAGCCGAAGCCCTCTGTCGCCGTGCCGGGCATCCCGGTGAAGCTGATCACGTCGCCGGGCTTGATGGAACGATCCATCAGCAGCACGAATCCGCTGACGAAATTGGCCGCGATGCTCTGCAGGCCGAAGCCGAGGCCGATACCGACTGCACCGGTGAGCACGTTGAGCGTCGTGAGATCGAGTCCTGCCGCGTTCAGCCCGACCAGCACCGAAAGGCCGACCAGGAACGCCTGGGTGAACTTGGCGATGCCGATGCGCATGTTGGGCGCCAGCGCGTCGAGCTTGAGCACCCGTCGCTCGAGCCAGCTTGCCATCCACATCGCGATCATCACGAACAGGCTGACGGTCACCAGCAGCTTCATCACGGACCAAACCGAGATGCGTGTCTTGCCGGCGTTGATGCCGATGCTGTCCAGCAGCGCGATTGCCGCGTCGCCCCAGCCGAGCAGGTGCATCGACAGGAAGGCCCACAGCAAGAAGCTGATCCCCGTGCCCCAGCCCTTCAGGCGCGCCCGCGAACCCATCGAGACCTTGGCCAGGTACACCACGACGCGGATCAGCAGCAGCAGCCCGCCGAGCTGGACCGCGACATTGACGAACTGCGCAGGCATGCCCAGCGCGTGCATCAGTCCGTCGGCCGTGGCGAGGATCACCAGCACCGCCGCGTACGGCGCGCCGACCCAGGCGATCTCACGCAGCCGGCCACGAAGTTCGTCGGAGGCGCCCGAGGCTGGAATCAGGTTCCGCAGCAGTCGTGCGGTCCACAGGCCAAGCAGCACCGCGATGGCGACGACCGCGATCTGCGAGAGGTTGGCCGGAGTGGCAAGGCGGGCGGCAATGTCGGCCGCAGTTTCGATCGGTTTTGCCATCACTCAGGCGTTGAGGTCCGGGATAAGCTGGCTCTCCAGCCGGGCGATCTGGTCCTTGATCAGCAGCTTGCGCTTCTTCAGGCGCCGCATCTGCACCTGGTCCACGTAGAGGTCGAGTTGCAGGCGGTGAATCACGTCGTCGAGGTCGCGATGCTCGATCCGCAGCTGGCGCAGCCGCTCAATGTGCTTGAACGTTTCGGTATCGACGTTGTCGCTCACTTCCGCCATCGGTGAAACCGTTGCCGCTCGAGCCTGTCCGGGGCGGGTAGCTTAGCCCTGCGCGCAGCAAAAAGGGTAGGGTCGGCCGCCCTGCGGATGGGCCGGGCTCAGAGTCCGACGCTGTCCACGCTGTGCCCGGTGAGTACCACGAAGCCTTGTTGTCGCGTGTGCCCGTCGCGCGTGTAGTCGAATACGTAGGTGCGGCGGAGCTGAAGGGCACCTCCGCGGACCCTCACGGCACGCAGGGCGCGGAACGCGACAGTGCCGTCCAGCAGGCTCGCGCCGGTGCCCTGGCAGGTCTCGAGCGCCACGACGTTGGCCCGCTCGCGGGCCCCGAGGCTGTCATGCCAGTACCAGGCGACCGCGATCAGCAGCACCAGGAATGCGAGCAGCCACCACGAGAGTTCCACCGGTCAGAACAGCGCCGGCCAGTTGCGCGATGGATCGCCGTAAGCCATGAAATGCGGGTTCAGCAGCGTATCGCGCTGGTTGTACCGCAACGGTCGGCCGTCGAGCTGTGTAACCGCGCCGCCTGCCACCTCCAGCACCGCCTGCGCCGCGGCGGTGTCCCATTCGGAGGTCAGGCCGAGCCGCGGGTAGAAGTCCGCGGTGCCGTCGGCGACCAGGCAGAACTTCAGCGCGCTGCCCGTCGGGCGTAGTTCGTGCGGGCCGAGCTTCGCCAGCAGGCCGTCCAGCGAATCGCCCCGGTGCGAGCGGCTGCCGACCACGACCAGCGGATCTGCGGCCAATCTCGTGTGTATCGGCCTCGGCGCCGTGCTGCCGTCGGAGCAGAAGGCGCCGTGCCCCCTGGCGGCGAAATAGGTCTGGCCGAGCGCCGGGGCCGCGACCACGCCGAGCACCGGCTCGTGGTCCCTGACCAGCGCCACGTTCACGGTGAATTCGCCGTTGCGCCCGATGAATTCGCGCGTACCGTCGAGGGGGTCGACCAGCCAGAGCTCGCGCCAGTTGCGCCGCACCTCGAATGCATGCGCGTCCTCGGCCTCCTCGGACAACACGGGAATCCCTGGCGTCAGCAACGCGAGGCGGGCTGCGAGGATCTCGTGCGCTGCCCGGTCGGCGCGCGTGATCGGCGAGTCGTCGGCCTTGTACTCGACCGTGAGCGCCGAAGCGTAGACCTCGAGAATCGCGGTCGACGCGGCGGCGACGGCGTCGAGGACTCCGGGAAGCAGTTCGGCGGGATCGGATGCCATTCAGGGACTCCAGCATGGTTCGGTGGCGCCGTATCATAGCGGCCCGTCAGCCATCCGGCGCCTTTCAGCATCGTGCACGAAGCATCCAGCAGCCGTTGCGCAGTCCCGCCCGACTGGTCCGGGGTCGAGACCGTGTGCCTCGACATGGACGGCACGGTGCTCGACCTGCGATTCGACAACCTGTTCTGGCTGGAGGTCCTGCCGCAGCGCTGGGGTGAAGCGCGCGGACTCGACGCCTGCGAATCGTTCGCGAACCTGAAGCCGCGCTTCGATGCGAAACACGGCACGCTCGACTGGTACTGCATAGACCACTGGAGCGAGGAGCTGGGCTTCGACGTGGCCGCGCTCAAGCACGAGATGCGAGGCCACATCCGCTACCTGCCCGGCGTCGTCGATTTCCTCGACAGGCTTCGCGCTCGCGGTCACCGGGTCCTGCTCACGACCAACGCGCACCCGATCAGCCTCGGCATCAAGAATGCGGAGACCGGGCTCGAGAAGCACTTCGACGAACTCGTCTCGTCGCACGAGTTCGGGGTTCCGAAGGAATCGCCCGAATTCTGGGAGCGGCTCGCCGCGAACCACGGCGTGGTGCCGGGCTCGACGCTGTTCGTGGACGACAGCATCGCCGTCCTGTCAGCCGCGCGTAGCGCAGGCGTGCGCTGGATCTACCAGGTACTGCAGCCCGACTCGACCCAGCCCAAGCGTGCCGCGGCACCTGGCTTCACGGGCATCGAGCGCCTGGCCGACCTCATCCCGTAGCGGCGCTGGCCAGCCGGGTCAGCCGTCGGACGGGCTCGGCGGCGTGGTCGGGCCGCCGCCACCGCCCGCGGGGGGCGTGCCACCACCGCGTCTCCTGCGACGGCGCTTGCGCGGCTCGCCGCCTTCGCCGGCTGGCTGCGCGGGCTTGCCGGATTCGGGCTGCGCGGCAGCGGCCGGAGCCGCTTTCGGTGCGCCTGTCCCGCCGGCCGGCCTGTCGGGCGGACGATTCTCGCTGCGCCTGCTGTCACGAGGAGGACCGCGACGCCCGTCACTCCGGCCACCGCCGCCACTGCCACCCCGGCTACCACCGCCGCCACGTCCACGACCGGCGCCCGGACCGCCTCGCGATCCGCCCGGCCCGCCGAAGCGGCGACGCTCGCGAAACGGCACGGTGATTTCGGCGAGCAGGTCCTCGGTCACTGCCGCGCGCGGCAGGCTGCGGCCGATGTAGCCCTCGATGTCCGGCAGCGACTGCACGAAGTCCTCGCAACCCAGGCTGATCGCGTCGCCCTCGGCGCCCGCGCGCGCGGTACGGCCGATGCGGTGCACGTAGTCCTCGGGATCCTGCGGCATGTCGTAGTTGAAGATGTGGCTCACGTCCGCGATGTGCAGGCCGCGCGACGCCACGTCGGTGCCGATCAGGATCGCGAGCTCGCCACTGTGGAAATCGCCGAGCATGCGCATGCGTTTGCGCTGCGGCACGTCGCCCGAAATTGCCTCGGCGTTGAAACCGTTGGCGCGCAGCAGCCCCTCCAGTTCCTCGGCTCCACGCCGTGTGTTGACGAAGATCATCGTGCGGGTCGGGTCCATCTTGCGCAGCAACCCGACCAGCAGGCGCGGTTTTTCGTCCATCGACGGGAAATAGATCACCTGGCGCACGCGGTCCACGGTCATCTTGTCCGGCTCGATGCGCACCAGCTCGGGATCGTTCATGTGCTCGTAGGCGAGTTCGAGCACGCGCTGCGCGAGGGTCGCCGAGAACAGCAGGTTCAGCCGCTGGTCCGGCGGCGGCAGGCGCCGCATGATGTAGCGGATATCTGCTATGAATCCGAGATCGAACATGCGGTCGGCCTCGTCGAGCACCAGCACCTGCACCGAGCGCAGGTCGAACACGTGCTGCTTGTAGAAGTCGATCAGGCGACCCGGCGTGCCGATCAGGACGTCAACGCCTTCTTCCAGGTCGCGGCGCTGTTTCTCGTAGTCGACTCCGCCGAAAGCGAGGCAGTTCCGGAAGCCCGTGTACTGGCCGAGGATCTCCGCGTCGTGGTGGATCTGTATGGCGAGCTCGCGCGTCGGCGCGATGATCAGCGCCAGCGGCGCGTTGACCTTGCGGGTCGGGGGCACCTCCGCGCGCAGCAGCCTCGAGTACAGCGCGACGAGGAACGCCGCGGTCTTGCCGGTGCCGGTCTGGGCCTGGCCTGCCACGTCGCAGCCGGCGAGCGCGCGCGGCAGCGTCTGGGCCTGGATCGGGGTGCAGCGCTCGAAGCCGGCGTCGGCGATGCCGCGGGCCAGGGACTCCGGCAGGTGCAGGTTCGAGAATGAGACGTCGGTCAGGTGTGCGTCAGCCATCGGGTCCTGTGTCGTTGATAGTGGTCTTGCAAATTGGCGCAAAGCGGGGTCAAATACCCTCCGACTCGCGGCTAACAGTCCGCTCCCGCAAGTAGCGATGCCGGCTCGCCGGACCCCGAAGGGGACCGACGCTCACGCCCGGTGCAGCGGGAATCCAGAATTTCGTGTACAGCCAGCAATCCCGATAGTTTGCCTCACGCAGATCGCGCCGTCACTCGATAACTCCGGCGACGACTCCTGCCAACACAACAAGACATCCCTTGACCGACCCAAACGTACCAACCAACGAAACACCAGCGGAGGTAGTCTCTGGTGAGCCAGCAGATCATCCACGTAACCGACTCGAACTTCGAGACGGACGTACTTCAGGCACCGCTCCCGGTTCTCCTCGACTTCTGGGCCGAGTGGTGCGGCCCATGCAAGATGATCGCCCCGATCCTCGACGAAATCGCGACGGAGTACGCGGGCAGGGTGACGATCGCCAAAATGAACGTGGACGACAACCCGAAGACCCCAATGCGGTTCAGCGTCCGCGGCATCCCAACTCTGATCCTGTTCAAGAACGGACAGGCGGAAGGTCAGAAGATCGGGGCCGTCCGCAAGGCGGACGTCGCGGCTTTTCTGGACAGCAAGCTGTGAGAGGCTACCTCGGCAACCAGGGTCGTAACCGGCCCGGTAAGAGGGGCCGAGGAGGCGGAGGCGGCGGCGGTGCCGATGGCAACCGGGGGCCGCGGCAGGACGAACTGCCGCCGGAGGATTTCCTGGACGCCGACGACCTCGACGTCATCAGCCCGGCGGAGCTCGAGGCGAGCCGCCGCTCGATGAACCTGTCGGAGCTGAAGCACAAGCCCATTCCCGACCTGCTCAAGATGGCGCAGCAGATGGGGATGGAGAACCTGGCTCGCTCGCGCAAGCAGGACATCATCTTCGCGATCCTCAAGGCACACGCGAGGAACGGCGAGGACATCTACGGCGACGGCGTGCTCGAGATCCTGCAGGACGGTTTCGGCTTCCTGCGCTCGCCCGAGGGTTCGTACCTCGCGGGTCCGGACGACATCTACATCAGCCCGAGCCAGATCCGGCGCTTCAACCTGCGCACCGGCGACTCGATTTCCGGGCTGATCCGCCCGCCGAAGGACGGCGAGCGCTACTTCGCGCTGCTCAAGGTCGGGCAGATCAATTTCGACTCGCCCGAGAACGCGCGCAGCAAGGTGCTGTTCGAGAACCTCACGCCGCTGCATCCGACCCGCCGGCTCAAGCTCGAGCGCGGCACCGGCAGCACCGAGGACCTCACGGCCCGCATGATCGACCTGATCGCGCCGCTCGGTAAGGGCCAGCGCGGTCTGATCGTCTCGCCGCCGAAGGCCGGCAAGACCATGCTGCTGCAGAACATCGCCAACTCGATCACCGGCAACCATCCCGAGGTGTACCTGATCGTGCTGCTCATCGACGAGCGGCCCGAGGAAGTCACCGAGATGTCGCGCACGGTGCGCGGCGAGGTCGTCTCCTCGACCTTCGACGAGCCCGCGAGCCGCCACGTGCAGGTGGCCGAGATGGTCATCGAGAAGGCCAAGCGGCTAGTGGAGCACAAGAAGGACGTGGTGATCCTGCTCGATTCGATCACGCGCCTGGCGCGCGCCTACAACACCGTGGTGCCGAGCTCAGGCAAGGTGCTGACGGGCGGCGTGGACGCGAACGCGCTGCAGCGGCCGAAGCGCTTCTTCGGCGCCGCGCGCAACATCGAGGAAGGCGGCAGCCTGACGATCATGGCGACCGCGCTGATCGACACCGGCTCGCGCATGGACGACGTGATCTACGAAGAGTTCAAGGGCACCGGCAACAGCGAAATCCACCTGGACCGCCGCATCGCCGAGAAGCGCGTCTACCCGGCGTTCAACATCAACCGCTCGGGCACGCGCCGCGAGGAGTTGATCACGTCGCAGGACGAGCTTGCCAAGATCTGGATCATCCGCAAGCTGCTGCACCCGATGGACGAGCTGGCGGCCGCTGAATTCCTCATCGACAAGATGCGGGATACCAAGACCAACGGCGAATTCTTCGACCTGATGAAGCGCTGAGCCGCGGGCCGGCTGCGGTCGGCCGGGGAGCGGAACGCGTGCAGACCAACAACCTCAGGGGCATCGCCTTGATGCTGGTGTCCGTGGCCGTGTTCGCGGTCATGGACGCGCTGCTCAAGGTACTCGCAGAGCACTACGCGCCGATGCAGGTCGCCTTCCTGCGCGGCGTCACCTCGCTGCCGTTCGTGCTGACGCCGATCCTGCTGCGCGGGCGCATTGAACGCCTGCGCGTCGTGAACCTGAAGCTGCACCTGTTCCGCGGCGCGCTCGGTGTGCTGATGCTCGGCAGCTTCATATTCGCGGTCCGCGAGTCCTCGCTGGCGAGCACCTACTCGATCTTCATGTGCGCGCCGCTGGTGGTGGCGGCACTGTCCGTGCCGATGCTCGGCGAGACCGTGGGCCGCCACCGCTGGGCCGCGATCTGCGTCGGCCTCGCCGGAGTGCTGCTGATGCTCAGGCCAGCCGGGGGGAACTGGGTCTCGATAGGCAGCCTGGCGGCGGTAGTGGCCGCGCTGTGCTACTCGCTCGCCGTCATAACGCTACGGGTACTGTCGCGAACCGACACCAACGAAAGCATGGTCTTCTGGTTGATGGCGATGCTGTCGGTCGGGGCCGGACTGCTCTCGATATCCGGCTGGCGGCCGCTGCAGCAACCGGACTGGCCACTGCTGCTGGGCCTGGGCCTGGCGGGTGCGATCGGGCAGTACCTCATCACCGAGGCATTCAGGAACGCACCCGTGGCGGTCCTGACACCGCTCGAGTACACCGCACTCGTCTGGGGCGTAGCTCTCGACTTCTCGATCTGGCACGTGCTGCCGGGCGCCGCGACGCTGCTCGGCGGTGCCATCGTCGTTGGCGCCGGGCTCTACCTGATCCGCCGCGAGGCGATGAGACGGCCCGACCGCCCGCTGCCTACCTCACCGGGATCGTGAGCATCGGTGCGGCCTGGCTGCCGGCACTCGCCTCTGCGATCGCGGACATGAACAGCAGCTGGACCTGCTGGAAGACCTGCTTGCTTCGCAGGTCAGTGTCGTCCACGTAGTACCACCAGCCACGATGTTGTACGGCCACGTTTGCGCTGTCCGGGGCGTCGCGGCTGGACAGGATCTTCAGTCCGAGACCGGCGCCATCGCCAGGGGCCGGGGCGACGACGCCCGCTTCGATGTGCTCGGCCGGAACGCTTACCGCCTGCGCCGCGGAGCGCATGATCTCACCGACCGACCTCGTGCGGAACGCCAGCGCCGCATTGCCCTGCCTGCGCGACTCCAGCGACGCGACCAGGCGGATTTCCGCTCCATCCCGCGTCGAGCCATGCGCGCCGAGCAGCGCGAGCAGTTCATCGACCTGCGCCGTATGTGCCGGTGCATAGCCCGATATCACGAGCTCGTAGTCGCCATCCGGCTTGTTGCGCGAGACCCAGTCGGCTACGCCGAGCCGGTGCAGTTCGTCGGACAGCAGCAGCGCCTTGAAGAACGCTGCCTGCTGCTGCGGCGTCGCGCCAGCACCGGAGCGAAGCCCGTTCAGGCGATCCACGATGAGGCCGAAGACGCCGGCGTCGGTCCCGGCGACCCGTGCCGAGAGGATTGCGGTATCGAGCGAAATCGGCTTCAGCCACTCGGTGAGGAAGGCCTGGCCCGCGACGGGCAGGTACGAGATCGTGGGACTGTCCTCGTAGCCCAGGGCAGCCGAGAATGGCACCAGGTTGCCGTCGTAATTGGACTTGGCTCCGATGCCGAACTGGCCCGTCGCGTGCGCGCTGAATTTCAGGTTTGCGGTCACATTCGATACTGCCAGCAGGCCGATCGGATCGCCGTAGCGGACGCGTACGATAAGCCCGAGCGTTTGCTCGGCACTGGTGCGCGCAATGACGTCGTTGTAGGCGGAGCGGCCGGCTACGACCGACGCCGGGCCGAGTGACTGGCAGCCGGCGAGAAGCAGGCAGGCGAGTGCAGTGAATCGGGCCGGCGCCCATCTCTTGAGTCGCATCGGCCAGATCATACGATAGACGCTACTCGCGGGCGATCGCCCGGTAGCCGATGTCGCGACGGTACTGCATGCCATCCCAGCAGATCGCGGCGGCGAGATCGTATGCCTGCTGCTGCGCGGCCCTGACGCCGTCGCCCAGGCCCACCGCGCAGAGCACGCGGCCGCCGCTGGTCACAACCGAGTCGCCGTCGAGCGTGGTGGCGGCGTGGAACACCTTGCCGGGCAGCTTCGCCGCTGCATCGAGGCCGTGGATCACGTCACCCTTGCGGGCGTTGTCCGGGTAGCCGCCGGCCGCGAGCACGACGCCGACCGCCGCGCGCGGATCCCAGTCCACTGTCGCGTCGGCAAGCCGCCCGTCAAGCGCTGCATCGCAGAGTTCGGTCACGTCGGAGTGCATGCGCGCAAGGATCGGCTGCGTCTCGGGATCGCCGAGCCGGCAATTGAACTCGAGCACCTTCGGCGTACCGTCGGCCGAGATCATCAGGCCTGCGTACAGGAATCCGACATAGGGCGTGCCGGCGGAGGCGAGCGCGCGCACCGTGGGCCACATCACCTCGCGCATCGCACGCTCGTGCACCGCTGCCGTGACCACGGGTGCCGGCGAATATGCGCCCATGCCGCCGGTGTTCGGCCCGAGATCACCGTCGTCGCGTCGCTTGTGGTCCTGCGACGTGGCGAGCGGCAGCACATGTGTGCCGTCCACCATGGCGATGAAGCTCGCTTCCTCTCCTTCGAGGAATTCCTCGACGACGATGGTCTCGCCCGCGGCTCCGAAGCGCCCGGTGAACATCGCCTCGGCCGTCTCGACCGCCTCGTCCACGTCCTGGCAGATCACGACGCCCTTGCCCGCGGCCAGGCCGTCGGCCTTGACCACCAGCGGCGCGCGCTGGGCGCGGACCCAGGCCGGATCGAAACTCTCGCGCGTGAACGTCGCGTACGCCGCGGTAGGTATCGAGTGGCGCTTCAGGAATTCCTTCATGTAGGCCTTGGAGCCTTCGAGGCGCGCGGCCTCGCGGCTCGGGCCAAAGCAGCGCAGGCCCGCGGCGGCGAACTCGTCGGTCACGCCCAGTACCAGCGGACCCTCGGGCCCGACGATGGTGAGGTCGATCTTTTCGTCCAGTGCGAACTGCACCAGGCCGGGCAGGTCTTCCGCGGCGACGCATACGTTCTTCACGCGCGGCTCGAGCGCGGTGCCGGCATTGCCTGGTGCCACGAATACCTGCGTCACGCGCGGCGACTGCGCGGCCTTCCAGGCGAGTGCGTGCTCGCGGCCGCCCGATCCGATGATGAGTACCTTCATGAAATCCGGGTACAGTTCGTCCTTTTCCTGCTGGAAACGAAAAGGAGAATCGTCCCCTCCCTCAGTGCCTGAAATGCCGCATGCCGGTGAACACCATCGCGATGCCGTGCTCGTCGGCCGCCGCGATGACCTCCGAATCGCGCTTCGATCCGCCCGGCTGGATCACGGCGACGATGCCGTGTTCTGCGGCGGCGTCGAGGCCGTCGCGGAACGGGAAGAACGCGTCGGACGCCATCACCGACCCGGTCGGGTCGAGGCCTTCGTCGCGCGCCTTCATGGCCGCAATCCGGCTGGAGACGACACGGCTCATCTGGCCCGCGCCGATGCCCACGGTCGCGCCGTCCTTCACGTAGATGATGGCGTTCGACTTCACGTACTTGCAGACCCGCCACGCGAACTTCAGGTCGGCCAGTTCGGCTGGCGTCGGCGCACGCCTGGTAACCACCTTCAGGTCGCCCTCGGCGACCATGCCTTCGTCGCGCGACTGCACGAGCAGCCCGCCGTTGATGCTGCGGATGTCGAGGCGCGAGCTGCTCGGGGCGAGGCCGCCGGTGACGAGCAGGCGTACGTTCTCCTTCTTTGCGCAGGCCTCGCGGGCTTCGGCATCGGCTTCCGGGACCACGATGACTTCGACGAACTGTCGTTCGAGGATCACGCGGGTGGTCGCACCGTCGAGCGGCTGGTTGAAGGCGATGATGCCGCCGAATGCCGAGGTGGGGTCGGTCCTGAACGCACGGTCGTAGGCCTGGCCGATGTCCGCGCCCACCGCAACGCCGCAGGGATTGGCGTGCTTGACGATCACGCAGGCGGGCGCGGTGAACTGCCGCACGCACTCGAGCGCCGTGTCGGCATCGGCGAGGTTGTTGAACGACAGTTCCTTGCCCTGCAGCTGCGACGCGGAGCCGATCGATGCTCCCTGCGCATCGGTCGCCGCGTAGAACGCGGCCTGCTGGTGGGGGTTTTCCCCGTAGCGCAGGTCCAGGCGCTTGCGGAACTGCAGCGCGAGCAGGTCGGGAAATGCACCTGCCGACGGGCGCGCCGACTGTCCGAGGTACGAGGCAACCGCCGCGTCATACTGCGCCGTGTGCGCGAACGCCTTGGTTGCGAGTCGCAGGCGGGTCTCGGCCGAGACCGTGCCGCCGCTCCGATCGATCTCGGCGAGCACCGTGCCGTAGTCGAGCGGATCGACGATCACGGTAACGCGTTCGTGGTTCTTCGCCGAGGCACGCACCATTGCGGGACCGCCGATGTCGATGTTCTCGACCGCGTCCTCGAACGTGCAGCCGGGCCGGGCGATCGTTGCGGCGAAGGGATAAAGATTCACCGCGACCAGGTCGATGGCCTCGATGCCGTGCTCGGCCATCACCGCGTCGTCGGTGCCGAGGCGCCCCAGCAGCCCGCCGTGGATACGGGGGTGCAGCGTCTTGACCCGCCCGTCCATGATTTCCGGAAATCCGGTGACGGACGACACGTCGTCCACCTCGACGCCATTCGCCCGAAGCAGAGCGGCGGTCCCGCCGGTTGAGACGATGGCTACACCCCGGTCGCGAAGTGCGCGGGCGAAGTCGAGCAGGCCTTCCTTGCTCGAGACGCTGATGAGTGCACGCCGGATGGTTGTGTTCACGATGACTGCCCCGGTCGAGCGCAGGTTCAGGCCGAAATGCCGTAGGTCTTGAGCTTCTTGCGCAGCGTGCCGCGGTTGATGCCAAGCACCTCGGCGGCGCGGCTCTGGTTGCCCTCTGAATAATCGAGCGCCGCTCGAAACAGCGGTTCCTCGACCTCGCGCATGACGAGATTGTAGAGGTGTCCCGGCGCGTGGCCGTTCAGGCTGGTGAAGTAGCTGTCGAGCGCCTGTTCCGTCATCGAGCGCAGCGGAATGCTGCGTCCACCCGACAACGAGGCCGGCCTCGGCTCCCTGCGGATCCTTGTCTTTCTGCGCAACGGCATTGTCCCCGTCCTCAATTCCCCAATCCGTATTGTCGATCAGGCGGCCTCGGCTTCCTGCTGCGCGTCGAAGAATGCACGCACCGCGTCGAGCTGACGCTCCGCCGAGTCCACCTGCATGATGGACTGCCTGAACGCCTGCGCGTGCGGACGCTCACGGCAATACCAGCCGATGTGCTTGCGCGCGATCCTGACCCCCGCCTCTACGCCGTAGAAAGCGTACAAATCGCGCAAGTGGACGGCGATGATATCACGCGTCTCCGCGGCGGAAGGCTCGGCAGGCACGGGATTTCCCGCAAGCAGCGCCTCGATTTCGCGGAATATCCATGGCCGGCCCTGGGCCGCCCGCCCGATCATCACGCCGTCCACGCCGGTCCTGCGAATGACTTCGGCGGCTTTGCTGCCCGAGTCGATGTCGCCGTTGGCGATCACCGGTATGCGCACCGCCTGCTTGATCGCAGCGACCGTTTCGTATTCGGCCTGGCCCTCGAACCGGCAGGCACGACTGCGGCCGTGGACCGCCAGTGCCTGCACGCCTGCGGACTCCGCGATACGCGCGACGGCGACGCCGTTCGACCGCTCGCGACTCCAGCCGGTGCGGATCTTCAGGGTAACGGGGACATTCACGGCCCGCACCGTCGCATCCAGGATCGCAGCGACCAGCGCTTCGTCGCGCAGCAGCGCCGATCCCGCGTCGCGGTTGCAGACTTTCTTCGCGGGGCAGCCCATGTTGATGTCGATGATCTGCGCCCCGGCGTCCACGTTGCGCCGCGCCGCGTCCGCCATCTCACCCGGGTCGCCGCCCGCAATCTGCACGACTCGTGGTTCAGCCTCGCCGGAATGGTCGCGCCGCCTGCGCGACTCCTTCGTACCCCACAGCCTGGGGTCGGCAGAGAGCATCTCGCCTGCCGTGAGCGCCGCACCGAGGCGTCGGCACAGCTTGCGGAAGGGCAGGTCCGTGACTCCTGCCATCGGGGCGAGAAGGCTGCGGCCGCCCAGCCGGTATGGGCCAATGATGATTTCGCCCATGGTTCAGTTCGCTTCGCGGGCGCAGCGGAGGATCGTGGCCGATTCGCGCAGGCAGATGTCGAGCTGGTAGCCGACGGCATCCCGGCCCGGATCGACGAGCAGCAGCTCGGCTTCCGCACTGGCGCCGGGGCCGAGCATCCGCGAGGCCTCCGAAGCGTCCTTCAGGTATTCCGCGGGTTCGAAGTCGCGCACGGCGATTGCATCGCCGAAGCGGTTGTCGAGTTCGAGGCGCAGGATCGGGTGCGGCTGGGCGAAGGACGCACGATTCGTCAGGCTCGCGCGCACTGCAAGCTGGCCGCTGGCGTCCGGTGCGCTGCCGCTGCCCCATTGCCGCAATTCAAATGCCGCCAGGTCCCAGTTGGGGGACAAGGGACGGCCGATTCGAGAGTAGACGTCCTTTAGCACCGGCCCGATCTGCGGGTGCCTCACCAGGTCCTGCCTGAAATAGTGCGTAAGTTGTGCCAGCAGGACGAGGACGAGCAGCAGGCCGCCGATCGACCACGCGATCGACGAGCGGCGCGGGTGTGCTCGTGATCTCCCGCCCTCGAGGGCGGCGGCCAGCGAGGCTTCGGAGTCCGGATCGTCGGCCGACATGACCGGGGGTTCCGTCACGGCCACTTCGTCGGCTGTCACCACCGGGCCGATGTCGGTCGCAAACATTGCGTCGGGCGGCGAGGCCGCGTCTTCTTCTTCGGGATAGGCCGAATCCGGGACCTCGGCCAGTACTTCGAATTCGTCCGTCGGGCTGTTGTCCGACGTAACCTCGTACACATCGCTGTCGATGCCGAGTATGTCCTCGACGCTGATGCCCTCGCCCTCGAGGGTAATGTCTTCAAACGACCGGCTCTCGATGTCGACGATGATTGGCGGCTCGGCTGCAAAATCGTCAACGTCCCCGGCCGCCGACCCCCGCCCGCTCGCTCCAGGGCGATTCGCCCAGTCGGACGGGTCTACGAAAACGGACTCGATGTCGCTCGATGTGAAGTGAAACTCGACGCCGGAAACACGCTCGGGGTGCGCCGTATGCACGTCGAGTTCGGACGGCGAGGGGTCGAGCATCACCTTGCCGAGCGGCGGCGGCAGGGAATCGCTCAGCCACGTGAGCGCGTTGAACGCACTGCCGCAGCGCCCGCAGCGCACCGTGCCGCTGGCCGCGCGCAGGTCGTCGGCGCCGACGCGGAAGCGCGCAAGGCATTCAGGACATTGCGAGTACATATGTGGCCGTGGTCTCTTTACGGTTCGCGCCGTTGTCCGCCGATCAGGCCCCAACCGTCGCGGGTCCTGGCGAGTGTGATATCAAACCACGGCCGGTAAGCGGCTGTCACGGCGTCGACCTGCTCGGCCAGCACGCCGGAAAGCGCCAGTTCGCCGCCTGCCCGGATCGCTGCCGCGAGCCTTGGCGCCAGTTCGACAAGTGGCCCGGCGAGGATATTTGCCACCAGCACGTCCGCCGACGCCCCGGGCAGCGTCGGTTCGCCGGTCGCGGTCAGCTCGGGGCCGATGCCGTTGCGCGCGGCGTTTTCCCGTGTCGCGATCAACGCCTGCGGGTCGATATCCACGGCAAGGGCGGAGGATGCGCCCAGTTTCAACGCGGCGATTGCCAGGATTCCGCTACCGCACCCGTAGTCCACCACTGTCTGGCCGCGCAGGTCCCGGCCGTCGAGCCACTCCAGGCACATCGCAGTGGTGGGGTGCGTGCCGGTGCCGAAGGCGAGCCCGGGATCGAGTTCGACCCGCACCGCATCGATTTCGCCCGCAGGCTGCCCGCCCGGGCAGACCCAGAGCCGGCGGCCGAAGCGCATGGGGTGGAAATCCTTGAGCCATTCCCGCTCCCACGCCTTGTCCTCGACGCTGGTCGCTCGCGGCCGCGGGGCAAGGGGAAATTTCAACGCAAGGGCGTCGGCGATCGCGTTCGCGTCTGCCTCGCCGTTGAAAAGCGCATGCAGGCGAATCGTCGGCCACAGTGGCGTCTCGCCGGGCGCAGGCTCGAGGACCGGATCATCTGCCGCGTCTTCCAGCGTCACGGAGGTCGCACCGAGTTCGATCAGCTCGTCCTCGAGCGGCACGGGATCCGATCCTCCGATGTCGAATGTGAGTTGCAGGAATGGCATTCGGGCGGACTGCGGGTGTACCGGTTGGGGGGCATCCAGGGTGCTCCGGGCGCTCAGGGTAAACGAGGCGGGCTCACTGCGGATGCCGGAATGTGCTTCCCCCTCGTTCGGGGTAGGTGCTAATGCGGTTGATCGTCTGGCATAACATACGAAAGCAGAGACGCGGGGGGATCTCGATGAGCAGTTCCACGTTCGGTGGTGCCCGGCCAGCATCGGTCTGGGTGTTCAGCATGCTGCTGGCAGCGAGCTGCATATTCATGGCCTTGCTCGGCTGGTCGGCCAGTGCCTACTACGTTTCGGCCATGTGCCTGGCGTTGCTGGCTTTCCTGCTGTGGTCGGGTCGTGCAGGCGGGCTGTTCAAGTGGCTGCTGGTGCTGAACCAGGTGGCCGGCCTGGTGTTGATCCTGGTGCTGTGGCTGGGTGACCGCATCGGCCTTGGCCACGCCAAGCTCGATATTTCCGGTGTCGCCCTGATCGTGAACCTGCTGTGCGGCGGGCCGCTGGCAGCCGTCCTCGGAGCACTCATATTGCCCGGGTTACGCAGGGGCAGGCGCTTGTTTGACTGGTTCGGCGCGCGACCGGCATGGAGGTGAGGGCGATGAACCGAATACACCCCGCTTTCCTTTTCCTGGGCGCGCTGCTGTCCGCCGGATCTGCTTCAAGTGCCGCAGCCGCTTCGTTCACAGGCACCGTGACACTGCCGGACGGACGACCCGCATTCGGTGCCATGGTCAGCGTGTTCAATGCCGAGCATACGCAGAAGCAGACCGTCTACACGGCCGAGGATGGCAGCTATGCGATCGTGACGCCGTACGAGGGCAGCCTCACGCTGCGCGCACGACTCGCCAACTACGATGACGTCACCAGCAACGTTGATGCGGCAGCAGATGCGACGACCCGTTCGGACCTGGTGCTCGCCGCTTTCGCCGACGCTCATTCAGCTTCCGACGCGCTTTCTGCCTCGGCGCACAACGCGGTGCTGCCCTGGCAGCGCGCCGACGACCGTCACGTATTCGTGAGCCAGTGCAACTATTGCCACCAGGTCGGAAACTCCACGACGCGTGCGCCGCGCAGCCACGACGCGTGGATGGACACGATCCTGAGGATGGAAGGCTACTTAGCGATGGTGACCCGGGTGCAGGCGAACCACATCGCGACCGCGATGGAGAAAGGCTTCGACGGCCAGCCGGTCGCAGCGACGCAGGATTACGGTGCGACGGCCGACCTGGCCCGCGCCAAGATCGAGGAATGGAACGTCGGCGACGGCTTCTCGTTCATCCACGACATGGACGTGGCCGCGGATGGCAAGTTCTACGGCACCGACGAGGGCCACGACAAGCTCTGGGTGCTGGATCCCGCGATCGGTGAGATCGAGGCGATCGATCTCCCGCCGAGCGGCCTGCCGCGCGGCGGCCTGTTCTCGGGAATGCATCTCGCAATTGGAATCTTCAGCGGCAGCCACGGCCCTCACAGCATGGCCCAGACGACGGACGGCCGGATCTGGATCACGAACGCGCTGTCCTCGACGCTGATGTCGTTCGACCCGGCGACGAAGCAGTTCCAGACCTATGACGTGCCGGACGACGCGCTGTATCCGCACACTGTGCGCGTCGACAAGGACGACATCGTCTGGTTCACGATCGTCGCGTCGAACCAGATCGGCCGCTTCGACCCGAAGACGGAACAGATGACCGTGATGAGCCTGCCGTCCAACGGATTCTTCCGCTGGGTCTCGGACATGCTGTTTCCGACGCTGCTGCGGATCTCCTCGTGGTTCCCGGACAAGGTGCTGCTGCTCGACTTCTCCCATCACCGGTTCCTCGGTTACACGGTGCTCGCGTTTCCGTACGGTATCGACGTCAATCCGAAGGACGGCAGCGTCTGGTACGCGAAGCTCTACGCGAACCGGATCGGGCGCATCGACCCGAAGACCCTGGAGATCACCGAGTACGAGACGCCGATGAGCGGTCCGCGCCGACCGCGATTCGACGCCGACGGCATCTTCTGGATACCGTCGTTCGACGAAGGCGCGCTGATGCGCTTCGACCCCACCACCGGCAGCTTCGAGACCTACAAGATCCCCGGCGTGGCGCCCGGTGAGTACGAGACGCCGTATGCGCTGAACGTCTATCGGCCGACCGGCGAAGTGTGGATGGCCGCCAACAACTCCGACCGTGTGATCCGCTTCACGCCTGCGACGAAGACGTTCCAGAGTTACCCGAGCCCGACGCGTGTGACAGTGCTCCGCGACTTCTCGTTCACCAGTGATGGCCGCGTGTGCTCGTCGCAGTCGAACCTGCCTGCCTATGCGATCGAGGGTGGGGTGCCGAGTTATCTCTGCATCGACCCGGCCGGCGGCGAGCGTGATCGCGCGGCGCTGGCGGCAGCTGCGGCGGCGCCGGCGCCGGCGGCTCAATAGCCGGTGTTGGGGCGTCCGTTCGGGTGCTGTCCGGCTTCGCTCGGAGATAGGCTCGCCGGATAGCACCCGACCGGACGCTGGACTGGCTCACGTAGCCGACCACTCATGCGCGACAGGCATCGCGTCCGCCCGCGTGCTACCCCGGCTCGCGAAGACGACATGCTCGCCGGAATAGCACCCGGTCGAACGCTTGGCTGGTTCAGGTAGCTGAGCGCGGTGGCCGGCAACGTGGGCCCGCGCTCGACAGGCAGTGCCTTAACTGTCGCCGGGGCGGTGAGCGGCGATCCCTAGGGCAGGCAAGGGTTTGTCCAGGCGAGCCTATCTCCGAGCGAAGCCGGACAAACCCTTGCCTGCCCGATCGCCGCCTACACAGTCGCCGCTATGCAGCCGCCGTCAGCGCAAAACCGGCTCTCGATCGCCGCCCAGCGCAAAGGTGGGGCTCCCCGATCGCCGCCTATGCAGCCGCCGGCTCCCCGATCGCCGCCAACGCAGTCGCCGTCAGCGCAAGCTCGACTCTCGATCGTCGCCTGCGGGCGCGACCGCGCGGCTACTTGAGCCCCAGTCGCCGCTCCAGGTAGTGGATGTCCGTGCCGCCGGCGCGAAAGGCCGCGTGCTGGAAGATCTCCTGGTGCAGCGGCACATTGGTCTTGATGCCCTCGATCACGACCTCGACCAAGGCGTTGCGCATGCGGGCGATCGCCGTGTCGCGATCCTCGCCGTAGGCAATGATCTTCGCGACCAGCGAATCGTAGTAGGGCGGGACCGTGTAGCCCGTGTACAGGTGGCTGTCAACGCGGATGCCTGGACCGCCCGGCGGGTGCCAGAGCTTCACCAGGCCCGGTGAGGGCGTGAACTTCTTCGGGTCCTCCGCATTGATGCGGCACTCGATCGCATGGCCGCGGATCTGCACGTCTTCCTGCGACCATGGCAGGCGTTCGCCCGCCGCGATGCGCAATTGTGCCTTTACGAGGTCGATGCCGGTGACGATCTCGGTCACAGGGTGCTCGACCTGGATGCGCGTGTTCATCTCGATGAAGTAGAACTCGTCGTCCTGGTACAGGAACTCGAGCGTGCCGGCGCCCCGATAACCTATGTCCGCGCAGGCCGATGCGACCCGCTCGCTCATGGACTTGCGCTGCTTCGCGGTGAGGCCCGGCGCGGGGGCTTCCTCGACCACCTTCTGGTGGCGGCGCTGCATCGAGCAGTCGCGCTCGCCGAGGCAGATCACGTTGCCGTAGTGGTCGGCAAGCACCTGGAACTCAATGTGGCGCGGCCTCTCGAGGAATTTCTCCATGTAGACCTGGTCGTTGCCGAACGCTGCGAGCGCCTCGGCACGCGTCACGCCGACCGAGTGAACCAGCGTTGCCTCGCTTTGCACGACGCGCATCCCGCGTCCGCCGCCGCCGCCCGACGCCTTGATGATCACCGGAAAGCCGATCTCGCGCGCGATGCGCAGCATTTCCTCCGGCTCGGTGCCGAGCGGGCCATCGGAGCCCGGCACGCAGGGGACACCGGCCTCCTTCATACAGCGGATCGCGGAAACCTTGTCGCCCATCAGGCGGATCGTCTCCGCCCGTGGTCCGATGAACGTGAAGCCGCTCTTCTCGACGCGCTCGGCGAAGTCTGCGTTCTCGGACAGGAATCCGTAGCCGGGGTGGATGGCCACGGCGTCGGTGACCTCCGCGGCGCTGATGATAGCCGGCATGTTGAGGTAGCTGTCCCTCGACTGGGGCGGGCCGATGCAGACGCTCTCGTCGGAAAGCAGTACGTGTTTCAGGTTCCGGTCGGCCGTCGAATGGACCGCGACGGTCTTGATCCCCAGTTCCCTGCAGGCCCTGAGGATGCGGAGCGCGATCTCGCCCCGATTGGCGATGACGACCTTGTCGAGCATCACTCGATCACGAACAGCGGCTGGTCGAATTCCACGGGGTCGCCGTTCTTCACGAGGATGGATACGACGCGGCCGGCCTTGTCGGACTCGATCTGGTTCATCATCTTCATCGCCTCGATGATGCAGAGCACGTCACCCGGCTTCACTTCGCTGCCGAGTTCGACGAACGGCTTCGCGCCCGGGGCGGATGACGCGTAGAACGTACCGACCATCGGTGCGGTCACCGAGTGGTCGGGAGCGGGCGTGGCCTTGGTGGCCGCGGCATGACCCCCTGCCGCCGGCGCCGCTGCACCGTGGGCCGCGGCGACGACGGGCGCCGCATAGGTGACTGGTGCCTGCATGGCGATCGATCCGGTCGGGTGACGGCTGATTCGGACCGATTCCTCGCCTTCCTTGATCTCGATTTCCGAGATGCCCGATTCCTCGAGCAGCTCGATCAGTTTCTTGACCTTGCGAATGTCCATGCGGGATTCCCCTGGATCTGTGTCTGTCAGGCTTGTCCGCGCGGACGGGCGGCGAGGTACTCGGACGCCGCGCGCAGGGCAAGTTCGTAGCCGACAGCGCCGAGGCCCGTGATCGAGCCGACCGCGATGTCTGAGAAATAGGACTGGTGCCGGAAGGCTTCCCGGGCATGAACGTTGCTCAGGTGCACCTCGATGAACGGGATCTTCACCGCGAGCAGCGCGTCTCGCAGCGCAACGCTGGTATGGGTAAAGCCGGCAGGGTTGAACACGATGAACGCCACATGGCTTGCGGGTGCCTCGTGGATCCGTGCGATCAGTTCCGACTCCGAGTTGCTCTGGAACGCGGTCAGGTGGTGTCCCGCCTCGGCGGCGAGGTGCACCGCGCGTTCGTGAACCTGCTCGAGCGTGACTTTCCCGTAGAGGCCGGGTTCGCGGGCGCCAAGCAGGTTCAGGTTCGGCCCGTTGAGCAGCAGAATATGTGACATTGGAGGTGCCGATTCCCCGGAGAAGGCCGCAATTTTAACGCCAATCAACGCACGATTGCGCATTTCCCCTCATTTTGGGGGGCTATCGTGCAGGGTGGCTCCCAGGGCACCCAGGCCGGTCTGGGCCTCAGGCTCGGGCGAGGGGTACCGACCTGGCAGGGCGCTCGTCCCTGGGTGCCCTGGCCTCTGGCGTGGGGGTCAGCTTTCGCTGACGCCCTCGGCCTTCAGTCGGTCGATGCCGGCGGTGATCTCCGACCTGGCCTGGTCGGGGGACACCACACCGCTGTTGACCCGTTCAATGGCGCCGAGAATGACCTCGGCCTGCGGCCTCGTCAACTCGCCGACGTGGCAGGCGATGACCCGGCCCTGGCTGTCCGAGAACACCGTGAATGGAAACCCGACAATTTCGACGCCGAAGGCCGCCGCTGCGTCCAGGGCTTCCTGTTCGCCGATCAGCAGCGGGTACTTGATGCCAGACTTTTCGGCGTAGGCGATGACCTTGTCGCGGTAGTCCGCCGCGATGCCGATCACCTGGAAGCCGGCGGGCCCGTACTGCTGCTGCAGCTCGCCGAGCAGCGGGATCTCGCGCCGGCAGGGCGCGCACCAGGTGGCCCAGAAGTTCACGACCAGCGACTTGCCCTGCCAGTCGGCCAGCGAGCGCATCGCTCCGTCCCGGTCGGCGAGCTGGAACTCGGGTACCCGCTCGGCAAGTACCGCGGGTTGTGGCTCGGTCGAGCCGGGCGCGGCGGGCTGCGATTCCGCCGGCGCCGACGTGGCCATCGGCAGCTGCGCACGCTTCTCGAATGCCAGGTAGGCGACCGCACCGGCGGCCGCAGTGCCGATCACCAGCGCGGCAATCGCCAGCCGATTCATGTGCCGCTACCGCCGAGTGCCCGCGCCGCGTGGTCGCGGAACTCGCTCGCCGGTTGGAAGCCGACGACGCGGAAATCCCGGCGCTCGGTTCCTTCGGCCGCGAAGAACACGATGGTCGGAGGGCCCAGGATGCCGAAGTGCTCGAGCAGCGCCTGGTCCACGTCGTCGTTCGCGGTGACGTCGGCCTGCAGCAGCACGGCGGACGCGAGTTCGGCCTGCACGCCGGGGTCGGTGAAGGTCTGGTCTTCCATTTCCTTGCAGGACACGCACCAGTCGGCATAGAAATCCAGCATCAATGGGCGACCGGCTGCCTGTGCCGCGGCAAGTTCGAGCTCGAAGTCGGCCACCGACTTGATGCGCTTGAATCCAAGCCTGTGCTCGGCCGCTTCACCGCCGCCGTGGCCGACCACGCCTGCGAGCGGCTGCAGCGGGTCGCTGCGGCCGGCGAGCGCGCCGACCAGCATCAGCGCACCGTACACGAGCGCCAGCACGCCGAGCCCGCGACGCACGGCGACGGCTGCCCGCTTCGGGTCCTTGTCGCCCATCGTCAGCAGACAGTAGCCCGAGACGAACGCGAGCGAAGCCCACAGTGCCAGCGTAAGGGGCCCGGGCAGGATGCGACCGAGCATCCAGATCGCGACGCCCAGCATCATCACGCCGAACGCAGACTTGACCGCGTCCATCCAGGCGCCGGCCTTTGGCAGCAGCCGTCCGGCCGACGCGCCGACCAGCAGCAGTGGCGCGCCCATGCCAAGGCTCAGCGCAAACAGCGCAGCGCCGCCGCGGAACACGTTGCCGCTCTGCCCGATCACCGCCAGTGCCGCGACCAGTGGCGGTGCCACGCAGGCCGTTACGATCAGCGACGAGAGCGCGCCCATTACCGCAGTACCGACCAGGGTGCCCTGTTTCTGGCGGTTGCTCAGGCCCGTGACGCGTTCCTGGAACGCGGCGGGCACCTGCAGGTTGAACACCCCGAACATGCCGAGCGCCAGCAGCACGAACAGCGCCGCGAACACGACGATGATCCACGGTTGCTGGAAAAATGCCTGCGCCTGCCTGCCCGCGGCCGCGAACGCTGCGCCGGCTACCGTGTAGGTAAGCGCCATGCCGAGCACGTAGGCGAGCGACAGCGAGAATGCGCGACCGCGCGAGACCGGACGGTCGCGGCCTGCGCCGACGATGATTCCAGACAGGATCGGGACCATCGGCAGCACGCAGGGCGTGAACGCGAGCAGCAGGCCCGCGCCGAAGAATGTTGCCAGCACCGCGAGCAGGCTGCCGCTGCGGATCTTGTCCGCCAGCGCGTCCTGCGTCGATCGCATCGGACCCTTGTCCATGACGCTACGGCCGCGCGGTGCCTGCGCCGCGCCCGGCGCCGCGAGCTGGACCTGCACGGTCTTTTGGGTTGGCGGGTAGCAGAGTCCTGCCTCGGCGCATCCCTGGTATCCGACGTCGAGGGCGATGGCACGGCTGTCCGCGGCTGCGGCGACCGGCACATCGGCATCCATCTGGCCGAAGAACACGACCTGGTCGCCGAAATACTCGTCGTTTCGGACCTCACCGCCGGGGATGGACGGCGTGCCGAGCTGTGCGTCACCGGCCGCGACAGCGACTTTCACCTTGTCGCGGTAGAGGTAGTAGCCATCCGCAATGACCCAGTGCAGCGTGATGCGGTCGGGGCTGTCGCTGCTGGCCGTCAGCACGAACGCCTCGTCTGCAGGCAGCAGGTCGCCCTCGGACAGTGGCCCGCCGCCAAAAAGGCGCTTGAGGCTGAAGCCGCCCCGCCTGGTTTCGGTGGCCGTTCCTCCCGCGCTGGCGGTCCCGGCGTCCGCCATGTCGATGCGGGTTGTCCAGGTCTGCGGCGGATAGCACAGGCCGGCGTCCGCACAGCCCTGCAGCTTCAGCTGCAGGTCGAATGCGCGCGGTGCGCCGTCGAACGTGAGCTTCGCCGCCACCGTGATCGGACCGCGGTAGATTACCTGCCGTCCGAAGTACTCGTCTTCGTGGTCCTCTCCGGCCGGCATGCGCGCGTCGCCGACGGTGACACCCGGCGTCGCCGAGCCAAGCGACATGCGGTCGCGGTACAGGTAGTAGCCCTTGGCGATGTCGTAGCGCACGACGACTTCGCCGCCCGAAACCGTCGCCGTGTATCTGTATGCCTGCTTCGCGGGCAGCAGGTCCTGCTCCTGCGCGCTGGCCGGGCCGCTGGCGAACCAGGGCAGCGCGAGCAGGGAGAGCAGGAGGGCGGCGACGGGTGCGATTCTTTTCATGGGTGCGCATCATGCCCGGCCGCGCCACCGACCGCGACCCGTGGCTGGCCGGATATGGACCGGATTCCGGAATCTATGTCCAAAAAAGAGCCCGCCTGAGGCTCCGGCGCCCAGCTGCCCGCCAGCCGGAAAGCGGTCTGAATCCCGGCTCGCGTGCCAGCTTATCGGGGGTTCTCGCAGCTATTTCGGTCCAGTGCACTTGAATTCGGCCCGACACCACCTATTATTAGCAGCCAACCGGGGAGAGTGCTAACACCCCCCACGGTTTCCTTTACAGCTGAACAAAGCTACCAACACGGAGATTTCAGCAATGGCTGACAAGTTGAAGATTCGTCCGCTGCACGACCGCGTGATCATCCAGCGGCTCGACGCCGAGACCAAGTCCCCCGGCGGCATCGTGATCCCCGACTCCGCCGCCGAAAAGCCGATCCGCGGCAAGGTCGTCGCGGTGGGCAAGGGCAAGATCCTGGAAAACGGCAACGTCCGCCCGCTCGACGTCAAGGTCGGCGACCGCATCCTGTTCGGCAAGTACAGCGGAACCGAGGTGAAGGTCGATGGCGAGGATTACCTCGTCATGCGCGAGGAAGACGTGATGGCGGTGCTCGAGAAGTAATCGCCCGCCCTTAAGAAAACCCAACGAATCCTGGAGAACACTGCAATGGCAGCGAAAGACGTACGTTTTGGCGATGACGCCCGGTCGCGGATGATGCGCGGCGTCAACATCCTCGCGAATGCGGTCAAGGTGACCCTCGGTCCCAAGGGCCGTAACGCGGTGCTCGACAAGAGCTTCGGCGCCCCCACCGTCACCAAGGACGGCGTGAGCGTGGCGAAGGAAATCGAGCTGAAGGACAAGTTCGAGAACATGGGCGCCCAGATGGTGAAGGAAGTTGCTTCCAACACCTCCGACGAGGCAGGTGACGGCACCACGACCGCCACGGTGCTGGCCCAGGCGATCGTGCGCGAGGGCCTCAAGGCCGTCGCCGCCGGCGCCAACCCGATGGACATCAAGCGCGGCATCGACAAGGCGGTCGAGTCGGTCAGCGAGGAACTGCGCAAGCTGTCCAAGCCCTGCAAGGACAACAAGGCGATTGCCCAGGTTGGCACGATTTCGGCCAACAGCGACGAGTCGATCGGCAAGACGATCGCCGACGCGATGGAGAAGGTCGGCAAGGAAGGCGTGATCACCGTCGAGGAAGGCTCGGGCCTGCAGAACGAGCTCGAGATCGTCGAGGGTATGCAGTTCGACCGCGGCTACCTGTCGCCGTACTTCATCAACAACCAGACCGGCCAGTCGGCCGATCTCGAGAACCCGTACATCCTGCTGTACGACAAGAAGGTCTCGAACGTCCGCGAAATGCTGCCGCTGCTCGAGGGCATCGCCAAGGCTGGCCGTCCGTTGCTGGTCATTGCCGAGGACGTCGAGGGTGAGGCGCTGGCGACCCTGGTCGTCAACACCATCCGTGGCATCGTCAAGGTTGCGGCCGTCAAGGCCCCGGGCTTCGGTGACCGCCGCAAGGCCATGCTGAACGACATCGCCGTGCTGACCGGCGGCACCGTGATCGCCGAGGAAGTCGGCCTGACGCTCGAGAAGGCCTCGCTGGCCGACCTGGGCCAGGCGAAGAAGATCGTCGTGGCGAAGGAAAACACCACGATCATCGACGGCCACGGCAAGACTGCCGAGATCAAGGCGCGCATCGCCCAGATCAAGCAGCAGATCGAGGAAGCCACCTCCGACTACGACAAGGAGAAGCTGCAGGAGCGCATGGCCAAGCTCTCCGGCGGCGTCGCCGTGATCAAGGTCGGTGCCGCGACCGAGATCGAGATGAAGGAGAAGAAGGCCCGCGTCGAGGACGCGCTTCACGCCACCCGCGCGGCGGTCGAGGAGGGTGTGGTCGCCGGCGGCGGCGTCGCCCTGATTCGTGCGCAGAAGGCGCTCGATAAACTCGAGGGTTCGAACGAGGACCAGGCCATCGGCATCAAGATCCTCTCCCGCGCCATCGAGGAGCCGCTGCGCCAGATCGTCGCGAACGCGGGTGAAGATGCCGCGGTCGTGCTGGCCGACGTCAAGAAGGGCAAGGGCACGTACGGCTACAACGCCGCGACAGGCGTCTACGGCGACATGCTCGACATGGGCATCCTGGACCCGACCAAGGTCACGCGCCTTGCGCTGCAGAACGCCGCCTCGGTTGCTGGCCTGCTGCTCACGACCGAAGTGATGGTGGCCGAGTCCCCGAAGGACGACGACCACAGGCACGGCGGCATGCCGGACATGGGTGATATGGGCGGCATGGGTGGCATGGGCGGCATGGGCATGTAAGAGGTAAGAGGTGCCGGTGTTACGGTTTCGGTAACCGTCCCGGCGAGACGACGAAATGAAGAGGGCCGGCAGAAATGCCGGCCCTTTTTTCATGCCTGTGCGATCGGCGCCGATCAGTTATCGACGATGATCCTCGGGTCCAGCGCGACTCCGTCCACCTCGACTTCGTAATCGTACGGTGTCGATTGGCCGTTCTTTGTTGCGCTGGCCTTGATCGTTCCCTCGACGCTGGCGCCCTTCTTGTCCGACCAGTCGAACGGCGAGTCGCCGTCGATGAATTTCACCATGAATTCCTTGGCGCCCGATCCAGCGAACACCCAGTGGATCGTGTCACTCACGCAGGCGTTGACGGTTTCCGGGTCCACGACCGGCCGGTCGTTCTCTACCTTCACCTTGATCATGACCTTCTTGCCGGGCGAGTCGCAGGCATCTGCGTTCGCGGCAAAGCCCAGCGCCATTGCGGCGCCGCATGCCAGGGCGACTGTAAACGACGGTGCACGTGACATGTTTGTTCCCCCTTTTTCTCGTTGCTAGACCGCGACTATATACGCCTGACGCCATACGTCCGCTATCCTCCGGGAATGCAACTCGCCTGGCTGTCACTCGCCATCGCCTGCACGGTGGCCTATCACATCGTGCTGAAGCTCACGCCGGCCGGCGCGAATCCCCTGTTGTCGCTGCTCGTGACCTACGCGGCGGTGGCTACGCTGCTCGGCGCGCTACTGCTGGCTGCTCCCGGTGCATTCGAGTGGCGGCAGGAGATCCGTCTGCTCAACTGGACCGCCGTGGCGCTGGCCGTCGCGATCGTCGGCCTGGACCTCGGGTTCCTGTTCCTCTATCGCAGCGGATATGCGGTCAGCCTGGGCGCGCTGGTCACGCAGTCCGCGGCAGCGCTGCTGCTGCTGTTCGTCGGAGTCGCCATATTCCGTGAGCGGCTGAGCCTGGCCAATGCAGTCGGGCTGGTGATGTGCATCGCTGGCCTGTGGCTGGTGAACCGGCGATAGGGGAAGGTGCCGGTGTTACGGTTTCGGTAAAGCGGCAGCCGTCCTTACCGCCGGCGGAGCAGCAGGTCGCTGAGTGTCGAGGGTGATCGCCCAAGGTGCCGGGCCACTTCCGAAAGAGTCGCTGTGCCCTCGCGCAATGCCCGACGAGCGACCTCGGTCCGCGCCCGGACCAGCGGACCAAGTCGCCGCCGTGAAGTCAGTTCCTCTACGGACACGCCATAATCGACCGCGACTTCCGCGGTGATCGCGTCGAGCGAACGTGGCCCGCGCGCACGACCCGCCGTGGTCGGCCCGGGCGCCGGCGAGTGGCACTGCCCCTGCCCTGGCACACCGGGCCGGACTGCGACGCTGATCTGTTCCTGCTCCGATGCATCCGGTACCTCGCCCATGTATCGCTCGTACGCCAGGCGTGCCAAGTTGGTCGGCGCGCCGAACATCCCGAGCACTGGGTCGACGCGAAGCCATCCGGGACACCTGCCACCGAGATACGCGCGATGACTGCTCCACGGATAATCGCGCGGATCGGCCACCATGCGCGCGCGGACAGGATTGAGGTGGATGTAGCGCACAAGTGCAAGCAGGTAGCGATCTGCATCTACCAGTCGGGCACGGTAGCGCCGCTCAAAAAGGTGCCCGGTCGTGGGTACGGCTCGTTGGAGCTGACGGGCGTAACGGGAGGCCAGGACGCGCATCAGGTCGCCGAGCGGCGCGTCGGCGATCTGGACCGCGAGGTGGACGTGATTTGGCATCCAGCAGTAAGCGAGCAAGATCGCCCCATAGCGATCGAGCGCGTCGGCCAGGATCGCCTCGAAGCTCAGGTAGTCGTCACGATCGCCGAATATGGGCTGGCGATGATTGCCTCTGAGGATGGCATGGTACAAACCGCCGCGGACGTGCAGGCGACGCTGTCGTGGCATCAGATGGCCCTTCCCTGGACGACCTGGCGATCATGGCTGTGTCGGTCGGATGACTCCCGCTGAAAATATCGCGGATTCGATCAGTTATCGAAACCGTAACACCGGCACCTTAGCCTTAGAGCTTAGAGTAGGTCGAGGACGCGTTCGCTCGGCCGGCAAAGCCGAACGCCTTTCGGTGTGCACACGATCGGGCGATTGACGAGGACCGGGTACTCGACCATCGCGACGATCAGCGCCTCGTCATCGACCGAGGGGTCAAGCAGGCCCAGTTCCTCGGCGGGCGAGTTTTTCGTCCTGAGCGCGTCGCGCGGCGAGAGGCCCGCGGCCGCGAACAGCCCGAGCAGTTGCGAACGCGTCCAGCCAGTCGCGAGGTATTCGATGACGACCGGCGAGTATCCGGCGGCCTCGATCATTGCCAATGCTCCGCGCGACGTGCCGCAGGCGGGGTTGTGGTAGATCACAATGGTCATTTCTTTTCGCCCCGCACCCAGCCCGAGGGCGGCATCGACTCGAAGAACATCTGTACCCTGTGCAGCAACTGGTTACGGTCCGCCCACGCGATCTGCTCGCGCAGCCGTTCGGTCTTGTCCTCATCGGTCGGGTCACTCTCAAGCCCGTGCGTAAGCGGCGGCGGGGGCGGAGTCTTGCCGCGCTTCTCCGCCTCCTCTTCGAGCATCTGCGACAGCCGTTCCCAGTAGCGCGGCGCAGGATAGGCCTTGCCGCGAATCTGGTAATGCAGCAGCAACCGGTCGGTGCGACTCGTGGACTTGAATGACGGCATGTGCGCTTGGCCTCAGGAAGGGCTTAGCCGGAATGCTAGCGTAACTGCCTGCGGCTGATCCGGATACGCCTGACCGCGGATGCGCCAGCCATCGGACCCGCCCGCCGTGCCGAAAGGGTGTCTCCCTCTCACGCCAGGCGCCTCATCCGGTTCCGTCTCCACAGCCCGTCTGCCGCATAGATCGCGAGCGCCGCCCATATCATCACGAATCCGACGGCGCGCGCACGCGGAAACGCTTCGTGGAATACCAGCACGCCGATCAGGAACTGGATCGTCGGTCCGATGTACTGAACGATCCCGACCATGGACAGAGGAATGCGACGCGCGCCGTAGGCAAAAAGCGCCAGCGGCATCGCAGTCACCAGTCCGCTGCCGACCAGCAGCGTATCGACCGTCACGCTGGAATGCCCCAGCGCGCCTGTGCCCTGCCACTGCGACCAGGCGAGGAAGGCGAGCGCAAACGGCGACAGCAGCAGCGTTTCCGTCGCCAGGCCGGGCACGGCCTCGACGTCAACGACCTTGCGGATCAGCCCGTACATGCCGAAGCTGAACGCCAGCACCAAAGCAATCCACGGTGCGTGCCCCGCCACGACGGCCAGGAACAGCACGCCGGCCGCGGCAAGCCCGACCGCCGCCCACTGCGCGCGGTTCAGCTGCTCGCCCAGCACGAACACGCCCAGCACGACGCTGAACAACGGATTGATGAAGTAGCCGAGACTCGCCTCGATCACGTGACCGTTGCCCACGGCCCACACATAGACAAGCCAGTTGACACTGATGAATACGGACGACGCCATCAGCCGCCGCCGCGTGCCTGCATTCGCAAGCGCAGTTCGAACTGCGCCGGCCTCGCCGCGCAGCGCCAGCCATGCGAACACGACCAGGCAGCACCATACGATGCGATGACTCATTATCTGCAGCGCGGGCACGCTGGACAGCGGCTTGAGATACAGGGGGAAGACGCCCCAGATCGCGAATGCGCTGACGGCGGCGGCGAGGCCGGCGCGGGCAGGCGAATGCGGCGCGGCGACAGTCGGCGGGTTGGGAGATGCGGCCATCGTGGCGCGTCAGGGCATGACTCGGGATCTCGCGGGCAGACATTCTCGCAGATGTCTCACAAGGCGATGCGGCTTGTCGGCCGACGGACTCGGATTCGCCGCAATTGACCGGCGCGCGCGTGGCAGTCGCCGGTGCCTGGCTGTCTCTCGGAAAGCCACAGCAGCCACGGACAGGCCGCGGCCCCATCATTTCCTGATGTTGACAGGGCCATCCGGGAACAATTCAGCAGTCGACACTGGACCGGCAACACCAGGCAGCGGCCGGCTGGGACGCGAATTCCTCACCATGCGTCGCATGGTCGAACTCCACTGCGCGGACAAGCATGGATCGCCGCGAGGGGCGACCTGCGCCGATTGCAGCGAGTTCCTGGCCTACGTGCAGCGCCGGCTCGAGAAGTGCCCGTTCGGCGACGACAAGCCGACCTGTGCGAAGTGCCCAATCCACTGCTACAAGCCGGCGCAGCGGGAGATGGCGCGCGAGGTCATGCGCTATGCGGGGCCACGCATGCCGCTGCGCCATCCATGGCTCAGCCTGCTCCACGTGCTCGACAAGCTACGCCGGGTCGAACATCCGATGGAGGTGCGCCGGCGCGAGCGCGACTGAGATTCCTGTCAGGCTGCCTGCTCGGAGCGTGTCGCGCCCATCTGCGGCTTTTCGTCGAACTGGTCCCTGAGGAATCCGTTCGAGGGCCTGAAGTCGAGCGACTCGATCTTCTGCCGCAGGGCGGCGGCCTCGGCATCGTCCACCAGTCGGAGCCTGGGTGAGAACTTGAGGCTTCGGTTCGCGATCCAGCTGAGACTCATGTGGTCAACTCCATTACCGGCGCGGCAGCGCCTGGGTAACTAGTTGCAGGATGCGTGCCATCCATGCGCGTGAGCCGGATCGTCAATGATTGCGCCGTTGTGACGGGGCTACATGAGCAGGTGGCGGATTGCAGCAGTAAAATGCTGCGACGGCCGCGAATCGTTGCGTCCGGCCAACACCACGCCCATTCCGTGACCGAGGTCACATCCCGGCACGCTAGTTGTGCGGTTCCCGACATAAGCGCGCGCGGACGGCACATAAGCGGGCCTGGGCGGCGCCTGGCATGTGTCAGGTTTTCCGACAGCAGGGCGCCGGCCTTCAAAAACCCCGCAGCACCGCGAATTCGTCGAGTGGCGCGCGATCGGTGACCAGGCAATTGATCGGCGCTGCGTCATCCCGATATCCCAGCGCCATGCCGGCGAACAGCATCAGTCCGGGCGGCACCTGCAGGCATTCGCCGACCGTGCGATGCCACGCCGACCACGCTTCCTGCGCGCAGGTGTCGAGTCCGTGCTCGCGCGCAAGCAGCATCACGGTCTGCATGTACATGCCGAGGTCCGACCATTGCGGCGATCCCAGCTGCCGGTCGATGAAAAAGAACAGCCCGACCGGCGCACCGAACATCGCGTAGTTCTGCGCGAACTGCCGCAGGCGCGCCGGCTTGTCCTCGCGCGCCACGCCGATCGTCGCGTACATGTCCTCCCCGCACTTGAAGCGGCGCGAGCGATAAGGCTCTGCAAGCCCGGACGGGTAGATGTCGTACTCGAATCCCTCGCCGCGGGGATGCTGGAACAGCTTGCCGCGCACGGCGGCCAGTAGTTCGGCCAGCGGTTCGCCGGTGAGCGCGTACACGTGCCAGGGCTGCAGGTTGCCGCCGGACGGCGACCGCCGCGCTGCGTCCAGGATCGCGCGCAGCGTCGCCCCGGGCACGGGTGTGGGCAGGTACGCGCGGCAACTCATTCGCGATTGGACGGCTTCGGTGACGTTCATCTTCCATCCTCCGGGGTGCCGAGGGCGCCTGGCAGCAACAGCCCTGACTCTGTCAGGCGTCATTGTGTCGGCGCTTTTCGGTTGGTATATTTATTATACCTTTATTATACCTGGCGCCTGGCGATCTTGACTCTCATGGCGTTCGACTATGACATCGACAAGGGCGCCGAGAACAAGCGTAAGCACGGAATTGATTTTGACGAAGCGCAGGTGCTTTGGGCTGATTCTGAGCTGTTGGAGATTCCGGCCCGGACGACAGATGAACCGAGATGGCTATTGATCGGGAAGATCGGCCAGAAGCACTGGTCTGCGGTGATAACTCGCCGGGGCGAGAATGTGCGACTGATCTCCGTGAGGCGGTCGCGGGATGAGGAGGTAGCAATTTATGAAAGCCAAGACTTTTGATCGCAAGTTCGATGCAGGCGACAAGGTCGTGGATCAACTTGACCTGGGCAAGGCTCGGCGTGTTGGTACAGATCCCAAGCGAGTGAACGTTGATTTCCCTGCCTGGATGGTAGATTCGCTGGATCGGGAAGCTCACCGGATGGGCGTAACACGGCAGTCGCTCATCAAGCTGTGGCTTGCGGACAAGTTGGCTCAGCCCGTTTCCCCCGGAAAGCGTTAGCCGACTCCGTATCGCAGCGCGAGGTGAGCATGCAGGATTTGAAGGACCTGGTGGTCGAGATTCCGGACTTCCCGAAGCCCGGCATCCTCTTCCGAGACATCAGTCCGCTGCTGCGGCAGCGGTTCCACGCGACCATCACGGCAGTCGACGAGCTGTTCTCCGCCCGGGAATGGGAAGCCGTGGACGTGGTCTCCGGCATCGAGTCGCGGGGATTCATCTTCGCCGCTGCGCTGGCCGAACGGCACCGCAAGGGCGTGGTGCCGATCCGCAAGAAGGGCAAGTTGCCGCCGCCCGTGGTGGATGTTGCCTACAACCTTGAATACGGGACCGGTGTACTCGAAATGCAGAAGGGCAGTGGTCGCCTGCTGCTGGTCGATGACGTACTCGCGACTGGCGGTACGCTCAGCGCGTCTGTCACGCTGGTGCGCGCAGCCGGGTATGAACTGCGTGGCATGGGTGTGCTGATCGACCTTGGCTTTGTACCGGGATTCAGCTGCGACGGCCACGCCGCACGCTCGGTGATCAGGTACGACTGACGCGTCCGTGAACGCTCCCGAGTCCCCGCCCGGTCGACGTCGTGCCGCCCTGGGGTTCATCTTCGTCACCGTGGCGCTGGACATCCTGGCGCTCGGCATCATCATTCCGGTCCTGCCGCTCCTGATCGAGGACTTCCTCGGCGGCGATACCGCACGAGCCGCGATCACGTACGGCGCGTTCGGCACCGTCTGGGCCCTGATGCAGTTCCTGTCCATGCCGATCGCGGGCGCACTGTCGGACCGCTTCGGTCGCCGGCCGGTCGTGCTGGCATCGAATTTCGGACTGGCCCTCGACTACGTGCTGATGGCGCTTGCGCCCAATCTTGTCTGGCTGTTCGTCGGCCGGCTGATTTCGGGCATCACGGCGGCCAGCGTCAGCACGGCAATGGCATACGTCGCCGACGTGACGCCGTCGGAGAGGCGCGCCGGCGCCTTCGGATTGATCGGTGTCGCATTCGGTCTCGGCTTCGTGCTCGGGCCCGCGATCGGCGGACTGCTCGGCAGCGTGGACCCGCGCCTGCCGTTCTGGGCTGCGGCGGCATTCAGCATGGCGAACGCCTGCTATGGGCTGTTGGTGCTCCCCGAGTCACTGCCGCCCGACAAGCGTCGACCGTTCGAGTGGCGCCGTGCCAGCCCGCTCGGCTCGCTGCGACTGCTGCGCTCTCACCCGGCGCTGGGCGGGCTCGCGGGCGTGGCCTTCCTCAGCAATGTCGCACACGCAGCACTGCCAGCCACCTTCGTGCTGTACGCGGGCTATCGCTACGGCTGGGACACCCGGGCGGTGGGCCTGGCGCTCGCCGGCGTCGGCGTGAGTTCCGCGGTAGTACAGGGCACACTGGTCGGACCGTTGACGCGGCGCTTCGGCGAGCGGCGGGTTCTGATCGCCGGGTTGGTTGCGGGGGCGGTCGGATTTACAACTTACGGCCTCGCACCAACGGGCTTCGTGTTCATGTGCGCAGTTCCGGTGGTCGCGCTGTGGGGCCTGGCATCGCCCTCTGCCCAGGCGTTGATGTCGCGCCGGATCGGGCCATCGGAGCAGGGTGCGTTGCAGGGGGCGATCGGCAGCATCATGGGTGTGGCGACGATGATCGGACCGGGGCTGTTTGCGGCGACATTCGCCTACTTCATTGGTGACGGCGCGCGCCTGCACCTGCCGGGGGCAGCCTATCTGCTCGCTGCCTCCCTGCTCGCAGCGGGCGCGCTGCTGGCCGCGTTTGTCACGCAAACGGATGAAAACAGTGGCATTGGACATCTCGGCCGTACCTGAGCCACTGCGCTTCGCGCTCGCCGGGCACCTCGAGTCGCTCGAGGCCCAGGGTGGACCGCCGAGCAGCGGCAAGGTGGCGGACGACGTGGCGTGCAGCCTGCCGATGGTCTGGGCGTGCAGCGATTTTGTTGCCGACGCCTGCCGGCGGGATCCGCTGCTGCTGCCGTGGCTCGCCGACGCAGGCCGGCTCCACGAGGCATCGACGCGCGAGTGGCTGGAGGCCGATCTAGCCGCCGAGATCGGCGCTGATCCGGTCGAGGCCAGCTTCATGGACGGCTTGCGGCGGTTTCGTCGCCGGCAGCTTGCGCGGATCGCCTGGCGCGATCTCGCACAGTTCGAGGATGTCGAGCCGGTGCTGCGCGAGTTGTCGCTGCTCGCTGATGTCTGCATCGGCGCGGCCCACGACTACGCGATTCGCGACCTGCGCGCGCGCTTCGGTACTCCCCGTGGACAGGACGGCAGTGAACTCGAGCTCATGGTCCTCGGCATGGGCAAGCTTGGTGGCGGTGAGCTGAATTTCTCCTCCGACATCGACCTGGTCCTCCTGTTCCCGGAGCACGGCGAGACCGACGGCAAGCGGCCGCTGGAGCACGAGGAATTCTTCACGCGACTCGGCAGGCGCATCGCGCAGCTGCTCGGCACCGTGACGCCCGAGGGGTTCGTGTACCGTGTGGACCTGAGGCTGCGGCCTTTCGGCGAGTCCGGGCCGCTGGTCGTCAGCTTCGACGCGCTCGAGGACTACCTGCAGCAGCATGGTCGCGACTGGGAGCGCTATGCCTACGTGAAGGCCCGGCCGGTGATCGGCTCGGCGCGTTTCGATGAGCTGTATCGCAACGTGCTCCGGCCGTTCGTCTACCGGCGCTACCTGGATTTCCGCGTGTTCGAGTCGTTGCGCGAAATGAAGTCGCTGATTTCGCGCGAGGTCGAGCGACGCGAGCTCAAGGGCAACGTAAAGCTTGGACCCGGTGGGATCCGCGAGATCGAGTTCATCGTGCAGGCCTACCAGCTGATTCGCGGCGGCGCGAACCCGCGCCTGCAGACGCGCAGCCTGCTCGAGGCCTTGCCGTTGCTTGCGAGCAAGAAGCTGCTGCCGGACGCGACCGTGGAAGAGCTTGCCGAATCGTACCGGTTCCTGCGCCGCGTCGAGAACCGGCTGCAGGAGCGCAACGACGAGCAGACCCACGAACTGCCGCGCGACGAGGTGGGTCGTGCGAGGCTCGCATTCGCGATGGGCGTGAGCGACTGGGCTGCGCTGGAGCCCATGATCGTGGATCACTGCGAGCGGGTCAGCGCGCACTTCCAGCGCGTGCTGTTTGCGCCGGACCAGCCGGGCGCGGTCGATGCGAACGCTCGTGCGCTGGAAATGCTGCTCGAACACGTCGGCGATGGCGCGCGCTTGCAGGCATTGCAGGCTGCCGGCATGTCGGACGCGGAGGCGGTGCTCGAGCGCATCGAGTTGCTGCGCGAGAGCACCTACTACCGGCGGCTCGACGAGGCCGGTCGCCAACGTCTGCAGACGCTGCTGCCGCGATTGCTCCAGGCGATCGCCGGCGGTGGATCCGAAGCGGTCGCGCTGTCGCGCCTGCTGCACGTGCTCGAGCGTATCGGCGGCCGCACGGTCTACCTCGCGCTGCTGAACGAGAATGCCACCGCGCGCGACCGGTTCGTCGAGCTCTGCGCGCATTCGCAGTTCCTCACCGACCAGATCGCGGCGTTTCCGCTGCTGCTGGACGAACTGCTCGATGAGCGCCTGTTCGAGTCCGAGCCGTCGCGCGCCGATTTCGCGATCGACCTGCGCGAGCGCATGGCCGGTGCCGACGCCGGGGACCCCGAGCGGCAGGTGGACCTGCTACGGCAGTTCCAGCGTGCCGCGATGTTCCGCGTCGCGGTGCCGGACCTCACCGGGACGACTGCCGGTGATGAAAGTGAGCGACCGGCTGACGGACATTGCCGAGTTCATCGTCATGGAGGCGCTGGAGCTGTCGTGGGGCCAGATCGTCGCGCGGCACGGCGTTCCGCAGTGCGGCGACGTCGAACCGGACCCAGGCGTTCCGGGGCCGGGGCTGCACGCTGCCGGCATGATCGTCGTGGCCTATGGGAAGTTCGGTGGCATCGAGCTAGGCTATGGCTCGGACCTTGACCTTGTGTTCCTGCACGACTCGGCCGGCGGGATACAGCACACCCAGGGCCCGGCGGTCATCGAGAACGGCGTGTTCTTCCTGCGCCTGGTACAGCGCATGGTGCACCTGCTGACGGTGCACTCTGCCGCAGGGCGGTTGTACGAGGTGGACACCAGGCTCCGGCCGAGCGGGAAGGGCGGACTGCTGGTGCAGAGTCTCGACGGCTTTCGTGACTACCAGCGCGGCGAGGCGTGGACCTGGGAGCACCAGGCCCTGCTGCGGGCCCGCGCAGTCGCCGGGCCGCCAGCGCTGCGCGCGCGCTTCGAGTCGGTTCGCCTGGAACTGCTCCGCACCGGCGTGCGCCGCGACAGCCTGCGCGAGGAAGTGCGCAAGATGCGCAGCCGCATGCGCGCCGAGCTGTCCAATCCTGAGCCGGGCCAGTTCGACCTGAAGCGCGACGCCGGCGGAATCACCGACATCGAATTCCTGGGGCAGTACTGGACACTGCTCTGGTGCGACCGCCACCCGGAACTCGCAACCTACTCGGACAACATCCGGCAGCTCGAGAGCCTCGCGTCGATCGACCTGGTGCCGCAGGCGACCGTGGACGTGCTGACCGGCATCTACCGCGCGTACCGCCAGCGCATCCACCGCCTGTCGCTGGACGGCGAGGCAACCGTAGTGCCCGAGACCGAGTTCGCTGAGGAGCGGGCGCAGGTGACCGCCATCTGGACCGCCACCATGGAGTAGGGGACATTCTCCTTTTTCGGCGCAGCGGAAAAGGAGAATGTCCCCTCTGACGAAGGAGAATGTCCCCTATAATCGTGATATGCGCGAACTGATGGTGCCGATCTCCCCCGGCGAGCTGGTCGACAAGATCACGATCCTCGAGATCAAGTCTGAGCGCATGTCGGATGCGAGCAAGCTCGCCAACGTTCGCACCGAGCTGGAACTGCTGACCGCTACCTGGAGGGCCTCGGAGTTTGCGTCAAGCGACGTCGATGCCGATTGGAAGGCACTGCGTTTGGTCAACGAACAGTTGTGGGACATTGAGGATCGCATCCGTGACAAGGAGCGGGACGCGGCGTTCGATGCCGGGTTCATCGCCCTTGCCCGTGCGGTCTACGTCACCAATGACGAGCGCGCCGCGATCAAGAAGCGCATCAATGCGCGGCTCGGCTCGACGCTGGTCGAAGAGAAGAGCTACGCGGAGTACCGCCGGCCGGACGCCCCGTAATCTGTGGAGCACCCGCCCATCCCGGGCTGTTCCCGGCTGCGATAAACCGAAGCACCGGCACCAATACCGCCAATACCGAATACCGAAGCACCGGCACCATTCCCCCGGTAGACTTGAACCATGCCGCGCGCCGTAGCGCCCGAAAGGGCCGGTCCGCGCAATCACGAACAGGCACCAGGAGCCGTCATGAACACCACATTCCTCAAGAACCTTCTCGTCACGCTGGCGGTTGCGCTGCCGCTCGCGCTGCCGTCGTCCGCATTTGGGGCATCCAAGTCAGAGCTCAACGCTTCCTCCAAGGCGGCGCTCAACAAACTGCTCGCGGAGGCGCCCGTCGCCGCCACGCTGAACGGGAAAGCCGTCGCGGTGCTGGTGTTCCCGAGCATCACCAAGGCCGGATTCATGGTCGGCGGGCAGTATGGCGAGGGTGTGCTCTATGAGCGCGGCAAGCCGGTGGGCTACTACAACACCGCGGGCGCGTCGTACGGCCTGCAGATCGGGGCCCAGCAGTACGGTTATGCGATGTTCTTCATGACCAGGTCGGCGGTCAACTCGCTCAACTCCGCCGAGGGCTTCGAAGTCGGCGTCGGTCCGAGTGTCGTGGTCATCGACGAAGGCATGGGCAAGAACCTGACGACCAAGAACATGTCCGACGACGTCTACGCCATCGTGTTCAGCCAGAAAGGCCTTATGGCCGGCGTCGGCATCCAGGGCAACAAGATCACGAAGCTGAACAAGTAGGCGCCGCCAGGCGCCTGCTCTGGCCCGCCGCGAGATGGCGACGGGCTGCATCTGCTGTACGGGGCCGCGTTCGCATGGCGAACGCGATTTCCGCTCACTTCTTCAGCGTGAATTCCGCCGAACAGTAGGGGCACATCGCCCAGCCGGTCTTCTCGATCGCCAGGAACACGCGCGGGTGCGAGTTCCACAGTTGCATCCCGGGCATCGGGCACGACAGCGGCAGGTCGTCCTGCGTCACTTCATACAGGTTCTGGGCGTTAGGCTGGATGAGCCTGTCGCTGGATTCTGCCGTCACGGCGCGCACCTGGGGTTGGATCTGGTCGTGCATTATCGCCGAGGTGCGTCACGCCGTCAGCCAGTCGGAGTTCGCGGCGCACCGGCCGCCATCAGCGCGTCCAGGCGCTGCACCGCATCGTCCACGGTGACCAGTTCCATCACCCCGGGACGCTCGATCTTGGTGGTCCACGGGATTTCGCCGGCTGGTTTGCCCAGATACTGGATGGCCGCTTCATCGTAGCGGTCCACGCAGTGCGGCCGGCTGTAGTAGGGGCCGCTCCGGGCCGGGTTGGTGGCCGCGTACAGACCGACCACCGGTGTGCCCACGGTTGTGGCCATGTGGGCAGGCCCGGAGTCAGGAGTGACCAGCACGGTCGCCCGAGCGATCGTTGCGAGCAGTTCCAGCAGCGTGTCCTTGCCGACCAGGTTGATACACGGGCCCCGCATCAGTTGCTCGATACGCGCGCCGTATTCAAGCTCGAGTGGACTTCGTCCGCCGCAGATGAGAGTCCGCAGGCCGTGTCGGGCCGCCGCATGATCGGCCAGCGCCGAGTAGCGTTCGGCGCTCCAGTTACGCAGCGCGTGGCTTGAGCAGGGGCTCAAGACCAGCGTCGGCTGCCGGTCCGGGACCACGCGCCTCGCGTGCTCCAGCGCCGATTCCGGCAGCGGGATGTCCCAGCGCATCGAGCGGCCGCGGATGCCCAGCCGCCCAGCGAAGCCGAACAGGCCGTCCAGCACGTGCTCACGGCCACGTGCCTCGATGCGATCCGTCGTGAAGAGCCACTGAGCCTCGCGCGCCCGCGCGCGGTCGAACCCGAGCTTCACCCGGGCCGGGATGACCGCTGCTGCAAGGCTTGCCCGCAGCGCGAGCTGCATGTGCAGCAGGGCGTCAAACCGCCGGCCAGCCATCCGCCGCCGCAGGTCGCGGTAGCCGGCCGCGCCCGCCTTCTTGTCGAATACGATGAACTCGATGCCGGGTATGTGCCCCAGCAATCGGTGCTCCAGCCCGCCGAGGACCCACGTGATCCGGGTGCCGGGCCATTGGTCCTGGATGCTGCGCACCACCGGAAGCACGTGGCAGACGTCGCCCAGCGCCGACAGTCGGAGCACGCAGATGCTGTCGGGCGGCGAGTCGAACAATGGCGGTTGCATGCGGGGCAATGGGGATGGAAATGCGGGTGCTTGGCGAAAGAGTGGCGGACGACTGACAGGTAATGGTGGGCCAGTGGCCAGGAATGGTAGGCAGCGGCGATCCGATGGTGAACAATCCGTGCCGGACTCGAAAGGAACCATGAACTCGGTGAGCGCAGGCCCGGAACTCGAACTGCGCATCGCGTGCGGCGCGATGCTATACGATGCGTCGCGCATGGACCAGCCGGGCCCAGATGCGTTCGAGCGCGACCACTGGCGCCAGCGTGGGGCGCTGGAGGAGGTCGCGGGCGGTCGTGGGACCGTCGCATTCATCCACGACGCAAACCGGCGCTGGGTGCTCCGCCACTACCGTCGCGGTGGATTGGTCGCGCGCTTCCTCGACGACACCTACCTCTACACGGGCGAGGCCCGCACGCGGGCGTACGCCGAATTCCGGCTGCTGCGCCGCCTGCGCGAGTGGAACCTGCCGGTCCCGGTGCCGGTTGCTGCGCGGTACCTGCGGGCCGGGCTCGTGTATCGCGCCGACCTGGTCACCGAGGAACTGCCGACCCGGCTGACGCTGGCCCAGGCGCTCACTTCCGGCCCGCTCGAGCAAGCTACATGGCGGGCCATTGGCCGCTGCATCGCTGGCCTGCACGCGCGTGGCGTGCAGCACGCGGACCTGAACGCCCACAACCTGCTGCTCGGCGCCGGCGGCGAGGTCTACGTGCTGGATTTCGACCGTGGGCGCATCCGCGCGCGCGGCGCCTGGGAAGACCGGGTGCTCACGCGACTGCGCAGGTCGCTGGACAAAGTCACTGCCGGCCTGCCGGCGGGCCGCTTTGGCGAAGCAGAGTGGCAGTGGCTGCTCGACGGCGTCACTGGTGTCAACGGCGGCGATGGAATCGGCGGCATCAGCAGCGTCGCTGGCGCGTGAATCGATTGCGCATCCTCTACCTGCTGCTCACCCATCTCCTTGCCCCGATCGTGATCGCGGTTGAAGGCTGGCGCGAGCTGCGCGATCCGGCGCAACGCGGGCGCGTGAAGCAGCGCCTCGGGTTCGTGACGCCGCAGTCGAAGCCGGGTTGCGTCTGGGTTCATGCCGTGTCGGTGGGTGAGGTGCAGGCCGCGGCAGCGCTGGTGCGCGAATTGAAGCAGCGTGTACCCGGGTTGGATATCGTGCTCACCACGGTGACTGCGACCGGCGCCGAGCGGGCAAGGACGATCTTCGGCCCGGAAGTCGGTCACTGCTATCTGCCCTACGATCTTCCTGGAGCCGTGCGGCGATTCCTCGATCGCATCCGCCCGAGCCTGGCGATCATGCTCGAGACCGAAATCTGGCCGACGCTGTATCGCGAAATCGGGCGACGAAACCTGCCACTGGCAATCGCAAGCGCACGGATCTCGGACCGGTCCGTGGGCCGTTATCGCCGCATGTCCTCGCTGGTCCGTGAATCGCTGTCCGGAAACGTCTCGGTCGGTGCGCAGACACCGGCCGACGCCGCGCGCTTCCTGGCGCTGGGTGCCGACCAGGGCAAGCTGCGCGTAACCGGCAACGTGAAGTTCGACCTGCAGATTCCAGAGGCGATAGTGGCTGCGGGGCGCGAGCTGCGCAGCAGCCGCGCACACGGTCGACCGGTGTGGATCGCCGGCAGCACGCACGAGGGCGAGGAGGCGGCCGCGCTGGCCGCGCATGCAATCATTCGGTCACGGTATCCCTCGGCGCTGCTGCTGCTGGTGCCACGGCATCCGCAGCGCTTCGAGGCCGTCCAGGCGCTGCTCGCGAAGAGCGGGAGCCGGTACGCGAAGCGAAGCTCGGGCTCGCCGCCCGCGGCGCAGGACGAGGTGTACCTGGTCGATACGATCGGCGAGCTGCAGATGTTCTATGCGGCCGCGGACGTGGCGTTCGTCGGCGGCAGCCTGGTGCCGGTGGGCGGCCACAGCCTGCTCGAGCCGGCGCTGCTGGGCCTGCCGGTGATCGCAGGCCCGTGGATGCAGAATGCCCGGGAAGTGGCCGAACTGCTGGCCGGGGCCGGGGCGCTCACGACGGTGCGCAGCGGTGATCAGCTCGCCGCCCGGGTGCTCGAATGTTTCGACGATCCGGGGCGTGCGCGTGCCGAAGCTGCGAAAGGCCGCGACGCTGTCGCTGCAAATCGCGGCGCGGTCGGCCGGATTGTCGAGATGGTGCTGCCGCTGCTCAGGGCGTCGGAATCTGCTCCGGCCTCGGCAACTGCAACGGAGCGGCCGTCGTCAGGTAGTCATTGATTGAGCCCAGGTCGCCGGGTGCGAGCACGCCGGCCGCCGATTTCAGGCGAACGACGTTGACCAGGTAGTCGTAGCGGCTGCGCGCGTAGTCGCGCTGGGCCTCGAAAAGCCGCCTGCGCGCGTCCAGCACGTCCACGGTGGTGCGCGTACCGACCTCGAACCCTGCCTCGGTCGCCTCGAGCGCGGTCTGGTTCGACGCCACCGCTTGCTTCAGCGCCTTGACGCGCGCCTTCTCCGCCACCACGCCGAACCATGCGTCGCGGGTCTCGCGATTCGCACCGCGCAGCGCGCCCTCGAGTTTTTCCCGCGAGGCGCGGTGCAGGTACACCTGCTCGCGAACCTGCGACCGAGTGACGCCGCCGCTGAAGATCGGCACCGTAACCTGGACGCCATAGGTGTCCTGCGTCTGGTTGGCATCGGCCGGTCCGGTTACCGGCGTGCCTCCGGTGACCTTGTTCGTCTGGGTTGCATCGGACGAGTACTGCCCGTAATTCGCATACAGTTCGACCGTCGGCATGTGTCCGGACTCGGCGATCTTGACGTTTGTCTTCGCGATGTCGACGCCCAGGCGCGCCGCGATGACGTCCAGGTTCTGGGTTTCCGCTTTCGTCACCCAGGTGGCCTGGTCGCCGGGCTCAGGCTGGTCCAGCGGCATGTTCTCGGCGGGCTTCACCAGTTCCTGGTAGTCCTCGCCGGTGAGTTCACGCAGGAACTCGTGCGCGGTGGCAAGAGATCGCTTGGCCAGGATGACACCGGCGGTGGCGTTGTCGTGCGCGGCTCGCGCTTCCTGCACGTCGGTGATAGCAATCAGGCCGACCTCGAAGCGCTTCTCAGCCTGCTCGAGTTGACGGGTCACGGCCTGCAGGGTCGCGTCGGCGGCATCGAGCGTGTCCTCGGCCGCGAGCACGTCGAAATAGCGGCCGGCGACGCGCACCAGCAGGTTCTGCTCGGCCGCGCGGTAATTCGCTTCTGCCAGCGCCACCTCGGAATCGGCCCGCTGCAGTGTCTGCCACTGGCTCCAGTTGAAAACAGTCTGGGTCGCCTGGGCCTGGTAGCGCCAGAAGTCCGACTCCCTCGTCTGTGAGTTGTTGACGTTGACGATTTCCGGCGGCGTCGCGGGGTTGTTGTCCAGGTCGACGGCCTGCGGAAACGTCGAGGACCCGCGGATGTTGTCGCGGGCTGCCGAACCGGTCGCGCTGACCTGCGGAAACAGCAGTCCTCGCGCCTGTGGCTTGACCTCGAGCGCTGCCATGCGGCGCGCCTGGGCCTCGAGGATCTGCGGGTCACTCTTCGCGGCAGCCTGGTAGACCTCCATCAGGTCTGCAGACCACGCGCTCGCCGAGAGCAGCGCGAGCGTGATTCCGAACGCGAGGATCGAGCTTTTCTTGTGCATGCACTCACCGTCTGGCGGGTTGAGCCGCCCTGGGTCAACTAGTGTTGTAGTAGACTATATCACTTGCCGGGTTACTGGCTAGCCCGGCCGATCAGAAAACGAATCGGGAAGGCTGCCGGGCGTGGACCAGCGGTTCCACCACCGTTTCAAACAGGCTTTCCCTCAGCCACTCGCCACGGCCGACGCGGGTGACCAGCCGGGCTTCCATGACCGGCCCCTCGCCGACCACGACGAACAGGCGGCCGCCCACGGCCAGGCATTTCTCGAAACGGGGGTCGTGGACCGGGAGCGAACCGGTCAGCGCGATCACGTCGTACTCGACTTCCGGTGCCAGCGTCATCGCGTCCATCGTCTCCACGGCCACGTTGCCGATTCCGCTGCGCGCGAGGTTCTCGCGCGCGGCATTGGCCAGGTCCGGGAAGATCTCCAGCGTCCGGACCTGCCGCGCAAGCCCGCCCAGGCACGCCGCGAACCAGCCGCTCCCCGTGCCGACCTCGAGCACGCCGTCGTCGTGCCGGATCGCGAGCGCCTGCAGGATGCGTCCCTCGACTTTCGGCGACAGCATCGCCTGCCCATGTCCAAGCGGCACGCGCATGTCGGCGAGCGCGAGGTCGCGGTAGCCGGGCGGTGCGAATTCCTCGCGCGGCAGCCGACCCATGACATCCAGCACGTCGGCATCGAGTACGTCCCAGGCACGGACCTGCTGTTCGATCATCTGGCGGCGGGCGGAAGCGACATCGAGCATGTTGATACGTCCGGAATGGCGGAATCCGCGGCTGATGGCCCGGCGAGGCGCGAAGGTTAAGGACTCGCATCGCCGACCACAAGTCGTTCCTTACCGGTGATTATGGTGAATCCGAAGGGTGCGCGCGACTCGTTCCGCTATGCTGCCGCGACGAAATCGTACAACGACAATTTCCGGGGAAATCACAGCGTGTCGAACGCATCGGTCCGGAGGACATGGCCAGTCCCGCAAATGACCTGCTGATCGCCGCGCTGGCCATACTGGCCCCGCTTGCCGTGCTGCTCGCCGTGCTCCTGTACCGGCGGCAGCGCGAGGCGGCGCACTTGCGCGAGATCGGCGAGCGGCTGGCGGCGGTTGCCGAGACCGGCGACCTGGCGGAGCGGCTGTCGCCCCACGCGGCCGGCGGCAGCGCGGAAGGCCTCGCCGGGCATGCCGACCGCCTGCTCGAGAGACTTCAGAAGGAAAGCTCTTCACGCGCTGAACGCGAGCACGTATACCGGCGCCTGACAGAAGCGATGCACGAAGGGGTCGCCGTCGACTGCAACGGTATTGCGCTCGCCAACGCCCGCTTTGCAGAGCTCTGCGGCGCGGCATCTCCGGCACAGCTCGCGGGCAGGCAACTGGTCGATCTCGTGCATCCCGATTTCGCGGACCTGCTCGGCGAGATCCTGCGTCGGCATCGCGCCGGCGAACCCTCGCCCGAGCGCTTCGAGGCCGAACTGCGCTCAACGGACGGCCCGGGCCAGCGTCTCGAATTCGCGTTCCAGCCCACCAGCTACGAGGGCCAGCGTGCGCTGCTGGTGTCCGCGGTCGAGATGAGCGGGCGATCCGACGCCGGGCCCGACAACCGCGGTCGCGGTACCGCCTGGGAGGCGCTCGACGCGCTGGGCGAGGGGGTCATCACCACCGACGCGGAGGGCCGGATCGTCTACGTCAATCAATCCGGCGAGCAACTGATCGGAAAGCCGGCGGCGGAAGCGTTGGGGCGCAGCCTGCAGGAAGTGATCAGCCTGGTCGACGAGGATGACCGCAAGGCCCTCGGTGACCCGGTCCGGCAGTGCCTGGGCACCGGCGCGAGAGTGCACATCGGCCGGCGTGGCATGGTGGTGTCGAACGACAGCGGCGGCGAGCGCTCGATCGAACTCACCGTCTCGCCACTGCGCGACGCGAACGGCGTCGTATCGGGCACCGTGATTACGCTGCGAGACGTGAGTGACCTGCGCGGCCTCACGCGGCAGATGTCCTACCAGGCGAGCCACGATGCGCTCACAGGGCTGGTGAACCGTCGCGAATTCGAGAACCGGCTGCAGGAGTCGCTGGAGGCCGCGCACAGCGGAACAGCGCGCCACGTCCTCTGTTATCTCGACCTGGATCGCTTCAAGGCGGTGAACGACGAATGCGGTCACGTGGCCGGCGACAGCATGTTGCGAGAGGTCGCCGCGCTCATCAAGGAAGAGGTCCGTGACTCCGACACGGTGGCGAGGGTCGGCGGCGATGAATTCGGTGTGCTGCTGGTCGGGTGCCCGCTCGAGAAGGCCCGGCAGATCGCCGATGACATCGTGCGTGCGGTCGGTGACTTCCGCTTCGTCTGGAAGGACAAGATCTTCAACGTGGGTGTGAGCGTGGGCCTGGTCGAAGTCTCGCGCGAGAGCGGGTCGCTCGAGGACCTGATCGGGGCCGCCGACTCAGCCTGCTACGTCGCAAAGAAGCAGGGTGGTCGCGTGCACGTCTATTCGGCGCGCGATGAGGCCGCCGCGCGCCAGCGTGGCGAGATCCACTGGCTGCAGTTGCTGCAGTCGGCGCTCAAGGACGGCAGCTTCGAGCTTCACGCGCAGCCGATCGTTGCCGTGGACGCGCAGGTTACAGTCGGGCCTGGCCTCGAGGTGCTGCTCAGGCTGCGTGACGAGGACGGCTCCATCATCGCGCCGGGCGAGTTCATGGCGGCTGCGGAGCGCTACCGCCTGATGCCGCACGTCGACCGCTGGGTCGTGCAGACTTCGCTGGCTGCGCTCGGCCGAGGCGCCGTGCGCCTGGCCTCGGGCCGCAGCCTGTGCATCAACCTGTCCGGACAGACGCTCGGCGACGCGGCGTTCCTCGAGTTCGTGGTCGATTGCCTCGACCGTACCGGCGTCGCGCCTGACCGGGTCTGCTTCGAGGTCACCGAGAACTCGGTCATCACCAATATCGAGCACGCGCGGCGCTTCATCGGCGTGCTGCACGGCATGGGCTGCCGCTTCGCGCTGGACGATTTCGGACGCGGGCTCAGCTCGTTCTCGAACCTGAAGAACCTGTCGCTGGACTACCTGAAGATCGACGGCTACTTCATCCGCAACCTCGCATCCGACAACGTCAACCAGGCGATGGTCACCGCGATGATCAAGCTGGCCCGCTCGCTGAATTTCCAGATCGTGGCCGAGCATGTCGAGGACATGAGCGCGCTGGACTCGGCGCGCCGGATGGGCGTGGACTTCGTGCAGGGCTACCAGGTCGGGAGGCCGCAGCCCCTGGCGCTTGCGGGCTGAAGTGCCCGGCGGGCCGGGCCCGCAGAGGGGGGCATTCGCCGGGCGTGAGTGAAACGCCGATCTCCGCTATCTTTGTGCGGTGGTCACGCTGGTCTCCCTGCATTCCTATCCCGTCAAGTCGTGCCGCGGCATTGCGCACGAGTCGGCCCTGCTCACGGCCGCCGGGCTCGAGCACGATCGCGAATGGATGTTCGCCACGCCGGACGGCCGCTTCCTCACGCAGCGCGACGAACCGCGCCTCGCGACTGTCAGCGTCTCGGTCCAGGGCGACGTGCTACACCTGTCGGCCGGGGGCGCGGGCGAGGTGGCCGTGCCGGTGGGCCTCGATGGGCCTCGTATGCGTACCAGGGTGTGGGGCAATCCCTGCGACGCGATTGACCAGGGCCGCGCGGCGGCCGAGTGGGCATCTGCGCTGCTTGGTCGTGAGGTGAGGCTGCTTCGATTCGATGCTGCCTCGTCGCGGCGAAGCGACACAGCGTGGACGGGCGAGGTGGAGGCGTTCAGCCTTTTCGCGGACGGGTTTGCGCTGCTCGCAGTATCGCGGGCGTCGCTCGATGACCTGAACTCGCGGCTCGAGGATCGCCCGTGCCGATGGAGCGATTCCGGCCCAACCTGGTGCTGGACGGACTGCCGGCTTTCGGTGAGGACCTGTTGCACGAGATCGAGTGCGAGGGAGTACGGCTCAGGTTCGTCAAGCCGTGCACACGCTGCGTCGTCACGACCACGGACCAGCAGACCGGCGAGCGCACGGGAGAGGAACCGATCCGGACGCTCAAGACCTATCGATGGGACCCGGCGCTGCGTGGCGTCGCTTTCGGGCAGAACGTCATCGTTGTGCAGGGAGCCGGGCACGAGCTGCGCCGCGGCCAGGTCTTCGCTGCAACGAGTAAATGACCACGCTGCGTCCGCGCGGCGCGGTCACTGCATGAATCGTCGCGTCGACTCGATCATCTCGCTCAGGGCCTCGCTGTTGCTGCCCAGCACTGCGCTCGGGTCCGGGACCGGCTTCCAGTCGTAGTCGTACACGTCCGGCATGCCCCGGTATGCGTTGAGGGGCAGCATGATAATCGCGTCCGGCGTCCACGTTCCGACCACTTCCCACCCGGCCACCACGCGGTTGCGATTCTCCGCGAGCGAGAACATGTTTTCGCCCACGGTCCACTGCTTGCGCATCGCCGGATCGGCGCCCAGGATCTCGAGCAGCGTTGGTGCCACGTCCACGTGACTGCTGGGCGCGCGCTCGACGCCCGGCGCCACGCCGGGGCCGCGCATCACCATCGGTACCATCACCTCGGTCCTGGTGAAGTTCCCGGTATGCCCCCACATCCCGTGCTCGAAGAATTCCTCGCCGTGGTCGCCGGTGATCACCACGATCGTGTTGTCGAGCTGCCCGGATCGCTGCAGCGCCGTAAGCATCAGCGTCAGGCTGTTGTCCACGTCGTAGACGGAATTCTTGTAGCGGTTGAACAGCAGGGGGCTGACTTCCGCTGCGTCCCTGCTCGACAGAACGGCCCGGTCGGTGTCCTCGATGTAGGGTTGGAACGGCGTGCGTCCCGGGACGACGCGGTAGCGGAAGTGCGGTGCATCGAGGAACGCAAAGGCAAAGAACGGGCGCGCCTGCGGCCGCGTCTCGGCCCAATGCGTGAAGCGGCGCACCAGTTCGACGTCGCGGCTGCCGTTTGGCGGCGATTCGAGTCCGTCCTCGACCTGCTTCTGGACCTTCACCCAGGCCGTCGAACGCATCTCCGGGAAGGTCATCTGTGCGGTGCCGTAGACCTTTATATCGTAGCCCAGGTCCAGGAGCGTATCGATCAGCACCGGGGAGGCGTGCTCCGCCAGCGCCGGTGCGAAGTACGAGCCGTGCAGCCCGTAGAGCAGCGTGAACGTGCCGTAGCGCGTCGCGCTGCCGCCGCTCGCGTGATCGAGGAAGCGCCTCCCGCCCCTGGCGAACTCCCACGTGAAGGGCATCACCTCCGGAGAAAACATATCGGCGCGCAGCGATTCAATCACCAGGATCAGGATGTTCGGCCGTGGACCGTCCGGCCGCACCGTCGGCCGCTCCAGCGGATAGCGCAACAGCAGCTGCTTGTGGTTGTCGAGCCGGACGTAGTGGGGAACCTTGATCCCCAGTTTCTTGTGCAGGAACTTGTTGACGGTGAAGCGAACGTAGAGCGGCACGAGTTGCGCGGTGGTGGTGATCTCGCGGTCCTGCAGGAAGTTGCCCGCCGCATACATCGACTTCTCGGTCACCAGCGGTACGAGGACCAGCGCCACGACGATCCATCCGTACCTGAGCGGCCTCGCGGCGACTTCCTGTTTCAGCAGACGAGCTGTGCGCCAGCGCTGGAACGCATACATCGCGACGCCCGTGCCGAGGATGACCACGCACGCCGTCATCACGAAGCCTTTGCCAAGCTCGATATTGTCGGCGATGCCGCCCTGCGTCGTGATGACGGTCCACACCCAGCCGTTGAAGTGGTAACGGAACAGGTCGTACGTGCGCGCATCGATGAACAGCACGACCTGGTACACGGTCAGCAGCACCGCGCTGAATCCCGCCAGCAGCCTGCCGCGCAGTCCGATGCGCGAAAGCACCCAGCACACCGTCGTCGGCAGCCCCGATGTCCAGGCGATGGCGGCGAGCAGCGCGATGTTCAGGAAGACGAGTCCCTTTGGGCCGATCCCATCGGGCACGTGCGCGCGGTAGACCTGTGCCTGGACCAGGCCAAGTACGATGTTCGCCAGCCACAGCTCGAAAAGCGCGCGGCGTTCGGCCGACCTCTCCTCGATTGTTGGTTTCATGGTGCGTTCCGCAGGTCCTCGATCAACGTAGCGCCGTGCATCGCTTCGACCTCGTGCTCGCTGTCGCGCCAGGGCTCGGCGATCGCCTCGTCATCCCACTGCCTCATCGGCGGCATCGCCAGCAGTTCGCGCGCATACGCAGCCGCGGCTGCTGAAAGTGGCAGTCCGTAGGTACGCACGCGGAACGCGACCGGTGCATAGAACGCATCGACTGCCGTGAACGCCGGACCCGCAAGGAAGGGGCCGCCGAAGCGTTGCAGCCCCTCGGACCACAGTTCGTCGATTCGGTCGAGATCCCGCTGGAGACCAGGACTGATCGCGTCCAGCCGGACCCGCAGGCCGCAGTTCATCGAGCAGCGCTGGCGCAGTGCACCGAATCCGGAGTGCATCTCCGCAGCCGCGCAACGCGCCCATGCCCGCGCAGGCCCGTCCTCCGGCCAGGTACCGGAGTGCCGTTCAGCAAGATACTCGGCGATGCCCATCGAGTCCCAGACCACGGTCGCGCCATCCACCAGGCACGGAACCTTGCCGCTCGGCGAGAACGCGCGAAATTTCTCCCAGCTGGTGCCCGGATCGAACGGGACCACGTGCTCGGTGAACGCAATCCCGAGCGTCCGCATCAGCACCCACGGCCGCAGCGACCACGACGAGTAGTTCTTGTTGCCTATATGGAGTTCGTACATCAACCCTCCCCCGAGGCGACCCGCATGATAACCACACGATGGCGGGCGCCGCAGCACGACCGGGCCTTCGCCGGGACCCGGGCGCTCCTTCAGTAGTGCGGCGGTATTTCGACCGCGCCGGGATCCGACGAACGGCTTTCAAGGTCCTCGACCTGGCGGCGCAGGTTCCGGTTGAGTTCGAGCGCCGTGTCGATTTCCCGCTGCTGCCGGTAGACGACGTCGCTCAGTTCCTGCAACGCTCGCTCCAGGTGAGCGAGCTTGAACTCGATCGCCTCGACGCGTTGCGCGCCGCTCAGATCGTCTTCTCCAGAAGTGCTCACAGCATTGGCGCTGCCATGAATGCCAAGCCTTCCTTCAGCCGCTCGCCGAGCGGGCGGTCCCGCAACTGCTCGGCCGCTACCGGGACCGACTGCGCCTCGTAGCTGCGCTGCAGTTCCAGCAGCTGCAGCGTGAAGTCCTGGTCGTAGATCGCCAGCATCAGCTCGAAGTTCAGCGACAGGCTGCGAATGTCGAGGTTGGCGGTGCCGAACAGTGACAGCTCGCCGTCCACCGTGATGCTCTTGGTGTGAAGCAGGCCCCCGGTGTAGCGCCGGATGCGCACGCCCGCGTTCGTCAGTTCCTCGAAGAACCAGCGACTTGCGTATTCCACCAGCCACGAGTCGTTGCGGTCCGGTACGATCAGCGTGACTTCGCAACCGCGCAGCGCGGCGTTTTCGAGCGACAGCGCGAGTGCCGCGTCGGCGACGAAGTACGGGGTGGTGAGCACGATGCTGTGACGGGCGCTGGCGATGGCCTGGGTGATGAGTCGCAGGTTCGCCGTATCGTCGGTGCCCGGGCCGGACATCACGACCTGGGCGACCTGCTGGCCGCGCGCCGCCGCCCAGGCCTTGCGGTAGTCCTCGACCAGCACCGACGGCACCTCGCCGGTCTGCATGCCCCAGTCGAACAGGAACACGGCACGCAGCGCGCCGACGATCGGGCCCTCGGCCCGTGCCATTGCATCGACCCACTCGCCGACGCCAGCGCCCTGCTTGAAGTAGCGCGGGTCCACGAGATTCATGCTGCCGGTGTAGGCGATACGCCCATCGACGACCACGACCTTGCGGTGCAGTCGCAGGTCGATGCGCCGGAACGGGATACGCCACGGACTGACGCCGAGCGCGACCTGCAGGTCGATGCCCTGCGAGCGCATGCGCGCCGGTCCCGCCGACTTCAGGAACTCCTTGCTGCCGAGTGCGTCGAGCAGCAAGCGCACCTTCACGCCGCGCGCGACGGCGCGGGCAAGCGCCTGCTCGACTTCGTCGGCCGTACCGCCGGCATTCCAGATGTAGAACTCCATCTCGATGCAGGCGACCGCACTATCCACGTCTGCGATGATTTCGCGCAGGATCGTCTCGGCACCGTCGAGCAGGCGGAACGACGAGCGGGCCATCAACGGCATGCCGGTCGAGTTGAACGCGAGTCGCGCCAGGCCGTCCCAGGGCGAGGGCAGCGACTCGGGATCCGAGCGCTCGTCGCGGGTCAGCGTATTCACCGCTGCAGGCAGGCCGGCATAGAAGGCACGCGCGAAGTCGGCGCGGCGCTTGCCGATGGGCCGCTCGCCGATCAGCAGGTAGAGAATGGCACCCACGCCGGGCAACACCGCGGTCAACAGCAGCCAAGCAAAGGAACTGCCCGGCGCGTGCCGGCTTAACATCACGCGCACGCCGACCGCAGCTACGATCGAGACGTGTGCGGCGATCAGTACGACTGCTTCGATGTGCTGGGTTGCCATGGTTACGAATCCTGCCTCAGCCGCCCGCGCCCAGCGACGGGGCCAGTTTCTGGAGCCCGTCCCAGGCGATTTCAGCGCCCAGGCAGACAACCACGAATGCGCTCAGGCGCATCATCACCGAGAGGCCGCTGGGTCCGAGGCGACTCGCGAGCCTGTCCGCATTCGCGAGGCAGAGGTAAGTCACGAACGCGGCGGCGGTGACGCCGATGGCAGCGCCGAACTGCGCCATTGCGGTCTCCAGCACGTGATCGCGGCTGGTGTGGGCACTCAAGGTGAGCGCCACTGCGATCGCTCCAGGCCCGATCGTCAGCGGAAACGTGAACGGATAGAAGATTCTGCTGGAATAGTCGCCATGGTCGCCGGTCGGCGAGTCCTGGGACTTTGCCGTCGCTGGCGCATCGGGTTGAAACAGCATGCTCCAGCCCATGCCGGCGAGGACTGCGCCACCCGCGAGCTGGACGATCGGGACCGAGATCCCGAACAAAGCGAGGAACAGGCGACCTGCGACCAGCACGATCAGCAGCAGGATCACGGCGTTGATAGCTACGCCGCGTGCAATGCGTCGGTGCGTTGCCGTGTCGGCCTGGCTGGTCAGGCCCAGCAGGATGACGGCCGTCCCGATCGGGTTGATGACCGGCAGCAGTGCCGCGAACGCAGTGGGTATGGCCTGCAGCAGAAAAGTCACGTCGCCCATGCATGGTTCCCTTCTGGTTGGTCGCTATGCCTTATCAGGCCTTCAGAGCTTATACGTGGACAGCAGCAGGCTGGTCTCGGTGCTGGCGATTCCGTCCACCTGGCGGATCCGACCGAGCACGCGATCGAAAGCCTCGAGGCTGTCGGCGCGAAGTTCCGCAACAATATCCCAACGACCATTGGTCGTGTGCAGCGCCTCGACGGCGGGATCGCCGCGCAGCGTGCGCAGCACCGACTCGGCGCGGTTTCCCTCGACCGCAATGGTCATCAGCGCCACGATGCGGTGTTCGTCCACCTGCGGCTTCAGGCGGACCGTGTAGCCGGTGATCGTTCCGTCCCGCTCGAGCTTTGCGATGCGGTTCTGCACCGTGCCGCGTGCGACGTGCAGCGCCTTCGCAATCGAAGCCACCGTCGCACGTGCGTCGGCGCGGAGCAGGGCGATCAGCTGGCGGTCCAGGTCATCCAAGCGGGTTCCCAGGAATCTATCATAACGCCAATTGGAGCATACATAATGATCAATATACAACTCATTATGAATGCTTTGCTGGCTTCCTGCTGGCTACGAGAACCACGAAAATAGGCTTTCTGGGACTGTCCGCCGTCGCAGGCAGGCGGGCATGGCAGGTACGGGAGAATCAGATGATCGACTACATTGGGGTCAGCGACCTGGAGCGCCTGGTGCGCGCGGTCGGTACCGGGCCTTTCATCGAGCGGCTCGCGACCGAAATCGAGTCCGATTACCGGCGCTGGGACGAATTCGAGAAGACGCCGCGCTCTGCCAGCCACTCGCCGGTGGGCGTGATCGAGCTGATGCCGATCACCGATGGCAGGCTCTACACATTCAAGTACGTGAACGGGCATCCGAAGAACACCTCGGAGGGCCTGCTTACCGTCACCGCGTTCGGCGTACTCGCCGACGTGCACACGGGCTATCCGCTGCTGCTCTCTGAACTGACCGTGACCACCGCGCTGCGCACGGCGGCAATGTCGGTGCTTGCGGCGCGCTGGATGGCACGCAGCGACAGCCGCGTGATGGCGCTTATTGGCAACGGCGCCCAGGCTGAATTCCAGGCCATCGGCTTCCACAGGATGCTCGGTATCCGCACCCTCCGTGTTTACGACGTCGATCCGCTGGCGACTGCCAAGCTCGAGCGCAACCTGCGCTCGATAGCCGAGGTGGCCGGGCTCGAGGTCGTGCGTTGCGGCTCAGCGGCTGAAGCCTGCAGGGGCGCCGACATCGTAACGACCGTGACGGCCGACAAGAAGAATGCGGTGATCCTCACACCGGACATGATCGAGCCGGGCATGCACCTGAATGCCGTGGGCGGTGACTGCCCGGGCAAGACGGAGCTGCATCGCGACATCCTGCTCGCGCCCAACGCGCGCGTGGTGGTCGAATTCGAGCCGCAGTCGCGCATCGAGGGCGAGCTGCAGCAGTTGCCGGACGATTTCCGCGTGACCGAGTTTGCCGACGTGGTACGCGGCTCGGCTCGCGGGCGCGCCGCCCCGGGCGAAGTCACGATCTTCGACTCGGTCGGCTTCGCGCTCGAGGACTATTCGGCGCTGCGGTTCCTGCACTCGCTGCTGGCGGCAGACACCGCAGGGCGTCGGCAGATCGACCTGCTGCCTGAACTCGTCGACCCGAAGGACCTGTTCGGCGGCACGATCGGCGCCACCGCCGCCGTACGAATACGTCGCGCGGGCTGAGGAGCAAATATGGCCAACGTGTCCATGATTGGCGCACCGACCGACATCGGCGCGAGCGCGCGCGGGGCGTCGATGGGGCCGGAAGCACTGCGGGTCGCGGGGCTGCGCGACACACTGCAGGCGCAGGGACTCGAGGTTCGCGACTGCGGAAACCTGCGCGGCCCCCACAATCCCTGCCTGCCTCCGGTACACGGTTATCGTCACCTGAGCGAAGTAACCGAGTGGAACCAGCTGGTCCACGACGCGGTGCTCGGCGAACTGGAGGCGGGGCGCCTGCCGATCCTGCTCGGTGGCGACCACAGCCTGGCGATCGGGTCGATTTCGGCGGTCGCGCGCCACTGCCGGGCCAGCGGGAAACGCCTGCGCGTGCTGTGGCTCGATGCACACGCCGACTTCAACACCAACCAGCTGACTCCGAGCGGCAACGTGCACGGCATGCCGGTCGCGTGCCTCTGCGGCTACGGCCCTGCTGAGCTCACGGGGATGGCTGGTGCCATGCCCGCGCTGGATCCCGGGGTGATCCGGCAGATCGGCATACGCAGCGTTGACCAGGGCGAGAAGCGCTTCGTGCACGAGGTCGGGCTCGAAGTGTTCGACATGCGCTACATCGACGAGATGGGCATGCGCCACACGCTCGAGCAGTCGCTGCTGGGGCTCGATGGCGACACGCACCTGCATGTCAGCTTCGACGTGGATTTCCTGGATCCGGATGTCGCGCCCGGCGTGCTCACCACCGTGCCGGGTGGTCCGTCCTACCGCGAAGCGCAGCTGTGCATGGAAATGATCTCGGATACGGGCCTGCTGGCCTCTCTGGACGTGATGGAACTGAACCCGGCGCTGGACGTCCGCAACCGCACGGCGCAGGTGGCCGTGGACCTGGTCGCGTCGCTGTTCGGCAAGAGCACCTTGATGCGTCGCTGAGGCCAGGTTCACGGGACATGAATCCCGGATTCACTTAAGGAAGGTTCTGCGGCATCATGCTGCCCCTTGAATTACCGCCCGCCTGCGGCCAGCGCCCTGCTGGAGCACAACTTCCCCTGGAGTATTCAATGAAGATCCGTACCGCTTCTGCCTGTGCCCTGGCCGTCGCCGCGGCGCTTGCGGCCCTCGCGCCCGCGGCTTTGCGTGCGGAAACGCCGGACGAGTGGCAGTTCAACGCCACGATCTACGGCTGGCTGCCCAGCATCAACATGGACCTGTCGTACCCGGTCAACGGCGGCGGCTCGAGCGCCGACGTCACGGGCAGTGACATCCTCGACGCGCTGAACTTCACGTTCATGGGCGCCTTCGGTGCACAGAAGGGCAAGTGGGGCCTTTGGACCGACGTGATCTATCTGGACCTCAGTTCGTCCACCAAGCAGACAAAATACATCTCGATCGGGGACCAGGACCTGGCGGCAGCCACTGGCAAGGCCGATCTCACGATCACCGGCTGGCTCTGGACGACGGTTGGAACCTATCGAGTGGTGGACCACCCGAACTACCAGATGGACGTGCTTGCGGGCGCGCGCATGCTGGACCTGAGCACGGACCTGAAGTGGAAGCTGAGCGGCGATCTCGGCGACCCGCCGTTGATCGACGCCTCGGGCAAGGCCAACGCCTCGCAGACCAACTGGGACGGTATCGTCGGCATCAGGGGCCGGGCCGAGTTCGGCGACGACCACAAGTGGTTCATGCCGTACTACTTCGATATCGGCACCGGCGACAGCGACCTGACCTGGCAGGCGATCGCCGGCATCGGCTACTCGTTCGGATGGGGCGATGTGCTCGGCGTCTGGCGCTACCTCGACTACAACCTGTCGAACAGTTCCCCGATCCAGAACACGGATTTCAGCGGACCCGCGCTCGGCGTGACCTTCCACTTCTGACGAGGCACAGGCCGGGCCGCCGATCGCTATCGACGGCTCGGCTGCCGCCCCAGTGGGGGCAGTATTTCGACCAGCACCACAATAGACCGCTACAGCGCACCCCAATGGCTGGGTGAGCGTGCGGTGCGCCGTTTCCACGTGATGGCCAAGCCGGCCGGCTCGGCCTGCAACCTCGACTGCAGCTACTGCTTCTACCTGTCCAAGCAGGACCTGCCCGGCGGGCCCGGCGGCGGGCACATGCACGACGATGTGCTTGAGCGTTTCGTCGCGGATTACATCGCGAGCGTGACGGCCGAGGAGGTCGTTTTTTCCTGGCAGGGCGGCGAGCCGACGCTGATGGGCCTCGAGTTTTTCGACAAGGTCGTGGCGCTGCAGAAAAAGTACGCGAAGCCCGGCCAGCGCATCGAGAACGACCTGCAGACCAACGGCACGCTGCTCGACGAGGACTGGGCGCGATTCCTCAAGGAGCACTCGTTCCTGGTTGGCTTGAGCATCGACGGTCCGAAGGACATCCACGACCACTACCGGATCACCAAGAAGGGCGAACCGACCTTCGACCGGGTCTGCGACGCTGCGGCGATCCTGCGGCGCCACGGTGTGCGCTACAACACGCTCACCTGCGTCAGCCGCTACAACGCATCTCGGCCGCTGGACGTCTACCGCTTCCTGCGCCGCGAGCTCGACTCGACCTACCTGCAGTTCATCCCGATCGTCGAGCCGCGGGAGTTCGAGGGCACCGCGCCGCAACGCTGGGACCTCGAACGCATGGTGGCCCTCGGCGACCCACGAACGAGTCCCGATCACCCGGAGTCGGTGGTTACACCGTGGACGGTGGACGCCGAGGAGTACGGCTACTTCCTGTCGAAGGTCTGGGACGAGTGGCTGGCACGTGACTATGGCAAGGTGCTGGTGAATTTCTGCGAGACGCTGGTCGCGCAGCACTTAGGCCTGCCGTCGCAGATCTGCGTACACGGCGAGATCTGCGGCAAGGGCGTGGCGCTGGAGCACGACGGCAGCGCCTATGCCTGCGACCACTACGTCTATCCCGAGTATCGGCTCGGCAACGTCCGTGAGCGTTCGCTGGGCGACATGGTTTTCTCGCCGGAGCAGGTGCGCTTCGGCTACGCCAAGTCGGAGAGCCTGCCCGCGTACTGCCGGCAGTGCCAGTTCCTGTCGGACTGCTGGGGTGAGTGTCCGAAGAACCGGTTCCTGAAGACACCGGATGGTGAGCCGGGCCTGAACTATCTCTGTGCTGGCCTGAAGCGCTTTTTCGCGCACGCGACGCCGGTGGCTACCAAGCTGGCCCGCAAGCTGAACAAGCTCGGCTAAGCGAGCCGTCGCGCGACGACCTGCACCACCGAGCTGGGACCGTCGTGCCCCGGCCCCTCGTGGATCACGCGCTCGCGTTCCCCGGCGTGCACGAACTCGAGTCCCGCGAGTTCCTCGCGCAGGGCTGCCAGCGTGGGCAGCAGGTCGAGGTCCTTCGGGCCACCGGTTCCATGTGCCAGCTGTGCGGGTGTGTATGCCTCGAGCAGGAACACGCCACCTGTCTTCAGCCCGGCAACGACCTGCCGATGAACCACGGCGCGCAGCGCGCTGGGCAGGTGGCACCAGATCGACACGATGCCGTCCCAGCGCCCGGGTTCGATCTGGTAGACAGCGAGGTCGGCCACCAGCGTATCGAGGTGTACGCCCCTTGCCTTGGCCAGCTGCACGGCCTTGCGAAGCCCGACCGGGGACTGGTCCACCGCAAGCGGACGAAATCCCTGCTGCGCGAGAAAGACCGCGTTGCGTCCCTCGCCTTCGGCAAGACACAGCACGTCGCCGCCACTGCGGATTTCCGCACAGTGCCCGCGCAGGAAGTCGTTCGGCTCGGTGCCGTAGAAGTAGTCCGGCGTGCCGTATCTATCGTCCCAGGAAATCATCGGGTTTTTCTCCTCGCGGCCTTCCGCCCAAGCTACGCCGCCTGGACTGCAAAAGGAAAGGGGCGGCAATGCCGCCCCTCTCGAGTCTTCTCCGCAGGCGCACGGACCCACGGAGCAGCGACTACTCGCTCATCTTGTTCTCGCGCTGCGCAGCCTCGAGTTTCTTGATGTCTTCCGGGGACAACTGCGGTCGATCGACCTTGATCGTCAGCTTGTCGAGCTTCGCGGTCAGCGCGAACGGCGGCAGGTAATCGGCATCGTTCACGCCGGTCAGCGTGTCGGAGCCGATGTCGAAGCTCTCGTCCCACTGCAGGATCATCGGCAGCGTGTGTTCCATCGCGATGGTCTGCACTGCCTTGCCGTCCACCATCAGCGTGCCGGTTCCAGGCCGACCGAGTCCGCTCATGTTGTTGAAGGCGAGGGTGCCGGCTCCCAGGCCGTCGTACTTGAAGTCGAACGCGATCGTGTGCTTGCCGGGGGCCAGTGCCTCAGGGCCTTCCCACTTGATCCGCTTCAGGTCGACCAGGTTCCACAGGAACACCGGCTTGCCCTTCAGTACGTAGAAGCCATAACCGCCGAAACGTCCGCCCGAGGTCAGGATCATGCCTTCGGCGCCGCCCTGCGGAACGTCGATGTCGGCGGTGATGGTGTAGGAGGCGTTCAGCAGCGCCGGCGAGTCGCCCTGCGGCAGCCCGACCATCGGCCGCGTATAGACGAACTCGGTGCGCCCGGCCGTGATGTTCGGGCGCGGCGCGACGATGCGCCCCGCCACCGAGGCATCCATCGGGAACACCTGGTACTTCTTCGCCTCGGCGACGAACTGCTCCCGCATCTGCTTGACCTTGTCCGGGTACTTCGCGGCGATGTCCTCGGCCTGGTTCCAGCTCTTGTGCAGGTCGTAGAGCTGGAATACCTGGTTGTTCAGCGGGTCGGGGTTCGCCGCGCCGAAAGCCTGCCAGGGCGCGCGATTGACCTTGGTGCTCAACAGCCAGCCATCGTCGTACAGCGCCCACTGGCCCATCATCTCGAAGTACTGCGTCTTGTGGCGCGATGGCACCTTGGCGTTCGCGGCATCGAACGTGTAGGCAAAGCTGGTGCCCTCGATCGGCGCCTGCAGGATGCCGTCCACCATCTCCGGCGCGCTGATGCCGGCGGATTCCAGAATCGTCGGCACGACGTCGATCACGTGGATGAACTGCTCACGCAGCGCGCCCTTGTCCTTGATGCGCGCCGGCCACGACACGACCATGTTCTGGTTGATGCCGCCGAGCCTCGAGGCGTTCTGCTTGAACCAGTCGAATGGCGTATCGAAGGCCCACGACCATCCGGCCGACATGTGGTTGTAGGTCTGCTCGGTGCCCCAGACGTCGTAGAACTTCATCTGCACGTCGACCGGGATTTCGTTCAGGCCATTGAAGAACGCGACCTCGTTCGGCGTGCCCAGCGGGCCGCCCTCGGCGCTGGTGCCGTTGTCGCCGTTGATGTAGATGACCAGCGTGTTGTCGAGCTTGCCCAGGTCGTCGAAGGCCTGGATTACGCGACCGATTTCGTAGTCGCTGTATGCGGCGTAGGCGGCGAAGACTTCGACCTGCTTGATGAACAGCTTCTTCGCCTCCGGCGTGAGCTCGTCCCAGGGCTTGAGGACGTCATTCGGCCAGGGCGTCAGCTTCAAATCCCTGGGGATCACGCCCAGCCGCTTCTGGTTTTCGAAGATGCGCTCGCGCAATTTCTCGTAGCCGTCGTCGAACAAGTGCATCGCATGGATCTTGTCCACCCACTCCTTGGTCGGATGGTGCGGCGCGTGCGTGGCGCCGGGCGCGTACTTGATGAAAATCGGCTTGGACGGCTGGGTCTGGTGGATGCGCGTCATGTAGTCGATGGCGTCGTCGGCCATGCCGGTGATCAGGTTCCAGCCTGGCTTGCCCTGGAACGGATAGATCTGCGTCGTGTTACGGAACAGGTTCGGCTGCCACTGGTTCGCGTCGCCACCGACGAAGCCGTAGAAGTATTCGAAGCCCATGCCGGTCGGCCACTGGTCGAACGGCCCGATCTGGCTGGCCGCAAAGGCCGGCACGTTGTGGTCCTTGCCGAACCATGCCGTCGAATAGCCGTTGTCGACCAGGATGCGACCGATCGTCGCCTTGTCCTTGCCGATGATGCTGTTGTAGCCCGGGAAGCCGGTCGACTGCTCGGAGATCACGCCGAAGCCTGCCGAGTGGTGGTTGCGACCGGTAATGAGCGCGGCGCGCGTCGGCGAGCACAGCGCCGTGGAAAACACGCGGTTGTAGCGCAGCCCCTCTTTCGCGATGCGGTCCATCGTCGGTGTCGGGATCACGCCGCCGAAGGTGCTCGGCACGCCGAAGCCGGCGTCGTCGGTGATGATCAGCAGCACGTTTGGTGCGCCCTGCGGGGGCACGATGCGCGGCGCCCACCAGGCCTTGGACTGCAGTGCGTCGTCCTTGATGACGCCCAGGAACTCCGGATCCGGCGCGGGCAGCTGCCGGCCAGTGATGGTGGTGGTCGCGCTGGGGGAGCCCAGCGTGCCGGTGACCTGCTGCGCGAGCACCGCGGCCGGAATGCCGCCGGCGACGGCCGACGCGGCAATGAGCAGAGAAGTCCTGAGTCGGGACATGGTGTGACTCCAGAAATTGGCGAACAAACAGCGTCGCGGGGATCGCGAAAGGCCTACGCGATATCGTAACTTTGATATCAACGAGTTTTCTATGCAATTTGGGCCAGGCGCGGGGGGCTGGGCGCCGGGCTAGCTGCTCGATAGTTGCGGTGACGTTGCGCGCCCGCCGCGCAGCAGGAAGTAGCAGACGGCAAGCGCCACTACGAGTGCCACAGCCTCGCCCGTGAGGCCGCCGAGCCGCGGATCCATGGCCTTGGGCGCGAGGCCGGCCGCGACCAGTCCGGCCACTGCCACGCCGGCGAGACCTTCACCGGCGACCAGGCCCGAGGCGGCCAGGATGCCCGGATCGCTCATGCCGGCCGGGAGTGGGCCGCGATTGCGATCCACCAGCGCGCGAACGCAGCCGCCCACGTACAACGGGGCCATCGTGGCAAGCGGCAGGTAGACGCCGATTGCGAACGCGAGCCCCGATACGCCGCAGAGCATTGCGCCGATCGACAAGCCGGCGCCAGTGAGGACCAGGTCCCAGGGCAGTGCACCGGACAGCACGCCCTCGATGATGGTCTTCATCAGCATGGCCTGTGGGGCCGGAATTTCGCGCGAGCCGAACTCGTAAGCGTGGCCGAGCAGCATGACTGTAGCGGCCACAGCCCAGCAGGCGAACGCGGCGCCGATCAACTGCCCGAGCTGCTGCCTTGCGGGTGTGGCGCCGACCAGCCAGCCAGTCTTCAGGTCCTGCGAGATGTCGCCTGCCTTGCTCGCGGCGATCGCGACGATGGTGCCGACCGTGAGCACGCCGGCGCGCGCGCCAGAATCCACCCACCCGGCCGCGGCGAACACCGACGCCGTGCCGAGCAGCGTCACCAGCGTGATGCCCGAGGTCGGCTGCGACGACACGCCGACGATGCCAACGATACGCGCCGCTACGGTGACGAACAGCACGCCGAAGAAACCGACACCCGCTGCAAGTACGGCGCGCTGGATCGTGCTCATGTCGCCGCCGAACACGCCCGGTATCAGGCCCGCTGCCAGCACAACGACCGCAATGCCGCCAAGCACGAACGAACCCGGCAGGTCGCGGTCCGTGCGGTCGCCAGTGCCATCGCTGCCACCCGGTGCGCCGCGCATGCCGTGAGCCACGGCCATGAATGCGCCCACCATCGTCGGCAGGCCGCGCAGGACGGTGAGGATGCCCGCGGTGGCGACTGCGCCGGCGCCGATGTAGCGTACATAGCGCGACCAGATCTGGCCGGCGTCCATGTCGGCAATCAGCAGCGTGGTCTCGGGGTAGAGCGGCGAAGTCATGGTCGCGCCGAGCCATGCGATCAGCGGAGTGATCACGATTGCGGAAATTACCGCACCGGCGACGCAGACGGCCGCCTGGCGGTAGCCGAGGATGTAGCCCACGCCCAGCAGCGCAGGCGCCACTTCGAGCGCGAGTTCCGCCTTCGGCAGAACCGGCAGCGCGGAGTGCAGCTCGCCGGGCATCAGGTAGACGAGCGAGATCAGCAGTTTGACCGCCGCGCCGAGTGCCATGCCGCGGAATATCCAAGCACTGCCGCTGGCGGCTCCGGAAGACTGCGAGACCGTCGCTCGAAGTACCTCGGCACAGGCGGTTCCTTCAGGATACGGAAGTTCGCCGTCTGCCTTCACGATCAGCAGGCGGCGCAGCGGGATCATCGCCGACAGGCCCAGCAATCCGCCGAGGAATGCGAGTGCCACGACCTGCGTGTAGGGCGGGATCGCACCCCACAGGAACAGGGCAGGGATAGTGAAGATCGTACCGGTCGCGAGCGAGGTCGAAGCTGACGCGACCGTCTGCGAGAGATTGGCCTCGAGGATCGTGCCCCTGGTGCGCAGCATGCGGAAGGCAGCCACGGTCATCACCGCGGCCGGGATCGATGCCGAGACGGTCATGCCTACGCGCAGTCCGAGGTAGGCATTGGCGGCGCCGAACACGATGCCAAGCACGATGCCGACGGCCACGGCTTTCAGCGTGAATTCGGCGACCGTGTCGTCCTGGTGCATCGGCGCGATGATGGCCGACCGGCCTGCACCACGCAACGCGCGGTCGCTGCCGAAATACTCGCCACGGACATCGTGACGCCTGGCCGGTTTGCCGTTCCCGATCCTTCGAGCTAGCGAAAACCGACGACGTGAAGAAGGCCTGGCCCGCCATTCCGGCTTCTCCGGACTCGCGAAAAACCGACATCTCGTCCGGAGAAGCCGGAACGCCGAGCCGCCTGGTTGCAGTTGCCGGCGCGGCAGTCAAACTGATGCGTCACGCTCCGCGAGGCGGGTCACTGAGGCAACGTCAGGGACGGGCGTGCCGAGTCATCCAGGCGAGCATGTCGGTTGTCGTGAGCGTGGATGACTCGGCCGGGCCGTGCCGTTACAGCCGGCGCTGGGGCGACAACACCGGGCCAGCGTCACGTTCCATCCGGACGAGATATCGGTCTAACGCGAGTCCGGATGGAACGGGGCGATGGCCCGATGCCACGGATCGCTCGGCGTCGGAATGCCACGATGCGCGGGCCACAGCGACCTGCGCAGACTACGGACCGGGGTGGTGCATCCGATGCCGTTGCCACGGGCTCCGCGATTCACATGGACTGTCGTTGCCGCGGCATGGGCCTTGTGCGTGTGCGGCGCTCCGGCTGCTCCCGCTGAATCGACCACGAAGGGATCCAGCGCAGCCTCCACTCCCGGCTCACCTGACGTCACTGCCCGCTACCGCGACGGAACCCTGCTGCTTCGGCCCGGCGGCGAATCGAAACGGGACGTATTGGTGGCGACCTGGCCGGTCGACGACGTCGCCGCGGATCGCCATGGCTACCGCGAGGCGCGTCTCGAACTCCTCGAGGACGATGAGCGCAAGAAGACCACGCGGGTTCCCGCGCGCGATCTCCCGATACACGATGTAGCGGAATGGAACGATGTCGTAAGGCAGGTGATGACCGGGCTGGCACCGAAGGGTACGAACGATGCGGCGCTCACGTTGGTGCAGGGTGAGGAGATCGTGTTCTTCCTGACGCCTGCCGGGGAGTTGAGCGTGAATCGTCACCAGTACAAGCCCGCCGAGCGCCTCGTGACCAGCGTAGTGAGTGAAGCGGATTTTTCGTCGCGGGCCGACGCACTGTTGCGCGCGCGCTATCCGGGCCAGGACCAGTTGCTCTTCCAGGCGGGAGACGAGGACGACGACCTGTCGTTCGTGCTGTTCGATTTTGAACACCGGCAATCGGTGCTGATCGCCGCACCATCCACCGAGCAGGGCGGGGGGCTCGGGAACCTGATGCGCACGCTGGTCCGGGTACCGGACACGTTGATCCTGCGCGGGCAGGCGCTCGGCCTGCTGATGCGCCCGGTCAGCTCCGCGGCTCGCCTCGCCTGGTTCGCGACGCAGACCGCCGCGACGCTGGCGCCACCGGTACACGTTGCTGGCGGCACGGCACCGCCGGTGAAGCAGCGGTCCGGCATGGACCTGGATGCATGGGAGCGTGAACTCGACGACATGGACCTCCCGCACCGCTACCTGGGCACCATCATGCCGCTGATCGACGGCGAGGCATTTTTCACCAGCCTGGTGCAGGCGCTGCAGGACGCCCGCGAGTCCGTGTCGATACGGCTCTTCATCTTCGACAACGACGACTACGCGATAGGCGTGGCAGACCTGCTGAAGCTCCGGTCCGCCGATGTTCAGGTGCGGGTCCTGATCGACAGCCTCGGCACGCTGGGAGCCGGACAGGGCGCACCGGAGGGCGCAGCGTCGAGGCCCTCGTTCTCGATCGCCCACTACCTGCGAGCCGACTCGAAGGTAAAGGTGCGCGAGACACCGAACACCTGGCTGATGGCCGATCACACCAAGACTCTCATCTTCGACGACCGGCTCGCCTATCTCGGCGGCATGAACATCGGCCACGAGTACCGGCACGAGTGGCACGACATGATGGTTGGACTGACCGGCCCGATCGTCACGCGGCTGAACAGGGATTTCGACCTCGCGTGGGCGTATGCGGGGCTGGGCGGCGACCTTGCCTATCTGCGCGCCCTTGGCGACAGGGACGGGTCCTTGGTCGCGCCACCCGGTTCAAACTATGTGGAAATCAGGCCGCTGTACACGCGAACGTTCAATGCGCAGGTATTGCGCGCACAACTGGCCGCGATGCGCAGGGCGCGGCGCGAGATCTGGGTCGAGCAGCCATACGTGTCCGACGACGCGCTGGTAAACGCGCTCATTGACGCGCGGGCGCGGGGCGTGGACGTGCGGATTGTCCTGCCGTCAAGCGGCGACTCGCGATTCATGAACAGCGCGAACCTGCTGGCAGCGCGTGCGTTGATGAAGAGTGGCGTGCGGGTCTACATCTACCCGGGCATGACGCACGTCAAGGCAGCGCTGTACGACGGCTGGGCCTGCCTGGGGTCCGCCAACTTCGACAAGCTGAGCCTGCGCGTGAACCGCGAGACCAACGTCGCGACCTCGGACCCGGTGTTCGCCGGGCGACTGCGACAGGAGCTGTTCGAGGCTGACTTTGCGCGCTCGCGCGAACTGGTCGAGGTGCCGTCGACGGGCTGGGGCACGTATATTTCGGCGTACGTGGCGGGGCAGCTGTAGCGGCGGGCCCGCGGAAGCAACGTGGTGCAAAGCAGGCTCGCCGTCCCGGCTTCTCCGGACGAGATGTCGGTTTTACGCGAGTCCGGAGAAGCCGGGACGACGAGCCGCGTGGCTGAAGTCGCCGACACTTGTGGTTCGCCGCAGGTCAGGTGGCTAGACTGAAAGGTGCGGAGGTTCATGGCCATGGCCGTCACGGAACAGCTTTTCCAGCACGATGCGTACCTGCGCCGGTGCGAGGCGCGGGTCGTCGAGTTGCTGTCGGAAGGTGTCGTGCTCGATCGCACTATCTTCTATCCGCTCGGAGGAGGACAGCCCGGCGATACCGGGGTGCTGCGGGCGCACGACGGCCGCGAGTGGCGCGTCGTGGGCGCGCGCAAGGGTGAGGGCGGGCGCGTGGTGCATCCGCTGGCGGGCGATCTCCCGCCACCAGCAGTCGGTGAACAGGTCGAGGCCATCATTGACTGGGAGCGTCGCCACGCGCACATGAGGATGCACAGTTGCCTGCACCTGCTCGGCTCGGTGCTTCGTTACGGCGTGACGGGCGGGCAGATCACGGCCGAAAAGAGCCGGCTCGACTTCGACACGCAGGACGAAATCGATCCTGCTCGCGTCACCGATGCGGTCAATGCATTGATTGCCGCCGATCACCAGCTGAGATCCAGCTGGATCACGGACGAGGAACTTGACCGCCAGCCGGAGCTGATCCGCACCATGTCAGTCCAGCCGCCGCGCGGCGCCGGCCGGATCCGGTTGCTCGAGATCCCCGGCGTGGACCTGCAGCCCTGTGGCGGCACGCATGTCGGCAGCACAGGCGAAATAGGGCCGATTGAAGTGACGAAGGTCGAGAACAAGGGCCGGCACAACAGGCGGGTCTACATCGCGTTTACCTGAGCGCCGTGGACCGGCCGCCTGCGCACTCGCCGCTGCCCACGGACCCGAAGCGGCGCGTGGATGCGCGCCGTCAAGCGAAAACGCGCATTTGATGGGTTAATATCTCTGCACCGCGATCCGAGCCTCGGACCGCGGTCGCGTGGAGTACCAGTAATTGGCGCAAGGAGCATCGTCTGTCCGGGGCAGCGGTTCGGGTGCGCCCGTCATCGGCCGCGCTGACCTGGCCACGCTGCCCAATATCGTGTCGCTGGCGCGCGTCGTGGGTGTCGCGGCGGCGGTGCTGTTCTATTTCGCCGGTTACCCGCGCGTGTTCCTGGTGCTCGGCACGGCCGCCTGCCTGACCGACTACCTGGACGGTTACCTGGCACGTCGGCTGTCCCAGGAGAGCGTGCTCGGTGCAATGCTCGACCAGGCTGCCGACAGTTTCACGACCGGCATCGCGCTCGCGTTGCTGGTTGTGGTGGGAGGCTTTCCGTTCCTGTTCCTCGTGATATTCCTCGGCAGGGAATTCTGGGTGGCGACCGTGAGGCGCTATGCGGCGTTGAACGGCCTTGAAATTCCCTCCCACGTCTCGGGCAAGCTGGCAACCGGGTTCATTTACTGGTCAATGCTGGTGATGGCGGTCGTGCTGATAGTGGATATGCCGACAGGACTTGCTGCATGGCTCGCCCCGGTTGCGATGATCGGCATGGCCGTCGGCCTTACGCTCAGTTGCGTGGCTGGTTGGCGCTACACCCGGTCGCTTGCAGGGGCTTCGCGATGACCTCGAAACCTGCCGGTGTTTCTGCGGAGCTGGTGCTGCTGTGCCCGGGGCCAGTGATGCTGTCGCCCGGCGTCAAGGCTGCGCTGACGGAGGGCGGACTGGGACATCGGGACGAACGATTCTCCAGGATCCTTTCCCGGTTGCGCGGAAATTGCGCCCGAGTCCTCGGCGCCGGCGAGGATCACAGCGTGCTGTTCGTCACCGGTCCCGCGACCGCGGGGATCGAGGCGGCATGCGCCTCGCTGATCCCGCGTGGCTCCCTGGTGATCGTCCCGGTGAATGGAACCTTCGGCCAGCGCATCGTGGACATCCTGGCGGTTCACGGGATCCGCTGCGTTGCCATCGAGTGCGGATTCGGCCAGCCGGTGGACCTCGCGCGCGTGGAGCAGGCGATGCTCGAGTACCGCGACACATCCGATTTCGTCGCCGTCGCCATGACCCACCACGAGACGTCGGCGGCTGTTCTCAATCCCGTCGCGGCAGTCGGCGCGCTCGCACGGAGCCACGGTGTCAGGACCTTCGTCGATGCCACCTCGAGCGCCGGCGCGGAGGACCTCGACCTGGTTCGCGATCACGTCGACGTGTGCATCACCGCGTCGGGGAAATGCCTGCACTCAGCGCCCGGTATCGCGATCGTCGCGGCCCGCCGCGACCTGCTGGCGGCCGGCGCGTCGGCCGAACCGCGCAGCTATGCACTCGACCTGGTGCGCCATCATCGGCAGATCGAGGCGAATTCCCAGACCCCATTCACGCCGGCGGTGCCGCTGATCGTCGCGCTGGACCGGGCCGTCGAGGAATTGCTCGAGGTGGGTGTCGCTACGCGCCGGGCGCAATATCTCCGGCGGCGCGCGTACCTGGAGGCCGGGCTCCGGCGACTGGGCTTGTCGTTGTTGCGTCACCCAGCGGGGAGCGCCGCGTGCTCGATGCTGACGGTCGCAGTCCCGGAGGCGATGGGTTTCGAGGCGTTGTTCCGCGAGGTGCGCAAGCGCGGGTACCTGGTGTACGGGGCAAAGCCGCCGCTCGACCAGCGATATTTCCAGGTCGCCGTGATGGGCGAGTTGTCGGACGACGACCTCGCGGGCTTTCTCGCGGCGCTCGAGTCGGTGCTGGCGGGCGCCGTCGCGGCTTGAGCCGGCGCCAGCCACGTCAACCAGGCCGCGAGTCCATATCGATGTTCGACATTTCGATCAACCGCCGGGTCTTTGCCGACTGGCGCCACTGCCTGGCCTTCGGATTCGGCAGCGGGCTCGCACGATTCGCGCCGGGCACCTTCGGCACGCTGGTGTCGATCCCTTTCTTCCTGGTCCTGGCCCGGTTGCCCGCCTGGCTGTACGTGATCACGGTCGCGGCGGCGTTCGCACTGGGCGTATGGATCAGCAATGTCGTCTCGCGGGAGCTGCGGGTGCACGACCACGGCGGCATCGTGTTCGATGAGTTCGTCGGCTTCTGGATAACGATGTTCCTGCTGCCCGCCGAGTGGCCGTGGATCCTGGCGGGATTCGCGGCCTTCCGCCTGTTCGATATCTGGAAGCCGTGGCCTATCCGGTGGTGCGACCGGCACATCGAAGGCGGTTTCGGCATCATGTTCGACGACGTTGTCGCCGGCATATTCGCCTGCGCGTCGCTCCACGCGCTGCGCACCGTCCTGGCCGGCTGAGTTTCAGGTCGCCCGCGCTGCAGGTTTTGCTTTTGCTTTTCGCTTGCCGGTGCTCTTGCGCTTGCTGCTGGCCCTGGGCTTCCTGCCGGCCTTCGCACCGGCCTTGCGTCCGGGCTGCGCGCCGGCAGGCGCATGGCCGCCGGGAGCGGGCAGCGCGTCGGCGGCGGCCAGCAGTTCTTCCCAGGCGCCGCGCATGCAGTCGAGCATTACGCCCGGGTCCGGCACCATGCTGCGGCACGAGACCATCGAGATCCACATCACGCCGTTGTAGCTGACTCCGGTGAAATTGAGTCCGCACCCGTCCACCGGGATACTGACCGGGTACATGCACATGGCTTTCGCGCCCGCGAGGTACATCGCCTCGTCGGGTCCGCGAACGTTAGACACCGTCATGTTGATGCGCGACACCAGTACGCGGTTGAAGAGCGCGTGCGCGGCGAACGGCGGCATCACGTCGAGCATGTTCATCAGCGTGTCGAGCCCCATGGCCTCGGCCTGGTCCTTGCTCGTGCGGGCCTCGACATGCACGGCCTGCAGCCGCTCGATCGGGTCGGCAATGTCGGAGCGCACGCGGACCGGGAAGCCTGCGACGTGGTTGCCACCCGACGCACCGTCGCTGCGCAGCGAGATCGGCATCAGTCCCAGCAGCGACTCGTCGGGAAGCTCGCGCTTGCCGAGCAGGTACTTGCGTGCTGCACCGCCGGCAACCGCGACGAACACGTCATTCAAGGTCGATCCCGGCACCTTGGCGCGGATGCGCTTTATGCGGGAGACAGGCATGCCGAAACCTTCCACCACACGATTGGTGGTGATCGCTTCGCTGAACCGCGTGTGCGGTGCCGCCGGTGGCAACGCGCTGGAGAACTTGCTGGTCAGTCCCGAGATATCGCCCCCGGCGACCTTCGGCAGTTGCTCGAGGCCGAACTCCAGCATGCGGCCGGCAATCGCGCCCGACATGCGCAGGGCCTTGGTCGTACGCTCGACCTGGTTGGCCAGTCCGCGCGAGACGAATTCATAGCGCGAGGGTTCCCGGTCGCCGACCACCACGGCGGACGGCTCGGTGACTGCCACCGGCTCCGGCGTGGCTTCGTGCAGCTGCCGGGTGAGGTGAACCGCGGCCATGCCGTCCACGATGGCGTGGTGGATCTTCAGGAAAATGCCGAATGCGCCCGGCGGAAGTTTCGGGATGTTGTCCAGGCCCTCTATGACGTAGGCCTCCCACAGCGGACGGGAGCGGTCCAGCGGCCGCGAGTGCAGGCGCGCGACCTGGATCATCAACTGGCGCCAGTCGCCGGGCTTCGGCAGCGCGATGTGCCGGATGTGGTACTCGACATCGATGTCCGTCTCGGTAACCCAGTACGGTCGGTCGAGATTGAGGGGCACCGTGACGAGTCGCCGGCGAAACACCGGGTGCAGGTAGAGGCGCTGCTCGTAGTGCTGCAGGATGTCCTTGAACCGCACCTTGCCGCCCGGCGCAGTCGTCACGTCGTAGATGATCAGGCTGGCGACGTGGTTGTAGATGTTGCGCCGTTCGCCAATCAGCATGACGTTGTCGGTGCCGGACAGTTGATGCATCTCGACGCCCTCCGGGGCAATGGAACCACGAAGTCTGATGCGACCGATGACATGGAGCAATCGCGCCGGAGAGTGGCCACCTGCCGGGCCCGGCGCCGATGCAGCCAGCCATCGGTCTGGCTATCGGTCGGGATTCAGATTCTTAATCTGTTGAAATATAAGGAAAAAGACTATTCATGGGCATTTTCCTGGCCAGGGCCGGGAACCTGGACTGGTCCAGGCTGTCTATGTTGCGATGCAGCAATATATTTCGCCAGGATCCACGGTCTCGCCGGCCAGCGCCGCGGTTCCGCCGGCCCACGCCCAGAAGCAGGCGCTCTGGACTGCGGTGATCGCCGCGGCAGGGGCCATCCTGCTTTGCGGGCCTGCTTCAGATTCACGCCCCGACCCGGTCGGGTCCGTCGCAGGACCTGTGGACCATGCCTTGTCGGCGTGGGCGCAGAGCGGCCGCGTGTCCTGGTACGGGCCTGGATTCCACGGCCGGCAAACGGCCAGTGGTGAAATCTTCGATTCCGGCGACCTGACGATGGCGCACCGCTCGCTGCCGCTCGGCAGCGAGGTGCGCGTGACCAACCTCGACAATGGCCGCAGCGTGGTGCTGCGCGTCAACGATCGAGGTCCCTACGTGGACGGTCGGATCGCGGATCTCTCTCGCGCCGCGGCGAAGCGACTCGACTACCTCGATGACGGGGTCGTGCGGGCCCGGATCGAACTGCTCTGACCCGCACCTGCGCGATCACGCGCAGCTGGTCCCTGCCGGCGCAGACGACCTCGATATCCGTCGGCGCGATGGTGATCGCTGTTTGAATCTGTCGGCGGCTCGTAATCGCGTTGCCTGGCGCGGCTCTCCGCGTTTGACATCGTGACTCGTGTAGTTACCATGAGTTTTCGCCACGCGACGTCGCTCCAGACGCGCTGAATCGCGAATGGGTCGGTGCCTTTCATGCGCGGGACCTCGCGCGGGCCGGGCGCAATTCCAATCACTGGCCTGGAGGCGGTAGACGACGATGAGCAGCAATGCGCCTTCCGCGAGCGAGTGGTTCGACGATCCGCTGTGGTTCAAGGACGCGATCATCTACGAACTGCACGTCCGGGCCTTCTGCGACGGCAATGGCGACGGCATCGGCGACTTCCCGGGGCTGTGCTCGAAGCTCGACTACCTCCAGGAACTGGGCGTCAACACCATCTGGTTGCTGCCGTTCTATCCGTCCCCGATGAAGGACGACGGCTACGACATTGCCGACTACCGGGGTGTGCACCCAGATTACGGCACGCTGCGGGACTTCCGCCGGTTCGTTCGGGAAGCCCATCGACGCGGCCTGAAGGTAATCACCGAACTCGTCATCAACCACACCTCTGACCAGCACCCCTGGTTCCAGGCCGCGCGAAATGCGCCCAGGGGTTCGGCGGCGCGCGACTTCTACGTCTGGAGCGACTCGGACAAGCGCTTTGCCGACACGCGCATCATCTTCACCGACACCGAGACGTCGAACTGGGCGTGGGACCCGGTCGCCGGCCAGTACTACTGGCACCGGTTCTTCTCGCACCAGCCGGACCTGAACCACGACAACCCCCAGGTCGTGAAGGCCGTGATCCGGGTAATGCGGTTCTGGCTGGATGCCGGCGTGGACGGTCTGCGTCTCGATGCAATTCCATACCTTTGCGTGCAGGAAGGCACCAGAAACGAGAACCTGCCCCAGACGCACGAGGTGATCCGGCAGATGCGGGCCGTGGTGGACGCGCACTACAGCAACCGCATGTTCCTGGCCGAGGCCAACCAGTGGCCGGAAGACGTGCGGGAGTACTTCGGCGACGGTGACGAGTGCCACATGGCCTACCACTTTCCGCTGATGCCGCGCATCTACATGGCGATCGCCCTCGAGGACCGCTACCCGATCACCGAGATTCTCGCGCAGACGCCCGGGATTCCCGACAAGTGCCAGTGGGCGATCTTCCTGCGCAACCACGACGAGCTGACGCTCGAGATGGTGACCGACAGCGAGCGTGACTACATGTACCGGATGTACGGCTACGACCCGCGCATGCGGATCAACGTAGGCATCCGGCGGCGGCTCGCGCCACTGCTCGACAACGACCATGACCGCATCAAGCTGATGAACAGCCTGCTGCTGTCGATGCCGGGCTCGCCGATCCTGTACTACGGCGACGAAATCGGCATGGGTGACAACGTGTACCTCGGCGACCGCAATGGCGTGCGCACGCCGATGCAGTGGAGCCCGGATCGCAACAGTGGATTCTCCCGGGCCGACCCACAGCGCCTGTACCTGCCGGTGGTCATGGACCCGGTGTACGGATACGAGTCGGTAAACGTCGAGGCCCAGAGCCGGGACTCGTGGTCGCTGCTCAACTGGACAAAGCGGATCCTGTCGGTGCGCCGGCAGCACCATGCCTTCGGCAGGGGCACGCTCGAGATCATCCGGCCGCGTAATAGAAAGATCCTCGCGTACGTCCGCGAGTACGAAGGCGAGATCGTGTTGTGCGTCGCCAATCTCGCGCGTACCGCGCAGGCGGTGGAACTCGACCTGCAACGCTACCGCGGCCGGGTCCCGGTCGAGTTGACTGGCCAGAATCCATTCCCCCCGATTGGCGAGCTTCCCTACCTGCTTACGTTGCCGGGGCAGGGCTTCTTCTGGCTCAGGCTGGCCGAGCCCGACAAGGCACCTGCGTGGCACGTCGAGCGTCTGCCTGCATCCGAGCTGCCCGTGCTGGTATTGGCTGACGGCCTGCGCTCGTTCGTAACGGGCAGCCAGTCCGGAAACGATCGTGACGTCGCTGGCCGGGCGCTGCGCCAGCTCGAGCAAGGGGTGCTTCCGGACTTCCTGCAGGCGCGACGCTGGTTCGCGGGCCAGGGATGCCAGATCACGGGCATCGACCTCGGCACACGCGACACCTGGCACACGCCAATGGGAGACTGGATGCTCGCGATGCCGCGGGTATCGCTCGCCGAAGGCGGCGAGCAGCAGTACTTCCTGCCGCTCGCGATCGGCTGGGAAGGACGCGACGACGACTGGCAGCATCGCAGCGCTGCCTGGTCCCTTGCCAAGGTGCGGGAAAAATCCGCCGCCGGATACCTGGTCGACGCTTTCGGCGACGAGAGGTTCTACCACGCGCTGGTCGAGGCGATCGGGGCAGGCGCGATCGTCCCGTTCGGCGCGGGCGAACTGCGATTCGAGCACACGAGAGCGTACGCCCGGCTTACGGCGTCGGCGCTGGATTGCGTCGAGTGCCTGTCCGGCGAGCACGGCAGTTCGGGCGCGGTGATAGACGAGACCCTGTTCCTCAAGGGCTATCGCAGGCTGCGCGCCGGCGTCCACCCGGACATTGAAATGGGTCGGTACCTCACCGAGGTCGCGGGATATGCGAACGTCGCCACGCTCGCCGGCTCGGTGAACTACGTTCCTGCATCCGGCGAGCCGATCGTGCTCGCGTCGCTGTTCGGCTTTGCGCGCAACCAGGGCGACGCCAGGACCTGGACCCTCGACCACCTCGAGCGGCAGGTCACCGTGTTGATCGAGCAGACCACGACCAGCCAGGAAGACCCTCACGCGCTGTATGTAGCGCAGATCGAAACCCTGGGCCATCGGATCGGCGAGCTGCATGCGGCACTGGCGCGTCCCACCGACGACGCGGCGTTTGCGCCGGAGCCGATCACGCCGACCGACCTCCGGCAGTGGAGCCGCGATGCGGTGCGAGACGCCACGCAGTCGTTGCGGCAACTGCAGGACGCGCTGCCACTGCTGCCTGAGCCGGTACGCGTTTCCGCGAAGCTGCTGCTCGGCAAGCGCGCCGCGCTGCTCGAGCAGTTGCGAAACCTGGCGGACGATGTTGCGGAACTCCGGGCGACCATGACCCGCATACACGGCGACCTGCACCTCGGGCAGGTGCTGGTAGTGCGCGACGATTTCCTGGTCATCGATTTCGCGAGTGACGCCGGCCGTCCGTTCGACGAGCGGCGGCGCAAGTATTCGGCGCTGCGCGACGTGGGCGCCATGCTGCGCTCCTTCGACCGCACGCGTGCGGTAGTGCTCGAGCGGGCCGTTGCGCGCAAGCCGGAAGCAATCGATCGCGTCGCCGCGAGCCTCGATGCGTGGAAGCAGTCGACCCGTGCGGCATTCCTGAAGGGTTACCTCGCGGGTGCCGGCGGGGCATCCTGCCTGCCGAAGACACGCCGGGACACCGCGCGACTGGTCGAGTTCTTCGAGCTGCAGAATGCGCTGGGCGAATTGAGCCGCGAGCTCGGGCGCGAACCGGCGAGGCTGGGCGTGCCGGTCGACGGCATCCTCGACATCCTGGTCAGGGGCGAACGCGGCGGCTCTCGGCTAAGCTAGCGCATGGACGCCGAATTCGACACCGACCAGCCATTGCGCGATGACATCCGGTTGCTTGGCCGGTTGCTCGGCGACACGGTGCGCGATCAGGAAGGCGCCGCGGCCTTCGATCTGGTGGAACGCATACGGCAGAGTTCCATCGCCTTTCGGCGCGATGACGACGTTGCCGCCCGCCGCGAACTCGAACGAATCCTCGACGCGCTGAGCCGCGAAGAGACAATGGTGGTCGTGCGCGCGTTCAGTTATTTCTCGCACCTCGCCAATCTTGCCGAGGACCTCGACAACACGCGTCGCGTGAGGAAATCCGAGATCGACGGCGCGGATCCGGCCGACGGCAGCCTGGTGAAGGCTCTCGACCGGATCGAGGCGGCCGGCATCGGCCCCGAAGTGCTGCGGGATTTCTTCGAAGCAGCGGTAGTGGTACCGGTGCTGACCGCGCACCCTACCGAGGTGCAGCGCAAGAGCGTGCGCGACCTCGAGATGGAGATCGAGCGGCTGCTCCGGGTGCGGGATCGCTCGCAGCTCACGCCCCGTGAACGCGCCGCCAGCGACGAGGCGGTACGGCACGCGGTGCTGTCGTTGTGGCAGACACGCATGTTGCGCCTCGAGAAACTCGAGGTCATCGACGAGGTGGCCAACGGCCTGTCGTTCTTCGAGCAGACATTCCTGGCCGAGGTCCCGTCGCTGTACGCGGGGCTCGAGGACGAACTCGGGCGCCGCTACCCCGAGCGGTCGTGGGGTGAGGTGCCGTCGTTCCTGCGGGTTGGTTCGTGGATCGGTGGCGACCGCGACGGCAACCCGTTCGTGGACGAGGCGGTGCTGCGACGTACGCTGCGCATGCAGTCCTCGCGAGTGTTCGAACACTACCTCGATGAACTGCACGCGCTCGGCGCCGAGTTGTCACTCACCACGCTGGTGGCGCAAGTCTCGCCCGAACTGCTTGCGCTCGCCGACAGCTCGCCGGACGTGAGCCTGCATCGTCGCGACGAGCCGTACCGCCGCGCGCTCACCGGCCTGTACGCACGCGTGGCGGCGACCACCCGATCGCTCGACCAGCACGAGCCGTTGAGGCACGCAGTGGGCGACGCTCCGCCTTATTCCAGCGCGGCTGAATTTGCCGCAGACCTCGACGTCATTTACCGATCACTGCAGGAGAACAAGTCGGCGCTGCTTGCCCGGGGGCGCCTGCGTCGATTGAGAAGGGCGGTCGGCGTCTTCGGTTTCCACCTTGCGCCAGTCGACCTTCGCCAGAATTCCGACGTCCACGAGCGGGTGGTGGCGGAGCTGTTCGCCGCCGCACGGCCCGACGTCCAGTACACGTCGCTCGACGAGGCGGCGCGCATTCGCCTGCTGGTCGAGGAACTCGCAACCGCGCGGCTACTGGGTTCCCCGTACCTGGAGTATTCCCCGGAGGCCCGCGGCGAACTGGACATCCTGCAGGCCGCGGCGCAGCTGCAGCGGCATTACGGTGACGACTGCATCCCGAACTACGTGATCTCGAAGTGCGACGGGGTCTCCGATGTGCTCGAGGTGGTGTTGCTGCTTCGTGAGGTCGGTATGTTCCGCGCGACGGACGCGACGCTGAAATGCAACGTCATCCCGCTGTTCGAGACAATTGCCGACCTGCGTGGTGCCTCGCGGACGATGGACCGGCTGCTGTCCATCCCGGTGTACGCGCGCCTGCTCGGATCGCGCGGCAAGGCGCAGGAGGTGATGCTGGGGTATTCCGACAGCAACAAGGACGGCGGGTACCTGACCTCGCGCTGGGAGCTCTACAAGGCGCAGACAGGCCTGGTCGAGACCTTTCGCCGGCACGGCGTGCGGCTGCGCCTGTTTCACGGCCGGGGCGGGTCGGTGGGTCGCGGTGGTGGACCGAGCTACGAGGCGATACTGGCGCAGCCCGGCGGTAGCGTGCAGGGACAGGTCCGGCTCACCGAGCAGGGCGAGGTCATTGGCGTCAAGTATTCCAACGCCGAGGTGGGGCGCCGGAACCTCGAGATCCTGGCGGCCGCGACACTCGAGGCGACGCTGCTTGGCGCGGCCGCCCCGGAGCCTCACGCCGGCTACCTCGAGGTGCTGGACGAGCTGTCCGCGAGCGCATTCGCTGCCTACCGCGGCCTCGTCTACCAGACGCCTGGATTCGAGGACTATTTCTGGGAGTCCACCGTGATCAGCGAGATCGCCGAGTTGAACATCGGCAGCCGCCCTGCGTCGCGCAAGAAGTCCCGTTCGATCGAGACGCTGCGCGCCATACCCTGGGTGTTCTCATGGGCCCAGTGCCGCCTGATGCTGCCGGGCTGGTACGGGTTCGGGTCCGCGGTCAACGCATGGCTGGACGAGGACGGCGGCAGCGCCAGCGAGCGCCTCGAACTGCTGCGCGAAATGAATCGCGACTGGCCATTCTTCGCCTCGGTGCTGTCGAACATGGAAATGGTGCTGGCGAAGGCCGACCTCGCCATCGCGTCGCGGTACGCGGCGCTGGTCGCCGACGAGACCCTGCGCGAGACGATCTTCCGGCGTATCCGCGCGGAATTCGACGCGACCGTCGGCGCGCTGCTCCGGATCCTGGGCGCCGACCGGTTGCTCGACGGCAACCCGCAACTGGCCGGGTCGATCCGTTATCGCTTTCCCTACCTGGACCCGCTGAACCACATCCAGATCGAGTTGCTGCGCCGCTACCGCGCCGGCGACCGCGAGGAACGCAGCCGTCGTGGAATCCACCTGACCATCAACGGCATCGTCGCGGGACTGCGCAACAGCGGCTAGCGCTGGCAGGGTATGGCGCGGCGGAGCGAACGGCGTAGACTTCGCCGCACGTCACCCGGGCAAAAGCAGAAGACACCCGCTTGAGCGATACCGAATCGACCGCCGCAACCTCGAACTTCGAGGTGCGCCTGAGCCGCGAGATGCGGCTGTTCGACATCGTGATGATCGGTGTCGGAGCGATGATCGGCGCTGGCATCTTCGTGCTGACTGGCATCGCGGCAGGCGTAGCCGGGCCGGGCCTGCTGCTCGCGTTCCTGTTGAACGCCATCGTGACGCTGTTTGCTGCAGCGGCCTATGCCGAGCTCGGTTCCGCATTCCACGACGCCGGCGGCAGCTACCTCTGGGTAAAGCTCGGCCTCAAGGATCCGCAGGGATTCATGAGCGGCTGGATGGACTGGTTCGCCCACTCCGTCGCCTGTTCCCTCTATGCACTTGGTTTCGGCGCGTACTTCAAGCTGGTACTGCCGCTGATCGGGCTCAATGCCTTCGACACCCCGTTGCTGCCCGTCGAGAAGTGGCTGGCGGTAGGGATCGTAGCGCTGTTCGCATGGATCAATTTCCGCGGCGCGTCAGAGACCGGCGGCGCCGGCAACGTCGTGACGATCGGCAAGATCATCATCCTGGCCGTGTTCGTGGGCTTCGGCACCTGGATCACGCTGCAGCGACCTGACTGGCAGCTGGTTTTCACCGAGGACTTCCTGCCGGCGGGCTACGGTGGCGTGTTCGTCGCCATGGGCCTCACGTTTATTGCCTTCGAGGGCTACGAGATCATCGCGCAGTGCAGCGAGGAAGTGCACCAGCCGGAGCGCAACGTCCCGAAAGCCATCTTCATCTCGCTGGCGATCGTGGTGCCGATCTACCTGACGGTCGCGTTCGCAGCGCTCGGTGCGGTGCAGCCCGAGGGAATGACGAGCTGGCAGTTCCTGGGCATGAACAAGGAAACTGCGCTGGTGGACGTGGCCAGGAGCTTCTTCCCCGGCGGCGGCGTGATGATCCTGGTCGGCGGCCTGCTCTCGACGATCAGCGCGCTGAACGCCACGATCTACTCGTCGTCGCGCGTGTCGCTGGCGATGGGTCGCGACCGCAACCTGCCCGCGTTCTTCGGCAAAGTACACGCAACGCGCAAGACCCCGCACGGTGCCATCGCGGGCTCCGCCGTGCTGATCGCGTTCATGGCCGTGGCGCTGCCGATCGAGACGGTCGCGAGCGCGGCGAACATCATGTTCCTGCTGCTGTTCATCCAGGTGCAGGCCGTGCTGATCGTGCTTCGCAAGAAGATGCCGGAGATGCCGCGCGGCTTCCGCGTGCCGCTGGTGCCTTACGTGCCGGCGGTAGGCATCGTTCTGCAGCTGCTGCTCGCGGGCTACCTGTTCGTCTACAGCCCGCTCGCCTGGTTGAGCGCGGCGGTGTGGATCGCGCTCGGCTTTGTCGTCTACTACACCTATGCGCGCAAGCGCGACCAGGCCTACGAGCATGTCGTCGAGATGCGCGAGGCCGCGCGTCGCAAGGACTATCGCATCCTCGCCTGCCTGAAGGACGCCGAGCACGCCGATGCGATCCTCGGTACCGCCGCGTGGCTTGCCCACGGGCGCGACGCAGAACTGATCGGCCTCACGGTGATCGAGGTTCCCGAGCGTGTGCTGCTGGCGCATGGCCTCGACCGCCTCGACACGGCCAAGCGCGGCCTGGACCGCGCGATGACACGGACCCCGTTGCGGGACATGGAGCTCAAGTCACTGGTCAAGGTCTCGCATCGGTTGTCCTACGGCATCGCGGAAACGGTTCTCGAGGAGCAGTGCAACGTCATCATCATCGGCCGTACGCGACACGCGGGCGCGTTCAAGCGGCTGGCGGCAGCCATAGTCGGCCGCGTGATTCGCGAAGCTCCCGCGCACACGCTGTTCGTGAGCGCCGACCGCTGGCCGAAGCAGGTGCGCCGGGTGCTGTTCGCCTACGATGGCGGGCCACACACGCGATTTGCGGCGGACATCTGCGCATCGATCGCGAGCGCGACCGGTGCCAGCGTGCTTGCGATCCACGTCCTCGGTCCGGAAGTCACGGCCGACGAGCGCCTGAAGGCAGAGGCCGAGATGCGCAAGCTTCTCGACGAGGCCTGTCCGGGCGCCGAGGCAAGCATCACGGTGGCGGGTGATACGGCGAGTGCGCTGCTGCGCGGCGCCCGAGGCGCCGACGTGATTGTCGCGGGAGGCACCGAGGCAGGCATGCTCGAGGAACTGCTCGCCTTCACAGTGCCGTTGGAACTTGGCGAGCGGGCGTCGATACCGGTGATCACTGCGTGCGAAATCCCGGCAGATCCGAAGCGCTGGATGAATTGAACAGGGTGAAGCAATGAACGAACAGCCCTTCGAATCGGTACGCAGCCTGGTGGCAAGCCTGGCCGGCTACGTTCCCACGATCGTCGCGGGCCTCGCGGTACTGCTGCTGGGGTTGCTGGCCGCCTGGGCGGCTTCGCACCTGCTGGTGCGGCTGCTGGTGTTGATGCGTCTCGATCGCGTCATGGCGCGACTGCGCTGGACGTCGGCACTCGAGTCTGCGGATGCGCGGCACACGCTGTTCGAGATTCTCGGCACCATCGTCGGCGTCTTCATCTTCCTGGTGTTCCTGGCCAACACGCTGGTGATCTGGCAGCTGACGGTGCTCTCGGACCTCTTCACGCGGATGCTGCTGCGGATCCCGGAGCTGATCGCTGCGGCACTGATCCTGCTGGTGGGCTGGGCCATCGCCAACCTGGCGACACGCGCGGTGCAGCATTTGCTGTTTCGCGAGCACTTCAGGCGCGCTCGGCTGGTCGCCACGCTGGTGCGCTGGGTAATACTGGTGACGGCTTTCGCGGCCGCGCTGGTCGAGCTGCAGGTCGCGGTCACGATTGTGACCGGCGCATTTCTGATCGTGTTCGGGACTATCGCGTTGTGCCTGGCGCTCGCGGTCGGGATCGGCAGCCGGCGCGGCATCGAGCTGATGTGGGAGAACTACTTCCGCCGCCAGCAGCAGGAAGCGGAAGCGCAGGCGGCCCGCACCGAAGCAAAGAACGACGCGGATTGATCCGGCGCGCTAGTCGCACAGCCCGATCGCGTTCTCCGCTGAGCAATTCCGGCACGCTGCCTGCACGTCGTCCTGGTTCTGCAGCACGCACTGGATGAATTCGTGCGCGGCCCGCTGGTCGATGCGGTAGTAAGGATCCCTCGATCCCTGGCACCAGTTCGTCGCGCCCGACAGCACAGCCGAGATGACCGGATCGACCTTGCCGTTTTGCACCAGGAACATCGGTGATCCCGAGTCGCCGAAGCACACCGTGTCGTCGCCTTTCTTGACGTCCTGACGCGGCACCACCGCGTTGGCGTAGACGTTGGTGATCGGTCCCACCGAGGCAATGCGCTTCACGCCGTTCCCGCCACCGAGGTCGGTCATCGGCCCGATGCCCCGAGTCGGAGGCGTGCCGAATTCCTTCGCCCAGTTGAGGCCGGAACCGACACTGATCACCGGCGTGCCGACGAGGCCCCGCACGGCATCGAGTGCACCAACTGGCTGTATCGAGAGCGGTGTGCGGTCGGTCACCGGTTGCTCAAGGATCAGCACGCCGACGTCCTGGGCCAGCTGCAGGTTGTGCGTCGCGCGTGTCGCACGGCCGTCGGGTCGCAAGGTGGGTCGCAGGAACGCGGGATGCGTGAGGCCGTGCGCCAGTGGCACGCCGTCGGATCGCCCGGTAACCGCGGCAGGAAGGAACAGCGGAGCTGGCGAGGTGACGGCGGCGGGATCGCATGCGTAGTCGCCAACCAGCAGGTCGGTATACGGTTCGTCGGTGGTGGCCAGGAAGCAGCGAAAGTCATTCGCGGTGGCAGTGACGGCGAAAGTCACCCACGCGCGGTCGTAATACCCACTGACACCGATGTCCTCGGTGTAATTGAAGGCCGTGCAGTGGGCCGCGGTCAGGATCACCTTGTCGGAAATCAGCGCGCCCGAACAGGACTGCTCGGCATAGGCGACCTCCGGGTCGGCTCCGGTCGGCAGGTACACGAAGAATTCGTAGTAGCCCGCGACGGCTGGAAACTGGCCTGGGGTGACGGTCGAACCGTCGCTTGCCTGCGCGGTGGTACATGCAAAGATCGCCGCGATCAGCGATAAGGAACGAATGCGCGCTTCTGCGCAGACGCGGCGCGACGGTCTCGACATGACTGCTCTCCCCCTGGTCTTATGGCTGCAGAATCGCATCATTTGGTATTTCGTTGCGCGGGATTCGACATAAACCGGCAGTCCGCTTGCCACTCCTCTCGTCCTCTCGGCGCTTGCTTCTGTGTCCGGTTCAGTAGCTTCCACTTGCACCGCCGCCGCCGAACCGTCCCTCGCCCGGTGTGACCGCGGGTCCTGCAGCTGGCCCCTCGGGAGCCGCGCGGCCGGCGAGAACGGCTGCGCCCGCGGTCTGAAGCAGTTCGAGCGGTCCTTCGCGGTCGGTCAGCTTCGCCGAGGTCACGCCATTGCGCGGCAGCCGCAGGTAGCGATCCAGCACCATGCCGGCGACCAGCGCGATGAGTCCGCAGAGGATCAGCCAGCTCTCGATCGCCATCGTCGTTGCAAGGCGCAACTCCACTGCAAGGCATGCAACGCAGCCCATGAACCCGAGTAGCGGTGCGTGACGCCGTCGGCGGAGACCGACCATCAGCATGGCGACGCCGAGCGCCAGCAGCACCAACGTCGTCGCGAAGTGGCCGGGCGGCGTGGCCGACACGTCGCCGGCCTCGACGACCGCGCTCCACGTCGCGAGCGGCAGGTAGGCCGCCACCGGCAGCGTCACCACCAGCCAGTCGAGCATCCGGTCGTACGACGGTCTTTCATGCGTACGCGAACCCAGTGCCAGCGCAAGTCCCGCAAGCGCACACCCGTACAGGAACTCAGTGATGCCGGCGCCTGCCGACATGTCGATGGCGCGGGCAACTGCTGTTGAGCCCAGCCAGTCGATGAGCGCAATTACTGCACAGGTGGTCACGAAGGGGTTTAGCAGGCGCAGGCCGGCCAGGCCCGCAGCCACCGCGAGCAGGATCCTGACCGGTTCGTATTCCGGGACGCCGAGCGGCGCCGAAATTTGCATCGACACCCACGCACCGACCAGCAGGAACCCGGCGACGCAGAGGCCTTCCTCGATTCCCGATGCGTGCAACCTCTTGCGGACTGTGAGCCACTCCGCGACGCCGGCGGCAAGCAGTCCCGCGATCAGCGCCGTGGTCTCGCTGCCGAAACCGAGGATTCCAAACAACAGCACGGCGGCAACGAATCCCAGCACAAAGAGCGCCGCGCGAGCGAGCGGCCCGGTGCTGCGCCAGCCGCCGGCACTTTCCGCCAGGGCGTCGCGAGGAATCGCGCCACCCAACCGGGACGCCACCTCGAGCCAGCGCTCCTCCCCCGGCGATGGACGCCACCGGCTCACGGCAAGGGCTCCCGCAGGCGCCGTCTCAGCTGCCAGAGTGCAGCTGCCGCCACGCAGACGACGATCAACACGAAGGCCATCGTGGTAGTCGTCCCATCGAGGCGTGGAACGACCACGAAGCAGATTCCGAGCGCGGCGTACCCGATGCCGTAGACGAGGAATACCTCGCGGCCGGTCTCGAGTCCCCGGTGGACCGACCCGTAGGAGAGTGCCGCCAGCAGCGGCAGCCCGGCCGCGAGCCACGGCCATTCAATGCACCACGCGAGCGCGCCCCAGAACGCGAGGTTGGTGAAGAAGTGGTCAAACACATCGCTGAAGCGAGTGTCCGGCCGCCTGCGCCGGTTGGCGAAACGCCAGGCAGCGATCACCGCCGCGCAGGCGAGCGCGCGGCCCCCGAGTTCCGGTGTCGAGAAGGCGACGTATATCGCGTCGCCGACCGAGCCGCCTACGCCGAACCAGCCAGCGAGCGCCGTGAGTGCAACTGCGATCACGAGCGCAGAGCCGAACGTATAGGCGATGGCCGCAGCGGCAACCGTGAGCAGCAGCAGGTGCCAGGACCACAGTGGGCCGAGCAGCGTGAACTGTCGCTCGGCGTAGGCGAGGTCCGCGCTCGCGAGCAACACGGCGAGCAGGAGCAGGTAGTCGGCCGCGACGCCAGGTGTCCGGCTAGCGAGTCTTGCACGCACGGCGGGAACTGCGCAGGCCGATGCGGCCAGCGCGATCGCTAGCACGATGACCAGGGGTCCGAGGCGGTCGAGGTTGCGGGCCAGGATGACGCCCACGCCCGCCGTGACCAGCAGCACGCCGGCGTAAAGCGTGGCGCGAAGTTCATCGTGCAGCGAGAACACCTCGCCGCGATCGAGCGCGATCGAGCGCGACGCGGTCTCGTCGTCGAGGATCCCCTGCTCATGCAGCGCGCGGAGTTCAGGTTCGAGGGTGTGCACGGCGCGACTCTACGCCCGGCATAGCAGCCTGGTCCACACGTGGCCGCGGGGGGGGCGCCCGCCGCGCGGGCGGCCCGCCAGGCCTTTACTGATGCGACAGTGTCATCCGCGCGACTACGTCATTGACGTAGGTACGCCATTGACGTATACGAACGGCCATGCTCACGGAAAATCTGTTCGAGCGACTGCTGCGAGACGCGCGCCGCCTTCGCGAGCGACGGCTCGAGCGCCTCACGCGGCTGACTGGTGTGCGGATCCGCCGCGCTGCAAAGACGGCCCGGGTGGACGTTCGATCAATACGAGCGGTCACTGGCCTGAGCCAGGCGAAGTTTGCGGAACTGCTAGGCATCGAGGTGGCTACGCTGCGCAACTGGGAGCAGGGGCGCCGCGAACCCACCGGAGCCGCTCGCGCGCTGCTGCGCGCCATCCACAACGACCCAGTCGCGGTCATCGAAGCACTGAGCCGGTAGAACGCAGGAGCATCGTAATGCAGACGCCCACACGAACCCAGGTATCCGACTTCCGAGGCGCCGCCAGGCTCGCATTCGACGCGACCGTGGGCATCACGGACCTGGTCGAGAAGATGCACCATACGATCCAGCTGACACCGCTGCCGCTCGGCGCGTCGCGTGCCGGCACGACTCGCGGGATCACTGGTTTCGTGTATCGCAGCGTGCGCGGCACGGCGCGAATCATCGGCCGTGGCGTGGACGCCGGCCTGTCGCCGTTCACGGCCCTGCTGCCGGAGGGGGAGTCCACGCGGGGACGCGACGCGCTCGTCTCCATCGTCAACGGCGTGTACGGGGACCACCTCGAGCGCACCGAGAACCCGCTCGCGATCAAGATGCAGTTCCGCTACCGCGGTGTGCAGGTCGACCCTGTTTCACCGGCCGCTGTGTTGCCAAGGGCGACCGGCCGCGTGATGCTGATCGTGCACGGGCTGTGTCTGAACGAGTCGCACTGGGTGCGTGACGGCACGAGCCGGATCGACGACCTGGCAAATGCGCGCGGTTACACGCCGGTGTACCTGCGCTACAACGCGGGCCGGGCAATTGGCGACAATGGCCGCGACCTGGCAGCGCTGCTCGAGACGCTGCTCGGGAACTGGCCGCGCCCAGTCACCGAATTGGCGATCGTCGGGCACAGCATGGGCGGACTGGTGGCACGCAGCGCGCACTACCACGCGAGACCGGCCGCACACGACTGGCCCGCGATGCTGAAGCGGCTGGTGTTCCTGGGCACCCCATTGCACGGGTCGCCGCTGGAGCGCGGCGGTCATCGGCTCGACTACATCATGGACCTGAGCCCCTATGTCGCGCCGTTCACGCGCATCGGCAAGGCACGCAGTGCCGGAATCATGGATCTGCGTCATGGCAATATCACTGGCAATGAACAGCAGTTCATCCCGCTACCGGAGGGCGTCGACTGCTACGCGCTGGCGGCAACGCTTGGACCGAAGCGCAACCTGGTAAGCGAGCGGCTGGTGGGCGATGGCCTGGTGCCGCTCGACAGCGCGCTCGGGCGCCACAAGGACCCCGCGCGGACCTTTGCGATTCCGGATGGTCGCCAGTGGGTGAGTCATGGTATGGGGCACATGGAGTTGCTGCACCGGCCCGAGGTCTACGCGCAGCTGGGAAAATGGCTGGGTCGTCGTGGTGCCCGGAGACGCGGCGCGAATTGCTAGACTCCGCGACATGAATCGAAATACTGGGGCGGGAATTGCAGGCCTGGTCGGAGTTGCGCTGAACATCGTTGCGGTGATAGCACTGCGCGACATGCCGCATGCCTACCGTCCCGGCGACATGATGGCCTGGCTCGGGGAACTGCAGGCGCAGCCTTTTGCGACCCAGCTAAGCGCATGGACGTTCACGGTGGGCCTGGTCGCGCTCGCGGCATTTGCCGTTGGCCTGGCGCTCACGGTCGCTAATCGCCGTACCCTGGCTGTGACGGACAGGCGCAACCTCGCGGTCGCCGGTGCGGTGTTCTTCGGCGGAGGCGCGATGCTGGATGCCGCTGGCACCATGGCGCCGATCGGGGCGCTGTACGTCGAGCCCTCGGCTGGCCTGGCGCTGCTTTGGCTCACGCTGCTGCTGGATTCGGCATTCAACGGGCTGCTGGCAATCGGTCTGCTGTGCCTCGCGAGCGCGCTGCGGACCGATGATGGCTGGCCGGCGTCGCTGCGCTGGCTGGGCTACGTGGCGGGCGTGGCCAGCCTGCCGGTAGCGCTGCAGTTCTCCTCGGACAGCTTTGCGAGACTGCTGGCCGTGTCGGCACCGCTGTGGCTTGTGTGGGTGACCTGGACCTCGGTGCTGCTGCTGCGGGGCAGGCGTGCCGGGCTCGACTGACCGGTCGCCGGCGCCCTCGGCATCGCGGATGGCGGGCGACACCCTTCGTCGCTACGCGCGCCGCGCAGTGACGATACCTTCCGTCCTGCTGGCCTTCATCGCGATCCTTCTCGCGCTTCCGCTGCTGCTACCCCTGCTGCTGGTCTTCGACCTGCTGCGTGCGGCGGGCCGTCGCAGCTTCGTGTCATTGCGCCTGCTGCTGTTCGGCATCAGTTTTCTCGCCACCGAATTGATCGGGCTCGTGCTGCTGTTCGTCGTATGGCTTTCGTCGCTGGGCCGTCCCGGGCTTCGGGTCGCCCGCACCTGGCCGGTGCAGCGCTGGTACACGGCCATGCATTTTCGCGCCCTGTGTGCGATTTTCCGCCTGCGCTTCGAGCTCACGGGTGCAGAAGTGGCGACTCCCGGGCCGCTGCTGGTGCTGGTGCGTCACGCGAGCATCATCGATTCGCTGCTGCCCGCAGTCTTTCTCGCCAACGTCCACCACATCAGGCTCCGGTACGTGCTGAAGCGCGAGCTGCTGGTCGACCCCTGTCTCGATCTCGCGGGGCACTGGCTGCCCAATCGCTTCGTTGCCAGGGATGGCGCGGACACTGCGCGCGAAGTGGATGCAGTGCGGTCGCTGAAGCACGGCCTCGAGCCTGACGAGGGCGTGTTGCTCTACCCGGAAGGCACGCGATTTACGGCCGGGAAGCGGCGACGCGTGATCGAGCGGCTCAGCGGCGCGGCCCGAGCGCGCGCCGAGAGCCTGCGGTACCTGCTGCCGACCCGTCCTGGCGGGGTGTTGGCGTTGCTCGACGCACCGCCTGCCTGCGACGTGTTGTTCGTCGGGCACCATGGCCTCGAAGGTTTCGCGCACGTGGCGGACATCCTGCGCGGCGAGCTGGTTGGACGAACCGTTCGATTGCGTTTCTGGCGCATTCCGGTTGCATCGATTCCCGTACAGGCTGACGCACGGCTCGACTGGCTGGCACGCGAGTGGCAATGCATGGATGATTGGCTGTCGGCCGAGGCCGCCGAAAACGCGCACCACCGCGCCACTTAAGGAGTCGACCGATGTCCTCACTTGTCCTGGCCGCGATGGCCATCGCGGGTGCGATGCTTGCGCTCTGGATGCTGTCGCTGGCGCTCGAGGACTCGAGCATCGTCGACATCTTCTGGGGCCCGGGGTTCGTGCTGGTTGCCTGGGTGGTCACGCTGCAGGAAGGCTGGTCGGAGCGTGGCGCGCTCGCGACTGCACTCGTGACCGTGTGGGGCCTGCGCCTTGCCGTGCATCTGGCGGTCCGCAACATCGGCAAGGGCGAGGATCCGCGCTACCAGGCAATGCGTCGCGCGCGCGGGCCGGCATGGTGGTGGAAGAGCCTGTTCATAGTCTTCGCGTTCCAGGGTGTCCTGATGTGGGTGGTTTCGCTGCCGCTCCAGCAAGCCATCCTGCGCGGTGGAGCGCTGGGAATCGTGGACGCACTGGCCACCGCGGTCTTCTTCGCGGGACTGTACTTCGAGACTGTTGGCGACTTGCAGCTGGTGCGTTTCAAGGCGCAACCGGAGAACCGCGGGCGGGTGATGGACCAGGGCCTCTGGCGATATACGCGACACCCGAACTACTTCGGTGACTTCCTGGTCTGGTGGGGGCTGTACGGCCTGGCTCTCGCGGCGGGCGCGTGGTGGACCGTGGTGGGCCCGCTCGTGATGTCGTTCCTGCTGCTGCGGGTGTCGGGGGTCACGCTGCTGGAACAGGGCATGAAGTCCAGGCCCGGATACGAGGACTACGTGCGGCGCACAAGCGCGTTCTTCCCTCGGCCTCCAAGATAAGCCCCGAAAATAGGTGCCTGGCACCTATTTTCGCGGTCGCCAGGGCAGGGCTGGCGACGCTGACATCCTGAATAATGCCTTGGATTCAAGGACCTGAGTCTCTCATAAGCAAATGATAATGCTTAATTCCTGAACAGACATGTCAGAATAATGCTGTTTATCTGGTCAATAGATGAGCGTAGCTTCTGCTCCGTACGCAACGGAGGATTAAGCCATGACCACCTGCAAAGAAACCGAACGCTCACTCAACCACGTCCTCGCCGGCCTCGTGATCGTAGTCACGGTGGTGATGGGAGCGATGACCCACGCGCTCGCGATCGCACAGCCGTTCGCATGACGTGCAGCAACTGACTTTCCTCAGGCCCGGCAAGCTGGAGTGGCGGGAGGTCCCCGCCCCCCGGTTGCAGGGCCCGAGGGAGGCACTCGTCAGGCCCATCTCGGTCGCACGATGTGACCTCGACCGCGCGATCCTGTACGGCGAAGCACCGTTCCGCGGAAATTTCCTGCATTTCCTTCGCAACCACCTCCCGCCTGCGCTTGGCCAGCGCGGCTTGTTCCGCAACGCGCCCTTCAAGGGGCCATACGCGTTCGGCCACGAATTCATCGGCGTCGTAACCGAGATCGGCGACGAGGTTCGCACGGTTCGTCCCGGTGCTGTCGTCGCGTGCTCGTTCCAGGTCTGCTGCGGCAAATGCGAGTTCTGCCGCGAGGGACTCACCGGCAACTGCACGGGCGTGCCGGCGCGCTCGATGTACGGGTTCGGCGAGCTAGGCGGTGACTGGGGCGGCGCGCTCTCCGACAGCGTCCGCGTACCGTTCGCCGACTTCATGCTGGTACCGATTCCGCAGGGGCTTGATCCTTACTCGCTCGGCAGTTTCCCCGACAACATCGTCGACGGCTGGCGCACCGTCGGTCCTTACCTGCGGGAGCGTCCGCGTGGATCGGTGCTGGTAATGGGCGGCGGTGCGTTGAGCATCGGGCTCTATGCGGCCGGCATCGCTGTCGCGATGGGTGCGGCCAGGGTCACATACGTCGATCTCGACGAGGGTCGCCGCGCGCTCGCAGCCGCGCTCGGAGTCACGGAGACACTGGCCCGGACGCCCGATCGAATACGGCCGGATTACGACATCACGGTCGAAGCGAGTGCGAGCGCGCCGGGGCTATCGGCCGCCATCCGCTCGACGCGGCCCGGAGGCGTTTGCACCAGCGTCGGTATCTACTATCAGCAGCAGATACCAATGCCGCTGCTTGCGATGTATGGCACGGGGATACGATTCGTGCATGGACGAGTAAACTCCCGCCAGTGCATGCACGACATGATGCCGCTGGTCGAGTCGCGCCAGTTCCGCCCCGAACTCGTAACCGGCTTGAGCGCGGGCTGGGACGACGCGCCTGAGGCGTTGCTCGACCCGGCGGCCAAGGTAATCATCACGCGACGCGAATGAAACTGCGCAAGATCGCCGCCGCGACACTGCTCGCCCTGCTGGTATCGGCCTGTGGTCCCAGCGGCACGCCCGAGTCCCAGGTCCGCGCAGTCATCGCGCGCGGCGAAGTCGCCGCGGAGGCGCGCGACATCTCCGGCGTGATGGACCTCGTATCGCCGACCTTCCAGGATGGCCGCGGAGGAAGCCGCGACGATCTGAAGCAATACCTGCGCGGCTATTTCGTTACACACCAGTCGATCCACCTGCTGATGCGCGTCAACTCGGTCGAATTCCCCTACAGCGACATGGCGAAAGTCAGCCTCACGCTCGGCACGCTGGGGCGGGAGAGCGACGGCACCTCGACGTTCGACCTTGCTGCCGACGTCCATGACGTCGAACTCGAGCTCCAGCGCGAGGGCGGCGAGTGGCGGGTTACGCGGGCCAGCTGGCAGTCCGCTCGCGGGCAGGGTTAGCAGCAGAGCGCGGCGTGGCTCGCCGGCCCGGCAGTCCAGCTGGGCTAGAATGTACTGGTGCGCTGGTATGACTGGGGGAGGCCGCGATGAAACCGAACGCAAACCAGATCGTGATTGCACTCGCCTGCAGCCTGGCAGCAGGGTCCGCCGTGGCAGACGACGACTTCCGCTGCGGCAGCCGCATTGTAAGGGTAGGCGCGACACAGGCCGGGGTGCTGGATGCCTGCGGCCAGCCGGAGACGAAGACCGTTGAAAAGGTCGACGTGCGCAGCGGCAACCGTGTCGTGGGCGAGACCGAGGTCTGGCGCTGGACCTACACGATCAGCGGCAGGGTCCGTGTGCTCACTTTCGACCAGGAAAAGCTCAAGTCGATCGAGTGACCGGGCCGCGCCAACAAACAGGTGCCAGGCACCGAATTAACTAAATTCGGTGCCTGGCACCTATTTATTCTGGCTGAGCCTCAGAACGACCCCATCGGATCCTTCAGCAGTTCGATCTCCGCGCGAGTCGAGGTACGGCCAAGCACGGCGTTCCTGTGCGGGAAGCGGCCGAACCGGTCGATGATTTCCTTGTGCGCCCGCGCGTACTTCGTCCAGTAATCGTTGCCGATACTCCCGATCAGTTCGCAGGAGAGGACCTGGTCCTCGCGCTCCTCGCTGTGCTCGAAGGGCAGGTACAGGAAAAGCCGCTCCTCGCCCCTGAGCCGGGCATCGTATCCACGATCGATCGCTTCGCGTGCGATGTGGCGCGCCATCGGGTCCCCTGCGAACGCGCGCGCCGAGTCGCGGAACATGTTGCGCGGGAACTGGTCGAGCACGATGACGGCGGCAAGTGCCACTCTCGGTGTCGGGAAGTCCTGCATCTCGCCCGCGACAAGGCGCTCGTACAGTGCGAGAAATCTGTTTCGGATCTCGCTGTCGAGGTCCGCGTTCTTCACGAACCAGCGGCTGGCACCGATTTCCTTGAACCAGAAATCCAGCACTTTCCCGACCCATGCGGGTTCAGGCGCTGCCGGCAGTCTTTTCACTGGTTGCCATGGTCTACTCCTGGGGTGCAATGAGCGTCGACGCCCGTCGTGATTCGTCAGCTGCCCGGGACAGGCAGTCAATCCGGCAAGCCTGCGAGGCGCATCGACTCAGCTATCCGCGCCGCGTCGGCTTCCCGCTTGAACGGTTCCTTCGACATCCACCGCTCGAACGGTGAAATCCGCCTTGAGTGACAGGCATTCGGCAACGCTGGCGCTGGCGCTTTCCGTGTCGCCCAGGCGGGCGTGGCATCCGGCCATGAATGCCGATATGAAGTACTTGCGGATCGGGTGGCGCGCGAGCAGCTTCAGGGCGTCCTCGTACCTTTCGAGCACCATGCAGGTGAGACCCCACTGTCGCCAGTACCAGGGCTGGTCGAAATAGGGGTCGATCTGCCGCGCTCGCTGGTTCCACGACATGGCTTCATCGGCTCGCCCGATGTACACCAGGATCAGCCCCATGTCGGCCACGTTCCACTGGTTGTTCGGGTTGAGCGCCACTGAGCGCTCCATGTGCTCGAGTGCAAGGTCAAACTGCCGACGGTACAGGCATACCTGTGCAAGCATCGAGTGGCAGCTGCTGTCGCGATCGTCGAGTTCGACTGCATGCATCGCGAGCCAGTAGGCCTCGTCGAGTAGCGCGCTCGAGGCGTCGGGGCCACCGTAGCGCCACTTCTGGCGCTTCAATGTCGCGAGCAGCGAATGAGCCAGGCCGTATCCGGGATCGAGCTCTATGGCGCGCTCGAATAGCCGCGTGGCTTCGGCTGCCCCGGCCGGGTCGTCCCAGAAGAGGGCATTGCCCTCGAGCACGCATTCGTAGGCGTCGAGACTCGCCGGTGGTTTCCGGCGTGCCCTCTCCGCATCGGAGACGTGCACTCGGCCGACCAGTGTGCCGACGATCGTCTGTACGACCTCATCCTGGACCGAGAAAATCTCGGCTTGGGCGCGGTCGAAACGCTCGCCCCACACGTGGTTGCCCGTCTCCGCGTCGATCAGCTGCACGCCGATGCGTACGCTGTCGCCCATCCGCCGCACCGTACCCTCGACGATGAAGCGTACGTTCAGTTCGCGCGCAACCTGCGCGGGATCGACCCCGGAACCGCGGTATTTGAATGAAGCCGAACGCGAACGAACGGCGAGCAGCCGCCAGCGGGAGAGCTCGGTGATCATGTCGGCGGTGATCCCGTCGCTGAAGTACTGCTGCTCGGAATCACCGCTGAGATTCGCGAAGGGCAGCACGCAGATGGAGATTCGCGCAGGTACCTCGCTGGCCGCGGGATCCGTTGGCTGCGGCAAGGGGCTGGCGGCGGTCGGCGCGGCGGCGCCTCCAACCAGGTTCTCGACCGCGCGAACGACTTCGTTGAACAGCGGATTCACAGCCACGGCGCCCGACAGGCCCAGGTCCGTCGTGTGGTAGGCACGAAAGTCGATCGGCAGTCGCGCGGGCCCGAGTTGCACTGGCACGAGAATGCCGCGGTCGGCTCCCTCGCGGGCCTCGCCCCGCACCCAGCGGGATTCCACGGAGTCGGGTGTCCACACGACCAGCACTGCGCGAGCCCGCTCGAGTTCGTCGGCAATCATCCGATCGAACTGCTGGCCGGGCACGATCGCCGGGTCCCACCATACGGACCATCCTTGCGCCTCAAGCGCAGCGACGATAGGCGCGACGCGCGCCTTGTCACTGCGGGAGTAGGAGATGAAGACGTCCGCCATGCCGATCCTGTCTCCAGTGGCGTGGATGGTCGCAGTCTGACTGGACAGCGCTAGCATACCGCCGAGCTGCATTGGCCGTCAGGGCGAACGGGCCGAGGCCCAACGAGAGTGTCCGCGAAGTGCGCAGCGACATTGCGATCGGCAACGACGACAGATCGCCCAGGCAGTACCTGCCACGGAAATCATGCGAGCGAAGCGAGAATCGGTGAGGGCGCTGTTCGACAGCCGACGCCTTCGAATCCGCGCTTATGTTGAATTTCGCTGCGCTGCACGATAGGCCCGGCCGGAATGAGGGCGTATCGTACGACCTGCGGATACGAGCCCGGCCGGGTGCGTTCCAGCCAACAAAGATCCAGGGGAATCCACATGCGCATCGCCAGCCTGCTTCCGGTCTGCATTCTCGTCGTTTGTTCCGTCGCCATCGCTGCGCCAAACCCGCCGGGCCAGGTCAAGGGCACTACCGTGTCGCTTGCCGGCCTGCACGGGCCGGCACGCATCCTGCGCGACGTCGATGGCATGCCGCACATCTACGCGTTTGACGAGCATGATGCGCTGTTCCTGCAGGGCTGGGTGCAGGCGCAGGACCGACTGTTCCAGATCGACGTGCTGCGCCGCCAGGCGAGCGGCACGCTCGCCGAACTAGTGGGCTCCGGCGCGCTCCCGAGCGACATCGAGCTTCGGACGATCGGTCTGGCGCGCGGCGCCGAACGGTCGATGTTGGCGTATTCGGACGAGACGGTTGCCGGACTGCAGGCCTATGCCGACGGCGTGAATGCCTGGGTCGCCCGCAATCCGCTGCCGATCCAGTACGCCGGGCTAGAAATCACGAAATTCAGGCCGTGGACGCCGCTCGACAGCGCAATCATCGGCAAGGCGCTTGCGTTCCAGCTGTCGTTCGACCTCGACGACGGTGCATCGCAGAATTACCTGGCCTATGTGTCGAAGCTCGGTCCACAGGCGGCGCAGGCAATGTTCTTCGGCGACGTATTCCGCTCGGCGCCGTTCGACAAGGCATCTTCGATCCCGGACGCAACCGGTGGCGCGCCATTCCTGGGCGGTCTCGGCAAGACAAGCGCCGCCGCATCGTCCAGGGCAGTCGGTGCCGCGTCCGTCACCACGCTGAAACCCCATGGTCTCGATCCCGGCGTTGCGAAGGGCCTGAAGGACCTGCGCAAGCGCTACGAAGGCGTGCCGTTCCTGAAGAACGCGCTGACCAGAACCGAACAGCAGATCGGCAGCAACGAATGGGCCGTGGCGGGATGGCGGACCAAGGACGGCCGGCCGCTGGTCTCGAACGATCCGCACCTGAGCCTCGACCTGCCGGCCAATTTCTACCAGGTCCACCTCAGCGCCAACAAGGATGGTCTCGATGCCATCGGCAGCAGCGTCGCCGGCACTCCGTGGATCGTGCTGGGACAGAACCAGTTCGTGACCTGGGGTGAGACGACCACGGGATTTGACGTCACGGACACATATCTCGAGCAGCTCGTGCCCGATGCCAGTTCGCCGAGCGGCGTGTCGTCGCTCTACATGGGTGCCCCCGAGCACGTGATCCCGATACCGGTCACGTTCAAGGTCAATCTCAGGGATGGACTCGGCAACGGTGCCGACACGGTGGTGGCGCTTCCCCCGGGCGGCGGCATCCCCGCTTATGTGCTGACGATTCCACGCCGCAACAACGGACCGATCGTGGCCGACCTCGGCGGCGGCCAGGCGATCAGCGTGCAGTACACGGGTTTCAGCGGAACGCGCGAGCTCGAGACCTTCCGGCTCCTTAATCACGCGAAGAACGTCGAGGATTTCAAGATCGCGCTGGAGTACTTCGACGTCGGCTCGCAGAACTTCATCTACGGCGACATCGACGGCAATATCGGCTACTTCACGACCAGCGAAGTTCCGCTGCGCGAAGACCTGCAGGCGAACACCGTGAACGGCTCGCCGCCGTGGTTCATTCGTAACGGACAGGGCGGCAACGAGTGGCTCAAGGATCCGAGTCCCGACAAGTACAACGGCACTGGCTATCTCTCGCTGCCCTCGAGCGAGCTGCCGCAGACCGTCAATCCGAAGAACGGCTACGTCGTGAACGCCAACAACGACACCTCCGGATCCACGCTGGACAACGATCCGCTGAACCAGCTGCGGATCGGCGGCCAGGGCATCTACTATCTCGGCTACTCGTTCGATTACGGCACGCGCGCTGGCCGGATCACGCAGGCACTGAACGAGCGGTTTGCCAAGGGCAAGGTCGATCGCAGCGACATGGAGGCCATCCAGGCGGACGTCACCCTGCTCGACGCGCAGGTATTCACGCCGTACATCGTCAAGGCGTTCACGAATGCGTCGCAGCCAGGCGCGCCGGCGGCGCTCGCGTCGCTGGCAGCGGACCCGCGTGTCGCGGAAGCGGTAGGACGGCTGGGTGGCTGGAACTTCACCACACCGACGGGCGTGGCGACTGGTTACGACGCATCTGACGTCGACGGGGAGCGGATGCCTCCCTCGGCTGCCGAGGTGCAGCGGAGCATCGCCGCAACGATATATTCCGTCTGGCGAGGGCAGGCCATCCGCAACGGCGTAGACATGACGCTGAACGGACTCGGTGTGCCGACGCCCGGTTCGGGCGAGGCGATCAAGGCCCTGCGCCATCTCGTCGAACGTGACGGCATCGGCCTGTCGACGGTCGACTTCTTCGGCTGGGCCGCGCCGCTGGGTTTGCCGGAGGCTGCGCAGCGCCGCGACTACGTGATGCTGAAGAGCCTGCAGGACGCGCTGGAGCGGCTGGCGGGTCCGGCTTTCCAGGCTGCGTTCAAGGGTTCGACCAACCAGAACGACTACGTCTGGGGCAGGCTGCACAGGATAGTGTTCGATGGCCTCGTTGTCGGCAGTCCGTTCAGTATTCCCAATGCACAGCTTGGTTTCCCGCCGTCATTCGCCGACCTGTCGGGGCTTGCGACCGACGGCGGGTTCGGCGTGGTCGATGCCTCGTCGCACAGTGCGCGGGCCGCGTCGTCGAACGAGTTCATGTTCGGCTCGGGTCCCAACCGCCGCTATGTCGGCGTGCCCGGCACCGCCAAGGGTTCGATCGAGGGCAGGACAGTCCTGCCCGGCGGCATGAGCGGCGTGCTGACGAGCCCGCTCTACGCCAACCTGCTTGGCCGCTGGCTTACCAACGACACTTACCCGCTGCGCGACAACATGGGCGAGGTGATGCAGAACCTCGAAAGCCAGCAGATGTTCAAGCCAGCGCCGCCGGTCACGAAGAAATAGCACCAGGCGCTGCGATTCGCGCCGGCGCCGGGCCCTCCCCGCATTGGCGGGGTGGGTCTCCGGCGCTGGTAGTGGTCCTATCGACTGTAGACGCCGGCGGCATCCAAATGCTGCCTGGCCACTGCGGCGCGCAGCGACTCTGGTGCCAGCACCTCGACGTCGGCGCCGTATTTCAGTATGTCCATCACCAGTTCTGGTTCCCGCGAGTACGGCAGCTTCAGCAGGTAGCTGCCATCGAGTTGCAGCTTGCCGTCCTGCTGCGGGTGCCACGTCTCGCGGCTGACCCAGCGAGCACGCCCGGGATTGAACAGCAGCACCGCCTCCTGCGTCTCGGAGCCCGCAAAGATGCCGTAGCCGCCCGCGAAGTGCCGGTCCAGGGCCTCTTCGCTCACGTCCTTGCAGGGCTTTTCGACCACCGAGGCGGCTGAAATTGCGTCCACCGAGAAAGTCCGGAGCGCCTGGCGCTTGTGGCAGAAAGCATCCAGGTACCAGTTGTCCCGGTAGTGCACCAGGCGTTGCGGGGAGACCTCGCGCTCGAGCGCGTCGCCGTCCGCGCGGCGATGGTGCTCGAGGTGCAGCCGCTTGCGTGCCAGCAGGGCAGCCGCGAGCGTGCGGAAGTGCGCGGACTCGATTGCGCGGGAGCCCATCGACAGCACGCGGATGCGGCGCGTTACGTCCTCGGCGCCCACGTCGCCGGAGTCGAGCAGGGCAGTCAGGCGCTTGCGCAGTGGATTGATCAACTCGGAAAGCACGCCGGGCTGCAGGCCCGCTATCAGCTGGTCCATGGTGATCAGCGCGCGCAGTTCGTCTGCGGTGAAATACAGCCCGGGCAACTGCCAGACGGCGATGTCCTCGACCTTGTCGTCGAAACGGTAAGCCTCGTGCTCGGTATCGTAGACGATCGGGGCGCGAAAGCGGTCGCGCAGGTACTCCAGGTCACGCTTGAACGTCGCGCGGGAGACCTCGAGTTCGTCCAGGAATTCCTGTGTGCGCACGAAGCGGCGCGCCTTGAGGAGTTGCTGGATGCGGTAGAAGCGGTCGAGGCGGTCCATGCAAGCCCCCGGCGGCGGCGAGCGTCACTCTGCCGGTGGCGGTGACGGTGTCGTCGTGGATTCTTCTTCCTTGCGTTGCTGCTTGCGCTGCAGCTTTTCTTCGCGCTTTTTCTTTGCAGCCAGTTCACGCTGTCTCTTCTGGTGCGAGTAATTCGGCTTGGCCATTAACACTCCGGGCTGGTTGGGGTCGTGACAGGGTAACGGGGTATGGGCCCGGGCGACAACCTGCGGGAAGGCGCAGGCTGCCGGCCCGAATACGCGACGCGGATCGGTTACTCCGGCAGGACGTATAATCGCCGGTGATCGACGGACTGGAAGCGCGCGTCAGGAGGATGCCATGGAGGAATACTGGGCAACGCGGACCGGGAGATGGCGCAAGGCGATGAAGGGCCTGGCCGCGCCGTCGCTGGCGGATCGGCTCTACGAGGTGATCCGCAAGGATGTGCAGGAGGGCCAGCTGCCGCACGGTGCGATCCTGCCGACCTCGGAACGGGTGGCGTCGGAACTGCTACTGAAGCCGGACGACGTCAATGCAGCCTATGCGCGCCTGCTGGCCGAGGGACTCATCGAGGAGCGCGACAAGGGCCGGCTCTGCATCGTGGGGCACGATCGCGACGCCAGCATCGGCGATGCCACGCAGATCCGCTTCGAGGCCGCCCTGCTGAAGGCGGTGCGTGAGGCGGCCGCGCGCGGACTCTCGAGCACGGAGGCGACCGGCATGTTCAAGGCCGCGGCAATCCGGCTGGACGAGATGCAGGGAAAGAAAGAAGAAGACTGAGCGCGGTATCAGCCGGATCGCGGGTCAGCTTTTCACCAGTCCCCGGACATCGGCAAACACGGCCAGCGTGCTGTGGCGGAATTTCGCCCTGCTGGCCGGATCGAAAAGCTGCCAGGCATCACTGTCCACCAGCATCAGGGCTTCGAGCAGTGGCAGCAGCTCCGGTCGGATGCAATGCGGCAGTTCCGGGTCGGCCAGGCTGCCGGGATTCGGCCACTCCGGTACCACGTTCAATGACTGGTGCAACAGCACTGACTGGACGATCAGTGCGGCCGCAGACCCTGCACCGAACAGCTGCTCGATTCCCCTGATGATTTCCGGCAGTACGCGGTTGTCCTGGATCGAGCCCTTGCCATCCGGTGCCTCGGTCGAGGCATGCAATACCATCTGCGTCCAGGCTTCGAGCCTGGTCGCATAGCCGTCGCTGGTCGGGAAACCGACCGTCGGCAGCGCACGCGCCGCGAGCGTCCCCGATCGAAACGCGTGCAGCGAATCCCGCTGCCCGTCGATCACCTGTTTCGCCACGTCGTGGTACAGCACGGTCCATTCCATCATCGCCCGCAGGTCGGGCCCGGACTGGCGATACTCGGGAAGGTTCTGCAGCGCTATCAACGCGCGGGTGATGTGGTCGAGCGTGGTCCCGTCCGCGTACGCGGCCATGACCTGCCAGCCAGGGGCAACGGCTTCCAGTTCCCGCATCAGCGCAGGCGTGTAGAAGTTGCGGATGCGCCGGGACAGTTCGTCGCTGTCGAGCAACTCGCCGTTGTCGATCTGCCGTGCCTGGTCGCGCACGAAGTTGCACAGGACTGGCAGGTGGTCTGAGGGTCGCGGAATCGTCGTTTCCATGAGACTGGAGGGTACGCGCGGCGGGCGCATGTGCGCCAGCGCGACATGAGCACTTTCGGGGGTCGGCTGCCGGCCCGGCCGCCGGCCGTCGGTGATCCACTCATGCATGGCTTCTTGCCGGGTCACCAGCTACGCAGAACTTCGGTATCCTGCGATTCAACGGCAACCGGTTGTCCGTAATAATCCGGCATTGGCGCCGGGCCGGGCGGACCCGGCAGGCCTCCTGTTACTCACCGCGGGCACCCCCTTATGACCGATCCAGCGACCGTTGCCGTGCTTCTTGGCCAGTTCAAGCCTGACGCGTCCTCGAAGTACCCGGCAGCGGTGCAGAAGGCGCTGCTGCTGGCGCGCCTGCTGCAGGAGCGTGCGCGTTCGCTGCAGACGCCTGCGGAGCGGCGCCAGCAGGCGGAGCTCGACCGGATGCTGCAGACGCCGTCAGACAAGGCGACGCTCGCGATGATGACCGACCAGGCCTTCCGCACCAGCGATGCCGCGCGCGCGGTCGAGCACCTTACGCACATCCTGGACGTGCAGGGGGTGCCGCGCTATTTCGGCCCGCTCGATCGCACGCTGATGAAGGGCTTCCAGTCGTTCGGTGCCTTCGTACCGGGTGTCGCGTTGCCGCTGGTGAAGGAGCACATGCACAAGGAGACGGCCAACGTCATCCTGCCCGGTGAAAAAGCGGAGCTCACGCGGCACCTTGCCGAACGCAGCGCCGAAGGGGTACGGATGAACGTCAACTTCCTCGGCGAGGCGATCCTGAGCGAGGAAGAATCCGAGCGGCGCATGCAGCAATACCTGCTGGGCCTGCAGTGGCCCGAGACCGAGGTGGTCTCGATCAAGATCTCGACACTGTATTCTCAGATCTCGCCGATCGCTCGCGAACACACGGTCCGCATCCTCTGCGACCGCCTGGAGCGACTGTTCCGCACGGCCGACCGCGCGCGCTTCACGCGGCCCGACGGCACGGTGGTGTCGAAGTTCGTGTACCTCGACATGGAGGAGTACCGCGACAAGGACCTGACGGCGGCGGCATTCATGCGCACGCTGGATCGCGACGGCCTGGGACAGGTCCGCGCGGGCATAGCGCTGCAGAGCTACATCCCGGATTCGTACCGGACCCTGCTGCAGTTGCAGGAATGGGCGCGCCGGCGCGTCGCCGCGGGCGGCGGGCGCATCACGATCCGCCTGGTCAAGGGCGCCAACATGGAGAGCGAGCGCGCCGAGTCGTCGATGCGCGGCTGGCCGCAGGCGCCATTCCGCACCAAGCTCGAGACCGATGCGAACTACAAGCGCATGGTCCACGAGGTGATGAAGCCAGAGAACCTCGCGGCCATGGACGTCGGTGTCGCGTCACACAACCTGTTCGACCTCGCCTACGGCCTGGTGCTCGCGCACGAGCGCAATGCGCTCGCCAGGGTGCAGTTCGAGATGCTGGAGGGCATGGCGAATGCCCAGCGTCGCGCGTTGTTCGAACTGTCGCGCAACCTGCTGCTGTACGCACCTGCCTGCTACAGGGAAAACTTCATCAACGCGATCGGCTACCTGATCCGGCGACTCGATGAGAACACGGGACCCGAGAACTTCCTGCGCCATGCGTTCAAGATCGAGGTGGACAGCCCCGAGTGGCGGCAGCTCGAGCACGGCTTCCTCGCCGCGTTCGACGCGATAGAGCGGATCAGCGATGCGCCGCGACGCGACCAGGACCGCAACCGGCCGCCGCCGCTTCCGGCGGCGGTCGCAGCCGGCTGGCAGCACCTGGAATGCGAGCCGGATACGGACTTCGCGTTGCCGCAGAACGGCGAGTGGGCTGAGACGATCGTCGCCCGCTGGCAGGGGCGGCACGGCGACGCGGCCGTGCAGATCCCGCTGGTCGTCGGCGGCGAGGAACTGCTCGAAGGCCGGCCGCTGCGCGATTGCCTGGATCCGTCGCGCCCGGGCACCGTCGTCGGTCGTTACCGGCAGGCGACCGACGCCGACGTCGCGCGTGCGGTGGAATGCGCGGCAGCCGACCCCGATGGCTGGCGAACCATGCCGGAGCCGGAGCGCTTCGAGCTGCTGGGCAAGGTGGCGCAGGAACTGCGGGTGGCGCGCGGGGACCTGATGGGTGCCGCACTGGCGGACGGTGGCAAGGTCCTGATGGAGTCCGACCCGGAGGTCTCCGAGGCGATCGACTTCCTGGAGTTCTATCGTGATTCGGCACGCTGGTGGCAGCGCATGCCGACACTGCGCGCCCGCCCGAAGGGCGTGGTCGTTGTGGTGCCGCCGTGGAATTTCCCCGTGGCGATTCCCTGCGGCGGCGTTGCGGCCGCGCTCGCGGCCGGCAACACTGTCATCATCAAGCCGGCGTCCGACACCGTGCTGGTCGCGTGGGAAATGTGCCAGTGCTTCTGGCGCGCGGGTGTGTCGAAGAATGCGCTGCAGTTCCTGCCGTGCTCGGGCGCGCGCGAGGGCCGCAAGCTGGTCAACCATCCAAAGGTCAACGCGGTGATCCTGACCGGCGGCACCGACACCGCACTGACGATGCTCGGCGACAATCCGCGCCTCGCGCTGTTTGCCGAGACCGGGGGCAAGGACGCGACGATCGTCACCGCCGTGTCGGACCGCGACCAGGCAATCAAGCACATCCTGCACTCGGCTTTCAGTCACTCCGGCCAGAAGTGCTCCGCCACCTCGTTGCTGCTGCTGCAGGCCGAGGTCTACGACGACCCCGTGTTCCGACGCTCGCTGTGCGAGGCCGTGCAGAGTCTCGCGGTCGACTCGGCCTGGGACCTCGACACCAGGATGGGACCGATGATCAAGCCGCCGTCAGGCGACCTCGAGACTGCGCTCAAGGTGCTCGAGCCGGGCGAGGAATGGGCGGTGATGCCGCAGCCAGCGGAAGGAAACCCGTGTCTGTGGACTCCAGGCGTCAAGTACGGCGTGCGCCCTGGCAGCTATACGCACATGACCGAGTTCTTCGGCCCGATGCTGGCCGTGATGCGATTCGAGACGCTGGGCGAAGCCGTCGAACTGGTGAACCAGACTGGCTACGGCCTGACCAGCGGCCTCGAGAGCCTGGACGAGCGCGAGTGGGACTACTGGAAGCAGCACATCCGCGCGGGCAACCTCTATATCAACCGCGTGACGACCGGCGCCATCGTGCTTCGCCAGCCATTCGGCGGCATGGGAAAGTCGGGTTTCGGGCCCGGCATGAAGGCGGGCGGGCCGAACTACGTCGCCCAGTTCATGGACTTCGAGGACGTTGGTGAACCGCAGGCGGATGCGGGCGCGACGCCAGTGGGCGTTACGCTGCTTACACCACAAACGCCGACGCTTGCTGCGCTCTGCGGCCTGCTGCAGTCGCAATTGCAGCACGGCGACGAGCGCATAATCGCCGCGGCGCTCAGCTACGAATCCAGCCAGCGTGAGGAATTCAGCCAGGAGCACGATCACTTCAGGCTCGTCGGCCAGGACAACGTGCGGCGTTACCTGCCCGTCGGCAGTGTGCGGGTGCGCGTCGACGCAAGGGACACGGCCTTCGAGGTGTTTGCGCGTACCTGCGCGGCGCACGTCGCGGGTTGCCGCGTGGTCATCAGCACGCCGCCCGGACTCGACTCGGCCGCGGTCCGGCGGCTGGAGACGCTGACCGAGGCCTGGGCGGCTGCCATCGAATTCGTCGAGGAGACCGATGCGCAGCTGGCGCAGGCCATCAGCGAGGGGCAGGTGGACAGGGTTCGCTACGCTGCGCCGGAGCGGGCTTCGCTCGAGGTGTTGCAGGCCGGAAACGCCGCGAATGGTTGCGTGGTCAGTGTTCCGGTGTCTGCAGAGGGGCGCCTGGAACTGCTCTGGTATGTCCGTGAGCAGAGCATCAGCACCGACTATCACCGCTACGGCAACCTCGGCACGCGTGCCGACGAGCTGCGCGCCGAGGTGCCCTGAAGCGTTACCGGGGCCTGCGGGAGTTTTTCGTCGGCCTCTTCGCGAGGCATTGCATGAAGCGGCGCTCGAGGCCGTCGTGCGCTTCGGGCGCGATTGCGCCGATGGCAATCCACTCCGCCAGCATTGCGTCCCAGTCGTGGTCATCCGCGCGGCGTCCCTGGCCCATGCTGGTCATCAGCAGGCTCAACTGGTAGTCGCGGCGCAGGTCCTCGTCCTCCGGCGGCGTCGGCATGGAGCTCGCGATCTCGCAGCGGATACACAACATCCGCAGCGCTTTCTGCCGTGCAGCGTCGTCCTCACCCGGCGCGGCGTCGGCCCCTGCCATGGCCTGCTTCAAGGCCTGCAGCCCTCCGCCCGGCCAGCGCCGCACGCCGGCAATGAAGGCCTCGGCTGTGTCTTTCATTGCCGCGCGTTCTTCGGGAGAAGCATCACGCATCACGGCGCGCCGGTATGCCCGAACGAGCCGGGCTGCCTCGAGCAGGTTCGATTCGGCTGCCTCGGCATCGCGCAGGTCCTGCTCGGCTGCAGCCCGCTGCGCCACGGCGCGCGTCTTTTCGGCCTCCTGCTCTGCAGAATGCAGCGCGCGGGCCTCGTCGCGCCGCTGGAAGACGGCATCGCACAGGCTGCGAAACTCATCCCAAAGCGGCTGCGACTTGTCTCGCGGTACCGGGCCGGTCTGCTTCCACTGCGCCTGCAGCCGCTTTACGCCGTCAATGGCCTGGGCCAGGTCTTCAACGCTCGACAGCTGCCCGGCCTGCTCGATCAGGGCCCTCCTGTCCGCCTCGTTACGCTCGTACCAGCTGCCCACCAGGTGTCGCAGGCGGTCCATGGCTTTCTGGAACTCGATCTCGGCCGGGCGACTGGCGTCGGGATCGACCGGCGAATGGCTGCGCCACTCGCGCGGCGCCTCGCGCAGCACCTGCATCACCAGCGGGTAGTCGGTGGCGTCGGTCTCCAGGCGCGCTTCGAAATCCTTGAGCCGCTCGAGCACGAGCTTGCGGGCTTCCAGATTCTCGCGTCGCATCGCGGCCTGTGATGCGAAATAGTCCTGGCAGGGCCTGAACGCAGCCTGGAAAGCCCTCTGGAATCGCTCGCCGTCCTCCGAGGTGTCGATAACGATGCCCTTGTTGATCGTGCGCCATTCCTGCTGCAGTGCACGGACATGTTCGGCCAGCGCTTCCGGCGCTTCCTGCGAGCCCACCAGCGCTTCCATTTCCTCGATCAGCTCGATGCGCTTCGGCGCGACGACGTAGTCCTTCCACTGCCTGAGTTCGTTCAGCTTTTCATCGAGTTGCTGCAGGTGTCGCTCGAGATGTGCCGGCAGCGGCGGAGCTGCCTGCATCGCTTCCTCCACGCCCTGGCGGAACCTGGCCGCCTTCCTGGAATTGCCTCGCCGCAGTGCGTCGCTCGAGAGACGTATCAGGCTGGCCACCTCGCTGTGGGCCAGCGCTTCCGCGGCCCGCTGCTCGGAGCGGGCGTGCTGCTCGGCCTCGCGTGCCGCGGCGGCCTCGGCCAGCGCGTGTGCTTCGGCCTCGGCCTGATCCGCAGCAGCCCTGCGCTTGGCCTCCAGCGCCCGCTCACGCGCCTCGCGTGCTTCCTGCTGGACCGCGCGCTCTGCCTCGTTCGCGGCGGCCTGCCGCGCCAGTTCCCGGTCATGTGCAGCGATGACGTCCCGGCAGCGTTCGATTGCCTGCTCGCCACGCTGCTCGACGCCACCGTCGGGGTGGGCGGACAACGCGCGCCATCGTGTCGTGAGCGTCTCGAGAGTGGTCGCATATAGTGGGCCATGCGGCCGTGCCGCGTGCTGCTCGAGTGATTCGCACAGCTCTGCGGACTCACGGGCGACCTCTTCGGCCTTGCGTTGCTCGGCGAGCAGCGCATCGCATTTCTGCCGGATGATCTTGTAGACCGCCTTGTCCTTGCCGCGGACTCGCGGCAGGAGTTCGTGCAACTGCCCGGGGTCGACGATGGCGGCCGCGGCGAACTGCCGAACCCGTACCGACGGGCCTTCCGTCACCAGCTTCGCCAGCACGGCGGGGTCGTCGATACAGGCCAGCATCTGGTCCAGGCGGCCCGCGTCCCTGCACAGCGCCGCGATCGCAATCGACTCCGACCGATGCCCGTGGCTGCTGCAGAACGCGTTGAAGTCGATCGCAGCTTCGTCGATCAGTTGCGCCAGTCGTTCATGGGCGGCCTTGCGGACGGCAGATGCTGCGTGCGCCGGGGCGCTGCCTGGCTCCCGGTCGAGGCCCGCCAGCGAGCGCAGAGCGTCGCCGTCGTGCAGCAGGCGTATCGCAGCGACCCGCAGGGTCGTGTCTTCGTCGCCGAGCGCGGTATTCGCGATTAGTTCTGTGGGTGCCGACTGCAGTAAGGCAATACGCTCCGCCGATGTCGAGGGCGACGGCGGAGCCGGTGCTTTTGGGAGCAGGCGTGAAAAAAGCTTCATCGGAAGGCTCTACCGGCGGCTAGGCAACGCAACGGGATCGTCGCGGCGAACAATGATGACACGCCCGGGCCAGGGCGGGCGGAAATCAGCCGGCTTTACGCGGCGACCGGCTTCGCGACCGCGCACCAGGCCGTGCAGTTGGGGATTTCTGCCGGTCGAGCAGCGCGCCGATGGCATTACCGAACATGCGTGACAGCCGGGTGCGGTCGCGGATCATCGAGATGCGCGGCCAGGTTTCCATTTCGCCCATGCGCGTGTAACTGCGAAATTCTTCCAGCGACGGGTTGGTCAGCATCCTGGGGTACAGCCGCGGCCGGAAAGGCATGCGGATATGCATGTCCGTTTCGGCGTAGGACTGGTTGTAGATAGCGTGCGCCTTGTCGAGTTGGCCGCGCAGGCTGGATCCGGGCGCGTGCTTGCGCAGTATGTCGAGCAGCTGCGCGGAGCCATGCTGGTAGATATTGCTGCCGGCTCGGGCAAGCGCAGCCGCCAGTCCCGGGCGCGTGTCGTACAGGCTCATCAGCGGAACCACGTGCGGATTGGTCTGCGAGACGATGAAGTGATTGATGTTCAGCATCTGCCGCAGCGAGTCGAACGGCAGGTCCCGGTGCAGCGATCCGTCGATCCACAGTTCGTTCTTCATCCAGGGCTCGACGTGGCCTCGGCGCCTGGCCATCAGCTGCACCGGCTTGAATGCCACCGGAACCGCACAGGACGCGAGGACCGCGCTGTTGATCAGCGCCTCGGGCGCGGAGAGGTAGTTCAGCAGTCGCGGAACCTGGTGCTTGCGCAGCGGTGAGACCGTGATGTTGAGGATACGCCGCGAGTTCTTCAGTGCCTCGGAAAACGTCTGGTTGCCGAGCACGCTCAACAGGAACTGGCGCATCTTTGCCTGGTCCATCACCGTGACTTCGTCCCGCATCCTGCGGAGCGGCAGGCGGTGCAGCGCTTCACGATTGATCTGCGTCGGGTCGGCAAACAACGCGCGAAGCTCGTCGTCGGAGTGCGCGCAGGTCCAGGCCGCAATGATCGAACCCATGCTCGAGCCCGACACGGTGCGCGGCAGGAGGTCCTGCTCGAACAGTGCCTTGACGACGCCGAAGTGAAACAGCCCGAGCAGCGCGCCGCCCGAGAGCATCAACGCTGGGCGGCCGTACACCCGGCCGATGCGCTTCACCTGCGCCAGGCGATAGCGATCGTCGACACCCGGCTCGTCGAGCGCCAGCAGGTAGGCGAAGCAGGCCTCCAGTTCGTCGAGGTACTCGCCGATTACCCGCTTGGTACCGGCTCGGGCCACCTGGTAGAGCTCCGGCTGGGCGCACTCACCCTGGTGGCGGAACAGTGCGTCCTGGAACGTCTCCAGCAGCGTCCAGGTCTCGCCGCGCCGCCGCATCCTGCGCAGGCGCGCGATGGTAGCGCGCAGCTCGCCGGCGTGTATCCATTCGCAGTCATCGTCGGCGCGCCAGTCCTCGGCGCCCGAGAGCCGGTCGTGCTCGACGGCGATCTCATGCCACTCGCGATAGGTCCCGGCATTTCCCATCGCGCGGTCGAGCGCGGGCAGGCTGGATCGTCGCGGCGAGTTGCCTGGAAGAGCCCGGCGCATCGGCCTGGACCTACTGCCGACTCTTGTCCCGGATCGCACGGAACTCACTGTCCACCCGCCAGTTCGGCCACCGCGAAGAGTCCGCGACGCCAAGCCCCACCTCGTAGTACAGCTGCAGGTCCTGCATCGTGCCGCTCAGGTCCCAGTCCGGGGAGTACTCGTCAGACGGCTTGTGGTACTTGGTCGCGGTGTATTCCTCGAGCCACCGCTTGCCGTAGTCCGCGCCCTGCGTCGGGCTGTCGACCCCGGCCTTGGTATACAGCATCGGCACGCCGACCTTCGCCAGGTTGAAGTGATCCGACCGATAGTAAAAGCCTTTTTCCGGCGACGGTTCCTGCGCGGGCACCCGGCCCTGCCCGGCAGCGGCCTTGCGCAGGTCGTCCTCGAGCTCCGACTTGCCGAAACCGATCACCGTGATGTCGCGTGTCCTGCCCACCGAGTACAGGTTGTCCATGTTCAGGCCGCCGGCCATCTGCGCGACAGGGATCGGCGGATGCGCGGCGAAGTATGCGCTGCCCAGCAACCCCGATTCCTCCGCGGTCACGGCGACGAACAACACCGAGCGCTGCGGCGCCGGCTTGGTCTCGGCGAAGGCGCGCCCGAGTTCGATCAGCGCCGAGACACCGGTCGCGTTGTCCTGTGCGCCGTTGTAGATTGCATCCTCGCCGGGCTTGGCATCCGGGTTCTTGCCGAGGTGATCCCAGTGCGCGGTGTAGACGAATGCTTCGTCCGGACGTGCTGCTTCCCGGCACCATGCCCACGACGTTGTACGAGGTCGCGTTGCGCACGTCGTTGCGCACCGACATGCTCGCCTCGAGGCCGGTCGCCTTGCCCTTGAAGCCGCGGGTCGATGAGGCCTTCTTCAAGGCGACGAAATCCAGGCCAGCTGCAGACAACACGCGAGATGCGGCATCTTCAGTGATCCAGCCTTCGAGCGGGAGGCGCATGCTCTTGTAGTCGCCGATGCGCAGGTCGAACTGCGCCGTTTTCGCACCGTTGCGTGGCACGTCCCACGGGTAGCCGGCGGCTTTCGTCTCGTGGATCACGAGCAGGCCGGCCGCACCGTGACGCACGGCTTCGGCGAACTTGTAATCCCAGCGACCGTAGTAGGTCATCGCATTGCCGGTGAAGAACTTAGGGTCCTGCGTGGCGTAGCCGGGATCGTTGACCAGCGCCAGCACCAGCTTGCCGCGAACGTCGATGCCGGCATAGTCGTCCCAGCCGTATTCCGGCGCGACGATGCCATAGCCGGCATACACCACCTCGGCATTTGAGATGCCGGCCGACGGCACCGGCCACCTGGTCGATACGGCGATGTCCTCGGGGCTGCGCAGCGCGAAGGACTTGCCGCCTGCTCCGGTCAGCTGCATCGTTGCATCCGGATGCGGCATGATCTCGACCAGCGGCACGGGTTGCAGGTAGCTGTCGCCAATGCCTGGCTTCAGGCCTGCAGCCCGGAACTGTTGTTCGATGTAGGCGAGCGTCTTCTTCTCGCCCTCGGTGCCCGGCGCACGGCCCTCAAAGGCATCCGACGACAGCACTTCGATGTGCTTGCGGTAGGAGGCTTCCGAGAAAGCAGGGGAGTCGGCGCGCGCGATGCTGCCGAGCGTGAGCAGCAGCGCGGCAACCGCGATGAGCGTGCCGGACGCCCTGGCCCGGTTCAGCAGGAGAGGGTTGGCTCGAGGTCTGTCTGGTGTGTGCATCTCTACAGCGTACAGGAAGGTGCCGAGCGCCCGGAAGTGCTGCAGAATCCTGTACAGGTACAGGAAGCGGAGGACAGCGTGAACACGGCCATGGTCAATGCCGACTTCGAGCAGCGCGTGGTGCTGCCGCCGCCGGGTGCCGGGGAGTGGTCAGCCTCACCGATGCCGGGTGTGACGCGGCGCATGCTCGATCGCGTGGGCGGTGAGGTGGCACGGGCGACGAGCGTGGTGCGCTATGCACCGGCGTCGCGGTTCGAGCGGCACGAACACGGCGGTGGGGAGGAGATCCTGGTGCTCGACGGCGTATTCTCCGACGAGGCGGGAGACCATCCGGCCGGCACCTATCTGCGAAATCCTCCCGGTACCGGCCACGCCCCCTTCTCACGCGAGGGCGCGACCCTGTTCGTTAAGCTCTGGCAGTTTGCGCGCGGCGACACGCAGCCGGTACGGATCGATACGCGGACCGCGGCCTGGCATCCGGGGCTCGTGCCGGGACTATCGGTCATGCCGCTTCACGAGCACGAGGGTATCGGCACGGCACTGGTGCGGTGGGCGCCGCACACCCGCTTCGCGCCGCACACCCATCCGGGCGGCGAGGAAATCCTGGTGCTCGAAGGATTGTTCCAGGACGAGTTCGGCGAGTATCCGGCGGGCACCTGGCTGCGGAATCCACGCTGGAGCAGGCATGCGCCGTTCACTGGACCGGATGGTGCGCTCATCTACGTGAAGACCGGGCACCTCGGCGCAGAACTGCTCCAGCCAGGCGATGAAGGGTCTGGCGGGTAGCAACGAACAGCTACATGGCGAACGACGCCGAGCGTCAATTGAGGTTGGTCAGGCTCCTGCACACTGCCGTCTGGGCGGTGTTCGCCGGCTGCATCCTGGCGATCCCGGTGCTGGCGTGGCAGGGGCGGTTCGTGGCCGGCGCGGTGCTTGCGGCGATCGTATTTTGCGAGGTCCTGGTGCTGTGGCTGAATTGCTGGAGCTGCCCGCTTACGGCGGTCGCGGCGCGGTACACAACCGATCGGAGCGCGAACTTCGACATCTACCTGCCAGAGTGGCTGGCCCGCTACAACAAGCAGATCTTCGGGCCTGTCTATGTCGTTGGGATTACGTACCTCGCGGTCATGTACTTTTGTGCCGGATAGTGGCGCCATCGGGATGATCCGAAGGGCCTGTGCGCTGCCACCAACTGCAGCGCCGGCATCCTATCGCCCCGTGCGAGGTGATGCCTTTCAGGCTTCCGCCGGCGTCTCGCGCTGGACCAGCAGCGTCTGCGTGGGGAAGGCGATCTCCGCGCCATGGCGCGCGATGACCTCACCGATCTTCAGGAGCACGTCCTGCTTCACCTCATGGTACTCGGTCCATACGATGGTTTTCGTGAACGTGTAGACGAGTATGTCGAGCGAGGAGTTGCCGAACTCGGTGAAGTTGACGATCAACGTCTGAGTCGAGTCGATACCCGGGTGCTGCTGCAACATGGCCTTGATTTCCGCCACCACGGGTCCGACGACCGCGAAGTCGTCGTAGCGCAGGCCGATGGTCTCCTTGATGCGCCGGTGGCTCATCCGGGAAGGGTTCTCCACCACGATGGTCGTGAACACCGAATTCGGCACGTAGATCGGGTTCTTGTTGAACGCGCGGATGCGCGTGTGCCGCCAGCTGATGTACTCAACCGTTCCCTCGATGCTCTTGTCGGGCGAGCGAATCCACTCACCCACGCCGAAGGGGCGGTCCAGGTAGATGGTCAATCCGCCAAAGAAGTTCGCCAGCAGGTCCTTGGCCGCGAAGCCGACCGCGAGTCCACCGACACCGCCGAGGGTCAGCAGGCCGCCGATCTTGAAACCCAGCGTCTGCGCCGCGATCAGCACGGCGATAACAATGGTGACGATCCGCGCAAGCTTGCCGAGTGCATCCACCGTCGTCAGGTCGAAGTCCTTACCTTCCGACTTGTGCAGCTGGACGATGTTGCTGATGACGCGGCTGATGAATCGCAACAGGAACCAGGTGACACAGGCAATCAGCAGCACGTCGCGCACTTCCCGCGCCGCGTCGAGTACCGCGAAATCGAAGTGCTCCGCGAAGACCGGCAACATGAAGCTGGCACCGATGATCCACATGGTCGCAAGGACTGGCCGGTTGGCGGAACGCAGCAGGGCGTCGTCCCAGTTGGTCGTGGTTTTCTTGGATGCCTTGATCGCCTGGCGCAGCAGCTGCTGCGCGGCGTAGTTGGCCGCGATGGTCGCGAGCGCGATCGCCACAATCATCGCGATCCAGAGCTCGATGCCGACCTTGTCGCTGATGAAATTGCTCAGTTTTTCCATCGTGCGGAGGGTAACGGTAAACAGGGGTGGATGTGAAATGCCGGCGACGGCGGGAAACGGCGCCGGGGTTCAGGATCAGTTCATCGGCTGCATGCCTGCAAAGGGTTTCATTGCCGGTTTGATTGGACCATATTCCGGTGTCAAACCCGGGCGGCGTTACAGGCACAGGGGGTGAACATGAACTGGTATCTGGGCGTATTGAAGCAGTACGCGACGTTCGAGGGTAGGGCGCGGCGCAAGGAGTACTGGTTCTATGCGCTCTTCTACCTTCTTTTCCTGCTGGGCCTGGCGATGGTGGACGGACTCACTGGTACCTATGACGCCGACGTCGGACTGGGACTCCTCAGCGGGCTGTACATCCTCGCGACGATAATTCCGAGTGTCGCGGTCATGGTGCGACGACTGCACGACACCAATCGCACTGGATGGTGGGTGCTGATCGGCCTCGTCCCGCTCCTCGGCGACATCGTCCTGCTGGTGTTCGCGTGCCTTGATAGCCAGCCAGGAGGAAATCGGTTCGGGCCGAATCCGAAGGGTGTGATCGGTCCGGGTACCCCGAGCCCGGTGATGGCGCGCGACCTGGACCGATGAGCCGAATTATTTATCCCGCGGCCTTCCTGGCGCCGGGCAGCTTCGGTTCGACCGCTTCGACGGCGGCGCCGGCCTTCTTCCACGCGCCAAAGCCTCCTTTGATATGGCAGACCGGAGTCAGCCCCATGTCCTGGGCGGTTTTCGCGGCAAGCGCGGAGCGAATGCCGCCTGCGCAGAAGAACACGAACCTGTTGCCAGAGGCGAAGAAGTCCTTGTGGTAGTGGCTGCCTGGGTCGATCCAGAACTCGAGCATCCCGCGCGTCACGTTGACCGCGCCGGGGATGCCGCCGTCACGCCAGATCTCGCGCGGGTCACGCAAGTCGATGAAGGTGACATCGGGCCGGCCGTGCAGGGCCTGGGACTGTTCCACGTTCAGAGTCTCGACCTCGGTCATCGCCTCGTCGAACATCTGCTGCACGCTTTTCCGGATCTTGAGTGGCATCGACGTCTCCGTGGGAACGACTCTGCGGAACGAGCCCTGCAGGCCCGGATCTGGATGGAAGTGTACCCTGCGTATCTACGCAGTGGTGCTGACGTGGCCCAGGAGGGAGTGCGGACCACGCCAGCAGCCGCGCATTGGCGCGGCGCTCAGGACCCGGTCAGTACAGTGTCGACTTGCTGCTCGGACAGTTCACGCCCGTTTGCACCGGCAACAGTGACTTTGATCGTCGGAATCGCCGGCGCGTTGTCCATGTCGATGCGACCACTGAGGCGCGCGCCTTCGTCCACGGACACTCGCGGCGAGAAGACGTCCCCGTGCACCACTGCGCCGGACCGTATGGTCACGCTTTCGAGCGCGTAGACGTTGCCGTCGATGGTGCCTTCCACGACGATTCGCCGAGCGCGCGTATTGCCCTGTACCCGGCCCTGTGCGCCGATGGTGACGCTGCGGGTGTGCAGGATCGAGCCCTCGACCTGTCCCTGGATGACCAGGTCCTCGTCGGCGACAAGGTCGCCCTTGAAGCGCAGCGTCGCACCCAGCGTCGAACACCTGGCGGCCGATGACGTCGCCGATGACGATGACGAAGCCAGATCGCGGTTCGGCTGGACCTCGGCAGCGGGCACCGATGGCTGCGTCGCCGTGCGCGTCGGCAATGGCAGTGACGCCGACGGATCAGTCATCACCTGTTCCAGTTGGTCGACTGGCTCGGACCGTTCGCGTTTCCACATGTCGGCTTCTCTCTTTATCAGTCTGCTGTGCCGGTACGGGACGGGCGCGCATCCGCGGCGCGAGCCGGGGCGGCCTTCGACTCGGAACGAGCCGGTTCCATGGTGACGCCGCCGTTGAACGCAGCGCCTTCGGCGATGTTCACGAGCGGCGACTCGAGGTTGCCGCGCACGTTGGCCTTGGGGCGTATTGCGATCGAGACCTTGGCCTTCAGGTCGCCGTCCACGCGGCCCTCGACGATGATCACATCCGCGCTCACGCTTGCCTTGACGTGGGCCTCGGGGCCGATCGTCACTTTCGGCGCGGGCCCGATGGTGCCTTCGACCTGGCCGTTGATGACCAGCGCCTCGCTGGCCGACAGCTCGCCCTTGAAGCGCAATGTCGAACCCAGGATCGACGCAGGCTCGGAAGCCACGTTGTAAGAGTCAGCCATTGGAATCTCCCCTTCGATAGTGCGTGTTCGAGGCAAAATTACCGTAGCGCCGCCGGATCGAGTCGGGCGCGCGTCACAAAAGCGATTACTGTGTGAGGCGTGCCCGGATCCGGGCGCTGAACCGGGAGAAGCGCTTGAGCGATTGGTGGAAGGACGACCGCGAGCGACCGCCGCCGGTGGCGGTTCCACACACCGAGCTGTCCGCGGAGGCACTGCGGGGAATAGCCGAGTCCTTCGTGCTGCGAGAGGGCACGGACTACGGTGAGCGCGACGTGTCGCACGAGCAGAAGGTCGCGCAGGTGATCCGCCAACTCGAGCGTGGCGAGGCGCAGGTCATGTTCGATCCGCTGGACTCCAGCGTCACGATAGTCGCGGTGACACCGCAGTAACCGTCGGTGTCGCGGAACGCGCCAGCGTCCGGTCAATCGTGGATGGTGCGTTGCATCAACGACTGAATTGAGTTCTCCGGGAACCAAGCCTTCGCGAGACTGTCATCTCTGTATGGCAACGTGCGACCCGGTCCGGAGGAACGCAACATGAAATACCTGATAATCCTGCCTGTTCTCATCATGCTGGTGCTTGAGCAGAAACGGGTGATACAAGTCGCGACGCGACGCCTCCGCAGCACGCTGTGAGACGCCTTGTCCGGGAGTTGACTCTCAACCACGCTCGGAGAGCCTCCGGGCAGAACGGCGCTGCAGGCGCGTCGATCCTCTAGAATGTTTGGCAGACTTGTTGCAGTGCAAGGCTGATAATAGCCAGGCACCGGCGCACTATCGCGGGTCGTGTGCTGGGGCCGCTCTCGTGACTGACGACGGCGGCCGGCCTTGTGCAGGCGTTGTTTGCGGGCTATTGCGAGGAGTGAGTGATGACCGGGAATGAATTGCAGCGAAAGATCCTGGCTGCGCTGGCTGCGGTCCGCGATTGCGCCGAGCAGATGGAGAACAGCGCCGACGGCCTGCTGCAGGCGCTGCCCACGATGCCGATGGACGAAATACTGCGCGCAACCTCACTCGAGACGAGCACGGGCCTCAAGGACACCGCGGGTCGGGTGACTTTCGAAGTTGCGCTGCTTCAGGCGCAGCTCGGCGAGGGCAAGACCAATGTCCAGGACGTGATCAAGGCGCTGTCCAGTGTGGAGGCAACCATCATGGACGCGCTGGCCTCTGCGGCCGACGTCGTGGGCGAGCTGGAGGCCGCGGCGGAGCGTGACGAGCGGAACGAGCCGCCGTTCGTGATGATGATCGAGGCGACCGGCGTCATGCTGCAGGGCCTCGAGAAAGCGAAGGTCGCGACGGAAGATCTGCGGGCGGCCCGCTAGCCCTGGCGCGCCTGCGCCCGAGCATAAGCCGGGCTGCCGACGATCCGCTTTGCGTGGTCCTCGACGACCGCGGTTTTCGACATCATCGGGCTCTGCCCGAACATTGCGAGGGTGGCTCCGCGCGGTACCGGGCTCCGGGGGTTCCTCGAAGATGCATGCCCACGGTTTCAGGCCAGTCGCCAGGCTGGATGCTCGCGTGCTCATATTGGGTACGCTGCCGGGCACGATGTCGCTCGCCATGAGCCAGTACTACGCCCAGCCGCGCAATGCGTTCTGGCCGATCATGGGGGCGCTGTTCGGAGCGTTCCCGGCGCTTGCCTACCGCAAGCGGCTTCAATTGACGACGAAGAATCACGTTGCACTGTGGGACGTCTGCCACTCGGCGTATCGCAAGGGCGCGCTCGATGCCTCGATCGATGCGAAGTCGATTGTGCCGAACGACTTCGTGCCGTTCTTCAGGTCCCATCGTCACATCCAGCTGATCTGCTTCAACGGGCACACGGCCGGAAAGCTGTATCGGCGACTGGTGCTGCCTGGACTCCCGGCGCAGGTGCAGCAGGTTCGACAAATGACATTGCCATCGACCAGCCCGGCACACGCGGCGATGCGCTTCGAGCAGAAGCTCGAGCAATGGACGGTTGTGCGGCGAGCGTTCGAAGTGTAACGACGGCCGTCAGAGCTTGGCGCTGGGCCTCGCGGCGACGCGGTCACGCCAGGCAGCAAGATGAACCAATCCCTGGTCGGCCGGCTTGAACTTGGCCAGCTTGCCGAACTCGATGCCGCAGAATGCAGTGATGTCGGCGATGGTGAAGCGGTCACCAGCCATCCACGGACGAGCGGCGAGCCGGGCGTCGATTACCCTCGCTGCGTCGAGTACTTTCGTCCCCTGCGAGGCTCCGAAGTCCGGGAACTGCGGATTCTCCAGCGTCGCGAGGCCGGGATGCGTGTGCCGGACGCAGTTCGCGATCATCACCATGAAGTGCAGTTCGACCTGGCGATCGGCCATCTCGATGAACGCACGCTCCTCCGCCGTCACGCCCATCAGGTTCGGCTCGGGATAGATGCCCTCGAGATAGGTGCAGATGGCGCGAGACTCGGCGAGGAAACGCCCATCGTCCAGTTCCAGCACCGGTACCCTGGCTATGGGATTCCTTGCAGTGAATGCCGCGCTCCTGTGGTCTCCGGCGTTCAGGTCCAGCAGCACGCGCTCGATGCCCTCGATGCCTTTCTCGGCAATGAACATGTCGACGCGACGGGGGTTCGGTGCGCGGGGAGAGGTGTGGAGTTTCATGGGCGCAAATATACCCTGATCCGCCTGCCGTCGACGCAGTGTTGCCATGCGCGCAACTGTTGATGTCGGGTTAGGATAGGTCCTGGGCATAGTGCACCGCACCATGCCGCACCAGCTGCACCTGGGCCCGGCTGGTCGAAAAGTACGCAGGAAGATTGAAGAGGTGACGCGCGTGACAACTGCACTTATTACCGGCGCTGCCGGCGGCATCGGCTATGAACTGGTCCGGCAGCTGGCGGAGCGTGGCACGAGGGTGATCGCCGCCTGCCGCAAGCCAGGGGCCGAGCTTGGAAAGCTGGACGTGCGCATTGAGGCGGGTATCGACATCGCGACCGACGCGGGCTGTGCGTCACTTGCAGCGCGCGTCGCCGGTGAGCCGCTGGATCTCGTCATCCTCAATGCAGGCGTGTTGACACAGGAGTCGCTGGACGCGCTGGATGACAATGCCTGCGCGCGCATCCGGATGCAGTTCGAGGTAAACGCGCTGGCACCTTTGCACATCTCGGCGCTGCTGGCGCCGCAACTCGCCGCGGGCTCAAAGCTGGTGCTGGTCACGAGTCGCATGGGCTCGATGGCCGACAACACCTCGGGTGGATACTACGGCTACCGCATGTCGAAGGCGGCGCTGAACGCGGCGGGGCGTTCACTCGCACAGGATCTTGCGCCACGCGGTGTGGCAGTCGTCCTGCTGCATCCGGGATTCGTGCAGACACCAATGACGGGCGGTCGCGGCGATGTGGACCCTGCTACCGCTGCGCGCAACCTGATCGCGCGCATCGACGAACTCACGCCGGCCAGCAGCGGAAGCTTCGTGCACGCCAACGGTTCACCGTTGCCCTGGTAATGCCGGCGAGTACCGGTTGCGCGAAGTCACGATGAAGTAGCTGCCGCTGGCAGCACGCGCCTCCATCGGGCGCGATGTCGACGAAGACCCCGGCCTCGCGCCGGGGTCTTTGTTTGTGCCGGGACGTCAGTCCAGCAATTCCTTCGGGACGTTGCCGCCATTCTCGGCAATCTTCTGCAGCACGGTCTTGTGCAGCCACATGTTCATCTTGGCGGAGTCGTGCATCAGGTCCGCCGGGCACCCGAGCTCGGTGGCCAGCTCCTTGCGCGCTCCAAAGCTGCTGTCGATGTCGAGAAGCTTCAGCAGGTCCACGATGGAGGTCCGCCAGTTCAGCTTCTGGGGATTGGCGGCGGCCAGCTTTTCCAGCTGGGCGACGACGTCCACGACCGGAATCGCCACCGGAGGGGGAGGTGCAGCCGGCGCAGCAGGCTTGGCCGGAGTCGCGGTCGGGGTTGGTTTAGGGGCGGGGGCAGCCTTGGCGCCGCCAAAGCCCAGTTTTTCCAGGATCTTGCCAAAAAAGCTCATGAATTCTCCTCACAAATCGCACCGCAAAACCGGTGCCTGACATTGCAATTGTAACGTACGAGGGCCGGTCGCATGATCGGTTACGGTCGATTTCGAGTTCATCTGTTGCGCACTGCACGATGAAACGACGGGTATTCCGCCTGCGCGCCGCGATGCGGCGAGGCGACGCACACAGTGGCATCATGTGACCCTCTCCGAGGGTGTCGGCATGGCAACGAGCCGCAAGAAGCAAGCATCCGGTGGCCGGGTGCGCCGCGCGACAAAGGCGACACCCGCCATGCGTCCGCTGGGGCCGCTAGATCGGGCGGCGATTATTGCGCGACTCGAGACGGCGCTCGTCGACCGCGATGGCACCGCAGGCGCGCACTGCATACACGAGTTATGGATGAGGAACGAGCCGTCGCTCAACATCGAGCGGATGCTGGGCCTGCTGTGGCGCGCTGCGCCCGAGTCGGTGCCGGACTGGCTGCCGATGCGCTACGTAGAGTGGTTGGCCCTGGCCTACGAGGTGGCGGCGCGCTTCGAGCGTGTCGGCAGGGGCCGCTCGAACATCTATCTCGTGCTATTGGACTACGCGGACAGCCCGCGCGGACCCCACGGCGTATACGTTGGCGCAACGAGGTATTCGGCGGCCGCGCGATTCGACCAGCACAAGGCGGGCATCCGCGCGGCGGGCAGCGTGCTGAAGCGCGGGCTCGAGGTGTTGACCGGTCCAGTCCAGCACCTGCAGGGCCTCAAGCGCGCGCAGGCGGAGGAAATCGAGGAAGGCCTGGCCGAGGCGCTGCGGGCGGAGGGCCTGCTGGTGCAGGGCGGGCACTGACCGGGCGGCCCGACTGCCGCATGTACGGATTGACGATGCTGAATTTCGGAACAGCCTTGGAATGGAGATGCTGGGGCCGGCTTCCGGGGAGACACCAACATGCCGTATCGAATCAGGTGGGAAGGACACGGCGTCTACCGACGCTTCTACGGTGTCGTGACACGCCAGGAGTTTCGTGACGCCTACGAGGAAATGTGTGGCGATGTCCGGTACGAAGGTATCCGATACATCATTTCCGATTACCTGGAGGCCCAGCCGGACCCGGACCTGACCGAGCGGGACCTGAGGGCGCAGGCGCGGCTGGAACGCCTGAGGTTCTACGACAGCCCGGACACCGTGCAGGCCATGGTCGCCACGAACACGCAGATCGTCGCGTACATCAGGTACTACGAGTCGCTGCGCGTCTCGCCGCATTGCCTGGGAAACTTTTCGACAATTGCCGACGCAAGGCACTGGATTGCCGGCAACCCACGCATGGGATGGAATCGCCCGCCGCCGAGCGCCACGTCCAGTGCGACGTCGTCGCGCCACTGAAGTCGCGCGCGGGGCCGAACCCGCGTCCCGCGCCGGCATTCAGCGTTCCTCTCGACCGCAGGAGTGTCAGTTGCCGTGCGTCACGGCTTCGTGGTGCCGTCGGCCGGCCGTAAACCAGAGCAGCAAAGCAAAGACGAAGCCAAGCGCACTGGCGACGCCGAAGAAATCCATCATCGGCAGGTAACCTGCCGGATTGGCCGCGCTGGCGCCCGAGCGGTCGTTGAGCCAGCCGGCCGTCAGGTTGGCGCCAGCGATTCCCGCGTTCTGCACCACCCACATGAGGCCCAGCGCGGTTCCGAATCTTTCAGCTGCCACCAGCTTGCTTGCCAGTGGCCACATCACCGCAGGCACCAGCGAGTAGCTGATGCCGATCAGCACCGTCGCGATCCAAAGGCTCCAGTGCGTCATCGCCATGATCACGATCGCGATCGGCAGCAGCAGCGCCCCGAAGGCCAGCATGGGAGCGTAGCGACCGGTGCGATCGCACAGCCAGCCGAAAGCCGGCGTGGCGAACATCGCGGCCAGGAAGACGTAGCTGTTCATGGCTCCGGCGGCGGCCAGGTCGAGTCCATGCGCGTGCTGGAAGTACTTGATCGAGAATGTGCTGCGGAAGGCGAGGATGACCGCGTACCACAGCACGCAGAGTGCCAGCAGGTACCAGTATGCGGTGCCGAACTTGAGCAGGTCGCCGGGTACGAAGCGCTGGTGCGCGCGCGGCACACCCGCCGGTGTCGCGCCGCGTACGCGTACGTCGATCCAGCGGTAGCCCAGGGCGGCAACGAATGACGATGCCGCGATCAGCATGGCGATGACGAGCGGCGGTTGCCATCCGCTTGCATAGGCGTCGGCGAACCACGCGGGAGACATGTCGGCGGAGAAAGAGCCCGCGCGCCCGATGGCGAGCGCGAGGCCGAGCGCGAAGGCGACGCTGCCGCCTCCGAAATAGCTCACGATCGCCACGGTCGTGCTGATGTTGAAGGTCTCGGCGCCAATCCCGTAAAGCAACCGGCCGGCAGCCATCGTGTTGATTCCCGGCCCATACGCGGTCAACGCGGCGCCTGCCAGGCAGACGGCTGCGGTCCATACCGTCATCCGGCTCGCACCGAAGCGATCGACCAGCACGCCGCCGACCAGGATCAGCAGGATGTTCGGCAGGCTGTAAATCGCGTTCAGAAGTCCGATCTGGGTATCGGTGAATCCGCGCTGCCGCTGCAGCAGGTCGGCTACCGGACCGATGGAGTCGTACACGTAGAAGTTGCCGAACATTGCAACCGCGACGAGCAGGAACACCAGCCAGGCTACGCCGCGCCCTTTTTCAAGCTGGACCATGGATCACGTTCTCCCGCGGGCACCGCGCGGCAATTGTTGGAATTCAAGGAACGCTCAGGGTGCGGGCGCGGCAAGCTAGCACGTAGCAGTGCTGCAAAGCCATAACCCGGCTTTCCGCGCCCGGCGTATAGTCTGGATCCACGCCACCCGAGGAGCAGGGCGGGTCGGCCTGCCCCGCGCTGGCGGTTGCCTGACATCAAGACCAGGGGGAACCACAATGACTTCTTGTCGAACGTCACGTGCCGTGTTGATGATTTTGTCGATTGCCGTACTTGGCTCGAGTTTCACGGCGCACGCCGTCGAGATGAACGGCCTCAAGGGGCTGGAGGGCATTTTCGGGCGATACGCGCCCGGCGGCGACTGCAAGCGGCAGCCGCAGGTCGTGGTGGACGTCACCGGGCTCACGTTCGAAGTCGGCGGCAAGCAGGAAAAGGTGACGAACCCGGAGCAGGCGCTCGGCTTCGCCGGACCGGACTACCAGGGGCCGGACGTGTGGCTGTTCCCGTTCCGGTTGAATGACGGCTACGCGATCCTGATGACCTTCAATGAGAATGGGCAGCTCGGAACGATGACCATCGTCCCGCAGGACGAAGGCTATCCGGGCGGCCCGAAGCTCGGCCCGCGCAACCAGGCGCTGGTGAGTGGATCTCCATACAAGTCTGTGCAAGTGAAGAGGCGCACGAAGCGATGCAGAAGACCATCCTGATCACCGGCTGCTCGAGCGGCATCGGGGCCGCGCTCGCGCGCGAGTTCGCCAGGCGCGGCCACCGGGTGTACGCGACGGCCCGACGCCTCGAGTCACTGGCCCCACTGCAGGCCGACGGCATCGAGGCGCTCGAACTCGACGTCAACGACGATGCGTCCATCGCCCGGGCACTCGAAACGGTGAAGGCGCAGGCCGGGCACATCGACCTGCTGGTCAACAACGCCGGGTTCTCGCAGGTCGGCGCCGTGGTGGACCTGAGCCGCGACGACCTGCGGCGCCAGTACGAGACAAACGTCATTGCGCCGGCCGCGGTGACCAGCCAGGCGGTGCCGCTGCTGCGGGCGGCCGTGACGCGCAATGGCAGCGCGTCGGTGGCCATCGTCGGCAGCATCGTCGGTCTCTTCACGACGCCGTTTGCCGCGGCGTACTGCTCGAGCAAGGCGGCAGTGCACTCGCTGACCGACGCGCTGCGAATGGAATTGAAGCCCTTTGGCATCCATGTCACTTCGATCCAGCCGGGCGGCGTGCGTTCCAGCTTCGGCGAGCACGCTGAGGCAGCGATCAGCCTGCCGCAGGGCTCGATCTATGGCCCGGCAGAGCGTGGCATTCGTGCGCGCGCCCAGGCCGGACAGCAGGACGCAATGCCGGCCGACGAGTTCGTGGTGCCGGTCGCGGCCTCGCTGTTGCGAGACCCGCCTCCGCGTGTCATCCGGGGCGGTACCAACAGTGTCCGCCTGCCACTGCTGAAGAAGCTGCTGCCGGGGGCGATGTTCGACGCCAAGCTCTCGAAGGTCTTCGGGCTCGACGCTCTGCGCTGATCGGCGAAGCCGGCGAGCCGGCGACTTTTCGACCGGCAAGGCCAGCTTGGTAATTTCCCGCATTGCGCGCAATCGCGACATGCGGCAGCCTTGCCGTCTCGCGCGCCCGGGGCCAGTGCTGGCGTCACGCGAAACATCAGCGGAGCGGGAGATTCTGCTGTTGGATGTCGAGCAGGAAACCGACCTTCGACGGACCTATACGATGGTCGCGAGGCTGGCACACCAGGGTGTGAGCCAGGATCACCTCGAGCGCGTGCTTCGCGAGATCTACCGTGACGGCAACGACACGATGCGGTCGGCGCTGCTCGAGTCGAACGAAGCGCTGAGCGCGCTCGGCTACGGCGCGATCAGCTATTCCGACCTGACTGCTGCTGATTGAAACCCTGCCGACCGGCAGACCTTGCGCCCCGTCACAGTATTGGCGCCCGCAGGTTCCCCTTATGTCACCTGCGCACTTAGGCTCCGCTGCGTACCAGTGCCATCCGTGGCGAGGGTGTTGCGGGCAATGCTTCGAACAAGACCAACCAAGTCCCGGCTCGCGGAGCGCGGCGATCTGCTGCTCAGGTCGCTGTCGAAGCTCCTCGGCGGACTCCTCGCGCGCCGGCCGTCGCTGCGGGCATTTCGCGTCCACTTCGAGTCCCTGTCGCTGAGTGACCAGCTCAGGGTGACGGCGGTTGCCGCAGTCACGCTGGCTCTGCTTGGCGCGCAGGTTTTCGCAACGAGCTGGGATGCGTGGGCGACGCGCCACCGGGACCAGAAACTGGCCGCGGGACTGGCCGAATCAGTCTCGGCACAGGTCGAACAGCGCGGCGCATACAACGCGCTGGCTCCACTGGCCCGCCATCCCGTGATCCTCGGCGCCGACCTGCACCTCGACTCTGGCGAAGTGCTCGAACTCTATGACGCCAAGGCACCTGTCCCGATCGTGCATGGCGGCGATCCGTCCCGCCTGCTCAAGCCGGTGCCGCACGGCAAGGCTTTCCTGCAGCAGGTAATGCGCTTCTTCTGGCTGATACCCGACTACGAGGAATATCCCGTCCAGATCAGCAACCGTGGGCCGGGAGTGCTGGCAGTCGTCATCGACCACCAGCCGCCGTGGGCAGCGATCGGGGCGCGCCTGGTGCAGACGCCGTTCGTGCTGGTGTTCGGCCTCCTGATCGGGCTGTTCGCGGCCAACTCGCTGCGGCGCCAGGTCGTCGAGCCGCTGGAACAGCTGGCCCGCACGACTCATCGCGGCGACTCACCGGGTGAAGCTGCAGTCGAGGGACAGCATAGCCAGGGAAACGAGCTCACGCAGCTCGCGGGCAACTTCAACACGCTGTCTGACAAGCTCGCAAAGTACGAGCGCGAGATGACCACGCTGCGCGTGTCGGCACGAAAGGAAATCGCCGATCGCACGCGGGACATCGAGCAGCGCCTGCGCGAATCCGAGCTGCAGATGCGCGCCAAGGACGAATTCCTGGCCAACATGAGCCACGAGATCCGCACGCCGATGAACGGCGTGCTCGGCATGGCCGAGTTGCTCACCGGGACCGACCTGGACAAGCGGCAGCGCCGCTACGTGGACTCGATGCGCACCGCGGCCGACACGATGATGCAGATCATCAACGACATACTCGATGATTCGAAGATCTCTGCCGGCAAGATGGAGATGGTTCGCGAAGCGTTCGACGTGCGGGAGTTCGCCGAGCAGGTTGGCGAGGTGTTCGCTGCTCGCGCGGAGAGCAAGAAGCTCGAGCTGGTCTGTCGCGTAGAGCCCACGGTGCCCGCGGCACTGATCGGCGACGTGCTGCGCCTGCGGCAGGTGCTCGGCAACCTGCTGTCGAACGCGGTCAAGTACACGGTCCAGGGCGAAATCCAGATCCGGATCGGGCTCGACAATCTCGCCGATGGAGATTGCCGGCTTCATTTCGCCGTATCGGACACCGGCCCGGGTATCGCAGAGGCGGACCAGGCCGCGGTGTTCGAGGCCTTCAGCCAGCTTGGCAACGCGCAGCGCGTAGGTGGCACGGGTCTTGGGCTCTCGATTGCATCGCGCCTCGTCCAGTTGATGGGTGGCGACGGCATCGACCTGCGCAGCGAACCGGGCAAGGGCAGCTCATTCTCATTCGTGCTGCCATTCAAGGTCGACGCCGCGGCGCCTGCCCCTGACAGCGTCACCGACGAGTTCGCCGGCATGCGGGTGATGGTCGTGGACGACAGTCCTACCACGTACATGTACCTGGACGAGACGCTGTCGAACTGGTCCGTTGACGTCACGGTGGTGAATCGCGGCAGGCAGCTCTGCGAACGCCTGACCGAGGCCGTCGCGCGCCGCCGGCCGTACGAGGTGGTGCTGCTGGACCACGCGCTGCCCGACGCCAACACGGCGGAGCTGTTGCGCGCCATCCGGCTGGATCCGGCACTGGCCGGCACCTGGGTGGTGCTGCTCAGCGCGTTCGACTTTGATCCGACGTACGAGGGCGCGCGCGCGATCAGGCCCGACATGTGCATCGCGAAGCCCGTGCGGCAGACGCTGTTGAAAGGCGCGTTGCGGGCGGCGCGCGAGCCGCGTGAGCCGGACGAGGCCGACACGCCGCGCGCCGCGGAGAATCGAGACGCCGCGCCGCTGTCCGGCGGGCTGCTGTCACTCGGTCTCGACGTGCTGGTCGTGGATGACAACGTGATCAACCGCGAGGTCGCGCAGGCGATGCTGGAGCGGGTAGGCTGCAAGGTGAGTGTCGCGGAGGACGGCAATGCGGCGCTCGACCAAGCGAATCGGCGCCGGTTCGACGCGATCCTGATGGATTGCCAGATGCCCGGCATGGACGGCTACGCCGCCACGGCTGCGATCCGGCGCGTCGAGGCGGATCGCGGCACGAAGCCTACGCCGATCGTTGCGCTCACGGCCAACGTGCTGGCGCGGGATCGAAACCGCTGCATCGAAGCGGGCATGAATCACTTCCTGTCCAAGCCATTTACCCAGGACCAGATGGTCGCCGTGCTCCGCCCGATCGCCCAGGAATCGGGCAAGCTCGTGCTGCCGGCCGTGACCGAGACGCCGAGGGCAGTCCACGCCGAGCGGCCGGTTGTCGCTTCGCCAGCGCCGCGACCTGCACCGGGCCCGCGCCCGGTTCGCTCACAGGCGGTGCCGCCACCCGCGCCGGTGGCCGCTGCAACGGATGCCGACCTGATGGACCTCGACTTCGGATCCGAGCGCGACATGGCGGCGACGATACCGCATATGCAGGCTGTGGTAGCTGCGGTGGCGGACGAGCCGCTGCTGTCGGACACGGCGGTCTTCGGCATCCTGCAGGTCCCGGAGGCAGAGCAGGGCGATGCGCCGGACTCGGTGCCGATGCTCGACCCGGCGCAGGTCGCCGCCATTCGCGGACTCGGCAAGCCGAAGGTGTTCGAGCGCTTGTGCGAGCTGCTGTTTACCACGGCGCCGGAATCGCTGAAGCGGCTCGAGGCCGCCCTGGAGGAGGGCAACCTGCAGGCGATTGCGGCAGCTGCCCACTCGTTCAAGTCGCCGGTAAACAGCCTTGGCGGGCGTCGCCTGGCCGCGCAGCTCGAGAAATGCGAACTGGCCGCAATCGAAGCCCGTGATGTGACCGAGGCCCGACGGGCAGCCCGCGGCATCAAGCAGACTTATGCGAACCTGGAAGCGGCCCTCAAGGTCGAGTCGAGTCGCGCAACCGGAACCTGAGGCAATACAGCATGAGCGAAACCCGCAGCGCGATGATCCTGATGGCCGACGACGATCCGGCGCAGATCATCCTTTCCGAGGCGTCGCTGGCCGGTGCGGGTTTCGTCGTGCACTCGGTCGGTGACGGTGCCGACGCCGTCGAGCAGTTCGACGAGGTGAAGCCCGACCTGGTGATCCTGGACGTCAACATGCCGAGAATGTCGGGCATCGATGCATGTCGGGCGATCCGCGACAAGGCCGGTGGCCGCGAACTGCCGATCCTGATGCTGACAGGTCGCAACGACCTGGCGTCCATCAGCGACGCATTCTCGGCCGGAGCCAGCGATTTTGCACAGAAGGGCATCAATCCGCGGTTGCTGGTGGAACGCGTGCGCTTCCTGCTCCGCGACCGCGACCTGCAGGAGGCACTGCGGACCAGTCGCTCGAAGCTGCTGCTCGCGCAGCGGATTGCGCGTGTCGGCCACTGGGAACTGACGCTCGAAGGCCGCACCCTGCACGTTTCGCCGATGGTGGGCGAGCTTCTCGGGGTCGATCCGGGTTCGCTCAGGAGCCTAGAGGACTTCGTCCGAATGCTCGGCAAGTCCGAGCAGTTTGCGTTGCGGCAGGCGTTCCTGGCCTGCGCCACCGGGGATGGTCGCTGCAGTTTCGACCACGACCTGCGCACGCCCACGGGAACCGGTGTCTGCGTTCATCTCGAGGCAGAACTGGTCGGCGAGCCGGGCCAGGACGGAATCGTCATCGTGACGCTCCAGGACCTGACGAGGCTGCGCCGCGCGGAGGAGGCGGTGCGCACGCTTTCCTACTCCGATCTGGCCACGGGACTGCCGAACCGCATGCACTTGTCGGAGCAGGTTACGGCTGCCCTGCAGGACTCGGCGGGCATGCAGGCGACCGGCGTGGTGGCCTTCCGCATCCACAACCTCGATCACGTCGTGCAGGCGCAGGGACTCGAAGCCGCCGGCAAGGTGGTGGTGCGCGTTGCCAGTCGCCTCGAGGCTGAGCTGGCGAACCTCAGCGACGGCGCAACCGTACCGTGGCGAGCGTCGTCCGCGGCCGTCTGTCGCACCGCGGAAACCGAACTCGCCATGGTGCTCCGCAGCCGCATATCGCCCGACCACCTGGTGGAGCTTGCGCGCACGGTGCTGCGCTCACTGGCGACCAGTCCGCCTGGTGGCGACTCGGAGTACCTGCCGGGAATCAGCGCCGGCATCGCGATCGCCGGTGAGGATGGCGACGCAGAGCAGTTGCTGCAGCACGCGCACGCTGCCGTCGAACAGGCTGCGGGCCCGTGGGACTTCGAGACGTACTCGACGGCTCCCCAGGCGCGCTCGCGCCGGCGACTGAAGCTGGAATCGATCCTGCGCGGCGCCATCGAGCGGGGCGACCTGACGCTCGCATTCCAGCCACGCATCGCCATCGACGACTTCGCGCTAAAGGGCGCCGAGTGCCTCGCGCGCCTGCACGACCCCGAACTTGGCGAAATCGAGCCGTCCGAATTCATACCGGTGGCCGAAAGCGCCGGACTCATTGACGGCATTGGTCGCTGGGTTGTCGGTGAGGCCTGCCGGCAGCTCGCGGCCTGGCGCAAGGAATTCGAACAGGAATTCTTCGTTTCCGTGAACCTCTCCGCGCACCAGCTGCGCGATCCGGGCCTGCCGCGCATGGTCAGCGAATCGCTGGCGGCGCACGGTCTGCCGGGTAACGCGCTCGAACTCGAAATTGCCGAGGCGGGAGTGGTCGAATTTCCCGCTGAGACTCGCAGCATGCTCGACAAGCTGCGCGCCACCGGCGTGCGTGTCGCGCTGGACGACTTCGGCACCGTCTACTCGTCGTTCAGCCAGATCCGGCGGTTAAAGTTCGACAGCATGAAGCTGGACCGTTCGCTGATGGCCGACCTGTACACCGACCTCGGTGCGCAGGGCGTCACCTCCGCAGTAATCTCGATGGCCCGCACCATGCGCGTGCGCTCGGTCGCGGTCGGAATCGAGGACGCCGATACGCTTGAGATGGTTCGCGCCCTCGGCTGCGACGAGGTCCAGGGCAAGTACGTTTCGCCCCCGCTCGGCCCCGGCGATTTCGAGTCGTGGCTCGCAAACGGCGGAGCAACCGGCCTGGCCCGCGAGGGCACGCTCGAGGTGATCGACGCGCTCGAGGCTGTCGAGAGGCGCATGCGCGGCAGCTAGGACTCCCGGCGCCGCTAGATCTCGCCTCGCTCGCGCGGAATCACCGCAAGGGATCAACCCAGCGCGCGTACGTGATGCGCGATGTGGTCCGCTACGAAGCTTGCGATGAAGTAGTAGCTGTGGTCGTAGCCCGCATGACGCCGCAGAGTCAGGGGCTGCCCTGCCTCGGCGCAGGCTGACTCGAACTGCTCCGGCAGCAATTGCGACTGCGCCAGGAATTTGTCGCCCAGGCCCTGGTCGATGAGGATGTTGCCGAAAGCCGGCTGGTCGCGATTCCGAATGAGCTGCGTCGCGTCGTATTCGGCCCACGCCGCGCGATCCTCGCCGAGATACCGCGGCAACGCCTTCAAGCCCCAGGCGCACTGCGACGGCGCGCAGATTGGCGCGAAGGCGCTCACCGATCTGTAGATGCCGGGATTGCGCAGCGCCAGCACGAGTGCACCGTGGCCCCCCATCGAGTGGCCGAAGATGCCGATGCGCGCTGCATCGGCAGGGAAATGCCCAATCACCAGTGCGCGAAGCTCGTTCAGCACGTAGTCGTACATGCGGAAGTGCTTCGACCACGGCGATTGTGTGGCGTCGACGTAGAAACCGGCGCCGCTGCCGAACTCCCAGTCCTCGGCCTCGCCCGGGATGCCGGTATTGCGCGGACTTGTATCGCAGCTGACGACCAGCACGCCGTGTTCTGCGGCCAGGCGTTGCGCACCTGCCTTTATCATGAAGGTCTCTTCGGTGCAGGTCAGTCCGGCCAGGTAGAACAGCACCGGCACCGTACCGCGCGTCGCCTGAGGGGGCTGGTACACCGCAAAGCGCATCGGCAGGCCGATGGCCTGCGAATCATGCCGGTAGAAACCCTGCAGGCCCTCGAAGCAGGGATGAACGGAGATTGTCTCGATCAAGTGACGCCCACCGTTCAATAGACGATCACGGTGCGGATCGATTCGCCGCGCGCCATCAGGTCGAATCCCTCGTTGATGCGTTCGAGCGGAAGCACGTGCGTGATCAGGTCGTCGATGTTGATCTTCCGGTCCATGTACCAGTCGACGATCCGCGGTACGTCGGTGCGACCGCGCGCGCCGCCGAAGGCGCTGCCCTTCCAGACACGCCCGGTCACCAGCTGGAACGGTCGAGTGCTGATCTCCTGCCCTGCCGCCGCCACGCCGATGATGATGCTCTGGCCCCAGCCGCGATGGCAGCACTCGAGCGCCTGTCGCATCACCTGCGTGTTGCCGATGCATTCAAAGCTGTAGTCGGCGCCGCCGCGGGTCAGCTCGACCAGGTGCGCGACGAGGTCGTCGTTCACTTCACTGGGATTCACGAAGTGCGTCATGCCGAACTTGCGTGCCAGCTGTTCGCGGGCCGGATTCACGTCCACGCCGACGATCATGTCGGCGCCCGCCATCTTCGCGCCCTGGATGACGTTCAGCCCGATGCCGCCGAGCCCGAATACCACCACGTTCGCACCCGGTTCGACCTTCGCGGTGAAGATCACGGCGCCGATGCCGGTAGTCACGCCGCAGCCGATGTAGCAGACCTTGTCGAACGGCGCGTCCTCGCGGATCTTCGCCAGCGCGATCTCGGGCATCACGGTGTAATTGGCGAAGGTCGAGCAGCCCATGTAGTGATGTATGGGCTTGCCCCGGTACGAGAACCGGCTGCTGCCGTCCGGCATCAGCCCCTTGCCCTGCGTGGCGCGGATTGCCGTGCACAGGTTGGTCTTGTGCGAGGTGCAGCTCTTGCACTCGCGGCACTCGGGTGTGTAGAGCGGGATGACGTGGTCGCCCGCCTTCAGCGAGCGGACGCCGGGCCCGACCTCCAAGACGATGCCCGCGCCTTCGTGTCCGAGGATCGAAGGGAACAGCCCCTCCGGGTCGGCGCCGGACAGTGTGTACTTGTCTGTGTGGCAGATGCCGGTGGCCTTGATCTCGACCAGAACCTCGCCCGCCTTCGGGCCCTCGAGCTGTACGGTGTCGATCACCAGCGGCTGACCCGCTTCGAGTGCTATTGCTGCCCTGACGTCCATTGGTGTCTCCCCATGTGCCTGACCTTGACGATGTTACGACGATTGTCGGGCGGCGTAGATCTTCACCAGCTAGCAGAGGAAACCACGGCCGTCCGTTGCGCCCGCCTGGAAGAGCGGCAGCAACGGCACGCCGGGGTAGATTTGTGCCGCAACCTGCTCGATCGGCTTCATGATCCCGGGTGCCAGCGGAGGGGCCATCGCTGCGGGTCCGCGACTGTTCAGCGTCGTGTTGGTCTCGACGAGTTCGCGGAACAGTTCCCGGTACACGACCTGGTCCGGTCGGAGTGCGTCGCCGGCACTCGCCGTCATGGTGACGACGGAGAGCGCGATGGTCAGGGCGAAGAATGCACGGGCTTGGGTCCGGGGCACGATGGGTCCTCGCGGGGAGCAGAAGTATCTGATTCGGGGTTGCATCGTAGCAGGGCCCGAGCGCCGCTCATCGGCATGTGGCTTCAGGCCTGCGAATACGACGGCTGTGCCGAGGACGCGGGCAGGCTGCTCGAGTTGATTGCGACGGCGTGCGATCGAGAACAGCTTCTGCCGTATCATCGCTGCATGACAATCGATACACAGGTCGCCACGGCGGCATACATCGACGGACTCGGTGCCGACACGCTGGCGAAAGCCGCGGCCTACACCACCGGGAACCACTGGCTGCTGCTGTGGGCGCTGGTCGCGGGCGCGGTCGTCACTTTGATCATCGTGCGCTGGGGCGTACTCGACCGGGTCGAGGCGAAGCTCAGCCGACGCGGCCCGAACCTCAGGGCGTTCGTGGTCGGGGTCGTCTACTTCCTCTTGTCGGCGGCACTGATGCTCCCCTGGTCGCTGTACGAGGAATGGTGGAGAGAAACGAGCTACGGGCGCACCAGCCAGCCGCTGGGCGACTTCCTGGGACAGGGTTTGCTGTCGATCGTGATTTCGGCAGTTCTCGGTGCACTTTTCTTCGTCGGTGTCTACGCACTGATCCGGCGCGCAGGGCGGGCCTGGTGGACGTGGTCGGCCGGGCTCATGGCGGTGGGGATGTCAGCCGTCATGTTCGCGGCGCCGGTCGTCATCGAGCCACTGTTCAACGACTTCAAGCCGGTGCCGTCCGGCGAGGTGCGCGACGCGCTGGTAGTGATGGCGGATCGCGCCGGCGTCCCCGCGGAACGCATTTTCGTCTACGACGGTTCGCGGCAGTCGAACAACTTCACCGCAAACGCCGGTGGCGTCGGCGGCACCGCGCGCATTGCGATTTCCGACGTCGCCTTCAAGGGTGCGTCGCTGGACGAAGTCAAGGCAGTGACGGCCCACGAGATCGGCCATTACGTGCTCGGCCACACCTGGCGCGTCGTCATCGTGTTTTCGGGTCTCGCGATCTTGTTCTTCTTCCTGGCCGACAGGCTGTTCCCGCGCTTCGCGCGCGTCTTCGGCAGTCGGGCATCGCTTGCAGATCCCGCGGGCCTGCCGGTGATGCTGTTCATGGCGTCGTTGTTCGGGCTGCTGGCAGGGCCGGTGTCGAATGGCCTGAGCCGCGTTGCAGAGAACCACGCCGACCAGTACTCGCTCGAGACGGTGGGCCTGCCCGATGCGCTGTCAACTGCGCTGGTCAAGACGGCCGAATACCGCAATCCGCGGCCGTCGCAAGTCGAGGAGTGGCTGTTCTACAGCCACCCGTCGGTCGAGCGGCGGGTGCAGCGGGCGATGGAGTGGAAAGCCTCGCACGAGGCCGGGTGAGTCGCTTGTCCCCCTCGCGAATCACTCGTGCCGGTGGGCGGCACACTCGGTCGACGTCTGTGCCGCGTGACCTCCCGGTACGGCGACGCATCGCGATCGTCGGGGCCAATTTCGCCGGGCTCTCCGCCGCGCAAGAGCTGGGCTCCGATTACGCGGTAACGGTGATCGACGGATCGCCCTGGTTCGAGTGGCGGCCTGGCATCCACGAGCTCGTATCCGGAACGTCGCGTGCAGCGGACCTGCGCCTTCCGCGGGCACGCCTCGTGTCGCGTGCCGGTCATCGATTCGTGCGCGCCACGGTCACCGACATCGACGCGCGCGCGGGCCGCCTCACGACGTCCGACGATCGACAGGTGGAGTTCGACGCCTGCATCGTCGCTGTTGGCGGTGTCGTGAACACGTTCGGCGTCGAGGGTGCCGACAGGCACGCGATGCCGCTGAAGACCGTCGAAGATGGCGTGGCCATCGGGCGCAAGCTCGCCACGCTGGCCAGTGGAAAGGGCAGGAAGTCGGTCGTCATCGTCGGAAGCGGACTCGAAGGCATCGAGGTCCTCGGCGAGATCCTGCGCAGGTACCGCGGCCGGCAGTCGCTGCACATCAGCGTGATCGAGGCGGGTTCGCGACTGATGCCGGGCAGTCCGCGAGCACTCGACCAGGCGGTGCGCGCGCATTGTGCAAGTCTCGACGTGGATCTGCTGGTCAGGACCGCCGCCGCGAAAGTGACCCGAAGCCGGGTACAGCTGGCGGCCGGTGGTTCGCTGCGCTCGGACCTGACGATCTGGACTGCTGGCGCAACCGCGCCCGACCTGATCCGCGCGGCTGGGCTCTCGGGCGGCAAGCAACCCTGGGCGCCAGTCCGCAAGACGCTGCAGAGTCGCAATTTCGACAACGTATTCGTTGCAGGTGACGCGAGCGTCCTGCGCCCCCGGCTCGCGAAGCAGGCTTACTACGCGATGCAGACGGGGCAGTTCGCGGCGGTCAACACCGTGCGCGCCCTGGCTGGCCGCAGGCTGCGCGAATTCATCCCGGTCCCGAAACCGATGCTGGTTGCATTCGGTGATCTCGACACGTTCCTGGTCTCCGGCCGCTCGGTCATTGCCTCGCCGACGCTTGCAGCCGCCAAGGAAGCAGTATTCCAGCTGACCATGGCCCAGATCGACCCGCCGATCGGTGCGGCGCAGTTGCGGGCCTTGACGGGCCGCGTCGCGCGAGTGGTAAGACCTTAGTCGGCGGCGACCGATACCTGTTCCGGCAGCGCGAACGCGCCCTTCGACTCGAAGCGGTGCGTATTGAACAGCCCGCCGTTCAGCTTGCCGCTCATCTCGTAGCGGACCTGGTCCACTGGCTGGCCGTCGAGCATGCCGACCACCTGGCGCACTGCGCGTAACGCAGAGATCGTCACGGGGACGGCGACGACTGTCTCGCCAAACGCCGGCACCACGCCACTCTCGTCGCTCACGCCGGTCGCGAAGGTCTTCTCCATCACGTCGAGCTGCACGTAGACGCCGGTGAACTCGATCGGCGTCTCGTTGGGGTTCTGCACCCGCAGCTTCACCAGCATGCGCATTTCCATGCCTTCGCCCGGCAGTCCGTCGACGCCAGCCACCGTGACCTGCAGCGGGTCCGAGTGAGGCATGCTGGCGCAGCCGGTCATCGAGAGGGCGGCAACAAACAGCAGGAACAGGCGTCGATTGGTCATGGCGCACACCTCGGTAACATCACACTGCCGAGACTACACCGTGGACCTCGAGGCGAAAGGCCAGAACTGTCGCAGCCTGGAGACAGGCCGACTACATACTGCCCAGGCGCTTGCGGATGATCGCCTCGGCGTCGCCCATGATGCGGTCCACGAGCTCGCGGCAGCTTGGCACGTCGTGGATCAGGCCGGCCACCATGCCGCACGACCAGGCGCCCGACTCCATGTCGCCGTGCTGCATCACCTTGACGTAGGCGCCCGCGACGTACTCGCGGATGTCGTCGATCGTGGTTGCGGTGCCCTTGGTCTTCTCGATCTCGACGACCTTGTCGACGGCGGTATTGCGCAGCACGCGTTCGGTATTGCGCAGCGACCGCATGATCAAGCGGGTGTCGAGCTCCGTGGCCCGCACCAGTGCCTGCTTGACGTTGTCGTGCACCGGCGCCTCTTTCGTTGCGATGAAGCGCGTTCCCATGTTCATGCCATCCGCGCCGAGTGCCAGCGCCGCGACCAGGCTGCGGCCGTCGGCCATGCCGCCCGAGGCGACGAACGGGATTGTCAGCGCCTCGGCAGCAAGCGGCAGCAGGATGAAGTTCGGCACGTCGTCCTCGCCCGGATGTCCGCCGCACTCGAAACCATCGACGCTGACCGCGTCGCAACCGATGCGCTCGGCCTTCAGCGAATGGCGCACCGAGGTGCACTTGTGGATGACCTTGACGCCGTGCTGCTTCAGCACCGGCATGTACTGCTCCGGGCTGCGGCCAGCAGTTTCGACGATACGCACGCCGCCTTCAACGATCGCCTGGATCAATTCGGGGTAGGGCGGGTTCGCGAACGTCGGCAGGAAGGTCAGGTTCACGCCGAACGGCTTGTCCGTCATCTCGCGGCAACGCGCGATGGCCGCCGCGAGCTTTTCCGGAGTACCGAGCGTGAGGCCCGTGATCATGCCCAGCCCACCGGCATTGGAGACCGCGGACGCCAGCTCAGGCAGTCCGACGAAATGCATGCCGCCCTGGATGATCGGGTGCTGGATTCCGAACAGCTCGGTGATGCGGGTCTTCATGGGTGTTCCCTGGTGTCGAAAGGCGCGGCGTCCACGCCGGGACGCACGACCTATGATGTCGCCGCCACAGCGCCACGTCCAGCGGGCGAAACGCTCCTGGTCAGTCGCGCGCGAGCAGCACCTGCACGTCGCCGAGCGCGTGCTCGGCAAATCCCGCCTCGCAGTAGCAGAGGTAGAACTCCCACATCCGGGTGAACGTCTCGGGATAACCCATCGCGAATACCGTGCCGACGTTGGCGAGAAAGTTCCTGCGCCAGCGTGCCAGCGTCGTGGCGTAATGCGGGCCGATGTCCTCGAGGTGAACGATACGCAGGTCGCTTGACTCCGCCATCGCCTGGGCCAGCGCGCTCACCGCGGGAATGCAGCTGCCCGGGAAGATGTAACGCTTGATGAAGTCCACTTCGTCGCGCGCGCGCGCGTAGTTCCGGTCGGCGATCGTTATCGACTGCAGCAGCATCCGCCCGCCGGGAACGAGGCGCGCCGCACACTGGCGGAAGAACTCGCCGAACTGCTGGTGGCCGATGGCCTCGATCATCTCGATCGAGACGAGCTTGGTGTAGCTGCCGCCGAGGTCCCGGTAATCCTCGAGCAGCACGGTGACCCGGTCCTCGAGGCCGGCGGCCCTGACGCGCTGCTGCGCGAATTCGAACTGGCTGCGCGAAATCGTCGTGGTCGTGACGCGGCAGCCATGGCGCTCGGCTGCATGAAGCGCGAAACCGCCCCAGCCAGTGCCGATCTCGAGCACGTGGTCGTCGGGGCCGAGGTCGAGCTTGCGGCACACTGCATCGAGCTTCGCGGTGGATGCCTCGGCAAGCGTCATGTCCGGGCGCTCGAACAGCGCGCACGAGTACATCATCGTCTTGTCGAGCATCAAGCGGAAGAACTCGTTGCCGAGATCGTAATGAGCCGAGATGTTGCGGCGGCTCCCGGCGCGGGTGTTCCGGTGCAGCCAGTGCGCTGCCACGCGCAGTGGCGCCGAGGCGCGGGCGAGGCCCGTCTCCATCGCATCGAGCGCGGGGCGGTTGCGCAGCATCAGGCGCATCAGGTCGGTGAGGTTGTCGGCCCGCCAGTGGCCAAGCATGTACGATTCGCCCGCGCCTACCGAGCCGCCGAAAGCGATGTCGGCGTAGAACGCCGGGTCGAGCACCGTGATCGTGGCGGACGGGCCGGTGCCCGGTGCGCCGAACGTCCAGGCCTCACTGCCCTCGCGTACGCGCAGGCAACCATCGCGGATCCCCGTGAGCTGCCGGAGCACGAGGCGGCGGGCCAGCGCGCCCAGCGGGCTCGAGCGCTGCTCGCGCCTGGACAGTTCGATCAGTGTCGTGTCGCTCATGTTGCCTTCTCTCCAGTCCGTGCGGCCGGATGGTCGTGAAATGGGATGCGCTTCAGCCAGAGTCGAAGCGCCTGCCAGTAGATCGCGCCGACCACCTGCAGCGTCGCGAACGGGTAGCCCGCGAGTGCGCTCGCCAGGTTCCCGCCAGTCATCTCCCGTCGTTCGAGTGACAGTGCGGCGTCGAACAGCGTTTCGCCCGCCTTGCGGTTGCGCATGTGCACCGCGAGCCGCTCACCCGGCCGCGAGAAGCGCCAGTCGTAGTCGAGGTCCATCGGCATGAATGGCGAGACGTGGAACGACTTGCCGAAGCGGAAGCGCATCGAGTTGCCGGCCGCCTGTCCGGGCTCGACCGGCAGCACGTAGGCGTGGCGCTCGTTCCAGGGGGTGTTGGTGATCTCGGCGACGACTGCCTCGAGGTTCTCGCCGGGCGCGTCGTAGCAGTAGTAGAAGCTCACCGGGTTGAAGCAGTGGCCGAATGTCCGCAGGTGCGTGAGCAGGCGCACCGGGCCCGTGGGTCGCCGTCCGGTCTCGAGCTCAACGCGGTCCCGCACGGCCTCATCGAGCGGCATCGCGGCGTCGCCGAGGTAGTCCGAGCGCCGCAGCCAGGCGAGCGCAGGCCGCCGGGTGGACCACAGCCAGCGGCCACGGAACACCTCGTCGAGTTCCGCGAGGTCCAGCCACGCCATGCACATGCGGTACGAGAACGCATGCGGCGTGGGCAGGTGCCGGTGGTGGCTAAGCCGACCGGTATAGAGCGCGCTGTGCATGGTCCTGCTCAAAGTGCGTGACGGCATCAAGTGCGCTCACGACCCCGTCTTCGTGGAAACCGTTGCGCCACCACGCCCCGCAGAAATAGGTATGTTGCGCGCCGTTCAGTTCGCGATGCCTTGCCTGCGCCGCAACGGACGCCGGCGTGTAGAGCGGGTGCTGGTAGGCGATACGCTTGATGACGCGCGCCGGATCGATCTCGTCGCTGCGATTGAGCGTGACCAGGAACGGGGTCGGCGTGTCGAGCCGCTGCAGGCAACTCATGTCGTAGGTCAGCGCCGCCGGCCCGCCGCCGCCCTTCGGCAGGTGGTAGTTCCAGGCGGCCCAGGCGAGCCGCCGGCGTGGCATCACGCGTGTATCGGTGTGCAGCACCGCGTCGTTGCGCTGGTAGGGAATGGCGCCCAGCACCTCGCTGCTCCGGAGCAGTCGGGTCGGCTAGCATCGCGAGCGCCTGGTCGCTGTGGCAGGCGAGGAACACCGCGTCGTAGCGCGTGGCCTCGAGGCCGCGGGGCTTCACGATCACGCCGCCGGGGACACGCCGTACTGACTCCACCGGTGTATCGAGCCGCACACGATGACGGAAGGGCGCCGCGAGCTTCTCGACGTAACGTGCCGATCCGCCGACGATCGTGCGCCACGTGGGGCGGTCGTTTACGGTGAGCATCCCGTGGTTGTGCAGGAAACGCACGAAAAACCGGGCGGGAAAGGCGAGCATCGACGCCGGGTCGGTCGACCAGATCGCCGCACCCATCGGCACTATGTAGTGCTCGGTGAACGCGCGACCGTAACGCCCGCGCTCCAGCAGCTCGCCGAGCGGCATCTCGCCGCCGGGCTCGTCGAGCAGTGCCGGCGCCTCACGGTTGAAGCGCAGGATGTCGCGAATCATCCCGAGGAATCGCGGGCGAAGCAGGTTGCGTCGCTGCGCGAACAGCGAATTGAGGCTGGTGCCGTTGTATTCCAGGCCACTCGCCTCGTCACGCACCGAGAAGCTCATGCTGCTCTGCTGGGAGGCGACACCCAGTTCCTCCAGAAGCCGGATGAAATTCGGGTAGGTGCGGTCGTTGAATACGATGAAACCGGTGTCCACCTGCCAGCTGCGGCCGCCCTGTTCGACGGTGTGCGTGTGCGTGTGGCCGCCGAGGTGGCTCGCCGCCTCGTAGAGCGTGATGTCGTGTTCCCGGTGCAGCCGGTGTGCGGCGACATTGCCGGCAATGCCACCGCCGATGATTGCGACTTTCATGCCGGCGTCCCCGCGGCACGCACGGCGTGCCGCTCGCGAATCGCAACCGGCACCGGTCGCAGGTCCCAGACCACGCCGAGCGCGGCCAGCAGCCGGAGAGCGTAGTAACTGGCGTCGATCTCCCACCAGTAGAAGCCCTGGCGCGCGGCGCTCGGGTAGTGGTGGTGATTGTTGTGCCAGCCCTCGCCGAGCGTGAGCAGCGCGAGCCACGGGTTGTTGCGGGAGTCGTCGCGCGTGGCGTAGCGCCTGCTGCCGTAGCGGTGCGCGAGCGAGTTGATCGTGAACGTCACGTGGTAGACGGCGACGGTCGAGATGCAGAACCCCCACACCAGCAGTTGCGCCCCGCTGGTCTGGAGCGCGGGCGCCCAGTGCTCCAGTCCGGCGCCGAGGGCGTACAGCATCACGGCGAGCACGGCGGGCACGGCTGCGTCGTAGCGGTCCAGCCAGCGCAGTTCCGGATATCGGACCAGGTCCGGGACCAGCGACGGCTTGGCCGGGAAGTTCTCGGTGGCGAGAAACCAGCCGACGTGGCTCCACAGGAAGCCGTGCTGCCGGGGCGAATGGCCGTCAGCCGGGCGGTCCGAGTGTCGGTGGTGGTGCCGGTGGTGCGATGCCCACCAGATCGGTCCACGCTGCACCGCCGAGGCGCCGAGCAATGCGAACGCGAACTGCGCCGCACGAGAAGTGCTGAAGCTGCGGTGGGAGAAGTAGCGGTGGTAGAACGCGGTTATCGCGAACATGCGCAGCCCGTACAGCCCGATCGCGATCGCAACCGCGAACGTGCTCACGCCGGTCCACAGCACGCCGAGGCAACCGAGGTGCAGCAGCACGAACGGCACCACTCGCGGCCAGTCGATGCGACGGTCCTGGCCAGGCGCCGTCGAGGGCTCCGCGGCACTGCTGTCGAACCAGCGACGCAGCGCAAGGGTCAGCCGCCGAATCATGGCACTGGGTCTGCTGCCGCGGCCGGTGCGCTTGCATCCCAGCGTTGCGGAACCAGCCTCAGCAGCGAGACGTCGTAGCCCTGGTCGGCGACGAACTGCACGAGGCGCTGGTAGTCGGCGTCGGGAATCTCCGGGGTGCGCGCCATGATCCAGACGTAGTCACGGCTGGTGCGGGCGATCACGGTCTGTCCGTAGTCTTCTGACACGTAAGAGATTCGATAGTCAGCCTTGATCGGCCAAACGAACTGCATGCCCCACACCGCGTTCGATTCGCGGTCCACGACGAAGCCACGCGGCGTGTAGCGGCGGGGCTTGCCGTCGAACCCTCCCTTCACGAAGGTGAAGGTGGTCTCGATCGACCCGTCGGGCGCCAGTCGGTAAGACTCGATCGCGTTGTAGGCATCGCGCTCGATCCAGGTCGGGATGGACGCGATGACGTACCAGTCCCCCATGAACCGCTCGAGGTCGACCGCGCTCGCCTGGGCGAGCGGCGGCAACGGGGTGCTCTGGCAGCCGGCGAGCAGCAACGCGGCGGAAAGGACGGCAGGTAGTTTCATGGACATGTCTGTTGCTCACATCAATTCATAGCGAAGACGCCGGCCGCCGGCGGCCGGGGCTTCGAGCGCGACCCAGCGCTCACCGGCGTACCACAGGTCGATCTGCAGGCCGGGCCCGACGATGCGATGGCGCTGCGCGAGCTGCTGCCGACCCTGCACGGCCACGGTTTCGTCGCCGAGGGACGTCACGGTGACCGGCAGCAGTTCGCCGGTCTGGGCGTTCAGCAGTTGTCGCGCCTCGAGGATGCGGGGATTCCAGTACGCGAAACTCATGACACAGCCGGTGTGTTCGTCCGGCCCCTTTGCCCGTTGCACCAGCAGGCGGCCGTCGCGCTCCGCGGCGGTGACCGACTCACGACGGCCGTTGTCGTCGGTTTGTGCGGCCAGCGTGCGGAGGCAGTTCCCGTCCCAGCGCTCGATCGCCTCGTGCTCGTAGCGATAGGCGCTCAGGAACAGCACGCGGACATCGAACCGGGCCTCGCTGCGCAACTGCCGCCCGTCGCCGGTGTTGGTAAGCGCATAGCGGTGCTCGCCGATCTCGCGGTCGTCGAGCAGCACTCGGAAATTCCAGGCATCGCTGGCGGTGGCCAGCGGTGCCGCGAGCATTGCGGCGATCAGCAGCACTGCGCGCATCACGCGTCTCCTGTTGCGTCGGGCGCTGCGTCGGGCAGTGCGCCGCCGTGGTCCCGCGTGGCTGCGATCGAAGGCGGTGAGGCCTTCGGGCGCTCGAACAGGTAGTGGCTGACCCACCATTCCTGGCCGTTGCGGTAGCCGAACATTTCCGCACAGGCCATGAAGAAGATTCGCCAGCGCTGCAGCCAGACCTGGGCGGCCGACTCGCCATAGGTCCGCGCCATGACGGCGAGCACGTCGGCCTTGCGGGCGTCCACGTTCGCGAGCCACGCATTGGCCGTCTTCTCGTAGTGCTGGCCGTCCCAGCGCCAGCGCTGGACGAAGCGCAGGTGCCGCTGGAACCGCAGCGCAAGTTCGTCGCTGGGCATCATGCCGCCCGAGAAGAAGTGCCGGCTCATCCAGTCCGACGGCCCGCCATCGACGAACGCGTACGGCGTCGAGCGGTGGCAGAACACGTGCATGAAGAAGCGCCCGCCGGGCTTCAGCCAGTCGTGCACGCGCGCGAACAGCGCTGGCCAGTTGCGCATGTGTTCGAACATTTCCACCGATACGACGCGGTCGAAGCGCCTCTCGGTCGAGAACTGGTTCATGTCGGCCGTGATGATCTGTACGTTGCGGAGTCCGCGTCGCTCGGCCTGGTCGAGGATCCAGGTGCGCTGTGAATGCGAGTTGGACACGCCGGTGATCCGGCTCTGCGGATATTTCGCCGCCATCCAGAGCGTCAGCGATCCCCAGCCGCAACCCAGTTCCAGGATCGACTGGCCATCGGCGAGATCCGCGTGCTCGCAGGTTGCGGCCAGGGCCACGGCCTCGGCCTGCTCCAGGCTTTCCGCGCCCGCGGGCCACCAGGCGCTGCTGTACTTGCGGTGCGGACCAAGTGCCAGGGCGAAGAAGTCCGCAGGGACTTCGTAATGCTGTGTGTTGGCCAGTTGCGGCACCGGCGCGATCTCGGAGACTTCCATCGCGCGTGCGAAGGCCTCGGTGGCGAACGAGCCGGTCTCGCAATCGCCGGCGCCGATCTCGAACAGTCGCTGGTCGCACAGGCGGCGAATACCCGCGCGGATGACGGTGTCGGGGACGAATCCCTGCTCGACCCAGTTGATGGCGAATCGCGTGGCCTGGCTCATGTACGTGGCTTCCCTGGAGTCAATGCAGCAGTGATGAGGCGCACGCCTTCCTCCGGCGTCGCGCCAAGGGCGGTGGCGCCGGCCGCGGTAATCGCGGCGCGATGCCGCAGCGCAGTCCCGCCACCGACGAAAACCGGAACATTCACCAGGCGCACCAGGCGCGGCAGCTCGCGGTCCAGCAATCCCTCGGGCGGATCAACTGACGAAGCAAGCACCACGGCGTCGCAGCCGGAACGCTGGAGCGCGATGGCGACGTCGTCGAGCGGCGTGTCCGCGCCGAGCAGGACTGTGCGCAGCCCCGCATCCTGGGCCTCCAGCGCAAACAGCAGCAGGCCGATCTCGTGCTGCTCGCCAGGGCCGCAGGCGGCGAGGATCCTGGGGCCGCTTGCATAACGCATCCGGTGCTGCAAGCGCGCGCCGAGCTTGCTGCGCAGGTAAGTCGAGAAGAAGTGCTCCTCGGAAATTGCGCCCGGCAGGTTCTGCCAGCGCTCGCCGAGGTGGGTGAGCAGCGGAAGGGTCACCTGCCTGGTGACGGCGTCGACGGAGTGCACGGACAGCGCGCCGTCGTAGATGCGGTCGAGCTCCGGCTCGTCGAAGCGCGTGATGGCGGCGGCCATGGCCTCGACGTAGTGCTGCCAGGGTCCGTTGCCAGCCGGGGTGCCGGTCTGGGCAGCAGCCTCGGCCTCGATCACTTCGCCGACCCGGCTGATCGGCACGCCACGTTCCATAAGTGCAAGAACGCGACGGATCAGCTCGACATGCTGGTGCGTGTACAGACGATGCCCCTTGGGCGAGCGCTGTGGACGGATGAGACCGTAGCGCCGTTCCCACGCCCGCAGGGTCATCGCATTGACGCCAGTCAGCGCGGAGATCCTGCGAATTGGGAGTTTTTCGCCGCCGGTGGTGGTCATGGGTGCATAATTAGATCAGAAAGTGATGCATAACTTATACAAATGTCACTAAGCAGTCAAATTAATACTATAAAACTTAGACAAAACATATGCATAAGCTCGGCAAGGCCGGTCGAGCGGTAACTGCCGGGGAACGGCCCACGCGGCAGGCCGCTGTCCGGTAATCCAGCTAGACTCTTGCATCGTCCACGTGGAGCGTATTCATGACCCAGCTCGTCCTCGGACTGGTGATGTTTCTAGGCATTCACTCGATCTCGATCTTCGCGCCGGGCTGGCGCGACGCGATGATCACCCGGCTCGGGGCGCTCAACTGGAAGCGGCTCTATTCGGTTGCCTCGCTGCTGGCGTTCGTGCTGCTGGTGCACGGTTGCAACGTCGCGCGCCAGGAGCCGGTGGTGCTCTACTACCCGCCGACCTGGACTCGTCACCTGGCAATGTTGCTGATGCTGCCGGTGTTCCCGCTGCTGCTTGCGGCCTATCTACCGGGGCGTATCAAGGCGGCCGTGAAGCACCCGATGCTGACGGCGACCAAGGCCTGGGCGGTGGCGCACCTGCTGGCAAACGGCATGTTGGCGGACGTGCTGCTGTTCGGCGGATTCCTGGTCTGGGCGGTGCTCGATCGCATTTCGGTCGGCAAGCGCCCGGTTCGCGAGGTACCGGGTGCACCGCCCGGGAAGTTCAACGACGTGATCGCGGTAGTCGGCGGACTGCTGATTTACGGCCTGTTCGTCGGCTGGGCCCACCGGCACCTGATTGGCGTCCCGCTGATTCCATGACAGGGGGCGCTTCATCTGTAGCTGCCGCCGGGGGCGGGCCTGGTGGTCGTCCGGCTGCCCCATCAGGTACGGATATCGCTTCGGTTATTACGTAAATACGAATCATTTGCATCTGTGCGCGAACCTCGCTAGAGTTGCTGCCGAGGTTTCACGCCATGTATGTCTGCCTCTGCCACGGTATCTCGGAGACTCGGCTCGACCAGGCGATCCGCGAAGGTGCGCGTTCGTTCGAACAGCTCCAGTCCTGCACCGGCGTCGCTACCTGCTGCGGCGCCTGCGAGCCCTGTGCGCGGGAGATGCTCGAGCAGCGGACACTTGCATCGAGCCCGTCGGCCGGTCAGGCTTCCTGACGAGCGGGGGCCGAGCGCCCCTCCACCAACTTTCACCGGGAGTTCATCGCCATGAAGGGCGACGTCAAAGTCATCTCGCACCTGAACAAGATCCTCAAGAACGAACTTACCGCGATCAACCAGTACTTCCTGCACGCGCGGATGCTGAAGAACTGGGGTTTCCTGCGCCTCGGCGAACACACCCGCAAGGAATCGATCGACGAGATGAAGCACGCCGATGCGCTGATCGAGCGGATCCTGTTCCTCGAGGGGCTGCCGAACCTGCAGCAGCTCGGCAAGCTGATGATCGGCGAGGGCGTGAAGGAAGTGCTTGAGTGTGACCTCAAGCTCGAGCACGTTGCGCACCCCGACCTGAAGGAAGCGATCGCCCATTGTGAGTCGGTCGGCGACTTCGTGAGTCGTGACCTGCTCGAAGGCATCCTCGGATCCGAGGAGGAGCACATCGACTTCCTCGAGACCCAGCTCGAGCTGATCGGTCGCGTCGGTCTGGAGAACTACTGCCAGTCGCAGATGGGCTGAGAGGCAGCGCCAGGGTCCCGCGTCACCTGGCGTCCGTCTCGAACAGGCCCTCGAGCTGCGTGGCGGACTCCTTTGTGGTCGCCATGAATTTCGTCTCGTCCTCGTGCACTGCGGCCTGCGCCTGCAGCGTGGCTTCGTCGTGCTCCCGGAATCGCCGAACCTGCGACTGGGCCTCATCACGCGCGGTCCCGAGCGCCACCAGTGCCGCCTCGGCCACCTCCAGGCTCGAGGAGTACGTCTCGCGCCAGATCGCGGTGACGCCGGCGTCCATCAGTCGGAACACGTGCTGGCGATTGCGCGCACGGGCCAGCACGCGCAGGTTCGGGAAGTGGCGCAGCGCGACCTCGGCGGTGCGTACCGAAGCCTCGAGCTCGTCGATCGCGATCACGAGCACGGAAGCGTGTTCGGCGCCGGCGGCGCGCAGCATTTCCAGCCGCGAGGCGTCGCCGTAGTACAGCTTGTTGCCGAAGCGACGCACGAAGTCCACCTGTGACTGGCTCACCTCGAGCGCGGTAAAGCGGATGCGCCTTGCGCGTAGCACGCGGGCAACGATCTGGCCGAAGCGGCCAAAGCCCGCGATCAATACGCGCGGCTCCTCCGACTCGATGGTGTCGAACGCCGGGTGCTTCGCAGCCGGCCGGAGGCGCCGGGCCAGCATGTCAGCCCCGGCGATCAGCAACGGCGACGCGACCATCGACAGCGTGACGACGATGATGAGCAGTTCGGCGATTGCACGAGGAACGAGGCTGCCCGATGCCGCCATGGCCAGCAGCACGAAGGCGAATTCCCCGCCACCCGCCAGTGCGACGCCGAGCCGCCGCGAGGTCGCACCGTCCTGGCGCGCGAGCCGGGCGGCAACCCAGACCGCGAGCATCTTGATCGCCATGTAGCCGAGCGTCAGCCCCAGTACCGTGATCGGGCGCTCGACCAGCACTCCGACATTGGCCGACATGCCGACGGCCATGAAGAACAGCCCAAGCAGCAGGCCCTTGAACGGCTCGATGTCCGCCTCGAGTTCGTGGCGATATTCGCTGTCGGCCAGCAGTACGCCGGCTATGAATGAACCGAGCGCCATCGACAGGCCGACCGAGTCGAACAGCAGCGCCGTGCCGACGACCACCAGCAGCGCGGCGGCCGTGAAGGCTTCCTGCGCGCGCGTGGCGGCGATGATGCGCAGCGCAGGGCGCAGTGCATGACGGCCGACGGCCACCACGACTGCGGCTGCCACGATCGGCAGCGCGATCGCCTTCCAGTCGAGCGACATGGCTCCCGAACCCCCGAGCAGGGGCAGCGCCACCAGCGCCGGCATGATGGCGAGGTCCTGGAAGAGCAGGGTCGCGAACGCGGCGCGGCCGTGCCGGGTGGTCAGTTCGCCGCGCTCAGCCAGTACCTGCAGGATCAGCGCGGTCGACGACAGCGAAAGCGAGAATGCGATCACCAGCGCCGCCGGCCATGGCATGCCGAGGGCCCTGGCGGCAGCCGCGAGCACCACCGTGGTAACCGTGACCTGCAGGCCGCCGCCACCGAACACCGCGCGTCGCATCACGCGCAGCCGCGATGGTTGCAGCTCGAGCCCGATCACGAACAACAGCAGCACCACGCCGAATTCCGCGAAGTGCAGGATGTTCTCGACATCCTTGAAGAGCCCCAGTCCCCAGGGCCCGATCACGACACCCGCCGCGAGGTAGCCAAGCACCGCGCTGAGTTTGAAGCGCCGGAACAGGGGTACGGCGACGACCGTCGCGGCGAGGAGTACGGCGATCTGTCCGGTGAGCGTCATGTGGGTCCCGCAGATACGCGCAAGGACCCGACGATGCACCAGGTGGCGGGCAAAAAGAAAGGCCCCGGTGTCGGGGCCTTCAGGTCTTCATCCAGGGCGGCGCGATGCCCGCCTGTCTTTATTCTGTGCGCCTTCGAAAGAGTTGATCCGCGTTCATCTGGCCCTTGCGATCGAGCGCGCCGGTACGTCCACCGTCTTGCCCGTGCTGAAGGTCACCTGGATCGGCCGGTCGCCCGCGTTGTATGCCAGGTATGTCTGTGCGCCAGCCTTGTCCTTGAACACCGCGTAGAGCGGCGTATCCGCGGTGACGGAGAAATCGGGCGTGCCCATCTCCTTCAGGCTCAGTATCCAGTACAGCGTGCGTGTGCGCGTGTCGCCGAATTCGACGCTTCCGTGCTTGCGCCACAGGGCGAGCCCGGCGTCGGGATCCGCGAGCGCGAGGTACGCGGCGAGCACGTCCTGCCAGATGTCGGCGGGCGTGCCGTCGGTCGGGCCATGCTTCTCATAGAACTTCACCTCGCCCGGAAGCGCATCCATCGTCTTGCGGATGAAGGCTGGATCTGCGGCGAGGTAGGCGGATGCGGGCGTGATGGGCAGCAGGTTGATCCCGAGGATCTGGCGCGGCTCCTGGGTCCACCATGTGTTGTAGGCATACTTGCCGCCGAACACCATCGCGGCAAAGGGCTTGCCGAACTCCGGCGCGAGCACCTGTTGGTCGAGGTCGAACCAGTAGTGCTGGATCGACGCGATCTCGCTGGTCAGCAGGTAAATGCCCAGGTCCCTGAGCCTGTCGTTGCGCGTCGCCTCGCCCCACAGGATGAGACCTGCCCAGGCGTTGACCGCTTCCGACGACGACTCCTGGTTGTTGCCCGCATCGAAGTCGCCGTCTCCCGAAGCCCAGGAGTGGCCCTCGTAGGGGTCGAAGTTCCTGAGGAAAGGGAAGTCCGCGCGACCGCGCTCGTCGGTCGCGACGTCCGCGACGATCTTGTTGACCATGCCACCCCACTTCGCGTCCGACGCCCAGTCCGGATTCCTGAGTGCGACCTGGGCCGAGGCCATGATCCAGTAGCCGTAGTGGAAGTGGTGGTCGTTCATGTTGGCGACGCTGCTGTACTCCTGGGGCAGCCCGATGAAGGTCCCGAGGCTCGCGTCGTGCACGAAGTAGTTGGCGTGCCTGCCGTCGAACCACGACTCCAGGTGGCCCTCGAGTTTTTCGAGCAGGGCTTCGCTCGTCTTCAACTGTCCCTGGGCCTCGGCCACGCACATCAATTGCGCAACGGCGCCGAGCGCCTTGCCGATCCAGTACGTGCCGCGATGCGGCGTCGTGAACAGCTGGCCGGATTTCGCATAGTCGCCGACCAGCAGGCTGTCGACTCTTGCCTTGCCCTCGGCGTCCTGCAGTCCGCCCCACATCGGAATGGCGCCGCGATAGGCGTGGCTGAGCGCGAAGCTGTTTCCCTGGATGAGCCGTATCGGGCCGCGCACCGACTCGTACTGGTACTGCGACGCAGGCTTCGGCGCCACGCTTGACCACTGGTGCGGGTACAGGCCCATCAATGTCGCCTTGTTGCTCCCTTCCTTGGCCACGGTGTCGACGCGGAAAGTAGTGCGCACGGCGCTGGCTTTCTGGTCGTACGCCCACTCGACCCGCGTGTCGGTCGGGAAGGCGTAGGCGGCGGCCAGGAAGTCACGAATCGTGGCCTCGCGGTTGTCCGGCAGTCCCGCGACCGAGAAGTAGCGGGCCGTCGCGGGCAGGTGCAGCACCAGCTCCGTTGGCTTGGCCCAGTCCCAGGTGGCGCCGGTCGGCGCGAATATCGCGTAGGAGTGGCCGTCGACGGTAAACGCGGCCACCCGGCCATCACCGGACGGGTTCTTCGGGTCGGACAGGACCTGGGGCGCGGAGGCCAGGCGGAAGCGCACGTCGCCCTTGCTGCACTCGTAGTAGCTGAACGGGCTGCCGTGCAGCACGGTCACCTTCAGCGAGTCGCCTTCGGCGGACGCCATGCTGACCTGCGCGAGCCAGTCCGAGTACCCCGAAAGCCGTGCATCCACGGGTTTGAACGCCAGCGTCGAGACCACGACGGCCGGCACGTGCGGGTAGCGGACCTCTACCTTCCTGCCCTTGTCCTCGACCGCGACCTGCTTGGTCGGCAGGCCCAGTTCGAATCCTTCCTCCGTTGCCCGGTAGGTCATCGGATGCGCGTGGATCGGCTGCGACCAGCGCTGGAACATCACCGAGGAGTACCACTGGTTGGTCGGCGCAGCCTTGCCGAGCGCGTCGCCGCTGCGGTACTCCGCGGCCGGCGTCGTCGGGTCCGCGCCGAGACCGAAGATGCCGCTCCTGGGCTTCGTGTAGTAGGTGCCGAGCCCGACCGCGACGGCACCGTCGGGCTCCATCGAGGCGGCGGCGGGGCCGGCGGTCAACAGCAGCGCAAGGCATGCGCAGGCAACCGTGGCGACGGAGGGGCGCCGCATTGCGCGCGGCGCTGCAGGGATCGAGTCGAGTTCGCGCATGGGCTGCATCCTCAGAATCTCAGGTTCATGCCGAGAACCAGGTCATTCGATGATCTGCTGACGCGCGGGTCGACGTCCCCGAACGCAGTGTTGCTCGGCATGCCCAGTGGCGCCGGGCCCTTTCGCCCGAACATCACCCGGCCAAGCCCGCTGTAGACCTCGACGATCACGCCCTTGAACATCGGAATTTCAGGCACCGTCCGGTAGACGCCGAGGTTCAGGAATGTCGCCGTATTGCTCTGGCCCCACTCGGTCGGCGTGCGCGTGTAGGCCTTGTTCATGTGGACACCGCCGAGCGTGAAGGTCCACAGCTTCCAGTTATAGGCCGCGCCGAGGAACACGTCGTACTCGGTGGCGTCGTGCATCTTGAAGTCGCTGGCGTAGTTGAAGCCCGGCTGGTCCCAGAAGCAGTCGCTCGCGATCGGCGACACCGGGCCGAAGTCGCACTGCTGCTGCTGGCCAGACCACCAGTCCTGCTTGATGCCGTAGGTGAAGCTCCAGGTCTGGTTCATCCAGTACTTGCCCTGGAGAACCAGCACGTGCTGGGACGGCTTCTCGTAGCCAGGCGACGTTGACGGACCGTTCGTGTCGCCCTGCGCCCCGTAGAACGCGCCCTTCATGAAGGAACTCTGCCGGCCGCCGCTGCTGTCCTGGTAGATCAGTTCGACGAGGTTCTTCTCGTTGGAATACTGGATGAATATCTCGTAGAGCTTCGGCGAGGGTGGCGGAACGACGGTGGACGACGAGTTCAGCGGCTTGCGCTTGTCTGCCTGGCCGGCGGTAGCCTCGAAACGGATCGTGCCGCGGCCGATCGCGAAGCCGGGGGTGGCAATCCTTATGGCTTCGGGTATCAGGCCATAGCCGGCGCCGGACTCAGCCCAGGGGCTGGACAGTCCGAGCGGATACGCGAAATCGTCCAGGCGCGTCCAGGCGCGGGAGGTCATCTTGCCGACGATGATCGAACCGATCTGCGGGTGCGAAATTCCGCCATAGAGGTCGATCACGTAGTTGTCGAAGATGTCGGGACCGCTGTTGCGCACGCGGCTGCCGACCATGCCCTCGACGCGGATGGCGTTATCGAACTCATGCGTCAGGCCGACGTTCAACTGTGCCAGGCCCAGGTTGCTCGTGTGGAAACCCGAATCGCCCGGCTGGTTCAGCATCGGCGTCGGTGGGTTCAGCACGCCTCGCGGGTCATATGCGGCCTTGTTCACCAGCCCGTCGGAGCAGTTGTCGCAAAACCTGTACTCGTCTTTCGCGAATCCAGTTATCTCCAGGGGGCCGAACTCCAAGGCCAGTGCCGGAGCGGCCAGCAGTACCGTGGCGGCTGCCAGGGATCGACTGAAGGCGTTGATGTTCACAGTGTTCTCCCGCAGCAACTATCTTGGGCAGTCGTTCGTTCTTGGTGCACAGGGACCGGCAACGGCAGGTTCACCGGTCAGGGGCCGGTGTAATAGCCCGCTCCCTCGTACACCGGGTCATTGCAAGGGCTGCCTGCCGGCGTGCCGCACAGGGCGTAACGTGGCGCCCGCTCCCTGGTCCACAGGCCCCATCCATCGTCGATGCCCTTCCAGGCCTCGTCGGTGGCCTCGAAGAAGAACACCGTCACCGGCCCGCCCGGCGACCCACGCCATGAGTTCATCAGGTCGTAGTACCACTTCTCGTTCACCGGCAGCGCCGCGTAGGTTTCGATGTCTGAATTCGGATTGGTCTGCACAGCCTTCCATCCGGTCTCGCCGACCGTGATCGGCAGCGACGCGCCGGTGGTCACCGCCTGGCCTGCCGCGTTGGTGTAACGGTAGTTGGCGACCAGCGTGTACGTGTTCTTCGCGTAGCCGAGTGCCGCATTCATCATCGCGGCGGCCCTGGCCTGGCCGGCAGGGACGCCGGTCTGCCTCCAGTCCCATGGGCAGTTGGGGTTGTCGGAATTGCAGGCGTTCAGGAACGGATAGGTGTGGATCGCGGCAAAGTCGATCAGCGGCAGGATCGTGTCGGGCCTCACGGAGGCACGATCGCCACCGGCCGTCGTCAGGCCCGCGTAGAAGGTCCAGTCGTCCTCGGTCGTGACCGGCTGCGCCACGCTGTTGCGGACGCGGTTGATGTAGCTCGCGAGGCACGGGGTGGGCATGTACAGCGAAAAGAACGAGGTTTCATTTCCGACCGCGACGGTCACGACGTTCGTGTAGGTGTTGGCAAGTGCGATGGCCCGGGCGATCTGCTGGTCGTTGAAGCCGGCGGGATCCTGGCAGGATGCAGCTGCAGGAACCGGTATGCCGGCGAGGGCGATGCCCTGCTGGAATTTCATTTCCGGGAAGTTCGCCGCCGCGAGCCTGAGAATCTTGTCGGACACGTCATCTGCCCCGAACAGCCGCAGCAGGTTGAAGCCCGCGGTCCGCAGCAGGCTGAGGTCCTGCAGGACGTCGGCGTCGCTCGGGACCTCGCCGGCGGCGGGCCCACCGGCCCGGAACGCGCTGTAGTTGACGGACTGGCCGGTCGCATAGATGGCGGGCAACGGTCGGAGCGTGAATACCGCGCACACGACGGCGACGTCCGTCACGTTTGCATTCGCCGTTCCGGAACCATTCGTCACACTGCAGACCTGGCCCACGGGCTGCGTGCGGACGGAGACTGCATAGGCGGAACCGTACGGTACCGCCGAGGTGAAAGCGAACGAACCGTCCGATGCGGTGGCGAGGGGGTTGCCGCCATTGTTCTGCAGCACCACGGTGCCGGTGAGGCCCGAGATCGTGCCGCCGATGGTCACGTCGGACCTGCAGGAGACAGCGACGGACTTGACGTTCGAGGTCGCAGTGCCAGTGCCGCCAGTGACTTCGCAAAATTGACCGGGAGGTTGAGTCTGGACGGTGACTGCATAGCTCGAGCCGTGCGCGATCTGGAGTTTGAACGTGAATGGGCCGTTCGCTGCAAGGCTGAGCGTGTCGGTGCCAGTGGTGGTCTTGCCGTTCTTGCCGGTCTGCCTGATGGTGTTCAGCAGGGTGACTGTGCCGGTCAGTCCCGATGCGTCGCCGCCCACGGTGACGTACTCGGAGTGACTGTTGTAGTTCTGGCTGTCGCCGCAGGCCGCGAGCATCAGGCAGGCGCCGAGAGCGGCGATGCTGGTCAAGGAGCGGAGTGGCGAAGCAACGATCACCTGTATCGGACCCATCAGCATGCCCCCTCATCGCCACCGGCAGGCCCGACTCCTGCAAATCGCAGGTGTCGCGCGTCGCGCTTCTGCGGCGACCATGAATATTTTGAAAGCGCTTGCAGAAACTAACGAACTGCCGCCATCCTTGTCAATGCGGTTGGTGAGGTGACGCTATAAAATCCTCGTGCAGCGCAGTTATTGCTGCGGCGCCGCACAATGAGCGCATCGCAACGAGTGCGCAGGGAGCACACCCAGCGCTGCTGGGCGGGGAAACAAAAAGGGAGGCGCGAAGCATGCGTCGATCGGAACTGCAGAGTCGTGTTGCCGCGGCTTCCAACGGCTCGGCCGTGACGCTCGAGATGGTGGCCAAGGAGGCCGGCGTTTCTCCGAGCACTGTCTCGCGCATCCTGAACGGTACGGCAAAGGTACGCGAAGCGAAGGTACGCGCCGTCGAAGCCGCGATCGCCAAGCTGCGGTTCATGCCGAACCCCGTGGCGCGATCGCTCGCGGGCGGGAAGTCGATGAGCGTCGGGGTCGTGATCCAGGCCATCGACAGCCCGTTCTACGGCGAGGCGCTGGCGGCGATCGAACAGGGCTTGTCGCGTGCCCGCTATTCGGCGCTGTTCGCGAGCGGGCACTTGAGCGAGGGCGACGAGCGCAGGGCAATCGACCAGCTGGTGTACCGGCGTGTCGGAGGCATCATCCTGATGAACAGTTGCCTGTCGGCCCGGGAACTGATCCATGTGTCGCAGAGCATTCCGCTGGTCGTGACCGGGCGGCGCGTCGCCGGTGGCCGCATTTACTCGCTCGACGTGGACAGCACGCCGGGTGCGCGCCTTGCAACCGAGTACCTGCTCGGGCAGGGGCATCGGCGGATCGCATTCATCTCGGGGCCTTCCGGCCACCTGGACTCGCTGCAGCGATATGCGGGCTACAGGGCGGCGCTGGCCGCCGCCGGGGTCCCCGAGGTAAAGAAGCTGGTCGTGGCCGGTAACTACACGGATGCAGCTGGCTACGCAGCGATGAACCGGCTGCTCGATTCGGGGGCAAAGTTCACCGCCGTATTTGCCGCGAACGACCAGACCGCCTACGGCGCGATGCTCGCATTGCACCGCAGGGGCCTGGATGTGCCGCAGGACGTCTCCATCGTCGGTTTCGACGACCTGCTGATGTCGTCGTTCACGATCCCGCCGCTCACGACCGTCCACCGTTCCATCAAGCAGATCGGCGGAGGCGCGGCCGAGGCATTGATTGACCTGATCGAGGGGCGCAAGCCTGCCGCGAAGGTGCCAGCCGCCACGCTCGCGATTCGCGAGTCGACGCGCCCGCTGCTGCGGGGCTGAGTCCGGTCGTCAACGCGTCGCGTTCGCGAGATCCAGTTGGCTCAAGAAGCGCTCGAATGCAGGGTGCCAGGCCGAGGCATTCCGGTTGAAGATGTAGTGGCCGTTGTTCTTGTCCGCGGGCAGGTCGATGAACTTCCCGCGCCCGCCGGCGTGGGTGAAGGCTGCAAACCACTGCCTCGGGTAGGCAGGCCCCCACACCCGGTCATTGGCGCTGTACATCCACAGTGTTGGCAGCCGGTTGGTGCCGCCGTAGCTGGCGAAAGTCTCCCGCATCTGGTCGGGTCGGCAGGGCTCGTCCGTCCGTTTCCTGGCATCGCCTCCGTCGCCGCCGGAAATGTTGACGGCGGCGACGACGCCGCGGATGTCACTGGAGGCAATTGCAATCGCAACCAGGCCGCCGAAGGACTCGCCGACCACGATCCCGCGGTCCGGATTGACATAGGGAAGCCTCGCCGCATACGCGAGGACCTGGCGCGTCTGGCTGGCCGCGATCTCCGCCCCGTCGGCAAAACGCTTGGAGGCACAGGTCCCGGTGTATTCGACGTCGGGGCCGCCCGAGACGCCGTAGCCGACGCGCGTCGGCACCAGGACCACGAAGCCCATCGAGGCGAAATAACGCGAATTGGCCGGATAGGTCTTCAGGCCCATCGCCGTTCGTTCCGCCTGGCTAGCCCCGCGGCCGTGCAGCAGCACGAGGAACGGCCGCCGCTCCGACGCCGACTCACGGATGATCGTCATGGCGATGTCCTGGCGCAGGTCCGGCCCACCGGGCACCTTCAGCGTCACTTCAACCTTGATCGTCTGCTCGATGATCTCCGCTGCGGGCAACAGCGTGGGGGCGAGCAGCGCGGTGAGCAACAGGGCGAGCGCCGCGTACGGTGCTGCATTGCAACCGTGACGGCGACATGCGGCGCGCGCCGGTTCGCGACTGTTGCGGCGCATGTCGTGGGACGGGGCCTCGCGTTCCGGGTCCATGCGGAGCACGGTAGCAGCCGGGCCGAGGTCCGCACCATCCCGCGACTTCGCCATTGCACGACCCCGGACTGTCGCAATGCAGCAATAATCAGGCATCCGGTTGATTGACACGAGCGGGAAGCCTTGTGCTAGATTTGGTTTTGAAAGCGCTTTCTAAATTGAGCTCCGTCGAGATGTCCGCGCAGGTGTTGCTGTAGCCTGCGCGATGCGCAATGCGACGAGTTACCCGGGGGGCCGCAATGTCGCGGAAGGAGAATGAAATGACGACGTGGAACAACGTGTCGAGGAAATGGTGCGCAGCTCGGACGACTGCGGTATTCGGCGCGGCCATGGCGCTGGCGGCTTGCGGCGGTGGCGGGGTGACGACTCCGAAGGACGATGGCGGTGGCGGACCGAGCGTGGATGCAACGCCGTATACGCTCTTCGCCTCCAACTACGTGGCGTACGCTACGCAGACCAACGGTGCGTTCCTGCACTCCGTGCAGGGCGGCGACGTCTACGCGAACTTCGGTGGCAACATCAACTACGGCTGCTTCTCGTTCAACCAGGGCTCGATGAATGCCACGCAGTTCTACGCGATCCAGGCCCAGGCGAATTCCAACGGCGGTCCGCCCGACGGGAACAACTGCCAGCCCAACTCCAACATTCCTCCGACCACGGCTGCTGATTTCGCGTTGGTCTCGATCAAGGCGCCGGGTACGAACTCCCCGACCGCAACCAGCACAGCCCCACTGGACATCAGCCAGTCGACGGCGATGCTCGTCCAGATGGGCAACATCTTTACGCAGAGCGATGTGCCGGCTGCGGTCGGCGGCAATGCCACCACCTACACCGTAAGCTTGAACAACGACACGTCGTTCAACCAGGACGGCTCGGCCCAGACTGCGTTTTGTTCCGCCGACCAGGAACTCGCAGTCATCGGCCGCAGTGCGGAGGCGCCACTCGGCGTGTTGAACTACGTGATCCCCTTCGACTCGTTCACCTGTACTGTCGGCACGATGGACACGATGAAGTCCACGGGGGTGACCTCGGTCACCGTCGGGTTCTCGGGTGACAAGAACCCGGACCTCCAGGTCAACGAGCTGGACGTGATCGCAGTCGGTTACGTCGGCTTCACGAAGTAATAGACGTGACAGCCTGGCTGCAGCGCAAGTTGCTGCAGCCAGGTGCCACGCTCATCATGCTCGCGCCATTGCACTCCGTGGTTGTGTTCACCTCGCGGCGCGTTACCGCAGGCCTGGCGATGTGGGTGGACAAGTGAGCGCTGAGACACGCGCCCTGGCCGCGCGGTTCCCGAAGGACTTCGTCTGGGGCGTTGCGACCAGTGCCTACCAGATCGAGGGCGCCGCGCACGAGGACGGCCGGGGCGACTCGATCTGGGACGAGTTCTGCCGGCGCCCGGGCACGATCAAGGACGGCAGCAACGGCGATCGCGCCTGCGACCACTACCACCGGGTCGACGAGGACGTCGCGCTGATCGCGGGTCTCCAGGCTCATGCCTACCGCTTCTCGATCGCCTGGCCGCGTGTCCAGCCGCTCGGCGAGGGCGCATGGAACAATAAGGGGTTCGCGTTCTACGACCGCCTGGTCGACGCACTGCTCGCGAGGGGCATCGCGCCGTACCTGACCCTTTACCACTGGGACCTGCCGCAGGCCTTGCAGGACAAAGGCGGCTGGATGAGCCGCGATACGACACTGCGCTTCGCTGAATACGCGGCCGAGATCGGGCGCAGGTTCGGCGACCGCGTCGCTTCAATTGCCACGCACAATGAGCCCTGGGTGGTCGCGGTGCTCGGCCACGAGGCGGGCATCTTCGCGCCGGGCCTGCGCAGCCAGAAGGCGGCCATGCAGGTGGCCCATCACCTGCTGCTGAGCCACGGAATCGCCCTCGATGCGCTCCGCTCACAGGGATGCAGGGCGCCGCTGGGCATCGTTCTGAACCAGTCGCCGATCCACGCGGCGACGGATTCGCCCGAGGACCTTGCAAGGGCACGCCTCGACGACGGGCTGACCATCCGCTGGTACATGGATGCGCTGCTGCGTGGCCAGTATCCGCAGGACGTATTGAATTTTCTCGGCGAGGACGCGCCCTGCATACAGGCAGGGGACATGGACGTGATCCGTCGTCCACTCGATTTCCTCGGCATCAACTACTACACGCGCAACGTTTCCGGGACTGGCGCACCGCTGGGTCCGGTCCAGTCGGGCAAGGAAGTCACCGACATGGGCTGGGAAGTATTCCCGGCGGGCCTCTCGGAACTGCTCGAGCGGCTGCACGCCGACTACCGGCTGCCGCCGATCTACATCACGGAAAACGGCGCCGCATACGCGGATCGCCTCGTCGACGGGCGCGTGGGCGACGCCGGCCGGATCCGCTACCTGCGGTTCGCACATCGCCGCGCATGGCGGATGCGCTCGAGGCAGGCGTCGACGTGCGCGGCTACTTCGTCTGGAGCCTGCTCGACAACTTCGAGTGGGCGGACGGCTACTCGAAGCGCTTTGGCCTGGTCCACGTCGACTATGAAACCCAGCGGCGCACGCTGAAGGACAGCGCGCTGTGGTACCGGGCGCTGATAGGCGAGCACACCGGTGACCTACGCCAGAAAGTCGTGGGCGCGGACGCGTGGCGGGTGACGCGATGACAACCAGCAGCAGGCGCTGGAAGCTCGTCTGGAGCGACGAGTTCGACGGTGATGTGATCGACCCGACCAAGTGGGACTTCGAACTCGGCAACGGGTTCTTCGACTACAAGAAACACGAGTGGGTTCCGGGCTGGGGCAACGAAGAACTGCAGTACTACACGCGCGATCCCGAGAACGCGTGCGTCAGGGACAGCCTGCTGTACATCCGCGCGCTGAAAGAGCCGCTGCACGGCTGCGGCTATACCTCGGCACGCATCCGGACGCGCAGGCGCGACGGTACGCCGCTCTTCACCAAGCGCTACGGCAAGTTCGAGTTCCGCGCCAGGGTGCCGCACGGCAAGGGACTGTGGCCCGCGATCTGGATGCTGCCCCAGGACGACAAGTACGGCGGCTGGGCCGCGTCCGGCGAGATCGACGTCATGGAGATCGTCGGCCTGCGCCCGGCCGAGTACCTGGCCAGCGTCCACTTCGGGTCGCACGCCCCGAAGCGCTCGCTGGTCACGCACGTGCACAAGTTCCCGGAAGGCCAGTCGGTGGCCGATTTCCACGTCTACGCAGTCGAGTGGGAGCCGGGCGAGATCCGCTGGTCAGTTGACGGCGAGGTCTGGGCCACGCAGACGTTCTGGTGGAGCTGCAGCAAGACGCGCAACGGCAAGGGCATCGAAGCGCGCAGCAGCGCGGACCTGAATCCCTGGCCCGCGCCTTTCGACCAGCCCTTTTATATCGTGATGAATGTCGCGGTCGGCGGCGACTTCCCGGGAGTTCCGAATCCGCAGACGAAGTTTCCGGCCGAACTGGTCGTCGACTATGTGCGGGTATACGACCGGGTGGGCGGCTACGGCAAACCCGCGCCGCGCGGCAAAGGCCGGTTTCCGTACCAGAAGAAACGTTGATTGTGACGCGCCTCGCGGGGCGCTTCGGGGGACCCTGTGAAGACCAAAAACTACAAGCTATCCGTGTCCGAGAAGTTCGGCTACGGGCTCGGCGATCTCGCTTCGAACATGTTCTGGCAGATGTTCGCGATCTTCATGGCGAAGTTCTACACGGACGTATTCCTGCTCGGCGCCGCCACGATGGGCACGATGATGCTGGTGACCCGCATCGCCGACGCGTTCGTCGACCCGATCATCGGCACCATCGCCGACCGCACTGAGACTCGCTGGGGACACTTCAGGCCCTACCTGGTCTGGATGGCCATCCCGATGGCTGCGACTGCGGTTCTCGCGTTCACCGCACCGAGCTTCACCGGCACGGCCCGCATCGTGTACGCCTACGTCACGCTGATGCTGATGATGTTCGCGTACTCGGCCATCAACATCCCGTACTCGGCGCTGCTAGGCGTGCTGACGCCGGATTCCAAGGAACGCACCAGCGTCACCTCGTACCGCTTCGTGATGGCGCTGATCCCGGTATTCATCATCGTCAATACGGCCATGCCGCTGGTGCGGTACTTCGGCGGCAGCGACACGTCACCGTACGGCTGGCAGATGACGATGGTCGTCTACTCGGTCTTCGCGGTGCTGCTCTATTTCGCGACATTCGCCATGACGCGCGAGCGCGTGCAGCCGCCACCCAAGCAGGAAACCTCGCTGTCGACTGATCTCAAGGACCTGCTGCGCAACCGCCCGTGGGTGGTGCTGTGCGGGGTCGGCATCGCGGCGCTGACGTTCGGCAATATCCGCAACACCGTGACCATCTATTACTTCGACTACGTGGTGCCGAACGGCGGCGGGTACTTCGGTCCGGTGATGACCACCGGGGCGGTAGCCTTCATTCTCGGCGTCATGGCCACTTCGCCGCTCGCGAAGCGCTTCGGCAAGCGGAAATTCTACCTCGTGTCGATGTCGCTGACTGCGTTGCTGACCATCGGTTTCTATTTCGTGCCGCCGGAGAACATCAAGCTGGTCTGGGCGGCCAACACGATCATCAATTTCTGTGCCGCACCGACCGCGCCACTGGTCTGGGCGATGTACGCCGATACGGCTGACTACTCGGAGTGGAAGTGGGGCCGCCGGGCCACCGGGCTGATCTTCTCGGCGGCGTCATTTGCGCAGAAATTCGGGTGGGCCATTGGTGGCGCCGGCGCCGGCTGGCTGCTGGCGTATTTCGGTTACCTGCCGAACGTCGCGCAGGGCCCGCGCACCATCCACGGCATCGTGCTGATGATGAGCGTGATCCCGGCCATCGCAGCCATCGCCGCGGTTGCGGCGCTGTGGTTCTACGAGATCGACGAGGCGATGGTGCAGCAGATGTCGACTGACCTGGCGGCGCGGCGCGGACCCGAGCCGGACGAGGATGTCGCCGCCACACCTGCGGCCGTGCCGCCGGCGGTTCCGGCATTCGCCGTTGCCGAGCACCCGGAGGTCGTGGTCGGCCGCTCTTCCTCGGATCTGCAGCAAGCTGAACCGACAGCCTGGAGGCGCGCGCCGTCGGCGCCGCGGATTCCGGTGCTGGCTGGTGCCCGCTGGCAGGGGGCACCGCCTCCGCCCGCGCTGTCACCCGAGGAACTCGCCAACCTGGCTGGCGAGTTCGCTGCCTCGCTGCACGCGGGCGTGCACGGCCTGTGCTTCAGTCCCTACCTCGAGGGCCAGGCGCCGGGTTCGATGGTCAGCGAACAGCAGATCCGCGCGCGCCTCGGAATCATCCGTCCCTACACAGGCTGGGTGCGCACTTTCTCCTGCACCGACGGCCATGAGCACACGCCGCGGATCGCCCGCGAGATGGGGCTGAAGACGCTGGTAGGTGCGTGGCTGGGGACCGACCGTGATATCAACGAGCGCGAAATCGCCGGAGCGATCGCGGTCGCGCAGGCAGGGCATGCCGACATACTGGCGGTGGGCAACGAAGTGCTGCTGCGCGAAGACATGTCCGAGGACGAGCTGCTCGGCTACATCGAGCGCGTCAAGCAGGCGGTGCCGGGAGTGCCGGTCGGCTACGTCGATGCCTACTACCTGTTCGAGAGACATCCCAGGGTGACGGCAGCCTGCGACGTGGTGCTGACCAACTGCTACCCGTTCTGGGAGGGCTGCCCGCGCGAAGAGGCAATCGCCTACATGCAGGCGATGTACCACCGCACCGTCGCGGTGGCCGGCGGCAAGCGGGTCATCATCAGCGAGACGGGCTGGCCGCACACCGGCACGGCCTTCCACGGTGCCGTGCCGTCGGTGGAGGGCGCGATGCGCTACTTCATCGATACGTACCGCTGGGCCAGGCAGGACGGAGTCGAAGTCTTCTACTTCTCGGCGTTCGACGAGGCGTGGAAGGTGGGCGTCGAAGGCGACGTCGGCGCCTACTGGGGCCTGTGGGACAAGGACGGCCTGCCTAAGTACGTGTAGGCCCGGAGACGATCGCCGATGCTCAAGCTGCCATACGGAAACGCAATCTGCTACTCGGGTTATCGCCGCGGCCAGAGCCCGGGGGAAAGGCTCTACCCGTCGCTGGCAGAGATCCGCGAGGACCTGCACATACTGCACAAGAACTGGCGATTGCTTCGCCTGTACGACTGCAGCACACATGCCGAACGCGTGCTGGAGGTCATCCGGCGGGACCGCCTCGATTTCCAGGTCATGCTGGGTGCGCACCTGGGCGCCGAGATGAACAATTTCGGCTGCCCGTGGGGCGCTACCTACAGCGAAGAACAGCTGGAAGCAAACGTTGCCGAGAACGACGCCGAGATCGAGCGGCTCATTACGCTCGCACGCCACAATGACGACATCGTGTTCTCGGTGGCGGTCGGTAATGAAGCGACCGTCGACTGGACCGACCATTTCGTGCCGGTCGATCGGATGATCCAGCATGTCCGCCGCGTCAAGGACGGCGTGCCGCAGCCCGTGACGTTCTGCGAGAACTATGTGCCGTGGCGCGAAAAGCTGCGCGACCTGGTGCGCGAGCTGGATTTCATCTCGCTGCACACCTACCCGGTCTGGGAGTACAAGCACGTGCACGACGCACTGCATTACTCCAAGGACAATTATCACAGCGTCGCCAGCCTGTATCCCGACAAGCCGGTGGTCATCAGCGAGGCGGGCTGGGCGACGAACTCGAACGGCCGCGGCATCAACCCGGAGAACTCGTCGCAGGAACTGCAGGCGATCTACTACCAGGACCTGATGGAGTGGACCAGCAGCGAGCGCATCCTGACTTTCGTGTTCGAGGCATTCGACGAGCCCTGGAAGGGGTCGTCGGACCCATTGGAGCCCGAGAAGCACTGGGGCCTGTTCACCGTGGATCGAGAGCCGAAGATCGTCATGCAGCAGCTCTACGCCGATCGACTGCGCAATCGCCGGACCGCATGAGGCCGCCCGCACCCTCGCGCCTGGCGGGCCACCGACAGGTACCGACGCAGACCATCACGGGCTGAACATGCCGCAGGGGAAGACCGCCTTGATGATGCAGCCGTTCGACATGGTCGTGTTCGGCGGACGGGGCGATCTCGCCAAGCGCAAGCTGCTTCCAGCGCTCTATCACCTCGATCACGAGAACCGGCTGCCGCAGGACGGGCGCATCATCGCCGTTTCGCGCGGCAGCATGAGCCGCGACGACTACCGTGAGCTGGTGAGGGAAGCCTGCGCGACGGAGCTTCCCACCGGGCAGTTCGACGACGAGACCTGGCAGCGGTTTTCAGCACGGCTCGATTACGTCGAGGTCGACGCGACCGACGCTGCGGCCTTCGGCGCCCTGCGCGCTGCCCTTGCCGGGCGCGACGCGACGGTGCGCTGCTTCTACCTGGCGACGGCACCCGAACTGTTCGGTCCGATCGCTTCCAACCTCGCGGGCGCCGGGCTCGTAACACCGGTGACCCGGCTGGTGCTGGAGAAACCGCTCGGCAAGGATCTCGCCTCGGCAAAGGCCATCAATGCCGCGATCGGCGCCAGCTTTTCCGAGCAGCAGATCTTCCGCATCGATCACTACCTCGGCAAGGAAACGGTGCAGAACCTGATGGTGCTGCGCTTTGCCAACGGGCTGTTCGAGCCGCTGTGGAATCGAACTTTCGTCGATCACGTGCAGATCACGGTGGCCGAGACGGTCGGCGTCGGCGGACGCTGGGGCTATTACGACCAGGCGGGCGCGCTGCGGGACATGGTGCAGAACCACATGCTGCAGCTGCTGTGTCTCACCGCGATGGAGCCGCCGATCACGCTCGACGACGACGCAGTCCGCGACGAAAAGCTGAAGGTCCTGAAGTCGCTGGCCCCGATTGGCGGCGCGGATGTTGCGCACTTGACCGTCCGCGGCCAGTACCGCGCGGGTGCAATCGACGGACAGCCCGTGCCCGGCTACCTGGAGGAAATCGATGCGTCCCCGGCCAGCGGCACCGAGACCTTCGTCGCGGTCAAGGCTGGCATCGAGAACTGGCGCTGGGCGGGTGTTCCGTTCTACCTGCGCACCGGCAAGCGCTTACCGTCGCGCGCGTCGGAGATCGTCGTGCAGTTCCGCACGCCGCCACACGACCTGTATCCGCAGAGCGCAGGCGCGATCCACCCGAACCGGCTGGTGATGCGCCTGCAACCCGACGAGGGAATCCGCCTGCTGATGATGAGCAAGCAGCGCGGGCCGGGCGAAATGAAGCTCCGGCAGACCGCACTAGACCTGAGCTTCAACGAGACTTTCGGGGGCCGCAGCCCGGGCGCGTACGAAAGACTGCTGCTCGACGTGATCCGGGGCCGGCCGACGCTGTTCATGCGCGTGGATGAATTGCAGGCCGCGTGGCGCTGGACCGACCAGATCCTGGCCGCCTGGAACCAGCAGGGAATCGTGCCCAGGTCATACACCAGCGGCAGCTGGGGACCGAGCGCCGCCGTGGCATTGATCGAGCGTGACGGCCGGACCTGGCACGAGGACGAGCCGTCATGACGCACCCGGTGGTCGCCGAGGTGACGGAGCGGATTCGCGCTCGCAGCGAGCCGCGACGCCTGGATTATCTTGATCGTATCGCTGCAAACGACGGACGCGGCACCCACCGGGCCCGTCTGTCCTGCGGCAACCTGGCGCACGGTTTTGCCGCGAGCAGTGCTGCGGAGAAGTCGGCGCTCGCGGCGGGCCAGCGTCCCAATATCGGTATCATCACGGCCTACAACGACATGTTGTCGGCGCACCAGCCGCTGCAGGATTACCCGGGCATCATCAAGGCTGCCGCGCTGGCCGCGGGCGCGACCGCGCAGGTGGCAGGCGGCGTCCCGGCGATGTGCGACGGTGTCACCCAGGGCCGTGCCGGCATGGAGCTTTCGCTGTTCAGTCGCGACGTCATTGCCATGTCCACGGCGATCGCCCTGTCGCACGACATGTTCGACGCGGCGCTCTGCCTCGGGGTCTGCGACAAGATCGTGCCGGGCCTGCTGATCGGTGCGCTTGCGTATGGCCACCTGCCGGCGCTGTTCGTGCCGGCCGGGCCGATGACTTCCGGTTTGCCGAATGCCGAGAAATCACGCATCCGCCAGCTGTACGCGCAAGGAAAGGTCGGTCGCCCGGAGCTGCTGAAAGCCGAGGCCGAGTCCTATCACGGGCCGGGCACCTGTACGTTCTACGGCACGGCCAACAGCAACCAGATGCTGATGGAGGTGATGGGCCTGCACATGCCAGGCAGCGCATTCGTCAATCCCGGCACGCCGCTGCGGCTCGCTCTCACGCAGGCTGCTGCACGGCGCGCTGTCGCGATCACGACGGCAAGCGGTGACTACCGGCCCGTGGGTCGCGTCGTAGACGAGCGCGCGATGGTCAATGCGATGGTGGGCCTGCTTGCGACAGCAGGCTCGACCAACCACACGATCCACCTGGTCGCGATCGCCGCTGCCGCTGGCATCGAGATCGACTGGCAGGATTTCTCGGACCTGTCGCGGGTCACGCCGTCGCTGACGAAGATTTACCCGAACGGCCAGGCCGACGTGAATCACTTCCATGCAGCTGGCGGCATGGGCTTCGTCGTGCGGGAACTGCTCGAGGCGCGGCTGCTGCACGCGGATGTCACCACCGTGTGCGGCGACGGTCTCGCGGCATACGCCCAGGAGCCATTCCTGGACGATGGCCGCCTGCTGTGGCGTCCGGCCCCGGGGCAGTCGCTGGACCCCGAGGTGCTGCGCCCGGCGGCAGATCCGTTCGCAGCGGACGGCGGCATCCGCCTGCTGACGGGCAACCTCGGCCGCGCGGTCATCAAGGTGTCTGCCGTGAAGGCGCAGCACCGGGTCATCGAGGCACCGGCCGCTGTCTTCGACAGCCAGGACGCGGTGGTGGCTGCGTTCAAGGCCGGCAGGCTGCATCGCGACGTGATCGTCGTCGTGCGGTACCAGGGACCCCGGGCGAACGGCATGCCGGAGCTGCACCAGCTCACGCCGTCGCTCGGCGTCCTGCTCGACCTTGGCCACAAGGTTGCGCTGGTCACTGATGGGCGCATGTCCGGCGCGTCGGGCAAAGTGCCTGCGGCCATCCACCTTTCGCCCGAGGCTGCCGCGGGTGGCCTCATCTCGCGCCTGCGTGATGGCGACCTGCTGCGACTGGACGCCGAGGCAGGCCGGCTCGAAGCGCTGCTCGATGTCCGCGAGCTCCAGGCACGGGAACGCCCATGCGGCGTGCCATCGGGCCATGACCTGGGTTTCGGGCGGGAACTGTTCACGAACATGCGCGGCTCAGTCACCAGTGCGGAGCAGGGCGCCATGACGTTCGGTGGTCCCTTGTACACGCAGCCCCTGGTAGTGGCTGTCGACCTTTGAAGGACCGAATCCAATGCTGATCGAATTGCTGCGACGTTTCCGCGTGCTGCCGGTGCTGGTGATCGACGATCCAGTCGACGCCGTTCCGCTGGCCGTTGCGCTGCGCGATGCTGGTGTCGGCTGCGTGGAAGTGACGTTGCGGCGGCCGGGCGCCATCGACGCGATCCGCAGCATTCTCGCCGAGGTCGATGGCGTGTCGGTCGGCGCCGGTACCGTCACCACGGTCGAACAGCTGGACCAGCTACGACGGCTGGGCGCTGCCTTTGCGGTCAGCCCCGGTACCAGCGCGGTACTGGTGCGGAAGGCGCAGGAAATCGGGCTGCCGTACCTGCCCGGCGTGATCACGCCTTCCGAGGTCATGACGGGCCTCGAACTGGGCGTGACGGTATTCAAGTTCTTCCCGGCCGGCGCTTTCGGCGGCATCGGAGCGCTGCGCGCCTACGCCGATGTCTTCGGGCAAGTGCAGTTCTGTCCAACCGGCGGCATCGGCCCGGACAACCTTGCAGACTACATTGCACTGCCTAACGTCGCTGCCGTGGGAAGTTCATGGCTGGCGCCTGCCGAGCTGGTCAAAGCACGGGACTGGCGCGCGATCGGCGAGCGTGCAGCGGTGATGTTGTCGCGCCTCGCGCCGGTCGCCGTCGGCTGAGCGCCGAGGCACCGTGGGGTCGGACTCGGGGCGGGCTCGCCGCCTCGATCAGGCCTGCCTGCGCGCAGCAAAGGCAGCGGATGTAGTTGCCGCTTTGCAGCAAAAATCCCCGCAGTCATTTGATTGACACCGGCGAGACAAGCTGTGTAGATTTGGCTTTGAAAGCGCTTTCGGGAGAGGGGGGTCCCGCGCCAGTGTCGCCACAGACGCTTCCCTCTCCGTTGCATCGAACACCGTATTCGGAGGCACGCCGATGAGATTCTTCAGGCAATTGACCTTGCTCGCTCTGACGATCGGCCTCGGCCTCAATCTCGCGGGGTGCCAGCCATCCGACTCGAAGGCAAAGAAGCAACCGTCGCTCACGTCGATCAGTGTCGCGCCGGCAACGGCGACCGTGATGCTGAGCAGCACGCAGGCACTCAGGGTCATTGCTACGTTCAGCAACAATTCGACCATCGACGTGACCTCGGCGTCGTCGTTCTCGGTAACTTCCTCATCGCCCGCGGGTGTCGTGTTCGTCAGCAGCTCCGGTGTGGTGACGGGGGCAAAGGCCGGAACCGCGACGATCACTGCCACATATTCCACGCTCGGCATCACACAGACCGCGACGTCAGCGATCACCGTCCCGTCGGCGACGCTGGTGTCCATTGCCGTGACGCCGACGGCGCCTACCGTGGCGGTCGGTGCTACGCAGCCGCTGACAGTCACCGGGACCTATAACGAGGGTTCGAAGGCGGTCATTGCCGTCGGGTTGACGTTCGTATCCTCCGATCCTTCCGTCGCGACCGTCGGCGCTTCAGGAGTCGTAGCGGGAGTCGCCACCGGAACGTCGACAATCACCACGACGGAAGCGACTTCGGGGAAGTCCACGACCACGCTGGTTACCGTCAGCGAAGGTGGTGGTAGCGGTTGTGGAACCACTGAGCCCACCTGCGCGCCCGCGACTGTGATTCCCGCCGATAACGTGATGATCTACAGCGACGGCGAGACGGTGCCGGGCTTCGATTCGTGTCCCGACTGGGGCCAGGCAACGATCTGTCATGGCGAAGTGACGATCGCCGGCAACACGTCGCTGTGGTACTCCGCGCTGAATTACGAAGGGCTGGACTGGTCGTCCAATCCTGTGAACGTGTCGTCGAGAACCAAGCTGCACATAGATTTCTGGACGCCGGACCTGGAGAGTGTGAGCGTGTCGCTCATCTCGGCTGGCAAGGAGAACGCCGTCGCCCAGGTTCTGACCACCGGAAGCTGGAACAGCGTCGATATCGACCTGAGCGCCTACACGGTGCCCGACCTGTCGGCCATCATCCAGATCAAGCTGGAATCGGCCACGCCCGGCACGATCTACGTGGACAACATCTACTTCTGGGGCACGGCCGGCGGCGGCGGTGGCGGCACGACGATCATCACGTTCGACGAGGTGCCGCCGCCCAAGCTGACCGACTTCGGCGTCAACGGCGCACCGCCGGTCATCGCCAACGATCCGACCGGTGGCGCGAACCAGGTGCTTCAGGTGTTCAAGTACGCGACGCCGCCGCCGGGTTCGGAGCAGTGGGCCGGTGTGACGGTCTCGACGCAGACGGTTCCGCTTGACTCGATCCCGGCGATTCCATTTACCGCGACCGACACGAAGATGACGATACGGGCCTACAGCCCGGCGGTCGGCGTGCGTGTGCGGCTGAAGGTGGAAGACGCGTCCAACCCTGGCATCACGTGCGAAACCGATGCGATTACCACCACCGCGGGTGCGTGGGAAACGTTGACCTTCGATTTCGCCAACCCGGCCCTCAACCCGCCTGTCGGCGGCGGGCCGACTTCGCCATTGGATCCGTCCAAGACTTACAACAAGCTCTCGATCTTCTCCGACTTCGGCATCGGCAATGGCGGCTCCGCACCGCTGCCGGAGAATCGTGTGTACTACTACGATGACATCACCTTCCTCGGCACTGGTGGTGGCGGCGGCGGTGGCGGCGGTGGTGGCACTGCGCCAACCAATGCGCCGGCGACGGTCATCCCGGCGGGCTCGGTGACGATTTACAGCGACGCCGCGACGGTCGCGAATTTCGATCCGTACCCGAACTGGGGCCAGAGTCCGCCCGTCACGTTCAGCGAACCGACGATCGCGGCCAACAAGTTACTGCAGTACGGCTGGGCTGGACCGGGTGGCCTGTACCAGGGCCTCGACTGGAGCGCCAATCCGGTCAACGTGTCTGCCAAAGGCAAGCTGCATATTGATTTCTGGTCGCCGGACATCACCAGCGTGAAGGTGTCGATCATTTCGGCCGGCCAGGAGAACGCCGTTACCCAGGCGCTGACCACAGGAAGCTGGAACAGCGTTGACATTGATCTCAGCAACTACACGGTGCCCGACCTGTCGGCCATCATCCAGATCAAGCTCGAGCCTGCTACCGCGGGCACGCTGTATGTCGACAACATCTACTTCTGGGGCACGGCAGCCGGCGCGAGCTGCGGCACGACGGAGCCGACTTGCGCACCGACGACGGCGATCCCGGCGGGTTCGGTGACGATTTACAGCGACGCTGCAACGGTTGCGAACTTCGATCCGTTCCCGAACTGGGGCCAGAGTCCGCCCGTCACGTTCAGCGAACCTACGATCGCGGCCAACAAGTTGCTGCAGTACGGCTGGGCTGGACCGGGTGGCCTGTACCAGGGCCTCGACTGGAGCGCCAATCCGGTCAACGTGTCTGCCAAAGGCAAGCTTCACATAGACTTCTGGACGCCCGACCTGAGCAGCGTGAAGGTGTCGATCATTTCGGCCGGCCAGGAGAACGCCGTTACCCAGGCGCTGACCACAGGAAGCTGGAACAGCGTTGACATTGATCTCAGCAACTACACGGTGCCCGACCTGTCGGCCATCATCCAGATCAAGCTCGAGCCTGCTACCGCGGGCACGCTGTATGTCGACAACATCTACTTCTGGGGCACGGCTGGCGGCGGCGGCGGCGGCGGCGGTGGCGGAGGGTGCACTGAAATGGGGTGCGCCGGGCCTGTCATGATTCCGGTCGCCACGACCAATGACGTGTTCGGATTCATCAAGGTCGGTGACGCGATCTTTGCCCAGGACTATATCGGTGCGCTCGAAGGCAACGGCAACCATGGCGGGTGGACAGGCGCGACGACGATCGGCGCGGCCAGCGGCGGGAGCATCGGCTACTACAACGATCCGCTGATGAGCAGTTCGGGCCAGAAGATCGACGAGCTCGGATGGGTTGCCGGCACGATCGACAATCCGGGCGGCGTTCCCAGTTTCTTCCGTACCTTTGTGTTCACCGCGCCCGCCTCGACCTTCGCCGCGTCCTACATGGGCCTGTACGCGAACTCGCCGACCAACGGCACCGTTGACGTCAGCGGATACGCCAGCATCAAGTTCAAGTTGTGGGGTCCGGCGGAGATGTACCAGGTTCCAGGATTCGATCCGGTCATCGAGATAACACTCGCTGGTCCGGCGGTCGCCGGCTGCGTCGCAACCGGCTCTGGCGGAACCGAGATCTCGACGACATTCGTGGCGAACCAGAAGATCGGCGCTGGATCCTCGTACAAGCTCTCGCTGGCCGGTTGGACGGTGAAAGGTGTCTGCGGCACCGACACGGCCGGGACGGCCGTGGCCTCGGTACTCGGCAAACTTGCCAGGGTGGCGGTGACGGTGCCAGGGTCCAGCTTCAACTTCACCAATGCCAGCGGGGCCGGACAGTACCCGACAGGCGTGAACCTCGGTCCGGTGGCGTTCACCAACAACTGAGTTCGTTATTCAGCACGCGCTGCAAGGGCCGCCCATTGGGCGGCCCTTTTTCTTGGAATCGGGAATCAGGCGATGCAGGTGGCGATTGAGCGCCGGGGCAGTTCTGCGACGGCGTGCGCGCCTGCAATGCACAACCCGAAGCGCAGCGGCCGCTCGCTGCGGTTCATGACCACGGTGGCGACCGAGCCGTCCGGATTGACGAACGACGCGGCCTCGAGGTCATGCAGGCTGCTTTCACACAGCAGGCGCTGTGCGCCGGGCTTCACGAACCTCGCGAAGTGCCCGAGGTAGAAGTACGAGCTCTGCAGCGAGAAACGAATCCGACGAGGCGTCCGTGTGGATCGGTGCGCTGCAGAAGTTGCCGACGTGGTTCGGGCCACCCTGGCCGTCTAGCAGCAGGTTCCAGTCGATCCAGCCGACTGTCCAGCGGTTCAGGTCGTTGATCATCGAGCGCGCGTAGCGCTCACCGAGGTCCCAGGAACCGTGATGCGGGCCGCCTTCCTGGCAGCCCTCCGTGAACAGCAATTGCTTGTCCGGCCACGCATCGTGGACCTGCTGGACGTGATCGAAGCAGTCTTCGCCGTACCAGTGGAACCCCGTGCCCCAGACGTAGCGTGCCGCATCCGGGTCCGAGTACACGGTGCGCGCACGCTCGACCATCAGGTCGCGGTTGTGATCCCAGATGACTATCCTGACATGGCCGAGGCCCGCCGCCTCGAGCTCGGGGCCCAGGAAGTCGCGCACGAAGTCGCGTTCCTCTTCGGCCGTGTAGATGCAGGAATCCCAGCTCTGCGTGGCCGCTGGCTCGTTTTGTACCGAGACGCCCCAGATCGGCACGCCCTCGGCCTCGTAGGCCTCGATGAAGCGTGCGTAGCAGCGCGCCCAGGCGCCGCGGCATTCAGGGCGCAGCATGCCGCCACGGTTCATCTGGCCGCTTGTCTTCATCCACGCAGGCGGGCTCCACGGCGACGCGAGCAGCTTTATCGGCTGGCCGGCTACGCGCTGGGCTGCCTTGATGAAGGGCAGCAGTGCCTGCCGGTCACGCGCGATGCTGAAACTCTCGAGCGCCACGTCGCCCGGCATCTCGACATGCGCGTAGTTGCCCAATGCGAAGTCGCAGCTGCCCATGTGCACGCGGCATAGTGAGTATCCGTGACCACGCTCCGCGTCGAAGTAAGCCTCGAGCAGTTCCTGGCGCCGCCGTTCGCCGAGCGTCAGCCAGTTCACCGCCGCGGCCTCGGTGAAGGCGCCGCCGAATCCCTCGATCAACTGGAAGCGGCGTTCAGTGTCCACCGACACCGAAGGCAGGCCGGGCTCGCTGGCGTCAGGTGCCAGTGAGGGCTGCTCCGTCAGCCGGGCATCGGTATCGCGAGCAGTCAGGAACCAGCGGATCGCAGTGGGTTTCATGCTTGGTCGCAACGGATCGTGTCGAACTAGATCCAACTCGTCCATGCAATTGATAATGTGGAACCATAGGATACGGGATGTCTGTCGTATCTCGACGGGCAACCCGGGAACCCTGTCGCATTCCGGAGGAACAAGATGGCTACCGCTCGATTCACGCCGAAGCTTGTTTTCTGCAGTCTGAGTCTCGCGTTCGCGATGTTCTTGATGCAGGCGAGCCAGGCCGCCGCAGCCGCAGGACGCCATCCTCGGCACGTGGCTGACCGAAGACGGCCAGTCGAAAGTGGATGTCGTGTCCGACAAGGCTGCCGATGTCAGCACCCTGTATTCTCGGGCAAGGTGTCCTGGCTCAAGGAACCTACGCGTGATGGCGAGCCGGTTAACGATGCCAAGAATGAAAACGCGGCGCTGCGCGACCGACCCATCCTCGGGCTAGCGATCCTCTCCGGGTTCAAGTTCACTGGCCCCGCGACGTGGGCCGGCGGCGAGCTTTACGCCCCGCGCAATGGCAAGAGCTTTCCGGCGGTCCTGACGCTCACGCCGGACGGCCGCCTCCAGGTGAAGGTCAACGCCGGTATCGTGTCGAAGACTGTTTACTGGACGCGCTGAGCCACCCGCTTCGGCCTGCCCCGCGGGACACCGTTCCCCGCCGGCGTAATGTGATGCTTGGAGATAATGCTGATAGCGCGTCTACGCGCGATTCAACCAACGCGCGGCAACACTCGCCAGTTCGCCAAGGGAATCCGGATTCAGCCAATCGAAAACGCCTAGACCCAGCACTGCGCTACCCAGTGCTATGAGGATCGCGCCTCCGAACAGCGCAGGCAGGTGCAGCAGGCTCACAGTGACGCGGTCGCTTACGGATCCTGCCGGGCGACGGAAGCCGATCATGAACCCGAGCCCGTAGCACAGCAGGCCAGCGCCAATGGGCGTCAGCATGCGATACGGCCGCGTGAATACGGCGTCGCGCAGCTGATCGATGCCGACACCGGAAAGGAACAGCACCGAAGCCACGGTGAGCGACAAGCCTGCGACCAGATAGGCGAGGCCGTAAGGGATGGCGGCGAATCCCTCATAGATGAAGTAGAGATAGGCCCGGGGCGTCACCGTATCGCCCCGAATGAACATGAGTCGTTGCTCGCGGATCATCAGCCAACCCGTAATGATGGCGGTCAATCCGAGGCCGAGGGCGCCGGCCCCCGCGAGGTATGGCCAGCCGAGGCTGAACCCGCCGCCGAGCGCGGCGAACGACAGCGCGGGCGCTACGAAGAACTGCGCCATCACACGCCGTTCGACCGACGTGCGTTCCTCATCCGAGGCCGGGATGCGTCCGCCGGTGAACGGCAGCGGCGGATCGGGAATGCCGGGCGTGGCCGTGCCGAAGATTGAATCGCCCTTTCTTGTCCGGTCGCGGAGATATTGCGGCGGCATTCGGCGCCTTGGTCGAGATCAGTTGATCGGGCCGGCCGGGTACAGGCGCAGCTTGTCTATTCCGACCAGGTAGCCCGTCGACTGCGCATGCTTGCCGACGATCATGAGGCTCACCTTGTGCTTGCCGGCCTGCAGCGGAAACGTGCCGAGCTGTGTCGGGCCGGGAGCCATCACCTGCGGCGCAATGCCATCGAAATTCGCGAAGCTCGCCTGCCCATCGATTTCAAAGCGCACCTGCCCGTAGTCCGGCGCGCGGGTCATGTAGATCTCGAACGCATACTTCGAGGCGACCGGCACGTCGAACATCAGGTCGAGCACCGCGCCTGTGCTGCCACCGCTCCACAGGAGCTGTTCGCCGCCGCTCCAGCCGCCGCCGAAGGATGACATCGGCTGCACCCGCGCCTGTCCGCCCGAAACCTGGACGCTACCGTTCTTCACGAGCGCGTCGGCCTCGATTTCCATCTGCATCGCCGGCCCGGGCGCGGCGCGGCCGGCATCCTGCTGCGGAGTCCGGCCCGCTGCGGATTGCTCCCGCGTCGCCGATTCCGGCGCTGCACGGTCGCTGCCCTGAGGTGTGGCTCGCACTTGCGGGGGCGGGCCCTCGGGTGTTGTCGCATGCGGTGAGGGCGCGTTCTCGTCGACAGGCTGCAGCGCCTTGTCGGCCTGTGGAGGCCCACGCAACTCGAATTCCAGTCGACTGTCGGGGCCGATCGCCGTCACGCCATTGGCAGTCTGCGACAGGTAGGCCCGCGCGACATACTTTCCGGGCGTGGCGTTGTGCGCCTGCAGCCAGGCGAGGTCGAGTTCGGCGTTGTACTGGAAACCGGTCACCGGTCGGCTGAACCCACCGATTCTTCCCTCGCGGCCACTCGGCTCGCGAGTGCCGACTCTCGAGATGTCGATATGCCAGGCCTCCTCGTACGGGCTGGCCTTGGCGTAGGCGACCAAATTGGCCTTGCCGCCAACGGGATAGTCGGCAACGGTCGCATAGAGCGGAATCTTCAGCTTCGGTCCCAGCACGAATACCGAACTCCCTGCGGCGTTCTTCAAGGTGACCGTCGGCAGGCCATCGTGGCCGAGCGCTTTAAGTCCCCTGACAGTGAATGCCTGTTGCGCGAGGTTGTTGTTGAGGTTCGTTTCGCCTGCCACCTTGTCCGGGTTCAGCTGGCACTGGACCGTGTGCGGTCCATCACCCGACGCGGTCCACTTGGTCTCGGCGTAGTAGGTTTCGATGATGAGCTTCTTGGTCCTGCTCGTCTTCGACTCAATCCCCGTGTAGGTCACGTATTCTTCAGAAGTCGTGATCACGTCAATCAGGGCGGGCTTGGCCTGCATGCTGCCCAGGGGTTTGCCATCGACGGTGATCAGGACCTGCCAAGGAGGCGTGGCGTCGGTGCCACTCACGTATTGGTAATAACACCCGAATCTCAGCGGGGTGCCTTCGTCGAATACCAGGTTGCCGATCGCCGCAGCTGCTTTCGCGCTGGAAACGGTCGCCGGCGGGTCGAATATGAGCAGGTCGGTCGTCGTGGCGTCCCATCCGCAGGCGGAGCGTGCCGCGAGGCCGAGCACGAGGGCAAGAAGTGTCGATGCTGACCTGACCTGCCGTTGGCCGGTCTTATTCACGGTGCGCTGCGGTGCGCGGGTCATGTCCGGCTCGCGACGCGCGGGGTCGGCGGGAAAAGGACGATCACAGCTCATGACTGTACCCCCCGATGCAGTGTGCCTCGAGTATAGGACGAAGGCATCGTCACCGCTCGCGGTGGATTCGGCGCTGGGTGCCGACACCGCCAGCTTCGCTGGCACTGGCGGGCGAAAATGACATGGGAGTATGCTCGGACGGCGCTATTCGCCTGCCAACGCAGGCCGGGTTCGATCGGTCCTTCCTCGAGGAGCCGTCGCCATGAAACATGCCGGGAGACTGCCAACAATCATCGGCGCCGGACTGATCCTTGCTGCGTGCGGTGAGAACAAACCGACGGCGAATGCTGCCTCTTCCGAGCCGCCGGCAGCACCGGCGGCCCCCGCCGCCGCCCCGCCGGCGACTCCGGTGCAGGAGGACGGACTGATCACGGCGCGAGCACGGCTCGATCAGGCGATGGCCGCGGCGAAGGAGTGGCAGGTCGATGCACAGCTGGCTGTCGTCACGACCAGCCTCGCAGAGGGGCCATCAGCGAGTTTCTGGTTCTACGATGTGCAGTCGCCTTCGAGTGGTATGTGTACCCGTATTCGCGCAATGGCAAATGGCTCCGTCGAGAATGTCGGCGGTGGCGAAGGCTGCGCGCTGGTGAAACCGGTGTCGATCGGCTTTGTCGACAGCCCGGTTGCCTATGAGGCGGCGACCGGTGCGGGCTTCAAGAAGGGCGAGTCCGTGCAGTTCGGCCTGCGCTTCCAGCGCGACAAGGCCTTGCCGGCGCCGCGCGAATGCTGGGTCGTGTGGTCGGATGCCGACGGCGACGAGGAGAGTGGCGTTACCCGCGGCTGGTGCGTCGACCCGGCAACCGGTGCATTCGTCACGCGCCTGTCGGGCTACGGCCGGATAGAACCGTTGCAATAGCTTCAACAGTGCCATCGGTTGTCGAAGCCGAGTCGCTGCTGGCCACGGGCGGGGTCCAGGTCAATGACCGCACGGTTGCGATTCAGCAGATGGCGAGATTCGGGCCCGGCTGGGGCGGTGATGCGCAGTCGAGCGGCTCCATGGTAGGCATCGACTGCTTTACGCTGCAGCCGATACTTCAATGATGCGAGCCGTTTGATCGTCCGCGCGACGGACGATCTACTGCGCCAGGCACCCGCCCGGCTGATAGGCGATGCATGAGTTCTGTGCCGCGCCCGCCTTGTAGCCGAGCGGCGGCAGCGACAGGTCGCCTCGCAGGACGAGGGATCCGGTCGTGTACTTCTGGCGCCAGGCATCGAGCGCCGCCTTGGCCTGTGCATACTTCTTCGTGTTGATTTCCATCTGCGAGATCTGCGTCGATTCGGGCGGGCCCGCGGACGTCATCGCACGTGGTGCAGTTTCGGCGGCGGCGAGCATCTGCTCATGCGTGCTCGGCCTCAAGTTCATCCAGGCCTTTGGATCGACAGTCGGGGTCAGGGTCACGCTCACCTTGAGCGTCTGGCCCGGATCCAGGGCGGGGACAGTCAGGGTCCTGCCCTGATAGCGATTGCCGCCGACCTCGGCGAGCTTCAGGTATGCAGTCGGTGTTTTCGTCTGCGACGGATTGCTGAGCAGCAGGTTCACCAGCAGCGGCGCGTACTGCTTCTCCTTGTCCGGTACCCACATCGGAGAACCGGCGCCACCCGAGGTCGCAGCAGCTTTTCCCTGTGCGATCATTTCCTTGAGGCCGGCTTCCGCCGCGTCCTGGGCGAAGGGCACGCCGGTTGCAGCTGCCTGTTCCGCCATCACCTCGACGAGATAGCCTTCACCCATGGCCTGCAGTTGGTCGAAGTCCGGCAATTCCGGCGGCATTCCTACCGCCGCCATCCCCGCTTCCAGTCCGGTCTTGATGGCGTACTTGCAAGCCTTACTGCCGCTGCACCCCGGGATGATGTCTACCAGTGTCGATATGAACTTGGTTTTCAAATCCTTGTAAAAGCCCGAGGCCCAGTTGATCGCGTCCTTCAGCAAGTCGGCAAATGAACCGATAGCATCGACGGCGTTCTCGGCCCAGTCTGTGTCCGGTGGATGACACGTGTCCAACTTCGTCCCCTTGGCAATCTTGGTAGTAACGATCGTCTGGTCACGGCTAGCCACCACCCAGCATTCCCAATCCCATGAATAGGCGCGTACCGGCCGCGTCGAGACGATTTTCACTTTCGGCCAGTTCGGCGTCACATCGAACAGTGGTGGCTTGCGCGCTGGACCGAACTGCAGTTCGACTGAATTGCTGGGCAGGTCCGCGTCCTTGCCAGCCGCATCGAGCGGCACGACTCGCACGAACAACGAAGTGGCAACCGGGAGGTTGCCCAACGTGGGGTCGAAGTCTCGCGGGCCCGTCCTGGACGCTGGCACGAGATCGTTCGGCACATCGCGCTTCATGGAGGGTCCGGGCAGTGATTGCGGCGAGTACGGCTCTGGACCCGCAATCGCGGCACCGCCCTTCGGCTGAATCGCGGTTGAGGCACTGGACACCCAGCCCGGCGGTCGCGGCGCAAACGGACCGAGATCTATCGTGAACTGCACGCCGTCGGTGCTGCCCGCAAAGCCGAAGCCGGGCTCGGGTGTCCACGCGGCCCAGTCCGGGAACGGGGCCCGCGACATTTCCCATCGGCCCTTGCCGGGAACTGCGGTCTTGCTGGCGGTCGAGACCCTGAACCACCAGGTCAGGTCCGCCTGTGCCCAGTCCAGGCTGACAGGGCCCGCGACATAGACCCGCTGATTTGCGGCTGGCATGGGCTTGCCGTCCCACACCTGCAGTCGGGAACCGGAAAGCAACTGGGTTGCGATGGCACGTTCCGGTCGACCGGCAGACGCCCATTCCGACGTCGAGTCGAGCGGATTAGCCGTCGCCCGTGCAGCGCTCTGTCGGACCGTGGCCGACGTGTGCCAGTTGAACTCACGCCATGGTCCCCAGCTGCCGGGCGGATCAGTGACGCGCGAGTGCAGTTTCCAGCGCGTTGCAGTTGCGCTGAACTTCTCGCGCACTTCCGCCGGTATCGTCGTAATCGCAATCTGATCGCCCGAGAAATCCGGGCTGATCGTGCCGGGGAAGTTCCATTGGTTGCTCGCCGGGTCCAGGTACGCGGCCTCCAGCGTGTACTGATGCGCGATCACGCCAACAGGCACCTGCACCGTAACGACGAGGTTGCCGTCCACGGTGCCATCCTCGGCGGGCCGCATCACGGTGGGTACAGGAAGAACGTAGTCCGGAGTGGCCTGCGGCGCCTCGGTTCGCGTGGGCTGCGTGACCTGCGGCACCTGGGTGCGCGTTGGCTGTGTGGCTGCTGGCACCTGGGTGCGCGTTGGCTGTGTGGCTTGCTCGGCCGGCTGGTCGGGGATGCCGCTGCGATCCTGCCCCAACGCAAATGGAGCCGCGAACGCGAGCGACGCAGAACAGCCGAGAATCGTGACCACCTTTCTCATAGGCGTCTCCCATCGTCACGTGCCGGAGTCTGCGCCTGTTCAAGAGGGCTAACAACGGATTCGCCGCCGGTGAACCCATTGGCATGAACTGGAAGATAATCACACTCATTTAAATCAAGTGTGGATCAACCGAGCGCGCCAATTGCTGCGCCTTGCAGGCGCTTTCGTTGCCTTCGACGCGGCGCATACTGCGAAAAATCAAGCGACAAGGGGCTACGATGCCAGGCATGCCGGGTTTACGAGGGCGCTGTTGGTCGGACGGCTATGCTCCTCGGCGCGTGCGGAGGTTCGGGAAACCCGCAGGCCACAAGCCAGCAGCGCGCAGGAAGGCAACGACGACGCAGACGCGGCGATGAACCTGCGGTCTTGCGACCACGAGCAGGTGATGGCCGTGCTGCCGATGCCGATACCGGCTCTGTCACCGCGAGCGGCGGCTCGCTGGTCCGGGGCGTGGATGCCTACCAGTGTTCCTACATGCACATTGTCGGCAACGATGCGAACCTGCTGACGGTGATCGTCAACGCGGCGGCGGACGACGCGGCGTGGGCTAGCTGCGCGAGCGACGAATCTTTCTGATGATCGGAGAGTCGCGGTGGGCGACATCGCTGGGTCGCGGGTCAGCGAGCGAAATGAAGGTCAAGGTGCTGAAGGGGCATTCGATGATCGACGTCGAACTCATGTCGCCGGATGCGAGGCACGTACAGATGCCTGATCGAGCTGGCGCGGATCGTCGCGTCAAGGTCAACTGACGACTGCGAGATGACGTCCGGCTGTGCCGGTGTGCTTGGCGGGAATCCGGCTCTATTGGGCCGGTCCGCCCTGAGCAACGATGCCCGGCCTCATTCACTGCGGCTCGTCACGACTGCAGGAAATCTGCAGTCGCGGATGGACCGGACGTTCGCCGGGTATCGTGCTGGGGATCATTGCCATGACCTCCGCGTGCGCCGCAGACGCGCCCGGAATGGATGCATACCTGTTCGAGGGACCAGTCCGGACGGTAGTGCCAATGAGTTTCGAAGCGGAAAACCTGCTGGGGCCGCGGGCCGTAGCCAGTGCCGGTACGGTCATCGCTCAGCCAATGTCCACCTTCGGCAACGGATGGAGCAACGATGCCCAACTCTTCTGGCGCGACGGGGCCGTGGGTGCAGTGCTGGATCTGTCGGTCCCGGTCCTCGCCGACGGCCGCTACGAAGTGGGCGTGTGCCTCACGCGTGCACCGGACTATGGCGTGATCACAGTCGAGGTGGAAGGCGAACCGGCGACGGTCGAGGGTTATGCAGCAGTCCCCGGGAGCATCGATTGTTACGCCCCGCAAGTGTCGCAGCCGGAGTGCATCACGACAGGAACCGTGGCGCTGCGCGCGGGGCCGGATCGCAGGATCAGCTTCATGATCGTCGGCAGGAATCCGCAATCGTCCGACGTGTTTGTCGGCATCGACCGTGTCGTGCTAACCATGATCCGGCCCGCACCGTCTAGATGAATGACATGAGCCGACTGCATCGGGCGTAGCAGGACGGAGGTGTTCGATCGACAAATCGCCGGGCGATGGCCGCAGTGAAGACGCGAATGAGAAGGGGGTTGGTGATGAATGCCTTACCAGGAAGTTTCCGCGCAATTGCGATTGCGCTTTCCGTACCGGCCGTGATGTTCGTATTACCGACGGCGCAAGGGCAGGTCGCTGACGGCTTACCAAGGATCTGTGTCGTGCGGCCGCATGTGCAGTCCGGGCAGGGCACCGCGGATACGGCGAGCCTCGCCGAAGCGGTTCGCAATTCATTGATGGCTTACCTAAGTGGGCCGGCTGCAGAGGTGACGCCGCTTGCGTCACTGGTGCAGGTGCAGGCTGACGCCGAAGCCAGGCAGTTGGGTTGCACGTACGTTGTCTATTCCTCGGTATCGCAGAAAAAGGGCAGCTCGGGAGGCTTTGCCAAGTTCGTTGCGGCCGCCGCGCCCGTCGCGAGTTCGATTCCGGGCGCGAGCGGCTACAGCACTGGCTCGGTGGTCGCTTCGCAGGCCGTTGCCGCGGCCGGAGCTGTGGCCGAGCAGGAAGTTCGGGATCAGGCGAGGGAGGAAATTGCCAGCGCAGCCCAGGGAAGTGTGCGCAAGGGCGATCAGGTCAGCTTCGAATACTCAGTTGCGAAACCCGGTGCAAGCAAGACTTCATCCGGAAAGAAACTGACCGCCAAGGCGCAGGACGACGGCGAGGACGTCCTCTCCGCGTTGATCGAACAGGCCGCCAACGGCATTCTTACCATCGCTGTTCCTTGAAGATTGGCCTAGCGGCGGGCCGCCTGTTCGGCGAGCCCCTTCTGCGCGAGGTAGTCGCGACTCCAGAACCGCGACAGGTACTTCTGCCCGCTGTCGCACAGGATCGTGACGATGGTGTGGCCGGGGCCCAGTTCACGCGCCACCTGCAACGCGGCCGCGACGTTGGCGCCGCTGGTACCACCGAGAAACAGGCCCTCCTCGTGAAGGAGCCGGTAGCCGGTGCGGACGATGTCCGCGTCGTCGATACGGACCGCGTCGTCAATCGGTGCGCCCTCGAGATTGGCCGTGACGCGTCCGATGCCGATGCCCTCGGTCACGGCGCTCGAGCCTTCGGACTTCAGCGTTCCGGTCTTCACCCAGTTGTACAGCCCGCTGCCCATCGGGTCGGCCAGCACGATGCGCACGGCGGGCTTCTGCTGCCTGAGATAACTCGAGACGCCGCCCAGCGTACCGCCGGTGCCGGTCGCGCAGACGAATGCATCGATGCGTCCGTCGGTGTCGTGCCAGATCTCGGGACCAGTGGTGGCGTAGTGCGCGTCGCGGTTCGCGGTGTTGTCGAACTGGTTGCCGCAGACTGCGCCTTCGATCGCGGCAGCCACGCGCGGTGCGAACTTCTGGTAGTGGTTTTCGTCGGCATATGGCACCGACTTGACCACCTGCACCTCGGCGCCGAGCGTGCGCAGCAGCGCAGCCTTCTCGGGCGACTGGTTGTCGGGCATCACGATCACGCAGCGGTAGCCGCGCGCGTTGCAGAGGTGCGCAAAGCCGATGCCGGTGTTGCCTGCCGTGCCCTCGACCAGCGTGCCGCCCGGTTTCAGCAATCCGCGGCGCTCGAAGTCCTGGAGGATGCCGAGTGCAGCACGGTCCTTAACCGAGCCGCCGGGGTTCAGGAACTCGGCCTTGCCGAGGATTTCGCAGCCGGTCTCGTCGCTGAAGCTGCGCAGCCGGATCAGCGGGGTGTGGCCGACGGTGTCGGCGAAGCCAGCGCGAATGGTCATGGGACACCGGGCAGGGGGACGACAGGGGCATTCTAACGGCTGGGAATGCTACATTCTTCGCCTACAGCACGTCGCGGGGGCTTTCGACCATGCCAGATAACACTTTCGATACTACTATCGCCGAAGCCCTGATCGGAATCGACACGCTGTGGGGCGGCGACGTGATGAATCCGTCCGGCACCGGCCGCTTCATTGCAGACTGCTGGTTTTCGGACCAGCCTTTGCCGGCGGCCTATTCGCATCCATCGGCCGCGGCACTGCGCGCCAATGGCGGTGTCGGTGCGCCGCTGCCCGATCACGCGTCAATCAAGGCATACCTCTCGGCAGTTGACGTCGGCGGCAGCATCCGGCAGCTGCTCGAGCAGTCCCGGGCCGCGGGTGGCTGGCGCGGCGCGTATCTCGAAGGACTCGGATCCTGCTGCGAAGTGATGTGGGATCTCGCGATGGAAATCATCGGCGAAGGCCCGCCGGTCGCCTACGACCATTGCGTGCGTACGATCACTGGCCGCGCGCCGGAGCCGTCGGATCCTTCGGCAAAGCGCACGCGCGTCATCGAGCTGCTGTCCGCGGCAGGCTACGCGACCGGGGGCGACACGGCCTCGCTGCTGTCCGCGGTCGATGCCTGGCGGGCTGACCGGAATGTGCCGGGCAAGTCGATCGCGGCACTTGGCGATGCGTTCGTCGCCTACTACGACGCGCTGGCAGCCCGCCACCTGCTGCCACACCTGCCTGCAGAATTCGCGCGCGTGCCTCGCGCGAACGTCAAGTTCCTCGCGATCGAGAACGCGTGGTTCTCCGGTTCGATGAATTACCTCGGCCATGCGCGTCGCCCTGACGGCATGCCCGAATTTGAGGCGACCTACGAACTGAACGCCGCGCTGGAGATCTCGGTACCCGAATTCCAGCAACTCGTCAGCCACGAAGTCGTCCCTGGGCACGTAACGACTTTCGCCTACCTGCAGGACCTGTTCGTGCGCGGCCTGGTCGGGTTCGAGGCCTCGGTGCTGACGATGAACACCCGGGCCGCCGTACTGTTCGAGGGCATCGCCAACAACGCCATACTGATCGCGCACGACGTGATCGAGCCCGCCGACCTGCCGGACCGCGACCTGGAGCTCGGCGTGCTGCTTGCGCTGCTGCAGGACGACGCGAAGAACCATTCGTCCTGGCTTACCTGGCAAGAACAATGCCCGCAGCATGAAGTGGCCGCCATATTGCGCCGCGATTTCCTCGTGTCCGACGAGCGTGCGGACAAGCTGTCAGGCGCGTGGGGGCGGCACCCGCTGCTCGGGCGCATGTACCTGCCCGCGTACCGCTCCGGCACCGAACTGGTCGCGCAATTGCGGCGCGACTACGCACCGGCGGACGTGTTGCCGGCATTGTTTGGCGCGCGCGGCCTGGTGGACTCTTTCACCTTGCCGAAACTGCTGGCAGGACGACCGCCCGGAGCGTGAGCGAGCGTCAGGCGCCGACGCTGCCGCGCAGTTGCTCGAGTGCGATCAGGCGCTGGATGGCATCCAGTTCGAATTCGTCCTTGCCCAGTTCACGCAGGCTCGACCAGCCCTGGCGAAGTTCCTTGCCGAGCGCGTCCGGCAGGTTCCGCAGCCAGCCTTCGATGCGCAGGTCGACGAACTCGCGTTTTTCCTCCAGCGTCAGTTCGCGCGCCAGCAGCAGCCGCGAAGCTTCCTCGGCATCGACCATCGTCTGCAGCAGCGGCCAGCGCCTGCCGGGCTGCTCAGCGCACAGTGCCGCGAACGCGACGCTCGACGTCTCGCGGATCAGTTCCTCCTCGCGGGTCGTCTGGCTCTCGTGCTCCTTGGTCTCGTCCCAGCTTTCGGAATCCTCGGCGATGTAGCGCAGGTACTGCATCGCGAACAGGCAAGTGGGTGCCACCAGTGCCTCGCGGGTGCGCGCATCGACCCACAGCGCGGCGGCGGCGCGCAGGCAACGACGGGCCGTCGTCTCGGCCAGCTTGCGTCCGAACACCAGGCCAGTGGCTTCCTTGACGAAGCACGGCAGTTCGCTGGCGATGATCTCGCGGTAGCCGGGCACGTGACGCTCGAGCAGCACCGCGGCACGTCGGTCCAGCACGGACAGGTCGCTGGTCACGGCCGGCAGTCCCAGCGTAGTGCAGGCGAGGTTGTAGACGATGGCCCGCGGCAGCGTGACGCCTTCGGGCCAGGCATCGCGCAGGTCGCGATCGTCCGGAAGCGACTTGCCGCCGCCCCATTCAGCCGGGTACGAGGGGATCGAGCGCCCGTAGTTGGCGGAGCCCGTTGCGCGGATGCGTACGCGCGTCTGCGGCACCAGGCTGCCGAAAGGCGCGAGCAGCGCGGCGATCCTGAGCAGGGTCTCGGTGTGCGCATCGATGCCGGCCTCCAGCAGTCGGGTCATCGACTCGGTGTCTGCGACTGGTAAGGCGGTCGATGCCTGGCGACCCTGCGATGACCGGGCAGCCACGCTGGCGCGAAACTCCGCGGCAAGGCGTGATGCCTGCTCAGGCGCATCGGCACGGATGCCCTGCATCGTGACGCCGTCCGCGCGGGAGAACTGCGCGACGACGCCAGGGTGCGCGGGGTCGAATCCCCCACGGAATCCGGCCCGGCCGGCGCCTATCAGGAAGCTGACTTTCGGCGTGGGCTCGCCGAGCCGCCGCGCGCGGGCCGCAAGACGGCGCTCAGCTTCGGCGCGACTCGCCACGGCCAGCGTGTACGCGGCATCGGTCGCTATCTTGCCGCTCTGCAGCGCGGTGTCGGACATCGCCACGAACACGCGCACCAGCGCTTCCGGACGATCGAAAGAAGTTCGGAACGTGTCCGGCGTCGGCAGGTCTTCGATGCCGAGGCCGCGCTCGAGCGCCTTGTAGAACGATTCGAGCAGGTCCGGCAGGTGGGCCAGCGCACCGACGTTTTCGCATAACGGAACGAGGCGCACCCGCTTGATTCGCTCCAGCATCCCGGCGCGGCGCTCCAGCGGCACGCGGCTCGCGAGGAATGCATCGACGCGTTCTGGCGGGCCGTCGAACAGGCCGGCAATCGCCTGCAGGTACATCGAGCCCACCTTCACCACGGCGCCAATTTCCGCCGTGGAATTCACCTGCGGGACGGAGATCTCGTAGATTGCATTCTGCTTCGGTGTTACGCCGACCCGTTCGCAGGCCAGGTGGAACAGCACGTTGGCGCGTGCGATGGAGGCGAGGATCTTTGCGACCTTCTCCTCGTCCTGCTCGAGGAACGGGTTCGGTACCCGTGCGAGCAGGTGCCGGTCCTCGCCCGGGACGATGCCGAGACGCATCAGTGCGAGCACGACCTTTTCCGGGACGTCGAGCCAGTCCGGGCTGATCTGCCGTCCCTCCATGTCCAGCAGCACCTCGCTGCAGGGCCCGACCAGGTCGTCGATGTTCTCGTCGAACTCCTGGTGCGCCTCCATCAGCGGATTCCACTCGATGTGCGTGATTGCGCGGCGTGCCCGGTCGGAGGTTCCCTCTGGCGCCGCCTGCAATGCCCGCTCGAGCTGGGCCGCGCGGTGGGCGGTGGAGTCGGGATGCTTGGTGCCGGTCAGGCGCAGCTCCTCGTGGCGCGGATTTTCGAGCAGGCGGCGCCTCGCCTCGGTGAACTCCTTTGGATCGAGGCCGTCGAGCGCGTCGTAACCGTCGGCGGTGCAGACGCTGTTCCACACGGCATCCCGCGGCGATTGCGGCGCGTCGGGTGACAAGGCGACGGCGGAACCGAGGCGCCCCTGCTGCTCGATGCGGGTGCGCACGCGGTCCATGAAGACCGCCAGTTCCTTGACGTCCTTCGAACCGTACGAAAGCCGTTGCCAGGTGCCGTAGCGGTCCGCGCCCGCGCTGCCGGCGAATGCGGCAAACGGTATGCCGCCGACACCGCCGGAGAGCAGCAGTTCGAATGCGTCGATCGAATTGCGCACGATGGCTTTTTCGTGCACGCCGTTGCGCAGGCGGTCGAATGGTTCGCCCACCAGCCCGGGAAACGCCAGCGGCGAGTAGAAGGTACCGCCGAAGTCGGTTCGCTCGACGCCGAGCGAGGCGATCTCGTCGACCGCTTTCAGCATGTAGTCGCGCCGCTCGCGCATGTAGGGCGATGGCCGTCGCAGCGCCGCCAGCGGACTCTGCAGTGCGGCGAGTGCCCAGTCCTGCGCCAGCGTCGAGGGCGTCGCGACCAGCCACGCGGAAAGATTTGCGAGGATCTCGCGGGCCCGCACGCCGTTCGAGCGGATCTGGTCGGAGATCACCATCCAGCAGGCGCGCGCACCGGTCGATGCGCCGAACATGTCCATCTTCGACAAGCCCGACAGCGACACCACCCAGTCACGCCACTCCGGGCAGGCAAACGCCGGGTTGACGAACCAGCCGACGTAATCAAGTCGCTGGTAGACGGAGTCGTAGAGCACGTAGCAGCGGTGCTTGACCGCGATCCGCACCAGGTCCTCGACCAGGGCGCGGGGATAGACGCGACCGGTCGGATTGTGCGGGTTGTTGATTATGACGGACGAGATTCCACCAGCGGCGAGCAGCCGATCGAGCTCGTCCGGGTCCGGCAGGAATCCCGGGGCCGAGGTCGGAAGCTCGACCACGGTCTTGCCGGCGCGCTGGATGAACCAGTCGTACTCCCAGCTCGGGCGCGGCACGACGACACCCGATCCGTCGGCACCGAGCACCTCCAGGACGATCGCAAGCCCGGCGCGAGTGCCCGGCGTGAACAGCACCTCGTCCGGCTGGAAGCGCACGTCCGAGTCCGGGTAGTCGAGCAGCCCGTCGCGATTGAAGAAATCCGCGACCTCGCTGCGCACGTCGATGCGTCCGACAGCTGCACCATAGCTGTGCACGGTGTTGCGCGTGATGCGTTGAGCCGCGCGGACGACCTCCGGGTGCGGCGCGAAGTCTGCGTTCTTGTAGTCGCCCTGGGTCAGGTCGAGCGCGCCTTCCTGCTGCACCCGTCGCGCGAACAGTCGCACGAACGGCTCCGGAGTGGACAGGGCGCTGGCGGATATCGCTGCCGAGGGCAGCCCCGTGCGCGCGGCAGTATTCGACTCTGATGGCATGTTCGACCCCACGAGAATCCGTGCCGGTCACCTGGAACGGGGCCGGCAGGAAAGGAGGCGCCATTCTGGTGGGAGGACCGGCTGCCGGACTATCAGGAACTTAGCCCTTAAACAACGTACATTCCGCGACCGCGACCGCGACCGCGACGCGACGCGAGCCCTGCCCGACATCGGCGACTCTCGCCGGCCACGGGCTCGCGTCTCAGGTACGGGTCGGGATGCAGGGATCGTCCACGGCATCGCAGTCGGCTGAGGTACGATTGGGAAGGTATGGCAACGATGCGCAAGAAAAGCGGCGGATCAAGCGCTGTTCGCGGCTATCGCTGGGAGGACTACGACGACGAGGAACTCCTCGCGCTCCGCTTCTGCGACCTGCGGCTGCGGCTCCGCGACAGCGAGGCGTGGCCTTCGGTCGAGGGCCTCTACGCCACGCTCGAGCGACGTGGCTTGCGATTCCGCCCGCACGTCTGGCTGGGCGAGGAGTGGTTCTCTCCCGACGGGGTGCCCGGCATTGCCGTGCCCTTCTACCTGGCACATTCCAGGCTGCAGAAGCTCGAACGACGCTACATGGGTGAAGTGGAGGGCGGCAGCAGGAAATGGCTGATGCGCATCCTGCGCCACGAGGCCGGGCACGCCATCGACACCGCCTATGGACTGCGGCGCCGGGCAGACTGGCGCCGGGTGTTCGGGCCCTCGTCACAACCGTACCCGGGCGACTATGCCCCGAAGCCCAGCAGCCGCAACTACGTACTGCACCTCGGCCACTGGTACGCGCAGAGTCACCCGACCGAGGATTTCGCCGAGACGTTCGCGGTCTGGCTGCAACCGAAAGCGCGATGGCGGCGCGACTATGCGGACTGGCCGGCGCTCGCGAAGCTCGAATACGTGGATCGCCTGATGGCGGAGATCGCTGGTCGCCAGCCTGCCAATCGCGATCGTACGGTCGTCGAGCCGCTCACGACCAACGAACGCACGCTGGCGAAGCATTATCGCCGCAAGGCTGGATCCTATCTCCGCTACGATCGGCGCTACGATCGCTGGCTGCGCCGCGCGTTTGTCGACCGCGACGCGCGACCGAGGCCGGTATCGGCCGCGACGTTCATCCGCGAAATAGAACCCCAGCTCAGGCGGTTGCTGGTGCGACGTTCGCGCCTGCACCCTTACCTGGTCGACTATGCGATCGAGACCGCCGTCCGCCGCGCACGCGAACTCGACCTGGTGCTCAGGCGTCCGCGACGCGAAAGCAAGCGCCGCGTCGTGAGGCTGCACGAGCGCGTCGTTCTCGACGTGCTGAAGCGCAACAGGGAGAACTACGCGCTATGAAGAGGCTACGTATCCTGCTGATGGTCCACGAGACGCTCGTGCCGCCTGCCGACCTGGCCGGGCTCAGCGAGGCCGACATCGAGGAGTGCCGCACGGAATACAACGTGATGTCGGCGCTGGAGAACCTTGGTCACGAGGTGCATGTGATCGGTGTCGGTGACCAGCTCAAGGAATTGCGCGAAGCCATCCACGAATGGCGTCCGCACGTCGTGTTCAACCTGCTCGAGGAGTTTTCGGGCATCGTTTCCTACGACCATTACGTGGTCGCCTACCTGGAGCTCATGCGTCAGCCCTACACGGGCTGCAATCCGCGCGGCATGATGATTTCGCGCGACAAGGTGCTCACCAAGCGTGTGCTGGCGTCACATCGCATACCGACGCCGCGCTTCGCGCTCTTTCCGCTCGGGCGTCGCTTCCGCGAGCCGCGCCGCCTGCAGTTCCCGATGTTCGTGAAGTCGGCGACCGAGGACGCGTCGCTGGGCATATCGCAGGCGTCCGTGGTCGAGGACATGGCACGGCTGCGCGAGCGCGTCGAGTTCATCCACGACCAGACGAACAGCGGCGCACTGGTCGAGGAATTCATCGACGGGCGGGAGATCTACGTCGGCGTGCTCGGCAACGACCGGCTGACTGCGCTGCCCGTGTGGGAGATGAACTTCGGCACCTTGCCGCAGGTGCAGTCGGCAATCGCGACCCGCAAGGTGAAATGGGACGGCGCCTACCAGCGCAAGCACGGCATCTCGACCGGCCCGGTGCAGGACCTTTCGCCCTCGCAGGTCGACGCAATCGGCCGGCTCGCCAAGCGCATCTACCGGGCGCTGGACATGAGTGGATTTGCGCGCATGGACCTGCGCATGCGTCCTGACGGCAGCCTGTTCGTGCTGGAAGCTAACGCCAATCCAAACCTCACCTATGGCGAGGACTTTGCTGAGTCGGCCGAACTGGCCGGCATCAGCTACGACAAGCTGCTGACGCGTATCGTCAACCTGGGTCTCGCCTATCAGCCGGAATGGCGGTTGTTCGAGAGTTGAAATACAGAATCTTGCGGGGACCACGATGACCACCAGAAACATCACGCTGCAGGTAAATCGCGCCGCACACGCCGAGACGCGCCTGCGCGAGAGCGATATGCCGGAACTCGCCGCGGGGCAGCTGCGCTTCCGTATCGAGCGCTTCGCATTGACTGCAAACACGGTGACCTACGCGACGACTGGGGACACGCTCGGATACTGGGACTTCTTCCCCAGCGGCGAGGCGGGCTGGGGTTGCGTGCCGGCGATGGGCTGGGCAGAGGTCGTCGAGTCGCGTCACCCTGAGGTGCCTGCCGGCGGTCGGTACTACGGCTGGTATCCGATGGCGCGCTACGTGGACATGATCGTCACCCCGTCGGCGGACGGCCTGCGTGACGAAGGGCCGCACCGCGCCGCGCATGCGCCGGTGTACCGGGCCTACACCGCCACGGATCGCGACATTTTCTACCAGGCGGGGTCGGACGCCGAGGATCGCCATGCGTTGCTGCGCGGTCTGTTCATCACTGGCTGGCTGGCCGAGGACTACTTCGCCGACAACGCCTGGTTCGGTGCGGAACGCGTGCTGGTCCTCTCGGCCTCGAGCAAGACCGCGATTGGATTCGCGCGTTGTGCAGACCAGCGGCCACAGATGGAAGTGATTGGTGTCACGGCTGCGCGTAACCACGCATTCACCCACGGGCTCGGTTGCTACGACGAAGTCGTCGAGTACGGCGACATCGCCTCGATTCCGTCGGATTCGCCTATCGTCTCGATCGACATGGCGGGCAACGGCCCGGTGCTGGCCGCGGTGCATTCGCACTTTGGCGACCAGTTAAAGCATTCGATGGCCGTCGGCCTCAGTCACCACGATGCCCCCTCGCGTGCTGCTCCGCTGCCGGGACCGAAGCCGGCTTTCTTCTTTGCGCCGACGCAGGTCAAGAAGCGGGTGCAGGACTGGGGGCTGCGCGGCTACCAGGAACGCACGGCCGCGGCGCTGGCTGACTTCGTCGGCTGGAGTCGCGAGTGGTTGCAGGTAAAGCATTCGCGTGGCCCCTCGGCGGCTGCCGCGACCTGGCGCGAGGTCCACGCTGGTCGCGCCGAGGCTGCGATCGGTCACGTCGTGTCGCTCTGGGACTGAGTTCGCCAAGGCGTTGAAAACGGTTTTCAGCAGAACGTCGCCCGTGAAGGCGGGCCGCTCGTGGAGGATTGCGTGTACAAGATGCTCGTGCTGGCCGCGCTGACGCTCGCGTTCGCCATGCCGGTCGCGGCTCAGTCAGGCGGCGATCCCTATTCGTGGCTGGAGGAGATCGAGGGTGAGCGGGCGCTCGACTGGGCGCGAGCCGAAAATGCCCGCTCGCTCGCTATCCTGGAAGACGACCCGCACTTTGCCGCGATGCGTGCCGAGGCGCTCGCGATCCTGACCTCGCCGGCGCGAATCCCCACCGGCGCGATCCACAATGGTGCGCTCTACAACTTCTGGCAGGACGAGACGCACGTACGCGGACTCTGGCGACGCGCCAGTGTCGCGAGCTATCGCAACGGAGCGCCGGACTGGGAAATCCTGATCGACTTCGACAAGCTTGCCAGGGACGAGGGCGAAAACTGGGTCAGCGGACAGTTCGTCTGCCTGTCCCCGGAGTACCGGCACTGCATGGTCGAGTTGTCGCGCGGTGGAGGCGATGCGTCCACGTGGCGTGAATTCGACACATCGACGAGGGCGTTCGTCAAAGGCGGGTTCCTGCTTCCGGAAGCGAAATCCGCCGTTTCCTGGGTCGATGCCGATACGCTCCTGGTCGGAACCGACTGGGGCGAGGGTTCGCTCACCGAGTCGGGATACCCTCGCATCCTCAAGATATGGCCGCGTGGGAAGGCGCTCGGCGACGCGACGACCTACTTCGAAGCGAGCAGCGGGGACGTCGCAGTTCGTTCCCGCGTGGACCAGGACGACGGCGCCCAGGTCTTCGTGCTGCGAGGCATTTCTTTTTTCGACACCGAATTCTTCTTCGCAACCGGGCTTTCGAAGCCGTCGAAGCTCCCGTTGCCGTTGAACTCGAACCTCCAGGGTGTGCTCGATGGTCGCGCGATCTTCTTCCTGCGGCAGGCCTGGCGTCACCGGGACAGGGACTACCCACAAGGCTCCGTCATCGCCTATGACCTCGAAACAGGGGGCGTGGAACTAGTCTTCGCCGCCAGCGACACGCAATCGGTCGAGTCCATAGGGGTCGGCGACACGGGGCTTGTAATCCAGTACCTGGAGAACGTCTCGGGCAAGGCCGCACGCGTTGTACGCGGCGACAAGGGTGAGTGGCGGGCGAAGGAAATCGAGTTGCCAGCAAACGGCGTGCTGAAGATCGTCTCTGCGGGCGGCGGCACCGATGACGCGCTGCTCTCATTCGAAAGCCTGGTGATGCCGCCATCACTCTATTTCGTGACACCGGCAAACAAGGTCGAAAGGATTTTCCAGGCTCCTGCGGTCTATGACGCATCGGACGTCGTGGTCGAGCAGCGCTTCGCCGTGTCCACCGACGGCGCGAAGATTCCCTATTTCGTGATGGGCAGGAAGACGGTCCTCGCGAAAGGAAATGCGCCGACGGTGCAGTACGCCTATGGTGGATTCCTCAGCGCCACGCTGCCGGTCTACTACGAGGATCCTTCGCGGCCGCAGCACGGCGCGCTCGCTGGCAAGCTGTGGATATCGCGGGGCGGCGTGCTGGTGCTCGCGAACATCCGTGGCGGATCGGAGTACGGTCCGCGCTGGCACCAGGCGGGCCTGCGCGAGAATCGCCAGAAGGTGTTCGACGATTTCATCGCGGTCTCGGACGACCTCGTCAGCAGGGGCGTGACCTCGCCGGGGCGGCTTGGCGCCATCGGCCGCTCAAACGGCGGCCTGCTGATGGGCGCTGTGGTCAACCAGCGACCGGAGCTGTATGCGGGCGTGGTCATCGGCGTCCCGTTGCTCGACATGCGGCGCTACACGAAGCTCGGCGCCGGGGCCTCGTGGGTGGCCGAATACGGCGACCCGGACACGGCAGACTGGTCGTACATGTCGAAATGGTCGCCGTACCAGAACATGCGGGAGAACGTCGCCTATCCGCGCGTCTTCTACTACACCTCGACCCGGGACGATCGCGTTCACCCGGGCCATGCGCGCAAGGCTGCTGCGAAGATGAGGTCGCTGGGCCGCGACTACTTATATTATGAGAACGTCGAAGGCGGCCACGGCGGCACCGCGAACCAGGACCAGCTGGCCTACCGCATCGCGCTCGAATACACGTATTTCGCGAGGATGTTGATGGGCGAGCGCGCGGCAGGAGTTCCGTAGGGGCCAGCCGGGTCTTGCGCAGTCGCCGGCGATCCGGCGTATATTCCGAGCGCTGTTCACGTGGAGCGCGATCATTGCAGCCGCAGTTCAAGTATCGCGCTTTCATCAGCTACAGCCACGCCAACGAGAAATGGGCCACGTGGTTGCACCGCAGCCTCGAGACCTACCGGGTGCCGAAGCACCTCGTCGGCCGCGAGACGGCATTTGGTCCGGTCCCGGAGCGGCTTGCGCCTGTTTTTCGCGACCGCGATGAACTCGCGACAGCGACCAATCTCGGCGAGACACTGACGCGCGCACTCGAGCAGTCGGCATTCCAGGTCGTGATCTGTTCGACCGCGGCTGCAAAGTCGCGCTGGGTCAACGAGGAGATCCTGGCGTTCAAGCGGCTCGGTCGTGAGCACCGTATCTTCTGCCTGATCGTTGACGGGGAGCCGGGCGCTTCCGCGAACGAGTCGACGGCCGACCAGGAATGCTTTCCGAACGCGCTCATCTACACGATGGGCGCGGACGGAGAGCTGACCGGCACGCGCAGTGAGCCGATCGCCGCCGACGCCCGGCCCCACAAGGACACCAAGCAGGATGTCAGGCTGAAACTGATCGCCGGGATGCTCGGCGTCGGCCTCGACGAGTTGAAGCAGCGTGAGGCCCAGCGCAGGCATCGGCGCATGATGTTGCTGGTCTCGGCGTCCATCGCCGGCATGGCGATCACCTCGGGGCTGGCCGGCGCAGCGTGGCTGGCCCGCAACGAGGCGGAGCGGGAGCGCATACGCGCGGAGTCCGAAGCGGAGACCGCGCGGCAGACCACGGACTTCCTGGTCGGCCTGTTCGCCGTGTCCGACCCGAACGAGGCGCTCGGCAACTCCATCACGGCGCGTGAAATCCTCGACAAGGGCGCGCAGAGAATCAATTTGGAACTGCGCACTCAGCCGGCGACCCAGGCCACACTGATGGAGACCATGGGGGCGGTTTACACCAGCCTGGCGCTCTACCCGCGCGCCGAGGAGTTGCTGGCGAGCGCGTTGAAGAAGCGCCGCGAGCTGTTTGGTGACGAAAGCATTGAGGTCGCGCAATCCGCGGAGAAGCTCGGCGGAGTCCTGACGCTGACGGCCGACTACGATCGCGCGGAGCCCATTTACAGGGAGGCGCTGGCCGTCAGGCAGAAGCTGCTCGGGCCAGAGCACGTGGACATCGCACGCAGCATGTACCAGCTTGCCGACCTGCTCGAGCGCAAGGGCGAATTCCAGGCGGCCGAACCCCTTTATCGCCAGGCGCTGGCGATGCAACGCAAGCTGCTGGGAAACAAGACGGTCGAGGCGGCGAAGACCCTCGAAGGCCTTGCGCTGAACCTTTACGACCAGGGCAAGTACGAAGAGTCGCTTCCTTCCATGCGCCTCGCGGTATCGCTGCAAAGGGAGTTGCACGACACGCCGCACACGGATCTCGCCGAGGCCGTGAACAACCTCGGCTTCATACTGGGGGCAACTGGGGAGTACGAGGAAGCCGAGGCGCTGTACCGGGAGGCGTTGCAGATGAAACGTTTCCTGCTCGGCGAAACGCACACCGAGATTGCGCTGGGCCTGAACAACATCGCGAGCGTCCTGTCCGACCAGAAGAAGTACCGGCAGTCCGAGGCCATGTACCGCGAAGCAATCGCCATGCAGCGCAAGCTGCTCGGCAATGACCACCCGGACATCGCGCTTGCGTTGAACAACCTGGCGTTCGTGCTGCACGACGAGGGCGATACCGCGGGAGCGCTCGACATGATGCGCGAGTCGCTCGAGATGTACCGGCGCAGCTTCGGCGGGGAGCACCCTTCGGTTGCCCGCAGCATGAGCAACCTCGCGATGTGGCAGATGGAAGGAGGCGACTACGCATCTGCCGAGCCGCTGCTGCGCGAGGCGGTCCAGATGCGGCGCAAGCTGCTGGGCAACGAGCACACAGACGTCGCGGCCAGCCTGACGCTGCTCGCAGCGCTACTGGTCGATACCGGACGATTCGAGGAGGGGAGGGAGGCGGCGGCCGAAGCACGGGCCATCTGCCTGCCGGCCCTGGGCGCCAGCCACCGACGCACGGCGGCCGCGACCAGCGCCGAGGGCGCGGCGCTGGCCGGGCTCGGCCACACGACCGACGCCGAGGAAGCTGTTGCTGGAAGGCCTTGCTGCGCTTCGGGCCGATGCGGGGGCCGTGCCATTCCAGGTGGACAGTGCAGCCCGCTGGACTGCCGACTACTACAGGAAGCAGGGAAACCTGCAGGAATCCGCAAAGTACCGGGCGATGCAGCCGGGCGGATGACGCCCGGGCTGGAGTGGCGTTCGGATTAGTGTTCCGGGCAGGCGGCAGGCGCAATTAACTTCAACTGATATTACATAATCCCTGATCGGTCCAGCATGCCTGTGTGCGGTTTCGTGCTAATGTTCAGGCCGTTAGACGCCCGTGCCGCTCGAGTGTCGGGGCCGTGATCCAGGTCACATTGCCGTAACGCCGGGCTGGTTCACTTCAAGAAGAACATTTCGCTGCAAGTCGAGACGTGCTTGCGTGCAAGCCCAAGGGGATCAAATGGAAATCGGAATCAGGCACATTATTGGTCTATCGGCCCTGCTTGCGATGGGTTCGGCGGTAGCGTCGGAGCCCATCTGCCCTACGGGCACCCTGCTCAGAGCGGACACCAATGAGGTCACCGGGCACTATTTTCAACTCTACGCGGCTCCCGGAATCAGTTGGCAGTGCGCGAAAAGTAATGTCGCCCAACTAGAGGAAATCGATGGGGTTGCCGGTCATCTGGCCACGATCACTTCGGAAGACGAAGACCGGTTCGTAGACGATCTTCGGAAGGGTCTCCTGCCAGTGCCGGTCCAATCGGGTACGAGCCCGCCGAGTCCGCCGAGTCCGCCGGAAGTGTGGGTTGGCGGCATACAGTCGTCCGGTAGCGCTGCCGGTGCCGATTGGAGCTGGGACAACGGCGAAGGCCCGATCTCTACATCTCAAGTGCCGCTTCCTTCCTATTCCCGCTGGTTGCCCGGTGAGCCGAACGACAACACCGGTGCTGGCAGCGAGAACTATCTGGCGGTCGGGCTCAACAACCAGTTCGGCTGGAACGACGAGGGCGCCCTCGGCAACATCGGCGGCTACATCGTCGAATATGACCTGCCGCGCCTGGCCGATTGCGGCAGTGATCCGACCGGCGCGAGTTGCCAGACGATCAAGGGCCAGTTCCTGAAGATCCCGGCGGAATGGATAGACCCGGGCGATACGATCAAGTTCTCTGCGTATGAGTTCACCGATCCCCGCGTCGCCACTGGAAAATGCGGCGTTGATGCCCTGCGACTGTTTGAACATCTGGGGCCATCTGAGACGTTGCTCATTCCGCCGTACCTGTGCGGCTCGCCCAAGTTCGTCGTCGTAGCAGTCGACGGCAGCGACCTCAATTTCACGACTGGCACCGTGCTGATCGAGAACGACACGACAACTGTGCTGCCTGGCAACAAGACCCCAGCCAACGCGGTACCTGCTAACGTGCCCTACGTCTGCAAGGACACGACGGCGGGCTCGACCAATCCGGTGTACCCGGTGGTTCCAGGCGAGGATCCGCAGTATCAGGATATCGTCGTGTATCAGACGACTGACCCGAGCCGCATGCTGGAGAACCCGTCAAACCCCGGTGGTCCGCCCACCTCGGATTCACAGTTCATCGGCGCCGCGAGCGAAGTCACCAATGGGTGCGGCAGTTCGCGCGGCACGGGCAAGGAAACGTCCTACTTCGTGGTCGGCATGCACATCGACTTCGGCGCAGCGGGCTCGACCCCGGCCGGAAGCCACCAACGCTTCGTCGCGCTGACCCGCTACAAGCTGACGCTGCTGCAGCAGTCGGTTGAGGCTGCGAAGGCCTCCGGCACGCTGAAGAATGGCGACAGCACGAAGGGCATGAGTGCAGCGGTCAACACTGCCATCAGCAAGCTCGATCGTGGTGATTACAAGGGCGCGCTGGCGGCGGTTCAGAAGTTCCTGAAGTTCGTCGATGCGGCCATTTACACGCCGGTGCCGGAGAACAACTACAACGGCGAGCACCTGATGCGTGGCCAGAACATCGAGTTCACGCTGCGGGTCAAGGTGATGCCTTACGCGCCCTGATCGGCTGACCACTGAGGCTGTTGTCGCCGCCCGACCGCGGGCGAGCGGCTGAGGGATCGGGCTGGCGGCGACCCAGGCCGCCCGCCGGAGGTCCTGGAACAACGAAGCCCGTGGCTCGAAGCACGGGCTTCGTCATTCCTGGTGTAGTCTCTTGCCCGGACGTTGCGACCAACCCGGGGGAGACCGCATGCCGGACAAAGCAGCCGCCGAGCTGCCCGCGCTTCGCCCTGAGCTGCACAGGGGCTAGGGTCAGTCGTGGTTTCAGGCCTGCTGCTCACGGTACTGGCGATTGCCTATCTCGGGCTGTTGTTCGCCGTGGCTTTCTATGGCGAGCGAAAGTCCGTCTACCCGGGCAACGCGCGCCTGCGTCCCTACATCTACAGCCTTGCACTCGGCGTCTACTGCACTACATGGACGTTCTACGGCGCGGTCGGCACGGCCGTCAGCGGTGGGTGGGCCTACCTGCCGATCTACCTGGGTCCGGTGCTGCTGTTCGTGTTCGGCACGCCGTTCCTCGGCCGGCTGGTGGCAATTGCACGCGCGCACAACACGACTTCGATCGCCGACTTCATCTCGGCGCGGTTTGGCAAGAGTCCCGCGCTCGCTGCGCTGGTCGCGATCATTGCGCTGATCGCGGCCGTGCCTTACCTGGCACTGCAGTACAAGGCCGTCGGTACCGGCATCGACGTCCTGACCGGCTCCGTGGGACAGGACCCGGCGTGGTTTGCCGACACCGCCTTGTGGGTGGCATTGCTGATGGCACTATTCGCAATGCTGTTCGGCACGCGTCGTCTCGACGCCACCGAGCACCACGAGGGCGTGATGCTCGCGATCGCGTTCGAATCGGTCGTCAAGCTGCTCGCGTTCGTCACGATCGGGGCGTTCGCCTTGCTGCACCTGGACGGCGCACCGGACATTTCCCACACCCGCCTCGGGGACATCGGCCAGATTGCAAGGCCGGATTTCGTCGCCGCAACCGTGCTTTCCGCGGCCGCGGTGCTGTGCCTGCCAAGGCAGTTCCTGGTCGGGGTCGTAGAGTGCGCCGACCCGGCCGACCTGCGGAAGGCGCGCTGGCTGTTCTCGGGCTACCTGGTGATATTCACGCTGCTGGTGGTCCCGGTGGTGCTCGCCGGACTCGGCGCGAACCTTGGGGCGAGTCATCATCCGGACTCTTTCGTGCTCTCGCTGCCGATGGAGCACGGGGCAACCGGAGTGGCCGTGCTGGTATTCCTGGGAGGATTGTCCGCAGCGACGGCGATGGTGATCGTTGCGAGCATTGCGCTCGCGACCATGGTTACCAACGACCTGGTGATGCCGGCGCTGTGGCGCAGCCGCTGGCTGCACCTCGATCGCAGCGCGGATGTCGGCAGGCTGGTGCTGTGGCTGCGGCGAGTGACGATCCTGCTGATCGCTTTGCTCGCGTATGCGTATCACCACGCCACCGTTGCTCCCGCGAGCCTTGCTTCCATCGGCCTGCTCGCATTCGCGGCGGTTGCACAGTTCGCGCCTGCGATCGTCACCGGCCTCTACTGGCGGGGGGCGACCCGTGAAGGCGTGTTCTGGGGGCTCACCGCCGGTTTTGGGGTCTGGCTCTACTCGCTGCTGCTGCCCAGCCTGATGGCCGGAGGAGTGATCGGCTGGCCGCTGTTCGAGCAGGGTCCATGGGGAATTTCCTGGTTGCGGCCGCAGAGCCTGTTCGGCATCGAGGTCATGAGTCCCGTAATACGAGGCGCGGTGATCGCGCTGGCAACCAACGTCGTGGTGCTGGTGCTGGTCTCGCGAGTGCGTGGCGTCTCGCTGCGCGACCGCATGGCCGCCACGTCCTTCCTGCGTGGCGGCGCACCGGTGGTGGGTGTCGCCGCCGCGGGCGGGGCGCGGGTCGGCGACCTGCTGGCGGTGATGGAGCGCATCCTGGGCGTGGATGGGGCCACTCGCGCGCTGGAGGGCTACCACACCGGCCTGCGCAGGCCGGTCCCGGCTGCCAGCGAACCCGCCGACCGCGGCCTGCTGCAATACATGGAACGCGTGCTCGCTGGCGCGATCGGCGCCTCATCGGCTCGGCTGATGTTCACGCATGCGATGGCGGGACGCGGCATTCCGCCCGAGGACGTCGCGGAACTGCTCGACGAGACGTCGCAGGAACTGCGCTTCAGCCGGCAGCTGCTGCAGGCCACGATGGAGAACGTTTCGCAGGGAATCGCCGTGGCGGATGCCGACGCGCGCATCGTGGCGTGGAACCGCTGCTATCTGGAGATGTTCGATTACCCCGACGACATGGTGTATGTCGGCCGGCCGGTTGCGGACCTGATTCGCTGGAACGCGGAGCACGGCGAGTTCGGCGATTCGGATCCCGAGCCCCAGGTCGCGAAGCGCCTGACGCACATGAAGGCCGGCACCGCCTACGTGACCCAGCGCACTCGTCGCAACGGCCACGTGTACGAAATCCGCGGACAGCCGCTGCCGGACGGCGGGTACGTGACCACCTACAACGACATCACCGACTTCAAGCGCACTGAGCGGGCGCTGCTCGAGGCGAAGCTGACACTCGAGCAGCGCGTCGAGGAACGCACCGGTGCTTTGCAGGCGGCCCTCGCGTCCCAGCAGCGCGCCAAGCGACAGGCAGAGGAAGCCAACGCGACCAAGACGCGATTCGTAGCCGCCGCCAGCCACGACCTGCTGCAGCCGCTCAACGCGGCACGCCTCTTCGCCTCGACGCTCGCCGAGCGCAAGGACGATCCCGAGGTCGTCGAAATCGCCGAGCGCATCGACAGCTCGATGCGCGCCGCCGAGGAAGTCCTCGACGACATGCTCGACATCGCCCGCCTCGAAAGCGGGACGATGCGGACCGACATCGCGGATTTCTCGATGGACGAAATCTTCGACGACATCGAACGGCAGTTCACGCCGCTGGCGATGCGGCGCGGGCTGCGGCTGCGCGTGACGAAACCGCGCTGCCGCGTGCGCAGCGACCGCGTTCTGTTGCGGCGCATCCTGCAGAACCTGGTCTCGAACGCGTTGCGCTACACGCAGCGCGGAGGCGTGCTGGTGAGTTGCCGGCGTCGTGGCCGGTTCGTCGAACTGCAGGTCTGGGACACCGGGCCCGGGATTCCGGAGAAGCACCAGCGCGCGATTTTCGACGAGTTTCGCCGGCTGGATCGGTCGTCGCCGTGGGGTGAGAAAGGCCTCGGCCTGGGCCTGTCGATCTGTCACCGCATGGCCCTGTTGCTTGGCCACGAACTCGGCGTGCGCTCGAACGTAGGGCACGGCTCCGTGTTCAGCCTGCGGGTGCCGCGCAGCAGCGCGGCGGAGCCGCCAGTTGCCGTCGTCGTCGACGACGAGCGGTCGGGCACGCCCGCCACGCTGGTCGGTCTTGCGGCGCTCTGCATCGATAACGAACCGGAGATTCTCGCCGGCATGAAGGCACTGATGTCGCGTTGGGGGGTGAGAGTGCTCGTGGCTGCGGATGCCGCCGAGGCGCGCGCGCTCTTTGAGCAGTGCCGGCCTGACGTGATCCTCGCCGATCACCGGCTCGGCGACGGTGAGATTGACGGTCTCGACCTGCTGCAGTCACTGCGGCGCGCCGGCGTCGAACCCGTGCCCGGCGCGCTCGTGACAGCGGACCACAGTGCTGCGCTGGCCGAACGCTCCCGGTCGCTGGGATACCCGGTGCTGCGCAAGCCGGTGAAGCCAGCCGCGCTGCGTGCGCTGCTCGGGTCGCTGGCGTCCCAGCGGCGGTCGGGCGGTGTGCCCGATCCGGGCTGAGCTATTCCGATTCCTCTGGCGGCGGCTTGACCGCCGAGCGGTCCGTCGCGAGCCGACCGGCAGCAAGCACAGCCTGCGTACGCGTTGCAACACGTAGCTTCCGCAGTATTGCGGTTACGTGCGCTTTTACAGTGGCCTCGGATACGTCGAGGTCGTAGGCAATCTGCTTGTTCAATTGTCCCGAGCACAGCGCACCGAGCACGCGGAACTGCTGCGGCGTCAGTTCCGCAATACGCTGCGCAATTTCGAGGTCCTCGTTGGTCGCGTGCGTGTCGCGGGGCTGGCGGTATCCCGGCGGCGTATAGATTTCGCCCGCCAGCACGGCCTCGATCGCCGCGCCTATCTGGCCCGCCTCGGTTGATTTCGGGATAAAGCCCTGCGCGCCGTAGCGCAGCGCGGCCGCAATTGTCTGCGGATCGTCATCCGCAGAGACGATCGCGACAGGCAGGCCGGGCCGTGTGCCGCGTACGTGGGCCAGCGCATTGAACCCCTGCGCACCCGGCATGTTGAGGTCCAGCAGCAGCAGGTCGGCATCGGGCTCGGCCTCGATGGCCGCGAGCAGGGAGGCAACAGAATCAGCCTCGACGAAACCGGTGCCTGGCTCGCGTCGCGCGACGGCGGCCTTCAGGGCTTCGCGAAATAACGGATGGTCATCGGCGACGATGATCTGTAGGGTCATGCGCGCGAGACTACACCGAGGGGTCCGGCCGCGCCGGTCGCGTTCGACCAAAGGCGTATTTCGCCGACGAGATATCCGTCGCAGCATCGTGCCAATGCCAACCCGGGGGAAAGCCATGCCTGTACAGAACCACTGCAGCCCTGTTCTTCGCCGTCTGGTCGTCGCGACGCTTTCGCTCGCGGCCCTGGGCGCATCGTCCAGCGTCCTGGCGCAGTCGACGGATACGTCGGCCAGGGAGGCAGCGCTCGAGGCTCGCGTCGCGGAACTCGAGAAGATGGTAAACGAGCTGGTGAAGGAAAAGCAGACGCCTGCGCCGGCGCCCGCGGCAGCCGCGGTCCCGGCGGGCAAGCAGCCCGTGCAGAGTGTCTCGCTGCTGCCGAACGCGGCGCCCGGCACGACGTTCTACGCCACCGGTTACGTCAAGGTTGACGCGAACTGGACGTCTACGCCTGACGGTGAGATCCCCGATGGCTCGTCCGGTCGCGATTACTACGTGCCGGGCCAGACGCCGATCGGCGGGCTGGACGAGGGCACGGATTTCACGTTCCAGGCCAAGCAGACCCGCCTTATCGTCGGCACCAATACGCCGCTCGAGAGCGGCGACAACGTAAATACACACATAGAAGTCGACTTCTACGGTTCTGCACTCGGCACGCAGAACGTATCGAACACCTACGCACCGGTGCTGCGGCAGGCCTTCATCCAGAGCAAGCACTGGCTGGTCGGCCAGGCCTGGTCCACGTACATGGATGTCGGTGCGCTGCCGGAGGCAGTGGACTTCGTGGGCCCGACCGACGGCACGATATTCATCCGCCAGTCGCAGTTGCGCTATACGTACGGCGGCTTCTCGTTTGCGATCGAAAACCCGCAGACCACGATTACCCCGTATACGTACAACACCGCTGGTGACCCCGTGATCGGCAGCTCGATTTCGAGCGACGACAATTCGTTCCCGGATTTCGTCGGTCGGTATGTATGGAAGGGTGACTGGGGCAGCATGACGCTGGCTGGCCTGGCGCGGCAGCTGAAGTACGAGAACCGGAGCACCAACGTCGACGACTCGACCTGGTCGGCGGCAGTCAGCTTCACCGGCAAGCTCAAGACCTGGGGCAAGGACGACGTCCGCTGGATGCTCAACTACGGCAACCTCGGGCGTTACAACGCCTTTGGCTTCACCAACGACGTCGCGCTCAGCCCGGATGGCCACTTCGACACGATCGACGGCTTTACCGGTTACGTGGCGTATCGTCACTTCTGGACCGACAAGGTGCGCAGCACTTTGATGTATGCGGCACAGAGCTACGACAACCCAAGCGAACTGAACGGGTCCACGGTCAACCAGGCAAGCGAGAGCTGGTCGTTGAACTTCTTCTACTCGCCGATCCCGAAGCTCGACATCGGTGCGGAGTACCGATGGGCGAAGCGCGAGCTCGAGAACAACGACAACGGCTCGTTGAACCGGCTCCAGTTCACGACGAAGTACTCGTTCTAGGCGACAGTACGACCGGGGACATTCTCCTCTTCCGCGCGCAGCGCGGGGGAGGAGACTGTCCCCCTTTCTTCGGTGGTCCACGCCGGATAGGCTAGCCTGGATCATCCTTTGGTCGAATCACCCTGCGTTCGGTGCATGGTGGCTGGATATACTCGACCAGGACACACGCCACGGTGACCGCCCATGGCCTACGACCGGAACAACGTATTTGCGCGAATCCTGCGCGGAGAGATTCCAGCGCATAAGGTGTACGAGGACGCGCACACGCTGGCATTCATGGACGTGATGCCGCAGTCGCCTGGCCACGCGCTGGTGATTCCGACCTACGGGGCAGAGAACCTGTATGAGCTCGCACCGGAGGCGCTCGCAGCAACCATCCTCACGACGCAGCGCGTGGCCCGTGCGGTCCGCAAGGCATTCGACCCGCCCGGCATCCTGATAGCACAGCTGAACGGTCTCGGCGCCGGCCAGAGCGTGTTCCACATCCATTTCCACATCATTCCGCGCTACGAGGGGCTCGACCTCACGCTGCACGCACGGGAACTGGCTGACCCGAAGGTCCTGGCCGCGCAGGCCGAGAAGATTCGGGCCGCGCTCGAATGAGCGCGCTTCACAACGAACCAGGCACGGGGAGACAAGCATGACGTCGCACAAGTTGCACAAGGTACCAGCCGATTTCGCGGCGCAGACGCGCATCACCCGCGACCAGTACCGGGATTTCTACGCTGAGTCCGTGCGCGATCCGGAGGGTTTCTGGTCGCGGATGGGCCAGCGCATCGACTGGATCCGTCCGTACGCCAGGGTCAAGGATGTCTCGTTCGACGTGAACGACTTCCACATCCGCTGGTTCGAGGGCGGCCAGCTGAACGTGGCCGCCAACTGCCTGGACCGGCATCTCGCCACGCGCGGCGACAAGACCGCCATCATCTGGGAGGGCGACGACCCGAACCAGAGCGAGCGCATCACGTATCGCGAGCTCTATTACCGGGTCTGCAAGCTTGCCAACGCACTTGTCTCGCTGGGCGTACAGAAGGGCGATCGAGTCACGATCTACCTGCCGATGATTCCAGAGGCTGCCGTGGCGATGCTCGCGTGCGCCCGGATTGGCGCGATTCACTCGGTCGTTTTCGGCGGGTTTTCGCCGGAGTCGCTCGCAGGGCGCATTTCCGATTGCTCCTCGACCGTCGTTATCACGGCCGACGAGGGCGTCCGCGGCGGCAAGAAGGTGCCGCTCAAGTCCAACCTCGACCTGGCCCTGGCCTCGCCGGGCACCGAGACGGTCAGGCACGTGCTGGTGGTGAAGCGCACTGCGGCGCCGGTAGCGATGTACGGGCGCGACAAGTGGTACAGCGAAGTCGTCGACGGGCAGCCGGAGACCTGCGAGCCCGCGGTAGTGGATGCCGAGGATCCGCTGTTCATCCTCTATACGTCGGGTTCGACGGGAAAGCCCAAGGGAGTGCTGCACACCAGCGGCGGCTACCTGGTTTACGCGGCCCTGACACACGAAGCGGTGTTCGACCTGCGCGAGGACGACATCTTCTGGTGCACCGCCGACGTCGGCTGGGTGACCGGCCACAGCTACGTCGTCTACGGGCCGCTGGCGAACGGCGCAACGGCGGTCATGTTCGAGGGCGTGCCGAATTACCCGGACTCGGGCCGATTCTGGCAGGTCTGCGACAAGCACCAGGTGACGATCCTCTACACCGCACCGACAGCGTTGCGGGCACTGATGCGCGAGGGCGATGCACCGGTGAGGCGGCATTCACGCAAGTCGCTGCGCCTGCTCGGCACGGTCGGTGAACCGATCAATCCCGAGGCCTGGGAGTGGTACTTCCGCGTGGTCGGTGACGAACGCTGCCCGATCGTGGACACGTGGTGGCAGACCGAGACGGGTGGAATCCTGATCACCCCGCTGCCGGGCGCGGTCGACACGAAACCCGGCTCCGCAACGCTGCCATTTTTCGGTGTGCAGCCGGCCATCGTGGACGCCGAAGGCAAGGTGCTGGAGGGCGCCTGCGAGGGAAACCTGGTCATCACCGACAGCTGGCCAGGGCAGATGCGAACCGTGTATGGCGATCACCAGCGCTTCATCGAGACCTATTTCAAGACCTACCCTGGAACCTACTTCACCGGCGACGGCGCACGCCGCGACGAGGACGATTACTACTGGATCACGGGGCGCGTCGACGACGTCCTGAACGTTGCCGGGCATCGTCTCGGCACGGCCGAGGTCGAGAGCGCGCTCGTATCGCACGCGCTCGTTGCCGAGGCGGCCGTGGTCGGCTGCCCGCACGACATCAAGGGGCAGGGGATCTACGCGTACGTCACCCTGAACGTGGATGCGACGCCGACCGAAGAACTGCGCAAGGAACTGCGGGACTGGGTGCGGCGCGAAATCGGCCCGATCGCGACGCCGGACTTCATCCAGTGGGCGCCCGGGTTGCCGAAGACCCGCTCGGGAAAGATCATGCGCCGCATCCTGCGCAAGATCGCCGCCAACGAGCACGAGCAGCTGGGCGACATTTCGACGCTCGCCGACCCGTCCGTGGTTGCCAGCCTGGTCGTCGAGCGGATGAACCGCTGAGCGCGACCTCCCGGCGGTCTGGCCTGCGACCAAGGTCGTAGTTGCCGGAACCGCCGCGGACTCCCCCGTCTACGACCAATGTCGCAGTGGGCCCGCAAGGGCCCACTGCTAGATTGGGCCCAATCCTTAAACCGGGGAGGGGAATCACAATGACTCGCGAAAGAAGGGTGGAATACTGGAAGCGCAATCTCAGGATCCTGCTCGGGCTGCTTTCCGTATGGTTCGTGGTCTCGTTCGGCTTCGGCATCCTGCTGCACGACTGGCTGGATAACTTCCGGATCTTCGGCTTCAAGCTCGGCTTCTGGTTTGCCCAGCAGGGGTCGATCTACGTGTTCGTGATCCTGATCTTCGTCTACGTGGGGATCATGAACAAGCTCGATGTCGAGCACGACGTTCACGAAGACTGATCCAAGAATACGAATCCAGGGGACACAAATATGTCAGTTCTAACGTGGACCTATCTGCTGGTGGGCGCGAGCTTCGCCCTCTACATCGGCATCGCGATCTGGAGCCGTGCCTCCCACACGCGTGACTTCTACGTGGCCGGTGGCCACGTGAGCCCTCTGGCCAACGGCATGGCGACGGCCGCCGACTGGATGTCGGCTGCGTCGTTCATTTCGATGGCGGGGCTCATCTCGTTCATGGGCTACGACGGCGGCGTCTACCTGATGGGGTGGACGGGCGGCTACGTGCTGCTCGCGCTGCTGTTCGCCCCGTACCTGCGCAAGTTCGGCAAGTTCACGATCCCCGACTTCATCGGCGACCGTTACTACTCCGACACTGCGCGGCTGGTGGCCGTGGTGTGCGCGATCTTCGTCTCGTTCACCTACGTGGCCGGGCAGATGCGCGGCGTCGGTATCGTCTTCTCCAGGTTCCTCGAGGTCCCGATCAATCTTGGTGTCATCATCGGCATGGCGATCGTGTTCTTCTACGCGGTGCTGGGCGGCATGAAGGGCATCACCTACACCCAGGTCGCACAGTACTGCGTGCTGATCTTCGCCTACATGGTGCCGGCGATCTTCATCTCGATCATGCTGACCGGGCATACGCTGCCGCAGCTCGGCTTCGGCGGCGAGATCACCGGGACGGGCACCTTCCTGCTCGACAAGCTCGACGGGTTGAGCACCGAGCTCGGTTTTGCGCCGTATACCAGTGGCGGCAAACCGCTGATCGACGTGTTCTGTATTACTGCGGCGCTGATGGTCGGCACAGCGGGCCTGCCGCACGTCCTGGTCCGGTTCTTCACCGTGCCCAAGGTGCGTGACGCACGCAAGTCGGCGGGCTGGGCGCTGCTGTTCATCGCCATTCTCTACACGACTGCCCCGGCCGTGGCGGCGTTCGCCCGCTACAACATGATCGAGACCATCAACGGCTCAGACGGCGCAGGTGCACTCTACAGCGAGGCGCCGAGCTGGATCACAAACTGGGAGAAGACCGGCCTGATCAAGTGGGAGGACAAGAACGGCGATGGTCGCATGTTCTATGCCAAGGACGACCGCAACGAGATGACGATCGACCGCGACATCATGGTGCTCGCCAATCCGGAAATCGCCAGGCTTCCGGCCTGGGTGATCGCTCTGGTGGCGGCCGGCGGCCTCGCGGCGGCGCTGTCGACTGCTGCAGGCCTGCTGCTGGTGATCTCCTCGGCGATCGCGCACGACCTGCTGAAGAAAGTCGTGATGCCGAACATCACGGAGAAACAGGAACTGCTGTACGCGCGCCTGGCGGCAGGCGTGGCGGTGGTGATCGCGGGCCTGCTCGGCATTTATCCGCCCGCGTTCGTAGCGCAGGTGGTGGCCTTCGCGTTCGGCCTTGCAGCTGCGTCGTTCTTCCCGGCGATCCTGCTCGGGATCTTCGACAAGCGTGCGAACATGCAGGGCGCCGTGTCGGGCATGATCGTCGGCATCGTGTTCACGGCCAGCTACATCATCTACTTCAAGTTCATCAACCCGACGGCTGGTGCCGACCAGTGGTTCCTGAAGATCTCACCCGAGGGGATCGGTTTCGTGGGTATGCTGATAAACTTCGCAGTAACCTACACGGTGAGCCACCTGACGGCCCCGCCGCCGGAGCACATCCAGCACATGGTGGAAGACATCCGGGTCCCGCGTGGAGCGGGCGCGGCCAGCCACCACTGAGGCTTTGGGCGAGGGTGATCACCGGGGCGGTCCTCGCGGGCCGCCCCGCTTTTTTTGAGGCCCAGGGCGCATTGACGTGAGCCGGCACGACCAGGAATTCGACTTCTCGACGCCACCGTTCAACCTGCTCACGGCCGAGCAGGCGGGTGAGATCGGCGCCCGGATGGACATCGAGTTCGTCCCCAAGGGCACGACCATTCTCGAGGCCGGCCAGGGCTCGGAGTTCGTCTATGTGATCCTCAAGGGCGAGGTCGTCGCGATGGAGGCGGGCGAGGGCTACACGCGCGTGTTTGCGGAGTTCGGTGCGCACGACCTGTTCGGCACGACGGCCTCACTGACCGGCAGCGCACGCTATACCTACGAGGCAATAGAGGACACGCTCGCCTGGACGATTCCGGCCGAAGCGTTTCGTGCAGCGGTGTCGGCGAACGGACGTTTCGCTGCCTATTTCCTCGCGTCGCTCGCCAAGCGCAGCGCCGAGGCCGAACGGTCCGGCGCGCCCACCGACCTGGCAGAGATGATGCTGACGCGTGTCGGCGAGGCGCTGCTCGCTGAAGCGGTCACGGTGCCCGAGAACTGTCCGCTCGACGAGACGACCCGGCGCATGCGCGACCGGCGTGTCGACTGCGTGTTCGTCGAGGGTCCGGCCGGTCTCGGTATCGCGACACGTACGGACCTGCTCGAGGCGATCGCGCTGGGCGGGCGCTCGCTGGAACAGCCGGTCGGCGGAATCGCAAGCCGCCCTGTCGTGAGTTGCGATACAGCCGATCCCCTGTTCCAGGCGCTTGTGACGATGACTCGCGCCGGAATAGAGCGTATCGCGGTGCTCGAGGACGGTGAGCTCAGGGGCACGCTCGGGCTCGCGGAGCTTCTCAGTCATTACTCAAGCCATTCGCACGTGATTGGTCTCCGCGTTGCGCGAGCCGAGACCCGCGCGGAGCTGGGCGCCGCTGCGCGGCAGGTCAACCAGCTGGTTCGAACGCTGCATGCCAACGGCGCACGGATGCAGTACCTGGCCGACCTGGTGAGCGCAGTGAACCAGCGCCTGCTGTCGCGCCTGTTCGAGTTCTGTTTCGACGAGGCGTTGCGCAGTCGCTGCTGTCTGCTGGTACTCGGCAGCGAGGGGCGCGGCGAGCAGTTGTTCAAGACCGACCAGGACAATGCGCTGATGCTGGCGCGCGACGTGCGCGATGCGGACGTGGCTGACGCCGCGCAGGCGTTCAGCGACGGCCTGGCGGAGATGGGCTATCCGCCGTGCCCGGGCGGCGTCATGGTCTCGAATCCGCAATGGCGCGGGGACGAAGCGGCCTGGCTTGGCCGGATCGAGAGCCTGCGCGGCAACACCGCGCCGCAGGCGCTGATGCGAGTGGCCATCATGCTGGATGCGCGCATCGTTGCCGGCGACGCGCAACTCTTCGCGCCGATCCGGGAAACCCTGTACGGGTTCGGCCAGAACGAGGTGTGGATGCACCACTTCGTGGCGCCAGCGCTCGAGTTCCAGACGCCGCTCCGGCTCTTCAGCGGACTGCTCGGCCGCAGCGCGCCGGTGGACGTGAAGAAGGGCGGCATCTTTCCCGTGGTGCACGGAGTGCGCACACTCGCGCTGCAGCACCGGCTGACCGAGGCTTCCACTTTCGATCGCATCGACGCGCTGATGGAGTCCGGCGCACTGAGTGCGACGCTTGGTGCAGACCTGCGGCAGGCATACGCGATCATGCTCCGGCTGCGGCTCGGGCAGCAGATCGAGGCAGTGAGCGAGGGCGAGTTGCCCGGCAATACCGTCCGGCTCGATGCGCTGCGGCGCCTCGACCGCGACCTGCTGCGCGACGCGTTCGGCGTAGTGCGCGAATTCCAGCGCTCGCTGTCCTCGCGCTACGGCCACGGTCTGTGAGCATGGACCTGGGCCGGTGAATCGACTGCGTCGCGGAATCCGCAGCTTCTGGCGGGCGCTGCGGCCGCCGGCTGTGCCGAAGGGCGGGGAGATCGTCTCGCTGGATCTCGAGACCAGCAGCCTCGACCCGACGACGGCGGCGATCCTGTCAATCGCGGCCGTGCCGATACGCGATCGGCGCATCCTGCTGAGCGAGGGATTCGAGCGCAAGGTGGCCGGCGATGCGCCGGTGGACCTGGAGGCCGTCAAGTATCACCGGCTGCGTCCGGTGGACGTGGCAGAGGGTTCGAATGCTGTCGACGCCGCCGCCGACTTCGTCGCATGGCTCGGCGACCGGCCGTTGATCGGCTACTGCACCGGTTTCGATTGCGCAATGCTTGACCGGGTGCTGCGAGAAGGCGGACACAAGGGTTTCGAACCCGAACGCTTCGACGTGCGAGATCTCTATCGGCGCGCGATCCTGCGCAGCAACCCGGAGGATTCTCCGCCGCGTGCGCTCGATGAGATGCTCGCAAGGCTGGGCGTACCGTTGATGGCGCGTCACACCGCGCGCGGGGATGCAGCTGCCGTCGCGATGGCGTACCTTCTGCTGTCGAAAGACAGCCACTAGCGCGGTCGAGGTGCACGCGTGGTCAGCGAGCTCCGGGACGTACGTGACTTCCTCGGGCGGCACGCGCCGTTCTCCGCGCTTCCGGACGACGCCCTGGATTGCCTGCCCCGGTCGGTGTCGGTTCGTTATCTCAGGCGCGGGTCGAGATTTCCGCCGGCAGAAGCCGAGTTGGCGGGCTTCCACGTCATCCGCAAGGGTGCCGTGGAGCTGCGGGACGATGACGGGGAGTTGGTTGAGAAGCTGGCGGAGGGTGACTGTCTCGATTCCGGCGCCGTAGCAGCCCGCAATCAGAAGAAACTCGTCGGGATGACGGTCGAGGACACACTCGTCTACGCGTTGCCATCGGCCCTGCTCGACAAGCTGAGAAAGGACCACCGGGCGTTCGGTGACAGCTTCGAGACGTCGATTCGCGAGCGGCTGCAACGGGCGCGTGAATCCGCGCTCGACGCACCCCAGGTCGGTGGAAACCTGCTGCGGGTCAGCGTCGGGGAACTCATGGTGCGCGACGCCGTGACCGCCGATGCAGCGATGAGCGTTCGCGATGCGGCCTGCCTCATGACCCGCGAGCGTGTCTCGTCACTGCTGGTCCTGCGCGACGGCGCCCTAGAGGGCATCGTGACCGATCGCGACCTGCGCACTCGCGTAGTGGCCGAGGATCGCAGTGGAGAAACACCGCTCGTCGATATCATGACGCCACGTCCGCATACGATCCAGGGGAGCGCCTCGGCGTTCGAGGCGTTGATGGCGATGAGCCGGCTGCGTATACACCATCTTCCGGTCGTCGACCGGGATGGCGTACAGGGGCTGGTCTCGACCAATGACCTGCTGCGCGCCCAGAGCGCGAATCCGCTCTATCTGGCCGACCGGATCCGGCGCTGTGGCTCGGTCGACGACCTGCGCCAGGTGGCCGGCGAGGCGCGGGAACTGCAGGTGCAGATGGTGGCGGCGCATGCGAGCGCCCGGCAGCTCGGCCAGGCACTGACCTCGGTGTGCGATGCAGTCACTCGTCGCCTGATCGAGCTGTCCATTCATCGGCTTGGGGAGCCCCCGGTCCATTTTGCCTGGGTCGCCACGGGCTCCCAGGGTCGCGGCGAGCTGACACTGCATTCGGATCAGGACAACGCGATCATCCTGGACGACGGCTATCAACCAGACCTGCATGGCGATTACTTCGCTGCGCTCGCAGGCGAAGTCAACCAGGGGCTCGGCGCCAGCGGCTACATGCTTTGTCCGGGCGACGTCATGGCCTCCAATTCCCGCTGGCGCCAGCCGCTGGCCGTATGGCGCGACTACTTCACCGCCTGGCTCGAGAAGACCGATCATAACGCCGCGATGCTCGCGGCCAACTTCTTCGACATGCGCACGATCTGGGGTGAGGACGCGCTGAGACAGCGCCTGATGGAGCGAATCCTTCAGCGCTGCCGCGGTGCGAAGGTCTTTCTGGCGTACATGGCGAGCCACGCGCTTGGCAACCGGCCACCATTGGGGTTTTTCCGCAATTTCGTACTGGTCGGTTCGGGGGAGCACGAGGGTTCGGTGGACCTGAAGCGGCATGGCTTGCTGCCGATCGTCGACCTGGCGCGGGTTTACGCGCTGGCAGGAGGCGTCGAATCGGTCGCGACACTCGATCGGCTGCGAGACTCGCTCGCCGCAGGCACCCTGAGCGAGGAGGGTGCCGAGAACCTTGCGGCGGCGTTCGAGTTCATCTCGTTGATTCGCTCGAAACACCAGGCGCAGCAGTTGCGCAGCGGCGGAGAGGTGGACAACTACGTCAAGCCCGACGCACTGACTGCGATGGAGCGGCGCCACCTGAAAGACGCATTCGCGGTGATCGCGACGCTCCAGGACGCCGTGCGCTCCGCACACGGCGACCGGCTGCCGCGGTGACGCTGGGCTCACTGCTGCCGTTCAGTTTCCGTCGCCGCCAGCGGGCGCGCTCGGCACCGCCGGGACCCCTGCGCACCTACTACCAGAAGCCTTTCCCGCCACGCGCGCGCGACTGGATGAAGGTCGAATTCCTGGCCCTGGACCTCGAGACCACGGGCAGCGACCCGGACGTGGACGAGATCGTCAGTGCGGGCTGGGTACAGTTCAGTGGCGGTGCGATAGACCTGGGCACTGCGACACGGCGGATGGTGCGACCCTCGGGCCCAATGCCCGAGGCAAGTGCCGTCATCCATGCGATCACCGACGACGAGGCCGCGCGGGGCGAGCCGCTCCGCGCTGTGCTCGTCGACATCCTGGGCGCACTGGGAGGCAGGGTGCTGGTCGCCCACTACGCGCGGGCGGAACTCGGGTTCCTCGATGCAGCGTGTCGGCGCTGCCTGGGCGGCGGCCTGCTCGTGCCGGTGGTCGACACGCTCCAGCTCGCGCGTCGCAGGTGCTCGAGGGCGGGACGCGCACCGGCGCGCGGCGAGTTCAGGCTCGACGCGCTACGCACGCAATACAACCTGCCAGAGCACGAGATGCACGACGCATTGAGCGACGCAATCGCGGCCGCGGAACTGCTCCTGGCGCAGGCTGCGGAGCTCTCGGCAACAGGTTCGCTGGCGCTGCGCGCATTGCTCTCCCGCATGTGAGCCGCGGTTGGTGCCGGGCAACTCCCGTCCGCCGCGCATGCGTCCAGTCCTTGCCGCATCGGGGCAATACCCCGAGAATGAAACCTGCGATCGCACCGGTCGCGTGACGGAATTCCGCGCATGACACCCTTCGCCATTGCCGGCGTGCAGATGCACGTGCCCGCGTTCCGCTCGAACCTGGAAGCGGTCCTGCACCGGCTGGACATCCTCAAGGCCCGGTTTCCCTGGGTCAACATGGTGCTGTTCAGCGAACTCGCGCTTTGCGGACCGGTACACAATCACACCGTGACCTTGCCGGGACCCGAAGAAGAAACACTCGCCCGTGCTGCTGCCAGGCACGGCATCTGGCTGATCCCCGGCTCGATCTTCGAGCGTGCGCCCGACGGCCTCATCTACAACACCGCGCCGGTCATCGCGCCAGACGGCACCGTCGTTGCGCGATACCGGAAGATGGTGCCATTTCGGCCCTATGAGGTCGGCGTGGCGGCCGGCACAGAGTTCTGCGTCTTCGACGTGCCGTCGGTCGGTCGATTCGGTCTCTCCATCTGCTACGACATGTGGCTGCCCGAGACGACGCGCACGCTGACGTCGATGGGCGCCGAGGTCCTGCTGCACCCGGTGCTCACCGGCACGATCGACCGCTCGGTCGAGACTGCCATCGCGCGCGCCACTGCCGCACAGTTCCAGTGCTACGTGTTCGACATCAACGGACTTGGACCCGGCGGATTCGGGCGATCGACGGTAGTCGACCCGTCGGGCGTGGTGCTCTACCAGGCGGGCGGCGCCGACGAGACGATACCGATCGAAATCGACCTCGACGTCGTGCGCCGCCAGCGCGAAAGAGGCCTGCATGGTGGCCTTGGGCAGATGCTGAAGAGCTTCCGGGACCGGGAATTCAAGCTTTCGGTGTATGATGGTTCGAATGAATCAAACGCATACCTCAATTCGCTCGGGCCGCTGGAGATGCCGAAGAAGCCCGGAAACTAGCCAGAACGGCGTCTACCTGAGGGGCGGGAATTGAACGAGCAGGTGACCGAGAAGCACCGCGCGAGCCTCACCGAGTACTACAGCGCTTCGCAGCTCAGAAGCGATCGATGGACCAGCCTCAAGGCCGCCTGCGCCCGTCTTTCGGCTGCGCCGGAGAGTGAGCGAGGCGAGCTCGAGAGTCGCGCCCGTGCATTGTTGCAGGCTCTCGAACCCATCGAGTTCTACTGGGCCTTTCCGAGTCGCGCGGTATGGCAGTCGCTGTGGGAACTGCTCGAGCGCCACCGCTATGACGAGCTGTCACGCAACGTTTCACTGATCGTCCGGGCCCTGGTCAGCGGTTCGTTCCGTCGGCGCAAGGATCGCGGCGGCGAGCATGACGACGACCATGCTGCGCTGGAAGAAGAGCTCGGCGAGGAGCGAGCCGACGATGCGGGCGCACCCCCGTATTTCGAGGTGATGATCGTCGACTCGCTGTCGCCGTCCCAGGAAGATGCGCAGCGCCGCGCGCTCCGCAAGGCGCGCCGTGCCGACGACCGATTCGTCTACGAACCGGTGTTCGTCCCGAGCCTCGAGGACGCACTGATCGGCGCGCTGTTCAATTTCAATATCCAGAGCGTCGTGATACGCCCAGGGCTGGAGCTCAAGTCGCGCAACGAGATTCCGTTCCTGCGCAGGTACCTGCGGCGCGTCGGCAACCGTGACCTGGACAGCTACGATCCCGACACCTGGGAAATCGAGCTGTGCCGCCTGATCCACCAGATCCGCCCCGAGATCGACATCTACCTGGTGACCGACGAGTCGGTCGAGGCGATCGCCGGCCTGGAACTGCGCGGCTGTCGTCGTGTCTTCTACAACCAGGACGATTTCCTGGAGTTGCATGTCAACATCCTGCGGGGCATCGACTCGCGGCACGACACGCCTTTCTTCAACGCGCTCCGGGAGTATTCCCGCAAGCCGACAGGCGTGTTCCATGCGCTGCCGATCAGCCGCGGCAAGTCCATCGCGCGGTCGCACTGGATCGGCGACATGCTGGATTTCTACGGCATCAACATCTTCCTGGCCGAAACGTCGGCAACCTCAGGCGGCCTGGATTCCCTGCTCGCACCCACCGGGGTGCTGAAGAAGGCGCAGGAGTACGCGGCCAGGGCCTTCGGCGCGGACCGCACGTACTTCGCGACCAATGGCACCTCGACCTGCAACAAGATCGTGGTCCAGGCAATCGTGCGACCAGGCGATATCGTGCTGGTCGACAGGGACTGCCACAAGTCACACCACTACGGCATGGTGCTTGCCGGTGCGCAGGTCGTCTATCTCGACAGCTATCCGCTGAACGAGTACTCGATGTATGGAGCGGTGTCACTGGTCGAGATCAAGCACCGGCTGCTCGAACTCAAGGCTGCCGGCAAGCTCGATCGGGTTCGCATGCTGCTGTTGACGAACTGCACCTTCGATGGCGTCGTCTACAACGTCGAGCGGGTAATGGAGGAGTGCCTGGCGATCAAGCCGGACCTGGTGTTCCTGTGGGACGAGGCCTGGTTTGCCTTCGCGCGCTTCGGAACGATCTATCGCCAGCGCACGGCCATGCACTGCGCTGAGATGTTGCGCGATCGATATCGCACGCCGGAGTATCGGGAGCGCTTCGAGGCGCAGCAGGAGGCATTGCGGAATGCAAGTGCCGAGCAGCTGGCCACGACTCCGCTTCTGCCTGACCCGGACAAGGTGCGGATTCGCGCCTACGCGACGCAGTCGACCCACAAGACGCTGACGTCGCTCCGGCAGGGATCGATGATTCACGTCCGCGACCAGGACTTCAAGGGCGAAGTGGCGCAGGCCTTCCACGAGGCCTACATGACCCACACCTCGACCTCGCCCAATTACCAGATCCTGGCATCGCTGGACCTGGGCCGGCGGCAGGTCGAGCTGGAGGGGCTCGAGCTCGTGCAGAAGCAGGTCGAGACAGCCATGGCCGTCCGCAAGACCGTCAATTCGCACCCGCTGATCAGCAAGTACTTCCGCGTGCTTGGCGTGCGGGACATGGTGCCCGCGCAGTACCGGCCCTCCGGAGTCGATTCCTACCTCGACAACGAGGGTGCATGGAGCGAGATGTGGGATGCCTGGTCCGAGGACGAGTTCGTGATCGACCCGTCGCGCATCACGCTGGCGGTCGGTGGCACTGGCTACGACGGCGACACGTTCAAGACCGCAGTGCTGATGGACCGTCATGGCATCCAGGTCAACAAGACATCCCGCAATACCGTCCTGTTGATGACCAACATCGGCACGACGCGCTCCTCCATCGCCTACCTGATCGAGGTGCTGGTCGACATCGCGCGCGAGCTCGACGAGCGGCTCGATGATGCCGGTGGCATGGAGCGCCGCGCCTTCGACAACAAGGTACGGTCGCTGATGCAGGAGCTGCCGCCGTTGCCGGACTTCAGCCGCTTCCATGCCGCTTTCTGTTCGCAGGACGGCAGCGGCACGACGGAGGGCGATATCCGCGCAGCCTTTTTCCTCGCCTATGACGAGCAGAAGTGCGAGTACTTCTCGCTGGGCGGCGACGGCATGGAAGCCGCCATGACGGCCGGCCGGGAGCTGGTCTCGACGTCGTTCATCATTCCGTATCCGCCGGGATTTCCGATCCTGGTGCCCGGCCAGGTCATCTCGGGCGAGATCCTGGCTTTCATGCGCGCCCTCGACGTCAAGGAGATTCACGGCTACCAGCCGGAATTGGGCCTGCGCGTCTTCACCCAGGCAGCGCTCGACGCCCTCGTCAGCGGCAGGCCGGCGGCCTGACCGCGACGAAGACACCAGGAGACAGTCCAATGGATTCAAAGAAAAGACTCAAGAACATTTCCGAGATCCGGCGTTACTTTCATCGCAACGAAACGCCGATCTATTTCGTCAGCGCCACGAATTTCAACCTGCTCGGCATCGACGAGTGGGTGCGCAATTTCAAGTACATCAACTACATCGACTGCTACGACGGCAAGCACCCGAACGTGTTCTGCCCGCCCGAGATGCCGCACGCGGAGTTCGAGTCCATCGAGGACATCAACAACTACCTGTTGCAGCACAAGGCGGTGATCGACCGGATCGAGGGCCGCGGCGGGAAGCCGAAGCTGGTGTTCCTGATGTTCGACGAAAAAACCGAGAAGCTGGCCCGGGAGATCGGCTGCCAGGTCTGGTTTCCGAAGGCAAAGCTGCGCAACAGCGTGGACAACAAGATCGCGACGGTGCGGATCGGCGACAAGGCCGGCGTGCCCAGCGTGCCGAACACGCTGGCCGAAGTGAAGGACTACAAGCACCTGACGAAGCTCGCGACGGATGCGGGCCTCGGCCGGGACCTGGTGCTGCAATCCGCCTACGGCGACAGTGGCCACACGACGTTCTTCATCAAGTCGGAGAAGGACTTCACGGCGCACGCGTCCGAGATCGTCGGAATGGGCGAGATCAAGATCATGAAGCGCATCCGCTGCCGTGGATCAGCTATCGAGGCCTGCGCGACGAAGAATGGAACGATTGTCGGGCCGCTGATGACGGAACTGGTCGGCTTCCCGGAACTGACGCCTTATCGGGGCGGCTGGTGCGGTAATGAAATCTTCCCCGACGCCTTCACTCAGAAGGTCCGCAACAAGGCGCGCGACTACACCTTCAAGTTCGGCGAGCAGCTGCGCAAGGAAGGATACCGTGGCTACTTCGAACTGGATTTCCTGACCGACCTGAAGTCGGGCGAGATCTACCTCGGTGAACTCAATCCCCGCATCACGGGTGCGAGCTCGATGACGAATCATGCCGCTTTCGCGCATGCGGATGCGCCGCTGTTCCTGTTCCACCTGCTGGAGTTCTCCGGCGTACCGTTCGATCTCGACATCGATGAGTTGAACGCGCGCTGGGCGGCACGCGAGAACATCGACAACTGGTCGCAGATCGTCATCAAGCACACCGAGAACACGGTCGACGTGCTGAGCGAAGCACCCGCGTCGGGTATCTGGCGCATGGGCGACGACGGCAAGGTGGGCTACAGCCGCTTCGACTACCATCGCCGGGCCGTGGAGTCGGAGCGCGAAGCGTTCTTCCTGCGCATCCTCAAGCCTGGTGACTATCGCTACGAGGGGGCGGACCTCGGGATCCTCGTGCTGCGCGGCCGGGTCATGACGCCCAAGTTCGAACTCACGGACCGGGCGCGGCGCTGGATTCATGCGATCCGTGCCATGTATCGCGGCAAGCCGCTGCATGCGGCGGCCGCACCGCTCGAGCGGCAGTTCAAGATTCTCTGATCACGGCCGCCAGCGGGCCAGGCGCACAGGGTGAGCCTCAACTTCGAGTTGATGACGGAAGACCGGCCCGGCCCGCGATGGCGGGCGCTGTTCGATCGCCTGTGGCCGCACCATCGCGCCTGGTACCTGGGTGAATCGCTGAAGGACCGGCCGACGTACCTGCAGTGCCACCGCGCGATCCGCAAGCACATGCCCGAACTGCTCCCGGTCTACCGGGAGTTGTGCGAGCTGGCGGGTGGCGGCGACGTCGAGGCACGTTTCCTGAGCCTGTTCTGCCCACCTGCCTACCTGACAGCCTGCTCGCAGGCGGTCTGGCAGGGCTCGCCCCCGTTCCTGGTGCGCAACTACGACTACAACCCCGCGGCGTTCGACGCCGTGGTGCTAAGGACACGATGGCTGGGCCGCCGGGTGATGGGCATGAGTGACTGCCTGGGCGGACTGCTCGACGGCATCAACGATGCCGGGCTCGCGGTGTCGCTGACCTTCGGCGGCAGGCGCGTGGTCGGTGACGGCTTCGGGGTCCCGATCATCCTGCGCTACGTGCTCGAGACCTGCGACACGGTGCAGCAGGCGATGGCGGCGTTGAAGCGGATTCCCTGCCACATGGCCTACAACGTAACGGCGCTGGATCGCGACGGCGAACTGGCCACCATCTACCTCGGGCCCGACAGGAGGGCACTTGTGTCGCGCGCGGCGGTTGCCACGAATCACCAGGAACGCGTCGAGTGGGCGACCCACGCTGCGGCCACGGCGTCGGTCGAGCGGGAACGGGTGTTGCTCAACGAACTGAGTCGAGGCAGTCCGACACGCGAGGAATTCATTGCCGAGTTCCTCAGGCCGCCGGTGTACTCGCTGGCATTCGACCGCGGCTTCGGCACGCTGTACACAGCGGTATATTCGCCGTTCGACAGGTCGCTGGAACTGCGCTGGCCCGGTACGGAATGGCTGCTGGGGCTGGAAGACGCCGTGGACGGTTCGCTGCGAGTCAGCTACCCGGCACACGGCACCGTCATCGGCTACGCCTGACCCCGAACAGGCCGCCGCTGCGCTCGCCGTCATTGCTGTCGTACTCGGCCGGCCCCGGCTTTTTCGATATTCGAGCCGCCGGGACAAGAGCGACCGTCACCGCCACGTGGCCGGTCCGGGGCACCAATTGTCCGGCGAGCCGGCCAGTGGTATTTTCGATCGGGCATTCGCCGCAAGCACCCTAGCGGCGCACGACAAGGCGGTCCAATGTTCCTGCGCATCAATGATGTCCTGACAGCTCCCGAGATCGCACGGCTTGTTGAACTCAGCCGCGAGTTGCGTTTTGTCGAAGGGCGAGTGTCGAACCCGGCGAACCACACCAAGAACAACCTGCAGGTGGATCCAGCAGACGCGAAGGCACTCGAGCCTGCTCAGGTCGTGCAGGCGGCCCTGGTGCGTTGCCGGGAGTTCGTCGACTTTACGCTGCCGAAGCGCATTGCTGCTCCGCTGTTGTGCCGCTACGAACCGGGCATGAATTACGGGGCTCACGCCGACGCAGCGATTCTCCAGCTGCCTGGTGGCCGTCTGCGCTCCGACATTTCCTGCACCGTGTTCGTCTCGGACCCGGCGGCCTACGAAGGCGGGGAACTCGCGATCGTCCTCGGCAACCAGCGGTTGACGTTCAAAGGTGCACCAGGGGAAGCAATCGTCTATCCGTCGACGACCCAGCACGAAGTGCTGCCGGTGCGTTCGGGCGAGAGGCTGGTCGCAATCACTTTCGTCGAGAGCCTTGTCGTCGACCAGCACCAGCGCAGCCAGGTCCACGAGTTGAGCGAGGTCGCGGCGCTCGAAGGGCTCAACATGAAGTGGGAAAACCGCGTACGACTCGAGGTCGTGCGCCAGAACCTGTTGCGGATGTGGTCGACAAGCTAGCTCGCGTCGTCATCCAGCACCCGGGCGATGGTGGCCTCGGTGCGTGACATTGTCTCCAGCCAGCGCATGGCCCGGCCGATCTCCTCGCGATGATCGCGTCGCGCCTGGTTCAGCAGCTGGGCGCGCAATGCCGGGCTGTAGTCGTAGTCGGGTGACTTGGAGTAGTGCGCCAGGACCGGGCTCGAGCCCACCTGAGCCAGCCACTCTGCGCTGACCTGCAAGCCCAGGTGGCCGGTGATGCGTTGCATTTCCAGCTCGATCCCGGACAGCAACCTGTCGAAGTCCACGGCAAGCAGCCGTTCGGGGAACTGGTCGAGGATCTCGCGGCGGGTCAACGATTCGGCGAGCCAGCTCATCGCTGCAAGTTCCCCGGGCGACAGCGCATGCAGCGGGCCGATCGGCGTCGCTATGTGCGAGCGCAGGCGATGCATGCGCTCCACACCGTGGCCGCGCAGGTCCGCTGGTGAGTTCTGCCCTGCGAGCAGTGTGGCGAGGTAAGGCTCGGCGCGCAGGTTCAGGTAGACCGCGCGCGACGAGTCCCGGCACTGCAGCAACCATGGTGCCATGCGTGCGGTGACGCTGGTGGCCTTGACCACCACGCAGCGCGTTGAAGCGTATCCACGACTCCACAGGCGGATCAGTGTGTCGAGCACACGCTCGAACTGCGACTCGCTCAACAGTGACTCCGGCTGTCCCAGCGCGTCGCCTGCGTCAGCCAGCGTCCGCAACGGCAGCGGTTCCCGCAGCGACAGCACCGAGCCGGTCGTGTCGAGCAGCCGGCTGAGCAGCGTCGAGCCCACATGCCCGGTGTGCAGGATGTAGTGCAGTGGCCGGGGGACCTGCACGAGCTGCGCGCCGGCGATCACGCTCTCGAGCGGTTGCCAGGCGCCCCTGGTGCCGGGCGTCAGTATCCGGTCGTCTAGAAAACTGGCCGCCCGGTAAGCGGATTCATCGAGCGCGATCTGCAGGACGCAGGAACGAATGAGGTCAAGCTTCTGCGGATACGAATCCGGCGAATCGGGCAGCCCCGACATCAGGTCGGTCGTCGAGCCAGTCTGGCGTGTTTCCATGTCGCGTCGCCCTGCAGGTCGTGACTCCGCCAGCCGGGCCGGTGGGTCGGGATTGCGGACCGCCTGGCCCGTCGAATGCAGGGATTCTATTGGACTATCGAATGACCGGGTGCCTGAATCAACGAGGCTTGGTAATGTTCGGAGCATCAGGTCATGGAGGAGGGGAGTTGATGGACCACCGATACGACCGCAGGACTTTCTGCCAGGCGATCGGCGCCGCCGCAGCACTTGTCGCCATCGCGCCGGTGCGCGGCGAGGCCGATCCTGCCGGCATGCTCACGCGCCCCATTCCGTCCACCGGCGAGCGTCTCCCGGTCATCGGGCTCGGGACCTCGGGTGTGTTCGACGTGGGCGCGGATCCTGGCGAGCGCGCGCCGCTGCGGGAGGTGCTCGACATCCTCATGGGGTCCGGCGGCTCTCTGCTGGACACCTCGCCCATGTACGGGCGTGCCGAAGAGGTTGCGGGTGACCTCATCGCAGCCCAGCAGCTCAGGTCGCGCATGTTCCTGGCCACAAAGGTCTGGACGCGGGGGCGCGAGGCCGGCCTCGAGCAGATCGAGACGTCGATGAAGCTTCTCCGGTCGCCAAGGCTCGACCTGGTGCAGGTCCACAACCTGGTGGACCTGGACACGCAGCTCGCCACCCTGCGTGGACTGAAAGAGCAGGGACGCGTGCGTTACATCGGGGTCACGCACTACACCGTGTCGTCCCACGATGAGCTCGAGCGCGTCCTGAAAAAGGAACAGCTGGATTTCGTACAGCTCAACTACTCGATCGGTACGCGTGAGGCCGAGCAGCGACTGCTGCCGCTTGCTGCGGAACGCAAGGTGGCTGTGCTGGTGAATCGGCCATTCGAGGACGGCGCGCTCTTCGATCGCGTGCGTGGCCAGGCGCTGCCGGCCTGGGCAGCCGAGATCGACTGCGAGTCCTGGGCGCAGTTCTTCCTCAAGTTCATTGTTGGCTACCCGTCGGTCACCTGTGTCATACCGGCGACCTCCAAGCCACGGCACATGCGCGACAACGCCGCAGCCGGCCACGGGCGGATGCCCGATCGGGAAATGCGCGAGCGAATGGCAAACTACGTAGCCTCGCTCTGATGCGGGCCTGGCTCGGCCGCCTGGCGGTCAGGCCGGAGGAACGGGTGACGATCGCCGCCGCGTTCCTGCTCTTCTTCTGTGTGCTGTGCGGCTATTTCATGTTGCGGCCGGTGCGCGAGACGATCGGCACGGTGCTCGGTGAGCGCGAGGTCGAGGACCTGTTCGTTGCCACTGCGCTGGCTTCGATCGCCGTGGTGCCGCTGTACGGGTGGGCCTGCGCCCGGCTGCCGCGTGCGACCGTGCTGGCCTCCGTCTACGGCATTTTCGGCGTGTCGCTGCTGGTGCTGGCCATGGTCATGCAGGCAGATCCACGGGAGCTTGCCGCCGCGAAATTCTTCTACGTGTGGATCAGCGTATTCAACCTGTTCGTCGTGTCCGTATTCTGGACATTGATGGTCGATCGAATGGACGACGAACGCGCGCGGCGGTTGTTCGGTATCGTCGCGGCGGGCGGGACCACTGGCGGCCTCGTGGCTCCGGTTGCCACGGACCTGCTGATCGTGCCGATCGGCCGCACGGGGATCCTTGTCGTCTCGGCCTGCCTGTTCGGTGTCGCCATCCTCTGCCAGGCACTGCTGCTGCGGAGCCTGCGCCGGGACCCGGCAGCCGCGCGTTCGGTCGGCCTCGAGCGGCCGATCGGCGGCAACCCGTTTGCCGGCATTACCCTGGTGCTGCGCTCACCGTACCTGCTCGGGTTCTGCGCGTTTGTGCTGTTGCTGGCCTCGACCACGACCTTCCTGTATTTCGAGCAACTGCGGCTGGTTACCGAGACGTTTCCGGACGAGAACCAGCGGACGCAGGTCTTCGCGCGCATCGACTTCACGGTGCAGGCGCTGACGCTCGCAACCCAGGTGTTCTTCACCGGAGCCATCGCGCGCCGGCTCGGCATTGCGGTGTTGTTGTGCTCGGTGCCGATCGCGATGATGGGCGGCTTCCTGGCCCTGGCCGTGGTTGCCAATTTCTGGGTGCTGGCCATCGTGATGATCGTGCGGCGGGCCGGCGAGTACGCGCTGACGAGGCCGGGGCGGGAGATCCTGTTCACTTCGGTCGATACCGAGGCCAAGTACAAGGCGAAGAACCTGATCGACGTGGTCGTCTACCGGGGCGGCGACGCGCTCTCGGCGCAGCTGCGCGGTGGCCTGCGAGCGAGCGAAATGACGGTTGCCTCGCTCGCGCTGGTCGGTGCAGGCATCGCCTTCGTCTGGGCACTGGTCGGCTACTGGCTTGCGCGGCGCCACTCAAGGGGCTGACACACCAGCCCCCTGTGCCCGGCGCTCCAGGTCCTCTAGCCGACTGGTCAGTTCGGCGATCTTGCGATCGCGCTCCTCGATCGACGCCGCCACGTCGGACGCCTCGAAACGCTGCGGAATGTGCTGCGGGCAGTTCGCGTCCCACGCGGATACTGCGAACACGATCGCCTGCTCCGGGCGGGCCTTGTAACCCTCTGGCATCAGGGACCTAACGAGATCCGCGTCCTCGACGACGCGAGACTCTCCCCACAGCTTGATGCGCTGGCGGTGCGCGTAGTCGATCAGGAACAGGAAGGCCCTGGGATTTTCGGCCAGGTTGCCCTGCGAGATGAACTGGCGGTTGCCGCGGTAGTCGGCGAAGGCGAGCGTTCGCTCATCGAGCACGCGCAGGAACCCGGGCGGGCCGCCGCGATGCTGGATATAGGGCTGCCCGTCGGCGCTGGCCGTGCCGAGGAATATGCTGGTCTGCGCCGCGATGAACTCGGCGAGGTCGGGGGTGATCGTCGTCGACCAGCCCCGCCCCGCCTCCATTCGCGCATACGACTCGCGCGAGCCCTTGCGCTCCTGGATCGCCTTCACCACGGGCGTGAAGGCGATGTCGCTGGCGTATGTGCGATCGACGGTCACGCCGCGTTGCGCGCGTGGGCGACCGGAAAGTCGATCGTGGTCTGCGCGACCTCGTTGACGTAGTTCGTGAGCGTATTGAGCGCCACGTGCAGCACGATCTCGACGACGTCGGCGTCCGAGTAGCCGGCGAGCCTGACGGCGGCGAGGTCGGCGTCCGAAACGTGACCACGCGCCTCGACCACCTTCGTAGCGAACTCGACCGCCGCGGCCGCCTTGGCGTCCGTCGAGGTGCCGTCGCGATTCGCGGCGATCTCGACATCGGTGAGGCCCACCATCTTCTTGCCTATGAACGAGTGCGCGGAGGTGCAGTACCCGCAGCCGTTGTACTCCGCGACGGCCAGCGCGATTCGCTCGCGGGTGCGCGCGTCGAGCGAGCCCTTGCCCAGGGCCCCGCTCAGTCCGAGGTATCCCTCGAGCGCGGCCGGGCTCAGGGCGACCAGCCGGAAGAGATTCGGCGCGCTGCCGAGCCTGGCCTTGACGCCCTCCAGCAGCGGCTGGGAGGCGGCGGGAGCGGTCTCGACGCTGGCCGGGAAGTTGATACGGGACATGACAGTGATCTCCTGGGTAAGTGGCTGGTTTGTCCTGCGAGCAGCGCAGCGCTGTCCACGGGCAAAGTGTGCATTAGGTTGATTGGCGCGATAATATGATTTGAATGCAATTCATAATTGCTGTAATAGCAATAAAGACATGGATCGTTTTTCCGCAATGAAAGCCTTCGTGAGCGTGGCCGATGCCCGCGGATTCGCGCCGGCGGCGCAGCGGCTCGGCGTATCCGCATCCGCGGTGACCCGGCTGGTGGCGCGGCTGGAGGAAGGGCTCGGCATCCGTCTGCTGCAAAGGACGACGCGCTCTGTCTCCTTGACCGACGCCGGCGCCCGCTACCTGGAGCGGGCACGCCGCATCCTCTCCGAGCTCGAGGAGGCGGAGGATTCGGCGCTGGCCGAGCGCGCTCGACCTACGGGTCGGCTGGTCGTCTCGGCGCCTGGCATGTTCGGCCGCCTGCACGTGAGTCCGCTCATGTGCCGCTACCTGACCGAGTATCCGGATGTCGTCGGCGAACTGACGCTGTCCGATCGCATGGTGAGCCTCGTCGAGGACGGCATCGATCTCGCAGTGCGAATCGGGAACCTGGCGGACTCGTCGCTCATCGCGCGCAAGGCCGGGTCGACCCGCCGGGTGGTGGTCGCGTCGCCGGCCTATCTCGCCAGGCATGGCGAGCCGGCAACACCTCAGGACCTGGTCCGGCACCGGACGATCCAGTTCAATCCGCTCGCAATTACACCCGACTGGTCGTTCAGCGATCACGGCGACGAGCTTCGCGTCTCGCTCGCTTCGCACTACGTCACCAACAGTGCGGATCCGGCGCTATGGCACGCCGAGCACGACGGTGGTCTGACGCTCGCGCTTTCTTACCAGGTGGCCGACGCCGTCAGGGAGGGCCGCCTGCGCATCGTGCTTGAGGGTTTCGAGCCACCCCCGCTGCCGATCCACTTCGTCTATCCATCATCGCGTCTGCTCTCCGCCAAGGTCCGGGCGTTCATCGAGCTGGCCGCGGCCAGCTGCGACTGGCGGTTCTGACGCATCGGTCAGATGAGGGGTAGTCAGTTCAGCGGTGGCGGCAGGGCGCTGGCCGGCGGTGCTGCGGGCGTGCTGCCAGTCATGCTGTCAGCCTCGCTGACCCAGCCACCGCCCATCGCCTTGTAGATATTCACCGCCGAGACGAACAGCTGCGCGCGCGTTCCGGCCAGGTTCAGTTCGGCCGGAAAGAGAGCCTGCTCGGCCTGCAGCACCGTGCTGTAGTCGGTGTAGCCGCCGTCGAAGAGCGCACGCGCCAGGTGAGTGTATTCCTGCAGTGAGGCCACCAGCCGGACCTGGGCCTGCAATTGCTCGTGCAGCTTGCTGTTCGCGACCAGCGCATTGTCGACGTCCGCAAATGCATTTCGGATCGAGAGCTTGTAGTTCTCCAGCGCCGCGCGCTGTGCCGCTTCGGCCTGGGCCACCTGCCCGCTGACTGCACCAAAGCTGAAGATCGGGCCGATCACGGAACCTGAATAACTCCACACGCGGCTGCTGCCCTGGAACAGGTTGGACAGGTCGCTGCTGACGTCGCCATAGCTGCCGGTCAACGAAATGGTCGGGAAGTACAGTGCCTTGGCCGCGCCGATCTGCGCATTGGCGGCGATGAGTTGCTGCTCGGACTGCAGCAGGTCGGGCCGACGCTCCAGCAAATCGGAAGGCAGGCCCGCCGGCACCGACGGCAGCACCAGCTCGTCTACTGTCTTGCCACGAGCGATGTCACCGGGATTGCGTCCGATCAGCACCGCGAGCGAATTCTGGGTCTGCGCGATTTGCGATTCGAGCAGCGGAATCTGCGCCGCCGCGGACTCGTACTGCGATTGGGCCTGCGCCACGTTCATCTGCGACACCTGCCCATACTGGAACTGCAGCTTGAACAGGTCCACCGAGTCGGCATAGGTCTTCAACGTGCGTTCGGCGACTTCCAGTTGTGCGTCCAGGCCGCGCAATTGCAGGTAGGCGTTGGTGACCGAGGCCACCACGGACAGCACGACCCCGCGCCGCGCTTCACTGGTGGCCAGTACATCGGCCAGCGCCGCTTCGCTCTGGCGGCGGATGCGTCCCCACAGGTCGATTTCCCAGCTCGCCGACAGTGCGGCCTGGTAGGAGGTGGCCGGGTTCGGGTAGTCGGGGAGTTGCGACGCGAAGGACGGCTCGCGAGTGCGCTCCTGCCCGCCCCCGGCGCCGTAGCCGACCAGCGGGAAGAACTGCGAACGCACCTGTGGCAGCAGGGCAGCAGCCTGCTCGACGTTGGCGGTGGCGATCACGATGTTGCTGTTGTGCGCCAGCGCCTCGGTGACCAGGCCGTCGAGCACCGGGTCGTCGAACTGCTGCCACCAGAGCGTGTCGGCGCTGTCGACTGCATCCTTCGTCGCGTACTGGAACGAGCCAGGTGCCTGGATCCCGGGCCGCTTGTAATCTGGCCCCAGCGTGCAACCCGCGACAAGTGCGGCGGCAACTGCGGTGGCAAACAGGAGCCGCACTCAGTGCTCCTCGGAGCGCCGGTGGGGTTCGGACGCGGGCGGTGGGGTTTCGCGGGCCTTTTCCTTGCGCCGTTCAGCCCAGCGGTCGAATACATAGAAGAACAACGGTACGTACAGCATCGCCAGCGTGGTTTCGCCAATCATGCCGCCGATGATTCCGGTGCCGATCGAATGGCGGGCATTCGCGCCCGCACCGACCGCGAGCGCCAGCGGCAGGCAGCCCACCGCGAAGGCCAGCGAGGTCATGATGATCGGCCGCAGCCGCTGCTCGCCCGCCAGCCTGGTCGCTTCCATGATGCTGTGGCCCTGCTTGCGGAAGTCCACCGCGGCGGTCACGCGCAGCACTGCGTTCTTCGCGCCCAGTCCGATCAGCACCAGAAGGCCGATCTGGAAATACACGTCGTTTTCCAGGCCGCGAATGTAGTTCACCAGCAGCGCACCGAGCACGCCGAAGGGGATGGCCGTCATTACCGCGCCGGGCAGCGTCCAGCTCTCGTATTGTGCCGCGAGCACCAGGAACACGATCAGCAGCCCGAAGGCGAAGGCGAGCATCGAGGTGCCACCGGACTGCTTCTCGTCGTAGGCCAGCCCGGACCACGCGGCGGTATATTGCGGTGGCAGTGACGTGGCCAGGTCTTCCATCGCGGCGATTGCCTGCCCCGAGCTGTAGCCTTCGGCGGCGCCGCCGATGATTTTCGCCGCCGGAAAGCCGTTGAAGTGAGGCAGGGTGTCCGGCCCCGAGGTCCAGCTGGTGTCGACTACTGCCGACAGCGGCACCATGTCGCCGCGATCGTTGCGCGTGTACAGCCGCGTCAGGTCCGAAGGCTGCTCGCGATAGCGTGCCTCGGATTGCAGGATGACCCACCAGACCCGGCTGAACTGGTTGAACTGGCTGACGGTCAGCGAACCGAACTGCGCCTGGATGGCGCTGTAGACATCCTGCACCGGGATGCCCAGCAGCGTGGCCTTGTCGCGGTCGACAGCGGCGCGTAACTGCTGCGCGCTTGCGGTAAAGGTGCTGTTCAGCCCGGTCAGCTCGGGCCGCTGGCGTGCGCGCTCGAGGAAGGCACTGGTCTGCGCTTCGAGCTCCAGTGGTGAGCCGGCGGCGGTGTCCTGGATCCAGAACTCGAAGCCGCCGGTGCTGCCGATGCCCGGGATCGGCGGCGGCGCGATCGGCAGCACGACGCCTTCCTGGATCAGCTTGGCCTCCTTGAACAGCGTCACCAGGATGGCGCGCGCGTTCTGCTCCTTCGCGCTCTTGATCGAACCATAGCGCTCCTTGAAATCCTCGAAGGTGACGAAAAACGTGGCGGCGTTGTTCTTGAAACCCCCGTCGATCAGGCTGTAGCCCGTGACCATCGAGCGCGTGGCCACGCCCGGGATCTTCGCCAGTATCTCGTCCACGCGCTCGGCCACCGCCTGGGTGCGCTCGAGGCTGGCCGACTGCGGCATCACGATCGCGACGAACGCATAACCCTGGTCTTCCTGCGGAACGAAGCTGGTGGGCAATTGCTGGAAAAGGTGCCAGATGCCCCACAGGAACACGCCCAGCAGCACGAAGGCGACCACCATGCGCTTGATGACGAACTCCACCGCGTGGCCGAAACCGGTCGTCACCCGGTCTACCTGCCGGTTGAACCACGCGAACGGGCCACGCTGCGGGGGCGGGTTGTGCCTGAGCAGCGTGGCGCACATCGCCGGCGTCAGGGTCAGCGCGATGAATCCCGATACTGACACCGATATCACGATCGTGATGGCGAACTGCTTGTACAACTGCCCGGTGGTGCCGGGCAGGAACGCCGCGGGAATGAATACCGAGGCCATGACCAGCACGACCGCCACCAGCGAGCTGCCGATCTCCTGCATCGAGCGGATCGTCGCCTCCTTCGGCCCGATGTGGTGCTGCTGCATGTTGCGCTCGACGTTCTCGCACACCACGATGGCGTCGTCGACGACCATGCCGATGGCCAGGATCAGTCCGAACAGCGTCAGCAGGTTGATCGAGAAGCCCAGCGCCAGCATGCCGGCGAAAGTCGCGACCAGCGACACCACGATGGCCACGGCACAGATCACCGTAGTGCGGGGGCTCTGCAGGAACAGGTACACCACCAGTACCACCAGCACCATCGCTTCAACCAGCGTCTTGAGTACTTCCTCGATCGACAGGCGCACGAAATCGTTCGTATCCAGCGCTACCGTGTAATCGATGCCTTCGGGAAAACGCGACTTCATGTCCTCGAGCGACTCGCGCACCGCCTTGGACACGACCAGCCCGTTCGCGCCGGGCTGCTGGTAGATGGCGATGAAGGTGGCCGGCGCGTTGTTGAGCCGCGTGTCGGCTATGTACTGGCGCAGGCCGACCTCGGCTCGCGCCACGGCGCCAAGACGCACGATGGCGCTGCCGTCCGCGTCGGCGCGCAGGATGATGTTCTCGTACTGGCGGGGGCTGGTGAACTGGCCTTGCGTGACCACGGGGAACGTCAGCTCCACCGGCTCGGCATTCGGCTGCTGGCCCACCTGGCCGGCGCCGAACAACTGGTTCTGCTGGTTGACTGCGTTGGCGATGTCGCTGGTGGTGATGCCAAGCGAGGCCATGCGGTCGGGGTCCATCCAGATGCGCATCGCCTGGTCCGGCACGCCCATGATCTGCGCCTGGCCGGCGCCGGGTACGCGCTTCAACGCATCGAGCACGTAGACATTGGCGTAGTTGGCCACGTAGGCCGCGCTGTAGCGTGCAGCGTCGCCGGTGATCGCGATCAGCATCATGATCGTCGCGGACTTCTTCTGTACCGACACGCCGAGCTGCGTCACCTCCGACGGCAGCTGCGGCAGCGCCAGGTTGACGCGGTTCTGCACCTGCACCTGCGCGATGTCGGGGTCCGTGTCGAGCGAGAAGTACACCGTCAGCGTCAGCTGGCCGGTGGCAGAGCTGGAGGACGACATGTACAGCATGTTGTCCACGCCGTTGATCTGCGCTTCGATCGGCGACGCCACCGAATCGGCCAGTGTCTTCGAGTCCGCACCCGGGTAGGTGGCCTGCACGGTCACCTGCACCGGCGTGATCGACGGGTACTGCTGCACCGGCAGTGCGGTGATCGACAGCAGCCCGGCGATGACGATCAGCAACGCAACGACGACAGCAAAGATCGGCCGCTCGATGAAGAAGCGCGAGAACATGCGCCGTGGACTTACTGGCTGGCTGGCGCGGCCGGCGCCGATGCCGACGCATCGGCCGGGTCGGCCGGGTCGTGCGACGTGACGGTCACCGTGGCGCCGCTGGACAGGCGCTGCTCGCCGTCGACCACAAGCTGATCGCCAGGGTGCAGCCCTTCGTTGATGAACCAGCTGTTCTGATACCAGTCACCGACGGTCACCGGCCGCTGCTGGGCCTTGCCGTCCTTGTCGACCAGCCACACGAAATGGCCCTGGCCGCCTTGCTGCACCGCACCCTGCGGCACCAGGATCGCGTTGGGGCGCAGCGCGCCCTTGAGCCGCGCGCGCACGTACTGGTTCGGCCGCAGCGTGCCATTCGGATTTTCGACCGTGGCGCGGATCAGGAAGGTGCCGGTCTGTGGATTGTACGAGGGATCGGCAAAGGTGATCTTGCCGGTGTACGGGAAGATGCTGCCATCGGCCTGCTCGATCTCGACCGTCATGTTGCGGTCTTTCGGCAACACCAGCGTGCCTGCCTTGATGTCGTTCTCTATGCGCTGGAACTCGTTCTCGGACAGGCTGAAGTTGACCCACATCGGCGACAGCACCGAGACCGTGGTGAGCTGGCTGTTCTGCGCGTTGACGTAAGTGCCATCTGCCACCGCTGCATAGCTCGAGACGCCGTCAACCGGCGACCGGATCACCGTGTAGGACAGGTCGAGCTCTGCGGACTCAAGCTGCGCCTGTGCCTGTGCGACTGCCGCAGCTGCCTGTTCGTATTGCCCCTGCGCGTTGTCCAGGTCCTTCTGCGACAGCGCATTGAGTTGCGCCAGCGGCCTGGTGCGGTTCAGGTTGGCGGTGGCCACCTGCAGCGAGGCCTGGTTGCGCTGCAACGCGGCCGTGGCGCCGTCCACCTGGACCTGGAAGGGCTTCGGATCCATCCGGAACAGGACCTGCCCGTTCTTCACCACCGAACCCTCGACATAAGTCCGCTCGTCGAGGAAGCCGGACACGCGTGCCTGGATGTTCACCGCCTGGGAGCTTTGCGTCTGCGCGACGTACTCGGCTGCTACCGGAACGTCGCTGGGGGTAATGACCATGGTCGTGACATCGAGCGGGGCCGGTGCCGGCTTTTCCGGCGCCTTGCCGCACGCGACCAGCAGTGTCGAGGCGAGGGCGACAAGTGCCAGCGGACGAAGCCGTCGCAATCCCATTACCGGCCGAAAGTCAGGCCGCATGGTCGAGCAACTGCCAACGACAGGCGGCCAGCATCATGCTGGGCGAAGCACACCCTGGTCCATGGGCATGATGCTGGGCAGGGTAATGGCGGTCATCGATCGCGGTGGACAACATGTGCCGTCAGCCCCCATCGCCACAAAACCGGTTGCGCGCAGTGCGCGACGAATACTAGATGCAAACGGCTATTCCGTGAAGCGGACAGCGCCTGCGTGGCGGTCTGCGGGCAAAAGAAATGACCGCCGCCTGTCGCTCGCTGGTCGTTACGTGCAGCGGTGAGTGGCGCCTATTCTTCGTGCGCGTGGGCTTTCTTGAGGAATTCGTCGGTCACGCCTTTCGTGTGGCAGTTCGAGCAGAACGAACGCTCCGGGATGACCAGCCCGGCAGCCCGTGCCTTCGCCGGGTCCTTCATGACTGCATTCTTCGAGTACTCGCTGCCCGGCCCGTGGCAGCCCTCACAATCGAGCGGCGGCTTGCGGGTGGCGTGCCCGCTCTCGGACCACGATGCCAACTGCACATCGTGGCAGGTTTCGCAGTTGTCGTTCCCGACCCGGCTGAGCCCGGGTTTCGTCGCGGCCACTGCAATGGGCCCCCCCTTGTCCACCAAGGCAGGAGTCGGCGTTGCGGCTGCCCCAGGCGCTGGCACGGCCGCGGGCGCAGGAGCGGAGACGGGAGCGGGCGACGAGATTGCGGTCGGAGCCGGCGCCGCGGCCGGCAACTTGGCGACCGGCGCAGGCGGTGGCGTGGGACTTGCCGCTGGAGCCGGTGACGGCGCTGGCAGCTTGGCGGCCGGCGCGGCTTCGACAGGTGGCGTTGTGGCCGGCGCGGGTGTCGCCGCGGCTTCGACCGGCGTGGCGGTGCTCGAGACCTGCTCTGGCAGTGCAGCGACCAGCTTTTCCGTGGACGCGGGGTCGGGGACCGCCTGGGTTGGTGCCGAATCGGACTGCACCGCAGGCGCGGCGGCCGCCGGACGGTCGGCCGGACCGGAAGGAGATCCACAACCGGCAACCAGCAGTGCGATACACGTAAGCAGTGCGGCACCCAGGTCCATTCTTATCGTCATTGCGCGTCTCTCCATCCTGGAGCGCTCATGCAAGAGCGCACCTGCATGGTACACCCGCGCACCTCTGGCCTCGTCAGCCCTTTAGCGCACTGCGAATCTGCTCGAGCGCGGCTGGGTCCTCGATCGTAGTCAGGTCGCCGGGGTCGCGGCCCTCGGCCAGTGCCTGGAGCGACCGTCGCAGCAGCTTGCCTGATCGTGTCTTCGGCAGCAGCGTCACGAACAGCACTCGACTGGGCCGCGCGATTGCGCCGAGCTGGCCATCCACCACGGCCATGATTTCCTTCTCCTGCTGGGCGCGACTCGCGTCGGTATCGACTTTCGACGGGTCCTTGACCACGGCGAACGCCAGTGGCATCTGGCCCTTGAGCGGATCCGCAACACCGACCACGGCGACTTCAGCGATGTTGGAGTGTGCCTGGATTGCTTCCTCGATTTCGCGCGTACCGATGCGGTGCCCGGCGACATTGATCACGTCGTCCGTTCGACCAAGGATGAACGTATATCCCTCCTGGTCGCGCACGCCCCAGTCAAACGTGGAATACAGCAGCTTGCCCGGAAAATCGCTGAAGTAGGTCTTGACGAAGCGCTCGTCATCGCCCCACACGGTGGTCATGCAACCGGGCGGCAGTGGCGGCGCAATCGCGAGCACACCCTTCTCCTGGTCGGTCGCCTCGGCGCCGTCCGGCCCGCGCAGCAATCTCAAGTCGTAGCCATACACCGGAAAGCCGGGACTGCCGTACTTGACGCGCGCCGGCTCTATCCCAGGCGCGAGTGACAGGATGGGCCAGCCGGTCTCGGTCTGCCAGTAATGGTCGATGACCGGCACCTTCAGCGCGTCGTGGATCCAGCGATGCGTCGGCTCATCCAGCGGCTCGCCGGCAAGGAACAGGTGCCGCAATGACGAAAGATCGTATTTCGTCATGTAAGCCGGATCCTGCTTTTTCAGCACGCGAATCGCGGTCGGCGACGAGAACATCACCGTGGCCTTGTGATCGGCGACGATCTTCCACCAGATGCCGGCGTCGGGACGGATTGGCAGCCCTTCGTAGAGGATGGTCGTCATGCCCTGGATCAGCGGGCCATAGACAATGTACGAATGACCCACCACCCAGCCCACGTCAGACGTCGTGAACATGGTTTCGCCGGGCTTGCCGCAATAGATGTGTTCCATCGAGCTTGCCAGCGCTACCGCATAGCCACCCGTGTCGCGCTGCACTCCCTTGGGTTTGCCGGTGGTGCCCGACGTGTACAGGATGTATGAGGGCTCGCTCGATTCCAGCCAGGTCACCGGTACCTGCGCAGTGGCGTGCTGGCGCGCAAGCTCGGCATAGTCGAGGTCCCGTCCCGGTACCGGCTTGAAGTCCTTGTCGATGCCGCGGTTGACCACCAGTACTTTCTGCGGCGGGTACTTTGCCAGTCGGATGGCTTCGTCAACCAGCGGCTTGTAGTGGATGGCACGCCCGCCGCGCAGGCCCGCGTCCGCAGTAATCAGAAGTTTCGGCTTCGCATCGTCAATACGCGACGCACAGCTCGCGGCGGCAAAGCCGCCGAATACCACCGAGTGCACCGCACCCAGGCGCGCGCAGGCGAGCATCGCGAACGCGGCCTCGGGGATCATCGGCATGTAGAGCAATACGCGATCACCGCGGCCCACGCCCTGCGCGGCGATGATCGCCGCACAACGGTTCACCTCGGTGTGCAGTTCGCGATAGGTGAAGCTCTTCTCGGTGTTGGTCTCGGTAGAGATGTAAACCAGTGCCGGCTGGTCACCGCGTGTCGCCAGGTGGCGGTCGATCGCGTTATGGCAGAGGTTGGTCTCGCCGCCGACAAACCACTTGGCGAACGGCGGGTTGGTGTAGTCGAGCACCCGGTCGAATGGGCGATGCCAATCAATGCGACGGGCTTCCTCGGTCCAGAACGCGTCGCGGTCGGTGATGGACCTGCGATGGAAGTCGGCGTATGCACCCATAACCCCCTCCTGTGGTTGGCATGGCACGGCGCAACAGCCCTGGTCATGGTGCCGTACGCGGTGAAATTGTCGCCCCTCGGAAGGGGATGGGGGATTCAGTCAGTCCCTCCTGCAGCGTAACAGGCTCGCGGACCGCTGCGCCGCGTGTGCGCCGAAAGTAGGATGCGGGGGCGTGAGTGGCGCGAACACCACCGCACCGGCGGGGGAAGGGCTTGCGCGAGCGGCGGCCGGGCCGGGCTGGGGCGCACAGGGCGCACAGGGCGCACGTCGGTGCGCTGTTCGATCCGGATTCCAGTACTTGACGCTCATGGCCCTGCGGGTTAAACGGACGCCATGCTGAGTCTGAAATCACTGCTGACACGGGACGAACTCGCGACCATCAATGCGAAGCTGGATGCCGCCACCTGGGTCGATGGCCGCGAGACGGCCAGCGGACCTACGCGCAAGATCAAGAACAACCTCCAGGTGAGCATCGACGACCCGATGGCGCACGAACTGGGCAAGATGGTCGAGGCTGCGCTGCTGCGCAACGATCTCTTCTGCGCAGCGGCATACCCTGATCGGGTGGCGCCGATACGCTTCGCCGCCTACAGCCCGGGAATGACCTACGGTTGGCACGCGGACCTCGCCCACATGCGTTTCGACGAGATGATCGTGCGCGCCGACGTCGCGTGCACCGTCTTCCTCGCGCAGCCGGAGACCTACCAGGGTGGCGAGCTGGCTATCCGCCTGCCGGTGGGCGAGCTGCGGGTCAAGTTCCAGGCCGGCGATGCCGTCGTCTACCCGGCAACGACCATGCACCGAGTCGAACCCGTCACGGCGGGTACGCGCCGGGTGGCCCTGACCTGGATCCAGAGCCTGATACCGAAAGCTGAACACCGCGAACTGCTGTTCGACATGAGCCAAACCGTCGGGCGGCTTCGCGAGCGCGACCCGGAGAACGAGGAGCTGGTCAGGCTGAACGTCATTTACCAGAACTTCGCGCGCCTGCTCGCCACGTGACGGGCTCGCCCGGCATTCCCGGATCCGACGCCGGCCGCGGCGCTCGCATACATGTCAGCGCGGATAGTGCTCCCGACCGTACGAGCCGGCGATCATGCGTGCAATGCCATGAATCCAGGCATTGCGCGGGTCTCGCCAGCTTTCGGCAATGGCGATCCTCACGTCGGTCTTGCGCTCCGCGAGTACGCGCTCGTTCGCCGGCGGATACAAGTGCTGATTGCTCCAATCGATGTGCACGCGGTCTGCGCTGACCAGCAAGCCGCCGCCGATGGGCAGGCCCGCCCACCGGGAGACCGCCTGGATCGCGTCGATCGGAGCCATGGCCAGGTCTTCATAGCGAAGCGCAAGGAATCTCTCCCCAAGCGCAGGCTTCCATCCCTCGAGGCGGCGCTGTCGCGTCGTCCAGTCACGCGCGTTCTTGACCAGCGCCGAGATGCTGCCCGTCTTCTTGTGCCAACTGCAGGCGACCGCGCGTGGATCGCGCACCAGGTTGAGCAGGTAGAGTTCTGCATCCGGCAGCAGGCTCAGCGCCAGCGCCATTTCCGGAATCTTGGAGCTGTCCACGACATGGGTGGCACCCGTGTCGGCGACTATCTGCGTGAGGACTGCCCGGATGCCGGACAGGAAATCGCCGTGTCGTTGCTGCAGCCGCCCGCGGGTTTCTGCATCGCTCCAGCTGGCCTGGCGTGCGGCATCCTTGAAGAATGACTTGCCGCGTTTCCACATCGCTCCCGAATCGAGCGCAATGTGGCCGTAAATCGCACAATGCCGGAGCGTCTGGCCACAGCTGCACGGGGCGTCGAGGTCCAGCGCGCGCCACAAGTCACGCAGCTGCCCCAGGTTGAAGACCCGCCTGTCCTGCGAAAGCATCAACGAAAGCAGGGTGCTGCCAGAGCGCCCGGAGCCACTGATCGCGACGATCTTCAACACACGCGCATGCCCGTAACTGCCGCTGGCTTGGTAACCAATTATGCATATACTGACTTGGCCCACAAACTGGGCCGACGAGATCCTGCATGCCAGCGACTGACGCCGCCAAGCGCGCTGCGCCGATTTTCCTGATCTGTTCAGAACGCTCGGGCTCGAACCTCGTCAGTTCGATCGTCGGCCAGCACCCGGATGTCTATTCGCACCCGCCGTACCATCTCGGGCGCGATCTCATCATGCGCCTGCCGGAAGTTGTCGCAGGCGGTGTGTCGTCGCCGGCGTGGACGGTGCTCAAGGACAACGCAGTCGCACGGGTGGCGAAGTACCGCGGTGACGACGAGGCGGCACGGCTGCGCACCTGGCTGGACGAACAGCCCGTGTTGTCGCCACGTGCAATTGCGCGGTTTGTATACCAGCAGATGCCGGCCGAGGCACACGGCAAGCATGTGTTTGTGAAGGAGAACAATGCGCACCGCATGCTGGCCTTCCTGGTCGACTGTTTTCCGGACGCCAGGTTCATCTTCCAGGTGCGCGATCCGCGCGACTACCTGTTGTCTGCCGTGGTGCGGCGAGGGCACTGGATGGGGAACAAGTTCGGTTCGGTGCGAAATGCACTGAACGTCTGGCGCGACGATCAGTTGGGCGGGCTGGCCGCGTATGGCCTGCTTGGTCGAGAGCGCGTGTTCCTGCAGCGCTATGAGGATCTTGTCGGGCGCTTTGACGAGACGATGCCTGCCCTGTGCGCGTTCCTCGGGCTGGAGTTCGACCAGCGCATGCGCCAGTTCCATGAGGCGGAGCATGCGCAGAAGCTGGCCGTGAAAGGCGGCCCGAGAGAGAACCTCGCCAGGCCGCTGATGACCGATAATTTCCGAAAGTATCGCAATGGCTTGTCGAAAAGCAGGATCAGGATGGTCGAGGCCTACGTCGGTGACCTGATGGACCGTTTCGGGTATCCGCGTGAGTTCACTGGACGTGCTCGCCCGGGAATTGTCAGCGTCCTGCGCCCGCAGCTCAGCGAGCCTCTCGAGCGCCTCGTGAATCGGGATCTTGGGGCGCAGTACGAGTCCGGAAATGAGTCGCTGCAGAAGAGGCTGGATGCCAGCGTGACGCCCCTGTGCCCGCCGCTGTGGGAGTGATCGAGTGACCTCCTACCAGGCCGGCCGCCGGATTCTGGAAGTCGCTCACCATGCGCCGGACCGGACTGCGCTGATCATCGACGGCGAGTCGTGGAGCTATGCGGAGTTGATCGCTGCCGCGAAGCAGATCGCGCGCGAGTTCCCGAGCGTGCAGGCCGGCGCGCCACAAGCTGTCACGGCGGTGATGGCGCAGCGCCACGTCTCGGCCTACGCGGGAATCCTGGCGGCACGGTTGGCAGGGCACGCGTACGTGCCGCTCAACGTGAATCACCCCTGCAAGCGCAACGCGATCATCCTGCGCAGTTCCGCGGCGGAACGCGTTGTCTGCGGCGAGCTTGCCGTCGCGAAGCTGGACAGGATCCTGCAGGCGGACGAGGTCGCGGCCGCGGCCGACCCTGTGCTGGTCATACAGTGCGGCGACCGAAAGCGGGACTACAGCCTCGATGTGATCGGCGAGCCGGGACAATGGCCGGGCGGCCGGGAAGGATCGCTCACCGACCGAGCGTACATACTGTTCACGTCTGGCAGCACCGGCCTCCCGAAAGGCGTGCCGATCCGGAACCGGGAGCTCGAGGCGTACCTGCAGGTTGCCGGGCCGCTGGTGGACGCGGGGCCTGGTGACCGTTTCTCGCAGACTTTCGACCTGACGTTCGACCTGTCGGTGCACGACATGTTCGTGTGCTGGGAGAACGGGGCGACGCTGGTCGTGCCGTCGGAGAAGGACCTGCGCATGCCGTCGGCGTACCTGCGTGCGCAGGGCATCACCTGCTGGTTCTCCGTGCCATCGCTGGCGTACCAGATGCGACTGCAGGGAGACCTGGTTCCCGGTGCATTTCCGTCGTTGCGTTGCAGCCTGTTCTGCGGCGAGGCGCTCCCCACGCTGGTGGCAAGGGAGTGGGCAGGGGCCGCGCCAAACTCGATGGTCGAGAACTGGTACGGCCCCACCGAGGCGACCATCGCCTGCTCGCGGTATGCGGTGACCGAGGCACCGATCGAAGGCGATACGGTGCCGATCGGCAGGGCGTTTCCCGGCATGGAGCTCCTGATCCGGGACGACGAACTGCTGCTGGCGGGCGACCAGGTGGCAGTCGGTTACCTGAACGACGCGGAAAAGACGGCGGCGAGTTTCATCACACTTCCCGACGGTCGGCCGGCCTACCGGACTGGGGACCGCGCCGCGGTCGGCGACGACGGCAACTTCCGCTTCCTGGGTCGCATGGACAGCCAGGTCAAGGTCCGTGGCTATCGCATCGAGCTTGGAGAAATAGAGGCGGCGCTGCGAGCGGCATCGTCCGGGCTCAACGCGGTTGCGCTGGCCTGGCCCAGCGGGGCCGAAATCGCAACCTCCATCGTGGCCGCGCTGGAGACAGATGCGGCCGATACGGCAGCCATTCGCAAGCGTATTGCCGCAGCGCTGCCCGATTACATGGTGCCGTCGTTGATCGCCTGTGTCGCGGCGTTCCCGAAGAACGCGAGTGGCAAGATGGATCGCAAGGCGATCGCCGCGCTGCTGGCCGACATGGCAAAGGACGCCGACGCTGGAACAGCCGGCCTGTCGGGCGAGGCGGAGATCCTGCTCAAGGCGATACAGGCGCACGCGCCACTGCTTCGCCGCCGGGACATCATGGTTGCGAGGAACCTGTTCGATGCGGGCGTGGATTCACTGGCCTTCGTCGGGATTACGACTGAAATCGAGCAGAGCCTCGGCCTGTCCCTGGACCAGGACACGGTCATCCTGCTGGCCGGGATGTCGTTCGACGAAATAGTCCTCGAGGCGCAGGGCAAGACGAGGCGACTGGCCGCCCCGGTCGAGGACGAAAAGCTCTCGCTGGTCGATCGGGTGCGGAGATTGATGGGAATTCCCCGCATCATCAGCAACCCGCGGGCCAACCGCGCGCTGTGCTTCATCCGGCGCTTCCCGCGCTACCTGGCAGAGCATCGCGCGCCGGACGTGCTTGCGGTTGGGTCGTCCGGCACGTTTCGCGCCATCTGCCCGGACGCGTTCGGCGCCGGCGTCACGGTGCTGAATGCAGGTTTCCCCGCGGTCAGCGCTTCCGGCATGCAGATGCTGTGCGGTTTCATCAGGCAGCAGTGCGAAAAAGCGCAACTGCGCATCCCGCTCATCGTCTATGAACTGGACCCGATGCACCTGAGCACGGCGCCGCCGCGCGGCGATATCGATCTCGGGCCGGACTATTTCTCTGGCAATGTCCTGCCACTGCGCGGCCGCGGCGCGAACCCGGAATTCGACTGGCTGATCGAGACGAATGGCGCCTGGAACTCCCCGGAAGCGTTTCGGGTAAAGCCACGCAAGCCCAACTGGGTGCGTGAGCGCGACACCGTGATCGCCCGCGCCTACCTGGGCGACGTCGAGTTCGAGCCGGGAGCAGTCAGGCACTGGTTCGACGGGGCGCGGGCGCTTCAGGCCGTCTCGGATCGCATCGTGTGTTTCGTGCACCCTGCGGAGCGCACGATACTCGACCAGCTCGCGGGCAAGGTCACGGGCGACGCGCTGACGAATCTGGTGCGAGAGATTCGCGAGCGGCTCGGCATCGATGTCCTGCCGTGGGACGCGTTCGACCTGCAGCCAGATGATTTTCGCGACATCACCCACATGCGAACGCAGGACGCGGCCAGCAAGCTCAGCCGCCAGCTTGCCAGGATGCTTGGCCTGTAAGTATCGGATGCGGTCATTCCGCCGGAATCGCCAGCTGCAATTCAACGCGTACGGAAATATTTAGCCGGGGGTGGATCGACTTCCGGGGGCGAAACCACGCCACTGTCCGGGAGCAACTTGAAACGCATCAGTAGTTCCTGGGTATCCCCGGTCGGGATGAGGAACAATGCAGCACGGTTGCGAAAAATTCCATGTACCAGCAACGCGCCTTGACTGTCGCGTGAAAGCTGCAGGTCTTCCCATCGGGCAAATCCGCTGGCCAGCAGCAGCATCCATGCCGGGCTCATCTCTTTCCTGCCCTTCGCCAGCCATCGGCCCTGCTCGCAGGTCAGGCGGTCGGCATCGAGCTGGCGGTCAATCTGCGTCCGGTCTGGCCGGACCAGGCTGACGACAAGGCCGCCGTCGCTGGCGTGAGCGATGCGCAATGCGACCGGGGCAGGACCGTCCGTGATCTCCTGCTGCTCAGCAACGATCTCGGGCCGGAAAAACTGGGATGCGGCACTGCGATAGTCGACTACGCCGTCCATTGCCACCGATGTGCCATCCGGTGAGTAGTCGCCGGACAGGTCCTGGCAGTCACCGATCGCCGCGAAAGTCGGCGGCGGTGGAGGGTGGACGTGGCTGGCCGGATTGCTACGCGCAAAGTGCGCCCAGCTGTCGCCGCTGAACTTTACCGGGAAAACCACCGCTGCCATTCCCTTCTCTTCCCACAACGCCTGCAGCACCAGTCCGGCGTCCGGCGTCACCTGCAAACGCAGGCGCCGCGTTTGCACGCCAACGGACGCCCACAAGTAGAAAGCGTCGGAGGGCATTCTCAACTCCATGGCGTTGCCGGCGCAGGTAATCCAGTCAGCCGGAAGCAACTCGGATTCTTCTTCACCTTGCAGGTTGATGACCGTGACGCGCAGGTCCGTATCCGGGAGGTACTCGAGGCGCATGGCGCGGTAGTCCAGCCAGTTCTCCGGCGGCTGCCGTGTCAGCTGGGCGGCGAGCAGAAGGTAACCGTGGCCTTTGACGCTGTCGAACACCCCGCGATTTTCGACCTGCAGCGGCGCACCGTGGTCACAGAGCGAACTGAGACGTTGCTCGGAGTAGCCGGGTGGCGCACTGAGGTCCTGATAGGAACAGGCTGCAGCGAGCAACAAGGTACTCGAGAGAACGACACATGCGCGATAGCTTCTATGCATGGCAGGCAATCCAGGGCAATACGATACGGGCTGCCTCCTCCAGTGCGCAATCACGACAAGGGTCAGTTCGCGGCCATTGCGCCATGTGGTCCGGTGCTTGACGCTCGCGGACTGGCAGGATACACACTCGCGATGCTCTCCCTGCAGCAACTGTTGATGCCTGCGGAGCTCGCGAACACCAACGCGAGGCTCGATGCCGCCACGTGGGTAGACCGCCGCGCGACTGCCCATGGAACCACGCGACAGATCAAGAACAATCGCCAGTATCGTGAACCGCTCTTCCGGACACGCCAGCCGGCAAACTGATCCGCAAACCGCTTCCGGAAGGCGTCGACTCAATGGCGCACCGGATGGAACAGCTGCCGGGGGGGCCTCATGACCGAGAGCACGTTTTTCACAGTCAGGACTGCGCTGATCGTCGCCCTGGGCGGCCTGCTGATGGGATTCGACGTCTCGGTGATTTCGGGGGTCGTGCCGTTCATCGAAACGCAGTTTCACCTGACCAAGATCCAGCTTGGCTGGGCCGTGGCCTCGCTGACCCTCACCGCGACGCTGGCCATGATGCTGTCGGGTCCGCTCAGCGACCGGGTCGGCCGGCGACCGGTGCTGAAGATCGCGGCCGTGATGTTTGCGGTCTCGGCGGTAGCGTCCGCCGTGGCGCCGAACTTCACGACGCTGGTCCTGGCGCGCCTGCTGGGAGGACTGGGCGTCGGCGCCGCGTTGATAATCGCGCCGATGTACATCGCCGAGATTGCGCCGGCGCACTTGCGCGGGCGCCTGGTCTCGTTCAACCAGCTCAACATCGTCATCGGAATCTCCGCGGCGTTCTTCAGTAACTACCTCATCCTGAGCCTCGCCGACTCCGACGCGGCCTGGGTCCAGGCTCTCGGCTTCGCCCGCTGGAACTGGCGCTGGATGCTGGGAGTCGAGACGTTGCCGGCCATCCTGTACTTCGTCGCGTTGTACCTGGTCCCCGAAAGCCCGCGCTGGCTCGCGATGCGGGGTCGGGACGACGAGGCGAGGCGCGTCCTCAGCAGCGCCATTGGCGCGCAGCAGGCCGAGGTAGAACTGCAAACAGTCAAGGCGTCCGTTGCCGCCGGCCCCCGGGACCAGGCGACCATCGGTGAGTTGTTCCTGCCTTCGATGCGGCGCGTCGTCACGATCGGCATCCTGGTGGCAGTGCTGCAGCAGATCACAGGGATAAACGCGGTGTTCTTCTATGCGCCGATGATTTTCCAGCAGTCGGGCGTCGGTACCGACGCCGCGTTCATGCAGGCGATCTTCGTCGGCCTGGTGAATCTCGTCTTCACGGTTCTCGCGATCCTGCTGATCGATCGCCTGGGCCGGCGTCCGTTGCTGATCGCCGGACTGGCGGGAATCGTGATCTCCATGCTGATGCTGTCCTATGGGTTCGGTTCTGCCACGTATTCGATCGGCAGCGATGCGCTGGAATCACTGCCGCAGGCGATCGATCGCACTGCGTTGGCGCCCCTGGTGGGCCAGATTTACGGCAGTGACGTCGCCTTTCGCGGGGCGGTTGTGTCCGCAGTGGGTGGCGCGACATACCAGGCCCACGAGTCAGAGTTCCTGAGTGCCGCCATCAGCATCAATCCGGCGCTGATCCTTGTCGGGATCCTCGCTTTCGTCGCCAGCTTTGCGATGTCCCTCGGTCCGGTGATGTGGGTGCTGTTCTCGGAGCTCTTCTCGAACCGGGTCCGCGGCATCGCGATTTCGTTCGTTGGACTGATCAATTCCGCCGTGAGCTTTGCCGTCCAGTTTATCTTCCCCTGGGAACTGCAGAAGCTCGGGAATTCGACCACGTTCCTGATCTACGCGGCGTTTGCGCTGGCTGGGTTGCCGTTGATCGTGAAACTGCTGCCGGAGACCAAGGGCAGGAGCCTCGAAGCGCTCGAGGCGGAACTACGGCAATGATGATGCAGTGTTTTTTGATTTAATAGTCCGGGTTCGCGGCGAACGTCGCGACGCCGCGTGGAGTTGGCCGTGAAAGACGAATCCGTTCCCGAGTGTGAGTTCGTGTCGCTGGACGGCGAAGACTACATCCGCATCAGCGCCGTCGATTCATTGCGACCGTTCCTGATGAACCTCCCTACCGACACGGATCTGTGGATGTTCATCTCCTCGACGGGCGGACTCACGGCCGGCCGCCGCGACCCGGATGGCGCACTCTTCCCGTACGAGACGGTTGACCGGTTGCACGATGCCCCGTGTCACACGGGGCCGATCACGCTCGTCCGCTGGCAGCGACGAGGGTCTCCGCTGCTCACCTGGGAACCGCTGGCACCGGTAGAGATCGTGGGTCGGGCGGTAGAGAGATCACTCAGCAAGAGCACGCTGGGAAATCGGCTGGTTTTCGAAGAGATCAACCATGAGGCGGGACTCGCGTTCCGCTACCGTTGGGCCGGCAGCGACGAGACGGGCTGGGTGCGCACGGCCACGCTTGTGAACCTGGGGCGCGAGCCGGTTGTCATTAACCTGCTCGATGGGTTGCGAAACATCCTGCCGAGCGGCGCGCCCCTCGCCCTCTACCAGAGGTCGAGCTGCCTCGTGGACGCGTACAAGCGTGTGGACGTCGATCCGGAGTCGCGGCTTGGTATCTTCTCGCTGACCGCCAGGATCAGCGATCGACCGGAACCCGCCGAGGAACTGCGCGCCAGCACCGTCTGGTGTAGCGGGCTGCCGGACTTCCAGGTGGCACTGTCGCTGGATGCGCTACATGCGTTTCGCCGCGGCGATCCGGGTACGACGAGTGCGTGCTGACCGGGCGGCGCGGCAACTACCTCGTCACCTCGACGCTGACGCTGGAACCGGGAGCCAGGATCGAGTGGTACATCGCCGCCGATACCGAGCGCAGCCACGTCCAGATCGCCCGCCTGCGGGACCGCCTGCGACAGCCCGAGGGCGTCGGCCCCTGGGTCGAAGAATCGCTTCAGGCGGCAGCTGACGGCCTGCGGCGCATCGTGGGCAGCACCGATGGCATCCAGCTCACCGGCCGCGCCGATGATTCCGTTCATCACTTCGCCAACGTGTTGTTCAACGACCTTCGGGGCGGCGTTTTCGTCGAGAACTATTCCTTCCCCAGGGCCGACTTTGCCGCGTTCCTGGGCGAGCGCAACCGGGAAGTCGCGGTGCGGCACGCCGGACTCGCTGGCCGCATTGCCCGGACGCGCCCACCGTGACGGACCTGCATCGCGCGGCAGAGACAACGGGCGACGCCGATCTACGGCGACTGTGCTTCGAGTACCTGCCGCTCTACTTCGGTCGCCGACATGGGGACCCAAGCCGTCCGTGGAACCGCTTCTCGATCAGCGCACGAAATCCGGATGGCACGCAGTCCTTGCGCTACGAGGGGAACTGGCGCGACGTGTTCCAGAACTGGGAGGCGCTCCTCCTCAGCTTCCCTGGCTTCCTCCCGAGCGTGATCGCGAAGTTCGTCAACGCCTCGACCGTCGACGGCTTCAATCCCGTACCGGATCACCCGCGACGGCGTGGACTGGGAGGTGCCCGATCCGGAGGATCCCTGGAGCGGCATCGGGTACTGGGGCGATCACCAGGTCATCTACCTGCTCAAGTTCCTCGAATCACTGCGGCGCCATGCCCCGGGCCGCCTCCAGGAGCTGCTCGCGCAGGAGATCTTCAGCTATGCGGACGTTCCGTACCGCATCAAGCCCTACGCCGACGTGCTCGCGAATCCTAGGGCCACTATCCTGTTCGACCAGCTGCAGGCCGCGCGCGTCGCGGAGCGCGTGGCTGCTACCGGAGGCGACGGCAAGCTGCTTCGAGCCACCGACGGAACCGTCTACCACGCCAGCCTGCTCGAGAAACTCATCGTCCCGCTGCTCTCCAAGTTGTCCAGCTTCGTACCCGACGGCGGGATCTGGATGAACACGGAGAGGCCGGAGTGGAACGACGCGAACAACGCCCTTGCCGGCAGCGGTCTCTCGGTCGTGACCCTGTGCTATCTCCGGCGCTATCTCCAGTTCGTCGATGCGCTGCTCGCCGGCACTCCCGGTGCGCAGGCGCCTGTTGCGGTCGAGGTCGCTGACTGGTTGCGACAGGTGGCGGGCATACTGCAGCGGTACCGTGCGACGCTCGGGGTAGAGCGCGTGGACGACGCAATGCGCAAGCGGATGATGGATGAGATGGGCGCCGCGTTTTCTTCCTACCGCGAGCGTGTCTACTCGAACGGCTTCTCGGCGAAGACCACGCTGGACGCGGACGAAGTGCTCGCTTGGTGCAGGAGCGCCCGCGACCACGTCGACCACGCGATCAAGGCCAACCGCCGCAGCGACGGGCTATACCACTCGTACAACCTGCTCGAGATCAGCGCGGACGGTGCCGGGGCCGCGGTGCAGCGGCTCGGGGTGATGCTCGAGGGGCAGGTGGCCGCGTTGAGTTCAGGGCTCGTGGGTCCGTCGGAAGCCCTGGATCTGCTGGCGAGCCTGTACGCGAGCCCTTTGTATCGCCCGGACCAGGACAGCTTCCTGCTGTACCGGGAGAAGACGCTGCCGACGTTTCTCGAACGCAACGTGATCCCGGAAGCGAAGGCCCTCGGCGTGCCGCTGGTGGGCGAGCTCCTGGCCGCGGGGGACACTTCGATCGTCGAGCGTGACGCCGACGGCGTGCTGCGCTTTCATGGAGACTTCAGCAAAGCCAGCGACATCGCGGCGGCCCTCGACTGTTTGCAGCAACGCGAGCCCTGGACCCGTTCCGCGGTGCGCGACCGGCGGGCGCTCATCGAGCTGTTCGAGGAGGTCTTCGATCATCGCAGGTTCACCGGGCGCTCCGGAACGATGTACGCGTATGAGGGGCTCGGCTCCATCTACTGGCACATGGTCTCCAAGCTGCTGCTCGCCGTGCAGGAAGTGGCGCTGGGCGCGTACCGGGACGCTGAGGACGCTACCGTCTGCGCGGAGCTTGCGCGCTACTACTATCGGATTCGTGGCGGCCTGGGCTTCGAGAAATCGGTGCGCGACTACGGCGCGTTCCCGACCGATCCATACTCGCACACGCCCCGGCACGCCGGGGCACAGCAGCCGGGCATGACCGGGCAGGTCAAGGAGGAGATCCTCACCCGCTTCGGTGAGCTGGGGGTGCACGTGCACGATGGCATCCTGGGATTCGATCCCCTGCTGCTGAAGCGGCACGAGTTCCTGCATGAGCCCGGCACCTATCGGTACTTCGATCTCGGAGGTGCGGCGCGATCGCTCGATGTGCCTGCGGGCGCACTGGCGTTCTCGTGCTGCCAGGTGCCGGTCGTGTACCAGTTGACCCCCGGCGAAGGCTGGATCCGGGTCATCACGGACGACGAAGTCGCGACCGAGCGAGAGGGCTGCCGGCTCGACGCTGCCGACAGCCGCGCGTTGCTCGCGCGGCAAGGCGGGATTTCGCGCATCGAGGTTGGAATCCCGGAGTCGGGACTCTTCGAAGGCTGAGCGGAAGCAGTAGCGCCACGACGTCGATGATCTTGATCAGCGGGTTGATGGCCGAGCGCATCCGACATTGCCCTGCGCAGGCCCGCTCAGGCACGATGCCGTGATTGTTCCGCTGGGAAGCCACGTGCATGCAGATGATCGAATCGATCCTGGCCGACGCCGCGGCCATCGCCACCGTCCGGCGTGACATCCACGCGCACCCGGAGCTGTGCTTCGAGGAGAATCGCACCTCGGACCTGATCGCACGGACGCTCGAAGGCTGGGGCATCCCCGTGCACCGCGGCCTCGGCAAGACCGGGGTGGTGGGCATCGTCCGCAACGGCGACTCGCACCGGGCGGTCGGCCTGCGCGCCGACATCGACGCGTTGCCGATGACGGAGCACAACCGCTTCGCCCACGCGAGCCGGCACGCCGGCCGCATGCACGCGTGCGGTCACGATGGGCACACGGCGATGCTGCTGGCGGCGGCCAAGCACCTCGCGAATCACCGCAATTTCGACGGCACCGTGTACCTGGTGTTCCAGCCGGCCGAGGAGGGCGGCGCGGGCGCGCTCGAGATGATCAAGGACGGCCTCTTCGAGCGCTTCCCGATGGAAGCAATCTTCGGCGCACACAACTGGCCGGGCCTCGGTGTCGGGCAGTTCGCGCTATGCCCGGGACCCACCTTCGCATCGAGCAACGAGTTCCGGATCACGATCCGTGGCAAGGGCGCACACGCGGCGATGCCGCACAACGGCATCGACCCGGTGCCCGTGGCCTGCCAGATGGTGCAGGCCTTCCAGACCATCCTCACGCGCAACAAGCACCCGCTCGACACCGGCGTGATCTCGGTGACCAAGATCCACGCCGGCGAGGCCGTCAACGTCGTGCCGGACGACTGCGTGCTCGAGGGCACGGTCCGCACCTTCTCGGAGGAGGTGCTGGAGATGATCGAGCGGCGCATGAAGACCGCCGCCGAGGCGACCTGCGCGGCGTTCGACGCGCAATGCGAATTCTCGTTCCGCCGCCAGTACCCCGCGACCGTCAACCACCTGGCCGAGACCGATTTCGCGCGCCGCGTGCTCGGCGAGCTGGCCGGCCCGCAGAACGTGCTCGACTTCCGGCCGACGATGGGCGCTGAGGACTTCAGCTTCTTCCTGCAGGTAAAGCCGGGGTGTTATTTCCTGGTCGGCAACGGCGATGGCGAGCACCGCGAAGGAGGTCACGGCCTCGGACCCTGCATGCTTCACAACCCGAGCTACGACTTCAATGACGACCTGATTCCGCTCGGCGGCAGCGCCTGGGTGCGCATCGCCGAGGCCTGGCTGGCGAGCCCGCCGCCCGGCGGCAGGCCTTGACGCCACCGGACGTCATGCCCGACGCGCCGGCGCAGCGCCCCGTCTCGCGCGGGCAGCGGGTGCTCGACGTGATCGAGCGGGCGGGTAACCGCCTTCCGGACCCGGTGCTGATCTTCGTCTGGCTGATTGCCGCGGTGATCGCACTCAGCGTCGTGGGCGCGGCCGCGGGCTGGGAAACGGTGAATCCGGTCACCGGGCAGCACATTCGCGCGACCAGCCTGCTCTCCAGCGGCAATCTGCAACGCCTGTTCGTCGAAATGCCGCGCACGCTGACGGGATTCGCGCCGCTGGGCTACGTGTTGCTCGTCATGCTCGGTGCTGGCCTGGCCGAGCGCACCGGGCTCGCAGGCGCAGCGATGCGCGCCGCCGTCAGGGGCGTGCCCATGGCCTGGCTCACGCCGATCGTCGTATTCGTTTCAGTCATGGCCAACCAGGCCGCAGACGCGGCATTCGTGGTGATGATCCCGCTAGCCGGGGCGTTGTACGCGGCCGCCGGGCGGCATCCGATCGTCGGCATCGCAGCATCGTTCGCGGGCGTCGCCGGCGGCTTCTCTGCGAACCTGCTGCCGGGCCAGCTCGATGCGCTGCTGCTCGGCCTCAGCGAGCCGGCGGCCCAGCTGCTCGTGCCGGACTGGAAGATGAACATCGCCGGCAACTGGTACTTCATCGCGGCCATGACCTTCGTCATCGTTCCGCTCGGCTGGTTCGTCACCGAGCGCGTGGTGGCGCCGCGATTTGGTACGTGGACGCCAACGGACGAGGCGCCCGTCGCCACCGTGGGCACGGACCTTTCCGACGCCGAGAAGCGTGGACTGCGTGCTGCGGGTCTCGGCGCCGTCGCGGTCGTCCTGCTGTTCGCGCTGCTCGCCTGGCCGGCTGTCTGGCCTGGAGCCGAAGGTGGCGCGCCGTTGTTCGACGAGGGCGCGGCTGCGAGCGGCGGAGCCGCCAAGGGGCTGCAGCCGCTACTGCAGAGCCTGGTCGCTGCGTTCTTCCTGCTGTTCCTGGTCACGGGCGTGGCCTATGGCCGTGCGGCCGGCGTGAATCGCAACCATCGCGACGAGATCCGCATGATCAGCGAGGGCATGGCCAGCATGTCGTACTACATTGTCATGGCCTTCGCCGCCGCGCACTTCATCGCGCTGTTCAACTGGTCGAATCTCGGCATCATCCTGGCCATAAACGGAGCTGCCGGACTGGGAAAACTGGCCCTGCCTGCGCCGTTCCTGGTCTCCGCGATCGTCGTGCTGGCCGCGGGCATGAATCTCGTCGTCGGTTCGGCCAGCGCGAAGTGGGGAATGCTCGCGCCGGTGCTGGTGCCAATGCTCATGCTGCTCGGGATTTCGCCGGAAATGACAACCGCGGCATATCGCATGGGCGACAGCGTCACCAACCCGATCACGCCGCTGATGGTCTATTTCCCGCTGGTGCTGGCGTTCTGCCAGCGCTGGATTCCGGGTTTCGGCATGGGCAGCCTGATCGCCGCGATGCTGCCGTATTCCGCGGTGTTCCTGGTGGCCGGCCTCGTGATGACCGCGGGCTGGGTATTCCTCGACCTGCCGCTCGGGCCCGGCGCGACCGTCGAATTCATTTTGCCGGGCCAATGAAAAGGCCCCGGGGTTGCCGGGGCCTTTAACGTCGATCATCGGGGGTAAAGGAAGGGGACAGTCCCCTGAAAAGGGACAGTCCCCTGCGGGGACAGTCCCTACAGCAGCGGCACCAGCAGCAGTGCCACGATGTTGATGATCTTGATCAGCGGGTTGATGGCCGGGCCCGCGGTGTCCTTGTACGGGTCGCCGACGGTGTCGCCGGTCACGGCCGCCTTGTGCGTCTCGGAACCCTTGCCGCCGAAGTTGCCTTCCTCGACGTACTTCTTGGCGTTGTCCCAGGCGCCGCCGCCCGTGCACATCGATATCGCGACGAACAGGCCCGTGACGATCGTGCCGATCAGCACGCCGCCGAGCGCGCGGATGCCGGCGCCGGGGCCGAGCAGCCAGTTCATGCCGAAGCCGACCACCACCGGGACCAGGATCGGCAGCAGCGACGGGACGATCATTTCCTTGATCGCCGCGCGCGTGAGCATGTCCACGGCCCTGGAGTAGTCGGGCTTGGCCGTGCCTTCCATGATGCCCGGAATTTCCTTGAACTGGCGGCGCACTTCGACGACCACCGAGCCTGCCGCGCGACCGACGGCTTCCATCGCCATGGCGCCGAACAGATACGGCACCAGGCCGCCGATGAACAGTCCGATGATCACGGCCGGGTCGGACAGGCTGAAGATCTCCAGCTTGCCGGCAATCTCGAGGTTGTTGGTGTAATCGGCGAACAGCACCAGCGCCGCGAGACCGGCGGAGCCGATCGCGTAACCCTTGGTGACCGCCTTGGTGGTGTTACCGACCGCGTCGAGCGCGTCGGTAACCTTGCGCACTTCCTTCGGCAGGCCGGCCATCTCCGCGATGCCGCCACCGTTGTCGGTGATCGGGCCGTAGGCGTCGAGCGCCACGATTACGCCCGTCATCGACAGCATGGCGGTCGCGGCGATCGCGATGCCGTAGAGGCCGTAGAGCTGGAATGCGCCCCAGATCGACGCACAGATCGCGAGCACCGGCAGGGCGGTCGACCTCATCGACACCGCGAGGCCCGCGATCACGTTGGTGCCGTGGCCGGTCTGCGAGGCGGCGGCCACGTAGCGCACCGGGCCGTACTCGGTCGCGGTGTAGTACTCGGTGATCACGATCATCGCGCCCGTGAGCGCGAGGCCGATCAGCGAGCAGTAGAAAAGGTTCATGTTGTCGGGGCCCAGCATCATCCTGGTCACGAAGTAGAACGCGACCGCCGCGATGACGCCCGAGACGATCAGGCCGCGATACAGCGCGTTCATGATCTTGCCGCCGTCGCGCGCCTTGACGAAGAAGGTGCCGACGATCGAGGCGACGATCGACACCGCGCCGAGCATCAGCGGGTAGAGCACCGCGTTGGGGCCGAGCGCCTGCATCGTCAGGCCGGCGAGCAGCATGGTGGCGACCACCGTGACCGCGTAGGTCTCGAACAGGTCCGCGGCCATGCCGGCGCAGTCGCCGACGTTGTCGCCCACGTTGTCGGCGATCACCGCCGGGTTGCGCGGGTCGTCCTCGGGGATGCCGGCCTCGACCTTGCCCACCAGGTCTGCGCCGACGTCGGCGCCCTTGGTGAAGATGCCGCCGCCGAGTCGCGCGAAGATCGAGATAAGCGAGCCGCCGAAGGCGAGGCCGACGAGTGCATGCAACGACTTGTCGGTGTCGCCGCCGGTCATGTTCAGCATCAGCCCGTAGTAGGCCGCGACGCCGAGCAGCCCCAGGCCCACGACCAGCATGCCGGTGATGGCACCGCCGCGGAACGCGACCTGCAGCGCCGGGTCGAGGCCGACGCTGGCCGCGTGCGCGGTGCGCACGTTGGCGCGGACCGACACGTTCATGCCGATGTAGCCTGCGGCGCCGGAGAGGATGGCGCCCACGGCGAATCCGCCTGCGATGTGCCAGCCGAGCGCAACGCCCAGGACGACGAACAGCACGGCACCTACTATGGCGATGGTGCTGTACTGACGATTCAGGTAGGCCTTTGCGCCCGCCTGGATGGCCGCAGCGATTTCCTGCATGCGGGCGTTGCCGGCGGGCTGGGCGACGATCCAGCGTGCGGACAGGATGCCGTACAGGATCGCGAGCACGCCGGCCCCGATCGCGAGCCACAGCGCGAAGTTAGTGGTCATTTCGAACCTCCAGACGAGGGTTTCCCTGGTACAAATTCACGACCGGGAGGGCTCTCGCGTCCCTTGCCCGGCCGCCAAAAAAGGCGCGGGACTATACCACAAAGGGCTTCTTGAGCTTTTTCCGGACCGCCTTGTTGCGCAGTACCACGTACTGCGGGAGGCCGTCCTTGTAGGGCGGGTAGTCCTCGCCCTTGATCAGCGGGGCCAGGTAGCGGCGGCCCTTGGCAGTGATGTGGAAGCCGTCGGGCGTGATGTAGTCCCGGGGCAGCATTTTTTCCACGTTCGCGACTTTCTCGAGCGGGGCGACGCCGATCTTCCAGCGGTAGGGCTTCTGCGAGGTGCGGATGATGGCCGGCATCACCGCATGGTGGCCCTTGAGTGCCAGCTCGACCGCCGCCTTGCCGACCGCGTAGGCCTGCTCCACGTCGACTTTCGATGCGATGTGTCGCGCGGCGCGTTGCAGGTAGTCGGCCACCGCCCAGTGGTACTTGTAGCCCAGCTTTTCCTTCACGAACTGCGCCACGACCGGGGCCACGCCGCCAAGCTGCGCGTGGCCGAAGGCGTCGCGTGTGCCGGCGTCGGCCAGGAACTTGCCCTCGGAGTTCTTGACACCCTCCGACACGACGATGGCGCAGTAGCCGTATTTCTCGACGCATTCCTTCACGCGCGCGAGGAACCGCTCCTCGTCGAAGGTGATTTCCGGGAACAGGATGATGTGCGGCGAATCACCGGCTTTTTCGGCGGCAAGGCCGCCCGCCGCGGCGATCCAGCCCGCGTGGCGGCCCATCACCTCGAGCACGAATACCTTGGTCGAGGTGCGCGCCATCGAGGCGACGTCGAACCCTGCCTCGCGGATGGAGACCGCGACGTACTTGGCGACCGAGCCGAAGCCCGGGCAGCAGTCGGTGATGGGCAGGTCGTTGTCGACGGTCTTCGGGACGTGGATGGCCGTGAGCGGGTAGCCGAGTTTCTCGGCCAGCTGCGAGACCTTGAGGCAGGTGTCGGCCGAGTCGCCGCCGCCGTTGTAGAAGAAATAACCGATGTCGTGCGCCTTGAAGACCTCGATCAGCCGCTCGTACTGCGCGGGGTTGTCCTCGAACTTCTTGAGCTTGTAGCGGGCCGAGCCGAAGGCGCCGGATGGCGTGTGCCGCAGCGCGCGAATGGAGGAGGCGCTCTCGAGGCCCGTGTCGACCAGGTCCTCCGTCAGGGCACCGATGATGCCGTTGCGCCCCGCATAGACCTTGCCGATCCGGTGCTTGTGCTTGCGGCAGGTCTCGATGACTCCGCAGGCCGAGGCATTGATCACGGCGGTGACACCGCCCGACTGGGCGTAGAAGGCATTGCGCGGGGGGCTCTTCGTCTTCATGCGAACTCCAAAAGTGCTTTGTTATCCGAGGCTTATGAGGTTCGTCGGGATGGTTAGCATACAGCAATGCATGCATCTTGCCGCGTCCCGGAAATAGGGGACATTCCACTATTTCTTGTTTGCGCAGGCCAGAGCACCAGGGCTGACAGGGGAATGTCCCCTATTTCCCGGATTGGCGGACGTGGCTTATTTAGGTAGGGTGCCGCCAACCAAACAAGGCCCGTGGACGTCAACGATGAGACTCGTACTGCTCGGAGCACCCGGTTCAGGCAAGGGCACGCAGGCGCAGCGCCTGCGCGATGATCGCGGGATCCCCCAGGTTTCCTCAGGCGACCTGTTGCGTGATGCGGTTGCCCGAGGCACGGACCTGGGCAAGCGCGCCAAGGCGGCCATGGACGCCGGCGAACTCGTGTCCGACGAGATCGTGCTCGGCCTCATCCGTGAACGCCTGGATCGCCCGGACGCGTCAAAGGGATTCATCCTGGACGGTTATCCGCGCAACGTCGCCCAGGCCGGTGCGCTCGACAAATTGCTCGCCGAGATAGGCCAGCCGCTCGACGCGGTGGTCCTGATGGACGTTGACCAGAATGCGCTGGTCCGCCGGCTCACGGGTCGGCGCACCTGCCCGGCCTGCGGCAAGGTTTTCAACGTGTACTTCTCACCATCCGCCGCCGGCGACCGCTGCGACAACGACCACGAGGGCGAAGCGCCGCTGCTGGTCCAGCGTGCGGACGACAAGGAAGACGTGATCGCGAACCGCCTGAAGGTCTACGAGGGCCAGACACAGCCGCTGGTCGAGCACTACCGGTCGCGCGGAATGCTGAAGGTCGTCAATGCCGACCAGTCAGTCGAGCAGGTCTACGCCGACTTCCTCCGCGCCGCCGAATAGGAAATAGGTGCCTGGCACCTATTTTTTGGCGGCCAGCAGTTTTTCGCCGATAACGGCGCGGCGCCAGCCGCGCAGCACCGCAGGCTCGCCGCGTTCGGGAAATACCAGTGCCTCGACATCGCGCCGCGTACCAAGCACCTCGGGGCTCAGCTCCAGCGCGGCGGCCTCGTCACGCACCACCTTTTGAAGTTTCGCGACGAGCGCATTTTCCGCCGGCGTCGGGCGCTTTCCTGCTGCCTCGATGCCGCTTGAGCCAGCAGAATCGGCTGCCGCGGCCATGAGCGCGAGCAACTCATCGCCGCGCTTGCGCGCGACCGCGGGTGGCAAGGCCCGGACCGCTTCCAGGTCCGCGATGGTTCGTGGCGCCCCGGTTGCGAGCGTGTAAATCAGCTCGTCGGACAGGATCCAGCCGCGCGGCTTGTCGGCCTCGATCGCGCGGCGTTCGCGCCACTCGGCGAGCGCACATGCGACGGCCTGTTCGCGTGGTTTCATGCGCCCAAGGCCCTTGAGGCGCCGCCAGGCGTCCGCTGGCTCGGTCCGATAGAGTGAGGGTTCCTCCAGCGCCGCCGCATCCTCGGCGAGCCACGCATCCCGCCCCCTGGCCGCCAGCGCGGCCGCGAGTTCCGTGTGCAGCGTGAGCAGGTGATGCACATCGTCGGCCGCGTAGGCCAGCTGTTCCGGTGTGAGCGGGCGCCGCGACCAGTCGGTCCGCGTCTGCCCCTTGTCGATCGAGTGCCCGAGCTGCCGCGAGACGAGTTCCGCGTAGCCAGCCTGCGGGGGAAATCCAAGCATCGCTGCCGCGACCTGGGTGTCGAACACAGGTGCAGGCACCGGCCGGTTGCCGAGCTGCAGCACCTCGAGGTCCTGTCGCGCAGCGTGCAGGATCTTCAGCTTCGAGCGGTCCGCAAGCAGCGCATGGAACCCCTCCAGGTCCAGGCCAGCCAGTGGGTCGACCAGGAAGCAGTCGCTGTCGGTGGCCGCCTGCACCAGGCAGAGCTGCGGGTAGTAGGTGCGCTCGCGCATGAATTCCGTGTCGACCGCGAGGCGCGCGGCCGACTGCAGCCGGAAAATGGCCACCTCTAGTTGTGACTGGGTCGTGACCAGTGTTGCGTCGCGCATGCGTCCTGATACCTGCGTGTAGAATTGCGGCTCCCAGGCCGCCGCATCCACATCGTGCAGCAGTTCCTCAGGATCTTCATCGACATCGTACTCTGGCGGCGGGGTCCGCAGGACCTTCCAGCCTCCGGACTGCTGCTGGCGATCACGCTGGCGGCTTATGTGCTGGTGGGCGTGGTGCAACTCGCGCTGCTCGACGAACCTGTTGCGACCTGGCTCGTGTACCTGGTGGCGGATCCGGCACTGCTGTCCTTGTTCGTGTGGCTGCTGCTCAGGCTCTACGGCCACCCGGAGCGCTTCCAGCAGACCGCGACCGCGGTGCTAGGCACCGGTGCGCTGCTCGGTGTTGTGCTTTACCTGCCGCTGCAGATGCTGGTGACCGGCTCCGGACTCGGCCCGGCCTCGCTGATAGCGCAGTTGTCGGCACTGTTCCTCGTCGTCGTGTTCGTACTCGTCACGGGGCGCATCCTCAAGCTCGCGACCGGCGCGAGCCTGTTTACCGGCATTGCGGCCTCACTCACTTACTTCATCGCCATCAACGCGCTGGTCGGCGCGATGCAGGGCACGGGCGGCTGAACATGCACCTGCACATCGTCGGCATCTGTGGAACGTTCATGGGCGGCATCGCGGCACTGGCACGAGCCAGTGGCCACCGTGTCACGGGATCCGACCGCTCGGTCTATCCGCCGATGAGCACGCAGCTCGCGTCACTCGGCATCGACGTGATCGAGGGCTATGGGGCAGACCAGCTCTCGCTCGATCCCGACGTGTTCGTGATCGGCAACGTGATGAGCCGCGGCAATCCGCTGATCGAGGCGATACTCGATGCCGGCCGTCGCTACGAGTCCGGGCCTGAATGGCTGGCCCGCAACGTGCTCGCGGGACGATGGGTGCTCGGCGTCGCCGGCACGCACGGCAAGACCACCACCACGAGCCTGCTCGCGTCGATCATGCAGCACGCCGGGCTCGAGCCGGGTTTCCTGGTCGGCGGCGTACCGCTCGACTTCGACGTCAGTGCGCGCCTCGGTGGCGGGAGTCACTTCGTGGTCGAGGCCGACGAATACGACACGGCGTTCTTCGACAAGCGCGCCAAGTTCGTGCACTACCGTCCGCGCACCGCGATCCTGAACAACCTCGAGCACGATCACGCCGACATCTACCCCGACGTGGCCTCGATACAGCGGCAGTTCCACCTGCTGATGCGCACGATCCCGGGCAACGGCCGCATCGTGATGAACGCCGCGGACCGCAACCTCGAGCAGGTGATCGACATGGGCTGCTGGACGCCCGTGCAGCGTTTCACGTCGCGGGCATTGCCCGGCGCTGACTGGCGCGTCGACGCGGATCCTGCCTCGGCCTGGTCGCGGTTCTCCGTGCACCACGCCGGACGCCACGCAGGCGATGTCGAGTGGGGGCTGCTCGGCCGGCACAATGCCGAGAACGCGCTCGCCGCGCTTGCGGCGGCGGACCACGCGGGTGTCGAGGTGCAGGCCGGGATCGAGGCGCTGAACCGCTTCCGCGGCGTGCGCCGGCGACTGGAAGTGAAGGGCACGGTGGACGGCGTGGTCGTCTACGACGACTTCGCGCATCACCCGACTGCGATCGCTGGTACGCTCGGGGCTGTGCGCCAGAAAGCGGGCGAGGGTCGCGTGATCGCGGTGCTCGAGCCGCGTTCGAACACGATGAAGCTCGGCACGCACAAGGCCGCGCTGGCGGAGTCACTGCGCGATGCCGATCGGGTGTTCGTCTACAAGTCCCCGGATGTGAAATGGGACGTCGCCGAAGCGATGGCGCCGCTCGGCAGCCTCGCGGTCGTGCACGAGGGCATCGAGTCGCTGGTGTCGGCGCTGGTTGAAGAGGCGCGCGCTGGCGACCAGCTGGTGCTGATGAGCAACGGTTCCTTCGGCGGATTGCATGAACGGTTGCTCGCCGCGCTCAAGGCGCGCCGCGCGTGACCGAACGGCCGCGATACCTGTTTTCGCCGGTGTCCGGCCCGAACGGTGCCGGCGAGTTGATGCGTTGCCTGATCATTGCCCGCGAACTCGTGCGCGCACAGCCGGAAGCCGAGGTCCGCTTCCTCGTGAGCCGGCACGCGGTGTTTCGCGAGGCGGTCGAGTTTCCGATCCACGATTGCGACGCGTCGCCCACCCGCAGCACCGCGCAGGTGCTCGGGGCAATCGAAGACTTCGCCCCGCACGTCGTGGTGTTCGACAATTCCGGTCGTACGGCGCAGCTCAAGGCAGCACGCCGGGCGGGTGCGCGCCTGGTGTTTTCCAGTCGCGCGCCCCACCTGCGGCGCAAGGCATTCCGGCTGAAATGGATGCGCCTGCTCGACGAGCACTGGATCGTCTTCCCGGGCTTCATCACCGGCGGGCTGGGCTGGTACGAGAAACTGAAATTGCGCTGGTTCCCTGGCTGCCGGGTGCGCTGCCTCGACACCTTGTTCCCGCCTTCCGATCCTGTCGCGCGGCTCGATTGCCTGGCCAGCAACGGCCTGGAAGAAGGCCTCTACACCTTGTTCGTGCCGGGCGGGCGTAGCGGGGCAGACAGGACCGAAGATCCGGTGGAACTCCTGGTCGCTGCCGCCCGGGATTACGTTGCTTCCACCGGGGAGACTGCGGTCGTGCTCACCGGGCGCGCCGAGGCGCCCCCGGCCGACGGATCGACGGGTTCGAAACTGCTGCCGCGCGTGGCGCCGGCTGAGGTGCAGCACTTGCTGGCCGGGGCGAGGCTCGTCGTGTGCAATGGCGGGACGACCATGGTGCACGCGCTTGCCCATGGCCGGCCGCTGCTTGCAGTCCCGTTGGCGTCGGACCAGGGTCGTCGTATCCGGCTCGCGGTGAAACTGGGAGTTGCCGCGACTGCGTCACGCTCGCCGTCAGCGATCGCGACGGAAGCCGCAGCGCTGCTCGCGGACGGACCGAGGCGCGATCAGATGACCCGGCGAATCGCCGAACTCGGCATTGCCAACGGCGTGGACGAAGCCGTGGCCGCGCTCATGGCGCTCGCCCGACGCACATCGGGAAGCTCTGCATAGGCGCTCAGGCCGGGCTGCTGATCCTCGCGAACACCCGCTTCGCAGCCGCAATCGTCGCGTCGATCTCGCGGTCGCCGTGGGCGGCCGAGACGAACCCGGCCTCGAAGGCCGACGGTGCGAGGTACACGCCCTCGTCGAGCATGCCGTGGAAGAAGCGCTTGAACATCTCGACGTCGCAGGCGGTGGCCTCGGCGAACGTAGTCACCTTGTCGGACGCGCTGAAGAACAGCCCGAACATGCCGCAAACATGGTTGGTAGTGAATGGAATGCCGGCGGCGCGTGCCGCTTCCCTCAGCCCCGTCACCAGGCGATCGGTCGTCACTGCGAGCTTCTCGTGGAAACCAGGCACCGACAGTCCGTCGAGTGTCGCGAGTCCTGCAGCCATCGCGACCGGGTTGCCCGACAGCGTGCCGGCCTGGTAGACCGGCCCGAGCGGTGCGATGTGCTCCATGATCTCGCGGCGCCCGCCGAACGCGCCGACCGGCATGCCGCCGCCGACGATCTTCCCGAGCGTGGTCATGTCGGGGCGGATGCCATAGAGCTGCTGCGCGCCGCCGAGCGCGACGCGGAAGCCTGTCATCACCTCGTCGAAGATCAGCACGGCACCGTGGCGCGTGCATTCCTGGCGCAGCGATTCGAGGAAGCCAGGCACGGGCGGGATGCAGTTCATGTTGCCGGCGACCGGCTCGACGATGACGCAGGCCACCTCGCCGCCGAATTCAGCGAATGCCGCGCGAACCTGCTCGGCATCGTTGTAGGTGAGCGTCGTGGTGTAAGCGGCGAGTTCGGCCGGGACACCAGGCGAGGTGGGTACGCCCAGCGTGAGCGCGCCGGATCCCGCCTTCACCAGCAGCGAATCGGAGTGGCCGTGATAGCAGCCCTCGAACTTGATGATCCTGTTGCGGCCCGTGTAGCCACGCGCTAGCCGGATCGCGCTCATCGTCGCCTCGGTGCCTGAACTCACCATGCGCACGAGCTCGATCGACGGGACGAGTTCGATGATGCGGCGGGCGACGACCGTCTCGATCGCGGTCGGTGCGCCAAACGACAGGCCGTTCGGTACCGTCTCCTGCACTGCGCGGATCACCGCCGGATCGGCGTGCCCGAGAATCATCGGTCCCCATGAACCGACGTAGTCGATGAACTGGCGGCCGTCGGCCGACCATGCGTGCGGTCCGCTGGCCTTCTCGAAGAAAATCGGCTCCCCGCCGACACCGCGGAACGCTCGAACGGGCGAATTCACGCCCCCGGGAATGACTTTGCAGGCTTCGGTGAACAGGCTCAACTTGAGGCTCCAGCGGGTCGTGGGGGGTTGCGTAGTCTAGCAAGCGATACCGCCATCCCCGTACCATCCCACATCGACCGGGGCCCGGAGGACCGCGTGAAGCATTCGACTGCACAGCGCCGCATCGCGGCAGGGGCCGGCACGGGCGCCGGCTTCAGCGGCGGGTTGCGACATTGAGCCCCCAGCCGCTTGCCTACCTGCTGGCCATGCTGGGCAGCGCGCTCGGCGGCGGCGCGCGCCTGTACGTCTCGACACAGGTGGCGCGGGGCCTCGGCACGCAGTTTCCCTGGGGAACGCTGGCAGTGAACCTGCTCGGATGCCTGGCGGTCGGCGTGATCGGGGCGATGTTCTCGCCGCCGGGACGTATCCACGACTTCCAGGACCTGCGGGTGTTCCTGGTCGTGGGCATGCTGGGCGGATTCACGACGTTCTCGGCGTTTTCGCTGGAAGCGCTGTTGCTGGCCCAGCGCGGCGCCGTGCCTGCCGCTTTGGCCTACGTCGGTGCGTCGCTGGTCGGATGCCTGTTCGCCGCCTGGCTGGGATTTGTTCTGGCGAGTGCTGCGCTGCGCTGAGACCGTTTCGCTGGCTGCGCGCGGTCCTGCAGTCGCGCGACCCCTGGCGTCTACTGCTGCGTGACCTTGTAACCGCGCTGCCGCAGCAGGTCCACGACGCTGTCGGGGCCGACCAGGTGCAGCGCGCCGACGACCACGAGGTAGTCGTCCCGGTCATCCAGCAGATCGGCCAGGCGACCGACCCAGGCGCGATTGCGCTCCACGGTGAGCGTCCGGTACAGGTCCGGGAAGTCCTCGTATTCGCCCGCCAGCAGCGCTGCCAGCGCTTCCGTGTCGCCGGTTCGCCATGCGCGCAGCAGGTCCTCGAGTTCGCGGTCGAGTTGCGCTGATTCGTCGAGCGTCATCACCAGGAATCGCTTCTGCTGGGCGAGCGGCATGCTGGCCAGCATCTGGAACTGCTGTGCGGCTGTCTCCAGGCCCTCGATGGGCTTGTGCTGTTCGATCGCGCGGGCAGCCAGTATCTGCTCGATGCCGAATTCCGGTGAGAATCCCGCGCTTTGCGAGTTCGAGGTCGAGCAGCGCGATGGCGACGAACCACGGCGCGAAGGCGTCGAGGGCCTCGAGGTCGATACCGGATTCCTGCGCCCGTTCGTTGATCGAGGCGTAGTCGCTGCCGAGCACGCCCTTGAGCGTCTGGCCCTCGGGGAGCATGGCGGCCTGCTGCATTTCGGCGATCATCGACAGCGGATTCGAGCCGGGGTCGTCGAGGTCGATTTCCATGACCAGTTGCTCGGCGTCGTCGAATGCACGCTCCGCTGCAGCGGGCAACGCAGCGTCGCCGGGTCGCAGCACGTGGATCGAGCCAAGCAGGTAAACGGTGTTGTGGCGCCCTTCCACGGTCCACAGGATGCTGCGATCGCGGGCAAGCCCGGCCGCGGGCAGCGCGAGCGCGAGCGCGAGCAGCCCGAGTTTCGCGGCGGTCCGCAGGGCTGGTCCGATCCTTTGTGCGGGCGTCGGCGGCGACATGGGAACATTGTCCATGTTCCGGGCCGTACTGCTAACGGAAAGTTGCGACCCGGGACGTGACGCAGGCATTACGATGGCGTTTCCCGGCTGCTGGCGCATGCCGGGCCACAGGATCAACAGGGGAACCGCCATGTCGACCCGCTCGATTTCGCTCACCGACGTGCTGTACGACTACCTGCTGTCCGTCTCGCTGCGCGAGAGCGAACTGCAACGGCGGCTGCGCGAGGAAACCGCGGTCAACCCGATGTCCCGCATGCAGATTTCGCCAGAGCAGGGGCAGTTCATGGCGCTGCTCGCGCGGCTCATCGGCGCCAGGCGCTGCATCGAGGTCGGCGTGTTCACCGGCTACTCGTCGCTGGCCGTGGCGCTGGCGCTGCCGGCCGACGGCAGGATCGTTGCCTGCGACGTGAGCGAGGAGTGGACGGCCGTGGCGCGTCGCTACTGGGCCGAGGCCGGGGTCGCGCACAAGATCGACCTGAAACTCGCGCCGGCGCTCGAGACCCTGGACTCCCTGCTCGCAGCCGGTGGCGGCGGAAGCTTCGACCTCGCATTCATCGACGCCGACAAGACGAACTACCTCGGCTACTACGAGCGAGTGCTCGAACTGCTGCGGCGGGGCGGTCTCGTGATCGTGGACAACACCCTGTGGAGCGGCCGGGTTGCGGACCCGGCAGTTGCCGACCCCGACACCGTCGCGCTGCGGAACTTCAACGAGCGCCTGCACCGCGACGATCGCGTGGACCTGAGCCTGCTGCCGGTCGGCGATGGCCTGACGCTCGCCCGCAAGAAATAGGTGCCAGGCACCGATTTACCGATTTACGGCTGAGCAGGGGACATTCCCCTTTTTCCGCCTGAGCGGAAAAGAAGAATGTCCCCCAAACAATTAGGTGCCTGGCACCTATTTATTTCATCAGTACCTGTACTGGTCGGGCTTGTACGGTCCCTGCACCGGCACGCTGATGTAGTCGGCCTGCTCCTTCGTGAGTTCCGTGAGCGCCGCGCCGACCCGCTCGAGGTGCAGCCGCGCGACCTTCTCGTCGAGATGCTTCGGCAGGACGTAGACCTGGTTCTGGTACTTCGCGCCGTGCTGGAAGAGCTCGATCTGCGCCAGCACCTGGTTCGTGAACGAGTTGGACATCACGAATGACGGGTGGCCGGTGCCGCAGCCGAGGTTCACCAGCCGACCCTCCGCCAGGATGATCAGGCGGCGGCCGTCGGGGAATACCACGTGGTCGACCTGCGGCTTGATGTTCTCCCACTGGTACTTCTTCAGCGAGGCGATGTCGATCTCGCTGTCGAAGTGCCCGATGTTGCAGACGATCGCCTGGTGCTTCATGCGGTACATGTGATCGTGGGTGATCACGTTCAGGTTGCCCGTCGCCGTGACGAAGATGTCGGCCTTGTCACAGGCCTCGTCCATCGTGACGACCCGGTAGCCTTCCATCGCCGCCTGCAGTGCGCAGATCGGGTCGATCTCGGTCACCCAGACCTGGGCCGACAGCGCGCGCAGCGATTCGGCCGAGCCCTTGCCCACGTCACCATAACCGCAGACCACCGCAACCTTGCCCGCCATCATCACGTCGGTCGCGCGCTTGATGGCGTCCACCAGCGACTCGCGGCAGCCGTAGAGGTTGTCGAACTTGGACTTTGTCACCGAATCGTTGACGTTGATCGCCGGGAACGGCAGCGCGCCACGCTTGGCGGCCTCGTAGAGGCGCTTCACACCGGTGGTGGTCTCCTCGGTGACGCCCTTGATCGCGGCGAGTCGCGCCGAGTACCAGCCCGGCTGGGTCTCGAGGCGCTTGCGGATCGCGGCGTAGAGGAAGGTCTCCTCCTCGTTGGTCGGCTTCGACACCAGCGACGGGTCCTTCTCCGCTCGCGCGCCGAGCATCAGCAGCAGCGTCGCGTCGCCGCCGTCGTCGAGAATCATGTTCGCCTGCTGGCCGTCCGGCCACTCGAAGATGCGGTGGCTGAACTCCCAGTACTCCTCGAGCGACTCGCCCTTGTAGGCAAACACAGGCGTTCCGCCGGCCGCGATCGCCGCCGCCGCGTGGTCCTGGGTCGAGTAGATGTTGCACGATGCCCAGCGCACGTCTGCGCCGAGCGCCTTCAACGTGTCGATCAGCATGGCGGTCTGGATGGTCATGTGCAGCGAGCCCGCGATACGGGCGCCGGCCAGCGGCCTCGAGGCCTCGAATTCGCGGCGGATCGCCATCAGGCCGGGCATTTCGGTCTCGGCGATGGCCATTTCCTTGCGGCCCCAGTCGGCCAGCGCCAGGTCGGCCACCACGAAGTCCTGGTTATTAACGGATGCAGCAACAGCGTTCATCGATCGGTCCTCTCGTTGACCGTGAGGGCCCGGGCCGGGAATCGATGTGGATTCGCTCGCCCGACCTGCACGGAGGTCAGCGAGCGCGGTTGGGATGATCCCAAGTGCCTGAGCCTGGCGGGCCGTTTGCCCGTTGCAGCGCTCCTCAGGCGAGGGCGCGATTGTGCCCCGACCAGATCCACGTGGCAAGAAACGTGCGACATACTGGCACGGAGATCGCGAGACGCGAGCGACCAGACATTGGGTCTGTCCCGGCTTCGCTCGGAGATATGCTCGCCGGAACAGACCCCACGCCCGGCCGCTACCTGGCGTTACCTGCAGCGACCGACAGGACGTCGACCGCATCCTGTTCCGCGAGCATGTTTCTTCGCGAGCAGGAACAGGATGCGGGCGGCGCCCAGTTCCTGCTACACGCCGGCGTCCTTGCGCAGCGCCTCGGCCTTGTCGGTCTTTTCCCAGGTGAAGGCCGTGAAAGCCTCGCTTTTCTCGACCTTCTTGCCGCCGATGAATTCCTTCCACTTGTAGGTCATGTGGACGGGCTCACGGCCGAAGTGGCCATAGGACGCGGTCGGGCGGTACATCGGGTGCACCAGGTCGAGCATCTTCACGATGCCGTAGGGGCGCAGGTCGAAGTGCGCGCGCACCAGTTGCTCGAGACGCGCTTCCTCGATCTTGCCGGTGCCGAAGGTGTCGATCGTGATCGAGGTCGGCTCGGCCACGCCGATCGCATACGACACCTGGATCTCGCAGCGATCGGCGAGCCCGGCCGCGACCAGGTTCTTGGCCACGTAGCGCGCCGCATAGGTCGCGGAACGGTCCACTTTCGACGGGTCCTTGCCCGAGAACGCGCCGCCGCCGTGGCGGGCCATGCCGCCGTAGCTGTCGACGATGATTTTCCGGCCCGTGAGCCCGCAGTCGCCCACCGGCCCGCCGATGACGAAATTGCCAGTCGGGTTGATGTGGAAGCGGGTGTCCTTGCCGAGCCATTCCTTCGGCAGCACGTGCTTGATGATGAGTTCCATCACCGCTTCGCGCAGGTCCGGCAGCTTCACGTCCGGATCGTGCTGCGTGGAGAGCACCACGGCATCGAGCCCAACTACCTTGCCCTTCTCGTAGCGGCAGGTCACCTGCGACTTCGCGTCGGGGCGCAGCCACGGCAGCAGGTTGCTCTTTCGAACCTCGGCCTGGCGCTCGACGAGGCGGTGCGCGTAGCAGATCGGCGCCGGCATCAGCGATTCGGTCTCGTTCGACGCGTAACCGAACATGAGTCCCTGGTCGCCGGCACCCTGTTCCTCGGGCTTCGAGCGGTCCACGCCCATGGCGATGTCGGGCGACTGCTTTCCGATGATGTTCAGCACGCCGCAGGTACGCCCGTCGAAGCCGACGTGCGAGGAGGTGTAGCCGATGTCGACGATGACGTCGCGCACGATCTCCTCGAGGTCCACCCAGGCCTCGGTCGTCACCTCGCCAGCGACGATCGCGACGCCGGTCTTGACCAGCGTCTCGCATGCCACGCGGGCCTTTTTGTCCTGCGCCAGCATGGCGTCGAGGACAGCGTCGGAGATCTGGTCGGCGACCTTGTCCGGGTGGCCTTCCGACACGGACTCCGACGTAAAGAGGTAACTGTCTGACATCTCAGGGTTTCCAGTCGCGCTGACGAGCCGCGAAGTATCGCGTGGTTATCCGCGACTTTGCAAACATGGTACCCGGGGGGCGAAAATACGCGACTACCTCGAGGGTTCAACATATGCCGACCCGCAGGCAACTCGCCAACGCGATCCGTGCCTTGAGCATGGATGCGGTCCAGAAAGCCAATTCGGGCCATCCGGGCATGCCGATGGGCATGGCGGACATCGCCCAGGTGCTGTGGGCCGACCACCTGAAGCACAACCCGGGCAATCCCGAGTGGGCCGACCGCGACCGCTTCGTGCTGTCGAACGGCCACGGTTCGATGCTGCTCTATTCGCTGCTGCACCTGGCCGGATACCCGCTGGGGATCAGGGACCTGCAGGACTTCCGGCAGTTCGGGTCGCACACGGCAGGGCATCCCGAAGTGGACCTGCACCTGGGCATCGAGACCACCACCGGACCACTCGGCCAGGGTATCGCCAATGCAGTCGGCATGGCGCTGGCGGAGAAGATCCTCGGGGCGACCTTCAACCGCCCCGGCCACGAGATCATCGATCACCGGACCTGGGTGTTTCTCGGCGACGGCTGCCTGATGGAAGGCGTGTCGCACGAGGCCTGCTCGCTCGCGGGCACCCTGGGGCTCGGCAAGCTCACCTGCTTCTACGACGATAACGGCATCTCGATCGACGGCGAAGTGCACGGCTGGTTCACCGACGACACGCCGAAGCGCTTCGAGGCCTACGGATGGCAGGTGATACGCGATGTCGACGGGCACGACCCGGTTGCAATCGAGAGCGCGATAGAAGCGGCCAGGGCGGACACGGCGCGGCCGACGCTCATCTGCTGCAAGACCATCATCGGCTGGGGCGCCCCGAACAAGCAGGGCACCGAGGCCACCCACGGCGCGGCGCTGGGCGAGGCGGAGGTTACGGCGACGCGCGCCAACATCGACTGGCCCTACGAACCGTTCGTGATTCCCGACGAGCTGAAGCGCGCCTGGGATGCGCGCGAGCGTGGCGTGGAGGTCGAGCGGGACTGGACCGCGAGGCTAGTGGCCTATCGCAAGGCCCACCCGGAGCTCGCGGCCGAACTCGAGCGCAGGCTGGCCGGGCGGCTGCCGGAGGGCTGGAAGCCGGCGCTTGCCGAGTTCGTGCGTGCGGCCGAGGAAAAGCCCGCCGCGGTGGCGACACGTTCATCGTCGCAGCAGGTGCTGAACGTGCTCGGCGCGGTTGTGCCTGAGATGCTCGGCGGGTCGGCCGACCTCACGGGCTCGAACAACACCAACCACAAGGGATCGAAGGCCGTCACCCACGACGACTTCACCGGCAACTACCTGCACTACGGCGTGCGGGAATTCGGCATGACCGCCATCATGAACGGCGTCTCGCTGCACGGCGGATTCGTCCCGTACGGCGGCACGTTCCTGGTCTTCTCCGACTACGCGAGGAACGCCGCGCGCATGGCGGCGCTGATGAAGCAGGGCGTGATCCTCGTCTACACGCACGATTCGATCGGGCTCGGCGAGGACGGTCCCACGCACCAGCCCGTCGAGCACGTCGCGAGCCTGCGCATCATTCCGAACATGCGCCTCTGGCGCCCCTGCGACACGGTGGAGACGGCGGCGGCCTGGGCAGACGCGCTCGAGCGCCGTGACGGGCCGACGAGCCTTATTCTCAGCCGACAGGCGCTGCCCGCGATGGCGCGCAGCGCCCGGCAGGTCGACGACATCGCCCGCGGCGGCTACGTGCTGGTGGACTGCGAGGGCAGGCCCGACTGCGTTCTGATCGCGACGGGTTCGGAAATCGGGCTCGCCGCGGACGCGGCGAAGGCCCTGGCGGAGAGCGGTCGCAAGCTGCGGGTCGTCTCGATGCCCTGCACCAGTGTGTTCGACACACAATCGCAACAGTATCGTGACAGCGTACTGCCCCCCGGCGTGCCGCGCGTGGCCATCGAGGCCGGCGTGACCTCAGGCTGGTGGCGCTACGTCTCGAGCGGTGGCGCGGTCATTGGCATCGACAGCTTCGGTGCCTCGGCGCCGGCGAAAAAGCTGTTCGAGCACTTCGGTTTCACGCGCGACAACGTGATCAAGACAGTTGAAGGACTGCTGCGGTCCTGAACGACAAACTTACTTTCCGGGAGGAATGCACATGACTATCAAGATTGGCATCAACGGGTTCGGCCGCATCGGGCGCATGGTGTTTCGCGCGGCAGCGCGCGATTTCAAGGATATCGAGATCGTCGGCGTCAACGACCTGCTCGAGCCGGACTACCTGGCCTACATGCTGAAATACGACTCGGTGCACGGGCGCTTCAAGGGCGACATCTCGGTGGAAGGCAACACACTGGTCGTCGACGGCCGCAAGATCCGCCTCACTGCGCTCAAGGATCCGGCCGAACTGAAGTGGAATGAAATCGGCGCAGACGTCGTCGTGGAGGCCACGGGCCTTTTCCTCACCAAGGAAACCGGTGAGAAGCACCTGGCCGCCGGCGCCAGCAAAGTGATCATGTCGGCGCCTTCGAAGGACGACACGCCAATGTTCGTGTTCGGCGTCAACGACAAGACCTACGCAGGCCAGGCGATCATCTCGAACGCGTCGTGCACGACCAACTGCCTGGCGCCGGTCGCGAAGGTGCTGAACGACACCTGGGGCATCAAGCGCGGCCTGATGACCACGGTGCATGCGGCGACCGCCACCCAGAAGACCGTGGACGGCCCGTCGAACAAGGACTGGCGCGGCGGCCGCGGCATCCTCGAGAACATCATCCCGTCGTCGACCGGCGCGGCCAAGGCAGTCGGAAAGGTGATCCCCGAGTTGAACAAGAAGCTCACCGGCATGGCCTTCCGCGTGCCGACATCCGACGTCTCGGTCGTGGACCTGACCGTCGAGCTCACGAAGCCTGCTACCTACGAGCAGATCTGCGCCGCGATGAAGGCGGCCTCCGAGGGCGCAATGAAGGGCGTGCTCGGTTACACCACCGACAAGGTGGTCGCGACTGACTTCCGGGGCGAGAGCTGCACGTCGGTGTTCGACGCCGGTGCCGGCATCGCCCTCGACGACACCTTCGTCAAGGTCGTGTCCTGGTACGACAACGAATGGGGATATTCCTGCAAGGTGCTGGAGATGGTGCGGGTGATCGCGAAGTAGACCGCAGATCGGAACAGCGACAGCACTGCACACAACAGGTGGAGAAGACTATGGCGAATGTCATTCGCATGGCCGACGTTGATCTCAAGGGAAAGCGCGTGCTGATCCGCGAGGATCTCAACGTTCCGGTGAAGAACGGCGTCGTGAGCAGTGACGCGCGCATCCGCGCGTCGCTGCCGACGATCCGCGCAGCTCACGCGGCAGGCGCACGTGTCATCGTAATGAGCCATCTCGGCCGTCCCGAGGAGGGCGTACCCGCCGAGGAGTTCTCGCTTGCGCCGGTTGCGGCGCGAATATCGGAACTGCTCGGCCTCAAGGTGCGCTTCGAGCGCGAGTGGCTGGAAGGGGTCGCCTGTGAGCCGGGCGAGATCGTGCTGGTCGAGAATGTGCGCTTCAACAAGGGCGAGAAGAAAAACCGCGACGAACTCGCGCAGAAGATGGCCGCACTGTGCGACGTGTACGTGATGGACGCGTTCGCGACAGCCCACCGCGCCGAGGCGAGCACCAACGGCGTGGCGAAGTTCGCGCCGGTGGCCTGCGCAGGGCCGCTGCTCACCGGTGAGCTCGAGGCGCTCGAGAAGGCGCTCCACGATCCGAAGCGCCCACTGGTGGCCATCGTCGGCGGGTCGAAAGTCTCGACCAAGATCACGGTGCTCGAGAACCTGCTCGGCAAGGTGGATCGACTGATCGTCGGCGGCGGCATCGCCAATACGTTCCTTGCGGCGGCGGGGTTCCCGATCGGCAAGTCGCTGCACGAAGCCGAGATGATTGACATTGCCCGGGGACTCCTCGAGCGCTCGAAGGGTGCGGGTGTGGAGATTCCGCTGCCGAGCGACGTGGTGGTCGCGGACGAGTTCTCGGCCACCGCGGAGGCGGACGTGAAGCCCGTCTCGGCCGTCGGTGAGAACGAGATGATCCTGGATATCGGGCCGGACACTGCCGACCGGTTTGCAGCTGCGCTCGAAGGTGCGGGTACCATCGTCTGGAACGGACCGGTGGGCGTGTTCGAATTCGACCAGTTCGGCGAGGGCACGCGCGTCATCGCGCAGGCGGTCGCGCGCAGTCCCGCGTTCTCGATCGCCGGCGGCGGCGACACCATTGCCGCCATCGAGAAGTACGGCGTCGGCGGGGACATTTCCTACATTTCGACCGCGGGCGGCGCTTTCCTCGAGTTCCTCGAGGGCAAGAAGCTTCCGGCGGTGGCAGTGCTCGAGGCGAGGGCATAGGGGGACTGGGGCACTGGGGACTGTCCCCTCCTAGGGGACTGTCCCCTTCCCCCAGGGACAGTCCCCTAGGAGGGGACAGTCCCTTTCGTCTTGGCAGGGACAGTCCCTTGCGTCCAGGCGGGGGCAGTCCCTCGGGCCCCTAGCCACGACCCCCCGAATTCCGCAGTATCCACCAACCGTCAGTCATTTCTGGTTACCAATGCTCCGCAGGACCAAGATCGTCGCCACCCTGGGCCCGGCAACCGACGCGCCAGGCATGCTCGAGGACGTCATCCGCCGCGGCGCGGACGTCGTGCGCGTGAATTTTTCGCACGGCACGGCAGGCGATCACCGAAAGCGGGTCGAGGCCGTGCGCCGCGCGGCGGCGGCCGTGGGCAAGCACGTCGCCGTGCTCGGAGACCTGCAGGGCCCCAAGATCCGCATCGAGGGATTCGCGTCGGGTGCTGCGATGCTCACGGAGGGTGAACCCTTCGCGCTGGACCCGGCAATCGGCGCGCGGGACGGCACTGATCGCGCCGTCGGCATGACCTACCCGGATCTCGCAGTAGACGTCGTGCCCGGCGATGAATTGATCCTCGGCGACGGGCAGATCGAACTTCGGGTCGTCGGCATCGAGGGTTCCAGGGTCAAGTGCGTCGTGATCACCGGCGGAGAGCTGTCCGACCACAAGGGAATCAACCGGCGCGGCGGTGGTCTCTCGGCAAAGGCGCTGACGGACAAGGATCGGGAGGACGTGCTGCTCGCCGCAAAGCTGGAGGTGGACTACCTGGCGGTTTCGTTCGTGCGCCAGGCGTCCGACGTAGAGGAGGCGAGGGCGCTGCTCACGGCCGCAGGCAGCGATGCGCGCGTGGTCGCCAAGATCGAGCGCAGCGAGGCCATCCCGGTGCTCGAGGAGATCATCAAGGCCAGTGATGCGGTGATGGTCGCGCGCGGCGACCTTGGCGTGGAGGTTGGCTACGCCCAGCTCACCGGGCTGCAGAAGCAGATCCTGCAATTGGCCCGCAGCCTCGATCGCGTGACCATCACGGCGACGCAGATGATGGAGTCGATGATCCACAGCCCGGTGCCGACGCGCGCCGAGGTTTCGGACGTCGCCAATGCCGTGCTCGACGGCAGCGACGCGGTGATGCTCTCGGGCGAGTCCGCGGTCGGGAAATACCCGGGCCGGGCGGTCGAGGCGATGGCGGAAGTCATCGAGGGTGCGGAGACATACCAGCTCGCCCACACTCGCGGTCGCGACCGCATCGAGGGTCACGTCGTGGAGTTCGCGCAGGCCATCGCGCACGCGGTGATGTTCACGGCCAACCACATGGACGTAGAGGCGATCGTCGCGCTGACCGAGTCCGGCTCGACACCGCTCTACATGTCGCGCATTCGTTCGGACATACCGATCTTCGCGTTCACCCGCCACGAGCGCACGCAGCGCCGTGTTGCGCTGTACCGTGGCGTCTATCCGATCCCGTTCGACATCGTGCACACGGAGCCCGCACAGCTGTATCGCGCTATCTCCAAGGAACTGCTCGATCGCGGGCACGTACGACTGGGCGACGAACTGATCCTGACGCTGGGCGAGCTGTCGGGCGTCTCGGGCGGGACCAACACCATGAAGCTGTTGACGGTGGAGCAGTAGTAGTAGCGGGTCGCGACCGGAGGAGCAGTCTTGAGCGGAAAATTCGAAGGTACGGAGCGCTACGTCGCGACCGAGGACCTGATGATGGCGGTCAATGCCGCCGTGACGCTGGCCAGGCCGCTGCTCGTCAAGGGCGAGCCGGGCACGGGCAAGACCCAGCTCGCCGAGGAGATCGCGCTCGCGCTGGGCAAGCCGCTCCACCGCTGGCACATCAAGTCCACGACCAAGGCCCAGCACGGTCTCTACGAGTACGACGCGGTCTCGAGGCTGCGCGACTCGCAGCTCGGCGAGGCGAAGGTCCACGACATCGGCAACTACATCGTCAAGGGACGGATGTGGGAGGCATTCGACAGCGACGAGCAGGCCGTGCTGCTGATCGACGAGATCGACAAGGCCGACATCGAGTTCCCGAACGACCTGCTGCTCGAGCTCGATCGAATGGAGTTCTTCGTCTACGAGACTCGCGAGCTGGTGAAGGCGCGGCACCGGCCGATCGTCGTGATCACCAGCAACAATGAGAAAGAACTGCCCGACGCGTTCCTGCGCCGCTGCTTCTTTCACTTCATCCGTTTCCCGGACGCCGAGACGATGACGCGCATCGTCGCCGTGCACTACCCGGAGCTGAAGCGCGAGCTGCTTGCGGAGGCACTGAATGCCTTCTACAGGCTGCGCGAGGTGCCGGGGCTGAAGAAGAAACCCTCAACCTCGGAACTGCTCGACTGGCTGAAGCTGTTGCTCGCCGAGGACATTCCGGCCGAGGCGCTGCGCAGCGACGACCCCCGCAAGAGCCTGCCGCCGATGTACGGCGCGCTGCTGAAGAACGAACAGGACGTGCACCTGTTCGAGCAACTGGTGTTCCTGCAGCGGCGACAGCAGAACCGCCCCTGAGCGCATGCTGACGCGCTTTTTCTTCACGCTTCGCGAGGCCGGCATTCCGGTTTCGCTTACCGAGCACCTGACGCTGCTCGAAGCGCTCGAGGCAGGTGTCGCGAACCTGCGGGTGGACGACTTCTACTGGCTCGCGCGCGCGGCGCTGGTGAAGGACGAGAAGTTCTTCGACCGCTTCGACCGGGCGTTCGCCGCGCACTTCAAGGGCATCGAGCAGGCGTTCGCCTCCATGGACAAGGCGCTGCCCGAAGACTGGCTGCGCAAGCTCATCGAGCGCGACTTCACCGAGGAGGAGAAGGCGCAGATCGAGGCGCTCGGTGGCTGGGACAAGCTGATGCAGACGCTCGAGGAGCGGCTGAAGGAGCAGCAGGGCCGGCACGAGGGCGGCAACAAGTGGATCGGCACCGGCGGGACTTCGCCGTTCGGCCACGGCGGCTTCAACCCCGAAGGGATCCGCATCGGCGGGGCGGGCGGACAGAAGCGGGCGGTGAAAGTCTGGGAACGGCGCGATTACCGTAACCTGGACGACACTGTCGAACTCGGCACGCGCAACATCAAGATCGCGCTCAGGAAGTTGCGCCGCTTCGCGCGCGAAGGCGCTGCCGACGAATTCGACCTGGGCGGCACCATCGACGCCACGGCGCGAAACGCCGGATTGCTGGACCTCAAGTTCGTGCCCGAGCGGCACAACGCGGTGAAGGTGCTGCTGTTCCTCGACGTCGGCGGCTCGATGGAGAGCCACGTGCGGGTCTGCGAGGAGTTGTTCTCAGCGACTCGCAGCGAGTTCAAGCACCTCGAGTATTTCTACTTCCACAATTTCCTGTACGAGTCGGTGTGGAAGGACGGGCGCCGGCGCCATTCCGAGCGCACGCCGCTCGCCGAGATACTGCGAACCTACCCGCCCGACTATCGCGTGATCTTCGTCGGCGACGCGAGCATGAGCCCCTACGAGATCATGCAGCCGGGCGGCAGTATCGAACACTGGAACGACGAGTCAGGCGCGGTGTGGATGCGGCGCCTGACGCAGCGCTTTCGTCGCCATGCCTGGCTGAACCCCGAGCCCGAGGATCGCTGGGACTACACGGCCTCGATCGAGATCGTGCGCCAGCTGCTCGAGGACCGGATGTACCCGCTCACGCTGGCCGGACTCGACCGTGGCATCCAGGCGCTGAAGAACTAGGGGACATTCTCCTTTTCGTGCGACGGGCATGGGGCGGCTGACTCGCCGCAGGTCTCGACGTGAAAAGGAGAATGTCCCCTGGGGCGATTTGACAGGCGCCGATAATTCGGTGCCAGGCACCTATTTTCAGCTGGTCTTGTCGGCTGCCTTCAGCGCCTTCAGGTCGTTGAGTACGAGCGTGGAGTGGCCGTCCGGGTCGACGTTCTCGTAGTGCTTCGCGATCCGGCCCTGGGGATCGATGATGAAGGTCTCGCGCTTCGCCATCTCCATCACGCCCATGTAGCTCTTGAGCACGCCGTACTCCTTGGCCACCGACTTGGTCGGATCCGCGAGCAGCGTGAACGGCAGGCTGTGCTTCTCGGCGAACGCCTTGTGGTCCGCTACGTCGTCCACGCTGACCCCGAGCACCACGGCGCCTTCCTTGTCGAAGGCGAAGATGTTGTCGCGGAAACTGCAGGCCTGGGTCGTGCACCCCGGCGTGTCGTCCTTCGGGTAGAAATACATCACGACCCACTTGCCCCTGTAGTCTGAGAGGCTGTGCCACTTGCCGTCCTGGTCCTGGAGCTTGAACGCGGGCGCCATGCTGCCGACGGCCGGCGCAGCCGCAAATGCAGGAATCGCGAGTGCAAGCAGGGCAGCGAAAAGCATCGCGAGGCGGATCGGGGCGGTGTGCGTCATGCGGGTCTCCAGTGCGTGCGGAATCAGGGTCGGCGCGTGACATACTAGCCGTGGGACAGCACCTTGTCAGCGAGGGCGCCAATTGCCGGTTTCGACATCGGAAACCAACTACATGTTCCTCGAGAACCGCGAGGCGCTGGTTCTCGCGGGCGGTGGCGCGCGTGCTGCCTACCAGGTGGGTGTGCTCGGCGCGATCGCTGAGTGGCTGCCGGCCGATGCGGCCTGTCCGTTCGAGGTGCTGGTGGGCACCTCAGCCGGGGCGCTCAATGCGGCGACACTGGCCTCGTACGCGTCGAACTTTCGCGCAGGCGTGGCCGTGCTCGAGAAGGTGTGGGCCGGATTCCACATGGAGCAGGTCGTGCGTGCCGATCCCGTCACGACGTTCCGGGGCGGCCTGCATTGGGTCTTGTCGATGGTGTCCGGTGGCTGGTTGCTGTCACCGCCGCGCTCGCTGCTCGATACTTCGCCGCTGCGCGAGCTTCTATTGCGCACGATACCCATGGACGGCATCCGGGCCAGCGTCGAAGCCGGGCTCGTGCGGTCGCTGGCCGTGGCGACTACCAGCTATTCGACCGGGCAGGCGGTAGCGTTTTTTGACGGCGCACCTGATGTGGATGAGTGGTCGAGGGTGCGTCGCGCCGGCGTGCGCCGTCGCATCGACATCGACGTGCTGATGGCCAGTTCGGCGATTCCATTCATCTTCCCGGTGGGTAAGGTCGACTCCGACTACTACGGCGACGGCGCGATGCGCCAGCTCGCGCCTTTGAGCCCCGCAGTACACCTGGGCGCAAACCGCCTGCTGGTCGTCGGCACGCGGGCGGAGGCCGCAGCATCGCCGGCGGACGGATCTGTAGGCCGGCCGCCCAGCCCGGGGCACCTGCTCGGCTTTGTGCTCGACTCGCTGTTCACCGATGGCTTGTCGATCGACCTCGAGCGCTTGAGACAGATCAACAGCATCCTGCAGTCGGACGGTGCGGGCGCGGTTCCGGACCGCCGGCCGATCGAGGCGCTGGTGATCGAGCCCAGCGACGATCCGACGGCGCTCGCTCGACGGCACCTGAACGCGATGCCGCGCAGCCTTCGTACACTGCTCAGGACCATCGGCGCGCTCGAGGCGCGCGGCGGGCTGCTCGCGAGCTACCTGCTGTTCGAGTCTGCATACACCACGGAGCTGATGCGCCTTGGTCGTGCCGACGCCCAGGCACGGCGGGGGGAGATCGAGGCATACCTGACGGAGTAAACAGGGGACATTCCCCTCTATTCCCCTCTATTCGTGGCGGCGGCTGGCGAGGTCGCGGTGGCGCACCAGTGCCTGGCCGAAACTTGCGTTGAAGTGCGCCGCCAGTTTCTCGGCCAGGTAGACGGAGCGGTGCTGGCCGCCGGTGCAACCGACCGCGACCGTGAGGTAGCTGCGATTCGAGCGCACCAGTGACGGCAGCCAGCGCTCGAGAAAGGCGGTGATGTCGGCGAGGAAGGTCGCTGCTTCTTCCTTGTCGTCGAGGTAGCGGGCGACGGGCGCGTCGCGGCCGGTCAGGTCACGCAGCGAGGGCTCCCAGAACGGATTGGGCAGCGCGCGCGCGTCGAATACGAAGTCGGCGTCGTCGGGAACGCCGTGCCGATAGGCAAACGACTCGAACATCAGCGACGGCCCGGTGACCGGACGCTCGACCACGCGCTCGCGGATCATCTCCCTGAGGTCGTGCACCGAGAGCTGCGAAGTATCGATCGTCAGGTCAGCCGTCGTCGCGACCGGCGCCAGCAGTCGGTGTTCCTGCTCGAGCGCTTCCTGCAGCCCGAGCCCTTCGCGACTGAGCGGGTGACGACGCCGTGTTTCACTGAAGCGCTTGAGCAGGACGTCGTTGCTGGCGCGCAGGAACAACACGTCGCAGCCGATACCGCTGCGACGGAGTTCGGCCACCAGCCTGGGTACGTCGGCCAGGTCCTCGGGCCGGTTGCGTGCGTCCACACCGACCGCCGTAAGCCGGTACGAAGGCTCGCTGGTGCGCACCGTATAGGCGATGAATCCGGGCAGCAGCCCGGCGGGAATGTTGTCCACGCAGTAGTAGTCGAGGTCCTCGAGCATGTTGAGCGCCACGCTCTTGCCGGAACCAGAGAGGCCGCTGACGATGACGAGGCGCACGGCTCAGCCAGGCCTCGCGTGGCGTCGCTCGCTGGAAGTGGCCAGCCCAAGCGCCTCACGGTACTTGGCGACGGTGCGCCGCGCGACTTTCACCCCCTCGGCAGACAGGGCCTCGGCGAGCTGCGCGTCGCTCATGGGCTTGCCGGCAGGCTCTTCCGCGATCAGCTTGCGGATGCGGGCCCTTATCGCGACGGACGAGATATCCTCGCCGTCGGCGCCCGATACATGGCTCGAGAAGAAGAACCGGAATTCGAAGATCCCGCGCGGCGTGTGCATGTACTTGCCGGTGGTCACCCGGGAAACGGTTGATTCGTGCAGGCCGACGGCCTCGGCAACATCGCGCAGGATCATCGGTTGCATGGCCTCGTCGCCTTTCTCGAGGAATGCGACCTGGCGCTGCACGATCGTGCGCGCCACCTTGAGCAGGGTTTCGCCGCGTATCTCCAGGCTGCGGATCAGCCAGCGGGCTTCCTGCAGCTGCGCGCGAAGCGTCGCGTAGTCCTGCGACCGCGTCACCAGCCCGGCGTAGCCCTGGTTGACCCTGAGGCGCGGAACCGAGGCCGGGTTGACCTCGACGATCCAGCCCTGCGCACTGCGTCGTACGAACACGTCGGGCACGATGTACTCGGCCGGCGCGCTTTCAAATGCCGCGCCCGGCCGTGGACTGCAGCCGCGGATGAGCGCCACGGCTTCCTGCAGCGTGTCTTCGTCCACGCCGAGCCGCTTCATGAGGCCGGTGAGATCGCGATCCGCGATTTCCTGCAGGTGCGCGCCGGCAATCACCAGCGCGAGTTCGCGGCCCGGTGTGTCCGGTTCGAGCTGGGCAAGCTGCAGGCTGATGCACTCGGCTACCGTTCGGGCCCCGACGCCGGCCGGGTCCAGCGTCTGCAGGAAGCCGAGCACGCGCACGACATCATCTTCAGAGACAGGGAGGTCGGCGCTCAGGCTCTGCGCGATGTCGGCCGGTGTCTCGGTGAGGTAGCCGTCGTCGTTGAGTGCGTCGACCAGCGCTTCGCCGATCCACACTTCGCGCGGATCGAGGCTGCTGATCTCCAGCTGCCAGACCAGGTGCTGGTGCAGGTTGCGGTCGCGGTCGTCGGTGAATTCGAGCGGGCGATCGTCGTCGTCCTGGGAGCGGCCGTCGCCGGACGGCGTGGAGGACTCCGACCACGGGTCCTCCATCTCCACCACGACTTCGTCGGGCTGCGGGCCCTCGGCCTCGCCGTCGTCAGCGTCTTCGCCTGCGGGTGCCGGCTGGTCGAGCGAGGTGAGGTCGATCTGCTCTTCCTCCTCGGCCTCCAGCATCACGTTGGTTTCGAGGGCTTCCTGGAGCTGGGCCTGGAGCTCGAGCACGGGCAGCTGCAGCAGCCGGATCGCCTGCTGCAGCTGCGGCGTCATGGTCAGCTGCTGGCCTAGCTTGAGCTGCAGGGACGGCTTCAGCATGGTGCTAGAGCCTGAAATCCTGGCCGAGGTAGACCTCGCGCACCTGCCGGTCGGCGAGGATCTCCTGCGCCGTCCCTGCGGCAATCAGGCTGCCGGCGCTCACGATGTACGCGCGGTTGCAGATGCCGAGGGTCTCCCGGACGTTGTGATCCGTGATCAGCACGCCGATGTTTCGCGCACACAGGTGCCGGATGATGCGCTGGATGTCGTCCACCGAGATCGGGTCCACGCCCGCGAACGGTTCGTCGAGCAGGATGAAGCGGGGTTCTGCCGCAAGCGCGCGGGCGATCTCGACCCTGCGTCGCTCGCCGCCCGACAGGCTCATGCCGACGTTGCCGCGGATGTGCCCGATGTGGAGTTCGTCGAGCAGTGCGTCGAGCGCGGCCTCGCGCTCCGCGTCATCCTCGAGATCCCTGCGAACCTCGAGGATCGCCCGGATGTTGTCCTCTACGGTGAGCTTGCGGAACACCGATGCTTCCTGCGGCAGGTACCCGAGCCCCAGGCGCGCGCGGCGGTACATCGGCAGGCGGGTTATCTCGCGGTCGTCGAGGAAGATGTGCCCCTCGTCGCAGGGTACGAGCCCGACGATCATATAGAAGGCCGTGGTCTTGCCCGCGCCGTTGGGTCCCAGCAGTCCGACCACCTCGCCGGCGTGGACCTCGATGGAGAGGTCCGAGAGTACCTTGCGGGACCGGTAGCGCTTGCCCAGTGACTCGGCGCGCAGCACGCTCATTGCGGTATTTCCGGCTGCGTTACCTGTCCTTCGACGGCGCCGCCGCTCTTTTCGCCTTTTCCGGCCTTGCCGGTCTTGTCGTCCTGGGCCTTCGGGTTGATGGTGATGCGTACTCCGCCCGGCACGGTGCCGCCCGGATTGGCAACTACGCGCTGCTGGCTTACGTCGTAGACCAGCGTATCGCCCTGTATCACGTTGTCGCCGTCGGTGAGCCAGGCGGCGCCGGTGAGGCGCACGATGCCCTGCTTGAAGTCGTAGTCGATCGTGTTGCTGCGACCCCTGGCGACCTGCCCGGTGTCCTTGAGTTTCTGCTCGAACTCCGCCGGCGTTCCGCGGATCACGGCGCTGGCGATTTCCTTGTCGCGGAACGTCACCACGGCGCTCGATGCCGTCAACTTCCCGTCGGGCACGGTGAGACGCACGTTGCCGGCGAACGTCCACTCCGAGTTCTCGAAATTGAGCCCGGTGGCACTTGCCTTGTCCGCCTCGACCTGCATCGGACCCTGGGTGATGCGCACCTGCTCGAACTGCAGCCGGTTCTGCTTGTAGTCGAAGTCCGAGGACGCCGCGACAAGTTCGATCGGGTCCCTGGTAGGTCGCGGCAGCGTCGGCGTGGCCGCAGCCGCCACGTCTGCCGCGAGGCAGCACAGGAGCGCCACCGCGACAAGGTGATACGCGGGATCAGGGAGTGAAGCGGCCATTGACGTTGGATTCTAGCCTGAGGGTTCCTGCATTCAACATCGCCCGCAATCCGATGGCATTCAAGTCGTGCTTGCCAACTCGAACTGAGACCGGTTCCGCGGTCTGCACGATGCCATCGTCGATGTCGTAGTCGACCTTGTCGGTGCGAATCACGGCGCCACCGCGGTCCGCGGCGCCGGTGATGGTGACGTCGCCCGCGAGGAACAGGCTCTTGCGGTCCTCCGGCATGCTGCCGCTAAGCGCCGTCAGGTGCCAGTTGCCGAGGTCCCTGGCCTGGTAGTCGAGCGTGACGTCGGTGAACTGCACGCTCTTGTCTGACAGGTCCTGCTCTATTTCGCGCGCGTGGACGACAAACCGCGGCCGCCCGTCCGCACCCATTTCGGTCATCGTGGCGTCGGTCGCGAAATAACCCCGCGGAGCCGCGGCGGGCCCGCGTTCCACGTCGGACTCGTCCCAGCCGCCGAACAGGCCGTACAGCATCGCAAGCGCCGCGCATCCGGCCGCCAGTGCGATGACGCGATTGGTCAGGGCGCGTGCGCGTTGATGAGGAGGTCGCATACTTCCCGCACCGCGCCACGCCCGCCCGAGGCCGTAGTGACCCAATGAACCACGGGCCCGAGCGCGCCGTGTGCGTCTGCCACGGCGATCGCCAGGCCGGCATTTTCCAGCATCGGCAGGTCGGGCGTGTCGTCGCCCACGCAGGCGGTCTCGGCCGGGGCCACGCCGAGCCTGCCCATCAATGCCGCGAGTTCGGCGGCCTTGTCCTGTACGCCCTGGTGGACATGCGGAATGCCGAGCTCTGCGGCGCGGCGCGTGACGGCGGCGGAGTCGCGCCCGGATATGATGGCGACGGCCACTCCTGCGCGCTGCAGCGCGACGAGCCCCGAGCCGTCGCGCACGTGGAAAACCTTGAGGTCCTCGCCGGTGGCCGACATGTAGATCCGGCCATCGGTGAGCACGCCGTCCACGTCCAGCACCAGCAGCCGGATCCGTCGCGCCCGTTCGCGCAGCGTGTCCACGGCTACATCACCCCGGCGCGCAGCAGGTCGTGGACGTTCAGCGCACCGACCAGCCTGCCTTCGTCGTCGACGACGGGCAGGGCAGTGATGCGGTGCTCCTCCATGAGACGCACGGCCTCCGCTGCCAGCATGCGCGGCTTCGCGACCTTGCCGCCTGCGGTCATCACTTCACGCATCGTGGTCGAGTGAACGTCCACCTGGCGGTCGAGCGTGCGGCGCAGGTCGCCGTCCGTGAAGATGCCGAGCACGTTGCCGTCGTCATCGACGACCGTGGTCATGCCGAGACCCTTGCGGCTCATCTCCAGCAGGCCGGCACTGAGCAGCGTCCCGGGGCCGACCGCGGGCAATTCCGCACCACTGCGCATCACGTCCTCGACGTGCATCAGCAATCGCCGGCCAAGGCTGCCGGCGGGGTGCGAGCGCGCGAAATCCTGCTCGGTGAATCCACGTGCCTCGAGCACCGCCACGGCCAGCGCGTCGCCCATGGCAAGAGCAGCGGTAGTGCTGGCGGTCGGGGCGAGATTCAGCGGACATGCCTCGGCCGGGACACTCACGTCCAGCGTTACGGTCGCGTAGCGCGACAGCGTCGACGCCCGGTTGCCTGTGAGCGCAACCAGTGGCACGCCGAGGCGCTTGATCGGCGGCAGGATCGTGATCAGTTCGGCGGTCTCGCCGGAATTCGACAGCGCGATCACCACGTCGCCGCCCGTGATCATGCCGATGTCGCCGTGGCTGGCTTCGGCGGGGTGCAGGAAGAACGAAGGGCTGCCGGTGCTCGCCAGGGTCGCGGCGATCTTCCGGCCCACGTGCCCGGACTTGCCCATGCCGGTGACCACGGTCCGGCCGGTGCACTCGAGCAGCAGGCGGCAGGCCGCGGCGAACTCGTCACCGAGCCTCTCGGCAAGCGCTGCAACGGCCTCGGCCTCGGTCGCGAGTACCCGGCGTCCGCGGGCAATGGATGGGTCGGAAGGCTGCATGGCGCGCAGTGTACTATCACGGGCCGCCGGATCCCCCCTCCTGCGCGGGCACGACCACCGGTTTCATGCGGTCAGCGCGTCGGCCGGGTTAAACTGGCATTTTACCCAGCGAGCCTTCAATAACATGACTGCAGACGAGGTGACCCGGTTGATCGAGGCGGGCCTGCCCGCGGCGCGGGTACAGGTCCTGACGGACGACGACACGCACTTCGAGGCCGTGGTGATTGCCCCGCAGTTCGAGGGCAAGCGGTCCCTGCAGCGGCACCAGCTGGTGTACGCGGGGCTCGGGCCCCGGATGGGCAGGGAGATCCACGCGCTTTCGATCCAGGCCTACACGCCCGACGAATGGCGGGCGGCGGGCGGCGGGGAAGGCCTGGCCTGACGGGAGCAACCCTTGGACAAACTCCAGATCCGGGGCGGCGTGCCCCTGTCCGGCGAAGTGCGTATCTCCGGCGCAAAGAACGCTACGTTGCCGATTCTCGCCGGCGCCCTGCTGGCCGACGGTCCGGTGACCATCGGCAACGTCCCGCACCTGCAGGACGTCACCACCATGATCGAACTGCTGGGCCGCATGGGTGCCAGCGTCACCGTGGACGAGCGCATGCGCATCGAGGTCGACCCGCGCACCGTGCGCGAGACCTTCGCGCCCTACGAGCTGGTGAAGACCATGCGCGCCGCGATCCTGGTGCTGGGTCCGCTGGTGGCGCGGCATGGCTCGGCCGACGTGTCGCTGCCCGGCGGATGTGCGATCGGCGCGAGGCCGGTCAACATCCACGTGGCCGGGCTGCAGGCCATGGGCGCCGAGGTGCACATCGAGAATGGCTACATCAAGGCCCGCGCGGGCCGCCTCAAGGGCGCCCGCATCGTGCTCGAGACGGTGACCGTCACCGGCACCGAAAACCTGATGATGGCCGCGTGCCTGGCCGAGGGCCGCACCATCCTCGAGAACGCTGCGCGCGAGCCGGAAATCGTCGACCTGGCGCTGTTCCTGAATGCGATGGGCGCGCAGGTGTCGGGGCACGGCACCGACACCATCTTCATCGATGGCGTGGAGTCACTGCACGGCTGCAGTTACGACGTGCTTCCGGACCGGATCGAGGCCGGCACCTACCTGGTGGCCGGCGCAATCACCGGTGGCCGTGTCCGCGCGCGTGGGGCGCGGGCCGAGCACCTCGACGCGGTGCTGGCAAAGCTCGAAGAGGCAGGCGCGGAGGTAGTGCGCGGCGACAACTTCATCGAGGTGGACATGAAGGGACGACGGCCCCGGGCGGTGGATATCCGTACCGCGCCGTATCCCGCGTTCCCAACCGACATGCAGGCCCAGTTTGCCGCGCTCAACACCGTGGCCGACGGCGTCGGGACCATTGTCGAGACGATCTTCGAGAACCGCTTCATGCACATGCTGGAAATGCGTCGCATGGGCGCGGAGATCAGGCTCGAGGGCAACACGGCCATCATCCGCGGAGTTCCGAAGCTCACGGCTGCGCCGGTCATGGCCACTGACCTGCGGGCGTCTGCCAGCCTGGTCCTGGCCGGCCTGGTTGCCGAGGGCACCACCGACGTCGAGCGCATCTACCACATTGACCGTGGTTACGAGTGCATCGAGGAGAAGCTGCAGGGGCTTGGGGCGCAGATCCGGCGCCTGGGGCGGACCAGGAAGTAGGGACTCGCTACCGGCGCTGCGCGATCCGCTATAATTCTCCGCTGCCCACGGCGGTCTCGAGCAGCCCGCCCCCGGCAAGCGACCGAATCTGCCGAGGAGAGTGCTGGATGACCGAAGAAGTCGATGCGGGCAGGCGTCATTTCCTGACCGTGGCCACCGTCGCGACCGGCGCCGTCGGCGCCGCGTTCGTTGCCGTACCGTTCCTGGCCTCCTGGAAGCCGAGTGCCCGCGCCAAGGCGATGGGTGCGCCAGTCGAGGTGGACGTGAGCAAGCTCGACCCTGGCGCGATGCTCAAGGTCGAGTGGCGCGGCAAGGCGATCTTTGTCGTCAACCGCACGCCCAAGATGCTCGGTGAGATCGAGGGGCACAACGCCAGTCTCCGCGACCCGGATTCAAACGAATCCGAGCAGCCGGCATTCGCGAAGAACGCCGCACGCGCGCTGAAGCCCGAGTTCCTGGTGCTGGTCGGCGTCTGCACGCACCTCGGTTGTGCGCCGCTCGACAAGTTCACCCCGGGCGACGTGACGGTTTCCGCCGACTGGCCGGGCGGGTTCTTCTGCCCCTGCCACGGCTCGAAGTTCGACCTGTCGGGCCGCGTCTTCAAGGACGTACCGGCGCCGACCAACCTGCCGGTGCCGCCGTACCGCTTCGTGAGCGACGCGCGCATCCTCATCGGCGCTGAAACGGGGAACGGATGATGGGCAGCACGAACCAGACCGCCCGCACGGACGGCGGCCGCCTAGCGGCGCTGGTCAACTGGATCGACGACCGGTTTCCGATGACTGCGCTGTGGAAGTCGCAGGTTTCGGAGTACTACGCGCCGAAGAACATGAATTTCTGGTACTACTTCGGCTCGCTCGCGATGCTGGTGCTGGTCATCCAGATCGTGACCGGCATCTTCCTGACGATGAACTACAAGCCATCGGCGGCCGAAGCCTTCGGGTCCGTCGAGTACATCATGCGAGACGTGGAATGGGGCTGGCTGATCCGGTACATGCATTCGACCGGCGCCTCGTTCTTCTTCATCGTCGTCTACCTGCACATGTTCCGGGCGATGTTGTACGGGTCGTACCAGAAGCCGCGTGAATTGCTGTGGATATTCGGCATGGTGATCTACTTCGCGCTGATGGGCGAGGCGTTCTTCGGCTACCTGCTGCCCTGGGGCAACATGTCCTACTGGGGAGCGCAGGTGATCGTGAGCCTGTTCGGCGCGATCCCGTACGTGGGCGATTCGCTCACCGAGTGGATCCGCGGCGACTTCTACATTTCCGACGTGACGCTGAACCGCTTCTTCGCGCTGCACGTGGTCGCGCTGCCGCTGCTGCTGGTGTTCCTGGTGATCGCCCACCTGATGGCACTGCACGAGGTCGGCTCGAACAATCCGGACGGAGTCGAGATCAAGAAGGTCAAGGGACCGGACGGTATCCCGCTCGACGGCATCGCGTTCCACCCGTACTACACGGTCAAGGACATGGTCGGCGTCGGCGTGTTCCTGATGTTGTTCTCGATGGTCATCTTTTTCGCGCCGACGATGGGCGGCTATTTCCTCGAGCACGCCAACTTCGAGCCGGCAAATGCGCTGCAGACGCCGCCGCACATCGCCCCGGTGTGGTACTTCACGCCGTTCTACGCGATCCTGCGCTCGGTGCCGAACAAGCCGCTCGGCGCTGCGCTGATGGGCATCGCGGTGCTGCTGTTCGTGTTCCTGCCGTGGCTCGATCGCAGCAAGGTGAAGTCGATCCGCTACCGCGGGCCGATCTTCAAGTTCTTCATAATCGCCTTCGCGATCAGCTTCCTGGCGCTCGGCTACCTCGGCCTGCAGCCGGCGACCCCTGGCTACACGATGGCGGCACGGGTGTTCGCGGTGGTCTATTTCTCCTTCTTCCTGCTGATGCCGTGGTACACGAGCATCGACAAGACCAGGCCCGTGCCCACGAGGGTCACCTACCATGCGCACTAAGCTCCTCGTCCTCCTCGCCGCGCTGGTGCCCGCCGCGGCGTTCTCCGCGGGTGGCGAAGTGGCGCTCGACCACGTCAGCGTGGATGCGTCGAACAAGCCGGCGCTGCAGCGCGGTGCCCGCAACTTCGTCAACTACTGCCTCGGCTGCCACTCCGCCAAGTACGTGCGCTACAACCGCGTGGCCGCGGACCTCGGTATCTCCGAGCAGCAGATGATCGACAACCTGATGTTCACAGGCGAGCGGCCGTACGACACGATGCGCATCGGCATCGACCCCGATCAGGCGAAGCGCTGGTTCGGCGTCCTGCCGCCCGACCTCTCGCTGATCGCGCGTGCGCGTGGTACCGACTACCTCTACACGTTCCTGCGCTCGTTCTATGCCGACCCGTCCAAGCCGACCGGCGTGAACAACATCGTGCTGCCCGGCACCGCGATGCCGCACGTGCTGTGGAACCTGCAGGGAGTACAGCAGGCGGTGTGGGAGGGCCACCCGGACGCGCAGGGCAACGTGCAGAAGCATTTCAAGGAGTTCGAGCTCACGACGCCGGGCAGCATGACTCCCGAGGAATTCGACTCGTTCGTGCGCGACACGGTCACCTTCCTCGAGTACATCGGCGAGCCGGCGCGCCTGCAGCGCGAGTCGCTGGGTTTCCCGGTGCTCGCATTCCTCGCCTTCTTCACGCTGCTCGCCTGGGCGCTGAAGAAAGAGTACTGGAAGGACGTCAAGTAAGAGGCCGGGGACATTCTCCTTTTCGACACAGGGGACATTCTCCTTTTCCCGTTTCTGATGCGTTTCCAAATCCGACGTCACGCCGGGAAAAAGGAGAATGTCCCCTCCGAAAGGGAAAACGTCCCCCTTGTGACTGAAGCGCCATGATGACGTTGTTCTCCCGCGGCGACGATCCGCGCAGTCACCGGGTCCGGTTCGTCGTGGCAGCGAAGGGCCTGGAGACCCGGATCGTCGAGGTCGATCCGTCGCGGCCGCCCGAGGACCTGATCGACCTGAATCCGTACCAGTCCGTGCCGACGCTGGTGGACCGCGAACTGGTGGTCTACGAGGCAGGCATCATCTGCGAGTACCTGGACGAGCGTTTCCCGGCGCCGTCACTGTCGCCGGTCGACCCGGCAGGGCGCGCGCAGGCGCGCGTTGCGCTGCACAGGATCGAGCTCGACTGGTACGCGCTCGTCCCTGAACTCGAGTCGACCGACCGCCGCGACCAGCACAGGGCCAGGAAGCTGCTGCAGGAGAGCATCGTCGGATCGGAGCCGCTGTTCCGCATCAAGCCCTGGTTCCTGTCGGAACACTTCTCGCAGCTCGACGCGGCCATCGCGCCGATACTCTGGCGCCTGCCGCGCTGGGGCGTGGACCTGCCGGCCGCCGGGCAGTCGGTGGAGCGCTATGCGAGGCGCGTCTTCTCCCACCCTGCGTTCGGCGTGAGCCTGAGCGAGGCCGAGCGCGGGATGCGGGCGTGAAGTCGCGCAGGCCCTACCTGCTGCGCGCCATCCATGAGTGGATCTGCGACAGCGACTGCACGCCGCACATCGTAGTCGACGCCGGCATGTCAGGCGTGGACGTGCCCCGCCAGTATGTTCGCGACGGCAAGATCGTGCTGAACGTCAGCTGGAACGCTACCGCGCAGCTCAAGATCGGCAACGACGAGTTGAGCTTCAGCGGCCGCTTCGGCGGCTCGAGCATGGTGGTCCGGATCCCGGTGGAGGCGGTGCTCGCCGTCTATGCCCGCGAAACCGGCCAGGGAATGATCTTTGCGGACGAGGAAGGCGATCCCGCCCCGACCCCGCCCGGGGGCGCCCAACCCGACGGCGCTCCGGGCGAGCCGCCACCGAAGCCGGCCAGTCCGCGCCCGAAGTTGAAGGTGGTCAAGTAGGCACGCGTTTACTACGGGTCACGCGCCTCGTCCACCCGCAGCGTCAGAGCCTGAACGCATCGCGTATCCAGTGAATCTCCCCGCCGCCGGGCGCGTCGCCATCGATCGCAACCACGTCGAATCGTGCAGGCATGCCGCGGTACTCCCGTCGCATGAGCAGCAGGTGCCTGGCCGCGAGCGTGAATCTGCGCTGCTTGCGGGGTCCGACGCTTGCCGCAGCGCCGCCGAACCGCGCGGAGCTCCGCAGCCGCACTTCGACCAGCACGAGCGTCGCGCCCTCCTGCATGACGAGATCGATTTCTCCTCCGCGGCAACGGTAGTTCCGCGCGAGCAGCTTGAGTCCCGCGGACTCGAGGTGGGCCAGCGCGGCGTCCTCACCGCGGCGGCCGACGCTGGTGGTCGTCTCAGGGCGCACCGACCGGCGGCGCCGCGACCCAGGTCGCGGACTGCGATGTTCCGTTCACGATTACCGCCCAGTCGAGGTCGCGCCGAACGCGTCCGTCGTCGCCGATCTCGAGCCTGCCGCTCAGCCCGTCGGTCGGGGTTCCTGTCCGGCCCGACCAGATGTCGCTCGCCAGGCGTGCGGCGTCGTAGCCGAAAGCGTAGAGCCGGATGCGGCCACGACCGTTCGCGGCCCATTCATCGTGGAGCACGGTCCACAGCAGCGGGGCGCCGTCGCCGCCATGCAGGATCCACGGGAACTCCGGATACTCGAGACCGTCCATGTCCGGAGCAGACAGCACGCTCGGATCCCACGCGTCCGAGGTGGCATATACAGGGAGCGCATAGGTCATCTGGAAGCGGAGCTGCGGGACGAGCGCGCGCGCATTGGTGGCGTTTGCCGCGACGAAAGCGAACTGCGGGCCGTCGCGCGCCTCCGAGGTCGCGTTACGGGCTCCGGAGCTGTCGGCGGCGCCGGCGTAGCGTCCCAGCGCCTGTTTCAGAGGACCTGAAAAATCCCGGGACCCCGTGTCGTAGTACTGGGCGGCGAGCAGCACGCCGCCGGTCGCCTGCAGCTCCGAGGTGAATGCGTCGTAGAGCCGCTCGCCCCAGGACGTGGCTGGAAACAGCGCGATGCCGTGCGTGTGACCGTCCGCCACGATGCGACGTGCGGCGGCACGGGCTTCCTGCTCCGGGTCCAGCGTGAATTCATACATGAACGCCGGAATCGTGCCCTCGCGATCCTGGCTGTTGAGCACCAGCGTCGGCACCGGCATTGACTGTGTTGCCACGAGCTTGGCGACATCCTCGCGGGTCAGCGGTCCGACCACGATACTGGCACCGTCGGCGACGGCATTGCGGTAAGCGAGCTCCACGCCGAGTTCCGCGCTGTCGTATAGCAGCACCCTGGGTGCCGAATCGCGCTGCGCGAGCGTAGCCGCAATGAATCCATCCCTGACCGCACCGCCGATAGGCTTGAGCTGGCCTGACAGCGGCAGGATCAGCGCGACCGTCGCAGGACCCTGTCCTGGCCGCAGGATCGGCCGGAATCCAGCCGCGGCGGCCGCGACAGCGACATCCGGCTTCGGCAGGAGTTCCGATCCGGGATGCCCGGGATTCCGCGCGTGCCATTCGGCCGAGCGCCGTGCGGCCGCCGGGTCGTCCTGGTTCGACTCGGCGAGGATCTGCGCGAGCTCGAGCCAGGCGGCCGCCGCCGCGCCGGCTGGCATCGTTTCGGCGACCCCGGGTCGCTGCAACTCGCGGACCAGCAGGCGGTAGTTGTCGGAGCGTGCCTCGGGCGTACTGAGCAGGCGGCCGCGTTCCTCGAGCGTGCGGATACCCTCGAGCGGCTTTCCCAGCAGGAAATATGCGCGGGCCTGCAGCAGCAGCATCTCCGTAGCCAGCGGCGCGGGCCAGGGGCCGGGCACGGCAGCCAGCGCGACCAGCGCTGCATTGCCGTCGCCCTTTGCAAGCGCGAGTTCAGCCTGGATCCGCGCAAGCAGCACGGCGTCATCCCCGGTCGCGCGGTCGTCGACCTTGCCCAGCATCCTTTCGGCGTCATCGTTACGCCCTGCAAGCAGGTACTCACGTGCAGCGAGCAGCGCCGGCCGAACCTCCCAGGCGCGGAACAAGTGCTTCGCCTGGCGCTCGTAGGCCTTGGCGGCCGCCTCGTGCTGCCCGCTGCTGGCCAGGGCCTCGGCCGTCTCATCCGTCGTGGCAGCGTATGCGGCTGGCTGCGACAGGCTGGCGGCTGCGATCGCGATCGCCGCGGCGAAAAGCATCGCTCGAACTTGCCGGCCGTGGAGACTTGCGTGCAGCATGGGGTCCCGGGGAATACGCGTGGCGATACAGGCAATGGATTCTATAGCGGGGCCGCGGCCCGGCGTACTGTTCCTCGTCGCAACCCCGATCGGCAACCTCGGTGACCTCGGGATTCGTGCGCGCGAGCTGTTGCGTGACGCAGACCTGCTGCTCGCCGAGGACACGCGGCACACGGCGCAGCTGCTGCACGCGACCGGGGTCACGCGCACGGCGGGAGCGATCGAGTCGCTGCACGAGCACAACGAGCGCGAACGGGTGCCGCGCGTCCTCGAGCGTCTCAAGGCGGGTGCAAGCGTTGCGCTCGTGAGTGACGCGGGGACGCCGACCGTCAGCGACCCGGGTGCGCCGCTGGTCCGGGCAGCGATCGAGGCTGGAATAGAGGTCGTGGCCGTGCCGGGCCCGTGCGCGATCATTGCCGCGCTCTCGACGTCGGGCCTGCCGACCGACCGGTTCGCGTTCGAGGGATTCCTGCCCGCCCGTACCTCGGCACGGCGCAAGGCGCTCGAACGGATTGCGGCTGAGCCACGCACGCTGGTGTTCTACGAGGCGCCGCACCGTGTCCGGGAAACCCTGGAAGATCTTGCGAGAATACTTGGAGGCGACAGGCCGGCCGCTGTTGCGCGCGAGATCACCAAGCGATTCGAGACTACCTATCGCGGTGCGCTTTCGGCGCTCGCGCTGCGTGCGGCGCAGGACGCCGACATGAACCGTGGCGAGATCGTGATCGTCGTCCAGGGCGCACCCGAGGCAGGGCCGGCTGACGAGGTCGAAGCCGACCGTGTGCTGCGCGCGCTGCTGGTGGAAATGCCGGTTTCACAGGCCGCGAGGCTTGCGGCGAAACTCACCGGCCGCCCGCGCAAGGCGCTCTACGACCGGGCGCTTGGGCTGTCGCCCGACGAATGACCGTGGGGCGCAGGCCGCGGGCGCTATACTTCGCGCGGGAGTCGGCCAGGCAACCGCTGCGAGATTTCGTAGAGGAAAGTCCGGGCTCCACAGAGCAAGGTGCCAGGTAACGCCTGGGGGGCGCGAGCCCACGGAAAGTGCAACAGAAAGCAAACCGCCTATGTCGGCGCAAGCCGGCAGGTAAGGGTGAAAGGGTGCGGTAAGAGCGCACCGCGCCGGTGGCAACATTCGGCGGCACGGCAAACCCCACCTGGAGCAAGGCCAAATAGGGAAGCGTGCGGGTCGCAGGATCCGCACCCGCTGCTCGCGGGGGCTTCCGGGTAGGTCGCTTGAGGCGCGCGGCGACGCGCGTCCCAGATGGATGGTTGCCCTCGACAGAACCCGGCTTATCGGCCGACTCCCACCTTTTTTCAGGCTCATAGATTTGACTTATTGTCAATAGGCCGGGTCTGCGGCGCGCTGCGCTGTCAATGGTGCGCAGTCGCTCCTCCCACCCTGTCCCACCCTGCGCTGGGGCTGCAATCAGCCCCTGGATCCAGTTGCATGGGATGCTGCGTCCCACCTGTCCTTCCTTTGATTCCCACGACGAATCGCGATCTGGCACCTTGTCCGGATCCAGGCCCGCCTGTCGGCTGGATTCCCCCACGCAGACGGTCTTCTAATGTTGTTTTCAGGAACATTCAGTAACTGATTGATTAAAGTGAGGATAGTCACGGAGGATCGCCGTCGATGGGTTCAGTTTCGACGCTAAGTCGCTGTGCCTCATAGAAAAATCTTTGCCTGGGGCGTTGACTCTTCGCGCGCGCGCGACCTATATTCGCTGCCGGTGGGACAAAGTGGGATGAAATGGGCTACCGGCCCATCAGTGAGCTGAAATGTTTCGCGGCGCCAACAAAGTCACTCTCGACGCCAAAGGGCGGATGGCCATGCCTGCGCGATACCGGGAGACCCTGGTGGAGCGCAGCGAGGGCCGTCTCGTCGCGACCGTCGATCGTGCGGACCGGTGCCTGCTGATCTACCCGCTCCCGGACTGGGAAGAGATTGAGCGAAAGCTCATGCGGCTGCCGAGCCTGAATCCACAGGCGCGCCGGCTGCAGCGGCTCATGGTCGGTCACGCGACCGACCTCGAGCTCGATTCCCATGGCCGGGTGCTGGTGCCGCCGAAACTGCGCGAGTACGCGGGACTCACGCGCCAGGCAATGCTGATAGGCCAGGGCAGTCGCTTCGAACTGTGGGACGAGCAGCACTGGAACACGCGTCGCGAGGAGTGGCTGCAAGCGGGTGAGGAGACAGGCGACCTGCCTCCGGAACTCGAGCAGCTTTCGCTCTAGGCGCCGCAGTGGCGGAACACACGCCGGTACTTCCTGACGAAGTGCTGGCCGGGCTCGCGGTGCGGGCCGACGGTCGGTACTGCGACGCGACGTTCGGGCGCGGGGGCCACACGGCCGGAATCCTGGCTGCGCTCGGCCCCGGGGGGCGAGTGATCGCGATCGATCGTGACCCGGACGCGATCCGGGCGGGCCGGGTGCGATTCGCGGACGAGCCACGTCTCACGCTGGTGAAGGGGTCGTTCGGCCAGCTCGAGGAGCTGGTCCGATCGGCGGGGATCGATGGGGAATTGGACGGCGTGCTGATGGACCTCGGGGTCTCTTCGCCACAACTCGACGAGGCCAGGCGCGGCTTCAGTTTCATGCAGGACGGGCCGCTCGACATGCGCATGGACAATGAGGCGGGACAGGGCGCATCGCAATGGCTGGCACGTGCCGGCGAGCGCGACATCGCCGCCGTGCTGCGCACGCTCGGCGAGGAGCGCTACGCGAATCGCATCGCGCGCGCGATCGTCGCGGCACGAGCCGTCGAGCCCATCGAGCGCACCGCGCAGCTCGCGGCAATCGTCGCTGCGGCAGTGCCGACGCGGGAACCCGGCAAGCACCCTGCAACCCGCGCGTTCCAGGCGATCCGCATCCACGTGAATGGCGAACTCGAGGCGCTGCAGGCTGCGCTGCCGCAGGCCGTGCGCCTGCTCGCGCCCGGTGGCCGGCTCTGCGTCATCAGTTTCCACTCGCTCGAGGATCGCATCGCCAAGCGTTTCATCCGGCGCGAGGAGCAGGGCGATCCGGTGTACGCCGGCCTGCCGCAGGTTCCGCCGCACGCGCGACCGCGACTCGCGCGCGTCGGTCGCGCGACGTACGCGTCGGATGTGGAGGTGGCGGCAAATGCGCGCTCGAGGAGCGCGGTGCTGCGTGTGGCTGAAAGGGTGGCGGCATGAGCACGAATGCGTGGCGATTCGCCACCGCCCTGCTCGGCCTGGCCGTGCTCGCCTCCGGGCTGGGCGTGGTCTATGGCAAGCACGAGGCCCGCAGTCGCTTCAGCGAACTGCAGCGTCTCACGCGGGAGCGCGACGATCTCGACATCGAATGGGGGCAGTTGCAGCTTGAGCAGAGCACCTGGTCGGCGAATGGGCGAGTCGAGAACGTGGCCCGCGACGACCTGCACATGGTCATTCCGCAGGCCAGCGACCTGCGCATCGTGCAGCCGTGAAACGCACCGCCACCAATGACCGCAGTGCCGGGGGCTACCGCTGGCGCCACTGGCTGGTCGTCGGCGTGCTCGGCGTGGCGGGTGCGTCACTGGTCGCGCGCGCCGTCTACCTGCAGGTGATCGACCAGGCCTTCCTCGAGAAGCAGGGCGACGCACGCATCCTGCGCAAGGCGAAGCTCTCCGCCAATCGCGGCATGATCCTCGACCGTAACGGCGAAGCGCTTGCCGTCAGCACTCCGGTCGACACGGTTTGGGCGGATCCCCGCAAGCTCGCGGAGGCACCACAGGACTTCCCGAAGCTGGCCAAGGCGCTGGACCGCGACCCGCAGTGGCTCGCGCGCCGCGTGACCAGCAGCCTCGATCGCGAATTCATCTATCTGGTGCGCCACATGCGTCCGCAGGACGCCGCGCGCGTCAAGGCGCTCGGCATCCCCGGCGTGGACACGTTGCGCGAGTACCGGCGTTACTACCCGGCTGGCGAGGTCACCGGCCACCTGCTCGGCTTCACCAACGTGGACGACGTCGGGCAGGAGGGCCTGGAACTCGCCTACGACCAGTGGCTGGGTGGCGTCCCGGGCGAGAAGATCGTCATGCGCGACAGCCTCGGTCGCACCATCGAGGACATCGAGCGGCTGAGTGCGCCGCGTCCCGGCCAGGACCTGCGCACCAGCATCGACTTGCGGGTGCAGTACCTCGCGTACCGCGAGCTCAAGGCGGCAGTGCAGGACAACAAGGCGCGCGCGGGCACGATCGTGGTGCTCGACATCGCCACTGGCGAAGTGCTGGCCATGGTCAACCAGCCGACCTTCAACCCGAACGACCGCGAGCAGTACGCGGCGTCGCGTTATCGCAATCGCACGACTAACGATTTCCTCGAGCCCGGCTCGAGCATGAAGCCGTTCATCGTCGCGGCGGCGATGGAGACGGGCCGGTACCACGCCGACACGCTGATCGACACGTCGCCAGGGATGTTTCGCGTCGGCATCAAGACCGTGAAGGACCACAACAACCTCGGCACCATCGACGTCACCACCGTGCTCGCGAAGTCGAGCAACGTCGGCGCGGCGAAGATCGCGCTGTCGCTGAAGCCACAGGAGATGTGGAACACGCTCGACGCGCTGGGCTTCGGCCGCGTGACCGGCTCCGGTTTTCCCGGCGAGTCCACCGGGATCCTCTCCGGCTACGAGCATTGGCGTCCGATCACGCAGGCGACCATGTCCTACGGCTATGGCCTGTCGGTGACGCCGCTGCAGCTTGCACAGGCGTACGCGATCCTCGGGGCGGGCGGGGTTCGCAGGCCCATCAGCCTGAGGCGCGTGGACACACCGCCGGCGGGCGAGCGGGTGCTGCCTGGGCCTGTTGCAACGGAGCTGGTGCGGATCCTGGAGAGCGTCGTCAGCAACGGCACGGCGCGTCGCGCGGCGGTGATGGGCTACCGCGTGTCGGGCAAGACCGGCACGGCGTGGAAGGCCTCGCAGACCGGCGGCTATTCCACCAACAAGTACCTCGCGATCTTCGGCGGCGTGGTGCCGTCCAGCAATCCGCGGCTCGCGGCCGTTGTGATCATCGACGAGCCGAGCGCCGGCTCCTATTACGGCGGCGACGTCGCAGCCCCGGTCTTCGCATCCGTGATGTCGGGTGCACTGCGCCTGCTCGCGATACCGCCAGACGACCTGCAGCGCATGCCGGCGACGACACTGGTGCAGGCGCAGGACCCGTGGTGACGCATGGCCAGACCGGGGGAATGAGCGCCGTGGCAGAAGTGGATTCCGTGCCCGGCTACGAGGCGTCGCTCGCAGCACTGCTCGCCGGTGTCGCGCAGCCGCTGCGCGACACGGTGGTGACCGGCCTCACGATGGACAGCCGGCAGGCGGTGGCGGGCTGTGCTTTCCTGGCCTGCCAGGGTCGGGGCGGGCACGGCATCTCGCACGCCGAATCGGCCGTCGAGCGCGGCGCGGTGGCCGTGTTATACGAGCCGGTGCCGGGGCTCGAGCCGCCGGTGCTGCCTGCGCACGTGGTGGTCCATGCGATTCCCGGGCTCGGGCGCCGCGTCGGAGAGATTGCGGACCGCTTCTTCCGGCAGCCGTCGTCGGACCTCGAGGTTGCGGGCATCACCGGCACCAACGGCAAGACGACCACCGCCTACCTGCTCGCGCAGGCAGCCGAAGCGGTCGGACGCAAGGGTGCCTACCTCGGCACCATCGGTTTCGGCCGCCCCGGCGCACTCGCCGCCGCGGGGCTCACCACGCCCGACTGTGTGACCGTGCACCGGCTGCTCGCCGAGGCGAGGGACTCCGGAGCGAAGACCCTGGCGCTCGAGGTGTCGTCGCACGCGCTGGACCAGGGCCGCGTGGACGCAGTGCGTTTCGACACGGCGGTATTCACCAACCTGACACGCGACCACCTCGACTATCACGGCACGCTCGACGCCTACTTCGAGGCAAAGCAGCGCATCTTCCGCGCGACCGGCCTGCGCCGCGCGATCGTGAATGTTCGCGACGAATTCGGCCGGCGGCTGGCCGATGCGCTCGACCCCGCGGTGGAGCCGGTGTTCTTCTCGACTTCGAACGACGTATGGGCGCCGCACGGCGCGGCATGGATCCGCCTGCCGGAGCTGCGCGCCACTGCAGCGGGGCTCACCCTGCACATCGAGAGCAGCTGGGGCGCGGGAACGCTGCGTTCGCCGCTGGTCGGCGAGTTCAATGCCGAGAACCTGCTGGCCGTGCTCGGCGTGCTGCTCGGCTGGAAAATCCCGCTGCAGCGCGCGCTTGCCGCGCTCGCGACCTGCGTGTCGCCGCCCGGACGCATGGAGGCTTTTGGCGGCGGTGCTCAACCGCTTGCGCTGGTCGACTACGCCCACACGCCGGACGCGCTCGGCAAGCTGCTCGAGGCGGCACGCGCGCATGCGCGCGGCCGCGTGCATTGCGTGTTCGGCTGCGGTGGCGACCGCGATCCCGGCAAGCGCCCGATGATGGGGGCGATCGCCGAGCACGGTGCGGACGTGGTGGTCGTCACCGACGACAACCCGCGCGGCGAGGATTCCCGCGCGATCATCGAGCAGATCCTGGGCGGCATGCGCGATCGAAGCGCGGCGCAGGTCATTCCCGACCGGGCTGAGGCTATCCACCACGCGCTCGCGGACGCGGATGCGGGCGACGTCGTCGTGATCGCTGGCAAGGGTCACGAGACGAACCAGCTGGTCGGCAGTGAAGTGCGCCCGTTCAGCGACCGGCAGGTCGTCAAGGATGCGCTCGGGAGCGAGGCATGATCCGGGACCTCGCCGAACTCGCCCGCGTGACCGGCGGCAGGCTCGAGGGCGCGAATCTCGCGTTCGATTCGGTGTCCACCGACAGCCGCACGATCGAGCCCGGCTCGCTGTTCGTCGCTCTCGTCGGCGAGAAGTTCGATGCGCATGACTACGTCCGGCAGGCTGCGCAGCGCGGCTGCAGTGCCGCGCTGGTCAGTCGCCCGGTCGAGGCGGCCGTGCCGCAGGTAGTCGTGGCCGATACGCTCGCCGCGCTCAGCGCGTTCGCGCGGGCGTGGCGGGGCGACTACCAGGGCACCGTGGTGGGCATCACCGGCAGCAACGGCAAGACCACGGTCAAGGAAATGACCGGTACGATCCTTGGCACCTGCGGTCCGTGCCTGGTCACGCAGGGCAACCTCAACAATCACATTGGCGTGCCGCTCACGCTCGTCCGTCTGCGGCCCGAGCACCTGTACGCGGTGATCGAGATGGGCGCGAACCACCGCGGCGAGATAGCACACCTGGCTGCAATCGCCCGGCCTGACGTCGGCCTGGTGGTCAACGCGGGACCCGCCCACCTCGAGGGTTTCGGCGGCATGGACGGTGTCGCGCGCGGCAAGGGCGAGATGTTCGAGGCGCTGGGATCCAGTGGCACGGCAGTGATCAACGCCGACGATCGATTCGCCGGGTTCTGGCGCGGGCTCGCGCGGGCCGCCGGGCGTGTCGTCACCTTCGGCATGGACACGGACGCTGATTTCACTGCATCCGGCGTGGTCGAGCAGGCGACGGGACAGGGATTCATTACCGAATTCGACCTGAAGTGCCCGCTGGGCGGCAGGCGCCTTTCGATCGCTCTTTCGGGCAGCCACAACGTGATGAACGCGCTGGCCGCCGCCGCCGCTGCCTCGGCCGCAGGTGCCAGCCTCGATGCGATCGCCGACGGTCTCGCCTCGATGCTGCCGGTTGCCGGGCGCCTGAGGATGCGAGCCGCGCTGAACGGCGCGCGACTCATCGACGATTCCTACAATGCCAACCCGGGCTCGGTGCGCGCCGGGCTGGAGTCACTTGCGAAGCTGCCGGGCGAGCACTGGCTGGTGCTCGGTGAAATGCGCGAACTCGGCGCCGACTCCGACCGGCTGCATGCGGAAATGGGTGCGCTCGCGCGGCAGAGCGGCGTGAGCCGGATGCTCGCGATCGGTGACGAGTCGAGGCACGCGGTCGAGGCTTTCGGCGTGGGCGGCCAGTGGTTCGCCGCCGTCGATGACCTGGTCGCGGTCGCGCGGTCGGACCTGGGCAAGGACGTGACGCTGCTGGTGAAGGGATCGAGGTCGAATCGCCTCGAGCGCGTCGCGGATGCGCTTGCTGCCGACGGCGGCAGCGCGGGCGGGGGAGGCCACTAGCATGCTGCGTCATGTCGCCGAGTGGCTCACCCAGTATTACTCGGGCTTCAATGTATTCAGCTACCTGACGCTGCGGGCGATCCTCGCGGCGCTGACCGCGCTCACGATCTCGTTCGTGGTCGGTCCGGGGATGATCCGCAAGCTGGCCGAGCGACAGGTCGGCCAGCGCGTGCGTTCCGATGGCCCGCAGAGCCACCTGTCGAAGGCCGGCACGCCGACGATGGGCGGCGCGCTGATCCTGGTGGCAATCGTCGCCGGCACGCTGTTGTGGGCCGACCTCGCCAACCGGTTCGTGTGGATCACGCTCGCGGTGACCGTGGCGTTCGGGTTGATCGGATTCTGGGACGACTACCTGAAGCTGGTGGTCGGCGATTCGCGCGGGCTGATCGCGCGCCACAAGTATTTCTGGCAGTCGGTGGCCGGCCTGGGTGCGGCGTTCGCGCTCTACCTCACCGCGCAGACGCCGGCGGAAACCACGCTGATCATGCCGTTCGTCAAGCATTTCGTGCTGCCGCTCGGGCCGCTGTTCGTCGTGCTGTCCTACTTCGTGATCGTGGGCTCGAGCAATGCGGTGAACCTGACGGACGGGCTCGACGGGCTGGCGATCATGCCCGCCGTGCTGGTCGCCGGCGCGCTCGGCGTGTTCGCGTATGCCTCCGGCAACGTCGTGTTCGCCAACTACCTGGCGATCCCCTACGTCGCCGGCGCGGGCGAAGTGCTGGTGATCTGCGCGTCGATCTTCGGCGCGGGCCTCGGTTTCCTCTGGTTCAACACCTACCCGGCCCAGGTGTTCATGGGCGACATCGGCGCGCTGGCGCTCGGCGCCGCGCTGGGCGTGATCGCGGTGATCGTTCGCCAGGAAATGGTGCTGTTCATCATGGGCGGCGTGTTCGTGATGGAGACCGTCTCCGTCATCCTGCAGGTGGGCTCCTTCAAGCTGCGCGGCAAGCGCATCTTCCGCATGGCGCCCATCCACCATCATTACGAACTCAAGGGCTGGGCCGAGCCGAAGGTGATCGTGCGCTTCTGGATCATCACCGTGATCCTCGTGCTGATCGGGCTGGCGACGCTGAAGCTGCGATGAGCGCGCACCCGAACAGCGTCGTGCCGCTCGAACCCGGGACACGGGCCCTGGTGCTCGGCCTCGGCCGCACCGGGCTCTCGGCCGCGCGCTACCTGCATCGCAAGGGCCTCCGGCTCCGCGTCGCCGACACGCGCGCCGAGCCGCCCGGGATCGAGGCGCTGCGCCGCGAACTGGCCGGGATCGAACTCCGCACCGGCCCGTTCGAGCTGGCGCTGCTCGACGACGTGTCGCAGGTCGTCATCTCGCCCGGGCTTTCGCTGCGTGAGCCAGTCGCGGTCGAAGCGGCGCGGCGCGGACTGCCGGTCGTCGGCGACATCGAGCTGTTCGCGCGCGAGGCCGTCGCGCCGCTGGCCGCGGTCACCGGCACCAACGGCAAGAGCACGGTGACCGCGCTGATGGCGGTGCTTGCGACCGCGGCCGGGCAGGCGGCGATTGCCGGTGCCAACCTGGGGGAGCCCGCCCTTGACCTGCTGCAGCATGCGACGCCGGACCTGTACGTGCTCGAGCTGTCGAGCTTCCAGCTGGAAACCACGCACTCGCTGCGCACCGTGACAGCCGCGGTGCTGAATGTCTCGCCGGACCACATGGATCGCTACGATTCGCTGGCCGACTACGCGGCGGCCAAGGCGCGGATCTTCGACGGCTGCGAGACGGCTGTCGTCAATGCCGATGACCCGCTGGTTCGCGACATGCCGCGCGCGGGCCAGCGCGTGCTTTCGTTCAGCCTGCAGGATGCCGGTGCGGATTACTGCCTCGACGGCGGCGCCGAGCCCTGGCTCGCCTGCCGCGGAAAGCCGCTACTGCCCGTCTCCGCGATGCGACTCACCGGGCGGCACAACATAGCCAACGCGCTTGCCGCGCTCGCGATGAGCGAGGCGCTGGACCTGCCGCGCGCGCCGGTGCTCGACGCGCTGGCGGAATTCGGCGGGCTCGCGCACAGGGCGCAGTGGGTCGCGGACGTGGCCGGCATCCGTTTCGTCAACGATTCGAAGGGCACGAATGTCGGTGCCACGGTCGCCGCGGTCTCGGGCACGGACGGGACGATCGTGCTGATCGCAGGGGGCGACGGCAAGGGACAGGATTTCGGCGCGCTGCGCGAGGCGTTTCGCGGCAAGGTGCGACACGCGGTGCTGATCGGCCGCGACGCCCCGCGGCTTGCGGCAGCGCTCGACGGTGCCTGCAGCACGGAGATCGTGGCGGACATGCCGACGGCCGTCCGCGCCGCGCGCGCCGCCGCGCAGCCGGGCGAGACCGTGCTGCTCTCGCCGGCCTGCGCCAGCCTCGACATGTTCCGCGACTACGCGCACCGCGGCGAGGAATTCGCGGCCTCGGTCAGGAGCCTGGCCGCATGACCGCCACCACCATGTCCTACGCGCGCTCCAGCGGCCAGCCGCGGCGATTCATGTTCGACACCTGGGTGGTCGGCACGGTCGCCACGCTGCTGCTGATCGGGCTGATCATGGTTGCCTCGGCGTCGATCGGCGTGTCCGATCACGAGTCGGGCAACCCGTTCTTCTACTTTCAGAGGCAGCTGCTGTACGTAATGATGGGCCTGGTTGCCGCCTTCGTGGCGATGGCCATCCCGACCAGCGTCTGGGAAAAGCACTCGAAAGTGCTGCTGGTGGGCGGATTCGCGCTGCTGGTGCTGGTGCTGCTGCCGGGCATCGGCCACGAGGTGAATGGCAGCCGTCGCTGGGCACGCCTGGGAATCATGAACTTCCAGGCATCGGAGCTCGCCCGCGTGATGCTGCTCACCTACCTGTCGAGCTACGCCGTGCGGCGCTCGGAGGAACTCAGCTCGAGCTTCCAGGGGTTCATGAAGCCGGTTGCCGTGCTGGGCGCGGCGGCGATACTGCTGCTGCTCGAGCCCGACTTCGGCGCGGCGACGGTACTGATGGCCACCGGGCTCGCGATCCTGTTCCTCGCGGGCGTGCGCCTGCACCACCTGCTGGTGCCGGTCGTCGGCAGCGTCGCCGCGATGGCGGTGCTGGCGGTGACCTCGCCGTACCGGCTGCGCCGCCTGGTTGCGTTCCGCAATCCCTGGGAAGATCCGTTCGACAGCGGATTCCAGCTCGTGCAGTCGCTGATCGCGATAGGTCGCGGGGAGTGGTTCGGCGTCGGGCTCGGCTCGAGCGTGCAGAAGCTGTTCTACCTGCCCGAGGCGCACACCGACTTCGTGTTTGCAGTGCTCGCAGAGGAATTCGGTTTCCTCGGCGTGTGCGTCGTGATCGGCCTGTTCGCGGTGCTGGTCAGCCGGGCGCTTGCGATCTCGCGCCGGGCCGCCGACGCCGGCCTGCAGTTCCAGTCCTACCTTGCCGCCTCGATCGGCATCTGGCTCGGCCTGCAGGCCTTCGTGAACATCGGCGTGAACATGGGCCTGCTGCCGACCAAGGGCCTGACACTTCCGCTGCTGTCCTACGGCGGCAGCAGCATGCTGGTCACGCTTGGCGTGCTCGGGCTGCTGCTGCGGATCAACCACGAGACGCAGGCGGCCGATCGGCCCGCGGCGGCGTCGCGCGAGGTGTGTCGCGCATGACGCGTCCCACGGCAATGATCATGGCGGGTGGCACCGGCGGACACGTCTTCCCGGCGCTCGCGACTGCGCGCGTTCTACGCGAGCGCGGCTACGACCTCGTGTGGCTCGGCACCCGCCGCGGAATCGAGGCGCGCCTGGTGCCGGCCGCGGGCATTCCGGTCGAATGGCTGAGCGTGAGCGGCCTGCGTGGCAAGGGCATCGGCGCGTTGCTTGCCGCGCCGTTTCGGCTGGCAACCGCGCTGGTCCAGGCGCTGCGCGCCGTGCGGCGCCACCGGCCCAGCGTCGTGCTCGGCGCGGGCGGCTTCGTTTCCGGGCCGGGCGGGGTAGCGGCCTGGCTCACGCGCACGCCGCTGGTCGTGCATGAGCAGAACGCCGTCGCGGGAATGACCAATCGCCTGCTTGCACACATCGCCGATCGCGTGCTGGAAGGCTTTCCCGGGAGCTTCGGCGACGGCGTGAAGGCCGAGCGGGTCGGCAACCCGGTGCGTCGCGAGATCGCGAACGTGGCGCCGCCGGAGCGCCGCTACGCGGGGCGCGAGGGCCCGGTGCGCCTGCTGGTGTTCGGCGGCAGCCAGGGTTCGTCGCGGCTCAACACCGTGGTGCCCGCGGCGATCTCCGAACTTCCGGAGTGGCTGCGTCCGGAAGTGCTGCACCAGACGGGCGCGCAGGGTGCCGAGGAGACGGCCGCGGCCTACCGCGCGCGCGGCATCGTGGCGGACGTGCGCGCCTTCATCGATGACATGGCCGGCGCCTACGGCTGGGCCGACCTCGCCGTGTGCCGCTCAGGTGCGCTGACCATCGCGGAGCTCGCGGCCGCCGGTGTTCCTGCGGTCCTCGTGCCGTTCCCGGCGGCCGTGGATGACCACCAGACCCGCAACGCACAGTACGTGGTCCGCGTTGGCGCGGCAGTGCTGCAGTCCGAGTCGGGACTGACGCCGGTGTCGCTGGCGGCGAAACTGCGCGAGTTGCTCGAGGCCGGCCGGCCGCGGCTCGAGCGCATGGCGCGTGCCGCGCGTGCCGCGGCCATCACCGACGCAGACGTGCGACTTGCAGATGCCTGCGTCGCGGCGGCAGGAGGCGCGGCATGAAGGACCGGATGCGGCGCATTCACTCAATCCACTTCGTCGGCATCGGCGGCAGCGGCATGTGCGGCATCGCCGAGGTGCTGGTCAACCTGGGCTACTCGGTGCAGGGCTCCGACATCAAGGCCGGAGATGCGACGCGACGCCTCGAGAAGCTCGGCGCGCGGGTGATGATCGGCCACAGCGCCGGCAATGTCGCGGGCGCCGACGTCGTTGTCGTCTCCAGCGCGGTCAACGAGGAGAACCCCGAGGTCGCGCAGGCGCTCGCGCAGCGCATCCCGGTGGTCAAGCGCGCCGAGATGCTCGGCGAACTGATGCGCTTCCGTTACTCGATCGCGGTGGCCGGGACGCATGGCAAGACCACGACCACCAGCCTTGTTGCGAGCGTGCTGGCCGAGGGCGGCGAGGATCCGACCTTCGTGATCGGCGGACGCCTGAAGAGCGCGGCTTCGAACGCGCGGCTGGGTGCGGGTCGCTACCTCGTCGCAGAGGCGGACGAGAGCGACGCGTCGTTCATGCACCTGCAGCCGGTGATCGCGATCGTCACTAACGTCGACGCGGATCACCTCGGCACGCACGGCGGCGACTTCGGCCGGCTCAAGTCGAGTTTCGTCGAGTTCCTGCACAACCTGCCTTTCTACGGCCTCGCCATCGTCTGCATCGACGACGCCGAAGCGTCGAGCCTGGTGCCGCTGATCGCCCGTCCGTATCTCACCTACGGGTTCGACGAGCCGGCGGACGTGCGCGCGGTCAACGTGACGCGCCGTGGCGGGCAGTCAGTGTTCGACGTGCTGCGCCCCGGGCGTGATCCGCTGCCGATTTCGCTCAACCTGCCGGGCCGGCACAACGTGCTGAATGCGCTCGCCGCGATCTGCGTCGCGACCGAGCTCGAGATCGACGACGGCGCGATCCAGCGCGCGCTCGACGGCTTCCAGGGCATCGAGCGACGCCTGCAGTGGCTCGGCGACGTCGACGTCCCGGCCGGGCGGGTCACGCTCGTGGACGACTACGGCCACCACCCGACCGAGATTGCGGCGACCATGGAAGCGGTCCGGCAGGGCTGGCCGGACCGCCGGGTGGTACTGGTATTCGAGCCCCACCGCTACACGCGCACGCGCGACCTGCTCGATGACTTCGCGCAGGTGCTGTCGGGCGCCGATGCGCTGCTGGTGGCCGAGGTCTACGCCGCGGGCGAGCCGCCGATCGCAGGCGCCGACGGCAAGGCGCTGTGCCGCGCGATCCGCTCCCGTGGCCGCGTCGAGCCGGTGCTGCTCAAGTCGCTCGACGAACTGCCGCAGGCGCTGGCCGACGTCGCGCGCGACGGCGACGTCGTGCTGACCATGGGCGCCGGCAGCATCGGCGCCGCTTCGCACGACCTGCCCGGCGCGCTCGCCCAGATGGCCGCGGATGGGGGGCGCACATGACGCTGTCGCCAGCCCGCATCCGGGATCCGCGCGAGTTCGGACGCGTCGCCGTGCTGATGGGTGGCACGTCATCCGAGCGCGAGGTGTCGCTGGATTCGGGCCGCAACGTGCTCGAGGCGCTCGTCGGCCGCGGCGTGGACGCGGTGGCGGTGGACGGCATACCCGCGCTCGTCGCCGCACTCGCGGGTCCCTCGGACGGGCGCTTCGACAGGGTGTTCAACATCCTGCACGGCAACCACGGTGGTGGCGAAGACGGCGTGCTGCAGGGCCTGCTGGAAGCCATGGGCGTCCCGTACACGGGCTCCGGCGTGCTCGGCTCCGCGCTGTCGATGGACAAGATCCGCAGCAAGCAGGTGTGGCAGTCGCTCGGGCTCCCGACGCCGGGCTATGTGAGCCTGGAGCGCGGCGACGATGTCGTGGCCGCCGCGCACGAGCTCGGCCTGCCGGTGATCGTAAAGCCGGCATGCGAGGGATCCAGCGTCGGAATCAGCCGCTGCTTCAGGGATGCCGATCTCGCCGCGGCGGTGGAACTCGCGGCCCGCTACGAGGGCCCGATGCTGGTCGAGAAGTTGATCGAGGGCGATGAGTACACCGTCGCCGTGCTGGGAACCGACGCGCTGCCCTCGATCCGCATCGTGCCGGCGGGTGAGTACTACGATTACCACGCGAAATACGTGGCCGAAGACACGCAGTACCTCTGCCCGGGTGCGACCGGGGTGGTCGAGCAGGAATTCGGCAGCCTGGCGCTGGCGGCTTTCCTGGCAGTGGCCTGCAGCGGCTGGGGTCGCGTCGACTTCATGCGCGACCGCGCGGGCCGCTCGTGGCTGCTCGAGGTGAACACCGCGCCCGGCATGACCAGCCACTCGCTGGTACCCAAGGCCGCGCGCAACCTCGGCATCGAATTCGACGAACTCGTGTGGCGGGTTCTCGAGACGAGCCTCGCGCGACCGACGCCGGGGGCCGCGTGATGCTGGCATTCTGGAGAAAGCGCAATCGCCGGCAGGCGCGCAGCGGGACAGCGACTCCCGCGCCGGTCGTGAACTGGCGCGTGGCCGGAGTCACGGCCGGCGTGGTGGCTGGCTTCGCCGTGGCCGCGCTGCTGCTGATGCTGGCGCTCGACCGCCCGGTGCGGCGCGTGCTGGTCGAAGGCGCTTTCCAGCGCGTGTCGCCGCCTGAAATCGAGAGTGCGGTCGTCGATGTAGTGCACGGCGGTCTTGCGTCCGTGAACCTCGACCAGGTCCGCCACAGCATCGAGCGCATCGAATGGGTGGACCGGGCCGTGGTGCGTCGCAACTGGCCGGATGCCATCCGGGTCATCGTCACCGAGCAGGTGGCGGCAGCGCGCTGGAACGAGGCGGGACTGCTGAATGCGCGCGGCGAACTATTCATCCGCAACGCGCGCTACGTGCCGCCCGAGTTGCCGCTGCTGCAGGGTCCCGACGGCAGCGAGCGCATCGTCGCCCGGCTGTACCTCGAGGCGCAGGGCCGACTGCTCGAGGCTGGACTGCGCCTGACCGGCGTGCAGCTCGATGAGCGTGGCGCGTGGCAGCTCGAGCTGGCCAACGGCGTCGCAGTGAAGCTCGGGCGGCAGTCCGTCGACGCGCGCCTCGAGCGATTCATCCAGCTCGCGAGCCCGCTGGTCGCAAAGCGGCTTGCCGAGATCAACTACGTGGACATGCGCTACACAAATGGATTCAGCGTCGGCTGGAACTCCCGTTCCGCCCTCGCGGTCGCTCCGCAGGAGGTCGCGACACCCGATGGTTAAAAAGACTGAACGCAACATGATCGTCGGGCTCGATATCGGCACGTCAAAGGTCGTGGCGATCGTCGGCGAGCTGGGCCTGGACGGAACAATCGAAGTGGTGGGCCTGGGTTCGCACCCCTCGCGCGGCCTGAAGAAGGGCGTGGTGGTCAACATCGACTCGACCGTGCAGTCGATCCGGCGCGCGGTGGAAGAGGCGGAGCTGATGGCCGGCTGCGAGATCCACTCGGTGATCGCCGGCATCGCCGGCAGCCACGTGCGCTCGCTCAACTCGCACGGCATCGTCGCGATCCGCGACAAGGAAGTGATGCAGGGAGACGTCGATCGCGTGATCGACGCCGCACGGGCGGTGGCGATCCCGGCCGACCAGAAGATCCTGCACATCCTTCCCCAGGAATTCATCATCGATTCGCAGGAGGGCATACGCGAGCCGGTCGGCATGTCCGGTGTCCGCCTCGAAGCGAAGGTGCACATCGTCACTGGCGCCGACAGCGCGGCGCAGAACATCGTCAAGTGTGTGCAGCGCTGCGGTCTCGAGGTCGAGGACGTGGTGCTCGAGCAGCTGGCCTCCAGCTACGCCGTGCTCGCCGACGACGAGAAGGAGCTGGGCGTCTGCCTGGTGGACATCGGCGGCGGCACGACCGACATCGCGGTGTTCTCAGGAGGCGCGATCCGGCACACGGCGGTGATTCCCATCGCCGGCGACCAGGTCACCAACGACATCGCGGTCAGCCTGCGCACGCCGACGCACCACGCCGAGGAACTGAAGGTGCGCTACGCCTGCGCCCTGTCGCAGCTCGCGAATCCGGACGAGACGATCGAGGTGCCGAGCGTCGGTGACAGGCCGGCGCGCCGCCTTGCGCGCCAGACGCTCGCCGAGGTCGTCGAGCCGCGCTACGAGGAACTGTTCGCGCTGGTGCACGAGGAGCTGCGACGTTCCGGCTTCGACGAGCTGATCGCTGCCGGCGTCGTGCTGACGGGTGGCAGCGCAAAGATGGAGGGCGTCATCGACCTGGCCGAGGAAGTCTTCCACGCCCCGGTGCGGCTGGGGCTGCCGCAGGGCGTGAGCGGGCTCGTGGACGTCGTCCGCAACCCGATTCATTCGACCGGCGTCGGGCTGCTGCTGTTCGGGCGTGAGAACCACATGCGACACAGCAGGAAGATGCCGGTCGGCAAGGGCATGCGCAGCGTGCTGGAGCGGATGGAGGACTGGTTCAAGGGAAATTTCTGACGGGCGGAGAAACACTGGACGGAGAAAGCGTGGCGCGGAGCGGGGTGGAGAGTCTTGATTTTGTAACGGAAGCCGGCGGCGCGGTCGGCTTCCACGAAGCACTGATTACTGGTCATTAGTCACTTCTTATCGGAGCAGCAAAAAATGTTCGTACTTGCAGACACTGAAAATCAGGGGGCCATCATCAAGGTCATCGGCGTTGGCGGCGGCGGTGGCAACGCGGTGACCCACATGGTCAGTTCGGGGATCGAAGGCGTGGACTTCATCTGCATCAACACCGATTCCCAGGCGCTGAAACACTCGAAGGTGAAGATGAGCCTGCAGATCGGTTCGAACATCACCAAGGGACTGGGCGCGGGCGCCGACCCGGAAGTCGGGCGCCAGGCGGCACTGGAGGATCGTGACCGCATCGTCGAAATGGTCGATGGCTCGGACATGATCTTCATCACCGCCGGCATGGGCGGCGGCACCGGCACGGGCGCCGCGCCGATCGTGGCGCAGGTCGCGAAGGAACTCGGCATCCTCACGGTCGCCGTCGTCACCAAGCCGTTCGAGATGGAAGGCAACAAGCGGCTGTCGCTGGCTGACCAGGGCATCGCCGAACTCGGCAAGTACGTGGACTCGCTGATCACGATTCCCAACCAGAAGCTGCTGACCGTGCTCGGTGGCGACACGACGCTGCTCGACGCGTTCAAGTCCGCCAACGAAGTGCTGCAGGGTGCGGTGCAGGGCATCGCCGAGCTGATCACCCGGCCGGGCCTGATCAACGTCGACTTCGCCGACGTGAAGACGGTGATGGCCGAGACCGGCATGGCGATGATGGGTTCGGGCCGGGCGACCGGTGAGAACCGGGCGCGCGAGGCAGCCGAGGCCGCGATCTCCAGCCCGTTGCTCGAGGACGTGAACCTGTCGGGCGCGCATGGCCTGCTGATCAACGTGACGGCCGGCATGGACCTGCGCACCAGCGAGTTCCACGTCGTTGGCGACGCGATCAAGCAGTACGCTTCGGAGGATGCGACCGTGGTCGTCGGCTACGTCATCGACCCGGAAATGACCGACGAGATCCGCGTCACCGTGGTCGCGACCGGCATCGGCCGGCCGGCGGCGGTCCGTGGGCTCCCCGTGCGCGAAGCGCCCAAGGTCGAGGTGGTTGCGGGCGGTCGCGCGAATCGTCGCCCGGCGGAAAGCTACTCCGACTACGAGACGCCCGCCAACCTGAGGCGGCGCCAGCGTGCGGTCGGCGACGATCTTCGTGCGGACGCGAGCGGCGAGACGTACCTGGACATCCCGGCGTTCCTGCGGCGCCAGGCGGACTGAGGAAGGCTGCGCGACCCCGCCGCGAAATCGGCGGGGCGGCAGGTCGGTCTGGCGGGCGGTAATCGTGCCGCCAGCGGTCCTTCGGGTGGGCGCGCGGAGTCGCAATAATGTCATTATGGATCAATATGTTAAGTTGCTCCGCAGGTCCTGTGATATTCTTGCTCGCTAACAATTCAAGGGGACGCGCACCAGGCGCGGCTACGACCCCGGCATGCTGAAACAGAGAACGCTCAAGAACTCGATCCGTGCGACCGGCGTCGGCCTGCACACGGGCAAGAAGGTGCTGATGGTGCTGCGGCCGGCCCCGGCCAACCACGGCATCTGGTTCCGTCGCACCGACCTCGACGTGCCGGTGGACATTCCCGCACGCGCCGAAAGCGTCGGCGAAACGACCCTGGGCACGACGATCGTGAAGGACGGCGTCAAGGTCTCGACCATCGAGCACCTGCTCTCGGCGCTGGCGGGCCTCGGCATCGACAACGCGATCATCGAGCTCTCCGCCGGCGAAGTACCGATCATGGATGGCAGCGCCGGTCCGTTCGTGTTCCTGCTGCAGTCTGCGGGCATCGAGGAACAGAATGCGCCGAAGAAGTTCGTGCGCATCCTGAAGAGCGTCAAGGTCGAGGACGGCGAGAAATGGGCTCGCTTCGATCCTTATGACGGTTTCAAGGTTAACTTCGAAATCGAGTTCGACCACCCGGTGTTCAAGCGCCGCTCGCAGGTCGCGTCGATGGATTTTTCGACCACCACGTTCCTGCGCGAGGTGAGCCGCGCGCGGACCTTCGGGTTCATGCGCGACCTCGAGTACATGCGCTCCCACAACCTGGCGCTGGGCGGCAACCTCGACAATGCCATCGTGCTCGACGACTACCGGATCCTGAACGAGGACGGCCTGCGCTACGAGGACGAGTTCGTGAAGCACAAGGTGCTCGACGCGATCGGCGACCTGTACCTGCTCGGTCACAGCCTGATCGGCGAGTTCAGCGGCTACAAGTCGGGCCACGGGCTGAACAACCTGCTGTTGCGCACGTTGATTGCGGACAGCGCCGCCTGGCAAGACGTGACGTTCGAAACGCTGCAGGATGCGCCGATTTCGTACGTGGCGGCCGCGGCGGCGCCGGCCTGACCGCCGCTACGCTGTCTTCTTCTCGCGCCCCCTCACCCGCACCCTGACCTTCCCGGCCACCGGCTCGCCGAGCGAGGCGAGTTGCTCCTTCATGCGTGGCCCGGCGTAGCGTACGCGAGCCGCCCAGGCAGCCGAATCGACGATGATGACCAGGTCGTCGGCGCGCCGGACGGCCGAGAGCACGTGGACCCCAAGTCCCCCGGGTAATTCGCGCTGCACCATGGCCGTCAGCGAATCGGCTGCGGCCGCGCGCTTCGCGAGTTGCTCGAGCCCGAGGCTCGAGCCGCCAAACAGGGGTTTCAGCGTATTCGCCATGCGGAATGTACTGTATACAAAAAGCTAACTATTGATTGCCAGCCGAAGACGATTCCTTCATAGTGTGCGGCCTCTCGGCTGGGTGGGTCTACCTTCCGGTCGCCAACAACAAAGACGTCGGCGGCGGGTCGGTACTTTCGCGCCCTGTCGGGTATCTGGTTCGAATCGCCGAGCAGCGTTGCCCGTCAGCACGGGTGCCGACTGCTCTGACATCGGCAGCCACGGGGTTCCTTGCCGCGATGAAATTCAAAGTCGTCTCGAGCCGCACCGGAAAAGTGCGGCAGCTTGACCTGTCGCGTCCAAGGGTGCTGGCACTGGTCGCCGGTATAGCGCTGCTGGCCGTTTCGCTGCTGTTCGGGGCTGGTGTCTCGATTGGCTTGTTCGTCGGCGGGCCGATGGAGAGCGAGCAGCTCGCACGGACGCTCGAGCAGCAGCGCATGGACATCGAGGCAGCGCGTGGCCGGCTGCAGGGCAACGTCGATGCGCTTGCCTCGCGCGTCGGCATGATGAATGCGCACCTGATCCGGCTCGACGCGCTCGGTCGCCGTATCACCGACCTGGCCAACCTTGACCGCGGCGAGTTCAACTTCGACAAGCCGCCGCCGGCCGGCGGTCCCGAGGGCGGCGAACTGCCATCGGGTTCGGCGCAGGTGCCGGAGCTCGCGATGGTGCTCGACGCGCTCGCGAGCCAGCTCGCCGACCGCGAGCGCCAGCTGACCGTGCTCGAGAGCCTGATGTCCACGCGCCAGCTCGGCGAACGCATCCTGCCTGGCGGCCTGCCGGTGATCGGCGGCTGGATATCGTCGCATTTCGGTTTCCGTTCCGATCCGATCAACGGGCACACGGCGTTTCACAGCGGTGTCGACGTGGCCGCGGAACCGGGCAGCCACGTAATCGCCACCGGTCCCGGGTTCGTGTCGTTCGCAGGGTTCAGGACCGGTTACGGCAACGTCGTGGAAATCACGCACCCGACCGGTTATGTCACGCTGTACGGCCACAATGCCCGTAACCTGGTCCACCAGGGCAACACCGTCGACAAGGGCCAGGCGATCGCGATCATCGGCAGCACGGGGCGTTCGACCGGCACGCACGTGCATTTCGAGGTCGAGCGCAACGGTCGACCGGTCAACCCGACGCCGTACCTGGGGAACTGATTCCCGCCGCGAGTCGGCGCCGTGAGGGCGAAAGGCCGCTTGTGGCCGCCGGTTTTGCCCTCACTATCCGGTAAATGCCGGCTGCATTGATGTAAAATTCCCGGCTTTCCCCGCAGTTTTCTTCCTGGAGCCCCTGTGGCCAATTGGCTCGCCCGAATCTTTGGTAGCCGCAACCAGCGGCTCATCAGCCAGTACAACGGCATCGTCCGCAAGATTAACGCCCTGGAGCCGTCGATCCAGGCGCTCTCCGACGCCGAGCTTGCCGACAAGACCCGCCAGTTCCGCGAGCAGCTGGCCGCGGGCACGGCGCTCGATGACCTGATCCCGGAGGCCTTCGCGGTGGTTCGCGAGGCGTCACAGCGCACGCTGGGCCTGCGGCACTTCGACGTGCAGCTGATCGGCGGCATGGTGCTGCACGCCGGCAAGATCGCCGAGATGCGTACCGGCGAGGGCAAGACCCTGGTCGCGACGCTCGCCGCCTACCTGAACGCCCTGCCGGGCACCGGCACCCACATCGTCACGGTCAACGAATACCTCGCGAGCCGCGACGCCGAGTGGATGGGTCCCATCTTCCGCTTCCTCGGGCTTACCGTGGGCGTGGTCAAGGCGGGCCAGTCCGCCGATGAAAAGCGCGCGGCCTACGCGTCCGACATCACCTACAGCACCAACAACGAGCTTGGCTTCGACTACCTGCGCGACAACCTCGCGTTCCGGCTCGAGGACCGCATGCAGCGGTCGCTCGCGTTCGCGATCGTGGACGAAGTCGACTCGATCCTGATCGACGAAGCGCGCACGCCGCTGATCATCTCCGGCCCGGCAGAGGAAAGCACCGAGCTCTACACCCGCATCAACGAGCTCGTTCCGCGCCTGAAGGCGCAGGAGTCCGAGGAGGGCGAGGGCGACTACTGGGCGGACGAGAAGGGCAAGCAGGTCCACCTTTCGGACGACGGCCATGAGCACGTCGAGCAGCTGTTCCTGAAGGCCGGCCTGCTGCAGGAAGGCCAGAGCCTCTACGACCCGTCCAACATCCGCCTGATGCACCACCTGAACGCGGCGCTCAGGTCGCACGCGCTCTACCGCCGCGACGTCGAGTACATCGTCAGGAACGGCGAGGTGATCATCGTCGACGAGTTCACCGGGCGCACGATGCCCGGGCGGCGCTGGTCGGACGGCCTGCACCAGGCCATCGAGGCCAAGGAACGCGTGAACGTGCGCGAGGAAAACCAGACGGTCGCGTCGATCACGTTCCAGAACTACTTCCGCATGTACGCCAAGCTGGCCGGCATGACCGGCACCGCGGACACAGAGGCGTTCGAGTTCCAGGAGATCTACGGACTCGAAGTCGCCGTGATCCCGACGCACCGTCCGATGGTCCGCGACGACGCGCCGGACCTCGTCTACCTGACGCAGAAGGACAAGTTCGAGGCGATCGTCGAGGACATCCGCGAGTGCTCGAAGCGCCGCCAGCCGGCGCTGGTCGGCACGACCTCGGTCGAGACCTCGGAGCTGCTGTCGGGCGAGTTGACCAGGCAGGGCATCGCGCACGAGGTGCTGAACGCCAAGCAGCACGAGCGCGAGGCGCACATCGTAGCGCAGGCCGGCAGTCCGGGCGCGGTGACAATCGCGACCAACATGGCAGGCCGCGGCACCGACATCGTGCTCGGCGGCAACCTCAAGGTCGAGCTCGCGCAGCTCGAGAATCCCGACGCGGCGACGGTCGAGCGCGTGCGCGCGGAATGGCAGAAGCGCCACGAGGAAGTAGTTGCCTCAGGCGGCCTGCACATCGTGGGCACCGAGCGCCACGAATCGCGCCGCATCGACAACCAGCTGCGCGGCCGCTCGGGCCGCCAGGGCGACCCGGGCTCGAGCCGGTTCTACCTGTCGCTCGAAGACAACCTGATGCGCATCTTCGGCGATCCCGATCGCACCAAGCGCTGGCTGACGACCGCGGGCATGAAGGAAGGCGAGGTGATCGAGAGCCGCATGCTCTCGCGCCAGATCGAGCGCGCCCAGCGCAAGGTCGAGGCCTACAACTTCGACCTGCGCAAGAACCTGCTCGAGTACGACGACGTCGCGAACGACCAGCGCAGGGTGATCTACCAGCAGCGCACCGAGATGATGGCGGCGGAGAGCATCTCCGATGCGATCACGGGCATCCGCGAAGAGGTCGTCAACGGCATCATCGACCAGTACGTCCCGCGCGAGAGCGTCGAGGGCACCTGGAACCTCGACGGGCTTGCCGAGGCGATCGCCCGCGAGTTCCAGGTCGAGGTGCAGCCGAAGGGCTGGCTCGAGGCTGACCACGAGATCGCCGAGGCAGGGCTGCGCGAGCGCGTCGTCCAGGCGGTCGAGGCCTCGTATCAGCAGAAGGTCGAGCAGGTGGGCACGCCGGTGATGGTGCACCTCGAGAAGGCCGTGATGCTGCAGGAGATCGACAAGCACTGGCGCGAGCACCTCGCGGCAATGGACTACCTGCGCCAGGGCATCCACCTGCGCGCCTATGCGCAGAAGAACCCGAAGCAGGAGTACAAGCGCGAGGCGTTCGAGCTGTTCGGCGCGCTGCTCGACCGCATCAAGCACGATGCGATCTCGCTGCTGTCGCGGCTGCAGGTTCGCAGCGAGGCGGAAATCGAGGAGCAGGAGCGCGAGCGCGAGCGCCAGATGGCGCGCAAGCTGCAGCTGCAGCACGCCTCGCCGCAGTCGGTGATCTCGAGCGATGCCAGGCCGGTCGGACCCGAGGAGGCTGGCAGCGGATCCGCCGTGCCCGCGGGAGGCCCATTTGCGGGCGGCATGCCGGGCGCCCCCGAGGCCGTGACGCCGGTCGTACGCGATGGCCGCAAGGTCGGGCGCAACGAACCCTGCCCCTGTGGATCGGGTCGCAAGTTCAAGCACTGCCACGGCCAGATCGCCCGCGAAGCATAGGGCAATAGGGGACATTCCCCTATTTTTCTGAAATAGGGGAATGTCCCCATTTTCCTCGAGGTCGTCGCTGGCGCGCTGTTCGACGCCGATGGTCGCGTGCTGATTGCGCAGCGGCCCGCGGGCAAGGCACTGGCCGGGCGCTGGGAATTTCCTGGCGGAAAGATCGACCAGGACGAGGATGCCCGCGACGGACTCGTGCGCGAGCTGCGCGAGGAACTGGGCGTCGAGGTTCACGACGCCGAACGCCTGATCCGCTATTCACATGCCTATGCCGACAGGGTCGTTCGCCTCGACCTGTGGCTGGTCACGTCGTGGAGCGGTGATCCGCGCGGGCTCGACGGCCAGGCGCTCAGATGGGTGCGGCCCGAGCGACTCGAATTCGAGGACATCCTGGAAGCCGACCAGCCGATGATCGATGCGCTGCTGGAGCGGGATGCAGGCGCTGCGGCGCGCTGAGCGCGCAGATTGACCGCCTGTCTGCTGACCCCCGGTCATTTCCCCGAAAGGAAGTCCGCGATCCAGCGGTCGAGGGTGCGGCGCGCCTCAGGCGTTCAATGGGCGCTCGCCCGAACCGTCGTCCTCGTTCGCCGTCGATGAGATTTCCTCGCCCGGTATCACGTGTTTTTCCGCGACCCACGCGCCGAGGTCGATCAGCTTGCAGCGATCGCTGCAGAAAGGCCTGAACGGCGAGGCCTCGGACCACTCGACAGGTCGCTGGCAGGTTGGGCAGGGAACAACGGTCGGCATCGCGATGCAAGCGCGCGGTTGCGCCTCAGGTGCAGACGCACAACGTGAAGTGGACGTCCTCCGCCGCCTGCACCGGCCGGTTCACTGGATCCTGCCAGTACAGGAAGCGGATGCTGCAGCGGTGATGGCTGCCGCTGATCTCGGGATAGATGTCCGTGCCGACCGGCAGCGCGATGCGGATCATCTGCGTATGCACGTCGCGGTCGAGTGTCAGGTGGAACACGCCGCCAGGCGCAACCTCGGGGCGCGAGCGCGCCTGTTCGCGCGTCATCCACAGCAGCTCACCGACGGCGTCCCCGAGCGGACGGATGATCGCCAGCCAACGGGCGAAGTCTGCGCCGCGTATCTCGTCCGGAAGATTCAGCCAGTGCGTGTAGTTCGGCAGGTCGAACTCGCAGGTGCCGCCGGGGATCGTGCTGCGGTGCTTGATCGCGTTCAGGAACTCGGAATCACGCAGCGGCTGCATGAAAAGCGCGCCGACCGTCGCGAGGGCCTCACGCATGCTGTGCAGCTTGGTGAGCAGGACCCGCAGCCTGCCCGCATCGACACCGGGCCGGCTGTTGAATGCAGCGAGCTGCGCCATCTGCCGCTCGAGTTCCTTCAGCACCTCGCCACGAACATCGCCGCGTTGCGTGACGGTGAGGATCTCGAGCAGCGCCGACACGGCCGCACGCGTCGACCACGGGTCGGCCTTGGTGTGATGGTGCACCGCCTGCTGATACAGGAAATCGAGGCGCAGGAAATTGCGCATCCGCTCGTTCAGCGGCTGCTCATGGAAAACCATGCGGGCAGCCGGCCCCGCCGAGGGCGTTATAGCCTCGTTCGCATTCATCACGGTATTCTGCTCTACGGCGTCCGAGCCGCACAACCGCTGCGGGGCGTGCGGGAGGGGACATTCTCCTTTTCCAGGTTCCGCCTTCTTCTCCGGCTGCTGCTGGGAAAAGGAGAATGTCCCCTGCTCGACGTGTTTCATGGCCCGGCGAGCCTGCGGTATTTCAGGTCCAGGCCGGCGACCGCCGTGCGGAGCTCGTCCGCGGCGCCTGTATTGCTGATCACGTCGTCCGCCAGCGCCAGCCGCGCGGTCCGGGTCGCCTGTGCACCAAGCGATGCCTCGGCCTGCTCGCGGGTCACGCCGTCGCGGGTCATCAGCCGCTGAACCTGCAGTTCCTCCGGCGCGTCCACCAGCAGCACACGATCCACGTGGTCGCGGCGTCCGCCTTCGGCAAGCAGGGGGATCACGAGCACCTGGTAGGGTCCTTTGGCGGCCAGCGACTGTCGTGCCATTTCAGCACGTATCGCCGGGTGCAGGATGTCCTCGAGGCGGCGCCTGGCGTCCGGGTCGGCGAAGATACGCTCCCGCATGCGGGGTCGGTCGATCCGGCCCGAGGCATCGAGCGCCCCGCTGCCGAATGCTGCGACGACCTCGGCTAGTGCCGGCTGGCCCGGCTCGACCACCTCGCGTGCGATCACGTCGGTATCGATCACCGGTACGCCGAGCGCGGCGAACAGTGCCAGCGACAGTGGACTTGCCGCTGGCGATGCCACCGGTGAGTGCGACGCGGAATGGAGTCATCGCAGCGATTCCCAGAGGGCCCGGACAGGAACTGCATACATGCGATCGCCAAAGCTGGCGCTGGTTTCGCCGTCATACAGGACTACTCCGCCTGACAAAGCGCGTTCCGGTCGATTCCTTGAGCTTGCGCAGCCCGCGAAAATCCGCGGCAGTAACGGTCGCCGATGCCTTGACTTCCACGCCCGCCAGTGCGGTCGCGCCGCGTTCGATGACGATGTCGACCTCCACGCCGTCCTTGTCGCGGTAGTGAGAAAACGTCAGCGACTCCTCGTGCCAGCTCGCCTGCCGGCGAAGTTCCTGGAATACAAAGGTCTCGAGGAGTTGTCCGAACAGGGGCCGGTCGGCCACCAGGTCCGCGGCAGCCACGCCGAGCAAAGCGCAGGCGAGACCCGTGTCCCCGACGTGCAGTTTCGGTGTCTTGATCAGTCGCCGCATACGGTTGCTGTGCCAGGGCGGCAATTCCTCCAGCAGGAACACGCGCGCCAGCAGCGTGACATAGTCGCGAATCGTCGGACGACTGAGTTGGAACGGTGCAGCGAGGTCCGTGACATTCAGCAGTCGCGCCGTCTGGCCTGCCGCCAGCGAGAGCAGTCGTGGCAATGCATCGAGCGAACTGATGCGCGCCAAATCGCGTACGTCGCGCTGGACGAGCGTGTCCAGGTAGTCGCGATACCAGGCGGCGCGCCTGCGCCCTGCCGGACGCGAAAGCGCAGCGGGATATCCACCCGCTGCGACCCGTTCCGCAAGCTCCGGGCCCAGGCGGGCGGTCCGACGGAGCCTGAAGCCCGCGCCGAACAGCGCCTCGAGGAAGCCTGGAACTCGCCACGACAACTCGCACTGCGCGAGCGGGTGCAGCCGCAGGATTTCCATGCGTCCTGCGAGCGAGTCGGCGAGCGTCGGCACCAGCAGCACATTCGCCGAGCCCGTCAGGATGAAGCGGCCCGGGACCCGCCGGCGATCCATGGCCGCCTTGATCGCGGTGAACAGCGAGGGGACACGCTGGACCTCGTCGAGGATCACCCGCTCCGGCAGGTCGGCCACGAATCCCACCGGATCTGCCTGCGCGGCGCTGACAACGAGGTCGTCGTCGAACGTGAAATAGGCGTAGCCCATGCGCTTGCCGACGACCTGTGCCAGCGTGGTCTTGCCGCATTGCCGCGGACCATGGATCAGGACGGCCGGAGAATCCAGCAGCGCCTCGACCAGTCGCGGTTCCGCGTGTCGGTCGTAGAGGGTTGGTCCTGGCACCGGCTAATCGTAAGCCTGGTTGTCGTCCAATTGCAACGTTGCAGCCCGGCTATTTGAAAGCCTTTGCTTCCGTCGGGACACCACTCATTGAGTTGGTCCCTCGACGCTGGTCAGTAATCCAGGCCGGAGAAGTGCAGGTAGCCACCCACGATCTGCGGTCCCCACATCAGCGCGATCCAGCCGGCGGCGGCGAGATACGGGCCGAACGGAATCGGCACGTTACGGTCGCGGCCGCGCACCACGATCATCGCGATGCCGACCACCGCCCCGGTGAAGGCCGAGAGCAGGATGATGAGCGGCAGCATCTGCCAGCCCATCCACGCGCCGAACGCGGCGAAGAGCTTGAAGTCGCCGTAGCCCATGCCTTCCTTGCCGGTGAGCAGCTTGAAGGCCCAGTACACCAGCCACAGGCTCATGTAGCCAGCCGCCGCGCCGATGATCGCCGACCACGGATCGACCGGGATGGCGAGCGCGGGGCCCGGCTGCCAGACAACGCTCAAGAGCAGCCCGAGCCACATCAGCGGCAGCGTGATCACGTCGGGCAGGATCTGGTGGTCGAGGTCGATGACCGTGAGCGCGACCAGTGCCCAGGTAAAGACGAGCGCCGCGATCGACTGCCACTCCCAGCCGTAGCGCCACACGACCGCTGCCGAGAGCAGCGCCGTCACGAGTTCCACGATCGGGTAGCGGGCGGAGATCGGGGCCTTGCAGTTCGCGCACTTGCCGCCGAGCAGCAGCCAGCTCAGCACCGGGATGTTCTGGTGCGCCTGGATTCCGCGCGCCGCAGTGAGGGCAGGCGGAGCGGGGGACGACGAGGTTGTAGGGCTGGTCGATGCTGGCCACGGCACTGGCCGCGTCCGCCGTTGCAGGCGCGTAGTCGAGCGCGAAACTTTGCTGCGCGTGCGCCATTCCGTCGCCTGCGCCAGGCATTGCCTCAGCGTGCGCTGCGGCCGCGTCGGACGTCAGTATCTCGTCAGCCTGCGCCCGCCACTGGCGGTCGAGCATCACCGGCAGGCGGTGAATCACGACGTTCAGGAAGCTGCCGACGAGCAGTGAAAGAACGAATACGCTGCCTGCAAAGAGCCAGGGGGTTCCCGCCAGGACCTCGAACAGCTCCATCGTATTCCTCTGACACGAAGACGCCGCGCGGTGCGCGGCGTCTGCAGATACCCACTGCCTGCGGCCTGCAGGCCGCAGCCTCTAGATGACCGCGCCGAGCTTGAAGATCGGCAGGTACATGGCGATCACGAGTCCGCCGACCAGCACGCCCAGGATCACCATGATCAGCGGCTCGAGCAGGCTCGAGAGGCCGTCAACCGCGGCGTCCACGTCCGCCTCGTAGAAATCGGCCACCTTGGCCGCCATTTCGTCCAGCGAGCCCGACTCCTCGCCCACCGCGATCATCTGCACGACCATGTTGGGGAATAGACCGGTGTTTTCCATCGCGCGCTGCATGCGCATGCCGGTGGCGATCTCGTCGCGCATGCGGAGCACCGCGTCCTGGTAGACGATGTTGCCGGTGGCACCCGAGACGGACTTCATCGCCTCGACCAGCGGCACGCCAGCGCCGAACATCGTGGCAAGCGTGCGCGAAAAGCGTGCGATGGCAGCCTTCTTCAGGATCGGGCCGATGACCGGTATCTGCAATGACATCCGGTCGATGAACTGGCGCATCGGGCGGGAGCGCTTGTAGAAATACGCGAACGTGAAAACCGCTGCGCCGGTGACGAACAGACAGCATCCAGCCCTTCGCCTGCATCCAGCGGGACAGGTTGACCACAAACTGCGTGAATGCCGGCAGGTCTGCACCGAAGCCCTTGAACAGGCTTTCGAATTGCGGGATCACGAAGATCAACAGGATCACCGTGACGATTATCGCAACACCCAGCACGGCCGCCGGGTAGTAAAGGGCCTTCTTGATTTTCTTCTTGAGGGCCTCGGTCTTTTCCTTGTAGGTCGCGATCTTCTCGAGCACCGTCTCGAGCGCACCGGCGTGTTCGCCGGCCTCGACCAGGTTCACGAACAGGTCGTCGAAGTAGAGCGGGTGCTTGGCCAGCGCCTGGTTCAGCGCGTTGCCGGTTTCGATGTCTTCCTTGATGGCCAGCACCAGCTTCTGCACGGCAGGCTTGTCGTTGCCGACGCCGATGATCTCGAATGCCTGCACCATCGGGATGCCCGCAGTGAGCATCGTCGCGAGCTGGCGGGCGAAGATCGCGATGTCCTCGGCCGTTACCTTGCCGTCGCTCTTGAAGAGCGATCGTTCCTTGCGGACCCTGCGTCGCGGCGATGCCCTGCCGCCGCAGCGACGCGCGCATGTCGAGTTCGTCCTTTGCCGAGGCTCCCGGCCCTTGAGCCGGTTGCCCTTCTTGTCCTTGCCTTCCCAGATGAAGGGGAACTGCTTTGCTCGCGACCGATTCGGCCTATGTCCTACCTACCTGTTGCGCTCAGTCCACGGTCACGCGGTTGATTTCGTCGAGGCTCGTGATGCCGTCGCGGACCTTCTTCAGGCCCGCCTGGCGCAGGCTCCACACGCCCTCGCGCGCGGCCTGCTGCTTGATCTGCATCACGTTGCCGCCTTCCATGATGATGCGGCCGATTTCCTCGGATACCGGCATCACCTCGTAAATACCAGTCCGGCCCTTATACCCGTCTGTGCAACTGGTGCAACCGACCGGGCCGAAAACCTGAATACCGTTCGCGATTTCCTCCTGGCTTGAAGCCTTCCTTGAGCAGTGCGTCATCCGGCACGATCGACCTTTGCCTTGCAGTTGCCGCACAGGCGCCGCGCCAGCCGTTGCGCGATGATCAGGCTGATGGAGGTCGCTATCGCATAGGGCTTGACGCCCATGTCCACCAGGCGGGTCAGCGTCTTCGGGGCGTCGTTGGTGTGCAGGGTGGAGAGCACCAGGTGGCCCGTCTGGGCAGCCTTGATGGCGATTTCGGCCGTCTCGAGGTCGCGGATTTCGCCGACCATGATGACGTCCGGGTCCTGGCGCAGGAATGCGCGCAGGGCGCCCGCGAACGTCAGCCCGACCTTCGGGTTGATCTGTACCTGGTTGATGCCCTGCAGCATGATTTCGACGGGGTCTTCGGCCGTCGAGATGTTGGTGTCCTCGGTGTTCAGGATCGAGAGACCGGTGTAGAGCGACACCGTCTTGCCGCTGCCCGTCGGGCCGGTGACCAGGATCATGCCGTGCGGCCTGCGCAAGCGCGTCCACGTAATGCTGTTCTCTGGAACGGCTCGTATCCCAGCGAGTCGATGCCGAGCATCGCGCTCGATGAATCGAGGATACGCATCACGATCTTCTCGCCGAACAGCGTCGGGCAGGTGCTCACGCGGAAGTCGATGGAGCGGCTCTTCGAAATCTTCATCTTGATGCGGCCGTCCTGGGGGACACGCCGCTCGGCGATGTCGAGCCGTGACATGACCTTGAGCCGGGCCGCGAGCTTGATCGCGAGCTGCACCGGGGGTGCGGCAACTTCCTTCAGCACGCCGTCGAGGCGGAATCGGATGCGGTAGGAGCGCTCGTAGGGCTCGAAATGGATGTCCGACGCGCCCCGCCGGATGGCGTCGATCATGACCTTGTTGACGAAGCGGACGATCGGGGCGTCGTCGACGTCCGAGCGGTCCAGTCCGCCGGCGTCGGCCTCGTCGTCGCCGCCGGTCGTCTCGAGGCTCTCCATCTCGAAGTCGTCGCCCGCCAGTTCGGGCATCGAGGTATCGACCTGCTCGAGCGCCTTGCCGAGCAACTGGGCGAGCTTGTCTTCCTCGACGACAACGGCTTCCACCGAAAGTCCGGTAGCGAACTTGACCTCGTCCAGCGCGTGCAGGTTGGTCGGGTCGGAGATGCCGAGGAACAGCTTCTTGCCGCGCTTCACCAGCGGCAGGACGTGGTGCTTGCGCAGCAGCTTGTCGCTGACGACCCGAATGGTCTCGAGGTCCGGATTGATGGAGTCGAGGTCGAGGAGGGGGGCGCCGAACTCCTGCGAGGCCGCGATGGCGATTTCGCGGGCGTCGGCTACGTTGTGCTCGACCAGGTAGGCTACGACCCCGACGCGGCGCTCCTTGGCGGCCGCAATGGCATCAATCATGGCGCCGTCGCCGACGAGCCCGTCGGTCACGAGCCGCTGCGGCAGGCCTTGCAGCCCGCCACGGGGCGCTGACACGTTTGCGGCAAAGTCATTCATGGGCGAGCGCTGTACCCTGCCAGGCTGGGTCGATTCCCCCGGAACCCCTATCGTACCGGGCTCCGGCAGGAAATGTTAAGTTCCGGCCGATTGTGGCGCGGTGGCGGACGGAGCGTTGGGACGCACATCACAGGACCCGATTTACCGGGCCTGAAAAAGAGAGCCCCCGCACAGGGCGGGGGCTCGGTTCGAACACCCGGGCCAGGCGGCCCGGGGTGCTGCGACTGCGATCAGCGGCAGCTGGAGGGGAGGTACTTGCCGGCGAGCGACGTGGAGGCGGTCGTCGCGCTGGCGGTGTCCGAGCCCCAGCCGCTCGGGTCCTGCGCCGTGCCGCACTTCCAGATCACGTCGCCATTCGCGCTGGCACCCGGAATGAGGCTCGACGGTCTCGCTGGCCAGCTTGTTCGCATTGGCCTCGTTGCCGTAGGTGATCTCGATGCCACCGTTCGAGAACCTCGATCGACGTGACGTACTTGCCCTGGATGTCGGAGGCGGCGCCCATGCCGGCCGCGCTGTTGCTCGACGGCCAGTTGCCCTTGTTCGCGTAGAACTCGGACACGCCGGCCTTGGCGGCGGCCGCCATGGTCAGGCCTTCCGACACCTGCGAGCGGATCAGGTAGTCCTGGTACGCCGGGATCGCGATGGCCGCGAGGATGCCGATGATCGCCACGACGATCATCAACTCGATAAGGGTGAAACCCTTCTGGATGGACTTGAGCATTGCTTGACTCCTGTTGATTCACTGAAACAGCGGCTGATTGCCTGCACCCAAGAAAAGCAACATCCGTGCCAACGTGAGCCGGAGTGCTAACTAATTGTTTTAATAGGATTTTCTGCTTAGACTCATTTGCACGGCGTGCCAGTGCGCTCGACCCATGCGTCACGAATTGTCGGTTACTGACAGAAATGGGCAGCTGCGCCATGCATCCGCCGACCTGCCGTGTATCGCCTGTTATTGAGAACGGGTCTGCAGTCGAGAAACTCGCTGGACGGTTGAGAATGTCTCAGTAAGATGCGGCGCCCGTCGCAGCTTCAGTCGATCGGCAGATTACCAATGCAGGGGATGACAGACAATGAGGGAACAAGGCGACGGTCTACTCGAGGGGTTGCTGCCACCGCGCAATCGCCTCGTGCGCGGGTTTGTTATCGCAGCTGCACTGTGGATCTTTTTCCTGGTCGTTACGGCGTACACGTCGGCCGCCAGTCTGCTCGAACGGGTCGCTTCGACGGACGTAATGCGAGCGGCGTCGGCTGGTGCCTGGACCGGGAAGATAGCCTGGGAAGTGTCCGCCTTCCTGGTAACGCAGATCCTGTTGCACCTCGCTTTCGCCGGCCTGACCTGGGTGCTGGCCTGCGCGACGGCCATTTTCTCCCCGACGGCACGGAGCAAGTTCGGACGAATCGTCGTCGGCTGGTTCTGCGTGCTTGCGGGAGTCGCGATCGTCTACAACGCGCTCTGGTATCCACGCACGCTGATCGGGGCCTACTACCATGACGCGGTCGCGCGTCCCGGTCGGGACCGTGGCTGCGTCGGGCAGGTTGCCTACTTCGCCGCATTCGTCCTCTGCGCGCTGGTGCTGGCCCGTGCGGCCCTGACGCTGTATCATGCGGTCGGGCCAGACGGCAAGGCGGCGGTCTCTCTGGGCGGTGTCGGCGGTCGTGCTGCTGGCGGCGATCTCGCTGCTGTGGCCTGCGAATCGCTCAGGAGTTGCGTCGGCTTCCGTTGCGGGCCAGCCCCACATCATCATCCTCGGCATCGATTCGCTGCGACTCGAGCAATTGCGCCGCTTCGGCGGCACGGGCGTGACACCGAATCTCGACCGGTTCCTGGCACGCGCGGACCTCTTCTCAGACACGACGACGCCGCCGCCCGGACTTTCTCATCGTGGGTCGCGATCCTGACTGGACGCGCGCCGACCGTCACCGGAGCGCGGTTCAACCTGGCCGAGCGATCGATCGTCAGCGCCAACCCGACGATCGCGGATGTGCTCAGGAAAGCCGGTTACCACACGGTCTATTCCACCGACGAAGTCCGGTTCGCGAACATCGACGAGACCTACGGCTTCGATCAGGTCGTCACGCCGCGAATCGGCGCCTCCGATTTCCTGATCGGAACGTACAACGAGTTGCCGCTGCCTTCCCTGGTCATCAACACGAGAATCGGCAAGTGGCTGTTTCCGTTCTCGTACGCCAACCGCGGCGTCGCGACGATGTTCGAGCCGGAGACGTTCGTGGAGCGCCTGGGGCGGGAGGTGTCGTTCGACCAGCCGACGCTGTTCATTTCGCACCTGACAGCCGCGCACTGGCCGTACTACACGGCCGATACGCCGTTCGGCGTCTCCGACGCCGGTATCGGAGGACGATCGGCCCCTGTACCGGATCGGTCTGCAGACTGCCGACCGCATGTTCGGCGAGATCATGGACATGCTCGAAGCCAAGGGCGCCCTGCGGAATGCGCTGGTCATCGTGCTGTCGGATCACGGCGAGGCGTTGGGACTGCCTATCAGACTCGTTCTTCGACGACACCTTCCGGGTCGAAGGCCTGAAGGCGCCGCTCAAGATGGAGGTCATCGGCCATGGCCAGAGCGTGCTGTCGAAGTCGCAGTACCAGGTCCTGCTGGGATTCCGGACCTTTGGTCGCGCGGAGGAGTTCGGCGCCGAAGGCCGGGAGTTCAAGTATCCGGTGACAGTCGAGGACATCGCGCCGACGATACTTGGCTTCCTGGACATCGGCGGCGACCCGCTGTCGGCGACCGGCGAATCGCTGTTGCCGATGCTCGAGTCGGGAGCGACGCGGCCGATGCGCGAGCCCGAGCGAATTCGCTTCACCGAAACCGACCTCAGGGTGCTTGCCTGCGCCCGGCGGCGGCGTCGACGAAGCCGGCACGGCGCGGCAGAACTCGGCATTCTTCGAGGTGGACCCGGAGACCGCGCGACTGCACATGCGGCCCGAATATGTTCCGCTCGCGCTCGCCTACAAGGAGCGTGCGGCGTTCACCAGGGACCAGCTTGCTTGCGGCCATGCCGGCCGGACCGTACGCGCATCAGTACCTGTTCATCGACTTCGCGAGCATCATGGACGCCTGCTGCTCGCGCGCCCGCTCGACGACGAGCCGGACGCGCAGCGCCTGTGGGATGCGATAGTGCGCATTACGAGGGTGAATCACAAGGGGCCCGTGGCCACGACGCCGGATGACTGGCCGCGCATCGTTAACGGATGGACGGCATTTCGAGGCTATTTCCAGGGACGGGGAAGCTGCAAATACGGGGCGAATAAAAGCATCCAATGAGCGAACCTCGCGAAGCCAGGGCGATGATGGCAGTGGAGTCGAGGATCGTCGCTCGAAACGATCGTCCTCCCCGGCGGCACCGGTCTCAGGTTGAGAACCGGTTCACAATCGCAGGCCCGCGATATAACGTAATCTGGCGCATACGAGTTCGAAGTCAACACAACTGCTGGTACTGGTGGCCCCAGTCGGCAGGAAATACTGGAACGGCGGCATAGGCGAATCGACCGGTGAACAAGTCACGCATGGCCATACCTCTCTTCGTGCCGCTGCTGGCCGCGTACCCGGTGATTTTTCTTGCTGCCGGCAATCCAGGGCAGGTCACGTTGGGGACGGCGGCGACCGTTACGGCCGCATCGGTCCTGGCGGCGGTCCTCGCCTATGCGCTGCTGCGCCTGATGGCTGCTTCGCGCCTGACGGCCGGTTACGGCGTGACCCTGCTGATCGTGATGTTTTTCATGTACGGGCAGGTCAGCAGCTGGCTGGATACATTGGTGATTTCGCTCAGGCTTGGAGACGAGGCCACCCCGAATGTACTGGACCTCGTTCCTGGCGCCAGGCTCTGGATCGCTGGTGTCTGGGGTGCGGTGGCGCTCGCGGGTGCGTGGATCATCGCCCGCTCGAAGGCACCGGAACGGCCGGGCCTCGCCAGAGGCCTGAATTTTGCGGCCGTCGCCCTGCTGCTCATGGCCCTGTCGTCTCCCGTGCTGGGGATGTTCAAGGACGGACCAGGTGGGCCGGTTACCGTGGATTCCAGCCCAGGCGGCGATCGACCCGCGAACCCGGCGGCGCGCCCCGACGTGTATTTCATCGTGCTGGATGGATACGCGCGACAGGATGTTCTCGCGCATTACTACGGGTTCGACAACCAGCCATTCCTGGACCAGTTGCGCGAGCGCGGCTTCGGCATCTCGGAGCAGAGTTCTTCGAATTACAACTGGACGTTCCTCTCGCTCGCGTCGACCCTCAATCTCGGCTATCCGCATGAATTCCTCGCAGGCAGACTCGGCCCGAAGAACGTCGACCGCACGCTGGCATACGACAGCATTCGCAACAGCCTCACTGCGCGCTTCCTGCGGGAACGGGGCTACAAGGTGGTTCACCTTCGGTCCACGTGGGGCGCGACATCGATCAACCCGTACGCCGACAGGGAGGTTCGCTGCGAGCACGGGGTGTACTCGAGTGAATTCGTCCGGGCAGTTGCGGAGGCGAGCTGGCTGGGAGCGTTTCATACAAGAGCCGGCGTGGATCTCGCGAGCTGCCACCTGGCCAATTTCGAGGCGTTGTCGGCGATGGGTGCCGAGCCAGGGCCCAAGTTCGTATTCGCGCATTTCCTGCTGCCGCATCATCCCTACCTGTTCGATCGCGACGGCAACGTATTACGCAACGCCGTGGTTTCAAGTCAGTTCGAGTTCCAGAAGCAGCTCTGGGAGGACCGGGCGAGCTACACGTCCCAGCTCGAGTTCATTAATCACAGGATCATCGATGCCGTCGACCGGATCCGCGCGCAATCGGCGGTTCCGCCGATCATCGTGCTCGAGTCAGATCATGGTCCGAACCTGATAAAGGGACTGGACGGTAACGAACGCCTCGGAATCAGGTTTGCGAATCTCGGCGCATATCATCTGCCCGGGGCGCCGGAAGACCTAATCCCGGCGTCGGGAACGGCCGTGAATCAGTTTCGCAGAATTCTGAGCCATTACTTCGGAGCGGATCTGCCGCCACTTCCGGATCGACACTTCGTGTCACCGTACTCGTGGCCGTTCGCGGTCCAGGAAGTGCCTCGCGCAATATTGAGTAATCAGTGGTCCACGATGCGCGAGCCGGGCCATGAAGAAGATACCAAGCAGCTCGTAGCCGCCCACAGCAAGGAGAACACCGATGAAGAAAGCGTCCGTTGAAGAACTGAACCGAGCGCGTGCCGGCCTCGTGGCGGTGCTTGCCGTGTTTTCAATCACGCCAGCAATGGCATACATCGACCCGGGTACCGGCAGCATGCTGGTGCAGATGGGCCTCGCAGCCATCGCTGGAATGCTGTTCTATTTCCGCCAGTTCCGCATGGCGGTGTCTGGATGGTTCAGGCGCGTTGTCCTGCGCCAGCGAGATGAGCCGACGACGGTCTCGACGGAATCGTCGCAATCAGAATCGACTGGCACAATCTGTATTAGTTAATACATCTGTTAATTCATTAAAATATGGTTCTATATTACAGTTAGAACGCAAAGGCTCTAAATAATGTCTATTCCAAATAATTCCATTATCCGACATTATTATACTAAAGAATTTTTCTTGTTCTGTTATAGTAAGTGGTATATCATTTAAATATTTATTACTTAATATATTAATTGTTTCCAAATTATTATTTACCAATTTCAAATGTTTCATCAATAGTCAGCGTGACAAAATAATAATTTACCTATCTTTAATATAATCGGTCTTGTTGCTAATATTTTTGAGTATTTACTACCTGGTTTGAATAAATATTTTCTATTTAATTCTCCTCCTGTTTTTATCATACTATTATTTGATACATAACTAAAGTCACCAAATACATTCATTAGTTCATGATTTCCAAGTAAAGATATAAACCTACCTCCTTTCTCTTTCGCAATAGAATCTAACCTTTCTGTAAAAGTTAATATCTTTGTACGGCGGAGTCCGCACCTTCGGCAACGATCGAGCGCGCTTCGGGTCTGACCCCCGCCTCGTCGAGCAGCACACTGAGCGGCACACCGGTCCACTCGGCACCGGAGACGAGTCCATGCAGACCGCCGGCAGTCTGCTGCGGCGGCTCGGCGGCGTTATTGGCGCCGCTGTTGCCCGAGCACTCGACAAAGCGGATATTCGAGATCAGCGGATAACGGCTGAGGGTGTTCAGATCGAACAGCAGCGGCCGCTCGACCAGGCCATGGATCAGCAGGCGATGCTGATCCGGGTCGATATCGGGAATGCCGTTGTGATGGCGCTCGAAGTGCAGCGCGTTCGGCGTAATGCTGCCTTCCAGCTGTTCCAGCGGCGTGCGCGAGGCGCCGGCACCTGGCGCGCCCGGTGAACCGCCGGCGCTGCGCTGCACGCCGTCTTCGAAGCGCGAGCGCTGGCCATAGCCATGCGCTCCCGGGCCCGGTGTCGTTGACCAGATCGGGACTGCCGGCGGCTGGGCCGGTGCCGCACGGGGCGTCAATAAGGCTAATCCGGCCGCGCCGGCCAGCGAGGCTCCGCCGGTCAGGAACAGCCGGCGGTGCAGCAGGCCGTTGCCCGCTGCCGGCGTCAAATCATCGTGATTGGCCATGCGTTTCCCCCTTTTTTGCCATCATACTCCGGGTGCCAAGCCCGGAGCGCATGCGTACAATAACCCCATTTGGGAGCACTCATGTCACGCGGTATCAATAAGGTCATCATCGTCGGTCACCTGGGCGCGGACCCGGAAACCCGCTATATGCCGAGTGGCAGCGCCGTCACGAACCTGCGGGTCGCGACCAGCGAAGCCTGGAAGGACAAACAGACCGGCGACCAGCAGGAGCGCACCGAATGGCATCGCGTGGCCATGTTCGGCCGCCTGGCGGAGATCGCAGCCGAGTATCTGCGGAAGGGCTCGCAGGTCTACATTGAGGGCAGCCTGCGCACCCGCAAATGGCAGGACAAGGAAGGTAACGATCGCTACAGCACCGAGATCGTCGCCAATGAAATGCAGATGCTTGGTGGCCGCGGCGATGCGTCAGCGCCGGCACGTTCGGCGCCATCGAAGCAGGCCGCCGTCGCCGAAGCCGGTCCGCCCGATGAATTCAACGACGATATCCCGTTCTGATTGCAGGGCCGGTGATCGCCGCGTGAGTAGCGCTACTTTATCCAGACCTTCGGTTGTCAGATGAATGAGTACGATCGGCCAAGATGGCCGACGTGCTCCGTGCGTCGCTGGACGCGCTGCCGGCCGAGCGCCCGGAAGACGCCGATATTCTTCTGCTCAATACCTGCTCGATTCGCGAGAAAGCACAGGAAAAAGTGTTTTCGCTGCTCGGGCGCTGGCGCGAGCTGAAAGACGAACGACCGAACGCCATCATTGGCGTCGGTGGTTGTGTCGCGAGCCAGGAGGGCGAAGCACTGCTCAAGCGCGCGCCCTTCGTCGATGTCGTCTTCGGCCCGCAGACCCTGCATCGCCTGCCGGAACTGATTGGCGAAGCACGGACGAGCAAACGCGGCGTCGTCGATGTCAGTTTCCCCGAGATCGAGAAATTCGATTCGCTGCCGAAGCCGAAGCGGCGTCTTGTACTGCCTTCCTCTCGGTCATGGAAGGTTGCAGCAAGTACTGCACCTTCTGCGTGGTCCCGTAGTACCCGCGGCGAGGAAATCAGCCGCCCGCTCGACGACGTGATTGCCGAGGCCTGGCGCCTGGCCGAGCTCGGCGTCAAGGAGATCAATCTGCTCGGGCAGAACGTCAATGCCTATCGAGGCACGATGCACGGCGGTGGCACGGCCGATCTCGCAACACTGATTCACTATGTCGCGGCCATCGAGGGCATCGAGCGTGTGCGCTTTACGACCTCGCACCCGCTGGAATTCAGCGATGCGCTGATCGAGGCCTATCGCGACGTTCCCACACTCGCTGCCTACCTGCACTTGCCGGTACAAAGCGGCTCAAACCGAATACTCAAGCTAATGAAACGCGGCCATACCGTCGACGAGTACATCGACAAGATGGAGCGACTCAAGACTGCCAGACCTGGCATTTCGCTGTCGTCGGATTTCATCGTTGGCTTTCCTGGCGAAACCGAGCAGGACTTTGCAGAGACGCTCGCGCTGATTCGTACCGTCGGCTTCGATCAGTCGTTCAGTTTTATCTACAGCGCGCGGCCTGGCACACCGGCGGCAGCCCTCGACGGCGAGATGCCATGGTCGGTGACCCAGCCGCGGCTCGCACGGCTGCAGGCCCTGGTCAACGAGCAGGCCGCCGCGATCAGTCGCGGCATGATCGGCAGCCGCCAGAGGATTCTCGTCGAGCGGCACAGCCGGCGTTCCGAACGCGAGCTCGCTGGGCGTGCCGAGAACAATCATTGGGTCAATTTTGTCGGCGATCCCTCGTTCATTGGACGTTTTGCCGACGTCAGCATCACCGCTGCGCTGCCCAACTCCCTGCGTGGCCGACTGACGAGCGAGGAGCTCGAAAAATCCGTTGCCTGACCTGAGCGAACGCGAGCAAAGCCTTGAGCTAATCCTGCTGCCGGATGAACACCGCCGGCTGGCCAATCTGTGTGGGCAGTTTGATGAGCATCTGCGGCAGATCGAGGGCCGTTTCGGCCTGTCAATCAGGAGTCGCGGCAATCGCTTCGAGATTCGCGGACCGGAAGATCAGGTGCGGCAGGGCGGAGAAGTTCTCGAGCGCCTGTTCGAGCTGACCGAAGAGG
>CAWBYP010000003.1:0-4833 GCA_963793005.1 uncultured Gammaproteobacteria bacterium
ACTTCGTCGTGCGCATGCGGATCGGTTCGATCCGCGGATAGGAGCTGCCAATATGCCGCACCGGTCTTTCCGCACACGAGTCCTCATGCTCGCCCTTGTGGTCCTTGCCGCCACCTGCTGCGGCGGGGGAGAGCCCTCGGGGGACATCGACAAGATCGCGGTCGTCCAGTCGCAGTTCGACGTCACCGTCACGAACACGTCAGGCCGTGCGCTGTTCGACCTCAAGACGGAGATCGAACCCGTCGGTCCGGCGAGCCATTTCTCGACCATCATCGCGCGGATGGAGAACGGCGAGAAGCGGGTGCTCGCCCACAGCAGCTTCTCCGACCGCGACAGCGTGCCGTTCAGCGCGCGCAACGTGAAGGCCAGCCAGATCACCATCACCGCGAAGGACATCGACGGTAAGGAGTATCGCGTCGAGGTGCCCTGGCAGAAGTAGCCCGTGCGCGGCCGTGACGGGTCCGTCGTACAATAGGGGTTCGTTACGCGCCCGTAGCTCAGCCGGATAGAGCACCGGCCTTCTAAGCCGGGGGCCGCAGGTTCGAGTCCTGCCGGGCGCGCCAATTTCCGCCAGTTTCTCCGAATGTAGGCCGGGTCTTCAGACCCGGCCGGGCCGAAGGCGCGCGTGGCGACCGGTCATCCTTGCGCTCGGTGAAATACTCGGTGGCTTTGTTCCCGGCAATCGAGGTAATCGTGGTGATGCACGATGACTCGAAACCCGCCAATCACCGGCGCAACCGAGGTCCGCCGCCTTCGGCTGCGGCTGCTGCTTTCGCAGCCACAGTTCGCGACACTGCTCGGCGTTTCACCTGAAACGTACCGAACATGGGACTCCGGCCGCCGGGTAGTCCCGGCCGCCTGGATGGATAAAGCCAGAGAATCGGCCGCGGCCAAAGACCCGCGGCGACTGTGGTCGCTGCAGGAACTCGCCGCTGAGCTCGGCGTTCACGTTCGCACCTTGCGGGACGCGGCGCGAACTGGGCGCCTCGAAGTGACGTACGAGAATCGTGTCGTCTTTCGGAATCCGGTTCCGAGGTCAACTATTGCGGCTGGTCGGGCGTTCATGGAGCGCTACTACAGGCAGTCATACTCTCGATTCGCGCCGAAGCCCATGCCCCCCATACATACTTCCGTCCCGTCAGACTGGGCTCGGCAACTGCTGCGCGTCCGGCGCGAACTCCGGCTCACGCAGACGCAGTTGGCGAAACAGATTGGGGTCGCTGGCAAAGCCGTGGTCTTCCAGTGGGAGAGTGGAAGGCGAAAGCCATCGGCAGTCTTGTGGCAACTGGGCTTGATCCAGCTATGCGAAGATCCGCATAGTCGGATCTATGCCGAGTTCCGGACTATGCGGAGTTCGTGGGGTGATCGATGGCGACGTCCATTTCGAGAGCGGGGTGCGTCGTGTTGACGGCTTGCCAGGACTACGCATAGTCGGGAAGCTCCTTCCGGCCCTCAGCCGGAAAGGAGTGTCCCATGCCCGTCGACGTCCCGTGTTCGCTCGACACCCTGATCGAGGCGTACACCCAGCACTACCGACGTACCCGTGGCCTGCGCGGTCGCACGCTGCACGGGTACGGCAGTCTCGCGCGCCTATTCCTCCGTGCCGTCCTGGGCGCCGACCCTGTTGATCCCACCTGCGTTCGCCCCTCCGACGTGGTGACGTTTGTGGCCTCATTGAGAGACCGATATTCCCCACGTTCGATGAAGACCGTGCGCACGGCGCTTCGGTCCCTGTTCCGGTTCCTCCGGGTCGAGGGACTCGCCGACGGACGACTCGAGGCTGCCATTCCCGCGGTTGCGTACTGGCGGCTGGCGACGCTGCCGCGGTGTCTCCGCGATGATCAGCTCGCGCAGGTACTCGCGTCGTCGCACCCGAGCACACCGTGCGGGCAGCGTGACCGCGCGATTGTGGTGTGCTTGGCCACGCTGGGTCTCCGCCCCGGGGAAATCGCTGAGCTCTGTCTTGAGGACCTCGATTGGCGCACCGGTGTGGTGCATCTGCGCACCCGCAAGACCGGGCGCGGGGCCACACTCCCCCTGCCGCGCGAAGCCGGACGGACCCTTGTTGCCTACCTCCGCCACGACCGGCCGACCACCGAGTCTCGCCGGGTATTCGTGCAGCTTCTCGGTATCCGTCGCGGGACGCCCCTGTCCAGTACCGCCATTTCTGAGGTCGTGGCCCGCGTGCTTCGGCGCGGGCATATCGAGGCGCCGCTCGCCGGAGCCTACCTGTTCCGTCACACGCTCGCCAGCCGCTTAGTACGACAGGGCGCGAGCCTCAAGGAGGTCGCCGACTTCCTGGGACACCGCAGTCTGGACACCACTACGATCTACGCGAAGCTTGACCTGCCGGCGCTTCGCGAGGTCGGGCTCCCGTGGCCGGAGGTGACCCAATGACACCTCCACGCTTCGTCGACTTGGTCGAGGAGTACCTGACTGTCCGACGCGGCCTCGGCTTCGACCTGGACACGCCCGGGTGGCAGCTCAGGGACTTCGCTCGGTACGCCGACCGCATCGGACACCGCGGTCACGTGACGACGGATCTGGCCGTGCAATGGGCGGTGGCCTCGCGCTCGATGGATCCGGCGCAAGCGGTCCGGCGCCTGTCCGTGGTCCGATCGTTTGCGCGCTATCGCGCCGCCTTCGATGCGGACACGGAGATCCCGCCGACCGACTTGTTGGGGCGCCTCCCGGGCCGCAAGCCTCCACACATCTACAGCGCGGCCGAGATCGCGGCGTTGCTGCAAGAGGCCCACCGACTCTACCCGCGACACGGACTCCGTCCGGAAACGTACGTCGCGCTGTTCTCACTGCTGGCCTCGACGGGGTTGCGGCTCTCCGAGGCCTGCCATCTCCTGCCACGCGACGTCGACTTGGCCAACGGCATCCTGACGGTGCGGGAGAGCAAGTTCCGCAAATCGCGCTTGATTCCCCTCCATCCGACGGCGACCCTCGCGCTCATCCGCTACGTCGCCCGTCGCGACGGGCGTCGCGCGCCCGCTGGTTCGGTCGCTTTCTTTCGGACCGATGGCGCATCGGCCCTGACACGCGCGGCCGTCGAGAAGACGTTCAGCCGACTGCGTCACCGCCTTGGCTGGACGGCCGCGGGACGCGCACGCCGGCCGCGCGTGCACGACCTCCGACACACGTTCACCGTTCGACGGTTGCTCCGGTGGGCCGAAGAACGGGCCGACGTCGACCGCAAGATCCTGGCGCTGGCAACCTATCTCGGCCACGCCAAGGTCAGCGACACCTACTGGTATCTGTCGGCGATTCCCGAGTTGATGGCCGTCACCTCCCAGCGTTTTGAGCAATTCGCGCGATCCGTCCAGGAGGAGGACCCATCATGAGGGCGGCGACGATCGCCTTCCCCGCACTCGTCCAGGCGTTCTTTCAGCGCCGCCTGGTTGCCGAGCGCCGCGTCAGTGCGCACACCGTGGCCAGCTACCGCGACACCTTCGAGTTGCTGCTCCGGTACGCGGAGCACCAGACGGGCCGGGCGCCCTCGGCGCTGACGCTCGACGACCTCACCGCGCCGGTCGTCCTCGCCTTCCTCGATCACCTGGAGTCGGAGCGAGGCAACACGCCGCGCACCAGAAATCTCCGGCTCACCGCCATTCGGTCGTTCATGCGGTACGCCGCGGTACGCGAGCCCACCGCCCTGCCGGTCGCGCAGACCGTGCTCGCGATTGCGACGAAGCGCGTGGACCACCCAGTCCTGACGTTTCTCTCCCGTGAAGAGGTGCAGGCCGTGCTCGACGCGCCGGACCGCACGACCTGGAGCGGCCAGCGGGACGCGGTGCTGTTACGTGTCCTCTATAACACGGGCGCCCGCGTGTCCGAGATGACGGGCCTGCGCCTCGCCGATGTCTGTCTCGATCGCGCGGCGGCGGTGCTCCTGCATGGCAAAGCACGCAAGGAACGCGTCGTCCCTCTCTGGAAAACCACGGCGACCCAGTTACGGCCCTGGTGTGAGCGCCTCACCGGCGGGCCAGAGGCGCCCGTCTTTCCCAACCGCGCCGGGCAACGCCTGTCCCGTTCCGGTGTGGAATACCGCCTGCACCGGGCGGTCCACACCGCCGCCCGACAATGCCCCTCCCTGTTGACGCGCTCGATCTCGCCCCACACGCTCCGGCACACCACCGCCATGCACCTGCTCCAATCGGGCGTCGACATCACGACCATTGCGCTGTGGCTTGGCCACGAAGACCCAGCCACCACCCATCAGTACATCGAATCCGATCTCGCCATGAAAGAAGCAGCGTTGCGCCGCGTCGATGCCCCGACCGCACACCCCGTGCGTTTCAAGGCGCACGATCGACTGCTCACCTTCCTTGAGGCGCTCTAACTATGCGCAGTGCCCATCAGCACGCACAATGGCGCGCACGTGACCCGCCACCCCACTCCGCATATTCCGGAACTCGGCATAGATCCAGCTATGCGAAGATCCGCATAGTCGGATCACGCCCAGTCCGGGCGGATCAACTTCAGGAGGCCATCGAGTTACGAGACGAACGACGGATGAAGCGTCGGCGAGAAGAAGCCGAGCGGCGGCGGGAGATTCTCCGGCAGAACATCGCCCATTTGCGGCGGGGCATCGGTCGCTGGCGCTGGCGCGAACAGGCTCGCGAGTTTCTGGTGATGGCGAAGGCCGAGGCTCAAATCAGGGGCATCACATCGCCCGACTGGCAGGAGTGGTTCGCCTGGGCGGAGCGGTACGTCGAGGCTCGAGGACTGGAGAAGTTCTTCGCGCCGTGGTTGAGCCAAAGGGATGCCTGAACAGCAGCCTACGACGCGACGTTTTCAGACAACCCGCCGGCAGGTGCGGTAGGA
>CAWBYP010000004.1:0-552992 GCA_963793005.1 uncultured Gammaproteobacteria bacterium
AATCAGGAAATAGTCCCCACACCACGGTACTCAGCAGTACCCTGACCCCATACTTCTCCGCATCCTCCAAGAGCATATTCCCAATTTCAAATCCCCTTATCCCCGCAAGGTGCTCCTCAGAACCGAAAAACCTGTGTATCTGCTTGAACAGTTGACCACCTGCTGTTCTGTTTTCATCGATGAGCGTAACATCCGCCCCATTCTTCGCAGCCTCTATCGCAGCACACAGCCCCGCTGGTCCAGCTCCTATGACGGCAACCTCTGTTTTCATCAGCCACCCCTTCCACCATGCCACACACCGAGACCCTTCTGAGTATTAATTACCATGTTATCCTCCACCGGTGTGACGCATGTTCTCACGTTCGGCCTTCCGTTTACCTCCATAACACAGTCGGTACATCTGCCAATTGCACAGAATATTCCTCTTGGCTCTTTCTTCTTGGAGGTATAGCGAAAAGTAGAGAAGTTTATCCGACGCTATGAGCGCAGCGGAAATCATTTCTCCCTCATAGGCTTTTATCTTCTTCCCATCCACTACCAGCGTGATCTCTTTTATTTTTTTCAAATCTCCCAGTATCGGATGTTTTTCTATCCTCATCCTAAGCTCCTTGCGTCAGAAAATCGTGACAAACCGTCAGATCGTACGGTTGAGGCCATTAATTTTCGGTTTTCCGATAAACCTTCCAGGGTCCATCCTTTCGATCGGGAAGGAAGCTTGCCATCGCATAAGTACTCCGAAGCTATCTTGCCGGAAACTGCGGCCCAGGACATACCTGCTGCGTATCCTGCAACGATAAAAAGGCCCTTCATTCCCGGCATGGGACCTATGGACGGCATACCATCGGGAGTGAAACCCATGGTTCCTACCCACGATCTGATAACCGCAACTTCGCTTAAACTCGGAAAAATGCCTGATACATATGACATCACCCTGAGCACCTCTTCCGGGTATATCCGTTCATCGAAATAATCGTAATTCCGGAGACCGCGGAGGTCCGGGACCTCCGAGATTGTAATTGCCGCTCAGGGTCTGCGTTGCTCCGTACGCAGAATTCCCGTAACAGAGCATTTCAAAAGACTGGGGGGGTAGTTCAGGCAGCCGCTCAGTTACCATCGCAAGTTCACGACCGGAATCACCTCTATTCCATCGGTAATAAGTGAGGCCCATCCGTTCGTCGCGTTGATTACATACTCAGCTTCGATGATACCATCAGGCACCCGCACGCCTTGGACTTCATTGTTTTGTACGATTATCTCTTCGACTTTCGTATGTGTAAGGGCTCTGCGTCGAGCTTTCGAGCCTCCAGTGCCTGTGCACGTGCAAGGAAGAAGGGATTGAGGTTCCCATCAGAAGGTCTCAGTCGCGAGCCATAAATCATATCCGGATTCAAATTAGGCATGACTTCGAGGGTTTCCTTCTTATCCAAAAGCTCTATCTCGTCATCATTCAAGATCTCTGTATTTCGATTAGCTTTTTGAGATCTTCAAACTCCTTTTCATCTATCGCAATATCGAGGCAGCCTACCTGACGGAATTCGAAAATCTATTTCAAAGGTTTTTGTATACTCCTTCATGATTTCCGTATTTGCACGGGTAAAGAGCAGTCTGTATTCAGTCTTTTCAATATTTAAAAACCTCCCGTAACAATGGACCACCATACCACCGCACCTTCCAGTCGCACCGGAAGCTATGTTTCGCATCTCACAGAGAACGACCCTCTTCCTCTCGAGGCGAGGTGATATGCAGGGCGGTACCCACCGCTCCACCGCCAATCACAACAACATCAGCTTCCTTGATTATCTTGGTCATGTATGTACCTCTTTATCGCATTTGAATATTCCATTGAGCATATCATGCAATAAGGAATATCCATGACAAACCGAACTCAACTCCCCAAACAGATACGAAAAATGATTAAAACTGTTGTTATTTGTTCTGAGCTCTCTCGACGACGGCATCTATCTTCTTCTGTGCATCCGGGGGCAGCGGCAGCGGCTTGTGCTCCTCCAGTATCCTCTTAGCCTTCTCCCGCGCTTCTCCACCATCCCCTTCCTCCCCTTCTGCTCATACACCTCATACCGCCCACGGTCCGCCCACTCCCGGTACCCAGTGCTCCCCCCTCTCCATTCCTTCGTGTGCCGCTGCGTACGAAACTCTTCCCACTGTGCGCCACCTTCCCTATGACCTCCATGCTGCTCGAAACCGCCTCAACCGAGAAATCTATCCCCCCAAGTACCCGCCTCACATACCCGTACAGCTCATCGTCGATCACTATCCCCTCAAGAGACGTCGTAAGTACACTGTTTATGGTGCCTGCAGAAGAGTAGATCAAGTTGTAACCCGCCAGAGCGGTTGTTATCATGGTGGCCGCCTTTTCAAGACCGCTCTGAATATCATTGCTCTTCGAATCCGTCGTCCCAGATACCCCGCAGCTCGGTATGTCGTAATACCGACACAGCTGCGCACTGTATATGTAGTACAAACACCGCTCAGGACACCCCTCACTCACATCTCCCGTGCGCATGTCCATCACCGTCGGCGCATGCGTGTACAGCACCGGCGCCCCCGCCCTCACCAGCTGCGCCAATACGACCCCAAACAACACCTCCGCATTCTGCTGCACCAACAACCCCCCCAGCGTCACAGGCGCCGTAGCCCCCGATATCGGATCCGTCTCCACCAGCACCGGTAACCCCAACTTCGCACACTCAATCAGTACCTCACAGCTCGTGTCCCCATAGATAAGCGGACTCTTGAAACAGCACACAAAACTCACCAGATTCCGCCTGGAATACCTCCTCCCTGCTCCCCACCGCAGCTTCCAGTATGTCCACATGATCCCGCACCTCCCGGGCACTCTCCGCCTGGTTGATCAGATGCTTGCCCGTGTTTCGTACCATCCCCTCGAATGCTTTTATATAGAGTCCATTTTTTGGTAAATCCGCAGGGGTTATTGGATTCTGGCACGACTCGAGGTTTTCAAGTGCATCCTGTACACGCACCATCTCTTCGAGATCCTTGAACGTACCGGACCTGTGCTCACCGGTTTCAAGGTCAATGACATTGATGCAGTTGCCGCTTCCGGTCGTATGAACGTCGTTACCACCGACGATGATGTCGGTCGAGTGGTCCCTCCCACCAAGCACAAAACGACTCGGCGCAAGCCTCAATGCCCTCCCCACTACATGCTCCGGTACCCGTACAATACCCGCCTCGCCGTCCACCTCACAGCCTGCTTCCCTCAGCAGCTTCAGGTGCAGGCTCATAGCCATACCTGTACCCCCACCGTCTCCAGAAGATTCAGGCTCTGATGATGCCACTGGCGTATCTCTTCCTGGGTGAGATACTCCAAATGCCGCCCTCTCCCGAAATAGTGTGCCATAGCTGCCTCCTCCCCTCTATCTGGTCAGTTTTTTAACCAGTTGAACAGCCAGCTCCGCATTCGCGCCATACCCGTCAGCACCTATTTCCTCAGCCCACTGTTCCGAAACAGGCGCCCCGCCCACAATGATTCGAACACCTTCACGAAGACCTTCTTTTTCCACAGCCTCGATGACTTCTTTCGTTCCCTCATCGTTGTTGAGAGAAGTGCTGATAAACCAATGATCTGTGGTTTGTCTTCTCTGATCTTATCGACGAAGGTCTTTACAGGGACATTCACCCCTAAATCAAGAACAAAAAATCCATTCAACTCGAGCATCGTGCCCACTATGGATTTGCCTATGTCATGGATGTCGCCGTACACCGTTGCCAAGTAATACACTTCCCAGACTCTTTTTCTCCAACTTCATCTTTTTGAGTTCCGGTTCGACGATTTTCATTCCCTCTTTCATTGCCTCCACGGCCATCATGAGATCCGGTAAAAACAGCTCTCCTGTACCGAACTATTTCTCCAACTACACGTATTCCAGCCGAAAGTCCATCATCGACAATGACAAGCGGTTCTACTCCCGATTCCAGGGCCTCTTTGGTGGAAGCGATGCAGCCTTCATTATCTCCATCCTGAACGGATCTACTTATCCTGTTTAGCACTTCAGAATCTGACATGCTCGAGCTCCTTTTCTATCGAGGATATATGGCTTGATGATTTCGAAATATTGATAAGCTTACCAAAAATATTTCGTGTCTCCCTGTTTTATCTTAAATAAATGGTAACGTTGCCAATTTTAGATCAATAATGTACTTTTTGTCAATCGGAAATTTACAATTTCTCCATAACTACCCAAACAATTCCACTGCGTTAGATCCGAGGATTCCTTTCATATCCTCATCGGTGATTTCCGGGTATCCCATCTGCCTGAGCGGATCCGGCAACTGCATGTCCCTCAATGAACGAACTACCCTGTGCAAAACCACCCAAGGTGAATCACCGGGGGCTGCGTCCATCCATGCGGAAGCAAGAGGCCAGTCACTTCCAAACAGAACACGGTTTAATATGCCGGCTCGCTTGGCCCTTCCTAAGAACTGCATGTGCATCTCCGGCCAAAAACCGTATAGGTCACCGTAAAGCGCGATGTCCAGATACACATTGTGATGCAGTGCAGCGATCGATACAGCTTCATCGACCCACGGTATGCCCGCATGGGCTATTATTATTTTCAACTCTGGTTTGAAGCGAAAAGCAACTTCCTCGAGATAGATCGGTTGAGCTAACTTGGATCCGGAAAGCTGAATCCCTGAGGAACAGTACCGGAATCGTTCTTTTCATTTCCTGCTGAAGTTTTATTACCTCTTCGTAGAATGGGAAAATCTTGTGATCATTGGGATAGAATCCTGTTGGTGGATAGAGTTTGAATCCATGCACCCCAAGTTCCAGCACGCATCTACGAGTCTCATTCAGAGCAATATCACGCCTTGGATCAATGCATGCGAAGGGAATTATCCTTCCCCGCGGATCCTTCTGCGCCTGCTTAACGACCCAGTTGTTCAGCTCTTCAATGGTGACTTCCATTGGAAATACGTTCACGAGGTCCAACGCAAAAACACACATGAAATAGGCGTCGCCAAGCTCCGATTCAGCTGCGTCCAGTGCCTCAATGAGTTTCTCTGAGGTTGCCTCAAGTATAGGTTCCACCCCAGAAACGCGTTTTTGAACCACTTTTCCTAAGCCTCATGATTCAGATATCGCTTTCGTCCAATGGTTCTGCACCAGAGATGTCCGTGCACGTCAAAAATCTTCATGTTGGCACTCATTGGTGAGTTTAAAAAATATTTCCCGGCGATGGTTGCACCGCCGGGTGCGAAATCACTAGTTTCCGCTGTAGCGTTACAACCGTGATGCCATGAACAGTCGACCGACTTCGGACTAGCGATAGCCGGCCTACGATACGATCGTTGATGCGAGCCTGGATGAATACAGGTTCAAGATGATGCCGCGACCCGAACGCTTCCCACCAACTCTTCTGCCAAGCCAAACCGAGAAATAATGCGTCCGCTCCTGAAGCACTTAATCCAGCACTCCATGAATCCGGCGCCGAGAAATACTTTTCAGGCGCAACAACGCTCACTTGAATACAATCTCCGCTCATCGTCCCACCCACTCGAATAAATGCGACAGTCCCGACATCGCGTTCTGCAGATCCTTCACTTTTTCCGACGAGCTTATTCGGGGTAGCGAAAACACTGTGATTCGTCTCCCGACATCCGGTACCGCCGCAGCCGACGAAACGTATCCCGCCTCGGATGCCGCCCGCATCGTTTCCTCGCTAAAATCGCAAGCCCGACCATGCGGATACGAGAAGTGCCTCACCTCCATGCCGAGTTCTGTTTCGAGCCTGCTCTTGGAACGCGCGGCCTCCTCTCGCTGAACAGCCTCGGATTCCCGAGCCAGAGGAATGTGCGCACCTGCCTGCGATGCTATGCATACTCCGCGTTTTGCTGCGTCCCTAATCTGCTCCCAACTCATTGGTTGGTAATCTGCGGTTGGTCGCTCCGGGATTCGAACCTCTAAAGCTTCCTCAAGATTCCGCATCGTATGCTTCCGTCGTTCGTCATTCATCTCGAGGAGCCTGTCTGCCACGGAGTTCCATGCAAATCGTCGCTGCTGGAGGCTACGAACCGGCCAGCGGCTCGACCCTCCAAGACTCAATTGCAAACACCGCGTCTCGCGGATCATCCAGAGCAGGCGATCCGGCCACAGCCAAGATCGCCCGTCAAATCTGTTCGGCACATACAACGTGACTGGAAGAGAACGTGTTTGGAACTCCTGTAACGCGATTTGGTAGAAGTCTTCATAGGCATCATCGACTGTCAACACTACAGACTTCGGACCAAGAGGAGCCGCCTCGCCCTGAACTATTCGGCTTACCGCTTCATCGAGTGAAATAGCACGGTAATTTCGCTGGATATAATCGAGTGTTTCCTTAAGTGAAGCCAGCGATGTGCTACGCCAACCAGGGTGCGGAGAAAACCGATGAAACATTAGGATCCGAGGAATAGAGCCGGTTAGACGTTCCGCGACGCGGCGCCCTCCCAGATCGCCAACGGAACACATCGCTGCCTCGCGTGCAGCGCTCCATCGTCCCTCCCGATTGGAACTTGCGTTCGTCATTCGGGGGGTCGCCTCGTCAGCAGCGATCGCAACATTGCCCGATACACTCGCCAATACCTCGCGTCATGCGCCCATGCCCGCGCGTAGTCCTGCCACGCGCGACGCCGCCCGCGTCCCGCCCACAGGTACGTGTCGCCTCTCCCAACGTACGTGTGCGCCCATGCTCTCTCAATGTCTGCTCGCTGCAAGTCTTCACCGTGCTGTTTCAGGAACGCTTGCATGATGCTCAGGCCTGCTGCATACCGTTCAAACACTTTGCGCGACATTTGGCCCTCCCAGACACGGTACTTCCCGACGACGCGCTCGACAAAATCGAACTCGCAGTGCACCGAGAGCCTTAACCACAGGTTGTAGTCGATACCCATGTCAAGCCGTGGGTCGAATGCTCCGTGGCGTTCTAGCAGCGTCCGGCGTACGACGGCAGACGCAAACGGCACGAAGTTCTCAATCAGAAGATCCGCGGTAACCGTGCCACGGCGCGGCGGGACTGGCTCCCACGGCAGGGACTGCCCGCGCGAGTGGATTCTGGCGAGAAATCCATAGACGACACCAACGTCCGGTCGGCCCTCGAACAGAGGAAGTTGCTGTTCAAGCTTGTCCAACAGCCACACATCATCGGCATCCAGAAACGCAACGAATTGTCCCCGCGACAATTGAATACCTTTGTTCTTAGCTTCGCATTGACCTGTGTTCGCCTGTTGGATGAAACGAACCCGCGTATCGGATAAATAGGGCTGCACTGCCGCTGCCGACTGGTCCGTCGACCCGTCGTCGATGATGATCAGTTCAAGATCACGAAAAGACTGCCCGAGCGCCGATTCCACAGCGTGCGGCAGGAACCGCGCTGAGACTGTAGGTCGCCATGACAACGCTAACCGTGGGACTGCCGATCACAAAGCAGCCTCGCACGTGTCCAGGAACTGCCGCAGGCTTGCTGCCCATCCTTGCCAGGACTTGGCGTACCGCTCGCCCACCGCACCAACGTTTTGTCGACAAGCCTGCAGGCGGACATCGAGATCAATAAGAACGTCCTGAAGAGCCGCTTTCGTGGGCGTGATGAATATTGCAGCGCCGTCGAACAGGCGCCGAGCTGCGGGACTATCGCTTAGGATACTCGGTGCACGTGCTGCTACAGCCTCATAAGCACCGCAGACGAGGCAGTCCGGCATCTTTGTGAGGTCCACCACGGCGTCGACAGAACACAGCAACCGCCAGTACTCATCCTCAGGCAGGAAACCCGTGAAGCGAACGTTGCGCGGTGAGGCAGCCCGCACGGCTGGGTCCAGACGATCCGACGGCCCAGTGAGGTGGAAAGTCACGTCGGGTGGCGCCGAGCATGCTGCCGCCAGCACGTCCTCGACCGGCTCATCCGGGGCGTAGGTGAGTATCACCGCGAGATGCAGGCCAACCCCAAGACTCAGCGGCTCGACCGAGCCCGCTTCAGGCAACGGGTCAGGAAGCACGATCGGCCGGCCGCCACTTCTCCGCACGACGGTAGCGAACTCGTCATTCGTTACAATGACCGCGGTCGCCAGCCTCATGATGGCCGGGCAAGGCGCCGTACAGCCCAACGGTCGTTGATGAACGGGCGAACGGCCTCGATGCGCATCCACAATCACCCAGCGGGCGTGACAGCGGCCCACCGTGACGGCATAAGCGGCCAACACGAACGACGGACTCTGCGCGATGACCCAGGCTGGCTCCGTTCTGCGCAGGAGCGCGCTGCGTCTGCAAACGAGCGTAGATCCCATATCTCGCCACGCCTTTCTTCGACGTCCGATTCACGGCCACGGGAATCCCCGTGTCGCATGCCGATCTGCAGGTCCGCTGATGCCGTTGCCACGTAACGAACATACCGCTTCCAGGCCGCACGCCATTCATCGCAGTTCCGCCGCACCCGGACATCCGCGGTGCCAGAAGAAACAGCATAAGAGGCTGAAGACAATTTTCGAGTTATTACGACCCCGCCCCTGATGCTGCTGCCACAAGTTCCTGAACGCGTTCACGCGCCAGCAGTCCCCACATATCGCTGTCAGCGGAAGGTAGGACATCGTTCCATATTGACACCAATGGTCCTCGCAACCATTGAGCCATGGGGGACTCGAAGCCTTGCTTCTGTTGAACAAGGTAGGCGGACGGTAACCATCGCTGGGCGATCTTCTGAGCACCCATTTCTGTGTCCTGCCGCGCAGCTTGTAGCTTGTGGAAGCGCCGCGCCCCACTCCACCAGGCCAGCATCAAGGAACGGCACGCGCAGCTCGAGCGAGTGCCACATCGAGGTGCGGTCGGTCAGAGTTAGATGTCGTTCGGAAGGTACGCCTGCAGGTCCGTGCGCAGCGCACGATCGAGCGGGTCCACGATTCCTGGCGTTCGAAGACTGTACCGATTGAGTTCTCTTGGCGGGCTGCCACTGTCCCAGGCGTCATCAACAATGCATCGAGCGTCGATTCATCAATGCTCGACATGTAAGCATCATATGAATCTGCCGGGGTTCCGGAAGTCTGTGCCGTGAATCGCTGCAGATGATTCCAGCCAGCGGTGTTGAGCAGGGTCCAGTGGAATGGCGTTCGCGACCGGCCGGATAACACGTCGGCGGACGACGGTCGGAACGCGCCCGTATGCCTCCACCACCGCATGCCGAGGTGGCGCTTGTAGCCGGCAAAAAGCTCGTCCCCACCCAAACCGGTGAGCGCCACTTTCACACGTTTAACGGCAGCTTCCTCGGGCGATAGCAGACGACGGCACAATCGAGTCGTCTGCAAACGGCTCGTCGAATCCACAGATCGCCTCTGGCAGTACCGCCGCGACGTCGGTCTCGATATCGATTACTTCGTGATCGAGCCCATATTTCTGTACTAACATCCTGGCCGTCGGGACTTCGTCCACCATGAAACCACTGGCTGACGGGAAGCGGACGGTAAACGTACGAAGCTTGATGCCGAGCCGGCCAGCCGCCAGCCCGGCGATCAGACCACTGTCCAGGCCGCCAGACAGAAATGCGCCGATGGGAACGTCGCTTACGAGGTGACTCTCGATTGCGGCAGTAAGTTTGTCTTCAGTGACCTGAACTGCCTCGGCTGAATCCAATGGAGCTGCGCGCGGCAGCGGAAGGTTCCAGTAGCTCGATTGACGAATTTCTTTGGTCGTGACACTCAATCGACCCGCCGGAGGTAGCTGCCGAATACCGGCGTAGATGGACTGGTTTCCCGGGACGAACGTGTACTTAAGATAGCCACGCAATGCCGCGGTCGAGATATCGCTCGAGACCAGCCCACTAGCCACCAGCGCCTTGATCTCGGACCCGAAGACGAGGCCGCGCTTCACTTCTGCCAGATACAGGGGCTTGATGCCCCAGCCGATCTCGGGCGAGATGCAGCACACCGCTTTTCCGGTCGTACAGGGCGATCGCGAACATTCCCTGCAGCTGTTTCGAAAAATCGTCGCCATGGTCCTCGTATAGGTGAACAATGACCTCGGTATCCGCATGTGTACGGAACCGATGGCCTCTGTTCGAGGGAAGCACGCAATTCGCGGTAGTTATAGATTTCGCCGTTGTAGACGACGACGACGGAGCCATCCTCGTTAAAAATCGGCTGATGCCCGCCGCCAAGATCAATAATCGAGAGGCGACGCATCAGCCATCCATCGGGACCTTCCAGGAACATACCGGCATCATCCGGACCACGCCGAGTCAGCGTGTCGTTCATGCGGCCGAGCGCCCCCTCGTCCAAGGGTGCGTCTGGCAGGAAGAATCCGGTGATGCCACACATGACGCTGCTAAACCTGGCAGATTGAAAAACGGTACTTGCCGGAGCGCTCCTGAGGAATGCGCTCCATGGCGCGGAACTCCATCTCCAGCGGCTCGCCGAATCCTTCCTCGAATTCCCTTGCCAGCTCAGCACGGGTCGAATCGGCGAAGTTCGCAGCCGGCACGTAATTGACGACCAGCCGGCCGATAGCAGGTTGCACGATCTGCATCTGCTCCACACCCGGCACCTTGGTGAGCGTGCGCTCGACCAGCGACACACCCGCAACCTGTGAGCCGTCCCGACGCTTCAGGTAGTCGGCCACGCGGCCGATGACGCGCTCCATCAGTGGCAGCCGACGGCCGCAGGCACAGCGGCGATCACTGGGCACGCCGACATCACCGACTTCATAGCGGATCAGCGGCATGGCGCGGTTGTATAGGTCCGTGACCACGATCCGGCCCTCCTCGCCCGCCGCCACCGGGCGCTCCGTCGTCCCCAGAAACTCGATCACGAGGTGCTCGATGTTGAGGTGCATGCCTCGATGCTGCTCGCATTCGCAGGCGATCAGCGCTACTTCCTCGCAGCCGTAGCGGTCCGTGACCCTGCAGCCGAAGGCCTGCTCGATCACCGCCCGCTCCTGGGGCAGCAGCATCATGGAGGTCGAGACGATGCCGACGGGCCGCAAGTCCTCGATGCCTTGCTCGACCAGGTACTTCGCCACCAGGAATATCGAGTGCGAATGGCCGTAGACGATCTCAGGCTTCTCTTTTCGCCAACGCCGGATGAAGTCGTCCAGCGACGCTCGGATCGATGCGCATGGTGTCGAGGTACATCGTTCGGTCGAAGAGCGCCGATCGCAGCTTCTGTTTCCAGGTCGTCGCGACTGGCGGGTTGCCCCAGATCGCCGCGACCTTCATGCCGTGATACCAGCCGGCCCACTCATTGGCCCGCATCGCGTCGGCGTTGCGGCGCTGCTGCCAGCGCTCCTCGAAGAACGTCTGCAGCGCGATGCCGGTCGAACCACCGGTCTTGTGATACAGGAGATTCGTCCGTACTGAGCCCATCGGCGATCAGGTCGTCGGGTTCGCTCGCGGATCGTGCGCTTCGTGAGTATGGGCAGGCGCCGCAGTCCTTCGACGGTCAGCGTCGCGGCGTCGACGCCGGCCTCGGCGAAGATCTCTCTGTAGTACGGAACACTCGCCGCTGCGTGGCTCGCCGCCTCGCGCAACCGCGCCTGCTGACGGGCTCGCAGTTCGTCGGCACTGAGCCACTGCGAGCGCTCCAGTTCGCGCAGGATCGCGAGCCTGGATGCTGCCATCCTTCCAGTCCCAGAGTGGGATGGAAGACGTGACGCGACATGTAACTCGCGAAGCTCATCGCGCGACCGCCTGCAATTCTGCGTAGATGGCCTCGTTCGCGGCCACCATCGCTTCGGGCGAAAACCGCTCCAGCGCGGTCTTGCGGCCGGCGCGAACCCATGCGACGCCGCAGGTCCGGTTCGCTGGCAAGGCGCCCGAGTGCATCGGCCAGCGCCGCCGGGTCGCCCACCGGGACCACGAGACCCGAGACGTCCGCCTGACGACTTCCAGGTTGCCGCCCACCGGCGTGCAAACGCGGGCAGGCCTGCCGCGAGATACTCGACCAGCGCGTTCGATAGGCCCTCGGTCTCCGAACACAAGACGCCCACGTCGGCCGCGTGCATCAGCGGCATCGGATCCGCCATCGGGCCAAGGAAGTGGACACGATCCTTACATGCCGAGACTCCTGGCGCGTGCTTCGAGTGCGGCACGTTGCGAGCCCGCTTCGCCGACCCGATCCTCGCCCGCGATCGCGAGGTGCACGTTCAACCTCGCTGCGCGCCAGCAGCGCCAGCGCCTCGACCGCATCGACGATGCGCTTGAGCGGCCTGAGGTTGGCTACGATGCATACCAACGTTGCCTCCGCGGGAATGCCGTGCTGGACGTCTGAAATCTTCGCCGTTGGAATCCGGTGCCGAACCTGGCAGTGCCGTTGTAGATCACCCGCACATTCGAGGCCCGGAATCCCTCGCGCTGGATGACCGACTGCTTTACGGCTTCCGCATTGCACACCGCAAGGTCCACGAAGTGCGCATTCATTCGCAGCAGCCGAAGATTTCCCGGCGTGTACCAGATTCCGAGGTCGCGTCTCGAGACGATCACGCGGAACCCGGCCATGCGCAGCGGAATCGGCAAGGCGATGGCGCAGTCGTTGAACCAGACATGCGCAACCGAATAGCCTTCTGCGCGTGCCTTCCGGATGGCTCGCCACGCCGCCGTCCAGAACCTCGTCGAGCGCATGCGCCGCTCGCCCGACCACGAACTTCGGGACGTCCGGCAGGTGCTCATCGAGCCACGCGGATCGCTCCAGCATCAGGATCGCGGGCCTGAAGCGGCCACGATCGAGCCTGCTCAACAGCAACCACAGCTGGGCTTCCGTGCCGGCCTTCGGCCCAGGAAACGAATCCATCACGAACAGCACGCCGATGCGGCCGTCTGATGGAGCGTGATTCGCGGCACCCATGCTCAGCCAACCCTCGGCTGCCAGACGAAGACCCGCTCGCGCTTCAGGAATCGCGCCGTCGCGACCGCCGATGCGAGATTGAGCAGGATGAAATAGTGGGCCAGTCGGGCGGGACCGAAATCCCCAGCGCCAAGCAGGTGCCGCCCGGCGAGCGCAGCGAGCCCGAGCAATGCCAGCGCGCCTGCCAACGTGAATGCATACACACGGGCCTGCCCAAGCAGCAGCAGGTTGACGACCAGCGCCACGGCCAGCGGCGCGAAGCTGAGATATCGCAGCAATTTGTGCGAAGCGAGCTGGAAAGCGAAGACCCCGTACCTGAACGGATTCAGCAGCACGCGCTTGTCCGCCAGCGCCCAGAGCGCCCGCAGCGCCACCCGCACCCGCATGCGGAATTCCTCGTCACCGCTCGACAGCGAGTGCTCGGCGAGCAGCGCGTCGGGCTCGTAAACCACCCTCGCACCCTGCTCCACCACGGCGAGCGGCAGCACGAAGTCCGGCAACTGGTCGGCGCGCATGGGGCGATAGAGGCGGCGGCGCACGGCGTCCACGCCACCGTCCACGCCTACGATCGAGCCGATGCGTGTTTCCTGGGCGCGCAACCAGTTCTCGAGCTTCATGTAGGCCGAACAGCCGTCGCCAACGAGAGAGCCATCCGGGTTCACGTACACCATCTTGCCGGTGACATAGCCCACTGCTGGGTCGGCGAAGTTGCGCGCGAGCCTGCGCAAACCGTCGGGCCCGTAGATCGAGTTTGCGTCCGCAAACACCACGATCTCGCCGCGCGCCTGGGGAACGGCGAGGTTGAGCGCCGAGGTCTTGCCCGCACGTGGCTCCTGCCGCAGCAGGCGCACGCGTCCTGGATGTTCGCTGGCAATACGGTTGACGATTTCGTCGGTGCCGTCGTCGGAAGCATCGGATATCACGATCACGTCGAGGCGATCGGCCGGGTAGTCCTGCTCGAGCTTGTTGCGGACCGTGGCTTCGATGCAGGCGGCCTCGTTGCGTGCCGCGGTGACGACCGTCACTGTGGGCAGGTAGTTGTCATCCCGCCCAATTGTTCTATTGCGCAGGCGACCGAGCAGCCACGCGACTGCGGGATAGCCCACGTAGGGATATAGCCCCAGCCCCAGGCAGATCCAGAATGTCCATTCGAGCGACTGGGCCATGGGCTGGGTTCACGCACGCGCGGGCAGCAGCCCGGCGAGCACGTCCTCCATTGCGCCGAAGCGGAATTCCCCGATCAGCCGGTCGAGCTTCTGCTCGCACTGCCTGAGGCCCGTGTAGTGCCGCAGCCGCGACTTGAGCCGCGCCGCGATGCGCGGCTGGCCCGGGTCGATCTCCCAGGGATGCAGGTAGAAGAAGAACGGCTGGCCCTGCCCCGCGTTGATCTGGCGCAGGCCGGCCCTGACCAGCGAATACGGCAGGATACGGAAATAACCGCCACCGGCCACCGGCACGCGTGAGCCGCCCCAGCGCGCCAGCATCACCGGGAATTCGACCAGGCTGCCACCATTGGGCGTGTCGATCCGCCCGGGCACCTGGGGTCCGTCCGGCCAGCCGTAGATGTCGTGCCGCATGGGCGCGATGCTCGAGTCGTAGTCGAAGCCGGCCTCGACGAGCGTGTCGAGCGCCCACTGGTTGTCGCGCCGGATCGAGAAGCTGGCAGCACGGTAGCCACGCACCTTCCTGCCTGTGCAATCCTCGAGCAATGCCTTCGCGCGCAGCGTCTCCTCGCGAAACTCGGCGGGCGACTGCTGGTTGACCAGCCTGTGGCTGTAGCCGTGGCATGCGATCTCGTGGCCATGGCCAGCGATTTCCGTCACCAGCGCGGGGAACCGCTCCGCGACCCAGCCGAGCACGAAGAACGTACCGCGGATGCCACGCCGGCCGAAGAGATCGAGCAGGCGACGGGTGTTGCGCTCGACCCGGGACTCGAGCGAGCCCCAGTCGTCGCGGGAAATGGCCTGTGAGAAAGCCGTGACGTGGAAGTAGTCTTCCACGTCCACCGTCATTGCGTTGGTGAGGTCACCGTTGGTCACTGCTATTCATCGGACACGATGCCGGGCGCGATGTCGGCGCCGCCGCGGTGCCTGCCGCGCGGACTCCAGATCAGCGTCAGCCAGACTCGGTTCTCGGACGCGTCCTGCCCTGAGTTGCGAGACGTTGTTGAACCAGTACTGCCACTGGCCACGCAGTTCCGTCGCGGGCGAAATCTTGTACCCGGCAAACACGCCCACGGTGGATTCGTCGTTGTCCGTACCGAACGGCGGTGTGGTGTAGACGTCGGGCTTCGCGTAGTTCGTCTGCCAGTAGGAATAATCGGCGCCGACCGACCAGGAGCGGCTCAGGTCGCGCGATACCCCCGCAGACAGGAAGATGTAGGTGAGGTCCTGCTGCGTCGCCTCGATGTAGTCCTGGTCGTCGTAGCGCCCGCTGAGGCGAAGGTGCGTCCGGGCGCGGTCCATGTTCCAGCTGAGACCCGACGTAGCGGTCCTCGAACACCTGGCCGTTGCTGGAGGAGCTGCCCGGGAGCGAGCTGCCGTCGGGGCTGGACTGCTGGCTCGCCAGGAGGCCGGCGCCATCGTTGTAGACGACCCCCGCCTGCAGGCTCAGCGACGAATAGGACGAGAGCTGCCGTCCCAGCTCGAGCCGAAGCAGCGGGTTGCTTGAAGTCTCGCCGCCAAAGTCCACGGACTGGTAGCCAACGTCCGCCTTGATACGAGTCCGGCCCACTTCCGACTCGTAGCCGAGGAAGTATGAGGTCGTGTCCACGTTCGGGCTGTACTGCGGGTCGGTGTAGTCGATGCGCTGGTAGTTCGCACCCACCCGCACGTTCGAGTTGCGGGGTAAGCGAACGGATCAGCGACAGGCCGCCGCTGTACTGGTTGCTGTCTCCATTCGTGTCCTGGTACCAGGCATTCGAGTACCGGCCTGTGACGGAGACCTGCGTGCGATCCGAGAGGTTGATGTACACCATCGGGCCGGTCGAGAACAGGTTGACCGACGCGGTGTTGCCCGGGCCCGAGGGCTGGAACTCGTTCAAGCTGCCCCTGGCCGAAGTTGTCGCTCGCAAACCACTGGAATTTTTCAGGCACGAACGAGTAGACGGCGTTGCCCGACCAGGTTGCCGACGACCTGGTTGTAGGAGCTGTCGGCCGAATACACCGCGAAGCCGAGGTCGTAGGCCCTGATGTCGGCGTCGAGGCGCCCTGAATTCTGCTGGTAGTCCAGCGTGCCACCGAGCGCGAACAACGCGGAGCCTTCCTCGTTCGTCGGCGTGCGGTTCAGGTTGTCGGAGTAGCCACCGACCGCCTTCAGCGAGTAGTCGAACACGTTCTCCGCCTGCGCGGCACTCGCGAGCGCAAGGCTTACGGCCAGCGAGACAAGGTGGGCCTTGTGATAGCGCATGGGCTTACTCCGTTTCGGCCGACGAACTGCCGTACTTGTACATGTGGCCGTAGTAGCCATAGCCATACCCGGAACCGGACACCGTGTCGGACTGGTTCAGCACCACCCCGACGAACTGGTCCTCGCGCAGGAACGCAATGGCATCGAGCACGGCCCGCTGCGGGGTCGCATTCGCCTTCACTACCAGCACCACCTGGCCTGCCAGGTCGGCGAGCGCCTTGGCCTCGTTGGTGATCAGGATCGGCGGGGAGTCCAGCAGGATGATGCGGTTGTCCGAGTTGGACTTGAGACGCTCAATCACCGCCGCCATGCGCGCGCTCGAGAGCAATTCCGCGGCAGCCAGCGGCGTCTGCCCCGCAGGCAGTACGGAAAGCTTCGGGATGCTGGTCTGCACGACCAGCGACTCGACGTCCACGGACTCGTCCGACAGCGCATGCGTCAGGCCCGGCTCGCTTTCGAGGCGAAGCGCTCTCGTCGACTGCGGCTGGATCAGGTCGGCATCCACGAGCAGCACGCTGGCGTCCTTCTCCTGCGCGAGGCTCATGGCGAGGTTCAAAGTGGAGAACGTCTTGCCATCGCCCTGCAACGCGCTCGTCACCATGATGACCATGCCATTGCCCATCTTCGGCATGCCCCGACCCAGCGCGCGGGCCAGCAGCGGCCGCTTGATGTGCCGGAACTGCTCTGCGATCTCGCGCTGCTGGTCAGCCGGCGGCATGTAACCCATGTCACTTAGCCACCCGAGGTCCACCTCGACAGTCCTCAGCGACTTGAACGTGGCCGTGATGTCTGGCGAGGGTTCGATCAGCTCGCCAACAGGTGTCGGGTGCTGGACAGCCGGCGCGCCCGCCGCCGGTTCCGTCAGGGCTGGCTGAGGGGCCGTGGTCAGCGGCAAGGCCTTGCCGGCAGCCTTGGCCTTCTTCAACGCTTGTTCGACGAGGCTCATGTGCTTGCCTGCCTAGCTGATCACGTGATGAATGGCCGAGGATACGGGCCCCTGCAACCACAGCACGACCACGAACACCACGACCAGCGCGGCGGTCGCAATGCTCACCCGCGTCAGCTCACCCACCCTCTGCGCCTTGTGCCGCTCGCGCCAGGCGCGGCTGACCGCGCCAAGCACCGGCAACGAGGTGATGTCGGTGAGCGCGCGGACGTTGTCAAATACCGGCCGCGTCTGGTTGAGCGCGAATGCGAGACCCGCGCCGGCCGCGAGCGCTGCCACCAGCACCATGAAGATCAGGCGCGGACGGTTCGGCGCGACGGGCTTGAGCTGCACGTTCGGCGGGTCGATGACCTCGAAGCGGACCACGCCCGTCTGCTCGGCCTGCTCGGAGATCTTTGCCCGGTCGAGACGGCTTACAAGCTCGTTGTACTGGGCCTTGACCACGTCGTAGTCGCGGGTAAGGCGCGAATACTCGGCCTCGACCTCGGGCGCCGTGTCGATCATCGCGCGCAGGTCGGCCACGTTTTTCTGGTGCGACGCGAGCTCGCTCTGCAGGCCGTTGACCTCGACGTTGGCCTGGTTGTAGGCAGCCTGCGACTGCTGGTAGACCGGGTTTGCGCTCATGCCCGCAAGCGACTGACCGGCCGCCGCGCTGCGCCGCATCGCGTCCGCTTCCTGCACCTGCCGTGCCTGGAGCTGGGCGATGGTCTCGCGCATCGCGATCACGTCGGGATGCTTGTCGGTGTAGCGCAGCAGCAGTTCCTGCAGTCTCTGCTCGGCTTCCTGGATCTTGAAAGCGGTGGGCGTGGCGAGTCCCTGTGCCGCGGCCGCCGCACCGGCGCCGGGCGCGGTGCTGGTCAGGTAGGGCTGCTCGCCGCGCAACTGGCTCTCGAGCACCTGCCTGCGGTTCGCGGCGATGCTGAGCGCGGTCCTGGTCTTCTGGATCGCGTCTTCCTCGGCCTGCAGACGGCTGAAGAAGTCGCCCTGGGCACCGGGCACCATGCCGACGTATTTCCTCTTGAACTCGGCGAGCTTGGTCTCGGCCGAGGAGAGCCGCTCGTCGTACAGCTTGATCTGCTGCTGCAGGAAGCGCTGCGCGGTCTCTGACCCCGAGCGCTTGCCGCCGAGCGTGTCCTCGACGAACGAATCCACCAGCGAACGCACGACCTTGAGTGCCTGGCTCTTGTCGCTGGAGCGATATGAAATCGTGTACAGGCTGCTCGCGGACTTGTTGCGATCGCCCGGCTGCGCGACGGCATCGATGACGATGTCGTTGCGGAGGCTCGCGAGCATCCGCTGCTTCTCTTCCGGAGTATTGGCGTTCAGGTCGAGGTCGGTCTCGCGCGCCACGCGATCGAGCTGCGGCATGCTGAGCATCGCCTGGCGAACGTAGTTGAGCTGTGCGCCGACGTCCTGCTCCACTGCGATGCCTTCGAGCAGCGGCCGCAGCACGGCAGTCGTATCCACGTACACACGCGAATCGGCCTGGTACACCGGCGGCAGAGCCAGCACCACGACCCAGCCCACCAGCCCGACCAGCCAGGCCGTGGCCAGCGCAACGCGGCGGAAGCGCCACATGCCGCGCGCGTGATCGAGGAGCTGCTGCAGGAGTTCTTGCATGGGGCGGTTACCAGCGGCTCTGCGGGACGACCAGCACGTCGCCCGGCATCACTTCGATGTTCTGCTTCATGTCGCCGTCTTCGACGAGATCCTCGATGCGAACCGGGATGTCGATGTTCTTGCCGTTCATGGACCGCACGATCTTCGCGCGGTTGCCTGCGGCGAACTGGTCGAGCCCGCCGACGATCAGCACCACGTCGAGCACGGTCATGCCCTTCCGGTACGGAACGGCCTGGGGCCTCATCACCTCGCCCACCACCCTTACTTCGCTGAAAGTGCTGCGGGCGGTGAGCACGATGACGCTCACCTGCGGCGAGCGGATGTACTCCGCGAGTACGGCCTCGATGTCGCGAGCGAGTTCAACCGGGGTCTTGCCATCCGCCACCATGTCCTCGACCAGCGGTGTCGAGATCTTGCCGTCGGGCCGCACGGGCACGGTGGCCACGAGCTCCGGGTTGCGCCAGACGAACACCTGGAGGCTGTCGCCGGGACCGATCTGGTAGCTCTGGGTCTTGTCTTCGGGGATTGCAGAGGGGGCTGGGGCCAAACCGGCCGGAGTACCCGTAGAGGTGCCAGACACCGCGGCGGTGTCAGGCACCGACTCGCTGCGGTGCCAGGCACCGAGGCGGCGGCTGTAGAGGAGCCAGGCACCGCGGCGGTGCCAGGCACCTCTGCCTGGGCCAGGGCAAGCTGCGTGCCGAGCAAGGCCGCAAGGAATATGAGGAATCGGGCGTTCATATGATTGCCGGGAATGTTACTTAAGGACTGTCATCGGAAAGGTGACTGTCTCCACAATTGACCGTGGTCGGGGACTCACTGGGCCGCGGCCAGCGCCTTGCGGGCTTCAGCCACCCAGGGAGCAGAGCCACCCGCGGCGATCGCGTTCTCCAGCGCCTTGCGGGCCTCATCACGCTTGCCCGCCTTCTGCAGCGCAACGCCCAGATGATACTCGATCTCTGCATTTTTCTGATCGGAATCATGCGCTTGCTGGATAATCTTGAGCGCTTCGTCAACCTTGCCCTGCTGGAGCAGGATCCAGCCGTAAGTATCGGCGATGGCGGCCGCCTTGGGAGCCTTCTCATAGGCCCGGCGCGAGGTGTCGGCGGCGCGCGGGTCGCCGGTCACCTGGTACAGCCAGGCCAGGTTGTTCAGCACGATGGCGTTGTCGGGCTGGGCCGCGGCGACCAGCTCGTATTCGCGGATGGCGTCGGCCGCGTCGCCCCGGCGTCGTAGGCCTGCGCCAGCATGAAACGCACCTTGATGTCATCCGGGTTCGCCTTCAGCCAATCCTTGAGCGGCTGCTCGGCATTGGGCATGCCCGCGAGCCTGTCGTGCGCGGGCCTCGCCGACTGCCACTTCGGCAGTCGGGCGCAGCTTGCCCGACTGCGCATATGCGGCGGCGGCCTCCCTGGCCTTGCCGGTCGCCATCAGGATGTCGCCTTCGAGCGCATAACCCGCCGACGCGCTCGCCGGCGTGCCCTTGAGCCGATCCGCAAGCTTCATTGCCGCATCGGGCTTCTTGTCCGCCAGCTCGATCTGCGCAAGCAGCCCAACGGCCGGCAGCCAGGTGGGATTGATCGCGAGCGCCTGGTTCAGCGACTCGCGCGCCGCCTCGCGCTGGTTCAGCGCCAGCTGGGCTCGCGCCGCGCCGAAATCATAGGCCGGTTCACGCGGATCTTCCGAGGCCGCCTTGCGGTAGTGGTTCAGGGCCTCATCGAAGAGGCCGGCCTCGAGCAGCACCTGCCCTGCCGCGCCCTCGACCTTTGCATTGTTCGGCGCGGCCTTGATCGCCTCGTCGATGAGCTTGCGTCCTTCGGTCGGGTCTTTCTTCGCGAACGCGGCTCGGGCCAGCATCAGTCGCGGTTGCGGTGCCGCGGGATCTGCCTTGCGCCAGGCCTCGATCCACTTTGCCGCCTGCGCCGCGTCGCCCGACTGCTCGGCCATCATCGCGAGCGCCATGTATGCGTCGCCCTGCTTCGGATCGGCAGCGATCGCCGCCTCGAACGCCTTTGTCGCGGCCGGCATATTCTTCGCCCGGTACTCGACTCGGCCGAGGTTCACGAGCGTGCGTGGGATCCTTCGGTGCAACGGCAAGCGCCTGCTCGAGGTACTTGCGCGCGGTTTCGACGTCGCCCTGGTAGGCAAACCAGCCGGCCGCGAGGTTCAGCAGCTTTACGTCGCCCGCGTTGCGCTTCACCAGCGCCTCGATCTCCATGCGCGCGACGGCCTTGTCCTTGCCGGAGGCGAGCGCGATGAACTGGATCTGGTTCTTGGTATCGCCGCCGACGTCGTCGGGAACGGTCGCGAGGATCTCGAGCGCGCGCTTCGGGTCGCCGGCCGCCAGGTAGCTCGCGGCAAGGTCGAGGCGCGCCTTGGGGTCGTCAGGCGCCGCGGCAAGGCCGCGCTCCAGGTAGGCCTCGCCCTCGCTGCGCTCGCCTTCCATCATGCTGGCCTGGCCGGCCAGCGTGTAGACGGCCGGGTCGCTGGTGTCCGAGGCCAGCGCCGGCGCCAGTACGGCGGCCGCATCGCTGCCCCGACCCTGGCGAATCTGGGCCTGGGCCAGCAGCTTGCGCGCGGCCACGTTGTCGGGCGACGCCTGCAGCACGGTCTGCAGTTCCGACTCGGCCACGGCCACGTTGCCCTGCTGCAACTGCGCGACCGCGAGCAGCAGCCGGGCCGCCGCGAATCCGGGCGCGCCCTGCACGGCTTTCTGCAGCAGCGTGACGGCCTCGCCGGCCTTGCCCTGGGCGAGCGCGACACGGCCGCCGAGGTACAGCGCGGCCAGGCTGTTCGGCGCGACCTTGTTGATCATGGCCAGCGACTGGGCCGCCTCCGTCGGTCCTGCCCTGCCCGAGCTGCGCTTCAGTCAGCATGCCGAGCCCGCTCAGGCGATCGGAGAGACTCAACTGCGCGCTGGCCTTGTCCAGGTTCATGCCGATGAGGATCTTCTCCGCCGCGGCAAGATCGCCGCGCTGCACGAGCAGGCTGGCCTTGGCGAGCATGCGCTGGCTGATAGCCGGGGTCGGCCGCGAGCAGCTCGTCGATCGCCACCATCGCGCCCGCGGCATCGCCTGCCGCGGCCATGGCTTCGGCCTGGGCCTTGCGTGCGCGAGAACTCTCGGCGCCCGGCGGCGCGGACTTGACCGCCGCGTCGAACGACTGCAGTGCCGCCGCGGAATCTCCCTGCCCGAGCTGTGCGTAGCCCAGGTACATCAGGCGCGCGGATTCGCTGAGGCCCGCCGGATTCCTCTCCATCGCTGCCTGCAGCTCGGAGTACTGGTGCAGTGCGAGCTTGATCTCTGCATCCATGCCGGCCGTGTCGGCGGCTGGCGCACCGGCGGCGATGGCCTTGCCGAGATCGGTCTCCGCACCCTGGACGTCGCCCAGCCACAGCGAGGTGCGCGCCATCAGCAGCCGCGCCTTCGCGTTGTCGGGCTCTTTCTTCAGCGCGTTGCGCAGCTCGATGGTCGCCGTCGCGTAGTCGCCCTTGTCGATCAGCGCCGCAGCACGATCGACTCGCGTGCCTCGGTGCTGGTGAAAAGATCGCAGCCGGTTGCCAGTGTCGAAAGCGCCACCAGCGTGAGAATCAGGGTCCTGCTCATGGTTCCGTATTCCCTTCCTGAATGATCGACGCCAGCGAGGCGCCGTTTGCGGCAAAAAAGCGTTCGAGCGTCGCGCGGGCAGGCTCGCAGTCGCCCGCGCAGCGCGCGGCGGCAGCCACGACGCCGGATGCCGTCCGGCCGCGGGCTGCTGCAACGCCATAGTACAGTTTCGACGGGAGGTCGCCGGTGAAGTTCCTGCCGCCTACGGCGTAGAAATAGCCGACGACCCACTGGGCGTCGCCCGGAGTGCTGGCTGTCAATTCGCGATACCGCACTTCTCCGCTGCTCGAGCCGGCCGAAGCGACGCGGCTCGCATCGATGCTCCAGCTCGAGTGCCCGAGAATCCCATTGCTGCTGCCGACGATCTCGTGGCCCTGGGACTGCGAGGCATAGCGGTTGACGTAGACGAGCACTGCGCCGGAGGTATCCTCATAACTGGACATGGTCTCGGCGTCCGCGCCCGCATATACCGGGCGCCACGGGCCATCGGCTAGCCCAGGACCGGACCAGCCGCCCTGCCCCGGCGGCAGCACCAGCGGCTGCGTGGTCGCGGGCGGCTGCCGTGCCTCGACGACGGCCGCGAGCGCGGGACCTGAAGCCAGCGCGGCGATGGACACGACGATCGAGGCAGCGACTGCGGGATTCGAAGCCGACGCACCCGTCGGCGAAGCAACGGCGGCGACAGGTGCCGATTCGATTCTGCGTGCAATCCAGAAGAACCCGACCAGCATCACGCCGAACAGCGCCCAGCCGAAATAGTAGTGGTCCACCCTCACCAGGAATCCCTGCATGTCGGTGAAGTGGCCGTTGACGATGATCGAGTAGACGCGGATCCAGTTCATCACGATCGCCATTGCGGCCGCGATCGCGACCAGCAGCGCGCGCGTGCGCAGGCGATCGCGGTCGAGCTCGCCCAGCAGCGCGGCGATGGCCAGTGCGACGATGAAGAAATGAAGGCCGCTGCAACCGCCGGCAATCTCGAACGTGCCGGAAGGTATGTGGACGAAGTTGCCCTCGATGTAGGCCGGCAGGCCAGTGGCGCGGATCATGAAGCTGACGCCAATGGTAGTGAGCGCCTGCAGCTTGCCGTTGATCAGCGTCCAGATCGGGATCGCGAAATACAGGTAGCCGATCGGGAATGCGGCGATGCGAGCAGCCCCGAGCCCCAGCGCACCGGCAACGGCTGCCAGCAGCAGCAGCGGAACCAGCAACTGGTGCCCGACCTCGATGCCGGCGATCCAGGCGAGGTACCAGGTGGCCGACAGCGCGAGGACTGCCGGAACGGCCAGCCACCAGGGTCGCATTGGCGCGGCATTCAAAGCCTGCCGTTCGCGCCACAGCAGCCAGATGCAGACCGCCGCGATCAGGAAGCCGTGGGTGTAGCTGAGGTTGTCGGTGTCTTCCCAGTAGCCCACCAGCGAGCGCAGGCTCGGCCACAGCGCGGCGCAACCGAGCACGACGACGACCAGCGTAAGCAGGAATCCGCGGCGCATGGGTTCGAGCTCAGCCCGCCGCCGACTCTGCGTCGCGCATCCCGAACTTGGCCATCAGGTCGTACAGCGTGGGGCGCGTAACGCCCAGCAACTCGGCGGCCTTGGAGACGTTGCCGTCGGCCATCACCATCGCCTGGTGCACGGCGAGCTTCTCGGCGCGTGCGCGGACTTCCTTCAGGTTGAACACGTAGTCGGCTCCCTCGCGCGCGACGAGGCCGAGGTCGGCTCCCGTGATCAGTGGCCCCTCCGCCATGATCAGCGCGGTCTTGACCTTGTTCTCGAGCTCACGGACGTTGCCGGGCCACGCGTGGGAGTTGAGTGCCTGGATCGCATCGTCGCTGAATCCGCGGCGCGTGCGACCCTGCTGCTCACCGAACTTGCGCAGGAACGCGTGGGCCAGCACCACGGCGCCACCCTCGCGATCACGCAGCGGCGGCACGTTGATGGTGACCTCGCCGATGCGGTAGTAGAGATCCTCGCGGAATCGCTGCTGCGCGATCATGTCCTGCAGGTCCTGGTTGGTGGCGCACACGACGCGCACGTCCACCGGGATCTGTTCGCGGCCGCCGACGCGCTCGACGATGCGGTCCTGCAGGAACCGCAGCAGCTTCGCCTGCAGCGGCAGCGGCATGTCGCCGATCTCGTCGAGGAACAGCGTGCCGCCGTTGGCCTGCTCGATCCTGCCCTGCGTGGTCTTGATGGCGCCGGTGAACGCGCCCTTCTCGTGGCCGAAGAGCTCGCTCTCGAGCAGCTGCTCGGGGATTGCCGCGCAGTTGATGGCCTGGAAGCGCTCGCCGCTGCGGCCGCTCAGGTCGTGCACTGCGCGGGCCAGGAGTTCCTTGCCGGTGCCGCTCTCACCGAGGATCAGCACCGACACGTCGGTCGGCGCCACCTTCTCGATCATGCGGCAGACCTTCTGCATGCCCGCGTCGGTCGCAATAAGGCCCGAGAGCGGGGTTCGTGCCGTCGCTTCGCGCAGCTGCTCGTTCTGCTGCTCGAGCTCGTGGATGTGGAAGGCGCGGCTCACGATCAGCTTGAGCATGTTCGTGTCCACGGGCTTCTGGCAGAAGTCGTAGGCGCCCTGGGCGACGGCGCGCATGCCGTTCTCGGGGTCGGGCTTGCCCGTGACGACGATGACCTTGGTGCCCGGCGCGATGCGCAGGGTCTCGGAAAGGGTCGCGAAGCCCTCGGACACGCCTTCCGGGTCGGGGGGCAGCCCGAGGTCCTGGAGCACGACGGGGGGCTCGTAGCGGCGCAAGGCGGCGACTGCGGCACTGCGTGAATCGGCGACGATGACCTCGCAGTCGTCGAAACACCACTTGAGCTGCTTCTGCAGCCCCGGGTCGTCTTCGACGATGAGGAGTCTTGGCTTTTCCCTGCTCAAACGGCCTCCGCTTGCCGGAAATCCGGCGGCCTATGAGCGGATCATACCGCGCCCGGGTAGCTTGATTTGTGACGCCGGTATCGCAAGGAGGGGACATTCCCCTTTTCCAGAGGGGACATTCTCCTTTTCCGGTAATTCGGTGCCAGGCACCGATTTACCGGAAAAGGAGAATGTCCCCTCCCTAGAATGTCCCCTCACTGGTCAGAGGATGACCTTGTAGGCGACGTTCGAGAGTTCGCTTTCGACCTTCGCGACGGTGTAGGCCTTGACCGCGAAATACCAGGTACCGGCCGGCAGGCCCTGGATCGTGGCCGTGGAAACGGCTGGGCCTGGGATCTCGACGGCGGTATTGAGCGCGTCGGCGGCCTTGCCGTAGCGGATGCGATAGCCGGCGAGGTCGGTCAGCGGCGTCCCGTCCACGTTCTCGGTCGGCGGGACCCAGCTCAGTGTCGCCCAACCGCTGCCGGCTGATTCGACCGTGAGCGCGAAGGCCGCGAGGGATACGGAGGTTACGCCGTCCGAGACGCTGATGGTAATGCCGGACGTCGAGCCGATGTCTGTGTCCGAGGGCGTGCCCGACATCGCGCCGGTCGCCGTATCGAAAGTCGCCCACGCGGGCTTGTTGGCGATCGAGAACCTGAGCGCCTGGCCGTCGGGATCCGACGCGGAAGGCACGAATGTATATGGCTGGCCGGCGCGCGCGGTGGTTCCCGGTGTTCCGGAAATCGTCGGCGTACGGTTAGCCGCCGTCGATGCGGGCGCCGCGGCCACGGTGACCTGGAACATGTCCAGGAAGACCACGTTCGTGCCGTCGCTTACGGAGAGCACTATCTCGGCGTACGTGCCCTCCTCACCGACCTGAGGAGTGCCAGAGACGCGGCCAGTCCCGGAATCGAAGCCGGCCCAGGACGGCAGGTTGACGATCGAGAACGTGAGCGTATCGCGATCCACGTCGGTCGCCTTCGGCGTGAAGGCATAGGCCTGGCCGACCTGCACCGACGCCGGCGGTGTACCGGAAATCCGGGGAGCGTGATTCACAACCTTGGACTTGATCGTCCCGTTGGCGACCGTGGCCTTGCTGGCGCTGGACGTCGCCGAGTTGGCCGCGGTCTTGGAGTCAGTCCGGCACCCGGTGGCAGCGATCGCGGCGAGCCCGACGACGAGCAGCATCGCTGCCCTCTTTGCGAAGCCTGGAGCCTTTGAAAGATTCGTCATGTCCCTCGTCCTGCGGACGCTGGCTTCGCGGGCCGGGGGACGGCGGAACGGGGTTGGGTTGCAGCAGGACTCGACGCCAACGGATGGACGTCGCGGTACTGGCAACCCCGCTATCCGTGGCGCGTCACGCCCGAGGACCGGAGGCTTTGCGTCCCCGCCTTTCGGCAGGTTTGCCCTTGATCAGTCGAGCGCGAGTATTTGACAGTTACCGCTCCCCGACAATGCGGGGAAGCTCAAACTGTGTGGCGCATCAAGAAAATTTTCGGGAGGGACATTCGAGGGCAGGACATTCTCCTTTTTCGGCGGACCGAAAAAGGAGAATGTCCCCTATCAGGCGCCCCTATCAGGCGAGGGGGAGAAGCAGTCGGAATTGCGTGCCTTTCCCCAGTTCGCTCTCGACCTCGACTCGGCCGCCGAGCGACTGCACGTACTCGCGCACCTGGTAGGCGCCGATGCCCATGCCCTTGCTGCCCTTGGTGGTGTCGAACGGCTTGAACAGCCGCTCCTGGACGAAATCGCGTGACATGCCGGCGCCGGTGTCGCTCACGGTGAGCACCGCGTGCGGCACGCGCAGTCGTGCATTGGTATCGCTTGCGGACACCGCCTGGTCACTACCAACGACACTGTCACCCGGAACATCAGCACCGCCCGACGACTCGCGGACTCGAGCACTCATCGCCGCGCCGATGCCGACGCTCAGCGTCACGCGACCCGTTCTCCGGCGTCGCGTCCTGTGCATTCCGGATCACGTGCTCGACGATGACCCCGAGTCGCTCCGGGTCGCACTCGACCATGACGTCCGCGGCATCGGGCTGCAGCTCTGGCATGGGCATCCTCGACGCGCAGTGCTGCGCAGCGCGGCGCGCGACCTCGGCCAGCGCGATCCTCTGCGTAGCACCCTGCATCTCGCGGCGCTGCAACTGCTCGATCAGCCGCTGCATGCGCGCGGTCGAGTTCGCGATCGTGCCGATCGCATCGTCCACGAACTCAGGGTTGCGCTTGTGGCGCTCGGCGTTCGAGACGATCAGCGCGAGCTGCGCGGCCAGGTTCTTCAGGTCGTGCATCACGAAGGCCGTGAGCCGGTGATAGGCCTCGAACTGCCGGTTCTCGCCCAGCCGGCGATCCGCCTCATGCTGCGCAAGGTGCGTGGCCACGTGCCGCCCGACGGTCTTCAGCAGATCGCGGTCTTCATAATTCGGGTGGAACGGCGGCGGCGGCGATTCGAGCGCCACGAAACCGAGCAGTGCCGGGCCGTGCAGCAGCGGCAGGATCATGCGGTGCACGCCGGCGGCGCCGAAGGGCGCGGGCAGCTCGATGTTGTCGTACAGGTCGGGCCTGGAGACGTACTCCTGCACGTCCACCACCCACTGGCGTCGCGCCATGAAGGCAGGAAGGTCGTCGGCAAACGCGACCGGCGGGTAGCGCGCGAGCTCAACGCGGCCGCGCGGCCAGGTGGCCACCGCCTCGAAACGCTCGTCGGCATCACGGCGCAGGTACAGCACGCCGCCAGGGCTGCGGAAGATCTCCGCGATGGCGCGCACTGCCGTCTCCTGCGTGTCGGCGCCCTCCTCGGCGGCCGAGAGCGTCTCGATGAAGCGCAGCCACTCGACCCGGTAGTCGTACTTGTTGCGGTAGAAGTGCTTGCTCAGGAACACGCGCAGCCGGCGGCGCAGGCTGCCAGAGGCGAGCAGCGTGAGCAGCACGATGCCCGCGCCCGCCAGGAACACCAGCTGCATCGCGCCACCCCAGGTGCCGCCGTAGAGGCGGATCGCGTAGCCGCCGAAGGCCATCACCAGCAGGTAGGCGCCGACCGCGAGCAGTGTCGTGGTGTAGAACACGACCTGCCGCGAGACGAAGATGTCGAGCGACCACTGGGGATTGCGCCGAGCTGCGATCGCGATCAGCGGCACCGTGAGCGTGGCAACGAGCCCGCGGGCATTCCAGGTATCGGCGTCGATGGCCCGCAGCAGCTGCGCCTGCGAGTACAGGAACACGTCGTAGACCCACATCGTGCCGAGCGCGAACGCCAGGTACTTGAGCGCGAAGCGGCCCTCGCCACGCGCGTTTCGATAGACCTGCTCGAGCAGCATGAGTCCACCGAGCGCGAGCGCGAAACCGGTCACCACCATGGCCACACCCGGCACGACGATCGAGAACCCGGCGCGCGAGACCGAGGGCGCGACGAGCAGGTAGATCGCTGCGATGATCCAGCCCAGGTTCAGCGCGCGCGACAGCGTGGCCGCCACACCCGCAGACGCGGCCAGCCCGGACAGCACGAATATCCACGCGCCGTCGCGCAGGCACTCGGCGAACGCAACCGCGTAGGCCGGCACTTCCACTAATACGGCCGCGGTGGCCATCAACGCGGCCCATACGGTGGTCACGGCGCAGGCGACAATCAGCCGAATGCCCTGGCTGCGGCCATGCCAGCCCGTGGCGAGCAGCACCGCGAGCAGCAGGAACGCTACGGCCGCGATGGAGTAGGTGTAGAGACCGAGTGACGCCATGTATGGCGGTACTGTACTACCGGGCGCCCTTGCCCCACAGCACCACTTCGACTGTCTGCACCAGGATGGCGAGGTCGAAGAGCAGGCTGCGGTTCTTGACGTAGTAGAGGTCGTACTGCAGCTTTTCGAGCGCATCCTTTTCGGTGGAGCCGTAGGGATAGCAGAGCTGCGCCCAGCCGGTGATGCCCGGCTTCACGGTGTGACGCTCGCGGTAATACGGGATCTTCTGCTCGAGGCGCTCGACGAACTCGGGCCGCTCGGGACGCGGGCCGACGAAGCTCATCTCGCCGCGCAGCACGTTCAGCAGCTGCGGCAGTTCGTCGATGCGGGTCTTGCGCATGACGCTGCCCACGTTCGTCACGCGCGGATCGTCCTTCACCGCCCAGATCGCCTCGCCCTGCTCCGCATCCACGGACATGCTGCGGAACTTGAGTACGTCGAACGACCGGCCGTACCGACCCACGCGCCGCTGCCGGTAGAGCACCGGCGCTCGCCAGCCGTCCTCAACGCGGATGGCCAGGACCGCGAGCAGCATGAACGGCAGCGCAACCAGCAGCAGCGCCGAGCTGGCCAGGATGTCGAAACCGCGCTCCAGCGCGCGTTGCAGGGGCGAGGCGCGAAACCCGCTGCCGAAGATCAGCCAGCTTGGGCTCAGCACGTCGAGACGAACCTTGCCGGTCTCGCGTTCAAGGAACGTCGGGAGCTCGAGCACGTCGATGCCGGCAAGCCGGCATTCCAGGAACTCGTGCATCGGGAAATTTCGCCGGCGGTCGTCCATCGCGACGACGATTTCGTCGACCTGGTTGTCGATCGACCAGCGGAACAGGTCGTCCGGGCGCTCGGTGAGCCGGTCGTCATCGGCCGTAACGTGGTCGCCTTCGGCCGCGACGAACGCGACGATCTGGAAGCCGCGCATGTCCGAGCGGCGGCGCAGCTCCAGCAGGCTGGCGGCGCGCTTGCCGGCGCCGTAGACCAGCACCCGCCGCTTGAACAGGTTCTCATCGACCACGCGCTCGAACAACAGGCGCACCACGGCCAGGGTCAGGGCGCCCAGGATCCCCATCAGGCCGAGAACCTCGCGCCCGACTGCGATGTCTGGCAGGAAGTAGTACACGAGGGCCGAGAGCCCTACTGCGTTCAGGTCGGCCGCGAGGATTCGCACCATGACACCGGCCGTCGTGGCTCGCTGCCGGGTCGAATAGAGGCCGACCGCAAACAGCGATATGACGCCAAAGAACGAATACAGAAGCGCCGCCGGCAGCAGGTCCCCAAATGCGGTTGCGGCACCCGCTGCCCCGCCGTCAAGGTACAAGGAAGCGGCCAGGTAGGCGGAAAACACCAACAGCGAAGCCTCGATCAGTGCCAGCAGCACGATCGGCAACTTCACGTACATCCTGAAGAGTCGAATAGACACACGGACCCTCAGCAGGCGCGGCAACGCGGCCCATTCATGAGGCCGCCCAAGGCTACTACCCACATTCCCTTGTTCCTTCTCATTTTTTCAGGAACGGCGAACACTTGCGAGTGCCACGGGCAATCACAGGCGAAAATGACTCTAGACGCGGGCAGACCTGAAACCTGTGACGCAGGTCTCAATCCTGGCAGCGGCCAGGCCCAAACCCGGATCCGCGCGCCCGGGTTTGACTTCCGGGGGGGCCGTCCCCCACAATTCGCGCCCTTTCGTGGGGCCATAGCTCAGCTGGGAGAGCGCCTGCATGGCATGCAGGAGGTCGACGGTTCGATCCCGTCTGGCTCCACCACGTTTTTGGCCTGTTTCGTCCGCGTCCCCATCGTCTAGAGGCCTAGGACACAACCCTTTCACGGTTGCGACCGGGGTTCGAATCCCCGTGGGGACGCCAATTCATGAATTCGGTGCCTGGCACCGAATTATGTAAAGCAGGAAGTTGGGGACATTCTCCTTTTCCGCGAGCGGGGAAAAGGAGAATGTCCCCTTCCCGTTCCCGCCCGACTATTAGCGAAAGCGTGAACCGGTCGCGCATCTGCCGGGAGCCAAAATCCTAGGCTGCGCGCATGTTAAACATAAGCGCCGAGCAGCACGCCGAGACCGTGGAGCGTTCGCTGCCTACGCCGGCGGAAGATGAGCGCGGCGCAGCGACACTGCCTCCATCGGAGACCGATCCGTCGACGAGCAGCCGCGGACCACCACGCGCAGCGAGCGAGCGCAGGTTCTACGTTTCCATCCGAGCGAAATTCGCGATCGCGCTGCTCTCGAGCTTTGCGTGGACCGCGCTCTCGATCTACCTGTCGCTGCCGTGGATGCACGACCTCGCCCGCCTCGCCGGCTGGCCACTGGCGGTGTTCATCGTTGGCGGCATAGCGATCCTGCCGGGCATGATGAATGCCTTCCTGGTCGTGGGCCTGCTGTTCGATCGTCGTCCCGAGCGCAAGACGCTGATCGCCTACCCGGGCGTCACGATCCTGGTCGCCGCATACAACGAGCAGGCGTCGATCGCCGACACCATCCGTTCACTCGACGCGCAGCACTACCCTGGCGAGTTCGAGGTACTGGTGATCGACGACGGGTCCAGCGACGCTACCGCAGCGATCGTCGAAGCCAATCCCCGGCCGTGGCTGCAGCTGCTGCGCCAGCCGCGCAACATGGGCAAGTCGGCGGCGCTGAACCGCGGCCTGGCGCAGGCGAAACACGACTACATCATCAGCCTCGACGCAGACTCGTTCCTGTACAAGGACGCGCTGCGTCGCCTCGTGGAGCGCTACTTCAGCGATCCGGCGCAGACGCGTGCCGTCGCCGGCACGATGCTGGTGCGCAACTCGCGCAAGAACTGGGTGACGCGCACTCAGGAGTGGGACTACTTCCACGGCATCTCCGCCATCAAGCGCGTGCAGTCCCTGTTCCAGGGCACCATGGTCGCCCAGGGAGCGTTCTCGATCTACGACCGCGAGGCACTGCAGGCTATCGGTGGCTGGCAGGACTGCGTCGGCGAGGACATCGTGCTGACCTGGGCCTTGCTGGAGCGAGGCTGGCGCGTGGGTCACGCGGAGGACGCCTGCTGCTTCACCAACGTGCCCGACAACCTGCGGCAGTTCGTCCGCCAGCGACAGCGCTGGAGCCGCGGCATGATGGAGGCATTCCGGCAACACCCGCGCGTGTTGACAGCCCGGCGCATGTCGACGCTGTTCGTGTGGTGGAACGTCTTCTTCCCCTGGCTCGACCTGGCCTACACGCTGTTCTTCATCCCCGGCATCGTGCTGGCGTTGTTCGGCATCTTCTGGATCGCGGGCCCGCTGACGCTGGCGCTGCTGCCGATGGCGTTGGTGATGAACTATCGTCATGTACCGCATCGGGCGGCGCATGTTCGACTCGCAGGGGCTGCGCGTGCGCAGCAATACCGCGGGTTTCCTTCTTTACGCGTTTGCCTACAGCCTGGTCCTGCAGCCGGCGAGCGTGGCAGGCCACTTCTCCGAGCTGCTGGGACTGCGCAAGACCTGGGGCTCGAAGTGAGCTCGCGCATGCATGCGGCCGATGGCCGGTGCGCTGCCGCCGGGGCCCGATGGCTGCGCTGGCGGCCCTGGCATTCATGCTGGCGCCGTGGCTGCCGAGCGCGGCGGGCGCCGCCGAGGCACCGGGCGACGACCGCATGGGCATGCTGGCGCGTGTCGGATACGAGAGCGATGCGGACAACTTCGATGGCCTGCTGGCGCGCGCCGGCGCGCTCTGGGGCTACCAGTCCTACCTCGAGTACGCCGGGTTCGCGCTCCAGGATACGCACTATTCACAGGACGGCTGGAGCAAGGACGTGCCTGCCGCGATCGGCATCTACCGCAAGCAGGACCGCGCGACGCTGAGTGGCGTGAACGCGGAGTTCGGGGTGGCGGATGTCGCCGGCCATGCGCGACCCGGTGGGTGACATCACCTGGTCCTATGCGTCCGCGCGCATCGACCGGCGTCGAGTTGATCGCGGCCGGCGACGTGGTCGGCACCAAGGAGGCCATCGAACGCGGCATCACCTACGGGCTCGTCGCCGGCAGTGTTGAGCAGCAGTTCGGCTCGCGGTTGACCGGCATCGCGCTCGTCGGCTGGCAGCCGTTCACCGACGGCAACTCGCGTAGCCTGGTCCGGGCGCGGATGATCTGGTCGCTGCTGCCCGAGGACGGCCTGTCGTTCCAGGCGCGCTGGCGCCAGTACGCCAGCAGCAAGAGCGACGTGGACGGCGCGTACTTCAACCCGGAGCACTACAAGAACTGGGATGCGGGGCTGTCATTGCGCCGCAACGTCGGCCACGGCTGGACCGTGTACGGCCTTGCCGGAGGTGGCCAGGAGCGCGTCGACAATCAATCGTGGCAGGGGACCGCCATCGCTGAACTGCGTGCCGAGGGCCCGGTCGCCGGCGACAAGCACTTAGCGATCAGCATTTCGTACAACCGCTCCGCCGGGTTCTCCAATGCTCCCGACTACTGGTATGCGGCTGCCAATGTCAGCCTGGTAGTACCATTCGGGCGTTGATCGGGACTGGCCTCGCCCGCGTCGTTTCACGCCCGGATACTCAAAGCAAAAAGCCCGTCACGAGACGGGCTTTCTTGCCTTGCTGAGCGTGTCGCTCAGGCTTTACGTCGGCGGCTCGCTCCCAGGCCCATCAGGCTCAGGCCCAGCAGCGCGAGCGTGCCGGGCTCGGGCACCTGGTTCGAATCCTCGGTCACTGCAAGCGGGCCAATCGTCTGGGTCGAGGGACCTAGTTCGCCAGTACTCGTTGCGCCCAGCGCATACACCTGGCTCGTGACTGGAGTAGTGCCGATCAGCGCGCTGATCTCGGCGTTGCTCACGACGACAGCCGGCTGCGACTCCTCGGTCGCTGGCTTATTCGCTACGCTGACACACGAAGCGTTGTACTTGTTAAGTGCCTTCACGCTGCGGGCGGCCTTGCGCGACCACTTGGCGCACCGTTTTGCCATCCTGGCAGCGGCTTTGGCTTCCTGGCGAGCAGCCTTACTGGCCTGCGTCGAGTTGCTGGACGCCCCACTCTTGGCGGAAAAGTCGTAGTGTCCGAGGACGACCGAGGTCGTTGCCGGGCTGGACTTGTCCGTTGTTACGGTTGTCGCGTGAACAGGGCCAGCAGCAAGCGCTATCAAGAGCCCCACCGGGAGCGCGGCCGTGATCAACTTGCCGATATGTTTCGAAGGAGCCATGGAAGACGTGCCTTTTCTGGGAGACGATTCTCTGCTCCTGTAATACATGCACGTATCGTGCCGCGGAAATAAATACAATAAAAACAATATGATACGCGGACCACTCAGGATCTTGTTTTCGCACCGCAAAATCCACCGACAGCCAATCTAGCGACTTCGGGGTTGAGAATTGAAGCTGATGTCGTTTATCGGCCCGCCGCACTAGGCTTTACGCCAAAAAGGGCGCCTAAGTTCCTGATTGATAATTGTTACCAGTTCGCGCGGACTGCATAGAATTCCGACGCCCGGCGCCTTGCGCCTGACCCGAGCCGGCGCTCGCCCGGCCGTCTCCGGCCAGGAAGAACCACGGGGTCAGTGCGCGTGAGCAATCCCGCGCGCTAGACGGGCGAGCGTCGTGCCCTGCCCAAGGATCTCGAGCGTGACGTCGATCGGTGGTGACACCGTGCCACCGCACACGGCGACGCGGATCGGTTGCGCGACCTTGCCGAGGCCCACACCCTTCTCTGCCGCCACGGCCATGATTGCGGTATGGATGGCGGGTGCCCGCCACTCCGGCAGTTCGGCCAGCTTCTCGCTGATGGCGGCAAGGATCGGCGCGGTCTCGGCGGTGAGATTCTTCGCCGCGGCTTTCTCGTCGTAGGAGGTCACGTCGCTGAAGAAGAACCGGCTGTTCTCGGCCATTTCCTTCAGCGTCTTCGCCCGTTCCTGCTGGGCCTTCGCGACTGCGGCGACCCGGTCCATGTCGTCGACCTTGAGACCAAGCGCCTCGAGCTGCGGCTTCAGGTACTTCGCGAGGTGCTCCGGTGTCGAACGCAGCATGTGCTGCTGGTTGGTCCAGAGCATCTTGTCGAGGTTCAAAGCCGAGGCGGACTTGTTCACGTCCGCGATGTCGAAGAGCTGCTTCATCTCATCGATGGAGAAGATCTCCTGGTCGCCATGCGACCAGCCGAGCCGGCCGAGGTAGTTGAGCAGGCCCTCGGGCAGGAAGCCGTCGTCACGATACTGCAGCACGCTCACGGCGCCGTGGCGCTTCGAGAGCTTGGCGCCGTCGGGCCCGAGGATCATCGGCACGTGCGCGTAGATCGGCGGCTCGGCACCCATCGCGCGGATCATGTTGATCTGGCGTGGCGTGTTGTTGATGTGGTCGTCGCCACGGATCACGTGCGTGATGCGCATGTCGTAGTCGTCCACCATCACGCAGAAGTTGTAGGTCGGCGTGCCATCGGAGCGCGCGATGACCAGGTCGTCGAGTTCGGCGCTGTCGAAGGTGATCGGGCCGTGCACGATGTCGTTGACCACCACCTGGCCTTCATCCGGATTGCGGAACCGAACTACGGGGTTCACTCCGGGCACCGGCGCGGTGCGGTGACGGCAGCGGCCGTCGTAGCGCGGCTTTTCCTTGCGAGCCATCTGCCCGGCGCGCATCTCGTCGAGTTCTTCCTTGCTGCAGTAGCAGTGGTAGGCCTTGCCTTCGTCCAGGAACTGGCCGATGACTTCCTTGTACCGGTCCATGCGCTCGGTCTGGTAGAACGGGCCTTCGTCGTGGTCGAGCCCGAGCCACTTCATGCCGTCGAGGATTGCCTGCAACGCCTCGGGCGTCGAACGCTCGCGGTCGGTGTCCTCGATACGCAGGACGAAGCTGCCGCCCATCCGGCGCGCGTACAGCCAGCAGAAGAGCGCCGTGCGCACGCCGCCGATGTGCAGCATGCCGGTGGGGCTGGGGGCGAAGCGGGTACGGACGGTCATGGGCCAGCCCTGCGGGGAGCGGAAAAGGGCGCGGATTCTATCAGGCTGACGAGGTTACCGACTCTGTCGCCAGATACGCAGTGGCGCGCGCTCGGCAACGCGGTCGAAATCCAGGTCTGTCGTAAGCAACTCGAGGTCGTGCCTGAGGCAGAGCTGGGCCAATAGCGCGTCGATCGTGCCGTTCAGCACCGTGTAGTGACCCGGCCGGCGCCTCATCGTGCAGACCTGGCCCCGCCCGGCGGCATTCGTTGCGCAACTCACGCCGACGTGGTCCGCGATCGGGAACCACGAGCGGCAGCGACGAAAACCGAGAGACGATCTGGTCGCGCGCCTTTGGCCCCGCAAACCCCTGCAGGAGCTCCTGCGTTACCGGGATATAGGCCCGAGGGAATGACCGATCGCAGTCGACGCCTCTACCGAGGCCACCAGCTGCCCTTCCAGAGCGAGCCCGGATCGTGCAACTGAAGAAGGAGCACCGAGCTGGGGCGTCCCAAGATCCGCGAGAAGCTTCGGCGCCTGGACCTCGGCGTCCAAACGCCCGCCATCCGCACCGACAACGGTATCCCCTTCTCCTGCTCACGCGCCCTGTTCGGCTTGAGCCGGCTCTCGGTCTGGTGGCTGCGCCTCGGCATCGACATCGAGCGCATCCAGCCCGGTCACCCGCAACAAAACGGCCGCCATGAGCGCATGCACCTCACGCTGAAGAAGGAGGCCACCAAGCCGGCGGCCCGCAACCTCCTCCAGCAGCAGGCCCGCTTCGATACCTTTATCGACGGCTACAACCGCGAGCGGCCGACCAGGCGCTCGGCATGCACTACCCGGCGGAGCTCTATGCTCCCTCAGCGCGCGCCTACCGCGGCCTCGAGGACCTCGAGTATCCGTTCCATGACGCACATGTCACCTGCGTGACACGGTGTGGCCTCTTCTCGGCCACGAAGTCAACTTGAGTGCCGTGTCGATGAGCCTAGAAGGTCGACGTAAAGCAAGTTAGCGACCAGGTCTGCTGGTCACCTCCAGCACATACGATTCACACTTGTCCGGTGGCGCAAGAGCGCCACTCGATCGAAGTTGCGAACCGTCGCCTTGAGTGTTGCGCAGGGTGTGTCCGGAATGGACCACCCATGTGTCCGGAATGGACCGGTCGAAGTGGTGGGCGGTAGTGGGATCGAACCACTGACCCCTGCCGTGTGAAAGCAGTGCTCTACCGCTGAGCTAACCGCCCATCCAAGGGGCGCGTAGTTTAGGGGGGCGCCCCGGACCGGTCAACGAACAGAAAATAGGTGCCAGGCACCGAATTTCCGAAATTCGGTGCCTGGCACCTATCATGCCCGCCCGGACGGTGTTGATAGCGCTCGCGAAGTCGCTTGGAATCGCTGTGTCCCAGCGCGTAAGCACCGGGCGGCGAACAGCGAAGAATGAGCCGCTCAAGCCAACGAGGCTTCCGACGCGCGACTCGAGCCGACGCAGCCACATCTCGTAGCGGACGTAGAGCCCCTCGCCCACGACGGACCCATCCGTGGAAATGAACGTGTCCTCGCTGGAGACCGCGCCGACGCCCGGATCGTCGAAATCCTGGACGATGTGATCGATGCTGTCGGGTGGCAGGTCGGTGCCCGCATCGGAGAACACGACGATTTCACCGTTCGCCTGGGCGATGGCCAGCCCCTGCGCATGCTCCTTGCCGCGACGCTCGGGCGAACGCGCCAGGCGCACGCCGCGCGCTGCATACGATGCGACGATGTCGTCGGACCCGTCGTCCGAGCAGTCCGACGCGACGATCAGCTCGAGCCTCGGGTATTGAACCGAGAGCGAGTTGTCGAGCTTGTGAGCAATTCGCGCGCGCTCGTTGCGACAGGCAATGATCAGCGTTACCAGCGGGCCGGTTGCGTCGCCATCCTCGCCGTCGGATCCTGCCACGGCATCCCGCCGCCGCGCCGGGAGCAGTGAAAGAATCAGCGGGTAGGCCGCATAGCTGTAGACGGCACTGAAAACGGAAATCCAGAAAAGCAGTTTCATGCCGAACAATCTACCTCAGGGGACATTCTCCTTTTTCCGACGACGGAAAAAGGAGAATGTCCCCTACCCCAAGAAAATAGGGGAATGTCCCCTAGCCGGGTTCGCCACCGATCAGTGCCAGCAGCTCGGCGGTCTTCTGCCGCATCAGGGCCTCGTCGCCGCGGCTCTCGACGTTCAGGCGGATCAGTGGCTCGGTGTTGGACGAGCGCAGGTTGAACCGCCAGCGGTCGAACTCGACGCTGACGCCGTCGGTGTGGTCCACGTTCTTCGCGTCAGGCTGGTACCTGGCCAGCACCGCGGCGATGGTGGCCGGCGCGTCCGGCACCCTGCGGTTGACTTCGCCGCTGGCCGGGAACAGCCGCATGCGTTCGCCAACGAGCTGCGACAGCGTCTTGCCGGTATCACTCATCACCTGCATCACGACCAGCCACGGGATCATGCCGCTGTCGCAGTAGGCGAAGTCGCGGAAATAGTGGTGTGCGCTCATCTCGCCGCCGTAGATACCGTCGACGTCGCGCATCACCTGCTTCATGAAGGCATGACCGGACTTCGACTGCACCGCCTTGCCGCCGCCGTTCGCGACGATATCGAGCGTGTTCCAGGTGAGGCGTGGGTCGTGGACAACCCGGCCGCCAGGATCTCGCGCGAGAAACACCGAGGCCAGCAGGCCGACGATGTAATAGCCCTCGATGAAGGTGCCCTGCTCGTCGAACAGGAAGCAGCGGTCGTAGTCGCCGTCCCACGAGATCGCGAGGTCCGCCTTGTGGCGATGCAGCGCCTCGACCGGCGCGCGGTGATTCTCGAGCAGCATCGGGTTCGGCACGCCGTTCGGGAACGTGCCGTCCGGCTCGTGGCCCACCTTGATGAACTCGAACGGCAGGTACGGCTCGAGCTTGTCCACGATCAGCCCTGCCCCGCCGTTGCCGGCGTGCACGACGACCTTGAGCGGCTTCAGCGTGGCTCGATCGACGTACGAGAGCAGGTGCTCGATGTAGTCCGGCATGATGTCCACGGCGTACCGCTCGCCGACGCGCTGCGGGGCAGTGAACACGCCCGCTTCCGCAAGTCGGCGTATGTCCTGCAGGCCGTTGTCGCCGCTGATCGGCCGCGAGCCCTCGCGCACGAACTTCATGCCGTTGTAATCCGGCGGATTGTGACTCGCGGTCACCATGATGCCGCCGTCCATCTCGCGCGCGAAGGTCGCGTAGTAGACGACTTCCGTGCCGCAGAGGCCGATGTCGTAGACGTCGACGCCTGAGTCGAGCAGGCCCTGCTCGAGCGCCTTGCCGAGTTCCTCGCTCGAGAGCCGGATGTCGCGCCCGACGATCACCTTCTTCGGCTTGACGAACTCCGCGTAGGCACGCCCGACGCGGTAGGCGACGTCTTCGTTCAGCTCGTCGGGGATACGGCCGCGCAGGTCGTATGCCTTGAAGCCCTTGATGCTGATGGGGTTCATTTTTCCGAGCCCTCGCGCCCGTAGCGGTCTTCGAAACGTACGATGTCATCTTCGCCCAGGTAGGTGCCAGACTGTACCTCGACGATGTGCAGCGGCACCATGCCCGGATTCTCGATGCGGTGCTTCGTCCCCATCGGGATGTAGGTCGACTCGTTCTCACCAAGCAGGAATGTCTCCTCGCCACGGGTGATCCGTGCGGTGCCCGAGACGACGATCCAGTGCTCGGCACGATGATGGTGCAGCTGCAGCGACATCGACGCGCCCGGCTTCACGCTCAAGCGCTTCACCTGGAAGCGCTCGCCGGCGTCCACGCTGTCGTAGCTGCCCCAGGGGCGGAACACCTCGCGGTGCAGCGAGGTCTCGTAGCGGCCCTGCGCCTTCAACTGCTGCACCAGCTGCTTCACGTCCTGCACGCGGTCGCGCGGCGCGACCAGGACTGCGTCCTTGGTCTCGACGACCACGTGGTCGCGCAGCCCGACGGCCGCAATCAGCCGGCTGGTCGAATGCAGGTAACAACCCTGTGCGTCCTCGACCAGCACGTCGCCGGCGGTGACGTTGCCCGCTTCGTCGGTCGGCAGCGCATCGGCGAGCGCAGACCAGGAGCCCACGTCGCTCCAGCCCGCCGAGAGCGGCACCACGACGGCGGAGCGCGTCTTCTCCATCACCGCGTAGTCGATGGAATCGCTTGGGCAGGCGCTGAACTCCGCCGCCGGCAGGCGCGTGAAATCGAGGTCGCTCTTCGCCGCGGCCACCGCGCGCTTGCAGGCCTCGAGCATCGCCGGCGCATGGGCACCGAGTTCCCGCAGGTATGCGCTGGCGCGGAACATGAACATCCCGCTGTTCCAGAAATAGTCGCCCGACTCGAGGTACGTGGCCGCAGTTGCAGCATCCGGCTTCTCGACGAACTCGGCGACCGGGTACGCGGGCCCTTTGCCGGGCTCGCGCCGGATGTATCCATAGCCTGTCTCGGGCCGGTCCGGCACCACGCCGAAGGTGACCAGCGCGCCAGCCTCGGCCGCCGGGCGTCCAGACATTACCGCCGCACGGAATGCTTCCACATCGCGGATCACATGGTCGGCGGGAAGCACGAGCAGCAGCGGGTCGGGTGCCCCAGCGGGCTGGGCTTGCGGAACGTCTCCCGCCCGGCGCGCCAGGCGCTTTGCGGCCGGGGCGTCAGCGGCCACACCGGCCTTTTCGAGTGCGACGAGCGCGGCCACGGCCACCGCCGGCGCAGTGTTGCGGCCGACGGGCTCCAGCACGATGGCCTGCGGTTCGGCGCCGGACTCGCGCAGCTGTTCGGCCACCATGAAGCGGTGACTCTCATTGCAGACCACGACTGGTGCGCCGAGGTCCTCGAGCCCTTCCACACGCGCGGCGGTCTCCTGCAGCATCGTGCGGTCGCCAACCAGCGGCAGCAGCTGCTTGGGGTACAACTCGCGCGACAGCGGCCAGAGACGAGTTCCGGAGCCGCCGGACAGGATGACTGGAATCAACATTGAGCTGCCTTGCTTGAGAGCCGGGCCATCCTGACGTGAATGCACATTGCAGCGGCGTACGACATCAGAACGGCCACACCCGCGGAACGATCAGCACCGTCGCGATGCCGATCACGATGCTGAGCGGGGTCCCGAAGCGGACGTAGTCCATCCAGCGATAGCCGCCCGGTCCGTAGACCATCAGGTTGGTCTGGTAACCGATCGGCGTGATGAAGCCCGCCGATGCGCCGACCATGACGATCACCACGTAGGGCAGGTAACTCGCATTGGCCGCTTCGGCCACGGCCATCGCGATCGGGAACATCAGCACACCGGCCGCATTGTTGGTGATGAGCTCGGTGAGGATGACCGAGACCACGTACAGCACCACCAGCGCCCAGAACGGGTCGCCCTCGGCGATCGATCCGATCCAGCCGGCAAGCAGGTCCGCGGCCCCTGACTCCGCAAGCGCGAATCCCAGCGCGAAGGAGGCGGCGATGCCGACCAGCACCGGATACTCGATGCTGCGGCGCGCGACGCTGAGCGTCACGCAGCCCGTCGCGATCATCAGGCCGGCGGCGATGAACGACGCCTGGAACAGCGGAATCCACTCGAGCGAGCCCATCACCAGCATCGCCACCAGGATCAGGAACGCCAGCGGCGCACGCGCGAAGTCCGGCGGCGTCGAGTCCTGCAGCGAACTCACCAGCAGGAAGTCTCGGTTGTACTTGTGGCGCTCGACGAAGCCGTGGTCCGCCTCGATCAGCATAGTGTCGCCAGCGCGCAGCCGCACCTCGCCGATCTTGCCCTCGAGCCGGGCGCCGTCACGCGAGATCGAGATCACCGCCGCGTTGTAGGTGCTGCGAAAACCCGATTCACGCATGGTCTGCCCAACCATCGGCGACGACGGCGCCAGCACGATTTCCACCAGGCATCGCTGGGCATGGCGCAGGTTGAGCTGGAACGTCTGGTCCTCTGCGACGAGCAGGCCCGGGATGCGCCGCAGCTCGTTGACCGCGTCCACCACGCCAACGAACGTGACGCGGTCGTTGGCGAGCAGCACTTCTTCGGGCCGCACGGCAGTGAGCAACCGTTCGCCGCGGGCGATCTCGAGCACGAACGCAAACTTCATGCTGCGCAGCCCGACCTCGGCGATGCTGCGACCGACCAGCGGACCGTTCGGCGTGACGCGCGCCTCGACGCTGTACTCGCGCGCGTTCTCGAGCTGCTCGACGGGGCCCTGGCGGTCCGGCAGCAGCCAGCGCGGCGCCACCAGCATGTAGACAAAGCCGATGACCGTCAGCGGCAAACCGATCCAGATCAGGCTGAACAGGCTCAATCCCGAATCGGGGACCGTCTTGACCAGCATGCTGTTGACGATCAGGTTGGTGCTGGTGCCGATCAGCGTGCACATGCCTGCCAGGATCACCATGTGGTTCATCGGCAGCAGCAGCTTCGATATCGAGTAGCCGAAGCGCGCCGACCATTCCTGGGCCACCGGGATGAACAGCGCAACGACCGGCGTGTTGTTGATCACGGCCGAGAGCACGCTGGTGACCACGTTCAGCTTGGCCTGCGCCACGACCAGCGATCGTGGCCGACCGAGCACCCAGCGCGAGATCCACGCCATTGCCCCGGTCTCGCGCAGCCCCGCGACCACGATGTAGAGCGCCGCGATGGTCATCACGCCGCTGCTCGCGAAGCCCTGCAGTGCCTGGTCGGGCTTCAGCACGCCGCTCAGCGTGAGCGCGATCATCGCGCCGACCAGCACCACGTCGGTCTCGAGCCGGCTCGCGGTCAGCAGCACCAGCACGCCGACCACGACGGCGAGCGTAATGACGATCTCGATGGTCAAGCGTGCTGGTCCCCCGCGGCGCGGTCAGGTCAGGCGACCAACGGCTCGCCGCGGCCGATGCCATGGTAGGCGAGCCCGAAGCTTTTCACCATGGCGGGGTCGTAGATGTTGCGGCCGTCGAAGATCACCGGATGCCTCAGGCGGTCGCGGATCAGCTCGAAATCGGGGCTGCGGAATTCCTGCCACTCGGTGACGATCGCGAGCGCATCGGCGCCGTCAAGCGCCTGCTCGGCGTCCTCCGCGAGTACCAGGTCAGTGCGCTCACCGTAGATCCTGCGTGCCTCGCCCATCGCGACCGGGTCGTAGGCCTGCACCCTGGCGCCCGCCGCCCACAGCGCTTCCATCAGCTCGCGGGCCGGGGCATCGCGCATGTCGTCGGTGTTGGGCTTGAAGGCAAGGCCCCAGACCGCGATCGTGCGACCCTTCAGGTTGCCCTCGAAGTACGCCGATAGCTTGCGATAGAGCAGCTGCTTCTGCCGCTTGTTCACGCTCTCGACGGACCTGAGCAACTCCGCATCGAACTTGTGCTCGCTCGCGCTGTGCACCAGCGCCTTCACGTCTTTCGGGAAGCACGAGCCACCGTAGCCGGCGCCCGGGTAGATGAAGCTGTAGCCGATGCGCGGGTCGGAGCCGATGCCGATGCGCACTTTCTCGATGTCGGCGCCCATGCGCTCGGCCAGGTTCGCGATCTCGTTCATGAAGCTGATCTTGGTCGCGAGCATCGCATTGGCCGCGTACTTGGTCAGTTCCGCGGAACGCACGTCCATCACGATCAGGCGCTCACGGTTGCGCGTGAACGGGTCGTAGAGGGTCTTCAGCAGTTCCGCCGTGCGCGGGTTGTCGGTGCCGACCACCACGCGGTCCGGCTTCATGAAGTCGGCGACCGCCGCGCCCTCCTTCAGGAACTCGGGATTCGATACCACGTCGAACTCGACCTTCGCGCCACGCTCGCCGAGCGTCTGCTCGATGCGCTCGCGCACCTTGTCGGCCGTGCCCACCGGCACCGTCGACTTGTCCACGACGACGCGGTACTCGTCCATGTGGCGGCCGATGGTCTCGGCCACCGCGAGCACGTGCGACAGGTCCGCCGAGCCGTCTTCGTCGGGCGGCGTGCCGACCGCGATGAACTGGAACAGCCCGTGCTCGATGCCTTCCTTCGCGTCGGTCGTGAACGTCAGGCGGCCCTTCTCGACGTTGCGGCGGACGATGACGTCGAGGCCCGGCTCGTGGATCGGGATCTCGCCCTGCTTGAGTCGCTCGACCTTGCCGGCGTCGATGTCCACGCAGATGACGTTGTTGCCTGCCTCGGCAAAGCAGGCACCGGTGACCAGGCCGACATAACCCGAACCGAATACTGTAACTTTCACGCGTAAACCTTTGAGTTAATTTACTTAATCAGCACGATTGAAGCGCGTGTGCAGCGGCGATTCTAGCAGAGGAACCGCTCGCCTGACCTATCCGCACGGAGCGCAGGGTATCCCGGTCGGGTATCGCGCGATTGAGGTGAAATTCTCAATTTGAACGGCACGACCTGCCGCACCACAGTCGCACTCCCGGCAGTCGAACTTGCGCCAAGGACTCGCATGAACCAGACTAAGTTGGACTAACCTATAAAGCGGTGGCCAGCATGGGCACGATGATCAACATTCACGAGGCGAAAACGCACCTGTCGCGCATCGTCGACGATGTCGCCGCCGGCGCCGAAGTCGTCATCGCCAAGGCGGGCAAGCCGGTCGCGCGCCTGGTGCCGCTTGAGAAGGTACCGCGTCGCAAGACGCTGGGCCTCCTGAAGGGACGACTGAAGGTGGCTGACGATTTCAATGCCCAGTTGCCGCCCGATGTCCTCGCCGACTTCGAAGTACGTTGAGCATGCGTGTCCTGCTCGATACGCACCTGCTGCTCTGGGCGTTGTCATCGCCCTCGAGGCTGCCTCCCCGGGCGCGCCGAATCATCGATGACGAAGACGTGTACGTCAGCGCTGCCTCGATCTGGGAGATGAGCATCAAGGTCGCCCTTGGAAAGTTGACCGGAGATCCAGTCGACGTGGTCGCGGCGCTTGGCCCCGCCGGCTTCGGGTCGCTGGCGATCACGATTGAGCACGCCGCCCGGGTCCAGAGCCTGCCGCAATTACACAAAGACCCATTCGATCGCATGCTGATCGCCCAGGCGCTCTCTGAGCCGATGATCCTGCTGACCAACGACGCGGCCCTCGCCGCCTACGGCGACATCGTCAAGCTGGTGTAACCGGGCAGCTGCTTCCGCCGCCAACGGAAAATAGGTGCCTGGCACCGAATTTCCGAGCAGGGGACATTCTCCTTTTTTCCGCGGACGGAAAAGGAGAATGTCCCCTTCTGGTGCTTGCGGTCAGCCGAGGTTTACGACCTTGGTCGCCGGCGGCCCGCCGTCCTTGTAGTACTCGAGGTACCAGTCGACGAAGGCGCGGATACCCACCTCGACTGGCGTCGCCGGCGTGTAGCCGACTTCGCGGACCAGGTCGTCGATGTCGGCCCAGGTGTCGGGCACGTCGCCCGCCTGCAGAGGCAGCATGTTCATCTGCGCCTTCCGGCCCAGGCACTGCTCGAGCACCTCGATGTAATGCAGCAGTTCCACCGGCTGGTTGTTGCCGATGTTGTAGAGCCGATACGGCGCGCGGCTCGAGCCCGGGTCGGGCCGGTCGCTGTCCCAGTCGGCATTGCCGGTCGCGATGCGGTCGCAGGCGCGCACCACGCCCTCGGCGATGTCGCCGACGTAGGTGAAATCCCGGCGATGGCGACCGTAATTGAACACGTCGATCGGCTTGCCTTCGAGGATGTTGCGCGTGAACAGGAACAGCGCCATGTCCGGTCGGCCCCACGGACCATAGACCGTGAAGAATCGCAGGCCGGTCACCGGCAGCGAGTACAGGTGCGCATAGGTATGCGCCATCAGCTCGTTGGCTTTCTTGGTCGCCGCGTAGAACGACAGCGGATGGTCCACGTTCTGGTGCACCGAGAACGGCATGTTGGTGTTGGCGCCGTACACGGAACTGGTGGACGCATAGACCAGGTGCTCGACGCCGCTGTGGCGGCAGCCCTCGAGCACGTTGGTCGTACCGACGAGGTTGCTGTCCACGTAGGCCAGTGGGTTCTGGATCGAGTAGCGCACGCCCGCCTGCGCGCCGAGGTGAACCACTCGTTCGAACTTTTCTGCGGCGAAGAGCCTCGCCATGCCCTCGCGATCGGCGAGATCGAGCTTAACGAAACGGAACCCGGGCAGGTTCCCAAGCATCTCGAGCCGCGCGTGCTTGATCCGGACGTCGTAGTAATCGTTGAGGTTGTCGAGGCCGACCACCTCGTCGCCGCGCTCGAGCAGCTTGCGGGCCGTGTGGTAACCGATGAATCCGGCAGCGCCGGTGACGAGAATTTTCATGGACTACAGCCTACCGTCAACCTCGTCCGCCTTGAACACGTACTTTATGTCGTAGAGCACATGAACCTTGCGGCCCAGCGCGCGGACACCGGCGATGCCCATGCGCCTGAACTCGTCGTGCGCGACGCCCATCACGACCGCGTCGTAGGTGCCGGGCTTGAGCCTGCGGATGGGCCTGATCCCGTATTCGTGCATGGCCTCGGCCGTGACGGCCCACGGGTCACAGACATCCACCTTCGCACCGTACTTCTGCAGCTCCCGCACCACGTCGACCACCTTCGAATTCCGGATGTCGGGGCAGTTCTCCTTGAACGTGAGCCCCATCACCAGGATGCGCGCGTCCTTTACCTGGATACGTCGGCCGATCATCAGCTGGGCGACCTGCTGCGCCACGTACATGCCCATGTTGTCGTTGATGCGCCGGCCGGCCAGGATCATTTCCGGGTGGTAGCCGATCGCCTGCGCCTTGTGCGTCAGGTAGTAGGGATCCACGCCGATGCAGTGCCCACCCACAAGTCCGGGCCTGAAGGGCAGGAAGTTCCACTTGCTGCCCGCCGCCAGCAGCACTTCCTCGGTGTCGATGCCGAGCCGGTTGAAGATCAGCGCCAGTTCGTTGATCAGCGCGATGTTGACGTCGCGCTGCGTGTTCTCGATCACCTTGGCGGCCTCGGCCACCTTGATGCTCGATGCCTTGTGAGTGCCCACCGTCACGATGCAGCGATACAGAGAATCGACGAAGTCCGCCACCGCGGGCGTCGAACCGGAGGTCACCTTGCGGATGGTGGACAGCCGGTGCTGCTTGTCGCCCGGGTTGATGCGCTCCGGGCTGTAGCCAGCGAAGAAATCCTTGTTGAACCTGAGACCCGACACCCGCTCGAGGATCGGGACGCAGACTTCCTCGGTGCAGCCCGGGTACACGGTGGACTCGTAGACCACGACGTCGCCCTTCTTCAGCACCTGCCCCAGGGACTCGCTCGCCTTGACGAGGGGCGTGAGATCCGGTCGCTTGAACTCGTCAATCGGGCGTCGGCACCGTCACGATGTACACCCGGCAAGCCTTCAGGTCCGAAAGCTTCGACGTGAACGTGAGTTGCGTCGCGGCTGCCAGTTCGGCTGCGTCGGTCTCGAGCGTGCTGTCGTGTCCGCGCCGGAGCTCGTCGACGCGTGCGGCCTTGACGTCAAACCCAACGGTGGCGAAGCGCCTGCCGAACTCGACGGCGAGCGGCAGACCGACATAGCCGAGGCCGACGACGCCGATGCGGAGGTTGCGAAGGTTGAAGCGAGGCATTGGATAGAGTCTTTCAGGTTCCTGGAACAGTCGCGGGCCGGCCGGTCAGTGGCCAACTCGATTCCGGAAAGGATGCCACAGGCGACGACGCGTAAATGAGACAGGGATCAAACTGCCGCGGGTGGCCCCGGTTGGTGCCGGCTACAGCACGTACAACACCGCCCACAGCCCCACGCTGGTCATCACCACGAAATACGGGAAAGCCATCCAGATCATGCGTGCGTAGCCCAGCCGGATCAGCGGTGCCAGCGTCGAGGTGAGCATGAACAGGAATGCCGCCTGCCCGTTCGGCGTTGCGACGCTCGGGATGTTGGTGCCGGTATTGATCGCGACGGCCGCCATCTCGAACTGCTCGCGCGACATCAGCCCCTGCATGAACGCCGCCTTTATCTCGGTGATATAGATGGACGCCACGAACACGTTGTCGCTGATCGCGGACAGCGCGCCGGTGGCCGCATAGAGCATGGCTGCCTGGGTCCTCCCGTCGGCCGCGATCACCTCGCGCATCAGCGGCTCGAACAGGTGCTGCTCGTGGATCGCCGCGACGATGACGAAGAACACCACCAGCAGCGCCGTGAATGGCAATGCGGCCTCGAATGCCTTGCCGAGGCGCTGTTCCTCCACGATGCCCGTGAAGCTGGTCGCGAGGATAATCACGGCGAGGCCGATCAGCCCGACCTCGGCGACGTGGAACGCGAGGCCCAGCACCAGTGTAAGCGCCACCAGCGCCTGCACGATCAGCACCTGCCTGTCGCGCGCAGTGGCACGCGACGACAGGTGTTCGGCGTGGTCACGCAATACCGAACGCACCGAGTCCGGCAGACCGGCACCGTAGCTGAACAACCGGAACCGGTCGATCACCCAGCAGGTCGCGAGCCCGGCGACCGCGACGGGCAGTGATACGGGCGCGACCTCCAGGAAGAATTCCACGAACGTCCACCCGGCCTGCTCCGCTATCAGCAGGTTCTGCGGTTCGCCGACCTGGGTCATCACGCCGCCGATCGCCGTGCCGACCGCGCTGTGCATCATCAGGCCGCGCAGGAAAGCCCGGAACTGCTCGAGGTCCTCGCGATGCAGGGTATGCACGCCGTCGTCGTGGGCCGCGTCGTGGGCCGCGTCGTAGTGCTTTCCCGAGGCCACGCGATGGTAGACCTCGTAGAAACCGGCGCCGACCGTGACCGCGACAGCCACCACCGTGAGCGCGTCCAGGAATGCCGAGAGCACCGCGGCAGAGGCGCAGAACAGCACGGACAACGTGGACGAGGTCTGAACCTTGAGCAGCAGCCGCGCGAATACATAGAGCAGCAGGTCGCGCAGGAAATAGATGCCGGCAACCATGAAGATCAGCAGCAGGATCACCGGGAACGCGCCGGTTACCTCGTGGTAGACGCCCTCGGGACTCGTGAGCCCCATCAGCACGCACTGTATCGCGAGCAGGCCGCCCGGCTGCAGCGGGTAGCAGCGTAGCGCCATGGCCAGCGTGAAGATGAACTCCGCAAGCAGCGCCCAGCCGGTGAAGACCGGCCCCGCCATGATCAGCAGGATCGGGTTTGCCACCAGGAAGCCGACGATCGTCAGCTTGTACCAGTCCGGGGCCTGGCCGAGGAAGTTGCGCGCGAATGCCTGCGAGAGCGTGGTGTTCATGATGCCTGCTCGAAAGTCCGCCAGAGCGTCCTGCCGCTGCTCGCCTTGTCGAGCGCGTCGAGCCGCAGTTCGTGGGCGGCCAGCTCGTCGTCGTTCGCCATGCGGACCAGCAGTGCGCCGCGCGGCCGCTTCGCGCGTTTCGCCTTCGCCTGGGTCTCCGTCACCTGTTCGCCATCGCCGAGCCCCAGCGCGCCCTGCCCGCCCGACATCGCGAGGTACACCCCGAGCAGCAGTTCTGCGTCGAGCAGGGCACCGTGCAGGTCGCGCTGCGAGTTGTCGACCGAATAGCGCTTGCAGAGCGCATCGAGGCTGTTGCGCTGGCCGGGGTGCATGCGCCGCGCCATCTGCAGCGTGTCGAGCACCGCGCAATGCCCGGCGATCGCGCTGCCCTCCGGAAGGCGCGCAAGCTCGGCGTCGAGGAACGCAACGTCGAACGGGGCGTTGTGGATGATCAGCTCTGCCCCGCGGACGAACTCGAGAAATTCGGCTGCGATATCCGCAAACCGCGGCTGGCCCTTCAGGAACTCGGCGGTCAGGCCATGGACCTGCAGCGCGCCAGGGTCGATCTCGCGGTCGGGACAGACGTAGCGATGGAAGTTCCGCCCGGTACGGCGACGATTGACCAGTTCGATGCAGCCGACCTCGATGATTCGATGGCCCAGTTCCGGCTCGAGGCCGGTGGTCTCGGTGTCGAGGACGACCTGGCGCATCAATCCCTCACCGCTCCGGCCAGTGCCGCCACCACGCTGGCCTGCTGCTCTTCGGCCAGGTACGGGTGCATGGGCAGGCTGATGACGCGGCGCGCCGCGGCCTCCGACACCGGGAAGCTCCCGGCGGGCTGGTCGAGATAGGAGAATACCGGCTGCTGATGCAGCGACATGGGGTAGTGAACCGCGGTGGGTATGCCTGCGGCCTTCATGCGCGTCTCGACGATGTCGCGCCGATCCACTTCGACGGTGTACTGGGCGAATACGCTGGTGTTGGACGGCTCGACGTACGGCGGGCTGATGGCGCCACCGGCGCCGAACGCCTCGACGATCAGCCGCTCGTAGACGGCGGCGACCCTGGCCCGTGCCGCGATTTCGTCGTCGAAGATCGCCATCTTTTCGAGCAGCACCGCCGCCTGGATGGTGTCGAGCCGCGCCGTCAGGCCCAGCCGCGGGTGGTGATAGCGCCGGTCCTGCCCGTGGACGCGAATCTCGCGCATCACGCGGGCCAGGTCGTCGTCGTCGGTGAACAGCGCGCCGCCGTCCCCGTAGCAGCCGAGCGGCTTCGAAGGGAAGAACGACGTGACGCCGATCAGCGTCAAGGCATTGGAGCGCCGCCCCTTGTAGGTCGCGCCGAAGCTCTGCGCCGCGTCCTCGATCACCGGCAGGTTGTGACTGCAGGCGATCGCGTTGATGGCGTCGAAATCGGCGCACTGCCCATAGAGCGACACCGGCATGATCGCTCGGGTGCGTGGCGTGATCGCCGCCTCGAGCTTCGCGGGATCGAGGTTCCAGGTGCGCGGGTCGACGTCGACGAATACCGGCCGGCCGCCGATCAGCGCGATCATCTCGGCGGTGGCGAAGAATGTGAAAGGCGCCGTGATCACCTCGTCGCCCGGGCGAATGTCGAGCGACATCAGCGCGACCAGCAGCGCGTCGGTGCCGCTGGAGACCGCGACACAATGCTTCGTCCCGCAGTAGCGGGCCAGCACCTGCTCGAGCTCGCTCACCTCGGGCCCCATCACGTACTGGCCGTGCTCGAGCACCCGCGCGATCCGCGCGTCCACCGCGGGCTTGATCCGCTTGTACTGGGTCTTGAGGTCTATGAAGTCCATGCCGCCCGGATCCGCTGGTATTTGTTCGGTGAAGGCTACCCGAAACGGGACCAGATGCGGATAGCGGTTAGCCGGAAGCGTCCGGTGGCCGCGAGGCCGCTCGACCCGTAGCCGTCCACCCCACCCGTCACTGCCCGCTGATCTGGTCCACGCCCCGGTTCGCAAGCGCATCAGCCCGCTCGTTGCCATCGTGGCCCGAATGCCCGCGCACCCAGTGCCAGTGCACCTCATGGCGCTCGATCTCCTGCTCGAGGCGAACCCACAGGTCGGCATTCTTGACGGGCTTGCGGTCGGCCGTCTTCCAGCCCCGCTTCTTCCACTGCGGCAGCCATTCGACGATGCCGTTACGCACGTATTGCGAGTCGGTATAGAGCTGCACCCTGCAGCGGCGCTTCAGCGCCGCCAGCGCCTCGATCGCGGCGGTGAGTTCCATGCGATTGTTGGTCGTGTGCGCCTCCCCGCCCCACAGCTCGCGCTCGTGCCCGCCGGAGACGAGCCACGCACCCCAGCCGCCGGGACCGGGATTGCCGCGACAGGCGCCATCCGTGTAGATCTCGACCTCGGTCACGCAGCATTCCTCGTCGTTGGCTCTGCAGCCCCGACCTTGACCACGCGTGCCCGATGCCAGACGGGCCGGATCGGCGTGAGTGCCCGCACCCTTTTGCGCGCCTTCAGCAGGTATGCAGCCGAGAGTGGCGCGAAAAGATCAGGCCCGCGACGCTCGATCCAGCTGTCGGGATCGGCCCCGCCGCGCCTGCGCCACGGCGCCACGAACAGGAAGCGCTGCGACAGTGTCACCTCGAAACCGAGCAGGCGCAGCCAGTCGCGGATGCGTCCCTCGCCGAGCAGGCGCTCTGCGTGCGGCAGGAAGCGCCCGCGCGACAGGCGGTTGCGCAGGCCCCACGGGCCGTACGGGTTGAAGCCGCAGATCGCGACCTGCCCCTCGCCCATCAGCACACGCTCGACCTCCCGCAGGATCTCGTGCGGATTCGCCGCGTGCTCGAGCGTATGCGGCAGCAGCACGCCCTCGATCGAGCCGGACGCTATCGGCAGCGCGTCGTAGTCCGCCCGGATGGCGCCCTTGCCAGCTGCATCGGGCGCCACCAGCCAGTGATGCTGCGCGCGCGCATGCGACCCGAGCCGCGTGCCCTCGCCCCAGCGACCGACCTGCAGCATCTCGAAGCCGACCACGTCGGAGAGCGCCTCGGCGAGCACGCGCGACTCGAAATCGAGCAGCGTGCACCCCGGCCGGGAGCCGAACCAGTCACTTGCCTGGGCATTTAGCATCGGCGGCAAGGATAGCGGCAAAGCCGATGATTTCGTGCGAAATTCGTGAGACATATTCTGGATATTTCCGCCGCGAACGGTTTTAATACGCGCGCCCGGACTCATGCCCAGTCATGGCGGGGGTCGCAGATGCTCGAAGTGAGCCCGGTGCGGGCGTTCTCGGACAACTACATCTGGCTGATCCGCGCGCCGGGACAGCCGGACGCAGCAGTCGTTGTGGACCCGGGGCAGGCCCGCCCGGTGGACGAGGTGCTCGAGAAGCTTGGACTCAAGCTCCTTGCAATCCTCGTCACGCATTACCACCCTGACCACGTCGGGGGCGTCGCGGAACTCGCCGCGAATCACGGGGCAAGGGTCTTCGGACCGGCCCGCGAACGCCTGCCCTGCGAGGCGCAATTGCTAGACGATGGAGACCATGTCCGCCTTGCAGAACCCGGCCTGGATTTTCTCGTGATGGCGGTCCCCGGTCACACGCTCGGGCACATTGCTTACTACGGCCACGGCGCGCTGTTCTGCGGCGATACGCTGTTCAGTGGCGGGTGCGGGCGCATGTTCGAAGGCACGGCGGAGCAGATGCTTGGTTCACTGGATCGCATTGCCGCGCTGCCCGACGAGACGCGCATCTACTGCGCCCACGAGTACACGCTCGGCAATCTCAGGTTCGCGGCCAGCGTCGAGCCCGGCAATGCCGCGGTGATCGACGCACTCGACGCGACGCGCGCGCTGCGCGAACGAGACGCCATCACCCTGCCTTCGGAACTCGGACGCGAACGCAGGATCAATCCTTTCCTGCGCTGCCGCTTGCCTTCGGTCCGGAGCGCGGCAGAAGCCCACGCGGGACGGACGCTGGCGCAGCCCAGCGAGGTGTTTGCGGCAGTGCGCTCCTGGAAGGACGGGTTCCGATGATGCGTCACCTGGTCGCGCGGCTCGCAATGCTCGCCCTGCTCGGCGCGGCGCTCGCCGGCTGCAGCACCACGAAATCGAAAGACGACTACTCGAGCCTGCCACCATCCGGCCAGCACCAGGCGGGAAAGGCCTACCCTGCGAGGCCCGGCGGCACGATCCCGGGCGGACTCGACGCCGAAGAACTCCCGTCGGGCCAGTATGCCGACCTGTTCGACCGCATACGTGCCGGGTACGCCATTCCGGACATCGACCACTACGGCGTCGATCGCGAGGTCGAGAGCTACCGTTCCAGGCCCGATTTCCTCGACCGCACGTTCAAGCGCGGCTCGCGCTATCTCTATTACATCGTCAATGAACTCGAACGGCGCGGAATGCCGCTCGAACTCGCGCTGCTGCCGGTCGTGGAGAGCGCGTTCAACCCCGTGGCCTATTCGCGCAGCCGCGCGGCCGGCCTGTGGCAGTTCATCCCGAGCACCGGCAAGCACTACGGCCTGGTGCAGAACTGGTGGATCGACGAGCGTCGCGACGTGCAGCGCTCGACGATGGCGGCGCTCGATTACCTGCAGTACCTGAACCGCTACTTCGATGGCGACTGGTACCTGGCAATCGCAGCCTACAACGGCGGCGAAGGCACGGTGAAGACCGCGATCCGGCGCAACACCACGGCCGGACGGCCGACCGACTTCTTCAGCCTCCAGCTACGGGCCGAGACCCGCGACTACGTGCCGAAGCTGCTGGCGATCCGTCGCATCGTAGGCAACCCAGCCGCGTTCGGCCTGCAATTCGAGCCGATCGCGAACCAGCCTTACTTCGGCGTCGTGGACCCGGGCCGCCAGATCGACCTCGGCGAGGCGGCGACGCTGGCCGGTATCTCGCGGGACGACATTTTCGCGCTGAATCCGGCATTCAATCGCATGACAACGCCTCCCGATGGCCCCTACAAGCTGCTGCTGCCGGTGCAGTCAGTCGAGCCGTTCCGCGTGGCGATGCTCACGGACACCGGCGCGGCCAAGCTCGCCGCCGCTGCCGCCGAACCGCCGCAGACGACGACCCACCAGGTCAAGCGTGGCGACACGATCAGCGCCATCGCACGCCGCTACGACATCTCGGCCGGCCAGCTGCTGGAAGCGAACGGCCTGACCGACGCGACCATCCACCCGGGAGACACCTTGCAGGTACCGGGTGCCGGGCCCGCGAGCGCCACGTTCGCCGCTGCCGCGCCGCGCGAGGAGATCGCCGCGCAGTTGCCCGAGCGCCAGAAGGCCGCTCCGCAGCGCTCCTCGGGTGTGCACCTGGTCAAGCCGGGCGACACGCTGTGGGGCGTCGCGCGCCGTTACGGGGTCACGGTTCCTGCACTGGCCGCGGAAAATGGCATGGACTCGAAGAGCCAGCTCACGGCGGGCGCCCGGCTGAAGATTCCGGGCGGATCGCGCGCCTCGTCAACGGGTTCCGCCGAAGCCACCCGCATGACCTACCAGGTGCGTCGCGGCGACACGCTCTCGGAAATCGCGGGCAAGTTCAACGTGTCGGTGCGCCAGCTCACGACGTGGAATGGACTGCGGCCGTCCTCGACGATTCGCACCGGCCAGCGCCTGGTCGTCTACAGTGACCCGAGACGGGTCGACGGAGGTTGACCCGGTGGCATTCCTTTCCGGCAAGCGCGCGCTGATCGTCGGCCTCGCGACCGAGCGTTCCATCGCCTACGGCATCGCGGCGGCCATGCGGCGCGAAGGTGCCGAACTCGCCTTCACCTACCAGAACGACCGCCTCAGGGATCGCGTGGTGGCGATGGCCACCGAGTTCGGCTCCAGCCTGGTGCTGCCGATGGACGTTGCCAGCGATGCGGAAATCGACGACGCATTCGCGAAGCTGCGCAGATCCTGGGACTCGCTCGACGTGCTGGTGCATTCGGTGGCGTTTGCGCCGCGGGAACAGCTCGCCGGCGGATATCTCGACAGCGTCACCCGTGAAGGCTTCCAGGTCGCGCACGACATCTCGAGCTACAGCCTGGCTGCGCTGGCCAGGGCCGCGCGTCCGATGATGCTGGGGCGCCCGGGCGCGATCGTGACCATGAGCTACCTGGGCGCGGTACGCTCGATCCCGAACTACAACGTTATGGGCGTCGCGAAAGCCAGCCTCGAATCCAACATGCGCTTCCTGGCGGCGGACCTCGGGCCGCAGGGCATCCGGGTCAACGCAATTTCCGCAGGGCCGATCAAGACACTTGCGGCGGCAGGCGTGGGCGGCTTCCGCAAGATGCTGGGCCACGTTGCCGCGGCCACGCCGCTCAGGCGCAACGTGACCATCGACGACGTCGGCAATGCAGCGGCATTCCTGTGCTCGGACCTCGCCGCGGGGATCACCGGAGAAGTGCTGTACGTGGATGCCGGGTACAGCCACGTCGGCATGTCGTTTCCGGAATAGCAGGCGCTACTCGGCGAATACCTGCTCGCTGATCGTGATCTTCGCCGTGCGATCGAGTTCTTTCACGTACGCGGTGTAATCGGCCCTGGCCGCCATGCCGGCCGCCTTGTCCATGACCTGGGAAAGCTGCACGGCGGCGTCCGAGCCCATCGGCGCCGTGCCGGCGCGCACCGCGTTCACCACGAATACGGCAACATCGCCGCCAGCAAGCACCGCGGTCCCGCCGATAGCCTTGCCCGGGGCCGGGCGACCTGCAGCAAATACCGCCTTCAGCAGCGGGGCCGGCACGCCTTCGGCAGTCCTGCCCACGGTGGTGGCCCCGACCGGCGTGGCGCCTGCCGAACCCGCAACCTCGGCGAAAGCCGCTCCGCTGTTGATCCTGTCCGCTTCGGCCATTGCCGCGGCCTCGGCCGCCTTGCGTGCGCCCTGCTCGCGCAGCGCGGCCTCGATCTCGGTGCGCACTTCTTCGAGCGGACGCGGCGCCGCCGGCTTGTGGTCGGTGACCCTGAACACGGCCACCTCGTCGTCGGTGACGTTGATGGCCGGGCTGTTCTGGCGCTCCTGCAGCACCTCGTCGCTGAACACGGCATCGATGACCTTGCGATTGTCGTCGAACGGCCCTCCGCCCTGGCGGGTGAAGACCGCGACAGTCTCGAGCGTCAGCCCGTGCTGCTGCGCGACGCTTTCGAGTTCGGTCAGCGAGGCGAATGCGTCGTCGGCAAGCGACTGCGATTTCTCGTAGAACTGCGCCTGCGCCTGCTCGGTGCGGTACTCGGCCTCGAGTTCGGCGCGCACCTCTTCGAAGCTGCGCTGCCGCGCCGGCTGGACTTCCTCGAGCTGGATCACGTGGTAGCCGAACTGCGTCTTCACCGGGTCGCTGATCTCGCCCACCTGCATGGCGAACAGCGCGTCCGCAAACGGCTGCACGAAGCTCTGCCGGGTCGCCCAGCCGAGCTCGCCGCCCTGGGTCTTCGAGCCGGGGTCGTCGGAATACTCGCTGGCGAGCCTGCCGAAGTCCTCGCCGGCCTTCGCCTTCGCCAGCACATCGTCGGCCTTGCTCCTTGCCGCCGCGTCATCCTCCCCTGCCTCGATCAGGATGTGCCGGGCCCGGCGTCGCTCCGCGTCCTGGTAGCGCTCCTGCGCGACCTGGTCGTAGTACTGGTGCAGCGCCTCGTCGGTGACCTCGACCGTCGCGGCGACGTCAGCCGCCTTGATCGAGACGTACTGCAGGGACACGGTCTCCGGCGTCACGAAGCTCGCCTTGTTCGCGTCGTACCAGGCCTGCACCTCACCCGATGACACGACGACCTGCTCCGCAAACTGCGCCGCCGCGATCGTGAAGTAGTCGATGTCGCGCGTCTCGCCCTCGAGCGCCAGGCGCCGGCCGAGTTCCCCCGGCGTTGCGAACGACGAGATGGCAATGCCATTGCGCAGCTGTGCGATCTGGATGTCGCGCCGGAAATCCTGTTCGAACTGCGGCTCGCTGCGGCCCTGCGCAGCCAGCAGCGCCGCGTAGCGATCGCGCGAGAATTTCCCATCGACCTGCAGTTCCGGTATCGCCTCGATCTCGCGGGCGATGACCAGGTCGCTGACGCGGTAGCCCATCCTGGTAACGTGCTGGATCAGCACCTCGCGATCGATGAACTCGTTCAGCAGTTTTGTCTGCTCCGCCTTGACGAGCGCCGCGGGCAGTTCGTCGCGGGTAGCCTGCTGCAGCTGGGCCTGGCGTTGCTGCCAGGCACGGCGTACCTGCTCGACCGGGATGCTCTCGCCGTTAACCTTGGCGGCAGCCGCCGTCGGCCCCGATTCGAAACGGATTCCCCAGAAGACGAACACCACGGCGATGGCGCCGAGGAATACCCAGGCGAACCAGCCCGAAATCTTGTCGCGAATCTGCTGCAGCATGGTGATTTGACCAGCGGTTAGCGGTTAAGAGAAAGCCCGCTGGTGCGGGCTCTCATCGTCAGCGAAAGTTGGCGGAGTGGACGGGACTCGAACCCGCGACCCCCGGCGTGACAGGCCGGTATTCTAACCAACTGAACTACCACTCCGCGTTTTTCTGGTGGGTGCTGAGGGGATCGAACCCCCGACCTACGCCGTGTAAAGGCGTCGCTCTCCCAGCTGAGCTAAGCACCCGCGCTCCCTGGGGAGCTGGCTAGTTTAGGGCATCCTTCAGGCCCTTTCCAGCCTTGAACGTCGGCGCCCGGCTGGCCGGGATCGCGATCGCCTCGCCGGTGCGCGGATTGCGGCCGGTCCGGGCGGCGCGGGACTTCGCAACGAAGCTCCCGAAACCCGACAGGGTCACGGTATCCCCAACGCGCATTGCCTCGGTGATAGCCGCGAGCACGGCTTCAACCGCCTGCGCTGCATCGGATCGTGCGAGCCCGGTGCGCTCGCTCACAGCTTCAACCAGTTCGTTCCTGTTCATCGTTCGTTTCTCCTGTTGGCCATGTTCGGGTCGTCAGTGCGCGTGGACCGGCTTGCCCGGGCGCCGCCCCTGCCGCTTTGCCGGCTTCCCGACGTCCGCTGCAACGGGCGTGGTCACGGGTTGCGGCATGGTCCTGAGCGCCAGCTGCAGGACCTCGTCTATCCACTTTACCGCCTTGATCTCGAGGTTGCCCTTAATGTTGTCGGGAATCTCGGCAAGGTCCTTCACGTTCTCGTCGGGAATCAGCACGGTCCGGACGCCGCCGCGGTGCGCCGCAAGCAGCTTCTCCTTGAGGCCGCCGATCGGCAACACCTCGCCGCGCAGCGTGATCTCGCCGGTCATCGCCACGTCGCTGCGCACCGGGCTGCGGGTCAGCGCGGACACCAGCGCGGTGCACATGCCGACGCCAGCGCTCGGTCCGTCCTTGGGCGTTGCGCCCTCCGGCACGTGGATGTGCACGTCCGACTTCTGGTAGAACTCGGGATCGAGCCCCAGCAACGCTGCACGGCTGCGCACCACGGTCATCGCGGCCTGGATGGACTCCTGCATCACCTCGCCGAGCTGGCCAGTGTGCGTGAGCTTGCCCTTGCCGGGCATGACCGCTGCCTCGATCGTCAGCAGCTCGCCGCCCACCTCGGTCCACGCGAGGCCCGTCACCTGCCCGACCTGGTCGGCATCCTCGGCGCGACCGTAGCGGAAGCGCTTCACTCCCAGGTACTTCGACAGGTTCTTCGGCGTCACCGACACCTGCTTGCGGTTCTTCTCGAGCAGCAGTTCCTTGACCGCCTTGCGGCAGATCTTTGACAGCTCGCGCTCGAGGTTGCGCACGCCTGCCTCGCGCGAATAGTGACGGATGATCTCCAGGATCGCCGCGTCGCTCACCTTGATCTCTTCGTCACGCAGGCCGTTGCCCTTCACCTGCTTCGGCAGCAGGTAGCGGCGGGCGATGTTGGCCTTCTCGTCTTCCGTGTAACCGGGCAGCCGGATGACTTCCATCCGGTCGAGCAGCGGCGCCGGGATGTTCAGGCTGTTGGCGGTGCAGACGAACATCACCTCGGAGAGATCGAAATCGACCTCGAGGTAGTGGTCGTTGAAGGTCGAGTTCTGCTCGGGATCGAGCACCTCGAGCAGCGCCGAGGAGGGATCACCGCGGAAGTCCATGGACATCTTGTCCACTTCGTCGAGCAGGAACAGCGGGTTCCTGACGCCCGTGCGCGCCATGTTCTGGATGATCTTGCCGGGCATCGAGCCGATGTAGGTGCGACGATGGCCGCGGATTTCCGCCTCGTCGCGCACGCCGCCGAGCGACATGCGCACGAACTTGCGGTTGGTCGCGCGCGCGATCGACTGGCCGAGCGATGTCTTGCCGACGCCGGGCGGTCCCACCAGGCACAGGATCGGGCCCTTGAGCTTCTGCACGCGCTGCTGCACGGCGAGGTACTCGACGATGCGTTCCTTGACCTTCTCGAGTCCGAAGTGGTCCTCGTTCAGCACTGTCTCGGCACCGGCGAGGTCGTGCTTGACCTTGGTGCGCCGGCGCCAGGGTGCCTTCACCACCCAGTCGATGTAGTTGCGGACCACTGTCGCCTCGGCCGACATCGGCGACATCAGCTTCAGCTTCGCAAGCTCGGACTTGGCCTTCTCGCGGGCTTCCTTGGGCATGCCCGCCCGCGCGATCCGCTTCTCGAGCTCGGCGATCTCGTTGGGCGCATCGTCCATCTCGCCCAGTTCCTTCTGGATCGCCTTCATCTGCTCGTTCAGGTAGTACTCGCGCTGGCTCTTCTCCATCTGCTGCTTCACGCGGCCGCGGATGCGCTTCTCGATCTGCAGCACGTCCATCTCGCCCTCGATCAGCGCGAGGATGTGCTCGAGACGGTTGCGGACCTCCTGGACCTCGAGGATCCGCTGCTTCGCGTCGAGCTTCAGCGACATGTGGGCCGCCACCGTGTCGGCCAGGCGACCCGGCTGCTCGATGCCGGCCAGCGAGGTGAGGATCTCGGGAGGGACCTTGCGGTTCAGCTTCACGTACTGCTCGAACTGCGAGACCACCGAGCGCACCAGCACGTCCATCTCGCGCTCGTCGTAGGGCTCGCCGTCGCCGAGCACGCTCACCTTCGCGACGAAGTAATCGCCCGCCTCGAGCGACTCGACCTTCGCACGATCGCCACCCTCGACCAGCACCTTGACGGTGCCGTCGGGCAGCTTCAGCAGCTGCAGGATGGTCGCGACCGTGCCGACGTCGTACAGGTCCTTGGCCTCGGGGTCGTCCACGTCCGCCTGCTTCTGCGCGAGCAGCAGGATCTGCTTGGAGACCTTCATCGCCTGCTCGAGGGCCAGGATGGACTTCTCGCGGCCCACGAACAGCGGGATGACCATGTGCGGATAGACCACCACGTCGCGCAGCGGCAGTACCGGAAGCGAATCAGGGGTGGTCGCGGCCGGGGTCTCGGTGGGTGCTTTCGTCACTTGTCAGGGTCTCCGGGGCGGGATACGGACAGGTGCACCGCCGGGCCACACTGGTCCGGGGCGCTGCCGCTCAGATAACGACATCTTTGGGGACGCGGCACCCAGATTCAATAGGGAATGCGGAAACAGGTGCCTGGACATTTCCGGCCGCTGAGAAAATAGGTGCAGGCACCTATTATTGGGAAATAGGGGAATGTCCCCTACTTTCGGGTCAGTTGTCGGAACCGGTGCGACGCTCTTCGACGACGGCGATGCGCGGTTCCTCGGCGCCGTATACGAGATACGGCTTCGATTCGCCCTTGATGACGTCATCGTCGATGACGACCTTCTGCACGTTACGCATGCCCGGCAGGTCGTACATGATGTCGAGCAGCACGTTCTCGAGGATGGTACGCAGCCCGCGCGCACCGGTCTTGCGCTGCATCGCCTTGCGCGCCACCGCCCGCAGCGACTCGTCGCGGAACTCGATCTCGACGCCTTCCATGTCGAAGAGCCGGTGGTATTGCTTGGTGAGCGCGTTGCGCGGCTCGGTGAGGATCTGCATCAGCGCAGCCTCGTCGAGTTCGTCGAGCGTCGCGACCACGGGCAGGCGACCCACGAACTCGGGGATCAGGCCGTACTTGATCAGGTCCTCGGGCTCCACGTCGTGGAACAGGTCGCTGCCGTGCGGCCGCTCGCCCTGCTCACGGACCTCGGCGACGAAGCCGATGCCGCTCTTCTGCGTGCGGTTCAGGATGATCTTCTCGAGGCCCGAGAACGCGCCGCCGCAGATGAACAGGATGTTGCCGGTGTCCACCTGCAGGAATTCCTGCTGTGGATGCTTGCGCCCGCCCTGCGGCGGAACCGACGCGATCGTGCCCTCGATCAGCTTCAGCAGCGCCTGCTGCACGCCCTCGCCCGACACGTCACGGGTGATCGACGGGTTGTCGGACTTGCGCGAGATCTTGTCGATCTCGTCGATGTAGACGATGCCGGTCTGCGCCTTCTCGACGTCGTAGTCGCACTTCTGCAGCAGCTTCTGGATGATGTTCTCGACGTCTTCGCCGACGTAGCCCGCCTCGGTCAGCGTGGTGGCGTCCGCGATCGTGAACGGCACGTTCAGCAGGCGCGCCAGCGTCTCGGCCAGCAGCGTCTTGCCGCTGCCCGTCGGGCCGATCAGCATGATGTTGCTCTTGGCGAGCTCGACCTCGTCGCGCTTGGCGCCGGGACCACGGGTCTGCAGGCGCTTGTAGTGGTTGTAGACGGCGACCGAGAGCACCTTCTTGGCGCGCTCCTGGCCGATCACGTACTCGTCGAGCACGTGCTTGATCTCGTGCGGCTTTGGCAGCTTCTCGCGGGTCTTCTCGGCCTTTTCCTCGAGTTCCTCGCGGATGATGTCGTTGCAGAGCTCCACGCACTCGTCGCACACGAACACCGACGGCCCGGCAATCAGCTTGCGGACCTCATGCTGGCTCTTGCCGCAGAAGGAGCAATAGAGAAGTTTGCCGTCGTCGCTCTTGCCGCGTGATTCGTCAGCCATGCCCTGCCCTTGCTGCTCCGCCCTTCCGGGCACTGTCGGGACCGCCGACGGCGGACCCCCGTGGCTTATACCATGCAGCTGCGCCAGCCGCAAAAAACCCTGACGAGACAGCGACTTAAGTTACACCCAAGTCGCCCGGCCCGGCTCAACCGGCGGGTGCAGGGGGTGCCGGGGTCGGCGAGACGCGCTTGCGCAGCACCTCGTCGACCAGGCCATAGGCAATCGCCTGCTCGCCGGTCATGAAGTTGTCGCGGTCGGTGTCCTGCTTGATGCGATCCATGGTCTGGCCGGTGTGGAACGACAGGATCCGGTTCAGGCGCTCGCGGGCGTCGAGGATCTCGCGGGCGTGGATCTCGATGTCGGTGGCCTGGCCATGGAAGCCGCCGAGCGGCTGGTGGATCATCACGCGCGAGTGCGGCAGGCAGAAGCGCTTGCCCTTCGCACCGGCCGCGAGCAGCACCGCGCCCATGCTGGCGGCCTGGCCCACGCAGATCGTGCTGATGTCGGGCTTGATGAACTGCATGGTGTCGTAGATGGCGAGCCCGGCGCTCACCGACCCGCCCGGCGAGTTGATGTAGAGCGCGATGTCCTTCTCGGGATTCTCGGACTCCAGGAACAGCAACTGCGCCACGATCAGGTTCGCCATGTGGTCCTCGACCTCACCGACGGCAAAGATCACCCGCTCCTTCAGCAGGCGCGAGTAGATGTCGTAGGCGCGTTCGCCGCGGGCGGTCTGCTCGACCACCATGGGAACGAGATTCATGGCGCTGGGAGGCGTGAGTGGCATGACGAAGGATGACCCGTGGCTGGCAATTGACGACTAGTGTAAGGCAAAGGCGCCGGGCGTATCGACCGACGGGCCCGTGCAGCGCGGAAACGTGTCACGCGCCGAAGTTCATCACTTCCTTGAACGTCGTCGGCTGGTCGGTGACCTTTGCGTGCTCGAGCAGGTGGTCGACGACCTGGTCCTCGAGCACCATGTTCTCGACCTGGCGCATCGCGTCCGCATTCTGGCGATAGGCCTTGAGGATCTCCGTCGGATCCGGGTAGCCGCCCGCAAGGTCTGCGAGCCGCGCATCGACACGCTCGCGGTCGATCGCAATGCCGCGGGTCTTGATCAGCTCACCGACCAGGATACCGAGCGCGACGCGACGACGCGCGGGCTCGACGAACGAATCCGGCGGCGGCAGTTGCGAGGCGTCCTTGGCGCCCATGCGGCGCGCGGTATCGACCTGCATTTCGCGCACCTGGGCGTCGACCAGGCTCTTCGGCACTTCCACTGGATTCGCCGCGAGCAGCTTGTCGAGCAGCTGCTGCCGCAGGCGGGCGCGCACGTTGTTTTCGAGTTCGCGACGCATGTTGTCAGCGACCTCGCTGCGCAACTGTGCGATGCCGCCTTCCTCGACGCCATACTCGAGGCAGAAGGCGTCGTCGAGGTCGGGCAGCAGCTTTTCCTCCACTTTCTTCATCTGCACATCGAACGTGGCGGTGCGGCCGGCCAGCGACGCGTTGTGATATCCGTCGGGATAGCGCACTTCGATCTTGCGCTCATCGCCCGCCTTCATGCCGACGATGCCCGCCTCGAATTCGGCCAGCATGCGCCCGCCGCCGAGCTGCACGACCACACCGGTGCCGTTGCTGCCTTCGAACCCGGCGCCGTCGAGCAGGCCCACGAAGTCCATCGTGACCCGGTCGCCGTTGACGCTCTCGCGCTCGACATCGTTGAACTTCGGACGCTGTGCCCGCAGGTTCTCGACCATCGCGTCGATGTCGGCCTCGGCAACGTCGGCCACCGGTCGCATGACTTCGAGCCCATCGACGTTTGCGAGCGTGACCTCCGGGAACACCTCGAATACGGCCCGGTATTTCAGGTCCTCGCCGGCCGCCATCGCGATCGGCTCGATACGCGGGCCCGTTGCAGGGCTCAGCTTCTGCTGCGTGACGGCCTCGGCGAAGCTCGACTGCATCAGGTCGCCGACGACTTCCTGGCGCACCTGGGCGCCGAACTGCTGGCGGATCACCTTGAGCGGGACCTTGCCCGGGCGAAAGCCTTTGAGCTTCGCTGTGCGGCTGACCTGCTGCAGGCGCTTGTCGATCGCCTGTTCGACGCGATCGCTCGGTACGCTCACTTCCATGCGGCGCTCGAGCGCCCCGGTCTGTTCGACGGAAACCTGCATGCTCATCGATCCTCGGAAGGGTCTGGGGCGCACTCGCGGCCGCCCGGGAAAGCCGTGTATTTTGCCATGGAATCGGCCCGGCGGGAGTACCGCCGGGGACTGGTGCGAAAGGAGGGACTCGAACCCTCACGGGGATTACCCACTGGAACCTAAATCCAGCGCGTCTACCAGTTCCGCCACTTTCGCCGGTCCACCGCCCATGCCGGCAGCGGGGCGGATTCTATAGGGAAATCAATCTGTAAGAAGTACTTCAACGAACCGTTTAGGCTTCGGCAATGGCTCTCTAAGGCCGATTCGGGCGATCGCGAGGCTACTCGAGCCAGATCCGCGACACGTACAGAGAGCCGGATGCGGTGGGCGGCCGGCCGTAAAGCATCACGTTCGCAATCCGGGTCAAGTCCATGCGGCGCGACGCCGGCGCGCGCTCGATCACGGGAAGTGCAACCCGGAGAGTGGTGCGTGTCCCCGGGGCAATACTCACTGGCAGGTTGAGCCTGTCTTCGTGGGACCAGTCATGCGTGGCGTCCAGGATCCGCAACACCAGCGACAACTCTGCAGGGCTCGGATTGGTCAGGTCCACTGCAAGAACGCTGAATCCACGCCAGTCTCCCTGCGGCTCGACGACCTGCACCGCCGGCGGATGGCCGGGGTCGTAGCGGATCTCAAGGGCGCGCTCGCCGGCATGTGCGGACCACGGCGCCGGGAGGTCGGCAATCGCGGCCCCAAGGCCGTCGGTGGTCACGAAATCGAGGCCTCGCGGGTTAGAGAAGTCGGCTATGGCTGGGAAGACGGCGGCGCGATGCGCGTAGGCGGTCGCAACCTGTATTGGCCACCAGAGCACGAACGCCGCGCCCGCGAGACCGAGCGCAATGACGAGGCCCGAGTCCCTCCGGGCGGACGCTCTCGCCTTGCTCGCCTCCGGCCGAGACGCCAACGACCAAACCGATAGGCCAACCAATGCACCGGCCGTATCGGTCATCACGTCAAAGAGCGACGGCGGCCTGCCCTGGAAGCCCTGCAGGAATTCGATCAGGACGCCAAGCGCGACGCTGATTGCCAGGGACTGGAGATACACGGTCCAATTGGGCCACTCGGGCGGATCGCGCCGCCGCCTGCCCCGCGCAAGCAGGAAACCGACAAGCACGGCGACACCCGCGAAGATCGGACCGTGCGAAGCATCGAGCAGCACACGAACCCACTCCTTGCTGGACGGTATGCGCACGAAGAGCAGCAGCGACAGCAGCGAGAGGATGCCGACGACCGGCAACGCGACTATCGACCGTCCTGGATATTTTTTCGGTCGCACGGCCCCGCAAATCTACCGGGAATCGTCAGGCACCGCGAAGGCCATGATCTTCCGGCCGGTAGTTGCGCACCCGAAACTGTCAAATTGCGCCGTTCTCATGCCCCGGTAACGGGCCACGCCGGCCGGCGAGCCGGTGAGCGGTTTCGCCACTGCCAGACAGCCTTCTGCACTTCCATGACCACCAGCAGGCTGAGTGCGGCCCCGCCGAGAACCAGCCATTCCCTTGCGCCGATCGGGCTGATGCTCAGCACCCGCTGCATCAGCGGAATGTGCATTGCGGCGACGTGCGAGAGCAGCGCCGCGGCAACTCCGAGTACCAGCAACGGATTGCGACCCAGCGGCATCCGGAATGCCGATACCGTCTCCGGAACGGGCGTTGAAGGCGTCGACGTTCTGCAGCAGCACCAGCAGCAGCATCAGCGCGTTGCGGGCGTCAGGCACAGGGACCTCCATGGCCAGCATCAGAACGTAGGCGGCAAATCCCAGCAGCCCCATCCACAGGCCGCCCAGGGCGATACGCTCGATCATCAAACGGTTGAACACCCGTTCGCGCGGACTGCGCGGCGGCGACTCGAGTTCGTCGCCGCGACCCTGCTCGCAGACCAGCGTCACGTCCTGGAAACCGTTGGTCACAAGGTTCAGCCACAACAGCTGCACCGGCAGCAGCGGCAACGGCAGGCCGATGATGACCGCGAGGCCCACCGTGAGCACCTCGGCCACGCCGGCCGCGACCAGCAGGTATATGACGTTGCGGATGTTCTGGTAGGCGATCCTGCCCTCCTCCACGCCCGCGACGATGGTTGTGAAATTGTCGTCACTCAGGACCACGTCGGATGCATCGCGCGCGACGTCAGTGCCGCCTCGACCCATGGCCACGCCGATGTTGGCGTGACGCAGCGCCGGCGCATCGTTGACGCCGTCGCCGGTCACCGCGACGAAATGGCCGGCCCGCTGCGCCGCTTTCACGATCGAGAGCTTCTGGTCCGGCGTCACGCGCGCGTATACGCGACCGGTCTCGATCGAGCGCTGGATCAGCTCGTCGTCGCCCGCACGCAGGTCGGCACCGTGAACGACTTCGGTCTCCCTGCTTGCAATGCCGATTTCGCGCGCAATCGCCAGCGCCGTGACCGGGTGGTCGCCTGTCACCATGATCACGCGGATACCCGCGTCGTCGCAGCGTCGCACGGCCGCCGACACGCCCGGCCGCAGCGGATCGATCAGCCCGACCAGGCCCGCGAACTCCAGGTCGCGCGGCTCCTCCGGCGTCTCTCCCGGCGACATCGCGCGCGCGACGACACCTGACGCAAGCGCAAGGACACGATTTCCGCGGCTCGCCATGTCGACGGCCGCGGCATGCACCGCCTCATAGCGATCCGGGACCGCACGGCACATTTCCAGGACCCGCTCCGGCGCACCCTTGACCGCTACCCAGGTCTGGGAATGGTCCGCGTGGAAACTGCAGGCGAAGCGATGCTCGGGTTCGAACGGGATGTCGTTGACTGCCGGCCGCTGTACCAGCAGCGCCTCGCGATGGACGCCCCCCTTGCCGGCGAGTGCGAGTAGCGCGATATCGGTCGGATCGCCGCGCCACACCCATGCCCCGTCATTTCGATGCAGGTCGCCCTCGTTGCAGGCCGCAGCCACCTCGAGCAGTTCGCGCAGGGCCTGCTGCTCGACGTGCGTCGGCGCGCCGGACTGCAAGCGTATCTCGCCTACAGGCTCGTATCCTGCGCCGGTGACCGCATGCCGGGACCCGTCGCGAAGGAATACCTCGCGCACCGTCAGTTCGTTGCAGGTGAGCGTACCGGTCTTGTCGCTCGCGACCAGCGTGCAACTGCCCAAGCCCTCGACCGCCGGGAGGCGGCGCACGATGGCGCCCCGTCCGGCCATCCTGCGGGCGGCAATCGCCAGTGCGATGGTGATGGCGACCGGCAAGCCTTCCGGGATCGCCGACACCGCAAGGGCAACGCCGAACATGAACATCATGCCTATGCTCGCGTCATGCACCAGTACCGCCACGACGCCGATGAATACGGCCGCCGACAGTACGGCCACGGCAATCACGCGGCTGAATCGCTCCATCCGCTCGACAAGCGGAGGCTTCCCGGCGCCCGCGGCGGCAATCGAGATCGCGAGCCGGCCGACCGTCGTGCGCGCGCCGGTTGCCACGACCACGCCATGCCCGCGGCCGTGGGCGATAGTGGTGCCGGCAAACGCCATGTTGCGGCAGTCGGCTGGCCCCGCCTCGGCGCCACCGGTCCAGGCGGCATCCTTCAGCACCGCCAGCGACTCACCGGTGAGCAGCGCTTCCTCGATCTCCAGGCTGTGCGCATCGAGCAGGCGCAGGTCTGCCGGCACCCGCCGACCACTCTCGAGCGCCACGATATCCCCCGGCACGAGTTCCGCGCCATCGAGCTCGACCGCTTCGCCGTCGCGCAGCACCGCGGCACGGATCAACAGCAGCTTCTGCAGGCCCTGGCTCTGCTGTTCGGCATGCCACTCCTGCCATCCACCTACGCCTGAGTTGATCAGCAGCACCAGGCCGATGAAAGCCGCGTCGCCCAGGTCGCCGAGCGCGAGCGCGGCCAGGGCCGCCGCCAGCAGCACGTAGATCAACGGGCTCTTGAGCTGCCGAAGACCGATTTCCAGGACGCCGGGTGGAGGCTTCGTGGGCAGCACGTTCGGGCCGCAACGCTCGAGGCGCGTTGCGGCTTCGGCCCGACCGAGGCCGGTCGCGGATGCGTCAAGTAGGCCAAGGACCTCGCTGGCTGGCAGCGCATGCCAATGGTGCTCCTCCGGCCATGCAGTCCGAGCCGTCGGTACGACTTTCGCAGTCATTTTCTGCTGCCGCTGGCCCGTTTTTCATTTGCGCGTCATCCGGTACCGATCGTCATTTCCGCGGCCCGCGGCTCGAGGCCAGTCGAAAGCTGTTCGGCTTGACCAGCAGCATGTCGCACGGCGCAACGTGCATCAATTGCTCGGTGGTGCTGCCGATCAGCAGCTGCTGCAACGGGCCTCGCACGTTGGTGCCCATTACCAGGATATCGGCGTCCTCCGTTGCCACGGCGTCGATCAATTCCTCGACCGGGTTTCCCGGCACGATCCTGACTTCCTTCGCCGCGATTCCCGCTTCCCGCGCCAGGTGCCGCACCATCGTCTTGACGCGTTGCTGCTCCCGGCGCATCACCGCGGGCCGGACGGCGAGTGCCAGGCTGGGTTCGGGCATGCAGTGGATGAGTCGCACGCTGCCATCGGTGACGGCCGCGACCGCGGATGCCATGCCGACGATGCCGGCGTCGAGCGCCGAGACTCGCAGACCGTGTGCGCCCGGATCTACCGCGGCCAGGAGCCGGGGCTTTGAATAAGGCGCCGAACTGCGGGCCAGCAACAGGGGCACCGGGCACAGGCGGGCAACTTCCCAGTCGATGCGCGACAAACCACGATGCCTGCGTGACGATCGGAAGCGCGGTTCCGCCACCACGATGTCCGCCGCTTCACGAATCGCAGCACGGGCCACGGCCTCGGGAATGGATCGCGTCCACTCAGCACGGACCCGGACCTGCGACTCCGGGCCGCCGAGTGAACCTGCCATTTCCTTGAGCGCGCGTGCGGCGCGGGCGACGTGGTCGCGGCGTGCTGCCGCGAGATGTGCCGAGTCGAAAAGTACGCCACCGGACAGCGAGGACTCGTAACACGCGTGGTACAGCACCACGTCTGCGCCGAACAGCCAGGCGATTTCGACCGCCTTGCGTGCCGCGATCTGCCCGCTCGCCGCCGGATCGGCAACTGCCGCGAGCACGGTCCTGACAGACTTCCTGGTTGCCATCGCGATCTCCTGGGAAGATTCGCTTTGCCCGCCAATAAATCATTGACGGCTCGGCCCCCGACTGATGGTCACATCAGCAGGGTTTCGCGACCAGTCGGGAAGCTACCTAAGGCGGCGGACAACTCGCGGGATGTCGACTTGCCGACGTTCTGCACCGCAATCGAGCAAGCCGATCGATGCGCCCGCCCCGTCCGGGTGCACGCGGTGGTCGACGAGATCCAGAAGGCCGCCCAAGTTGCTGAAAAACCGCGATGCCGATGCCCGCGCACAGATGGCACGCCTCTTGCTCATGCTGGCTGAAATGACCAGCGTCCATGTGCCAAAGCGCGTCTCCATCGAGCACCTCGGCTGGCGGCCGCGCCCGGGTATCCTGGGCCTGCACGCATCGAGCCCGCAGTCCGTTCACGCGCTCCTTGGGTACTTCCTCCGCGACCGGGACTCACCGACACCGTTTCCCGGCCGGGACATGCTCGCCCGGGAGGGACTCTTCGACTGGGGCCTCGCCCCGCCGCTGGAGAAGGTCATCGAGAGCCCGGAGTACCTCGGCTTCCTGCTGCAGATGCCGGAGCTCTACAGGCAAAGCGTGTCCATCATCGAGCCCTGGCGTGACGTCGGTATCAATCCGCGCGGCGAGCCCGTTCGCGCCTCAAAGAACGTCGCATACGTACTGCAGCAGATCGCGGACGCCGACACGATCCTCTACCCGGTCTGGCGCAGCGGTATCGGGGACACCGAGCGGCTGGCGAATGTGCTGAGCGCCGGCATCGCGACCGTCGTGCAGGGCGGAAACCCGTCCGTGCACGATGCGCAGAGCTTCGAGGGCGGCAAGGCAGGACTCGACGACCTGCTTCGCCTGGTGGACCAGTTGCTGCTGCGACGGTCCACAGCGAGTGGCCCTACGCTCTTCATCTGCCTCGGTCACCAGCTGGCTGCCGCGTCGCACATCCGCCTCATCAAGCGGGCCGTGCGCGAGATACAGTTGCTCACGAAGTTCCCGATGGACCCGCTCGGCCGCACGCTCGAGTCCCTGCAACGCCTGTGCCGAAGGATCGAATCCGTCGGTGAGTCGCTGCGGATCATGAAGCGCGGAGAGATCGTGGCGAGCGGATGGAACGACCCGCGGTTCGCGGTTGCCCCGAACGAAAGCCTCGAGGTCGGCACGCGCGGCCTGGTGCCCTACTGTCGGCGCGAAGAACAGCCCCACGTTCCAGAGGAACTGCACGAGGCGCACGCGCTGGTCGCCGACGAGCTCGAGGGCGTGATCGATGTCGTGATGTCCATCGAGCGCGAGCTTACGGTCGAGATGTTCCACAGCGACGAGGCAAACGAGGAAGCGATCCTGTTCGCCAACTGGGCCTACAAGAACCTCCACGACGCGATCATCCCGGTGCGACACGCGCTGGCGGTGAGTCCGGTCGCGTGGCTGTTGAGTCTCCCGTACGCGGTTGAAATCCTCGCGCAGACGCGCGTTGATCCATCGACGTGGACGGAAGTCAGCGCGACCTCCATCTACTACAAGGACTGGGAGACGCGCCGCATCCGTCGCTCGTTCACCTGCCAGTTTCATCCCGAACTCATGGCCGACATCCGCGACATCGGTGGCCGCTCGGGAATGCGCTACCAGGAGTTGAAGGAAAGTGACGGGATCCGGCTGTTCATCCGGATGCTCTATCACGGCATGCAGGAGTGAGAAGTTGGTGGGCCGTGTAGGACTCGAACCTACGACCTACTGATTAAGAGTCAGCAGCTCTACCAACTGAGCTAACGGCCCAACCTGAAAACCTGGGGTGGACGATGGGGCTCGAACCCACGACCGCCGGGACCACAACCCGGAGCTCTGCCAACTGAGCTACGTCCACCATCGTCCAGCGGAAATTCCCCAAGCGTGGCGCGCCCGGCAGGACTCGAACCTGCGACCCTCGGCTTAGAAGGCCGATGCTCTATCCAGCTGAGCTACGGGCGCATCGTCCGAGACCGCGGTCCGGTTGGTCGGGGCAGAGGGATTCGAACCCCCGACCCTCTGCTCCCAAAGCAGATGCGCTACCAGACTGCGCCATGCCCCGCCCTGCACCGACTCGTGGTCGCCGCCTGAGCCCGATCCACCGCCGGATCGCGCCTTCACGGGAGGCCGAATCATACGGACGACAACCCCGAGCGTCAATTTCGCGAACACCGAGTCTCGTGGCACGCTGCGGGGTCGTGCCAGAATGCGCGCCCCGAGAGCAAGGATCCAGGCGAATGGCTGGAAAAATCATCGACGGCAAGGCCATCGCGGCGGACATTCGTCGCGAGGTTCGCGCGGAAAGCGACCGCCTCGCCGCTGCGGGCAAGCGCCGGCCCGGTCTCGCAGTGGTGCTGGTCGGTGACGACCCGGCCTCGCACGTCTACGTACGCAACAAGCGCGCAGCCTGCGATGAATGCGGCTTCGTGTCGGTGAGCCACGACCTGCCGCACTCCGCCACGCAGACCGAGCTGCTGACCCTGATCCATCGGCTGAACTCCGACCCGTCGCTCGACGGCATCCTCGTGCAGGTACCGCTGCCCGACCACATCGACGAGCACGCCGTGATCGAGGCGATCGCGCCGGACAAGGACGTGGACGGATTCCATCCATACAACGTCGGGCGGCTTGCGCTGCGCAACCCACTGATGCGGCCCTGCACACCCTATGGCGTCGTCAGGATGCTCGACCGCTGCGGGCTTTCGACCAAGGGCCTGCATGCGGTCGTGGTCGGTGCCTCGAACCTGGTCGGGCGCCCGATGGCGCTCGAGTTGCTGCTCGATGGTGCGACGGTCACGGTCTGCCACCGCTTCACGCCGAACCTGCGCGATCACGTGGAGCGCGCGGACCTGCTGGTGGTGGCGGTCGGCAAGCCGGGGATCGTGCCAGGCGAGTGGGTGAAGCCCGGGGCGATCGTGGTCGACGTCGGTATCAATCGCCTGCCGAACGGCAAGCTCGTGGGCGACGTCGACTTCGAAGCGGCGCGGGAGCGCGCCGGCTGGATCACACCGGTGCCGGGCGGCGTCGGCCCGATGACCGTCGCGATCCTGATGAAGAACACGCTCGAATCAGCGCTGCAGCGGCTGTAGGGGACATTCTCCTTTTTCCCGCGCGGAAAAAAGGAGAATGTCCCCTATTTCCGGCGCCAGAGGGTTTTGCCGCCGGGCTGGTCCTCGAGCAGCACGCCCGCCGCGACCAGCAGGTCGCGGATGCGATCGGACTCCTTGAAGTCCCTGCCCTTGCGCGCGGCAGCGCGCTGAGCGATCAGGTCTTCGATTTCTGAATCCGACGGGCCGCCGCCTTCGACCGTGGCCTCGACACCTTCCACGGTCGCGGCTCCCTCGGCGTCGCCAGCCCCCGCGGCCGCACGGCGTGGCCGCTTGCGCAGGAAGGTCTCCGGATCCTGGCCGAGCAGCCCGATTCGTGACCCGAGCGCGCGAAGTTCCGCCGCGGCGAGCGAGGCTTCCGCGCTACGACCCGCGGCCTTCGCGGTATTCACCGTGCGCGCCAGCGACTGCAGTTCAGCTATCGCCTCCGGCGTATTGAAGTCGTCGTCCATCGCGGCCACGAAGCGCTCGGTCGCCGCAGTCGCAGGCGCTGCGACGGCCAGCTCGACGCCGCGCAGCGCCAGGTACAACCGGTCGAGCGCGGCCTTGGCCTGCTCCAGGCTGTCCAACGAGTAATTGATCGGGCCGCGGTAGTGGCTCGCGAGCATGAAGTAGCGAACCACTTCCGGGTCGGCGACCTGCTCGAGCACTTCGCGCACGGTGAAGAAATTGCCGAGCGACTTCGACATCTTCTCGTCGTCCACGCGCACGAAACCGTTGTGCATCCACAGGTTCACGAACTTCGAGTCGCAGGCCGCGCAGGTCTGCGCAATCTCGTTCTCGTGATGCGGAAACTTGAGGTCCATGCCGCCGCCGTGAATGTCGAAGTGGGCCCCCAGCAGGTCCACCGACATCGCCGAGCACTCGATGTGCCAGCCGGGGCGTCCCGACCCCCAGGGCGATTCCCACGAAGGCTCGCCGGGCTTGGCAGCCTTCCACAGCACGAAATCGAGCGGATCGCGCTTGGCCTCATCCACGTCGATGCGCGCGCCGGCCCTCAGGTCCGCGAGCCGCTTGCCTGAGAGCTGCCCGTACGGCGCGAAGCTCGACACCGAGTAGTACACGTCGCCGTTGTCGCCAGCGTAGGCATACCCCTTTTCGACCAGCGTCGCGATCATCGCGACGATCTGCGGCAGGTACTCGGTCGCGCGCGGTTCGTGGTCCGCGCGTGCCACGCCCAGCGCCTCGCAGTCCTCGTGGTAGGCGGCGATGAACCGCTCGGTGAGCGCCGCCATCGGCTCGCCGTTCTGCGCCGCGCGCTGGATGATCTTGTCGTCGATGTCGGTGATGTTGCGCACGAACGTGACGCGGTAGCCAGACGCTGCAAGATGCCGTCGCGCGACGTCGAACGCGATCAGCATGCGGGCGTGGCCGAGATGGCAGTAGTCGTAGACCGTCATGCCGCAGACGTACATGCCGACTTCGCCCGGCACGATCGGCCTGAACGTCTCCTTGCGGCCGCTCAGCGAATTGTGGATCTGCAGCATCTTCCAGTGTCTCCGGAATCCCGTTCCATCACGCCTGCGAACCGGCCCGCCGCGCAGCATCGGCCAGCATTGCGGCGACGACATCGCGCCCCATCAGTTCCGCGAGCGGCGCAAGCTCGGGGCCATGGGTCATGCCGGTCAGCGCCGACCGCAGCGGCATGTAGAGCGCTGCGCCCTTGCGGCCGGTGGCGGACCCGACCGTGCGCGTCCAGGCCTTGAAGTCTCCCGCATTGGCCATCCACTCGCCCAGCGCCCTGGCGAAGAATTCGCTCCCAGCTTGGGCAATCGCGGCTTCCGCCTCCGGCTCCACCTGCAGGGGCGCGCCAGTGGCGACCGCAACCAGCGGCTCGGCATCGACCGGGAACAGCAGGTTACCGCGCACGACCGAGACGAATTCCGCCCGGCGCGCAGGATCGGCGATCGCGTCCAGCCTTGGGCCCAGCCATTCGACCAGCTCCGCGACGCCGGCATTCGTTATCGCCTCACGCTGCCAATGCCTGAGCTGGGCTTCGTCGAAGTGAGCCGCCGAGCGGCTGACGCGGCCGAGGTCGAAATGCGCGGGCATCGCATCGGCCTCGAGCCAGGCATCGGTGCCGCAGGTGTGGCCGAGCCGCAGCAGGTAGTTCCTGATCGCGCCGGGCAGGTACCCCTGTTCGCGCAGGTCGTGCAGACCGGCCGAACCGTCGCGCTTCGAAAGAGGCGCTCCCGAGGGACCGAGCACCAGCGGCAGGTGCCCGTAACGCGGCACCGGCAAACCGAGTGCCTCGAGCAGCAGGATCTGGCGCGGCGTATTGGCCAGGTGGTCATCGCCACGCAACACCAGCGTGACGCCCATTGCCGCGTCATCCACGGCATTGCCGAGAAAAAATGCAGCGGATCCATCCGCGCGGCTCACGACGAAATCCCCGATGTCGTCGCTCGCGAAATGCTGTGCGCCGTGGATCAGGTCCTCGAATTCGATCGCGCGTCCCGCCAGGACCCGGAAGCGCATGGCGTGCGTCTTGCCCGCGGCGACGCGCCCACCGACCTCGTCTGCCGTCAGCGATGCGCAGGTGCCCGCGTAGCGTGGCGGACGGCCGCTGGCAACCTGCGCGCGGCGCGACAGCGACAATTCCTCTGGCGTGCAGAAGCACGGGTAGGCGAGGCCCGCCTCGCGCAGCCGCGCGATCGCCCCGGCATGAAGCGCGCCGCGCTCGCTTTGCCGGTACGGACCGTTTGCACCGCCAACGCCCGGACCCTCGTCCCAATCGATGCCAAGCCAGCGGAGATCGTCCAGCAGTCGATCGAGGTGACGCTCCTCGCTGCGCCCGGCATCGGTGTCTTCGACGCGCAGCACCATGCGCCCGCCGCTCGACCGCGCGGCCAGGTGGTTGAAAAGCGCAGTCCGGGCGTTCCCGACGTGCAGGCTGCCCGTCGGGCTCGGCGCGAATCGAGTGGTATGGGTCACAGTCGACATGGCCGCGCATCTTACCGGATCGCGGGTCCACGGCTCCGGCGCTGGCCCGCGCGCGCCCGAACGCCGTAACATCCGCCATCGCCAGACGCCCAGCCACGTGACCACACTCTTCATTTCCGACCTGCACCTTGACCCCGAGTCACCCGGAATCGCGCGGCAGTTCGTGGCATTCCTGGACGGAGAGGCGCGCTCGGCCGACGCGCTCTACGTGCTCGGGGACCTGTTCGAGGTGTGGCTGGGCGACGACGATCCCGATCCGGCCGCACGGGAAATCGTCACGGCACTCAGGCGACTGACCGATTCCGGCGTGCCCTGCTTCGTGATGCACGGCAATCGGGACTTCCTGATCGGCCGGCGCTTCTGCGACGAGACCGGCGCCCGGCTGATCGACGACGGCACCATCGTCGAAGTCCACGGCGAGCGGGTGCTGCTGATGCACGGCGACGTGCTCTGCACCGACGACACGAGCTACCAGCGCCTGCGGCGCATCGTGCGCAACCCGATCGTGAAGTGGATTCTGGCGCACCTGAGCCTCGCGCAGCGGCGTTCGCTGGCTTCGAGGATGCGCGAGGGCAGCCGCATGCACACTGGGAATACCGCGCCCGAGATCATGGACGTGAACGCGCACACGGTCGCGGAGACGTTTCGCGAGCGTGGCGTCGCGACCATGATCCACGGCCACACCCACCGTCCAGCCGTGCACGAGCAGGTCGTGGACGGCGAAGAGGTGCGCCGCATCGTGCTCGGCGACTGGCACACGCAGGGCAGCGTGCTCGCGTGGTCGCCGACAGGGTTTCAGTTGCGCTCGTTGCCGCGCTGAGGCTGTTCGTCGTCGCGCCGTTCGTGGCGGGGGGCCGTTCGCCTCTCCAGACGTGACAGCATCAAAGCGGCACTTGGCGCGACGTCCGACGGGTGGGGATGCCCGGTGCCGGGGCGTCGCGCGGCAGGGACGCCGCGCGCGAGCCCCCATGGATGGGTTTACGGCGTCCCCGGCTCTGGGCATCCCCACGCGGCGGACTAGCCAGCAGCTGGCGAATTACGCTGGCGTCCCCGAATGAAACCGGAACTGCGGATCCGGCGAGGTCGCGAGCTCCGCCTCCACCACCGCGAGCTGCTCGAGCCGCGACGCCGCGTCCGTCCCGCGTTTGTCGGCCAGCCTCAGGTAAAGCCCCGCATGGCGCGACTCCGCTGCGGCCAGCGACGCATAGAACGCCGCCAGCGGCGCGGGCAGTCGCTCGACGAGCCCGACAAAGCGTTCGTGCGAACGCGCCTCGATCAGCGCCCCGCAGAGCAGCAGGTCGACACGGCGCCCCGGCTCTGCGCGCCGCAGCGCACGTCGCAGGCCGTCCGCGTATCGCGACGGGGAAAGTCGCCGGAACTCGACGCCGAGCTGCGTGATCTTCTGCTGCACCAGCTCGAAATGCCGCAGTTCCTCGCGCGCCAGCCGCGACATTCGATCGGCCAGCTCGAAGTCTTCGGGGTAGGCGAACATGATCGACAGCGCGGTCGAGGCAGCTTTCTTCTCGCAGTTGGCATGGTCGATCAGCAGTTCGTCCACGCGCGCGACAGCAGCCTCGAACCACGCCGGGTCGGTCGGCGCGCCGAGCAGCCCGCCGGGCACCGCCATCAGGCCGCCGCCAGTCCGAGCAGCTCGTCCACGCGCGCAATGATTTCGGCCGCAGAGGCCGGCCGGTCCGCCGGCCGTTTCGCCAGCAGTGCGTCAAGCAGCGGCTGCAGGTGGGCGACCGCCTGCGGCAGGCGCGGCAGCGGCTCGTTGGCGTGCATGTAGATCACCGCCAGCGGCGTCTCGGCGCGGAACGGCTTCACGCCGCTCAGCATCTCGTGCAGCACGATGCCGAGACTGTACAGGTCACTGCGCCCGTCAAGCGTGAGCCCGTGCCCCTGCTCCGGGCTCATGTAGTGCGGCGTGCCGAAAATCGCGCCATTGCCGGTGATGTCGCTGTCCAGGTCGAGCTGTCGCGCCAGCCCGAAGTCAATGAACGCAACACTGCCGTCGTCGCGCAACAGCACGTTGCCGGGCTTCACGTCCCGGTGCAGCACGCCGATGTCGTGCAGGGCACCGAGCGCAGCCGCGAGCTGGCGCACGTACAAGAGGGCATCGCGCCACGGCAGCGGCCCGCTCATCCTCGAGCGCAGGTCGCCGCCCGGAAAATACTCCATCGCCAGGTAGACGTGGTCGTCGGCCACGCCCAGGTCGTGGATGCGTGCGATGTTCGGGTGATCGAGCCGGGCGGCGAGGTCGAATTCGCGCAGGAAGCGATCGAACGTCGTCGTGCCCTCCACCGCGTCCGGAACCTGGCGGAATACCTTGAGGACACGCGCCTCGCCGCTGCCTTCGACCGCTGCCAGGAACACGCTGGAAGATCCGCCGACGGCGATGCGTCGGACGCAGCGATAACCGCGGATCCGCACCGAGCCGAACCGGTCGGGCGGCGGCGGCTCCAGGGCGGCTCGCGAGGTATCCGCCAGCACGTTGTGGCGTTCGACGAGCGCCTCGCGCAGCGCCGCGGCGAACTGCTCGTGATCGAACTCCAGCCGGGCCAGCACCCGCGAGGCCCCGGCGCGCATTGCGCGCTCGTCGCCCGCCGGCGCGAAGTAGACGATCGGGGGAAATCCTGCCCGATCGCCCAGGTCCTCGAGCCATTCGAGCCCGCGACCTTCCTGCACCTCGTGGTCGAGCAGCACCACGTCGTAGGCCGACCCGCGAAACGAGGCCTGCAGCCGGCCGCGCCTGGCGGGCTCGTACTCGGCCGGAAGAGCGTCCCGCCACTCGAGCGTGACATGGTGAGCGAGCAGCTGCCGGAATTCGGGCCGATCGCTGACGATGAGTGCCCGGACCGTCATTCCGCCGCGCGGCCGTTCACGGCCCGCCGACAACCCTGAGCGGGCCGCGCCCGCCGCTTGACGTGCTGCGCTCGGTCTTGGCCAGGTCGGACCGCTCGGCCTGCAGGCGGGCAAGGTACTCCGGCGTGACGTCGCCGGTCACGTACTCGCCGGAGAAGCACGAGGTGTCGAACTCGGTGACCTGTGCATCGTGGTGACGCACGGCCTGCACCAGGTCGTCGAGGTCCTGGTAGATGAGCCAGTCGGCGCCGATGATGCGCGCGACCTCCTGCTCGGTGCGGCCGGCCGCGACCAGTTCCGATGCCGCCGGCATGTCGATGCCGTAGACGTTCGGGTAACGCACCGGCGGAGCCGCCGACGCGAAATAGACCTTGCGGGCACCAGCCTCGCGCGCGACCTCGATGATCTGCGCGGAAGTGGTGCCGCGCACGATGGAATCGTCCACCAGCAGCACGTTACGGCCGCGAAACTCGAGGTCGATGGCGTTCAGCTTGCTGCGCACCGACTTCGACCGCTGCTCCTGGCCCGGCATGATGAAGGTGCGGCCGATGTAGCGGTTCTTGATGAAGCCCTCGCGGTACTTCACGCCCAGCAGCTGCGCGACCTGCAACGCGCTGGTACGGCTGGTGTCCGGCACCGGTATCACGACGTCGATGTCGTGCTCGGGCCGCTCGTTCCTGATCTTTTCGGCCAGCAACTCGCCCATGCGCATGCGCGCCTTGTAGACGGAGATGTTGTCCATGATCGAGTCGGGCCGCGCGAAGTAGACGTACTCGAAGATGCAGGGCGTGTGGCGCGGCGCCGCGACGCACTGCTTGCTGTGCATCTGGCCCTGTTCATCCACGAACACCGCCTCGCCCGGCCCCACGTCGCGCAGCCGCCGGTACCCCGCCTGGTCGAGGGCGACACTCTCGGAGGCGAGCATGTACTCACGACCCCTGGGTCCTTCGCGCGTGCCGATCACAAGCGGACGAATGCCGTTCGGGTCGCGGAAACCGACAACCCCGTGGCCCATGATCATTGCCACGACGGCATAGCCACCACGGATCCGGCGATACACCGCGGACAGCGCCGCAAATATGTCGGCTGGCGTCGCCCGCGGCGTGCCGAAGCGCTGCAGTTCGCTCGCGAGCACGTTCAGCAGCACTTCCGAGTCCGAGCTGGTGTTGAGGTGGCGCCGGTCCTCGCGGATCAGCACGTCCGCCAGCTCGGCAGCATTGGTCAGGTTGCCGTTGTGAGCCAGGCAGATGCCAAACGGAGAATTGACGTAAAAGGGCTGCGCCTCGTCCGAGCTGTCGCAACCGGCGGTCGGGTAGCGTACGTGGCCGATGCCGCTGTTGCCCTTCAGCTGCAGCATGTGGCGCTGCTGGAAGACGTCGCGCACCAGGCCGATGTCCTTGCGCATGGACAGCTCGCCGGCCTGTGCGGTCATGATGCCGGCCGCGTCCTGCCCACGATGCTGAAGCACCGTCAACGCGTCATAGATCTGCTGGTTGACCGGGGTGCTGCCGACGATGCCGACGATGCCGCACATGGTGCTGCCTCAGGTTTCCGGAAGCGCTTCTTGCAGGTACTCGCTGCCGGTCTCCACGTATCCGCGCAGCACGGTGGCCATTTCCTGGCCAAGCGGCATCAGGCGCGAGGACCGCCACCAGTCTTCGCCCTGCAGTTGCGCAGCCTGGCCAAGCATGACCGCGAATCCGACGATTACCGCGCCGCGGACGACGCCGAACAGCGCTCCGAGCAGCCGGTCCATCCCCAGCGTGAGGCCGGATCGCTGGACCAGGTAGCTGAGCAGGCTGCCCAGCAACCACGCGGCGACCACGACCGCGAGCAGCACCAGCGCCCGGGCCGCCCAGGGCTGCAGCAGCGTGTCCTTGATGGCACCGCCGAGATAAGGCTCGACGCGGCCCGCGTAGCGCCACGCAAGCCAGAGCCCGACCAGCCAGCCGAGCAGCGCCACCGACTCGCGCAGGAACCCGCGAATTCCGCCAAACAGGGTGGACAGGACCAGCGCCGCTACGATGATGTAATCCACTGTCGTCATGCGAATCGTATCCTGGTGCCAGGCAGCCACTACGTGGCGCGGCAGTCTACCAGAGCATGGTCAATCGCTTGCGACCACGGTCGCGGGCAGGCCACGGGCTTTCAGCTTGGCGGCGATGCCCTCGGCGCGCGAACGATCGGCCTCGGGTCCCACGCGGACGCGCTGCAGCGTCTTGCCCGACTTCGAAACCGGCGAGACGTACGCGCGGAATCCCGCCGATTTGAGCTCCGCTGCCAGCTTGTTGGCCTTCTCGGCAGTGCTGAATGCCCCGACCTGCACGGCCCATCCGCCCTTCACGGTGCTGGCCGCGGCATCGGACCTGGCAGCAGGTGCCGGCGCATTCACCTTCGCCTCAGACGCTGGGTGCTGCGGCGCTGGCGCAGCAGCGCCCGCATCGCGCGCTGGTAGCTGATCGGCAGTCTTCCCGTCTGTCCCGGAGGCCGGCGCGGCATCCGGCGTCGCACTCGCTGGTCCGCTCGCCGGCGGCGGCTCCTGGGCGGGCTCCGTACCCGAAATCGCGGTGGACACCGATCTCGCAGCGGGTGCCGGGTCCGGGACGGAACCGGCCAGTTCGATCGTGAATGTCCGGGTACCGGGTGAGGCTGCTGCCACCTCGTCCCCGGCGTCGCCCGCCTTCCGGCCTGACAGGAGTTCCGGAATCAACAGGACCGCGAGCGCCACCAGCACTGCGGCACCGACCAGTCTCGCCTTGAGCGCTTTGTCCATGGTGAAAATTATAGCGAGACCCGCGGGTTCCCGCCGTCCGGTCGTGACTGCTGCAGGTACTCGAGTGCCGGCCCGACCGTGTGGAACGACCCGAACACCACGATCCGGTCTCCCCTGGCCGCACCAGCCGCGGCAAGCCCCATCGCCTGCGCTACGGTGCCCCCGTGCTCCATGGTGACGCCAGCAGACGCGGCGCGGGTGGCGAGCGCGTGGTCGAGGGTGCCTCGTGGGCCGTCCGTGTCGGCGGCGATCCAGCGGCTGGCGCGGGCGCCGAGGATGCCCATGACACCCTCGATGTCCTTGTCGCCGAGCATGCCGCAGATGGCGACGGTTTTCCCCGCCGCCGGGCAATGCAACAGGTTGGCCGCCAGCGTGCGCGCCGCGTCAGGGTTGTGGGCCACGTCGAGCACCCACTCGAATCCGCGTGCGTCGACAATTCGCTGGAACCTCCCGGGGAGTCTTACGCGACGCAGCCCCTCCTCCAACGCGTCTCGCTCGACAGGCAGCCGGCCCTTGAGCGCGCGCAACGCAGCCAGCGCCGTCGCCGCATTGCCGATCTGCGCAACCCCGGCAAGTGCAGGCGCCGGCAGAGCGTCGAGCTCCCCTGCGGCGTCGTTGTATCGCCACGTGCCTTCCGGCTGCACGGCGCAATCGAAGTCGCGCCCGCGCAGCAACAACACCGCACCGACCGCTTCCGCGACCTCAAGCACAGAGCGCGGCGGCGACGCCATGCCGACGATCGCGGGGCGTCCGCGCCGCAGGATCCCGGCCTTCTCACGGCCAATGCTTTCGAGGTCACCCCCCAGCCACTCCGTGTGGTCGAGGCCGACCGACACGACCACAGACGCATCGGCGTCCACCAGGTTGACGGCGTCGAGTCGCCCTCCCATGCCGACTTCGAGCACGACCGCGTCGGGCCCGGCGGTCTCGAACACCAGCAGCGCCGCCAGGGCGTTGAACTCGAAGAATGTCAGTGAATCGCTGCCGAGCGAATCCGCGATGCGTTCGAACGCCGCGACCAGCGATGCCACCGACACGGGCGTGCCGTCGATACGGATCCTCTCCCGGTAGTCGACCAGGTGAGGCGAGGTGAAGGTCGCGACCCGCCGGCCCGAGGCCTGCAGCATCGACGCAAGCATCGCTACGCACGAGCCCTTGCCATTGGTCCCCCCCACCGTGATGACCGGGCAGGACGGTCGGCGCCAGCCAGTGCGCACCAGCACGCGGCGTGCCCGGTCCAGGCCCAGTTCGATTGCCGCGGGGTGCAGGGTCTGCTGCCAGGCCAGCCAGTCGTCCAGGCCCGGGAAACGGGGGCCGGGGGGCATCTCAGGCAGGCTCGGCCTGAGTCTCCAGCTGCGGCTGGCCCATCAGCATCGCGAGCACGCTCGAGATCCGGTCGCGAAGATCACGCCGGTCCAGGATCAGGTCGATCGCCCCGTGCTCGAGCAGGAACTCGCTGCGCTGGAAGCCCTCGGGCAGCGTCTCGCGCACCGTCTGCTCGATGACGCGCGGTCCGGCAAATCCGATCAGCGCGCGCGGTTCGGCGATGTTCAGGTCGCCCAGCATTGCGAGGCTCGCCGAAACGCCGCCGGTCGTCGGATCGGTGAGCACGGAGATGAACGGCAGGCGCTGCTCGGCCATGCGCGCAAGCGCCGCGCTGGTCTTGCTCATCTGCATCAACGACAGCAGGCCCTCCTGCATGCGGGCGCCCCCGCTAGCGGAGAAACACACCAGCGGCAACCGGTTCGCCAGGCAATGCTCGGCCGCGCGCACGAAGCGCTCGCCGACCACCGAGCCCATCGAGCCACCCAGGAAGCGAAACTCGAATGCGCAGGCGACCAGTTCCAGGCCCTTGACCGTCCCGACCAGTACGACCAGCGCATCTTTCTCGCCGGTCAGTTTCTGCGCGGCGACCAGGCGATCGCGATATTTCTTGGTGTCCCGGAAACGCAGCGGATCTTCGGGCTCCACCTCAGTCGCGATCTCGCGCGGCGAACCCTCGTCGAGGAACCGCATCAATCGCTCGCGTCCCGTGATCCGCATGTGGTGCGCGCACTTCGGGCACACCTGCAGGTTTCGCTCGAGTTCCGCCCGGTACAGCACGGCGTCGCAGGCCGGACACTTGATCCAGAGTCCTTCCGGTACGGAGCGCGAACGTCGCTCCGTCTTGATGCGCGAGGGAATGATCTTCTCGAACCAGGTCACGTGCGTCTCCAGGACGGCCGCGCGCAGTCTACCGCAAGCCCGCAGCCTCGGTCGGCAGCCCCCAGCGAGGGTCGTAGGCGACGCCGGCAAAATAGAGACCCTGCGGCGGCGCCGTGACACCACCCTGGGTCCGGTCCCGCGAGGCGAGCAGCTCCGCGACCCAGCCAACGGGCCGGTCGCCCACGCCGACGGCGATCAGCGCGCCGGCAACATTGCGCACCATGTGGTGCAGGAACGCGTTGGCAGTGATGCGGATTTCGACGCGGCCTGAATCGCGCCGCACCGCCACGCCCAGCACCCGGCGTACCGGCGTCGGTGACTGGCACCCAGCGGCCCGCAAGGCCGAGAAATCGTGCTCACCCACCAGGGACTGCGCAGCCGCGTGCATGGCCTCGGCGTCCAGCGGCCGACGCAACCAGCATGCGTGGCCGCGGTCGATGGCCGGTCGCACCCCCCTGTTCACGATCCGGTAGATGTAGCTGCGTGACAGCGCGCTGAAGCGGGCATGGAAATCGTCCGGCACCTGCCTGGCCCACAGCACGCTGACGTCCGGGGCGCATTCCGCCGAGCCGCCAAGCACCCATGCCGACTCGGGCCTCGACGCGGTCGTGTCGAAATGGGCCACCTGCATCAGTGCATGCACGCCGGCGTCGGTCCGACCAGCCGCGGTCAGTCGCAACTCGTGGTCCGCGACCATTGCCAGCGCCCGCTCGAGCTCTGCCTGGACGCTCGGCGCGTACTGCTGCAACTGCCAGCCTGAATAGGCCGAACCGTCGTACTCGATCCCGATGGCGACCCGCGCCATCGGCTGATCAGGACGGCAGGCTCGCCATCAAGCGTTCTGCTTCCTGCTTCTGCTCGTCACTGCCTTCCTTGAGCACTTCGTCGAGGATGCTGCGCGCGCCCTCCGGGTCACCCATGTCCACATAGGCCCGCGCAAGGTCGAGCTTGGTGCCGACTTCGCTCAGCGTGAATGGCTCGTCGCCCAGGTCGAAATCCACCTCGCCGGACGGATTGTCCGACGACTTGTCCGACAGCCGGGGCGCCTGGATCGTCGGCATCAGGCCCGTCGCTGCAGCGTCTACTTCCAGCGTTGGCATTTCGTTGGTCGGGTCGAGCGCCGGCATGATTCCGGTCTGCTCGCTGAATATACCGGTCGCGCTTAGAATGTCCTCGTCAGCATCCTCGGAGCGCGCCTGCGCCGGGATACGCGGCCTCTCCACGGTATCCTCGACCGCGGCCTTTGGCGGTTCCTTGAGCATGTCGCTGAAATCGTCGGCGTCGTCCAGCGACCCCGAATCGCCTACATCGAGACCCAGTTCCTCGATCGCGACTTCCTGCGTCGGATCCTCGGATCCGCTGGACCGCTGGCCGATATGCGTCGCCTCTACCGTTGCATCGGTGACGTCAAAGTCGAGCCCACCGTCTCCGTCCTCGGTGCCGGCGGACTCGACGTCGACCACCTCGCCGGATCCCTGCTCCGCCCCGAGGTCCATGTCGAGCGGACCGTCGCTGCCCTGGAGCTCCATGTCCAGGCTCGAGGCGACCGGGTTCGCCGCGGCGAACATGTCGTCGTCGGGCGCGATCTGCTTGCCCATGATCACGATCTTGTCCCACTCGCCTGGCTGGGCGACGCCCTGCGAGCCTTTCATTTCGCGCGCGATCTCGACAAAACGATCGCGGTTGCCCCAGACGAAAAAGATCTCGAGCAACTTGAGCTTGAGGTCGCGGCGCTGTGGAGCACGCTTGATCGCGAGCTGTACGAGTTCGGCCGCCTGGTCGTACAGCCCGTAGGCCATGTGGAAATCGGCCTCAGCCAGCGGATCGCCAGCCTCGACGCTGACCGGCTCCTCACCTGAGATCGTGTCATCTGTCGCAGCGCCCCCCCGTGGCGTCTCAGGCGCGCGCGACGGCTTGGCTCCCGCAGCCGCCGTGCGCGTATCTGCCGGACCGCGCTCTTCGACGACGATCGCTTCCTCGCGCGCCGCAGGGCCGCGGGCGCGCAGGTCTGTCCTGGTCCGCGCGAGCGCCTCCTGCAGGTCTACTTCCTTGTCGCCGGACTCGCCGCGGCTGCGCCGATAAAGAGTGAATGCCAGTGCCGCTGCGAGCAGCCCAAGCAGGACCCACCAGTAACCCGCAAGGCGCTCGGTCAGCGACGGTCCTTGCTCCGCCTTCGGCTTCTGCCCGGGCTTCTTGGCCTCCGCCGCCGGCTCTGGCGCTGGCGCGACTTCAGCCACCGGCGCCGCCGCCTCACCGGGCAGTGCACCGGCCGCAGGCGCTTCCGCGCCTTCGACTGGAGCGCTTCCCTCGGGCGTCGTCAGGGTTCCTGCACCCGGCTCGCCGGCAGCCGCGGGACCCTGCAGCGTCGCGAGTTCGGCGTTCTTGACCTCGAGCAGGCGGCGCGCTTCCGCGAGCTCGGCTTCGAGTTGCTGCACACGTGACTGGAGCTGGCTGGCCTCGGCCCCGCTTGCCGCTGATGGCTGCGTCGAGGTCGTTGCGGTAGAGGCGGCCGCCGACCCCTGCTCCGGCGAAACCAGCCGCAGGCGCCCGCCTGCAGCGTCCGAGGATGCGGCGGCGGCACTCCCGTCGCGCCACAACTTGTACTGCCGCGCTACTTCCGCCGCCGCCTCGGAGGCCGGAATGGCATCGACAGCCGATGCTTCCGGGATCCTGAGCGTAGCGCCCGCGCGCAGCACGTTGATGTTGTTGTCGAACGCGTGCTGGTTGCTCTGGTAGATGGCCACCATTGCCCGGTTCACACTGGAACGCGACCCCGGATACGCCTCGCTCGCGATCTTCCACAGCGTGTCGTTCCTGCGCACTCGATACTCGGAACCGGCGGCGACCGTCGGCCGTGTCGTCACCTGGCGCTCCGGGGCAGCCGAGGCGGGCGCGGACTCCGGCCGTGGGGCCGGCGGCCTGGACGACGTCGAACGCGGGGCCTGCACGACCGGGGCAGCGACGGATGGCTCGCTCGCCTGGGTCGGCGGAGCGAAAACGGGCGGGTCGAGCAGGACCGTATACTCGCGCAGCAGGCGCCCACGCGGCCAGTCGGCCGCGACAAGCATGGTGACGAAAGGCTCCGTGACCGGCCGCGGCGAGGTGACCTTGAGGTAGCTCCTGCCGTCAGAGCCGCGCACGACCCTGAACGTGAAGTCCGACAGGTAGGCGGGCTTGTCGAGACCGTAGCGGGCGAAGGCGTCGTTCGGTGCCAGCGACGCGCGCAACGCGGAGAGGTCTTCTTCCTGCGCGGCAACAAGGTCAATGTCGGCGTCGAATGGCTGGTTCAACGCCGAATGAAGGTGGATCTCGCCGAGGCCAAGCGCGTACAACGCACCGGGCGACAACAGGGCGCTTAGCAGTAGGACACGTCGAACGGCTGACTTCATCGTTGCTCCCGCCAGTTACGACATTCCGGTAGCGACGGACGGCATGCCCGCCGGGCCGGATTCGTTGACTGTTGCGAATTGAACATAACTATAACTGACGCCCCGACCTACGCCCACAGGCGTCTATCCCCCGCTTTGTAGCGCTTTGCAGCGGCCGGGGGGTGGACATGCGGCACATTTCACATCATTCACCGCGATCAGCCCCCGCGGGTGATCACGGGTGTCGTGACCTCGACATCGGAATTCTGCGCCCGGTGCCTGAGGAAATGGTCCATCAACACGAGCGCCATCATCGCCTCGGCTATCGGCACGGCGCGGATGCCGACGCAGGGATCGTGCCGGCCGGTCGTGCTGACCTCCACCGGGTTGCCGGTCACGTCGATGGTGCGACCGGGCAGCACGATGCTCGAGGTTGGCTTCAGGGCCAGGCTGACTACGATATCCTGCCCGGACGAGATTCCGCCCAGCGTTCCGCCCGCGTGGTTGGAGAGGAAGCCCCCGGGGGTCAATTCGTCGCGGTGCTGCGATCCGCGCTGTCCGACCGCGGCAAAGCCGTCACCCACCTCGACACCCTTCACGGCGTTGATGCTCATCATGGCGTGGGCAAGATCGGCGTCGAGCCGGTCGAACACGGGCTCACCCAGGCCCGGGGGCACTCCGCTCGCAAGCACGTTTACACGCGCCCCGATCGAGTCGCCCTCGCGGCGCAGCCGGTCGATGAGTGCCTCCAGGTCCGGGAGCCGCGCCGGGTCCGGACAGAAGAACGGATTGCTGTCGACCTCGTCCAGGTCCAGCGGCTCGATGGCGACGTCGCCCATCTGTGCCAGGTACCCACGGATGGCAATGCCCGCCTGCTCGGCGAGGTACTTGCGCGCGATCGCGCCGGCCGCAACTCGCATGACGGTTTCGCGCGCCGACGAACGCCCACCTCCGCGGTAGTCGCGGAAGCCGTACTTGTGCTGGTAGGTATAGTCGGCATGGCCCGGCCGGAAGCGGTCCTTGATCTTTTCGTAGTCGTAGGAGCGTTGATCCTGGTTCTCGACCAGCAGTCCGATCGGGGTGCCGGTCGTGCGACCCTCGAAGACGCCGGAGAGTATGCGCACCCTGTCTGCCTCGCGCCTCTGGCTCGTGTAGCGCGAGGTGCCGGAACGCCGGCGCTCGACGTCCTGCTGGATGTCGTCCTCGGACAGCGCGAGTCCCGGCGGGCACCCGTCGACGATGCAGCCGAGCGCGGGCCCGTGGCTTTCGCCGAAAGTGGTGACCGTGAAGAGTTGGCCGAAAGTGTTGCCCGACATCGTGTGACCCTGGAAGGTTCCGTGACTCAAGCGCCGCGTGGCCGCCCGGCCCCGAGTTGCGCTCTTCTTAACACGAACACGCCCCCGCCGCCGTGTTCGAATTCAACCCAGGTGAAAGGCAATCTGGGGAAAGCACGTGACAGTCGTTCGTCGCTGTCGCCAACTTCGATGAAGATCGCACCGTCCTGCTCGAGGTGAGCAGCGGCTCCTTCGAGGATGCGCCTGACCACGTCGAGGCCGTCTCCCCCGGCCCTGAGTGCGAGATCGGGCTCGTGCAGGTACTCCTCGGGCAGTCCCGCCATCTCTTCGTCGCTCACGTAGGGCGGATTGGAGACGATCAGGTCGTAGCGGCGTCCGGCCAGCGGCCCGAACACGTCGCCCAGCAGCAACTCCAGCCGGTCGCCGACCTGGTGTCGCGCGACGTTGCGCCGCGCCACCTCGAGGGCTTCGGGCGACAGCTCCACGGCGTCCACCCGGGCATCCGGAAACGCCTTCGCGCAGGCGATTGCGATGCAGCCCGAGCCCGTACCTATGTCGAGGATCCTGCTGACTCGCGCCGGATCGATCCACGGCTCGAAGCGCGCGGCGACGAGCTCCGCGAATGGTGAACGCGGCACGATCACGCGCTCGTCCACCTCGAATTCGAGGCCGGCGAACCACATACGCCCGGTCAGATAGGCTGCGGGTACGCGGCGCTCGATGCGCTCGCCGAACAGGCCAAGCACGCGTTCGACCTCGGGCGGGCCGGGAACCAGCCCGTAGGCCTCCGCAGCCTGCGCATGATCCAGCCCCAGCACGTGGAAGACGAGGGCCGCCGACTCATCCAGTGCGTTGTCGGTGCCATGGCCGAACGCAAGGCCGGCCCGCTCGAATTCGGCTGCGCCGTAATGCACGAGGTCCGCGACCGTCGCGGCGGCCGGCGGCGGCGACACGAACGGCGCCGTGGCAGTCATGCGCCACTGCTCCATTGTGGGATAATTGCTGTCCCGTCCGACCGGACGCAGGCCACGTACCCCGACATGCAAGCTCGTCCCTTGAGGATCGTCATTCTCGCGATTGTAGCGTTTGCCGGCGGGCTGCTGGTCGCCCGTGCACTGATGCCTGCGCGGGTCGAGTTGCCGCAGACCGAACGCGCGACCGTGCTGCCGGCTCCGATGACGCTGCCGGCGCTGGCACTCGTCGGCCAGGATGGGCAGTCGCTGGGGGCCGATTTCTTCAAGGGCCACTGGACGATGGTGTTCTTCGGTTTCACCAGTTGCCCGGACATCTGCCCCACGACCCTCGCCACGCTGTCGCGGGCAACGCGGCAGCTTGCCGAACTGCCTGACCAGGAGCGGCCGCGCGTGCTGCTCGTAACCGTGGACCCCGAGCGCGACGACCCGTCGCACCTGGCTGCATACCTGCGCTTCTACGATCCGGCGTTCCTCGGCGCGACCGGCACGCCGGACGCAATCGCCGCAGCGGCCGCCGCATTCAGGGTGCCGTACGCAAAGGTGAGCCTGCCCGATGGCGGCTACACCATGGACCACGGCTCGGGCATCTTCGTCGTCGGGCCTTCTGGCGGCGTCGTCGCGTACTCCTCCGCGCCGCATGACGCGACGATCATCGCGCACGACTACCGCAAGCTGCTTGCATTCGAAGGGGCTCGGCCGTGAGCCCCGATGAAGCCGGCGCCTCGGACCGCGCGTTTGCGCTGCTGCAGGACCTGCTGCCGAAGCATGCACTGTCGAGGCTGATGCATAGGCTTGCGCGCAGCACCACTCCGCTGGTGCGCAACACGCTGATACGGTCGGTGCTCCGCGGCTACCCGCAGATACAGATGCGCGACGCACGGCAGCCGGATCCGCTCGCCTACCCGTCATTCAATGCGTTTTTCACACGCGCGCTGCGCGTCGACGCGCGCGCGATCGAGGGCGATGCCGGCGACCTGGTCTCCCCGGTGGACGGCACGATCAGCCAGCTCGGACAGCTGGTCGCCGGCCAGCTGCTGCAGGCCAAGGGCATCCACTACTCGCCGGCGGCGCTGCTGGCGGACGAGGCTGCCGCCGCGCGCTATGCGGACGGCGCCTTCGCCTGCATCTACCTCGCGCCCTACAACTACCACCGCATCCACATGCCGCTGGCCGGACGGCTGGTAGCGACCCGCTACGTGCCCGGTGCGCTCTACAGCGTGAACGCAGCCACCGCACGCGCGATCCCGGGGCTGTTCGCGCGCAATGAGCGCGTGGTCTGCGAATTCGACACGGCACTCGGTCCGCTGGCCATGGTGCTGGTGGGCGCGCTGTTCGTCGGCAGCATCGAGACCGTGTATGCGGGTGAGATCAACCCCCCGCACGCACGTGGCGGCGGCGTGCGCGAGGTCGCCGACGGCCTCGGCACCGAGCTTGCCAGGGGCGCCGAACTGGGACGATTCAACATGGGCTCGACCGTCGTGGTGCTGGCCGGCAACCCATCCATCCGCTTCGGCAGTCAGCGGGGTCCGGGCGACGCGGTTCGCATGGGCCAGGCCCTCGCGCGCGCGCAATGACGACACCGGACGCTGCGGACTGGGCGCCCACGGCGTCGCTGGCCACGCTGCGGCTGCGGGCGCAGATGCTGGAGCGCGTGCGCACGCACTTCGCAGCGACCGGCGCGCTCGAAGTGGAGACACCGGTGATGGTCCAGGCCGGCGTCACCGACGTACACCTTGAATCGCTGGAAGTCAGGCGCACCGACGGCGCCCGGGTCGGGTACCTGCACACCTCGCCCGAATACGCGATGAAGCGCCTGCTCGTCGCCGGGGCGCCCGACATCTACCAGGTGTGCCGAGTCTTTCGCGAGGGAGAGCGCGGCCGGCGGCACAACCCCGAATTCACCATGGTCGAGTGGTACCGGCTGGGGATCGACCACCACGCGTTGATGGATGACGTGGACCAGCTGCTGCGCGTGCTCATCGAGCCGTCCCGCGAGGTCGGCGAGAGCCGGCGCATCACCTACTCGGACGCGTTCCAGCAGGCACTCGGCATTGACCCGCTTGCAATCGCGACGGTCGATCTTCTCCAGGCGCTGACAGTGGCAGGCATCGACGTGCCAGGGTCGGTCGTCCGGGAGCGCGATTCGCTGCTCGACCTCGCGATGGCGACGCTGGTCGCCGCGCGCTTCCCGTCGGATGCGATCACGTTCCTGTACGACTTCCCGGCATCTCAGGCCGCGCTGGCACAGGTCCGCGGTCCGGTGGCTTCCCGGTTTGAGGCCTTCTGGGGTGAACTGGAACTCGCCAACGGCTTCCACGAACTCGGCAATGCGTCCGAGCAGTCGGCGCGCTTCCAGGCCGACCGGGCTGAGCGCGCGCGTCGCGGCCAGCCCGACAGGCAACCGGACAGCAGGTTCATCGCCGGGCTCGCGGCCGGATTGCCGCCCTGCGCCGGCGTCGCGCTTGGCTTCGACCGCGTCGTGATGGTCGCGAGCGGCGCGGGCGGCATCGACGAGGTCGTGGCCTTCCCTGTCGAGCGCGCCTGAGGACCGGGCACGACCGCCGCCCGCCCTGTATCCAGCAACCGACCCATGCCACGATCAGGCCGGGTCCCGGAGACGACACGAAATGCACACCCTCGATACGCTGCCCACGGACGACAAGCCCCGCGCATACGCCGAGCTCGAGGCATCGCTGCGAGCCCTGCTGTCGGGCGAATCCGACCTGGTCGCCTGTGCGGCGAACACGGCCGCGCTGCTCTACTGGAGCCTGCACGGACTCAACTGGGCCGGCTTCTACCTCGTGGAGCCGCAGTCAGGAGACCTCGTGGTCGGCCCTTTCCAGGGCAAGCCCGCCTGCGTGCGGATCCCGATGGGCAAGGGTGTCTGCGGGACCGCCGCCGCGCAACGTGAAACGGTCGTCGTCGCGGACGTGCACGCGTTCCCGGGCCACATCGCCTGCGACTCGGCCTCGAACTCCGAAGTGGTCGTGCCGATCCTCGACGGCGACCGGCTGATCGGCGTGCTCGACCTCGACAGCCCGCTGCCGGGACGCTTCGACGAGGCCGACGCGCGCGGGCTGGAGGCGCTGGTCCGGGTATTCGTCGAGGCGCTGCGGCCTCAGCCCTTGGCGCGCGAGAGATAGCCGCCGGTCCGCGTATCGACGCGGATCACTTCGCCTTCGTTCAGGAACAGCGGCACGCGCACCACCGCACCGGTCTCGAGCTTGGCGGCTTTCTGGCCACCGGTCGCCGTGTCGCCACGCAGGCCCGGATCCGTCTCGACGATCTTGAGTTCGACGTGCGCCGGCGCTTCCACCCCGAGCGGCACACCGTTCCACAGCATTACCTTGCAAGTCGTACCGTCCTTGAGCCACATGGCCGCCTCGCCCACCGCTTCCTTGCCCGCAGTGTGCTGCTCGAAGGTGTCCGGCACCATGAAGTGCCAGAAATCGCCATCCGCGTAGAGGTACTGCATGTCGGACTCGACGACATCAGCCGCTTCGACCGATTCACCAGACCTAAAGCTGCGCTCCAGCGTGCGCCCGTTCTTCAGGTTGCGAATGCGGACCCGGTTGAATGCCTGGCCCTTGCCCGGTTTCACGAACTCGTTCTCGACGATCGTGTACGGATCGCCGTCGAGGATGATCTTGAGACCCGAGCGGAATTCGTTCGTGTTGTAGCTGGACATGGTAATGCGACCGGAAGTTGTGGGCGGAGGCGCCCGAACCGGCCCGTCTGGCCCGGCAGGAGCAAGCCGTGAATTGTACCTGCGCCGACCCTCCCGCGTCAGCCCTTGGGGAGGGGACATTCTCCTTTTTCCGCCACAGGGAAAGGGAGAATGTCCCCTCCCCCGGCCGGTCAGCCCGAGGCTGCCACCTGCGTCACGTTAGGGCCCGAAAGCCCGATGCTATAGTCCGCCCGCGTATTGAATCAGCGCGGAGCCGGTGGGCCGGCACCGCCGAGGAATAGAGATTGGCCGACAACGGAGCCATCCCGCTGCTGGTCCTGTCCCGTCAGCAGGACCCGGTAGAGATCATCAACAGCACGCTGCGCAACGCGGGGCAACCCGTTCACTGCGCGTGGGCCAGGGACATTGCCGGATTCGGCGAGGCCCTGGCGCAGTCCTTGCCGCAACTCATATTCGTCTGCGTCGCGGACTACGAAGAGGCCAGGACTGCGCTTGAAGTCCGCGACCGCTACGCGACCCACGTGCCGGCCATACTGGTGCGCGAGTCGATAGCAGAGTCAGACCTGGCCCAGGCGATGGAAATCGGTGCGCTGGACGTGGTGACACTGGCCGCCAGCGCGCGACTCCAGGCAGTGGCAGCCCGGGAGCTGCGATCCGCCCGGCTCGACGGGGCGCTCGCCGGCACGCTCGCCTCCGCCAAGCAGTACCGCGACCAGATGAAGGCGTTCATGTCGGGCTCGGCCGATGCGATCGCGCACGTGCAGGAAGGCATCGTGGTCGACATCAACCCGGCGTGGCTCGAACTTTTCGGCCAGCAGGACGCCGGCGCCGTGCTCGGCCAGCCGCTGATGGACCTGTTCGACAAGCGCAGTCACTCACCTCTCAAGGGCGCCCTGATCGCAGCTTCGCAGGGCCGCTGGAACGATCATTCGCTCGCTTGCGTCGTCGCGCTGCCGGGCAGCAAGGAACTCACGGTAGACATCGAGTTCGAACGCTTCGAATTCGAGGGCGAACCGGCCGTGCGCCTGCGGATCGCGTCCCAGAAGCGTGACCTCAAGTCGCTGACGGTCCAGCTCGAAGAAGCCCTGCGCTACGACGCGACTACGGGCCTGCTCAAGCGGACCGCATTCCACGAGCAGGCTGCCACCCACGCTGCACAGCCGCTCAAGGCTGGCCTGCGTGCCGTGGTGACTTTCGAGGCGGACAAGCTCGCGGCGCTCGGCGCCGAACTCGGACCGCTGGCGGTCGAGGACGTCATGGATGAACTCGGCACGCTGCTGTGCTCGATGCTGCAACCGGGCGACATCGCGGGTCGAGTCACGGGACAGAGTTTCGCGGTCCTCGCCGAACGCGGCAATGCGCGCGACCTGGAGGTCTGGGTGGCGCAGGTGCTGCAGCACGTCGCGGAGCACGTGTTCAAGTCCGGCGAGCAGCATTCCGCGGCCATCACCTGCAGCGCGGGTTGTGCCCCGCTCAATTCACACGGCGAGGAAATGCGTGCCGCGCTCGAGTATTCGCTGAGCGCCTGCCGCGCGGCAGCCGCTGGCGGAGGCAACCGGCTGCTGCGACCCGACGCGTCTGCCGTCGATCCGGCTGCCCTGGAAGCCGACCGTACCTGGGCCGGGCAGATCAAGGCCGCACTGATGGCCAACCGCTTCCGGCTCGTGCAGCAGCCGATCGCCAGCCTGGTTGGCGAGGGTGAACCGATGGTCGACCTCGTCGTGCGCATGCTCGACGAGAAAGGCAACGAGGTCCTGCCGTCGGAATTCCTCGCGGCCGCTGAGCGCACCGACCTGATGAAGAACATCGACCGCTGGGTCATCGGTGCAGCGATGTCGTTCTGCGCCGCGCGCAAGCCGAACCGGGTGTTCGTGCGCGTGTCGCACGATTCCATGCGCGACCAGACACTAGGCACCTGGCTGCTGCAGCAGATCAAGGCATCCGGTGTCGAGCCTGCCCGGCTCGTCTTCGAACTTGGCGAGGAGCTCGCAACCAGGCACCTCAAGGATGCGCGCGAACTGCGCGCGCTGGTCACGCACCTCGGTTTCGGATTCGCAATCGAGAATTTCGGCGCGAGCCGCGACTCCGCCCAGATCCTGCGTCACCTGCCGTCGAATTTCGCCAAGATAGACGGCGCGCTGATGCAGGGACTCGCGAACGACCGCCGCCTGCAGGACCAGGTCAAGTCGCTGGTCGACACCGCGCGAGCCGCGAACGCGACCACCATCGCCGAGCGCGTCGAGGACGCGAACACGATGGCGGTGCTGTGGCAGCTCGGCGTCGAATTCGTGCAGGGCTACTTCGTCTCGAGCCCGGAGGAAGTGGTCCTCGGCACGTGACGGCAGGGGTCCCGGGCTAGCCGCTTTCGACTTCGATCCCCTCGACCTTCCTCCAGCCACGCGGCAGCACGGCGCCGCGCTGTCCGCGCTCACCTCGATAGTCCTCGAGCTGGCGGAACGAAAGACTCATCTGCCGCCCGCTCGAGAGCACGCGCAGCACCTGTCCGGGCGCGACGACCGCCACCGCGAGCAGCGTTTCCTCACCCGACAGCGCCTTCTTGGTCGGGATGCCGAAGATCTTGTTGCCCTTGCCGCGCGGCAGCTCCGGCAGGTCCGCGACCGGGAACACCAGCAGCCGCCCGTCCGAGTTGACTGCCGCCAGCAGCGCGCCCTCGCCCGCCGGCAACGGCACCGGCGCCAGCACGCCCGTCCCATCGGGCACCTTCAGCACCGCCTTGCCGGCGCGATTGCGGCTGTGCAGGTCCTCGAGCTTCACGACGAAGCCGTAGCCCGCGGTCCCGGCGAGCACCCAGCGCTCCGCTGGCTCTCCTATCAGCACGCCCGGGAACGTGGCTCCATCGGGCGGGTCGAGACGGCCGGACAAGGGCTCGCCCTGGCCGCGTGCCGACGGCAGCGCGTGTGCGGGCAGGCTGTAAGCCCGGCCAGTGCTGTCGAGGAACACCGCGAGCTGCGTGCTGCGGCCGCGCGCCATGCACCGGTACTCGTCGCCGGTCTTGTACGAAAGCGTGCGCGGATCCATCTCGTGGCCCTTCGCCGCGCGCACCCAGCCGCTGCGCGACAGCACGACCGTGACCGGCTCGCTCGCCACCAGCTCGGTCTCGGCGATCGCCTGCGCGGCAGCCCGCTCGACGATCCGGCTGCGCCGGTCGTCGCCGTACTTTTCCGCGTCGGCGATGATCTCGTCACGCACCAGCTTTTTCAGTCGCGTCTTGCTGCCGAGGATCTTCGTGAGCTCGTCGCGCTCGGCGGCGAGCTTCTCCTGCTCGCCGCGGATCTTCATCTCCTCGAGCTTCGCGAGGTGCCGCAGCTTCGTGTCCAGGATCGCCTCGGCCTGCGCCTCGGAAAGCTCGAAGCGCGCAATCAACGCCGCCTTGGGCTCGTCCTCGTAGCGGACGATGCGGATCACCTCGTCGAGGTTCAGGTACGCGACGAGCAGCCCGTCGAGGATGTGCAGGCGCGCATTGACCTTGTCGAGCCGGTGCGTGAGCCGACGCGTCACCGTGTCGAAACGGAATGAAAGCCATTCCTCCAGCAGTGTCTTCAGGCCCATTACACGCGGGCGACCGTCGCGCGCGATCACGTTCATGTTCACGCGATAGCTGCGCTCGAGGTCGGTAGTCGCAAACAGGTGCGCCATCACCTGCTCGACGTCGACGCGGTTCGAGCGTGGCGTGATCACCAGCCGCGTCGGGTGCTCGTGGTCGGATTCGTCGCGCAGGTCCTCGACCATCGGCAGCTTCTTGGCTCGCATCTGCGCTGCGATCTGCTCGAGCACCTTCGAACCCGAGACCTGGTAGGGCAGTTCCGTGACCACGATCTCGCCGTCCTCGGTCTCGTATCGCGCCCGCGCGCGGAACGTGCCGTTGCCGGTTTCGTAGAAGCGCGCCAGGTCCTCGCGCGAGGAGATGATCTCGGCGCCGGTCGGGAAGTCCGGGCCCTGCACGTGCTCGCACAGCTGGGCCACGGTCGTCCTGGGGTCCTCGAGCAGGCGCACGCAGGCCGCGGCCACCTCGCGCAGGTTGTGCGGCGGGATGTCGGTTGCCATGCCGACCGCGATGCCGGTCGCGCCGTTCAGCAGCACGTTCGGCAGGCGCGCGGGCAGCAGCGCCGGCTCGTCGAGAGTGCCGTCGAAGTTCGGCGTCCAGTCGACCGTGCCTTCGCCGAGCTCGGAGAGCAGCAGGTCCGCGTAGCGCGTCAGCTTCGACTCCGTGTAGCGCATCGCGGCAAAGGACTTGGGGTCGTCCGGCGAGCCGAAGTTGCCCTGCCCGTCGACGATCGGATAGCGGTACGAGAACGACTGCGCCATAAGCACCATCGCCTCGTAGCAGGCCGAGTCTCCGTGCGGATGGAACTTGCCGATCACGTCGCCGACCGTGCGCGCGGATTTCTTGTGCTTGGCGGTCGCCGCGAGCCCGAGCTCGCTCATCGCGTAGATGATCCTGCGCTGCACCGGCTTCAGGCCGTCGCCGACGTTCGGCAGTGCGCGGTCGAGGATCACGTACATCGAGTATTCGAGGTACGCCTTCTCCGTGAAGGTGCGCAGCGGCAGCTGCTCGACACCCTCGAAGTTCAGTTCGTTCTGGGTCGTCACGGGTACTCCAGCGGGCTCAGGGCTGCACTGCAGCCAGGTTGCCCTTGGTCTCCAGCCATTCGCGGCGGTCGGCCGCGCGCTTCTTGGCCAGCATCATGTCCATCACCTGGTCGGCCTGGTCCTTCGCCTCGACCGTGAGCTGCACCAGACGGCGGGTCTCGGGCGCCATGGTAGTCTCGCGCAACTGCAGCGCGCTCATCTCGCCCAGTCCCTTGAAGCGCGTCACGACCGGCTTTGCGCGCGGGTTCTCCGCCCGGATGCGGTCGAGGATGCCGTTGCGCTCCGCCTCGTCGAGCGCATATTCGACCTGCTTGCCGTAGTCGATGCGGAACAGCGGTGGCATCGCCACGAACACGTGGCCCGCGAGCACCAGCGGGCGGAAGTGCCTCAGGAACAGCGCGCACAGCAGTGTCGCGATGTGCAGGCCGTCCGAATCGGCGTCGGCGAGGATGCACACCTTGTGGTAGCGCAGCGCAGAAACATTGTCGGATGCCGGGTCCACGCCGATTGCGACTGCGATGTCGTGCACTTCCTGCGAAGCGAGTATCTCGCCGGACGCCACTTCCCAGGTGTTCAGGATCTTGCCGCGCAGCGGCATCACCGCCTGGAACTCGCGGTCGCGTGCCTGCTTGGCCGAGCCGCCCGCGGAATCACCCTCGACCAGGAACAGCTCGGTCCGCTTGGGGTCCTGGCTGCTGCAGTCGGCGAGCTTGCCGGGCAGCGCCGGGCCGCTGACCACGCGCTTGCGCGCGACCTTCTGGCTGGCTTTCAGCCGCACCTGTGCATTTTCGATCGCCAGCTGCGCAATGCCCTCGCCGGCTTCGGGGTGCTGGCTCAGCCACAGGCCGAACTGGTCCTTGACGATGCCGGACACGAAGGCGGCGGGCTCGCGGGAGGTCAGGCGTTCCTTGGTCTGGCCTGCGAACTGCGGGTCGCGCATCTTGGTCGAGAGCACGTAGCTCGCGTCGTCCCACACGTCCTCCGGCGCCAGCTTCAGGCCGCGCGGCAGCAGGTTGCGGAACTCGCAGAATTCGCGGATCGCCTCGGTGAGCCCGAGGCGGAAGCCATTGACGTGCGTGCCGCCGAGCATGGTCGGGATCAGGTTGACGTAGCTTTCCTCGACGCGTGCACCGCCGTCGGTACGCCAGGCTACTGCCCAGTCCACGCCCTCCATCTCGCCCTCGACGCTGCCGGTGAACGGCTCGTCCGGCAGCCACTCGCCGCCATCGAGCGATTCGCGCAGGTATTGCTCGAGACCGCCGCTGTAGACCCATGCCTCCTTCTCGCCGGTCTTTTCGACTTCGAGACGCATCTCTAGTCCCGGGCAAAGCACGGCCTTTGCCTTGAGGACGTGCTTCAGCTTCGGCAGCGCGATGTCAGGGCTGTCGAAATACGACGCGTCCGGCCAGAAGCGCAGCGTGGTGCCGGTGTTGGCCTTGCCGACCTCGCCCACTACCTCGAGCTTCGACTTGATCTTCCCGTTCGCGAACGAGATGTTGTATTCCTTGCCGCCGCGCCGAACCCAGCACTCGAGGTTCTTCGACAGCGCGTTGACCACCGACACGCCGACGCCGTGCAGGCCGCCGGAGAACTTGTAGGTGCCGTCCGAGAACTTGCCGCCCGCGTGCAGGCGCGTGAGGATCAACTCGACCCCGCTGACCTTTTCCTTCGGGTGGATGTCCACCGGCATGCCGCGGCCGTCGTCGCTGACCTCGACCGAGCCGTCCTTGTGGACCATCACGGATATGCGACTGCAGTGCCCGGAGAGCGCCTCGTCGACGCTGTTGTCCACGACCTCGTGGACCAGGTGGTTGGGCCGGCTGGTGTCGGTGTACATGCCCGGCCGGCGCCGGACGGGTTCGAGTCCGCTCAGGACCTCGATGTCTTGGGCGGTATATGTCTGCGTCATCGTTGGTCGTTCCGCGTGCTCGCGTCGGTGAAGGCGCGCGGATTCTAGCAGCGCATGACTGCTGCCGCATCGTCGCGCCACCGGGCTGTGAATCGCGCGCGGACGTCGTCACGATGGGCCTGCCCGCGAAAACGCCGTGAACCCGTCCCTGGGGGCTCCGTGCGCCGCTTCCCTGCGGCGCACGGTTTCGCGGGCAGGCCCATCATGCCGCCGCCCTGGAGGCAACCACATACGTTTAGGGATACCTCGCGCAAAGCCGGCGAGCGGACGGACGGTGCGTCATCCGGCGGGCGTCGCGCGGCAGGGATGCCGCGCGCGAGCCTCCAGGGATGGATTTACGGCGTCCCGCCGGATGACGTACCGGCTGACGGCTCGCCGGCAGCAAACAGGGCGTCAAGCGCGCGGGTTGCTAGTCGAGTCCGCACCAGCGACGCGCGCGACGGCTCCGGCAGCGGATCGACCGAGTGACGGTAGGCGTCATGGTCCATGCCGATCGACAGCGCCGCGCCCGCCTTCGCCGCCTCGACCATTGCGGGCGTGAGCTCGAAGCGCATGAAATGCACCGCCGAGGTCTTCTCGTCGTTCTCGCGCTCGAGGTCCTCGTCGGCAATCGCGAACACGCGATCTTGCCCGGCCACGCGGACCCAGCAGCGATCCTCGATCCCCTTGAGCCCGCCAAGCGCGATGCGTCGTTCGTCCGCATCCGGGTACTCGATCAGCAGCGTCGCCTTGAAGTTCGTGCCATCCGGAATCAGCGGGTTGTACGTGGCGAGTTCGTCGGCGATGCCCGCGGGCTCGAAGATCTTCTCGATCCGGAGCATCTCCTGGACCTGGTACTGGACCGTGAGCCGGTCCTCGAAGCAGAAGGTCGCGTTCGGACCGCACTGGATCGTGCGTTCGCGCTTGTGGGCCAGCACCTTCGGCCGGAATTCGGCCCGCTGCCGCGCGTACTGCTCCAGGCTGAAGAGATCCTCGGCCCGCAACTTGCCCTTGCTCATAGTCCGTACGCCTTTCGCAGCAGTGTCAGTGGATGGGTTGGTCCCTGGCCACCCTCGAGCGCCGACTCGATCTGGTGACCCGCCATCGGGCAGTCACTCGCGTAATGGTCGGGTTCGGCCGCCTTGACCTTGTTGAACACCGGCTTGCCGATCTTCATCGAGATGTCACGGTACTTGCGCTTCACGCCGTAGGTACCGTTGTGCCCGGAGCAGCGCTCGATCGCCTCGATCTCGGTGCCGGGCACCAGCGCGAGCACGTCGCGGGTCTTGAGACCCAGGTTCTGCACGCGCAGGTGGCAGGGCACGTGGTAGCTCACCTTGCCGAGCTGGCGCACGAAGTCGGTGCGCAGCAGGCCCGCCTTGTGCCGCAGCATCAGGTACTCGAACGGGTCGAACATCGCGGCCTTGACCTTCTGCACCAGTGGGTCGTCCGGGAACATCAGCGGCAGCTCCTGCTTGAACATCAGCACGCAGGACGGGATCGGTGCCACGATGTCATGGCCCTTGTCCACCATCGCGGCCATCGCCGGGATGTTGACGTTCTTCGCTTCCTCGATCGCGTCGAGGTCGCCGAGCTCGAGCTTCGGCATGCCGCAGCAGCGTTCCTTCGGGATCACGCTCACCGGGATGCCGTTGTGGCGGAAAACAGCCGCGAGGTCCGCGTCGATATCAGGCTCGTTACGATTGCAGTAGCAGGTCGCGAAAAGCGCAACGCGGCCCGTCGTCTCCGGCGTGGCCTTCACCTCCAGCCCGGGAGCGTCGCCGCGCGCGACGCGCTTGCGGCCCGAGGTGCTGTGGTAGTCGGGAATCGGCGCCTCGGGATGCACGCCGAGCGTCTTGTCCAGCACCTTCCGCCCGACCGCGCTCTGGTTCACCAGGTTGACGACCTGCGCGACGACCGGGACACCGGCGATGGCGCCCACCTTGTCTGTCGCAGTGAGAATGCGGTCGCGCAGCGGCGTGTCGCCCTGCCTGAACTTCACCGCCTTGGCCCTGAGCATCAGGTGCGGGAAGTCGATGTTCCAGGGATGCGGCGGCACGTACGGACACTTCGTCATGTAGCACATGTCGCAGAGATAACAGTTGTCCACGACCTCCCAGTAGACACTGCGCTCCACGCCATCGAGCTCGCAGGTCGGGCTTTCGTCGATCGCGTCGAACAGCAGCGGGAACGCATTGCACAGGTTGAAGCAACGGCGGCAACCGTGGCACAGGTCGTACACGCGATGCAGTTCCTTGAACAGCGACTCCTCGTTGAAGAAGTCCGGATCGCGCCATTCGATCGGGTGGCGCGTGGGGGCCGCGAGGCTGCCCTCTCCTGCAGCGGGCGTGCTGGTGTCGTTCGCCATCTGGATATCTCCTGCCTGTGTTCGCCTCCCTGACGAAAAAGGGCGGACCCGCGGGGGCCCGCCCTCGTGCGACTGTCGCCGGGGCCGGCCGGTCAGAGAGTGTCGAGCGCCTTCTGGAAGCGGTTCGCGTGCGAACGCTCGGCCTTGGCCAGCGTCTCGAACCAGTCCGCAATCTCGTCGAAGCCCTCGTCCCTTGCGGCCTTCGCCATGCCGGGGTACATGTCGGTGTACTCGTGGGTCTCGCCGGCGATGGAAGCCTTCAGGTTGTTCGACGTGCTGCCGATCGGCAGCCCGGTGGCCGGATCACCAACCTGCTCGAGATACTCGAGATGGCCGTGCGCGTGACCGGTCTCGCCTTCAGCCGTTGAACGGAATACGGCCGCGACGTCGTTGCAGCCCTCGATGTCCGCCTTCTGGGCGAAATACAGGTAGCGACGATTCGCCTGCGACTCGCCTGCAAATGCGTCTTTCAGGTTCTTTTCCGTCTTGGTGCCCTTCAATTTGCTCATTTTCTGCCTCCACCGGTATGGCTCGCCTGGGCGACGAGCATAATTTAGACTTTGTCTAGCCGAATCCCAATCTAGGCGGCACGCGGCATGAAGTCAACGCTAGCACGCGCGGCCCGGAGCAACGATTCGGACTGTCCGGTATTGCCGTTTACCCTGCGTTGACCGTGGTTACCCCCTGTGCAAGGCTTGCCCGCCCCGGAGACCCACCGTGACAGCCAAGAAAAACAAGGCCCTCGATTTCGAACAGGCGCTGTCGGAGCTCGAAGCCGTCGTCGAACGGCTCGAGCATGGCGAACTCCCGCTCGAAGGCGCCTTGAAGCAGTTCGAGCGAGGCATCGAACTCGCCCGCAGCTGCCAGACCTCGCTGAAGGCGGCCGAGCAGCGGGTCGAGATCCTGCTTCGCAAGGCGACTGACGCCGAGCCCGAGCCATTCGAAGGGGACGAGTAGGCGTCATTGCGGATGCGGACACTGAGTTCACGCCTGGAGCAGTGGCGCAGCCGCGTCGAGAGTGAACTCGACCGCTGGCTCCCGCCCGAAACGACGATTCCCGAGCGGCTGCACGCCGCACAGCGCTACAGCGTGCTCGGGCCCGGCAAGCGTATCCGGCCCGCGTTCGTCTACGCGACTGCGGAGACGCTGGACATCCCGCTCGAACACGTGGATGCCGCAGCGTGCGCGGTCGAGCTTATCCATGCGTATTCACTGGTGCATGACGACCTGCCGGCGATGGACGACGACGACCTGCGTCGCGGCCGGCCGACCTGCCACAAGGCCTTCGACGAGGCAACCGCCATCCTGGCCGGCGACTCGCTGCAGGTGCTGGCATTCCAGGTGCTGGCCAGGCACGGCGGCATTCCCGGTGACGACCGCATGCGGGTGAGCATGATTGCAATTCTCGCCGAGGCCAGCGGCACAGCCGGCATGGCAGGCGGCCAGGCGCTGGACCTGGCCGCCGAGGGCCGCGCGCTCACGCTGCCCGAAATCGAGCAGGTCCACGCGCTGAAGACCGGCGCCCTGATCCGCGCCAGTATCCTGATGGCCGCGCATGGCGCACCCGGCCTGGCGCCCGGGGAGCTCGATCGCCTGGATGAATTCGGCCGCCTGGTCGGCCTCGCCTTCCAGGTGCAGGACGACATCCTCGACATAGAGGGCGACGCGGCGCTGATCGGCAAGCCAGTCGGCAGTGACAGCGCGCGCTGCATGCCCACCTACCCGGCCGTCGCGGGCCTGCCCGCGGCGCGGGAGCGCGTCCTGGAACTGCATTCGGCGGCGGGCGCCATCCTGGCCGCGGCGGGATGGGCCGAAAGCCCGCTCGCCCAGCTGGCCGACTGGCTGCTCGCGAGGCGGCACTAGCGGGGCCCCGCATGCCGCAGTGCGATAGAATTCGCCGCCATGTCTCCAACCGACCCCTACCCCCGGCTTTCCGCGATCCATTCGCCGGCCGACCTGCGGCGCCTGCCCGAGTCGGAGCTGGCGCCGCTTGCGGGCGAACTGCGCGAGTTCCTGGTCCACACGGTCAGCCAGATGGGTGGGCACTTCGCGGCCGGGCTCGGCACGGTCGAACTGACGGTGGCGCTGCACTACGTGTACGACACGCCGCACGACCGCCTGGTGTGGGACGTGGGTCACCAGGCCTATCCCCACAAGGTACTGACCGGCCGCCGTGACCGGCTGCAGACCATCAAGCTCAAGGGCGGGCTCGCCCCGTTCCCCTGCCGCGACGAGAGCGAGTACGACACCTTCGGCGTGGGCCACGCCAGCACGTCGATCGGCGCCGCGCTCGGCATGGCGCTCGCATCCGCGCGCACCGGTCCGCCGCGGCGAGTCGTGGCGGTGATCGGCGATGGCGCCATCAGTGGAGGCCAGGCCTTCGAGGCGATGAACCACGCCGGCCCGCTCGACCCGGACATGCTCGTCGTGCTGAACGACAACAAGATGTCGATCTCGGAAAACGTGGGTGCGCTGGCGCTGTACTTCGCTCGCGTGCTGTCGAGCCCGGCCTACACCGCGCTGCGCGAGGGCAGCAAGCGCATCCTGAGCCACCTGCCGGCGATGAAGCGGTTCGCGCGTCGCTCCGAGGAACACGTCAAGGGCATGGTGCTGCCGGGCACGCTGTTCGAGGAACTCGGCTTCAATTACAGCGGCCCGATTGACGGCCACGACGTGGGCGAACTGGTCTCGAAACTGAAGCTGCTGCGCGAGCAGCGCGGACTGCAGTTCCTGCACGTGGTGACGCAGAAGGGCAAGGGCTATGCGCCCGCAGAAGCCGACCCGATCAAGTGGCACGGCCCCGGCCCCTTCGACCCGAGCAGCGGCACGATCTTCAAGGAAAAGATCTCGGGCCCCGCGTATTCGCAGGTGTTCGGACAGTGGCTCTGCGACATGGCCGAGCGCGACCCGCGGGTGGTGGCCATCACGCCGGCCATGCGCGAAGGATCCGGGCTGGTCGAATTCTCGAAGCGGTTTCCGGACCGCTACTACGACGTGGCGATCGCCGAGCAGCACGCGGTGACGCTCGCCGCAGGAATGGCCTGCGAGGGCACCAGGCCGGTGGTGGCCATCTACTCGACTTTCCTGCAGCGCGGTTATGACCAGCTGATCCACGACGTGGCGCTGCAGAAGCTGCCGGTCACCTTCGCGATCGACCGCGGCGGGCTCGTCGGCGGGGACGGAGCCACGCACCAGGGTGCCTACGACCTGAGCTTCCTGCGCTGCATTCCGAACATGACAGTGATGGCGCCGGCCGACGAGAACGAATGCCGGCAGATGCTCTACACGGCCGTGACGCTCGACGGCCCTGCGGCCGTGCGCTATCCGCGCGGGCCGGGCCCGGGCGTGGTGCCGGTGGCCGAGATGAGTGCGCTTCCGCTCGGCCGCGCGGAGATCCGGCGCGAGGGTCGCTCTGGCCTGCTGCTGCTTGCCTTCGGCACGATGGTCGCGCCCTGCGTGCCGATCGCCGAGAAACTCGACGCGACGCTGGTCAACATGCGTTTCGTGAAGCCGCTGGATGCCGAACTCGTGTGCCGACTCGCCGCTTCGCACCGGTGCGTGGTGACGGTCGAAGAAAACGCGATCGCGGGCGGAGCTGGCAGCGCGGTGGACGAGTGCCTGGCCGCGGCCGGCATCGAACACGCCACGCGGCACATCGGCATACCCGACCGCTTCATCGAGCACGGATCGCGCGGGGACTGCCTCGCACTCGCCGGCCTCGACGCCGCCGGCCTGGCACGGCAGGTCGAGCGCATCTGGCCAGCCCGCAATGAAACCCTGGCCGCCGTCGGCGCCCGACCCCTGGCGGTGTGACCATGGACGACGTGCAGGGCCGCGCGGATTCGCGCCAGATCCCGATCAACAAGGTCGGCATCAAGGACATCTTCCACCCGATACGGGTCAAGGACCGGTCGGGCGGTGAACAGCACACGATCGCCAACTTCAACATGTACGTGGCCCTGCCCCACAATTTCAAGGGCACGCACATGTCGCGCTTCGTCGAGGTGCTGCATGGGCACGAGCGCGAAGTCTCCGTGGATTCCTTCCGCCAGATGCTGACCGAGATGACCCGCAAGCTCGACGCCACCACCGGGCACATCGAGATGAGCTTTCCGTACTTCGTGATGAAGAAGGCGCCGGTGTCGGGTGTCTCGAGCCTGATGAACTACCAGGCCAGCCTGATCGGAGAGGTGCAGGACGGGCGCGAGGAAATGTGGATCCGCGTGCTGGTGCCGGTCACCAGCCTTTGCCCCTGCTCGAAGAAGATCGCCGACTACGGTGCGCATAACCAGCGGTCGCACATCACCATCAAGGCGCGCGTGCACGAACACCTCTGGATCGAGGAACTGATCGACATCGCAGAACACGAGGCGTCAAGCCAGGTGTACGGAATCCTGAAGCGCCCCGACGAGAAGTTCGTGACGGAGCGTGCCTACGACAACCCGAAGTTCGTCGAGGACATCGTGCGCGACATCGCGGTGAGGCTTAACGGCGAGCCGCGTGTGCTGGCCTATGTGGTCGAAGCAGAGAACTTCGAGTCGATCCACAACCACTCGGCTTACGCGCTGATCGAAAAGGACAAGCAGGACGCGCGCTGACACTCGTGCCGATGTGGCAAGTGCTGGCTTAGACTGTGGCTGCCCGGGACCGGGCCCGGGTACTGCTGTTACTGCCTAGGCGCCCTCGCCGGCTTTCCTGCCGCGCTGCAGACGCCCGATCATCTCGCGCAGGAAGACCTTGTGGAAGCGCAGCTGGCAGGATATGGACACCTGCTCCAGCAGCGTGGCCGTGACCTTCAGCAGCGTGAGCGGGCCCTCGGCCTCGATCAACGTGTCGCGACGCGAGCCCTCGGCGAACGCAGCCTCGCCGAAGCAGCCACCCGTCTCCACGCGCCCCGCCATTTCGCCTGAGCGGCTCAGGCTGGCGCAGCCAGAGACGACCACGTAGAAGCGGTCGTCGGTATCTCCCGGGCGCAGAACGGCCTCGCCCGGCTGGCACTCCATCCAGCAGCCGGATTTCATGACCTCGCGGATCTCTGCGTGCGTGAAATCGTGGAAGAAGCGCAGGCGACGCAGCACCGCGAAGCGCTCCTCGTCGTCGATGTCCGACTGTGAGGAGCGCAGCCTCTGGTGCGCCCGCGTCAGGTCGGCAGCGAACTCGGCGCCGCTGCGATAGCGACTGCCCGGCTCCTTCTCCAGGGCCCGGTTCACGATCGCTTCGAGTTCCTGAGGGATCTCCGGGCGCACCTCGCGCAGCGGCTCGGGCGTGGCCTGCACCACCTGCCTGAGCAGCTTGCCGAGCGCGCCGGCCCGGAACGGGCGGTGGCCACAAAGCATCTCGTACATCACGGCGCCGAGCGAATAGAGGTCGGAACGGGGGTCGAGGTCGTGGCCCTGCACCTGCTCGGGCGACATGTACGCGGGACTGCCCGCCACGCCCTCGAGGCGCGACACGTCGGAGTCCGAGACCAGTGCAATGCCGAAGTCCACGATGCGCACATCGCCGTCCTGCGTCAGCAGGATGTTCGAGGGCTTGATGTCGCGGTGCACGACGCCGCGCGAGTGAGCGTAGTGCAGCGCCTTCGCGCACTTGTAGACGATGCCGATCACCTGGTCGATCGGCAGCAGGCTGCCCGGCCTGCAGTACGCGGAAAGCGTGCGTGCGCCATGCACGTGCTCGGTGACGACGTAGCGCCGCCCTTCTTCCTCTCCTGCGTCGAAGATCGGAACGATGTTCGGGTGCTGCAGCTTCCCGACCATGTGCGCCTCGCCGAGGAACATGCGGCGTGCATTGCGCGACTCGGCATCGTCGGCGTTGGAAGCGTGGTAGAACTTGATCGCCACGTCGCGCCCGTAGAACGGGTCGTGCGACAGGTACACCGTGCCGGTGCTGCCGCGCCCGACCTCGTGCACGACGTAGTACTTGCCGATGCGCTCCGGCACCGACTTCAGCGGCGCGAGGATCGGCTGGGTTCGTCGTGCCTGCTAGCGCGTTCTGGGTTGCCATTATTGTTCGCTGTTCGGCATTCGTTTGCGGCCGGGGATGTCCGGTTATGTTGCACCGGAGAATAGGGCCAGGCCCGCCACCGTTCCGTGACCCGTCTCGCGGATCCGCGAGTGCGAATGGCCTGGGGAGCAGGTCTGCCATCCCGGGTGGACGGGACGCCGGCGCGGCGTCGCTCAGGCGAAGTGGTCGTAGCCCCCGCCCGCCACCTGGACCACCAGCCCGTCCCGCTCACAGAGCACGCCGCGGCCGGCCTCGATTTCCCCTATCCGGGCAATGGGAAAATCGCGCCTGAGTTCAGCCTGGCATCGATCGGCGTCGGCTGCGCTCAGCGTGAACAGCAACTCGTAATCGTCGCCGCCCAGCAGCACCAGGCGCTCGCTGGCCTCGCGCCCGAGCGCGGCAAGGAGCCGATCGGAGACCGGCAATGCGGCCAGGTCGATACGCGCGCAGACGCCGCTCGCGGCGCACAGCTTGCCGAGGTCGCCGAGCAGGCCGTCCGACACGTCCATGGCGGCGCTCGCCCGGCCACGCAGCGCGCGACCAAGTTCGAGCCTCGGCTGCGAGTACAGGTATCGCAGCACCAGCGGGTCGTCGGAGTCCATCGACCCGCCGCGCCTGAGCATCTCGAGGCCCGCAGCCGCCTCGCCCGGCGAGCCAGATACGAATAGAACGTCGCCAGGCTGCGCGCCTGAACGCCGCAGCGCCAGCGCCGGCTCGACGAAGCCGAGCACTTCCACGGTGATCACCAGCGGCCCGCGCACCGTGTCGCCACCGACGAGTTCCACGCCATGCGCATCCGCGAGAGTGTGGAAACCGAGTGCGAAATCCCCGAGCCAGTCCTCGCGCACCTCGGGCAACGAAAGTGAAAGCAGGGCCCAGGCAGGATCCGCGCCCATCGCGGCCAGGTCGCTCAGGTTGACCGCCAGCGCCTGGTGCCCGACAGAGCGGCCGGGAGCGCCGCGCAGGAAGTGCCTTCCCTCGACAAGCGTGTCGGTCGCCGCGACCAGCGCACGGCCCGCGGGCGGCTCGAGCAGCGCCGCGTCGTCGCCCACGCCGAGCAGCACGTCGCTGCGCCGGGACGGGCGCCGGAAGAACCGGTCGATCAGGTCGAATTCGCCGAGTGCCACGGCGCGCCCCGTTCAGGCGCGCGCGCGGGCCGCCGCAGATTGCTCGGCGGCGCGCAACGTGCGCGCGGCGCGGTCCAGCACTGCATTGACGAACTTGTGTCCGTCCGTGGCGCCGAATCGCTTGGTCAGGTCCACGCCCTCGTTGATCACCACGCGGTACGGCACGTCTACCTGTGCGCGCAGCTCGTAGAGGCCGATCAGCAGCACGGCGTGCTCGACCGGGTCGAGTTGTGCGACGGGACGATCGAGCAGCGAACCTAGCTCCGCGTCGAGCGACTCGCGTTCTCCCGTCGTGCCGGTCAGCAAGGCCTCGAAGTAATCACGGTCCGCGTCGGAGAAACCCTCCTCGACGGCGTACTGGTTGCGAAGCTCGGCGCAGGACTGCCCGGTAAGCTGCCACTGGTACAAGGCCTGCATCGCGAACTTGCGCGACAGGCTCCGCGCCCGCGAGGTCCTTGCGGGGCGTTTGGCCACGGTCAGACGTCCAGCCGCCGCAGCAGGTTCGCTAGCTCGAGCGCACAGAGCGCCGCATCCGCGCCTTTGTTGCCGGCCTTCGTGCCGGCCCGCTCGATGGCCTGTTCGATGGTGTCGGTGGTGAGCACGCCGAAGGCTACCGGGACTCCGGTCTCGAGCGATGCCCGCGCAAGCCCGGCGGCACACTGCCCGGCCACGTGGTCGAAGTGCGGGGTCGCGCCGCGGATCACCGCGCCCAGCGCCACGACGGCGTCGCATCGCTTGCTGGCGGCGACCTTCTGCACCACCAGCGGCAGGTCGAAGGCTCCCGGCACGCGGATCAGTTCGATCTGCTTTTCAGCTGCGCCATGGCGCACCAGCGTATCGACCGCGGCCCGCACCAGCGAGTCGACGATCATGTCGTTGAAGCGTGCCGCGACGATCGCAAAGCGCAGGTCGCGCGCGATCAGGTCGCCATTGATGGTGCGAATATTGTCCATGCTGGTTCCTCAACCACCCTCGTCCACGTACTCGACCACCTCGAGCCCGAAGGCCGACAGGCCGTGCATCTGTTTCGGCGCACTCAGCACGCGCATGCGCACCACGCCGAGGTCCTGGAGTATCTGCGCTCCGATTCCGTAGGTGCGCAGCACCTGCGCCCCGCTGGCCTTCGGGTTGCGCGGCGCCCGCACGTCGGCGCGGACCGCTTCCGCGATCTCGAGCGGACTCTCATGCGGCCGCAGCAGCACGATGACGCCCGATTCCTCGCGCGCAATGCGCTCCATCGCGCTGCGCAGGCTCCAGCTGCGGTCCTGCTCGTGCGCACCCACGAGGTCACGAACCGTGTCCTTGAGATGCACCCGCACCAGCGGCGCCGCGCGACCGTCCAGCGACCCGCGCACCAGCGCGAGATGCACGGTGCCGTTCACGTGGTCTTCGTAGCAGCACAGCCGGAACGCCCCGAAGTCAGTCGCAATCTCGCGCTCGGCGATGCGTTCAACCGAGCGTTCCTTCTCAAGGCGATAACGGATCAGGTCGGCAATGGTGCCCATCTTGATGCCGTGCTCGCGCGCGAACTGCTCGAGCTGCGGCCTGCGGGCCATGGTGCCGTCTTCGTTCAGTATTTCGACGATCACCGCTGCAGGTTCCACGCCGGCGAGTCTCACAAGGTCGCAACCCGCCTCGGTGTGGCCGGCGCGCGTCAGCACGCCGCCCGGCTGCGCCATCAGCGGGAAGATGTGGCCGGGCTGGCGCAGGTGCTCCGGGCGCGCGTCGGGCGCCACGGCGGTGCGGATGGTATGCGCCCGGTCGTAGGCGGAGATGCCGGTGGTCACACCCTCGGCGGCCTCGATCGACAACGTGAAATTCGTGGTCTGGTCGGAATCGGTCTCGGTGACCATCAGCGGCAGCCGCAGCTGACGACAGCGATCGCGCGTCAGCGTCAGGCAGATCAGGCCGCGCCCGTAGCGCGCCATGAAGTTCACGTCCTCGGGCCGTACCTTGGAGGCGGCCATGATCAGGTCGCCTTCGTTCTCGCGGTCCTCGTCGTCCATCAGGATGACCATGCGGCCGTTTCCGATGTCCTCGAGAATCTCGTCGATCGTATTTAACGAGCTCATTTAAAGAAAGCCGTAAGTACTTGTTTTAATTGCATATGCCCGCCAACACATGCGGCACACCCTGACCGGGGACGCAAGTGTAGCAGGCGGCTGGCGTGCGCACCGCCCTGCCGGTCAGCGGCCAGCCTCCAGCATCCGCTCCAGGTATCGGGCAATGATGTCCACCTCGAGGTTTACCGCGGTCCCCGGCGCGCAGTCCACGAGGGTCGTGAGATCCAGCGTATGGGGCACCAGGTTGACGTCGAAGCGGCAGCCCTGGACGCCGTTCACGGTCAGGCTGACGCCATCGACGCAGACCGAACCCTTGCGCGCCACATAGCGCGCGAGCTCGGCCGGCACCTCGAACTCCACGCGGACCGACCGTGCGTCGTCGCTGCGCGACACGACTCGTCCCACGCCGTCGATGTGTCCGGTGACGTAGTGACCGCCCAGCGCCTGGCCTGCCGTGAGCGCCTTCTCGATGTTGACGCGGGTACCGGCCACGGCGGCGCCGAGCGTCGTGAGCGACAGCGTCTCGCGCGAGACATCCGCCGCAAACGCATGGTCATCGAGTTGCGTCGCGGTGAGGCAGGCGCCACCGACGGCGATGCTGCCGCCGACCTGCACGTCGTCGAGCGGGACCGGGCCCGTCTCGACCCACAGCGTCACGTCGCCGCCGCGCGGCTCTACCGAACGAATGCGACCCACGCCCTGCACGATCCCGGTGAACATCAGCCTTCCTCCGCGCGCCGCGGACGCAGTATGAGACGCAGGTCGTCGCCGATCCGATCGACGTCACGCCATGTGAATTCGCAGCGGTCGCACATCCGCTCCAGCGCCGGCATGTTGAACAGGCTGCGCGCCGCGCTGCCGAGCACTACTGGCGCCATGTAGACCACGATCTCGTCCGCGAGACCTGCACAAAGGAACGCCCCCGCCAGCGTCGGTCCGGCCTCAACCAGCACCTCGTTGCACTCCAGTGCCGCAAGTCGCGCCAATACGGCGGCGAGGTCGAGGCCTCCATCGCCAGCCGGCACGCTCTCGACCGATGCCCCCGCTTCACGCAGTTGTTCGGCGCGCTCCGACTCCGTATCCAGCGTGAGGATCAGGGTCGGCCCCGGCACGGACAGCACGTGCGCGAGCGGCGGCGTACGCAGCGAACTGTCGAGTACGACCCGGAGTGGTCGTCGCCCGCGCATCTCGAATCGCTGGTCGCGCGCGGTGAGCAGCGGGTCGTCTGCCATGACCGTGCCGCTGCCCGTGACGACAGCGGAAGCTCGTGAGCGCAACCGCTGCACATCGGCTCGCGCGGGTTCACCGGTGATCCACTTGCTGGTGCCGTTGGCGAGCGCCGTGCGTCCGTCCAGGCTTGCACCGAGCTTCAACGTGACCCAGGGGCGGCCGCGGCTCATGCGGCTCACGAAGCCGCGGTTCAGTTCCACGGCTTCCTCCGCCATCAGTCCGACGTCGGTCGCGATCCCGGCGGCGGCAAGACGCGCGAGGCCGCCCCCGTCCACGGCGGGGTTCGGATCGCGCATCGCGACGACAACCCGCGACACACCGGCCGCGATCAGCGCATCCACGCAGGGCGGCGTCCGGCCGTGGTGCGAACAGGGCTCCAGCGTGACGTAGGCCGTGGCGCCGGCAGCCGCGGGGCCCGCGTTTTCCAGCGCGGCGATCTCAGCGTGCGCCCCGCCAGCACGTGCGTGAAAACCCTCACCCACGGCCTGGCCCCAGCGCTCGATCACGCAGCCGACAGCCGGGTTGGGCGGCGTCGAATACAGCCCGGCCCCGGCAAGTTCCATCGCCCGCCGCATGAAGCGCCGATCATCGTCGGAGAAGTCGCTCACTTTCCGTCGTCCTCCGGCTCGATGCCGGACCACAGGCCCAGTTGCAGGTCCTCGACCGTGTGCGGCCGTCGGTGGCGCAGACGCTCGATCTCCTCGTGGAAGGCATCCACGTCCTGGAAGCTGCGGTAGACCGAGGCGAAGCGCACGTAGGCTACCTCGTCGAGTCGGTGCAGTTCATCCATGACGAGTTCCCCGACCAGTCTTGCCGGTACCTCGCGCTCGCCGAGCGTGCGCAGCTTGTGGCAGACGTGGTTCACGGCGGCATCGACGGACTCGCTCGACACCGGGCGCTTCTCCAGCGCCTTCAACATGCCCGAGCGCAGCTTCGACTCATCGAAGGGCTCGCGTGTCGAGTCGCTCTTCACGACCCTCGGCATCACCAGTTCAGCGGACTCGAAGGTCGTGAACCGCTCGTCGCACTTGAGGCACTCGCGACGCCGGCGCACCTGCTCGCCCTCGGTCGAGAGGCGCGAGTCGATGACCTTGGTTTCATCGTGGCCGCAGAACGGGCAGTGCATGGCTGGTCGGCCCGCCTCCGCCTATCCGTAGACCGGGTAGCGCCGGCAGATTTCGAGCACCGCCTGGCGCGTTCGATCGATCACCGCCTCGTTGCCGACGTCATCCAGCACGTCGGCGATCCAGCCGGACAGTTGCGTGACCTCCGCCTCGCGGAAACCGCGGGTCGTGACCGCCGGCGTGCCGATACGCAGGCCGCTGGTGACGAACGGCGAGCGCGGGTCGTTCGGCACGGTGTTCTTGTTGACCGTGATGTTGGCCCGGCCGAGTGCAGCGTCCGCGTCCTTGCCCGTGACACCCTTCTCGACCAGGTCGACCAGGAACAGGTGGTTGTCGGTGCCGCCGGACACGATCTTGTGGCCGCGGGCGATCATGCCGGCAACCATGGCCCGCGCATTCGCAACCACCTGCTTCTGGTAACCCTCGAACTCCGGCTGCATGGCCTCGAGGAACGCCACGGCCTTGGCGGCGATAACGTGCATCAACGGGCCGCCCTGGGTGCCAGGGAAGATCAGGGAGTTGAGCCTCTTCGTGATCTCATCGTTCCCGCGCGCGAGGATCAGGCCGCCGCGCGGGCCGCGCAGCGTCTTGTGCGTGGTGGTCGTCACGACGTCGGCGTGCGGTACGGGGTTCGGGTATACGCCCGCGGCCACCAGGCCCGCGACGTGCGCCATGTCGACCAGGAAGTACGCGCCGACCGTGTCTGCGATCGCGCGAAACCGGGCCCAGTCGACCACGCGCGAATAGGCCGAGAAACCGGCGATGACCAGCTTCGGCTTGTGCTCGAGGGCCAGTCGCTCGACCTGGGCGTAGTCGATCTCCCCGGTCGCGGGATCGAGGCCGTACTGCACGGCGTTGAAAACCCTGCCGGAGAAGTTGACCTTGGCGCCGTGCGTCAGGTGGCCGCCGTGGTCGAGGCTCATGCCGAGGATGGTGTCGCCCGGATTGATCAGCGCCAGGTAGGCCGCGACGTTGGCCTGCGAGCCGGAGTGCGGCTGCACGTTCGCGAAGTCGGCGCCGAACAGTTTCTTCGCGCGGTCGATCGCGAGCTGCTCGGCCACGTCCACGTACTCGCAGCCGCCGTAGTAGCGCTTGCCGGGATAACCCTCGGCGTACTTGTTGGTCAGCACCGAGCCCTGGGCCTCGAGCACGCGCGGGCTCGCGTAGTTCTCCGAGGCGATCAACTCGATGTGTTCTTCCTGGCGCACGCGCTCGAGGTCGAGGGCGGCAGCGAGTTCGGGGTCGAACCCGGCGATTTTCATGCTGGCGGGAAACATTGGCACTCCACGGTCGTGAACGCGCAATTGTACCGGGTTGCGCACCTCGACTCTTGCGGCCATCGGGCGTCGGGGTCGAAGGGTGCACGGACGCCTGTGTCGGCGGCGCTGACATGTCGGGAGCGCCAGCCTCGAACGTCCAGCCTATGGGCACCTACGGCGCAGGGCGTCGGTGTTCCGGGTCGCCCTGGAGGGGCGTCGCGCGGCAGGGACGCCGCGCGCGAGGCTCCAGGGATGGATTCACGCCGTCCCCGACAGGGCGAGCCCGGAATATCGGCGCCCGTTCGGCCACACCTACCCGACGTCCGACCGGCACGGCCCGGCACACGCAGGCACTGCAGAAGCCGGGTCGCCCGTGACGCGACACGCTCGAAGGCCGCATAATCGCGGCCCTTTTTCCGTCCCAGCCGACCCAAGTACCCATGGCCCAGTTCATATACACGATGAATCGCGTCGGGAAGATCGTGCCGCCGAAGCGCATGATCCTCCGCGATATTTCACTCAGCTTCTTCCCGGGCGCCAAGATCGGCGTGCTCGGCCTGAACGGGTCGGGCAAGTCCACGCTGCTACGCATCATGGCGGGCCTGGACAAGGAGTTCGAGGGCGAGGCCCGGCCACAACCGGGCATCAGGATCGGCTTCCTCGAGCAGGAGCCGAAGCTCGACCCGACCAAGGATGTCCGGGGCAACGTCGAGGTCGCCGTGGGCGAGATCAAGGACGCGCTGGCCGGGCTCGACGCCGTCTATGCCGCCTACGCCGAGCCGGATGCCGATTTCGACAAGCTCGCGGCCGAGCAGGCCAGGCTCGAGGCCATCATCCAGGCTGCCGACGGCCACAACCTCGAGCGCCAGCTCGAGGTCGCCGCCGACGCGCTGCGCCTGCCACCCTGGGACGCCGACGTGACGAAAATCTCCGGCGGCGAACGGCGACGCGTGGCGCTCTGCCAGCTGCTGCTCTCCAAGCCCGACATGCTGCTGCTCGACGAGCCCACCAACCACCTCGACGCGGAATCCGTGCGCTGGCTCGAGCACTACCTCGAGCAGTATCCCGGCACCGTGATCGCGGTGACCCACGATCGCTACTTCCTCGACAACGTGGCGGGCTGGATCCTCGAACTCGACCGCGGCTTTGGCATCCCATGGCAGGGAAACTATTCCTCCTGGCTCGAGCAGAAGGAGAAACGACTGCAGGTCGAGGAGCAGCAGCAGGGAGCACTGAAGAAAATGCTCGCGCGCGAGCTCGAGTGGGTCCGGCAGAACCCGAAGGCCCGCCAGGCCAAGAGCAAGGCGCGCATGCAGCGCTTCGAGGAACTGCAGTCGCGCGAGTTCCAGGAGCGCAACGAGACCAACGAGATCTACATCCCGCCCGGCCCGCGCCTCGGTGACCTGGTGGTCGAGGCCAAGGGCCTCTCCAAGGCCTATGGCGAGAAGATCCTGTTCGAGAACATGGATTTCAACCTGCCGCAGGGCGGCATCGTCGGGATCATCGGCCCGAACGGCGCCGGCAAGACCACGCTGTTCCGCATCATCACCGGGCAGGAGACGGCCGACTCCGGCGAGATCCGCATCGGACCGAGCGTGCAGCTTGCCTACGTGGACCAGTCGCGCCAGACGCTCGACGACAAGAAAACGGTCTGGCAGGAGATTTCGAACGGGCTGGACATGATCAAGGTCGGCAACTATGAGACGCCCTCGCGTGCCTACGTGGGCCGCTTCAACTTCCGCGGCTCGCAGCAGCAGCAGGCGATCGGCGAGCTCTCCGGCGGCGAGCGCAACCGGGTGCACCTGGCCAAGGTGCTGAAGGAAGGCGGCAACGTCATCCTGCTCGACGAGCCGACCAACGACCTCGACGTCGAAACGCTGCGTGCGCTCGAGGAGGCGCTGCTCTCCTTCCCGGGCTGCGCCGTGGTCATTTCGCACGACCGCTGGTTCCTCGACCGAATCGCGACCCACATCCTCGCCTTCGAGGGCGACAGCGAGGTCGTGTGGTTCGAGGGCAACTACTCCGAGTACGTCGAGGACCTGAAGCGCCGGCGCGGCGAAGACGCCGAGCAACCGCACCGGATGCGCTACCGCAGCCTGCACGCCTGAAGCCGCTACACTGGCGCGGGGGAAACGCATGGCCAGGACCAGACAGACGCTCGAGATCGACGGCACGCGCCTCACGCTTGGCCAGCTGCGCTCGTTCGAGTCGCGGCGCCCGCGGGTAACGCTGGCGCCGGGCGCGCGCCGGCGCATGAATGCGTCGCGCAGCGCCGTGCAGCGCGCCATAGATCGCGGTGAGGTGACCTACGGCATCAACACGGGCTTCGGCGCGTTCGCGAACAAGGTCATCCCGGCGCAGAAGACCCGCAAGCTGCAGCTGAACCTGATCCGCAGCCACGCCTGCGGGACGGGGCAGCCGCTGCCCGAGGCGATCGTCCGCAGGATGCTGCTGCTGAAGGCCAACAGCCTCGCGGCCGGCTATTCCGGTGCGCGGCCGCTGGTTGCGGAGATGCTGCTCGAGTTCCTGAACGAAGACGTGCTGCCGGTCGTACCGGCGCAGGGTTCAGTCGGCGCCTCGGGCGACCTCGCACCGCTGGCCCATATTGCACTCGCGCTGGCCGGTGAAGGCGAAGCGATGCATGGTGGAGCCCTGCTCGAGGGACCCGCTGTGCCCGCCGCCGCCGGGCTCGAGCCGCTGGCACTCGAGGCGAAGGAGGGTCTCGCGCTGCTCAATGGCACGCAGCTGTCGCTGGCACTGGCGCTCGAGGGACTCTTCCAGGGCGAACGCCTGCTCGACGCATCGATCGCAGCGGGCGCACTGACAGTGGAGGGACTCGCCGGCAGCCACTCCCCGTTCGATGAACGTATCCAGCAGGCGAGCCGTCTTCCCGGACAGGTAAGAGTCGCCGCTCGTCTGCGCAGCCTGCTGACCGACAGCGAAATCCTGCGCAGCCACGAGGACTGCGAACGCGTGCAGGACCCCTATGCGGTGCGCTGCATGCCGCAGGTGTTCGGCGCGGTAGAGCACACCCTCGGCCACGCGCGCGAGGTGCTTGGCGCGGCCATCAACGGTGTGTCGGACAATCCGCTGGTGTTTGGTGACGACATCCTCTCGGGCGGCAATTTCCATGCCGAACCCGTTGGTTTCATCAGCGATTTTCTCGCCATCGCAGTCGCCGAACTGGCCAGCATCTCGGAACGGCGCATCGACCTGCTCGACCGCCGGGTGAACCCCAACCTCAACATGTTCCTCGCGACCGAGCCGGGGCTTGAGTCTGGATTCATGATGGCGCACGTGACGGCGGCGGCGCTGGTCTCGGAGAACAAGACCTACGCGCATCCGGCCTCGGTGGACAGCCTGCCTACCTCCGCCGGGCAGGAAGACCACGTCAGCATGGCGCCGTGGGCCGGGCGCAAGCTGCTCGAGATCTGCGCCAATACCGCGACCGTGCTGGGTATCGAACTGCTCGCAGCGGCGCACGCGATCGACGCCATGCGGCCGCTCTCCACGACGCCGGAACTGCAGCGAGTCCACGCAATGGTGCGTGAACGGGTTGCGCACCGCGCCAACGACCACCGGCTCGATCGCGACATCGCGGCCCTGGCCGCACTGGTGCGCAGCGGCGAGCTGTCGCGGTTGATCGGGTAGGCCGGTCGTGCGCGGCATAGCAGCCACGCTCGCCTGCTTCGCGCTGGTCGCAGCCCTGCTCGCCTGGAGTCGCTGGCTTGCACGGCGCCGCCTGGCATCACTGGGACACGTGGCGCTTGCCGCCGCCTGCACGGCAGTTGCGATCTTCCTGTGGTCGGCAGCCGCGGGCATGGCGAACTACGAACCCTTGAGACCCGGCCACGCGATCGCCGAAATCCGCTTCGACCAGGTGGGCCCCGGCCGGTACCGGGCCACGCTGATCCGCCTGCCCTGGGGCCGGGTGCAGCTTTTCGAAATGACGGGTGAGAACTGGCGCCTGGAGACACGCACCCTGCGCTGGCATGGATTGGCTTCGGACCTGGGCCTCAAGCCAGTCTATCGCCTCGAGCGGCTGGAGTGCGGCCCGGCCGGCGCCGCGGCCGACCGCGTTTATGCCCTGTCGAGCGACGAAGGAATGGACGTCTGGGGCAGCGCGCGCGGCAACGCCGTCTGGTCGCCGTACGCCGAGGCAACCGTCGCGGAGGTCCCGTGGACACCCATGAAGGACGGCGCCGAGTTTACAATCGTCGTGACGCCCGAAGGCCTGGTGGCACAGCCGTCGGGCACGGAGATTCCGGTACTCCCACCGCCGCGCAGTTGAGCGCGTGCCGGGCGCACCGGCATCAGCTACACTCGGCCACGTATAACCCCTGCGGATGCAGCCAGATGTCAGTCCACGTCGACTCCAACGGCCGCCTTCACCACGACCAGGAGCGCAGCCTCGCGCTCAACTGTCCGCACTGCCAGGTCTTTTCGCACATCACCGCGGTGTCGATCCCTCAGTATTCGGAGCTGGTCGCGAACCGCCCGAGCCAGGTGGGTATCGTCTATCGCTGCGACTCCTGCAACGCGCCGATCTTCCTGCGGTTCGCGGTGAAGATGTACGCGGCGAACCGCGTCGAGCTTGCCAGTCATTTCGTCGAGCTCGAGCGGGCGCGCGAGAAGTTCAGTTTCACCTACCTGCCCGAGGACACCGAGAAGCTGTTTCGCGAGGCGCTTGGCTGCTACTCGGCGGGCCATTTCAATGCGTTCGCCTCGATGTGCAGGCGCACGGCGCAGCAGGTGTTCAGTGACCTCGGCGAGAACGGTCGCCTCAAGCTGTACAACCAGGTCAACGAAGCGCGCGAGATGGCCGAGATCGACACCGACACGTACGCCATCATGAAGAAAGTGCTGTTCGGTTCGGATGCCGACGCCTCGCCCTCGCTGCCGGAGATCGACACCTACGAATCGAGCGTGCTGCTCGAACTCGTCAAGGACATGCTCTACCAGACCTACGTGCGCAAGGGAAAGCTGCAGCAGGCGATGATGGTGCGGCGCTTTTTCGCCGAGGAAACGCTCGACAAGATCACGCCGATCGGCCGCGCCGCCGGCGCGGACTGAACTGCCGCAACATCGGCGCAGGGGACATTCTCCTTTTTCGGCCGACAGAAAAAGGAGAATGTCCCCTGGCTCGCGGTCAGCCGACCCAAGCGCGGGCGTTGCGGAACATCCGCATCCAGCCGCTGTCCTCGCCCCATTCGTCCGGGTGCCATGAGTTCTGCAGCGTGCGGAACACCCGCTCCGGATGCGGCATCAATATGGTCGCGCGGCCATCGGCGCTCGTGAGACCGGTGATGCCACCCGGCGAGCCATTCGGGTTGGCCGGGTACGCGGCCGCCGGGCGGCCATGGTTGTCGACGAAACGCATGCTCACGAGACCGCTCGCCGCGCAGGCATCCGCGGCGGCGGCATCGGCAAACTCCGCACGACCCTCGCCGTGCGCGACCGCGACAGGCATCACCGAGCCCACCATGCCGCGCCAGGAAGATCGACGGCGACGGCAAGACCTCGACCAGCCCGACACGGCCCTCGAACTGCTCGGAACGGTTGCGCACGAATCTCGGCCAGTGTGCCGCTCCCGGCACCAGCGACTTGAGCGCCGCCATCATCTGGCAACCATTGCAGACGCCAAGCGTGAAGCTGTCGGGTCGCGCGAAGTAGGCCTCAAACTGCGCGCGAAGTTCCGGATGGAACAGGATCGACTTGGCCCATCCCTCGCCCGCGCCCAGCACGTCGCCGTAGGAAAATCCGCCACAGGCGACCAGGCCCGCGAACTCGTCGAGCCGCACGCGGCCGGTGATCAGGTCGGTCATGTGCACGTCCACCGGGGCAAATCCGGCACGGTGGAACACGGCTGCCATCTCGACCTGGCTGTTCACGCCCTGCTCACGCAGGATCGCGACCGGCGGCCTCGCGCCTTTCGCGATGAATGGCGCAGCCACGTCGTCGGCCGGGTCGAACGTCAGCCGCGCGTGGAGGCCAGGATCCGCCGGGTCGGTGGCCCGCTCAAATTCATCGGCGGCACAAGCGGGATTGTCGCGCATGGCCTGCATGCGGAAGCTCGTCTCGGACCAGGCACGGCGGAGTTCCGTGCGGCTCTCCGCGAAGATCGTCTTGCCGCCGATGCGTACAGCCAGTGCGTCGTCGTCGGTAACCCGGCCAATAGGCCGCACGCAGTCGCTGAGGCCCGCCTCGCGGAGTACCTCGATCGCGCGCTCGGCGGCAGCGGCCTCGACCTGCAGCACCGCACCCAACTCCTCGGAGAACAGTGCCGCCACGACATCTGTCTTTCCCGCGGCGAGCTCGGCCTCGATGCCGCAGTGCCCTGCGAAGGCCATTTCGCACAACGTGACGAACAGGCCACCGTCGGAGCGGTCGTGGTACGCAAGCACCAGCCCGAGTTCGCGCAGCCGCACGAGCGCCGCAAAAAAGGCACGCAGCGTGGACGGGTCATCACAGTCCGGCGCGCTTGAGCCGATGCGACCGTACACCTGCGCCAGGCAGGACCCGCCGAGCCGATTACGGCCGCGGCCGAGGTCCACCAGCAGCAGCCGGGTCTCGCCGCGATCCGTGCGCAGCTGCGGGGTCAGCGTGCGACGTACATCGCGGGCCGGCGCGAACGCCGAGATGACCAGCGACACCGGCGCCACGACCTTGCGGGGGCCGTCGGCATCCTGCCAGGCAGTCTTCATCGACAGCGAGTCCTTGCCGACCGGAATCGCGATGCCGAGTGCCGGGCACAGTTCCTCGCCCACCGCGCGCACCGCGTCATACAGGTCAGCGTCCTCGCCCGGTTCGCCGCAGGCCGCCATCCAGTTCGCCGAAAGCCGGATGTCCTCGATGCGTCCGATATCGGCTGCGGCAATGTTCGTCACGGCCTCGGCCACCGCCATTCTCGCCGCTGCCACGGGGTCGAGCAGCGCCAGCGGCGTGCGCTCGCCCATCGCCATGGCCTCACCGCGCGAGGAGAAATAGTCGCTCAGCGTGACGGCGACGTCGCTGACCGGCACCTGCCATGGGCCGACGAACGGATCGCGGCTGATCATGCCCCCGACGGAACGGTCGCCTATCGTGACCAGGAACGACTTGTCGGCGATGGTCGGCAGGCGCAGCAGCCGGAATGCCGCCTCGCGCAGGTCCACGCCGCTGCCGTCGAATTCGTCGGACGCGCCGGGCAGCCGGCGCACGTCGCGAGTCATGCGCGGCGGCTTTCCAAGCAGCGTATCGAGCGGCATAGAAACCGGCTCATTGCCGAACAGCGGATCGCTGACGGTCAGCAGCCCGTCGCCGGTCACCTCGCCAATGACCGCATAGGGGCAGCGCTCGCGCTCGCAGAAGGCCGCGAACTGCTGGACTTTCGTCGCAGACACGATCAGCACGTAGCGCTCCTGCGCTTCGTTGCACCAGATCTCGAGCGGCGACATGCCGGGTTCGTCGCTCTGTATCTTTCGCAGGTCGACGCGACCACCGCAGCCGTCGTGCGCGACCGACTCCGGCACCGCGTTCGACAGTCCGCCTGCACCGACGTCGTGGATCAACAGGATCGGATTTGCGTCGCCCAGGCCCCAGCACGCATCGATCACTTCCTGCGCGCGACGCTGGATCTCCGGGTTGCCGCGCTGCACCGAGGCGAAGTCGAGGTCTGCCGAGCTCGCGCCGGCGCCGACCGACGAGGCTGCCCCGCCACCGAGGCCGATCAGCATCGCGGGTCCGCCCAGCACCACGATCTTCGCGCCCGGGACGATCGGCGACTTCTCGACGTGCTGTCGGCGGATGTTGCCGAGTCCTCCGGCGATCATGATCGGCTTGTGGTAGCCGCGCAGCGGCGAGCGTCCCTCGGCCTCGACATGCTGCTCGAAGGTGCGGAAGTATCCGCAGATGCCCGGGCGCCCGAACTCGTTGTTGAACGACGCCGCGCCGATCGGGCCCTCGAGCATGATGGCAAGCGCCGAGACGATGCGATCGGGCTTGCCGAGGTCCTGCTCCCAGGGCTGCACGGCCCCTGGGATGCGCAGGTTCGAGACCGAGAAGCCGACCAGGCCGGCCTTGGGCTTGGAACCGCGGCCGGTCGCTCCCTCGTCGCGGATTTCGCCGCCCGAGCCGGTCGCCGCGCCCGGGAACGGCGATATCGCCGTCGGGTGGTTGTGGGTCTCGACCTTCATCAGGATGTCGATGGGCTCGTCCAATCCCGCATAGGACCCGCCGCCCGGCCGCGCGAACCAGCGCCGCCCCGGCCACCCTTCGATCACCGCGGAATTGTCGCGGTAAGCGGACAGCACGCCCTGCGGACTGCAGGCGTGCGTGTTGCGGATCATCGCGAACAGCGACTTGTCGCCGCGTACGCCATCCACGATCCAGTCGGCATTGAATATCTTGTGCCGACAGTGCTCGGAGTTGGCCTGCGCGAACATCATCAGTTCGACGTCCGCGGGATCACGCCCCAGCGCGCGGAAGGCATCGACCAGGTAATCGATTTCGTCGTCGGACAGTGCGAGCCCCAGAGTCGAGTTGGCCGATTCCAGTGCCGAGCGACCCTGCGCCGCGAGTGGCACGGTCGCGAGCGGCCTCGGCGATGCGTGCTGGAAGAGCCCGGCTGCCTCGGAGGCTTCGCGCAGCACGACCTCGGTCATCCGGTCGTGCAGCAGGTCGGCCGCTACGCGCCATTCCTCGTCCGCGAGCCGGCCGGGCCCGTCGAGGTAGTACGCCACGCCTCGCTCGATGCGGCGCACCGCTGCGAGTTCGCAGACGTGAGCGATGTCAGTCGCCTTGCTCGACCAGGGGGAAACGGTACCGAATCGCGGAACGACCAGCAGCATCTCGCCGCGCGGGACGGCGGCCGGCGCCGCGGGTCCATAGCGCAGCAGCGATTCGAGGATAGATGCCTGCCCGGCGTCGAGGTCGTGCTCGAGATCCACGAAGTGAACGTAGCGGGAGTCCAGGCGTTCAATCGAGCCGGTGCGTTGCCGGATCGACGACAGGAGTTTCGCGAGCCGGAAATCCGAAGCTGCGGGGGCGCCGCTGAGTATTAGCATGCCTTAGGTGCCGCAGCCGGCCTGGCAGGGGCGCGCAATGATACCGGAGCGTGCTGGCCCGAACCAGCGCGGAGAACCCACCCTAGCGGCGCGTGCCCGGATCGCCGGGCGTGTACACGGGGTACGGGAACTGGGTGACGTTCGAGCCCTCGGCGGCGATGACCTTGCTCACGCCGCTCTTGCGCACCTCGTCGATGCGAATCACCGAATGCAACGGCAGGTAGGTGCGCTTCACCCCGGCAAACTCGGACTGGATGCGTTCCTCGGACGGGTCCACGACCACGGCCGAGCGCTCGCCGAAAATCAGCTCCTCGACCTCGACGAAGCCGAACAGCGACCCATGCCCTACTTTGCGGGCATAGATCTCGTAAACCTTGCCCTGGTTGTGAAAAACGACCTTGAAGATGTTACTGGAGGCCATGGTGTACTTGCGGATACCGGTCCGGACATATTACAAGGACCCCCATAGCATGGCCATCAAGCTTCGAGTCATCAGCGACCAGTACCGCGAGCTCGGCGAACGCCGCTCGCGCGTGTTCGGCGTGAACGGCGGTTCCATCGGCCGGGCGCCGGACAATGACTGGGTATTGCCGGACCAGAAGCGGCTGGTCTCGGGGCACCACTGCGACATCGTGTGCCGCACCGGCGAATACTGGATCAGCGACCACAGCACCAACGGCGTGTTCGTCAACGATTCCGACGACACGGTGGCGGAGACTGGCCCGGTGGCCCTGAAGGACGGCGACCGCCTGCGCATGGGCGACTACGAAATTCTCGTCAGTGTCGACGACCGGATCGATTTCCTGCCGGCGGCATCCGAAATGCATTCCGCCGAGCAGCACCTCGATTCCGGCATCAACGCCGGCTTTGACGTCGAGAGCCTTTTCTCAGCGCGCGACACCGGGGACTCGAGTTCCATCTCGATCCGCAATGCATTCGGCCTGAAGCTGCCGAAGGATTTCCGTGCAGCAGCCGCTGCGGCGCTCGGGGAGCCGGCCGCCGGCGATGACGATTCGCAGAGCGAACCGCCGCCCGCGCCACCGAACGCAGCGCCGGAGCCCGACCAGGCCTCGACCAAGCCCGCGGACTGGGCAATGAAGACCCGGGCCGTCACCCGGCAGGAACTGGCCGACGCGCTTGCGCGCAGGCAGAGCCGGATCGAGGCGCGCCAGCAGACACTGCCATTCCACCAGCAGGCGAGTTCGTGGGCCGACCTGGGCTCGGCGGTGCAGGCGTTCTGCCGCGGCGCGGGCATCGACCCGGCGGCGCTGTCGCCAGAGGCCCAGTCGATGCTGCCACTGGTCGCGGGCCAGTTGCTGCGCGAGGCAGTGGTCGGAGTCACCGACCTGCAGCAGGCGCGGGCAGCGGCCAACCCGGCGATCGCGGCGCTGTCGGCGCCGAATGCAATGAGCAACCCGCTGCGGAACTCGACCAGCGTCGAACAGGCCATCACGCGCCTGCTGGAATCGCATGGCCGACCGATCGGCGGGCCTGTCGACGCCCTGCGTGACGTGCTACTCGATGCGAAGGAGCACGAGGCCGCCATCAATTCCGCGCTGCACGAGGGACTCTCCGCGCTGCTCGCGCAACTCGCGCCAGGCAACGTCGCCGACCAGTTCGAGGACGGGCGCTCGCGCACGATTGCGCCGGGACAGGACCCGCGACCCAAGTACTGGGAGCATTACGGCGAACTGTTCCGCGTCGTTACGCAGAACGGTGCCGGCGGCCTGCCGCACCCGTTCCTGGAAGCGTTCACGCGTGCGTATGAGTCGGCCCGCGCCGAAATGTCCTCACGACGCGGCCCACGCAACGAGAATTGAGGCAGGTGGCTTTGCGCGAACCGGTGCCGGCGAACCAGGTACCGGCTGCTGCACCGGCTGGAAAAAATTGGCGGAGAGGGTGGGATTCGAACCCACGTGGGGCGATTATGCCCCCATCCGATTTCGAGTCGGCGCCGTTATGACCGCTTCGGTACCTCTCCGAGGGCCGCGTATTCTATACAAACAATGAAAGCCTTGCTTGCACTGGTCGCGATGCTGGCGCTGGGAACCTGTTCGCAGCCGCCGCCGCTGCTCACCCAGGTCCTGCAGGCCGGGGAACTCCGGGTTGCGACCCGCAACAGCCCCGATGCGTACTACCTCGGCAGTCATGGGCCGGAAGGTCTGGCCTACGAACTGGCCAGCCGCTTCGCGGAAAACCTGGGTGTCTCGCTGCGCCTGTACACGGTGCGTACCCGCGAGGCCGCCTTGAACGAAGTGCGGGCCGGGCGCGCCCACGTTGCCGCGGCCGGCATCACCACCGGCATCCAGTTGCCGGAGGGCGTCAGTTTCGGTCCGGGATACTCGCTGGTCCGCGAGCACCTGGTGCAGCGGCGCGGGGCAACCCGCCCCGCCTCGATGAAGGCGGCCGGGCGCGGCAGGATCGAAGTGGCCGCCGGCAGCGCCCACCTGCGCACGCTGGAGGACCTGAGACTCACGGAGCCTGACCTGCCCTGGATCGAGCGTGCCGACACTGACACGGAGCAGATCCTGAACGAGGTCTCGCGCGGCACGGTCCAGTACACGCTCGCAAGTTCCACCGAGTTTGCGCTCAACCGGCCGATGCACCCGAACCTTGCGATCGCGCTGGACCTGTCGCCGGAACGGGCGGTTGCCTGGGTCGTGAATACGGCAAGCCACGACCCCAGCATCCTCGACCGCGTCAATGCATTTTTCATGCTGTCGCGGGCCGACGGCTCGATCGGCGTGCTGCTGGATCGCTACTACGGAAACCGCGACAGTTTCGACTACCTGCAATCGCGCAATTTCATGGAGCACGTCGAAAGCCGGCTGCCGCTGTACCTGCTTTGGTTCAAGAACGCGGCGCTGCAGTACCGCATTGACTGGCGGCTGCTCGCCGCAATGGGCTACCAGGAATCGAAGTGGGATCCGTCGGCCGTGTCGTTTTCCGGCGCTCGCGGACTCATGCAGCTCACTGCGGGTACGGCCGAGATGATGCGCTACCGCGACCGCCACGATCCCCAGGCCAGCATCATCGGGGGCGCCAAGTACCTGGCCCGGGTCATGGAAATGGTGCCGACCCGCATTCCCGAGCCCGACCGGACGTGGTTCGCGGTCGCCGCGTACAACGTCGGCTACGGGCATGTCGAGGACGCACGCAAGCTTGCCCAGCAGCTGGGGCGTGATCCCGACCGCTGGGAGGATGTCCGCGACACGCTGCCGCTGCTGAGCCAGGAGAAGTGGTACACGCGCACCCGCCACGGATACGCGCGCGGCTGGGAGCCGGTTCGCTACGTGGAAAACGTGCAGGTCTACCTGGATGTGCTCGAAGTCATGGGCACGGGCAGCCCGGCGCCGACGGGCGCCGAGGTCACCGCGGGCGAATTGCGCTCCAGGACGCCCGACCCACCGCGGGCGCCGCCGAAACGTTGATCCTGCACCGCCGCATGCTCACCTGCGTGCGGCGAAGAAGTCCCTGAGCAGCGTGCCGCACTCCTCCGCGAGCACCCCGCCGCATGTCTCCAGTCGATGGTTGAGCGCGGGATTCTGCACGACGTTGAACACGCTGCCGGCCGCGCCTGCGCGCGGGTCGGTCGCGCCGTAGACCAGTCGTCGAACACGGGCGTGGACCATCGCGCTCGCGCACATGGCGCAGGGTTCCAGCGTCACGTACAGCGTCGTGTCGATGAGTCTATATGTGTCGAGCGCGATGCCCGCCGCGCGCAGCGCGATGATCTCGGCATGCGCGGTCGGATCGCAGGTGCCGATCGGCCTGTTCCATCCCTCGGCGACGATCTCGCCGTCCTTGACGATCACGGCGCCGACCGGAACCTCGCCGGCGGCAGCCGCGTCCCTCGCGAGCTCGAGCGCGCGGGTCATGAACGCGAGGTCCATGGAATCGGCAGCGACCGGGGATCGACCAGGCGCCTGCGCCTTCATTCCCACTCGATTGTCGCGGGCGGCTTCCCGGAGATGTCGTAGGTGACGCGCGAGATGCCCTTGACCTCGTTGATGATGCGCCGGGCGCACAGGTCGAGGAATTCGTAAGGAAGCCTTGCCCAGCGCGCAGTCATGAAATCGACCGTCTCGACCGCGCGCAGCGCGATCACGTAGTCGTAGCGGCGACCGTCGCCCATCACCGCGACCGAGCGCACCGGCAGGAACACCGCAAAGGCCTGGCTGGTCTTGTCATACAGCCCGTGTGCACGCAACTCGTCGATGAATATCCGGTCTGCCTTGCGCAGCAGGTCGGCATATTCCTGCGACACCTCGCCCAGGATGCGGACGCCGAGGCCGGGCCCCGGGAACGGGTGGCGGAACACCATCTCGCGTGGCAGGCCGAGTTCGAGGCCAAGGCGACGCACTTCGTCTTTGAACAGCTCGCGCAACGGCTCGACCAGCCCCAGCTTCATGTGCTCGGGCAGGCCGCCGACGTTGTGATGCGACTTGATCACGTGCGCCTTGCCGGTCTTAGCGCCGGCCGACTCGATCACGTCCGGGTAGATCGTGCCCTGCGCGAGCCAGCGCACGCCATCGAGCTTGTGCGATTCCTCCTCGAACACCTCTACGAACAGCCGCCCGATGATCTTGCGCTTGCGCTCGGGGTCGGCCTCGCCTTTCAGCGCGCCGAGGAAACGCGCGGCGGCATTCACGCGGATCACGCGCACGCCCATGTTCTCGCCTAGCGTATGCATCACCTGGTCGCCCTCGCCCTCGCGCAGCAGGCCGTGATCCACGAACACACAGATGAGCTGCTCCCCGATCGCACGGTGCAGCAGTGCAGCCACGACCGAGGAATCGACGCCGCCCGACAGCCCGAGCAGCACGCGGTCGCTGCCGACCTGCTCCTGCACGCGCGCGATCGCGTCGGCCGCGATGTTGCCCGGTTCCCAGCGTGCCTCGCAGCCGCAGATCTCGCGCACGAAACGCTCGATCAGCCGCTCGCCCTGCAGCGTGTGCGTGACTTCCGGGTGAAACTGCACGGCATAAAAGCGTCGCGACTCGTCCGCCATTGCCGCGAGCGGCGCGCTCTGGGTACCTGCCACCGCGACGAACCCGGGCGGCAGCGTATCGACACGGTCGCCGTGGCTCATCCACACGTCGAGCACGGCACGCCCGTCGGCGTCGCTGTGGTCGCGCAGCTCATCGAACAGGCGGCACGGCTGCGTGACGGTGACCTGCGCGTAGCCGAATTCGCGGTGATCGGCCGGTGTCACGCGCCCACCGAGCTGCTGCGCCATGGTCTGCATGCCGTAGCAGATGCCGAGCACCGGAACACCGGCCTCGAACACGCTCACTGGCGCCCGCGGAGGCACTTCGTCCGTGACGGATTCAGGACCACCCGAGAGGATCACGCCGCGCGGGCCGAATGCCCGCACGTCCGCATCGCTCATGTCCCAGGGATGGATCTCGCAGTAGACGCCCGACTCGCGCACCCGGCGTGCGATCAGCTGCGTGTACTGCGCGCCGAAGTCGAGGATCAGGACCCGGTGCGCGTGGATGTCAGGCGGACGCACGGTCGGTTGCTCAGCGGACACGGTAATTAGGCGCTTCCTTGGTGATGGTCACGTCGTGCACGTGGCTCTCGCGCATGCCCGCACCGGTAATGCGCACGAACTGCGGCTGGGTGCGCATCTCATCGATGCTGCCACTGCCCGTGTAACCCATCGCCGCCCGCAGTCCGCCGGTGAGCTGGTGCAGGATGGCCACGATGCTGCCCTTGTAGGGCACGCGTCCCTCGACACCCTCCGGCACCAGTTTCTCGAGCTCCGAGGTCGTGTCCTGGAAGTAGCGGTCGCGCGAGCCGTGCGCCTGGGACATCGCTCCGAGCGAGCCCATGCCGCGATATGACTTGTAGGACGCGCCCTGGTAGAGCTCGACCTCGCCCGGCGATTCCTCGGTGCCGGCAAACAGGCCGCCAATCATCACGCTGTAGGCGCCGGCTGCGATCGCCTTGGCCACGTCGCCGGAGAAACGAATGCCGCCGTCGGCGATCAGCGGCACGCCATGCTCGGCAAGCGCCGCCGCGACGTTGCCCACTGCGGTGATCTGCGGCACGCCGACTCCGGCGACAACGCGGGTGGTGCAGATCGAGCCCGGGCCGATGCCGACCTTGACGGCATCCGCGCCCGCGTCGACCAGTGCCAGCGCAGCCTCACGCGTGACGATGTTGCCGCCGATGACCTGCTGCGCCGGCCACTTCGCCTTGATCTTCGCCACCATCTCGACCACGCCGCGCGAGTGACCGTGCGCCGTGTCCACGACAATCACGTCCACACCCGCCTCGCGCAGCGCCGCAACCCGGTCCAGCGTATCCGGGCCGGTGCTGACCGCGGCACCGACGCGCAGCGCACCGCGTTCGTCCTTGCAGGCGCGCGGGAACTCGGTGGCTTTCTGGAAATCCTTGACGGTGATCATGCCCTTCAAGCCGAACGCGTCGTCGATCACCAGCACCTTCTCGATACGGTGCTTGTGCAGCAGCGCGAGCACGTCTTCCTTCGGCGAGTTCTCGCGCACCGTCACCAGCCGATCACGCGGCGTCATCACTGAGGACACCGGCGCGTCGAGCTTGGTCTCGAAGCGCAGGTCGCGGTGCGTGACGATGCCGACCGCCTTGCCCTCCAGCACGACCGGCACGCCGGAGATGTTCTTGGCCCGGGTAAGCTCGATCACCTCGCGGATGGTCATGTCCGGGCGCACGGTGATCGGGTCACGGATGATGCCGCTCTCGAAGCGCTTCACCCTCGCCACGTGGCGGGCCTGCGCTTCGGCGCTCATGTTCTTGTGGATGATGCCGATGCCGCCTTCCTGGGCGATGGCGATCGCGAGCCGCTGCTCCGTGACGGTGTCCATTGCCGCGGACACCAGCGGCAGGTTCAGGCGGATGCCCCGGGTGAGCTGAGTGCCCAGGCTCACCTGGTGCGGAAGCACCTCGGAAAACGCCGGAACGAGCAGGACGTCATCGAATGTGAGGGCTTCCTCTAGGATGCGCAGCATGGCATGTCCCGGGCGTGGAAAAAGGAAGCGGCCAATTGTACCGGTCGCGGGCTCCGCGTGGAAATCGGCGAGGGTCCCTTGTGTGCCGGGCCCCGCCCGCTAAGATCACTGCCACCATGCACGATCCCCGGCTCGACGAGAGCGCCAACTCACTGCCCCCGCGCGAGATTTTCACCGTCAGCCGCCTCAACCGGGAGGCGCGGATGCTGCTCGAGCGCGCACTGGGCTCGGTATGGCTCGAAGGTGAGATATCCAACCTTTCGCGCCCCTCCTCCGGGCACTGGTATTTCTCGCTCAAGGACGAGGCGGCACAGGTCCGCTGCGCGATGTTCAGGCAGCGCAACATGCTGGTCCGCTTCCCGCTGCGTGACGGGGCCCTCGTGCTGGCCCGCGGCCGGGTCAGCGTCTACGAGGCCCGGGGCGAGTTCCAGGTCGTGGTCGAGCACCTCGAGGAAGCCGGGGAAGGTGCGCTGCGTCGCCGGTTCGAGGCACTGAAGCAGAAACTCGCCGCCGAAGGCCTGTTCGAGGAACGCCACAAGCAGGCCCTGCCCCGGCTGCCCGGCCGGATCGGGGTGATCACCTCGCCCACCGGCGCGGCGCTGCGCGACATCCTGCACGTGCTCGCCAGGCGGTTTCCGGCCGCCGCGGTGCTGGTCTACCCGGTGCCGGTCCAGGGGGAGGCAGCCCCGCGCGAGATCGAGCAGGCGATCAGGCTCGCGGCCTTGAGGCGCGACTGCGACGTGCTGATCGTCGCGACGAGGCGGCGGATCACTCGAGGATCTCTGGGCATTCAACGACGAGGCAGTCGCCCGTGCGATGTTCGCCTGCCCGATCCCGATCGTGAGCGGCGTGGGGCACGAAACCGACTTCACGATCGCCGACCTGGTGGCCGACCTGCGCGCGCCGACACCGAGCGGCGCCGCAGAGCGCGTAGTGCCGGACCGCGAGGAATGGCTGCGCGCATTCGCGGCAGCCGAGAGGCGTGTCTCGCAGTCGACACGCCGACGCCTGGCAGACCTCGGCTCCATGCTGCTGGTTCGCGAGCAACGGCTGGACAGGGCTCATCCGGGCGTGCGCCTGCGCCAGCACGCGCAGCGCCTGGACGAACTCGACGGCCGGCTGCGCCGCGCGTTCCGCGCGAAGCTGGCGGGCGAGCGCAGCAGGTTCGAGCTCGCAATGAGTACGCTCAATGTGGTCAGCCCGCTCGCGACCCTCGAGCGCGGCTACGCGATCGTCGCCGATGCCGAAGGGCACGTGCTGCTCGATCCTGCCACATTGGCTCCCGGCGACTCGGTGGACGCACGACTCGCACGCGGCCGATTCACCGCCACAGTCACCACGATCATCGAGGCACCGGACGGTGGTTCGGGAACAGACCGATGACAGCGCACGCGCACGCCAGGATGGGCCGCATCTCCAGCCGCGCGGCCATCGCGATCGCGCTCTGGGCCGGACTTGCCGTCGCCTCGACATCGGTTGCAGCGGACCTGCCGCAGGAGCGGCGCGTGCCGGGCGGCATCGCCATCGTCAATCTAGGGCCGGCCGATACGGCCCCGGGGGAAGTGATTTTCAACGAACACCGCGCGCCGGTGCTGCGGGCAGGCCCCGACTGGGTCGCCGTGATCGGCATACCGCTCGACACGAAGCCGGGCCTGGTTTCGGCGAGCCTGGTACCGGGAGGTGGCGCCAGCCCTGCGCAGGCCACCGCGCCTGCGCGACCGCTCGAGTTCACCATCGTGGACCAGAAGTACGATGAGCAGCGGCTGCAGGTAAAGAACAAGCGCCACGTGAATCCCGACGAACAGGACATGGCGCGCATCGACCGCGAGCGCATCCGCATCGACGCGGCGCTCGGCACCTATACGGCGGGCCGCGTTCCCGAATTCCACATGCGTCCACCGGTTGCCGGTGAACGCTCGAGCAGTTTCGGCCTGCGCCGCTTCTTCAACGGCGAGGCGCGCAATCCGCACAGCGGCATGGACATCGCCGCGCCGACCGGAACGCCGATCGTCGCGCCGGCACCCGGCCGCGTGCTCGACACGGGCGACTTCTTCTTCAATGGCAACACGGTGTTTCTCGACCACGGCGAGGGAGTCGTGAGCATCTACTGCCACCTGAGCCGCATCGACGTGAAACCCGGCCAGGAGATCGCGACTGGCGGAGTCCTCGGCCTGGTCGGGGCGACAGGCCGCGTGACCGGGCCGCACCTGCATTTCGGGGTGGCGATCAACCGCGCAATGGTTGATCCGGCACTGCTGCTGACGGCCGCAAAGACGCCCGGCACGAGGTAACAGGCCGCCGGTCCGCCTCAACCAGCCGTCGCGGCGCGGCCCTCGATGCCCTTAACGAACCCGCCAATTGCCGGTTCGAATCTCATCAGGTCGGTCAGGAATGCGTCGTGCCCCTGCAGCGACGGAAATGCGTGGAATTCGACCTGCCCGCCGGTCGCCCGCAGGTGATCCGCAATCTCCTGCTGCTGGGCGATCGGGAACAGCATGTCGGTCTCGACGCCGAGGACCAGCGAACGGCGGACGCCGAAGCGGGCGAATGCGTCGGCGAGGGAGCCGCCGCCGTGATCGGCAAGGTCGAACTGGTCCATCGCTCGCGACAGGTAGAGATAGGCATTGGCGTCGAATGCATCGGCAAATCGCAGCGCCTGGTGCTCCAGGTACGACTCGACCTCGAAGCGGGGCCGGAAATCGCCCGACAGGCCGGCGATCTCCGGAACTCGCCTGCGACCGAAGCGCTGGTCCCATTCCTTCGGCGAGCGGTAGGTGATCGTGCCGAGCTTGCGTGCCAGTCGCATGCCGAGACGGGGGCCTCGCCCATGCTGGTAGTTTCCGCCGCGCCACGACGGGTCGCCACGCACCATCTCCCGCTGCAGTGAGCGCAGCGCGATCGCGAACGGCGTCGCGTGCGCCGCGCCGGAAATGCTCACCAGGTTCTCGACCTCGCCGGGAAACTGCGCGCAGTACGCGAGCACGACCATGCCGCCGAGCGACGGCCCGACCACGGCCGCGAGCTGCTCGATGCCGAGCGAGCGCAGCGCCGCGCGGCCGGCGGCGGCGATGTCCTCGACAGCGATCTCGGGAAAGGTGATTCCGTAGGTCTGGCCGGTGGCGGGATTCTCGCAGGCCGGGCCGGACGAACCATACGGGCTGCCGAGCGAATTGATGCAGACCACGAAGAACCGGCTGGTGTCCAGCGGCCGGCCGTCGCCGATCATCGACTCCCACCAGCCCGGCCTCGGATCCTCCGGCGAGGATGCCGCATGGGCCGAGGGCGACAGGCCGGTGAAGATCGCGATCGCGTTGTCGCGCGCGGCATTGAGTGTTCCCCAGCACTCGTAGGCGATCACCGGCTGCTCGAGCACGCCGCCGCGGAACATGCGCAGCGGCTCGGCAAGCCGCGCGAACCGGCGAGCCGGCAGGTCAGCGGAAGTCGAGGGCGTACGAGCTAATGCCATGGCCATGCCGGCAGTCTATGCCCGGCTCCCCTTCGAACAAGCACCAGAGGATAGCGCGTCAGAAGCGCTGGTTATCAACCCGATCGGCCCGGGTCAGCGCTTGCCGGTCCCGGCGCGCTTGTTCTTGATGAGTCGCACGCGCTTGCTCTGCTGCCGCGGGGTCAGCACGTTGCGCTTGCCCGCAAACGGGTTTTCGTCGGTGCGGAACTCCACGCGCATCGGCGTGCCCTTGAGCCGGAAGGTCTGGCGGAAGTGATTCTCGAGGTAGCGCCGGTAAGTTTCCGGCACATGCTGTGTCTGGTTGCCATGGATCACGACGATCGGCGGATTGCGACCGCCCTGGTGCGCGTAGCGCAGCTTGATCCGCCGGCCGCGCACCAGCGGGGGCTGGTGCATCGTCACCGCCTGCTCGAGCGCGCGGTTCAGGTCCTTGGTGGGCAATTCCTTCATGGCCGCCCGGAAGGCCATGCGCACCGACCCCATCAGGTCGCCGACCCCGGTGCCGTGCCGCGCGGAGATGTAGTGCACCGGCGCGTAGGCAAGGAAATCGAGGCGCAGGCCGACGCCGTCGCGGATCGAGTCGCGTTGCGACGGATCGATGCCGTCCCATTTATTCACGGCGATTACCAGCGCGCGTCCCTGTTCGTTGATGAGCCCGAGCAGGCTCGCGTCCTGCTCGGCGATCGTGTCGTGCGCATCGAGAACGCCGATCACGACATGGGCGGCGTCGATAGCCTGCAGCGCCTTGACGATGCTGAACTTCTCGACGGCGTCGCTGACCCGGGCGCGCCGCCTGACGCCGGCCGTGTCGATCAGCGTGTAGCGCTGGCCGTCACGTTCAAACGGCACGAATACCGCATCACGCGTCGTGCCCGGCTGGTCGAAGGCGACCAGCCGTTCTTCCCCAAGCAGACGGTTGATCAGCGTGGATTTTCCGACGTTCGGGCGACCCACGACCGCGACGCGAATTTCCTCGCTGTCGGCCGTCTCGGCTTCCGGCGTCTCGGGATCCCGCGCGATGCCATCCAGCGCGCGCTCCAGCAGTTCCTCGATCCCCTGGGCATGGGCCGCCGAGACCGCCACCGGGGCACCGAAGCCAAGCTGGTGGAAATCGACCCCCGCGATTTCCGGATCGAGCGACTCCGACTTGTTGGCGACCACCAGCACGGTCTTTCCGCCACGCCTCAGCAGGTTGGCCACGTGCAGGTCCTCAGGCACGCAGCCCGCCCTCGCATCGACGATCAACAGCACCCGGTCGGCCTCATCGACCGCCTTCAGCGTCTGCTCGGCCATCAGCCGCTCGACGCCGTGGCTGACCTCGACGAGTCCGCCGGTATCGATGACGACGCAGGGCCTGGGACCGACGCGCGCGTAACCGTACTTCCGGTCGCGGGTGAGGCCCGGCAGGTCGGCGACCAGGGCGTCGCGCGTGCGCGTCAGGCAGTTGAAGATCGTGGACTTGCCTACATTGGGGCGCCCGACCAGGGCGACGACGGGTAACACGTCAGTTTCCCGCCGCGCTCCCGGTGACATAGGCCTTCAGGCGACCGCCCTCGTCGATGGCGAAAACGCGACCCTTCATGACCAGCGGCGGGGCCGCGATGCGCTCGTCGCCCGGGTGCTCACGGGCGACGAACCTGCCCGTGCCGCGGTCGAGCCAGTGGAGGTAGCCTTCGAAATCGCCGACCACCACGGCGTCGCCATCCACTGCCGGCGAGCTCAGTCCTCTTCGCGCCAGGCCTTTCTGCTGCCACACGACCACGCCATCGCTGCGTCGCATCGCCACCACGTCCCCGTCGGACGTGGAGACGTAGACCTGGTCGTCATCGATGGCCAGCCCTCGATAGCTGGACATGTCGCGCGACCACCAGATCTGGCCGCTGTCGAGCGCCAGCATCGCCACGCGACCCTGGAAGCCGACCGCGTAGATATCCTTGCCGGAGACGACTGCCGCGGAGTCCACGTCGGAGAGGCGTTGCAGTTCCGTGCGACCGCGCGGCGTGCTGAGCTGCGTCTGCCAGAGGACCTCGCCCTTGGCGAGCGTGACCGCCATCACCTTGCCGGTGTCGAAGCCGCACACCACGATGTCGCCGCCTACGGCGACCGGTGTCGCCGTTCCGCGCAGTGACAAGCGGGGAACCAGGTCTTCGACCATCCAGTCTTCCTTGCCGGTGCTTGCCGACAACGAGCGCAGCCGGCCTTCGACCGAGCGGACGATCACCTGGTCGCCTGCCACCAGCGGCGGCGCGAGGATCTCGCCCGCGATGCGCGCCTTCCAGCGCTCCTTGCCGTCCGTGGCATCGAGCGCCACGACGTCCCCGTCGCTGGTGCCGACGACCACCAGTCCGGAGCCCACGCCCGGTCCGGCCGAAAGCTCCAGGTCCGTGTCCGTCTGCCAGCGCCGCTTGCCGTTGGCCGCATCGAGCGCGCGGACTTTGCCATCGCGCCCTGCGGCGTAGACAGTGTCCCCGGAGCCTGCCACACCGAGCGTCAGCCGCAGCACCTCGCCTCCACCGCCCATGCTCTCGGACCACAGGCGCTGCACCTTGAGCGTGGGCTTGATGTCCACCAGTTCCGCCGGCGGGTCGGCGGTCGTGTCCTTGTCGCAGGCTGCCAGCGCCCCGAGCAGCGCGAGCGCGGCGATCAGGCGTACCTGTTTCATTTTGCGGCTGCCTCGCTGGCCGTACCTTCGGCCGGTGCCGGATCGGCCGTGGCCGCGTCAGCGACGGCCGCCGCCGGCGGCAGCGCTTCGCGCTTGAGTTCGATGTAATCTCGATCGAGACCCGTGTCCTCGACCGGCGCCGCAAGCGCCTCGTCGTACTCACGGCGCGCGGCGGCCACGTCGCCCTTGCCGGCGTACGCGTCGCCGCGCAGTTCGTGGTAGAGCGCCGCGTACGAGCCCGCATCCGCAGGGTCGAGCAACGCGACTGCATCGTCGTACTTCGCCTGTTCGACCATGACCCGGGCGAGCCGCGCACGCGCCACGGCGCGGAGTTCCGGATCCTTCGATCCGTCCATCACCGTCCGAAGATGCTGTGCTGCCTCGTCGAACATGCGCTTCTCGACCGCCGCCCTGGCCAGCACCAGGTCCGACTGGTCGGCATACGGCGACCCGGGCTGCGCATCCCGCAGCGCCTTGGCCTCGACGACGGCCTGGTCGAACTTGTCCTGCCCCAGGTTGGTGATCACGGACTGGTAGCCGGCAAGCTCGTGCTGGGCCTGCTCTGTCTTCATGCTTTGCCAGTACTGCCAGCCCCAGAGCATGGCAAGACCGAGCGCGATTCCGCCCAGTATCCACAGCCAGTTCTCGCTCCACCACTGGCGTATCTGTTCTTCGCGTTCGTTGTCTGTCAGGTCTTCCACTTCGAGGACTCCGTCATGCCGGCCCGGCACCTGCCGGCGCCGCGCTTGTTGATGTCAACCGCGTTCGCGTCCCACGACGCGACGCGCCAATTCCGTCGCGAGGTCCGCGACCGCGACCTCTGCCTGTCCCGCCACTTCGCGCAGCGGCTTCAGGCCGGCAACGCCACGCTGCAGTTCTTCCTCGCCGAGTATCACGGCGTAGTGCGCGCCGCTGCGGTCGGCCCGCTTCAGCTGCGACTTGAAGCTGCCACCGCCGCAATTAGTCTCGACTCTTACGCCCGGCAGCGCATCGCGCAGCTGCTCTGCGACCTGCAGGCCGGTTGCCTCGGCCGCAGCTCCGCCGAGGACGAGATAAACGTCGGCCACCGTCTCATCGCCCGCCCGCCCCTGCAGCCGCATCAGTTCGACGATGCGCTCCTCGCCCAATGCCCAGCCGATGGCCGGGGCCGCTTCGCCCCCGAGCTGCGCCACGAGGCCGTCATAGCGCCCACCGGAGCACACGGCGTCCTGCGACCCGAGGTCAGCGGTAACCCACTCGAATACCGTGCGCGAATAGTAATCGAGGCCGCGCACCAGGCGTGGGTTCACGACATACTCGATGCCGGCCGCGTCGAGGCGCGCGCGCAGGCCCGAGAAATGCGCCGCCGAATCGGCATCGAGATGGTCCGTGATCAGCGGCGCGCCCGCAATCAGTTCCCGCATCGCCGGATTCTTGCTGTCGAGTATGCGCAGCGGATTGCCGCCAAGGCGGCGACGACTGTCATCGTCGAGCGCCGCTTCATGCCCGCGGAAGTACGCTACCAGCGTTTCACGGTATCCCTGCCTCGATTCCGGCGTGCCGAGCGAATTCAGGTTCAGCTGGAGTCCGGTGAGCCCGAGCCGGCGCCAGATCCGTGCCGACATCATGACGAGCTCGGCATCCACGTCGGGCCCCGGAAATCCGAGTGCCTCGGCGTCGATCTGGTGGAACTGGCGGTAACGGCCCTTCTGCGGCCGCTCGTAACGGAACATCGGCCCCGAGCACCAGACTTTCTGTCGCTGGTTGTGCAGCAGGCCATTTGAGATCGCGGCGCGCACTATGCCGGCCGTGGCCTCCGGCCTCAGCGTCACGGACTCGCCGCCGCGATCGTCGAACGTGTACATCTCCTTCTCGACGATGTCGGTCATCTCGCCGATGGAGCGCTTGAAGAGTTCCGTCCGCTCGAGTATCGGCAAGCGGATCTCGCGATAGCCGTACTCGGCGAAAGTCTCGCGCGCGACGCGCTCGAGCAGCTGCCACGCAGCCGAATCCGCCGGCAGCACGTCGTTCATTCCCCGGATGGCCTGGATGGTCTCGGACATGGACAAGTCCCCGCGCGCTCAGCGCTGCAGGCCATCGGCGACCACGCCGAAGCGGGCGACCGTCTCGCCGGAGGGCGGCACCGGCACCGTGACGCGCTTTCCGTTGACGGCCAGGGAGACTCCCGGCGCATTGCCGAGGGTCACGCTGAGCGGCGCGACGCCCGCGACAGCCCGCTCAGTTCCGGCCTTGCCGAGATCGTAAAGCACCGATCGCCCGGAACCGTCGTATACCTCGATCCAGGAATCCGCAGCGAAGACGAACGTGAGCGAAACCTGGCCCGCCGGAACGCCTGCAGATGCCTCGACGCCCGGCGTGGCGGGGTCGGCCGGCAATGCCGGACTGCCCTGCTCCGCTCCTTCGATCGAGCCGGGCACGGAATTCGCACCCGCCCCCTCCGCGACCGCACCAACGGGCGCCATGGATCCGGGCGCGATGCCTGTACCGCCGATAACACCGGTGTCCGGCAGGTGCAGGCCGAATTCACTGACGTACGCCGCAACGCCGGCGGCAACGATGAGCACCAGCGCGCCTGCGACCACCCATTGCGGGACGACGCGCCTGCGCGGCGGGGCCATCTCCGCGCGCGACTTCGGGACCAGCGTCGGCGGCGCGAGTTGCGCCCGTGACCGGTCGTACGCTCCGAGGATCTCGTCGGGCGGCAGACCGAGCAGGCTGGCGTATCGACGGATGTGGCCGCGAACGAACACCGGAGCACCGAGTGCGGCGTAGTCGTCGGTCTCGAGCGCCTGCACGGCGACGACGTCCAGGTTCAACCGTTCGGCGACCTGCTGCAAGGCAAGCCCGGCCAGTTCGCGTTGCCGCCTGAGCCGCGCGCCCGGATCCGTGGGCAGTTCGGCAATCTCTGCCTCCGGCCTGTTCACTGCGGCGCCCGCTCCGCCTCGCGCAGCGCGCTCATCTCGGACGACATCGGGAAGTCTTGCCTGATGCGCTCCGCATACAAGTTCGCCTGGGCCGTCGAGCCGAGCGCGGTCTCGACGCGATAGCCAAGCCAGAGCGAGGGAGCCGAAACCGGCGCGTTCGACGCGTAGCGCTCGAGGAAGGCGCGGGCCTGCAGGTTGTCGCCGAGTTCATATTCGATCTGTGCCATCTGGAACAGCACGTCGGGCTGGTTGGCGTTGTAGCCGAGCGCCTGCCTGAAGTACTTCTCGGCCTCAACAAGCCGGCCGGCCGAGCGGGCGCAGCGGCCGGCATTCGCGTAGGCGACGGCCGGAGCCCGGTTCAGCGGGTTCTTTGCCGCCTGCAGCAGCAGCTCCTCACCCTTGGTCGGGTCGCCCTTCAGGCACAGGAACGCCGCAAAGCTGTTCTGCACGTTCGGGTCGTCACGGCTCAACTTCAGCGCCTCTTCAAAATGCGCCTGTGCTTTCTTGTCGTCGCCGAGCCGGTCGTAGACGAACCCGGCAGCAAGCTGCGTAGTCGCCGTATGCGAATCCTGCTCGAGCGCCTTCTCGATCTTGTCGCGGGCGGTCGTCATGTCGCCCTGGCTCATGTAGGCGATCGCGAGCTGCGCGTTGGCCTCCGCCGCCTTGCGCTTGTCCACCTGGCTGTCCGGGGCCGCCATCGCCGGCACGGCCAGCAACAGCGCCGTGAACGCGACCGTCTTGGCAATGTGTCGAATCAGCTTCATGGGTGTGACACCGATAGGGGAACCAGGTTGCGCTCGCCGAGCCGCACCGTGGTCCGGTCGTTGACCCGGCCGACAAGCTGACCGCAGGCGGCGTCGATGTCGTCGCCGCGCGTGCGCCGGATCGTGGCCATGACGCCCCCCTTGATCAACAGGTCGCGGAAGCGCTCGATCGCCTCCTCGGTGGAACGGCGATAGCGCGTCCTCGGGAAAGGGTTGAACGGGATCAGGTTGACCTTGGCCGGATGACCCCGCAGCAGTCCCGCGAGCTGCCGCGCGTGCTCCGGCCGGTCGTTGACCCCATCCAGCATCACGTATTCGAAGGTCACGTTGCGGGCATTCTGCTTCTCGACATAGTGCCAGCAGGCCTCGAGCAGGCTCGCGATCGGGTGTCGGCGGTTGATCGGCATGAGCTCGCTGCGCAGTTCGTCGTTTGGCGCGTGCAGCGACACTGCGAGTGCGACGTTGGTCTCGTCCGCGATGCGCATCATCTGCGGCACCAGGCCGGACGTGCTGATCGTCACGCGGCGCCGCGACAGGTCGAGACCGAGGTCGTCCATCATCAGCTCGGCCGCCGGCACAACGTTGCGGTAGTTCATCAGCGGCTCGCCCATGCCCATGAACACCACGTTGGTGATGACACGATCACCGTCCGGCGAATAACCGAGCTCGCGGTTTGCGAGCCAGACCTGGCCGACGATCTCGGCCGTCGTCAGGTTGCGGTTGAATCCCTGTTGTCCGGTCGAGCAGAAGCCGCAATCCATCGTGCAGCCGATCTGGCTGGAGATGCACAGCGTGCCGCGGCCCGGCTCGGGAATGAACACCATCTCGATCGCCTGCCCGCTCTCGAGCCGCAGCAGCCACTTGCGCGTGCCGTCTGCAGAAGCCTGTGAAACGATCACCTCGGGCGCGCGAATCTCGGCGATGGCGGCCAGGCGGCCGCGGAAATCGCGGCCGAGGTCGGTCATCTGCTCGAAGTCGCCCGTGGCGCGCCGGTAGATCCACTTCATCAGCTGGCGGGCACGGAACGGCTTCTCACCCATCCCCTGGACGAACTCCTCCATGCCGGCCCGCGTGAGGCCGAGCAGGTTGGTGACGGGTGTGGTGGCTTCGTTCATGTTGGATATGGACCGGGTCGCCGTATCCGGGGTTCCCGCTCAGCGCGGGCAGAGTTCCGTTTCGGCGAAGAAATAGCTGACTTCGCGGGCTGCGTTCTCCAGGCTGTCGGAGCCGTGCACCACGTTCTGCTCGATGCTGGTGGCCAGATCGGCGCGGATCGTGCCCGGCGCGGCCTTCTTCGGGTCGGTGGCACCCATGATGTCGCGGTTCTTCGCCACGGCGTTCTCGCCCTCGAGCACCTGGACGACGACCGGACCCGAGGTCATGTAGGAGACCAGGTCGCGGAAGAACGGGCGCTCGCGATGCACTGCATAGAAGCCCTCCGCCTCGGCCTGGGTGAGCCGCCTCATGCGCGCGGCGACGATGCGCAGGCCCGCCTGCTCAAAGCGGCGATAGACCTCGCCAATGACGTTCTTCTCCACTCCATCGGGCTTGACGATGGACAGCGTACGTTCGACGGCCATGCGATTCCTCTCGACGGGGCAACTGCCCCTGCTGTGTTGGTAGGGCGCCCCGGCACGTGGAACCCGCGTGGACGGGGTTCCCAGGGTGGGAGCGGTACTCGTGATTCGAACCGCGAAGTATACCTTCGCACTGGTCGACGGGCCAATAAATTCAGCCGTGACGGGCAGTTAGACGTTGAAGCTCTCGCCGCAGCCACACTCGCCACGGACGTTCGGGTTGCGGAACTTGAACGCCTCGTTCAAGCCCTGCTTTACGAAGTCGATCTCTGTTCCGTCCAGGTAGCGCAGGCTGTCGGAATCCACGATCACCTTGACGCCCTGGTCTTCGAAAACCGCATCACCGGCCGCCACCTCTTCGGCATAGCTGACGACGTAGGCGAACCCGGAGCAACCGGTCTTCTTTACCCCCAGGCGCAGGCCAACGCCACGGCCGCGGCCCAGTATGAAGCTTCGGACCCGTTCAGCAGCGGCAGGTGTCAGGGAAACAGGCATTTGTGCACGTATCGTGGGGTTGGCCGATTCTACACCGTAGACCCGGGTGCGACCGGCCAGTTCCGTGCCGCGTCGCGCACGGCATCCTGAACCGTGAGCAGGCGCCCGAACTTGGCCGCCGGCACCTCGAGCGCCTCGGCCGCCTCGCGCCAGTCCCAGGCGGCCAGCTCGTCGCGCGTCGCGCCGCGCAGGCGCTCGGTGACCCAGGACGCGGCGGCCACCAGGTGCGGGCAGCCGAAGGCGCGGAACCGCCCGCGTGCTGACCTGCCCCTGCTCGACGATGAATTCGAGTTCGACCCGCGCACCCTGGTCTGCATCCCCGGCCGCACCGGTCGCGGTCGGCAGCCCACGCGGCAGCGGCTCGGCACCGGGCAGTTCCCGCATGCGGCGGCGAACTTCGGCTCCATAGCGGGGATCGTCGCGGCCAGCGTCGCTCACCGCAGCGCCACCGGCGCGATGGACCGCAGCCGCGCAACCTCCACGGCGATTCTCGAGGCCGCGTACTGCACGTCCTCGCGCGTCGTGAACCGCCCGAGGCTAAGCCGCAGCGTGCTCTGGGCAAGGCGATCGCTGCGGCCCAGGGCCCGCAGCACGTAGGACGGTTCAGCGTGCGCCGACGCGCAGGCCGAGCCCGAGGCTATCGCGAGGTCGGCCAGCGCATGCAGCAGGCTCTCGCCCTCGACCCCGTCCACGGTCACGCTGAGGATGCCGGGCGCGCGCTGCGTCGGATGGCCATTGAGTTCCACGTTGGGCAGCGTCGCGATCGACTCGAACAGCGCCAGCCTCAGGGTCGAGATCCTCTCCGCGTCTGCCTGCATTTCGTCAGCTGCGATCGCAAACGCCCGGCCCATGCCGGCGACCTGGTGAGTCGGAATCGTGCCGGAGCGCAGGCCGCGTTCCTGGCCGCCCCCGAACAGCATGGGCACCAGGCCCAGTCGCGGCTCGCGTCGCAGCACCAGCGCGCCGACACCCTTGGGCCCATGGACCTTGTGGGCAGTGAGCGCGAGCAGGTCGATGCAGTCGCGCTCGACGTCGATGGGCAGCTTGCCCGCCCCCTGCGCAGCATCGACGTGCAGCAGCACGCCCCGCGACCGGCACAGGCGGCCGACCTCGCCCACGTCCTGCACGACGCCGATCTCGTTCTGCACCTGCATCAGCGACACCAGGATCGTGTCGGGCTTGAGCGCTGCCTCGACCTGCGACGGCTGGACGATTCCGTCCGGCCCGGGCTTCAGGTAGGTGACTTCGAAGCCCTCGCGCTCGAGCTGGCGGCAGCAGTCGAGCACGGCCGGATGCTCGGTCCGCGACGTCACCAGGTGACGGCCCTTCGCACGATGAAACCTGGCAGCGCCGAACAGCGCGAGGTTGTCCGCTTCGGTGGCGCCGGATGTCCAGATGACCTGCTCGGGCGCCGCGCCGACCACGCGCGCCACTTCGGCCCGCGCCTGCTCGACCCGGGCGCGCGCGCGCCGGCCCGGCTCGTGGCCCACCGACGAGGGATTCGCAAAGTCGCCCGAGGGTCCGCAGCACTCGAGCATCGTCTCGACCACTCGCGGGTCCACGGGCGTGGTGGCCGCATTGTCCAGGTAGACGACCGTCACCGCCGCTCCTCCGTCCGCGGCGGATGAGGATCGCCGGCGCGCCGCCGCCGGCCCTGCACCGAGGTGAGGATACCGCGCAGGATGTTGACCTCGTTCTGGTCCATCACCGCCCGGTTGAACAAGCGCCTGATGCGCGCCATCAGGTGCCCTTCGCCATTGCGGTCGCGGAAGTCCACTTCCTCCATGACCTGGCCGAGCTGCGCGTAGAAGTGCTCCATCTCGGCGGCACTGGCGAGCTGCACGCCGTGCTCCGCCGCAGCGGCGCCGTCGTCGCGCATCGCAAGAAGCAGTTCGTAGGCGACGACCTGCACCGCCATGGCTACGTTCAGCGAGGTGTACGACGAGCCGGTCGGGATCGACAGCAGCAGCTGGCAGCGCTCGATGTCGTCGTTCGAGAGCCCGGTGCGCTCGGCGCCAAACAGCACGGCGACCCTGCCGTCGCGGGACGCGACCGCGGCCTCGCGCGCTGCCGCGCGTGGCTCGACCACGCGCCACGGCAGGTGCCTGGACCTGGCGGTCGTGCCGATGATCAGGCCGCAATCGGCGACAGCACTCGCGACGTCCTCGTATACAAGGGCATTGTCGAGCACGTCGTCGGCGCCTGCCGCCATGACGGTCGCCTCGGTCGCCGGGAACCGCGCGGGCGCGACGAGCCGCAGGCTGCTGAACCCCATGGTCTTCATCGCACGGGCAGCGGAACCGATGTTCCCGGGGTGCGATATGCCGACGAGGACGATGCTGATGGACATGCTCTGCTATTCTAGCCGCCCGCATGCAACCGTTACTCAACATCGCCGTCCGCGCCGCACGCCGCGCCGGTGACCTCATCGTGCGCAACGTCGACCGCGTGCCGTCGCTGGAGGTGCGCGCCAAGAGCCGCAACGATTTCGTCAGCGAAATCGACCAGATGGCGGAGCGGGACATCATCGAGACGATCCGCCGGTCGCATCCGGACCACGGCTTCCTCGGCGAGGAAGGCGGGCGCAGCGGCGGCGACGAGTTCGTCTGGATCATCGACCCGCTCGACGGTACGACCAATTTCCTGCACGGCTTCCCCACCTTCGCGGTGTCGCTTGCCTGCGAATACCGGGGCCGCCTCGAGCATGCCGTGGTCTATGACCCGATGCGGCAGGAACTGTTCACCGCGTCGCGGGGTGACGGCGCGCAGCGCGACGGTCGGCGCATACGGGTCAGCAAGCAGGTCGGGCTGGAAGGTGCGCTGATCGGCACCGGGTTCCCCTACCGGGCCAATGCGAAGTGGACCGACGAGTACCTGCTGATGCTGAAGGCCGTAATGCAGCAGACCGCCGGAATCCGGCGGCCCGGCGCGGCGTCGCTCGACCTCGCCTACGTCGCGGCCGGACGCATCGACGGATTCTGGGAAATCGGCCTCAATTCCTGGGACACCGCCGCCGGCACGCTGCTGATCACCGAGGCCGGTGGTCACATCGGCACGCTGACAGGCGGCGAGTATCGCCAGGGCGGCAACGTCATCGCCGGCGCTCCCAAGGTCTACGAAGCCCTGGTCGAGTGCCTCAAGCCCTTCGTGCCGGAACCGCTGCGCGAGGGCTGACCGCGGCACTGTCGCGCGTGGCCGCGTGGTGCGGTACATTCCGCCGGCGCCGCGCGAGGCGCGGCGGAAATCAACGAACGGCAGCGGGGGGATTCGATGGCACACAGCCTGTTCTCGACCAAGCCCATCACCGAACTCCACGAGGCAGGTTCAGCCGACGAGCTCAACCGGGTCCTGGACGCCAGGGCGCTGGTACTGCTCGGCATCGGCGCCATTATCGGCACCGGCATCTTCGTCCTCACCGGCACCGCCGCCGCCAACCACGCCGGGCCGGCGCTGGTGCTGTCATTCGTCATCGCGGGCATCGGCTGTGCGTTCGCGGGCCTCTGCTACGCCGAGTTCGCGGCGATGATCCCGGTCTCGGGCAGCGCGTATTCATATTCCTATGCGACGCTCGGCGAGTTCGTCGCATGGTTCGTGGGCTGGAACCTGATCCTCGAATACCTGTTCGCCGGCGCCACCATCGCGGTCGGATGGTCCGGCTACGTAGTCAGCCTGATGGACCAGATCGGCCTGCACATGCCGGACGTGCTCACCAACGCCCCGTTCACCAAGGGCGAGGGGCACTGGGAACTGGTGCGTACCGGCGCACTGGTCAACCTGCCCGCGGTGCTGATCGTCTGCGTTATCACGGCGCTCAGCTACATCGGCATCCAGCAGTCGTCGCGTTTCAACGGCGTGGTGGTCGTGATCAAGGTCACGGTCATCGTGCTGTTCATCGGCTTTGGCGCCTGGTATGTGCAGGGCGCGAACTGGGATCCGTTCATCCCGCCCAACGCAGGGCCAGGCCGCTATGGGATGTCTGGCGTGGTAACCGCGGCGGGCATCATCTTCTTCGCCTACATCGGTTTCGATGCGGTCTCGACTGCAGCGCAGGAGACCCGCAATCCGCAGCGCAACATGCCGATCGGCATCCTCGTGAGCCTCGCGATCTGCACCGTGCTCTACATCGGGGTCGCCGCGGTGCTGACCGGCATGGTTCCCTACCAGGAGCTGAACACGCCGGCACCGGTCGCAATGGCGCTGGACCGCTACCCGGGACTCAGCTGGCTGGCCGGCTGGGTGAAGATGGGCGCCATCGCGGGCATGACCTCGACGATGCTGGTGATGCTGCTCGGGCAGCCGCGCATCTTCTACTCGATGGCGAAAGACGGCCTGCTGCCGCCGGTTTTCGGCAAGGTGCACCCGAGATTCAAGTCGCCGTCGTTCTCGACGCTGCTGACCGGTGTACTGGCCGCAGCAATCGCCGGCGCGCTTCCGGTGACGATCCTCGGCGAGCTGGTGTCCATCGGCACGCTGCTGGCATTCATCGTGGTCTGCATCGGCGTCCTGGTGCTGCGTCACACGCGGCCGGACCTCAAGCGGCCGTTCCGGGTCAGGTTGCCGTGGCTGGTGTGTACGCTGGGTGCGCTGATCTGCGCCTACATGATGATCTCGCTGCCCAAGGACACCTGGATGCGGCTGCTCGTGTGGACCTTCTTCGGCATGCTGATCTACGCCTTCTACGGCTGGAAGCACAGCGCACTCGGGCGCCCCCGGCAGGACTAGCCCGCGCCGCCAGTCCGCGCCGCCTTGTCAGCAGCCAGGCGGTCGCGGCGCGTTGCCCAGACCGACGCGACGCTGCCCGCGCCAAGCGTCGCGACGATGATGCCGAGCGATACCAGGTTCGGCACGTGGTAGAGGTCCATCAGCAGCATCTTCACGCCAACGAAGGCCAGCACCAGCACCAGGCTGTATTTCAGGTACCTGAACAGGGACATCAGCCCCGCCACCGCGAAATAGAGTGAGCGCAGGCCCAGGATCGCGAAGGCGTTCGACGTGAATACCAGGAACGGGTCGCGCGTGACGGCCAGGATCGCCGGGATCGAGTCCACCGCGAACACGATGTCGGTCAGTTCCACCATGACCAGCGCCACGAAAAGCGGCGTCGCATGGAGCTTTCCGGAACGGCGAACGAAGAAGCGCGCGCGATCCAGCTCCTCGGTCACCGGCACGAAGCGCCGCACCAGCCTCGCCGGCAGGCTCGCCCCGAAGTCGCGCACTTCCTCGTCCTCGCGCAGCATCCGGAGCGCAGACACCAGCAGGGTCGCGCCGAACACGTAGAACATCCAGTCGAACTGCTGCAGCAACTCGGTGCCGGCCATGATCATCATGCCGCGCAGCACGATCGCGCCGATGATGCCCCAGAACAGCACCCGATACTGGTAGAGCGTCGGGATCTTCAGGTACGCGAAGATCAGCGCCATCACGAATATGTTGTCGACCGAAAGCGACCACTCGAGCAGGTAGCCCGTGATGTACTGCACCACGGCATCCTTGCCATTCACCGCATCCGCCGCCGGCACGAACCCGTACCAGCGGTACTCGTACAGGCCGTAGATCACGAAGGCGTAGGAAAAGGCGACGCCGATCCAGACGGCGGTCCAGAACAGCGCCTGGCGTACCGAAAGCTCGGCGGCCTCGCGGTGCAGGACGCTGAGATCCAGGAACAGCAGCCCCAGGAACAGCGTGATGAATCCGATCCAGATCAGCTCAACCAACGTCCCGTCCCCCTGGATCGCATTGCAACTGACCAGCAGGCCGCCTCAAGGCATGTCGTCGATAGCGTCCTTGTCGCGCTGTGCCGGCATAAGGTCGAGCGCGGTCAGCTTGAAATCCAGTGCCAGCGCGCTGGCGGTGTAGATCGACGAATAGGTGCCGACCACGATGCCGATCGTAAGCGCCACCGAGAACCCGCGCAGTATCTCGCCGCCGAAGAACAGCAGCGCGAGCACCGTCAGCAGCGTGATGAAGCTGGTCATGATGGTGCGCGACAGCGTCTCGTTGACCGCGGCGTTGATTATCTGTTCCGGCGTACCCTTGCGCATCGACAGGAAGCGTTCGCGCAGGCGGTCGAAGACCACCACCGTGTCGTTCAGCGAATACCCGATCACCGCGAGGATCGCCGCGAGTGATGGCAGGTCGAAGGTCAAGCCGAAAACGGAGAAGATGCCCAGGATCAGGATCGGATCGTGCAACGCCGCGAGGATCGCGCCCACGCCGAGCTTCCACTGGAATCGGAAGGCCACGTACGCCAGGATCAGCACGAAGGTGAACAGGATCGCGAGCGCGCCTTTTTCGGCGAGCTCCTGGCCCACCTGCGGCCCCACGACCTCGGTGCGCCTCAGTTCCACGCCGGGCGCGCTGCCCTGCATGGCCGCGAGCACGTTCTGGCCGACGACGTTGACGTCCTCGTTGTCGCGCGGCAGCAGTCGCACCAGCACGTCCCGCGCGGTGCCGAAGCTCTGCACCGCCGCGTCGCCGAATCCCGCGCGGTCGAGGTCGCCCCTGACCTTCTCGAGGTCCGCTGCCTGCGGGAAGGTGAATTCCATCACCACGCCGCCCGTGAAATCGATGCCGAAATTCAGGCCCTGCACGGCCAGCGACAGCAGCGAACCCAGCATCAGCACCGCCGAGACCGCATACCAGCGCTTGCGCATGGACATGAAGGGGTAGCGGGTCGTCTTGTGGAACAGTTCCATTGCCTGGTCCTCAGATCGGGAGCGAGTCCAGCTTGCGCCGGCGCCCCCATATCAGGTGGATGAGCGACCGGCTGCCGACCAGCGCGGTGAACATCGAGGTGATGATGCCGAGCGACAGCACCACTGCGAAGCCGCGGACCGGGCCGGTGCCGAAGGTGAACAGCACCACGCCCGCGATGAACGTGGTGACGTTCGCGTCGGCAATCGACGAGAACGCCTTCTCGAAACCGGCGTTTATCGCCGCGATCGGACTGACGCCATTGCGCAGCTCTTCCCGGATGCGCTCGAAAATCAGGATGTTCGCGTCCACCGCCATGCCGACCGTGAGCACGATGCCTGCGATGCCGGGCAGCGACAGCGACGCCTGCAGCATCGACAGCAGCGCGGCCAGCAGCACCACGTTGGCCAGCAGGACGGCGTCCGCCACCAGGCCAAAGGCCTTGTAGTACAGGGCCATGAAGACGAACACCGCCAGCAGCCCGATGGCGAGCGCGCGCATGCCGCGGTTGATGTTGTCCTGGCCCAGGCTCGGGCCAACCGTGCGCTGCTCCACGATGTAGAGCGGCGCCGCGAGCGAACCCGCGCGCAGCAGCAGCGCCAGCTCACGGGCCTCGCCTGCCAGCAAGCCGGTGATCTGGAAGTTGCTGCTGAACACGCCGCGGATGGTCGCGACGCTGATGACCTTCTCTTCCGTGCATTCGGCACCGCTGCGCACGCCGTTGCAGGGCTCGCCTTCCGCGACCCGCTTCTTCTCGATGAACACCACTGCCATCGGGCGCCCGAGGTTCTCGCGCGTGGTGCGGAGCATCTCCGAGGCGCCGCGCGCATCGAGCTTGACGTACACCGCGGGCTGGCCCTCGCTGAAACCCGAGCTTGCGTCGGCCAGCTGCTCGCCCGACACGATCATGTCGCGCTTCAGCAGCACCGGCTCGCCCTCACGGGTCTTGTAGAGCTTCGAACCGAGCGGCGCGCGCTTGATGCGCTCCGCATCGGCCGCCGAGTTCTGGTCGTCCACCAGTCGGAACTCCAGCGTCGCGGTGGCGCCCAGCACGCGCAGCGCCTCGTTCGGATCCTGCACGCCTGGCAGCTGCACGACGATCCGGTCCAGCCCCTGGCGGGCCACGATGGGCTCCGTCACGCCGAGCTCGTCCACGCGGTTGCGCAGCGTGGTGATGTTCTGCTGGATCGCGAAGTCCTGGCGCTGCTTGATGTCCTCGGGACGCACCGTCACGCTCACCGTGCCGCCATCGCCCAGCGTATCGGTCTCGATGATCAGGTTCGGGTCGCGCTTGCGCAGCAGGGATGCGACTCCCGACACATCCTCGCCCGAACGCAGCATGATCTGAACCGTGTCCGTGCCGTTGCTCTGCATGCCGCTGAACGGGATGCGCTCGTCGCGCAGCATGGTGCGATAGTCGCGCTCCATGCTGGCGAGCAGCTGTGTCACGGCGCCCTCCACATCCACCTCGTACATGAAGTAGACGCCGCCGCGCAGGTCCAGGCCGAGGCTCATCGGCTTGAGTCCCAGCGCGCGCATCCACCCCGGTGTGCGCGGAACCTGCGACAGCGCGACCAGGTAATCACCCGGGGCAGCTTCGCGAATCGTGTCCCGGGCCTTGAGCTGCTGCTCAACCGATCCGAAACGCAGCACCAGCCGGTCGCCCTCGACGTAGGCGGAGTCGGCCGCCAGGCCCTTGGTCGCAAGCATCGACGTCACCGCGGCTTGCGCCTGGTCGGTGAACGCCGAACGATCGTTGCGCGACAACTGCAGGGCCGGCGCCTCTCCGAACACGTTCGGCAGCGCGAGCACCAGGGCCACCAGCATTACGATGGTGACCAGCCAGATCTTCCAGGCCGGATAACTGTGCATGGTCGCCCCTCAGGCTCAGACGCTTTTCAGGGTGCCCTTGGGCAGGATGCTGGTGACGGTGTGGCGCTGGACCTTTACCCGAACGCCCTCGGCCACCTCAACGGTCAGGAACTGGTCGCCCACTTCGGTGATCCGGCCGAGCATGCCGCCACTCGTCACGACCTCGTCTCCGACGCCAAGGGCCGCGACCATCGCCTTGTGCTCCTTGGCGCGCTTGGTCTGCGGGCGGATCAGCAGGAAGTAGAACACGACGAAAATCAGGACCAGGGGCAGCAGCGACGTGAATGCATTCGGCTGTGCGCCGCCGGCGGCCTGCGCGTAGGCGCTGGGAATCAACCAATCCATCAGGGGAACTCCTATGGCGGGCCCTGGACGGGGCCATCAAAAAGGTTGCGGATTATACCCGAGGGCCGTCGCGCCTGCCGCCAGGCGAACAGCGGCCCTCCGGACTCGAGAGGAAAGCGGCGGCAAATGGCCGGAAATCGCCCTTATCTATCGCGTCCCGGATCCGGGCCATCAGCCCGAGGTAGTAGGCGAGGTTGTGGATGGTGTTCAGCCTCGAACCCAGGATCTCGTTGCATCGGTCGAGATGCCGCAGGTAGGCGCGGGAGTAATTCCGGCAGGTGTAGCAACCGCAGTGTGGATCCAGCGGCCCGGTGTCGAGCTGGTGCGCCGCGTTGCGGATCTTGACCACGCCCTGGCTGGTGAACAAATGTCCATTGCGGGCGTTCCGCGTCGGCATGACGCAGTCGAACATGTCCACGCCGCGCGCGACAGCCTCGACGATGTCGGCCGGAGTCCCCACGCCCATCAGGTAGCGCGGACGGTCGGCGGGCAGGACCGGGGCCAGCGCCTCCAGCACCGCGTTGCGCTCCTCGGGCGGCTCGCCGACCGCGAGCCCGCCCACCGCGTAGCCGTCGAAGCCGATCCCGCACAGGGTCTCCAGCGACTCGAGCCGCAGCGGCAGGTGCGTCCCGCCCTGCACGATGCCGAACAGCGCGTTCGGGTTGCCCAGTTCGTCGAATGCCGTGCGGCTGCGACGCGCCCAGCGCATCGACAGCTGCATGGACGCCCGGGCGTCGCCCTCGGTGGCCGGGTACGGCGGACACTCGTCGAAGGCCATGACGACGTCCGAATCGAGCGCCGCCTGTACGCTCATCGACACCTCTGGACTCAGGAATACCGCGTCGCCGTTGACGGGTGAGCGAAACCGGACCCCGTCCTCGCCGAGCTTGCGCAGGTCCGTCAGGCTGAATACCTGGAAGCCACCCGAGTCGGTGAGGATCGGGCCCGGCCAGTGCATGAACCGGTGCAGGCCGCCGTGCCTGCTTATCACTTCGGCCCCCGGTCGCAGCATCAGGTGGAAGGTGTTCCCGAGCACGATCTCGGCGCCGAGCCCCGTCAGTTCCTCCGGCGTCATCGCCTTCACGGTTCCGTAGGTCCCCACGGGCATGAATACCGGCGTCTCGACAACGCCACGACGCAGCCGCAGTCGACCGCGCCGCGCCTGGCCGCTGACGGAAACCAGTTCGAAGATGGAACTCATGGTGCAGGCCCCAGGGCGGCCGGATCCGGCTCGACGAGCATCGCGTCGCCGTAGCTGAAGAACCGGTAGCGCGCAGCCACGGCGTGCCTGTATGCCTCCAGCACCCGCGTACGACCCGCGAACGCGCACACCAGCATCAGCAGCGTCGACTCCGGCAGGTGGAAGTTCGTGACCAGGGCGTCCACCACCCGGAACTGGAACCCTGGAGTTATGAACAACCGGGTGTCGCCCGTAAACGGCGCGAGCGCTCCGCCCGCGGCAGCGCCCTCCAGCGCGCGCACCGCCGTCGTGCCGACCGCCACGACGCGGCCGCCGCGAGCCCGGCAGGCAGCGACTGCCGCGCAGGTGTCGGCGGGAACGACGACACGCTCCGCGTGCATCTGGTGCCGCGCGAGGTCGTCAACCCGCACCGGCTGGAATGTCCCGGCACCGACGTGCAGCGTAACGTTCGCACTGGCGATTCCGGCCTGCGTGCAAGCCTCGATCAGTGGCTGGTCAAAATGCAGCCCGGCGGTCGGCGCGGCAACCGCGCCCGGTTCGCGCGCGTAAACAGTCTGGTAGCGCTCGCGGTCGAGTTCCTCCGCCGGACGACGCAGGTACGGCGGCAGTGGCATTTCGCCCAGGCGATCGAAGACTGTGCCCGGATCCTGGTCGAATTCGAGCACCCAGAAATCATCGGCCCGGCCTTCGACCCGCACCGTGCCACCTCCATCGAGGTGGATCCTGGAACCAGGCCCGGACGACTTGCCCGCGCGCATCTGCACCAGCGCACGGGCGCCGTCGAGCACACGCTCGAGCAGGATCTCGACGCGGCCGCCACTGTCCTTGCGCCCGTACAGGCGCGCCGGCACCACGCGCGTGTCGTTGAACACCATCAGGTCGCCGGCGCGCAACAGTGTTGGAAGGTCGCCAAACTGCCGGTCGGAGATGGCGCCGGTCCGGCCGTCGAGGTGAAGCAGGCGGCTGTCGCTGCGACGCGCGACCGGGCGCCGCGCGATCAGCTCGTCCGGCAGTTCGTATTGGAACTCTGCGCGCAGCATGGGGCGCGCATGCTAGCAGAGGGCCGGCCACAGCCGGCCCCCGCTGCCCATCCCATAGTCAGGTGGGGTCCGCCTTGTCCACGGGCGCCATGGGCATGGCCGGTACCGGGGGACGGCCCGGCGCCGGAGGGGCCGCGTGGCCGCGACCGTGCATCGCGCCTCGAGGCGGCATGGCCGCATCGAGCTCCATGCGCTTGCGATCGCGCAGGATACCGAGCTTCACCTTGTCGCCGGGCTCGTAGGACTGCAGGATGCGGAACGCCTGGCCGGGGCTCTCCGGCGCGCGTCCTCCAATCGTCACCAGCACGTCCCCGTCTGCGAGTCCGAGTCCCGGCCCGGCCGGCGCACGGACCACCAGCAGCCCATTGTCGGCACCAAAATACTTGCCGAGCCCGGGAGTGATCGTCACCAGCTCGAGTGGGCCAAATCCCGGCTCCTGGAGCATGAATCGGTGGAAACCGGGCGGCGGCATCCCCCCATTCATTTCGATCTCCATCTCCATTTCATGGTCGCCCATCATGTTCGGGAGCATCGGCCCTGCCGCTGTCGCCTTGACGCTGGCGGTCGCGCGCTTGCCGTCACGCAGGTACTGGACCTTCACCGCCTGGCCTGGCTTCACGTCGCGCATGTAAGTGACCAGCTGCGAGGCCGGATTTCGACCCTCGGACCGCTTCAGCGCCTGCCCGTCCACGGCTACGATGACGTCGCCGGCCCGTAGACCCGCAGCCTCCGCCGGGCCGCCCGGGCTCACGCCGACGATCTCGACGCCGTCGCTGCGTTGACCGGTACCACCGATATTGACACCGAGCATCGCGCCACGTGGCTCGCCCTGGATCATCTTGACGATCTCGATCTGCTGGTCGCCATAAAGCTCGCCGGTCAGTCGTGCGACCTCGTGCGCCGCGGAATCGAGCTCGGCGCGCGCGTCTGCGAGCTGCTTTTCGAGTGCGGCCCGGTTGGCTTCGGGTGCCTGCTGGTCGGCCGGGGCAGCCGCGGCGGCATTTCCGCTGACCACAAGCAGCGCGACAGCAACGCTACCGGCAAATCTGCTGCCAATGTGCATCCTGGGAATCATTCCTTTATCTCCTGGTTAACAGACTACAGAGCAACCCGCTGCGCCTCGACGTAACGCAGGCTCACCAATGAACGCATGACCTCCACGCGGGCGCGCCACAGCTGCTCGGCGTCTTCCGCCGTCGCTCCCGCGGCATCCGCCAGCGACAGCTGCTGGTCGATCCACTGCACACGCGCCTGCAGCGCATCGATCGGTAGCGAGGTTTCGGCGCGTTCGATTGCCGGACGCGACGGCAGCGCGGCCAGCGCACGCTCGAGGTCGAGCGAACGATCGACGAGCGACGCAACTTCTTTATTGCTGGCGGGCTGCTGGGCCACCACGGTATCCGGGTCGCGCGCCGGACCGCTGCCGCTGCCGTACAGCGTTGCGAACAGCGCGAGCGAGGCGACCGACGCCGCCGCGACCACACGCAAGGCGATCGTGCGGCGCCGTGCGGACCGCTCGCGTGCCGCAATCCGCGCGCCCACGAACCGCCAGGCCTCCGGATTCGGCTCGACTTGAGGCAGCGCGGCGAGGTTCTGGCGAACCCCGCGCATCTGCTGCACGGCCGCAGCGCAGTCGCGGCAGGACTCGACGTGCACACGCACCGTCGCGTCCACCGGTTCGCCGTCGCGGACGCTCAGGAGCTGGTCGATACTGGCATGCATGATGCTTCGACTCCGTCTGGTTCGAGCAGGACGCGCAGACGCTCATGCGCGCGGGCCAGCTGCGACTTTGAAAAGCTCGTCGATCCGCCGAACAGGGCGCCGATCTCCGCGTGCGTATATCCCTCCACGTCGTGGAGCCACACGACCGCGCGCGCGACGGGCGCAAGCTTCGCCATGGCCCGCTCGAGGTCGAGCAGCTCCGCTCCGTCGGAGGCCTGCGCGCAGGGCCCTGACTCGAGCTCGCCCGCGTCGCCCGACTCGATCCAGGCCACGCTGCGGTGCCAGGGCGAGCGCAGGTGCATCAGGCATCGGTTCACCGTGATCGCGCGGACCCATCCGGCGAAGGAACCGCGTCCATCAAACTGCCCGAGCTTGGCAAGGATCTCGACGAAGACGTCCTGGGCCAGGTCCTCGGCCAGCGCACGCCGGGGCACCAGGCGGCGGGCAAGCGTGCGCACCGGCACCTCGAATGCACGGAAGATCGCCTCGCAGGCCGGCATTTCGCCGCGCTGCGCCTGTTCGACGGTTCCTGCCGGCAGTGCGCTGTCAGAAAATGAGGACATTCACATCGTTAGATGCGCGAGCACTTAAAAAGGTCGCAGAAAGAGCGGGCCGCGGGTATCGCGGCCGTGACGGGGTGCAGGGGCGGGCTTCAGCCCCTTGGCCTGGCGCCGGCGCTCGCGGCCGCGACCCTCGCACCCTGGGCCGCGCCACAGGTGAGCGTCGGGGCTTCGTTGAGCCACTTCTGGTCGGGGTAGTAGGCGAACAGCAGCGCCCCGCCCTTCAGTGTGTCGATCATCACCCGCGCGACTTCGTTGCGCACCGCCGGGCAGCCCCAGCTGCGGCCGAGCCGGCCCAGTCGCTCGGCGAATGCCTCGCTCACGTAGGGTGCGCCGTGCATGACGATGGCGCGGGACAACGCGTTGTCGTTGAAACCGGCGTCCAGTCCGCGCAGCCGCAGCGAGTAGCCATTGCTGCCGGTGTAGGTCTCGGTGGCCTGGAACAGGCCAAGACTCGACATCTTGCTGCCTTCGACGTTCGAGAATCTCGCTGCCAGTTGCTCGCCGGTATTGCGCCCGTGCGCAACGAGTTCCTGGAAAAGCAGCCGACCACGATCCACGTCGAACACCCACAGGCGCGGCGTCGTCGAGGGCAGCGAGTAGTCGATTACCGCGAGACGGTGGAAACCGTCGAGCATGCCCTGCTTGCGGGCGCAATCGGCAGCCCGCGCAGCGAGCGTCAGGACTTCGGGATTGGCCGACGGCGCCGCGGCAACGAGTTCCGCGACCAGGCTGTCCTCGGCCCTGGCGGGACCCGCGAGGAGTGTCAGCAGCAAAAAAGCTGCCCCGAAACGTCGTCGCATGCGAGCACTCTCCGTGCATTAAGCGCGTGCCGCCCGCAGGCGACGTGGTTGGGGCCTCAGACTGCCCCCGCCGGAATTGGTTCCCCGGACACCCCCTGTCATCGACGACCGTGATTTGACATCACTTCCGCCAGTTACCGCAAGTAACTGACTCACAAAGTCTTTGTCGAGTCCGCCCGGCGATCGGGTAAGCTTCGCGCTCCGCGCCGGGATGGCGGAACTGGTAGACGCACCGGACTCAAAATCCGGCGAGCTAGACACTCGTGAGGGTTCGATTCCCTCTCCCGGCACCAGGCAAGACATGGTGATCGGCGGTTCGTGAACATCGAGGAACGACGGGACCGCACCATGAAATTCTGCTCAAGCTGCGGCCAGCCCGTCGCGCAACTGGTGCCCGAGGGCGATCATCTGCATCGCTATGTATGCACCGCGTGCGGCACGGTGCACTACCAGAACCCGAAGATCGTCGCCGGCTGTGTCCCGGAACACGGGGGTCGTATCCTGCTCTGCCGGCGTGCCATCGAGCCACGCCTGGGTTACTGGACGATTCCAGCGGGTTTCATGGAGATGGGTGAAACGACGCTGGAAGCGGCGCGGCGCGAAGCCGCCGAGGAGGCGCTGGCCGATGTCGAGATCGGTTCGCTGCTCGCGGTCGTCCACGTGCTCCATGCCGACCAGGTGCACGTGATGTTTCGCGCGCGCCTCCCGCTACCGGAATTTGGCGTGGGCGAGGAAAGCCTCGAGGTCATGCTGTGCGACCAGGCGGACATCCCATGGAAGGACATTGCGTTCCGCAGCGTTGAATTCGCACTGCGCCGCTACCTGGACGACCGTCGCCTCGGCGTCGAGGCACACCACTTTGAAACGATCGACCTGCGACCGCGCCCGAGCAGCTAGGGAGGCACGTTTTGCAGCACGTCCCTGCTTTGGCACAATACGCGCCCCCCGGCCGCCGACTGGCGAAATCGGAACCTGAATCTGGAGCCTGCCGATGACCTTCGTCGTCACCGAGAACTGTATCAAGTGCAAGTACATGGACTGCGTGGAGGTCTGCCCGGTGGACTGTTTCCACGTCGGACCGAACATGCTGGTGATCGACCCGGACGAGTGCATCGACTGCACTCTCTGCGAACCGGAATGCCCGGCCGAAGCGATCTTCTCAGAGGAGGAGCTACCCGACGGTCAGCAGGCCTTCAAGGAACTGAACGCCGAACTGTCCCGGATATGGCCGGTCATCACCGAGAAGCAGGAAGCGCCGGATGACGCAAGGGAATGGGACGGCCGCACTGACAAACTGCCGCTGCTCGAGCGCTGAGCCACCTCGGCGGGCGGCGCGAGGAGATCAGCGGCCGGCGGAACCCGATACCTGCTCGGACTCCTGGACCAGTGCCACCAGCTGCCCTGGCGTCAGGAACCCGCCGATGTACTCGCCGGACTGCGTGTAGATGGCCGGCGTGCCCTCGAGGCCGAAGTCCTCGCCCATCTCGAATCCGGCCTTGATCATCGCGTCGCCGCAATCCTTCGACTTGACCTCTTCGCCGCGCTTCGCGCGTGTGAGCGCATCCTTGCGATCCGACGCGCACCACACCGCCTCGGTCTTCCGCCAGGACTCGGTGCCCGGCCCGGTTCGCGGAAACGGCACATAGCGGACCCGGACGCCGGCCTTGTTCAACTCGGCGATCTGGCTGTGGAACTTGCGGCAGTAGCCACAGTCGACGTCCGTGAATACGGTGACGGTCATCTTCGGATTTGCCGGCGCGAAAATGATCATCTGGTCTTCACGCGCTGCCAGCAGGGCCTTCGCCCGGGCATCGTTTCGGCGCTTCGCCGTCAGGTTCGACTCGGTCGCGAGGTCGTAGATGCTGCCGCTGACGAGATACTTGCCATCGGCGCTCACGTAGGCGATCAGGCTGCCCATCGTGACTTCATACAGCCCGGGAATCGGCGACACGGCGACGTCGGCGGGGCTCGCGCCCGGCAGCTTCGCAACCACGCGCGCACGCACATCGGCAGGGATGGCCGTGGCAGCAGGCGGCGTCGTTACCGCAGCAGACCTGGCCGGCTTCTGTGCCGGTGCCGCGGCCATGGCGCCGGCAGCGATGAAAGCCGAGAAACCCAGTACAAGACTCTTGATGCGCATGCTGATGATCCGTAGGAAGACGCTGCCCGTGTCACCCTCGGACAGCGGGCGCGGCGAGGGGTTCCACCGCAAAGGCGCGGGAGTCTACCAGAGCACCCGGCTCGCCGGGTCGCAGGAGCAGGTCAGCCCCGCGGATGGTGCTGCGAATGCAGGTCTTTCAGGCGTTCCCGGGCGACGTGCGTATAGATCTGCGTCGTCGAGAGGTCGCTGTGGCCGAGCAGCATCTGCACGACGCGCAGGTCAGCACCGTGATTCAGCAGGTGAGTGGCGAACGCGTGGCGCAGCGTATGTGGCGAGAGTTCCTTCTCGACGCCCGCCTTGCGCGCATAGCGCTTGATGATGTGCCAGAACGCCTGTCGGGTCATTCGATCGCCGCGGCGCGTCGGGAACAGGTAGTCCGTCTGCCGCTCCAGCAGGATCTCGACGCGCGGACCCTGCATGAACTGCTGGATCCACTGCACCGCTTCCTCGCCCAGCGGGATCAGTCGTTCGCGATCGCCCTTGCCGACGATGCGCGCGACGCCCTGGTTCAGGTTGACCTGCACGATCTTCAGGTTCACGAGTTCGGACACGCGCAGGCCGGTGGCGTAGAGCACCTCGAGCATGGTCCGGTCGCGGTGTCCCAGCGGATCGCCCACGGCAGGAGCGGCCAACAGGGCCTCGACTTCCTCCTCCGTGAGCGACCTCGGCAGGGAACGACCGACCTTCGGCATCGCAATCTGGGCCGTCGGGTCCTCGCGCAGCGAGCCTTCGCGGACCATGTAGCGGTAAAAGCGGCGGAAACTCGACAGCTGCCGGGCCGTCGAGCGCGGCTGGGCGCCCGCCTGCGCGCGCGCGGCCATGAATTCGAGCAGGTCACCGCGCTTCGCGGAGGTGAGTTCCGTCTCGTGGATCTCGAGCCAGCGGTCGAGCGCGGTCAGGTCGGCGCGATATGCCGCCAGGGTGTTGGGTGCGAGGCCGCGCTCCATCCAGACCGCGTCCAGGAACCGGTCGATCGGGCCAGGCCCCTGCGCGGCGCTGCCGCCGCGTCGGTCGCGTGCGATGACGCTGGTCTTGGCTGCTGTACTCATGGGACCTCGGAACCTTTCGTGGCGCGAAGTATGCGAGCCGCTGTCAGCCCCCCGTAGTGACACCCCTCACAGATTGAACCCTGCCGTTAACATAACAAGAACCAGTTCACAGAATGTCGGCGGGTGTGCAGACTGCCTGCCCTGCCTGAGGAATTGCCCAATGCTCCGCCTGGCCTGCCGGGTGCTGCAGACCATTTACGGTGTCTGCGCCCTGGTTGTCTTCTGCCTGCTGATGGCGCTGGCTGCGCTGCTGGCCGTGCTGGTGCCGCGGCTCGCGTGGCGTCGCAGCCTGACGCGTTTTCTCGCACGCACGGCGCTCGCGCTGTTCCGGCTTCGCGTGGCCGTCTCCGGAATGACCAACCTGCCCGATGGCTCCTGCGTCGTGGTTGCAAACCACTCGAGCTATCTCGACGGGGTGCTGCTGCAGGCGCTGCTGCCACCGCGGTTCTCGTTCGTCGTGAAGCACGAGGCGTCGACCCTGCCGCTCGCCGGGCTGCTGATGCGCCGCATCGGCGTCGAGTTCGTCGACCGCCACAGCCACGGCGGACGCCAGCGAGGCGCGCGGCGGGTGATCGAGCTGGCCCAGCAGGGTCACTCGCTGGTGTTTTTCCCGGAAGGGACGTTCGACGAGACCGCCGGCCTCAAGCGGTTCCACTCCGGCGCATTCACCGCGGCGATCAGGGGCGGCGTGCCGGTGGTGCCCGCGGTCATCCGCGGCGCGCGGCGGGCAATGCCCAGCCACACGATCATCCCGCGGCCGGGGCGCATCGACTTCGAGATCCTCGAGCCGCTGCCGGTGACGGGACCGGGCGTGACGGCCGACGGCCTGCGCGACGAGGCGCGGCGACGCATGGTTGAGCGGCTCGATTACCCGGACCTCGCGGCGCAGGCGCCAGGCTGACGCCTCGGCGTGAGGGCTGGGAGACTTCGAGCGGGCCGTGCGCGACATGGATGTCGCGCCCGGAGCCTCCAGGGAAGGATTCACGGCGTCCCGCGCGGAGTCTCCCAGGCGTCGCGACGAGGCGTGATACCACCGGGGAATCGCGGCTACATGTTTCGCCGGTATCGCCCGCCGACCTCGTACAGCGCGTGCGAGATCGAGCCCAGCGATGCGACCTTCACCGCCTCCATCAGCTCCGCGAACACGTTGCCGCCCTCCGCGGCAGCCTTCTGCAGGCGCGCGAGCGCGGCGGGTCGCGCGGCCTCGTTGCGAGCGAGGAAGTCGCGCACCGAACTGACCTGGTCGGCTTTCTCCTGGTCCGTCGAGCGGATCAGCGCCGCGCCGAGGATCTCCTCGTTGCCGTCCCCGGCACCGAGGAAGGTGTTGACGCCGACCACCGGCAGCCGACCGTCGTGCTTCATCGTCTCGTAGTAGAGGCTCTCGTCCTGGATGCGGCTGCGCTGGTACATGGTCTCCATCGCGCCGAGCACACCGCCGCGCTCCGAGAGGTTTTCGAACTCCCGATAGATGGCTTCCTCGACCGCATCGGTGAGGTCCTCGATGGCGAATGAACCCTGCCAGGGATTCTGTGTCTTGTTGAGGCCTAGTTCCTTGTTGATGATCAGCTGGATCGCGACCGCGCGGCGCACCGATTCCTCGGTGGGCGTGGTGATCGCCTCGTCGTACGCGTTGGTGTGCAGGCTGTTGCAGTTGTCGAACAGCGCGTAGAGCGCCTGCAGCGTGGTGCGGATGTCGTTGAACTGGATTTCGCGCGCGTGCAGGCTCCGTCCCGAGGTCTGGATGTGGTACTTGAGCATCTGCGAGCGCGGCCCGCCGCCGTACCGGTCGCGCATCGCGCGCGCCCAGATGCGCCGCGCGACGCGCCCGATCACCGCATACTCCGGGTCCATTCCGTTGGAAAAGAAAAACGACAGGTTCGGCGCGAATTCGTCGATGTCCATGCCGCGCGCAAGGTAGTACTCGACGATCGTGAATCCGTTTGCCAGCGTGAACGCGAGCTGCGAGATCGGGTTCGCTCCCGCCTCGGCGATGTGGTAGCCGGAAATCGACACCGAGTAGAAATTGCGAACGCTCTGATCCGAAAAGTACTGCTGCACATCCCCCATCATGCGTAGCGCAAATTCGGTGGAGAAGATGCAGGTGTTCTGCGCCTGGTCTTCCTTGAGGATGTCGGCCTGCACGGTGCCGCGCACCAGCGACAGGGCCTCGGCGCGGATCTTCTGGTAGGTCTCGCGATCCACCAGCTGGTCGCCAGTGACGCCAAGCAGGCCGAGCCCTGATCCGTCATGCCCCGGAGGCAGGTCTCCGCGGTATGCGGGCCGTTCGCGTCCGCGGAAGATCTCCGCGATGCGCCGCTCCGCGTCGTCCCAGCGGCCCGATTCGCGCAGGTGCCGCTCCACTCGCTGGTCTACGGCGGTGTTCATGTACATCGCAAGGATCATCGGCGCCGGGCCATTGATCGTCATCGAAACGGACGTGGTTGGTGCGCAGAGATCGAAGCCCGAATAGAGCTTCTTGATGTCGTCGAGCGTGGCAATCGACACGCCCGAATTGCCGATGCGTCCGTAGATGTCCGGGCGCTCGTCGGGGTCCTCGCCGTAGAGCGTGGTGGAGTCAAACGCGGTTGAAAGCCGCGCCGCGCCGTGACCCGCAGCGAGGTAATGGAAGCGGCGGTTGGTGCGTTCCGGCCCGCCCTCACCGGCGAACATCCTGGTCGGGTCCTCCTCCTCGCGCCGGTACGGGTACACGCCGGCCGTGTACGGGAAGTGACCCGGCAGGTGCTCCCGGAGAAGGAACGCGAGCAGGTCGCCCCAGTCCCGGTATTTCGGTATCGCGAGCTTCGGCACCCGGGTATGGCTCAGCGTCTCGGTGTAATTGTCGCCACGGACCTCGCGGCCGCGCACGACGTACGAGTACTCGGGGTCCGTGGCTCCGGTCGCGAGCGCGGGCCATTTCCGCAGCAGGTCCACGGCCTCGGGACCGAGCGCATCGAGCGCGTCGTTGTAGGCCTCGCGCAGGCGCGCAAGCGAGGCGTCGGCCGGCGCGTCAATCGCGGCCTCCGGATAGCGATCGAGCGGCGCCGGCAGCAGCGGGTCTTCCAGCGCGCGCAGCGCATCGTGCAGGCTGTTTGCCCGACCTGCCGCCTGCGCCCGATGCTCGACGTCGGCGGCCGCCCGCCTGCCGTTGGCTGCGATCTCCGCCAGGTAGCGCGTGCGGCCGGCCGGCACCAGTGCGTGGCGCTCGACGAGCTCGACGGGGCCCGGATCGGCCACGTTCCAGCGTCCGGTGTCGCCCGTCTTCGCGCCGATGCTGGCGCACAGCGCCGCGAACAGCCGGTTGACGCCCGGGTCGTTGAAGCGGCTCGCAATGGTCGGGTACACCGGCACGTCGGCGTCGGGAACCTGGAACGCTACGTGATTGCGCCGCCACTGCTTGCGCACGTCGCGCAGTGCATCCTCGGCCCCGCGCTTCTCGAACTTGTTGAGCGCGATGAGCTCGGCGAAATCGAGCATGTCGATTTTCTCGAGCTGGCTGGCCGCGCCATATTCGCTGGTCATCACGTACATCGGCACGTCCACCAGGTCCACGATCTCCGAATCGCTCTGCCCGATGCCGGCCGTTTCCACCACGACCAGGTCGAAATTCGCATAGCGCAGCAGGTTCAGCACATCGGCGAGCACGGCGCTGGTGGCGAGATTCTGCCGTCGCGTCGCGAGCGAACGCATGAAGACCTGCGGCGAGGCGAGCGAGTTCATCCGGATGCGGTCACCGAGCAACGCCCCGCCGCTGCGTCGCCGTGTCGGGTCCATCGCCACCACGGCGATGTTGTAGCCGGGGAAGTGACGCACGAATCGCATCAGCAGTTCGTCAGTCAGGCTCGACTTGCCGGCGCCACCGGTGCCCGTGATGCCGATCACGGGCGCGCGGTGCTCGACGCGCTCCGCCGCCTTGCGCAGCGTCTCTCGAACGCCGGGAATTTCCTCGTCGGACTCGAGCGCGGAAATCGTCCTGGCAATCTGCTGGTGGTCGCGCGGACCGAGCGGCCCGAACTGGAACGACTGCCGCGGCTGGTGCCTCACGCGACCGATGACGTCGTCGATCATGCCTTTGAGGCCCAGCTTGCGGCCGTCTTCGGCTGAATAAATGCGCTCGACCCCGTACTGCTGCAGCTCTTCGACCTCGTGTGGCGCAATGGTGCCGCCACCCCCGACGATCACGCGAATGTGACCGGCATCGTGCTCGCGCAGCATGTCCACCATGTAGCGGAAGTACTCGTTGTGGCCTCCCTGGTAGGAACTGACGGCGATGCCGTCGGCGTCCTCCTGGATCGCGGCGCGGACGATGTCGGCAACGCTGCGGTTGTGACCGAGATGCACGACCTCGGCGCCGTGCGCCTGGAGAAGGCGCCGGATGATATTGATCGCGGCATCGTGCCCGTCGAACAGCGACGCGGCGCTTACGAAACGCAGCGGCGCCGCCTCGTCCTGCCCGCCGGGCTGCGTTCGCGCCGTGCCGGTCGACGTTCCTGCGTTCATGACTCTGCCCCGTTCATTGCGCAATTGACCCAAAGTCCATGCCTACAGTGAATCACATATTACCCGTGCGCCTCCCGCGGCTTTCGCCGTGTTCACAGGCAATGAACCGCCACCACCAGCGACCGACACGCGAGGCCTGGATGCGGAGAGCCGTATTGCGCCGCAAAAACCGCTCGGCTTACACTCGGGCGTTACGAACGGGCTGCAGGCCCTGCCGCCAGCAGCCGGCACGCCGGCAACCAGCCACAGAACAACCGAGGGCTACTCAATGAGCGAACAGGTCGTGATTCTCGCGGCACGGCGAACACCGGTCGGGTCGTTCCAGGGGTGTCTCTCACCTTTGAGCGCCGCACAGCTTGGCGCTGTCGCAGCACGAGCCGCGGTCGCGGACTCCGGCGTCCGGCCGGACCAGATCGGCGAGGTAATACTCGGATGCGTGCTTCCGGCAGGCCAGGGCCAGGCGCCCGCGAGACAGGCGGCCGTCGGCGCCGGCGTGTCGCTCGACGTCCCGGCGACCACCGTGAACAAGATGTGCGGCTCTGGCATGCAGTCGGTGATGTTCGGCACCGACCGGATCCGCGCCGGCAGCGTCACCTCCGCGCTCACCGGCGGCATCGAGTCGATGACCAATGCCCCCTACCTGCTGCTGAAAGCGCGCGGCGGCTACCGGATGGGCCACGGTGAAATCCTCGACCACATGTTCTACGACGGCCTGCAGAGCCCCTGGGACGGCAAGGCCATGGGCTGCTTCGCGGACGCCACCGCCGAGAAATACGGTTTCAAGCGCGAAGACCAGGACGCTTTCGCCGCAGAATCGGTGCGTCGCGCACAACGCGCAGTGCGTGATGGCGACTTCACGGCCGAGATCGCGCCGGTCACCGTCAAGACGCGCAAGGGCGAAACGATCATCTCGCAGGATGAAACTCCCTTCGCGCTCGACATCGACAAGATCCCGAACCTGAAGCCCGCATTTTCGAAGACCGGCACAGTGACCGCGGCATCTTCGTCTTCGATATCAGACGGTGCAGCGGCAATCGTGATCGCGAGCGCAGAGTGGGCCAGCGCACAGGGCCTGACCTCGCTGGCACGCATCGTCGCTTCGGCGAGCCACGCCCAGGCCCCCGAATGGTTCACGACCGCGCCGGGGCCGGCGATACAGAAGGCGCTCGACCTGGCAGGCTGGAAGGCGTCCGACGTGGACCTGTTCGAGATCAACGAGGCATTCGCCTGCGTGGCCATGGCGGCAATGCACGACCTGAAGCTCGACCACGCCCGCGTCAACGTCAATGGCGGAGCCTGCGCACTCGGGCACCCGATCGGCGCAACGGGCGCGCGCCTGATCACGACGCTGGTGCATGCGCTCAGGAAGCGCGGACTGCGCCGCGGCGTGGCATCGCAGTGCATCGGCGGCGGAGAGGCCACGGCCATCGCCATCGAGATCGCAGGCTGAGGCACGGACCTTCGGCCTTCATTTTCGAAACCAGGAAACCAGGCATGCAGCTTAAAGACAAGGTCGCCGTCGTTACAGGCGGCGCCCGCGGCATCGGGCGGGCAATTGCTTCTGCGTTCGCCGACCGTGGCGCACGGGTCGCACTCGTCGACCTGAACCCGGCCGACCTCGAGACGGCGAAAGCCGAATTCGCGCGAGCCGGCGTGGATGTTCGAACCTACGCGGCCAACGTCGCGCGTGAGGAGCAGGTGGTCGAGGCCCTCGACAACGTCGTCGCGGACCTCGGGCGGCTCGACGTGATGGTCAACAACGCGGGCATCATCAAGGACGGTCTTCTTATAAAGGCGAAGGACGGCGCCGTGACCGGCAAGATGGGCCTCGAGCAGTGGCAGGCAGTCATCGACGTCAACCTGACGGGCGTATTCCTCTGCGGACGTGAAGCCGCCGAGCGCATGGTCAGGCTCGGGCATGGCGGGCTGATCATCAACATCTCGAGCATCTCGAAGTGCGGCAACGCGGGCCAGACCAATTACTCGGCAGCCAAGGCCGGCGTCACTGCCATGGCAGTGGTCTGGGCCAAGGAACTCGCGCGCTACGGCATCCGGGCCGCGGCGATCGCACCCGGCTTCACCCGCACCGACCTGCTGTCCGGCATGCCCCAGGAGATGCTCGACAAGGTCACGGCGCCGGTGCCGCTCAAGCGCCTCGCCCTGCCCGAGGAGATAGGGCATACGGCCGTGTTCATCGCCGAGAACGACTATTTCACCGGGCGGTCCATCGACGTCGATGGCGGCCTGCGCCTCTGATCGAACGCCCAGCGGAGGCCGCGAAGATGCAGATGAAGGACGTGCGTGCAATCGTAACCGGGGGCGCTTCCGGTCTAGGGCTCTCGGTCGTTGAGAGCGTGATCGCCGCTGGCGGCCACGCAGTGCTGCTCGACGTCAATGAAGCAGCCGGCGCGGATGCCGCGCAGCGCCTGGGCGCGCGGGCCCGGTTCCTGCAGGTTGACGTCACGTCGGAAGACGCCGTGGACAAGGCGGTGCAGGAGGCTGTCGATGCCATGGGCGGGCTCAACCTGGCAGTCAACTGCGCAGGCGTCGGCTGGCCGAAGCGAATGGTGGGCAAGGACGGGCCTATGCCCGGTGAGTTCTTTCGCAAAGTCATCGAAATCAACCTCATCGGCACGCTGCTGGTGTGCAAGGCTGCGGCGGCAGCAATGCAGAAAAATGCGCCGAACCCAGCCGGCGAGCGCGGCGCGATCGTGATGACGGCGTCGGTTGCAGCCTTCGACGGCCAGGTCGGCCAGGTGGCCTACTCCGCCTCCAAGGGCGGAATCGTGGGGATGACGCTGCCGATGGCCCGCGAGCTCGCTGCGTTCGGAATACGTGTCGTCACGATTGCCCCAGGGCTGTTCCTCACGCCGATGATGGCGGCGCTGCCGAAGGAAGCGCAGGAGTCGCTCGGCAGGCAGGTGCCGTTTCCGCCGCGGCTCGGCCACCCGGAGGAGTTCGCGTCGCTGGTAGGCCAGGTGGTCGAGAATCCGATGCTGAATGGCGAGACAATCCGGCTCGACGGTTCCATAAGGATGGCGCCGCGCTGAACCGGGCGTTAGATTGAGGCGCCGGTTCCCGGCAACCCGGTCCGCACCGGACAGCACACAACCGACCCGCAGGTAACCGAAGTGACCGAATCCACAACGATCGAAGTCGAGCGCGACGTGATGGAGTATGACGTCGTGGTCGTCGGCGCTGGCCCGGCCGGACTCGGCTGCGCGATACGGCTGAAGCAGCTCAAGCCCGACCTCAACATCTGCGTACTGGAGAAGGCGGCGACTGTCGGCGCGCACATGCTCTCCGGCGCGGTGATCGAACCGGGCCCGCTCGACACGCTGCTGCCGGGCTGGCGCGAAGAAGCCAAGGGAATACGGGTTCCGGCGGGCCGCGACGAATTCAGCCTGCTGACTGCCAGCAAGCGCATCCGGCTGCCGACCCCGCCGCAGATGAACAATCACGGCAACTTCATCGTCTCGCTTGGCAACCTGGTCGCGTACCTGGGCGAAAAGGCAGAGGCGCTCGGCTGCGACGTGTTCGCGGGTTTCGCCGCAGCAGCACCGCTCTTCGACAGTGACGGTGCAGTCACCGGTGTGCGCATCGGGGACATGGGCATCGACAAGGACGGCCAGCCCGGGCCGAATTTCGCACCCGGACCCGAGATCCGCGCGAAGACCACGATCATGGCCGAGGGTTGCCGCGGCAGCGTGTCCAGGATCCTGATCCGGCGCTTCGGCCTCGACAAGGGAAAGTCGCCCCAGACCTACGGGCTCGGCTTCAAGGAACTCTGGCAGCTGCCACCGGGTCGCGTCGAGCCCGGCCTGATCCAGCACACGGTCGGCTGGCCGATGGACACCGCCACCTATGGCGGCAGCTTCATGTACCACCTCGACCAGGACCGCCTGTATGTCGGGTTCGTCGTGGGACTCGACTATTCCGATCCGCGCTTCCAGCCGTTCGAGGCGTTCCAGCAATTCAAGAATCACCCGAGCCTCAAGCCGCTGTTCGAGGGCGGCGAGATACTGGCCTATGGGGCACGCACCATCGTCGAGGGCGGCTGGCAGTCCATGCCGACGCTCGAGATGCCTGGCGCCATCCTGGTGGGCGACGCCGGTGGCACGCTGAACGTTCCGAAGATCAAGGGCGTGCACCAGGCCATCCGCTCGGCCATGCTCGCCGCGGAGCACCTGGTCGAGACCGGCGGCACAGCCGGCTTCGACGCGCACTGGCGCGCCTCGCCGGGCGGCGCGGAGCTGCGCAAGGTGCGCAACATCCGGCCCGGCTTCCGCCGCGGCATGTGGGCAGGCATGGCCAATGGCGCGCTCGAGACAATCACCGCCGGGCACTCGCCCTGGACGCTGCAGAACCACGCGGACCACTCGGCACTCAAGCGCCTCGATGAAATGGCCTCACCGGATCGCGGCTGGGTCGATCGGGAATTGAAGCCACGCGACCGCGTGAGCGCCGTGTACTTCGCCGGCAATGCGCACGAGGAGTCGCAGCCCGCGCACCTGAAGGTCGCGGACCTCTCCATCTGTGCCACGCGCTGCGCCCAGGAATACGGCAATCCATGCCAGCACTTCTGCCCGGCCGACGTCTACGAGATGGTGGACGACGGCGCAGGCGGAAAGAAACTGCAGATCAACGCGGCTAACTGCGTGCACTGCAAGGCCTGCGACATCAAGGATCCCTACGAGATCATCACCTGGACCACGCCGGAAGGCGGTTCCGGACCGAACTACGAGAGCATGTAGGGACCGACGCGTGGCGCAGCCCATCTGGACGCCTTCGCCGCAGCGGGTCGCAGAATCCAACCTGACGCGCTTTGCGACGCTGGCGCGCACCCGATATGGCGCACCCTCCGGCGACTACAACACGCTCTGGCAATGGTCGGTCGACGAGCGTGAGTCGTTCTGGTCCGCGCTGGTTGATTTCGCGGGCGTGATCCGCACGCCAGGCGCGCGCCCGGTGCTCGCGAACCGCGACAGCATGCCGGGCGCGAAATGGTTTGCCGACACGCGGCTCAATTTCGCCGAGAACCTGCTGGTGCGCGACGACGAGCATGCGGCTCTCGTGTTCACCAATGAGCGCGGCAACCGGCGCGAATTGAGCTACCGGCAGTTGCGCACGGACGTCGCCCGCGTGGCGGCAGGACTCCGCGACCTCGGAATTGCGCCAGGCGATCGCGTGGCGGGTTTCATGCCTAACCTGCCCGAGACGGTGGTTGCCATGCTCGCCACCACCAGTATCGGGGCGGTCTGGACCTCCTGCTCGCCCGACTTCGGCTTGAACGGCGTACTTGACCGCTTCGGGCAGGTCGAACCCAGGGTGCTGTTCACGGCAGACGGATATTTCTACGGCGGCAAGACGCTCGACTCGCTCGCGGCAATCAAGGGCGTGCTCGAACGACTGCCGTCGGTGGAACGCGTCGTCGTCGTACCGTACGTGGACCCCGACCCGGACGTCGGCCGCTTGCCGAATGCGGTGAACTACCACGACTTCGGCCGTGCGGGTGCCGCGCTCGAGTTCACACGAGTGCCGTTCGATGCCCCGCTTTACGTCATGTACTCGTCGGGCACCACGGGAACACCGAAGTGCATCGTTCACGGAGTCGGCGGCACGCTGCTGCAGCATCGCAAGGAACACCTGCTGCACGCCGACCTGAAGCCCGATGATCGCCTGTTCTTTTTCACGACCTGCGGCTGGATGATGTGGAACTGGCTGGTGTCCGGGCTCGCCAGCGGCAGCACGCAGGTGCTCTACGAGGGGTCGCCGTTCACGCCGGACCGCGACGTCCTGTGGCGCATGGCCGAGCGCGAGCGGGTCACGCACTTCGGCACCAGTCCAAAGTACCTCGCGGCACTTGAGAAGGACGGCGGTTCCCCGGCAACATCCTTCGACCTCGGCGCACTCAGGACCGTGCTGTCCACCGGCTCGCCGCTGGCGCCGGAGCAGTTCGACTTCGTCCACGCCCGGATAAAGCGCGATGTCCAGGTGGCATCCATCTCCGGCGGTACCGACATCATTTCGTGCTTCTGCCTTGGCAATCCGTGGCTGCCCGTCTACCGCGGCGAGATACAGTGTCGCGGCCTCGGCATGAAAACCGAGGTTTTCGACGATACCGGTCACGCAGTCGTGGGCCAGCAGGGCGAACTCGTCTGCAGCGCGCCGTTCCCCTCGATGCCCATCGGTTTCTGGAACGACGATGACGGCAGCCGGTATCGTGCCGCGTACTTCGAGCGATTCCCGCACACCTGGTGCCACGGCGACTATGCGCTGCTCACTGCGACGGGCGGAGTCGTCATCCTCGGCCGCTCCGACGCCGTGCTGAATCCGGGCGGCGTCCGCATCGGAACAGCCGAGATCTACCGGCAGGTGGAAAAGCTCGACGAGGTGCTGGAGAGCGTTGCGGTCGGGCAGGACTGGCAGGGTGACGTTCGGGTGGTGCTGTTCGTCCGGCTTCGTGACGGGATCCGTCTCGATGGCGTGCTGGAGAAACGCATCCGTGACACGATCCGGGCAAACACGACGCCCCGTCACGTGCCTGCCAGGATCGTCGAGGTGCCGGACATACCCCGCACCATCAGCGGCAAGATCGTCGAGCTTGCGGTGCGTCACGTCATTCATGGTCGCCCGGTGAAGAACACCGATGCGCTGATGAACCCCGGCGCGCTCCAGCACTTCCGCGACCGCCCGGAACTCGCTACCTGACCCGACCGCGTCCGTGAGCGACACCACCGACCTGCTCCAGGCCTACCGCGACTCGATCGCCACGCACGGCTATCGCGCCGACGACTCGCAGCTGCATGCGATCCGGCGTCTCGACGAGCTGGGTCGACGTCTCAGGCAGACAGCGCCGCGGCAGCGAGGCTGGCTCGATCGCCTGCTGCGCCATGGGCGAAATACGACGCGGGAGGCACCTCGTGGCTTGTACCTATGGGGCGACGTCGGGCGCGGCAAGACGTTCCTGATGGATGTGTTTCACCAGGGCGTCGGGGTTCCGTCGCGCCGCGAGCACTTCCACCGGTTCATGAAGGACTTGCACGCCCGGCTTCGTGCGCTGCAGTCGGTCGAGGATCCGCTGCGCAGCGTGGCCGCCAGCATCGCAGTCGGCACCCGCGTGCTCTGCCTCGACGAACTCTTCGTGAGCGACATCGCCGATGCGATGATCCTCTCGGGCCTGTTCAGCGCCCTGGACGAACACGGCGTGACCCTGGTCTTCACCTCCAACGTGCCGCCGGACGGCCTGTATCGCGACGGGCTGCAGCGAGCGCGCTTCCTGCCAGCGATCGCGCTGATCGAGCGCCGCTGCGAAGTGGTGAACGTGGATGCCGGTACGGACTACCGCCTGCGCCAGCTCGAGAAAGCACCGCTCTATTTCGATTCCCGTGCCGCCGGCGTGGAAGATGAACTTGCCGCACGATTCTCGGCGATCGCAGGCACACAGGGCCGGATCGGCGGCGAACTCGAAGTCGAGGGCCGGGCGATCACGGTGCGCCGCCAGAGTCAGGACGTCGCCTGGTTCGACTTCACTGCCCTGTGCGAGGGGCCCAGGGGCACGGCCGACTACGTAGAAATCGCGCGCGACTTCCACACCATCATCGTCTCCGGCGTACCGGTGTTCGACGTCACGCTCGAGAACGAGGCGCGGCGCTTCATCGCGCTGGTGGACGAATTGTACGACCGGGCGGCCAAGCTCGTGCTGTCCGCGGCAGCCACGCCCGACGCGCTGTACCGGGGCGAGCGCCTGCATTTCGAGTTCGAGCGCACGCGCAGCCGGCTGGCCGAAATGCAGTCGCACGAGTACCTGGCGCGACCCCACCGGCCCTAGCGCGCTGGCGCGGTGGCCGGCTGAATCGTTACACTCGCAAGTATCTCCGGGCCCGGATATCCGCGTGTCGCGCCAGCCGCCTGATCGGATCGAACTCGAACGGTTCCTGCCGTACCGACTGTCGGTGCTGACCAATGTCGTCAGCGGCTCGATCGCAGCAGCCTACCAGCGGCGCTTTGGCCTCGGCATACCCGAATGGCGCGTGATTGCAGTGCTCGCGCGACACCCGGGGCTGTCGGCCGCCGAGGTCGCGGCATTCACGCGCATGGACGCGGTTGCCGTGAGTCGCGCGGTGACGCGGCTGGTACGCGCGGGGCGGCTTCGGCGATCTGTTGCACGCGACGATCGCCGTCGCTCCGTGCTGCGCCTGTCGCCGGCAGGCCGGGCGGTGTATCGCAGGATCGCCCCGCTCGCACTTGACTACGAGCGCGAGCTGCTCGACTGCCTGGACTCACGGCAGGTTGCGGAGCTGGATTCCATCATCGGGAAACTGACTGCGCGGGCGCATTCCCTCGCCGCGCCGCAGCGTGGGGACGGCCCCTGACGTCACCGCCCCTGGCCCCGTCGCCCGGTAACCTATAATCGGCATATCAGCGCCACGCAGTACCCAAGGACAAGCAACTATGTCAGGCAGCATTCCGGCCGTTCGCAGGCACCTGATCGATGCCATTGCGGCCCAGCTGAGACCGGGCCCGGTGCGGGGTCCGGTGCAACCGGCGCAGTTCGTGCGCGACTGCTACCGGGGCGTGGACGAAGATGATCTCGGAGTCCGCCGGCCTGCTGACCTCGCGGCCGCCGCCATGGGGCTGCTCGCATTCGGGTCCAGGAGGCGCGCGAACCAGCCGCTGGTGAGAGTGTTCAACCCCGAGCAGTCGCAGCACGGCTGGACCTCGCCAAACACCGTCGTCGAGGTCGTCACCGACGACATGCCGTTCCTGGTCGATTCGCTTGCGATGGTGCTGGCAGACTGCGGCCTCGCGCTTCACGTCATGGTGCACCCAGTGCTGCACGTGACACGCGATAGGGCCGGACGCCTGAAGCGTTGCGCCACCGACGAGTCGGCCGGCACGCTGATGGAGTCCTGGCAGCACGTCGAGGTCGATGCGGTCACCGACGCCGCCCGGCTCGAGGAAGTACGCGTCCGTATCGTCGCGATGCTGACCGACGTCAGGTTCGCGGTGCAGGACTGGCGTGAAATGTCCGGTCGCGCCCAGTTGCTTGCGGCCAGCATTGCCGCCGGCATGCCGGGCGTCGGGCGCGCCGAGTGCAATGAGGCAAGCGCATTCCTTGCGTGGCTGGCGGACAATCACTTCACCTTCCTCGGCTACCGCGAGTACAAGCTGGTTCGCGGTGCCAGGCAGGACCGGCTGGTACCGGTTGGGTCGACCGGACTGGGCCTGTTGCGCACCGGCAAGGGCCGGCCGCGGCCGAAGCCCTCCGTGCTGAAAGGCGAGGTCCGCCGGCGCGCGCGCGAGCCTGCCGCGCTGGTGGTGACCAAGGCCAATTCGATATCGACCGTGCACCGCGCGACGTACCTCGACTACGTCGGCGTCAAGATCATCGACGCACGCGGCAACGTGACCGGAGAACAGCGATTCCTCGGCCTGTTCACGTCCTCGACCTACAGCGCGAATCCGCGTGACATCCCGCTGCTGCGCCACAAGATCCAGCGAATCGTCGACCAGATCGGCGCGGCGCCGGGCGGCCACGACAGCAAGGCGCTGTTCCACGTGCTCGAAAGCTACCCGCGCGATGAGTTGTTCCAGGCGAGCGTGCCGGAACTGGTGCGCAACGCGCGTGGCATCGTCAACATCTACGAGCGCCGCCGCGTCCGGCTGTTCATGAGACGCGATCCGTACGGGCGGTTCTACAGTGTGCTGCTGTTCGTGCCGCGCGATCGCTACAACACCCAGGCGAGGCTTCGTATCGAGGAGATCCTGCTCCAGGAACTGGCCGGGATGTCACACGAGACGCAGGTGCAGATCTCCGAGTCCGCGTTGGCGCGCATGTACGTACTCGTCCGCACCGACCCCACGCACGAGGTCGCAGTGGACGCGGAGCGCATCGAGCGGCGTGTCGCCGAGGCGATCCGTACCTGGGAAGACCGGCTGCGCGAAGAACTCGCAGCGCGACTGCCCGGCGAACTCGCCGAGTGCTACGCAACCGCATTTCCTGCGGCCTACCAGGACGACGTTTCGGCCCGCGATGCGGTCGACGACATTCGCGAACTGATGTCGCTTCCCGAGTCGGGTACCGCGCTCGGCCTCGAACTGCGCCCGGGAGACGTGGCGCGCAAGGCGCTGCACCTGCGGTTCTACCGGCGCGGCGAGCCTGTGGCGATGTCTGACCTGGTTCCGCTGCTCGAGAATTTCGACCTGCGGATCCTGAACGAACGCCCGTATCGGATAGGGCCGGGGCACGATCTCTGGGTGCAGGTGCTCGAGGTCACGCACGCCGGCGCGCGCACGCTCGACCCGGCGCAGGCTGGACCGCGCTTCGAAGAGGCGTTCTTCGCTGTCTGGGACGGCATGGCCGAGAGCGACGGCGTCAACCGCCTGGTGCTGGCCGCGGACCTCCACTGGCGCCAGGCCGTCGTGCTGCGCGCCGTGTGCCGTTACCTGTTGCAGACCGGGTTGCCATTCAGCCAGCGCTACATGGAGTCGGTGCTGGAGCGGCATCCCGGAGTCGCCTCGCGCCTCGCCAGGACCTTTGAGGCACGCTTCGACCCCGACCTGAAGGACTCGACACGCAACTCCAGGCTGCGCTCGCTGGCCCGCGAGATCGACGAGGCGCTCGACCAGGTCACCAGGCCCGACGACGACCGGATCCTGCGCGCATTCCGCGCGGTGATCGCCGCCACGCTGCGCACCAATCACTACCAGGTCGGAGACAACGGCGAGCCGAAGCCGTACGTGTCGTTCAAGTTCGATCCCCGCACGCTTCCCGAACTGCCGAAGCCGCGCCCAATGTTCGAGATCTGGGTGTATTCACCCCGGGTCGAGGGCGTGCACCTGCGCATGGGCAAGGTCGCGCGAGGCGGGCTGCGCTGGTCGGACCGGCGCGAGGACTTCCGGACCGAGATTCTCGGCCTGATGAAGGCGCAGAACGTCAAGAACACACTGATCGTTCCGGTCGGCGCCAAGGGTGGATTCTTCCCGAAGCTGATGCCGGTCGGCGCCACGCGAGAGGAAATCCAGCGCGAAGGCACCGAGTGCTACAGGATGTTCATCCGTGCCCTGCTCGACCTGACCGACAACGTCCAGGGCGGCAAGATCGTGCCGCCCGCGCGGACCGTGCGCTACGACCCGGACGACCCGTACCTGGTAGTGGCCGCCGACAAGGGAACGGCGACCTTCTCGGACACTGCAAATGCGCTCGCGGCGGAGTACGGTTTCTGGCTGGGCGATGCCTTCGCCTCAGGCGGTTCGGCGGGCTACGACCACAAGGTGATGGGCATCACGGCCAAGGGCGGCTGGGAGTGCGTCAAGCGCCACTTCCGCGAAATGGGCGTGGACATCCAGTCCGAGGATTTCACGGTTGCAGGAATCGGCGACATGGCGGGTGACGTGTTCGGCAACGGCATGCTGCTGTCCCGCCACATCCGCCTGGTCGCAGCATTCAATCACCAGCATGTATTCATCGACCCGTCGCCGGACGCCGAGGCGAGTTTCGTGGAGCGTGAGCGGCTGTTCAAGCTGCCGCGTTCGTCGTGGAGCGACTACAACCCGCGCGCCATCTCGGCTGGAGGCGGCGTGTATCCGCGCGACGCAAAGGAGCTCCCGCTCAGCGCGCAGGCGCGCGCACTGCTCGGCATCGAGGTGGCCAAGGCCACGCCGACGCAGGTCATCCAGGCAATCCTGAAGCTGCCGGTCGACCTGCTATGGAATGGCGGCATCGGAACCTACGTGAAGGCCTCCTGGGAGGCCAATTCGGCGATTGGCGACCGCAACAACGACGCCCTGCGCGTGGACGGTCGCGAGCTGCGCTGCAAGGTGGTCGGCGAAGGAGGCAACCTCGGCCTTTCGCAGCTCGGCCGCATCGAGTACGCGCTCGCGGGCGGGCGGATCAACACCGACTTCGTCGACAACTCGGGCGGCGTGGACTGCTCCGACCACGAGGTGAACATCAAGATAATGCTCGACGCCGTCGGCCGGCATACCAGGCTCACGACGACAGCGCGTAATCGCCTGCTCGTCGAGATGACCGAGGATGTCGGTGAGCTGGTGCTGCGAGACAACTACCTGCAGGGACAGGCGATCAGCATCCTGGAGGCCGACTCGGCCGAACGCCTTGGCGAGCACGCACATTTCATCCGCTCGCTGGAGCTTGACGGCGTCCTGGACCGCGCGCTCGAGTTCCTGCCGAACGCCGAGGACGTGGAGGAGCGCAGCCGCTCGGGCCAGGGTCTCACGCGGCCCGAACTGGCGATGCTGCTCTCGTATGCAAAGATTGCGCTGAACCAGCAACTCATCAGCTCCGACGTGCCCGAGGACCCGTACCTCAGCCAGGAGCTTGGCCGGTACTTCCCGGATCGCCTTACGAAACGATACGGGGCACTGCTAGGCGAGCATCGACTGAAGCGGGAAATCATCGCGACCGCAACGACCAACAGCATCGTGAACCGGATGGGGCCGACCTTCGTTTCCCGCACGCGCCAGGACTGCGGCGTCGGTGCGGCATCCGTCGCACGTGCCTACACGATCGCTCGTGAAATCTTCGACGTTCGCGACATCTGGCGCGCGATCGAGAAACTCGACAACCGGGTGGCTGCCAGCGTCCAGTACGACATGCTGCAGGACACCGTCGCGCTGCTGCGCCAGGCGACTTACTGGCTGCTGCAGCGCCATCGCGGGGCGCTCAGCATCGATACGCAGGTCGGTCGGCTGCGACCGGGGATCCGCGAGTTGACCGCGGCGCAGCCGCAATGGCTGCACGGCCTCGAGCGACAGGAGTTTGACGCCCGTGCCGCCGAACTGACCGGCGCTGGCGTTCCGCCTCCGCTGGCGCGCCAGGTCTCAGCCTGCTCCGCGTTGCAGTGCGCGCCCGACATCGTAGAGATCGCCACCGCGCGCAGGATTTCCGTGGAAGCCGCCGCCGGTGCCTACTTCGGGTCGGGTGCGGAGTTCGGGCTCGACTGGCTTCGCGATCGCATCGAGCAGCTCGACATCGCCGGCCACTGGCAGGCCGTGGCGCGGGGGAGCCTGCGCGAATCGCTGTTCGAAAACCAGCGGGCGCTGACGCTGCAGGTTCTCGAGGGACCGCGCGAGCGGGATCCCGCGCGAGCAATCGAGCGCTGGAAGAAGAAGCACGAGGCCCAGGCCGCCCATGCGCGCGGCGTCGTCAATGACATCCGCAGCCAGCCCACCGCCGCCGACTTCGCATCGCTTGCCGTCGCGCTGCAGTCAGTGCGCCGCCTCGTCATTGCCGCGGAAGGAAGGACCAGATGAAAACCGGAAAGCTAGTGCTGCTTCGCCACGGACAGAGCACCTGGAACCTGCAGAACCTCTTCACGGGCTGGGTCGACGTGGATCTCTCCGACCAGGGTACGCTCGAGGCCCAGGAGGCCGGGCGACTGCTGCGCGACGAGGGCATCGCCTTCGACCTCGCGTTCACATCGGTGCTGAAGCGCGCGATCCGCACGCTGTGGATCACTCTCGACGGCATGGACCTGATGTGGCTGCCGGTCGAGCGAAGCTGGCGCCTGAACGAGCGCCACTATGGCGCGCTGCAGGGCCTCGACAAGGCCCAGACCGTCGACAAACACGGCGCCGAACAGGTGAAGGTCTGGCGTCGCAGCTACGACATCCCTCCACCGCTGTTGCCGCTGGACGACCCCCAGCACCCGCGTTTCGAGCGGCGCTATGCAGGAGTGCCCGCCGCGGAACTGCCGTCGGCCGAGTCGCTGAAGGACACCCTGGCGAGAGTGCTGCCTTACTGGAATTCCCGCCTGGCGCCCGAGCTCTCGGCGGGTCGCAACCTGCTGGTGGTCGCGCACGGCAACAGCATCCGCGCAATGGTCAAGATGCTGGACGGCATCTCAGACCAGGACATCGTCGGACTGAACATCCCGACTGGCGTTCCACTGCTGTACGAACTCGACGCGGACCTGAAGCCGCTGGCGAGCCGTTACCTGGGGGACGCAGAAGCCGTCAAGGCGCGCGCCGAAGCCGTGGCTCGCCAGGCCGACACCAGGAAATAGGTGCCAGGCACCTATTTTCCGGTCCAGGCTGCTGCGCTAGAAGCCTTCCATCCAGGGTCTAAGGTCGAGCTCGTGCGTCCAGGCCGAACGCGGCTGACGATGGAGCTGCCAGTATGCTTCGGCGATGTCGTCTGGGTTCAGGATCCCGTCGCGATCCTTCAGTGCGTGGCGCCCGGGAAAGTTCTCTGCGATCCACTGCGTGTCGATGGCGCCGTCGATCACGGTATGCGCGACGTGGATTCCCTGCGGCCCGAGCTCGCGAGCCATCGACTGCGCGAGCGCGCGCAGCCCGTGCTTGGCCGCCGCAAACGCCGCGAAGCCGCTGCTGCCCCGGACGCTGGCAGTGGCGCCGGTGAAGATGATGGTCCCCCGACCGCGCGGCAGCATGCGCCTGGCGGCCTCGCGACCAACCAGGAAGCCGCCGAAGCAGGCCATCTCCCAGACTTTGCGAAACACGCGCGACGTCGTCTCCGCGACCGGAAACCGCACATTTGCGCCGATGTTGTAGACCACCACCTCGATGGGCGCGACCTCGCGCTCAATCTCGTCGAACAGGCCGACCACCTGCTCTTCGTCCCGGGCATCAGCTCCGTATGCCCTGACACGGCCGCCCTGTGCTTCGATCTGCGCGGCCAGCTGCGCGAGGTGCCCCAGCTCTCGCCTGACCACACAGGTAATGTGACCCTCGCGCGCAAATCGCCGGGCTATCGCGCCGCCGGTCGCGTCGCCTGCGCCGACCACCAGCGCAGCGGTCACCGGCTGTGACGGGCTTTGCCCGGTTGACTGCGGCATTGGCTGTTCCTCCTCCAATCGGATGCACGCGCATCATGCGCCCGGCGAGTCGCGCCGAACATTCCGCTCATCGCGTCGTGTTCAGGAAGTGCTGCAGAGTCGGCGTCGCGTGTCGTCAAACTCGGCGCGCATGCGCGCGACCAGTTCCGCCGTGGGCAGCACCTCGCGGATGTTGCCGACGCCCTGCCCGGCGCTCCAGATGTCGCGCCAGGCTTTCTTTTCCGAGCCGCCACCCGAGCCGAAGTTCATCTTCGACTTGTCGGCCTCAGGAAGGTTTGCCGGATCGAAGCCCAGCGCCGCGACGCTGCGCGCGAGGTAGTTGCCCTTCACGCCAGTGAACAGCGACGTGTACACGACTTCGTCCGACGACGAGTCAACGATCATCTGCTTGTAGCCGTCCGGCACCTGCGCCTCGGCGGTCGCGAGAAATCGCGTGCCCAGATAGGCCATGTCGGCGCCGAGCGCCAGTGCCGCGAAGACATCAGCTCCGCTGCTCATCGCCCCCGACAGCACGATCGTGCCGTCGAAGAACTGCCGGATCTCGCGCACCAGCGCAAAGGGACTTGCCATGCCCGCGTGGCCACCAGCTCCGGCGCAGACGGCGATGATTCCGTCCACGCCCTGCTCCGCTGCCTTGCGCGCATGACGCACGCTGATTACGTCATGGAACACCAGCCCACCGTACGAGTGCACCGCATCGACGATTTCCCGGGGAGGACGCAGGCTGGTGATGATCAGCGGCACCTCGTGACGCACGCAGGCTTCCATGTCGTGAGCGAGGCGATCGTTGCTGGCGTGCGCGATCTGGTTCACCGCGAAGGGCGCCACCTTGGCTCCAGGATTCGCCGCCGCGTGGGTACCGAGTTCGTCCCGGATTCTCACAAGCCACTCATCGAGCTTTGCTGCGGGCCGCGCGTTCAGCGCCGGGAACGACCCGATGATGCCAGCCTTGCACTGCTCGATGACGAGCCCGGGCGTCGAGGCGATGAACATCGGCGAGCCGATGACCGGCAGGCTCAGGCAATCACGAAACGCGGCCGGAATCGGCATGGGTTACTCCTGCATGCAGACCGGGGCGGCCGCGATTACGCAGCCCGCGACTGCCCGCCCGCCGCCGCATGGAACGGTTCGTTGTGCTTCGCCCGCTCTCGCAGCCACTTCGACGGCTTGAACCGCTTGCCGTAGCGCTTCGCGAGCCGATCGCACTCGGCAACGAACACAGCGATGCCCATCGTGTCGATGTACGACAGCGTGCCCCCCGTCCAGGCCGGGAATCCCCAGCCGAGGATCGAGCCCAGGTCGGCCTCGGCGGCGGTCGTAACCACGCCCTCTTCCATGCAGCGCGCGGCCTCCAGCGCCTGGATGCACAGGATCCGCTTCTCGACTTCCTCCACCGGCGGCTGCATTGGCGCGCCCGGGAACACCTCGGCGAGTCCCGGCCAGAGATGCTTCTTGGCGTCCTTGGGATAGTCGTAGAAACCGGCACCGAAGCGCTTGCCCGGTCGATTGAGTTCCTCGACGAATTTCCGCACGGTCTCGTAGGTCACCGGCTTCTGGAACTTGCGACCGAGGTCCTGCTCGGTCTGCCGCATGATCTTCCAGCTCAGGTCGATCGTGACCTCGTCGGCGACCGCGAGCGGGCCCACCGGCATGCCGGCCATCTTCGCGCCGTTCTCGACCAGCGCCGGGACCACGCCCTCCTGCAGCATCGCGATCCCTTCGGTCACGAAGGTTCCGAAGCAACGGCTGGTGTAGAAGCCGCGGCTGTCGTTCACCACGATCGGCGTCTTGCGCAGTTGCGCGACGTAGTCGAGCGCCCGGGCCAGCGTCTCCTCGGATGTCTTCTTGCCGACGATCACCTCGACCAGCGGCATCTTCTCCACCGGCGAGAAGAAATGGATGCCGATGAACTGCGCCGGGCGCTTCGAGGCCTGGGCGAGCCCGGTGATCGGCAGCGTCGAGGTGTTGCTGGCGAACACCGAGCCCTTCGGCATCGCAGCCTCGGCCTTGCGGGTCACGTCCGCCTTGATGTCGCGATTCTCGAACACGGCCTCGATCACCAGGTCGCAGGCCGCCAGGTCGTCGTAGTTGACGGTCGGCTTGATGCGGGCAAGCACTGCCTCGGCATCCGCCTGGGTCTTCTTTCCGCGACCCACGTCTTTGGCCAGCAGCTGATTCGAGTACGCCTTGCCCTTCTCGGCGAGTTCCAGCGTGCTGTCGAGCAGCACGACGTCCATGCCGGCGAGCGCCGAGACGTGGGCGACTCCCGCACCCATCATGCCGGCACCGAGGATGCCCAGCCTGCGAACCTGCGACTTCGGCGGTCCGGCCGGGCGGCGGGCCAGCTTGTCGGCGAGGCCCTTGTTGATGAACATCGTGCGCATAAGGTTGCGGGCGACCGGACCCGAGAGCAGCTGCCCGAAGTACTTCGACTCGACCGCCAGGGCTGCGTCCATCGGCAGCAGCGTGCCTTCGTAGACGCAGGACAGGATCGCCGCCGGCGCGGGATAATTTCGCATCGTCATCCTGGCGGCCAGCGCCGTTCCGACCATGAACGCCTGTGCCGCCGCTGGAGAGGCCATGCCGGCACCGCCGGGCACACGGAAGCCTTTCTTGTCCCAGGGCTGGACACCCTCACCGCCATCAAGGATCCACTTGCGGGCGCGCTCGATGAGCTCGGCGGCCGGTGCGAGCTCGTTGACCAGGCCCTTCTTCAGCGCATCCTGCGGGCCGAGCTGCCGGCCTTCGCTGATCAACCTGAGCGCCTCGGTGACGCCGATCAGCCGCGGCGTGCGCTGCGTGCCGCCTGCGCCGGGCAGCAGGCCGATCTTCACTTCGGGAAAGCCGACGCCGGCCTTCGGGTCGTCCGACATCACGCGGTAGTGGCAGGCGAGCGCGACCTCGAACCCGCCGCCGAGCGCGACGCCATTGACCGCCGCGGCCACCGGCTTGCCGCAGGTCTCGAGCCTCCTGAGCAATCGATTCAGCTCGCCACTGAATTTCGCGGCCTCGGCAGCCGTCAGTCCTCGCTGGAATGCCGCGGCCATGTCCTTGATGTCGGCGCCGGCCATGAAGCTCGACTTCGCCGATCCGATGACGGCGCCGCGTACTGCCGGGTCGGCTGCGATTTTTTCCACGCATTCGGCCAGGTCCTTGCGGAATCCCGGGGTGATCACGTTCATCGGCCTGTCGGCCACGTCGATCAGCAGGGTTGCGATGCCATCGCCGTCGACGGAATAACGGATGTTCTGTGTCATGTTGTTGGTCCCGTGTACCTGGGTACAGCGCGCGTCAGACGCGCTCGATGATCGTGGCCGTGCCCATTCCCGCCCCGATGCAGAGCGTCACGAGCGCCGTCGAAAGGTCGCGTCGTTCGAGCTCGTCGAGCGCGATGTTGAGCACGATGGCGCCCGTGGCGCCGAGCGGGTGGCCGAGCGCGATGGCGCCGCCGTTGACGTTCACCTTGTCCGGCGTGATGTCCATGTCGCGCTGGTAGCGGAGCACGACCGCCGCAAACGCCTCGTTGATCTCCCAGAGATCGATGTCGGAGGCCTTCATGCGGCAGCGCTTCAGCACGCGGCGGCTCGCGCCGGCCGGGCCGGTGAGCATGATCGTCGGCTCGCTGCCGATCGACGCGAAGCCGACGATCCGTGCGCGCGGTTTCACGCCGAGCTTTTTCGCGGCACGCTTGCTGCCGACCAGCATTGCCGCGGCACCGTCGACGATGCCGCTCGAATTGCCGGCAGTGTGTACGTGGTGGATCGTCTCGACCTGCGGGTAGCGCTGGATTGCGACCGCATCGAAGCCGGCCTCCTCACCCATCATCGTGAACGCGGGCTTCAGCTTGGCAAGGTCGGCCATGCTGGTGCCCGGCCGCAGGTATTCGTCTTTTGCAAGCGCGACTTCACCGATCGCGTCCCTGACCGGGAAGATCGAGCGGTCGAAGTAGCCCGCCTGCTGTGCATGAGCTGCGCGGCGCTGGCTCTCGACCGCGTAGGTATCAAGGTCATCGCGCGTAAACCCCTCCAGCGTCGCGATCAGGTCGGCGCTGATGCCCTGCGGCACGAAATACTGCTGCCAGGCGACCCGCGGGTCGATGGCCCAGGCACCGCCGTCGGAACCCATCGGCACACGCGACATCGACTCGACGCCGCCGCCGATCGTGAGCTCGGAGCTGCCGGACATGACCTGCGCGGCGGCGGTGTTCACCGACTCGAGGCCGGAGGCGCAGAACCGGTTCAGCTGCTTGCCCGGTACGCTTTCGTCGTAACCCGCGACCAGCGCGGCCACGCGAGCGATGTCGGCACCCTGCTCGCCGATCGGCGTCACGCAACCGAAGGTCACGTCGTCCACCAGCCGGGTGTCGAGGTTGGTACGGTCCCTGAGTTCCGCCAGCGTCTGGGCCGCGAGTTGCACGGGGGTGATCGAATGCAGCGAGCCGTCTGGCCGGCCGCGGCCACGCGGCGTGCGCACGGCCTCGAGGATGAATGCGTCGGTCATTTGCGGGTGTCCCGTTTGCGATGTTGCGTCGCAATACTACACCAGCGCGCAGGCCCGGCACCCGCCAGGACTTCATGCAAGCGCAACGGATCGCGCCCCAGGCGCCCGGCCTGGCGAGGGCGCTCGAACGCAGGTCCGGCGCCTTCGGGGTCAGTACTTTGGCTTGCGCTTCTCGACGAACGCCCGCACGCCCTCGATGCCATTCGGGTGCAAGCCCTGGGCTGCGATCGCCCGTCCTTCTGCGGCCATCTGCGCCTCGATGCCGGGGTCGGACTGCCCGATCAGGCGCTTCACCGCGCCGTAGGATTCTGTCGGACCATCCGCGAGCCGGGCGGCCAGCGCCTGCGCCTGCGACTGTACGTCAGCGTCCTCGACGACCTGGTTGATAAGACCCCAGGCCAGCGCCTCCTCGGCACCCAGCACCCGGTTGGTCAGGAACAGTTCGAGCGCACGACGCCGACCGACGATTCTTGGCAACAGGAACGACGTGCCGCAGTCCGGCGCCATGCCGATGCCGGTGTAGGCCAGCGTGAACCTGCTGCCCTTGCCCGCGACCGCGAGATCCGCAGCGCACGCGAGTCCCACGGCACCGCCAGCCGCCGTCCCGTTCACCGCTGCGATCACCGGCGCGCGCATGCGTGTGAACGCACTGATGGCGGCGTGGATATAGGTGGTCAGCTCATTCAGGTAAGCGCCCACGGCATCGCCCTGCCCGGCCATGCCGCGCACGTCGCCACCGAAGCAGAAGTTCTTGCCGGCCCCCGTGAGTACAACGGCACGGACGCCACGGTCGGCTTCGCAACGCAGCGCTGCGTCGAGAAGAGCGCGCCCAATGTCCATGTCCAGGACGTTGCCGGCATCGGGACGATTCAGCGTCAGCGTCGCGACGCCATCGGTGACCTGGACCAGGACGGCACTGCTCATGCGACCTCCGTGCGAGGCTCTTCGCCTCGCGATTCAAGATGAAGTGGATCGACTGCCGCGGCTCCGGTCACTCGTCTGGCGCGATCTGCAGCGGCAGGCCGTCCAGCGCATCGGTGAACTCCACCTGGCAGCTCAGCCGCGAGCGTGCCGCGTCGTAGTGCTGTAACTCGACCAGCAACTCCTTTTCGTCGCTCTGCGGCGTGGGCAGGCGCGACATCCACTCGGGCTCGATGAATATGTGGCAGGTCGCGCAGGAACAAAGGCCGCCGCAGATGGCAGTCACGCCGTAGTCGAACTCGCGGAGCGTCTCCATGAGCTTGAGTCCCTCGCGGCCCTCGACCTCGTGCAGATGCCCGTCACGATCCGTCACCATCATCTTCGCCATTGTCCAACCTCGTAGCCCATGCGATCAGCTGCGATTATTGCAGCGCAACAGCTTTCGCGCACCTGCAAATCGTATCGGAGGCCTTGATTACCGGCCGGAGGCGGCAAGACGGCCAGCCAGCGCCGCCGCGCGGGTGGCACATTCGTGGCCAGCCGCCGGATTGCGCGCGGCCCAGGCCAGGTACCAGAGCCACTGCACGCAGTCGAACACCGTGCAGGCCGCGTCGAGCATCGCCGCCTCCATCCCAGCGCCCCGACAATAGGCGTCGAGCAACGCCGCCCGTTCCGACCCCGTGTATTCGTGCTGGCAGGCAAGACTCGCAAGGTCGAACAGCGGGTCACCGACGCCACCATATTCCCAGTCAACGATCCAGAGACGGTCGCCGTCGTCGACCAGGTTCAGGTGATGCAGGTCGTTGTGGCATGGAACGAGCGGCGAACGCCGTGAGTCCAGCAGCTCGATGGCCGCTGCCGCATTGCCGAGAATCTCCTCTTCCCGGATCCGTGCTGCGTGGATCAGTTCCTCGACCCCGGCACCCGCGGTGGGACTCGAGGCGGGCAACGGGTCGATCGCGTGCAACTGTGCCTCGAGGCTGCGCGCCCGTGCCGCGAAATCCACCACGCCAACACCCATCGGGGCCACGAGGCCGTGCAGCACCCGCAGTCTTTCCGCTACGCGCTCAATATTCCGGGCCTGGCGTGCGCCGTCACGTCGCCACGTCTCGCCCGGGATGAAATGCGTCACCAGCAGGCCGTTCGCCGGCTCGCAGGCAATGATCGACGGCGCCAACCCCGCGGAGCTCACGAGACCGAGCAGCGCGCACTCGCTCCAGCGGTCCACACCCAGCGTCGCGGACTCCGGGCCACCGAGGCGCACGAACCAGCTGCGCCCGCCATGCTCAGCCTTCCACGCGTAGTTACTGAGCCCGCCGCGGACCGGCTCGAGCGTCGCGTCCGCGAGTGCGCGTGTCGCATCGCGTGCGCGAAGTGCCGCGCGCACGGCGGCCTCCGGCCCACCCGCTGCCGAATCCGCTTTCACCGTGCCAGCCCCTTCATCGCGCATCCGTGAGCGACCCGGCACTGATGCCTGGAGCATGCTCCACGAGACACTTTCGCCACTGCAGGTAGCCGCGCACGGCCAGCACGATGTAGACGAGGAACAGCCCCGCCGTGGCATGGAATCCCTGGCTGAAATACAGCGCCGCCGCGACCATGTCGAAGACGATCCAGTAAAGCCAGTTCTCGACCACCTTTCGGGTCATCATCCAGGTCGCGATGACACTGCCCCAGGCGACGAACGAGTCCGCGTAGCGAACGAAGGGGCTCTCGTCGCCTGCGAGCAGGTACACGTTTGCGAGCGTGGCGACGACCACGAGTGCCGCTGCCGCCAGGTGACGGCCGAGCGGCCAGGCACTGACGCTCAACTCGCCCGGCTGGCCGTGGCTCGCTCGCCAGGAGATCCAGCCGTAGACAGACATCGCGACGTAAAACGCCTGCAGTGCCGCCTGCATCGTGAGGCCTGCGCGCGCGAACAACAGCAGGTAGATGGCACCGCTTGCCCCCGCCGCAGGCCAGCACCATAGGCTCTGTCGCGTCGCCAGCAACACGTATGAAAGCGCGAGCGCCACTGCCACCCATTCGACCAGGCTGGATCCCACTTCGGTAACGTCAGTACTGCTTCAGGGCTTCGCGCTCGGCCGCGGTCGGTTCTCCGCCCAGCAGCTTCATCACGAATACCGCGCGGCCGCCGCTCGCGAACGACGCACGCGTCTCGGCCTCCAGCGCCGCGAATACCCGCTCGTGCTCGCCCGCGACCTGCGTGCTCATCGCGTTGGTCGCCACCTGCAGGCCCTCGTGGCGGTTAAGGCGCTCGATGAAGTCCCGGATCGGCGGGACGTAGTCTGCGTCGAGTGGATAGAGGCTGATGTCCACGGCAATTCGCATGTCGATGTCCTCGGTTCGGTTTCCAGCGTGGGGAGTCTAGTGCAGTGACCAGGTGAACGTGACGCCGACCAGTTGCGGATCGCCGCGCTGTATGTAGAGCCTGTCGGCATAGTCGGGCGGCTCGAGACCGAAGTAGAAGCCGCGCACCGCGTATCCTTCATTGAACACGTTTCGCGCCCAGGCGTGCACCGTCCAGCGATCCGCCACGTAGCCGGCCTTCAGGTTCACGAGTACGTAGGGCTTCGACTGCTGGTCGTTGCTGGTGTCGAAGTAAAACGACGCGCAACCCGTCACGTCGGCACGCGCCATCCAGCCCCGCTCCCGGCCCCACTCGGCGGACAGCGAATACTGGTACGGCGGCGCGCTCGCCTGCTCGCGTCCGTCGAGGTTGCGGTCGCCGTACTGGTAGTCGAGGTACTCGCTGCCGAGCAGCCCGAGTGTCGCTCCCAGCAGCAGCGACGGTTGCGCGCGCCATGCAAGAGTGGCCTCGAGGCCGTAGTTGCGACCCTTCGCGGCGTTGCTGGTATAGAAGACGTAGGACAGCGGATCGCCGGGATCCACCTGGTAGGACGAGGATACCTGTTCCTCGATGCGCCACATGTAGAACACGGCCAGGTCGGCCGACAGGGTGCTTGACGGGTCGCGCAGGTGCAGCCCGGTCTCGAGGTTCCACAGGTACTCGGGGTCGTACTCGAGCAGGTCCTCCGGGATGAACTCGCCGATGTTGAAGCCGCCCGCCTTGTAGCCACGCGCCAGCGTCGCGTACCAGGCGCTGTCGGAGCCAAAGTCACCGGCGAGCGACAGGTGCCCACCTACCATCGTGTTGACCGGCGAGAACCTGGCGCCGTCGCTGTCGCGGTAATCCGCGGAGCGCGTCTCGACCCGCAGTCCGGCCGACAAGGTCATGCTCTCGCGAATGCGCCATTCCGTCTCACCGTAGGCAGCGAGGCTGGTCGCGTGGTAGATGCTCTTCAGCGGCGGACCCGTGAGTTCCGACTCGAAGTAGTCGCGCTGCAGGTTGTCCTCATCGAGGCGCAGTGCGTAGACCCCGGCCAGCCAGCCGAACCCGCCCGAGCGCGCATCGGCGCGGCTCATGAGCCGGAGGTCTTCGCCGAGCGTGCTGCGCTGCCGGTCGTAATGCGAGAAATAGTCGTAGGGGGCGTAGGCACCCCAGTACGGATCATTCGCCCAGTCGCCGTCGAAACTGTAGACGATGTCCGAGTTCGCGTAGGTAGTGGTGCTCGCGAGCGTGACCACACCGAGGTCGCCGGTCACGCGCAGCATCGCACCTTCGGAGCGCTGCTTGTCGCGACCCGGCTGGTTCGACAGCGTGCGAAAGCTGTTGTCGAGCGAGAACGCATCAAATCCGTTGTGGATGGCGGCGTACAGCGCCGCTGCATCGACACGCCAGCCATCCGCTACCCCGAGCGTCAGCTTGCCACGCAGGGTGGTCTCGTCGCGATCGTTGGTGTCGTCGCGATTGAGGTAGGCGTTGTGGCGGAATCCATCGCTCAGCGTGCGCTGGGCAGCGACCCGCCAGGCCGAGTCGCTGGCCCTGCCCCAGGACCCAAGCGCGCCGCCCGCCACCAGTCCGCCGCCGATCAGGCCGTCGCCGCCAGCCGTCACCTCGGTCGAGAACTCCGGATCCACTGTTGGATCCCTGGTTCGGACGCTGATCAGCCCCGCAAGCGCGTTGGCGCCGTAGCGGGTTCCCTGCGGGCCGCGCAGCACTTCGACCTGCTGCACGTCGAACGTGGTCGCCGGCGCTCCGACGCCGCTGAAGTCGATGTCGTCGATCAGGAATCCCACCGAAGGGTTGGGCGCGCCCTGGTACTGTTCCAGTTCGCCGATGCCGCGCAACTGGTAATAGCGGGGTCGCGAGGTGGCCCCGGACCAGTTGAGGTTCGGCACCAGGCCCACGAGATCGGCAAGATGCTGCAGTCCAGACGCCTGCACCTGGGACGTGTCAAGCACGGTCGCACTTGCCGGTAGTTCGTTCTCCGCGGCAGGTCGCAGCGAAGCGGTAACCACGATCTCCTCGAGCGGTGGCGTGTCGCCCAGCGCAGCAGCCGCCATGGGCACTGCCATCGCAATGACGCACGCGAGCGCGCCTAGCCGGCTGCGCAGGCACGCGCAACACCATGATTCTTCGCAACAAGCGGGATGACTGCCGGGCACTGCACCTGCTCCCTACGCCGGCATTACCCGGATCAGGTTCAACGGGTTCGCCGGTCGGCGGCATGGCCGCACCCGGCATCTCAGGCCCATCCAGGCCACCCCAAGGTAGGCGCGAGTATAGCGGCAGGGATGGTGCACGGCGACGGCCGGTGTTGACGGCAGCCACGGCGTGCGCACTAATGGGATTCCCCAGCGCCAGAACCCGCAATCCGATGTCAAAGCGAAAGTGCCGCCTGTACCACGTCGATGCCTTCACCCGCGAGCATTTCTGCGGCAACCCGGCAGTCGTGGTTCTCGACGCGGAGATCCTGACTGACGACGAGCTGCGGCGGGTTGCCCGCGAGATCGGCGGCCAGGAAGTGACTTTCGTGCTGGCTTCCGAGGCGCCCGACCACGACGTCGAACTGCGCTTTTTCTCGCCGCGCCGCGAGGATACGTTCGTGGGTCACGCCACGGTCGCGGCGCATTACGCCCGAGCCATCGCCAATGGCGTGCCCAAGGGAGTGGTGCGCCAGAAATCAGGCAGCAGCATTTACGAGATCGAGGTGACGGGCCGCGGCCAGGCACTGCGTGTTTCGATCCACCAGGGACCCGCGACCTTCGGCCCGATCGTCCCCGAGGACCGACGCGCCCCGGTTCTCGACGCGCTCGGAATCAGTTCATCGAGCCTCCATCCCGACTGCCCGATGCAGGTGATGAGCAAGGCGAATTCACGCCTGCTGATCGGGCTGAAGTCGCCCGAGGCCCTGGCCTCGCTGAAGCCGAACATGGAGGCTCTCCTCCACCTTACTCCGCACGTCGGCGCGGACGGCTTCTTCGTATTCTCGATCACGCCAGGCAGCGAGCCGCTGACCACCGAGTCGCGCATGTTCTGTCCGGTCATCGGCATCCAGGAGGACCCGGTAAGCGGCAATGCGCACGGAATGCTCGGCGTCTACCTGCTGCAACAGGGATTGCTGCCCGTGGCAGACGGCACCGCACGATTCACCGGCCACCAGGGTCGGTTCGTCGATCGGCCCGGGACCGTGGACGTCGAAGTAACGGCAGCCGCCGGCAAGCGTGCGACCGGCGTGCGCGTGACCGGCGACGCCGTAATCGTGTTCCAGGCGGAACTGACGCTCTAGCCGTACGCCGGTGGCCGATTCCGCGTTCCACAGGATCATGCTGCTGGCCGACCTCAAGTCTGGCCGCACCCACTCCACCGTCATAGACGGGCAGGAAGTCCTGCTGTGCAACACCGGGGACGGCGTGCACGCGGTTTCGGGCCTGTGCACGCACGCCGTCTCACGGCTTGACGAGGGCCGCCTGCGCGGACACCGCCTGACCTGCCTGCTGCACGGCGCAAGCTTCGACGTGCGCAGCGGCAAGGTGATGGGTGGCCCGGCCTGCGAGCCGCTGCGCAGCTACCCGACGCGCGTCGCGCAGGGCTACATCGAAGTGCAGGCGTAGCCTGCGCCGCCCGCTAATGACCAAGACCAGTCTGGGCAAACCACGCGACTCGGGACGGGCGCTCCGCGACACGAGCACTCCCGGGATCACGCTTGCCGTCGCGCTGTGCCTGTCCCTGACTACACCGGCCTCGTCGGCGATGTCTGCCACCGCGGCGGACATAGCGACCGCCCCGCAACAAGGCAAGCCCGAATCACCCGCCATCTGCGGCAACGGACCGCTCGAGATCCTGCTCACCAACGACGACGGCTACCAGTCCCCGGGCATACGCGCGCTTTACGACGAACTCCGAAGCGCTGGTCACCATGTGCGTCTCGCCGCACCCGCGAGCAATGCAAGCGGCAGCAGCGTGAGCTTTACCTGGGACACCGTGAGCATCATTCGCGACCCAGCCGATGCGAACGTCGCCGGGATCCACGCGACGCCGGCGACTGCGGTCGTGCTGGGAGCAACTGCCCTCTATCCACCCGGCCGAAGGCCGGACCTGGTCGTGTCGGGAATCAACAATGGGAAGAACACCGGCTCAATGCTCGTAATGTCCGGCACGGTTGGTGCGGCGCTTGCCGGCACGATGTTGCTCGATCCGCCGATCCCGGGCTTTGCGGTCAATGCCGAACGCGCCACTTCGAAGGACGCACAGGCCGCGCTGCCGGCCGACCGGCTCGAGCGCATTGCCAGACACCTGGTGCAACTGATCGGGAGTGCTCGCGGCTGGTTCTGCGAAGATGCGGTGCTCGCGCGGCCGACGACAGTACTGAACGTGAACTACCCGGCTCGACCGATGAGCGCGATGCGCGGTGTCGCCGTCGCGCGCCAGGGACGCACGACCGACCTGCACGTGGAGTTCGAATCGACGGACGTCGGTACCTATGCCTCACGAGTTCGGCTGCAGTCGACGAAAGACGACTATCCGGATTCCGACGTGAACCTGCTCGCCGCGGGCTACGTCACGGTGACGCCCATTTCAGCAGCACTCGGCGCCCCCTCGCTGCCTCCCGAGGATCTCAAGCGACGACTGGACGCGACGCAATTCAAGTAGGGCGTCAGTGCCTGCCGTTCATCACCTGCGCAGGCGGGCCGCGGCTAAGCGTCTGCCGGCAACTCTCCGGATGCGATCAGCCCCGCGCGCATCGCCGCGACGAAGGGCTCGACCGTCTTGGCGAACACCTCGTCCAGCGGCGTTCCCGCGAACTCCGGAACGAACGTCTTGTTCCAGTTGCCGAACAGAGACATGCCCGCCGGCGTATCGGCGACCGCGACACCGATGGCCAACAGCGTCTGGATTGCCCCCGGACCCTGCTGGGCATAGGCGGCCCGCCACTGTTCCGCGCTCCAGTAGAGCCGCTCCACCTTTCGCCCCAGCACACGTTCCCGAACCTCGAGCAACTCGTTCCAGGAACACCAGGCCGTGGTCGCGACCGGGCAGATCGCGTTGCGCGACGCCGGATGCGCCAGCACGTAAGGAATGATGCGTCCGACGTCAACGCCGGTTGACCAGCCGATCTTCGTGTCCGGGTCGCCCATGACCAGCACGGGCTCGAGCATGTAGTACTCGATCCAGGCGCCGGCCGGGATGATCGTAAAGTCCATTCCGGCCATTTCGATCATCCGGCGGATGAATGCCTTCTGGCGCGCCATCATCCGGTGTGTCGTGTTGGTCTGCCAGAACTGCTCAAACTCGTAGATCGCGCCGTATTCCGACGGAACGAAACGCTCAACGCCCGCCTCTTTCGCGGCCCAGATCAACGGGTACTGCGACTCGGTGGCGTAGAGTGGAACGCAGGACACCACGTAATCAGTACCCTCCAGCGCTGGTACCAGCGCTTCGGCAACGGTTACGTCGACCTGCTTGACCGTCACGCCCTGGCTCGCCCACCGGTCGTACTGGGACTGCTTCTGCGCGTCGCTCTTCGTTACGCCCGAAGATGAGCGCTCGGCCTGTCCCGACCTGCGCGCAAGCACGCAGACATCGAACAGACCCTGCCGGACGAATTCATCGACACAGGACTCACCGGCGACGCCGGTGGCTCCAAAGATGGTTACGGTTTTCCTGCTCATGGTGTTCCGATCAGTCCTTCTTGTCCTGTCCACCGGTCCACGCGATGAACATCCAACGGCCGTTTTCCTTTATCAGCACGTCCGTATAGTGACCGGTGATCGTGGCGCGCTCCTTCTTGTAGTCTTCGCTGGCAACCATGTAGTGGTACTGGACGATGGCGATGTTGCCGGTGATCGTCGCAGAGATCGGAAACAGCTCCTGCTCGAGCGTCGTGCTGCTATCGGAGTCGTACCGACTCCAGTGCTTGAGTGACGCCTTGTCGCGAGGCATCGGCGAACCGGTCTCCCAGTACACCATGTTCTGGTGGACCATCGTGTCGATCCAGCTCAGGTCCTTGGCCTTCGACATCTGCCACTGTTGCTGCTCGAATTTCCAGATCTCCTGCTGCTCGGCATTCCACTCTGCCGCGAATACAGAAGCCGAAACCGCGCATAGCGCCAGTACCGATACGAACGTCGTCATCATTCGATTGAACATTGGACATCTCCCCTTATTAATGTTTTGAGTTTGCACGTTGCGTCCGTGCAGCCCACAGGGTACTACATTGGGACTGCGCTACCCTGCCCACTGCCATGAGTCGCCTTCGCGCAGCACCCGTCCCTCTTGCTCGAGCTTGAGAACATGGGCCAGCAGCGAATACCGCGCAACCGGGTGCATCAACATGGGCACGTCCGCGTAGACAACCGGCAAGAGCTCATCGAGCGTGGCCGTCCCGAGCTCGCGCATGGCATCGATTACCTTCTCCTCTCGCTGCAGCCGGTGCGCAATCACCCGGTCGATCTCGGCTACCGCGCCGCGGATCACGGCGCCGTGACCAGGCGCAAGGTCCCGAACCGGCAGCTCGCGGAGCCTGCGCAGCGAATCGAGGTACTGCCGCATCGAGCCATCCGGCGGCAGGATCACCACCGTTGAACCGCTCATAAGGTGATCGCCCGTGAACAACAACCCGCCGGCCTCGAGCAACAGGCAGACGTGGTTCGACGCGTGACCGGGCGTGTGCAGCACGGTGAGCGCGAAGTCATCGCCTTCGATGCGCTCGCCGTCCTTCAGCACCTGTCCGGGCAGGTAGGTCTCGTCCTGGTAGTCGTCCACGTCCGGCGCTGGCATCCCCAGCACCACTGCGCCGGTGCGAGCGCTGAGCATCGCCGCGCCCGGTGAGTGATCAGTGTGCGAGTGTGTACAGACGATGCGCTCGACCGTGCCGCCGGCAAGTTCGAGGATCCGCTCGAGGTGCACTGGATCTGGCGGGCCGGGATCGATCACCAGCCGGCGCTGTTCCCCCACGACGTAGGTATTGGTACCGGGCCCGGTCAACGGGCTCGGATTCGGCGCGACGATGCGCCACACCTCGCGCGTGATGCGCCGGACCCCGCCCGTTTCGGCGGGCGCCAACAGGTCCGGAGTGTCGCTCGGCAACGGTCGACGACCGCGTCAGGGCTTGCCGACAGGTCGGCCGGACGCTACCCATGCCTTGATGCCGCCGTCCATGTGCGCGACGTTGGTATAGCCCATCTCCTGCAGCGTGTCGGCCGACAGTGCCGAGCGGCCACCGGTGGCGCAGTAGATCAGCACTCGCTGGTGGGGATCGAGTTCCTTGCGATGGGCCGGGTGCGTCGGGTCGGCCGCGACCTCGAGCAAGCCGCGTGGCGCGTGGATCGCGCCCGGGATCATGCCTGCCTCCCACTCCGCCCGCTCGCGTACGTCGACCAGCGTCACTGAGCCCTTCGCGAGTTCCTCGGCGACCTGCTCAACCGTCAGGTTCTGTACCCGCTGCCTCGCTTCCTGGATCAGCTGCGCCGCAGTTTTTACCGCCATGACCACTCCTCCAGTTGTTGCCAATTGCTGGCAAGAATAGCTCCGGCGCGGGATCAAAGCACATCTCCGCGTGTCCTGTACCTTCCGCCGGGACGCGCCCTGCTGCGGCCGTTGTTTGGCATGAAGCCGGCGCCGCAGACATGCCTGGCGGCATTGAATCCTCGCCTACCCAGCCGCAGAAAGGGCGACCGCAGGCAGCAAGTCAGCATCGCGACCGACGAGTACGTGTACGCGGCTGGTCAGGGCGGCGCAGTAGCCGCGGAACGAATACGGCGTTCGATTTCCCACGTGTCGTTTGGACCGAAGTTCAGGAATTCCTCCGGCACCAGACGGATCGATCCTGATGCCCTCTCTCGGGCGTTCCGGTCCCAGGCACTCTGACCGCCCGCCCGCACACCGGCATAGATCGCGTTTCGTGAGAGAACGCCGACACCAGACTCTTCCATGGCCACCAGAAGCAGCGTGTCGGCACACGACCTATCGCAGGTAGCGGGCTGAAACCAGTAAAGATAATCGTGAACGACGGCCGCTGGCGTGTGCTGGCCGCAAGGCGGAAAAGCGACCCAGAAAAGCCGCGGGATGCTTGCGAGGTCCGTTACGAACCCCCTGGGGACAACAATTGCCTGACTTCAAGTGGCCGCTCGGCGGCCGCCGATCCATACCGGGTTACACTACTCTCAGGATCCATTACCGGAGTCCGCTAATGGCAAGGCTCGCGATAATCCTGACGATCATAGGGCTTGCATACTGGTATTGGTCCGGGCCCTATCAGAAATCGACTCCTGCGTTAGAGGCTGACCGACTGAAGGACAACGCAGTGATCATGCAGCGGTGCATCAACCAGGAGCAGCGTATGCAGTCAACCGGGGGCCTGGCTGGGCTGGCCGACGTTGGCGGCGCCGGAGTGGACGCCGAGAGACTTTGCGCCGAAAAGAACAAGCTCTATGAGCGCGATGGCAAGTGGTACAGCAGGAAGAACTGATCGCCAACGGCTTCGCACCAGCTGCGTAGGTTTTGGCAGCAACAAATGCCGCGCTGTAACTGGCGGTCAAAGTCACGTCGAAAGACTGGCTACAGGCGCCACCGGTAACACCAGTGGGAAAGCCCACCATTGTCACCGCAACCAGGGCATTTGAATCTGCGGCGGCGCAGCAGTGAATGTGCGCTGCCGGAACTGCGGGGAGCATGGGGTCTTAAGCATCATGGAACAGATTTCTCCGCAGCGGACGATCGGGATCTCCGGTATCGTCGGCCGATTCACAGCCCGATCGGGCGGGTCGCGAATTCGTGATCTGATCGCTGATTTCTCGGAGACACAATGACTGTCAATGGTTCGCTATTTGACCTGACTGGCCGCGTCGCCATTGTGACCGGTGGCAATCGAGGCATCGGCCACGCTATGGCGCTGGGCTTGGCTTGTGCTGGCGCATCCGTAGCTGTCCTCGCGCGCAATGCAGAACAGAACCAACTGGTTCTTGCAGAACTGAAGGCTTTCGGCAAGCCCGCGCTGGTGCTGCCCCTCGATGTGACGGATCGGGCCGAGTTGGCTCCCGCGGTGGCCGAAGTAGAACGCAGACTCGGCGGCGTCGACATTCTGATCAACAATGCCGGGATCGTTGCGCTAACCGGTGGCGTGCTAAACGAGACCGCAGATATCTGGGATAAGACGATCGAAACCCATCTGAACGCCACCTTCCTACTGTCGCAGATAGTTGCCAAATCAATGGTCAAGCGTAAGAGCGGTGGAAAGATCATCAACCTCGCCAGTATGTACTCGATATTCGGATCTGGGCTCGTGCCTTCCTATAGCGCTGCCAAGGGCGCCATCGTTCAGCTGACCAAGTCGCTTGCGATCGAACTAGCGCCACACAACATCCAGGTCAATGCGATCGCGCCAGGCTGGATCGAAACGGACATGACCGCTGCGGTGCGCAGCTCACCGATGAACGATGAAATCATCGCGCGCACGCCGGCCAAGCGTTGGGGAAAGTCGGACGAGATCGTTGGGGCAACCGTTTTTCTCGCGTCTCGCGCAGCCGACTTCATCACGGGCGCCACTCTCCCGGTCGACGGTGGTTATTCGGTTTACTGATGTAGCCGACGGGCGGCACAAAAGTGGCTTGGCGCGGCCGGAGGGATTCGAACCCCCGACCCTCAGGTTCGAAGCCTGATGCTCTATCCAACTGAGCTACGGCCGCGCGGGAGGAACCAGATTCTAGCGCAGTCTGCGCCTTGCATGCGGCACGGAACTGTCCGCCCTACTTCATCGTCGGCATCACGAATTGCGCACCCTCGCGCTGCGAGCTCGGCCAGCGTGAGGTCACGGTCTTGAGCCTGGTGTAAAACCGCACCCCGTCAGGCCCGTGCACGTGCAGCGGCCCGAACAGTGAGCGTTTCCATCCGCCAAACGAATGGAACGCCATCGGCACCGGGATTGGCACGTTCACGCCGACCATTCCGGCCTGCACGGCCTGGGTAAACGCCCGCGCCGCCTCGCCGCTGGCGGTGAAGATCGCGGTGCCGTTGCCAAACTCATGCGAGTTCACCAGGCTCGTCGCCGCGTCGAGATCCGGCACGCGTACGACGCACAGCACCGGACCGAAAATCTCCTCGCGATAGATCCGCATCTCCGGCCGCACGCGATCAAACAGGCACGGCCCGATGAAATACCCCTGCTCGTGGCCCGCGACCTTGCATCCGCGGCCGTCCACGATGAGATCGGCGCCCTCTTCCACGCCCAGGTCCACGTAGCCCCGCACCCGCTCCAGGTGCTCGCGCGTGACCAGTGGTCCCATGTCGGCGCCGAGTTCGTTGCCGGCAGCCACTTTCAGCCCGGCGACCTGCCGCCGCAACTCCGCGACCAGCCGGTCGCCGGCATCACCGACTGCGACCGCTACCGAGATAGCCATGCAGCGTTCACCCGCCGAGCCGTAGGCCGCACCCATCAGCGCACTCGCAACATTGGCCGTGTCTGCATCAGGCATCACGACCATGTGGTTCTTGGCGCCGCCGAGGGCCTGCACCCGCTTCCCGTGAGCCGACGCGGTCCGGTAGATGTACTCGGCCACCGGCGTCGATCCCACGAAGCTCACGGCGGCGATGCGCGGGTCGGTGAGCAGTGTGTCGACGGCCTCGCGGTCGCCGTTCACCACATTGAACACGCCGTTGGGCAGGCCGGCTTCCGCAAGTAGTTCCGCAACTCGCAGCGGCAAGCTCGGATCCTTCTCCGACGGCTTCAACACAAAAGTGTTCCCGCAGGCGATCGCCACGGGGAACATCCACATCGGCACCATGGCGGGGAAATTGAACGGCGTGATGCCGGCGCAGACACCGACCGGCTGCCGGATGGACCAGCTGTCGATGTTTGTGCCGACGTTTTCGGTGAACTCGCTCTTCAGCAGCTGCGGTATGCCGCAGGCGAATTCCACGACTTCCAGTCCGCGCACCAGTTCGCCGCGCGCGTCTGACAGAACCTTGCCGTGTTCGAAAGTGAGCAGTGCGGAGAGTTCGTCCAGGTGCGCTTCGAGCAGCGCCTTGAAGCGGAACATCACCCGCGCCCGCTGCAGCGGCGGCGTGGCGGACCAGCCCGGCAAAGCTGCGTCGGCCGCTGCTATCGCCGCGCGGGTTTCGTCTGCGCTCGCGAATGCCACCTGCCCACGCGCCTGGCCGGTGGCCGGATTGAACACCGTCCCCTTCCGGCCAGACGAACCGGCGACCTGCCGGCCATCGACAAAATGGCCCAGCGAGAACGGTGCCGCGGCCAGATCGGCAGCAGAAATGGAGGTACTCATCTTGGATCCTCTGCGAAAACGCCTCGGGCGTCGTGCCCCGGAGCCGCCATTGGACACCAATAGCCCCTCACCTCGCCAGCCGCGGGCGCAGCGGCGGCTAGTTGAACACTCGGTCCCCTGGCAGCAGCGTGTCGGCGGGAAGGTGCGGCTGGTCGGCGATCTCCCGGTACACCGGCGTGAAGTCGGGCGCCGTCTCGCGAAAGAGCTGGCCGAAGTCCTCGATGACGAAATATGTCTGCTGGAACGTGTCGATTTTATAACGTGTCCGCATCACGCGCCGCAGGTCGAAGCCGATGCGTCGTGGGTCTGAACTCGAGACTGCATGCTCGACCTCGCCGGGCGACGAGAGGATCCCTGCCCCGTAGATACGCAGCCCCGCGTCGGTGCGCACGAGGCCGAATTCCACGCTGTACCAGTACAGGCGCGCGAGGTACTCGAGTGCGTGCAAGCCGTCCGCCTTGAGACCACCGCGGCCGTATGCCTGCATGTAGTCGGCGAACACGGAATCGAACAACAACGGCACGTGGCCGAAGAAGTCATGGAAGATGTCAGGCTCGACTATGTAGTCGAACTCGTCCTCGTTGCGCAACCATACGGTCACCGGAAAGCGGCGCTCCGCGAGATGTCCGAAGAATGCCTGCTCCGGCAGCAGGCCCGGCACTCCCACGACCTGCCAGCCGGTCGCCTGCGCGAGTCGCTCGTTGACCTCCGCAAACCGTGGGATTCCAGCGTCGTAGCCCAGTGTCTCGATCACTCGCAGGAACTCGGGGCAGGCGCGGCCCGGCACCAGCCGCATCTGTCGCGCGTACAGGCGCCGCCAGCGATCCTGGTCGCCTTGCCGGTACGATGTGTAGTCCTGGTCGACCGTGTAGTCGGGACGCATGCGGCTGTAGTCGCCACGCACCGCATGGGTGCTCGCCCCGTAGGTCACGACCGGGTCATGGCCTTTCATGCGCGTTTCTCCCGTCCTCGAAGTGCCAAGCATAGCCCGACCGGACCCCCGCGTGGACATGGCCGGCCCCGCGCGACGCCCGGCCCGCCAGGGTCCCGGGGTATGTCCGGCGAACGGCGGGCGTCTGCTATAGTTTTGGCATCCCGAATTCATGGCAACCGGCGCCTGCCCGGCAGCCGTTCCCAGAGGAGTAGTAATGAAGCACCTGATCCGCGCCTCCCTTGCCGCCGTGCTGCTCGCATCGGGCGTTACGGTCCATGCCGCCTGCGTATACCCGCAGGCGCCGAATTCATTCCCCAACGGGGCGACCGCGACCAAGGAACAGATGCTGGAGGCGCAGGGGTCGATCAAGCAATATTCGAGCGCCGTGCAGGACACTTACCTGCCTTGCCTCGACACCGAGCTGGCAGAGCAGGTTGCTGCGCTCGACCCTGCTGACCCGCAACGCGCACAGAAGGAAGCCGCGCTCAAGTCCATGCAGGTCAAGAAGCACAACGCGGCAATCGACGAGCTGACCGCGCTGGCGGCCCGGTGGAGCGAGGAAATCAAGGCTTACAACGCAGCGAACAAGAAGTAGGCAGGCGAGGAACTCCGGGTGCAAGGTGATTCGGACGAACACACGATAGTCGCGCTGCCGGGGCGAGACGCAGTGCGCGACACGCTCGGCCGGCCCATGCGTGACCTGCGCATCTCGGTGATGGACCGATGCAATTTCCGTTGCCCGTACTGCATGCCACGCGAGACCTTCCACGATCGCTACCGCTTCCTCAGGTCGTCGGAGCGGCTCGACTTCCGCGAAATCACCCGCGTGGCGCGCCTCGGCACGCGGCTTGGCGTGCGCAAAGTCCGTATCACCGGCGGCGAACCGCTGCTCCGGCCAGGCATCGCGGACCTGGTCGCGGAACTCTCGACGCTCGACGGGGTGGAGGACATCGCGCTCACCACAAACGGCGTGCTGCTCGCACAGCATGCAGCGGAACTCAAGGGCAACGGCCTGCATCGGGTCACGGTGAGCCTGGACTCACTGGACCCTGTGGTTTTCCAGTCGATGAGTGGCGGGTTCGGCGGCCTCGACCAGGTACTCGAGGGCATCGAGGCGGCCCTTGCCGCCGGACTCGACCCGGTCAAGGTGAATACGGTCGTGAAGCGCGGCGTGAACGACCACACCATTGTTGATCTGCTCGAGCGATTTCGCGGCACGCGGGTCATCGTGCGCATGATCGAGTACATGGACGTCGGTAACCGGAATGACTGGCACGCCGCCGAGGTTGTAAGCTCAGCCGAACTGCTGCGCCGGATCAATGAGCGTTGGCCGGTGACGGCACTGCCGGGCCGGCGCGGCCAGGTCGCGGAGCGCTACCGTTACGCCGACGGTGCGGGAGAACTGGGCTTCATATCGTCGGTCTCGGCGCCCTTCTGCGCAGGCTGCAGCCGGGCACGCCTCTCGTCAGAGGGCTCGCTGTACATGTGCCTGTTCGCTGCGAACGGACTCGACATGCGCGCACCGCTGCGGGCCGGCGCGACTGACGAGGAACTCCTCGAACTCATCCGCGGTGCCTGGTCGCGGCGTTCGGACCGCTATAGCGAGATCCGCGACTCAGAGCGCGCTGCGGCGCATCCGCTGCACAAGGTCGAGATGCATTACATCGGCGGGTAGGAAATGTTCAGCCACGTTGACGAGAACGACCAGCCCACGATGGTGGACGTGAGCAGCAAGGCCGTGACCAAGCGCACCGCGGTCGCAGAGGCGCGGGTCCGGTTTCCCGGCTCGGTGGCCGACGCGCTGCGCGAGGCTGGATTCTCGACCAGCAAGGGACCCGTGTTCCAGACCGCGATCATCGCCGGCGTCATGGCCGCCAAGCGCACCCACGAATTGATTCCATTCTGCCACCCGCTCGGCATCGAGAACTGCCGCATCGAGATCGACATGCCGGACGGTGACGAAGCAGTGATTCGCTGCACGGTGACCGTGCACCATCGAACCGGCGTCGAGATGGAGGCAATGACTGGCGCTTCGATCGCCGCGCTCACCGTTTACGACATGTGCAAGGCGCTTTCGCACGAGATCGTGATCGGCCCGCTGCGCCTGGCGGAGAAGCACGGCGGCCGCCGTGACGTGTCGCAGCCGTGAGCGGCCTGACCCCACTTGACCGACTGGTACCCGCGAGCCACGCGGACTGTCGTCAACAGCGCGGTTTCCCGGCATGACGCTCACGGTTCACGTGCAGTACTTCGCCGCCCTGCGCGAGCAGGCGGGTCGCGGCAGCGAGACACTCTCGACCGGATCGCGTACCGCCGCCGGCCTGTACGAGGAACTGCGTGGCCTTCGCGGCCTTTCGCTGCCCCCGTCGATGCTCAAGGTCGCGGTGAACGAGGAATTCGCGGCGTGGGATCGTCCGCTCGTGGACGGCGACCGCGTAGTCTTCATACCGCCGGTTGCGGGCGGCTGATGCGACCGTTCTCGTTCAGCCAGGCTCCGCTCGAGCCCGGCAGCTGCCGCGACGCGCTGGCAGACCCATCCTGTGGCGGCTACGCGAGCTTCGAGGGCTGGGTGCGCGACCACAACGAGGGGCATCGCGTCCAGCACCTGGAATATGAAGCGTTCGAGGCCCTGGCCGTCAAGGAAGGCGAGCGCATCGTCGCTGCGGCGATCGAGCGCTACGGCATCCGTCGCGCCGCCTGCATCCACCGGGTCGGAGACCTGGCCATCGGCGACCTGGCGGTCTGGGTCGGGGTCAGCGCAGCGCACCGCGACGAAGCCTTCGCCGCATGTCGCTACATCATCGACGAAGTGAAGCACCGGCTGCCTATCTGGAAGAAAGAGCATTACGAAAACGGAAACTCAGGCTGGGTGAATTGCGAACGCTGCGCGGAAGCCCCGGACCACGAGGCCACGCACGCACACCGCGACCACCAGGACCACTTCACGCACGACTACTCGCGCCAGGTCACGCTGCCCGAAGTCGGCGCTGCCGGCCAGGCGAAACTCCGTGCAGCCTCCGTGCTGGTGATCGGCGCGGGCGGGCTCGGCGTTCCGGTGCTGCAGTACCTCGCCGCCGCCGGCGTTGGCAGCATTTCCGTGATGGACGGCGACGTGGTCGAATCGAGCAACCTGCACCGGCAGCCCTTGTACGAAGTCGCGGACATCGGACGCCGCAAGGCCGTCGTGGCGGCCGAGCGCGTCGCACGCATGAACCGGGAACTGTCGTGCCAGGCCATTGCCGAGCGCGCGGAACCCGGCAACCTGGGCGCGCTCGTCGAACGTCACGATCTCGTGGTCGAATGCACGGACAACCTGCGCACCAAGTTCCTGGTGAATGACGCCGTGGTGCGCGCGGGAAAACCAGCGGTATTCGCCAGCGTCTACCAGTACGAAGGCCAGCTGCAGGCGTGGCTGCCCACGCCCGACTGGCCCTGCCTGCGCTGCCTGTGGCCGGAGGCGCCCCGCGACGGGCTGGTCGGGAACTGCGCCGAGGCCGGCGTGCTCGGGCCGGTGCCGGGCACCATTGGCACGATGCAGGCGATGCTGGCGCTGCGGATCCTGCTCGACATCGAGCCGGCGCCGGTACGCGGCCTGGTGGTGGTCGACCTTCTCACCTTCGCGACCAGCCAAATCAAGGCGGCACGCAACCCGGCCTGCAACCATGTCACTCCCGGCCAGCGACCGGATACCGCACATGCGCAGCTAGAGGTCGAGTTCGCGAGCCTCGATGAAGCACGCGGTGCCGGGTTCGAGCTGGTCGACGTGCGCGAAGCCTGGGAACTAAGCGAGGACCCGCCGGGCCTGGACACCGGCCTTCATCTTCCTTTGAGCGAACTTCTTTCCGGCCGGGTGAGCTTTCCCGCACAGGGACGCCACCTGGTCCTGTGCGCGCACGGGGTGCGCAGTCTCTCGCTCACCGAGCACCTCAGGGAGCACGGTCGGACGGAGGTCTACTCGATGCGCGGCGGGATCGCGGCCCTGGCGCGCTGAAGCGTGGGCCGTCGCGGCCCGCGGTCGTCACGGCCTGGTCTGGCCCGAACCGCGCACCACGTACTTGTAACTCGTCAACTGCTCGACACCGACCGGGCCGCGCGCGTGGAATCGGTCGGTCGAGATGCCGATCTCGGCACCCATGCCGAATTCGCCGCCGTCCGCGAACTGCGTCGAAGCGTTGTGCAGCACGATCGCGCTGTCCACCTGCGAAAGGAACCTCTCCGCTGCAGCCGCGTCCTCGGTCACGATCGACTCCGTGTGCGCTGACCCGTATAGGGCGATGTGCCGGATCGCATCGTCCACGCCTTCCACCACCCGAGCTGCGATCACTGCGTCTAGGTACTCGGTGTACCAGTCATCCTCGACTGCCGGCCTGACGCGCGGATCGACCGTCTGTACGCGCGCGTCACCGCGCACCTCGCAGCCGGCATCCAGCAGGTCCTTGACGACAGGCCCGAGGTGCGTAGCGGCACAGCCCTCGTCCACCAGCAGTGTCTCGGCAGCACCGCAGATGCCCGTGCGCCGGAGCTTCGCGTTTACGACTATCGCGCGTGCCATGCGCAGGTCGGCAGCACGATCCACATAGACGTGGCAGTTTCCTTCGAGGTGCCCGATCACCGGCACCCTCGCCTCCTGCTGTACGCGTGCGATCAGGCTCTTGCCGCCCCGCGGCACGATCACGTCGATCCAGTCGGCCATGGCACCGAGCATGTAGCCGACGGCCGCCCGGTCGGTGGTCGGGACCAGCTGGATACAGGCCGCCGGAAGCCCCGCCTCGGCCAGCCCTTCGAGCAGGCAGGCGTGGATAGCAGTGCTCGAATGATGGCTCTCGCTGCCGCCGCGCAGGATCGCGGCGTTTCCTGACTTCAGGCACAGGACGCCGGCGTCGCAGGTCACGTTGGGGCGGCTCTCGTAGATGATGCCGATGACGCCGAGCGGCACCCGGACACGCTGGATGCGCAACCCGTTCGGGCGGACCCGCTCCTCGATGATCGTTCCGATTGGATCGGCAAGCGAAGCAACCTGTTCGACGCCCGCGGCCATTGCCTCGACGCGCGTGGCGTCAAGCTGAAGGCGGTCGAGCATTGCGGCACCCAGCCCGGCGGCACGGGCGGACTCCATGTCGATCGCGTTCGCGGCCAGCAGGTCCGCGGAGCGGCGACGCAGCGCGCGCGCGGCCGCGAGCAGTGCCGCGTCCTTCTGTTCGTGTCCTGCGAGCGCCAGCACCGCGGCTGCCTCGACTGCAGCGCGGCCGATGCCGTCCATCATGGTGGAAAGTTCCGCGCTGCTCATACCAGCACCAGGTCGTCGCGATGGATGATCTCGTCACGCCCGCGGTAGCCGAGCAGCGCCTCGAGCTCACTGCTGCGGCGGCCGCACAGCAGTTCCGCGTCTGCATACGAATAGGCGGTCAGGCCTCGCGCAATTTCGCGCCCGCCCGGATCGCGCACCACCACCGTGTCGCCGCGATCGAAGCGCCCGCTGACGCGTACGACCCCGGCCGGCAGCAGGCTCTTGCCCTGGCGCAGCGCCTGCGCGGCACCTGCGTCCACGACCAGTTCGCCTGCGGGCTGCAGCGTCCCGCCGATCCACTGCTTGCGTGCCGCGACCGGCGAGCCTTCAGCGAGGAACCAGGTGCAACGCTCTCCCGACTCGATGCGTCGCAGCGGGTGCGACTCGCGGCCCGCGGCGACGCACATGTGACAACCCGCCGCGACGGCAATCTTCGCCGCCTGCACCTTCGTCGTCATGCCGCCGGAGCCCACGTCCGACGCCGAGCCTCCGGCCATCGCCTCGACCTCGGGCGTGATGCGCGGTACCTCCTCGATGAACCTCGCGTCCGGCGTACGCGTCGGGTCGGCACTGTAGAGCCCGTCGACGTCGGAGAGCAGCACCAGGCAATCGGCACTCGCCATCTGCGCGACGCGCGCCGCGAGCCGATCGTTGTCGCCGTAGCGGATTTCGGCCGTCGCCACCGTGTCGTTCTCGTTGATCACCGGAACCGCGCCGAGCTTCAGCAGGGTCGTGAGCGTGTTGCGCGCGTTCAGGTACCGGCGGCGCTGCTCCGTGTCGCCGAGCGTGAGCAGGACCTGTGCAACCGCGCAGCCGTGAGGCTCGAGTACTTCCTTCCAGGCGTGTGCGAGTCGGATCTGTCCCACGGCCGCAGCCGCCTGGCTCTGCTCCAGCTCGAGCTTGCCGGCGGGCAGGCCGAGCTGGCGGCGCCCCAGCGCAATCGCGCCGGATGACACCAGCACAACCTCCTGGCCACGCTTGCGGAGGCTTGCGACGTCCTCGGCCAGCGTCTCGAGCCAGCCCCGGTTCACGCGGCCGGTCGCCTGTTCGACCAGCAGCGCCGAGCCGATCTTCACCACCACCCGTCGGGCCGCGGCGAGGCGCGAGTGGCCGGCCACGACCGCCTGGGTCATGAGAAGCTGAAGTGCTCGGCGGGCAGGTCCATCAGCCCGGCAGCCCCGGCGCGCGCCGCCGAGGCATGCGCGTCGACCCGCGGCAGCAGGCGATCGAAGTAGAAGCGTGCCGTGACCAGCTTCGCCTTGTAGAAGTCCGGATCGTCGACGCCGGCCGCAAGGCGCTTGGCCGCCTCACCAGCCGAAGCGAGCCAGCACCAGCCGAGGCATACGTAGCCGGCGAACTGCAGGTAGTCCGTCGCCGCGGCACCCGCCTCGTCCGGGTTCTTCATTGCGGCCATGCCGAGCTCGAGCGTCAGCTTGTCCCACTGCTCGAGGCGCCGGCCGAGCTCGGCCGACAGCTCGGCGACTTCCTGCACGTCCTTGAACTCCGCAATTGTCTCGCGGATGCGGCCGACCATCATCTGCTGGCTCTTGCCGCGTGTGCCGAAAACCTTGCGGCCCAGCAGGTCCAGCGCCTGGATGCCGTTCGTGCCCTCGTAGATCGGCGTAATGCGGGCGTCGCGCATCAACTGCTCTACGCCGGTCTCGCGGATGAAGCCGGCTCCGCCATGGACCTGCACCGCGAGGCTCGTGACCTCGACGGCCACGTCGGTCAGGAACGCCTTCACGATCGGAGTCAGGAACGCGACCAGGTGATCCGAGCGCTTGCGCGCCTCGGGATCCGGGTTCATGTGCGATCCGTCGATCTCGCGCCCGGTCAGGAATGCCAGCACGCGCCCGCCTTCGACGAACGCCTTTTGCGTGAGCAGCATACGCCGCACGTCCGGGTGGACGATGATCGGGTCGGCGGGCTTGTCCGGCTGCTTGGGGCCGGTCAGCGAGCGGCCCTGGAGTCGATCGGTCGCGTAGGCCAGCGAAGCCTGCCAGGCGAGTTCCGAGAGCCCCTGCCCCTGCAGGCCGACGCCGAGTCGCGCGTGGTTCATCATCGTGAACATGCACGACAGGCCTTCGTTCTCCTTGCCGAGCAACCAGCCAACGGACTCGTTGAAATGCAATACACAGGTGGGCGAAGCGTGGATACCCATCTTCTCCTCGATGGAACCGCAGCTCACGCCGTTCGCAGGACCCGCGTTGCCGTCGGCGTCCGGCAGGAACTTCGGGACCACGAACAGGCTGATGCCCTTGGTGCCCGGAGGGCCGTCCGGCGTCCGGGCCAGCACCAGGTGCACGATATTGCTGGTGAGGTCGTGCTCACCCGCGGTGATGTAGATCTTGGTACCGGTGATGGCAAACGAGCCGTCGCCTCGCGGCACCGCCCTGGTGCGCAGCAGGCCGAGGTCGGTGCCTGAATTTGCTTCGGTAAGGCACATCGTGCCGGACCACTCGCCAGAGACCATCTTGGGCAGGTAGCGGCGCTTGAGTTCGTCGCTGCCGTGGGCCGCGAGGGTCAGGCCCGCACTTTCAGTCAGGCCCGAGTACATCTTCCATGCCATGTTCCCGGAACACTGCATTTCGCCAAACGCCAGCGCGAACCCGGCCGGCAGGCCCTGCCCGCCCCATTCCGGGTCGGCCGTCATCGTGATCCAGCCGTCCTGGCAATAGCGGTCGTACGCCTCCTTGAACCCCGGCGGCGTGAAGACCTTGCCGTCCTCGAACTTGAGGCCGTGCTCGTCCCCGACCCGGTTCGTTGGGGCGAGGACGGTTTCGGCAAACCTGGCGCCTTCCTCGAGAATTCCCTCGAGCAATTCCTGGTTCAACTCTTCCCGGCCAAAGCCCCGGTAGTGGTCCTCGATATGCAGGAGTTCCTGGACGACGAAACGGATGTCACGGAGGGGTGCGCGGTACGTGTACACGGTCTGGGCTTCCTTCTGGCTGGCTGCCGTCCGATTTTACGCGATGCAACATGATTCGGGCGTTCGATGAGTTACGGTTGCCTGAGATCGCGACCGGCCCGTATAGTTGGTCGCGCGCCACGACCAAGAAAGAAGCGGGAATTTCGCCGAGGATGCCACTGTGAGCCGTGATTACGACCCGGTTGTCGGTCAATGGTACGACGACCTCGATTCCGAGGAGATCTTCAAGGTCCTGGACCTGGACCCGGACGAGGAAATTGTCCGGATTCAGTGGCTTGACCGCGAAATCGAGGAAATCTACCTCGACATCTGGAATGAAATGGACCTCGAACTGGCCGACGCGCCTGAAGGCTGGGTGGACGACGACGAGTCCGACGCGGGCGAGGACGACGAGGACGAGGACGAGGATGAGGATGAGGATGAGGACGACTGGGACGACGACGAGGACGACGACGAGGACTACGACGACGACGACGACGAGTATCGTGACCGCGAGTGAACGATACGCCGGCCTCCGTCGACAGCTCCCCACCTGCGGATTACCCGGCTGAACTCGAGCGCGCCTGGCAGACACCCGACGGCGCGCCGGTCACGCTGCGAGCCCTGCGCCCCGACGATCTCGACCGGGAACTTGCCTTCATCGCGGGGCTCTCCGGGGAAACGCTGCACCTGCGCCTTCAATATGCATCCCGCGGCGTGACTCGCGACGATGCAACACGACTGCTTCAAATGGACTACCGGGATACGCTCGCAGTGGGCGCCCTGGTACCAGGCCCGGGGGGCGACCAGATAGTCGGCGTAAGCCGCTACGCGCGTAGTCCAGGCAGCGACAGCGCCGAATGCGCCATCGTCGTGGCCGACGACTGGCAGGGTCGAGGGGTCGGCGGCGAACTGATGCGAAGCCTGGCGGTCGCCGCTCGGTCACGGGGCATCCGGACGCTTGTAGGCACCAGCCTCGGCGAGAACCGGCGTATTCGCGACTGGGCTCAGCGCTTTGGCTTCGGCGCGAGGACCGAACCCGACTCAGGCGGACTGGTAACCGTTACGCTGGATCTCGCGTCGCTTCCTCCGGTGTCCTGAGGCCGCGCAACGCCATGCCCCACTTCATATAGGCCGGCATCAGCCCTGCGACTTGCCGGCGTGTCTCCGCTTTGAGCTTTTTCACCAGCGCCTTCAGCTCATCATCCAGTCGACGGACCAGCCGACGACCCAGCATCGCTTCGTTTCCCTTGAGCCATTTGCGGGCCGCGACCGCGTCAAGGTATTGCCCCAGGCTGTCCTGGACGGATCGCAGGCGATCGATCACCCGCCCGGCGCGCCCGGGCTGCAGGCTCGAGACTGATTCCAGCGCGTATCGGCAGCGCTTGAGAATGAGGCGCAGGCGATGAAGTTCCGCCGGGCCGCCCGGGCTCGCGGCGAGCCTCTTGCCTGCATCTCGCCAGGGCTGGTCGACCAGTTCCAGCAGTTCGACCAGTTCGACGTCGGGCTTCAGGCGCAATGCCACCAGCGTCCGCCGGTCACCAAGAACCCCGGCCGACTCGGCCCAGTCCTCTTCGGCCAGCATCTCACGCATCGCACGTCTCGATTCCGCGCAGTCCCGGCGCAGCGCGGCCCGAAGACATCGGGTGTCCGCGACTGCGAGCCTGGGCACGCGCGCAGCGACCGCCAGCAGCAGGTCACGCCTGACGTCGGCGTCGCGCGGCCCTGACAACCCGCGCGCAAAGTCCCTGAGCCCGCGGCGCAGCCGCTGGGCCCTGCGCTCATCGAACAGCGGGCGATACGTAGCCAGCAGCGCACGCAGCCTCCGGGCCGCAACACGGGCGTCGTGCACGTCTCCGGGCCGAGCGGCGCGGAGCTTCGCAATCGCGGCCCGAAGCCGGCCCTGGTGCTCGACCAGCCACTGCGAGACCAGCTGGCTGCCCTCGCCGTCCGGCACGCAATCCGTAACCTCGGCCGATACCGGGCGTCGCATGGAAACGAGCCTACCGCAGGCCGGACCATGGGAGTACTCCGCCGTGGCATAGCCGTGAATGTCTTCTGGCATCCGGCCGGGCCGTCGGGCGCTCTTTGCGTAGAATCCGGCAATGACCAACAGTTCCACGGCAATCGTGTGGTTCCGCAGGGACCTGCGCATGACCGACAACCCGGCACTGTCTGCCGCCTGCGAACGCGCGGACCGGGTGGTACTGCTCTACGTGCACGCGCCCGACGAGGAAGGCGATTGGCCACCCGGCGCGGCCAGCCGCTGGTGGCTGCACCGAAGCCTCGCGCGGCTGTCCGCAGACTTGCTCGGGCGCGGCGCCGAACTGCACCTGCGGCGCGGCCCGTCGCTCGAGGCGTTGCTCGAGGTGGTGCGTGCGACTGGCGCCGACTGCGTGTACTGGAATCGCCTCTACGAACCGGCGCTTGCGGAGAGGGATGCGCAGGTCGAGTCGGCGCTCCGTGCCACGGGCATCGAAGTCGAGAGCTGCAACGCGGCGATGCTGGTCGAGCCGGCCAGCGTGGCGACGCGCGATGGGCGTCCCTACCGTGTATTTACCCCCTACTGGCGCGCCTGCCTGCCCCGGCTCGACGAACAGCCGCGCATTCTGCCGCCGCCGCGGCGAATCACTGCCGCGGAACTCCCCGCGCCGGGACCGACATTGGACGAACTGGGGCTCGCCCCGACGATTCGCTGGGACGCAGGACTCGATGCTACCTGGACACCGGGCGAAGCCGGGGCGCTCACGAGGCTCGAGATTTTCTGTGACGCGATACTCGGCGGTTACTCGGACTCGCGCGAGCGGCCCGACCTCGACGGTACCTCCCGGCTGTCTCCCCACCTGCACTTCGGCGAGATCGGGCCGCGCCAGTGCCTCGCTGCGGCGCGTAATGCACTGGCGGGGCGAGCCGACACGCAGGCAGGCTACGACGCCTTCGTGCGGGAACTCGGCTGGCGCGAATTCGCCCACCACGTGCTGCACCACCACCCGCACACCACCAATGCGCCACTGGACGCGCGGTTTGCCGGGTTTGCGTGGGACCCGGACCCGCGACTGCTCGCGGCGTGGCAGCGCGGCAGGACGGGTTTCCCGATCGTGGACGCCGGCATGCGGCAACTGTGGGCCACGGGCTGGATGCACAACCGCGTGCGCATGATCGTGGCGTCGCTGCTGACCAAGAACCTGCGCCAGCACTGGCTGGAAGGCGCGCGGTGGTTCTGGGACACGCTGGTGGACGCGGACCTCGCAAGCAACACGCTCGGCTGGCAGTGGGTCGCCGGCTGCGGGGCGGACGCCGCGCCGTATTTCCGCATCTTCAATCCGCTGCTCCAGGCCGCGCGCCACGACCCGGACGGAGCCTACGCCCGACGCTGGCTGCAGGCGCAGGATTCCCCGCAACAGTCGCCGATCGTGGACCTGCGTGAGAGCCGGGCCGCCGCGCTCGCGGCATATTCGCGACTCGGTCGCTAGGCGGCCCTCGACTCTGGCATCCTGCTAGCGGCATTCACCTATTACGGCTGCGGCGACCGTGCCGTGAAAATCGACCAGATACTGATCATTCGGAGCGACCCATGAGCGAAGCCGGTATTTTCGAAGGCTTGAGCACGTCCAGGCTGGCCGTCGAGTTGAACGAAGATGAGCAACGAACGCTGGCCCGCGCCATGACGCTGCGCGACCTGAAGCACGGCGAGGTGCTGGTCCAGGAGGGCTCGGCGGACGACCATCTCTACGTCGTCGCGAGCGGCGTACTCGGCGTCGTCAAGGGCGCCGGCACCGACAACGAAGTCACGCTGAATGCGATCAGGCCCGGCGCCGTGGTCGGCGAGCTTTCCTTCCTGGACGGTTCGACCCGCTATGCATCGCTGGTGGCGCTCAGTGACTCGCGGGTGCTCGGCCTGACCCGGGACGCACTCGAAGGGCTGCTCACTTCGCACCCGAAGGTCGTCTACCACGTGATGCGCGCGATCGTACGCGTGGTGCACGAGGTCCAGCGCCGCATGTCGATGCAGACGGCCGAACTGACGAACTACCTGTACAAGACTCACGGGCGGTACTGAGCCTGCACCGGGAGTCGAGACCCTGCCGGAGCCGGGACAACAAACATGCTGATCCGTGCCTGCATCGCGAAGATCCACCGGGCAACGGTGACCGAGGCCGACCTGGACTACGTCGGCTCGATCACCATCGACGAGGCCCTGCTCGAGCAGAGCGGAATACGGCCGTACCAGTACGTCAACATCACCAACGTATCGAACGGCGTGTTCTGGCAGACCTACGTGATGGCGGGCGAGCGCGGGCGCGGCGACATCTGCCTGAACGGACCGCCGGCCCGTCACTTCCAGCGGGGCGACAAGGTCATCATCCTGGCCGAGGGTTACTTCGAGCCCGCGGAACTCGACGGCTTCGAGCCGGTAGTGGTGATCGTCGAGGACGACCGCAACCTCTCGACCCGCATACTGAAACACGGCGCGGTAGACAACCCGCGAGTACCCGGTACGCGTCGGTAGAAGCCCCGAGATCCTCGCGGCAACCCGCCGATATCATGCGCGGGTCAAGACTCAGAGCACCAGGCACCATGTCCGCGACACGATTCGGCGCGATCGCCGCGCTGCTGCTGTTCATCGCCCCGTTTGCGGGAGCGGCCCCTGCCGACCCGGCATCCGACGGGTTCTGGTACGGCGCTGCGACGGATGGCGCACCAACGATTCGCCTGTACTACTTCTTTTCCCCGACCTGCCCGCATTGCCAGGCCGCGAAGCCGTTCCTCGACGAGCTTGCAGCTCGCAGGCCCTGGCTCGAGATCAACCGGCACGTGGTCAAGGACAACCCGGAAAACGCGCGCTTCTACTTCAATACCGCCAGGTCACTGGGCGTCGAGGCGCTGTCGGTGCCGGGTTTCATTTTCTGCCGGCAGGTGGTGATCGGCTACGACAGTGCTGAAACGACCGGCGGCGAGCTCGAGCGCGCCATCGACGCCTGTCATGCCGAGCGAGCCGCACACCCGGATGGCGCCGCATTGCCCGCAGGCACGGGGTCCGGCAGCGCGGACCCTTCCTCCGGTTCGGGTGCAGCCGGCCAGGCGGCCGGGATGCAGGGCAAACCAGCGACGACGATCCGTCTACCGATCGTAGGCACGGTCAATACCCAGGCACTGTCGCTGCCGCTGCTCACGGTCGTGCTTGCAAGCGTGGACGCCTTCAACCCCTGCGCCTTCTTCGTGCTGCTGTTCCTGCTGAGCCTGCTGGTGCATGCAAAGAGCCGCGCCCGCATGATGATCGTGGGCGGAACATTCGTGCTGTTCTCGGGCGTGGTCTACTTCATCTTCATGGCGGCGTGGCTGAACGTGTTCCTGGTCGCCGGCGAACTGCGCGTTATCACGATCATTGCCGGACTTATCGCGCTGACCGTCGCCGCGCTGAACATCAAGGACTATTTCTGGTTCAAGGAAGGCCCGAGCCTGTCCATACCCGACGCCGCGAAGCCCGGCCTGTTCAAGCGCATGCGCGAGGTCGTCACGACCGGCAACATGGGCCCGATGCTGGCGAGCACCGTGCTGCTGGCAATCGTGGCGAATTCGTACGAGCTGCTGTGCACGGCGGGATTCCCCATGGTCTATACGCGGACGCTGACGCTCGCGAAGCTCGAGTCGTGGCAGTACTACGCATGGCTGGCAGCCTACAACGTGATCTACGTGCTGCCGCTGCTGGCCATCGTCATCGTATTCACGCGGACCATGGGCGCCCGCAAGCTCTCCGAGTCCGAGGGCAGGATACTGAAGCTGGTTTCCGGATTCATGATGCTCGGGTTCGGCCTGGTGTTGCTGCTGGCACCCAACCTGCTCACCAATACGCTGGCGTCGATACTGGTGCTGGCGCTGGCCGTCGTGGCATCCGTGCTGGTCGCCAGGGTCGCGGCGCCACGAACGGCTTGACGCCCATGGCCGGGCCCGGCCAAGGTGGCGCCCATGTCGAAGGACCGCACCGCAAGCCTGGACGCCGCCATCAAGCGTATCGGCCGTGCAATCGGGCCGGCTGGCTGCATCACAGATCCCGAGAGGATTGCGCCGTACCTTGTTGATTTCCGTGGTCTTTACCATGGCGCAACACCACTGGTGGCCAGGCCCAATTCGACGGCCGAAGTCTCAGAAGTACTTGCGATCTGCCACGAGCTCGGCGTCGGCGTCGTGCCCCACGGCGGCAATACCAGCTACTGCGGCGGCGCCACGCCGGGCACCGGCGGCGACGAGGTCGTGCTGTCGCTCGCGCGCATGGACCGCATCCGGGGGCTGGACGTTGCGAACTTCACAATCACGGCAGAGGCTGGCTGCATCCTCGCCGCCGTGAAGGCCGCGGCCGAGGGCGCCGACCGCTTCTTTCCGCTGTCGCTTGGCTCCGAGGGCAGTTGCCAGGTGGGCGGCAATCTCGCGACCAACGCCGGGGGCCTGAACGCATTGCGCTACGGTGTCGCCCGCGACCTCGCCCTTGGACTGGAGGTCGTGCTCCCGGACGGCCGCGTGCTCGACGGGCTCACGAGCCTGCGCAAGGACAATACAGGTTACGACCTGCGCGACCTGTTCATCGGTGCAGAGGGCACGCTCGGCGTGATCACCGCAGCCAGCCTGAAGCTCTTTCCTGCGCTGCGCAGCATCGAGACAGCGTTCATTGCAGTGGCAGGGCCGGCTGCGGCCGTGCAACTGCTCGAGCGCCTGCGGGGCGCGAGCGGTGAGGCCGTCTCGACGTTCGAATACCTGCCCAGGATTGCCGTCGAGTTGACTGCGCGGCACGTACCCGGCGTAAGCGACCCGCTCGGACGCCCCTACGACTGCTACGTACTCTGCGAGTTGTCCTCGTCGGGTGACTCTGCCGGCCTGCGACCGGTGCTGGAGGGCTGCCTCGAGCGGGGCATGTCCGACGGCCTGGTTCTCGACGCGGCGATCGCGGAATCGATGGCCCAGCGCAACGCGATGTGGAAGCTGCGTGAATCGGTCCCAGAGGCACAGCGTGCAGAGGGCGCCAGCATCAAGCACGACGTGTCGGTGCCGGTCGCCTCGCTGCCCTCGTTCATGGAAGAGGCCGCAGCCGCGGTTCTCGCGATCATCCCGATGGCGCGCATGGTCGCCTATGGACACGTGGGCGACGGCAACCTGCACTTCAACGTGAGCGAACCCGCGGGCGGCGATCGAGCCGCATTCATGTCGCGGGAGGCGGACATCCAGTCCACGGTGCATGAAATCGTGCGGCGATATCGTGGCAGCACCAGCGCCGAGCACGGGATCGGGCAACTCAAGCGTGCGCAACTCGCGAGGTACAAGGACCCCGTTGCGCTGGACCTGATGCGCACGATCAAGCGCAGCCTGGACCCCAGGGGCATCATGAACCCCGGAAAATTGCTGCCCGGCGACTGAGTCCAGCGTGACCAGCGATCGCGTGCCGGCGCCCCGGGGCGTCGAATCAACCGGCCCGCGCGCCCGCAATGGAAGATGTGCCTTGCCCACAGTCGCCTGGAGTCGTTAGATTGGCGGCCCGGACCACACCAACAACCATGATCAACAGGGGAATCGCGCAATGCCCATGTCGAAGAAACTAGCGGCGGAATTCATCGGGACTTTCTGGCTGGTGCTGGGCGGCTGCGGCAGCGCGGTATTTGCAGCGGCATTTCCAGAACTTGGAATCGGATTTGTCGGCGTCGCGCTGGCCTTCGGCCTGACCGTGCTCACGATGGCATTCGCAATCGGCCACATCTCTGGCTGCCACCTGAACCCGGCCGTCACGCTCGGCCTGTGGGCCGGTGGCCGCCATCCGGTCGGCGAGGTGCTGCCCTACGTGGCCGCGCAGGTGCTGGGCGGAATCGCGGGCGCGGCCACGGTCTACATGATCGCCACGGGCAACCCGGCCTTCGACGTCGCCGGCGGCATGGCATCGAATGGTTACGGTGCGCACTCGCCAGGCGGCTACTCTGCAGCCGCTGGCTTCCTCACCGAGGTCGTGATGACGATGATGTTCCTGATCGTCATCCTGGGCTCGACCAAGAAGGATGCGCCGACCGGGTTCGCACCGATCCCCATCGGCCTCGCCCTGACGCTGATCCACCTGATCAGCATCCCGGTGACCAACACTTCGGTAAATCCTGCGCGCAGCACCGGACCGGCGCTGTTCGTCGGCGGCTGGGCCGTCGACCAGTTGTGGATGTTCTGGGTCGCGCCGCTGCTCGGCGCACTGATCGCCGGTTACGTTTACCGCTGGCTGGACGACAGCAAGTGAACTGACCAGGCGCCGTTGCAGCCGGGCGCGAGCCGCGGCTGCAAGGCGAACCGATCAATGGCGAAGTTCCTGCAGTTGAAGCCGGTGCGCTGGATCGCGATCCTTCTCGCGATCGCCGGCCTCTATGCCCTGCTCGGTTTCCAGCTGGCGCCGCGAATCGTGCGCAGCCAGGCCATCGCGTTCGTGAAGAGCGAGTATGGCCGTGACCTGGCCATCGGACTGGTCAAGGTCAATCCCTTCCTTCTGCAACTCGAGGTCCACGACCTCGCGCTTCCGGATGCGGACGGAAAGCCGATGCTCGGCTTCCGCAGGCTGTTCGTCGATTTCGAGGCCTCGTCGCTCTGGCATCGCGCCTACGTCTTCAAGGACCTCGATGTCGAGACGCCGGAGCTGCGCGCCGTCGTCAGGCCCGATGGCAGTTTCAATCTGAGCGACCTCGCCGCGAAGGAACCGTCAGCGCCGGAGCCGCAGTCGTCCGGGCTGCCGGCCGTGTGGCTGCAATCGCTCGTAGTGTCCAACGGATCGCTTGCGTATTCGGACCTGGCCCGCTCGAAGCCGCTCGAGCGCAGCTTCACGCCGGTGACGTTCTCGCTGAAGGATTTCCACACGACGTCCGAGGGTGGTGGATTCGCGCTTGCAGCGACCAGTGAGTCTGGCGAGGGCTTCGACTGGAAGGGTCGATTCGGCGTGACCCCAACACTATCGTCGCAGGGAGAATTCAGGATCCGCGGCCTGAAGGCCACGAACATCGACGAATTCCTCGACAACGCTCTGCCCTTCGCGCTTGAGTCTGGCGTGATCGAACTCGGCGGAAGCTACGACGTCGCGATGGGCGACGGGCTGGAAGCCAAAGTCATTCTGCCGCAGATCAATGTGACAGGGATGGGACTGCGCGCCCGCGGCGCTGATGCAAACTGGGTCGAATTGCCTGCCATCGAAGTGGCCGACACCAACGTGGCCCTGCCCGACCGCAGGGTCGTGATCGGCGGTATCACGGTCACCGGCATGCAGGTCCAGGCATGGATGTCGCCGGACGGGAGCGTGAACCTAACGCAGTTGTTTGCGCCCACGTCTGCGGGTTCAACCGCCAATATTCCCGAAGCGGCCGTTGCAGGCACTGCGGCTGCGGATACGAATACTGCTGTCGCGACGGCGGATACAAGCACCGCAGCCGCGCCAGCATCGGCGTCGTTGGATTCGGCAGCGCAGCCGGCCGCCGGGCCCAACGCAGCTGCCACAGAGCCGCCCCCATGGACGGTCGAGGTGACTACCGTGCAGGTCGCGAAGGCCGTGATCAAGTTCGACGACCGGCGCAGTGAACCGGTCAAGCACTTCATCGTGTCTCCGCTCGACGTGACCGTGAGTGGCGCGAGCACCGAGCTCGCAAAGCCGGTTGCCGTCACGGTTGCAGCAGTCATTGATGGCGTCGCGCCGTTCAAGGCCGCAGGCAGCGTCACTCCGGAACCACTTGCGGCCGAACTCGACATCGCGCTGACCGGGGCGCGCATGTTCATCCTGCAACCCTACGTGCTGCCGGTCGCCGACCTCACCATCAAGGACGGCACGCTGACAGTGGAAGGCAAGGTGCACCTGGACCCGCCCGATGCACCTGGCCCCGAGCTGCGCTTCGATGGGGACGTCACGATCGAAGAGTTCGCGTCGATCGACAACACGCTCAAGCAGGATTTCGTCAATTTTCAGCGGGTCGAGCTGCGCAAGTTGAGTTACGCGATGGGCCCCGACGCGGTGAGCATCGACCAGGTGCTGGTGCAGAAACCGTTCGCGCGCTTCGTCATCAACCCCGATCGCGTGATCAACATCTCAGCGGTGCTGGACCCGGAGGGAACACGCGCCGCTCTCGAAGCCCGGCGTGCGGAGGCTGCCGCGGAAGCCGCGCTCACGCCGGCCCAGCGTCGCGAGCGGGATCGCGCGCGCGACGCGGCGCAGGACCAGGCGGACAAGGAGCGCGAGGCGCGCGGCCCGATGGCCGAGCCCGCTCTCGCGCCGCTGCCGGAGGAGACGACGCCGGTGCGCATTCGGCAGGTGCGCATCGAGGGCGGCACGCTCGATTTCGCCGACAATTTCATCAAGCCGAATTTCGCTGCGCGTATCGAACAGCTCTCCGGCACGATGACGGGGCTGTCGAGCGACCCGGCATCACATGCGCAGCTGGACTTCAAGGGCCGGCTCGACCAGTTCTCGCCGGTTACGATCTCCGGTGAAGTGCAGCCGTTTTCCTTCGAGCGCTACACCAACGTCGACCTCAGGTTCGAGAACATCTCGCTGCCGATCTTCAACCCGTACTCGGGCCAGATCGCAGGCTACAGCATCGCCAAGGGCAAGCTCACGACAGACCTGCATTACCAGGTCGCGAATCGGAAACTCGACGCGAAGCATCACATCGTCATCGACCAGCTCGAGTGGGGAGAGTCGACTGCCGCGCAGGGCGAGGCCACGCTGCCGGTGAAGTTTGCGACCGTGCTGCTGCGCGACAAGGACGGCGTCATCGACCTGGACATCCCGGTGACCGGCACGCTCGACGACCCGTCGTTCCGCATCGGCCCGATCGTCTGGCAGGTGATCAGGAACCTGATCGTCAAGGCCGTTACCGCGCCGTTTGCGCTGCTCGGAGCATTGTTCTCCGGCGCCGAGGAAGCGCAGCACGTGGACTTCGCGGCCGGCAGCGCGGTACTGGAACCCGGGACAGTCGAGCGCCTCGGCGCGCTGGCAAAAAGCCTGGTCGAGAAGCCGGGATTGAGCGTGGACGTGCCGATCGGTCCGCTGCCGGCGATCGATGGACCTGCCCTGCAGAACCTCGCCTATGACTCCGCGCTGGCTGGAGTCATGGAAGAGGCGTTGCCCGCGCCGAGCGGGAAGAGCGGTACGCGCCCGCCATTCGACGAGTTGTCCGACAAGAACAAGGTCCTGGTGCTCACCGCGCTGATCAGGAAGCAAACCGGGACCGAGCCCGCGATTCCGGAGCCACCGAAGCCGCCCGAGGGCACCTCACGCACCGATGCGAAGGCGATGCAGCAGGCCGCGACTGTCGAATTCCTGCAGAAGGAGGCCAGGTCACATGTCTCTGTCGACACGTCGGAATACGACCAGCTTGCCGAGCAACGCGCCACCGCCGTGGAGCAGGCACTGCTAGAGGGCAGCGGGCTCGAGCCCTCGCGCGTGTTCACGGTACGGGACGGAAAAGTGTCGGCCCAGGACGGCAAGGTCCAGCTGGAGCTGGAACTCAAGTAGCTCCGTTCAGCGTGGCGGACGCGTCCGCTCGGCACCCTGGCATCGCCTGCGGGAGGACATTGAGCGCCGGGGCACAAACCAATAATCGTGCGGGCTCAGCCTCGGGTCCTCATCAGTCCTTCCTGCGCCGTGCTCGCAACCAGCCGGCCATCCCGATCGAAGATGCGGCCAAAGGCGACTCCCCGCGAACCCGAACTGCTGGGGCTGATCAGCGCATACAGCAGCCATTGGTCGACCCGGACCGGACGATGGAACCACATCGCGTGGTCGATGCTCGCGAGCATGACCTCCGAGGCCCGGTAGGCCAGCCCGTGCGGCAGCGTCGCGGTCTCGAGCAGGTGGTAGTCGGACATGTATGCGAGCAGGCACTGCTGCAGGACCGGATCGTCCGGGCAGCGGTCCACGAGCCGGAACCACAGGTTCCTCACGCCGGGGCGCGGTTCACCCGCTTCGATGGCCTCGACTGAACGAAATTCAAATGGCCGCTCCAGCGACCAGAAGCGCCTCCGCTCCGCAGGCATGCTCTCGAGGTGCTTGCGAACTTCAGCTGTCAGGTCCGGCAACTGCTCCGGCGGCGCGACCTCGGGCATCGGGACCTGGTGGTCTGGACCATCCTGGACGACCTGGAACGAAGCAGCCATGTTGAAGATCTGCTGTCCGTGCTGGATCGCCACCACGCGCCGGTTCGAGAAGCTCCCACCGTCTCGGCTGCGGTCCACCTCGTAGATGATTGGCGCGTTGAAGTCTCCGCGGCGCAGGAAATAGGCGTGCAGCGAGTGGACCGTGCGCTCCTCGACTGTGCCGCAGGCGGCCGCGAGGGCCTGCCCGAGCACCTGTCCACCGAAGACCTGCGGGCTGCCGATGTCCCGGCTCTCGCCGCGGAACAGGTTCATCTCGAGCCGCTCGAGCCGCAGCAGCTTTATGAGGTCGGTGAGCTGCTGGTTCATCGGCGCTGCGCCATCGGCTGCTATTCGGTCACGCCGAGCCGTCGCTGCATGATCGGGCTCGTGGTCGTGTACTGGAGATGCACTTTCTTGGCAGGATTAAGTTGCTCGGCGATCGCGAACGCGGCCAGCGCGGCCTCGTGGAAACCGCTGAGGATCAGCTTCTTCTTGCCCGGATAGGTGTTGATGTCGCCGATCGCATAGATGCCCGGCACGCTGGTCTGGAACTTCGCCGTGTCTACCTTGAGCGCCTTTTTCTCGAGCTCGATGCCCCAGTTGGCAACCGGGCCGAGCTTGGGATGCAGGCCGAAGAACGCGAGCACGTGGTCGGCTTCGAATTCCTCGATCGAACCGTCGGCGCGCTTGACCGTGACGCCGGTGAGTCGGCCGTCCAGGGTTCGCAGGCCCGCCGCAGTGCCCTCGATGTAGGCCATGCGGTCCTGGGCCACGAGTTCGCGCATCCGCGCTACCGACGCGGGCGCCGCCCGGAATTCGGGCCGGCGATGCACGTGTACGATGCTGCGGGCCTTGCCCGTGAGGTCGACCACCCAGTCGAGCGCGGAGTCTCCGCCGCCGAAGATCACCAGTCGCTTGCCATGGAAATCGCCTGCGTGCCGCACGCGGTAGTGGACCTGCCGGCCCTCGAACGCATCCGCGCCTTCGATGCCGAGCCGCCGGGGCTGGAACGAGCCCAGTCCCGCAGCGATGACCACCGCCTTCGTCGCGAAACGGGTCCCGGCCGAGGTCTCGAGCACGAATCCTGCCGCGCCCTTCTGCTCGAGGCCCACCACCTCCTGCCCGTAATGGAACTGGGCGCCGAAAGGCTTGATCTGCTCGAGAAGACGGTCGACGAGTTCCTGTGCGCCGCACACCGGCAGCCCGGGGATGTCGTAGATAGGCTTGTCCGGGTAGAGCTCGGCGCACTGCCCGCCCGGGTGCCCGAGGGTATCCACGACGTGGGACTTGATGCCGAGCAGCCCCAGTTCGAACACCTGGAAGAGCCCGGCCGGGCCCGCGCCGACGATGACGACGTCGGTGGCGATTGGCTCGCCGGGTGCACCTGTGGGCGGTCCAGGATCGCTATTGGTCACGGCAGTTCTCCGAGCGGGGGGCGGAAAAGGGGTAATTCTAGCGGATCAGGGGCCCCGGCCACCGGTTGGCCGGGGTCGGGCTGCGTGGGTCCCGCATGCCGCGGCGGAAAACCCTGCCCTACCACCGGGGCGCCGCCGCGACTATCCTTGCGGCAGCCAGCAGCGCCGCATCCCACGGCCCGACGCTTGACCGATGTCAATGCGCCGGACCGGCGGAATGCAGCAAGCTGAATATACGCACAGCGACCAGGGACACCGATGCACTCGCACCAGATCAGGTTCGACGCCGACCTCATCCGACGCTACGACAGGTCGGGGCCACGCTATACGTCTTACCCGACGGCCGTGCAGTTTTCGGACAGCTTCGGCCTTGCCGAATACCAGGCCGCGGCGATTGCCAGCAACCAGGACCCGATCCCGCGTCCGCTGTCGCTGTACGTCCACATCCCGTTCTGCTCCAGCCCCTGCTTCTATTGCGGCTGCACGAAGATCATCACGCGCAACCACGAGAAAGCCGAGGCCTACCTGTTACGCCTGCATCGCGAGATAGAACTGCAGGGCCAGCTCTACGACCGTGACCGTGAGGTCGAGCAACTGCATTTCGGCGGCGGCACGCCGACTTTCCTCACCTCGCTGGAGATCGAGCGGCTGGTCGAGAAGCTGGGCAGCCACTTCAAGTTGTCGCAGGACCCGGGGCGCGAGTACTCGATCGAACTTGACCCGCGCACGATAACGCGCGACACGCTGCGCGACCTCGCGCGCATCGGCTTCAATCGCTGCAGTCTTGGCATCCAGGACTTCGACCCGCTGGTGCAGGAGGCGGTGAACCGGATCCAGTCGGTGCCGGACACGCTGCGGCTGATTCGCGATGCCCGCGAATTCGGCTTCGGCTCGGTGAGCGTCGACCTGATCTACGGGCTGCCGAAGCAGAACCTGGAAGGCTTCGCGAAGACCATCGACACCGTGCTGTCGGCGAAGCCCGACCGCTTCGCGGTGTACGCGTACGCCCACCTGCCGCAGATGTTCAAGGCACAGCGCCAGCTGAACGCCGAGTTCCTGCCCACGCCGGAGACGCGCCTTGCGCTGCTCGGGCTCACGATCGAGAAGCTGTCGAACGCGGGCTATGTCTACATCGGCATGGACCACTTCGCGCTGCCGCAGGACGAGCTGGTGCTCGCGCAGGAAGCAGGCACCATGTACCGCAATTTCCAGGGCTACTCGACGCGCGGCTACTGCGACCTGGTGGGGCTCGGCGTGAGCTCGATCGGCAAGGTCGGCGACAACTACATCCAGAACCAGAAGACGCTGCCGGAATACTATGGCGCGCTCGACCGCGGCGTCCTGCCGGTGCATCGCGGCTATACGATGACGCGCGATGACATCATCCGTCGCGACGTGATCCAGCAGATCATGTGCTACGGCGTACTCGACTACGACGCGACCGGCGCGCGCAATGGCATCGACTTCCGGACCTACTTCGCCAGCGAAATCGCCGCACTGGCACCGATGGTGGCCGATGGCCTGGCCGAGTTCGCCGATCCCGGGCTCAGGGTACTGCCGGCCGGACGCCTGCTGCTGCGGCACCTCGCGATGGCCTTCGACGCCTACCTGCCGGCCGCGCAGGCATCGCAGCAGCGATTCTCGAAGGCGATCTAACCGCCCCTCCTGCTTGATCTCCGTCAAGGCGGCGTCGTCACGCCGCGGCCACCATTGCGCCCATTCCGCGGCGCAATCGCGGGTTGTCATTGGAGACCAAGGTGAACGATACAAACCGACTGTGGAAAGTGCTCGCGACGCTGCTGGTGGTGTCGTTCGGCATCCTGCTCTACTTCGGCCGCGAGATTTACCTCGCGGCTCCCCCCATGCCCTCCGCGGTGGTGGCCGCGACAGGCCAGACGATCTACACACGTGACGATATCGAGACCGGCCGCCAGGTCTGGCAATCGATCGGCGGCCAGCAGCTGGGCTCGGTCTGGGGCCACGGCAGCTATGTCGCACCGGACTGGTCCGCGGACTGGCTGCACCGCGAGGCGACGGCGATCCTCGACACATGGGCCTTGCGCGAGACCGGCAGGCGATACGCCGAGCTGGATCCTCCGCAACAGGCCTCACTGCGTGCGAGGCTGGCGGCCGAAATGCGCGGCAACACTTACGATCCCGCGACTGGCGTGATCACGATCTCGGCGGATCGCACCGCTGCAATAGCGGCAGTCGCAGACCACTACACGCGGTTGTTCAGCGACGACGCCAGCCTCGCCACCCTGCGTTCGCAGTACGCGATCCGCGAGAACCCGATTCCGGACGCAACGCATCGCCAGGCGATGACTGCGTTCTTCTTCTGGACGGCATGGTCGACGGTGACGAACCGCCCCAACCAGGACATCAGCTACACCAGCAACTGGCCGTCCGAGCCGCTGGTGGGCAACGTCCCGACGACGCCGACCTACCTGTGGACCTTCATCAGCATCCTCGGCCTGCTGGCCGGCGTGGGCGCACTCACCTGGTACTACGTCGCGACGCACGGCAAGGAGCCCGCGCCCGAGATCCCCGACAGCGACCCGCTCGGCAGCCTGAAGCCAACGCCCTCGATGAAGGCGACCGCCAAGTATTTCTGGGTGGTAACCGCGCTCTTCCTGGTGCAGGTCATCCTCGGCGGTATCACCGCGCATTACGCGGTCGAAGGCCAGGGATTCTATGGATTCCAGCTCGCCAACTGGCTGCCCTATACGGTCACGCGCACCTGGCACCTTCAGATCGCAGTGTTGTGGATCGCCACCGCGTGGCTGGCCACAGGACTCTACATCGCGCCTGCGATCTCCGGGCACGAGCCGAAATTCCAGCGACTGGGCGTCAACTTCCTGTTCACCTGCCTGCTGGTGATCGTGGTCGGCGGACTCGGCGGGCAATGGTTCGCCGTGATGCAGAAAATGGGGCTCGGCGCCAACTTCTGGTTCGGCCACCAGGGCTGGGAATACGTCGACCTGGGCCGCTTCTGGCAGGCGTTCCTGTTCATCGGCCTGATGCTGTGGCTGCTGCTGGTCGGCCGCGCCTTGTGGCCGGCACTGAAGGCGCGTGACGACAGCCGCTCGATCACGCTGCTGGTGTTCCTCTCGACAGTGGCGATCGGCCTCTTCTACGGTGCCGGCCTGATGTGGGGTCGCAACACCCACCTGTCGATGGTCGAGTACTGGCGCTGGTGGGTCGTGCACCTGTGGGTCGAGGGATTCTTCGAGGTGTTCGCCACCGCAGTCATCGCCTTCCTGTTCACCAAGCTTGGGCTGGTGCGCGTGAAGACGGCGACCAACGCCGTGCTGTTCGCCACGGTCGTGTTCCTCACCGGCGGCGTGCTCGGCACGTTCCACCACCTGTACTGGGCCGGGACGCCAACCGGCGTGCTCGCCGTCGGTTCGGTGTTCTCCGCACTCGAGGTAGTGCCGCTGGTACTGGTCGGATTCGAGGCCTACGAGAACTACAAGCACAGCTACGCCAAGCCATGGGTCGCCGCCTATCGATGGCCGATCCTGTTCTTCGTCGCCGTGGCGTTCTGGAACCTGGTCGGTGCGGGGCTGTTCGGATTCCTGATCAACCCGCCGCTCGCGCTCTACTACATGCAGGGCCTCAACACGACGCCACTGCATGGCCACACCGCGCTTTTCGGCGTTTACGGGATGCTGGGCATCGGGCTGATGCTCTTCTGCCTGCGCGGCCTCGGCAATCTCGCGCAGTGGGACGAGCGGCTGCTCAAGTGGTCGTTCTGGTCGCTGAACCTCGGCCTTGCCGCCATGGCGTTGATGTCGCTGCTGCCCTACGGGCTGATGCAGGTTTACGCAGCCGTGTCGGAGGGGTTCTGGTACGCGCGCTCGGCAGAGTTCCTGCAGCAGCCGCTGATGCAGACACTGGTCTGGCTGCGCATGCCGGGTGACGTGCTGTTCAGCGTCGGAGTCCTGCTGCTGGTGGTATTCGTCGCCAAGCTCTGGCTTGGCCGTGGCCAGCGGCAGGAAGCCGTGGCCATGTCGACCACACAGCCGGCCGCCCGCACGGCAAACTAGGCTCGACTGCACGGGGCGGGCCCTGCCGGGCCCGCCCTCTTTCATTTACAGGCAGCAGGATGAATCGCTGGCAGACCCTCACGCTCGCACCGCACCGCCTGCACTTCTTCTGCGGCATGGCGAGCCTGCTGCTCGCGAGTGGCTGGTGGGCCATGCACCTGGTCGCGCGCTACGCGGGGAAGCCCATCTGGGCCCTCGACCTCCAGGTAGCGCCAATCTGGGCGCACAGCTTCCTGATGCTGTTCGTGGTCCTGCCGACCTTCATGTTCGGTTTCCTGTTCACGACGTTTCCGCGCTGGATGAACGGACCCGCGGTCCCGCGGACTTCTTACGTCGCGACCGCATTGCTGCTCTTCCTGGCGACGATTGCCTGGCTGGCCGGCGCGCATGTGGGCCGGCCATTGCTGCTGCTGGCCACCGCGCTTTCCACCGCTGGCCTCGCCACCGGCCTGCTTGCGCTGCTGCGCGTACTGGTCGATGCGCAGCAGGTCGTGTCGCACGCGGTCGTCGCGAGCGTCGCGGTCTCGGTTGGTACCGTGTCGGTCGCGGGTTTCGGCTATGGGCTGGCCGAGGCCAATGACTTCGCGCTGCATTTCGCCGTGCGCGCGGCGCTGTGGGGATTCCTGCTTCCGGTGTTCTTCGCGGTCTGCCACCGCATGGTCCCGTTCTTCTCCCAGAACGCGGTTCCTGGCTACGTGGCGTGGCGGCCGCTCTGGATGCTGCTCGCAGTCGTGGCACTTGCGTACGCGCGGCTGCTGCTGGGAACCGCAGGGGCGCTCGACTGGCTGCCTCTTGCCGACGTAGCGCTGGCCTTGCTCACGGCGACCTGCGCGATCCGCTGGACGTCACTCGGCGCCCGTGGCAACCCGCTGCTGTGGACGCTCTATGCGGGTGTTGCCTGGCTTCCGGTGGCCATGGCCCTGCAGGCCACGCGCGACGCTGGCTTCGTGCTGACGGGAACATGGCTGCTCGGGCGCGCCCCCATCCATGCGCTCGGCATCGGCTTCTTTGGCAGCATGCTGGTGGCCATGGTCACCCGCGTGACGATGGGGCATTCGGGGCAACCGCTGGCAATGAACCGCGCAACGCTGGCCTGCTTCGTGGGCGTGCAGGCGGCGGCAGTCATGCGGGTGTCCAGCGAAGTCGTGGCCGCGCCCGATGCCGTCCGCGATCTCCTGCTCGGCAGCATGCTCGCGTGGCTTGCCGCATTCGGAATCTGGTCGGCACGTAGCTTCGATATCTACCTGTCACCCCGCTCCGACGGCAAGCCCGGGTGACGGCCTACTATTTCGCCCTGCGACAGGTGCACATCGCCTGCGCAATGCTGACGATCACGCTGTTCACGTTTCGCGGTCTGCTGATGCTGTCGGGTTCGCAGCTGCACCGGAACATGATCCTGCGCGTCGTGCCGGTCGCCGTGGACACCGTGCTGCTGACCACGGCGCTGATGCTCACGACCGTCATCCGGCAGTATCCGTTCGCGACCGGCTGGCTGACGACGAAGGTGGCGTTGCTGGTCGCCTATGTCGCGCTTGGAAGCATCGCCCTCAGGCCCGGCCGGACCAGGGGCGTGCGGATGGCCGCGTTCATTGCTGCACTGGCAGCTGTCGCTTTCCTCGTGACGGTCGCAAGGACTCATTCGCCGCTCGGTGTCTTCTCGTGACCGGCTCGGGCTGCTACCGTGCCGCCCATGTTCACGGGACCACAGCAGATTGCCGGCATCCGCGCCCACCACCTGTTCGCAGGGCTTTCACCGCCGCAGATGCAACGGATGATCGCCACCAGCCACGTCGACGAATACGAATCCGGCCAGCTTCTGTTCGACCGCGGACAGCCTGCGCAGCACTTCTACATCGTGCTTTCGGGTCAGGTGAACCTGGTCCTGTATTCCAAGTCGGGCGAGGAAAAGATCGTGGACATCCTGGCCGACGGCCAGAGCTTTGCCGAGGCGGTAATGTTCATGGAGGGCTCCGTCTACCCGGTTTCGGCGGTCTCTGCGGCCAGGTCGCAAGTCGCGCGCTTCGCCAATCGCGAGTACGTTGCGATCCTGCGCGAGAGCCCGGACACCTGCCTGCGCATGCTCGGCCACCTGAGCCAGCGACTGCACATGCGCATCAGGGAAATCGAGTACCTGACGCTGGAGAGCGCCACCCACCGACTCGTCAGGCTGATCGAGGGCCGCCTGCCACCGGGCCAGGACGGACCCACCGAGTTGACGCTGGCCGAATCACGCCAGGAACTCGCCTCGCGCCTGTCGATGAAGCCCGAGACGCTGTCCAGGATCCTCAGGCACCTGTCGGACGGCGGCACGATCGTCGTCAAGGGCCGCACGCTGCATGTCCCCGACCGGGCCACGTTGCTCGCAGTGCTCGACAAGCCGGTCTAGGGCCCTTTCCAGATCCCGCAGTTGACTGAGATCAAGGCGGATACCGCGACTCCCGCCTAAGGTGATTCCCCGGGGTGGGCGCACGCTGCTGCGCCAGCCACGGCCCCGCAGAAAATGGGAGTCACCATGACGTCGAAGCTGAATTTCCGCATTCGGAACGCACTGTCGCTCGGTGCGGTGGGCACCCTCGCCCTCGCCGCGACAGCCTTTGCCCAGCAGCCCGCAGCCAGCGCCACCGCGCCACAGGTGCACCAGGCGGAGGTCGCAGGTGCTTCCTCGGTTGCACAACAGGTCGCGCAGGGAAAGGCCGTGTACGACACCGTCTGCCTGGCCTGTCACCAGGCCGATGGCAAGGGGCTGCCGGGCGCGTTCCCGCCCCTCGCCGGCTCGGACTACATGCTCGGCGACAAGGAGCGCGCGGTTGGAGTGATCGTCAACGGACTGCAGGGCGAGGTGGTCGTCAATGGCACGACCTTCAATTCCGTGATGCCGGCGATGGTGCAGCTCTCCGACCAGGAAATAGCCGACGCGCTCACGTTCGCGATGAACTCGTGGGGAAACGCCGGCGGCTCGGTCTCCGTCTCGCAGGTAGCGGCAGTGCGCGCCAAGGCGGCCGCGACGCCGAAGCAGGCTGATTCGCCGACACAGCACCCGACGACGGTCGCGGAACTGAAGTACCAGGGAGCGCCGTCACCGGTCGGTGCCGAGGGTGCGCAGATCCTGATGACGCCCGGTGCGCCGACGATGTCGGAAGCCGAATTCAAGGAAGCCCAGCAGATCTACTTCGAGCGCTGCGCGGGTTGCCACGGCGTACTGCGCAAAGGCGCCACCGGCAAGCCGCTGACGCCGGACATCACCCAGAAGAAGGGCACCGAGTACCTGAAGGTCTTCATCAACCAGGGTTCGCCGGCCGGCATGCCGAGCTGGGGCAAATCCGGTGAGCTCACGCCTGCGCAGGTCGACCTGATGGCGCGCTACGTGCAGAACGAACCGCCGCTGCCGCCGGAGTTCGGCATGAAGGAGATCAAGGCCACGTGGAACGTCATCGTGCCGGTCTCCGAGCGGCCGACGAGCAAGCAGAACAAGTTCAACATCGACAACATCTTCGTGGTGACGCTGCGCGACAGCGGCCAGATCGCGCTGATCGACGGCGACACCAAGCAGATCATCACGGTCATCAAGACCGGCTACGCGGTGCACATCTCGCGGATGTCGAGTTCCGGCCGCTACGTCTACACCATCGGCCGCGACGGCAAGATCGACCTGATCGACCTCTTCATGGCGACGCCGGCCAGGGTGGCCGAGATCAAGGTCGGGCTCGAGGCGCGCTCGGTCGAGACGTCCAAGTACAAGGGCTACGAGGACAAGTACGCGATCGCTGGCGCCTACTGGCCGCCTCAGTACACGATCATGGACGGCTCGACGCTGGAGCCGCTGAAGATCGTCTCGACCCGCGGCATGACCGTCGACACGCAGGAGTACCACCCGGAGCCGCGCGTGGCCGCGATCGTCGCCTCGCACGAGCATCCGGAGTTCATCGTCAACGTCAAGGAAACCGGGCAGATCCTGCTGGTGAACTACGAGGACATCAACAACCTCAAGACCACCACGATCGGCGCGGCCCGCTTCCTGCACGACGGCGGCTGGGACGTGACCAAGCGCTACTTCCTCACCGCGGCGAACCAGTCCAACAAGGTCGCGGTGATCGACTCCAAGGAGCAGAAGCTGACGGCGCTCGTTGACGTCGACAAGATCCCCCACCCGGGCCGCGGCGCCAACTTCACCGACGTGCAGTACGGACCGGTATGGGTGACGAGCGCGCTCGGCAACGAGAAGATCACGCTGATCGGCACCGACCCGGTCGGCCACAAGGACAACGCCTGGAAGGCCGTCCGGGTGCTGATCGGCCAGGGCGGCGGATCGTTGTTCGTGAAGTCGCACCCGACGTCGCATCACCTGTACGTGGACACACCGCTGAACCCGGACCCGAAGATCGCCCAGAGCGTGGCGGTGTTTGACACGAACGACCTCGATGCCGGCTACCAGGTGCTGCCGATCGCCGAATGGGCAAACCTCGGCGAAGGTCCGAAGCGCGTCGTGCAGCCCGAGTTCAACAAGGCGGGCGACGAAGTGTGGTTCTCAGTGTGGAACGGCAAGGACCAGCGCTCGGCCATAGTCGTCGTCGACGACAAGACCCTGAAGCTCAAGGCCGTCATCGACGATCCGCGAATCGTGACGCCCACCGGAAAGTTCAACGTGCATAACACGATGGACGACGTTTACTGATCTTCTCCCAGAGCGGGCCTGTAACCGGCTCCGTGCAGGCCCCGCCCCGCAAGAGGCGGGGCTTTTCTTCTACGCAGCCGAAAAGGGCATCAATATCGCCAGTGCAGCGTGACCGAAACGTTGCGTCCCGGCTGCGTGTAGTAGGGAATCAGCGGGTCCCGGACCGGGCGTCCGCGCACGTCGGCCCACTCGATGTAGTCCTGATTGGTCAGGTTGAACAACCCCGCATCCAGCGTGAGGCCGTGGCCGAGATTCGCCTGCCCCAGCAGGTCGAGGGTCACGTACGAGCCGGTCCGGTATAGGTCCGCGCGGCTGCGATCCACCTCGCGCTTCGCGGCAACCGCCGTGGTCACGAGTTCGCCGCGCCATGCGCCGGAGTCGGACTCGTAGGCGAGCGACAACAGCGCGCTGCCCGGATCAACTGAATTGAGCGGCTGGTTCCGCTCAAGGTCCTCGCCCTTCGACCACGCGGCCGACAGGCGCGCCGTCCAGCCGGAAAGCGCCGCAGCCCACTCGCCCGCGTTCGCGGTCGCCGAAACCTCGGTTCCATAGATGCGCGCGCGCGCGATGTTCTGCGACTGGAAGATGATCACCTTCGTCTCCGGGTCGACACCGAGATTCACCTTCGACTCGATAAAATCGTCGTAGTCAGTGTAGTAACCGCTAGCCGTGAACCTGAGCTCACCACTCTCGTAGCGCAGCCCGATTTCGTATCCGTTGCTCTGCTCCGGCTTCAGGTCCGGGTTCGGAATCGCCCGGATATTCAGCAGCGGCAGGTCCAGGCCGATGTTGACGTCCTCGGGTGGCGGGGCGCGGAACCCGTTCGAATACTGGAAATATGCCGAGAATGAGTCGCCAAGGCGGCGCGTGAGCCCGAGCTTCGGCGAGATCGAGGTGTCGCTCAGGCCGACCACTGGCGTATTCGGATTATCCGCTCGGTACAGGCTGTCCGGCTTCGGCGAAAGATCGTAGTAATCGACCCGCAGCGCCGGGATCACGGACCACCGGCCGTCGCCGAACCGGATCTCGTCCTGCGCGAATGCGCCGGCCTGGATCACGTCGGAGTTGGGGAAATCACGCAGCGGATAGGTCTCGCCAAGGATGGTCTTGGTCGTGGCGCCGGTCACCAGGTCGGTCTGCGTGCCGTTTCGCATCTCCTCGAGCCGCGATCCAGAGAGCCCCAGTCCATAGACGACATCGTGGGAGAGGCCATTGCGTTCGAAGTCCTTCACGGCGGTAAATTCCGCGCCAAGCACCCTTTCCTGGAATCGGAACCGGCGATCCAGCTGCACCGGCGGCGCGCGCGGCGGAACCGCACGGCGCTCTTCGTAGGTGTCCTGCCGCGTGTCGGTACCCTGCCAGTAGAGCACCCAGTCGGCCGAGTCGTATGCGGCGGTCGCGCCTAGCGCCTGAGCGACGCTGGTGCGGAATCGCTGGCTCGAGTCGTCGCCACGCAACACCACCGTATTCGCGAAGCGACTGCCGGTGAGCAGTTCCCAGGCGTTGACGTCGGTAGTCTGCTGCAGTCGCCCTCCTTCCGCGGTCACGGTCAGTGCTCCGCCGGGCATCGAATCGAACTGTGCCGTTGCCAGCATCGAATCCGCGTCGTAGTTGCGCGGGTCAGGTGACACGCTGGCCGCCGTGTCGGCCTCGCTGCCCTGCCGGTGCGCGTATCCGAGGAGCAGGTCAGCCGACCCGATCTGCCCGGCGCCAAGGGCGACCGCGTGCCAGCCATCGTCGCTGCTGTCGTAACCCGCCTCGCTGCGAAAACCCGCGGCCGCGCCGCCGGCCAGCAGCGCGTTGGGCGTCAAGGTGCTCATCGCGACGACGCCGCCGATGGCATCGCTTCCGTACAGTGACGAGGCCGGGCCGCGCAGGATCTCCACGCGCTTGACGAATGCGAGGTCGGGAAAGGCGCGCCCGGAATCGGAATAGCTGCCGATCGCAAACCCGGGCGCGGACGGGATTCCGTCGACCTCCACGGCGACACGATTGCCGGTCATGCCGCGGATCGTGAATGTGTCGAGACCGAACCGGAACGGATCACTGCGCACGCTCAGTCCAGGCTCGTATCGCACCATCTGCTTGACGTCGCCGGCAAGCGTGCGCCGCAGGTCATTGTCGGAAATCACGGTGACCGTTGCAGCAACCCTGGTGACGGGCACCAGGCGGCGCGCATAGACGGTCACTTCCTCGAGTTCGGCCGGCTGATCACCTACTGGGGCGGGTGCGGCGACCCCAGTGCCCTGCACGGCCGAGGCAAGCGCAATGGCGACCGGAAGCGCGAGGCGATTCAGCTGCCTGCCGGGAGTTTCATGCTTCAAGACGACTCACTCAATGCCGACACAGTGTTCCACGCTGTTACTGCGGTCTTGCCCAGATTGAGGCACCACACGCCGCGGCACCATGACCCAGGTCAAAGCCGCGCGCGTTCTGGACCAATAGCGTGTGGTTCTAAGCCGGCGACAGGCGCCCCGCCCTGCGGGAGAATAAACAGGTCACCACTAGCTCAGGCCCGCCATGAAACTCGAAACCATCGCCGTGCACGGCGGTTACTCGCCCGACCCCACCACCAGGGCCGCCGCGGTCCCGATCTACCAGACCACGTCCTATGTCTTCGACGACACCCAGCATGGCGCGGACCTGTTCGACCTCAAGGTCGCCGGAAATATCTATACGCGGATCATGAACCCGACCACGGACGTGCTCGAGAAGCGCGTCGCGGCGCTCGAGGGCGGCGTGGGTGCGCTCGCGCTCGCCTCGGGCCAGGCGGCGATCACGTATTCGATCCAGACCATCGTCGAGGCCGGGCAGAACTTGATCAGTTCCTCGGCGCTGTACGGCGGCACCTACAACCTGTTCGCGCACACGCTCCCTCAATACGGAATCGGCGTGAAGTTCGGCGACCACCGTGATCCGGGTTCATTCGAGAAACTCATCGATGAAAAGACACGCGCCATCTTCTGCGAGTCGGTGGGCAACCCGGCCGGCAACGTCACTGATTTCGAGGTCCTGGCAGAGGTCGCGCATCGCCATGGCATTCCGCTCATCGTGGACAACACGGTTCCGACCCCCTACCTGTGCCGCCCCTTCGAGCACGGTGCAGATATCGTCGTGCATTCGCTGACCAAGTACCTCGGAGGGCACGGCACCAGCATCGGCGGCGCGATCGTTGACTCCGGCCGCTTCCCGTGGGCCTCGCACGCCGACAGGTTTCCCCGCTTGAATACGCCCGACGTTTCGTACCACGGGGTCGTGTACACGGAAGCCTTCGGCCCGGCGGCCTACATCGGCCGCGCGCGCGTGGTGCCGCTCAGGAACATGGGCGCGGCGATCTCGCCATTCAACAGCTTCCTGATACTGCAGGGCATCGAGACCCTCGCCGTACGCATGGACCGTATCTGCCAGAATTCGCTCAGGGTCGCCAGGTACCTGCAGAAGCACCCGAAGGTACGCTGGGTGAACTACGCTGGGCTGCCGGATCACCCTGGCCATGCGCTTGCGCAGAAATACATGGGCGGCCGTGCGTCCGGCATCCTGACGTTCGGCATCGAGGGCGGCCTCGCAGCCGGAGCAAGGTTCCAGGACGCGCTGAAGTTGTTCGTACGGCTGGTGAACATCGGCGACGCGAAATCGCTCGCCTGCCACCCTGCCAGCACGACGCATCGGCAACTCAATGCGGCGGAACTCGAGAAATCGGGCGTCAGCGAGGACATGGTTCGACTCTCGGTCGGCATCGAGCACGAGGACGACCTGCTCGAAGACCTCGCCCAGGCACTTGCAGCCGCCTGACAGGATTGCGCGAACCGGCTGGCCTACGGCGTATGCGTGCTTCTTGCCGTCCGCGCCGGGATACGGCCGGGATCTGGACGAATGGTCCACAGCATCCACTGGCCGAGGAGCGCGAACGCAAAGACCACCGCGCAGGCCATGAATGCCGACCGCAGGTAGTCGAGCGGCGCATGGTCGAGTTCGTGGCCGACGATCAGCATCAGGAATGGCGTCAGCAGCAATGCCCTGACCCAGCGGCGGCGCTGCCCGGCGACCAGCATCAGGAGCCCGATGACGACGAGCAGCGTCACCTGTGTCACCAGGCCCGTCGCAAACTCGAATACGGCGACCATTGCCAGCGTGGCGCACAACGCAGCGGCCAGGTACAGGATGGATCGCTGCACGGTTTTCTCGACTGCGGGCTGGCCGACGGTGGCGACCGCAAGCGGGATCCACCAACCGTGCGCAACGCCGAACGCCTTCGCCGCAAGCCACGCGATCGTGACCAGCACCGCAAGCAGCGCCGCGTAGCTGAGCGCAGTCTGCGGAAGCACTGCGCGTGTATCCATTTCGACGTTGCGCATCAAGGTAAGTGCGAGCAGCAGGCCGAAGGAACTGCCCGCCAACATCACCAGCGTTGGCATCAGTACCGCGGACGGCGACGCCGGCTCACTGGAGCCGATGAGCGTAACTGCGAGCACGGCGAGGACCCCGCGCTGAAACCCCTGCGAACTGGCCGCGCCGACCAGCGCAGCGGCGGCAAGGATCAGCGCCACGACGCCACCGGTGGATTGAGCGGTAATTGCCGCAGCGGCGTAAATGACCGGCAGCAGCAGCGCGAAACCCGCCACCGGGCGGGCCAGCAGGCTCATCTGCATCGCCAGGACCGCACCGAGCACAAACCAGTGCGCAGCGGCAGAATTACCCGTCGCGTATAGCGCCGCCGCCGGAACCAGCAGCAGCGCGAGCATCCCTGACGCCTTGCCTATCATTGTTTTTCTCGCTCGGCCCTGTGGCTTGCAAGAAACAGGCCGCCGGATCAATATCCATAAAAATCAACATGCTGCGCTCATCAAAAGCATGGAGCTTCCACAATATGTAAAGAACACCGACGCGACCGGCTTCAACGCACCGGGTCGGTGATCGTGCGTTCCTGGATCGGTCGGCCCAGGTCGAACATGATCTGCCAGTCACCCTGGCTGGTGCCTGCCAGGCTCATCGTGACCGGGCCGAGCGGTGTGCGTCCGCCGAGCAGCAGCGCACCCGAATACAGTGTCCCGGCGCCCGGGTAGTCGAACTGGTCGTCCATCGCGCCCGCCGTCAGCGTGGCGCCGACGTACAGGGCCTGGCCGAACAGGTTGCTGATCTCGGCAATGCGCTTCAGGTAGGTCGTGGAAACCGTCCAGAAGCCCTGGCCACGCAGCTCGCCGATCGCGAAACCCGGGAAGCTCACTGGTCCGCCGAGCTGGAACAGGTCGTATGGCGGCAGGCTCGAGCCGAGCGACGATCCACCAGCGACACGCAGCTGCGCAACACTGGAGCCGACCGGCACCGCGTAAGCGACCATGCCTTCCAGCCGCTGGTAGTCCGCGGCAGCACCGAGCCAATCCACGCTCTGGAAATAATCCACGCGCGTAAGCAGCCCGGAGCGCGCGAGGTAGGCGCTGTCACGGTTGTCGTATGTGTAACGCAGCGAGGTCCCGCCGTAACCCTCCCAATCGACCTGGTCCAGCGTCGGTGCCGCGATTTCGCGCTTCACCGACTGACCGCCAGCGCGCAATCCCGCGCGCAGCTCGGCGTTGGTGCCGAACACCCGGCCGGCGTCGAGGAAACCCCACGCAGAGTTGAACGCATAGTCGGCGACCGCATCGCCATCGTTGTAGATACCCTGGATGGTGCGCTGCGCTGTGACCCCCGGCTCGATGAACCACTTGTGGGCCCGGTCCAGCGGCTGGTAGAGGGAGAAATTCAGCCCCGTTGTCTGGCCGAGGCTGGCCGAACCATGCAGCTCGCCGCCTCGTGAATTGATCCAGGTGCGCAGGTAGTCGCCACCCACCGTGAACGCCGCGTTGGTGTCCGTTCCCATGTAGAGACCGATGTCGAAGCGAATCTCATTCGGCCCGATCTGGTGCTCGGCGACCACGACGTCCAGGCTCGCGGCCTCCGGCGGGCCGGACAGCGTGTAGCGGACGGTATCGAAGTCGCCCAGCGCATAGACGTCGTTGACATGGTTCGCGATCGACTTGCGCGTGACGCTGTCGCCCACTCCGAGCCGCAACGTTTCCCGCACGTAGTCCGGATTCACGCGCGCCAGGCCGTCGATTCGCACGCTCGCGAGCGTCACCGTGCCCGGCTCGCCACGAGTCACGGCCGCGCGCCACGCGTCGTACTCATCCTGTGGCAGCGAATAGCGCTCCAGCGCGTTACGGTGTTCGAGTGTCGCGGCCCGGCCAAGCGGAATCGCCGCGGCCACTTTTTCGAACGACGAAGCGCCGACCTCGCCCATGGGAACCGTGATCAGCACGTCGCCCGGGCCGAGTGAGTCGATCTGCTGTCGCTCGTTCGCGCTGATCATGATCTCGAGCGTGCGCGCCGCCATCGTGAGCGGGGACTGCAGTTCCGCCAGTGTCGGCGCTGGCGTCGGGACGATTACCGCGATCACCACGTCCGCGCAGGCCTCGCGCGCCACGTCTACCGGAAGGTTGCGCGTCAGGCCTCCATCACCCAGCAGGCGCTGGTCGATCTGCACCGGCGCGAACACGCCCGGCACCGACATGCTGGCTCGCATCGCGCGCGCGAGGTTGCCCCGGTCGAGGACCGCCATCTCGCCTTTCTGCATGTCGGTTGCAACCGCGCGGAACGGGATCGGGAGGCGGTCGAAGTCAGTGATGCCCTGGCTGCGCGAGACGAGCAATTCGATCGTCTGGTCTATGTTCTGCGAACCGATCAGCGCGGCAGGCGGCGTGAGGCGATTGTCACGGAACCCGAACTCCAGGTTGTTGCTGTAGGTCACACCGGACAGCTTGCGGCGCATGGGTTCCTTGGCGCGCCTGCCCTCGAATGCGATGGCGTTCTTCCATGAAATCGCCTGCACCGCCTGCTCGAGATCGACGGCGCTCATCCCGGCAGCGTATGTGCCGCCCACGAGTGCGCCCATGCTGGTTCCCACGACACAGTCGATCGGGATGTGCATCTCGTCGAGCACCCGCAGCACGCCGACGTGCGCCGCGCCCTTGGCGCCGCCGCCGCCCAGCACCAGCCCTATTCGCGGCCGTGGCCCTGCAGGACCGGTCGGTCCATGGCTCGCCGGTACCGGCGCGGTCGCGGGCGACGCTGCAATCGGGAACCCGGTCGCGCTGCCGTCGGTGACGACCGGCACGCGGTCGGCCGCACCGCTGCCCGCCGCAGCGTTCGCCGGCACAAGCGCCGTGATCGCAAGCGACAGCACGAAACAGCAGGCATGGTGCAACGTGCGCCGGATCCGGGCATTGCCAGAAGGTGCCGGCACGCCGGGCACTCGAGTTGGTCTCATGATCTTGCCTCCAGCGCGCCGGGTCGGCATGCGCCGGGTGGCATCGTAAACCTATCGCGCACGCGGCGCGGCGTCAGCGGAGCGCGAGCAGCGCGAGCGTCTCGACGTGGTGGGTGTTCGGGAAAAAGTCGTATGGCCGGATTCCCGAAACGTCGTACCCTGCAGACTCGAACGCGGCGAGATCCCGCGCAAGAGTGCCGGCGCTGCAGGAAAGGTAGGCAATCCTGTCGGGGCGCAGTTCCTCGACGAGCGCGACGACGACCTCGCCCTCGAGGCCCGAACGCGGAGGATTGACGTACGCGACGCGCTCTCCCCCGCCCCCGGCTTCACGTTCGCTCCACCACTCCCGGACCTGCGGCAGTCGCTGGGTGCAGGTGCCGCGCAGCACTTTCGCGAGCGGGGCGTTTTTCGCGGCGAACGTCACGGCCTCCCCGGAAAGCTCCACGCCCAGCGCGACACTGCCGGCCTCCGTCCATGTCCTGAGTGTCGCGCCAAGCCCGCAATAGAGATCGAGCACCGAAACCGAAGGGCCGGGCGCGACGTGAGCCGCTGCGTCGTGCATCGCGCGCGCGTGCAGGCCCGGCATTGCCTGCATGAAGGCGGTCGGACCGTGCAGCAATCCGCGCGAGTCGTGCGACTCGGCTCTGCCCTGCAGCAGTTGCCAGCCACTGCGAGCAAACAGGCGCCTGCCGGCCGCAGGATGGCAGTGCAGCCACAGGCCATCGATGCCGATACCCGTCACGGCCGACGCGACCGGCATGAGCAGTTCATGATCGACCCGGTGAGCCTTCACGATCAGCGTGGCCTGTGCTCCTGCAACGTGGAGGTATGCGAGCGGAAGCTGGTCGCCGGCAGGCAGGCATTCGACCAGCATGTGCACCAGGGCTCGCACCCGTGCGGTGTGTACCGGGCAGTCGTGGATGGCGATCAGTTCGTCTCGGCGCATGAGCCCGAAATGCCAGCCCTGCTCGCTCGACCAGCGCGCTGTGAGCGTGACACGGTCGCGGTACCCGAGCCGCCCGCTCGCGGCGGGCGCCTCGACCGGTGCTATCCGGCCGGACCAGGGCCCGAGCACACGCTCGAGGTAAGCGCGTTTCTGGGCGACGCTGTCTGCGGCGGTGAGTCGCCGGTGGCGACAGCCGTGGCAGATTGGCTCGCAACCCGCGGGGAGCGCCGAGGCCGGGATCATCATGCCCGGCCCGGCGGAATATCCGCTGCCGATGCTGGCTGGCGGCGCGGCAACTGGCCAGTGCCCCGCCGGCCACCGGCTGGCCCGGCGCCTCGCAGCGTCAGACCAGTGGCTGGCTCGCGAGCACAGCGTGCGCAATTGAGCCGAGCATCAACGTCGCGGTGATTGCCAGGCCGGCGACGACCCGGGCCAGGACACGCTCTGAATGCTTGATGGTGAACATCGCTGGATCCTCCTGTTGAACTTGGAGCCAACGATATTCCAGTTGATTGATCAGATAAACAGGATATTTTCAGACAGTCTATTCACAAAATAGGAACAATCACCCAGCCGGGGCGATGCCCGCGGCCAGCTGCCGACGCAGCAGCAACGCAGGCGTCCTGGCTCAACGGGTCCGTTCGATGCAACCTGCCGGCAGCGTAGGGTACTCCGTCCAAGTGCATCTAATGCAGGACCCCGGGCATGACCATGCGTGGGCGTGGGGCGGCAAGACACTCCCGGATTGACAGCACGGCCCGGTGCGACAAGGATGCCCGCCTACCTTCACCAATCCTCACGGGTGGGCGGCAATGCCGCCCTGCCTCCCGTGGGACTCGAGGCCCAGAAATGATCGAGCGCCCCATGCGCGTCCATGTCGTCCTGTCGACCATTGCCGTCGCAGCCGCGCTGTCCGGTTGCGGCAACGGGCAGCAAGCTCCCGCGCAAGGCCCGGGCGCGATGCCGGTCACGGTCGCGACGCTGCGCGCGGAGCCGGTCACCCTGGTCCGCGAGCTTCCTGGCCGAACCAGCGCCTTCCTGGTTGCCGAGGTGCGGCCGCAGGTGACCGGCATCGTCAAGGCCAGGCTTTTCACCGAAGGAGCCAACGTCAAGGCCGGCCAGGCTCTCTACCAGCTCGACGACGCGACCTATCGCGCCGACTACGGCGTGGCGAAGGCCGCGGTCGCCCGCGCCGAAGCCACGCTGGAGGCCGCAAGGCTGCGGGCCCGCAGGACCGGCGAACTGGTCAAGACCGGCGTCGTCAGCGCGCAGGACAACGACAATGCTGTCGCCGCCCTGGGCCAGGCGGAGGCCGAGCTTGAGTCGAGCCGCGCGACGCTTACTGCGGCCGGTGTGGTGCTCGGTTATGCACGCATCACCGCGCCGATCTCGGGTCGCGTAGGCAAGTCGGAGGTCACGGAAGGAGCGCTGGTCAAGGCGGAGCAGGACGCACCTCTGGCCACCGTGCAGCAACTCGATCCCGTCTATGTTGACGTCACGCAGTCCAGTGCGGAACTGCTGCAGCTCAAGCGCGAACTTGCCGAGGGCATGATCGAGCGGGAAGCCTCGCTGCCGGTGACGATCGTGCTCGAGGACGGTCGCCGCTACGCGCATCCCGGCGTGCTCGAGTTTTCCGACGTCAGCGTCGATCCGACGACGGGCAGCTACCTGCTGCGGATCAAGGTACCGAACCCCGAGCAACTGCTGCTGCCTGGCATGTATGTTCGCGCGCTGGTGGGCAACGGCGTCCGGCCGCAAGGCATCCTCGTGCCCCAGCAGGGTATCGCCAGGGATCCGCACGGCAACGCGACCGCGCTCGTGGTCGGCAAGGACGACAAGGTCGAGCTGCGCGCGGTCCAGGTCAGCCGCACCATCGGCGACAAGTGGCTGGTGGACGGTGGGCTCGAGGCAGGCGACAGGGTCATCGTCGAAGGCTTGCAGAAAGTGCAGCCCGGCGCGCCGGTCACGGCGACCGAGGCCAGCCCGCCGGGCACGCCTGTGGCGCCGCAGGCCCCAGCCGACAGCGAGGCCGCTGGAGAAAAGCCCGCCTCCGAGCAGCAGCAGTAGGCGCGCCAGGCCATGGCACGATTCTTCATCGACCGGCCGGTGTTCGCCTGGGTACTGGCGATCATCGTGATGCTCTCGGGCGTCATCTCGATTACGCGGCTCGCGGTGGAACGCTACCCGACCATCGCGCCGCCCACGATTTCGATCTCTGCGTTCTACCCCGGCGCTACGGCGCAGGCCGTCGAGGAATCCGTCACGCAGATCATCGAGCAGAGCATGAAGGGGCTGGACGGGCTCATCTACATGTCCTCGACCAGCGAGTCGGATGGTGGCGCCAGTATCTCGCTCACATTCGAAAGCGGCACGAATGCGGACGTGGCGCAGGTGCAGGTGCAGAACAAGCTGCAACTGGCCACGCCGCTGCTGCCAGCCACCGTCCGCCAGCAGGGCGTCAGCGTCAGCAAGTCGGACACGGGATTCCTGATGGTCGTGGCCTTCGTGTCCAACGACAGCCGATTCAAGTCCGACGATGTCGCGGACTACGTAACCGCGAACGTGGTGGACCCGCTCGCACGCGTGCCCGGCGTCGGCAACGTGCAGGCCTTCGGCACCAGGTACGCGATGCGCATCTGGCTGGATCCGAGCCGCCTGGAGACCTATCACCTGAACCCCGGCGATGTGATCGCGGCAATCCGTGCGCAGAACCAGCAGGTCGCGATAGGCGAACTGGGCGGCACGCCTTCGATCCCGGGCCAACAGCTGAACGCATCGATCACCGCACAGGGCCGCCTGCAGACGCCGGAGCAGTTCCGCGCGATCGTGCTGCGCGGCAATCCGGACGGCTCGGTGCTGACGCTGGGCGAAGTGGCCAGGGTCGAGTTGGGCGCCGAGCGATACAGCAACATCGGCCGCTTCAACGGCAAGCCCGCCACGGGCCTGGCCGTGTCGCTCGCCACCGGGGCCAATGCACTGGCCACCTCGCGAGCAGTAGAAGCGAAGCTCGAGGAGCTTTCGAGGTCGTTTCCAGCGGGAGTCGAGACAGCCATTCCCTTCGATACGACTCCGTTCGTTCGGTCCGCGATCCAGGGCGTGATCCTGACGCTGCTCGAGGCCATCGCGCTGGTGTTCCTGGTGATGTACCTGTTCCTGCAGAACCTGCGTGCGACCCTGATCCCGACCATCGCGGTGCCTGTGGTGCTGCTCGGCACGTTCTCGGTACTGGCGGCGCTCGGCTACTCGGTCAACATGCTGACGATGTTCGCGATGGTTCTCGCGATCGGGTTGCTGGTGGACGACGCCATCGTGGTGGTCGAGAACGTCGAGCGCATCATGCACGAAGAGGGTCTATCCCCACTCGAAGCGACGCGCAAGTCCATGGACCAGATCACCGGCGCGCTGGTCGGCGTCGGGCTGGTGCTCGCGGCAGTGTTCGTGCCGATGGCCTTCCTCGGTGGGTCCACCGGCATCATCTACCGCCAGTTCTCGGCGACCATCGTCTCGGCCATGGCGCTCTCCGTCGCGGTCGCGATCATCCTCACGCCGGCGCTCTGCGCCACGATGCTGAAGCCCGCGTCCAGCAATGAGCATGCCAGCAGGGGCGGCTTCTTCGGCTGGTTCAATCGCATCTTCGACCGCGGCAGCACTCGTTACCAGGGTGCGGTGCACCGCATGCTGGGCCGGCGCGGCCGCTACCTGGCTGGGTTCGCGGTGATGGCAGCGATCATGGCCGTGCTGTTCCTGCGCCTGCCCACTGCCTTCCTGCCGCAGGAAGACCAGGGCTGGCTGATGGCGCAGATCATGACGCCGGCAGGCGCTACCCAGGAGCGCACCATGAACTCGATCTACGCGGTCGAGCGGCACTTCCTCGAGAACGAGAAGGACACTGTCCGCTCGGTGTTCACGGTGCAGGGTTTCAGCTTCTCCGGCAGCGGGCAGAACGCCGGCATCGCATGGGTCAACCTGAAGGACTGGTCGGAGCGCAAATCGAAGGAACTCGGCGTCGACGCGGTCGCCCGCAGGGCCATGATGAGCCTGATGCAGATCAAGGACGCGTTCGCGTTCGCGTTCGCCCCTCCCCCGCTGCCAGAGCTGGGCAATTCGACGGGCTTCGTGTTCAACCTCAAGGACGAGGCAGGTCTGGGCCACGCTGCGCTTCTTGCCGCACGCAACCAGTTCCTCGGCGCGGCCAGCCAGGACAAGCTGCTGGCGAATGTGCGACCGAACGGCCAGGACGACGCACCGCAGTTCCGCATCGACGTGGACAACAAGAAGGCGGCGGCGCTCGGCGTCTCGATCGACGACATCAGCGTGACTCTTTCCACCGCCTGGGGCGGCCAGTACATCGACGATTTCGTCGACCGGGGGCGCGTCAAGCGCGTCTACGTGCAGTCCGACGCCCCGTACCGCATGGTGCCCGAGGATTTCAGCCGCTGGAGCGTCCGCAATTCGCAGGGCGAAATGGTGCCGTTCCAGGCCTTCGCCAGCTGGCGCTGGGACTACGGCCCGCCGCGGCTCGAACGCTACAACGGCGCCTCGTCGCTGGAGATCAATGGCGAGGCGGCACCGGGCGTGAGTTCGGGCACCGCGATGGCCGAGGTCGAGAAGCTCGTCTCCCAACTGCCGCGCGGCATCGGGATCGAGTGGACCGGCCAGTCGTACCAGGAGCGCGCTGCCGGCGCGCAGACGCCGCTGCTCTACACGTTGTCGCTGCTGGTCGTGTTCCTGTGCCTCGCGGCCATGTACGAGAGCTGGACCATCCCCACTGCGGTGATGCTGGTCGTCCCGATCGGCATCCTCGGAACGGTGCTCGCGACGACGCTCCGCGGCATGGAGCGCGACGTGTACTTCCAGGTGGCGATGCTCACGACCGTGGGCCTCTCGAGCAAGAACGCGATCCTGATCATCACCTTCGCCAAGGACAACCTGGCGAAGGGCATGGATCTCGTCGAGGCGACCATGGACGCGGTGCGCATCCGTCTGCGACCGATCCTGATGACCTCGCTTGCTTTCGGCCTCGGCGTGCTGCCGCTCGCGATCGCGTCCGGCGCGGGCTCCGGGGCACAGCGCGCGATCGGCACCGGCGTGCTCGGCGGCATGATCGCCGGCACGCTGCTCGGCGTGTTCTTCACGCCGCTGTTCTTCGTCACGGTACAACGGTTGTTCGGACGCGATCGCCGGGCGTCGACAGCGCACGGCGATGCGGCCTGACGTGGCACACATGGCGAGAACCCCGCCAGAAGCTGCCGAAGGGCGCACAGTAGCGTTCATCGCGCATCCTGCCTGTCGCCTGCACCAGATGATGCCAGGCCATGCGGAACAACCGGCCCGTGTGGCCGTCATTCCGGAAGAACTCCGCACGCGGGGACTCTACGACCTGCTGGACCACTACGAAGCGCCGCGCGCCACGGATGAACAACTGGCACGCGCGCACCCGGCGGAATACATCGAGCAGATCCGCGCCAGGGCGCCGACAGCCGGCCTCGAGATCCTCGATCCAGATACCGCCATGTGTCCAGATACGCTCGAGGCGGCGCTGCGAGCCGCTGGCGCGAACGTGCTGGCCGTTGACCTGGTGATGTCAGGCCGGGCACGTCGCGCGTTCTGCAACGTGCGCCCGCCGGGACACCATGCCGAGCGCAGCCGCGCGATGGGATTCTGCCTGTTCAACAACGTGGCGGTCGGCGCGGCGCACGCACTCGAACGGCATGGCCTCGAGCGCGTCGCGATCCTCGATTTCGACGTGCACCTCGGGAATGGCACGGAAGACATCTTCCGCGACGACGGCCGCGTGTTGCTGTGCTCGCTGTTCCAGTACCCGCTCTATCCGGACATGAGCCCGCCGTCGGTCCCCGGGCGCATCGTCAATTGCCCGCTGCAAGCAGAAAGCGGCAGCGCGGAGTTTCGCGCGGCGGTCACGGAGCACTGGCTCCCGGCGCTAGAGGCGTTCGCCCCCCAGATGATCTTCGCCTCGGCGGGCTTCGACGCGCACGCTTCCGACCCGCTGGCCCAGCTGCAGCTTGCGACCGACGACTACGCGTGGGTCACCGACGCTGCCTGCGCCGTCGCCGATCGCCACGCCATTGGCCGGATGGTGTCGACGCTCGAGGGTGGATATGACCTGAAGGCGCTCGCCTCGAGCGGCGCGAAACATATCGAGCGCCTAATGGCGGACACGACCGCCTGAGGCACGCGCTTCGCCCCACGCTCCTGGCGAGCATCCGGTCCGCCCCCTGAAGCTGCGAATGAAACTCGCGACGTCGCTGTAACCGAGCCGATAGGCAATCCGGGTTACCGACTGCTCGCCCTTCTCGAGCATGCGCTTCGCCCGTTCGGTCCGAACCTGCAACGACAGTTCGCGAAACCCGGTGTTCTCGGCGTCGAGGTACCTGCCAAGCGTGCGTGCGGAGAGATTGACGAAGCTCGCCAGTTGTTCGAGTGTCGGCTGGCTGTCTTCGGCCTCGCGCAGCATCATTCGGCACCATTCGCTCCACCTGCGGCTTCCCCGGTCGCCGCGCATCAATGCCACGCAGCGCTGCTCGGCAGCCTGCATGGCTCGTGGGTCCGCCATCGCAAGTGGCCGGTCGAGCATTGCAGCGTCCATCGACAGGCGAAGTCCGGGCAACAGGTCGCCCCAGTGCACTTTCGCTGGCGCGAGGTCGGCATAGCGCGCTGCGTGCGGCGGCCGCTCGATCGAAAAATAAATATCGTACGACGGCAGCTCCCGCTGCAGCAGTGACCCGAACTCATGGTGATTGGATACGGCGATCGTCTCCTGCACGATTCGCATCGCTCGGTGGGACAGCGCCATCGCCGGCTTGTAGACGAGATCGACCCGACCAGAATGGTGCTGCAACTCCATCGTGAACGCGGGGTTGATCAACCTCTGGTAGCTCGAGAGCAACCTGAGCGCATGACCCAGCGTCGGACTCGTGAGCAACGCATAGCCCAGGATGTCGTGCGAAGTCGTCTTGACGAGCCGCCCGAACTCGAAACCCAGGTCAGATCGTCCGCTCATGCGCTCGGCGACCGCGAACAGCGCCTCGACCTGCCGCATCGACATCAGCTTCATGGGGTCGTCGATCGGCCCCAGGCGCGCCGCACGGAGCACCGCCTCGCGATCGAGCCCGAGTTCGTCCAGGTACTCGAGAAGCTGCTGGAAATATCGGGCCGGATAGCGATTTTGAAGTGTGGCCACGCCTGGTCGCGCAATGCAGCCGGCCGCTAATTCAGCGACCGGCCAGGTTGTCTGAAAGTATCAACATGATGGCAGAAAATGTCAGTACGGTCATCGACGACGCGCAGAGAATCGAACCATCCGACCTTGCGTCGACTGAAGGCTGAAAAGGGGGGCGAAATGAGCGAACTTACTGGTGGCGAACTGCTGGCCCAGGCATTGGCGAACGAAGGCGTGAAGTTCATCTTCGGCCTGCCCTGCCCCGAGATCGACCCGCTGCTGGCAGCCCTCGAGGCAAATGGGATCCGTAGAATTCCGGTCCGGCACGAGTCGGCCGGCGTTCACATGGCGGAAGGCATGTACAAGACCAGCGGGCAGGTTGCCGCGGTGCTCGGCAACCCGGGCCCTGGATCCGCGAATCTCCTCCCCGGCATGCTCACCGCGCGCCACGAAGGCGTGCCAGTCGTCGCGATCACCTCCCAGCACCGCGCACAGATCGTCTACCCGTCCACGCCCGCGACTTTCCAGGGCCAGGACCAGCTCGACCTGTTCAGGCCAGCGGTGAAATGGGGCGGACCGATATTCGACTGGATGCGTATTCCCGAAATCGTGCGAATGGGTTTCCGCGAGATGTGGGCCGGGCGGCCGGGTCCGGTGCACCTCGAGGTACCGGGGCCGGTGATGTACGCGACCGGCGATCCGTCCACCGCCCCGATCTACACGTCCGATTCCGGGCGTGCGAGTTCTCCGCAACCGTCCGCAGCGCAACTCGATGCCGCGGCCAAACTGCTGGCCGGCGCGAAGACGCCGGTGGTTTTCGCCGGCTGCGGCGTGGATCGTGCCTCTGCGAACCCGGAACTGATCGAACTCGCGGAATTGATGAACTGCCCCGTCATTCCGTCGCTGGCCGGACGCAGCGTGATGCCGCACGACCACCCGCTCTGCTTCATGTCGCAGTGCCCACCCGCAGACGACCTCCGCCGCAATGCCGACGTGATGCTCGCTGTCGGCTCGCGCATCGGCAATCTCGACGTGCCCTTCGACAAGTACTGGGGTGACCCGAAGAACTGCAAGCTGATCCACGTGGACGTGGACCCGCGCCACATCGGTGTTTCGAGGCCGGTGACGCTCGGCATCGTGGCGGACGCAAAGGCAACGCTGTCGGGCCTGGTCGCCAGGCTCCGGACGATGAAGACTGAGAGCGCCGGTCGCAAGGACCTCGACGCACTGCGAGCCACGCAGGCAGCGTGGAAGGAATCCATCCAGGCACAGGTCGGGGCCTGGAGCGGCCCCGGCATCCACCCCGGCCAGGCCTGCGCTGTCGTGGGCGGCGTGTTCGGCGGTGATGCCGTGTACCACGTGGACGGGGGCAATACGTCGCTGTGGGCCAGCATCGCGCTGCCCTCGACGCGACCATCATCGTTTCACGGCATCCTGGAACTCGGCATGCTCGGCACCGGGATCCCGGCCGCCATCGGCTCGAAGCTCGGGGACCCGACTCGCGAGGTCGTGTGCGTGACCGGCGACGGTGCTGCCGGTTTCAACGTAATGGAACTCGAGACCGCCGCGCACCAGGGGATCAAGATCACAGTCGTCGTGATGGCGGAGGGCCAATGGACCATGGAGATCCCGAATGAAGTTGCCCGCTGGGGGCGTGACTTCGGCACCGGCATGGGCGAGGTGCGCTGGGACACCGTTGCCAAGGGTCTCGGCTGCCACGGCGAGTACGTCGATTCCATCGACGAGCTGGCGCCAGCACTTGCGCGCGCCAAGGCTCACGAAGGCCCGGCGCTCGTGTGCGTCCGCACCAGCAAGGACGCGAACCTCTCGGTACCGCAGTCAGTGGTCGGGCGATTCTTCGAAGTGTACTTCGGGCCAGCCGAATGAAGCCCCTCAAAGACCGGCTCGTGCTCATCACCGGTGCCGCATCCGGAATCGGCCTCGAGTGTGCCCGCTCGTTTGCGGAGCGCGGGGCCCGGCTCGTGATTTCGGACATCAATGCCGAGGCACTCGAGAAAGCGCGGCTCGAGCTGGCGGCCGGCGGCGCACGCTGCCACGCGATCGCCTGCGATGTTGCCAGCGAGGAAGCGGTGAACGCCTTCGCGGCGGCCGTCCAGCGGGACGTGGGCACGGTGGACGTGCTGGTCAACAACGCCGGCGTCGCGTTCCTCGGCAGCTTCGAGGAGACGCCGCTCGCACAGTGGCGCCGGATACTCGACATCAACGTACTCGGGATCGTGCATTGCGTCGACGCCTTCCTGCCTTCGATGCGTGCCGCGGGCGGCAAGCGCAAGATAGTCAACGTGGCGTCGCTGGCTGGGTTCGCACCGGCACCGAACATGTCGGCCTACGCGGCGTCGAAACACGCCGTGGTCGGGCTGTCCGAGGTGCTGGCACTCGAACTGCACGACACTGACATCTCAGTGCTGATCGTCTGCCCGGGCATCATTAACACGCCTATCGTGCACGTAAGCGGGACCGCCCCGGGCATGACGGAAGCACAGATCGCGAAACTCCAGAAGTACTACGACTCGGACGGCTGCCATCCGAGCGTCGTGGCCGCGGACATCGTGCGCGCCGTGGAGAGCGACGCCATCGTGCTGCCGACCGGCCCGATGGCCCGGGCTGGCTACCTGCTGATGCGGCTCTCACGCAGGCTGGCCCGCAAGTTGACGATTTCCGGCGCCAGGAAGAGCGGCTACCTGTCCTGACCGCGGAGTTCCTGCCCGCCCTGGCAACGCGACGCCCGCGCCGCCGTGGCCTGTCGCCGCTGGCCACTGAACCCGTGTAAAGTTCGGGGCCGGCAGGCGGCGCGCGCCCGCGCCGCCGCAAGTCGCAATGCAGGGAGAATTTCAAATGACAGTGGAACTCACGATGCTGGTCTGTGCCGTAGGGCTCTGGATCGTCCAACTCCTGGTCGCAGTCACCGGCGGGATGATGCAGTTCCCCGCACCAGTATTGGCCGGAAACCGCGAGACCCCATGCGACGGCAAGGGATGGGTCGGCCGGGCACAGCGCGCCTACCGCAACATGGCCGAAAGCCTGCTGCCGTTTGCCGCGCTGGTGCTGGTGGCGAATGCGGCGGGCATAAGTAACGACATGACCATCATGGGCGCAAAACTGTTCGTGTACGCGCGGACGGCTTACGCGGTCGTCTACATCGCGGGCATCCCGTGGCTGCGCACCGCAGTGTGGACCGCCGGGTTCGCCGGGATCCTTATGATCGTCGCCCAACTCCACTGAGACGACCGGTTCGGGCAAGCGCTTGACGGCATGCTGCCTGCGCATCCCAGGCGGGCAGGTTGTCGTAATCGCAACCGGCTGGGCTGGCGTACTGATCGCCCACGCACCGGGTAAGCTAGCGCAGCCGCCGGGATCCCCCGCCCCCACCCAGGATTGAGCATGGCCGACGTTTTTGTCTCCTACGCCCGCAGCGACAAGGCCCGGGTAGCGCCCGTAGTGGCCGCCATCGAGGCGCAAGGCCTGTCGGTCTGGTGGGACCCGGAAATCACTCCTGGGCAGGAATTCGACAGCCAGATCGAGGCCGAGATGCAGGCAGCAGCAGCCGTAATGGTTGTCTGGACGCCGGCGTCGGTCGTCTCACGCTGGGTACGCGGCGAGGCACGCGAGGCGGCTGATCGCGGCATCCTGGTCCCCGTGCGCTTTGCAGGCGCCCGGCTGCCGATGGACGTGCGCGCGATACATACCACCGATCTCGACAACTGGAACGAGGACCGTGACAGCGTCCCGTTCCAGGAACTGGTGCGCGCTCTCAGCGCGATGCTGGGGCGCCAGCGCGCGAGCCAGCCGTCGCAGGACGCGGGTAACAGATCACCGGCCGCTCAGGCACCTGCCGCAAACGGGGTCGCTGCGTCTCGCGTCAATATCTGCGTCCTGCCCTTCTCCAACATGAGCGGCGACCAGGAACAGGAGTATTTCAGCGACGGCATCAGCGAGGACATCATCACGGATTTGAGCAAGGTGTCGGCGCTCGCGGTCGTGTCGCGCAACACGGCGTTCACGTTCAAGGGCAAGAACGTCGACGTGTCGCAGATTGCGAAGCAGTTGAAAGTCAGCTACATCCTGGAAGGCAGCGTACGCAAGGCCGGCGGCCGGGTCCGCATCACGGCGCAGCTCATCGAGGGTTCCAGCGACAATCACGTCTGGGCCGAGCGCTACGACCGCGACCTGAACGACATCTTCGCGCTGCAGGACGAGATTTCCGAGGCCATCGTCAAGGCACTCCGGCTGCAGCTGCTACCGGAGGAAAAGCAGGCGATCGAGCACCGTGGAACGACGAACCTCGATGCCTACAACCTCTATCTCATGGCTAGGCAGCACTACGCGACCGGGCTCATGAGCGACACGCGACGCAGCGACACCGTGATCCGGCTGTGCCGCGGTGCCATCGAACTCGATCCCGATTACGCGCGCGCATGGGCGCTGATGGCCACGGCGCAACGGATGCGGCTCTACTCGACGGGCGACGGGGACAACGGATCCGTGGCCGTGACGCGGGCTCTCGCACTCGACGAAAATCTCGCCGAGGCGCACGCAGCAAAGGCCGGCATACTCGCGCTTGGCGGGGAGTACAGTGCAGCGCAGGACGAAATCGAGATCGCGCTGCGCCTCGACCCGGAATCCGCGGACGTGCACAGGGAAGCGGCGCGACTGCACTTCCACCAGCGCCGGCTCGTCGAAGCCGCGCAGCACTGGGAAAAGATTTCTGCGCTGGTGGAGACCGATTTCGGCTCGGGAGGCCTGCTGGTCACCTGCTACACGGCCCTCGGCGACTCGGCCAGCCTGCGACGAGTGGCAGAGCGCACACTTACCCGCGCCGAGAAAGCGATCGCCATGGACGCCGACAATGGTTCAGCCATGGCGACGATGGTGAGCTGCCTGCTCGTGCTTGGGGACGCAGAGCGCGCAAAGGAATGGGCCCGGCGCGCCATCCTGATCGATCCTGACAATGCGACCATGCGTTACAACCTCGCATGCGACATGGTCATCAGCCTGCGCGATTTCGATGCTGCGCTCGAATTCCTCGGCCCGGTGTTGAAAAAATCGGGCACCGAGCAACTCGAATGGCTGAAGAGCGATCCGGACCTCGACCCCCTCCGCGCCGACCCACGCTTCCAGGCCATGATCAGCGATGCCGAGCAGCGCCTGGCCGCAGCAAGCTCTTAGGTCGCCTCAGCCCGGTGGTGACACCGGCATGTAGATCGGCCCGCTGCCGCCGTAGGCCTCGACGTAGAACTGCGAGCCGCACTGGTAGTACCGCACGTTGTCCACGTCCATGACCGTCGGCTCACAGGGCAGTCCGCCCGTTGTGGTCGTCGTGGTCGTCGTGGTGGTTGTCTCGTCGTCGTAGTCGCTGGAGGCCGCAACTACGGCGCCGCCGACGACCACGCCCGTCACGAACGCGGCACTGTTGTCGTAATAGTCCCAACCGCCACCGTAGTAGCCGCCGTAGGGCGGCGGTGGGGGTGGAGGTGGCGGGCGATAGCCGGGTGGAGGTGGTGGGGGCGGTGGCCGCGTGCCCTCGGGCGGTCGGGTACCTTCCGGCGGACGCGCAGCTTCGGGGGGGCGATTGCCTGGAGGCGGCCGATCGGCCCCGGCCGAAGGACGATCGTTGGTCGCCACGGCAGGGCGTGAATCCTGGCCGCGGCTGGGTGACTGCGTGCCGCGACTCGTCGATGGTCCCGCGCTCGGCTGCGAGAATCCGCCGCTGGCCGCCGGACCCTGCCGTGAATAACTCGCGCCACCGCTACGGCCGCCGCCACCACCGCGCGCGCCGCCACCGCGCGCGGCGAATGCGTCATCGATCAACAGCAGCGGCAGCACCAGGACAACGGCGAGGCAGGCGACGCTGACGCCCGACAGCAGCTTCAATTTCATGGCTGAACCTCCCCGCTCGCGGCCGGCGATTTCCGTGAGTCAGCGGAATCCTTCACCTGCACGGCAAAGGGAATCTGGCGCGTACCTTCTGGCGGCTTGAACTGGAACGTGTCCGCGGCGAACTTCGGGCTCGTATTCCAGTCCTGGAAATTCGCCCAGAACTGGGGCTCGCCCGGCGAGTGCAGGTATGTAATGACGACACGCAGCGGCAACGGATAGTCGCCCTCCGTGATCCAGAACTGGAAATCGACTGAATCGGTGCGGCCCGCGATGTGGTTGGTCGGTACGCCGTAAATGTCCGTCTCTTCCACGTAGTCGATCGTCTTCACACGCTTCGGAAGCTCATCGGGCAGTCGTGTGGAGAAAACCTGCGCAAGCGGCATACGCAGCTTGAGATCCCGGACCAGGTACACGAGCCCGTCGTCGACCGTGCCAGGCTGCGGCGCCTGCGCATACACACCGGCGTCGGCCTTCAGCACCGTGATCGTCCTGCCATCGAAGATTGCGAGGTCCCGTGTGCCGTCGCTCGCAACCTCCTCCACACGCAGCCGGTCGGGACGCTCCATGGATATTTTCCGGGTCTCGCCGAACTCGATCTTCTGACCGGTCGCCTGGACCACGTCATAGCCCTGGCGCACAGTAACGGTGAAAGCCGGCAGGCCAGCCATGTACTTCGCCATGGCTTTGAGGATGTCCGCAGCCTCACGCTGGGACTCCGTCAGGACCGGCGCCGCCGCTGAGGCGACTGGCCCCGCCGCCGGCGACTGGACAGTAGGTTCGGCTCCAGGCGCAGACCCGGCCAGCAATACTGCCGCAATGGCCACGCCACCCCGGAATGAGATGCGACCGTTTCGCCTGGATGCAAGTTGCATTGGAAATCTACCCTTGGTTGCCTGCCGGAGCCACGCGGCCGGCCACTGAGAAGACATTCTCCGGTGACGGCACGGCAATTGCCATCCGTGGATGCGCTGGACATCCCGGCTCGCCAATCCCCGCCGCCCATACGCGTCCCATAGACCGCCCGTACGCCGCTTCGACCTTGTCCCGGCGGTCCGGGCAGTGCAAGATCCCTGCGAGCCCCTTGATATTTCAACAGCTTCGCCTGGCGAGGCCCCCACAGGTCACATGCCGCACGACGTATTCCTCAGCTATTCCGCCGCCGACAAGGCCACGGCGCTTGCCGTGCTGGCCGGGCTCGAGCGGCAGGGAATCCGCTGCTGGATCGCCCCGCGCGACATTCCGGCCGGGTCCGAGTACGGCGAGCAGATCATCGAGGCCGTCAAGGCGTGCCGCGTGTTCGTGGTGGTCTTTTCAGCGGGGGCCAATTCGTCACCCCATGTGCGCCGCGAAGTCGAGCGGGCTGTTTCGCTGGACAGGGCCATCGTGCCGTTCCGGGTCGAGGACGTGCCGCCGACCGGCGCCATGGAGTACTGCCTGGGCGGCACCCACTGGCTCGACGCGCTGACCCGTCCCATCGAGCCCCACGTCGCGACCCTGGTCTCGACTTTGCGCCAAATGCTGGGAGCCACGGCGGGTTCACCGACCGGGGGCGGCTCGACGACAGAGCCAGCCGAGCGAATCTCGATCGCTGTGCTGCCCTTCAACAACATGAGCGGCGACACTGAGCAGGAATACTTCAGCGACGGCATCACCGAGGACATCATCACCGACCTCTCGAAGGTCTCCGGCCTGTTCGTCGTGGCCCGCAACACCGCTTTCACCTACAAGGGCAAGGCGGTGAAGGTGCAGGACGTGAGCAGGGAGCTCGACGTGAGGTTCGTTCTGGAAGGCAGCGTCCGCAAGGCGGGGGCACGGGTGCGCGTCACCGGCCAGCTGATCAATGGCGAAACCGGCGGTCATGTGTGGGCCGACCGCTACGATCGCGAGCTGACCGACATCTTCGCAATCCAGGACGAGATCACGCACGCGATCGTCGAGCAGCTGAAGGTCAAGCTGCTGCCGCAGGAGCGGCAGTCGATCGCGCAGGCGCCCACGGACAACATCGAGGCCTACACCTATTACCTGCGGGGCCGGCAGTTCTTTCACCGGCACTCGAAGTCGTACTACCAGCTGGCGCGACGCATGTTCACGAAGGCGGTCGAGCTCGACCCCATGTACGCGCGCGCCTACGCGGGTATTGCCGACTGCGACTCGTTCCTGTTCCTACACTATCACGTCGACATTGCGATCGACACGATCCTGGCCACCAGCGCGCAGGCGCTCGCACTGGACGCGGGCCTGGCCGAGGCGCACGCATCGCGCGGGCTCGCGCTGTCGCTGGTGGAGAAATACGACGAGGCGATGGCGGAGTTCGAGCGCGCCATCGCGCTCGACCCGAACCTGTTCGAGGCGCACTACTTCATGGCTCGCGCCTGTTTCGCCCAGAACAAGATGGACCAGGCGGCGACGCTGTTCGAACGCGCCGCCACGCTCCGGCCTGACGATTACCAGGCGCTGTCGATGTTGAGGATGATCTACCCGTCGATCGGTCGCGCGGACCAGGTCACGGCCGTGGCGCGCAAGGCCGTCGAGCGAGCCGAGCGGGAACTGACCCAGCATCCCGAGAATCCCCGTCCCGCCTACCTGGGCGCCGGCTGCCTGCTATCGCTCGGCGAGACAGACCGCGCGAGGGAGTGGCTGGGCCGGGCGATGGCCATCGATCCGGACGACGTGCTGACCCAGTACAACATCGCCTGCGTGCTCGCCCAGCTCGGCGACCACGACAAGGCTTTCGACCTTCTCGAACGGCTGTTGCCGCACGCGAATCACGAGACCAAGTCGTGGATCAAGCACGATTCGGATTTCGAATCGCTGCGGGCGCTGCCGCGGTACCAGAAGGTGCTGGAATTGATTGGCTAGTCGAGCCCCGCAGCCCAGCTCGACTCTGGTCTCGAAAGCTCGCCTGGCTAGACTCGTTCGAGCGCCAGTGCGATCCCCTGCCCGACGCCGATGCACATCGTGCAAAGCGCAAAGCGTCCACCAGTCTCGTGCAGCCGGTTCACCGCCGTCGTGACCAGACGGGCCCCGGATGCGCCGAGCGGATGACCCAGCGCAATCGCGCCGCCCCATGCATTGACGCGTGGGTCGTCGTCGCTGAGACCCAGCTGCCGCATCACCGCTAGGCCCTGCGCCGCGAAGGCCTCGTTGATCTCGATGACGTCCATGCGCTCAAGGTCCAGCCCCAATCGCGCCATGAGTTCCTTCGTGGCCGGTACCGGACCGATGCCCATGATGCGCGGCGGCACACCCGCCACCGCCATGCCGAGCACGCGTGCGCGCAGCGACAGTCCTTGCCTGGCGGCCGTTGGCTCGTTGGCCAGCAGCAGCGCGCAGGCGCCATCGTTGATACCGCTGGAATTGCCCGCGGTGACCGTCCCGTCCGACCTGACGATGCCGCGCAGCTTCGCGAGGGCTTCCAGTGACGTCGAGCGCGGATGCTCGTCCCGCTCTACGACCATTGCCGCGCCCTTGCGCTGCGGCACATGCACCGGGACGATTTCGCGCCCAAGGAATCCCGACTCCTGTGCGTCGAGCGCCTTGCGCTGGCTCGCGAGTGCGAAAATATCCTGCGCTTCCCGCCCGATGCCGAATTCCGTTGCCAGCGTCTCGGCCGTCTCCGGCATCGTGTCGACCCCGTAGCGCGACTGCATCTCCGGGTTGACGAAGCGCCAGCCGATGGTCGTGTCATAGAGCACGCTCGAGCGACTGAATGCCGCGTCGGACTTGGGCATCACGAAGGGCGCCCGACTCATGCTCTCCACGCCGCCCGCCAGCAGCATGCCGGCCTCGTCAGCCGCAATGACCCGTGCCGCTGATCCCACGGCATCGAGTCCGGACCCGCACAGGCGATTGATGGTCGCGCCGGGCACCTCGATCGGCAACCCGGCGAGCAGTGCCGCCATCCTTGCGACGTTGCGGTTGTCCTCGCCGGCCTGGTTGGCGCAGCCGAGCAAGACGTCACCGAGTTCAGCCCAGTCGACCCCCGGATTGCGCGCCATCAGCGCCTTGATCGGCAGCGCCGCGAGGTCGTCGGTGCGAACGTTGGCTAGTGCGCCGCCGTAGCGCCCGAAGGGCGTGCGGATCGCATCGCAGATGAACGCCTGGTGTGAACCCTTTTTCATGCGCTATCAGCCACCGACTGACTTCAATACGATGTCGGCGTGGGTTGGCGCTCCTCGCGTGTAGACCGTCCTGCCTTCCTTGATGGTCTCGAGAACCACGATCTTGTTGATCGTGGCCGGGTCGACCTTGAGCGGGTTCTTGTCGAGGATCACGAAGTCCGCGAGCTTGCCGACTTCAATGGAGCCTTTGGTGTCTTCTTCGAAGAACTGGTATGCACCCCAGCTCGTTACCGCCTTGAGCGCTTCGAGCTGGGTCAGGCGCTCATCCGCACCCATCACCTTTCCGCTGCGCGAGGTGCGGTTAACGGTGGCCCACATCACCTGCATCAGGTTTGGCAGCGCAACTGGCGCGTCAGTGTGGCTGGTCACCCTGAGACCCTTGTCGAGCGCGGTCCGGATCGGCGAGATCTGCTGCGCCAGTTGCGGGCCGATTATCTGGTCGTACCAGTCTCCCCAGTAGAACGTGTGCATGGGGAACAGCGAGGCGACCACCTGCAATTCCTTCAGCGAGTCGAGCTGGTCACCGCGACGCACCAGCTGCCCATGGACCAGCACGTGGCGGCGGTCCCCGGGACCGTACTTTGCCTGCACGGGCTTCATTGCGGCGATCATCTGGTCCACCGCGGCGTCGCCGTTGGCGTGGACCTTCACCTGCCAGCCTTTCTGGTACGCCTCGTCGAACAGGGCCTCGACTACCTTCGTGTCCGGAATTGCCGGGTAGCCCGTGTATCCCTGCTTCTGGCCATCGGGCGGTATCAGGTACGGAATCGTGCGCCAGGCCGTGCGGCCCTGCGGCGAGCCGTCGAGCGTGATCTTCAGGCCACCCACCCGGTAGTGACCATCGTAGGTCCTGGTGGTCGGCGTCGGAATTACCCTGCGGTCCGTGTAGTCGATGAACGACAGCACGTCGATGTCCAGCAGCCCACGCTTCGCGGCGTCCAGCAGGTAGGCGTGCTGGAAGGCGAAAGCACGGCCTTCATTCGCCGTCGTGTAGCCGAAGCTCTTGGCGAGATCGAGACCCTTGCCCAGGAAATAGTCCATGTCCTCCGGCTTGGTCGGGCTGATCGCCTTGATCATGTAGGGAATGCTGGCCAGTTCCTCTAGCACACCGTTCGGTTCCTGGCTTCCTTCACGACGGCGGATCACGCCTCCCTCGGGGTTCTTCGTCGCGGCCGTGTAGCCGGCCTTTGCCAGGCCGGCGCTGTTCATCACGCTGAAGTGTCCCGAGATATGGACCGCGATCACCGGGATGTCCTTCGAGACCCTGTCGAGGTCGTCGCGGGTCGGGTGGCGCCCGAGCAGCGCGTCGTCATAGCCCATGCCGAAGATCCAGCCCGTGCGGCCGACGTCCGGCCCCTTGGCAAACTCCTGCAGCCTGGCCACCAGATCGTCGATCGTGTTGACCGAGCCGTCGGGCGGAGCAAGCAGGTTGGCCCCTACAGCCTGCACACCGAACCCCAGGAAATGCGCGTGTCCATCAATGAAGCCTGGCGCCAGGGTTCGACCAGCGAGGTCGATCACCAGGGTCGTCTCTCCCTTGTGCGCTGCTGCGACCTCCGCCAGCGTGCCGACGGCGACGATCTTTCCATCCCTGACCGCAACCGCCTCGGCAGTTGGTTGGACGTCGTTGACGGTGACGATGTCGCCGCCGGTATAGATCGTGTCGGCAACCTGGTCCTGGGCAATGGCAGCGGCCGAATCCGTCCCGCGGTCGCAGCCGGACAACATCGCGGTCGAAACGGCGCATACCACGGCCGCCAGCGTCCTTATCTTGATCCTCATCGGACGTTCTCCCTAACGATTCCCCGCCTGCGAATTCCCCCGGAGAATTCTGCCGGCGGCCCCGCACAACGTCGCCACATTCCGGATGCGTGGCGCTGGTTGGGCGCCGCGGCGAATGTCCGTTCCGATTCTGCCCGAACGCTCGGCCCCGCGGTACCGTTGCACTGCGAGATGCTGTTCGCGCTTGAGTTCAAGCTCAGGCGGGTGAGGTAACATCCGCCGATGTTCCAGGCCGACTCACGCGGAATACTCGCGCTCATCGCACTCGCCATGTGCTGGTCGCTGGCGGTCCTGCTGTATCGACTCGGCGCACCCGGCAGCACCGCGCGTAAGCTGTCACTGTTGCTCGTTATTGAAGGCGTGACGCTGATTTCCGCCGGCTACATCGACCTGATGCTGACGCCGGCGGCGCAGGCGCACCCGATGTACGCGACCTGGTTCAGGTGGGAGTTCGTCGTCCACACGATGGGCGATTGCGCGATGCTGGCGCTGTACCCGCCTTTCCTGGCGGCCGCGCTGTCCACGCCAATTACGCGCCCATTGGCCGATCCACGCGTGCGCTGGGGCCTCGCGACGATCGCGGCCGTGCTGTTTTTCGCGACCCTCAACACGCCAATGAAATACGGCGCGTCGGCGCTCTACCTGCTGCTGGTGATGACTTTCGTATTCGCGCTGGCAGCATCCATCCAGGCCTGGCACATGGCGACCGGCGCCGCGCGCACACGGGCCCGCTCATTTGCATTGGCATTCGGGGTCCGCGACCTCTGCTGGGGTTTCGTATACCTTGCAGTCGTCTGGGGGGTGTGGAATGGAACTTATGCCGAGGTTCCCACTGATCCTTACGACCCAACCTACGTCATCTACATGCTCGGGACACTTCTTGCGGTGCCCCTGATCGCCTATGGCATCCTGCGAACCCAGCTGTTCGACATCGACCTCCGCATCCGCTGGACGATCAAGCAGTCGACGCTTGCCGCCGCGGCGGTAGCGATCATCTACGCGGTGTCAGAAAGTGCCGAGAGGCTCCTCTCCTCGGAACTCGGCAACTTCGCAGGCCTGCTGGCCGCCGCGCTGGTGGTGTTCTTCCTGGCGCCGCTACAACGGTTCGCCGAAGGTGTCGCCAGCGCGGCGATGCCGAATACCCATGACACGCCGCAGTACGCCGCATTCCGCAAGTTGCAGGTCTACGAGGCAGCCGTCGAGGAGGCATTGCGGGGAGATGGCATATCACAGAAGGAACGCGCGATGCTGGATCGCCTGCGCGACACGCTGGAGATCCCGCCCGCCGACGCGGAGGCGCTGGAGCGCGATCTGCAAGTGCGCGGCTGAGTACCCGCTCACTGTGCCTGCGCCGTAGACATTAGCCGTGTCAAAGAAATCGACGCCTCGGTCGAGGGCCGTACCGATAGCGCGGATGGATTCCTCATCATCCACTTCGCCCCAGCCGAGGGGTGTTTCCCCGGCCTACAAGGGGCCGCCGATTGCCCAACAGCCCATACCAGGTGCACTCACTTCGATCCCGGAGCGTCCTGGATTGCGTCTCATTTTCCTGATTTCCTTCCAGCTCGGGTTTCGTTGCCTCTAATCACACAAGCTCGCGATCCTGTCGCTTCACAGCTCCATAGGTCGCGGTTGCGTGATTGACCGCTTCCGAGGTCGGACGCGGCTTGCATGTGAACCCGTCGTTCCTCCAGATCCGATGACCGGCCACGTGCGTGGTGGTGCATCGGTTCGTGTATGTACCGGCAGCGAACGTGCCCTTCGGCCTCACTGCAGGACCCTATTCCAGTAATCGGTTCGATCCAGCATCTCCTCCCTGGTCGATGCGGGAAGAAGCGCATCCGGCGCCAGGTCCTGCCGGATCTGCCAGCCGCCACCCAGCGACTTGTAGACCTGGACCAGGCTGCTTGCGACGGCACCCTGCGTCGAGGCCACGAGGTCCTGCTGCTGACGCAGCGCGTTGAGTGTGCTGAGCACGGTGTTGAAGTCGACGGCACCGTCCTCGTACTGTGCTGTCGATACATCGACCGCCCGCTGCGCGGCCGCCGCCGCCAATTTGTAGGTCTCGAGCCGCCGCCGATCCATGACATAGGCAACGATCGCGTTCTCGACTTCGCCCTGCGCCTGGAGCACCGTTTCGCGATAGTCGACCAGCAGTTGCTGGAACGTCGCGTCCTGCAGTCGAACGTTGCTCCTGAGTCGCCCGTAATTGAAGATGTTCCACTGGAAGACGCCGAACAGGCTGGATCCGACGCTGTCGCTCTTGAACAGGTCGGACGCAGTCCCGCCGCCCAGCGTGGTCGCGCTCGAAACGATCGAGCCGCCTATCGTGAACTGCGGGTAGAGGTCGGATATCGCTATGCCGATCTGGGCGCCCTGCGCGGCCAGCTGCCGTTCGGCGATGCGGATGTCCGGCCTGCGTCGAATCAACTCCTGCGGTACGCCAATCGCGATCTCCTCCGGAGTGGCCGGGATCGGGCGTATGTCGGTCAGCAGCCCGTTGAGTTCCTGCGGGGTACGGCCGAGAAGAACGGCGAGCGAGTTCTTGACCTGCTGGAGCGCGCTTTCTTCCGCCACCAGCTGCGCCTCGGTGTTGTGCAGCAGGGTTTGCGCCTGCTCCACGTCCAGTGCGCTGACCGCTCCGGCCTCCAGCTTGGCGTTGGCGATTCGCGCGCTTTCTTCCTGCAGCTTCAGGTTGAACTGCGCAACCTTGATCTGCTCCTGGAGCGTCCGGATCCGCAGATAGCTCTGCGCGACGTCGGCAAGCAGGGTGATCATCACGCCGTCGTAGGCGGCGACGCTCGCGTCGAACCCCGCCGTCGCCGAACGCACTAGCAGTCTGTTCCGGCCCCAGAAATCAACCTCCCAGCTCAGGTTGAATCCCAGGCTGAAGAGGTCGTAGGAGTTTTCGAGCTGCGGATTAGCGTCGCGCGCGTTCCTGCTCGGCCTCTGCGCCTCGGCCGAGCCAGACAACTGCTGCACCTGGGGAAATTGATACCCGACCGCGATGGCAAGCTGCTGTCGGGCCTCCATCACGCGTAGTGCCGCGGAACGCAGCGACAGGTTCTCGGCGAGTGCCGATTCGATCAGTTGATCCAGCTCGGGATCGCTGAATGCCGACTTCCACCATCTCGGATCGAGCGGCGGCTCGGTCGTGAGCGTCTGGGTCTCCAGTTCCGTCCACCTCGACTGGACATCCGCGGTCGGTTCCTCGTACCTCGGCCCGACCACCGTGCAACCCACGGCAAATGCCGACAGCGCCACGCCGATCGCCGCAGCGGCCTTCTGGAACTGACGGGCACGCGGCGCAGAGGTCATTGGATCGCCCGCGGAACCGGAGGCACATTCGCGCCGCCGGCATTTTCGCCCGCCGTGCCAGTCATCACCAGCACCGAGGCGGTCGTGCCGACGCGCAGCTCTACGTTCTCCGGAACCTTGTCGAGGTGGATGCGCACGGGCACGCGCTGCGCCAGGCGGATCCATGGGAAGGTCGGGTTGACGTTCGGTAGAAGCTCGGATCCGCTGCTACCGTCCTTTTGCGCAATCCCCCAGGCGAGACTGTCGACGCGACCTTCGAGCGGCGCATCCGGATAGGTCATAAGCGTGACGATTGCCCGGTCTCCGGGCCGCATGTTCGCCACCGTGTCCTCCCTGAAGTATCCGTGAACCCAATAGCTGTTGACGTCGACCAGCGCCAGTGCCGGCTGGTTGGCGACTGCCTGGCTACCCAGCCGGAGATTGAGGTTGGTCACGTAGCCATCCACCGGCGCCTGCACCTTCGTGAACTCGAGGTTCAATTCCGCCTGTCTGACCGCGGCCCGTGCCGAACGCAACTGGGGATTTGCATTACCTGCCGCGCCTAGACCGGCCCTCGCCTTTGCAAGCTGGGCCTTCGACTGCACCAGCGCCGCCTCGGCCTGCGCCCTGCTGGCGACAGCGGCCTTCCGCTTCTCGATTGCAACCGCGTGACTGGCCTCGGCTCGTTCGACCGATCTCACGGACGTTGCCCTCTTCGGGAGCAGCTCGCGCTGGCGCTCGAGCTCGGCCTTGCTGCGTTCGATGTCGGCATCGAGTTCCTTGATGGTTGCGTCCGCCTGGGTGATCGAGTGGCTGGATATCTCGACCTGCGCCTTTGCCGACTCGACCTGCTCGGAGAGTGCGTCGTAGTTGTCGCCCGTCGCGTCGAGCTGCGCGCGTGCCTGCTCCAACGCGGCCTCATAGGTTCGCGGATCGATCTCGAACAGCACGTCGCCCGCCCGAACGAGCTGGTTGTCCCTGATGGGCAGGCCCACGATCGGGCCGGAGACACGGCTGGTGACCTGGATGACGTTCGCCCGTACCTGGCCGTCGCGAGTCCAGGGATTGGTGACATAGGCCCGGTACTTGAGAAACACCGCAGCGATCGCGACCACAATGACCGCTGCCGTCAGCAGGTATTTCGGATTCTTCATCCAGCGATTGGTCATTGTGTTACCCCGGAAAAACGAACGTCCCGATTACGACGGTGTAGATGATCATCAGCGCGACGAACACCAGCGGTGGATTATAGAAATATCGTGACAGCCGATAGCGATTCAACAACCGTGCCGTGAAGACGGTCGCGAGCGTCCCTGCCATCGCAGAGACCAGTAGCGGAGACAGATAGACGCCGCTGATGGCGACCTCGCTGGGGATCAGATCCATCAGAATCGAGCCTCCGCCCACTGGCCCCAGTTGATCTGCTGGATCGAGCGCTGAGTGTCCTGCATGGCGCCGATCAGGCCGCGCAGGCACCCAAGTACGAGATAGAGATCTTCGGACTCCTGGTCATCCCGCGGCGCTGACTGTCCGCTGGAATCGCGCGCATCAAGCCGCTGCTCCAGTTCGCGAGCTATCTGTTGCAGCGCCGCGCGCTCGTCCTCCAACGCATCGATCTTCCTGAACCCAGCCCAGGCGACAAAAATGCGCTGCAATCCTTCCAGAAGCTGCTGGCCCAGCGGCCCGAAGAGCTCGATCCGATCAGGCGAACGGCTGACAAGCCGCATGTATGCGATATCCAGCGCCTGCAGCCTGAAGGCAATGCTCTGCATGCCATCGACCATCAGCCGGACCTTGTCGGGCGTGTTCTCGGGATACGACTTGTATTCAAGCGTCTTCTCGAGAGATTGCAGCTGCGCCGAGGCCGGCAGGATCATCGATTCGTAATAGCGCTTTCGGCGTCCAGACGCTTTGGCAATATCATCCGATCGACTCAGCGAAAACTCGCTGACGATGCGCATGCAGCCTTCGAAGAAACGGCGGACGCTGCGCAGCAGCACCTGCTCCGGACGGCTCGGCGCCACGAGCGTCAGCAGCACCGCTATTCCGCCCACCGCCAGATATAGCATCAACATCCCGTTCGCGAGGCCGAGGAACGAGTAGGCCTGGTTGTTGGTGAAGTCGATCACTACCAGTATCTGCAGCAGCAGCAGCTTCGCAATGGGTTGCCTAGCGCCTATATAGGCTGCCGCGAAGACATAGACGAAGATCAGCAGCATCAGCTCGTAGCCGGTGTGCAGCATCGGCAACAGCAGGAAGTTGAGCGGCGCAGCCACCACGGTCATGCCGACCAGTACGAGGACCAGTGTCTTCCAAAGGGCCTGCGAAGTCATGTTCGACGCGATTACGGACATGCTAAAGACCACGGCCATGGTCGGTATCATCGGTCCCGGTGGAGGATCGACGTAGATCCAGAAAACGTACCCGACCAGGAAGCAAAGCGACGGAAACGAGGCCTTCCTGAACCGCTCGGACTGCCAAAGGGATGGCCGGTACCGGTCCTGCACCAAGGGCGGGAGATGATACTCACGATCCGGATCCAGCCCGGCCAGCGCCCGCAAGGTACCCAGCAACTCGAGACTCGCTGCGTCGAGGATGGCGAGTTGCTGCCGAAAGCTCACCAGGACGGCGTGGTCGTAGTGAGACAGCGCCTCCGCGGACGGATCCTCGGGTTCCAGCACCACCGGCCGCAGCAAAGCCACGTCGTCGTCGTCCGCAATTGAATCTGCGTTCGCCTCGACGGCCGCCGGCCATAGCGCGCCAATGCGGCCGAGTCGTTGGTCCAGTGCGTCCATCGCGCAAGCCAATTCGGGCCGTCTCAGGACCAGCGAACGGCTGTCGTCGATCGACTGTGCCCACAAAGCGAGGGCGTCGCCTACTGCTAGCGCGTTCACGCGAAGGACCTCCCATCGGCGCTTCTGCGCTATCACGGAGCGGGTGTCCGCGTAGGCTGTGTCCAGCGTCTCCAGCATGTGCGACATCTTTCCCGGGAGGCCTGCGCCCAGACTCTCGGCTTCGGCCGGCAGCGCACCCTCCGCGAGCTGCCGACGGTAGAGACCGAACAGAGCGCGGATATCTGCCCACAATCCCGTTCCCTGCCTTGCCAGCTCGTCCCCAGCATCCCGTGACCAGAGCAACGCGCTTACCAGGGTGAAGATGATTACACCCGCAGTGGTCTCGAGGTATCGGAAGGCGGCGAAGTTAAAGGCCGAATCCGTATTCCCGTACGTCGCAGCCCAGATGAGCGGCGCCAGGAATGCCGCAACATTCCACGCATAGGCATACCGGCTGCCAAGCATGAAATAGCTCACCACCAGGATGTACACAGCGAAGAACGCCATCATGCCCCAGCGGTCCTGCGCGAAAAGCCCGATGGCCATGAGTCCGACGGCCAGGCCAACGGTAGTCCCGACCACCCGCATCACACCCTTCCGCAGCGAAGCTCCCGTCGTGTCCAGGCTGATCACGACGATCGCGAGCGCGCCGTACTTGGGCAGGTCCCAGTTCATCGTGAGCGCCAGCCAGTAGAACAGCATCATGCTCAGGGCCAGCTTGAAGGCTTCTTTGAGCTGCGTCGTCCGGTCCATCAAGACTCCCTGCGCCTCCCTTTCCGGTGCCGTCGGAACGAGCCTGCACGGAATACGCTATTTATCCGTGCCTGTTCAACCCCTTCAGGTACGCCGGCTTGAAAATTCTTCCGATCGTCGATCCCTGGACCAGGATCGAGAACGCTACCACACCGAACGTCATGTTCAGGATCAACCGTAAGCTCCCCCGTCAAGTTTACAGTTTGAAGCTGGACTCCCCGGCTGGTATTTCCCTCGGCAGACAGGTCAGCGGCGGCACTCGCCCGAGGGAGTCGTGAGGCCGCAGCTCGTTGTATTCGACCAGCCAGGCGTCGGTGATCTGCTGCACCTGCTCGACTGATTCGAACAGGTACGCGCTGAGTACCTCGTCCCGATAGGTCCGGTTGAACCGCTCGATGTAGGCGTTCTGGTTCGGCTTGCCCGGCTCGATGAAGCGCAGGGCGATCCGCCGATCCTTGGCCCAGTCGACGAACGCGTGGCTGGTCAGTTCGCTGCCATTGTCCAGGCGCAACGCATCGGGCTTGCCGTGCAACTCGATCAGCTGCTCCATGACGCGGATCGCACGCTGGCTGGGGATCGAGGTGGCCACCTCGATCCCGAGCGCCTCTCGATTGCCATCATCAAGAACGTTGAGCGTGCGGAACCGACGCCCGTCGTAGAGCGCGTCATGCACGAAGTCGAGTGACCACACGACATTCAAGGCCTCCGGCGCATCGAGCGGCAGCGGATCTCGCGCCGGCACCCGGCGCTTCGTCCGTCGTGGCAGATTCAGCCGCAGCGCGCAGTACACGCGATGCACCCGCTTGTGATTCCACGGATGCCCATCGAGGCACATCCGGTCGTAACACTTCCAGAAGCCCCACCGAGGCCGTCGGGCGACGATCTCGTTGAGTACAGCGATCACCCCGGCGTCTCGCGCCGCGGCGTCTCTCGGGACTTGGTAATACGCCGTCCGGGACAGTCCCACGAGGCGGCAGGCGCGCTGGATCGACAGCTGATGCTCGTTCACGAACACCTCGGCGGCCTGCCGTTTCACGGACGGCGTTACAGTTTTCGGGAAAGGACGTCCTTGATCGCTGCGTTCTCGAGCGCCAGGTCGGCATACATGCGCTTGAGCTTGGAATTCTCCGCCTCGAGCTCCTTCATCCGCTTCAGCTCGTTGACCGTCACGCCCCCGTACTTCGATCGCCAGTTGAAGTAAGTCGCCCGGCTGATCCCGTACCTACGGGCGAGTTCCGCTGGTGCTACGCCGGCCTCGCCTTCCTTCAGGACCGCGACAATCTGCGATTCCGTAAACCTCGATTTCTTCATCTCCTCTCCCGTCGTCTGCGGGAGAGTCCAACATTACACTGTTCACCGGGCGGGGGAGCTTACGGGTCGCTCAGTAGTAATACATCAAACTGAACTGCACTCGACTTGCGTCCCCGTCACGGCCGCTCACGTTCTCCCTCTCGCCATACATGAATTCCAGGCCGCCGCTGAGCAGTTCGTTGTATTCATAGATAAGGTTGGCGTGGTATGCCCAGCCGGTGCGAATCACGTCCGGCTCCAACAAGTCTGGCACGTCGATAAGTCGGGCATAGGCGACGCTGAAATTTGAGGCATAGGACTGGTTCCAGTTCCAGTGCAGACCAATCTGGGCATTCCAGGCTTTGGTAAGGTCCAGGTTGCCATCTGCATCAATGGTCGCATTCGGCACCTGCCCCTCTGCAAATGAGATTACGTCCGTAACGGAACCGGCCTCGTAGCCAAGGCCGAAACCGAGCCAGTTCTGCTTATTGTCATCGACGTATAAACGGCCAGCAGTAGTCAGAGTATAGGCCGCCTCTTTGGCGTCTTTTACGCCATCGCTACCATCGAAACGCACTTGAGTCAGCGCACCCCCGGTGCTCCATACGACGCGATCCCATTGCTTGGTGACGCCGACTGTCAGACGGGGGTACTCAGAGCGCGCAGTACCCTGGAGATCGAACGGGTTGAAAATCGACGAGTCATTAAACTTCTCCACGGCTACCTGCCAGGCAAAAGTCTTGTCAGCGTTTGGCTGTGTCCAGCGTATTTGCTCGGTGCGGCCTCCCAGAATTGAATCTCCTGCGGCAAAATCAAGCATTTGTGGCAGCTGGCGCAATTCCGTCAGCAGTGTCCATGTCTTGCCGGCCAGCAAGTTTCCATATTCAAAGTAAGCATGGCGCAGTCGGGGCGATGATTGGTTGTTCCCATCGAAAAAATCCCATTCCAGGTAGAAGCGATTATCGGCAAAGTCAGGATTGGTATTTCTTGTTTCGAAATGGAAGCGCGTCTCACTGATTTGCAGGTTGCTGTAACTGCCCTTGGGTGGATCGTTATCCACGGGGATCGTCGCAAGCACAAACTGCCGTTCATCTCCGGTACCGGAAAAATCATAGATCAGGTCTGTTTTTGCGTAACCACCAAAGGAGACTCGCCACGGCGAGCCAAAAAGCGGAACCGACTTACCAAAACCTTCATCGACGTAGGGATCGGAACGGCCCTCACCAGCGAGAAGCTGCATTCGATCCTCTGATACAGATTCAAGGTCCTCAGCTTGTTGTTGTTGCGCAGTAGCCGCAGCGTCTTCTGACTCAAACACCGTGGCCGTGCTGCCTGCTGCTGCAGGCCCAGACTGAGACGCATCCTCCGGGGCGCCTGCAAGACCGCCGTCAGCAGCCTGCGATGCATCGAGGCGCCTCTCAAGGTCGTCAATGCGATCCACCTGGCTCTGGTAGTCGGACATTTGCGCTTCCAGCCTGCGCATCTGCTCAGCAAGCTTCTGCCGCTCTGCGCTAAGCTCCTGCCGCAACGCCTGGGTATCAACCTCTGCGACTGTCTCTGCAGCTGCGCTGGCGCTCCCGACTGCGAGGACCAAAGATGCAATAGAAGCACAGACCAGGCAGCTGTGCGAGACGGTCAGTAGATTTCTCATTAGCATCAAATCCTACCAGTGCAGCGATACGACGGGAGTGACAGTGAAGCGGATCTGCCAGTCCGGACCAAAGGCATCGGGCGCCTCAACGTAATGCCAGAATTGCAGAACAAACTTCCATAGCCGCCCACTAATAATCGATGTCTTGTTCACACCAAAGCCAACCGGCAATGTCCAGCGCTGGCCGCTCGCGGCCTCGTGATAAAGATTTGCTGCCAGGCCTTGGCCCCGGCTATTACTTACCCCATGGCAAGTCGACTACCCGGGTTACCGTGAAACGCACATCCCAATCCGGTCCGAAAGCATCCGCCTGCTTGACGTATTGCCAGTACTGGAGGCCGAACTTCCAGGGCGTGCCATCAAGGATTGTGGTCTTGGACACACCGACACCAACCGGAAGCGTCCAGGCCTCCTGTCCACTGGCCGCGTTGTGGTTATAGGAAAAGGTTGGTGACGCACTTATTTGCCAGCCATCGCTGAGGTTGAACGTGTAGAAATACTGTCCACCGGTGATACTTGTTGAAAAACTGTCCTCGCCAGCAACGTCCCACTGATGCGAGACGAGCAAACCGAGCACCCCCCATTTGGCAACCTTTCCAACAGCGACCTCGGGGCCCAGCAACCACTGGTTCAGACCCAGTGCGTCGTCTGTTGCCGTGGGCAAAGTACCCACAATACCACCGACCACCACATAGCCACCTGGAAGACTTTTGCCCAGCGCGGCATCAAAGCCAATATCCCCAAGTTCGACACCTTTATTATCGAATCCGCCTGCTGTCGGAACGTCTTGAGAAAATATAACCGGCACAGCGGGCCGCAGGTAAAAGTTGGTAGTGTCGTTGATCGGATAGGGCAAGACGGGTTGAAAGGTCAGGCGAGTTGCGCTCTGATCAGACGCCCCCGGCAGGTCGCCTTTATATTTGATGTAGTCGAGATTGAAGTTCAATGACCCAAGCACAGAGTTCGGATCTGCCAACTGCCTGGCAACCTCGTCGTTTGTCAGCGCCGCCTGCTTCATCAAGGGGTTGAGGTCTAGGTCGACACTCTCTTCTGCCTGGTCTTCTTGAGCGAGAGCGGTAACGCTAAAAGTAGAGAAGACACAGATTGTGATTAGATGGGTAAAATTTGATTTCGCTTGCACATTTTTCTCCTTAGTCTTTGTTCAGTTCCGAATGTTTACCCAACGGTATTCCAGTCTGGCGAATGAGGCCCACCCAAATGTCGGCCTCACGTCTCTTTAACTCAATCCCAGACCTGGCCCATGATCCGCAGCCAGTTGCCGCCCCAGATCTTGGCGATATCCTCATTCTTATAGCCGCGGGCAAGGAAGGCTCCGCTCAGGTTGTAAAGCGTGCCTGGCACTTCGATTTCCTCGGGGAAATGGATTCGCATCCACAATTCCCGGTGATACGGACTGCTGAAGAATTCGTTAAGAATGATCAGCTTCCCATCTCGGGACAGAGCCCGTCAGAGAGTGAACGACGGTAGCAACGCATCGCTGGCAACAGTCCAGCCAGCAGACCGGCCGCAAGCATCCCTGCGAATAGTGGCGCGATGGTGCTCCCGGTGAATGCAGCGGACAGACTCAATCCATAATGCTGGGCTAGCGTGCTATCGAGTGCCGACAAGATTAACGCCGCGAGGAAGATCCCCATCACCAAGCCGCCAAGCGTGAGCAGAAAGGCTTCGCCGATGATCAGCAAAAATGTGTGCCGGGGCCTCGCACCGACAGCGCGCAACACGGCCATTTCGCGACGGCGCTCTTCCAGACCACTCCAGAGTACGGTCAGCATTCCCACCAGCACTACAGTGATCACACACCATGACATGCCACGCAGGACATTCTCGGCCACGCCGACAATCTCCCAGAGCTCCAGCAACGCCGGGCCCGGCATGACAGCGCTGAGCGGCTCCGCTGGCCAGTTGCCGAGTCGCGCCTGCATAAACAGCGCAGCAGCACGCTGATCCAGGGCCACCAGCATCGCCGAGATCCGCTCCGGAGCTCTAGCCACCAGGCGGGCTTCTTCGGCACTGAGCCTGTCAAATGCATCAGGTGGGCGCCCACCCAGCCAGTCGGCGTGCATCGCTTCGATACCAGCCAGACCGACATGAACCGTACGATCAACCGCCGTACCGGTGCGTTGCAGGATGCCGACAATGCGGAACGGTTTGTCCTGATGGCTGTGCTCCGCATCCATCGCCGCTTCCAGACCATGCTCAAGGGCGATCTGCTGCTTCAGCTGGTAGCCGAGTCGTTCAGCAACCTCGGCACCGATCACAGCGTCGAAAGGATCAGAAAAGGGATGTCCTGCAGCAAAGGCCAGCGGCTGCGAACGTCCATAACGGAAATGTTTGAAATAGTCCGCCTCGGTGCCCATCACCGGGTAGCCATGGTGCGAGTCCCCGAAACTGACTGGCAGCGCCCAGGCCACTCCGGGCAGTGCTGCAATCTGGCGGTAGGACTCGAAGCTCATGCCGCGCCCGGGCGTGCCGGTACGAAAGACCACGCCCATCAGCAACTCAACCGAGCCACCGCGCGGCCCCACGATAAGGTCGACCCCGGAGACGCTGCGCGTGAAGGCCTCGCGGGCTTGCGTGCGGACCTGTTCGACGACGATCAGCACGGCCGAGCCCAGCCCGATGCAGGCAATCGTCATCAGCGCCGCGAAGCGCCGCGAACCAAGACTGCTCCAGGCCAGTGTCAGCAGAGACCGCATCAGCATGTGCCTGCATCCAGCGTCAGGTGTCGTTCGAAATGCGGGCGCAGGTTGGCATCGTGGCTGACGAGAACGATTGCGGTATTGGCGCTGCGCGCTTCCGAGAAAAGCAGTTCCAGAAAGGCGTCGCGATTGTCGGCATCAAGGGCCGAGGTCGGTTCATCGGCGAGCACCAATGCCGGCCTCCCGATCAGCGCCCGTGCGGCGGCAACCCGCTGTTGCTGGCCGACGCTCAGGCGCCCCGCGCGACAATATTGGACGTCCTTGGCACCGAGCCCCAGGGCAGCGAGCAGTCGCCGCGCTTCATCAACCAACCCGCCACCGATTTCCGCTGCCTGACGCCGAAGTGGCGAGAAACGACACGGCAGCAGGACGTTGTCGAGGGCACTCAGATAGGGGAGCAGGTTGAATTGCTGAAAGACAAAGCCAACATGGTCAGCCCTGAGCAGATCGCGTTGAGCGGCGCTCAGCTCACCCATACTCTGGCCAAGCATCCGGACGTCTCCCCGCTGCGGCAGCAGAACCCCGCCCAACAACTGCAGCAAGGTGCTCTTCCCTGAACCGCTCGGCCCTTCCAGCATCCAGTGTTCATCTGATCTGACACTCAAGTCTGTGATTCCAATCCGTAACGAAGACCCCGGCCAGGAAAAACTCATATCCTTTACGACAAGCACGCACTTCGATTTCGAAACAGACACCGGAGATGCTTCGACCATCGCGGCAGGTGCTCCGAGTGCGGCCTCAAGACCGTGCTCGGTTGCGGTCTGGGCGCGCTCGTAAGACAAACTACTTTTTGTAAACTTCAATGGAGCCGGCTTCAAGCGTGTAGCTGCTTGGAATACTGGTGGCGCCGTCCACCAGGAAAAGCTTACTGTCCTCAAGCTGGGTGATCATTCTGCCTTGTACCCACACAGGGGCGAACCGGCCGTCGACCTCAATCCCCTGCGCAAACTTCACCAGTACGATCTGATTGGCTGGTGGTACCGGCTCATGAATGCAGGCACCGACGTATGGAACGAGCAGGAATTCCGTTATCTTCAGCCCGTCCATCTCGAGTGGCAGGACATAGCCGGCGAGCCGTACCTGCTGTTCGTTCAGGGCTTCGTTGACCGCTTCCATCGCGTGCTTTCGCTTGGCGGCAATCTCCCCGCGCAAGGCGAGCAAACCATCAATATCGATATGGTCCTTCTCAAGCCGCTTTAAAGCGTTAGTGAGCCTTTCAGTTTGCTCTGGCGTAATGTCCACGCCTTGCGACTGCATCTGCCTTGTTCTGGCGACCACCACCAGGTCGATTTTCTGCTCAGGGGTCAGCTCGAGGAATGGATCGTTATATATCTCAACTTGCGGGACAAGATTCGCCCAGGTGATTTGCTGCGCCTTTTCAGTGGTGGCAGCCAAGGCGATGCCGGCGAGGCCGACGAGAAAAAGCAGCGAAGCCAGGGCATTCAGCAACGGCCATCTGCCCAAAATGCTGCTTTTGGAAGGTCTGAATGTCACTACGTAAGCCGTGTCAGCGCTCGGCGCCGGTAGTGACGGTTTTCTCGGACGCACCAACAACGCCATTTCCGCCCACGTCTTCCCGTCGCTCGACGGTGCTGGCGTCAAGGGTCCAACCGCTGAGCATGCGTGCCTCTCCATCGAGGATGAATATGGTGGCATCGCTTGCTTCGACACGCAGCAGGCCCGTCACCCGAACCGGTACATAGAGAGACTGGCCTTGCGGGTCGTCAAGCAATCTCACCCGCACGAGCTTGTTGGGCGGAGGCGACGGGAGATGGCTGCACATCCCGACCTGGGGAACCAGATAACCGAAATACGTGCCATCGACGGTCTTCGGCGCGGGGATCAGATAGCCCGACAGCGTGACCTCGGCTCCGTCCAGTACGGGGTTCGTGGCCATGCGCGCGGTCTGCCGCTTCCTAGCGACGTCCCAGCGCTGGGCCAAGAGCGCATCGACGTCCTGACCGTTGATCTCCAGCATGTCCTTGGCCGCGCTGCGCCGCTCTGTCAGCCGGGCGCGCTCGTCTTCAGCGAGATCCTTCTGCGCGAGCTTCTCATCAAGTTCCACCACGAGCTTCAACTCATTCAGCAACTGGAACCCCATGTCTCTGTAGGGATCGTCGAAGACGACGGCCAAAGGGTCCACCAGGTCTGAAAACTCGATCGCCTCGGGTTCTGCAGACGCCTGGGTGGCGGCCAACATGGCCGCCACCGTAAAAGCGAATACCCAAAGCCTCATGTCACGCCTACGTTTCTGACTGTGTCACGATCACTTTTCGACGCTCTGAGGGAAGGCACCCGAGAATTCAGATGGCATGCCGGTGGAGAAGGTCTTGTTCCACCCTTCTAGCGAGATCGGCTCGAAGCGCGGCTTGGCTTCGGGTTCAAAGCGGATCGGCTGACCCGCAAAAACCGGAAGCAGCACATCGTCGCGCACAACCACCTGACCGTTGACGACCACGGCTTTCATGCCCGTCGAAGGGACAGCGCCCTGTTGGTAGGTTGAATTGTCCTTGAAGAGTTCAGGGTCAAACACCACGATATCGGCAACCATGCCTTTCTGGATGCGGCCGCGCTCTTGCATGAACTTCAGACCCGTGTCGCCCAAATGCTTGGCCGCGTTGTAGCTGAGGATCGACATCAGCTGCATCATCGGGATGTTGTTTTCCCGACCGAGGCGAATCGTAGCGCCTCGGGCACCAGCCGTGCGGGGATGGCTGCCACCCAGCTTTTCCAACGGGTAATCCCAGGGGGCGTCGTACGGCATGGCAGCAGTTGCATCACTGGCCATGGTCACGCCTTTCAGTGTCAGCCACTTCGCCTGGTCTTCTTCGGGCATCTTGAAGACGACGATCGGCCTGGTCGGCTCGGATTTGACGGTGGCCTTGTAGGTCTCCAAGGTATAGAACTCACCCGTGACCGGATCCAGCATGGTGTCTTCGTAGCGGTTGCCTAGATCGTCGACCCAGCTCTTAGGCGCCAGGAACTCGGCATTGATCGGGGTGGAACCCGCAGCGTAGGGATAGATTTCCCCCCAAATGTTGTGGCCCTGTTTCTGAAGCTCGGTGATCATTTGGTGTGCAAGGCGCCAGCCGGGGTTGTTGAAATGCAGCACGATCGCCGGAGCGCCAAGCGCCACGGCGTTGGCGACGAGTTCCTGCGCGCCGTTGTTCTCGGTGGTGTCGTTGCCGAGCGTGTAACGGGTATGGGAACCGGTCGCGCGGCCATAGCGTGCGCCGACTTTCTGCACCTCGAACATCTCGCGTGAAGACACGCCCGCTCTCATGTAGCCCACGGTGCTGCCAATGCCCACGGCGCCAGCCTGCAGACCCTTGTCAATCTCTTCGAGAATCTTGTTGCCCTGTTCCAAAGTCGGGCGCGTCACGCTCCAGCCGGTTTTCTTGCGGGTTTCAAGAGCGGCTATGGGACCGTCCAGCAAGTAATCGCCTTTTGACCCATCGATGACCATCGCGCGGGCAAACTCGTGGCTGACCGCACAGCCATAGTTGGCCCCGGTCACGCCTTCACGTGCCTTGTACCAGGCGGCGATATAGGATCCCGCACAGCCCATCTCGAAATCCATGCTGCTGGTCAGGCCATCGCGCAACCCGAGGGAATAGCCGACCGGCTTTTGAAAGTGGAAATGCGTGTCGATGAAGCCCGGTGCCACGATCTGGCCGGTGGCATCTATCGTCTTGGCACCCTTCAGCGGTTTCTTGCTGATTTCGGTAATGCGGCCATCTTTGATACCGACGTTGGCGACACCGTCAAACAGCGTCTCAGGGTCCATGACCCGGCCGTTGTTGATAACGAGATCGTAATCAACAGCGAATGCCGGCATGGCCGTAACAAGGGTCAGTACCAACAAACTAAAAGAGATCCTTACGCGCTTCATCATCGCTCCTTTGTCAACGCGGGTTTCAGTGCCGAAAGCAGTGGGGGGAACCATTAGCCATGGCTCCGCCCCACTTGTCCTCGTATTACGACTGGTTGGGGTCAAACGTCCTGGGTTCGATAGAAATCTGGTCCAGCTTGCCCTTTTCCATCACCGGAAAACGAATCGGCTTACCCGGAAAGACCTTTTGCACCACGGAATCTTTCACCACCACCACACCGTTCACCAACACGTAGGGAATGCCGGTAGAGGGCAGCGCGCCCTTCCCTGGCTCGTAAGTGCTGTTGTCAGTGACCGTGTCCGGGTTGAAGACGACGATGTCTGCATCGGCACCCACCTGCACCCGACCCTTGGTCCTGAACTGGCCAATGCCGCCCAGCTCATCAAGGTACTTGGCGTGCAGGTAGCTCATCTTGGAAATGGCTTCCATCAAAGGCATGTTCTTATCTTCACGCACCATACGCAGCACCTTGGCGCGGGTACCTGCACTACGCGGGTGAACCGACTTGCCTTCGTAAGGGGCATCCCAAGGGTAGTACTCGAGATTTGCGTCGACGATGGCCATACCGTCTGAGACGACGACAACTCCAGGCATAGCCATCCATTTGGCGATGTCCTCAGGGGAGTTGTTGTAAATCAAAATCGATCTGCCGGGATCATTCTTACGAACGTCCTCATACATCGCCTTATCCCAACGCGTGCCGTCAAGGTTGGAGACGTTCGAATAGGTTATATTCATCTGAGCCATGCTTGACTCTGTGAGAATATCTGTCGAAGCAACGGTACCGCCCGCTGCATAGGGGTAAACCTCACCCCAAACTTTGGCCCCTCGCTTATCTCTTGCGTCGTTGATGAGCGGAATCGTGTATTCCCAGTCCATGTTGCTGTTCAGGTGTGAAGCCAGGAAAGGTGCGTCCAAAACCATGGCATTGGCCAGCATTTCCTGAACACCCAATAGTCCCTCGGTCGGAGGTCTGACACCCGCAAAGCGGACATGCGCATTCGAAACACGACCGTATTTTGATGCCAAATCCTGGTATTTATACAATTCGTACTGGCTAACACCCGTAGTCATATAGCCGACTGGAATGCCCACGCCCAAGGCGCCTTGGCGAAGACCTTCATCGACGATACTCATGATCTCAGTCATCTGCTCTTTATTGGGCAAGGTGGCAGTCCAACCTGGCTTGCGTCCTTCTTTCTCAGCCTTTGCGGCGGCGGCACCCACCATAGGGAATAGGCCGCCCATGTCATTAGCAGTTGCCGCTATTTCAGGACCGTCCAACACCGCTACACGGGCAAGAGTTGCAAGCACGACCATGCCGTAGTTGGCCTGGGTTTTACCCTCGGCGTCCGAATACCATTTAGCGATATCGCCGGCGCCTGCTTCGAAATCCATCCCGGTGGTCAGGCCATCGCGCAAATTAACCTTGCGAGTGAACTGATCTGTTCCGTGCTGGTGCGTATCGATAAAGCCCGGGGCAACAACGTGACCACTGGCGTCGATGGTTTCATTGCCCTCGATCGCGTCCTCGGTGATCGCAACAATCTTGCCATCCTTAATGCCGACGTTGCGCACGCCATCAAAGTTGGTCTCGGGGTCCATGACCCGTCCGTTGTTGATCACAACATCGTAATCGGCAGCCATCGCCGGCGTGGCTACAGCCACGGCGAGTACCGCCAGGGCAAAGAGATCGCTAAGTCGTTTCACCTTCATTCTCCAATGACAGCGGCGACGCGAAGCGCCGTGCGCTGCAAGCAACTGTTTTGCGTGCCTGACCATCTTTTTCATAAGACCGACTAAAGGTCGTTTGTTACAACGGTCAGCCGGGTTGAAGACGACGATGTCGGCATCTGTCCGCTCCAAGGCTCCAACCTTGCACTCACCGAAACACTCAACATTACTGACTCGCTCTTACATGCCGTTTTCGGTGGCTGTAAGGGCTGACGGGGCGACTACTCAGCGCGTTCACGCCGGACTGGCCGGCCTGATCGGATTGATAATTGTTTTCAACGCGAAAACGTTACCAAGACTCCCAATCAGCATGTTTACATCTCGTGCCATTCGGGCCATATTTGTGTCGCGTTAAGCTAAGCCGTTTGAACCCAGGGTGCCGTTCGGATGCCCAAAAAGTCTGACCCGAAATTCACGCGTCCGATGATGCAGTTCGCCAGAGACTACAGTACAAAGTATGGTGAACTGCCCTGCGAAACGCTCAGGCAGTCGCGAACCGGAGTTAGACGACAAGAGCAGGTTTGACCGCAATCCAACTCTTGCCAATCGACGTGAGAGCTGGCCCCGGTAATCGAGACGGCCGGATAAGTGGAGTCTCTGCCTGATGCGAGCGAGGATATCGCTCCGGAAGGAGGAGACCCATGAGGAAGAGAAGCCGCCGCAATCACTCTGCAGTGTTCGAGGCCAAGGTGGTGCTCGCCGCCGTGAAGGGCGAGGCGACGTTGGCCGAGCTGGCGCCTCTCCAACAGCCTGACCGCCGACTTCTGCGTCGAGGCACTCGAGGAAGCGATCGCGCGTTACGCGACGTTCTACAGCACTCGACGTCCGCACAGCTCGCTTGACCGCCAGACCCCCGATCACGTGTACTTCAAATCCCTGCCGCTCGCGGCGGCAGCCTGAACCGCAGGACTCCACTTAACCGGACCGCGAAAACTGTCCAGAAAAGCGGGACCACCTCTCTCCACTGAACCCTGGGAACTCCAGAATTGGGAAGGCCGACAATGATGACCACACTTCGTGCGATTGCGTTCGGACTGGCCGTTCTGACGGCCGCCCCGGTGTCTGCACAGCAGGCTGCGGATACGGTCTATTTTGGCGGCGACATACTGACGATGGAAGGCAAGGAGCCACGCTATGTCGAGGCGCTCGCGGTAAAGGACGGCAAGATCACGTTCGCCGGAGCGATTTCCGACTCAGGCCGCTGGAAGGGGCCGAACACACAGGAGGTCAACCTCGCCGGTCAAACACTCTTGCCCGGCTTCGTCGATGGCCACAGCCACATCTTCCTGCATGTTGAGGGCCAGGACTGGGCCGATCTGTCATCTGCTCCTGTAGGCACGACCCGCAACTTCGACGACATCATTCGGGCGTTGAAGGACAAACAGAAGGAACTCGGCGCAGATGAAACAGAGTGGTTGATAGGCTCCGGCTACGATGAGTCCCTGCTCGATGAGAAGCGTCATCCAACAGCCGCCGATCTCGACAAGGCATTTCCCAACACGCCGGTGCTGTTATTTCATGTATCCGGCCACATCTTCATCGTGAACTCTGCCGGCCTGAAGGCCAAAGGCGTCAATGCGGATACACCCGATCCTTCGGGCGGCGTGATTGTGCGTCTGCCCAACAGCCGCGAGCCCAGCGGCGAGCTGCAGGAAAACGCCCGCTTTCCGTTTCTTGACGTTATTGTAAAGGATCGGCCCATCGACGAATCTGCGAAGAAGTTGGCGAAATCTTTTGCGTATTACGCCCAAAACGGGGTGACGACGGTTCAAGAGGGCGGATTGCAGGAATCGCACCTGCCAGTCCTTCGCGCGGTGGCAGAGCGTGGCGAGATGACTCTGGATTTTGTGGGTCTGGTTTTCCAACCTGTGGCCGAGAAGTTGATTGCTGAAGGCAACACCAAGTGGGGTGCTTACGAAAAAGGCGTGAAACTGGCCGGAATTAAGATCACCATTGACGGCTCGCCGCAAGGCAAGACTGCCTCGCTCAGCGCGCCTTATCTGACGCCGGTGCCTCACTGCGATGGGGATTGCCGCGGTGTTTCCGCACTGACCGCGAAGGAGGTCAAAGATCTGATGCTGCTCAGCTACCAGAACAATGTGCAGGTGTACGCTCACTGCAATGGTGACGCCGCGATCGATCTGATGCTGGCGGGTCATGAATATGCCCTCGATCAGATGAAGGAAGACCCAAAAGCAAAGGATCGCCGCACAGTCATCGTTCATTCCCAAGTCATGCGTCCCGATCAGCTTGATGCGTACGCAAAGTACCGGATCTTTCCCTCCTTTTTCACCAATCACACGTACTTTTGGGGAGACGCGCATCGCGCCAACCTGGGAGAGGAACGCGGATCCTTCATTAGTCCGATGCGCTCGGCAATTGACAAGGGTATCCGCGCGGCCAACCACACTGATTACAATGTGACGCCGATCAACCAGATGTTCGTCGTCTGGTCCGCAGTGAATCGCATAACACGCACAGGTCGCGTGCTCGGGCCGCAAGAACGCATCACGCCCTATGAGGCACTGCAGGCGATCACCATCAATGGTGCGTACATGTACTTCGAAGAAGACAGCAAGGGTTCACTCGAACCGGGAAAGGTTGCCGATCTCGTAATTCTTGACCAAAACCCGCTCAAGGTGGATCCATTGGCCATCAAGGACATCAAGGTGATGGAGACTGTTAAGGCAGGGAAGCCTGTATTCACGCTTAAGAGCCCTACGACGTCCCCCTCTTTTGAGTAGCCGAACGGTTTAGAGTCCGACCCGGGTAGGTGGGTTGGACGTGAAGAAGCGATTCAGCGCGGTATGAGCGTCTCGGATGCCAAGCGGCTCAAGGCGCTTGAGGCGGAGAACGCCAAGCTCAAGAAGTTGCTGGCCGAGTCACTGCTCGAGGAAGTCTGGTCGATGGACTTCATGTTCGACCGCGAGGCGTCGGGCCGTTCGATCAAGTGCCTGGTGATCGTGGATGACGCCACGCACGAGTCCGTCGCCATCGTGGCGGACCACGCCATCGGCGGCGATCACCTGACACGCATCCTCGATGGCATCTGCGCGCAACGCGGCACGCCGACCGTCATCCGCACGGACAATGGCCCGGAGTTCACTGGCAAGGCGATGCTGAACTGGGTGCACCGCAGAGGCATCGCGCTGCGACTGATCGAGCCCGGTAAGCCAAACCAGAACGCGTACGTGGAATCGTTCAACGGACGATTCCGCGACGAGTGCCTCAACGAGCACTGGTTCATGTCGCTCGCCCATGCCCGGGCCGTGATCGAAGCCTGGCGCCAGGAGTACAACGAGGAGCGACCGAAGAGATCACTGGGCGGAATGACACCCGCGCAGTACGCAAAGCAACTGGCCGCGAGGCCGCTTACAATGCCGGCGGACTCTAGACCCACCTGCTACTGAAAGCGGGGGGACGTCGGTCACGCCCACAAATACGAGCTTGATGCCGAGAAACACCCCAATCGCAACCGTCCCGGCCAGCGGAAAGCCTGTAAAAAGCATGATGCTCAGGAGAACCGTCACCACTGCGTCGAACAGCAGCCAGCCTTTACCATCCTGTAGTGAGAATGCCGCGAAGAGCTCGGAGAGGCCATCGACGAAGAAGTAGATACTCAGCATGATGGTCAGGATTGCTGACTACATGAGTGGACTCGCGACAACGGCAAAGCCCGCAAGCAAGGTCAAAACACCGATCAGGAAAACCAGGACACCCTTGCCCAGGCTGCCTGCCTGGACGGCCCAGATCATGCGCATGATACCTGCGGCGATGACCAGTGCGCCCACCATCAGCAGGATCGATTGGCCTGCAACCCAGGGCATGGCGATCGCCAGGACACCAAAAATGATGGACAGCCAGCCCATGAGTTTCATGCGGCTGCTCACTTTCTGTAATACGGGAGTTTCTGCATTCATTGTTTTATCCTTTTATTGAGTGAAATTGACCTGACGTCTACTTCCAGGCAAGAGGTCACTCGATGGTATTCTTGTAGATGACGCCGTCTTTCATGATGATGACGAAGTTCTTTTCCGGGTCGGCGATCAGGTCGATGTTCTCGAGCGGATTGCCGTCGACCAGAATCAGGTCGGCATAGGCACCCTCCCGAACCACACCGTTGTCACCGGGGTAGGGATCGCGCGGCCCGGAACGCTTGAAGATCTCGTAGTTCTGGCTGGTCGCAATCTTCAGCACTTCCCAGGGCTCGTAATAGCGGGCGAGCTTTGCCAACTGCGCCCCCTGACGCGCGGCGAGCGCGGGTGAACCCTGACTGTCAGTGCCGAACCCGAACAGCAGGTCGTATTTCTTCGCTAACGCGAAGGCTGTATCCGTTCCGGAGATCAGCAATTGGTACTTTTGTGCCGCAAACGAGCCGGGAGCGAGCGGGATCGCATCCTCGTCGTTATAGAAGGGCTGCAGGCAGACCGAAGTATTCGTCTCCTTCATCAGTTGGGCGGTTTCCTCGTCGATCATCTGGCCATGCTCAACATTGCGGACACCGCCACGGATCGCGTTCTGGATCGCCTTTGCGGAGTAGGCGTGAACCGTCACGTAGGTGCCCCAGTTCTGCGCCACTTCGACCGCCGCCGCGATTTCCTCGACGGTGTATTGCGAGACGTCCAGCGGATCCGAAGGCGAGGCGACCCCGCCGCCCCCCATCAGCTTGATGAAGGCCGCTCCCCGCATCAGGTTCTCGCGCACGCGCTGCAGGACTTGCGCCTTGCCGTCTGCGATGGCGACCGACCCCATCCTTTCCTGCGGGGTAAGATCCCTTGAATAGCTCTGAGGTATATCAATCGTTTGACGGAAATCTGCATGGCCCGACGTTTGGGAGATCATCGACCCCGCAGCGTACATCCGCGGGCCAACATACATACCCTCGTCGATCACCGACTTCAGATCGAAGACATTGCCGCCCATGTCCCTGATCGTGGTGAAGCCCCGCATAAGCGTCTTTTCCGCCCCAAGGGCCGCCACAAGGTTCAGCTTGCCCTCACCAAGCGCGAACGCGTTGCCACTATAATTGGCCGCCATGCTGTGCCAATGGCAGTCTGTCAGGCCAGGCATCAGCGTACGCCCGCCACCGTCGATCACCCTGCCACCGGCGACAGCAAGCGGTTTGGTCGACACCGCGGTGATCTTGTTGCCCGTCACCACGACATTGGCTTTTTTGATCAGGGCTTCGTGCACGCCGTCAAAGACGTTGACGTTCGTGAACAGGATCGGCCCGGACGCGTCCTGAGCAGCGGCCGGCAGGCCAAAGCTCACAGCGACGGCAAGCGCCGCAATCAAGTTCTTTGAGTTTAGCTTCCCCATTTGGTTTCTCCTTACCCACCTATTGCTTCGCCACCGGAGCCAGGTAGAAATAGTCGAACAGCGATCGGGCGATCTCGGCAATTGCCCGTTCCCTGTCCGACTCGGAGGTCTTGCTGCTGTTCGTGAACACGGCGATGGCAAACCGCCGACCGTCGGGGAGCGTGACATAACCGACGTCGTTGGCAATTCCGCCTGCGGTTCCGGTCTTGTGGGCGACGGGCGTTCCCATCGGCAACAGCCCCTTGATACGTCCAGCGCCGGTGCGCGTGCGCGACATGACCCCCAGCAGGAACTCGCGGCTTTCCGGGCTCATCGCCGTGCCACCGTCGATGGCAAGCAGCAATTGCAGCATCGCAAGGGGCGTTGTGTGGTCGCGGGGATCCGCCTCGAAGTCCGGATTGGGATCAACCTGGGCCGGCACCAGTGCCGGGTTGTTGCGGATGGCCTCGGCGATAGCTTCTGGCGTGACCGCCGGCAAGTCGTAGAAATCCATGAGAATCTCGCGGGTAGTCCGATCGACCCTGAAATCGGTGATCCCGAGCCTGCGCAGGTTCTTGGTCACCGCCGCTGCTCCGCCTGCCAGTCCCATGCAGACGTCGGTCGCCGTGTTGTCGCTTTCCGTGATCATCACCTCAATCAGGTTCGCCACCGAGAGCTGGATCCCTCGGTGGGGGAATGTCTCGGCAAGCGCAACTACGCCGGTGACGTACATGTCGGGCGGGACTTCAACCAGTTGGTCGAGACGGAGTTCTCCCCTGTCCACGCGATCCAGCACGGTCGTGGCGATCGCCACCTTGTAGGTGCTGGCCATGGAGAAGGTCTGATCACCGTTGAACGCGATGACCTTGTCGCCGCCGATTTCCTGCGCCGCGAATCCTATGCGCCCGGCAAGCCCCGACGCGATCTGTTCGATCGCGGCACCAACAGAGTGTCCTTGCGTTGTCTGGCCGTATGCCGGGCTGAGGGTTGCCGCCGCGGAAACCGCGAGGGCTGCGATAACATGACGATATTTCATTCTTGGTTTCTCCTTCTGTGAGATGACGTTTGGGACTGTCCCGTTCGATTTTGAAAGACCGTGACGGGCGGCGCCAAAGCTGAGCCCGATGCCGGCCACCGCCACTGTGAGAATCGTTACTCTGGCACGCATTGCGATCCAACTCCTGGGTGGAGTTTTCACGGGACTTCGCCTTTGAATAATTGCGGTTATCTGGTTTGAGTGGAGGTCTATCTGCACGCCTACGAGTCCGTCTCCGCGGCCAAGGCCGGCATCGCGCGCTACGCGACGTTCTACAACACTCGACGTCCGCACAGCTCGCTTGACCGCCAGACCCCCGATCACGTGTACTTCAAATCCCTGCCGCTCGCGGCGGCAGCCTGAACCGCAGGACTCCACTTAATCGGACCGCGAAAACTGCCCAGAAAAGCGGGACCACCTCTCAGGCCACCTTTCTGCATGTACGCGGCCGGTGTGTCAGCGCCCGGCGCCGGTGGTGACGGTTTTCTCGGACGCACCAACAACACCATTCCCGCCCAAATCTTCCCGACGGTCGACGGTGCTGGCGTCAAGGGTCCAGCTGCTAACCATGCGCGCCTCTCCATCGAGCATGAATATGGTGGCATCGCTTGTTTCGACACGCAGCAGGCCCGTCACCCGAACCGGTACATAGAGAGACTGGCCCTGCGGGTCGTCCAGCAATCTCACCCGCACGAGCTTGTTCGGCGTAGGGGGCGGAAGATGGCTGCACATCCCCACCTGGGGGACCAGATACCCAAAGTACTTGCCATCGGCGGACTGCGGCGCGGCAATCAGATAGCCCGATAGCGTAACCTCGGCTCCGTTCAGAACGGGGTTCGTGGCCATGCGCGCGGTCTGCCGCTTTTTGGCGACGTCCCAGCGCTGGGCCAAGAGCGCATCGACGTCCTGACCGTTGATCTCCAGCATGTCCGTGGCCGCGCTGCGCCGGGCTGTCAGCCGGGCGAGCTCGTCTTCAGCGAGATCCTTCTGCGCGAGCTTCTCATCAAGTTCCACCACGAGTTTCAACTCATTCAGCAAGCGGAACCCCATGTCTCTGTAGGGATCGTCGAAGACGACGGCCAAAGGGTCCACCAGGTCTGAAAACTCGATCACCTCGGGCTTTGCAGACGCCTGGGTGGCGGCCAACATGGCCGCCACCACAAAAACGAATGCCCAAAACCTCATGTCACGCCTACGTTTCTGAGTGTGTCACGATCACTTTTCGACTTTCTGGGGAAAGGCACCCGTGAAGTCAGATGGCAAGGGCATACCGGTCGAGAATTCGGCACTCCACGCCTCTGCCGAGATCGGCTCAAAGCGCGGCTTGTCTTCGGGGTCAAACCGGATTGGCTGACCAGCGAAGACAGGAAGCACCACGTCGTCACGCACAGTGACCTGACCGTTGACGATCACGGCTTTCATGCCCGTCGAAGGGATACTGCCCTTTTCATAGGTTGAATTGTCCGTGAAGGTTTCGGGGTCAAAGACCACGATATCGGCGACCATGCCCGTCTGGATGCGGCCGCGTTCTTGCATGGCCTTCAGGCCTGTATCGCCCAGATGCTTGGCAGCGTTGTAGCTGAGGATCGACATCAGCTGCATCATCGGGATGTTGTTTTCCCGACCGAGGCGAATCGTAGCGCCTCGGGCACCAGCCGTGCGGGGGTGGGTGCCGCCCAGTTTCTCCATCGGGTAATCCCAGGGGGCGTCATACGGCGTGCCAGCAGTTGCATCGCTCGCCATGGTCACGCCTTTCAGTGTCAGCCACTTCGCCTGGTTTTCTTCGGGCTGCTTGAAGATGACGATTAGCCTGGACGGTTCGGAGGCGACGGTGGCCTTGTAGGTCTCCAGGGTGTAGTACTTACCCGTGACCGGATCCAGCATGGTGTCTTCATAGCGTCTGCCAAAGCCGTCGATCCAGCTCTCAGGCTCCAGGAACTCGGCATTGATCGTGGTGGAACCTGCTGCGTAGGGATAGATTTCACCCCAGATGTTGTAGCCCCGTTCCTGGAGCTTGGTAATCATCTCGTGTGCAAGCTGCCAGCCGTCGTTGTTGTAGTGCAGCACGATCGCCGGGGCACCAAGCGCCACGGCGTTGGCGACGAGTTCCTGCGCACCGTTATTCTCGGTCGTGTCGGTGCCGAGCGTATAGCGTGTATGTGCACCGGTCGGGCGGCCATAGCGCGCCGCGACTTTCTGCACCTCGTACATCTCGCGTGAAGAGACCCCCTCTCTCATGTAACCCACGGTGCTGCCGATGCCGGGGGCGCCAGCCTGCAGGCCCTTGTCAAGCTCTTCGAGAATCTTGTTGCCCTGTTCCAGGGTCGGGCGCTTCTGGCTCCAGCCCGTATTCTTCCGGGTTTCCAGAGCGGAAAGGGGGCCGTCTTTCATGTAATCGCCGCCTGCCCCGTCGATCACCATCGCGCGGGCAGATTCGTGGCTGACCGCGCAGCCATAGTTGGCCCCGGTCACGCCGGCACGCGCTTCGTACCAATCCGCCATATAGGATCCCGCACAGCCCATCTCGAAATCGATGCTGCTGGTCAACCCGTCGCGCAACCCGATGGAATAGCCGATCGGCATTTGAAAGTGGAAATGCGTGTCGATAAAGCCTGGAGCCACGATCTTGCCGGTGGCGTCCACGGTCTCAGCGCCCTTCAGCGGCTTTTTGCTGATCGCGACAATGCGGCCGTCGGTGATGCCGACGTTGGCAATGTCGTCATACATTGTTTCAGGGTCAATGACCCTGCCGCCCTTGATGACAAGGTCATAGTCCTTGGCAAACAGGGTGGGTGCAGCCAGGACATTCAGAACAACCAGGCCGATAATCAAATATAGTCTGTGCATTGGAGTAGCTTCTCTCACTTTCGTACATGCCGTTTTCGGTGGCTGTATGGGCTGACGGGGCGACTACTCAACCCGTTCACGCCGGACTGGCCGGCCTGGTCGGATTGATAACTGTTTTCAACGCGAAAACGTTACCAAGACTCCCAATCAGCATGTTTACATCTCGTGCCAGTCGGGCCATATTTGTGTCGCGTTAAGCCAAGCCGTTTGAACCCATGGTGCCGTTCGGATGCCCAAAAAGTCTGACCCGAAATTCACGCGTCCGCTGATGCAGTTGTTACCGCTCATCACCGAGTTCGGCCGTCGGGGCGGCAACGCAGAAGCGGTCCTTGCCCGAAATAGACTTCCCCTTGAGGCACTGACCAACCCCACGATGCTGATCGATGCAGCCGCCTTTTACGCCGCCATCGAAGACATGGCGGAGTCCCTTGGCGATCGATATTTCGCCGCACGGGTTGCGGAGGAAGCGGCCAGGAAGGGGACGCCGTCTGTACGGACGGCAGCCAGGCACGCGAAAACACTCGGAGATTTTCTCTCACGCGTGGTCATAGAAGTCGCTGCGCAGGCAAACCACGTTCGCTACGTGTTGTCCACAACATCCGAATCTGCCGGCCTGCAAATCAACCGCATGGTCAAAGTTTCAGGGCCGACCACACAGGCAGACGCAGTCCTCGTCACCTTCTACGTAACGCTTTTCAAACTTGCCCTGGGGCCGACCTTTGATCCCAACCGTATCTTCGTCAACGTGCCGACCACTGCAGGCATTCCAAAGGGACTTCTACCGAAACAAGCGCTGCTCAGGTCTGAGATCAATGGGTTGCGGATTTCGTTTCCACCGCAATGGCTGTGGGCGCCGTTTGCGCTCGACTGGGACATGCCAGAGACGCCACGCGGAGAATTTGGCCCTGCTGGCGCTACCGAAGCGACGTTCTCCTATTTTCGCAACGCGCTCAAGGACAACATCGGGCACCACGATCTGCCGCTGAACCGCTTTGCCGCAATCTGCGGGCTGCATCCACGCCACCTGCAGCGCATTCTGGCGACACAAGGAACCAGCTATCGCCAGATGAAGGACGAGGTACGCCGAAGCATCACTGAGGACCTGCTGGCGAACTCGAGCATTCCAATCGCGCAAATTGCGCATCAGGTCGGCCTCTCGAGCCCGTCCGCCCTCGACCGTGCATTCAAGCAATGGACGGGCAAGACACCGACGAGCTTTCGGGTCGAATCCACACAGAAGGCGATGGATAGAAACACTGTTTCCAGCGCGAACATTTCCACCCCGGGCCCTCGGCCGCCATCGGTCGGTCGTCGACCTCGTTGGAAATTGAGGAAACATTGACGATTAGTCCGGTGCGGGAACACTGGTGGGCGACGACAGCCAGGTGGAACTCGATGCATTTGCGATCGGTTGTCCTTCTGTATGTCGGGCTGATGTTGTGTGCATTGCCTTCTGGAGTCCGTTCGCAGGATTAGGACGGAGGCGGTTTTGCAACGCCCGATAGCGTGGAAGGTACTTTGGCGACCACGGAGAAACGTCAAGGCGAGGGGGCTTTGGAGCGCTACCTGGCCTGGAAGGAGCAATTTGCAGGAAGGACAGGACTTTCCTTCGGTTTCGACGATCAGTTGCTGTCTATGAACACGGATTCCGATAGCTCGCCTTCGAATGCGGCGGGTAACGTTTTCCGGTTCTACGGAGCATGGACCGCAACGGGGCGGGGAACGGCGAACAGTGGCGCTTTGGTTTTCAAAGTCGAGAACCGTTCGGCTATCGGAAATCGCATTTCGCCCCAGGCGCTTGGACCGTCTCTCGGTTATGCCGGTCTGTTTACAACAACCTTCAGCGATGCTGGTTGGATCCTGACCAACCTTTATTGGCGGCAAAGTCTCCGCAACGGACGGTTTAGTTTTGTGATCGGTCAGGTCGATGTCACCGATTATGTGGACGTGAACGACCTCGCAAGTCCGTGGACTGCATTCGGCAACCTGGCTTTCGAAATACCGACGATTCCCGCGCCTGACCAAGGCCTGGGGGCGGCGATGCAGTGGCGGATGAACGATCATTGGGGGCCGTTCTGGGCGGTATTGCCAACGCAAACGGCGACCCGTCAGACCCGATTGACAGCGCCCGGAAGCTTTTCGAAAGCGGGGAGACCTTCAAACATTTGGCCATTGGTTGGTCACCTGATTGGGACGACCGGTATAGCCAGGCTGTGCAGCTTACCGTTTGGCAGATCGACGACCGTGTCGAAGCTGGAGTCGAAGGTGGGCAAGGTGTCGCTCTGGCGGCGAGTTTTCGCTCCAGTAACTGGCGCCCGTTTTTTCGCGCCGGATACAGCGATGGCGGAGGTCCGTCGATGGATCGTGCGGTCGGTGTCGGAACGGGGTACGACGTACGGGGGGGAGTGACCTGGCTGGTATCGGGCTGAATTGGGGCCGCGCCCCGGACAGCTCACGCAACCAGTACACCATGGAACTGTTCTATCGATACGATCCGACCGACTTTTTCCAGGTCACACCCGTCTTTCAGTACATAGTTAATCCCGCCAACGATCCGGACACAGATGACATCCTGGTTCTTGGCCTGCGCGCACGTCTGGTTTTTTAGAATGCAAAAGGGGTCCCGCTGGGACCCCTTTTCCATTCACTGGCGCGCCCGGAGAGATTCGAACTCCCGACCTTCTGGTTCGTAGCCAGACACTCTATCCAACTGAGCTACGGGCGCGTATTTCTCGACTCGAAATCTACTGGCGGAGAGAGAGGGATTCGAACCCTCGAAGGGCTTTTGACCCTTACGCCCTTAGCAGGGGCGCGCCTTCGACCACTCGGCCATCTCTCCGTTATGCAGAGAGCCGCGGAGGATAGCGGCCCTTCACGCCACAGTAAAGCCGGGCGACACCGGGTGCCGCTCAACTCCTTGATCTGTGTAGGGATCCCGGTCAACCGGGACCAGGATTCACGGCAGGGAATCCTGCCCGTCGTCGGATTTCGAGGGCCGGTCTGAACCGCCGCCCTGGTCTTCGCGCTTGATGCGCTCGAAGATCTCCTCGCGGTGCACGGCAACGTCGCGCGGCGCATTTACGCCGACTCGCACCTGGTTGCCCTTTACCCCGAGAATCGTGACAGTCACTTCGTTTCCGATCATGACCGCCTCACCCACCCGTCGAGTGAGAATCAACATCGCTGCTCCTGGCCCTGAGCCTGTTCCCTGGATGACGATTAAGAGAGCGGCAAAGATAGCGCGTGGAGCGGAAAAAATCCGCTCAAGATGCTGCGCAGCAATTTGTGGTCCGAACGGACCGCGGCGGAGTGTTTCAGCCCAGCCGTTCGCCGAGCCAGGCCGCGACACTCGCCAGTGCCGCGTCGAGATTCTCCGGCTGTGTACCACCGGCCTGCGCAAGATCCGCGCGTCCGCCACCCTTTCCGCCCACCTGCTGGGCAACGAAGTTCACCAGCTCGCCAGCCTTGACTCGCCCGGTCAGGTCCGCAGTAACGCCCGCGATCAGCAGTGCCTTGCCGGCCGCGTCCACGGCACCAAGCACAACGACCGCACTTCCGAGCTTGTTCTTTATCTGATCCACCGCATTCCTGAGCGCTGCGGCATCGGCACCGTCTACCCTGGTCGCGACCACCTTGGCACCACCAATGGTTGCAGCGTCCGCCGCGAGGTCGCGGCCCTGCCCGCTCGCGAGCTTTTCCTTGAGCTGACCGACTTCTTTCTCGAGCCGCCGGCTGCGCTCGACGATCAGCCGCACTTTTTCCTCTACGTCGTCCCGGGTCGCCTTCAGCGCTCCCGATATGTCTCTAAGCACATGGTCTGTCTGGACTACGTACTCCAGCGCACGCTTCGCCGGTGACCGCCTCGATGCGGCGCACGCCGGCCGCGATTCCACCCTCGCTGACGATGCGAAACAGGCCGATGTCGCCTGCGCGATTCGCGTGGGTGCCGCCGCAGAGTTCAGTCGAGAAATCGCCGACGCGCAGCACGCGCACCTCGTCGTCGTACTTCTCGCCGAACAGCGCGATCGCACCCGCGGCGACGGCGGCGTCGTACTGCATCAGGCGCGTTTCGGCGGCCGCGTTGGCACGCACCTCGGCATTGACCAGGCGCTCGATCTCGCCAAGCTCGTCCGGCGTCACGGCTGAGTAGTGCGCGAAGTCGAAGCGCAGTCGCTCGGGCGACACCAGCGAACCCTTCTGCGCAACATGGGGTCCAAGCACCTTGCGCAGCGCAGCGTGCAACAGGTGGGTCGCAGTGTGGTTGAGCCGGGTGGCCTGGCGCAGATCGTGATCGACTTCTGCGGTTACCTGGTCTCCCACGCGCAGCTCTCCTGACTCGACCCGGCCGACATGCACGTGCGCCTTGCCGAGCTTCTGCGTGTCCGTAGACGACGAAACGGGCGTCGCCTGAGACCAGCACGCCCCGGTCACCGACCTGGCCGCCGCTCTCCGCGTAGAACGGCGTGGAGTCGAGCACCACCTGCCCTTCCTCGCTGGCGAGGAGAACCTGCACTGGCTCGGTGCCACGAAACACATTCACCACGCGACCAAGGCCCTGCTCGTTCTCGTAACCGGTGAATCTCGTCTGGCCCTCGACCGTCATACCGGCGCGAAGGTCCACGCCGAACTTGCTCGCGGCCCGCGCACGGTTGCGCTGCTCGTTCATCGCTGCTTCGAAGCCGACCTCATCGATGCTCAAGCCCCGCTCGCGCGCGATGTCGTTGGTGAGGTCCAGTGGGAATCCGAAGGTGTCGTACAGCCGGAAGACGGTTTCGCCCGGGATCTGCTTGCCGGAGAGCTTCTCGATCGCGCCGTCGAGCAGTGCCATGCCCTGCGCAAGCGTCTCGGCGAAACGTTCTTCTTCCTGCCTGAGCACGCGCTCGATGTGTGCGCGCTGCGTGTGCAGCTCCGGATACGCGGCGCCCATTTCCTCGTCCAGTACCGGTACCAGCGCATGGAAGAAAGGCTCGCGCTGGCCGAGCATGAAGCCGTGCCGTATCGCGCGCCGGATGATGCGGCGAAGCACGTAGCCGCGACCTTCGTTCGACGGCAGCACGCCGTCTGCGATCAGGAACGAGCAGGCACGGATGTGATCGGCGATCACGCGCAGCGAACTCGACTTGGTGTCAGTCGTGCCGGTGAGCTTCGCCGCGGCGGCAATCAGGTGCCGGAAGAGATCGATGTCATAGTTGCTGTGCACGCCCTGCATCACGGCCGCGATGCGCTCGAGACCCATGCCGGTGTCCACCGACGGCTTCGGCAGCGGCGTCATCGTGCCGTCGGCCGAGCGGTCGTACTGCATGAACACCAGGTTCCAGATCTCGACGTAGCGGTCGCCGTCCTCATTGGGCGAGCCCGGCGGTCCGCCCTCGATGCCGGGGCCGTGGTCGTAGAAGATCTCGCTGCACGGGCCGCAGGGACCGGTATCGCCCATCGACCAGAAATTCGACTTCATCCCCATGCGCGTGAGGCGGCCTGGGTCGACGCCGATTTCCTTCAGCCAGATCTCGGCAGCGCCGTCGTCCTCTTCATACACGGTGACCCACAGCCGCTCGGGCGGGATGCCGAGCGTGCCGGTAACAAAGTCCCAGGCATAACGGATTGCTTCGCGCTTGAAGTAGTCGCCGAAACTGAAATTGCCAAGCATCTCGAAAAAGGTGTGGTGCCGGGCCGTGTAGCCGACGTTCTCGAGGTCGTTGTGCTTGCCGCCAGCCCGCACGCAGCGCTGCGAACTCGCCGCGCGCACGTAGCTGCGCTGGTCCTTGCCGAGGAACACGTCCTTGAACTGGACCATGCCGGCGTTGGTGAACAGCAGTGTCGGGTCGTTGCCCGGGACCAGCGAACTCGAGGGCACGACGGCGTGGCCGTGGCCCTTGAAGAAATCGAGGAACGCGGCGCGCAACTCGGCGCTGCCCATCTGCTTTCGGGGTTCGCTCATCTTGCTCACGGTTCGCTGTCTTCGCCCGAGCCCAGTGCGGCCCGGATCTGCTCGGCGGAAAACCCGCGATATTGCAGGAATCGGCTTTGTCTTGCACGTTCCGGCCAGTCGGCCGGGCTGGCCGCCCCGAAACGCCGGCGGCGCGTGTCACGGGCAATGGCGGACCAGTCCTCGGCCGAGGCTTCAAGCGCCTCGTCGATGTCGGCGTCCGCCACGCCTCGCTCACGCAGTTCCATCCGGATACGCACCGGCCCGTGGCCGCGCGCGGCCCGCTGCCGCACGAACTGCCCTGTGAATCGCTCCTCGGAGAGCAGGCGCTCGGCCACGAGCGCCTCCACCACGGCCGCGATCAGCTCGACCGGATAGCCACGCCGCTCGAGTCGCGTGGCGAGTTCCACGCGGCCGAAATCCCGGCCCGCGAGCAGCGCCAGTGCCGCGACACGGACCGTGCGCTCGTCGGCGTCGCCGGCGGCCGCGTCAGGCTTCCTCGGTCGCCTCACCCTTGGCGGCCTCGCCCTTCTTCGCGACGACCAGCAGCTTGGCCCGGAGTGCACCCTCGATCTCGCGCGCCGTTTCCTTGTGCTGCTGCAGGTAAGTGCGCACGTTTTCCTTGCCCTGGCCGATGCGCTCACCGTTGTAGCTGTACCAGGAGCCGGACTTCTCGATCAGGTTGTGCAGCACGCCCAGCTCGATGATCTCGCCTTCGCGCGAAATGCCCTGCCCGTACATGATCTCGAACTCCGCCTCGCGGAACGGCGGCGCCACCTTGTTCTTGACGACCTTGACGCGCGTCTGGTTGCCGATCACCTCGTCGGCCGACTTGATTGCGCCGATGCGACGGATGTCGAGACGCACGGAGGCGTAGAACTTGAGCGCGTTGCCGCCGCTGGTCGTCTCGGGATTACCGAACATCACGCCGATCTTCATTCGGATCTGGTTGATGAACACGACGATGCTGTTCGAGCGCTTGATGTTGCCGGTGAGCTTGCGCAGCGCCTGCGACATCAGGCGTGCCTGCAGGCCCATCTGCATCTCGCCCATCTCGCCCTCGATCTCGGCCTTCGGCGTGAGGGCAGCCACCGAGTCCACGACGATCATGTCGACCGCGCCGGAGCGCACCAGCATGTCGGTGATCTCGAGTGCCTGCTCGCCGTTGTCCGGCTGCGATACGAGCAGCTCATCGACGTTGACGCCGAGTTTCCCGGCGTAGGCCGGATCGAGCGCATGCTCCGCGTCCACGAAGGCCGCGGTGCCACCCGCACGCTGCACTTCGGCGATCGCCGTGAGCGCCAGCGTGGTCTTGCCCGAGGATTCCGGGCCGTAGATTTCCACCACGCGGCCTCGTGGCAGTCCGCCGACGCCGAGCGCGATGTCGAGACCCAGCGAGCCGGTCGAGACCGCCTCCACGTCGTAGGTCGCGCCTGCGTCGCCGAGGCGCATCACTGAGCCCTTGCCGAACTGCTTCTCGATCTGTCCCAGTGCGGCCACCAGGGCCTTCTTGCGATTGTCTTCCATTGCCTGTGCTCGCTTTGGGCCGCGGCCCTGTCAGAAGTGGATCTCCGGGGAGGGGCGCATTATTTCACAGCGACCACGCCCCCGCCGGGCGATAAATTCATGCAAACCACCAGTTACTGCGGGCAGTCTCGCCCCACGCAGGCTCATGGCGTGAGCCTGCCTGACCCAGGCGGCTCAGGTGCCTGTCGGCCAGCAAGCGACCTCAATGTACCGGGCACCCTCGGGACCGGTCAGCGACTGCACCAGTGCGAACGCACCGACCGGCCAATGCAGGGGCCGCACCGGCAAATCGCCGTCGGCCGAAGGCGGCGCACGCAGAATCCGGCGCGCGAGCGTCACGTGCGGACTGAAAGGCCGCAATTCCGGCGCAAATCTACGCATCCGCAGCTCAGCCCTGAGTGACGACACCAGCGCAGCCAGCGGCCCCGGCGTCAGGCTGGCCGCCAGGCACAGGACCTGCGGCCGCTTCCAGTGCTGCAGCCGGTCGAATTCCAGTTCGCAGGCGAAGGCCTCGCGGGCCGCGGTCGCAGCCGAATCCAGCACGCCCTGCAGGCGCGGTTCGGGCACGTCGCCCAGGAATTCGAGCGTTACGTGCCATTGATCCGGGCGCTGCGGCCGGCCAACGTCGGCGGGGACGAATTCGCGCACGGCCTCTGCGAGTCGGGCACGTGTCGCGTCGTCCGGCCAGAGCGCGAAGAACAACCGCCTCACCGACTCCTGCCGCATCGCGAGCGCACCGACCTCCCTGGTCACGCCTCGAGCACACCGGCCAGGGCGCGCATCACGGCCTGGCGGCGCACGGCTTCCCGGTCGCCTTCGAAGACCTGTACCTCGGCCCGGATTTCGCGCTGGTCGCCCCGGTCGAAGGCCCAGGCGAACCAGACCGTCCCTAAGGGCTTGCCCGGCATGCCCCCGTCCGGTCCCGCAATTCCGCTCACTGCGACCGCCACGTCGCTGCCAAAGCGGTCCAGTGCCCCGTAGGCCATCTCCCGGACCGTGGCTTCGCTGACGGCGCCGGCACGCTTGATGGTGTCCGCGCCGACTCCCAGGATCCTCTCCTTGGCCTGGTTCGAATAGGTAACGACTCCGCCTTCGAACCACCCGCTGCTGCCAGGCAGGTCAGTGCAGGCCTTGGCCACCCAGCCGCCGGTGCAGGACTCGGCGACCGACAGCGTCAGGCCGGCGTCCAGGAGGCATTTGGCGACCCGGGCAGCCTGTACCCTGATTTCGGCGTCAATTGGGGATGTCATTCGCAGGATTCTAGTCGCCTCTGGACAGCGCCGGGGCCGTGTCCTACCGTGTTCAGCCGACCCTCAGTCAGGAAGGATCCCCATGAGACTCGCCCCGTTAGCCCTCGCGCTGCTCGTCACTTCACTCCCGCTCGCATCGTTGGCCCAGGACGCCCTGCCAAGCACCGTCCCCGCGGCGGACGAGCAGATCCTGCTGAACAGGGTGATGAACGACAAGCGGTCCGTCTATGCGAACAACCTGAACATGACCGAGGCCGAGAGCAAGGCATTCTGGCCCGTCTACGACGAATACGAGACCCAGGTGAAGAAGCTCGACGATCGGTTTCTCGCGCTGGTCAACGAATTCGCTGAAAAATACGACGCGCTGACGGACAAGGACGCCATGTCGATGCTCGACGAGAAGATGGCGATCGAAGCAAAGCGCATGGCGCTCAAGCAGGAATACACGAAGAAGATCGAGCGCGTGCTGCCACCGGTGAAGGCGCTACGCTACTCGCAGCTCGAGACACGCATTGAACTCCTGGTGCGACGCAACGTCTATGGACTGATCCCGCTCGCGCGTTGAATCGACCCGCCGTGCCGACCGTCGAATCTCGAGATAATCAACTGGAGCCCTGACCCATGAAGAAGATCCTGATCGCCCTGGCAGCCATTGCCACACTCGGCGCCACCCAGGGCGCGCTCGCCCAGACGTCCGGCGAAATCAACATGTCTGACCAGGAACAACTGCTGATCGCACAGATCCAGGGAGACAAGCGCACCATCGTGCTCTCCACGTTGCAGCTCACCGACGCGGAGGTGCAGGCCTTCACGCCGATCTTCGACAAGTACCAGGCGGAGATGAAGAAGCTGGCCACGCGCTACACTGACGTGCTGAACAAGTTCGCATCGAACTACGACTCGATGACGGATGACGCGGCGGAAGACATCCTCAAGGAAGCGTTCAAGGTCCGAGAGGATCGCGACGAGGTATTGAAGGAATACGCCAAGCGCATGGGCAAAAAGCTGCCCGCTACCAAGGTGCTGCGCTGGGTGCAGATCGAGAACAAGATGACCGCACTGCTCGACTGGCAGATGGCGCAGATCATTCCGCTCTCCAGGTAAGAGGCGACACGAGATGCAAAGTTTCCCGAGCAAACGACTGGTTGCGCTTGCAGCCGTGGCACTGCTGGCTGGGTGCACGTCCACGCCGTCGGTGCGTTCCGATTACGACAAGAGCGCTGACTTCGGCAGTTTCCGCAGCTTCGGCTTCGTCGACCAGGGCGGCGAGGCCAAGTCGCTGGCGATCCAGACACTCGAAACGGCGGCGACCCGCGAGATGGAAGCCCGGGGCTACAGGCTCGCGGCCGAGCCGGACCTGCTGGTGCACTTCACCGGCAAGCTCGAGGACCGGGCCGACGTGCAGTCCGTCCCGGGACCCATGTACGGACCGGCCTGGGGCTACGGTGGCTGGTACGGCGCACCGTACGGCGGCTGGGCTTATTCTTCGCCGCAGGTCACCACTCGGCATTACAAGGTCGGCACGCTGGTCATGGATATCGTCGACCGCGCCAAGCGACAGGTCGTGTTCCAGGCCGGCATGGAAAAGACCGTAACCAACAAGATGCTGGACAACCAGGATGCGGTGCTCAACGCCGCCGTCGCGAGCATGTTCGCGACCTACCCGTTCGTCGCCGGGCAGTCCGCACCGGTCGCGTTGCCGGACAAGAAGTAAAATCGCGATTCTTTGAGCAGCGCCAGCCTCCGCAAGGGGCTGGCGCTTTCTTTCGCGTAACATTGTCGGCCAGATGAGCGCCCCGGACCTCTCTTCGCACACGCCCATGATGCAGCAGTACCTGCGCATCAAGGCGCAGCACCCGGACGTGCTGCTGTTCTACCGGATGGGCGACTTCTACGAGCTTTTTTTCGAGGACGCCCGCCGCGCCGCACGCGTGCTCGACATCACGCTGACGGCGCGTGGCAGCTCCGGCGGCGAGCCGATCCCCATGGCCGGCGTTCCGGTGCAGTCGCTCGATACCTACCTTTCGCGAGCGGTCCGCCGCGGCGAATCCGTCGCCATCTGCGAGCAGATCGGCGACCCCGCGAAGTCCAAGGGGCCGGTCGAGCGGCAGGTGGTACGCGTCGTCACACCCGGCACCGTAACCGACGATGCGCTGCTCGAGGAGCGGCGCGATACGCTGCTGGCCGCACTGAGTACCACGTCCGAACGGTTTGGCCTCGCATGGCTCGAGCTCTCCAGCGGTCGCTTCCACGCGCTCGAGGCGGCCGGCGCCGAGGCGCTGGCGGCGGAACTCGAGCGCCTGCGTCCGGCGGAGCTGCTGGTGGCCGAGGACGCGATCCTGCGCGTGCCAGCAGGAACACAGACCTGCCTGCGCCAGCGACCGCCCTGGCACTTCGAGGCCGCGAGTGCAGAACGCCAGCTCTGCGAGCAGTTCGGTACTCGCGACCTCGCAGGATTTGGCCTCGGCAACAGGCCGCTCGCGATCGGCGCGGCGGGGTGCCTGCTGCAATATGTGCGCGATACGCAGAAGTCCGCACTGCCGCACCTGCGCGGCATCCGTTGCGAGGAACGCGAAGAGGCGCTGCTGCTGGACGCGGCAACGCGGCGAAATCTCGAACTGGACGCCAGTCTTTCGGGACGGACGGACAGCACGCTGGTCGAGGTGCTCGACCGCACCGCGACGTCCATGGGCGGTCGCGAACTGCGCCGCTGGGTTCAGCGGCCCCTGCGACAACGTTCGGCCCGCCAGGAACGCCTGCAGGCGATCGAGGCGTTCCTCGATACGGGTCTTCACCAGGCCGTCCACTCGCTGCTGAAGCGGGTTGGCGACATCGAGCGCATCCTGGCCCGCGTGGCACTTCGCTCGGCGCGCCCGCGTGACCTGGCGGCACTGCGCGACGCACTGGGCTGCCTGCCTGAACTACAACAGATGCTGACCGGCATCGACTCGCCGTTGCTGGTGCGGCTCGCAGCCGCGGCGGGCTTGCATCCCGATGCACATGGCCTGCTCTCCTCGGCGCTGCTGCTCACGCCGGCTGCGATTCTTCGCGACGGCGGTGTGATCGCGCCGGGGCACGACGCCGACCTGGACGAACTGCGCCGCATCGCCGAACACAGCGACGAGGCGCTGCTGGATCTCGAGAACCGTGAGCGCGAGCGCACCGGGTTCGCGAATTTGCGCTTCGGCTATAACCGCGTGCAGGGCTACTACATCGAGGTGAGCCGCAGCCAGGCCGAGCAGGTGCCGGCCGACTGGGTGCGACGCCAGACGGTCAAGAACGCCGAGCGCTACATCACCAGCGAGCTCAAGACTTTCGAGGACCGCGTGCTCGGCGCGCGTGACCGCTCGCTGGCACGCGAGCGCGAACTCTATGAGGGCCTGCTGGACCGGCTGACTGAGCACCTTCCGGCGCTGCAGGCGACGGCCGCGGCGCTCGCTTCGCTCGACGTGCTGGCGAACATGGCCGAACGATCGATCGCGCTCAGGCTGGCGAAACCGACACTCTGCGACGAGGCGCGAATCGACATCCGCGGCGGCAGGCACCTGGTCGTCGAACAGCACCTCGACGGACCGTTCGTGCCGAATGACCTGGACCTGCACGACGGGCGGCGCATGTTGATCGTCACCGGACCCAACATGGGCGGCAAGTCCACCTACATGCGCCAGTCAGCGCTGATCGTGATCCTGGCCGGCATCGGCAGCTACGTGCCGGCGGATTCAGCCGTCATCGGACCGGTGGACCGGATCTTCACGCGCATCGGTGCCGCGGACGACCTGGCCGGCGGGCGCTCGACATTCATGGTGGAAATGACCGAGGCGGCGAACATCTTGAACAACGCCACGCGCGACAGCCTGGTGCTGATGGACGAGATCGGCCGCGGCACCAGCACCTACGACGGATTGTCGCTCGCCTGGGCCTGCGCACGTCACATCGGTCGCGAGGTCGGCGCCTATACGTTGTTCGCCACGCACTACTTCGAGCTCACGGCTCTCGCGGACGAACTGCCGGCCTGCGCGAACGTGCATCTCGACGCGACCGAGCACGCCGACACGCTGGTGTTCCTGCACACAGTGAAAGAAGGCCCGGCGAACCAGAGCTACGGACTACAGGTCGCGCGACTCGCGGGCGTGCCGAAGCCCGTCGTGAGCGAGGCAAGACGCTACCTGCACGAGCTCGAACGCCGCGACCACGCAGCACGCCCGGCCGCGCCACAGCAGGAGCTCGACCTGCCGGCTCCAGTCGATCCAGCCGAGGCGGCCGCGCTCGCCGAACTCGACGAACTGGATCCCGACGCGCTGAGTCCGCGCGATGCGCTCGCGCTGCTGTTCAGGCTTAAGGAGACGCTGCGGACCCGGCGCTGACCGCATCCGGCGCCGGCACACGCCTCAGGTCGATTCCCTGCTGAACTTCGAATGCCGCAGGAAATGCGCCACCTGTGCAGCCACGTCCTTGGCGAACAACATTCCCATGTGGCTGCGCCGCAGCTCGATGTGATCGTCGAGCCCCGGAATGACCGTCTCGCTCGCAGCCACGGTGCCGTCATTCGGCTCGTCGAAGTGCGCGAAGAACCGGCCCATGCCCATGCGCCGTGTGCCGGCGATGGTGCCCAGTGCGCAGGGTCCCTGCCAGCGGCGCTCCTCGCGCGAGGTGACCTCGCGCAGCAGGTGCGGGCCGATCACCGGCCGCAGCGGCCGCCATCGCATGACGCCTTGCGCGGCCCGACAGCTGCTGAGCGGCGATCCGAGCAACACCGCGTTACCCTTGAACCGCCCCGCGTTCTCGGAGAGCGCGCGATAGACGAATGTCCCGCCCAGGCTGTGTCCGACGAAGTGAACCCGATGGCCGGCGCTGACGCGATCGGCGAAATCCGCAAGCCTGGCACTGATATCCGCGGCGTGGCCACGCAGTGTCGGATAGGAAAAGACGTGTACGTCGAAGCCGTGCTCGCGTCGCAGCCGGCGCTTGAGCGTCGCCATTTCCGACCCGTTCATCCACAGGCCATGGACCAGGACAACCGGGTCGCGTGTCATGCTTGATGCCAGGAAGACAGGGGACATTCCCCTATTTTCTGAAATAGGGGAATGTCCCCTATTTCCTACTCCTTCACCGGCAGGCGTACCCGGATGTGCAGCTCGCGCAGCTGTTGCTCCGACACCTCGGTCGGCGCATCGGTCAGCGGACAGGTCGCGGTCTGCGTCTTCGGGAATGCGATCACGTCGCGGATCGAGTCGGCGCCCGCCATCAGCATGGCGAGGCGATCGAGGCCGAACGCGATGCCGCCGTGCGGAGGCGCGCCGTACTTGAGCGCCTCGAGCAGGAAGCCGAACTTCTTCTGCGCTTCCTCGGCCCCGATGCCGAGCAGCCCGAACACCGTGGACTGCATGTCGCTGCGATGGATACGCACCGAGCCGCCGCCGATCTCGGAGCCGTTCAACACCATGTCGTAGGCTCGCGCCAGCGCGCCGCCCGGGTCGGCCACGAGTGCCGCCGGATCGTCGTTCGCGGGCGACGTGAACGGGTGATGCATCGCGGCCCAGCGATTGCCGTCCGGATCCCACTCGAACATCGGGAAGTCCATGACCCACAGTGGGCGCCAGCCGGCCTCGACCAGCCCGAGGTCCTGGCCCACCTTTACGCGCAGCGCGCCGAGGGCATCGTTGACCACTTTCGCCTTGTCGGCGCCGAAGAACACCAGGTCGCCGGTGGCCGCACCGGTGCGCTCCATCAGGCCGGCAATCGCCGCGTCCGACAGGAATTTAAGGATCGGCGACTGCAGGCCGTCGCGGCCTTTCGAAGCGTCGTTGACCTTGATGTACGCGAGACCCCTGGCGCCATAGCGCGCGACGAACGCCGTGTAATCGTCGATCTGCTTGCGCGACAGCTTCTCGCCGCCAGCCGGAACGCGCAGGGCCGCCACGCGACCGTCCTTGTCGGCCGCAGGCGCCGCAAACACCTTGAAGTCGCAGTCCTTCACCAGGTCCGCGACGTCCACGAGCTCGAGCGGAATGCGCAGGTCCGGCTTGTCGGATGCGTAGCGGCGCATCGCCTCGGCGTAGGTCATGCGCGGAAACGGGTCCGGGAGTGCCACGCCCAGGGCCTTGGCGAACACATCGCGCACCAGTCCTTCCATCAGCGCCAGGATCTCGTCGCGCTCGAGGAACGAGGTCTCGACGTCGAGCTGGGTGAACTCGGGCTGGCGGTCGGCGCGCAGGTCCTCGTCGCGGAAGCAGCGCACGATCTGGTAGTAGCGATCGAACCCGGACATCATCAGCAGCTGCTTGAAGATCTGCGGCGACTGCGGCAGCGCGAAGAACTTGCCCGGCTGCGTCCGGCTCGGAACCAGGTAGTCGCGCGCGCCCTCAGGCGTCGCCTTGGTCAGCATCGGCGTCTCGACGTCGATGAACCCGTGGCCGTCGAGGTATTCGCGCATCGCGCGCGTAACTGCATGGCGCAGTCGCAGCCGCTTCTGCATCTCGTCGCGACGCAGGTCGATGTAGCGGTACTTGAGCCGCGTCTCTTCCTTCACGTCCTCGTCGAGCTGGAATGGAATCGGCTCGGCGCGGTTCAGCACCTCGATCTCGCGCGCCAGCACTTCCACCTGGCCGGAGGCGAGGTTGGCGTTGGCCGTTCCCGCCGGGCGCGGCCGTACCTGGCCCGTGACCTTGATGACCCACTCGCCGCGCAGGCGCTCGGCCTCGGCGAACACCGCGGCCACATCCGGGTCGAACACGATCTGCAGCAGGCCCTCACGGTCGCGAAGGTCCACGAAGATCACGCCGCCGTGGTCGCGGCGACGGTGAATCCAGCCGGCAACCGAGACGGTGGAACCGACGAGGGTTTCGTTGACCTCGCCGCAATAGTGGGTGCGCATGGGCATTGGAAGGTCCAGGAGGCTATGGACGCTGGGCTATCGGCTGCGGGAAGTGGCGGATGCCTCGGCAACAGCCTGCAGCCCAGCGCCTGCAGTGCAGGGGCGCCGAATGTTACGGTTCGGCCTGTTGCGGCGCAAGACGACCGTCCACCGGCGGAGCCCGCCAGGTCGGTACGACGACCCCGAGCGTGAACAGCATCTTGAAGGCTTCGTCCACCGTCATGTCCAGGATGACGATTTCCTCGTTCGGGCAGCAGCACCAGGAAACCGGTCGTCGGGTTGGGCGTCGTCGGGACGAACACGCCGGTCACCTTCTGCGCAGTCTTGGCCTGCACTTCCTCGAGGTCGTGCGACGTGATGAAACCGATGCTGTAGACACGCCCTTGCGCGGGAATTCGACCATCACGACCTGCTTGAACGAGCGGCCGGTGTCGGTGAGCACGGTCTCGCTGAACGACTTGGCGCCGCTGTAGACCGGCCCGATCACCGGGATCCGTCGCACCAGCGACTCGAGGCTTGCGACGATCCGGCCGCCGAACAGGTTCTTGACCAGCAGTCCGGTCAGGAAGAGCAGCAGCAAAGACAGGATCACCCCGACACCGGGCACGTAGGTCCCGACCAGCGTCTCGGGGCGCCACGCATGGGGCAGCAGCACCAGCGACTGGTCGAGGATCCGCGCCACGAAGCGCAGCACCCAGACCGTCACCATGATCGGGATCCAGACCAGCAACCCGCCGATCAGGTAATTGCGGAACGTCTTCAACGGATGTCGGCGTCCCGCCTCCTCCGGCCCTGGAGCTTTCGGGGACACTTGCCCTGGGCCGGGACGGTCAGCGCTTGCGGGCACGGGCGGGCGCCTTTTTCGGTGATGGAGTTCTTGCCGATGGCTTGGCGCTCGACGTCTTCGAGCGCCGCGCGCTCCCGGTCGAGACGGCAACGGGCCTGGCCTCCGGCTTGGAGTCGGGTTTGGACTCGGGCTTGGATTCGGACTTCGCTTCCGGCTTGGCTGCTGCCTTTGTCTCGGCCGCAGCCGGCTCCGCGTCACCTTTCTGAGCCAGGTTGCGTTTCTGTTCCTTGTCGGACTTGAAATCGGTCTCGTACCAGCCGCTGCCGGCGAGCCGGAACAACGGCGCCGACATCAGTCGCTTCAAGGTGTGTCGCCCGCATTCCGGGCACTCGCGGAGCGGCTTGTCGGAAATCTTCTGCAGCGCCTCGAGGTGATGGTCGCACTTCGAGCACTGGTATTCGTAGATGGGCATGGTCGGGTCGGGTCCCTGGTGCGAGCAAGCGATTATACGGAATCGGGATGGCCCGCCGTCTTTAGACTGCGCGGGCCGCCCCAGGCGAGGTCAGGCTCTCTTGCGCTTCGATGGCGCCGTCGAGCCAGCCTCGTTGTGCCCTGAAAATACCAGCTTACCGTCGCTTGCCGTTACCAGCACACGGTCGCCCGGCCCGAAGTCGCCGCGCAGGATGGACTGCGCCAGCGGGTTTTCGAGCTGGTGCTGGATCGCACGCTTCAGCGGCCGCGCTCCGTAGACCGGGTCGAAACCGGCCTCGCTCAACAGGTCCAGCGCAGAGTCGTCGAGGACGAGTTCCATGTCCCGGTCCGCCAGCCGGCGGCGCAGGAAACCGACCTGGATCTCGACGATGGAGCGCAGGTCCTCGCGGCCGAGCGGGTGGAACACCACGACCTCGTCCACGCGGTTGATGAACTCCGGGCGGAAGTGGCTGCCGACGATTTCCATCACCGCAGACTTCATCTTCGCGTAGTTGGCCTCGCCGGCGAGTTCCTGGATGACCTGCGAACCGAGGTTCGAAGTCATGATGATCACGGTGTTGCGGAAATCGACGGTGCGGCCCTGCCCGTCCGTCAGGCGCCCGTCGTCGAGCACCTGCAGCAGGACGTTGAATACGTCGGGGTGGGCCTTCTCGACCTCGTCGAGCAGGATCACGGAATACGGCCGTCGGCGCACGGCCTCGGTGAGATATCCGCCCTCCTCGTACCCCACGTAACCCGGAGGCGCGCCGATCATCCGCGCCACGGAGTGCTTCTCCATGAACTCGGACATGTCGATGCGCACCATGGCCTCCTCGGTGTCGAAGAGGAATTCGGCGAGCGCCTTCGAGAGCTCGGTCTTGCCGACGCCGGTGGGGCCGAGGAACAGGAACGATCCATTCGGCCGGTTCGGATCGGAGAGTCCGGCGCGCGAACGCCGGATCGCATCGGACACGGCCTTGACGGCCTCCTGCTGTCCGACGACGCGCTTCGAAAGCGCCTCCTCCATGCGCAGCAGCCTGTCGCGCTCGCCTTCGAGCATTTTCGACACCGGGATGCCGGTCCACTTCGAGACGACCTCGGCAACTTCCTCCTCGGTCACCTTGTTGCGAACCAGCGTCGGCACCTCGGCTTCGGCCTCCTGCGCGTCGAGCAGGCGCTTCTCGAGTTCCGGGATCCTGCCGTATTGCAGTTCCGACATGCGGCCGAGGTCGCCGGCCCTGCGGGCCGCGTCGAAGTCGACTCGCGCGCGCTCGAGGTCTTCCTTGATGCGCGCCGCGCCCTGTGCCGTCGCCTTCTCGGCCTTCCAGACTTCCTCGAGGTCCGAATACTCCTTCTCCAGGCCTCCGAGCGTCACCTCGAGCTGGTCGAGCCGCTTCTTCGACGCCTCGTCCTTTTCTTTCTTCAGCGCTTCGCGCTCCATCTTCAACTGGATGGTGCGGCGCTCGAGACGATCCATCGATTCGGGCTTCGAGTCGATCTCCATGCGGATGCGCGAGGCCGCCTCGTCGATCAGGTCGATGGCCTTGTCTGGCAGCTGCCGGCCCGAGATATAGCGATGCGAGAGCGTCGCCGCGGCGACGATCGCCGGATCAGTGATCTCGACCCTGTGGTGCACGGCATAGCGCTCCTTCAGGCCGCGCAGGATCGCGATCGTGTCCTCGACCGAAGGCTCGTCGACCAGCACCTTCTGGAAGCGGCGCTCGAGTGCGGCATCCTTCTCGACGTACTTGCGGTACTCATCGAGCGTGGTCGCGCCGACGCAATGCAGCTCGCCGCGCGCGAGCGCCGGCTTCAGCATGTTGCCGGCGTCCATGGCGCCCTCGGCCTTGCCCGCACCGACCATCGTGTGCAGTTCGTCGATGAACAGGATCACGCGGCCTTCCTGCTTCGACAGGTCGTTCAATACGCCCTTCAGGCGCTCTTCGAACTCGCCGCGGAATTTCGCGCCCGCGATCAGCGAGCCCATGTCGAGCGCAAGGATGCGCTTGTCGCGCAGGCTATCGGGCACCTCGCCGTTCACGATGCGCAACGCGAGGCCCTCGACGATCGCCGTCTTGCCGACGCCCGGCTCGCCGATCAGCACGGGGTTGTTCTTGGTGCGACGCTGCAGCACCTGGATCGTGCGGCGGATCTCGTCGTCGCGGCCGATCACCGGGTCGAGCTTGCCCTGCTCCGCGCGCTCGGTCAGGTCGATGGTGAATTTCTCCAGCGCCTGGCGCTGGTCCTCGGCGTTTGCATCGGTGACCTTCTCGCCGCCGCGCACCTCGTCGATCGCGCGTTCGACCGCACCCTTGACCGCGCCACAGTCGCCGAGGATCCGGCCGAGCTGGCCCTTGTCCTCGAGGGCCGCAAGCACGAACAACTCGCTCGACACGAACTGGTCGCCGCGCTTCTGCGCGAGCTTGTCGGTGACGTTCAGCAGCTTGCCGAGGTCGTTGGATACATGGACCTCGCCGCCGGCGCCTTCGACACTTGCAAAGCCGTCTATCGCCTGGCCCAGCTGGGAGCGCAGGCGATTCACGTTGACCCCCGCCTTGTCGAGCAGCGGTCGTACCGACCCACCCTGCTGGTCGAGCAGCGCAAGCATCAGGTGCGCGGGCTCGATGAACTGGCTGTCGCGGCCCACTGCCAGCGACTGCGCGTCGGCCATGGCCATCTGGAACTTGCTGGTCAATTTGTCCATTCGCATCGGTCGAGGCTCCATTCGGGGTCTGCGTTACCGGCTAATTGGGGGCGCGGGCGCGGAAGATAAAGGGCAGCGTGGGGGCCGTCCGGCAAGTATTCACCCGAGCGTTGCGGTCCAGTGGGACGCGCGGGTCATGCATGAGTCGCGCGCAAGCCACCCCGCCCGGCTGCCAGCTGCCGGGCAAACCCGGAAACTGGCGCAAGATATCGCGTTTATTGGAGAATTTAGGATCTTTTGGACACTTTTGAGTGCCTTTAGAAGCTTTTTGGCGCTATATGCCCCGGGATCACTAATCCACGTGCAGCTTGTGCAGGATCCGGTGGAAGAACGGCATGAACAGCACGCCGACGGCGGCCAGGAAGACGATCCCGCTGTAGAGCGCGTAGACGGAGGCAAACAGTTTGGCCGAATCCGTCGTCATCGTATCCACCGGCCCCATGCCGGTGAGGATCATCGACGCGTTCAGTAGTGAGTCGATCCAGCCCAGACCCGCAAAGGCGCGATAGCCGACGGTCCCGACCCCGAGCGACGAGCCGATGACCAGCAAGCTCACCCCGCCGTGGCGAGCAACCCGGTGCAGGAACTGCTTCCGGGACAACAGTGGCGTGTTGTGATGTTCGTACATCGTTCGCACCTCCTGCCTGCCGTTGGTCGGCCTCCTCGTCGCTTGCGGCTCGGCGCCCGATCACCCGGGAACGCGGATCCTCAATGCATGTACTGGTGTGTGAAATAGACCACCGCGACACCCAGCCCTATGAACAGCACCTGCTCGAGTCCGGCCCGCAGGTCCACGCGCCGGTGCAGGCCCGGAATGAGGTCCGCGACCGCGATGTAGATGAAACTCGCCGCGGCGAAGGCCAGCGCATAGGGCAGCAGGTGCATCGCCGTCCCGAGCGCGAAGTACGCGATTACGCCGCCAACGATGGACGTGAGGCTGGTCAACAGGTTGAGTACCAGCGCGCGACCGCGCGAGTAGCCACCGTGCAGCAGGATCGCGAGATCACCCACTTCCTGGGGTATCTCGTGCGCAGCCACCGCCAGCGCGGTGACGATGCCAAGCTTCACGTCGGTCATGATGGCCGCGGCCACCAGCACGCCGTCCAGCACGTTGTGGAAGCTGTCACCGAGCAGGATCATGCGCGCCGAGGCGGCATCGCGGGCCGTGTGGCTCGGCGAATGCATTTCGCAGGGATCGTCGTGGCAATGGCGCCACAGGACGAACTTCTCGAGCAGGAAGAAGGTCAGGATCCCAAGCAGCAGGCCCATGCCGATGCGATGCGCACCACCGGGTCCGGCCGACTCGAGCGCGTGGGGCAACAGGCCGAGGAAGGCGGCGCCGAGCAGCGCGCCAGTCGCGAAGCCGACGAGGTGCGGCAGCACCGCACTGCGGCGCTGGTCGCCGAGCACCAGGAAGAACGCCGCCGCGAGCGCACTCACGAAGCCGCTCAGTCCGGTGAGAACGATGATAAGGGTCAGCGAGTTCACGGTGCTTCACGCCGATTCCGGGCGCGGGAGCGTAGCACGACGGTCATTCGAGCCACGCAAGTGTCGCCATGCGGCCGGTAATGCCATCCCGGCGGAACGAGAAGAAGCGTTCCGCCTCCGTCGCCGTGCACCAACCGCCTCCGTAGACCGGGCCGACGCCCGCGCGCGCGAGCACGATCCGCGCAATGCCGTACAGGTCGGCCTGGAAGCGACCCTGGTGGTTGTGTTCGAAGCATGCCCCGGCCTCCGGATATCGGCCGATGAACGCCTGCCGCACCTCCGGACCTACCTCGAAAGCGCGCTGGCTTATCGCCGGGCCGAGCCAGGCGAGCAGGTCCGCGGGATCGCCGCCGAGCGCGGCGACCGTCGCCTCGACGACCCCGCCGGCCAGCCCACGCCAGCCTGCATGGGCGACGGCCACGCGCGTGCCTGCACGGTCAACCAGCACCACTGGCAGGCAGTCCGCGGTCATCACGGCACAGACGCGGCCGGGACCGGTCGCGACCGCCGAATCGGCCCTCGGCACATCGTCCTGCCCGACGGCCTCGACCACCTCGCATCCATGAACCTGTTCGAGCCAGAGCGGATCCGAGGGCAGTCCGGTCGCGTCGCGCAGCCGCCTTCGATTCTCGCGAACGCAGCCCGCATCGTCGTCGACGTGTGCCGCAAGGTTCAGCGATGCATACCGACCCTTGCTGGTGCCGCCGGTTCGCAGCGTCGAGACAACACGGACATGGCTCGGAGCCGGCCACTCGGGCTCGAGCCACTCGATAGCTCCACTCATTTTCCAACTGCGTCGGCCGCCAGCACGCGCAGCAGCTCGCGCATGTCGGCCGGCAGTGGCGCCTCGCATGCGACCGGCTTGGCTGTCACCGGGTGTGCAAACTCGAGCCGCGCCGCATGCAGCGCCTGCCGCGGGAAGTCCTTGAGGGCCTGCCGCAGCGCCTCGCTCGCGCCGCGGGGCAGTGCGAGGCGCCCGCCGTAGACCCGGTCCCCGACGATCGGAAATCCGGCGTGGGCGAGGTGCACCCGGATCTGGTGCGTGCGGCCGGTCTCGAGCTGCACCCGCACGTGGGTGTGCGCGCGGTAACGCTTGATAACCCGATAGTGCGTGACCGACTCGCGCCCGCCCTGGCGCACGGACATGCGCACGCGGTCGGTTGGATGCCTGTCGATCGGGGCATCGACGGTGCCGCCCGCCGTCATCACGCCGCGACACACCGCCTGGTACTCGCGGTGTATGTCGCGCTGCTCCAGCATCCGCACCAGCGCCGTGTGGGCGGCCAGTGTCCTGGCCACGACCAGCAGGCCACTGGTGTCCTTGTCGAGCCTGTGCACGATGCCGGCACGCGGCAGCTTCGCGAGCTTCGGGTCCAGCGCCAGCAGCGCGTTCTGCAGCGTGTTGTCGGGATTGCCCGCGCCAGGATGGACGACGAGTCCGGCCGGCTTGTCGACAACGAAGACGTGCCGGTCCTCGTGGACCAGCACCAGCGGGATGTCCTGGGGAACGGCCCGCGGGTCCTCGGGCAGCGTCGCAGCAATCACGACCTTCTCGCCGCCGGACACCTTGTCCCGCGGTCTGCGCGGCTCACCATCCACCAGCACCTCGCCGCTGTCGATCCAGGACTTGAGCCGGCTGCGGGAGTGATCCGGAAGCAGGGCCGCAAGCGCCTGGTCCAGCCGCTGTCCGGCCCGCTCCAGCGGTATTTCGATTGAGATTTCAAGGGTGGAGGCAGTCATCGCGGCGCATTCTGGCCGATGCCCGGTGCCTTGTGTACCGGAACGGCGGTCCGGAGCGCATTTTCTATATACTTCCGCCTCCGCCCACTGCCCCCGGCACTGCACCAATCGACCATGGCGACAGCCCGCACCCGCCCCCGTTTGTTCGTCCTCCTCGGCCTGGCCGCCACGGCGGTACTGGCCATCTCCGGCTGCTCGAGTGACGGCGATGTCCGCCCAGCGGCCGAGCCAGACCAGCTCTATGAGCTGGCCGCCAAGGACATGCGCTCCAATAACTTCAAGGGCGCGATCCAGAAGCTCGAGTCGCTCGAGTCCTACTACCCGTTCACCAACGCGGCGAAGCAGGGCCAGCTGGACTTGATGTACGCGTATTACCGCAATGGTGAAGCCGAGCCGGCCATCGACCAGGCCGACATGTTCATTCGCGAGAATCCGACCCACCCGAGGGTGGATTACGCCTACTACATCCGTGGCCTGGTGTACTTCGAGTCCGGTGCCGGCTGGCTCGAGGAAAAGCTCCGCGCCGACGTCACCAAGCGCCCGCCGCACGAGTCGCGCAAGGCCCTGCAGTCGTTCCAGTTACTCCTCCAGCAGTACCCGAAGAGCCCGTACGCCGCCGACACGCGGCAACGGGCTATATTCCTGAGGAACAAGCTGGCCGACTACGAACTCGCGGTCGCCGAGTACTACACGAAACGCCAGGCTTACGTGGCTGCCGTCAACCGGGCGCGCGCCGTGATCGAAAACTACGACGGATCGCCGGCGGCGATCGAGGCGCTCGGCATAATGGCGGAAGGCTACCGCAAGCTCGAAATCCCCGAGCTCGCGGCCGTCGCCGAAAGCGTGCGGGTGGCAAACGCGCCCGCGACCGACCCGAACGAAGGCTTGGTCAACGACCAGCCCTGGTGGAAATTCTGGAATTGATGGCCGGCGACCGCAGCGCCTGAGATGAGCATTGCCGCCGTGCCCGGTCTCGATCCGCCGGCGCGTCTGCGCGAGATTCCCTACAACTACACTTCGTTCTCGGACCGCGAGATCGTCATCCGGCTGCTGGGCGACGAAGGCTGGCAGTTGCTCGACGAGCTCAGGTCGGAGCGCCGCACGGGCCGCTCTGCCCGCATGCTCTACGAAGTGCTCGGCGACATCTGGGTCGTGCACCGGAACCCCTACCTCGAGCAGGACCTGCTGGACAATCCCCGGCGCAGGGGCCAGCTGCTCACAGCCCTCGAACACCGCCTCGCCGACATCGAATTGCGACGCGACCCCGCGCACCAGTCACGCGACGGTCGCGTGGCCCGGTTGCTCGAATCCGCACGGCTTGCGGTAAGAGAGTTCGCCACCAGCTTCGAGGCCACCGAGGCCTTGCGCCGGCGGGCGACGCGGCTGCTGCGTCGGCACACGCACGCCGACAACGTGTGCTTCGATCCCTACGCACGGGTTTCTCACTCGACCGATGCCACGGACTGGCGGGTGGAGATCCCCTTCGTCGTGCTCGCCCCCGACACCGAGGACGAAGTCCCGGGACTGGTGCGCGCGTGCTTCGAACTCGGGCTGACAATCATCCCGCGCGGTGGTGGCACCGGGTATACCGGGAGCGCGGTGCCGCTCACGCCGCTCGCCGCCGTCATCAACACAGAGAAGCTCGAGAGAATCGGACCCGTGGAGGCCATCACGCTGCCCGGTGTAGCGCACCCGGTACCCACGGTGCTGACCGAGGCGGGCGTCGTCACCCGTCGTGTCGAGGAGGCGGCCAGCCGCGCCGGGTTTGCCTTCGCCGTGGACCCGACCTCGGCGGATGCCTCGTGTGTCGGCGGCAACATCGCCATGAACGCCGGAGGCAAAAAGGCCGTGTTGTGGGGCACTGCGCTCGACAATCTCGCCTGGTGGCGGATGGTGGACACCGAAGGGAACTGGCTCGAAGTCACGCGAGCCGCCCACAACCTCGATCGCATCCACACGGCCAAGGTCGCGGCATTCGACCTGGTATGGAAAGACGGCCGCCAGCGGCCTGAGCGAGCGCGCGTGCTGCGCACCGCTCGCCTCGAGATCGAGGGACACCGCTTCCGCAAGGCCGGCCTCGGCAAGGACGTCACCGACAAGTTTCTCGGCGGCCTGCCGGGCGTGCAGAAGGAAGGTTGCGACGGGATCATCACCAGCGCGCGCTGGGTGCTGCACCGCATGCCGGCGCAGGCGCGCACTGTCTGCCTGGAATTCTTCGGCCAGGCTCGCGACGCGATTCCCGCGATCGTCGAGATCCGCGACCACATCGCGGCGCAGTTCGCGAGCGGCGTTCGACTGGCGGGTCTCGAGCACCTCGACGAGCGCTACCTGAAAGCGGTCGGCTACGCGACCAAGTCGCGCCGCGGCGCTCTACCGAAAATGGTGCTGCTCGGCGACATCGTTGGTGATGACGAGGCGGCCGTTGCGCGTGCTGCTTCCGAGGTAGTCCGGATTGCGAATGCGCGGTCGGGCGAGGGTTTCACAGCGGCCAATGCCGAGGCACGCAAGGCTTTCTGGCGCGACCGGGCCCGCACCGCGGCGATCGCGCGCCACACCAACGCATTCAAGGTCAACGAGGACGTGGTGATCCCGCTCGAGCGACTCGGCGAATACACCGACGCCATCGAGCGCATCAACATCGAGTTCTCGCTCGCGAACAAGATCGCACTGGCGCGTGCACTGGCCGAGTACCTGGGCGGTTCCCCACGAGTCGGCAAGACCGGCGACCCTGACGTCGACCGCCTTCCCCACGAGGACGTGCTCGGCGAGCGGCCGCAGCAGGCACTGGCCGCAGTAAATGCCGCTGGCGCTCGCTGGGCCTGGCTGGCCGCCCACCTCGACGCGCCGCTCGCGGCATCGCTCGACGAGCTCTGCGGCCTGGGCCTCGAGGCGCGGCGCGGCGAGCTGTCGAGTCGCCTGGGCGCGGAACCGGCACTGCGGATCTTCGACCTGCTGCAGGACCGTACCATCCGGGTGTCCTGGAAAGCCGAGATTCGCGCTGAGATGCGCCGGATCTTCGCCGGCGGACCGTTCGTGCCGCTGGTTGCCGACCTCGAGGCCATACATGCGACGGTGCTGCGCAGCCGCGTCTTCGTCGCGCTGCACATGCACGCGGGCGACGGCAACGTGCACACCAACATCCCCGTCAATTCCGACGACTACGCGATGCTGCAGCAGGCCAATGGCGCGGTGGCGCGGATCATGCGCATTGCGCGCGAGCTGGGCGGCGTGATTTCGGGCGAGCACGGCATCGGGATCACCAAGCTCGAATACCTCGACGATTCCGAGACCGCCGAGTTCCGTGCCTACAAGGAGCGCATCGACCCGCAGGGTCGCTTCAATCTGGGCAAGCTGATGCCAGGCGCCGACTTGAGGCGCGCGTACACGCCGAGCTTCAACCTGCTGGGCCACGAGTCGCTGATCATGCAGCAGTCCGACATCGCCTCCATCTCGGACGCGATCAAGGACTGCCTGCGCTGCGGCAAGTGCAAGCCGGTGTGCGCGACCCACGTGCCGGGCGCGAACCTGCTCTACTCACCGCGCAACAAGATCCTGGCGACCTCGCTGCTGATCGAAGCGTTCCTGTACGAGGAACAGACGCGGCGAGGCGTGTCGCTGCAGCACTGGGACGCATTCTCCGACGTAGCCGACCACTGCACCGTCTGCCACAAGTGCGAATCGCCCTGCCCGGTCGACATCGACTTTGGCGACGTGTCGATGGCGATGCGCGACCTGCTCCGGCGCGTGGGCAAGAAGCGCTTCAATCCCGGCACGGCGGCGGCGATGTTCTTCCTGAACGCGACGGATCCGGACACGATCCGCGCGACCCGCGGATTGATGGTCGGCCTGGGCTACCGTGCGCAGCGGCTCGGGAACCGGGCCCTCGGCGCGCTCGGCGCGGCACAGGCGAAGCGCCCGCCGGCGACGACCGGGGGGCGGCCTCCTGTTCGCGAGCAGGTGGTCCACTTCGTCAACAAGAAGATGCCGGCCGGGCTGCCGAAGCGCACCGCTCGGGCGCTGCTCGACATCGAGGATCGCAACTACGTCCCCATCATCCGCGACCCCGCGCGCACGAGCAGCGAATCGGAAGCCGTGTTCTATTTCCCGGGTTGCGGCTCCGAGCGCCTGTTCTCGCAGGTCGGCCTGGCCACCCAGGCGATGCTCTGGCAGGTGGGCGTGCAGACCGTGCTGCCACCGGGCTACGTCTGCTGCGGCTACCCGCAGCGCGGCTCAGGTCAGTTCGACCAGGCTTCGAGGATCATCACCGACAACCGCGTGCTGTTCCATCGCGTGGCCAATACGCTCAACTACCTCGACCTGCGCACCGTCGTCGTCAGCTGCGGCACCTGCTACGACCAGCTGCAGGACTACCAGTTCGGGGAGATCTTCCCGGGCAGCCGCATCCTCGACATCCACGAATTCCTGCTCGAGAAAGGCGTTCAGCTCGATGGCGTAGCCGGTACCCGGTACATGTACCACGATCCCTGCCACTCGCCGATCAAGACCGACGATCCACTGAAGGTCGTCAACGCGCTGATGGGCACGGGCTCGCGGCCCATCGAGCGCAACGACCGCTGCTGCGGCGAGTCGGGCACGTTCGCGGTCTCGCGCCCGGACATCGCCACGCAGGTGCGGTTTCGCAAGCAGCGCGAGATGGAGGCTGGCGCAGCTCGCATGCGCGACGACGGCTTCGACGGCAAGGTGAAGGTGCTGACCTCCTGCCCGTCCTGCCTGCAGGGCTTGAGCCGCTACGACGACGACTCCGCGACCGAGGCCGACTACATCGTGGTGGAAATCGCGCGCCACGCCATCGGCGAGGACTGGCTCGCCGACTACGTGCGCCGCGCCAATGCGGGCGGCATCGAGCGCGTGCTGGTCTGAGCGGAGGCCGATCAGAAGACGGCGGTGAAGCCGAGCAGCCCCTCGCCCTGGAAAAACGTGCTGCCCGTGGTGCGGAACAGGCAGTTGACACTGCCGCTGCCACTGCAGAAGAACTGCGTATCGGAATTCACCACGGTCAGATAGCCGCGCACGCCGAGCGTCGCGGCAAAGTGCTGGCCGATCGGAAAACGTACGCCCCCGCCCAGGCTGCCGGAAAACTTAGTTTCCGAGCCGTAGCCGCCGCCGGCATCGAACTTCGTGCCGCCGACGGTGAGCGACAGGTAGGGCACATAGCGCTCGTGATCATCGAACAGCAGCGTGCCACCGACCTGCAGGTACTGGATGGACACGTCCACGCCCTTGAGCGACGGATCGTTCGAGTCCAGCCCGGCAGACTGGTAGCTGTAGAGAATCTCGTAGAAAGACTTCCGGTCGCGATAGATCCCGAGGTCGATGCCCCAGTCACCCGAGTCCTGCAGGTCCACGGACTTGCTGGTGTCTGGTGCCGAATCCTCGACGTCAAACTGCCCGCCCATGCGGTAGCCAATGTACGGCGTGATCTCAACGCGGGGCGTGAACCCCTCGCCCGATTCATCGCCGGCCCTTGCCATCGTGGCGGGCAGACCGACCTGCAGTACGAGGACTGCAGCCAGGGTCCATCTGAACGTGCCCATGTCCATAGCTCCTTTCCAGCCACGAGGCACCCCGCCCCGTTCGGCGGGATTGTACGCGAGGCGGGAATCCACGGACCTCCAAGTTGGCGCGGCGCTGATACACTCCGCCCAGAACATCGACAACCGGTACGACCATGAGCGAACTGCACCAGACGCTGCAAGGACTGCACGAGGAACTGCGCCGCGCGGAACGACTCGATCCCGACGATCGCGCCGTGCTCGAATCGCTGCTCGGCGACATTCGCCGGCTGCTCGAGACGACGCAGTCTGCCCCCGTTGCGAAGCAAACAGGCGATGCTACGCCCCACGGCGACGCGCTTGAGGGTGCCGCGGTGCGGCTTGAAGCAGGCCATCCAGGGGTAGCCGGAGCCATCCGCGCCGTGCTGGATGCGCTGGGCAAAGCCGGCATCTGAACCCGCAGCGGACACGCCGTTCGGGCCGCCCTGGTCGCGCCCGGACCCCGGCCCGCGGGCCGGACCCTGCTATCGCCTCTGGTATCATCGCGACCTCTGCGCAAGCATCCACGCAAAACGGCACGCGATCAAATGCAGGAAGAAACCCAGTCATTCGAGGAAGCCTTCGGCAAGGCAGTTGAACTCGGCAACCAGATTGCCGACAACGACGAGAAGGCAGACCTGTGGGATATCGCCGACGGCCTGCTTGCGGGCGCCGTCCAGTACTGGCTGTACACGCGCCAGCCCTGTGGCGACCCTCGCTGCGAGGACTGCCTCCCGATCAGCACCGCCGAGGGCCGGCTCGGGCAACTTCGGCAGCTGGTGCAGGAATTCTCGGAAGAGAGCCAGTATTTCCACACGCCAACCGACGCCAACGCAGGGCGCGCCTGAGCCGACCTCGCCCACCGAAGTTCACCCCGCCGGCTGCTGCTTCGCGCTGGCAGGCTGGGCACCAAATGTGTTGATTCGCGCCGCTTAGTGCGCTGGCCCCGCGTCGCTGTTCCGCGCAACCTGGGCGCGTCAGCCATGGAGGGCGAATCATGCTCGAGCGGAACTTGCGCGCTGCTGCAGTCGTTGCGGGCATCGCATGCACCTGCCTTGCGACCATGCCGGCGGCCGCCGCCACACACCGCCCGGTCTACGTGTGCCGTGATGCGGGGCCAGTAGTCTTCTCCGATCGACCCTGCGGACCGACCAGCGAGGCGCGCGTGCTTCGCGCCCACGACCCCGGCCCCGGCAAGGCGCCGTCGATCGCGCCAGCGCCACCGGGCGAGGCAACCCTGCCGCGGACCGCGCGGGAGGCGCAGTGCGCGCAGGAACGCCGGTGACGGCTGCGCCGGGCGGCGGCCGGTCAGTCGAGGCCGAGCACCGCCTTGCCCTGGATGAAGTCCACGTCCACCGGGATGTCGCGGCTCTTGAGCCGCGCGAGGTCCGCCGCGAGGTCCGGACGGATGACGCCGAGGTCGGCGATCAGCTTCTCCACGCCTGCGTAGTCGCCATTGCCCTGCAGTTGCAGCAACGTGGATGAAAGTGCGTCCACCGCGGCGCGCATCTTCTTCATGTCCACACGGTAGTAGCCCTGTGCGTCACGGGCAAAGGCGCCGCGGTCGGCGAAGAAATTGAAGCGAATCATGTTCGCCTCACCATGCGCGTCGGCCGAGCCGAAGCGCACTGAGCGGAAGATGCCGGCCAGGAAAGTCACGTAATAGTCGTCGAGCGCACCGTCGAGCTCGCCCTGCTCGTGCAGCCTGGTGACCATGTACAGGCCGAGTACGTCGGCCTTGCCCTCCTCTATCCCGGAGTCGAGCTCCTTCAGTGCATCGCCCACAGTGCCCTTGCCGTCCACGGTGTTCTTGATGCCGAGCCCGTGCGCGACCTCGTGGAACATGGTGTTGGCGAAGAACGCGTCGAAGGTCACGTGCCTGCGTTGCTCGGGGACGATCAACGCGCCGGCGATCGGCACCATGATCTTGTCGAACTTGGCGCGCATCACGTTCTTCAGCTGCAGTCTCCGCGTGCCCTTGGCAAGCTGCACCTCGACGTCGTTCGGCAGGTTGACCGCGATGGTCTTGCCACCCGTATTGCAGTCGCCAGCGTAATACACCGCATCGTAGGCGTTCAGGTCCGAGTCGGTGCCAGGCACCTCGGCCTTGTAGGCATCGGGTACCGGGAGCCCGCGCTGCAGCCCCGGCAGCATCGCCGCGTAGCGCGCAAGTCGCTTGCTCCACTCCATGTCCTTGATCAGCACATAAGCCTCGAAGGCCGCCTTGTAGCCGAACAGCTTGTCGTCGTAGGTTTCGATCGGACCGATCACCACGTCTATCCGGTTGTCCTTCATGTCCAGCCAGGCGATCTCGCTGGCACGGTAGTCGTCGCTGGTGAGCGCCTTCGCGCGCAGGTTGAGGTACCTGGCCAGGCCCGGATCTTCGGCAAGGCCGGCGGCCTTCTCGAGCAGGCCGGCAGTGCGCGACAAGGGCTCGCGCCACTCGACGCTGTAGGGCACGACAGTGAGTTTCCCGGCTGCGTCGCGGCGGATCACGCTGTACTCGCCGGTCTTGCCCGGGAGGTCGGCACGCTCGAATTCCTGCTTGGTCATGTCGAGCGGATAGAACCCAGCACCCGGTGGCTTGGCACCAAATCCGGGCACGAACGGTTCGTTGCCCTCGAGTCGGTCCCAGGGCCCGTAGTTGATCTCGACGAAACGGCGCACGTTCGGGTCAGTGATTCCGGCCAAAAGCTTGCCACGATCGCCGGGGTAGGTCTGGGCCCAGAACAGGTCGTCCATCTCTTTGGCCGCGTCGATGAACAGCCCGAGCATCGAGCGCTCCTTCGCCGACAGGTCCGCGAGGTTGGCGGTCAACGTGACCGGTGCATAGACGTCCGGCCGGGCAGGCACGAGCTTCGTGCCGGCGGACGCATCCGCGGCGTCCGCGAGGCGCGGAAGCGCCGCCGTTGCAAACATGACGGCGAGGTAGACGGAACGGGCACGACTGGATCGCATGATCGGGGCTCCCCGGGGACTTCTGTGTGAAACTCGGTTACTTGCGGCCGCCAAACAGGGCCTCGAGGTCGGCGCGGGCACGGTCGGCTGCCGACAGGTCACCGGGCTGCCAGGCTGACGGGGTCGGCCGGAAATAGTCGCAGAAATTGGCCCGCTGCTTGTCCTTGACCTCGTCCGCAATCGTCTCGCGACAGTGCTTGGCGACCGACACGTCGTGGAACTCGCACATGCGGCAGACGTGCAACTCGGCCCTGCAGGACCGGCACTCCTCGATGCGTCGCAGCGGCAGCGTGTACTCGGCAAGCGACGCGCCGCACTTCCAGCACTTGAGACCGTGATCCAAACCAGAACCCTCTATGCCGCGGATGCCTTTGCTACGCCGCCCTCCGGCCCTTGTCAACCGGCGCCCGGCGATGCACACCGAGGGACACGCGAACTTTCCGAGATAGACATGTGTAATTCCCTATTCCGCGGGCTGCGCAGACAGGCAATGCTCGGCTCGCGCCAGCCGTCGCCGGCCTCGCCGGCCGCCTGGCAGGAGAAGCGCCAATGCGACAGCAACTCGACGTACAGCAGGTGAATGGACTCCGCTCGGTGCTGCGCGATCGGGCCAGGAAGTTGCGCGAGGAAATCCGCGCTACGCTGCAGAAAAGCGACTCAGAGCAATATGCGCAGATCGCGAACGAAGTCCGCGATCTCGAGGACGAATCATTCGCAGACCTGATCGTCGACGTGAATCTCGCGGAGATCGACCGCGACCTCGAGGAACTGCGGGCCGTCGAAGACGCGCTGCGCCGCATCGCGGAAGGCAGCTACGGACGCTGTGATGAATGCGGCCTGGTCATCGAGACTCACCGCCTGCAGGCAACGCCGTCCGCAACGCGGTGTTTCGACTGCCAGACGACTTTCGAGAGGACGCATTACCAGTTGCGCGGCCACACGCTCTGAGGCGCCTGCGGCGCCCGCCGTCAGCGCACGGCAGGAGGCTCGAACCACTTCTCCTTCGGCACGACCTTCGGCGTCTCAGGGTCGCTGCGGTAATTGGGCGACATGATCTGCACCCCGAACTCGTTGAAGGCGTCCTGGATGTTGCCGTGCAGCTGGTTCAACGTGAACAGCTTCTGTGACGGCCTCGGGATGCTGACCACCAGCGTGTATTCAACATAGAAATCCAACAGGGCGGTCTGCAGCACTCGGGGGGGCGGGTCCTTGGCAACGCCATCGGTGCGCTCGGCCGCGAGCGTCAACATGGCCTGCACCTGCCGCCAGGGCGTGTCATAGCCGATTGTCACCTTGGTCGGGATATACACGCCGCCCTGCGCAGCCAGCCGCGAGTAGTTGCGCGTCACGCTGGTCGCAATCACCGAATTCGGCACGTTGATTTCCTCGCGGCGCAGCGTCTCGATGCGGGTGGAGATGAAGCCGACCGACTTCACCGTGCCCTCGGTTTCGCCGATCTGGACGAACTCGCCGGGCTTGATCGCCCGCGTGTACATCAGCATCAGGCCGCTCACGAGCTGGCTCACGACGCCCGACGCGCCGATGGACATCATCAGGCCCACGAACACGCTGATGCCCTTGAACGCCTCGCTGCTGCTGCCGGGAATGTATGGGTACGCAGCGACGATCGCCAGCAGCCAGATTCCGGTGGTGACCAGCTTGCCGGTCGGCCGGGCCGTGCTCTCGTCCAGTGCCGCGACGTGGATATGGCCCTGCTGCACGCCGTTGAAGAACGCACGCACCGCGCGGACCGCGATCCGCGCGAGCAGGATGATCAGCACGACGAACAGCAGGCCGGGGATCGCCTCGAGCATCGAGGCTCCGAACCTGCCGAGCCCCGTGAGCAGGTCGTCCCGCAGCGACTCACCGAGCGGTCGAGTGTATGGGAATCGCTGCAGCACGAAGGCTGCCCACTCGTACGACATCAGGACGGCCAGCAGTGCCGCGAGCAGCTTCAGCGGCAACTTGAAGAGTCCGCCGAGCGCGGCTTCGCCCACGACCTGGCTGGTCCACGACGGAAGCAGGTGTGACAGTCGTCGGTGGACGAAGTCATTGACGTGGCGGGCGAACCACTGGTAGCCACGCAACAGCAACCAGGCGAGCAGCGCGAAAATCGCAGTCGCCAGCAGCGCGTAGCCTGCAGCCTTCAGCAGACCCTGGGCGTCCTCTGCCTCGCGGACTTCCGCCAGCGCCGTGCGCAGGTTGTCGGCTGCCTCGGCTCCAGCCGACCCCAGCGCCTGGCCGGCCAGTGCATCGACGTCCGCTGCCACTAGACGGAACGCAATTTTCCCGTCCACGAGGATGGTCACGCCATCCGGGCGGGCCCGTGTCGTAACCTCGAACGGGCCCCCGTGCTTGATGATTTCAGCCAGGCGAAATTCGATCGCCTCGGCACGCTCCTCGGGTGATGCACCCTGCACCTCCGCCCTGATGGTCGTGATCGGACGGTTTGCGACGGTCACGACGCGCGGCGCACTGGATACGGCCGGCGCACCCGCAACGTCCACCGCTGGCTCGGCATTCGGACTGGCCGCAGGTGTGGTCGGGGCCGACTTCGCGGGTCCAGCAGCGTCCGCCAGGCCAGGCGCCGAGAATGCGACAATGCAGGCACAAAGCGCCACCAAGGCCTGCCAACGCACCCTGCCTCTGAACCACATGGACCGTCACCCGGGATGTTTCTGTGGGCGCCAGCCTAGCGGCTTGCCGGCGCGATAAGCAATGGGCGGCCTACCCCTGCCGCCAGGCCGCCTCGTAACTGGAGCCGAACTTCATGATCCTCTCCAGCAGTTCGTCATAGCCGACGCTCGCCGCCAGCGCAGAGGTCGCGAAGTCTTCGGTCTGCGCAAGGTTGGGATTGGCGTTCGACTCCAGCACGTACACGCTGCCGTCGGGCTTCATGCGCAGGTCGATGCGCGCGTAGCCGCTCATGCACAGCGCGCGATAGATGCGCCGCACGAGCTGGGCGACTCGCTGCTCGGTGCCGGCCGGCAGGTCCCGCGCGGGCCCGGTGTCGATGCCGTGCTTCTGCTGGTATTTCCGGTCCCATTTCACCTTGCGAGTCGCAATGCCTGCCATCGCCCCGGGCAGCGTCCCGAAGTTGAGTTCCCACAGCGGAAACGTCGTCAGTCGCTCGTTGCCGAGCACGCTCACGTAGATTTCCCTGCCCTCGATGTACTCCTCGACGAGCGCGTCGGACCGTGTCTGCTCATGGATGAACTCGACGCGCTCCCGCAGCTTCGGGGCGTCGTACACGATCGATGCCTGCGAAATTCCGAGCGAAGCGTCCTCGGTCGCCGATTTCACGAACAACGGGAACGCGAGACGCCGCGGCTCCCGGTAGCGCCTGTTGCGTGGCAGCAGTGCGTAGCGTGCGGTCGGGATACGGTGGTAGGACAGGATCTGCTTCGAGAGGACCTTGTCGCGCGAGATCATCATTCCGCGCGGATTACAGCCCGTGTAGGGCATCTTCATCAGCTCCAGGAACGCCACGACGTACTGGTCATGCGTGACGATGCCCTGGAATTCCTCGAGCAGGTTGAAGGTGATTTCCGGCTTCCATTCCGCTATTGCGTTACGCAGGTCGGCCAGGTTGTCGCCCATGCCCAGCACCTGCACCTCGTGACCCATGGCTCGCAGCGATGACATGACGTCGTACTCGGTCCGCCAGTCGTCGATCTGCTGCTCGGTGAATCCGCTCGAGTCCTCGGGCGGGACCAGCGTTTCGTGCACCAGCACCAGCACGCGTCGGCGCTTCATAGCGCGAAGTTCTCCCGGTCGCGCAGCAGCATCTCCAGCATGATGTGCTCGAGCATGTCGAGAGCGCCGCGCCTGGCGTCTGCGCGGCTGCCTTTCAGCCTCAGGTCGAGCAGCCGGGCGCGCAGCGTCGCGGTGCGCAGCACGTGGCTCACCATGTAGGGATGCATGCGGGCGCTGCTGACCAGCTGGCGGCGCAGCAGCGGCTTGGTTTCCCTCAGGAAGCGGCTGGCCGGTACCCCGTCCGGGCTCTGTTCGGCGGGCGCAAACAACTTCAGGAGCCTGCGGTCATAGGAGCGCGTGGTATCCACCTCGTAGCGGGCCTGCTTGCGACGGTAATGCTCTCGTAGCGTGCGGAAGTTCTCTTCAAGGGGCTCGATGGTGTCGCGGTCGTCGCGCACGGCGCGGCGTCCCTCGAGTGCGCGCACGGTCTGGTCCACGAACTTGAGCTTGGCCAGCGCTGGCCAGCCCTGGTACCGGCTGCGCCAGCGAGCACGCCGCGGCAGCCAGACCGCGAAGGTCTCGGCGAAGTCCTCGGTCGGGTGGCTCTGCGCATACCAGTGACCCAGGTGCAGCACGAAGTTCCGGCTGGCAGGACGCGGGAAGTAGCGGTTCGGATAGCGCCGCGATGCCTTGCCGAACGTCTCCCGCCATGCCTTGCGCCGGCGCAGCCCGTAGGCAGTATCGATCGCATGACCGGCCTCGTGGCGCAGGATGCGCATCAACCACTTCTCGTTTCCACCCTCGACCTGGTGCATGAAGCGACGCTCAAGCCGCATCAGGCGTGGATGCACGAGGTAGAACGGGATCGCGATACCGGGCACGCCATCCGGCGAAAACCATTCCTCCGACAACCAGAAATGCGGGCGGAAGCCGATACCCTTGGCGTCGAGTTCACCGTAAAGGCGGTTGATTCCGTCCTCCAGCCAGGTTCCGGAGAGCTTGAGCCTGAGGTCACAGAAGCGCTTGTCGAGCAGCGCTTCGTCGTCGAGTCGGGTCCAGGCGGGTTCGCGACGCACCGGCGCGGCGGACTTCGCGCTACTGCTCACCGGCTTCGCGCTGCTCCGCCCTGTCGTCACGTCGCACCCCCGGCGACCCGTGGAGCAGCGGCCGCCAGCGCTAGGCGCGATGCGAACGACTCGAGCAGGTCGAGCCGAGCCAGGCGTGACAGCTGCGCGGGCGGAATGGAACCTGCGCCAAACACGGCGCCGGCCAGCGCGCCAGCCAGCGCTGCCTCGAGCGCTGGCTCGAACGCGCCGACGCAGGCCCTGCGCACGGTCTGCTCGAAGCCGTCCGACAGGGCTGACCTGGCACGCACCACCGCCTGGACCGCATCCGCCGGCCCCGTGCTCGCGGCGACGGCATCGGACCGTTGCTTGCCGGCCGCGCGAAACGCAGCCGCAACCGATGGCTTCAAAGGCTTCGCAGACCACAGCCCGGCAACCGGCTCATACAGGCCGTCACAGATTTCGGCGGGCGAGGCACCGTGCAATGCACCCACCAGCATGGCGCCAATGAACCGGCAGGCATCGACCACGAACGGCGACTGGTGCGTAGTCCGCGCGGACTCGCCGGCGAGATGAACTGCCGCGTCAGGTTCTGCCGCGGCCCACGCGACGACCGACAGCACTCGAGGCAGGGCGGCCGTGCTGCGGTCTCGCGGATCGTGCCGGCCCGCCATGCGCTGGCCGCGCCACTGGTAGTTTGCGAGTGCCTTCGCGACATCCGGCGTGGGCGTCGATGGCGATCCCTTCGCCGACAGGTGGCCATCGCGCTGCCACCTTACGTAGCGCTCGATCTGGTCGCGAGGGTCCGGGCCGTTGAGCTCGAGCAGGCTCTCCGCCAGGCAGAGGGCGAGTGCCGTGTGCTGGGTCCACCGGCCCTCGTCTGGCCGGCCGCACTGGTGCGCAAAACCAGCCGCATCGCCGGCCGCAAGCCCGAGCAGCGCGCCACGCACGCGATCCGCAGCGTCGCCCGCCACGCTCCGCGCGCGCCTGGCGTCGGGCTTACGCGATCGCCATTCCCGCACGAACGCAGCCTGCTCTGTCGTCTCCGGTACGGTCGACCAGGTCCGCGACTTCGCGGACTGCTGCCAGAGACGCTGCAGCTGGTCGAGGGGATCGGTTGCCGGATCGCCGTGATCGGCAAGCCAGCAGCCTGCGACCGTTGCGCTGCGACCGAGACCGGCACGACAGTGGATGTACACGACGTGGCCGGCCTCGAGCGCGCCATCGATGGTGGCGAGAATCTGCCGCATTGCCTCGCGGTTCGGCGGAACACCATGGTCGGGGATCGGTTCGCGCAGGTACTCGATCCTGCGCCCGTCCGGCGCCTGCATCGGCAGCAGCGGCTCGTAGGACTTGAGTTCGCCCGGCTCCGTGAGGTCGACGAAGGCGGTCACGCCGGCGCGGAGGAACTGGCGCAGTCGGTCCATGGCGGTCGCCCGCGACGCCGAGCCCGGATACTCGCCTGCCAGGACCCTGCCTGGGGCGACCCAATAGGTTTCCGGGATCGGCAGCCCCGATTCGGGCTGGTCAGGTTGATCGGCAGGTCCGCTCATGCTGCGAATGATACGGCAGCGGAAACGGAGACTGCCGACTGTCGCGTTGCTATGAGAGACTTGCGGCAAAAGCCGATCCAGGGGGTATTCAAAGGTGCTCAGACAACTCGCGGCCCGCAAACCGGTTGCCCGGATCATGCAGGAAGTCGAGGAGGGTCCCCGGCTGGCCCGGGTCCTGACGGCCCGGACGCTGATCGCGATCGGCCTGGGCTCCATGATCGGCAGCGGCGTGTTCGTGCTCTCGGGCACGGTCGCCGCGAACCACACCGGGCCGGCCGTTACCCTCGCCTTCCTGGTCGCGGCAATCGGTTGCGGACTGGCCGCCATCTGCTACGCGGAGCTCGCGTCGCTGATCCCGGTGGCTGGCAGCGCCTACAGCTACACCTACGCCACGCTCGGCGAGGGCGTCGCCTGGTTCGTCGGCTGGAACCTGGCGCTCGAATACATGATGTCCGCGGCCACGGTCGCCGTTGGCTGGTCCGGCTACGTGGTGAACCTGCTGGAGGAACTCGGGCTGCACCTGCCACCGGCGCTGGTAAACGCGCCGATTGGCAAGACCGCGGAACACACGCTGGCCGCAACGGGCGCGATAGTCAACCTGCCTGCCGTGCTGATCGTCGCGGCACTCACCTGGCTCTGCTACATCGGCATCCGCCAGTCGGCCAGCCTGAACAACCTGATGGTCGTCATCAAGGTCGCGATCATCGTGCTGTTCATCGTGGTCGGCGTGTCCTACATCGACACCTCGCTCTGGCAGCCGTACCTGCCGGCCAACAACGGCGAGTTCGGCCACTTCGGGTTCAGCGGCGTGATGCAGGGCGCGGCCATCATCTATTTCGCCTACATCGGCTTCGACACGGCGGCCACGACGGCGCAGGAGGCGCGCAACCCGCAGAAGGACGTGCCGGCCGGCATCATCGGGGCGCTGCTGATCTCGACCGTGTTGTACATTGCGATGGGTGCGGTCATGACCGGCATGGTCGATTACCGGCAACTCGACGTCGCCGCTCCGGTCGCAGTGGCGCTCGATGCGCACCCGGCCCTGAAGTGGCTGGGCCTGCCGGTCAAGATCGGCGCGATCATCGGCATGACCTCGGTGATCCTGATGTCCATCCTCGGGCAGCCGCGCATCTTCATGGCGATGGCTCGCGACGGACTGCTGCCCCCGCAGTTGCAGAAGGTGCACCCGAAATACCACACGCCGTCGATCGCAACGATCATCACCGGTGTGATCGCCGCGTTCTTCGCCGGCGTCTTCCCGATCGACGTGCTCGGTGAACTGGTGTCCATCGGGATCCTGCTCGCGTTCACGGCGATCTGCATCGGGGTGATGGTCCTGCGCCGCACGATGCCGGACGCACCGCGGGCATTTCGCGTGCCGATGGCGTCGGTCACCTGCACCGCCGGCGTGATCGTATGCCTGACGCTCACGTGGTTCCTGCCGCACGACACGTGGATCCGGCTGCTGATCTGGTCGCTGGTCGGCGCCGCGATCTACTTCGGCTACGGGTACTGGCACAGCCGCGCGCGGGTGACGGCGAACAGCTGATAGTTTGCTGTCCGGTTCTGTGCGCGGCAGGCGTCCGGCCGGGACGCCTGCCGCGCACAGAACCTAGCTTTCGTCCCAGGGCTCGCCGTCGGTCTCGGGCATCGCGACACCAGCGGCGCGCCGTGCCTCGAGCGCGGCGAAGTCGAACAGCGCCGGATCGGCCAGGTGCGACGCGGCGACATCCCGCATTGCCGAGAAAATCGTCTCCGTCCGGCCAGGAAACTCGCGCTCCCATTCCGCCAGCATCCGCTTCACCGCCACCCGCTGCAGGCTCTCCTGAGAACCGCACAGCTTGCAGGGGATGATCGGGAAACGGCGGGCGTTGGCGTATCGTTCGATCTCGCGCTCCGGCACGTACGCGAGCGGTCGGATCACGATGTGCCGGCCGTCTTCCGAGAGCAGCTTGGGCGGCATGCCCTTCAGCTTGCCGCCGAAGAACATGTTCAGGAACATCGTCTCGACGATGTCGTCCCGATGGTGCCCGAGCGCGATCTTGGTGATGCCGTTCTCGGCTGCGTAACGATAGAGACGCCCGCGCCTGAGCCGCGAGCAAAGGCCGCACATGGTCCTGCCTTCCGGTATCACGCGCTTGACCACGCTGTAGGTGTCCTGCTCGAGGATCTCGAACGGGACCCCTGCGGCGCGCAGGTAGTCGGGCAGCACCTGGGCCGGAAAACCCGGCTGCTTCTGGTCGAGGTTGACCGCGATGAGTTCGAAGCGAACCGGCGCCTTGCGCTGGAGCGAGAGCAGCACGTCGAGCAGCGTGTAGGAATCCTTTCCGCCGGACAGGCAGACCATCACCCGGTCGCCCTCGCTGATCATCGCGTAATCGTCGATCGCCTTGCCAACCTGCCCCCGCAGCCTGGCCTGAAGTTTGCGGAAGTTGCTGGAAGTGCGCTCGAGGACCGCGGACATGGGTCAGCCGATGCCTTCGAGGTACTTTGCCTCGGCGTGACGCAGCCACGGCGCCGCGGTGAGCGGCCTGCTCGTCGCATTCCTGATCAACTGCTGCGCACTCAGGCTCGCGCCCACGCCGTGCACGTTCGCGCGCAGCCAGTCGAACAGCGCGCCGAAGCGGCCGGCCTCGATTTCGCGGTCGAGGTCGGCATGGTCGCGACGCAGAGTCTCGTACAACTGCGCGGCGATGAGTCCACCGAGCACATACGATGGCACGAAACCAAACGAGCCTATGGCCCAGTGCACGTCCTGCAGGCAGCCTTCGGCGTCGTTCGCCGGCCGCAGGCCGAGGCGCTGCTCGAATCCGTCGCGCCAGGCCTCCGGCAGGTCGCGCACCCGAAGGCTGCCGTCAAAGATGCGCTTCTCCAGTTCGTAGCGCAGCATGATGTGCACCGGATACGTCAGCTCGTCTGCTTCGGAGCGGATCGCTCCGCGCCGCACGCGGACCAGGGTCTGGTAGAGGTTTTCAACCTCCCACTCGGGTCCAGTCGCGCCATAGTGCTTTTCGAGCAGCGGACGCAGCCAGGTGAGAAATGGCCGGCTGCGCCCGATGAACACCTCGAGCAGCAGCGACTGGCTCTCCTCGAGCGCCATGCCGCGGTCCCGCCCGACCGGCTGGTCGCGCCATGCCACGGGCAGGCCGAGGTCGTACATGGCCTGGCCGGTTTCGTGCAGCACACCCATCAGCCCGGCGAACGGGTCGTTCATGTCGAATCGGGTGGTTACGCGCAGGTCGCCCCAGACGCCCTCGGTGGACGGGTGGTCACTCTCGTCCAGGCGGCCGCGATCGAACGGAAAGCCGAGCGCGCGCATCACCGCGACCGCAAGCGACCTTTGCTTCGCGACGCTTACCTTGCCAAGCACGGGCAGCGGCGGGCGCGCCGCCTGCAGCTCGATGGCCTCGCGAATCATCTGCGGCAAGCGACGTGAAACCGCGTTGAACAACTGGTCGATCTCTGCGCACACGAATCCCGGGCTGAACTCGTCGATCAGCGCGTCGTATGGCGCCAGGCCGAGGGCCTGCGACAGCACCTGGGCCTTGTCGCGCGTCAGCGCAACGACCTCCTCCAGGTGCGGCGCGAACAGCGCGAAGTTGCTCTCCTGCTTCGCCTCCAGCCAGCGAACCTCGGCGATGGCGGTGGCGCGCGCCAGGCGGGTCACCAGCGACAGCGGGGTGGCGATTGCGTGGTCGCGCTCGCGGCGCATCTCGCGGAGATTCGCCAGCTGCCATTCCTCCAGCTGCGACTCCATCGCCTGCGACCGCTCGATGAGCCGCGACAGCTTTGGCGTGGTCAGCAGCACGTGGCACTCCGAGTCGAGCGCAGCGAGCTGCTCGCCGCGCACGTCGGCGCTGCCGCGCGGCATCATCACTGCCGCGTCCCAGCGCAGCAGGCTCGCGGCTCCACGGATTGCGTGGAGTCGGCGGAACTCCTGCTCAAGCTGCTGGTATGGGGTGGATGCCATGGTCGATACCCGCGCAGAGGCCGCTCGGGGCCCCGGGATTCTAGCAAGCGGGCCGGACGCAGACGCCCGCCATCACCTGCATTGAGTGCTTTTTTACTTTTATTTCAATTGCTTACAGAGCTAGTCTCGAAGCACAATCACATCACTGGTCAGCCACGGGACGCTCGGCGTCCCTGGCAGCCACCGAGGCTCGCAGCCTGTCGATCATCTTCGAGATCGCCTGTGGCGAGCGGGTATTGCGCGCGACGATCAGGTAGACCGCGGGCACGACGACCAGCGTCAGGAACACCGAGATGATCACGCCGTAGAAGACCACCACGCCTATCGACTGCCGCGATTCTGCGCCGGCGCCGGTGGCGAGCAGCAGCGGCAGTGCGCCGAACGCCGTGCAGAAACTGGTCATCAGCACCGGACGCAGTCGGATCGCTGCGGCGCCGATCACCGCCTCCCGGAACTCGACGCCGCGGTCGCGTAGCTGGTTTGCGAACTCGACGATCAGGATGCCGTTCTTGGCAGCGAGACCCACAAGCATGATCGACGCGATCTGGCTGAAGACATTGATGGACACGCCGTACATCCACAGGCCGACCAGCGCGCCGATCACGGCGAGCGGCACCGTCGTCATGATCACGAACGGGTGGAGGAAACTCTCGAACTGCGCCGCGAGCACCAGGAACACGACCACCATCGCGAGCAGGAACATCATGTACAGCTGGCCGCCGGATTCCTTGAATTCGCGCGACTGGCCGTCGAATTCGAGGCGCACCGAACCGGGCAGCTCGTCCTTGACCACTTTCTCGACGTAGGTGAGTGCCTCACCGAGCGTGTAGCCTGGCGCGAGCGACGCGGTCACCGTGATGGCACGCAGCCGGTCGAAGCGGTTCAAGCGCATGGGCCCGGCCGTCTCGGTCAGCCGGACCAGGTTCGACAGCGGAATCAGTGCGCCGGTACGATCGGAGCGAACGTAGAGGTTGTCGAGGTCCGTCGGCGTGGCCCGGTCCTCGGCGCGGCCCTGCAGGATAACGTTGTACTCGCGGTCGCGGTCGATGTAGGTGGTGACGATGCGCGAACCGAGCACCGTCTCCAGTGTCCTGCCGACAGTCTGCAGCGAGATGCCAAGGTCGGCGGCGCGATCGCGGTCCACGGCGACGCGCAGCTCGGGCTTGCGCTCCTCGTAGTTCGACTGGACGTTGTCGAGTCCCGGGTTGTCCCTCATTCGCTGCATCAGCTGGTCGCGCCACTGCGCCAGGTCCTTGTAATCGGTGCCGCCGAGCACCACCTGCACCGGCGAGCTGCCGCCGCCGCGGGTCCAGCCGCCGATTACGCCCACGCTGGAGCGGACGCCGGGAATCTGGTTCAGCTGCCTGCGAACTGACTGCGCAATTTCCTCCGCCCCGCGCTCCCGCTCACTCCACGGCGCGAGCAACAGGAAACCGCGTGCCTGGTTGATGTCGGAGGCCCCGCCGAAGCCGCCCGGGATGCGCAACAGTCCGCGGACCACGTCGCCGGTCGCACGCTCGCGGGCAATGATGTCCTCCGACTCCCGGGCATGGCGGTCTATGTACTCCAGCGACGATCCCTCCGGCGCCGTGAGCGAGTAAAAGATCATGCCGCGATCCTCGGACGGAGCGAGCTCGCTCGGGATCGAGCGGAACAGCATCGCCGCCAGGCCAACCGCCACCAGCATTGCGGCGACCACCAGCCACGGTCGCAGCATCAGCCGGCGCAGCGTCGCCTCGTAGCGCGCGGCCAGGCCGCGGAAAAACCCGTCCACCCATTCCGCGAACCGCGAATGCCTGGCACCACTGCTCAAAAGCTTCGAGGCGAGCATCGGGGTGAGCGAAAGCGCCACCAGCGACGAAAATGCCACCGCGGCCGCGAGCGTGAAGCCGAACTCCCGGAACAGCTGGCCGACGCTGCCCTGCAGGAACGAAATCGGCACGAATACCGCCATCAGCACCAGCGTGGTCGCAATCACCGCGAAACCGATCTCGCGGCTGCCTTCCACCGACGCCAGCAACGGTGCCTCGCCTCCCTCGATGCGCCGGTAGATGTTCTCCAGCACGATGATCGAATCATCCACCACCAGGCCGATCGCCAGCACCAGGCCGAGCAGCGTGAGGATGTTGATGGAGAAACCCATTGCGGCCATCACGATGAACGCGGCGATGATGGAGACTGGTATGGTCACCGCCGGTATCAGCATCGCACGCAGGTTGCCGAGGAACAGGTAGATCACCGCAAGCACCAGCGACAGCGACATGCCGAGCGCGATCACCACCTCGCGCATCGACTCCTCGATGAAGATGGACCGGTCAAGGTTGATCTCGAGCACCGTGCCCGGCGGCAGCTCCGGGCGCAGGCGGTCCAGTTCCGCGCGCACCCCGTGCGCAACTTCCAGAGTATTGGCCTTGGACACCTGCTCGATGCCGAGGCTGATACCAGGCACGCCGTTGGATCGTGACACCGTCCGCTCGTTCTCGGCCGCCAGGCGCACGTCGGCCACCTCACCCAGGCGCACCTGGTAACCGTCCGGCCCGCGGCCGATGGCGAGCTGGCGGAAGTCCTGCGCGGTGTCGAGCCCGGTCTCGGTGCGCAGCGTGAGTTCACGCTGCGACGACTCGATTCGACCGGCCGGCAGCTGAACATTCTCGCGCCTGAGCGCATTCTCGATGTCGAGTACGGTGAGCTGCCTCGCGGCCAGTGCCTCACGGTCGATCCACACTCGCATCGCGTAACGCCGCGCGCCGCTCAGCCTGACGCGGGCCACCCCCGGCACGACGCCGAGGCGCTCGGAAAGCACCCGGTCGGCGTAGTCCGTGAGCTCGAGCACGCTCATCGTGTCGCTCGACAGGTTCACGTACATGATCGGGGCGGCATTGGAGTCGACCTTGCCGATGTCCGGCGGGTCGGCCTCTTCCGGCAGCTGGTCCGCGACCCGCGCCACGCGGTCACGGACGTCGTTCGCCGCCGCGTCCACCGGCCTGTTCGGGTCAAACTCGAGATCAATGCTCGAGCGCCCGTCGACGCTCTGTGACGTCATCTTGGTCACGCCCTCGAGCCCCGCCACGCGGTCCTCGATGACCTGGGTGATCTTGTTCTCGACCACGTCGGCAGACGCGCCGCGGTAGGTAGTGTCGATCGACACCACGGGCGATTCGACATTCGGCAGTTCTCGGACCGGCAGCCGCGAGGCGGCGAGCAGTCCGAGAATCACCAGCATCAGGCTGATGACGGTTGCGAACACCGGCCGCTTGACGGAGACCTCCGACAGCCTCATGGAGTCACCGCGCCACTTGTCGCCGCGGCTTCGGCCACGGCATCGACGACCGTGACCCTCACCCCATCACGCAGTTTCTGCGTCCCTTCGGTCACCACCAGGTCGCCGGCTGACAGTCCCTGCAATACCTGCACGTCGCCGACACGGCGCTGCCCGGTGCGGATCAGCCGCTTCGCGACCGAGTCGCCCTCGAGCACGAACACGAACACGTCACCCTGCTCGGGCACCAGCGCCTGTTCCGGCACCAGCAATGCATCGGCGGCACCGCGCTCGAGTCGCACGTTCATGAACATGCCGGGCTTGAGAAGCTTCTCCGGATTTGGAACCAGTGCCCGCACGGTCACCGAGCGCGTGCTCGGGTCGACACGCGAATCGACGCTCGACACCTTGCCCTCGAAGGTCCTGCCCGGATAGGCGATGCTGAGCGCAGTGATCGGCAGCCCGGGAGCGAGCGTGGACAGGTAGCTCTCCGGCACGGTGAAGTCGAGCTTGATGGTGGCCGAGTCGTCCAGCGTCGTGATGACCGTTCCCGGATTCACCAGGCTGCCGGGACTCACGCGGCGCAATCCGACCCGGCCCGCGAACGGCGCGCGGATCATCGTATCGGCGAGCCTGGCCTGCGCTACTGCAACGCGCGCTTCGTTCGCCTTGAGCGCGGCCTCGATCTGGTCGAGTTGCGCCTCGGACAAGGCCTTGGTGGTATACAGCTCGCGGCTGCGCTTGTACTGGCTGCGGCTTTCGGTGACGGCCGCCTCCGCAATCGCAAGCTCGGCACGGGCCTGGGCGCCGTCGAGTTCGATCAGCAGCTCTCCTTTCTGCACCTGCTGCCCTTCCTCGAAACGCACCGCGGTCACCAGGTTCGACACCTTGGCGGTCACGTCGATCGACTCGTTGGCATTCGCCGTGCCCAGCGCCTCAATCTCCGCGGTCAGACGCTCATTGCGCACCGGCGCGACGATCACGCGCACGGCCACCTGGCTCATCGCGGTGCCGCCAGCGGCGGGCGCGCCCGACGCGCCGCCTGCCGATCCCGGTGACGCCGCGGGCGCCGGGCCGGACGCTGCTGGCGCGTGCTTCAGGCGCTCGTTCTGGGTATGCCAGGCAAATCCGACCACGATCGCGCCGACGACCGCGCCCAGCAGCGCCTTCTTGAAGAAATCAGACATGGGTTGAACGCAGGCTCCGAACCCGGACCAGCCGGAAGTGGCCGCGAATTATCCCATCCTTGGCCGTGCGAAACGAGCGCAGCCCTGCAATCAGGGCTCCGGATCGGAACCCTCGGCAATGCCCTCGAACAGCGGCGTCGACATGTAGCGCTCGGCAGTATCGGGCAACATCGCCAGGATAACCGCGCCCTTGGGCGCTTTCTCGGCTACCTTGAAAGCGGCGGCAAACGTCCCGCCGGCGGAAATGCCGCAGAATATGCCCTCACGGCTCGCAAGCGACCGGGCTGCCGCGATCGACTCCTCGTCAGTGACGGGGACGATTTCGTGAGGCACCGAGCGGTTGAGCACCCCCGGCACGAAATCCGGCGTCCATCCCTGGATCTTGTGCGGCTTCCATTCAGCACCCGCAAGCAGCGAGGCACCAGCCGGCTCCGTCGCGATCACGCGTACCTCGGGGCGCGCAAGTCGAATCATCTCGCCGGCGCCGGTCAGGGTCCCCCCGGTGCCCCAGCCAGTGACGAAGAAGTCGAGCCGTCGACCCGCGAAATCGCTCAGGATCTCCGGCCCCGTGGTCTGTCGATGATAGGCAGGGTTGGCCGGGTTATCGAACTGGTTGGCCAGGAACCAGCCATGCTTCTTCGCCAGTTCGGCAGCCTTGCGCACCATGCCGGTGCCGCGCTCGGCGGCCGGGGTCAGGATCACCTTCGCGCCGAGCATGCGCATGATCTTGCGCCGTTCGACCGAGAACGACTCCGCAATCACCGCGACGAACGGATAGCCCTTGGCCGCGCATACCATTGCAAGCGCGATGCCCGTGTTGCCGGAGGTGGCTTCGACAACCGTCTGGCCGGGCTTGAGCGCTCCGCTGCGCTCGGCGTCCTCGATTATCGCGATGGCGAGGCGGTCCTTCACCGACGAGAGTGGATTGAAGAACTCGCACTTCACATACATCGTGACGTGAGCGGGTGCCAGGTGGTTGATGCGCACGATCGGAGTGCGTCCGATCGTCTGCAGGATGCTGTCGTAGATCATTGCTTGATTCTCCCGCCCGGAGGGGCAGCCGTGCGTTGGACTATAAGCCGCGCGGCCCCGTCGCGCTCATGCCGCAATGGAATCAGGAAATTCCAGCCCGCGCATCGTCACGCAAAGTACAGGCGCATGATGGCCTCGGCGACACACGCAGGCTTCGGCTCGCCGTCGATCTCGACGGTGTACTGCTCCTTCACCTGCAGGCCGCCAGCGACCTCCTCGACCGCGAGCAGCACGCAATGTGCCCGGATACGGCTGCCCACCCTGACCGCACTCGGGAATCTCACCCGGTCCAGGCCGTAGTTTATTGCCTGTTTCACGCCCGGATAGAGCGGCTGGCCGGACTCGACCAGCCCGCGCAGCAACGGGTACAGCGACAAGGTCAGGTAGCCATGCGCGATGGGAGTTTTCCACGGCGATTCGCGTTCGGCGCGCGCCACATCCACGTGGATCCACTGGTGGTCGCCGGTGGCATCGGCAAATGCGTTTATCCGCTCCTGCGTTATCTCGAGCCAGTCGCTCAGGTGGACTTCATCGCCGATGCGCTGTGACAGTTCCGCGATCAATTGCTGCTGCGACATGGGAAAACTCCGCGTCCTGGCCTGATTCCCAAGTCTATTCCGACCACGGCAGCCCGCACCACCGCAGCGTCATCGCGCCTTGTTGCGACGCAACGGACCAGTACCTAGAATGCCTGACCTGAGCAGCCTCGCATGTCCTGCGCTGCAACATTCCTGAGGTACACTGCGCCGATGAACCAGGAACGCCTGATCAAGAAATACGCGAATCGTCGTCTTTACGACGCGTCGCAGAGCCGTCACATCACGCTCGAAGACATTCGCATGCTGATCGTGAAGGGCGAGAAATTGAAGGTCGTGGAAGACAAGACCGGCCGCGACATCACCCGCCACATCCTGCTGCAGGTGATCGCGGAGCAGGAGCAGTTCGGGCGGCCGATCCTGAGCACCAAGGTGCTCGAGGCAATCATCCGCTTCTATGGCAACGCCATGCAGGGATTTCTCGCCGGGTTCCTGGAGAAGAGTGTCGAGGCGTTCCTCAACCAGCAGGAAGCACTGCAGGCCCAGATTTCCAAGATCGTCGCGAGTACACCGATCTCCACGGTCGCGGACATCACGCGCCAGAACCTCGAGACACTTTCGAAGGTGCAGGAGAACATGCTCGGCGCGATCCTGCCGAAGCGAGACAAGACACGCGACGACGACAAGCGAAGCTGATTTCTCGACCGCTGGTCGCAGCAACGGCCTGGAGCGAGTTGGTCGCCCGGGCGCAGTCGATCCGCGCCGCGCTCTACCTCAGTGTCCCGCAGAGACCGCTCGCGACAGTTCCCAGGCGAGCATGGTCCGCTTGCGCTCCACGCCCCAGCGATATCCACCGAGAGCACCGCTGGCGCGCAGCACGTGATGACAGGGGATCAACCAGGCGACAGGATTCGCGCCTACCGCGCCGCCCACCGCGCGCGCGGCAGCGGGCCGCCCGATCCCGTCGGCAATGCCCGAGTAATTGACCGTCAGGCCACGCGCGTCGCGCAGCAGCGCCTGCCATACCTGGATCTGGAAGTTCGATCCGTGGACCCACAGCCTCAATGGCTCGTTGGATCGCGTTCCCGTGCCCCAGATTCGCGCGGTGACGGCCGCCGCCGCGGATTGGTCTTCCACGAACGTCGCATCGCGCCACGTCTGCCGATACTCATCCCAGCCGGGCACCTCACCGCCTTGCATCTCGAAGCCGACGAAGCCGATGCCGCGTGCGGTGAGCGCAATGGTAGCCGGGCCGAACGGCGTGGCCGCCGCTCCATGCCGGACAGTGAGCCCGCTGCCGCGCGACTTGTACTCACCCGGTGTCACGGCTTCGAGCGTGACGAACAGGTCGTGCAGGCGTCCAGGTCCTGACAGGCCCGCATCAAGCGCCGCCTGCAGCACGGATCGCTCCTGCCCCAGCAATTCGCGCGCCGCCTGCAGCGTGAGTCGCTGCATGAACTGCTTCGGCGATATGCCGGCCCAGCGCCGGAACATTCGTGCGAAGTGGTGCGGCGCGACCCCGGCGGATTTCGCTACCCGCTCGAGGCTCGGCTGCTCGCGGAATCGCTCGTCCATGAAGCGGATGGAGCGCTCGATGCGACGGTACTCGAGCGGGGTCGCACCCGGAAACACGGTGGCGTGGCTGGATCTCATGGCTGCCAGCATAAGCACCTGCGCGGCGCGCGCCACCCGAATCGTGCTCCGGTCGGCCGCCGGTCGATCCTGGTCGGAAACCCGCCTGCCCCGTGGATTTTGATCGCTACCCATCGCTGCCGGTGCACCAGTAGTGGCACACTTCGCGGATGCGCATCTGTTTCATTTCGGCCGAGTATTCGCCGTTTGCCAAGACCGGTGGGCTGGGCGACGTGGCCGCGGCGCTGACCAGCAACCTGGCCAGGCGCGGCCACGACCTGCGCGTGTTCGTGCCCCTGCACGGCCAGATGGAACTCGCCGGCATTGACCGCCATCCGGTCGACTTCCTGCGGGCGCTCACACTTCGAGTCGGGCCCCACGAATTTCACTACGCCGTGCAGACCGCGCGCGTGCCGGACACCGACCTGTGGGTATACCTCGTCGACTGCCCCGCGCTGTTCGACCGCCCGCGCATATATTCCGACGCACCGGACGAGCACGTCCGTTACCTGGCACTGACGCGAGCCGCGCTCGAATGCTGCCAGCGCATGAACTTCGCGCCGCAGGTCGTGCACGCGAACGACTGGCACACGGCGCTCGCGCCGCTGCTGCTCAAGCATGCCTACGCCTGGGACCGCCGCATATTCGGGGCGACGCGCAGCGTCTTCACGATCCACAATATCGGCTACCAGGGTGTTTTTTCCGCAGGGCGTGCCGAGGACCTCGGCCCCGGCGTCGCCCTCGAGGCGCTGTACAAGCCCGACCTGGGCCTGGGCCAGGTAAACCCGATGCGGCTGGGCGTCATTCACGCCGATGCGGTTACCACCGTCAGCCCCAGCTACGCCGCGGAGATATGCACGCCCGAGGGTGGGCACGGACTTGACGGCGACTTGCGGGCCCGCGGCGAGTCCGTGACCGGCATCCTCAATGGTGTCGACTACGACGAGTGGAATCCCGCCGGCGATCGTTACATTCCACACAACTACGATTCGTCGGACCTGACCGGAAAGCTCTGGAACAAGCTCGCCCTGCTCGACCTGCTGCGCATGCCGGCGGCACCGGACACACCACTCGTGGGCATGATCACCCGGCTGACGCGGCAAAAGGGCCTGGACCTGCTGTTCGACGTCCTGCCCGACCTGCTCGGGTCACGCGATCTTCGGTTCATCGCGCTAGGCAGCGGCGAGCGACACTACGAGGAATTCCTGCAGGGCCTGCAGCAGCGATTCCCGGGCCGAGCGACGTTCTACAGCGGCTACAGCGAGGAACTCGCCCACATGATCGAGGCTGCGGCGGACGTGTTCCTGATGCCGTCCATGTACGAGCCCTGCGGCCTGAACCAGATGTACAGCATGAAGTACGGCACCGTCCCGGTCGTGCGCCGCACCGGCGGCCTCGCCGATTCAGTGCAGCATTTCGATCCCGCGACAGGACAGGGAACGGGAGTGGTGTTCAACGACTTCGATCCGCCCGCCGTGCGCTGGGCTCTCGAGACGGCGCTTGACTGGTACGGGCAGCCGACGCTGTGGCGGCGGCTCGTATTGAACGGGATGAGGCAGGACTTCTCCTGGGACCGCCAGGCCGCCGAGTACGAGCGCCTCTACGAACGCATCATGATCCGGTAGGAAAATAGGGGACATTCCCCTATTTCGGAGGCAGGGGACATTCTCCTTTTTTCTCAGAAGAAAAAAGGAGAATGTCCCCTGCCGTCTACTCCAGCGCTTTCTGCGCCTTGGAGAAATTGACCAGGCCCTTGTGGTTGAAAGGGATAGTGCGCATCAGGCCTTTCTGCAGGTGCAGCTTGCCGCCGATTTCGTACTCGACGTTCTCGAGCTTGTGGCCGCCCATCCGGCTCACCAGCCGGCCGAAGCCGCTGACGAAATTGGTCGTGATGTACATGTCGAACTCCGCCTCGCCCATCGCCGGCAGCACGAACGGGTTGTAGCTCGCGCCTTCCCCGAACCGGTCGCCCATCAGGAACGCGGTGAACTCGATACTCTCGACCGGCACCTCGATGTCGTTCGGGTTCTGCACCTTGACGCGCACCATGAACCGCTGCGAAAACATGTCGCCGCTCAGGACCTGAATGCCCATGAGTTCGACCGTCGGCGTCTCGAGCTTCGGCGCCATCGACGCGCAGGCAGACAGTGCAAAGATTGCGGCGATCATCAGCGCCCGCAGGGCAAGCCTGGGCATTGGAGTCCTCCTCGGCGCCGGTCGGCTTCGCCCGCTCAGGCGGGCCTCGACGCGGCCTTCAGCATAGCCGAAGTCACCAGCACGATCCCGCCCTCCGTCACATGGAAACGTTCCGCATCTGCGACGGGATCCACACCTATTTGCGTGCCGTCCGGAACCAGCGTGCCCTCGTCGATGATGGCGCGCTGGATCACGCAGTTCTCGCCGATCCTGACCCGCGGCAGGATCACCGACCGGTCGATGATCGAACGATCGTGCACGCGCACGTTGGAGCACAGCAGTGAGTTCGACACCCTTGATCCAGAGATGATGCAGCCGCCCGACACCATGGAGTCGATCGCGACGCCGCGCCGATCGTCTTCATCGAACACGAACTTGGCGGGCGGCAACTGCTCCTGGTAGGTCCAGATCGGCCACTGCTCGTCGTAGATGTTGAGTTCGGGCGAGACACGAACCAGCTCCATGTTCGCCTCGTAATAGGCCTCCACGGTGCCGACGTCGCGCCAGTAGTTCTGTGCCTTGGTGCGCACGTCCTCGAAGGGATAGGCATACACGCGCAGGTTTTCGATCGCGTCGGGCACGATGTTCTTGCCGAAGTCGTGCGCCGAATCCGGGTTGGCAGCATCGGCGCGCAGCAGGCGCTCGAGCAGCTTGGGGTTGAAGACGTAGATGCCCATCGAGCCGAGCGCAACGTCGGGCCTGCCCGCTATCGGCTCCGGGTCCAGAGGTTTCTCCTGGAATCGCACCACGCGATTCGACTCGTCAACCGTGAGCACGCCGAATTCGCGGGCGCGGTCGCGCGGCACTTCGACTACGCCGACCGTGATGTCGGCCTCGTTCTCCACGTGGAAGCCGATCATCGGCCCGTAGTCCATCTTGTAGATGTGATCTCCGGCCAGCACCAGCACGTGCAGTGGGCGGTGCGCGCGGATGATCTCCATGTTCTGCCACAGCGCATCGGCCGTACCCTGGTACCAGTCCGGCCCGAGGCGCTGCTGCGCAGGGATGATCTCCACGAACTCGCCGAACTCGCCGCGCAGGTAACTCCATCCACCCTGGATGTGCTGGATCAATGAATGCGCCTTGTACTGCGTCAGCACGGAGATCTGTCGAATGCCGGAGTTCACGCAGTTCGACAACACGAAGTCGATGATCCGGAACTTGCCGCCGAACGGCGTCGCGGGCTTGCAGCGATCCTCGGTCAGTTGCTTGAGCCGCTCGCCGCGGCCTCCCACCATGATCACTGCCAGCGTTCCACGCGTGAGCCGGCTCAGGTATCGGCGCGGGGCAAACTGTCGCTGCTGTTCGGTACTCATCAGGGTGTCCACTCCCGCACGTTCTCGTTACCCGGATGTTACAGACCCGACCCACCCTGAGGCACTGCGGCCAACACGCAAACGGGCTGGTCCGACCGATGGGTGGGCGTCCTGGCCCTGCCCTGGCCTCAGCCCCAGCCCCAGCCCCAGCCCCAGCCCCAGCCCCAGCCCGATTCTATTTGATCGAGTACTAGTATTGACTTCACAGTAGTAATCGATATTTAATACTACCCACTCCTTGGCACCCGTGAGTACTGCAGTGACCACTAACCCAGCCGATGCGACGCCTGCGGAAGACGCAGAGCCGATCGTCCGCAAGTTCCAGCGGGAACTGAGCGCCGGACTTACCTCCCTGGTCCTGCTGTCGGTCCTGTCGGAGGCGGATTCAAACCTGTATGGATACGAGATCGCCCGGCGACTGGCCGAGGATCCGGAGGCAGCCAGCCCCTTCAAGCAGGGCGCGCTCTACCCGGTGCTGCGCAACATGAGTGCCGCGGGCCTGCTGTCGAGCCGCGTCGTGCCGTCCTATTCGGGCCCGCCCCGAAGGTACTATCGCATTACGCCGCTGGGCCGCGAGGTGCTGGCCACCTGGCGCGCCACCTGGACCGAGACGCGCAACTTCGTGGATTCCATCGTGCAACGCGCCAACACCGAGGAGACGACGCCATGACGGCCGCCACACCGAGTACGGTCGAGCAGTATCTCGACGCACTGCGCTCGGCGCTGAAGGGCGCTGACAAGGCGCTGGTGCAGGATGCCCTCTACGACGCCGAGGAACACCTGCGCGCGGAACTTGCGCAACGGCCCGGCGAGGACGAAACGATGATGCTGGCCGCAATCGTCTCCAGCTACGGCGCCCCGGACGAAGTGGCCGAGGCCTATCGGGCCAACGAGGCCACGATCCAGAAGGCCCTGCGCACGCCCCCTCCTCGACCCCGCTCGAGCACGCTCGGCCGGTTCTTCGGCGTGTATACAGACCCGCGCGCCTACCTGTCGCTGCTCTACATGCTGCTCGCGCTGGTCACGGGTATCGTCTATTTCACGTTCGCCGCCACCGGCCTGTCGCTCTCGGTCGGGCTCGCGATCCTGATCATCGGCGTGCCGTTCTTCCTGCTGTTCGTCGGGACGGCGCGCATCGTCGCCCTCGCCGAAGGCCGGCTGGTGGAGACCATGCTGGGCACGCGCATGCCGCGCCGCCCCCCGTATGCGGACCGCGGGACGCCGTTCCTGACGCGCATCCTGGAAATGCTCAAGGACCCGCGAACCTGGGGCACGCTGCTCTACTTCCTGCTGATGCTGCCGCTCGGCGTGTTCTATTTCACGTTCGCCGTCGTGGGCATCATCGTGTCGCTTGCAACAATCGTCGCGCCGATTGCCGCGCTGTTTTACGATGCCGGCCTGATTACGATCGACGGCGACGTCCAGGTGCAGACACTGCACCCGGCGCTGGCGCCGCTGGTCTCGATCATGGGATTCCTGCTCCTCACCGTCACGATGCATCTTGCGCGGGGAATCGGTTACTTGCATGGCCAGCTGGCGAAGCACCTTCTCGTACATTCGCCGGGAACCGAATAGGTCCCGGCTGGCCGGCCACACGCTGCCAGCCATTGCGCTCGCGCTGCTCGTCTCGGCCTGCGGCCACGCCGACCAGGGCGTGGCCCCGGCAGCCGGACCGGAATCCGCAACCGTCGCCGGCACGCCATCTAGCGCGGCCGCACGTGCACCTGTCGGCGCCGCGGGGAATACCCCTGGCGATGCCGCCACGCAGATGCCGTCGGCACAGCAGGCGCTCTGCGTGCCGGCCGACGAGGGACGCCTGCAGGCGCGCCTGTCGGGCGGGATCGATGCCGAGATCGACTGGGCGCCCCCGACGCCCCAATGCCTGGGTGGCCTGCGACCGGACGGCGAAGGCGTACGCCTCGTTTATAAGGGCGAGCTCCATGGCCAGGGACCGCTGCTGGTGGTGATCGGCATCGGCCCGCTGCGCGCCGGCGCCAGCGCGCGCAACGTGCCGGTCAACCTGACCCTGGTCCGCGAAGGCGCCGGAGTCTTCTACGCAACCCAGGGCGACGGCAAGTGCGCGATGGATGACGTAAAGCAGGAGCCGCTCGATGAAAACGGCCACAAGTTTCGCCTGACAGGCCGTGGATACTGCACACAACCCGCACGTGCCGTCGGCGGGGACGGATCGGTGCTGGTGCCGCGTTTCGACGTGAGCGCCGTGGTGGAGTTCAAGTGAGTGCGTGGCTGCGGGCGGCTGCGCTCGCCATGCTCGCGGCCGCCTGGCTGATCCCGGCAACGGCTACCAGCGATGTCAGCGAACGCAGCCTGATACCCCTCGCGGATTTCCCGCGCGAGCAAGCGGTGGTCGAGACACGCAGCGCCCGCCGCCACGAATTCGACGCCTGGCGGGCCGACACGCCGCGGACCCGCGAACAGGGGCTGATGTTCGTACGCGAGATCGGAGCCGAACAGGCGATGATCTTCATCTACGACCCCCCGGCCAACGTGTCGATGTGGATGAAGAACACGCTGCAGCCGCTCGACATGCTTTTCGTGGACGAGAGCGGCTGCGTGGTGAACGTCAAGCACGATGCGCAACCAGGATCGCTCGCAATCATCTCGCCGGGCATGCCCGTGGTGCTGGTGGTCGAACTGCGCGGCGGGACAGCGAAGGCGCTGGGCATCGGCGCTGGCGATCGTGTACTCCGGCCATCGGTGGGGTGGCCCGCGGGCACCACAAGGCATGCCTGCCCATGAGCGTACGCAAGCGCCCGTGCAGCCGCAGGGTCCGTGCCCCCCTTTAAGCCGGACTCGTTGATCCTTTGGCTACCAATGGCCGGAATAAAGCATAATCCCAAGATCGCGCCCACCGAGGATTTGAAGTGCACGCCAATCGCCCCGAAGTGGTTCGAGCCATCCTGGCTGCAACTCTGCTGGCTACCTCCTTGAGTGTGGCGGCGGCTGACGGCAGCAACCCATGCGCCGGCATCAAGGACAGCACCGCTCGCCTCGCCTGCTACGACAATTTGTTTGCGAAGCCGGCGGCAGCTGGCGTGGCTCCGACGGCTACTGCCGCAGCGCCGGCGGCGCCTGGCGCGGCCTCCGGGCAGGCAGCGGCACCGGTTGCGGCCCCCGCGCCCGCAGCGCCTTCCGTCGAGAAGCAAATCGAGGATTTCGGCCTGTCACCGGAGGCGGCACAGGCGAAAAAGAAGGTCGACAAGCCGGCCGCGCCGGCTCTGATCGAGTCGATCGAATCCACGATAGCCAGCCTGCAACGTCGGGGAACCGGCGAACTCATCCTGAAACTCGCGAACGGCCAGGTCTGGCTGCAGGGCCAGGCAGACTCCAGGGTCCACTTGAAGCCAGGTGACACCGTGACGATCAAGAAGGCGCTGTTCGGCTCCTACATGCTGGTCAGCGGCTACTACTCGTTCAGGGTTCGCCGCATCGGTTAGGTGCGGGTCCCTTTCAGGTACGCATCCAGGTCAGCAAGATGCCTCGCATAGTGCCGTGAACGCCCCGAGGATTGCCGGTACAGGGGCTGGCGAACCTGCCAGACGCTTGCGGTCTTGACCGAGTTGGCCTGCCGATCGAAGGCAAGGCAGTTCTCGTCCCACCCCAGCCCGCAGAAACCGAGCAGCTTCTCGGCAGCCTCGCGTGGCTCGCTCACGAAATCGTCGTAGTCGAAATCCAGGATGTCGTCTCCGTATATCCGCTGCCAGTGCGACATCAGGCGACGGTATTGCCGGTAATAGTGCCCGATGTCCATCAGGTCGAGCGCGTACGCCATGCGGTGGTCGATGTGAAGGAAAAAGATCGAGAGGCAGTTGTCCAGTGCGTTGCGCCGGGTGTGGACGATTCGGGCATCCGGAAACAGCGTCTTGATGAGACCGATGTAGAGGAAATTGTCAGGACGCTTGTCGGTCACGTAGCTCGCGCCCGGAAACAGCTTCGCCAGCATTTCCAGATAACGATCTGCCAGCTGCTCAAGTTGCTCGCGCGAGACCTGCGTCATCGAGGAGGGAAAAGGCGCCAGTTCCTTGCGTACCACCCTCGGCAGGAAGTCGAGTTCCCCGCCGGCCGCGACCTGCGAATGTCCGGCAAGTACCTGCTCGGTCAGCGTCGAACCCGAACGGAACATTCCGCACACGAAGATCGGCTTTACGGCCGAGTCGCGCGACACGCCCTCCTGCCGCTCGCCGCTGAAGTTTTCGAGCAACTGATCGACCAGATCCTCCTGTTGCTTTCGATCGTAGCGCGCGCCGCGTTGCCCGGCGCTCGCGCGGCTGCGTAGATTGGCAGCTGCATAGGCATCGAACGCCTGGTCATAGGCTCCCGCCTTGTCCAGCACCTCGCCCAGTGCGAATCCAAGGCTCGCCTGGTCCGCCGCAGCAACGCCGGGGTGTTGAAGAGCACGCCTCAGTCGATCGACCAGTGCATCCAGTGCATCGTCGGGACCCGCTGAAGCCTTCAGGTAGGCGTATCGCGTCAGCCCGTCGTAGCAACGGGGTTCGACCTGCAGGAGACGCTCGTACAGCGCGAGGGCTTCTTCGCGCCTGCCGAAACCTTCCTGGATATTGGCGAGATTGAGCAGCGCCGGCACGAATGTCGGATTCAGGCCGAGCGCCGCCTGAAGTTCCTCCACCGCTGCGTCGTCGCGGCGCAGGTACTCTGAATAGATGACGCCGCGGTTGACGTGCACTTCCTCGGGCCGGGAAACGCCGCGGTCGAGCGCCTGCTGGTAAGAAGCCAGCGCCGCATCCAATCGCCGCGCCTTGCGCTGCAGAATGGCCAGGTTGTACCAGCAATCCGGGAGGTCCGGCCAGCGTGCGAGCAGGCGCTCGTAGGCCGCGAGCGCTTCGTCCATGCGACCGGCACGGTCGAGCAGCATCGCCTGCTGCTCCATTGCGCGTTGGTCTTCGTTCGCTGGCACGTCAGGGTTCCATCGGTCCGCTGCGACCGGGCTATGGTATGCCCATGGCCGCGCGATTCGCGACTGTTGCCGGTACGTGGAACCGGCGGCGCAGCGCCGGGCAGGCCTGCCGCGTGAAAAGAAAAAGGGCGGCCTCTTTCGAGGCCGCCCTTAAGTCAGGCTAAGCTGACCCTTGCGTCAGAACTTGACGCGAACACCAGCATAGTACGTCCGACCGATCGGGTCGTAGGTACCCGCATTGGTTTCGGTACCGGTGTCGTTACCCGGCAGACCCGAGATGATCCGCGGCGGGGTATTGTCGAACAGGTTCTGCGCGCCGAGGTACAACTCGTAGTGCTCGCCCGGAGCGAACTGCACCTGCGCATCGCTGTACAACTCTGCATCGACGCAGACCGAACCGGGCTTCAGGTCGTAGCCGGCCAGGAACTGGTCGTCCAGGCAGGACTCGCCGATGTACGACATGTTCCAGTTAACCGAGAAAGCGCCGATGTTGTACACGAGGCTCAGGTACGCCTTGTTCTCCGGCGCCCCGATCTCACCCACGTACGGATCCTTGGGTGAATTGGGCAGGGGAACGAGGTAGCCATCGATCGTGTACGTGTAGGCCAGGCGACCGTTGAAGCCACCACCATAGCCCCAGTTGTCCAGGCTCTGCGCGTAGGTGACCACGAAGTCGATACCCGACGTTTTCACGCCGCCACTGTTGGTGGCACCGGAATCGATTTCATCCAGCGAACCAGAACTGTTCGCACCCTGCGCCGTCGGGCGACGGATGATGAAATTACACAGGCTGCCGTTGTTGTAGCACTGGTCGAGGATGAACTGCCTCGGAGTGGCGACGATCGCGTCGGAGATATCGATGTTCCAGTAGTCGACCGTGAACGCGAAGTTCTCGAGGATCGCCACGTTTTCCGGCGTGTACACCAGGCCGGCGGTATATGTCGTGCCCTTCTCCGAGTCCAGGTCCGGGTTGCCGCGATCGTAACCGCTGATGCCCTGCTGGTCGGCCTGGTTAAGGGTGAACGCACCGTTGGCCGCGATGTTCTCGTTAACGCCCGGTGCCGCACGGCAATTGCTATCCAGCGTACCGACCGACGTGGCCGTCACGCCCTCGCATGGATCGGTGAGCCCGGTCGGGAAGTTCTGGCTCGGCGGGGAGAACAGCTCGTTGATGTTCGGTGCCCGGGTCGCCTCCGCATACGTACCACGGAAACGCAGCTGCGAGATCGGCTGCCACTCGAGGCCGAGGTTCCAGGTGTTCTCGCCACCGACCGTCGAATAGTCGGAGTAGCGGTACGCACCGCGAAGGTTCAGCTTCTCGGCCATGAACGTGTCCGCAAGGATCGGGACGTTCACTTCCGCGAAGTACTCATTCACGAAGATCTTGCCGTAGGTCGGCGGAATCGCGTTGCCGGCGTTCAGTCCCGCCTGCTGCAGCACGTCGAACTCGGAGCGTGAACGCTCGGCACGGTACTCGGTACCGAACACCATTCCGACGGGACCGGCCGGCAGCTCAAACGGCTCGCCCGTCAGTGTTCCGCCGATGACGTCCAGTGAGGTCGACGTGATGTACATGCCCGGCGCCTTGATGTAGTTCACGGCCTCCGGAGAGAGGGCGCCCGCACCGTAAACGCTGGCCGGGACGCAACCCTGGGCACGCGCGATCGGATCGGCGCAGATGGCTTCCGTGGTGTTGCCGTCGCCGTCGATGTCATCGATGTCCGGAATCGCCTGCAGCGCGGAACGGAAGTTCAGCACGTTGACCTGGCCGCTCGACGTCTGGGCCTCAGACGTCTTGCCGTAGGAGTAGAACGCGTTGTAGTCCCAGTCGGTGCTGAAGAACTTGCCTTCGATGCCGACGGTGCCCTGGAAGGTGTTGCGATCGACCTTGTTTCCGCGGGTACCGATTTCGGCCATGCGGCGGGTGAAGTAGACATCCTTCAGGCCATCGCCATCCTCGTCGATCGCCGTATTCATCGTGAAAGCCGGCACAGTCGGATTGTCCAGGATGACCTGGTTGAAGCCGCCGCTGCCGTTCGGCACGTAGACCGCCGTCTGGATGGGCACCTGCCCAACTGGGTCAAACACGTCAGCCGACGCCAGCGGGTACGGCTCAAGCACCGACGTGGCACTCGTACCAGCGTAGGTCAGGTCCATGTACACCTGCTGCTCATCGGCCCATTCGAAGTAGCCCTTGGCGGCCGCGTTCCAGCGCTCTGTCGGAACGGCAATCGTGCGGAACGCCGAACGGTTGAAGCCGGTGGCCGGCACGGTCGCCGAACCATTGGTGCTCCACTGCTGAGGATTGCCGTTAGCGTCATACGTGTAGGAACCACCGGTGATCTGCGGATCACCTACGCCCGGCACGTACGGCTCCCCAAAGAAGAAGCGGCCGGTGGGCGCAAAGCTCGAATAGAAAGGCCGAGTGATCTTGAACATGTCACTCTTCTCGCCCGTTATAAAGGCGCCCGTAGAGGCCTGGTCAACGGCCGACCGATGGCGATCGCGCGAATACACGGCACCCTGGTTCGAGTAGCCGATGAAGCCCATCATGTTGCCCTTGCCGTCGGCGAGGTTGGTGCCCACCGTCAACGAGTAGTCCTGGGTCTGGTTGTCGCCGTAGCCGGTCGAACCCAGCTGGCCGTCGAACTCGACGCCCTCCCAATCCTTCTTGTAGATGATGTTCACGACGCCCGCGATGGCGTCGGAGCCGTACAGGGCCGATGCGCCGCCGGTGAGCACGTCGATGCGCTCGATGAAGTTCGTCGGGATCGTGTTGTAGTCGACCGCGGTGTCGCCGGGGATGCCCGGGACGAAGCGGCGGCCATCAACCAGGGTCAGCGTCCGGGACGTGCCCAGGTTACGCAGGTCGACGGTGGCGACGCCGACGCTCGAGGTCTGGAAGTTCGAGTTGGTGCGGCTGATCGTCGGAGTGCCGAACTCAGGGCTCTTGAGGAGCAGGTCCTGCACGTTGACGACACCCGTCGCGGCAATCGCTTCGGCCCCGATGATCTGCATCGGCGCCACCGAGTCAATCGGGGACATCGCGATGCGCGAACCTGTGACAAAGATCTGCTCGATCTCCATTTCCTGCGCAGCCGCCGGCGATTCCTGCGCAGCAACAGTTGCTTCCTGCGCAACTGCCGTCGTGCCATACACCGCGGCGGTCATCAGCGCGAGTCGGACCGCGCGAGAAAGTGTCGTATTCATGGCCATCATTTCCTCCAACAAGGAGTCAGTCGTTGAGAAATAAAAGTCCCGGGACCCTGCTCAAGGTTCGTTGGATCGCTGCAGTGCACGTCGCATCGACGTCCCCCACCACCACGACGCACAGACCCAAGTGGTTGGCACAATAGCAACACGATACGAGGTAGACAACAGTTGATGCGAAAATGCAACAAATGCGGGGCGAGACCCGCCCAACCCACGAACCGCCTGATGCTTAATCCGTGGCGCCGCGGGCTGCGCCACTCGTAAAGGCCAAGCTGTCGCCAGCACACAACAGCCGCTGTAGGTCTTTCCCGAAGCGCTCTCGGCACAAGCGCTTAGGGCCTGCCCTGCGGAATTCTGGTTCCGCACCAGTTCGTGGCGCAATGCTCGAGACGCGGGTTCCCGGCCGGGTATGCCTTCAGGTACAGCTCCTTGCGCCGGTAGTCGATGATGAGTTCCTGCAGCAGGCCAAGCAGGTCCATGCCGACCAGGATCGCGGGCTCCGTGGCCAGCCCCCAGACCTTGAATGCGTGAAGATCGCCGAATGTCACGATCAGGTCCGACAATTCGGCGTCGCCGATCGTGATCTTCGGCGCCACCAGCGATTTGCCGTCGCTTGAAACGGTGCTGGTCGCGCCGAGCACGTTCGTATCCGTCTCGTCGGCCGGATTCCGGCGACGCTGCAGTTCCTGCAGCAGCGGCAGGTTGCCCAGGGTCCGTTCGGCTCCCGTGTCGATGATCACCTTGACATTGATGCGCCCTACCCGGCCCCTTGCCTGCAGCAATCCGCCGTGCGCGATCTTCACCGGCACCCTCAGGTAGCCACGAACCGGGCGTCGCCCGGTGGACGGCTCGATGACGACGTTGTCGTTCGCGAAATCAACGAAGATACGCGCGCCCTGCAGTCCGCTGATGCCCAGGATGCCGTCCGCACGGCCCAGCACGTCGCCCGGCAGCACCGGGAAACTGCCCGGTGGGAGCAGGATCTTGCCCGCACGCAGGCTCTCGACGCGCACTGCAGGCAGAGTCGCCGCGCCAGTCACGCCCTGCACCTCCAGTGTCACGCCCTCCGCAAGCGGCAATTGCAGCAGTTCAACCAGCTCGGGCGACAAGGCCGACCAGTTGGCGCCCGTGTCCAGGATGAAGCGGAACGGGCCCTGCCCGTTGACCTCGACCGTGGCGAGGATACGGCCTGCTCGGTCGGCCCACGTGGGTGCCGCGTACAGGGGCTCGGGCAGCGGCGGCTCGTCCAGCAGAGGCTCGGCCAGCGGAGGCTTGGGCGTCTCAATCGATGGAGTTGCCGGCTCGCCCGATTGCGCAAGCGTGACTGCGGACCAGCCGAGCAAGCTGCACGCAAGGGCAATGCGTAAGACGGAAACGAAATCCGATGCGCCGAGGCCCAGGCAGTGTGGCCTGGCCGCTCGACCTGCGCGCCTTGCTGAATTCAACGACGTCATGCCCGCACAGGCAGTTCAGTACTCTTGCGCACCGTGCGCAAGGCGAAACTCGACTGCACGCGAGCCACGCCCGGCAGGCGCGTCAGGTGCTGGCTGTGCAGCCGCTCGAAGTCCGGCGGGTCCGACACCACGACCCGCAGCAGGTAGTCCTGCTGTCCCGTCATCAGGTAGCACTCCATCACTTCGGGCACGCGCTTCACCGCCGCCTCGAAGGCCGCGAGGTCGCCCTGCTCCTGACGGTTCAGCGTGATGCTCACGAACACGTTTCCCGGCAACCCCACCCTTGCCTGGCTCACCAGGGCAGTGTACCGGTCGATGACTCCAGCCTCCTCGAGCGCACGCACCCGGCGCAGCGAGGCTGACTCGCTCAGGTGGACCTTTTCGGCGAGGTCGCGGTTACTCAGGCGGCCGTCGCGCTGTAGTTCAGCGAGGATGAGTTGGTCCGTGCGGTCGAGCTTCATGGCAACTTTCCTTCACTTTAAACAATTAATACGGGATTTTATTGCAACAGACGCTCGTCACGCGACGGTATTTGCACTTTCCTGCCGGGCGCCCCGCGTATGCTCACGCGATCCAGAACCGATCGCAGCCAGGGGAAAGCAGTCATGCACATCGGCGTGCCCAGGGAAATCAAGGTCCATGAATACCGCGTCGGCCTGGTGCCGGCAGCAGTCCGCGAACTGACCGAAGCGGGGCATGCGGTGACCGTACAGGCGGGAGCCGCGGCGGGTATCGGCTTCACGGATGCGGACTACCAGCGCGTCGGCGCGAAGATCGCTCCAACGGCTGAAGAAATTTTCGCCAGCGCGGAAATGATCGTGAAGGTAAAGGAGCCGCAGCCGCAGGAATGCGCGCAGCTCCGGCCCGGACAAGTGCTCTACACCTACCTGCACCTCGCGCCGGATCCGAAGCAGACCGCAGCGCTGGTGAAGTCCGGCGCGACCTGCATCGCATACGAAACCGTGACGGCTCCGGACGGTTCGCTGCCGCTGCTGACGCCGATGAGCGAAGTCGCCGGCCGCATGTCGGTGCAGGTCGGCGCGTACTGCCTGCAGAAGGCGAACGGCGGTCGCGGCATCCTGCTCGGCGGCGTTCCGGGTGTTGCGCCAGCCAAGGTCGTGATCCTGGGCGGCGGCGTGTCCGGCACCCACGCGGCCGAGATGGCCGTGGGCCTGCGCGCCGACGTCACGGTCCTCGATCGCTCGATGAAGCGGCTGCGGGAGTTGTCGTCCATCTTCGGACCCTCGCTGCGGACAGAGTATTCGACGCAGGAACACATCGACGCACTGGTCATCGACGCGGATCTAGTGATCGGCGCAGTGCTGATCGCCGGCGCGGCGGCACCGCGGCTCGTGACGCGCGACATGGTCCGGCGCATGAAGCCCGGTGCGGTGCTGGTGGATATCTCGATCGACCAGGGCGGGTGCTTCGAGACCAGCAAGGCCACGACCCATGCGGATCCGACCTACGTGGTGGATGAGGTCATCCACTATTGCGTCGCGAACATGCCGGGCGCCGTGCCACGCACCTCGACGTTCGCGCTCAACAACGCAACGCTGCCCTTCGCGCGCAGGCTGGCCGACCTCGGCTGGAAAGAAGCCATGCGGGCGGATCCACACCTCGCGAACGGCCTGAACGTGCATGCCGGACACATCACCAACGAAGCAGTGGCCCGCGACCTCGGCTACGAGTACCGACCCGTCGCGGAGTTCCTGAAGTAGCACCTCCCGAGGGACGGCCCATGCAGCGCCCGAGCCTGTCATTCCGCGATCGCACCGTGCTCGTCACCGGCGCCTCGAGCGGCATCGGCCGCGAGGCGGCGCTGGCCTTTGCCGCTGCCGGATCCAACGTCGTGCTCGTCGCGCGCCGCGCCAAGGCGCTGGCCACGGTCGCCGCCCGCGCCCGCAAATCCGGCGCCAAGGTGCTGGTCGCGCCGGCCGACGTGACGAAACCGGCCGAAGTCGCGGCATCGTTCCGCAAGGCCGTGAAACGCTTCGGTGGTGTGGACATCGTGGTCAACAACGCTGGCGTACTGATTCCGTCCGAAGTCGTATCGATGAAGGGCGCCGACCTGCAGGCGATGCTCGACGTCAACCTGTTCGGCGCGCTGCACGTGATGCAGCAGGCCGTGACGCTGATGCGCAAGCAGGGGCGCGGCCACATCGTCAACGTCGCGTCGCTGGCTGGACGACGCGGATTTTCGCCACTGGGAGGCTACTGCGCGACCAAGTTCGGGCTGATCGGGCTGACGGAAGCGCTGCGCACCGAACTCGTCGGTGAACGCATCCACGTCTCTATCGTGCTGCCCGGCGTCGTGGACACGGCGATGGTCTCGGGCCTGAACGAAGCGCCTGAGACCGAGAGTATGTGGCCACAGGCACTGAACATGCCGCCGTCCTGGGTCGTCTGGTCGATCTTCCTGGCAATACGCTTCAAGCTGGCCGAGATCGCCGTGCCGCCGGGTGGGGCGCTGCTCGAGAAGCTCGCGTCGCTTGCGCCTGGCACGACCGATACGCTGCTGCGCTGGGCCACCGACGCCGCGAAGCGCGTGGGCCGGTCCACACGCCCGGGAAAATAGCTGCGAGGGTTACGAATTGAAGTACGAGAATCTTTCGATCGAGCGTGACGGCGGCGTGGCAACGCTGTGGCTGGACCGGCCCGAGAAGCTGAATGCATTGGACCGCGCGCTGTGGTCGGCGATCCCCGCGGCAGTTGCGGATCTCGACAATGACCCGGAAGTGCGGGTCATCGTGCTTGCCGGCCGCGGCAAGGCCTTCTGTGCCGGGATCGACCTCGTCGACCACGCACCGGCCATGGCAGGCGGCGGCTCGCTGTCGGGGCGCGGGGATTCGGCCGTCGGGCGGCGGCGCGCCCTGCTCGACGACGTCGGTCGCTACCAGCACACGTGCAGCAGCTTCGCGAATGCCACCAAGCCGGTCATCGCGGCCGTGCATGGGCCATGCATCGGCGCGGGCATGGACCTGATCACCGCCTGCGACATCCGGCTCGCCTCGGCAGACGCAACGTTCTCTGTGCGAGAGACCCGCATCGCGATGGTCGCCGACGTCGGCTCGCTGCAGCGCCTGCCGCGCGTCGTGGGCGACGGCCACGCACGCGAACTCATATTCACGGGTCGCGACATCGACGCGACCCGGGCGCTCGCCATCGGGCTCGTCAACGAAGTACTGCCGGACGCTGCCGCGGTCCAGGCTCGCGCCATGGCGCTGGCGCGGGAAATCGCCGCGAACTCACCGCTCGCCGTGCAGGGCTCGAAACAGGTGCTCAACCAGGCCGTGGGCCGCGAAGTGCAGGCGGGACTCGACTACGTTGCGCTCTGGAACGCCGCATTCCTGCACTCTGACGACCTCACCGAGGCCATGACTGCGTTCATGCAGCGGCGCAAGCCGGAGTTCAAGGGAAAATAGGGGACATTCCCCTTTTCCGTAATTCGGTGCCAGGCACCGATTTTTCTGCAGCAGCCAGTTCCGACGTCGAATGGAAATTCGGTGCCAGGCACCGAATTATTTGTCGCGGAGTTCCCGGCGCAGGATCTTGCCGACGTTCGACTTCGGCAACTCGTCGCGGAACTCGATGTACTTCGGTTTCTTGTAGCCGGTGAGCTGCTGCCGGCAGAAATCCGCGACCTCCTTCTCGGTCAGCGACGGGTCCTTGCGCACGACGAACACCTTGACCGCCTCGCCCGCGCGCTCGTCCGGCACACCGATCGCCGCGCACTCGAGCACCTTCGGGTGCGTCGCGATCACCGACTCGATCTCGTTGGGGTACACGTTGAAGCCCGAGACGATGATCATGTCCTTCTTGCGGTCGACGATGCGCGTGTAGCCGCGCTCGTCCATGATCCCGATGTCGCCGGACTTGAAGAAGCCGTCCGGCGTCATGACCTTCGCGGTCTCTTCGGGACGCTGCCAGTAGCCCGCCATCACCTGCGGTCCGCGAATCGCAATCTCGCCTGCCTGCCCGAGGGGCACGGGCTCCCCCGCATCGTCCAGGATGGCGATCTCGGTACTCGGCACCGGCAGGCCGATGGTCCCGCTGTACTCGGTGCTGGTCGCCGGATTGCTGGTCGCGATCGGTGAGGTCTCCGAGAGGCCGTAACCCTCGATGATCGGCACGCCGGTGAGCGCAAGCCATTTGTCCGACACAGCCTTCTGCACTGCCATGCCGCCGCCGTTCGCAATGCGCAGGCTCGAGAAATCGAGCTTGCGGAACTCCGCGTCCTCGGCGAGCGTGTTGTAGAGCGTATTGACGCCCGGCATCACGTTGAACCGGTACTTGCCGAGGTCGCGGACGAAGCCCTGCATGTCGCGAGGGTTCGCGATGAGCACGTTCATCGCGCCGAGCCGCATGCCGCCGAGGCAGTTCACGGTGAGCGCGAAGACATGGTAGAGCGGCAGCGCGCAGACGTAGATCATCTGCTCCGGCACGGGGCCGCGGCTGGTGTCGGACAGCGCCGGCGTAACCCATGCCTCGAGCTGCAGCACGTTTGCGACAAGGTTCCGGTGCGTCAGTGTCGCACCCTTGGAAACGCCAGTCGTGCCGCCCGTGTATTGAAGGAACGCGACGTCGGTCGGGCCCAACTCCACCGGCGCGATCCGGCGCCGCCCGCCCTCATCCAGCGCATTCTTGAACGTCACGTGGCCGGGCAGGTCGAATGCCGGCACCACCTTCTTTACGCGGCGCATGACAAAGTTGGCGATCAGGCCCTTCGGGAAGCCGAGCATGTCGCCCAGCGAGGCCACGACCACGTGCTTTACCGAGGTGCCGGCGATCACGCGCTGCAACGTCGCGCAGCAGTTCTCGATGACGACGATGGCCTCGGCACCGGAGTCCTTGAGCTGGTGCTCAAGCTCGCGCGGCGTGTAGAGCGGGTTCACGTTCACGACGACGTAACCGGCGCGCAGGATCGCGGCGACCGCGATCGGGTACTGCACGACGTTCGGCATCATGATGGCGACGCGTGCTCCGCGCGCCAGGCCGCGCCCCTGCAACCACGCGCCGAGGGACGACGAGTGACGCTCGATGTCGCCGAAGGTGAAATACCGGTCCGCGAAGGCATAGGCGTTGCGGTTCGCGTAGCGATCGAATGCCTCGCCCATCAGCTCGACCAGCGAGGAATACTGCGTAACGTCTACGTCCGCCGGCACACCGGGTGGGTAGTTCTTCAGCCAGAAACGTTCCATTTGCCCGCCCCCTTCGTCAGCATTCGACGAGAATCTTCAGCCGCCCGGCCACTGCTTCCGCGGCATCCATTGCGGTCACGGTCGCGGCCGCACCGGGATCGGCACGTTGCACAGATCGATGTGCCCTGCCGGAACTTTATACCAGTCGTCCTGCCTGTTTCGACGGCTCTCGACCAGCGCTTGGAATGTCGGCGTGTCGGTGCGCATCACCTCGAGCCCGATCCGCTCCGCCGCTGGAACGTCGGCCGCGAGCCGCACGCTCTCGATCGGCACGTATTGCTCCGGCTTCTCGTAGAAGCCCAGCGGCCCGGTGCCGCGCGGCAACGTCGAAAGCAGTTCCATTCCCTGCACCACCCGGCCGACCAGTGCGATGTTGCGATCGAGCTGGCGCGGGGCATTGCCGATGACGACATACAGCTCCGCGCCGTTGCCGCTGTCGATCTCGTTGCTGCGGCCCGCCCCTACCATGCCGTAGCAATGCGCCAGCCACGCCTGTTTCACGGCCGGATCGCCGCCGACCGGGAAGCCATTGGAGAAACCGACCGCGGGCGCATAACCGTCCACGTCCGGCAGTCGCGTGAACGGCAACGCAGGCGTCCAGGGCACGGTGAATTCCGGCGGCAGCGTCGGGTGGCCTTGCCCAGGCCGTGCTTGCCGTCCGGGTCGCCCCACTGGACCACGAAGTTGTCCTGCGAACGAATGATCGCCAGTCCGTCGAAATAGCCGCCCCTCACCAGGGTGCGGATGTTCGCCGCGTGCAGCGGGGCGAAATCGGGCGCGAGTTCGATGACGACCCGGCCAGCCTCCAACTGCAGATACAGCGTGTACTCGGGGTCCAGCGACCGCCAGTCCGACGGCTTCGAGGCCTCGACGATTTCGCTCATCGTGCGGGGCCTGGCTTCGTCGGCGCCCAGCGCACGACCGCCGAGCATCGCTGCGACAATCACCAGTAGACAAGCCGCGGCAGGCCGCTGCGGTCCAGTCGTACCCAGGCCCGGTTCCCGCTTTGTCACGGTCATAATTGCCGCCCACACAGCCGCGATGCCCCAATGTTAGCCGCTTCGCAGCGCGGCCTGTGAACGAGTCCACAATTCCATGTCGCTCCGGGGCGCATAGACGGTCCACCCGGACCAGATCAGGTTAGATTTGCCGCCGTCGGCAAACCGCGCCGCAGTCAACGAGAAGAACAGGCCGTGAGGAATCCAGAAACCAAGGTGCCGGTCGACCCCTGGAAGGACGCACCACCCGTATGCCGGGTGTATTCAGCGTATGCGCCATTCAGGAAACTGCTCGAGGCCTATCTCGGCGGCGCAGTGAAGCTTACTGATTCACCAGAACGCAGTGAGCGCGAAGGGCTGCTTGTGGACTGCACTGAATCGATGGACACACTGACGGTAGCAACCCAGAAGTTCCCCGACCATCCGATCGTCGCCGTGCTGAGCGAAACCGAAACCATGGGCGCCATGGAGGCATTGGCCCGCGGGGCCGACGGCGTCATCGCGCTGCGCGATCCGCCAACAATGTGGCGCGAATGCCTGAACGTCGTCCTCGGGGGCGGTCGCTGGCTCGGCGGCCCCGGCCTCGACGTGCAGCTCGAGGACAAGGAGAGCAGCTACGACATCGCGACCGGCAGGCGTCACACAGGCGATGTGACACTGCGCACCAAGCTCTTCGTCCGGGACCGGCTGGCCGACAAGCCCGGAGAGTGATCCGGGCGGGTCCGCACGCCGCCGAACCCTCGATCAGCGCGCGCCGAACCTGGGCGCGCGCTTCTCACGAAAAGCCGTCACCCCCTCGACGAAATCGGCACTGTCGCCGAGCCGCGCCTGGATTGCGGCCTCGGCCTCGAGCTGGTCCGGCAGGCTGGAGCGCACCGCGGACGCCATCAGGTTCCGCACGCCGATGAATGCCTCGCGCGGCCCGGCCGCCAGTTCCCCCGCCACCTGCATCGAGCGTTCGGCGAGCTTGGCGTCATCCACGCACTCGGCGATCAGCCCGATACGCTCGGCCTCTTCTGCCCCGATCGCCCGGCCCGTAAGTGCCAGCGCGCGGGCGCGGGCCTCGCCGATGCGCCGGGCCAGGAAATGGGTCGCACCCATGTCGGGCACCAGGCCGAGCTTCGGCGCAAAAACGAACGTCAGGCTGGCCGATCGCGCGGCAATGGTGATGTCGCCCATCAATGCGAGCGACGCCCCGGCACCGGCCGCTACGCCGTTCTGCGCGACGATCAATGGCACCGGCAGGTTGCAGAACATCAGCGCCACCGGGTTGTAGTACTCGCGCAGCCGCGAGGCCAGCAACTGCCCCATGGACTGACCCGCCGCCTGCATCCCGTCCGGGTCCGTCAGGTCGGCACCCGCGCAGAAACCCCGCCCGGACCCGGTCAACAGCACGGCCCGCACATCTCGGTCGCGCTGGATCGCCTCGAGGCAGGACTTCAAGTCCTTCAATAGGCCGAGCGACAGGCTGTTGAGCTTCTGGGGGCGATTGAGCGTGACGACCTGGACCGTGTCCCTGCGCTCGCACGTGAGATTCTGGAACTCCATCCGGCGTGGCCTCTGGTTACGCTGCAACAGGCGTATGATCGCATGTTCCACTGCATGCGGAATCGGGTCGATGATCGTGAAATTCTCCACAAGATTCGGGCAGTTGACCATGCACGGCGACGCCGCACTCACGCTGCTTCGCGCCATGGGGCACACGGGCACTGTACCGGGAGCAATCCTCGCCGCCGACCTGCCCGAGGCTCTCACACGCCTCGAGCGTGTGATCGAAGAATCCGGGGATTCGGTTCCTGCGCAGGCCCCACCCGCGGATCGCGGGGATGAGGACGAGACCGAGCGCGAGCCCTTGGTCACGCTGCGCAAGCGCGCCCTGCCGCTGCAGGACATGTTGCGTACGGCCATCGCACGTGACTCGGATCTGATGTGGGAGCGTGGGTGACGCATCGGCTGGTCCGTACCGCGCTGCCGATGCTCGCGCTGCTGCTGCTGGCCGCGCATTTTTACCGCGCCGGGGTGTACCTGCTGGTCGGGGCTGCGATTGCACTGGCCGGGCTAACTTTCGTCGCGCGGCCCTGGGCCGGCCGGGCGCTCGGGCTCTCGCTGCTCGTTGGCGCAGCCGAGTGGCTGCGCACGGCGTGGGTATTTGCCTCGCTGCGCGACTCGATGGGTCTGCCATTCGGCCGGTTGCTGGCCATCCTTGGGGCCGTGGCGCTGTTCACGCTGGTTTCCGCATATGTGGCCTGGCCCGGCGACGCAGCCGACGCCGGTGGCAAAAGCGATTGATTGTGCAGCGCTGGCCGGGCAGCATCCGCGATCGGAATTTGAAAGGAGCCGTATTGATGCGAATTTTCTCTGCGAGCGGATGCGCCGTGCTCACCGTGCTCAGCCTGCTGTCAGGCGCTGCGGCAACGGCGGCCGAGCCCGCCCGATACTGGCCTCCGATCACCGACCCGCCGACCGAGGTCCGGGACCCGGGCAGGTTTGTATGGGTGGAGCTGCTGACGCTCGACGTCGGCACGGCAGCGGAGTTCTACGGCAAGGTCTTCGGCTGGACCTTCCAGACCTTCGGACCGGAGGACGACTACAAGACCTACACGCTGGTGCTGTCCGGCGACACGCCGGTCGGCGGCATGGTCTACGTCCGCCCCAAGGAACCCGAGAAATACCCCACGTCGCGCTGGGTCGGATTCATATCCGTCGCTGACGTGGCGGCGGCCGCTGCACTCGCCGAAAAGCAAGGCGGCAAGGTACTGGTCTCCCCACGCGAGGTCGGCGATCGCGGCACCGAAGCGCTGCTGGTGGATCCGGAAGGCGGAATGTTCGGCATCATCCGCTCGGCGACCGGCGACCCCGAGGATTACCTGGCCGGGAATGACCAGTGGCTATGGGCCGAGCTGTGGGCCGGCGACGCTGCGAATATGGCCGAGTTCTACAAGGGCATCGGGCCGTATGAAGTGCGTGATGGCGCCGCGAAGGGCGAAGGCGCCGGGTTCCAGCTGTGGTCCGGCGGCTACGCGCGCGCCGGTATCCTGCCGAAGTCCGGCAATGTGCCGACGACCTGGCTGCCCTACGTCAGGGTGAAAAGCGTGGCCGATACGGTCGCCCGCGCCAGCGAGGCAGGCGGCAAGATCTACATGCAGCCGACGCAACTCCACGGCACGTCGATGGCCGTGATAATCGATCCGACGGGCGCGCCATTTGCGGTCGCCGAATGGCCCGCCGTGGCCACGGAGGCTGCGCGATGACAAACATGGCGCGTGTATTTGCGTTCCCGACTGCATCGCTTTGCCTGTTGCTGCTGGCGGCCTGTGCGTCAGACGACGGATACGGCGGATACGGTGGCAATACCACGGTCGCCGTAGGCTACGGCTACGGTTACGGCTACCCGGGCGGCTATTACCCGTACTACCCGCCGGGCTACGGATGCTGCTGGGACGGTGACGGTGGGCGACCACCCCCGCCGCCAGGCCAGCCCGACCTCCCGGATCGGCCAACCACTCTGCCCGGCCACCCGGAACAGCTGCCCGCGGCGCGCCCGGACCGGCCGACGACACAGCCCGCGCAGCGCCCCGCACACCAGCCGACCGCGAGACCGGCCCCGAGGCCGACCCCGGCACCGCGGCCAATGGGCGGCGGCGGACGACGCCGATAGACACTCAATTTTCATCGACCTGCGAGGACGACCATGCAGAACCACAGTTTGATCGCGAGCGCTGGCCTGTTGGCCACCATCGCGTTGAGTACGGCCGCCATGGCCGCGGATGAACCAAGCGAACAGCAGCTCACGATCGCCGAGCCACTGGTCGCCCCGTGGACCGGGCCCTACGGCGGTGTGCCACCGTTCGACAAGGTCAAGGTGGAAGCGATCGGACCGGCCCTGGAGGTTGGCATGGCGCGCAACCTCGCCGAGATCGAACTGATCGCGACCAATCCGGAAGCGCCGACCTTCGAGAACACGATCGCCGCCCTCGAAGACACCGGCCGTGAGCTGAGCCGCGCAGGCACCGTGTACGGCGTCTACAGCTCGACGATGAGCGACGACGCGGTACAGGCCATGGAGCGCGACATAGCGCCCAAGCTCGCCGCCTTCCAGGACAAGATCACGCAGAACGAACCGCTGTTCAAGCGCATCGCCGCCGTCTACGAGGCGCGCGAGAAGTCGGGCCTCACGCCCGAGCAGCAGCGGCTCACGTGGTACTACTACACGAACCTGGTGCGCGCGGGCGCGCAGCTCGACCCGGCCGCGAAGAAGCGCATGGGCGAGATCAACCAGGAACTCGCGCTGCTGTTCACAAAGTTCGGCCAGAACGTGCTCGCCGACGAGGAAAACGGCGTCGTGTACATCGACAAGGAGTCGGACCTCGCGGGCCTGACGCCGTCGGTGGTCGATGCCGAGGCCGAAGCCGCGGCGGGCCTCGGCAAGAAGGGCCAGTGGGCGGTGCGCAATACGCGCTCGAGCGTCGAGCCGTTCCTGACCTACGCCGACAACCGTGCGCTTCGCGAGAAGGTCTGGAAGATGTTCGTGAACCGCGGCGACGAGGGCGGCGCCACGGACAACAATGCGACCATCACCCGGATCCTGCAGCTGCGCGACGAGCGGGCGAAACTGCTCGGCTACGCGAGCCATGCGCACTGGCGTCTCGAGGACTCGATGGCGCAGAACCCCGAGCGGGCGATGGCGCTGATGACGGCGGTCTGGCCGGCGGCCGTCGAGCGCGTGCACGAGGAGGTGGCCGACATGCAGGCGATCGCCGACAAGGAGCATCCCGGCATCAAGATCGAGCCCTGGGACTACCGCTACTACGCCGAGAAGGTCCGCAAGGACAAGTACGACCTCGACGAGACCCAGATCACGCCGTACATGCAGCTCGAGAACCTGCGTGAAGGCATGTTCTACATGGCCAAGCAGCTGTTCGGCTTCTCGTTCACGCCGGTCAAGCCGGGCACGGTTCCCGTCTATCACCCGGACGTGCGGGTCTGGGAAGTGACCGACGAGAAAGGCGGCCTGGTCGGGCTCTGGTACTTCGATCCGTATGCGCGCGAGGGCAAGCGGTCCGGTGCGTGGATGAATGCCTATCGAAGCCAGGAACGCTTCAAGGACGACATCCGGACCATCGTCTCCAACAATTCGAACTTCGTGAAGGGCAAGCCGGGCGAGCCGGTGCTGATCAGCTGGGAAGATGCGAAGACGTTGTTCCACGAGTTCGGCCATGCGCTGCACGGGCTGAGCTCGAACGTGAACTACCCGACGCTCGCGGGAACCAACGTTGCCCGCGACTACGTCGAGTTCCCGTCGCAGATCCTGGAGCACTGGCTGTCGACGCCGGAAATCCTCAATCGCTTCGCGTTGAACTACAAGACCGGAAAACCGATTCCGCCCGAGCTGGTCGCCAAGATCGAGAAGGCGAGGACGTTCAACCAGGGTTTCAAGACGGTCGAGTACCTCTCGAGCGCGCTCGTGGACATGAAGCTGCACCTGGCGGCCGGCAAGCCCATCGACCCCGACCAGTTCGAAAAGTCGACGCTGGCCGAGATCAACATGCCGAGCGAGATCGTGATGCGGCATCGCACGCCGCAGTTCAACCACGTATTCTCGAGCGACAGCTACTCCGCCGGTTACTACAGCTACCTGTGGGCCGATACGCTCACGGCGGACGCATGGGAAGCGTTCCTTGAGGCCGGCGGCCCCTGGGACAAGGCCCAGGCCGCGAAGCTGAAGCAGCTGCTGTCGCAGGGCAACACGGTCGATCCGGCCGATGCCTATCGCATCTTCCGCGGCCGCGACCAGGACGTCGGCGCACTGATGCGCGACCGCGGTTTCCCGGAACCGGCGAAGCCAGCCAAGGAGTGATCGCAGGGGACATTCACCGTTTTCGCTACCGCGAAAAAAGGTGAATGTCCCCTCTTCCCGGCATATGGGGAATGTCCCCTATTCCGGGCTACTGCTCGCTGGTCGGCACGGTAACCGACGCCTTCGTTCCCGGCATGATCTCGAAGTCGAGCGGGAACTGGTCCATCATTCCCATCAGCTGCGCGAGCGGCCTGGGGTCGCCGTCGAACCTCGCCTTGCCAGCCGCCGCCTGCTGGGCCAGCGTGGCCTTGCCCATGATCACTGGCTCCAGGTCGGAGCGGTTGATGGTCAGCGTCAGGTCGGGGTTCCTGGACTGAAATCCCTTGAGGCTGTTCAGCGTCGAATTGCTCAGTTCCACGACGTACGCCTCGCCGTTGTCCGGTGTCACCAGGTTCATCGTGAATTTCAGTCCATCCGCCTTGCCGCTGTCGAGGCGTATCGCCAGGTAGTCGAGCCACAGCCCGGTGGACAGGGCCCGGATCAAGTCGGGGCCCAGTGTCTTCGTCGGGATTCCGGCCGGAATGCCCGAGCGTAGTTCGAGCGCCGCCGCGAGGAAGCTGTTGCGCAGGCTGGTGCTCTCCTTCTGGTACCCCACTTGCTCGAAGCAGTCCGCGAGCAGGTCCTTGGCCGCCTGGTTTGCCGGTTCCGCGTAGACCAGCTTGTTCAGGATCTCCACGGCGTAGAGATACTTGCCCTGGTCATACAGTTCCCTGCCCTTCTTCATGATCGGGCCGGCGCCGCCCATCATCTCGACATACAAGGCGGCCGAGTCTCCGGGCGACAGCGGAATCAGCGTGGCGGGGTTGCCGTCCCAGTAACCCAGGTAGCGATTGACGACCGCGCGGCTGTTGTGCTCTTCGGAGCCGTGGTAGCTGTGCGCCGCCCAGTCCTGCTGCAGGCTCTTCGGCGACTGGTAGACGTTGTGGATCTCGTTGATCGTGACGCCCTGGTTTGCGAGGTGCAGCACCTCGTTGTTCAGGTTGGCGTAGATGTCGCGCTGCGCTCGCATCACCTGCTGGATGCGGGCGTTGCCCCAGCGCGGCCAGCTGTGGGCCGAGAACATCACCTCGGCGTCCTGGCCGAACAGGTACAGCGCACGGTTGATCTGCTTCGACCAGTCGAGTGCGTCGCGCACCAGCGCGCCGCGCAGCGTGTAGATGTTGTGCACGGTGCCGGTGATGTTCTCCGCCGCCCAGAACGCCTTGAACTGCGGGAACCAGGTGTTCATCTCCGCCGGCGCCTCGGTGCCTGGCGTGTTCTGGAACACCATCGTCACGCCGTCGACGGTCACCTCCTCGATGTCCCTGGTAATGATCCTGGTGGGCGCGATCAGGCCGACGTCGCCCGACGAAACGCTCTTGCCGATTGCCTGGTCCACGTGCGCGAACGGGCTCCGGGCAGCAACAGTCCGTACTGGTAGAACGCACGCCGGTTCATCGCGTTGCCGGCATAGACATTCTCGGCGACCGCGGCCTCCATGAAACCGACCGGCGCGATGATCGGGCACCTTGCCGCTTGCGACGTCCGCCTCGTCCACCACGCCGCGCACGCCGCCGAAGTGATCGACGTGCGAATGCGAGTAGACGACCGCAACCACGGGACGCCTGCCGAGCTTTTCGTTCACCAGCGCCAGTGCGGCGCGTGCCGTTTCCCGGGCTGTCAGCACGTCGAACAGGATCCAGCCCGTGTCACCGCGGATGACGGTCATGTTGGCCAGGTCGAAACCACGCACCTGATAGATACGGCCTGGCACCACCTCGTACAGCCCGTAGGCCATGTTCAGCACGGCCTGGCGCTGCAGCGACGGGTTTATGCTGTCGAAGTCCTTGCCGTCGAGCAGGAAGTCGTAGCTGCCGATGTTCCATGCCACGTCGCCGGCGTCAGCCATGATCTGCCGATACGGCGGCGCAGCGATGAAGCCCTTGCTGGCCTCCTCGAAATCCCGCTTGTCGTCGAACGGCAGGCTGCCGCGGACCCCTTGCTGCAGTTCAATCGTGTAGCTGCTGGCAGGTTGTCCCTTTGGGTGGTAGTGCTTTGCTTCCAACACCCCGGGATCGGCCGCCGCCGCACCACCGCCCGCCGCCCGGGCGCCGCCGCTGGAACCGGCGACCACTGCAACGGCCAGACACACCACGATTTTCTGTGAGACTTTCATCACCTACCCCTGCGTCTTCTCAGCCTGCCTGCTCGCGCCTGGCCGGCACGCCGCTCATCGCGTGCTCGGTCATCGCCGTGATGGTGAGTGACGGGTTCACACCGGGATTGGCCGGAACCGTGGAGCCGTCGCACACCAGGAAATTTCGGTAGCCGAACAGGCGGCCCTGCCGGTCCACGACGCCCGTCGAAGCATCGCTGCCGATCACCGCGCCGCCGAGGATATGCGCGGTGGTCGGTATGTTCGCCCAGGCCTCCAGCACCATGCTCTGCGCATAGCCGCCCGTTTGCTTCGCCAGCCACTCGGCGGCTTCGTTTGCCACCGCAATGAACGTCGGGTTCGGCTTCTCCGGATCCTGCTCGGTCTTGAGCGACACGCCACCGAAGAGCCCGCGCTTCGCGCGGAACGAAATCGCGTTGTCCAGGCTCTGCATGACCAGGAAGAGCACGGATCGCTCGGACCACCCGAACGGCCACAGCGTCTTCAGGAAGGTGACCGGATGACGCACGATGTTGCCGAGCCACATGAGCGGCCTCGTGACTCGGCTACCCTTGCCCGTGATCAGCGTGTAGAGCAGCGACATGAAATCGCCGTGCTTGCCGTAGGTGACGAACTCGATATGGGTGTCGGCGCGCGGATAGATGCTCGCGCTGATGGCCACGTCGTTCCACGGACGCGAATGACCGTCGGGCAGGGTAACCGCCAGGATGGATTCGCTGTTGGTGCGCACCAGGTGCCCGAGCCGGTCGCTGATCATCGGCAGCGAACCCAGGAGCTTGCAGCGTGCCAGCAGGCGGTTCGTCCCCAGCGCACCCGCCGATACCACGATGCCGCGTGCCTTGAAGACCCTGCGCTGCTTGCGGAACCAGGCACCCGGCCTCTCGGTGGTCACGACATAGCCGTCGGAGCCGTCGGCCGCGCCCACCGGCCGGATGTCCACGACCTCTCGTTCGGGGAGGATTTCGACACCACGCTTTTCGGCGAACCACAGGTAGTTCTTGACCAGGGTATTCTTTGCGCCTTCCCGGCAACCGACCATGCAGGCACCGCAGCGAGTGCAGCCAGTTCGATCGGGGCCTTCGCCGCCGAAATAGGGGTCCGGCACTGTCGTGCCGGCCTTGCCGAAGTAGACGCCCACCGGGGTGCGCTTGAAAGTCTCCTCCACGCCAAAGTGCTTGCCGACTTCCTTGAGAAGTTTCTGGCCATCGCTCTCGTGAGGCACCATCTGCACGCCGAGCATTCTCTCGGCCGTGTCGTAGTGCGGTGCCAGTGCAGCCGACCAGTCACCGAGTTTTGCCCACTGCGGATTGACGAAGAACTCCGGGCTCGCCCGGTACAGTGTGTTCGCATACACGATGCTGCCGCCGCCGACCGCGGCGCCGCTGGCGATGAACACGTCCTTGAAAGGTGTCAGCCGGAAGATGCCACGAAGGCCCAGCGCCGGCGCCCACAGGAATCGCTTCAGGTCCCAGGTACTCTTCGCAAAGTCCTCGTCGCGGTAGCGCCGGCCCGCCTCGAGGACGCCCACCTTGTAGCCTTTCTCGGCAAGACGCAGCGCCGAGACGCTGCCGCCAAAGCCAGAGCCGATCACGAGCCAGTCGTAGTCGAACTGTTCGTCAGTCTTGCTCATGTGCCATCCGTCTCCTGTCGGCGTGCCGACCATTCGCGCAACCGGCATGACCGGTCCTGCTCCGGATTTCCTGGTTCGCAGATGATTAACGCTGCGAGGGGAACACCTGCTTCCAGTCGCTCCTGATGCTGATGACGATCCAGCCACGCTGCCGCGCCTCGTCGTACAGCGACTGGCTGAAGGTGCCGATGTGGCTGTCCGGCAGGCCGTTTGCCGGACCGTAGGCAAACTCGCGCTCCTTGTCGTCGTGCAGCACCAGCATTCCGAGACGCGGGCCGCTGCCGGTCGTCGCGTACTCGAGCATCTGCCGGTCGCCGTCCGAGTTGCCGAACGCAGCGGTTGGCCTGCGGCCGATATGCTGATTGATGCCGACGGGCTTGCCATCCTTGTCGTCGATGAAATTCAATTCCGGCAGCCGGACCAGCACGGCCTTGCCGTCACGCATCTCGAACTTCGTCTTGATGCTCGAGCCGACCACCTGCTCCGGCGGTATGCCGTAGACCTGCTCGGCCCACGGCCGCATGAATTCGATACCTCCGCCGGACACGATGAATGTCTTGTAGCCGTGGCCGCGCAGGTACGCCAGAAGCTCGACCATCGGCTGGTAAACCATCTCGAGCACCGGACGCTTGGTCACGGGGTTCTTCGCCGTTGCTGTCCAGTCCTTGACGATCTGCCTGAACTCGTCCGTCGTCATGCCGGCATGTGTCGCCATGATGATCTCGAGCAGCGCCTTGTCGCCGCCGGCCAGCGCCGCCTTGAGGTCGCCTTTCAGGACCGACGCAAACGGCTCCTGCGTCTGCCACTCGGGGTGCTCGGGACTGAGCGCCTTGACGCGGTCGAACGCGAACAGCGCCTGGACATAAATCGGCTGCTCGGCCCAGAGCGTGCCGTCGTTGTCGAACGTGGCGATGCGCTCGCCGGGTGGGATGTAATTCGGGCTGGCCTTGTTGGTGGTCGTCTCGACGAATTCGACGATCGCCTTCCTCGCGGGGCCGTCGTTCCACGACTTCAGGTGACCGTCGCGCGCCTGCACCTGCCCGAACGCGAGCGTTGCGACGCCGAGCAGAATGACCAGTGCGCCAGTACGCCGCATCGCAGTGATATTTTTCGGCATTGGAACCTCCATGCTCCCGAGAATCACGGGCATGATCATTCGGGAACCCGGTCATCGAAAGCCAGTCGCACGCGACGTGCGGTTGCGATTTCGTCAGCCAGGTATTCCCGCAGTGTCGAGAGGATACCGCGACTCAAGTCGGGCTGTTTGCCATCGGCGAGGCGGAATATCTGGCAGTAATACCAGGACATCGCGCCGAAAGTATTCAGCATCTTCACCGCGACGATCCGACTGGCCGGCGACAGCCATCCGCTGCGCCGGATACAGAGCCGGTCTTCGATGCGCTCGATATCCTCTGCCGTCCGCTCGAGCAGTCGCCGCGGGAAGTCAGGCTGCCAGCATAGCGGCCGACCGAGGCCGATCACGTCGCATTCCCCGCCGACCAGCGCCGACTCCATCCCTGCGCGTGTGCGGAATCCGCCGGTGACCATCAGTGGCATCCGAGCGACCTCGCGAACCGCCGCAGCGTAGTCGAGGAAATAGCCTTCGCGCACGCGAGTGCTGGGCCTCATTTCCACGGCGCTGTCGGCTCGCCCCTCGGCGCCGACCAGCCGCGGTTGTTCGTAGGTGCCTCCGGAGAGTTCCAGCAGGTCCAGCGTCTCGTCGTTCAACCAGCGGACGACCTGCACGCACTCCTCGTTGGTGAAACCGCCCTTGCGGAAATCGTCCGAGTTCAGCTTCAACGCCACGGGGAAATCCGGTCCGACGGCCCTGCGAACCGCACGCACGACCTCCAGCAGGAACCTCGCACGATTTTCGAGCGAGCCTCCCCAGGCATCCGTGCGGCGGTTGGTCACCGGCGACAGGAAGGAACTGAGCAGGTATCCGTGCGCGCCGTGGACCTGCACGCCGGTAAAGCCGGTGTCTCGTGCAATGACCGCCGCCTGCGCGAACCGGTCTATGAAATCGATGATCTCGGGCTCCTCGAGCGGACGTGGCCTTGCGTAGTTGCCGAGCAACTCGAGCTGCACGTCGGACGGCGCGCGTGGCGCTCGCGTCACGTAGCGCGGCGACTGCCTTCCAGCCTGCGATATCTGCATCCACAGGTGGTTTCCACAGCCTGTCCCCGCAGCTGCCCAGGCTCGCAGGCGCTGTCGGGCCTCGGCGGATACCGTACGCGGTTCGGATATGTCGATGGCAACGTTTCCAGGGCGTTCCAGGTCCGTGCGATCGATCTGCACGTTGCCGGTGAGCAGCAGTCCCGCCCCGCCCTCGCTCCAGGTGCGGTAGAGCGTCTGGTGGCGCGGGGTCGCCCGCAGCAGCGGGTCTGCGACGCCCTCGGTCATTGCAGCCTTGCACAGGCGGTTCGGAAGCACCGCCCCGCATGGGAGACGGAGCGGACTGGCCAGTGGGTCGTTCACGCAGTCTTTCGCCGGCCTGGCTTCTTCGGGCGGGCAACCGACGCCTTGGCCTTCACCGCCTTGCGCCGGGCGGCCGTCTTCGCCCTGGCGGTGCTTCCTGGCTTGGATTTCTTCGCTACCTTGCGGCGCGCCTTCGATGCTGCCGTCGCCTTTTCAGCACGAACCACGGATGTTGCTGGCTGCTCGCCGCTTGCTTCGCTCTGCGACTGCTCCGCAGCCACGACCAGATTCGCAAAGCTCGAGCGCACGCAATCGGCGAAGAACGCCGGGTCGGGCATCATGTCGCGGCAGGCCGCGGCGCAGATCCACAGCGTACCGTGATAGCTGAATCCCGTGACGTTGAGTCCGAGGCCGTTCATCGCGATGCTGACCGGCGCGAACGCGACCATCCGCGCACCGGCCATGTACAACGGCACATCCGGCCCGCGCACGTTCGATACGACGACGTTCATCGTCGGCAGCATCACCCTGGTCGTGAAGAGTTCCGACGCCACCGCCGGCAGCAGGTCGTAGACGTGCTTGGTCAGGTCCTTGCCCACGATGGCCACCAGCGCCTTGGCCTTCACGGCGCCCTGCTGGATCGCGTGCAGGCGTGCGATGGGGTCGTCGATTTCCGTGTGCAGGGGCATCACGGCAACGCCGACCTGGTTGCCTTGTTCCCCGCCCTTGTCGGCGCCGCGCAGGCTCATCGGTACCTGCGCCGTCATCGTTCGCTCAGGCAGTTCGCCCTTGGCACCGAGGTATTCGTTCAGCGCGCCTCCGATCGTGGTCATGAATACGTCGTTGATCGTCGCGCCTTCGATTCGGCTGCGCACCTGCTTGATTTCCGCCATCGGCAGGCCGACCAGTTCCACGACCCGGTGCGCCGAGACCTTTGCACTGAACCGGGTTACCGGCGGGCGACGCAGTTTCGACCTGACCGTCTCCACCGAAGGCAGGCCAGCCTCCTGCAACATCTGCGACAACTGGCCCATGTAGCCGGCGCCGATGCCAGCCAGCCGCGCCGCTGTCCTTGCAGTAAATCCTGCAGCGCGAGGCACCCTTTGCACGGTGTTGATCAGGGCGCGAGTGTAGAGTTCGACATGCGTCGGCTCGCGGTCACGTACACGCGACCGGCGCGCGCCGTCGTCCTCGTCCTCGTCGGGCGTAAGGGAATGTATCGCCTGCAGGACGACGGTGCCGCCCTCGCCGTCGATCGCCGCGTGGTGAAACTTGATGTAGAACGCGAAGCTGCCGGGCGGAATGCCGGGGATGTTGTCGAGACCCTCGATCACGTACGCCTCCCACAGCGGCTTGCTGCGGTCGAGCGGTCGCGAGTGGATGCGCGCCACCTGGATGCAGAGCTGTCGCCAGTCTCCGGGGTACGGCAGCGCGATGTGGCGCACGTGGAACTCGACATCCACTTCGTCATCCTCGACCCAGTAAGGACGATCCAGGGACATCGGCACGGTGACGAGTCGCCGGCGGAAAACGGGTGCGGTGTCGAGCCGCGACTCGAAGAACTTCAGGATGTCCTTGAATCGTACTTTTCCATCGGGCGCAGTGGACGGGTCATAGATGCCGAGTCCGGCCACGTGCATGTACTGGTTGCCGTGCTCCAGTTGCAGGAACACGTTATCCATTCCGGAGAGCTGCTTCATCGATAATCCCCTGACGACCCGTTTGGGCGCTCGGGAATACCGGCGCCCGATATTGATATTCGCAAGACCTTACTTGTGCGCAGGTCCGGCGTCCATAGCGCGGGCAGTTCCACCTGCCGAGGCTCTGTCGCCCGGGGTCGGGGCGCAGGCGTTACCATTGCACGCCCGCGCACCCTCGCGGCATGAACGGACAGTCTCTATGCGACTACTGAAGGGGTTCGGGCTTGCGGCAGCAGCGCTCGCGGCCTACCTGCTGTTCTGGCCGGTGCCGATAGACCCCATCGCGTGGCAGACGCCGACATTCGGCGGATACATGGGGCCCTACAGCCGTAACGAGCGCCTCGCCGCAGCGCTGCCGGTATCGGTTGCGCCCGAGATCGGGCCCGAGCACATCGAGTTCGGTCCCGACGGCATGCTCTACACGGGCGTGCTGTCGGGCGCCGTGCTGCGCATGCATCCGGACGGCACGGGCATTGAGACGGTCGTGAACACCGGTGGCAGGCCGCTTGGCCTGGCGTTCGATTACGAAGGACGGATGGTGATCGCCGACGCGATGAACGGCTTGCTGGTCGTGGGCCCCGACGGTGCAGTCACCGTCCTCGCGGACCAATCTGGCGTCGACCCCGTCTTCTACGCCGACGCCGTCGTCGTGGCCGGCGATGGCCGTATCTACTTCACCGACGCGACACGACGTTTCTCATCGCGAGAACTCGGCACGTTCGAAGCGGCGCTCCTCGACATCATGGAGCACTCGTGCACCGGGCGCGTGCTCGAGTACCAGCCTTCGACTCGGACCCAGCGCCTGGTGATGAGCGGACTCTGCTTCCCCAACGGCCTCGCACTGTCGGCCGACGGCTCGAGGCTGTTCATCGCCGAGACCGGCGAGTACCGCATCTGGAGGGTGGACGTGGCGGCACAGGCGCTGGATGCCAGGGGGCTGGCAGGCGATCGGTCAAACCCGCAGGCGACGGTGATCCTGGCAAACCTTCCAGGATTTCCGGACAACCTGACGCGCGGCGAAGACGGCCGGCTCTGGGTAGGCCTGTCGAAGCCGCGCAGCACGGTGATCGATGAAATATCGGACCACCCTCGCTTGCGGGCGATGGTCATGAGGCTGCCGAGAGCGTGGCTGCCGGTACCGCAGGCCTATGGCCACATAATCGCGTTTGATGAGGACGGCCGGGTACTCGTGGACCTGCAGGATCCTGCTGGCCGTATTCCCGAGACCAGCGGTGCCACGTTGCACGACGGCCGGCTCTACGTGCACAGCCTGCACGGCAATGCTCTCGGCGTGATGCCGGAGCCGTTCACGTCACCCTGACCGGCGGGCGACGTCCAGGCCCGGGCTGGCAAAGCGGAACAGGGCAGTCGCCCTGCCATCGGCGCCGGCGCCCGCCGCGGGCTGCGGGCGCCGCGCCGTTTCGTCACCAGACCAGCTTTGTCGCACCGAGGCTGTGGACCAGGCCAACGAGCGCGACAACCACCGTTACCGCCAGGGCGGTCAGGGTCAGCAGCGAGTAGGTGCGTTCAGGGATGTACATGATGCCTCCACTTGGTGACTGGAGACTTCGACCGGCGGGAGCCAGGTTGGCAGCCCGCCGGGCGCCGCCTCAGTCCATTTCGGACGGCATGATCATATCCTAATATGTGCTGCGGTGCAGCATGTATTAATGAAACCCGTCACACTTCCGATATTAATTTTTTATTCTTTTTCTATCAGTTAGTTACGAAACAATGCTGTCTGCGGACTGAATCCTGGCTGGTCCCGTCCTGCCCAGGGCGACTGGATCCATTGCAGGTTTCCAGGCCGTTCCACGGGGACGCTGTTAGCGCGCTCCTTGGCAATAGTCGTTGCAGTCTGTCTCAGCATCCAAAACAATCCGGCCATGGACCAGCTGACCGCCATCCGCGTCTTCACCCGCGTGGCCGAGCGCGGGTCTTTCGCCCAGGCTGCGAAGGAACTCGACATATCCCGGGCGGCCGCCAGCGCCCATGTTGCCGCGCTCGAAAAGCACCTCGGCGCACGCCTGCTGCACCGGACCACGCGCAAGGTCAGCCTGACCGCGGAAGGCAGCGACTACCTGCAGCGTACCCGCCGTATCCTCGATGAACTCGCGGACGCCGAGGAAACACTGAGGGGTACCCGTTCGAAGCCACAGGGCCGTTTGCGGGTAGACGTGCCGGTGTCGTTCGGGCGCTATCTGCTGCTGCCCGCCCTGCCGGAGTTCGTGAAGCGTTATCCGGACATCGAACTCGACCTGCGACTGAACGACCGGGTCACGGACCTGGTCGCCGAGCGCGTGGACGTGGCACTGCGTGTCGGCGCCTTGAAGCAGAGCGGACTGGTTGCCCGCCGCATCACGCAGATCAACGTCGTTACCTGCGCGTCACCGTCATATCTCGCCGAACACGGCGAGCCGATCACGCCGGACGACCTGCGCAACCATCGCCTGCTCGGCCTGTCGCAGCCCGGTGGTGGCGGACCCGAATGGCATTTTCCACCGCCCTACAGCGCGCGCCGACTCAAGCTGCATTTCGCGATGCAGTTCAACGCAGTCGAGGCGCCGACCATCACCGCAGCGGCTGGCCTCGGCATTGCGCGAGTCGGCGACCTGATCGCCGCCGAATACATTGCTCGCGGCGAGCTGAAGCTCATTCTCAGGGACTACATCGTGCCCGGTCCGCAGATCTCGCTGGTCTATCCGTCTGCCGGACACCAGGCGGCAAAGGTGCGTGTGTTCTCCGACTTTGCGGCTGACCTGATGCGGCGTTACAGCGAAGTCGTGCAGCGCTGGCTCCAGGCCGGCGCGGAGCCGTCGGGATCGATCCTGAAGTCTGCTGAAAGATAATCACTGGCATCGCAGGGGCACTTCGCGATCTCTTCGCGCGTCGCGCCTGCGGGGCGCGTTCGTGTGGCATCCGGACCCGGCTGCCGCTTAAGTCAAATGCAGAATTTCCAGGTTGTGCAACTGCGCAACCCGGCGCAGAGTCGAAGCGCTGCGGGTGCTGGCACCCGCCTCCATAACGATCATTCGGGAACACGGAGGGAATCACATGAGACGCATCATTCTCGCGTCGCTAACTGCGTCGCTGCTGGTATTCGCAGCCAACGCGGACGCGGCGAAGTCGTCGAAATCGGCGAAATCGGCCAAGGCGTCGAAGGCGCAGGCATCGATGATCGACGTGATGACCCAGAACCAGTATCTCGGCGCGGACCTGGTGCCGGTCGTCGAAGCGGGGGCGGCTATCCTGCCGTGCCCTACGCCAGAACCCTGTACGGATCCGGCAGTCCTCGCCTCCAGATTCGCGTTCAACACTGCGCTGCTGGACGCGCTCGGCATGGTGGCAGCCAATCTCCCGGAGCAGCGCTACGTTGCGCTCGCCCGGGAAATCTCCGGACGCAGACCACACGTGGTCGGCCTTCAGGAAGTCTTCGACTTCTCGTGCGTGGGTCCTGGCTGCAGCTACCAGGCAATTTCCGGCGCATTCAATGACCACCTGTCGGGAACGCTGGATGCACTGCACGGCACGTACGTAGCCAAGGCTGTCGTCAAGAACCTGGACATCACGCTGCCGGTCCAGACACCAGTGGGCGGAGCCTTCGTCACTGTCATCGATCGCGACGTGATCCTCGTGCGCAGCGATGTTGCCGGCACCGCCACCGTCGCTCCGTATGGCTCCTATTGCAACTACCCGTCAGTGGATGGCTGCAACTACGACGTCGTAGCGACGACCAGCATCGCCGGGGAAGTCGTGAAGATAGAGCGCGGCTTCGTTGGCATCGACATCACGATCGGCGGCTCCGACTACCGGGTTGCCAATACGCACCTGGAGGTACGTACGCCGGACGGGTCCAACCCGTACTCGCGCATCGTCCAGTCAGCGCAGGCCTACCAGCTCATCCTGACGACCACGAGTACCACCCCGCCAGGCCGCAAGCTGATCGTCGTCGGTGACATCAATTCCGATCCGCGCGACCCGCTGCTCCCGGTTCCGGATTACCTGCAGCCGATCCTTGGCGTGCCAGTGATCGTGCCCCCCTACACCCAGTTCATGGCGGCGACCTTCACCGATGCCTGGACGATGCGGCCGGGCGCCAACACCGGCAAGGGCGCGCCACTGGTTGGATACTCATGCTGCCAGGATGATGACCTCGCTAATCGCCATTCGATGCTCTATGAGCGGATCGACATGGTCTTTTCGCTGACAAGGCCATCCAGGGTGATGGACGCTCGACTGATCGGCACTACGGCCGCCTCGAAGACCCGGCCGCCGGGCCAGGGCCTCTGGGCGGCGGACCACGCAGCCGTCGCAGCGGCCATGCAGTACTGACGTTCAGTGCTGCGCTGCCCTCGCCGCCTCGTACTGCGAAGGCGTCATTCTCGCGTGCGCGAGATATTCGCGCAGGTGGCGCACGGCGCTCCTGTCGAGGGTATTGCTGTGATGCGGACGGTGCAGGATGCCTTCCGCACCGTTCAGCTTCACGCGGACCCTCGCTCCCGAGAGCGACTCCACGTCCGCACCAATGTGATTGAGCAGCGACTCGACTTCGCGCCAGTGTATGTTGGGGCTGATCGGGTCGTGGAAGATCGTACGCAGCAACTGCTCGTGCTTATGGCTCATGGTCTACGTCCCCTGGACGATGCCACGCCCGAGCATAGCTCAACGCTCGCGGTCGCCGATTGCGGTCTACCGCAATCGGCGCGGCGGGTCACAGCGCGATTTCGATCCGGCACGCCGAAAACCGACCCGCATGATCAGCCAGCGGCCAGGACCCCCTGCTGGTAATCGCGGATCGCCTGCTGAATCTCCTCGGGCGTGTTCATCACGAACGGACCGTACTGCGCCACCCGCTCGCCTATCGGGTTTCCACCGAGCAGCAGCAGGCCTGCGCCGCTGGCCCCGGCGACGATCCTCACTTCATCACCAGGCGTAAGCAGTCCGGCCGAGCGCAGCGGCAATGCACGTGCGTCGTCGCCGACCACTGCGTCCCCTTCGTACGCATAGAGGAATACGTTGTGTGCGCTCGCCGTGGGAATCGTCGCCGTCGCGCCCGGAGGCAGTCGCAGGTCGTAGTACTGCGGATCCGTCGAGAGCCCGACCATCGGTCCGGAAACGTCAACGCTTCCCTGTCGCAGTGTCCCGGCGATCACGCGCGCATCGCCGCCACCGGCCAGCGCTGCGATCGGAATCTCGCCAGGCGGAATCTCGCGATACGCGGCCGGCTTCATCTTCTCGCGCGACGGCAGGTTGATCCACAACTGGAAGCCCCGCATCCGCCCTTCGGACTGCAGCGGCATCTCGGAGTGGATGATGCCGCGCGCGGCTGTCATCCACTGCACGCCACCCGGACCGATCTCGCCGACGTGACCGAAGCTGTCCTCGTGGCGCATGCGCCCGTCGAGCATGTAGGTCACGGTCTCGAACCCGCGGTGCGGGTGGGAGGGAAATCCCGCGATGTAGTCGTCCGGATCGTCGGAGAAGAACTCGTCCAGCATCAGGAACGGATCGAATCGGCGCGAAGGCGTGCTGCCCAGGCTGCGCCGGAGCTTCACGCCGGCACCGTCGGATGCAGCGACCGACTCGATCACGGCCTGCAGGCGGCGCGCGCTCACGACCGCTTCCGCCCAGGCGCAGCTTCGGCTTCACGTCGCGCATCCAGCGACCACTCGCCCGGTCCGCGTGCGACCAGCAACAGGAATCCACCGGCAATCGCCAGGTTCTTCATGAACATGATGAACTGCACCTGGTCGCCGAGCGCACGGTGGAATATCAGTGCGGACAGCACGCAGAAGCCGGCCAGCAGGAACGCCGCAATTCGCGTCCGATAACCGACGATGATCGCGATCGCGCCACCCACCTCCAGCGCGATCGCCAGTGGCAGCAGCGCGCCCGGCACGCCCATCGCCTCCATGTAACCCTGGGCGCCCGCGTAGCCGGCGATCTTGCCGAGGCCGCTCGCGAGAAATATGGCCGAGATCAGCACTCGGCCCGCGAAGTCTGCAAGGTTCTGCTGGGCATTCATGGACGTGTCCTCGTTCGAAATCATAGTGACGGAAATGTGGCCGCGCGAACCGCAGGCGACAGGCGCGAAAGGCGCGTCAGGCGGCCAGGTCCTCGATCCTCGCAAACGCGTCGGCAACCGCAGCCTCGCGCTGCTCGGCCCCGAGCGCCAGCCCTTCGGCAAAGACGAACTCCACGTCGCGAATGCCGATGAACCCGAGGAACTGCTTCACGTAGGCGGTCTGCATGTCAGAAGGAGTGCCCGCATATCGTCCGCCGCGCGTGGCGAACACGTAGGCCTTCTTGCCCTTGAGCAGGCCTTCCGGGCCCTCGGCCGTGTAGCGGAACGTCACGCCGGCGCGCGCGACGTGATCAAAGTAGGCCTTCAGTGTAGATGGCACCCCGAAGTTGTACATCGGCAGTCCGATGACAATGACGTCCGCGGCCTGCAATTCGGCGATCAGCCGATCGGATTCGGCAACGGCCTGCTGCTGTGCGGGTGTCCGCTCGCCGGCCGCAGTCGTGAACGCCTTGAAGCGCTCGGCGGTCAAGTGAGGTACCGGTTCCTGCGCCAGGTCGCGCACGACGACTTCAGCGCCCGACACTGGCCCCGCGCCCGGCACGGCCGGCAAGCCAGGGCCATTCGCGGCACCGATTGCCTGGACGAATTCACTGGCCAGCCGGGACGACTGGGCATCTTCGCCGTAAAGGCTGCTGTTGATCTGAAGGATGGTGGTCATTGGGTGTCCTTGGCTGCGATTCGGTAAATTGGGTGTCGATTGCTGTGCGATGTATTTTCCATCTATGTGCTAAATTAAAAAGACGGTTTATTAGCCTTTAACAATCTACGCCATCGATATATGCCCCAACCACGCACCACCCTCGACCAGTGGAATGCCCTCGTCGCAGTCGTCGAGGCCGGCGGCTATGCCCAGGCCTCAACGCGCCTGCACCGTACGCAGTCCACCGTCACCTACACCATCAAGAAACTCGAGGATGTACTCGGCGTAAAAGTGTTCGAACTGCAGGGCCGCAAGGCCGTGCTGACGCCGGCCGGCGAAGTGCTCTACCGCCGGGGCCGGGCGCTGGTGGACGAGGCGAGCAGGCTCGAACGTGCCAGCGCCGGACTCGCGCGCGGCTGGGAACCCGAGATCCGCCTTGCAGTCGACATCATCTTCCCCACCTGGCTGCTGCTCGAATGCATGGCGGCCTTCGGTGATGAACATCCAGACACTCGCATCGAACTCGTTGAGTCCGTGCTCGGCGGCACCGAGGACGCGCTTACCGAGGGACGGGCGGACGTCGCGATCGGGGGCGTCATTCCCGGCGGGTTCATGGGCGATCCGCTGATGCAGGTGCGCTTCGTCTGCGCCGCGGCACCGTCACATCCGCTGCACCAGGCTGGCGACGCGCTGACGCTCGACGACCTGCGCCATCACCGCCACCTGGTCGTGCGCGACTCAGGCGCGCTGCGCAGTCGCAGCAGCGGCTGGCTGAACGAGAAACGCTGGACCGTGACCAGCAAGGCGACGTCCATCCGTGCCGCGTGCATGGGCCTTGGCTATGCGTGGTATCCGGAGGAGAGCATTCGCGAGGAACTCGATTCCGGCAGGCTGGTGCCGGTGCCGCTGGCGCACGGCGGCGAACGCTACGTCATGCTGTACCTGATACTCGCCGACCTCGACACCGCCGGACCGGGTGTCCGTCTGCTGTCCGGGATCCTGCGCAGGAGAGTTGCGGAGACCTGCAGCCAATTCCCATTGCATTCGAGCCCGGCGCTGCCTGATGATGAAATTCGCGCTACCCCAATGCAGGAGCCCGCGTCATGACCCACGGTCGATGCCTGTGTGGCGACATTCACTATGAAATCGACGGCCCGTTCACCATCGCGACGCACTGCCACTGCTCGATGTGCCGCAAGCACCATGGCACGCCGTTCGCGACCTGGGCCGCCGCCCCGCTCGTGGGCTTTCGATATACCAAGGGGGAAGACAAGGTCGGGCGTTTTGCCTCGTCGCCCGGGTTCCACCGGTCGTTCTGCACCAACTGTGGCTCCGCGATGCCGGAGGCCCTCGAGTCTGCCGGCATGGTGACCTGCCCGGCCGGGAGCCTTGAAGGCGATATCGGCGTCGAACCGAACATGCACATGTTCGTCGGCTCAAAAGCCCCGTGGCACGAGATCACCGACGAGCTGCCGCAGTACGAGGAGTTCCCGCCCCAGTTCGGCATGCAGGCGACGCCACGGCCGAAGGCGGAGACGAGCGGCAGCGACGTACAGGGCAGTTGCCTGTGCGGCGAAGTCGCCTACACGATTTCGGGCCCGCCGCTCGTGATGTACTACTGCCACTGCGCGCGATGCAGGCTTGGCCGCAGCGCGGCGCATGCAGCCAACGTCTTTTTCAAGGCGGACGGCCTCACCTGGCTGCGCGGCGCCGACCTCGTGCGTGACTACCAGTTACCCGAAGCAAAGTTCTTCGGCGCGGCGTTCTGCGGGCGATGCGGAAGCAAGCTGCCGCGCGTGTCCGTCGAACGCAACATGGCGACCGTTCCGGCCGGCTCCCTCGACAACGACCCGGGGATACGCGTGCAGGCCCACATCTTCGTGGACTCGAAGGCCGGCTGGGACCGGATCACGGACCAGGTACCCCAGTTCGCCGGCATGCCGCCCCGCTGACGGGGTCCCGGCACACGCTCCCGCCCCTGCGCGCAGCAAGCCAGGGGCCCCTGCCAGCGGGACTGGCCGGCCATTGACGCACGACGCCGCCCCGCCCCATTATCTGCCCAGGCAGTTACCGCCTGAGCCACTTATGCCTGAGCAGCATTATCGCCCCGCATCGTACCGAGCGCGCGACAGCATTGGATACCTGCTGCGTCGCGTGTACACGACGATGCACGAGCGCATCGAAACCGCCTTCACGGGGCACGGCTTCACGCTGATGCAGTGGATCGTGCTGATCTACGTGCGCGACGGGCTGGCGCGTACTGCGTCGGACCTGGTCCGCGAATTCCGGCACGACAGCGGGGCCATGACCCGCGTCATCGACCAGCTCGAGCGCCGCGGGCTGCTCACCCGCAAGCGCAGCACCCGGGACCGGCGCGTCGTCAACCTCGCGCTCACGCCCAAGGGTCGCCGGACGATCGAGGAACTGCTCCCGGTGGTCGTCGGGCAGATGAACATGGCGCTCGAACCGTTCAGCCGCGCCGAGTTCGAGCAGCTGCGCGAGATGATGGAAAGGCTGGTGAATCACCTGCAGCAGCTCGCGCCACCAGAAGCGCAGGAGCCGCGCGCGCCGGCGACCGCGGCTCCCCCGCGAGCCAGGCGCAGCGGCAGTGCCGGCAGCCGGGTCTCGCGAGCCCGACGACCGCGATCATGAACCGCGCCCGGCTTGTTTCCGTCGCGACACTCGCGCTGCTGCTCGGCGCCTGCGTCAGCACGCCGCCGGGCGGCCCACGCGTGACGGAGGCGTCCCCGGACAAGCTCGGACTTGACGGGCCTGCCTATGACGCGCCAGCCGGCGACTGGTGGAAGGCCCTGGGAGACCCGCAACTCGACCGACTGGTCGCACAGTCGCTTGCCGACAACCCGTCCCTGGCTGCGTCCATGGCGCGCGTACGCGGCGCCTGGGAACAGGCGCGGGCCGTGGGTGCCGGCGACGAGCTGCGAGTCGACTTCGATCTGAACGTCTATCGCTCCAAGGTCAGCGGCAACTACATCTACCCGCCGCCCTATGCCGGTTCCACCTTCTGGGACGGCCGCGTCGGTTTCAATCTCGTGTGGAACATCGACTTCTGGGGCCGCCAGGCTGCACTGATCGAACAGGCCCGCTCCAACGCCCAGGCCGCGGAGCTCGATACGGTCGCCGCGGCACTCGCGCTCTCGGGAGCCGTGTCGCAGACATACATCGACCTGGAGCGCGTTACGTCACTTCAGGAACTCGCGGACCGCTCCGTCCAGCAACGCGAGCAGTTGCTCGGCCTGACGGCGCGCCGGGTGCAGGCGGGGCTCGACAGCGACGTGGAACTGCGCACGGCCGAGAGCAGCAGGGCCCAGGCCGACGTCGAACTCGAACAGGCTCGCGTCGGCGCCCGGCTTGCAACGCATGCGCTCGCTGCGCTGGCTGGCGCAGGTCCCGCCAGTTACGACTCCATCGGCAAGCCGACACTGGACCTCGAGAATCCCCTGGCGCTGCCGGCGGTACTGCCGGCCGACCTGCTTGCACACCGACCGGACGTCGCCGCTGCGAAGTCCCGCGTGATGTCGGCCCAGCAGGGCCGCGCAGCCGCGCACGCCGCTTTCTATCCCAACGTGAACCTGATCGGATTCGCGGGCTTCGCCGCAGTCGGCCTCGAGAGCCTGCCCAAGGGCGACTCACAGACCTGGACGCTTGGCCCTGCGATACATCTCCCGATTTTCGATGCGGGCCGGTTGCGGGCCGAATACGGAAAGTCCACCGCTGACCTCGACGCTGCGGTCGCTGGCTACAACGAGACGGTGCTGCGAGCCGTCCGCGAGGCAGCCGACCAGGCAGCCAGGGTCGAGTCACTGGACCGCCAGCTCGCCGACCAGCGGCGCGCACTCGATTCCGCCGAGCAGGCGTATCGACTGGCGGAGCAGCGTTACAACGCCGGGCTTGCCACCTTCCTCACGGTACTGAGCGCCGAGACGCAGGTGCTGGGCGCACGGCGGCAACGCGTCAACCTGCTCGCCGACCGAATGCTGGCGCGCATTGCGCTGCTGGTCGCGCTCGGTGGCAGCTTCGACGCGCGGCAATCGACAGGTCTTGCCAAGACCGCGCAATCCGGCCAACAGGAGAAGAGTGAGTGAGCACCCCGGACCCGCAACCGGCCGGCAAGGCCGCAAGCTCCTCACGCCGTCGCGGCCTCATCATCCTTGCCGTGTGCGTGGTGGTCTGCGCCGTGGCCTGGACTGTCTACTGGTACGGATACGCGCGCTGGCGAATCTCCACCGACGACGCCTACGTCGGCGGTACGGTCGTGCAGGTGACGGCAGACATCGCCGGCACGATCCTCTCCGTGTATGCGCGCGAGACAGACACGGTCATCGCAGGACAGACGTTGCTGGAACTTGATCCAGCCGACGCCCGCATCGCGATGGATGCGGCTGTTGCGGACCTCGGCAACACGGTGCGCCAGGTGCACGGCGCATTCCTGCAGGTCGACCGGCTGCGTGCGCAGCTTGCACTGCGCGAGGTCGAGCTGCGGCGCGCGCGCCAGGACCTCGCCCGCCGCGGCCCTCTCGGTGAAGGTGGCGCAGTTTCCGCGGAAGACGTCGCACACGCGCGCGATGCAGTCGCCGGGTATGAAGCCGCGGTTCGCGCGGCACGGGAGGAGTTGAACGTCGCACTGGCTCAGACGGTCGGCGCCACGCCGTCCGATCACCCTCAGGTCCTGCGCGCGGCGGCGCGGGTGCGCGAGGCGGCACTCGCCCTGCAACGTACCGTGATCAAGGCACCGATCGGCGGCGTAATCGCGAAGAAAGGGGTCCAGCTTGGCCAGCGCGTTTCGCCGGGTATGCCGCTGCTCGGCCTGGTGCCGCTTGAGGACGTCTGGGTGGACGCGAACTTCAAGGAAGGCCAGCTCGAGCAGATGCGCATCGGGCAGCCTGCGAGCCTGCGCGCCGACCTGTATGGCCGCAGCGTGGATTTTTCCGGGCATATTCGCGGCATATCGCCGGGCACTGGCGCGGCATTCGCGTTGCTGCCGGCGCAGAACGCGTCAGGAAACTGGATCAAGATCGTCCAGCGCATCCCGGTGCGGATCGCGCTCGATCCCGAGCAGGTTCGTGACCATCCGCTGCGAGTCGGGCTGTCGATGCAAGTCGTCGTGGACGTGCACGACCAGTCCGGCTCGGTGCTGACGGTTCCGAATTCCGAGGCGGTTGCGTCGGTCGAGCCTCGCTCGACAAGTGACGAGGCCACCGAGGCGCTGATCGCGCGCACCATCGCCATAAACTCCGGGCAGTCGCTCCCGCAGGAATGAGCGGGCCGCGCGAAGACCACGACCGGCCGCTGATCCCGCTGCCGGCCGGCACGCGGGGGCTCACCGCATTCGCGCTCGCGCTCGGCACCTTCATGCAGGTGCTGGACATGACGATCGCGAACGTCTCGCTGCCGACGATCGCCGGCAACCTGGGCGTCAGCGCAAACCAGGGCACCTGGGTCATCACTTCGTTCGCGGTGTCGAATGGAATCTCAGTCCCGCTGACAGGCTGGCTGATGCGCCGCTACGGTGTCGTGCGCACCTTCGTTGCGTCGGTAACGCTGTTCACGATCGCGTCTTTCTTCTGCGGAATCGCCTGGAGCTTCGAATCGCTGATCGCGTTCCGGGTGCTGCAGGGCGCGGTCTCCGGCCCGATGATGCCGGGGTCGCAGGCGCTGCTGATGTCCATCTACCCGTCGTCGCGGCGCGGCATGGCGCTCGCAATCTGGTCGATGACCACGCTGGTCGCACCGGTCGCGGGGCCCCTGCTCGGCGGCTACATCTCGGACAACTTCTCCTGGGAATGGATTTTCCTGATCAACCTGCCGATCGGCGCGCTGAGCGGATTCCTGTGCTGGCGGGCGCTGCACGACAAGGAGACCCCGACCGAAAAGCTGCCCGTGGACTGGGTCGGGTTGGCGCTGCTGGTGATCTGGGTCGGCGCACTGCAGGTCATGCTGGACACGGGACGCGATGCTGACTGGTTCTCTTCCCCTTCGATCGTGCTGCTGGCCGTGGTGACTGTGGTCGGGTTCATCGCCTTCATGATCTGGCAACTCACCGAGCGACACCCGATCGTCGACCTGAGCCTGTTCCTGGGCCGGAACTTCACGGTCGGCACGCTGATAACCAGCATCGGTTACGCGGTATTTTTCGGCAACGTGGTGATCCTGCCGCTCTGGCTGCAGACCCAGCTCGGTTACACGGCGACCTGGGCCGGCATCGTGCAGGCACCGGCGGGGCTCGTCGCGCTGCTTTTCTCGCCGCTGGCGGGGCGCCTGGTCACGCGCGCAGACGCACGCATCGGCGCCTCGATGTCATTCATCATCCTGGCTGCCGGCCTGTACCTGCGTGCGCTGCTGAACTCCCAGGCGACCGTGTTTGACTTCATCGTGCCGATGCTGCTGCAGGGCGCGGGCGTTGCGTTCTTCTTCGTGTCCGTCATCAGCATCACGCTCGACGGGATCCCGCCACAACGCATGCCGGCCGCGACCAGCATCTCGAATTTCCTGCGCATCGTCGCGGCGGCGTTTGCGACATCGATCTCGACCACCATCTGGGACAACCGCGCGAGCCTGCACCAGAGCCGGCTCGCCGAGGCCTCCAGCATCTTCGACCCGAAACTGCAGCAGGCGCTCGCCGGCCTGCACGACATGGGCTTGACCGACCAGCAGTCGATCGCGGTGCTGACACGCGGCATGGTCCAGCAGGCCTACACGCTCTCGTCGATCGACTACTTCTACGTCTCGACCTGGATCGCCGTCATGCTCGCGGGGATGGTGTGGTTCACGCGCAAGCCGCGCGTTGCGAGCGGCATGGCGGCCGCCGCCGACTGAGGCCGGATCGCAGCCGCCAGCCGCAGCTTGTCCGTCAGGGTTGCAGGGTCTGTCTGCACGCGCGCGCTTCAAGCGCCCGGGCGCTACTCCTCCGGCTCGTTCTCCTCGGCGCTCCACTTGCGACGATGGGCGAACTCGGCCGCCGCGCGCACCGACGCATGCCGGTTCGAGAGCAGCAACGACGATGGGTCACACACCCGGGCGCGGATCACGCCCAGGTCCACGGCGGCATCGAACAGGCTCGGATACCAGTGCTGCCAGTCCGGAAATATCGCGTCCACCCGGTCCTTCAGGGTCATGGCTGCCGAGTCTGCCTACGCCTGCGCGGGCCGGCAAGCCCGCGTGCCGACGCTCAGCCCGCGATCGATCCGAGCAGGTTCGAGTAAGCGCCCGGATCGGTGAAGAGCACGAAAACGAGCCCCGCCAGCGCGCCGCCGAGGTGCGCGTCGTGGTTGATGCGCCCACGGGCCTGGCGTCCCGCGTACCACGAGTAGGCAACATATCCGATCGCAAACAACGGTGCAGGAATCGGGATGGGAATCGGCAGGATGATCAGCTTCTGCCACGGGAAGTACACGATCGAGGCAAACAGTACGGCGGAAATCGCACCCGATGCACCGAGGGAAGCGTAGTTCTGGTCGTTGCGATGATTGAAATACGTGCCAATGTCGCTGGCCACCAGCCCGAAGAGGTAAAGCGCCGCGAAGCGGGCCGATCCTATCTGGCGCTCGACCTGGAAGGCGAAGAAGAAGAACGTGAACGCGTTGAACAGCAGGTGAGGAAGGTCGGCGTGCACGAAACCGCTGGTGACGATCGTCTCGTACTGCCGCCGCCGCAGGAACCAGTACGGCCGGAACAGGCTGCGCTCGATGATCCGGGGCGATGCGTAGAGGCCCGCGAGGCTCACGGCGACCATGACCACCAGGATCAGAAGCGAAATACTCATCTCAGCCCTCGTGATCCACGTAGATCAGGGCGTCGGTGTCGAAACCGAGGGCTTGTGCGCGCGCGACCAGCCGCTCGATCTCCTCGCGGGCCGGGTCCGGCTGACGGGACAGTATCCAAAGGTAGGAACGTGTCGGGCCGGCTACCAGCGCGATGGAATACGCCTGGTCCAGGTCGATCACGTTGTAGCCGCCGTAGAACGGCCCGAAAAACGACACCTCCAGGGCGCCGACGTCCCGCGGCCCCACGAACCGCGCGCGACCTCGCGCGTCACGCCACTCGCCCTTCTCAGAGTCGTAGCCACGATTGAGCACGTCGATCCCGCCGTCATCGCGCGCCGAATAGGTCGCGGTGATGCGGCTCAGTCCACGCTCGAAGCTGTGGTCGAGCCGGGCGACCTCGTACCAGGTGCCGAGATAGCGCGCCGCGTCGAACCCCGTGACCGGCTGCACGCCGTCCGGAGCCTGTCCGCAGCCCGCGAGCACCACACAAGCGACCCATGCCAGCGAACGAATGGTCATTTCTTCCGGCCCTCAACTGCAACAGGCGGCGATCTTCTCACGTTGGGGCAGGTGGATCGAGGACGCTACGCGTTGCCGTCGCGGCCGCAGCGTGACGCCTGGCATCAGCGTTTGAACCGGATATCGCCCGCAAGTTCCGGCTTGCACCCTCGCTTCGTCGAGTAGAACTGTCGAATCACGTCGAGGTCGCGTTGCTCGTCGCCGGTGAACCGAACATAGGTGTCCATGCCGACCGTGCGCGAGCCGTAGTCGATGTACGCGAGTGCAACCGGGACATTCGCCGCAAGCGCTAGCTGGTAGAAACCCGACTTGAAGTGATCGGTGTGCGAGCGGGTTCCTTCCGGCGTGATGGCGACCCACATCCAGTTGCGGCGCCGGTACTCTTGGACCATCGCATCGATAAACCCTGTCGCTCGACTGCGATCCACCGGGATGCCGCCGACCCGTTCGAGGAACCTGCGAAAGGGCCTTGGAAACATTTCCACCTTGCCGATCCAGTTCGCCGGCAGGTCGTGGCCGATGCGGAACGTGAGACCGAGCGGGAAGTCCCAGTTCGAGGTGTGCGGATACACGAGGATGATGCCCTTTGGCTCCGGCGGCCACACGAACGAGGTCTTCCAGCCGAAGAGCCGCAGCAGGCCCAGCAGCGCACGCCGCCAGGGCGCCAGGGGGCGGGGCCCGGGTACTGTCTTTTCCAAGCTATTGCCTCTGCCGGCGCTTCAAGGCACCCACGAAACCCCCAAGTGTCGGCGAGACCACGCCCGTCGGGATCATCGCCTCGATCAGCTGGAATCGCCCCCTGGTCGCTGCCGCGCGCTCCAATGCGGCTGCAAGCTCGCGCCGTGTCGTCACCCGCACGCCGTCCCCCCCCAACGCAGCGGCCACGTCGGCAAAGTGCCAGTCCTCCAGCGTATTGAATTTCGACTCCGGCTGGAAGACACGCAGCATCTCCCAGCTCAGGTTGTTCATCACGACCACGATCGGGTCCCAGCCGTAGCGGCGACAGTTACCGAGTTCCCAGCCGGTCATCTGGAATGCACCGTCTCCGACCAGCACCAGAGGACGCTTGCCCGTCGCGGCCTGCACGCCGAGTGCCGCGGGTACGCCGAAACCCATGCTCGCGTAGTACCCGGGCGCCACGATCTCCGTGTTCTCGATCTCGAAAGACGTGAACAGGCAGTCGCCGCAATCGCTCGCCACCGGCATGCGACCCACGCGCGCGAACAGGTCATTTACCGCCTTGGCGATGTCCACTGGCGCAATCGGCTCGTCATCAGCCTCGAGGCGACGCGGGTACTCCGTCGCCCGCCCCTCCGCACGGGACGGCCGATCGGAGACGCGGCGCACCAGCTCGTCCACCACCGCCGCGAGCGGTATGTTTCCGTAGCGGTGGAATCCCATCGACACCGAGCGGTCCACCGCGAGGATGCTGTTGCGGTAATTGACGCGTCCCTCGGACACGCCGAAGTTGGTGTCTGACATCGTTACGCCGAACAGGAGCAGACAATCGGACTCCTCCACCGGCCGACCGACGTCCGGGTGAGCGGTGAGCCCGAGATAGGTACCGAGCACCGGGACCTGGCTGCCCGCAAGCAGTCCGCGTCCCATGAACGAAGTCACGACCGGGAGATGCAGACGCCGCGCCAGCTCCTCGACACGCGACTCGATGCCGAACCGACGTACCTCGACGCCAACCATCAACACCGGTCGCGAGGCGGACTCGATGCGTTCCATGATCTCGTCGGCACAGGCCGATACCGCCTGCGGGTCGAATTCAGTCTCGGGAAGCCGCTGCACTGGCGCGCATTGGTCGAACACGCGGTCGCGTGGCAATTCCAGGTACACCGGTCGTGACTGCTCGATGCAGCTGCGCAGCACGCGGGCAATCCGTCCGGGCGCCCGTGCCGGATCGTCGAGCACGGCCTGGTCGCAGGTGATCTCGCGGTAGATCTGGAACTGTGAGTCCAGGCGCTTCACCTGGTGGTGCAGCAGAAGCCCGGACCGGCCCTCGTTGTTGCCGGGCGCACCGGAAACCACCACCAGCGGTGACTTCTCGGCGTAGGCCGCCGCCACCGGGTTGACCATGTTCAAGGCACCGGCGCCATAAGTGACGACCGCTACACCGGGGGCACAACTGATGCGCGCAACTGCATCCGCCGCGAACCCCACGGACGGCTCGTGACTGAGCGTGTGCAACGGGAGGATTCCGGACTCCTCGATGACCTTGAAGAACTGCAGCACGAAATCTCCGGGAATACCGAAGACCTGGCGCGAGCCGTGTTCACGCAGGGCGGTTAGCAGCGATTCGGCGAGATTCATATCACTCGACAAACCCGCTGACCGCGCTGCGCTGCCACATCGGCTTTCACCCCGATTGCGAGGCCGCAATCACGGATCGCCGCAACCCCGGGTGGCATGCCCGGCCCGGATTTAATGTCTCGCATGGGTCAAACCCTCCGTCGACCCCATACAATACCGCCCCAATGCCAGAAACAGAACGTCCGGGTGCGGGGACCTTGCCGCGCCACTCCAGCGTATCGGTAGCACTTGTCGGCAGCGGCGGGTCTGGCGTGATGACCGCGGGCAACATGTTGCTCGAGGCGGCTGCCCACGCTGGTTTCTACGCAATCATGACGCGCTCGTCGGGGCCTCAGATACGCGGCGGTGAAGCGGCCGCCATGGTGCGTATTTCGCGCGATCCGATTGAATGCATGGCGGACAGTTTCGACGTGCTCGCGGCGGTGGACTGGGAGAACGTGCAGCGATTCGGCGCGGAGATTCCGTTGACAGCGGACAGTCTCATTGTCAGCGACCCCGACCAGGCCGAACCACCCGAGGTTTTCGCGCGAAGCGGCGCTACCGTGGCACAGCTGTCGCTCAAGAAGATGGCCAAGGCCATCGAGGATGGACGCCCCAACATGCTGCTGCTCGGCTTCGTGGCCGCGCTGATCGGACTTCCCGACGATGCAGTTTCGCAGGCGGTCGAAAAGGCACTGGCGAAGCGCCCGGTCGCAGTGCCGCCGAGTCTCGCAGCGGTCGCCGCGGGTCGCGACGCGTCCATGGCATGCCCGCCCTGCCGCAGGCTGGAGCCGGCGCCCTCGCGGACCAACCAACGCTGGCTGATAACCGGCAATGAAGCAGCGGGCTACGGGGCGATCAAGGGCGGCGTGCGATTCGTCGCTGCCTACCCGATCACGCCGGCGACCGAGTTGCTGGAGTGGATGAGCCCGGCGCTGGCCGAGGTCGGCGGCACGCTGGTGCAGGCCGAGGACGAACTCGCCTCCATCAACATGGCGATTGGCGGCTCGTATGGCGGCATACCCTCGCTCACCGCGACCTCCGGACCCGGACTCGCGTTGATGGTCGAATCGCTTGGCCTCGCGGTCGCGTCCGAGACGCCGGTCGTGGTGGTAGACGTGATGCGCGTCGGGCCATCCACCGGTATCCCCACCAAGTCCGAGCAGGGAGACGTGAACATCGCAATCTACGGCCTGCACGGCGACGCCCCGCACCTGGTGCTGGCGCCGAACTCGGTCGCCGACTGCCTGCGCACGACCGAGTGGGCCGTGCGTCTCGCCGAGGCACTGCAGACGCCTGCAATCGTGCTCTCGGACCAGTTCCTGGGGCAGACGCGCGCGGTCATTGACCAGCCAGCGGACGCACGCGGCGACAAGCCCGGCCCGCGCCTGGTCGCGGAAGCGAGCCCGCCCGGATACAGGCGCTACGCCCTGACACCGGACGGCGTATCACCGATGGCGATACCGGGCACGGCAGGCGCTGCATACACGGCCGACGGACTCGAGCACGGCGAACGAGGAACGCCGTCATCGCAGGGAGTCGATCACCTCGCGCAACTCGACAAGCGCCTGCGCAAGCTCGAGCAGTTCGAGTACGGCAGCAGCTGGGCCGACATCGAAGGCGACGGCGACCTGGCCGTAATCACCTTTGGTTCCTGCACCGGGGTGTTGCGCGAAGCTCTCGCGCGGGCGCGCGATGACGGCATCCGGGCCAGGCTCGTGTCGCTGCGGCTGCTCTCCCCTGTGCAGCCTGCGCGACTTGCCGAAGCGCTCGACGGCGTGCGTCGCGTGATAGTGATCGAGCAGAACCACACCGGGCAGTTCTTCCGGCACCTGCGCTCGGAATACGATCTGCCTGGCGAGGTCAGTTCGCTGCATCGCCCGGGCGCCCTTCAATTCAACCCGGGCGAGATTCATCGCCGGCTCATCGAATGGAGCAACGAATGACCGGCATGCTGACGCACTCGGACTTCAAGTCCGACATCAAGCCCGTATGGTGCCCGGGCTGCGGCGACTTCGGCGTCGTCAACGCGCTGACCAAGGCCTGCGCGAAAATGGAGCTTCGGCCTGAAGATGTCGCCGTGGTATCCGGCATCGGCTGCTCTTCACGCATCCCCGCCTACACCAGCTGCTACGGCTTCCACGGCGTGCATGGCCGTGCGCTCGCCGCCGGCACGGGCCTCAAGGTCGCGCGGCCGGACCTGACGGTGATCGTCACCGGCGGCGACGGCGACGGCTACTCGATTGGCGGCAATCACTTTCTTCACGCCTGCCGACGCAACGTCGACATGACTTACATCGTCATGGACAACCGCGTTTACGGCATGACCAAGGGACAACCCTCGCCCACGACCGAGCCGGACTGGGATTCCAAGCTCTCGCCGGAGGGCACGGGACTGCACGAATTCCGGCCGATGGTGGTGGCACTGTCGTCCGGCGCGAATTTCATCGCACGCGCTTTCACGGGAGACCCCAACGGCCTTGCCGACGTGATCGTGCAGGCTGTCCGCCATCCCGGGTTTTCGTTCATCGAGGTGCTGTCACCCTGCGTCACGTTTCGTCCCGAGCAGCGTGACTGGAAGAAGATCGTCAGGCACGACGCGCTCAAGCCCACCTCTGACCTCCCGCGCGCCGTGCGGCGCATGCTGCGCGACACCGGATTCGACCTGGGCGTGCTGTATGCGGGCGAGCGCAAGCCCTACCAGCCCCGTGGCCGTCGCGAAGCGCGCGACGTGTCGGCACTCGAAGCGCGGTTTGCGCTATGAAGCGCAGGCTGCCGCGGACAGTGAACGAGTTCATGGCCTACGCATGGGCGATGGAAGTCGAGGCCGCCGACCGCTACGCGGAACTGGCCGAGCAGATGGACACGCACCACAACGCCGAGGTCGCCGAACTGTTTGCGAAGCTGTCGCGAATCGAGGGCAAGCACCGGGACCAGATCGCGGCGCAGATGGGCTGGACCCGCCCGCCCGACACTTCGGCCTTCCGCTGGGAAACACCTGAGGGACCGGAAACGACCGATTACGGCGACCTGCACTACCTGATGCAGCCCTATCACGCGCTCAAGCTCGCCGAACACAACGAGCAGCGTGCGGCCGAGTTCTTCGCGCAATTCGCTGCAACGAAACTTCCCGGCGATCTCCGCTCGGCCGCGCTCGAGATGGCGGCCGACGAACGCGAACACGTCCGGCTGATCAGGGATTGGCTGGAGAAGTTTCCTGAGCCGGGTCCTGGCTGGGACGAGGATCCTGATCCGCCGGCAGTGGCGGACTGACGTCGGGCTGTACCGCATAGGCCGGCATCGGGTCGGTCGCCGCCGGCGCCGGTTCCACGACCTCCGTGTCCATGTAGCGTTGCATCGCCACCAGGAAGGCATTGAACCCAAACAGGACCACGCCCACGATCACGATCGCCGCCACGAGCGCGACCGAGTGCTGCAGCAGGCGGCGTGGCTTTTCCGGCTGGTGCGCGGCCAGGGCCCGCGCGCGGTCCATCAGGGCCCGTTCGATCGCCGCCCGCTGTGCACCAGGGTCACTCAATTAAGGTCGGGATCCTTGAAGTACTTGGTGCCCTGTACCGTCAACTCGAGCGCAAGTCCTGCGTCCGAGAGCTGGTACAGCCATGCGCCCGGCGCTGCCTCGACCGCTCCGTCGTACAGGCCACCACCCTGGCCGGGATTCACCTGCAGGTTTGCATCCGCGCCCAGTTCGACACCTACATTCACGAAATTCTCGTAGGCCTCAGGGGTCTCGAAGACCCACACCAGGTGCGACTTGCTGATACCCATGCCCAACCCCGCCGAGACAGACACCATCATCATGAAGGTCTGCTGGCCAGACTCGCGGTTCACCGCGACGCCCTTGCCCCCGCCACCGCCCGCAAAAAAGATCTTGGTGCTCATGTCGCTGAAGACCGCATAGCCGGTCGACTCGGCGATCGCGCGGCGCGCTGAAGGCTGCTGCGCATACAAGGCTTCCAGGGTCTGCTGGGACGCCTGGTCTATTTGCTGGCGCTGCTCGTCGGGGCTGGATGCAAGCGCGGCGGCGGGAATCATGGTCATGGCGACCAGGGCGGCTGCGGCTGCGAGTCGACCGGCCGGCCGGCTCGGGGTTCGGGGATTCATGGTCTGGCTCCTGTACGGGGGCGGGAATGGTATCAATTCTCACACTGAGCGCCACTGGTTCGCAGCGGCCGTCAAGTGTGCGGTCGGCGCGCTTCGGCAACCCGCAGCCCGCTACCGACTTGCCGTCGTTGACAGGGGGGCAGCCGGGCCTAGCATCGCGGCATGCCGGCGGATCCCACCGCCTGGCCGCCCTCGCCCATACGCTGGAGCCTGCCATGACTGCCGAACGAACTCGACGCCACCTACCGCCCCCGCTGCCGGACTGGTTTCCGCGTGGAGCCGCATTGCTTCGCGACCCGACGCTGAACAAGGGCAGCGCATTCACCGTGCTCGAGCGCGAGGTGCTGGGACTGCGTGGGCTGCTGCCACCCCATGTGTGCACGCAGGACGAGCAGGTCGCGCGGGTGCTGGAGAACTTCCACCGCCTGCAGACGCCGCTCGAGAAGTACATCCTGATCGAGGCGCTGCAGGACCGCAACGAGGCGCTGTTCTTCCGGGTGATCGTCGAGAACCCCGATGAGATGATGCCGATAATCTACACGCCGACGGTCGGCCTCGCCTGCCAGCAGTTCAGCAACATCTATCGACGCCCGCGCGGAATGTTTATCTCCGCGGCGGACCGCGGGCGCATCGCGCAGGTCATGCGCAACTGGCCACATCGCGAAGCCGCGATGATCGTGGTCACCGACGGCGAGCGGATCCTCGGCCTCGGCGACCTCGGCACGAACGGCATGGGCATCCCGATCGGCAAGCTGGCCCTCTACACGGCGTGCGCCGGTCTGCATCCGCGACGCTGCCTGCCGGTGATGCTGGACGTCGGCACCAACAACGAGGACATGTTGAACAACCCCCTGTACCTGGGACTGCGGCAGAAACGGCTCAAGGGCGACGAACTCGACTCGCTGGTGGCGGAGTTCATCGACGCCACCCAGGAGGTGTTTCCCGGCATCGTGGTGCAGTTCGAGGACTTCGCGAACCACAACGCGTTCAGGCTGCTCGGCCAGTACCGCGACCGGATCTGCTGCTTCAACGACGATATCCAGGGCACGGCGTCCGTCACCGTAGCCGGCATCTTTTCGGCGCTCAGGGTCACAGGGAAGAAGATGTCCGACCAGACCTTTCTCTGCCTCGGTGCGGGCGAGGCGGCGACCGGCATCTCGGACCTGCTGGTCAGCGCCATGGTCGCCGAGGGCATGGACGAGGCGGCTGCGCGCGGACGATGCTGGATGGTCGACTCCAAAGGGCTCGTGGTCGCGAGCCGCCAGGGCCTTGCGGCGCACAAGCTTCCGTACGCACACGAACATGCGCCGGTCGCCGACTTCATCGGCGCCGTCAAGGCGCTGTGTCCAACTGCGATCATCGGCGTCGGCGCGACTCCCGGCATGTTCACGCAGGAAGTTGTCGAGGAAATGTCACGGCTGAACCAGCGTCCGGTCGTATTCGCACTGTCCAATCCGACCTCGAAATCCGAATGCACCGCGGAACAGGCGTATGCGTGGTCCGAAGGGCGAGCGCTGTTCGCCTCGGGAAGTCCGTTCGACCCCGTTACTCTCGGCGGAAAGCAGTTCGTTCCGCGGCAGGGAAACAATTCCTACATCTTCCCGGGCGTCGGGCTCGGCGTAGTCGCCGTATGTTCGTCGCGCGTGACGGACGAGATGTTCATGGCGGCGGCGCGCACGCTTGCCGAGCACGTGACCGATTCGGACCTCGCTCAGGGCAGCCTGTATCCTCCGCTGAACCGGGTACGTGACGTCTCCGCGCACATCGCCGTCGCAGTGGCCGAGGTGGCCTTCAGCCACGGACTCGCGGGAATCGACCGCCCGGACGACCTGCTCAAGTACGTGCGGTCGCAGATGTACGACCCGAGATACCAGAGCTACGCGTAGCGACATCCAGCGCACGGCCACGTGAACACCAGCGGCGGCGGCACCAGGATCCTGGTGCCGCCGCCGCTGGACGTAGTCGGAACTCTTACTGTACGGGTTCGATCTCGCCGGGCCGCCAGGTCTTGTCGATCCACGGCTGCAGCGGACCGTACATGCGCAGGATGGTGAACCAGCTCTTGCCTGGCACCGTCTGCAGCCAGTTGCCTTCATTGCCTGCCGGTGCCTTCGGCGCAAAGTAGACGTCGTACGAACCGTCGGCGTTCTTCTTCATGCCTTCGGTCTGGCTGCCGACCGTCGGGAACTTCTGGCTGGTCTGCAGCTGCGAGCGCGTTTGCGTGTCGTAAATCGTTACGGCCCAGAAGTCTTTCACCGGCACGTTCGGCGGCAAATGCAGCTTGTAGGTTTTCGCACCGTCGAAAGCCTGCTGGTTGGCATCGAGAACCGCCAGGGCATAGTCCGAGCCCTCGCCGGCGCGGCTTGCGGCCATGGCCGGGGTTACACCGCCGGCATTGAAGTAGTACAGCACGCGCGCGTCCAGGCCCATCGTGCCGTCGGATTCGAAGCTGGTGTTCTTGTTGGCGAAGGCCGTGGACCAGACGCTCTTGGGGTCGTCAGGATAGATCTTCACGCCGGCAATGCGCGGGTGATAGGTGATGGCCCGTGACGTGGCGTTGCCGAGCGTAGCGGCCTCCGTCAGCAACTTCTTCATCCGCGCATCGGGCTTGAACGGCTGGCCCTTGACGATGCCGATGGCGGCGATCGCACCACGTACCTCGGGGCTGATGGCGTCGATGGGTTCGTCCTGGACGACGGCGTTGAGGCGGTCGAAATAGCTGAAGTCGCTGGGGAAGACCGTGTTGAAAGCCTTGCCGGACATGTTGACGAACTCGGTCGGCGCCGGCTTTGCCGCGTCCTTCAGCGGATAGACCCTCAGCTTCGAGGTGATGTTCTCTACTGCAGGCTTCAGGCCGTCCTTGATCGAACCACGCAGGAACAGGAAGTTCTTGTTCGTCGACGGCTTCAGCAGGAAATACCCTTCGGGGATCGCTCCGGTGTAACCCGGCGGCAGCACCAGGTACTTGCCACCCTGGCCCTTGTCCGGCCCGGTGACGCCCATGTTGCCGACGAAGCGCTGCCAGCCATCGTCGAGAAAGCCGAGCATGCCGGGCGGGATCTCGATCACGGTCGCGCCATCGTTGGCGAGATCGGTGCAGGAGTAGGCGTACAGGGTCGAGGTGTTGGCGGTGACCACCAGGGTCTGCGAATCCAGCAACTGTGCGAACAGGGCGATCCTGTTCGCGCCCTTGGCCCCGGCGTCGGCCAGGCCCGTGCACACGCTGTGTATCGACACCGCGCCGACATTGTCGAGAAACGCCACCGTGCCACGCATGCGGTCGAGGTTGTCATACACCTTCTCGACGGTCGCCTTGGCCGGCACGCCGTCGAAGAAATCGAGCTGTCCGATCGGCGTCGCGACCTTGTTCGGTATCGAGATCGACTCCAGGGTTTGCGGAGAAACCTGCGCAGACGCAGAGCCGCCTGCGGCGATGGCCAGCGCGCCGAGGACGGCAATGGCCAAGCGCGGCTGTGTGCATGAGTAATTCATTGATTTAGCTTCCTTGGAGGACTGTTGCTGTCAGTTCAAGCTCGCGGGTGGGCCTGGCAGCCGGCCCACGGGGGGCCGGGGCCGGCTGCCAGGTCCGCAGTCAAAGCCCGGTCACTTCACGAGTTCGATCTCGCCCGGCCGCCAGGTCTTGTTGATCCACGGCTCCAGCGGGCCGTACATGCGCAGGATCGCAAACCAGCTCTTGCCCGGAATGGTCTGCAACCAGTTGCCCTCTTTTCCTGACGGCGCTTTGGCTGAGAAATAGACGTCATAGGAGCCGTCGGCGTTCTTCTGGAATCCCTTGCTTTGACTTCCAACCGAAGGGAACGGCTGGCTGGTCTGCAGCATCGAGCGGGTCTGCGTATCGTAGATCGTGACCGCCCAGAAGTTGTTCACCGGAACATCGGGCGGCAGGTGCAGTTTGTAGGTCTTCGAGCCATCGAAGGCCTTCTTCTCGGAATCCCTGAAGGCAATGGCGTAGTCGGAGCCGGCGCCCGGATGCGTGACGGCCATGGCGGGTGTCACACCCGTGTAACCGAAATAGAAACTGGTGCGGGCGTCCAGGTTGCGTGCGCCATCGGTTTCGAAAAACACATCCTTGTTGGCGAAGCCCATGACCCAGGAGCTGTCGCTGTCGGGATAGATGAAATAGCCCTTCTCGCGCGGGCTGTACAGCGCGGCCCGGGCCGTGGCATCGCCGATCGCCGCCGCTTCCGTGAGCAGACGCTTCATCCTCGCGTCAGGCTTGAACGGCTTGCCTTTGACGATGCCGATTGCCGCCAGGGCACCCCTGGATTCACTGCCCAATGCGTCGATGGGTTCGCGCTGGATGATCTTGTCGAGCGCCTCGAAATAGCTGAAGTCGCTGGGCGCGACCGTGTTGTAGCTTCTGCCGGTGATGTTCAGGAACTCGGTGGCCGGCGGATTGCCTGCCGACTTGAGCGGGTACACCTTCAGGTGGTCCTTGACGTTCTTCAGCGCCGGCGCCAGTCCATCGGCAATGGAGCCGCGCATGAAGAACCAGTTGATGTAGGTGGGTGCCTTGAGTACGAAGTAACCCTTCGGCACCTCGCCCGTATAACCCGGTGGCAGAACGAGATATTTGCCACCCTTGCCCCTGTCCAGGCCGGCCACTCCGAAATCACCGACATACCGCATCCATGCATCGTCCAGCATGCCGAGCATGCCGGGTGGCACTTCCACCACGGTCGGCCCGTACGCGTCCAGGTCGAGATGACCAATGGAGTACATGGTGGACGTGTTCCCGGTCAGGTACAGCGAGTGCGAGTCGAGCAGCTTCTCCGCAACAGCAATCTGGTTGGGCTGGGTCAAGCCGATGGCCGCGTTGCCGGCAATGACGCTGTAGACGGACAGCGCGCCGACGTTGTCGAGGAACACTTCGACGCCGCGCATACGGTCGAGGTTGTCATAGAGCGTGTCCACGGTGGCGTCGGTCGGTACGCCGTCGAAGAACTCCAGCTTGCCGATGGGCGTCTGGACCTTGTCGGGGGTCGAGATCGACTTCAGGGTTTCAAGCGACAACTGGGCCTCGGCCGCCTGCATACCAGACCAGGCCAGCAATACGACCGTCGTCAGTGCCGCCAGTGAACGGGGATTCTGTTTCATGCGAATGCCTTGCGATTGAAATTCATGGGGTCGTAGAGGTCGTGCATCAGTTTGTCCGGGGTGTCGGAGGGCCTGGAAACTTCCAGCTGCCATCGAGGATCGCCTTTCCCGGTTCATACATGCGGACCGCGTAGTTCCAGCCCTTCATGATCGGCAGGCAATTTTCCGTGGTGGCTGTGCAGCCTCCAAAACGCAGCGTGTAGGATCCGTCGCTGTTTGGCTTGGCAGTCAGGTTATTCAGGCTGTAAGCATTGAGGTCGTTCTGCTGAAAGTAGCCTTTTTCATTGTAGAGACTGATGGACCAGAAACCGCTGACCGGGACGTCCTTGACCGTGAGTTCATATTCGCCGACCGGCAGGTTGGGCTGCACATTCTCGTAGACGGCCGCCTTGTCCGGCAGGCCACCCCAGGCCGAAGCAGTGCCGATCATGAAATGCACTGGATTGACTTCCTTTCTGGAGCCAAAGGTCTCGGTATACCGCTTCAACCCTTTGGCCAGGTCGAGGATGGGCTGTAGCGTCGCCTCGTAGCTGGCTTTGTCGTAGGTTGGCAGAACGAATGGCTCGTCAGAGCCTGCAGTGATCTGAATTTGATCCTGAAGTTCATGGGCTGCCGCCAGGTCTGCCGCATCTTCCGGGTTCGCGAGCGTCCGAATCACCACGCCGACGTATGGAGTATCGAATTTCTCCATCGTCAACTTGTACGAACCACCGCCGTAGTAGACGTCGTTCACATAGCCATCGTTGTTGATAACCATCAGCGACATGTATCGCTTGCCTGCATCGGGCAGTGTGACGGTTGCACCCTTGGAGATATTGACCACGCCCAGGCTGTACAAGGTGTCGCGATTCATTCGAATCACGTTCTGCTTGTCGATCGGCGTGGGTGTCCGGTTGCTGTGAATCCTGTTGGTACCACCCGCCAGCTTGACCATTCCGGCGAATTCGAAATCCGTCTGCACCTTGTTGAAGTTGTCTACATTGACGACTGTGGCGGTCTGCGCCGTCGCCATGACGGAAAAGGCCAGCAGGACAGCCGCGGATGCCGTTGCGACGGCGGAAAGGCGGTATTTCAATGCAATTCACCTCGAAGATTGACTAGTTCGACGGACGATGGAGCCGTGGCGGGAGATCTCGTGCGTTACCAATGTCGGGCTCTACGAAGGGGGCCGGACCGGCCTCTGCCCGGGCGCCGCCTCGCGGGCCCGCGATCACCACGAAACCCCGAGTCTAGGTTGGTTGACTCGACGACACTTTGCTATTTGTGACAATGTAGTGCCTCGCCGGTAGTGGCCAGCGCAACGAGGCGCCATCTCCTGCGGGCTCCGAGTGCCAGTGACCACACTACCAGCTACGCCGAACTCTCGTACCGATGCACCATCTGTGGTGCCGGGCGGCTACGACCGCGTCGCATCCACGCTGGCGCTTGCGCCCTTGCTGCGCGAATTCGGCGTTGACCTGAAGCAGGCGCTGGCGCAGTCGGATCTGCCCGCCGACCTGTTCAAACACCCTGACAACCTCATTCCTTTCAGGCAGGCAAGCCGCTTGCTCGGGCTTTGCGTCGACCGCACCGGCTGTGAGCACCTGGGCCTCGTGGTCGGCCGGCACACGCACCTGGAAGCCCTGGGCATCGTCGCCGACCTCACCAGAGCGGCACCCGATGTCCGCACGGCGCTGCAGCTGCTGTCTCGATTTCTGACCCTGAGCGATGGCGGCGGCCTTGCGAAGCTCGACGAGCAGGCACGCTTCGCAAGCTACAGCTACGCGCTCTATGAGCCCGGCGTCGAACGCGCCGAAATAATCTACGACATCGTGCTGGCGTCGATCTGGAACATCCTGCGGGCCTTGTGCGGCAGCGGCTGGTTGCCGCATGAGATCCAGTTCATGCGCCGTCGGCCGCCCGACGTTCGGCCGTACCGAAGGTTCCTGCGCGCACCGCTCCGCTTCGATTGCGAGCAGTCGGCCGTGATTTTCGAAAGGGCCTGGCTGGATATGCCACTGCGTAGTGCGGACCCGCAACGTCTGAAGACGCTGGAAGCAAGGGCACGCTCCATTGAAGCCCGGTCCACCGGCGAGTTGCCGGCGCAGGTAAGACGCGTGCTTCGTCGACAGCTGCTGAGTGGCGGCACATCGATGCAGCAGGTGGCTACAGAACTGGCAATGCACCGGCGCACGCTGGATCGCAAGTTACGCCCGCACGGTGTCCACTTCCAGGCGCTGGGCGACGAGGTCCGCTATGACGTGGCACGTCAACTGCTGAGCGATACAGAGATGCCGCTTGTCGCGATAGCTCAGAGCCTGCATTTCGCGGATGCAAGCGTTTTCACGCGCGCGTTCCGTCGCTGGTCCGGCATGCCACCGTCGCGCTGGCGCGCTGCGTCCCGCAGATAAGGAAACCCCGGCGCGAGGCCGGGGTGTCCAGTCTTCAGTCCGTCGCCAGGGCGGGAGCGATCGTCCCGGCTCGCGCCGACCGTCTTACTTGTGCGAGCGCGACACGCTCGAGTAGGTCGCAGCGACAGTCCTTGCGAGCAGCTGCTGGCCCGACAGGCTCGGGTGAACGTCGCAGGTCCACAGCGGAGGCGGCAGTGCAGCGTTCGCGGGAGTAGTGTTGAGCAGACCAGCTACACAGGTCTTGCCGCCCACCGGCAACGTCGCATTCTGGAACGCTGCGAAGACGTCCGCCACGACCGCGCCATTGGTCGCCGCAGCGTTGGCGAGCGTCTGGTTGATCGCGACCGTAAAGCCCGTCTGCACCGGGTCGGTGTAGTCGGTCGAATAGTAATTGGCCACGATGATCACGCCGCGGTATCCGGTCGCACGCAGGTTCTGGAGAATCGTGCTCATGTTGGCGTAGACCGTCCCGAGCAGCGTCGGAAGACCCGCCTGGATGCACGCGATGTCGCCGCCGCACGCACTCTGCAGCAGGAACGCGTCGTTGGCACCAAGCCCGATGGTGACCAGCCGCGTCTGCTTGTGGCTCTTGAGATAGCTGACCGCGTAGTCGAGCTGTGTTGTCGGATAATTGACGTGCAGCGGGAAATTGGCGCGGTACGGTCGGCAGCCGTTGTCGGGTCCATTTGCATTGATGAAACCAGAGGTGGTCTCACCCGGGCAGGACGCATTGGCAACACTGAATCGCAGACCGGCGCCAATATAGTCCGGATAGCCCAGGAAGTTCATCGCATTGCCCCAGGCGTATCCGGCGGCCGTGATGTATCCGAACACGACGCTGTCGCCGAGGGCCAGGTATCCGTCGTTGCCCCGGGCGGCCGGCGGGTTGGCAGACGCGGCCGTGGCTGCGGTGACGAGGACCACCGCGAGGGCCATGCGCCGCAGGCCACCGGCGACCTTCGCGAGCCCGGAAGAATTTCTGATGTTCATTGCTTGAATCCCCTGTAGATCAAATTTGCATTGGCGACGACCGCCGACGTGACATCGTTCGCGCGCTGAAAAGCGCGAGTTCCAACATGCGTCGTCGGCTGCTCACGCGTAGCCATCACAGGCTCGAGTGACGCACTCGCCGCTGCTACACGTTACTCAGTTTTCGCGCACGTGGCCACCGAAACGCGCGACTTCACATAAGGCAGCGTGTCGGCTTACTTTGCGGCGCGACAACGCGCGATCTGCGCCATCAGCGCCGCGGGCGAAACGGGCCGCCCGAGCAGGTCATTCATCAGCGATTGCGCATCCCGCTCCGACCCGTAGCGGAGCAGCCGCCCGCCGACCCACTCGTACCAGCCGGGGTTCCCGGTGTCGAAGGGTCCCGCGACCTCGGCAATGCGCTGGCGCATCTCGGCGGTCAGCATCGCGCCAAGACCGTAGTTGACCATGTAGCCAGGATCGCTCGCGAGCTGCACACGCATAGCCCACCAGGGAACCTCGGGATGAGGCACGACGTGCAGGTAACGGCTTGTGATCTCCGTCCACAGAAGGTTCGGATCGCTGGCCGGATCCCGCAGCATCCGAAGCTCGAACAGCGCCCAGGCAACGTCCAGCATCACGTCACCGAACAGTGCGCGCAGCGACACTGGCTCGTCTACCGCCCCGCCGAGGTAGAGGTTCTGCCACGCAGGTTCATACACACTCCACGATGGAACGTCGGCGAACGCTTCGGTGAACAGCGTGTCCGGCCAGTCCATGTAGGCCGGCCGGTTGCGAATCGCGCTCACGTGCACAGCATGTCCGCTCTCGTGCACCAGCTCATTCAGTGAAAAGAGCCCGCCGTTAGGATACGTTCCAACCACGCGCGCAGTTGACGCACGCCAGCGGCCGCCGGATTCCCGCCCACGCATCACGAAGTCTGTGTATGCAACTGGCGACTTCCCCTGCCTCGGCCCCAGGTCGAACATGACATGCAGGCCCACCAGGTCCGCACCCAGGTCGCGGTAGAAGCGTTCGTTGACCCGCCGCAACGAGTCGGCCGGAATCCTCGATGCGAGTTCCCGGTTGGCCGCGCCGTTCACGTAGCGGTAGTCCCAGGGCTCGACCATGCCCGAGTCGCTGGCCTGCCGCCAGGCTTCCAGGATGTCCACGAGCCAGCGCTCCACGGCCGCCGTGCCAACGCCGAGTGCACGTGCGGCGGCATCGATCTCCGAGCCGTGCTTCCGCGCGTCGTCCGCCGCCATCGCGATCATTCGGCGATAGGGGCTCGTATCGGGCCCGCCGTTGCCGTAGAGCGCCCGCCAGAGCGGAAGAAAGGAGTCGAACAGCGCCTTGCGTCGCGCGGGCTCGTCCACCACGTGCAGCAATTGCAGCGCCGAACCGCGATCGATCGTGCCGCCTTCGAACTCGAGATTGTTGCCGTAATCGACGTAGCAGGCCACGAGTGCAGCGCGCAATGCGCCGTAGCCAAGACTGCGGTCGCGGGCATCGGCGCACGATGGTCCGGGTGTACCAGAGGTCTCGCCCTCCGTGGCCAGCGCGACCAGCGACGCCCGCATCGCCGCCATCGCCTGCGTGTCGCCAGGCGGCAGCGCGAGATCCCGCGTTGCCGCGAGGTCTGTGTCGAGCAGGCGGCGCCTTGAGTCCACCAGCGACTGCCATTCCTGGCGGTCCCGACCGAGGTAGCGCTCGTCGAGGCCGGATTCGACCACTCCCAGCCCACCGTGCGCGTCGAGGAAGGTGAGGAACGCCTGCTCTGTCGCTACAACCCGCTGCGCAGCCGAAACTGCACCCGCGGCGGAAGCACCTGCCGCCACGTCGTCCGCCGCGGAATCGTGTGCCCGCAGGCCAGCTGCCGCGGCGACACAGGCCAGCGCGCACAGCATCACAGCCGGCGCCGCAATCCTCATTTCACTTCCTCACCCTGCCGTTTCAATCGGTCGCTCCCGGTCGATGATCCAGTAGCATACGCGACTCGTGCGCCGGGCAATTCCGGCGCAGACACTGACTGCCGGGGGAGCCCAAAATGAGCGCAGACCGTTCAAGCAAGACCATACTCATCACCGGAGCATCGACCGGCATCGGCCGGGCCTCCGCCCTTGCACTTCTAGAAGCGGGTTACCGGGTCATCGGCTGCGTGCGCAACCAGGGCGCTGCCGAGGCCTTGCGTGCCCGGTTGCAGGGGGCTTCCTCGGATCGACTGAGCACCCTCGAACTCGACGTGACGAACTCGGCGCAGATCGCCGCCGCCGTCGCATCCGTGGAGCCGCTCGTAGGTGACAGCGGGCTCTGGGGCCTGTTCAACAATGCCGGCATCGCCGTGGGTGGCCCTCTCGAGTTCGTACCCGTCGCTGACCTTCGGTGGCAACTCGAGGTGAACGTCGTCGGACAGGTCGCCGTCACACAGGCGTTCCTGCCTTTGCTGCGCAAGGCTCGCGGCCGGATCCTCACGACGGGATCCATGGCAGGCTACTCGACGATTCCCGGACTCGGTCCTTACTCGATGTCCAAGTACGCAGTCGAGGCGATGAGCGACGCGCTGCGTCGTGAACTGCGGCCGTGGGGCATCGAGGTATCACTGCTCGAGCCCGGCGCTATCGCCACCGACATCTGGGACAAGGCAGCAGGTTCGCAGGATGAGATTGGCAAGGCCCCGCCTGCCGGCCTGATGGAACTGTACGGCGGGTTGCTGAAGGCGCTCGCTGGGCTTACCGAAAAGGCCGCACGCGATGCGTCGCCGGTCGAAGTCGTGACACGCGATGTCGTGCACGCGTTCAGCTCGGATCGTCCCCGCACCCGCTACAGCAAGGGCGAAGGCACCGGCGCGCGCAAGGTGCTCAGGCGCCTGCCCGACCGCTGGGTGGACGCGGCCATCGCGCGCATGTTCCGCTGGGGATGATCGCAGCCCCGATCGAGCCCGGTGCCCGCATCGCATCGCTGGATGCGCTGCGCGGGGTCGCGCTGCTCGGAATCCTGGTTGCAAACGTGCGGCAGATGTTCCTGCCCCTTGATATCGCGTCGTTCGCGGTCCCGGGCCGCGAAGGACAACTCGTCGGCTGGCTCGACTGGGGATTCTTCGACGCGCTCGTGGACCTCAAGTTCATCACGCTGTTCTCGCTGCTGTTCGGCGCGAGCTTCGCGCTGCAGGCGGAACACATAGGCCGCGCTGACGGCAAGTACTCGACGATCTACCTGCGTCGCCTTGCCATCCTGGGAGTACTCGGGATCCTGCATGGCCTGCTGCTCTACCCGGCCGAGGTCCTGTTGCCGTACGCGGTCGCGGGGCTGTTGCTGTATGCAGCCCGTGGCCTGGGCACGGCCAACCTGTACCGGATCGGCATAGTGCTGGTCGCCACGACGATCGTCTGGGGCTTCCAGATCGGATCGCTGGGCAAAGTCTCTCCGCTGATCACGGTCGCAAGTGCAGCGGCCTTTTCGCTGGCGATGGCGCTTCTCTGGGGAAAGTCCTGGCAGCTGGCGCTGGGGGCTGTCGCCGCGATCATGCTCGCCGCCGTGGCGGCCCTGGTCCTGCGCTGGGATCCGCATGCATGGGGTGCCAGCATCGCCAGCGAATACGCTGCCGCAATGCACGGGCTGGCTGCAATGCGGATCGGGGATCCGGGCTCGTGGCCGGAGGAATTCTCAGTGCGGCAGTCCGGCAGCTTCCAGCAACTCCTGGACCTGCACGCGCAACAGTATTCGATGCTGCTGCTGTTTTTCGGTATCGCGCTGCTGTGGAGGACGCTCGGGCTGTTCATGATCGGTGCGGCGCTTTTTCGCAGCGGCGTCCTGACGCGTTCGTCGCCGTCTACGTGGAGGAGAGTCTCGATGGTCGGCCTCGGCATCGGCCTGCCGCTCAGCCTGCTCGCGACCGTGCTGCAATCCCGGGAGATCCATGGACTCTCCGACTGGCGCTGGCCGGAGTGGCTGCACGTCGCCAGCGCCTTTCCGCTCGCGATCGGCTTCGGCGCCCGCGTCATGCTGAACGAGCACCTTGGTCGGCGGCTCTGGTGGTACTCGCGCATGGAATCCGCCGGGCGAATGGCCCTGACGAACTACCTGGCTCAGTCGCTGCTCATGGCATCGCTGGCCGAGCCCTGGGGATTCCGGCTCTACGGCCGATTGAGCGGGCCGGAACTCACGGCGCTGGCAATCGTCGTATTCGTATTGCTCGCGTCCTTGAGTCACTCATGGCTCAGGCACTACCGCATGGGCCCGCTCGAATGGCTATGGCGCTGCGGAACCTACTGGCGCTGGCTTCCCAATCGCGTTGCGGCCTGACTACCTGGGCCCCACGTCCGTATCAGGCGGGGGCGGCGGCGGCGTGATCTTCTCTGCCGCGAGCACTCCGATGCGGAGCTTGCCGGGCCCGGACTGCGAGCGGATGTCGGCCACGACAGCACGCGCGAGCCCGTCGCGCGCGCTCGAATCGGTCAGCGGCACGACGAACAGCCCATAGAAGACGCCCACGCCCCGCGACCGGCCCTGCGCGTGGGAACTCACCTCGGACAGCGGCTTTGCATTCGCGAGGTCGATCACCGTGGCCACCGCGGTCGCGTGTTCTTCCGACGACCTGGCGCCGAAAAAACCCATGTAGAAGGCCATCCCACCGTGCTCGTCCTGCGTGGACTCGGTGACCTCGCCGATCAGCACCAGGTAATCCGCTCCCGTTCGCTCACGCACCCGCGCGCAGGTTTCAGGCTCCAGCATCTTCGCCAGTGACGCGTCCTCGTCGATGAATGCCGCATCCAGGAATTCCTGTGGCGGCACCACCTTGATCGAATCGTCCTCGTCCTCGATGGCCTCCGTGAACTGCTCGATCACCTGGCGCGGGGCGATCGTCACGACGAACGCCGCGGAATCGACCTGCACGTCGCGCTCGTCGACGACCTCGGCCTTGGGCTTGTAAGGCACGATCACGCATGCTGATGCCAGCAGCGCGATCGCTGCGACCGGGAACCAGCGGGCGGACCTTTGAATGCTCATGGTGATTCCCTCGGAATGCAGCAGGTCAGGGCTTCTTCTGTCCCGCGACAATCCGACCCTCGGTGTCGTCCGATATCCATTGGTACATCTGGTAGCCGTAGCCCGTCGTCCGGTCGCAGTGCAGCGAATACACGTGCCCGGCGCGCAATTCCACGTCTGCGGACCTGGCGCCGGTTGCGAAGCCGCTGGGCTCGATCATCACGCTCACACCGTAGAGACATTCCCAGTAGACCGGATACGTACCTGGCAGGAGCTGGACGCTTGAATAGTCGGAATGCACCACCTTGCGGGTGCCGATCATCACGCCGACTGCATCGTGGAGGTCGATGACGGATAGTTCGGACTGCGGACGCTGCGGACCGCCGTACATCTTGTAGGTGTACTGGGTGGTCGAGCAGGAGGTGGAGGCAATCGCTGCCGCAATCAGGCCGACCGCCGCTGCTCTTGCGGCAAACGTCCCGCAAGCAGGCCCGGCTCGGGCGTCCAGCGTCGCAGGTCGCCACATGCGTCGATTTTCTGCCTCCCCACGGCCGGCGAGGCATAGGTACTTGCTGCAGGGCCGGCAGGATCGCCGCCATCCGGGACGCTTCGCGTCGTTTGTACCAGGGCCGCGGCCGGGACCCGCCAGGAATCAGTCGCTCGCACCTGCTGCAGGAGCGCGACGGCGGACTCTCGCGATGCTGCGCTTGCCAGAGCCGAAGAACTCGAGGTAGCGCTGCGCCTCGGCGCTGGTGTAGGCGCCGCTCGCGAGTGCCACGGCGGCGATCTCGCGCATGTTTCCGACACGCACGTTCACGGCGCGGAAAGCCCGCTTCAGTTCCTCGACCGTTGTGCGCGGCAGGCCGCGGCGGCGAAGACCCACGACGTTCAGGCCGACAATCTCGTCGCGTTCAGTCACCATCGTGAACGGCGGCACGTCCTGCGAGATGCGCGAGGCCCCGCCGACCATCGCGCCCTCGCCAATCCTGCTGAACTGGTGGATGGTTACGCCGCCGCCGATGAAGGCGCCCTCGCCCACCTGGATGTGGCCGGCAAACAGCACGTTGTTGGCCACGATCACCCGATCCGCAAGGTGGCAGTCGTGCGCGATGTGACAGCCAACCATCAGGAAACAGCTCGAGCCGACTTCGGTCCAGCCGTCTGGCCTGGTTGCGCGGTGAATGGTCACGTGCTCGCGAATCACGGTGCGTGCGCCAACGCGTACACCGGTGGCAGTCCTGGTGTCGAAACCCAGGTCCTGGGGATCGCCGCCCACCACCGCATGCGGGTGCACGACCACATTGTCGCCGAGCACCACGTGGCGCGTGATCATCGCGTAGGCGTGCACCACGCATCCTTCGCCGAGCTGCGCTCCGTCCTCGACGATCGCGGTTGGATGCACTTTCACCGTCATCACCCCAGGTTGTCGTCGAACCAGCGATAACCCGCCCACAGACCTACCCCGGTGCCGACGGCACTCAGGACTACCGCGGTACCGAGCCCCACCTTCTGTCCCAGCCACCAGCCGGCGGAGCCGACGATAAGGGCCGCGAGCCAACCGATTATTGCGCGCATCGTCTTCGACCTGGCAGAAATCAGAAGTCCAGGTGAATTACGCCCGGCTCGCGGGTGAGTCCGGCCCCGGCTTCGCGTGCCGCCTCGACCAGCGCGCGCTCGAAGATAACGCGGGTGTCGGGTCCGTGCTCGATTCGGCGCATGATCGAATGACCGCTGCCATCGCCGATGGTAACGGACACCTTGAGCCCGCGGCGCTTGGCAGAGAACTTCCGTCCGTCCGGCAAAGTCTGTTTCAGCAGCTTCAGGACCTGGTCGGCATAGTTGACACCGACACCCGAACCGTCGGGCTTGGCAGAGGGCAGGAACGTGCCGAGAAGCGTGTCGTCGGTCGGTATGCTGACTCTCACGGCTGTTGCTCTCCGGTCTTGCCATCCAGGATCTCGCGAAACCTGCGAATGTGCGCCGGCGTGCTGCCGCAACAGCCGCCGACGATGCGCGGCCCTGCCGCGAGCAATCCCTCGAGCCCCTCGCCCATTTCCCCGGGGGTCTGCTTGTAGAGCACTTTCATGTCCTCGAGCACCGGTGCGCCGGCATTGGGCTGCGCCATCACCGGCAGGCCGCAGCTCGCCCGATAGCGGCGGGTGATGTCGGCGGCGAAACGCATGTCGACGCCTGTGCCGCAGTTCAGCCCGGCCACGTCGCAACCGTGCCGCTCCATGAACTCGGCCGCCTGCTCCGGGCTGATACCCATCATGGTGCGAACGTCGTCCTCATCCAGCATGCGGTCAAAGGCAAAGGAAGCGATCACGACCGGCGCACCCGCCTCGCGCGCCGCAGCGATCGCGATCTCGGCCTCCTCGAAGGCGGTCTGCGTCTCGATGATGATACCGTCCGCGCCTCCTTCCACGAGCGCGCGCGCCTGCTCGCGGAATGCGCGTTCCACGGCGGCGCGCGAAATATCGCCGTAGGGTTCCATCAGGCCGCCGAACGGGCCGATGTCGCCGAGCACGTAACCGCGCCCGCCCAGCGCCTCGCGCGCGATCGCCACCGATGCGCGGTTGATGTCCACAGTGCGCGCACCCTCGCCGTGGCGATCGAGCATGATGCGGCACGCGCCGAATGTATTGGTGAGGACCAGGTCGGATCCTGCTTCGGCATACCGGCGCTGAATACCGACCACCCGGTCCGGGTGATCGAGGTTCCAGGCTTCGCCGCAGTGACCGGATTCGAGGCCTGCATCCTGCAACTGTGTGCCCATGGCACCGTCGCCGAGCAGCACGCGCGACTTCAGCGCTTCGAGCAGGGTAGGTCGTGTCATTCAATCACCCTGGGAACGGGCTGCCGCGCGTAGGGTGCCCGCCGGTATCGGCAACGGGCCAGGTCGCAGCTGCGGCATGAGGATTCGGATGTCGCGACCATAGCACGCCGCGCCACGCCGAGCGCAGCGAGCAGCGAGTGCTGTGGCTTCAGCGCACCGGACTCGAGCAACGTGATGGGCCCGAGCACCAGCAAGGGCCGCCCGTCCTCCGCGGTCGCTGGCGGCATCGCACGCGACTGCGGCATCTGGTCGGCACACAGCAGCGCCATCAACTGATGCTGCGCCGAGATCTCCCATCGGCCGCAGCCGGGCGACAGGTGCGGCAGCAGGCCCTCGCCCGCAGTCGTGGCACTGCCGCAGAGCGCTGCAGACGCCTGCCACACGAGTTGCTCCGCGACTGCGGCTGCGAACCTGTCGAGAAAGTACGATTCATCCGGGCGGTCATCGGCCCAGAGCCGCGCCGCCTCGGCCGCGACCTCAGGGCCGGCACTCACCGCGAGCGCAACCAGCGCGTAGGCTTCGCCCTCGCGGAGTCGTTCGGCGAGCGCGGCGCCGCCGATCACCTCGCCAGTCTCGAGCGTCACCGATTCGGGGTTGGCACTGCGCAGTGCCATGCGACGCAAGGCGACGAATGGTCGCCCGCGCTCCGCGTACCAGCGCCGCGCAAGGTCGGCGCGCTCGACGATCTCCGCCGCCACTTCGCGACCGCGTGGTATCCCGAGCAGTCGCCGGAACTCGGCCTCCGTGACACCAGACGCCGCATCCGCGGCCGACACCGCCAGCATCGTCGCGGCACTCACGGCCCGGCTCCGAACGGCTCGAACTGGCAGCCCTGCACGAAGAAATCGAAGAACCCCGGATGCGCCTCCAGCCGGACGAGCTGCACACGCCGCACGATCGCTTCAAGGTCGGCGCGCCGTGTCCGCGACAGCAGTGCGATCGACGCGCCGGCAAGTGCCGCGTTGCCGACCTTCACGATGCGCTCGCGCGGAAGGTCGGGGATGAGACCGATGCGACATGCCGCATCGACGTCGAGGTGGCGCGCGAATCCTCCCGCAAGATAGAGACGGTCGACGCGGTCCAGGTTCACTCCGTACTCGTCGGCGAGCACACGCAGGCCTGCCGCATTGGCGCCCTTCGCCTGCGCGAGCTCGTTGACGTCGGCCTCGCACACCGAGACGCGGCCGTCGGCGTCGAGGACGATGGGCTCGTCAGGCTCCGCGAACCGGCCCTGTCCGTTCATGCGCCCGGTACGCCGGAGCTCCGACATCAGGTCCACCAGGCCGGACCCACAGATGCCGGCGGGCGCAGCGTCACCCACGATCGCGAAGCGCATCGCTCCCGCGGCATCCAGCGCGACCCGCTCAATGGCGCCATCCAGCGCCGGCATGCCGCAACCCACGCCGCCGCCCTCGAAGGCGGGGCCTGCCGGACAGGACGCGGCCAGCATGCGGGTCGCATTGCCGAAGAAGGCCTCGGTGTTGGTGCCGATGTCCAGCAGCGCACAGATCTCGCTGCCCTCGGCCATGCCGGTCGCGAGCAGGCAGGCTGCCGCGTCCGCACCCACGTGGCTGGCCACCAACGGCAGGCCATGCACGCGAGCCGCCGGATTCACCGGCAGCCGCAGTTTCCTCGCAGTCGTGGAGAGGCTGGTCGTGGCCGCGCCGCCCTCTTCCACTTGCGCTTCCGTGATGGAACGGTAAGGCAGGACTCCGAGACCCTGCACGTCGAGGCCGAACAGCAGGTCGCGCATCGTGGGGTTGCCCGCGACCACCAGTTCGTAGATGGTCATGGGATCGACTGGCAGCGACTCGATGGCATGCGTCAGGTAGCCCAGCAGCGTGCGCTGCAACAGGCGGCCACGGTGCTCGCCGTCGTAGTGGATGCGCGACATGACATTCGAGCCGCCGAAGCGCTGCGGGTTCTCGAACGACCGCGTTGCGACCAGGCGCCCCGACTCGAGGTCGTGCAGGCGGATTGCGACGGTGGTGGTTCCGAGGTCCAGGGCCAGACCGTGTATCGGCCCGTCTGATTCCGCGATCGGTTCGCCGTCGAGCAGTATCCGCGACCCGTCCCGCGTGACGGCAGGATCGAGCACCACGCGTTCATCATCGCCGGCGCTGGAATCCGTCTCGATGCGCAAGGAACCCCGGCGCAGGGTGTGCGCCCTGACTTCGCCGGGCGCGGCGAGTCGCGTGCGGCAGGCAAGTCGGAATGCGCCTTCGAGGTGCCGCTCCTGCTCCGCGGGTTCGCTCAAGAATTCGGCGCCCGATTCGATCTCGACCAGGCACTCGCGGCACTTGCCCTGCTTGTGGCAGGACGTCGGCACCGCGATCCCGCGCGAATCCGCCCATTCGAACAGGCTCTGCCCGATTGGGGCCGGCCCGGCGACGCCGTCGATCGTTACCGTCGCGACGCCATCGGCCGTCGATGCGGCCGTCACGGTCACGGCGCGACGGCTGCCTGCTCGGAGATGAGCCGCTTGAAGAGTTCCACGGCGCTTGCGGCGTCGGCCGCGTAGCCATCGGCACCGATCTGCTTCGCGTACTCCGCGCTGGTCGGTGCGCCACCGATGCAGAGCTTGACGTCGCGCATTCCAGCTTCCTCGAATTTCTGTACCACGGTGCGCATGTAGATCATCGTCGTGGTGAGCAGCGCGCTCATGCCGACGATACGCGCGCGGTGTTCCTTCGCGGCAGCAATGAACCGCTCGGCCGAGGTGTCGGTGCCGAGGTCCACGATGGTGAACCCCGCGCCTTCCGCCATCATTCCCACCAGGTTCTTGCCGATATCGTGCAGGTCGCCTTTCACGGTCCCGAGTACGATCGTGGCAGAGAGCGCCGACGAATCGTCGCGGTTCGACACCAGGTGCGGCTTCAGTACGGCGAGGCCTGCCTTCATCGCCCGCGCGGCGAGCAGCACCTCGGGCACGAACACGCGATTGTGCTTGAAGTCTTCGCCCACGACGCGCATGCCCGCGATCAGGCCGTCGTCGAGCACTTCCATCGGCGGGCGTCCCTCCGCGAGCGCCTGCTCGGTCATCTCGCGCACCGGGTCCTGCTTGCCCTCGAACAGCAGCTGGTTCATCAGCGCGTAGTCAGTCATGCGGGCTCTCCGTGAATCCAGGCAGCACTGCGCCGGGGTCGCTGCAGGTGCTGCTGATCAGGTGCCGTATCTCGTCGTGAATGCGCTGCTCGAGCGGTTCGACCTCATACGCGGCCAGCGTCTCGTCGATGACCTCGTTGGCGCGCGCACGCCAGTCACGTGACCCCTGCTCCGCCCACTGGTCCGAGTTCGTCCGATCCAGCGTCGGACCAGGCATGTACAGTTCTTCCGGCCAGTGAGCCAGCGTGTGTTCGGACGTGAGCAGGTGATTGTCGCGAACCAGTTCGGCTATCAGTTCGCCGGCCGGCAGGTCGTCGCGCACCTCGACCGGGCGTATGAAGCGCTGCGCGTGGGCCACGATCTCGTCGTCGAACACCAGCTTCTCGAAGCTGAAGCAGTTGACGTAGTCGAGCATGCCCGGGCCAGACACGGAATTGAAGCCTGCGCTGGCCGCGAGAAACGCGCCGACGCCCGTCTCCATGCCCGCCTGCGGGTCGTTGAATTTCGAGTCGGAGAGGGCCATGTACGCCTGGCACGGCAGCCCAAGCCGCTTCGCGACCTGGGCGTAGCCGCAGTAAAGCTGCAGCGCCTCGACCGCAGTCATCGGGTTGGTCATCAGCTGCATGTGGAACGACGCGGGCGCGCCGCCGAATATCACGGGTGTGCCCGGCCGCACGACCTGCGCAATGACGAGACCCGACAGCACTTCGGCGGTGTGCAGCACCAGCGCGCCGACCGTGGTGACCGGCGAGATCATGCCGAGCAACAGCACCGGCACGATCTCGATCGGGATGCCCCATTCGGCGCAGTCCATGATATTCGCCACCGGGTCCTCGCCCCAGCGCAGCGGCGTGTTCGGGCAGCAGGTGAAGATGGACATCGGCCGACGCACAAGGTCCTCGCGGTCTTCGCGGAACATCGCCATCACCTGGCCCATGCGGGGCACACCCCAGGCCGTGAACGCGCCTGACACGATCGGGCGCTTCGAATGCGCAAGCACCAGGTAGAGCCGCCAGACGTCGGCCACGTCCTGAGGTATGTCGGTCGGAATGAACGCCGTCGACAGGTAGGAGATGTTCCTGAGCCCGTCCGCGAGGCGAACGTATTCCACGAAGTCGGGCGTCAGCGGCACGCGGGCCTTCTGTGTCCGGCGGTCGAGCACGCGCAAAGCAGAGCTCGCGGGCACGAAGTGGACCCGGTCTCCCTCGAGCACGGCAGACACTTCCCCGTCGCGATCGTGCAGCGTCACCGCTGACGGCGCGGTCGCGAGTGCCCGCTCGACCGACGCACGAGGGAAACGCACGCGCCCCGTCTCCAGGTCCGCCTCGAGGCCTGCGCCGGCGAGGCGCTTCAATGCACGCTCGTCGTCGATCATCACGCCGGTCGTCGCGAGGACACCCAGCGCCTCGTCGATGATCCGGTCTATGAGGGCGGACTCCAGCACCGAAAGGGTCGGTCTCATTCGAGCGCCACTCCGTCAGACGAGTTTCAGGTCGACGAGACTCTTTGCCATTGCGATCGCGGCTTCGCGGGCCGGGATGAAATCCATGCCCAGCGTCCGGCGTGTCTGTGAGTTGTCGATCGGCATCTCCCGGCCAAGGTCGGGCACGGCCTGCCGCGTCGTGGCGTCGAAGATCGACGCCAGCCTGACCACCCAGTCAGGCAGTTCGAATCGCGGCGCCTTGCGGCCCGCAGGACCGAGCGCCTCACGGATCGCCTGCGCGATCTCGATGAACCACAGGCTCTCGGCAGCCGCCAGGTAACGCCCGCCAGTCGGGCTATCCACTTCGAGTGCCAGGCGGTGCGCGCGCGCCACGTCGCGCACGTCCACGCAGGGAATGGCGAGCCGCGGCGCGCCCGGGTACTTGCCCGTCAGGAACATCTGGATGATCTCGGCAGAAGTGCCGATGTCGCGATCGAGCACCGGACCCAGCACCAGGCCCGGGTTCACCGACGAGTAATGAAGTCCCGCGGCTTCCTTCTCGACGAATTCCCGTGCCGCGCGTTCCGCCAGTGTCTTCGACTTGGCATAGGCGCTCACCCCAGGCGAGTCGACCAGCGTCCAGTCCGCTTCGGTGAACGGTTTCGTACGCGAATGCGGGTGGCCGTACATCACCGCAACCAGCGACGAGGTCTGTACGAAGCGCTCGACTCCTCCAGCCACGGCCGCGCGCAGCACGCGCAGAGTGCCCTGGACGGCCGGGCGGATCAGGTCCTGCTCGTCCTTCGGCTGCACGGCAGGGAACGGCGAGGCCACGTGCAGCACGTGCCCGCAGCCACGGACCGCCGCATCCCAGCCCGCATCGACCTCCAGGTCGACCTCGGCGAATTCCAGGCGCGACACCGGCGCGTGCCGTGACAACGAGCCACGCACGTCATCCGCTTTCTTGAATGAGCGCAGGGTGCCGCGCACACCGTAGCCGGCATTGAGCAGGTCCACGGCACATTGCCGCGCGATGAAACCGGAAACACCGGTGATGAGAACCGTCGGCCTGTCCATTGATCTCCTCCCCTGGGGCGCCCTGCCGCGCAGCTAGCATAGCAATTCGGCGGTTTACCCGAGGTCCCGCGACTAGCCGCTGCAGCGCGGCTTGCGCGTGATAGGTCCTGTCTATGTCTTAATACATATCTATCGATTGGGATTATCTATCAGTCCTGCGTATCGTGCCTGCCCATCGAGGCCGATCCCCTGCCTCAATGCAACGGAGAGATACACATGACTTCTTTGATCAACACCCAGGTCAAGCCATTCAAGGCCACGGCCTTCCACGACGGCGAGTTTGTCCAGGTCACGGAAGCGGACCTCAAGGGCAAGTGGTCGGTCGTATTCTTCTATCCGGCTGACTTCACGTTCGTCTGCCCGACCGAACTGGGCGACGTCGCGGACCTCTATGCCGAGTTCCAGTCGCTCGGTGTCGAGATCTACAGCGTCTCGACCGACACACACTTCACGCACAAGGCATGGCACGACGCTTCCGACACGATCCGCCGGATCGAGTACCCGATGGTCGGTGACCCGACCCATGCGATCAGCCGCAATTTCGGCGTGCTGATCGAGGACGAGGGCCTGGCCCTGCGCGGCACTTTCGTGGTCAATCCGGAAGGCGTGATCAAGGTGGCCGAAATCAACGATCTCGGGATCGGCCGCGACGCGAAGGAACTGATTCGCAAGGTGCAGGCTGCACAGTACGTCGCCGCCCACCCTGGCGAGGTCTGCCCCGCCAAGTGGACGCCTGGTGCGCAGACGCTCGAGCCGTCGCTGGACCTGGTCGGCAAGATCTGAACCCCCCGTGCCCGCCCAGGGACGGGCGGGCTTTTTATCGCAGTACCTGCGCCCAGCTGGCCACTGGCCGGTGCGCAGGAACGACTGGAGATGACACAGTGCTCGACCCGAACCTCAAGCAGCAACTGAAAGGACACCTCGGTCGAATTTCGCGACCGGTGGAACTCGTCGCCGACCTCGACACGAGCACTGCATCGGCAGCGATGCTTGGGATGCTGGAAGAACTCGCGTCCCTGTCGGACCAGATCGTCCTGCGAACGCAGAGCGGGGCAGCCAGAGACGATGCCGGCAGCAGCAAGGGCGGCCGGGGCGCTGCGCATGGCGACGGCGAAGCACGGCAGGTCCTGGTGCCATCATTCCAGGTCAGTCCGGCAGGGGCCGACATGGGTATCCGATTTGCAGGCACGCCGAGCGGCCACGAATTCACCTCGCTGGTGCTTGCACTGCTTCATGCAGGCGGACACCCTCCCAGGGTCGCGCCTGAAACTGCGCGGCGCATAGAAGCGCTCGGCCAGGACCTGGACTTTGAAGTCTTCATTTCACTCAGCTGCCACAACTGCCCGGACGTGGTCCAGGCATTGAACCTGATGGCGGCGCTGAATCCGCGCGTTCGCAGCACGATGATCGACGGAGCGGTGTTCCAGCAGCAGGTCGAGTCGAGGAAGATCATGGCCGTGCCTGCGGTCTACCTGAACGGCAAGCCGTTCGGCCAGGGCCGGATGACGGTCGAGGAAATCCTGGCGAAGATCGACACGAAGGGTGCGGCCCGCGAGGCGGCGACGCTCGACGCGCGGGAGCCTTTCGACATGCTGGTCATCGGCGGTGGGCCGGCCGGGGCCTCCGCGGCCATCTATGCAGCGCGCAAGGGTATTCGCACTGGCGTCGTTGCCGAACGCTTTGGCGGCCAGGTCATGGACACGATGGGGATCGAGAACTTCATCTCCGTGACACATACAGAGGGACCCCGGCTGGTCGCGGCGCTGGAGGAGCATGTCAGGACCTACGACGTGGACGTGATGAACCTGCAGCGCGCCACGCGACTACTGCCGGCAGACAATACCGGCCTGCTGACCGTGAGTCTCGAGAGTGGCGCGAGACTCCGCAGCCGGGCTGTCGTGCTCGCGACCGGTGCCCGCTGGCGCGAGATGAATGTCCCGGGCGAGCGCGAATACCGCGGTCGAGGCGTCGCGTACTGTCCGCACTGCGACGGGCCGCTGTTCAAGGGCAAGCGTGTCGCCGTAATCGGCGGAGGCAATTCCGGGGTCGAGGCTGCCATAGACCTGGCCGGCCTGGTCTCGTCGGTAACGCTGGTCGAATACGACGGAAAGCTGCGCGCCGACGAAGTCCTGCAGCGGAAACTGCGCAGCCTGCCCAACGTCCGGGTGATCGTCTCCGCCGAGACGACCGAGGTGCACGGCGCCGACGGACGCGTGAACGCGCTCACCTATCGCGATCGGGGCAGCAACGAACTCCACCGCATCGACCTCGAGGGCGTGTTCGTGCAGATCGGCCTGCTGCCCAACACGGACTGGCTGAAGGGCAGCGTCGCCTTGAGTCCGCGAGGGGAAATCGAAGTGGACGCGCGCGGCCAGACCTCGGTTCCCGGGGTATTCGCAGCCGGCGACGCTACCACGGTGCCCTACAAGCAGATCGTCATAGCGATGGGCGAGGGTTCGAAGGCCGCACTCAGCGCATTCGACCACCTGATGCGCCTTCCCGCTGTCGAACAGGCCGCGGCTGCCGCGTAACGAGGCCCGCCTGAGCAGGGCCCAGGGTGCCCCCCGGTACGCCCTGCGTAACGGGGGACGCCGTGGGCGTCACGCCAGCGAGTGCAAACCGAACATGTTTCCTTCGGTGTCCACCGCCAGCACGATGTAGCCGTACTCGCCAATCGAGATCTTGTCCCGATGCACCCGGCCGCCCGCGGCAACGACCCGTGACGCTTCGACTGAACAGTCATCACAGCCGAAATAGACCAGCGTGCTGTTGCCCCCGGATTTCACGCCGGGCATGCGAACCAGCGCGCCGCCGATACCGGATCGGGTCCGGTCCCTGGGAAACCCCCACATCTCGATGTCACCTGAATTCAGCTTCTCGCACTTGAGGCCGAGCACGGCCTCGTAGAAGCCCTTGGCCCGCGCCATGTCCTGCACGTAGATCTCGAACCACCGGACGGGATTGCCTGCCATGTAGGATCTCCTGCTGTCTTCATTCCTGCATTAGTGAGTCGGCGTCCGACCTCGGGCGAGCCGGTTTTCAGCGTAACGCAACACGGTCCCGACGGCGACTCCAGGCCGCTCCGGATGGAGTATCTTGGGCAACTGAAATGGACGCGCGATACCGATACCCGCTGGCACTGCTGGTCACTTTCGTCGCGATCTTCATTGCGCTCGCCATCGCGCCCTGGTACCCGCAGGACTGGCTGCTCGAAAACGTCATCGTGTTCATTGCCGTGCCGCTGTTCGCGCTGACCTGCCGCCGGCTGCGATTCTCGGACCTGGCGTACACCTGCCTCTTCCTCTTCCTGGTGCTGCACGAGATCGGTTCTCACTACACCTACAGCGAAGTACCGTGGCGCGACTGGCTCGCGGTCTTCGGGTACGAGGCCGGCGCGACTCCGGGCCGCAACCACTACGACCGCCTGGTGCACTTCTGCTACGGGCTGCTGATGCTGCCGATCGCGTGGGAACTGTTCGTGGCGCGCGCCGCGCCCCGGGGACTCTGGCGCTGGCTGATGCCGCTGCTGTTCGTGCTTTCGCATTCCGTGATCTACGAACTGATCGAGTGGCTTGCCGCGGCACTGTTCGGCGGCGACCTGGGCATGGCCTACCTCGGGACGCAGGGAGATGCCTGGGACGCGCAGAAAGACATGGCGCTGGCTGCGGCCGGAGCCGTCGTCGGTACGATCGTAATGATTGTCCTGAGACTGCACTCGCCTCGCTCCCGCTCCCCGCATTCCTGACCAGGCGCCCGGCGCAACTCATCCATCGACGCACAGGGGTCGCGTGGTCCGGATTCCGTGACGGAGGTCACGTCCGGCGGGGTCGCGTACGGCTAACTTGCCTCCCACGATCGGCCCGAGTCCCGGGCGGTCATTGCGTCAGAACGAATACCAGAATGGTCTCAGGCAGCGCCGCGCCAATTCGTATCCTCGTGGTAGACGACGAGCAGGCCGTGCTGGCCGCCTTCCGTCGGGTATTCGATCCGTTGCCCGGCGATGCAGGCGGCGCCGTCCTGGACGGACTGCGGATGCGGCTGCTCGGCTCCGGCGGCAACCCGGCGTTGCTGGCGAAGCAGCCGCGAAGACAGCAGACCTTCGACGCCACTTACTGCAGTGCTCCGGTCGACGCGGTCGCCGCCGTGCGCGATGCGATTACGGGCAACACGCCGTTCAACATCGTGTTCCTGGATTCGCACCTGCCGACTGGCCGCGAGAGCCTGCTGGCCGCGCAGCAAATCCGCGAACTCGACCAGAAGATCGAAATCGTGATCTGCGCTGCCGGTCCCGACGTCAATCCGCTGGAGTTCGGAGGCAGCGTCCCCCCCGCTGACAGGATCTTCTACCTTTCCAAGCCGCTGAATCCGCATGAAGTCCGGCGCATTGCGCTCGCCCTGGGTGAAAAGCACGCCAGCTTCAATCAGCGCATGGTCGAACTGGCGGAAGTCGACAGCCTGACCGGACTGCCGAGCCGCACCCAGTTCGTGGCGCGACTGCGAAACGCCATCGCGGGCGCGAAGCGGGATGGCCACACGATGGCGCTGCTGTACCTCGACCTCGACAGCTTCCGATGCGTCAATGACGCCCTCGGACAGGTGGCCGGTGACGAGATGCTCAGGCGCGTCGGGGTTCGGCTGCGTGAAATCATGACTGACAACGATGCCACCGGCCCCCTCGACCCGAGCGGCCCGGGCTTCGAAATCGCCCGCCTCGGCAGCGACCAGTTTGTTGTCCTGCTGCACACGGTCGACGATTCGGCGCACGTAGACTCGGTGGCCCAGCAACTGACCATTCCACTGGTCACGGCTGCCGACGCGGCTTCCACGTCGATCATTGTGACAGCCAGCATCGGTGTCGCGCTCTACCCGACCGACAGCGTGGACGAGGACGCCCTGCTGCGCCAGGCGGGCATCGCCATGTACACGGCGAAGCGGCAGGGCCGCGGCAGGGTCGAGTACTTCAACGCCACGATGAAGGAAGGCTCGCAGTCACGATTCCGGCTCGAGCAGCGTCTCCAGCGGGCACTGGCGCGGGATGGATTCACTCTCTGCTACCAGCCGCAGTTCGACCTCGGCACCGGCTGCATCTCTGGCGTCGAGGCCCTGTTGCGCTGGACGGATGACCAGCTCGGCAGTATCTCGCCCGACGAATTCATACCGCTCGCCGAGGAGATGGGGCTGATCGTGCCGATCGGTGAGTGGGCGCTGCGGACCGCATGCAGCCAGTTCCGCGAATGGCAGGACATGGGCCTGCAGGCCGGTCGCGTTGCGGTAAACGTTTCGCCACCGCAGTTCACCGAGCCGGGATTCTGCGGGACGGTCCGCCAGGTGCTGCGCGAGACCGGCCTCGACCCTTCGCGACTTGAACTCGAGATCACCGAGTCGCTCGCGATGAGCGCTGACGACCGGACCACGCAGATCCTTGCGGAACTGCGCAAGATTGGAGTGTCCATCGCGATTGACGATTTCGGCGTCGGCCATTCCAACCTCGGCCGCCTGGTGTCGATCGCGGTCAACCGGCTCAAGATCGACCGTGGGCTGGTTCGCAGCATCGACCCGCACGGCCGGCGCGCAGCCATCGTCGGGGCCATCGTCTCGATGGCCAGGGCGCTCGGATTGCAGGTCCTCGCCGAGGGCGTCGAAGACTTCTCGCAATTGCTCGATCTGCAGGAACTGCAGTGCAACGAGGTGCAGGGTTACCTGCTGAGCCAGCCGCTGCCCGCCGGCGAGATCACCGTACTGCTGCAGCGGCTCGAGGAAAGCACCGATACCAGCCGCACGATGCGGCTGCGCTCGCTCGCCGGATAGGCTAATGCGGTCCGGGGGAATGCGCCCCGGTACACTGCAGGCAGCGGCGATCCGGTCCGCGGCGAGTTGCGAGTGTCGATGAAGACGGCCCCGCGATCCCTCACTCGACAGGCACTGCATTTCGCCACCGGCGAACTCGCCTCGCGCGACCGGCTGCTTGCGGGAATCCGGGACCGTCTCGGTACGCCTCCCATGTGGGGTCGGCGCCCGGGCTTCGCGACGCTGGTGAGGATCATCCTCGAGCAGCAGGTCTCACTCGTGGCCGCCCGGACACTGTACCGACGGCTCGAGGCACAGCTCGGCGGCATGAGCGCGGCACACGTTGCGGCCGCATCGGTGACCGAGCTGCGCGGCTTCGGGCTCACGCGCCAGAAGGCCGGGTACTGCCATGGTCTTGCGCTGCGCGTACTCGATGGCCGCCTCGACCTCGCCGCCGCTGCACGCGCCTGCGACGACGAGGGGCGACACGCGTTGCTGGCGGTTCCGGGACTCGGCCCGTGGAGCGTCGACATCTACTGGCTGATGGCGCTCCGGCGGCCGGATGTCTGGCCCACCGGCGACCTGGCGCTTGCCGTGGCGCTGCGCGACCTTAAACGCCTGAAACACCTGCCCCGGGCCGACGAACAGCAACGACTGGCAAGGCGATGGTCGCCCTGGAGGTCCGTCGCCGCCAGGATGCTGTGGGCACACTATCTGGACGCCCGCAGGCCTTGAATCGCCAGGATCGGACTCCATGCTGGGGCTCTCGGACCGGAACAGTTTCGTGAGAGACTGCGCCGCCTGACGGTCGGATTCAACTGGAACGGAGCCATCGATGAAGCGCATTTTCCTCTTCCTCGCCACGAATATTGCCGTGCTGCTGGTGATTTCCATCGTGATCAGGGTCCTGGGAATCGACCAGGCCATGGCCAACCAGGGCGGCATGGGCCCGTTGCTGGCCTTCTCCGCGGTGGTCGGCTTCGCCGGCGCGTTCATCTCGCTTTTTGCGTCAAAGTTCATTGCAAAGTTCTCAACCGGGGCCAAGGTCATCACCGGCAACGAGGGCGAGACCCAGCGCTGGCTGGTGGAAACGGTGCGCAAGCTGGCCGACCGGGCTGGAATCGGCATGCCGGACGTCGCGGTCTACGACGGCCCGCCGAACGCATTCGCCACCGGAGCGTTCCGCAATTCCGCGCTGGTCGCGGTCTCGACGGGGCTGCTGCAGTCGATGAGCCGACAGGAGGTCGAGGCAGTCCTCGGCCACGAAATCGGCCACGTCGCGAACGGCGACATGGTCACGCTCACGCTGATCCAGGGCGTGCTGAACACGTTCGTGGTCTTCCTGTCCCGGATCGTCGGATCGATCGTCGACAGGACAGTATTCAACAGCGAGCGCGGTGGCTCCGGACCGGGTTACTTCATCACCGTGATCGTATGCCAGATCCTGTTCGGCCTGGTCGCGTCGATGATCGTCGCGTGGTTCTCGCGCCGTCGCGAGTTCCGCGCCGATGCCGCTTCCGCGGGCCTGCTCGGGACGCCGGCGCCGATGATCGGCGCACTCAAGCGCCTCGGTGGCATCGAGCCCACGGCACTGCCCGAGTCCATAAAGGCCTTCGGCATCAACGACAAGCCGGGTTTCATGTCCCTGTTCTCGTCGCATCCGCCGATCGAGCAGCGCATCGCGGCCCTGCAGCAGCCCCAGCAATAGAAATCGCGGGGCTGCCTGGTGACCCTCGACTACGAGCTGCGGACCCAGGCCAGCAACTGGTTGTTGGCGGGCATCTCGTTGTCCGCCTGCAGTTCGAACCCCTGCGCCGCCGCAAGTGTATCCACGGCCTCGAAGTCGCGGATTCCACTCGCGGGATCGCGGAGGCGCAGCGACCGGTCGAATGCCGCGTTGCTCCCGCTGGTGAAGGATCCGCGGTAGCGGAACGGGCCGTAGACGAGCAGCGCGCCGCCCTTCCCGAGCATCCGGCCCACTCCGCGAAAGAACGCCTCCACCTCGGGCCAGGACATGATGTGCAGCGTGTTGGCGCTGTAGACCGCGTCGGCGGCGAAAGACGGCCAATGCGCTTGCATCACGTCCAGCTCGATCGGCGCGTGCAGGTTCGCCGGCCCTTCGGCCGCAACGCGAGCAGCAATGCCTGGCAGGTATTCCGCGCGATCGGTTGGCTGCCATTCAAGCTGCGGAAGTTCGCGGGCGAAATGCACCGCGTGCTGGCCGGTTCCGGCACCGATCTCGACTGCATACCGCCGCCCGGCCAGCGCGCCGCGCAGTATCGCGAGGATCGGCTGCTTGTTGCGCTCGCAGGCTTCGGAGAATGGCAGCATTCGTGACCTCGATGACGATGCACGATGATACTTGGCGATGGCGCTGTGGTGCGCACCGGCCGGGCTCCGGCAGGTATGCTCGCGACTGAATTGCGAACCGGGCTAAGCTAGCTGTCCGGTCCCGCTGACAGGTCCCGATGATGAACCGAACGGCCGCTCCTGCCGCAGCCTTCCTGTTGACTGCCACGCTGGCGCTGGTTGCCTGCCAGCACGCCCCCGGTGTCGCCGAACGGAACGCTGTACCCGCAGTCCAGGTCGATTCGGCACGGGCAGCGTCCAGAGCGGGAGTCGCGGCCGCGAATCCGCTTGCAGTCGAGGCGGGCCTCGCAGTGCTGCGTCGCGGTGGATCCGCGGTCGACGCCGCGGTTGCGGTGCAGGCTGCGCTGGGTCTCGTGGAACCTCAGAGTTCGGGGATCGGCGGCGGCGCCTTCCTCATGTACCTGGACGGAAAGAGCGGCAAGCTCACGGCATTCGACGGACGGGAGACAGCCCCGGCAGGCGCGACGCCCGACATGTTCATCGGCGAGGACGGCAAGCCGCTCTCGTATGCCGACGCGGTCACGAGTGGCCGGTCCACTGGTGCGCCCGGGGTAATCGCAATGCTCGGCCTGGCCCACGAACGCTACGGCCGCCTGCCGTGGCGCGACCTGTTCGACACTGCGACTCGGGCAGCAGACCAGGGCTTCATCGTGCCGAAGCGGCTGGCCAGATTCGCCAACGGCAAGTTCCCGCAGGCCGCCACTCCGGACGCCCGCGCACTTTTCTCGCGACCCGACGGTACGCCGGCGCAGGCCGGCGACACGCTGCGCAATCCCGGGTATGCGCAGACCTTGCGCACGATCGCGGCCGAAGGGCCACGCGCGCTGCTCGACGGGCCGCTTGCCGCGAAAATCGCCGCTCGTACGCGCGAGCAGCCGCGTCCGGGCACGTTGACCGCCAACGATCTCGCAGCCTATCGCCCGCACGCAGCCGACCCGCTCTGCCGGCCGTACCGCGTGTACGTGGTGTGCGTGCCCCCGCCTCCATCGAGTGGTGTATCACTGCTCGAGATGCTGGCGATCCTGGAACGAACCGATATCGCGTCGCGTGGCGCAGGCGATCCCGAGGCATGGTTCCTGTTCGTGGAAGCCAGCCGGCTCATGTACGCGGATCGCGACCAGTACGTCGCAGACCCTGCGTTCGTGCCGGTACCGGTAGCGGGACTGCTCGATCCTGCCTACGTGGCCGGGCGCGCTGCCTTGATCGGCAGCAAGGCCGGACCGCCGCCGGTGGCCGGCGTTCCCCCCGACCTCACCACGCGCGTCGGACGGGACGCGACGAACGAGGCCGCGGGAACCAGTCACTTCGTGATCGTGGACGGCGACGGCAACGTCGTTTCGATGACCACGACGGTCGAGTCGATATTCGGGTCGGGCCGGGCTGTTGACGGATTCTTCCTGAACAACCAGCTCACCGATTTCTCCTTCCGTGCCGTTGAAGACGGCAAGCCGGTCGCCAATGCGGTTGCGCCGGGCAAGCGCCCACGCTCATCGATGTCGCCGATCATCGTGCTTGATCATTCGGGACGATTCTTCGCAGCGCTGGGCTCGCCCGGTGGCTCAGCGATCCTCGCCTACGACGCGAAGACGCTCGTCGGCCTGCTCGACTGGGGGCTTACGATGCAGCAGGCGATCGGCCTGCCGAACCTGTATGCACGCGGCGACGATTTCTACGGTGAAGTCACCAGCTTCCCGCCCGAGGTGCTGACCGGCCTTGCCGAGCGAGGCATAGTGGTCAAGGCTGGCCGCGGCGAAGAATCCGGACTGCACGGAGTGGTGCTGCGGCCGGGCGGCGCGCTGGACGGCGGCGCCGACCCCAGGCGCGAGGGTGAGTGGAGCGAACTCGGGCTAAGATAGGACTCAGCGTCCCGACGTCGAACTTGCCAGCGCGTCGGCAGGCCAATTGAAATCAATCACAGGGGAGAGAGGCAAGGATGAACGAGACTACTGCCGCTGTCGCGACCGGTGCCGCCACGGGCATCGTCGTGTTCCTGGTCATCCTGGCCGTGGTCGGACTGATCATCGGCGCCCTGGCGCGGCTCGCACTGCCAGGTCGCGACGACATGAGCATCTGGAAGACGATGGCCTATGGGGTGAGTGGCGCCTTCCTCGGCGGAATCGTCGGCCGGCTGCTGGGTGTTACCAGCACGATCCTGGGCTACGCCATCGCCGTGGCCGTTGCGGCGGGTCTCATCTGGTTCTTCACCCGGCGCAGGAAGAATCCCTGAGGCCGGAATCTGCAGCCCGTCGGGCAGCGGTATCCTGCGGCTCCAGCAACGACCGGTCATGAACCCCGCGTCAGCTCGCGGCCGTTGATTCGGATCGGCCCGGAGCCGCCCCGAGCATTTCCAGCACCGCGGTCCTTGCAGCTGCCGAATGAACCATCAGCGCGAGTACATCGCGCGGGCGCGCCCAGTCCAGCGCCTGGCGAGCTGCCTCGACCTCGCTCTTGCACACTCGAATCGACTCCTCCCGCAGCTCCTGCCGCTGGAGTTCCGCAATGATGATGCGCGGTACCTCGCCCGCCGTGCGACCGCGCAGGTAGTCTGCATGCTCAGCCACGATTACCAGGTCCGGCCTGATTGCAGCAACCGCTCTCGCAACGTCCTCGAGGTCTGAGTCCTGTCGATTGCCGGCATGCCCGAACTGAATCCCGAAGCGACCGTCCTCACGCCGGAGGTACTTCGCCACCGCCAGCAGCCCCCGGATACCTTCGGGGTTGTGCGCATAGTCGACCAGCACTGTCACGCCATCGACTTCGAAGCGCATCAGGCGGCCCGGATTGTCTGCAGGATCGCTGCCGAAGACCGCGAACTCGGCGCTGATGACCGCCGGCTCGACGCCGATGGCGGCGGCAGCCAGCGCCGCAGCGGCCAGGTTCGCCACGTTGTATGTCGCACTGCCGCCGACGGCGAGCGGCATGTCCGCCACGCGTCCAAGGTCATGCTCGCCGCTCTCCAGTGCAAGCCGAAGCCGTCCGTCGCGGACCCCACAGGTCGCGCCACCGTCGGCGCGGTGAGACCGGAGCACCGGTGAATCCGCGTCGAGCGCAAACCATCCTAGGCACGGTCGGTGACCGAATCGCTGCGCCAGGCCCCCGGCCCTCTGCCGCAGCAGCGGGTCTTCGGCATTCAGAACCAGCAGTCCGCCTGGGGTCACGACACCAGCAACGGAAAGCTTGGCGTCCGCGAGTCCTTCGAGGTCGTGGATTCCGTATTCGCCGAAATGATCACAGCTGACGTTGGTGACGACGGCAGCGTGCGCATGACGGACCGCGATTCCTCGTCGCAGGATCCCGCCGCGTGCGGTCTCGAGAACCGCTGCCTCGACACGCTGGTCGCGCAGAACGAGGCGCGTACCCGCGGGACCGGAGTAATCCCCACTCGCAACCGACTCGCTGCCGACCACCACACCGTCGGTGCAGTTGTAGCCGGCGCGCCAACCCTGGCGCCTGGCACACGCCGCGACCAGGCGAACCGTCGTCGTCTTGCCGTTCGAACCCGTTACGATGACGGTCGGGATGTCGTGCAATGCGCCCCACGGCACGTCATCGACGGCCGGCAGGTGATTGACCGGGTAGCCCGTCCCACCGACACCGGCCCCGAGCGTGAGCACCGTTTCATCGAGCTCGTATGGCAGGCCGCGTGCATCGGCCGCGTCGAGCAGCTGCCGCAACGCTGGCCTCGCCTCGAGACCCGCGAGACGTCGCAGGCGCGCAAGTGCCGGCGCCTCCTCCAGCACCGGCGGATCGGGCACGGCGGCACCATCCGCCGCCTCCACCGCAGCAGCCACCAGCGCATCCTCCAGGCCCGCCCAGTGCGTGGGATCGCGCTCGCGCAGCGCCGCGCACAGCGCCCACTCGTTGACCTCGGTGGCCGTGAACAGCTGGTCGCAGGGCGCGGTCAGTGCAAGCGATGCCCCTCCCGCATGCAGCCTCGCCACGGTCGCTGCAGCCGAAGTGCCAGACCGCCACGCATCTCCGGCGACAAGATCCGATTCCCAACCGAGATCCGCGCATGCGCGGATGACCCGCGCGCGCCAACCCGCCAGCAAGGACTCGTCGGCAGCCACGCCTGCGAGATCGAGGACCGCGCCCGTGGAGGCAAAGAACAGGTTGCTGCCGGTGAGTCGCCTCGAATCCTCGAACGGCAATGCGAGTTGGACCGTCAGTCGTCGCTCTCCGGGGCAAATCGAACGCCGCGCTCGTCCCTGATCAGGCCTTCGAGGTTGAGCGCCATCGGCATGGCCCTGAGGTCGGCAAGTCCCTGGTCCGATTCGCCGGCCGCTGGCCGGCCCGACTTCGACGGCGATGGCGGGGAACCGGAGGCACCCGACGCCACGCTGCGCAGTCCCGTAGCCTCTGCAGCGGCGGCAGCACCCGAAACCGCAGCCGGTTCGCCGGCGGGCGACGAATAGGTGGCACCTTCCATTCGGAATTTCGTCACCTGCTTCCACGAGCGTACCAGGGCGTCGGCAAATACCAGCAGCAGGTCGCCCTCGCGTCCCATCAGCAGTGCAGCCTCGATAGCATGCTGTTCGTCGGGAATCACGGAGATCGCATCGTCGCTGACGCCTGCCGCGCGCAGCGCTGCGGCCTGGATGCGCGGCACCTCGTCCGGCGCACGAGCGCGAAGATTGTCGTCGCGCCGGCAGACATAGTGGTCGAACCGTCCGGCGACGGCATTGGCGATGGCGACGAGGTCCTCGTCGCGCCGGTCCCCGGGGCCGGCCAGCACGACGATGCGTCGGCCCTTGACTTCAAGACGCTGCGCAAGGTCCGCCAGCATCCCGACCGCGTGTGCATTGTGGCCATAGTCGAACAACACCTTGAACGGGTGCTCGTCGAACACGTTCATGCGTCCCGGCGCCTGGTAGAACGTCGAGTCGAAGGTGCGAAGCCCCTGCCGGATGGCGTCGAGCTTGATCCCCAGCGAAAACGCCATCGCCGCCGCGAACATCGCGTTCTGCACGTTGTGCAGCGCGCGCCCCTCCAGCGTGGCGGGAATCAGGTGCGTCCAGACCAGCGGGATGTGGCCGCCGCGGTCGTAGAGCGTGATCATCTGGCCGTTCACGCCGGCTTCCAGCGCACAGGCGCGCCCTCCTGCGCGGATGTGCTCACGCACCAGCGTGTGCTGCGGATTGACCGTCACGTAGCAGATGTTCTTCGCGTCCGTGTAACCGGACATCCGCAGCACCAGCGGATCGTCGGCATTGAGCACCGCGCAGTCGGTCGCAACCTCGACCACGACGCGCTTCACCTCGGCAAGCTGCTCGAGCGTGTCGATGCCCTTGAGTCCCAGGTGGTCGGCCTGCACGTTGAGGACGGCGCCGACGTTGACCTCGTTCACGCCCATGCCGGCACGGATCAGTCCTCCGCGCGCCGTCTCGAGCACCGCGAGATCGATCTGCGGATCAGCGAGAACCATGCGCGCCGACACAGGGCCGGTCATGTCGCCCTGCACCGTGCGCTGCCCGTCTATGTACACGCCGTCGGTCGTCGTGAGGCCCGGCGTATATCCGGCCATCTTGGTCACGTGGGCCAGCATGCGTGCTGTCGTGGTCTTGCCGTTGGTCCCGGTGATGGCGGCAATTGGCACCCGCGAGGGCGTGCCCGACGGAAACAGCATGTCGATTACCGGCCCCGCGACGTCGCGCGAACTACCCTCGCTCGGCGCGACGTGCATGCGGAATCCCGGCGCGGCATTTACTTCGCAGATACCGCCGCCGATGCGTCGATAGCTCTCGGTGATGTCGGTCGACAGGAAGTCCACGCCGCCTACATCCAGACCGATGGCGCGCACTGCGCGCTCGGCCATCTCGCGATTGTCCGGGTGGATGACATCGGTGACGTCGGTCGCAGTGCCGCCGGTCGAGAGGTTGGCGGTCGAACGCAGGTAGACGACCTGTCCGGCCTCCGGCACCGACTCCGCGGCCAGGCTGGCGCGTTCGAGCATCTTCTGCGCCTGAGCGTCGAGTTCGAGTCGCGTCAGCACCTTCTCGTGGCCGACGCCGCGGCGTGGGTCCTGGTTCACCAGTTCGATCAACTGCGCCACGGTGTGCTTGCCGTCGCCCACCACGTGACCGGGCGTGCGGCGCGTGGCCGCGACCAGTTCGCCGTTCACGACCAGCAGGCGATGGTCATCTCCCTCTAGGTAGGTCTCGACGATCACTGACCGCGACTGCTCACGCGCCACGGCATAGCCCTGCGCGACTTCCTCGTCGCTGGTGAGTCGTATCGAGATGCCGCGCCCATGATTGCCGTTGTAGGGCTTGGTCACGACCGGGAAACCGATGCGGCGAGCCGCACGCACCGCCTGCGCCTCGCTCTGCACGAGTTCCTGCGTGGGCACAGGCAGTCCCAGCGTCGCGAGAATCTTGTTCGTTTCTTCCTTGTCGCTCGCGAGCTCGACCGCGATGTGCGAGGTCCGGCCCGTGACTGTCGCCTGGATGCGCTGTTGGTACCTGCCGTGCCCCAGCTGCACCAGCGACTGGTCGTTCAGGCGGAGCCAGGGGATTTCGCGGGCCTCGGCGGCACGCACCAGCGATGCCGTCGACGGGCCAAGCGCCCGGCGCTGCGCGAAGCGGATGAACTCGTCACGTGCCTCGGGCCAGCTCCAGCCTTCCGGCACGGTGTCGTGCGGCCGAATACCTTCCGGCAGCAGCGAACACAGCAAGCGAACGCCAAGTTCGCCCGCCGCGATGCCCTCGTCGCGCTGCGCGTATTCGTAAATGACCGTGTAGACGCCCGGCTCGCCGGCGCTCCGGGTCTTGCCGAAGGTGACTTCCTCGCCGGCGATGTTCTGCAGCTCGATCGCCACGTGCTCGAGTACGTGGCCCAGCCAGGTCCCTTCGTCCTCGCGCATGCGCCGAAGGAACCCGCCTGGCTCCCGATACGAGCAGCCGTGCTCGGCGAGACCGGGCAGGGCCCCGGCAAGCGCGTCGACAAATGCAGCGCCGAGCCGGCCCGTGGGCCATGCCTCCAGCGTTCCGAGGTCAAGCTCGAGGCGGATGACCGGAAAATGAGCGTATTGCGACGGGCCGACGTATACGGAACGGTCGAGGATGCGCATTGTGCTGCCGCTTCCACCTGGCGAGGCTGAGCGGCCGATGATGGCACAGCGCAAGGCGCGCGCGTAGGTCTCCCGCCTGATATAAGGCGGGAGCCAGGAGCCAGCCGTTTGTAAGAGCTTCAGCCTTCGTATTTGAAGGACAATGAGACCCGCGCCCGGTAGGCAACCACCTTGCCACCCTCGACTTTCATGTCGAGCTTCGTGACTTCGGCAATGCGCAGGTCACGCAAGGACCTTGCCGCCGCCTTGACCGCACTGCTGGCCGCATCCTCCCAGGACACCTTGCTGGTGCCGATCACCTCGGTGACACGGTAGATGCCGGCATCGGACGTGCTGGTTTTCTTCGCCATTGTTACTTCTCCTCCGGTCGGGATGCACGAGCCGGATGCCCGCGACCCATCAGACCCGATCATACGCCCCCGGCGGCACGCCGCGGTCAGCCGGACGCCATGCGGGACAGCCCAGCCTCTATTTCGGCGTCGGAGCCTTGAGAATCGCCATCGCCGTGGCGATCAGGCCCGAGACCTCGGTCATGTTACCCGGCACGATCATGGTGTTGTTCGTCTGTGCGAGCTGCGCGTAGGCGTCGACAGCCTTCTCTGCGACCTTCAACTGCACGGCCTGCTCGCCGCCCGGCGATCGGATCGCCTCGGCGATCTTGCGGATCGCGTCTGCAGTCGCGTTCGCGACGGTGGTGATCGCGGCCGCCTCGCCCTCGGCCTGGTTGATCTGCGCCTGACGCTCGCCCTCGGAGCGCGCAATCGACGCTTCCCGCTCGCCGGTGGCGATGTTGATCTGTTCCTGCTTGCGGCCCTCGGAGGCCGCGATCAAGGCGCGCTTCTCTCGCTCCGCGGTGATCTGTGCCTGCATGGCGCGCAGGATCTCGTTGGGCGGGGTCAGGTCCTTGATCTCGTACCTGAGCACCTTTACGCCCCAGTTCGCGGCGGCCTCGTCGAGCGCGCTCACGACCGACGCGTTGATGGCGTCGCGTTCCTCGAAGGTCTTGTCGAGCTCCATCTTGCCGATCACCGAGCGCAGCAGCGTCTGCGCCAGCTGCGTAATCGCGATCACGTAGTTGCTCGCGCCGTAGCTGGCGCGCATCGGGTCGGTCACCTGGAAATAGATGATTCCGTCCACCTGCAGCTGGGTGTTGTCCTTGGTGATGCACACCTGGCTGGGCACGTCGAGCGGTACCTCCTTCAGCGAGTGCTTGTACGCGACGCGATCGATGAACGGTATCACCAGCCCGAGGCCGGGCGTGAGCGTGCGGTCGTAGCGCCCAAGGCGCTCGACGACCCAGGCATGCTGCTGCGGCACGATCTTGAAAGCCTGGATGATGAATATGCCGGCGATTGCGGCAAGTACCAGTGCGATGGCCATGCTGATGCTCTCCATGTCGTTGCTCAGTTCCGGCTGGTGCGTGGTGCAAGCACCAGCCAGTTGCCTTCGACAGCCACGATTTCGTGCTCGCCCGGCCTGGCCACGGCTCCGCGCGCCAGGCGTGCCGGCCAGCCGCTGCCGCGGTAGTTGACGCGCGCCGTCCCGTCGGCGGCCCATTCTGTTACGTGCACATGCTCACCGACGTCGAGATTGACGTCGCGATTCTCGCGGGCCGGCAGGTCCCGTGGCCGGCGCGATCGGTGCCAGTGCCAGGCCGCGGTTGCACCGCCGCCCAGAATTGCCGCGCAGGCGATTTGCGTGGATTCCGACAGCCCCAGGTGCGCCGCAATCGCGCCACATGCAAGACCCAGGGCCATCATCAGCAGGTAGAAGGTCCCGGTCCAAAGCTCGGCTGCGACCAGGATGCCCGCGGCCACCCACCAGATCGTCGCGGCTGAGAGTCCCATCATTCCCGTTCACCCGATCCAATAAGGCGCCCTTGGGGGCGCGTCTGGATCAACGATAGCAGAACGGAGACGATGGAGCGCCGGTTGCCCCGCCCGACCTCCCGGCGATCGAGATCATCGGCCCGCCATGGCCGCGGAACGCGAGGCGGGGCGGCGCCCGGAAGCACCGCCCCGTCGCACCGCTCGGGTGTGCCCGGGCTACGCGGCCTTGCCCGCGGCCAGGCCCTGCACGTCGGCCGTGCTGAGCGGCTGGCCACCGATGGCCCAGTCGCCGCTTTCGAACTCCTTGATCCGAACCCAGGTAACGCCGCGCAGGTTCTCTCCCTCGACCTCGATCATCGCGCTGGTGACCTTGTCGATGATCTGCTGCTTCTGCTTCGGGGTGAAAACGCCCTTGATCACGTCTACGGTAACGAGTGGCATGTGAGTGCTCCTTCAGTTTGACAACTTGGATTTGAGGTGGTCGATGACCGTGCACATCAAGGCACTCGGGCTGAATTCGACTGCTTCGTAGTCTTCATCGACCCGGACCGTGTGACCCGGCGGCCAGTAATACACGTCGCCTGCCCGCACGGTTTCCTGGTGCCCGTCGGCGTAGAGAACGTGTATCGAACCGCGCAACACCGTTCCCCAGTGCGGGCACTGGCACAGGTCCTGCGGCAGTCCCTTCAGCAACGGCGCCGCATCGGCGCCTTTCGGGAACCGAATGCGCGCGACGTTGAGGTCCGCCCAGTCCGCTGCCTGGATGCAGACGCCGCCGGACTCGACCCGGACGGGTAACTGGTCTCGATTCTGTTTCACGGTGATCTTCCTCCTCTCTCCCGGCGACGGAGACATTCCGTAGCGGGTGAAGTGATTGTCGGGCAGTGCCCCGCGGCAGGCTTGCAGACAAGCTGGAAATTCCATGGAGATTTCTGGGAGATCCGTCCCTCGTGATCTATGCTCCCCTTCATGATCTACCGGTTCGGCAGTTTCGAGCTGGACATGGCGACGGCGGAGTTGCGAAGGGACGGTGCGGCCTGCCCGGTGGAACCGCAGGTGTTCGCGCTGCTCGCGCTGCTGGTCGAGAACCGCGAGCGCCTGGTCTCGAAGGACGAAATCGTCGAGAAGGTGTGGGACGGTCGCGTGGTGTCCGACTCCGCCGTGGCGAGCCGGGTGAAGACGGCGCGCAAGGCCGTCGGCGACGACGGCAAGACCCAGCGGTACATCCGGACGATACACAGCCGCGGTTTCCGTTTCGTGGCGGATGTGAAAGCAGCACGCAGCGCGGAGATGTTCCCGGCGCCTGGTACACGCGAGCCGACTGCACCGTTCGGCGTCGAGCCCAGGCCGGAGTCTGCCGAACCTGCCTCGAGGCCCTCGATCGCCGTGTTGCCGTTCCGCCTCAGCGGCGATCCCGGTCCATACGCGGCATTCGCGGACGCGCTGCCGCATGACCTGATCCTCGACCTGTCAAGGCTGCGCTGGCTGTTCGTCACTGCCCGCGGCTCGTCATTCCGCCTGCGCGTGGCCGATGCCGACATTACAGAGATCGGCCGCCTGCTGGGCGTGCAGTACTGCCTGACAGGCAGCATGGAGGTCGCCGGGTCCGGGCTCGACGTGACGGTGGCACTGGTCGATACCCGGGACGGCCGAGTGGTCTGGGCCGACCGTTACACCAGCCAGGTCGGTGACGTGCACCAGGTTCGAAGTGAGATTCGCGGGCGTATCCTCGCCGCGCTCGAGATCCGTATACCGCTGCACGAAGCGGAGCTTGCACGCATGCAGGTGACGGAGAGCCTCGATGCCTGGTCGGCCTACCACCTCGGGCTTCAGCACATGTACCGATTCAATCGCACCGACAATGCCGCGGCCACGGCGCTGTTCCAGAAAGCCGTAGCGCTGGACCCCTGCTTTGCCCGGGCGCACGCCGGCCTGTCATTCGTTCACTTCCAGTCTGCGTTCCTGCGTCATACGGACGACGTTGCGGGGGAGATCGACCTCGCACGTCGCTTCGCGGAGCGAGGCGTTGAACTCGATCCACTGGACCCGTTCGTCAATTTCACGATGGGGCGTTCCTACTGGCTCGAGGGTGACCTGGAACTCGGCCTGTCCTGGCTCGAACGCGCGACATCGATCAGCCCGAACTACGCACAGGGCATATACGCCCGCGGGTGGACGGAAACGCTGGCCGGACGGGGACTGGAGGGACGCGAGCACGTTGACCTCGCGATGCGCCTGAGCCCACTTGATCCGCTTCATTACGCGATGCAGGGGACACGCGCGTTCACGCACATTGCGGTCGGCGAGGATGCACAGGCGGCGTTCTGGTCCGACCGAGCGGCGCGTTCGCCAGGCGCCCACGTCCTGATTGCGATGATTGCCGTCGCGTCCCACGCGCTGGCCGGCGACATGGCACGAGCTGCATCCTGGGCAGCCAATGTGCGCGAGCGCAACCCGAGCCTCACCCGCGACGATTTCTTCCGGGCGTTCCCGATGAAAGCCGAGCAGGTCAGGCAGCGCGTCTCGAAGGCGCTCGAGCTCTGGGGTTTCTAGCCCCGCTTTCTGCCGCCGTTACCAGCTTGCGCGACTGAAACCCCGCTGCACCCCGACCGGCATCCGCCCAGCGGCTTGCAGGTCCGTCATCCCTTGGGCGGCATCAATGCGGCGGCCTCGGCGAGCCGCGTGTGCAGGTTGAACGTAGCGCCAGCCACCAGCATGTGCATCTTGAGTCCCAGCATGCACACCGGCTGTCCCTCGCTCACGGAGTCCATCGAGGAGAAACTCACTTCTGACGCGTCGACGATGGTGACGCCGCCGCTGCCCTCGATCTCGACGGTCTCGTCCGGACCGATGAAGGCAGCCGTATCCTCGTCGAGCCCGATCCCGATCGCGAACGGATTGTAGGCCAGCGCGGTGAGCAGCCGGCCGAGCCGGTCACGCTGCCGGAAATGCTGGTCGATGATGAAGCGGTTGGTCAGCCCGAGCCCGGGCGCAAGGCGCACGCTGCCGGAGATGATTGACGAGCCCTCGTCGCCGAACGCGATCATGTGCTCGCTCAGGATGCTGGCGCCCGCGCTGGTGCCGCCCACGGCGACACCGTGGGCGTTGCGGATCCGGATCAGCTTTGCGACCGGCGTGCCGCCCAGCAGCGTCGTGAGCCGCAACTGGTTACCGCCGGTGAAAAAGATGCCGCTGGCCTCCTCCAGCCTCTGCAGCCGGCCAGGCTCGTGGCAATCGCGCCGCGTGTCGAAATCCATGGACGAGACGCGAGCTGCACCGATCTCGGTGAAAAGCCGCTCGTAACGCGGCCCGGTCTCGGCCATGCGGCTGGCGGTCGGAATCACGACGATGTCGGCGTCACTGCCCCCCGAAACCTTCACGAACCGCTCGAGGATGTGGCGGTCGTTTTCCTTGTTCTCGGCGCCGCCGATCGGGATGATCCAGCCGCGCGTCGCACCGTCAGGAATCTTGCTGGGCATGTGGGGCGATGTTCCTCGCGCGTCCGAAGCGCGATTGTCTCAGAATTCGAAGGTTCCGCGACGGATTGCGAGACCATCCCGGACGTGGATTTCGCCTCGCACCAGCACCGTGTGCACGTGGCCGGTTTCATCGAGGGCCACGAGATCGGCATCGGCGCCGGTCTCGATCACGCCCTTGCCGGGCAGGCGCAGCAGGCTGGCGGGGTTGGTCGTGAATGGCGGCAGCACCTGCTCGAGCGGCAGGCCGGAGGCCAGGAGTTCGCGGACGGTCTGCAGCAGCGCGCCAGCGGACCCCACATCCATGCTGCAGACCCGGCCGTCCGAGTCGAAACACGGCAGGCAGCCCCCGGCATCCGAACTGACGGTTACCCGGTCCGGCGGCGCGCCGCTCGCAAAATATCTGCGCAGCGCATCCGCGGCCGAGTAGGCGTCCTCGCCTTCCTCGACCGGAAACGCTGTGATGTCCACCGTGCAGCCGCGCCTGGCCAGGTCGATGGCTTCGTCGAACAACGCGCGACGCCGGTTCACGTGAGTCGGGTTGAATACGCGCGGAGGCAGCTCGGTCTCGTCGAGCGCCTGGCGGACCAGCGACAGGCCGCGTGGACCGTCGCCGAGGTGCAGGTGCAGGATGCCCGCCTTTCCCGTCATCAGGCCCGCCACATGCGCGTCGGCAGCGAGCCTCGCGATTTCGTCGAGCGTCGGCTGGCTGGACCGATGATCGCTGATGGCCACTTCGCCAATGCCGAGCAGCGCCTCGATGAACACCAGGTCGGTCCGGACGCAGCCGGTGAGCGTCGCCGGAGGCACGTGATAGCCACCTGCGTAACCCCAGGCGTTCAGCCCCTCCTCGCGCAGCGCGTGCAGTGTCGCGAGCAGTTCACGCGGTCCGCGCGCCGTGTCGTCGGTGCCGAGCAGCCCGACCACCGTCGTCACGCCGGCCGTCGTGAACCGGCTGAGCCCAACCGCCGGCACGCGTGTGTGAAATCCTGCCTCGCCGCCACCGCCGGTGACGTGCACGTGTCCGTCGATCAGGCCCGGGACGAGGCGTCGGCCAGCCAGGTCGAGCACGACACAGCCCGCTCTCAACGCACCGGGTAGTTCGGGAAGGTCCGTGCCGGCGCCGATCCAGAGGATCCTGCCACCGCCGACCAGCAGGCTGCTGACCCCGAGTGGGCGCGGGGCGAAGACATCGGCATTCCGGATCAGGAGCATGCGGGGCGCGATGATGCCCGACATCGGCGCCGAACCCAACCTACTTCGTCTTCGGCTTGCGCGGTCCCGTCGCAGGCTTTGCCCTCTTGCGTGGCTTCACCTTGCGCGGAGCAGCCGCGGCAACCCGCATCGCCCTGCGTGCCCATGCGACCAGTTCCTCGGCCTCGTCGATGACGTCGGCCGGAACCTCGTAGTAACCCATCTGGAGTTCCGGCTTGTCCCGGAATGGCCGGAACGGCCCCATGCCGCGGGCCTCGAAATCGGCGCGATTGGTGTCATCCACCTTGAAATACAGGCCGTTGTTGGCGAGCAGGCCGAAGAACAATTCGTCCGCGTACAGGCCGACTCCGCCGAACATGCGCTTCGATCGCACGCGGCCGATGCCCTCGAGCTGGTCGATGACGAAGCCGAGATATGTTTCGCTGACTGCCATGACTGAACTCCGCGGCTGCCCGACCCGATGCCGGCTCGCCTCCTGTATATCTCTGCCCGCCCGCCGACCTGCCTGCCACCTACGGCCGGCAGCGAGCCTCGCCTGAATCGCGCACGCGACCGGCTGTGTCGATGAACTGCCACTGGTATGCATCGTCGTCCAGCGTCAGCTTCAGCACCCCGTGGCTTGCGAGACGCTTGCGGCTGACGTGCAGCGGTTTCCAGGTCGGATACAGGCGTGCTCCGCCCGTGCCGACGACAAATTCCCTCATGCCGTCTTCGACCCGTTTTCCGGTTGAATCGAGCGGGTCGAATGCCTCGTAGAAGTGCTCGTGGCCATTCAGTACGAATTCGGCGTGGCTCGCGTTGAGCAGGGCCCAGAAGCGCTGCATCTTCAGTGTCGGCCCGTGCTCGAATCCTGAGGAAAACGCGGGCATGTGCCAGAGCGCGAGCGTACAGCGCACCTGTGCGTTGTCCTCGAGTGTCGCGGCCAGCCACTGGTACTCTCGATCGAGCGCCTCGCCGATCAGCTGGCTGTCGATGCCAATCACCAGCCAGTCGCCCAGCCGCCTCGCAAAGTAGTTCCGCTCCCCTGCGCCGATCCCGAAGTAGCGCCGGAAGTCGTCACTGCTTCCGTTCGGGTAATCGTGGTTGCCCGGCACGGCCAGTGTATTCGGCAGGTGCACACCCCAGGTTGGCCCGTAGCACGATTCGTAGGTCGCGGCAGTGCCGTAGGGATATGCGGTGTCGCCGGGCACGAGCACCGTCGCGCCCACTGGAACCAGCCTTGCCGTGCGCGCTGCGTTGGAGTCCTGCGCAGGCCTGCCCCTGCACTCGGCAATATCACCGGCCGCATACACGACGATCGGTTCGGCCGCAGTCCGCGCAGGCGCGAAACAGCAGGCGATGAGCAGCGTCAGGATAGTGGCGAAGACTTGCATGATTCATGCGCGACTCGAATGACCGGATCTTAAACCGTGGACGCCCGGCGGCGCATAATCCTCTCCCATGCACGCGCTGATCCGCCCCGTTAGCCCCGCCATGACGCGCTGCGAGCTCACCCACCTCGCCCGTTCGCCGGTCGACGTCGCACTCGCACGGGAGCAGCACCGGCGTTACGTCGAAATGCTTGCATCACTCGGGTGCCGGATAATCGAGCTTGCCGCCGAACCGGAGCTGCCGGATTCGGTATTCGTCGAGGACACGGCCATCGTGCTCGACGAAATCGCGCTCATCACCCGTCCGGGTGCGGAATCGCGCCGTCCGGAGACCCTGTCCGTCGCCGCGACCCTGGAGCGCTATCGACCCTGCGCCGCGATCACGAGCCCGGGCACGCTGGACGGCGGCGACGTGCTGCGCGTGGGCTACAGGCTGTTTGTCGGACAGTCCAGCCGCTCCAATGCCGATGGCATCCGCCAGCTTGCCGCTGCTGCAGGACCGCACGGATACGAGGTCATGCCTGTGAAGGTTCGCGGCTGCCTGCATCTCAAGAGCGCAGTTACACAGGTCGGCCCGGACACGCTGTTGATCAACGACGACTGGGTGGATCGTTCCGCGTGGCCCGGCATGCGCTTCGTTGCCGTGGCGCCAGATGAGCCCCATGCGGCGAACGCGCTCTGCATCGGCGACGCGGTCGTGCACGCCGAATCGGGCCCCCGCACCCGCGCACGACTCGAGGCAGCCGGCTTGCGGGTACTGCCGGTGGACGTGTCCGAGATGGAGAAGGCCGAGGGTGCCGTTACCTGCTGCAGCGTGATCTTCGCCTGATGTCGGCGGTGTGCTGACCGCGCCAACTGCAGGCCGCCGGCGCGTCAGCCCTGCGTCATGCAATAGCAGTTCAGCTTGTTGCCGTCCGGGTCGCGGAAATACCCTGCATAGAATCCAGGCATCCCGCGGGGACCCGCGGCACCCTCGTCCTTCGCACCAAGGGAGATCGCTTTCCGGTGCACGGCGTCCACCATTTCATTGCTGTCGACGACCAGTGCGACCATCGTCCCGTTGCCAGCCGTGGCGGGACTTCCGTCATAGGGTATGCAGACGCCGAGCGCCGGCTTGTCCGGCGAAACCGCCCACGCGATCAGGCGCTCGGACTCCATGAACCGTGCCGCCCCGATCTCGGCCAGCAGCGCGTCGTAGAAGGCGGCGGCGCGCTGAAGGTCGTTCGTGCCCAGGGTTACATAGCCGATCATTCTGGAGTCCTCGCAAGTATTTGAAATGGTGCAGGCAAGCTGCCTGTACCGATTGCGACCTGCCGCAACCGGGAGGCCGCCGAGTCTACGCCCAACACCTACTGCCACAAAAGTCCGGCACGCGTAACAATGGGCGCAGATCAAAGAGGTCCAATCCCATGGTGGACAAGCAACCCGCACCCACGGCATCCCCGTCGCTGCTCGATCGCGCGGAAGGCGCCGAGAAGCTATTCCTGTCGGGAAGGCGTCCAGGGGATGCCGACCTGGCGAGCGCGGTGCGATTCTTCCTCGAGTTTCTCCAGGCCTTCGAGAGTTTCCAGGCGACCCAGCCATGCGTGACCGTGTTCGGATCCTCGAGATTCGGCGAGGACCATCCCCAATACGGGCTCGCCCGCGAGATCGGTTCGGCGCTTGCGAAGGCCGGCTACGCGGTCATGACCGGCGGCGGCTCGGGCATCATGGAAGCTGCCAACCGGGGCGCGAAGGAAGCCGGCGGCGTGAGCCTTGGCTGCAACATCCAGTTGCCGCGCGAGCAGAAACCCAACCAGTACCTCGATCGGTTCATCCAGTTCGAGCATTTCTTTGCTCGCAAGGTGATGCTGGTCAAGTATTCGTGCGCTTTCATCGTCATGCCGGGCGGCTTTGGAACGCTGGATGAGGCCTTTGAAATCGCGACTCTGATGCAGACCGGGAAGCTAGAGCACTTCCCCCTGATCGCAGTCGGGGGCAGCTTCTGGGACCACTTCGACAGGTTCGTGCGCGACGCGATGGTGGGGTGCGGAACGATCAGCGCCGACGAAACCCGCGTCATCCATCGCGCAGAGACCGCAGACGAGGTCGTTCGCCTGGTCCGCAACGGGGGGTAGGGGACATTCTCCTTTCTTTGACGAAAGAAAAAGGAGAATGTCCCCTGCTCCGAAATTCGGTGCCAGGCACCTATTTTTCGATCATCGCGACGATGCTGTCGAAATTGCGCGCCCTGGCTGCGTCGGCGGCGGCCACGCCGTCGCGATTGCGCAGCTTGCGGCTCGCGCCCGCGTCGAGCAGCGCGTGGACTGTCTCGGAGCTTCCCGACAGGCTGGCCAGGATCAGCGAAGTGTCGCCCAGGCGATTCTGGGCATTCACGTCGGAACCTCCGACCAGCAGGCGCCGCACGGCGCTGGCCTGGCCCGCGGCCGCTGCCAGCATTAGCGGAGTATTACCGGCTCGCGTGCGCGACGAGACGCTCGCGCCTGAGGCGACCAGTCGATCGACCACGGCCGTGTGTCCCCGCGCAGATGCACATGACAGCGGCGTGACGCCATCCCGATCGGAGGCGTCGACGGTAGCGCCGGCCTTGACCAGCACCGGCACTGTCGCGGCCGCGTCGCCACAGGCGGCCAGCCAGAGTGCGCTCCTTGCCGACGAATCGATCGCGGATGGCAACGCCCCGGCGCCGAGCAGTGCGGCGACAATTTCGGCGTCGTCACGCGCCGCCGCGAGCATCAACGGTGTCGTTCCCGCCGGCCCGCTGGAATTTGCGTCGGCGCCGGCTTCAAGCAACAGGCGTACCACCGGCTGGTCACTGCCGGAAACGGCGACCAGCAGGGGCGGACGCTCACCGGCAGCGTGTGCGTTCGGGTCCGCTCCGTGCCGCAGCAGGACCTTGACCAGGGCCGGATTGCGGCTCCGCACCGCCACACCGAGCGGTGTGTCGCCCTGCGCGTCCGCCCTGGAAACGTCCGCGCCCGCATCCAGCAGCAATGCCGCGGTGCTCGAGGAACCCGCGGCAATCGCCACCATCAGTGCCGTCTGTCCGCCCGGCGCAGCAGCATTCGGGTCGGCCCCTCGAGCCAGCAGGTCGCGCAGCCGCTCCGGGTCCTTGCGGCTCGCGGCAACGACCACGTCCGGCCAACCCGCGTAGGCATCGCTGGCTGCTCGCGGCATCTCTTTCGCCGATCCGGCCGACGCGCTCGCCAATACACGCACCGGCGCGGATCCGGCGGCCTGGAGGTCGTGCGCCTGCTGCAGGCGGCCACTGCGGACCGCGTAGGCAAGTGCCGTATTTCCCGAGCGATCCGCAGCCGTGACGCTCGCCTTCGCCCGCAACAGGATGTCGCAGGTATCCGGTCGTTCCGCGGCGCAGGCCAGCATCAGTGGCGTTACACCATATTCATCGGTCGCCTCGACCCTGGCGCCGCGAGCGAGCAGCAGCGCGACTGCCTGCGCCGCGCCCGCTTCAGCGGCATGGTGCAGCGACGTTCGACCGAATCCGTCGGCGGCATCCACACGCTGGGATGTGGCCAGCAGCGACAGCGTCGAGACATCGTCGCGCCGCGCGGCGCGCCACATTTCGACCTGCCGTGATTGCTCGTCTGCCAGTGAATCCTGGACGCGAAACTCCAGCGGCAGGACGCCACGCTGCAGCATGTCGCTCGCCGCCGGATCGCCGAGTTCGGCCGCGCGCGCAAGCCAGCGTCGCGCGGCTTCGGCATCGCGCAGGTCGCCGGTCGAAGCCATTGCCGACAGCGCAAGCGCCGCCCTCGCCTGCCCATTGCGCGCGGCCGACTCGAACATCGCCTGCGCACGTTGCCGGTCTGGCTGCGGCAGCAGGTCCGACAGCAACAGCGTGCCGAGCAGGTACTGCGCGTCGGCATTGTTCCGCGCCGCCTGCTCCGACAGCAACTGTGCCGCAGCACTGTAGTTCTTGACCCGGATTGCGGCCTTGGCAGGTTCCAGCGTGTCGGCCTGGACTGCAGCCTGCGTCTCGACGACCTGGCCCGCCGTTGCCGGCTGATGCGCGAGAACCAGCAGCGCCGGGATACAGGCCACGGTGAACGCGCGCAGGCGGTCAAGCGGTCCCAAACTTGGTCTCCACCTGGACGCCGATTCCACGCAGGAAGTCTGATGGGAGGATGCCGCCGGCGCTGACGATGACGGCGTCGTTCGGCAATTCGACGCCGCGCCCGTCAATGTCGAGAACCACCCGATCCTCGGCAATGTGGCGAACTTCGGACTTGAACAGCTGCTTCAGCCGGCCCACGCGCTCGGCGGCAGCGACCCGCTCGCGATTGGCTGGCTTCGCGCGGGAGAATGCCTCGCCGCGGTAGGACAGGGTCACCGACTGCGCGCCATTCTCAGCGATGCTGGCCGCCGCTTCCAGCGCGCTGTCGCCACCCCCGACCACGAGCACGCGCTGCCCCGAGTACTGCTCGGGATCGATGAGACGGTAGACGACCTTCGGCAGGTCTTCGCCGGGGACATTGAGCTTTCGCGGTGTGCCACGACGACCGATCGCCAGCAGCACGTTTGCCGTCCGGTATTCGCTCCTGGTCGTGCGCACGACAAAGCCGTTGCCTTGCTTCGTGATTGCCTCGACTCGCTCGCGATAATTGATCTTGATCCCGGTCTTCTTCTCCACCTCGCGCCAGAAGTCGAGCAGCGCTTCCTTGGCCGTATGGCCAAAGCGCATCTTGCCGACCAGTGGCAGGGTCACCGGCGAGGTCATCACGAGTTTCGCGCGCGGATACTGGAAGACGCTTCCGCCCAGCGACTCCTGTTCGATCGTGGCGCACTTCATTCCGTGCGACATCGCAGTCAGCGACGCCGCGAAGCCGGCCGGCCCTGCCCCGACGATCACCAGGTCCAGCCCGTCGCCGCGGCTGCGCCGTCGACGGTGGATCGCATCGACTGCCTGGCGGCCCTGGGAGAGCGCGTTGCGGATGAGCCCCATCCCGCCGAGTTCGCCTGCGATGTAGATACCCGGGACCGAGGTCTCGAAGTCCGCGCCCAGCAGCGGAATATCCACCCCGCGCTTCGCGGAACCGAACACGAGCGTGATGGCGTCGGCCGGGCACGCACTGCGACAGGCGCCATGGCCAATGCAGTCCGAAGGACTGATCAGTTGCGCCTTGTTTCCGATCAAGCCGAGCACATGGTGTTCGGGCTGCTCCGGGCAGGCCTTCACGCACGATCCGCAGCCTATGCAGCGCAGCGGGTCGATCACCGGATGCAGCGACGCTGGTTCGGCCAGCCCGTCGGCAACCGCCCGCTCTCGCACGGCGACGTGCGTGCGCTCGGCACGCTGGCGGCGGCCCAGGTACCAGCCCCAGATGACCGCCAGCGGCGCCCCGTACACGAGCAGTAGTGCGTAATCCATGACGCCCCGACTCTAGCCGAGTCCGCTGCCCGCAATCATCGCCGATAGTCGCCAAATGAGAATTGCCGCTCACCAATGCTGCCGCGTGTCACAAATCCGGAAGTTGGCCGCCCTTACCAAGTGCACCGGCCTCGCCGGATAAGTAGCCTCGGCCCAAGTAGAAGAACAGCAGGTCGGGAGAAGTTCACCATGTCCGCAGGTGTCATAACGTCGAGTACGCGCAACGGATTCGTCCTCGGACTGTCCGTCGGCCTCATGCTCGCGTCGGCGTTCTTCATCCTGAAGCCGGACATGCCGGTAGCAGCGCTCGAGACGGCAGGCACGCCGGTCCCGGCTGCATCTTCCGCATCGATGCCTGCTTCGATGGCCGGGCCAGTGGCCGGAACCGACGCCGGGTCGATGGAAGCTGCCACTCTGGCGCTCAAGACCCGGCTCGCAACCCAGGGTGGCTCCGACGAGCAGTGGGAGTTGCTGGCACAGTCCTACGATTTCCTCGGGCGCGGTGAAGAGGCAGGACTCGCTCGTGAGCACACGACGGCGTCGGATGGTGACCTGCGCGACGCGGTCGCTGCCAGCGCGATGCTGCTCGCCGGATCGAATCGCCCGACCGCCGCTGGCCAGGCGCTGAAGGCCACGCCGAGCCATGCCGAGACCCTGATTGCCAGCGCGGAGAAGCACCGCCGCGATCGCCAGTTCGAGCAGGCGTGTGCCGCCTATGCCGAGGCCGCCGACCTTGGCGCCATGAGCGCCGACAACTGGGCCGACTACGCCGACGCGCAGGCGTCCATGGCTGGCCATCTGGCCGGCGAACCCGAGAAAGCGCTGGCGCAGGCGCTGGCGCTCGAGCCCCGGCACACCAAGGCGCTGTGGCTGAAGGCGAGCCTCGCCTACGAGCAACGCCGTTACGACGACGCCCTGGCGACCTGGCGGCAGCTGCTCGCCCTCGTGCCGCCCGACTCGTCGGACGCCCGCATCGTCGAGGCGAACATCGCCGAAGCGACCCGCCTCGCGAACGGTTGAGAGCTGTCAATGAACGCCCGACTGGATCGCATTCAGATCGACCCGGCAGATGCCGGCGTCCCGGCTGCCGCAACGACGGTGCTGCGTCCAAGGCTGGCAGCCGCAAATCCACCCGCGGCCGCCGCGAAGCCCGCCTCCACGAGCCCGCTCCACCGCAGGCTGCTGAAGCCCGAGTGGCTGATGCTGGTCGCGACGGCCGCACTCCTGTTCTGGGGCTACCGTTTCCCGACGGAGCAGTACATCACGCCGCAGACCGGCGCGGGCTATGCGCTGGGCATCATCGGCGGATCGGCAATGCTGCTGTTGCTGGTCTACCCGCTGCGCAAGCGGGTCCGCGCGCTCGGCTTCCTCGGCACCACCAAGCACTGGTTCCAGACCCACATGGTGCTCGGCGTCGTCGGTCCCGTGCTGATTCTTTTTCACTCCAACTTCAGCCTCGGCGCCACCAACAGCAACGTGGCACTGGCCTGCATGCTGGTCGTCTCCGGCAGCGGGTTGTTCGGCCGATACTTCTACACGCGCATCCATCACGGCCTGCACGGACGCCGCGCCAGCCTGGCGGAACTGCGCGAATACGCCGAAAGGCTGCGCTGGGTTACGACGAACGTGGAGTTCCTCCCGGACCTGGTGGTCCGGATCGAGTCCGAGGAGCACTCCATCGTCGAACGTTGCGAACGGCTTCCCCAGCTGGCGCGTCCGCCGGTCTGCGCGGCATCCGCCGCGCTCGCGCGACGTCGATTGAGACGCTACGTGCGCGAATCGCTGAAGACTGCGGCCCTGGCGAAGATCGGCGATGCCCGGAAGCACAGCCTGCTGGAGACCGCAACCGGCTACATCGACGATCGCCTCACCGCGACTCGCCGTGTCGTGGAATTCGCGTCGTTCGAGCGCCTCTTCTCGCTCTGGCATGCGCTGCACATGCCACTGTTCCTGATGCTGCTGATCGCAGGCGTAGTGCACGTCATTGCCGTGCACGTCTACTGAGCCGGTACCGGACGCGGATGGGAAATGTGCGCCCCCTGCCCGCAATGGTGCTGGTAATGCTGGCGCAGCTTTTTTCGCACGGCGCGACTGCGGCCAGCATAGAGACGCTGCTCATGCCGGGTAAGCTCACGAACGCACACGCGAAGCTCGAGGCGGAGTGTTCCCAGTGCCACGATCGCGCCGACCGCAATCGCCAGGCCGCACTGTGCATGGCCTGCCACAAGGAAGTCGCGGCGGATGTCCGGGGGCACACAGGCTTTCACGGCCGCCTGCCCGAAATCGACACGGCGCAGTGCAAGGCCTGCCACTCCGAGCACCAGGGGCGTGACGCGGACATCGTCAAGCTCAGCCGGCCGGCGTTCGATCACTCGCGGACTGACTTTCCGCTGGCTGGTGCTCATGCGGCGGCCGCCTGCGATACCTGCCACAAGCCCGGGCAGAAATTCCGTGAGGCGCGATCCGGTTGCGTCGACTGCCACAAGGCCGACGACCCGCATGGCGGCAAGTTCGACTCTGCCTGCGGCAACTGCCACGAGCCTTCGACCTGGGCACGCGCCCGCTTCGACCACGACAAGACACGGTTCGCGCTGCGTGACGCACACCGCGACGTCACCTGTGCCGCCTGCCACGCCGGCAACCGTTACTCGGGAACTCCTTCGGCATGCGCGTCCTGCCACTCCCCGGATGACGTGCACCGCGGCGCCAGGGGGCCCGACTGCGCGAGCTGTCACACCACGGCCGCGTGGAAGACCTCGAAGTTCGACCACGCGAAAGAAACTCGCTTCCCGTTGACCGGGGCCCACGCAGCACTGACCTGCCAGGGGTGCCACAAGACGCCGAACATGAAGGACCCGCTGCCGCGCGATTGCGCAGGCTGCCATCGATCCGACGATGCGCACGCGACCCGCTTCGGGGCCGCCTGCGAAAATTGCCACGGCACGTCCGCCTGGAAGCCGTCGACCTTCGATCACCAGCGTGACGGTCAGTTCCAGCTGGTGGGCCGCCACACCGCGCTCAGCTGCAACTCATGCCATACGGCGGTGATTGCACAGCAGAAGCTCGGCACCGACTGCAATGCCTGCCACCGCACCAGCGACGCACACGCGGGCAGGCTCGGCACAGACTGCGCTGCCTGCCATGGCGTCGATGGCTGGCGCAAGGACGTGGTCTTCGATCACGACCTTACCCGGTTTCCGCTGGTCGGCCTGCACGTGGTGGTCCCCTGCCACGCCTGCCACATGTCGCCGGCGTTCAAGGGCGTCGCCACCGACTGCAATGGCTGCCACCAGCGCGACGACCGGCACAAGGGTGCGCTCGGCAAGGACTGCGAGGCCTGCCACTCGCCAAACGGCTGGGGTCTCTGGCAGTTCGATCACGGCAAGGCGACTGAATTCGCGCTCACCGGCGCACACGCCAAGGTCGCCTGCTCAGGCTGCCACAGGCAGCCGGCCGACCAGGTGAAGCTGGGCAAGGACTGCGACGCCTGCCATTCGAAGGACGATGTCCACCTCGGGCAATACGGCCGCCAGTGCCAGCGATGCCACGTGACCACGAGCTTCAAGGGCGCACGGCTGCAGTAGGCGCGAAACCATGGCCCATTTCCACAAACTGGTCTTTCTCTGCCTGCTGGCGATCGCTTGCCAGCCCGCATTCGCGCAAGGTGCCGGCACCGAGTTCAACCACGTCACGACAGGATACGAACTTACGGGTGCACACAAGCTGCAGGCCTGCGAGTCGTGCCACGTGGACGCCGTGTTCCAGGGCACGCCGCGCGCGTGCTTCGCATGTCATTCCAACGGATCGCGCATCGGCGCGACGCCAAAATCTTCGGACCACGTTCTCAGCAGCGAGCAGTGCGACGCCTGCCACACGACTTCCGCCTGGTCTCCTGCATCGAAATTCGACCACGACCAGGCTCGCGGCACCTGCTCGTCCTGCCACGACAGCGTACACGCCGCGGGCAAACCCGCCGGCCACATCGTCACCACGGCCGACTGCGGAGCCTGTCACGGCATGGCCGCATGGAGTCCAACGCGGTTCGACCATGGAACGATCTCTTCTGACTGCGTCTCGTGCCACACGCCCGGCGGAGCCGCGACGGCAAAGAGTCCATCTCACGTCCAGACCAGCAATCGCTGCGAGGCCTGCCACAGCGTGTTCACCTGGGCGCCGCCTACCAGCGTCGACCACGCCGAGGTCATGGGCAGCTGCGCTTCCTGCCATGACGGTACACGCGCGACCGGGCGTGGAGCACAACACATTCCGAGTGCCGACACCTGCGACACCTGCCACGCGACTGCCGCCTGGCGTCCGGCGACCTTCGACCACGCGGGTACGACCGATAGGTGCGCGACCTGCCACGACGGCGTCAAGGCAACAGGTATCGGCGCGACCCACATCGAGGCAACCACTGCCTGCGATGCCTGCCACGCGACGGTGTCGTGGAAACCGGTAGTCCGCGTCGACCACGGCAACGTGCTCGGCAGCTGCTCGACCTGCCACGACGGGCGGATCGCGACCGGCCAGGGTGCCAGTCACATCGTGACGAGCGCGCAGTGCGACAACTGCCACGCGACAACAGCCTGGAAACCCGCGAAGTTCGATCACACGGGCTACGAGAACAACTGCGTGAGCTGCCACGACGGCAATCGCGCGACGGGACGCAGCACGACGCACATCCGCACCAGCGAAACCTGCGAGTCCTGCCATGTCGTCGCCGCGTGGAAGCCGGCCTCGGCGGTTGATCACTCGCAGGTACTCGGGACCTGTTTCTCGTGCCATGACGGCAGGACCGCCAGCGGCAAGCATGCGAACCACATCCCGAGCGAAAACGGCTGCGACACTTGCCACGCAACCACTGCGTGGAAACCGGCGCGATTCAGCCACGATAACCTCACGACAACCTGCGTCACCTGCCACGACGGCGTCCGCGAGACCGGCAAGAGTGCTACGCACATCAGGGCGAGCGACGGTTGCCAGGCGTGCCACGCAACGTTCAGCTGGCGCCCCGTCACGGTCGTGGATCACACGCAGGTCACCGGCAGCTGCTATTCATGCCACAACGGCACGACGGCAACCGGCAGGAACGCAACGCACCTGACCACCAGCACCGATTGCGGCGCCTGCCACTCGACCAGCACCTGGAAGCCGGCGAACCGAGTCGACCATGCGAGCGTGCTCGGCACCTGCAGCTCCTGCCATGACGGCAGGATTGCCATGGGCAAGGACGCCAACCACATCGTCACCGGCGCCGAGTGCGGCTCCTGCCACTCCACGGCCGCCTGGAAACCGGCGACTTTCAGCCACTCGGCGATCAGCGAGCCCTGCTCCACGTGCCACGACGGAGTGAGGTCGGCCGGCAAGCCCTCCAGCCACATCCCGACTAGCGGGGAATGCGGAGAGTGCCACACGACCGCCGCGTGGAAACCGGCCCGGTTCACTCACGAGGGCATCACGGGTTCCTGCCTGAGCTGCCATGACGGCGTGCGCCAGACTGGAAAGAGCAGCACACACATCCAGGCTAGCGACACCTGCGAGGCCTGCCACTCGACCACCGGCTGGCGCCCCGTCGTACGCGTCGATCATGCGCAGGTCACCGGCAGCTGCTACGCCTGCCACAACGGCACGACCGCGACCGGAAAGCCGGCAGCGCACATCCTGTCTACGAACAACTGCGGCTCCTGCCACGCGACGCTGGCCTGGAAGCCCGCGACGACCGTGGACCACCGCGAGGTGACCGGCAGCTGCTTCTCCTGCCACAACGGGACGATCGCCACGGGCAAGCCGAACAATCACATCGTGAGTGCGGACACCTGCGATTCGTGCCACGCGCCGGCCGCGTGGAAGCCCGCGACCTGGGACCACACCGGCATCGTGGACGGTTGCTCGAGCTGCCATGACGGTGTGAAGGCGACCGGCAAGGGCGCAACGCACATCCCGTCGAGCAACACCTGCGAGGCCTGCCACGCCCTGTCAGGCTGGAAGCCGGCGACCCGGGTCGACCACTTGCAGGTCATCGGCAGCTGCAGTTCCTGCCACGACGGCGCGAAGGCCATCGGCAAGGGGCCGAATCACATTCCGACCACCCAGGAATGTGGCAGCTGCCACGCAACCGTTGCCTGGAAGCCCGCCAACTTCAGCCACGCCGGCATCGTCTCCGGGTGCACTGCCTGCCACGACGGCGTGAAGGCCGCCGGCAAGAACGCCGGCCACATGTTCACGACCGGCCAGTGCGAATCCTGCCACGCAACGACCGCGTGGAAGCCCGCCACGCGCGTCGATCACGCCCAGGTGCTCGGCACCTGCTCGAGCTGCCACAACGGCGCCACCGCGACCGGAAAGCCCACGAATCACATCGTGACCACTGCCGAATGCGGCAGCTGCCATGGCACGAGCGCGTGGAAGCCGGCCACTGGCTTCAACCACAACGGCGTCACCAGCAATTGCTTCAGCTGCCACAACGGCGTGAACGCGACTGGCAAGGGCACGTCGCACATCACGACCGACACCAGCTGCGAGAGCTGCCACGCCACCAGCGCGTGGAAACCCGCGACTCGAGTGGACCATGCCCACGTCTCGGGAACCTGCTCGGGCTGCCACAACGGAACCGTGGCCGCGGGCAAGGGCAGCAACCACATCCCGACCACCGCTGAATGCGGCTCGTGCCACACGACGCTGGCCTGGAAGCCCGCGACATTCAGCCACTCCGGAATCACTTCCAATTGCGCGAGTTGCCATGACGGCATCAAGGCGGCGGGCAAGAATGCCACCCACCTTTTCACGACCGCGGTGTGCGAGGCCTGCCACTCGACAGGCAGCTGGAAGCCAGCCACCCAAGTCGATCACGCACAAGTGATCGGCAACTGCTCGAGTTGCCACAATGGCACCGCGGCCTCGGGCAAGCCCGCCACCCACATCGCGACGACCGCCGAATGCGGCAATTGCCACTCGACGAACGCATGGAAACCCGCCACGGGCTTCAACCATGACGGCGTGACCGGCAACTGCTTCAGTTGTCATGACGGAGTGAAGGCCACCGGAAAGAACGCGAGCCACCTGCAGACGAGCAACCTGTGCGAGGGCTGTCACTCGCCGGCCGCCTGGAAGCCCGCGGTGCGCGTGGATCACACACAGGTGATCGGTAGCTGCTACTCCTGCCACAACGGCAGCAACGCCACGGGCAAGAATGCGACTCACATCAGCAGCGATACGAGCTGCGACGCATGCCATACGACCGTCGGCTGGAAGCCGGCGGTACGCGTCGATCACAACCACGTGACCGGCACCTGCAGCAGCTGCCACAACGGCGTCAAGGCGGCTGGCAAGCCAAACAATCACATTCCGACCACGCAGGAGTGCGGCGCCTGTCACTCCACGCTGGCCTGGCTGCCGGCTGCTTTCGACCACACGGGCGTGACCAGCGGCTGCAGGAACTGTCACAACGGCACCACTGCCAGCGGTACTTCCACCGGTCACATGACCTTTCCGGTCAATAACTTCGACTGCAACCAGTGCCACACGACCAATGCCTGGTCGCCCAACACGTTCAGGCACAGAACCGGCGGCGGATATCCGGGCGACCACCGTGTCGCGTTGACCTGCCTGAACTGCCACACGACCAACACCGACGCCGCCACCTGGCGCTCGCCCGCCTACAAGCCCGACTGCGCGGGCTGCCACTCGAATCGCTACAAGCCGGACCCGCACAAGAAGTACGGCGACGTGAAATACACGGTCAGCGAACTCCGGAACTGCTCGGGCGCCTGCCATATCTACACCGACTCGACGCTGACGACGATCCTGACGCGTCGGTCGGGCCCGGAACACCGAATCACGGACTCGAAATTCGACTGATGCGATTGGTGCCGAAAATCATTGCCGTGTCGATGCTGCTGTCGGGTCTCACCGGCCCGGCGCAGGCACAGGTTGCCGGGCGGCTCATTGAGGACGTCAGCGTCACCGAGCAGGACGGCTACGCGACGGTCAACGTGGTGTTCGGCTGCAACGTCCAGTACGTGAGCCACACGCCAGCGAGCGACGGCGACTCGCTGCAGGTGCGCCTGGTTCCCGGCGTCGACTGCGGATCACCTGCCGCGGGCTGGGTGGTGCCACCGGTGCTTGACGATCGCGGCGTCATCCGCGCGGTCAATGTCGATCGCACGATGGGCAGGAACGTAGAGCTTGGAATCCGCTGGTCGAGGCTGGAACAGTTCGTGCTGGTGCCGGCGACCAACGGCCGCGGACTACGCATCCTGTTGTCGCGGCCCGATATCGATCGTTCCAGCGTCGCAGTGCGCGAAATCACGGGGCCTGTGTCGGTATACGCAGTCAACCTTGACGCGTCGCGCGAGCCCTATGGCGCTGCGGCCACGGAAGCGGCCGGGCAGGTCACCGGTGTCCCGGTCTACGTCTCGGAAACCGTGGTCAATGGCAACAAGTGGTACCGGCTGCGTGCGGGGCCCTTCGTCAGTGAATCGGACGCCCGCCGTGTGCTGGTCGATGCGCGCGCCAGTTATCCGAAGGCCTGGCTGGCTGTATCCGACGACGAGGTGCTGAGCGCGCCGGGGGCGCCGGGCGCGGTCGGCAGCGTGCGGACGACGCCGGGGCCAGGTAATACGACGCTTACGCAGCAGGACATCGACCGTACGATGAAACGCGCGCAGGAGATGCTGCGACGCAAGGACTACGTCGTGGCGATCCAGTTGCTGACGATGCTGACCGAACAGCCTGAATTCCCGCAGCGCGCACAGGCCCAGGAACTGCTCGGTCTGGCCCGCGAGCGAAATGGCCAGCTGGCGCACGCGAAGGCCGAGTACGAGGCCTACCTGGATCGCTATCCGCAGGGCGAGGCGGCAGGCCGCGTTGCCAAGCGCCTGCGCGCACTTACATTCGCGGCCAGCCCAGCCAGTGCGCAGGCGCGGGCCGCTGCGGGCAGTGAATCACCCTGGAGGGTCTACGGCGGAATCTCGCAGACCTACAGGAAGGACACCAGCAGCTTCGACAACGGCACAGTTTCCACCAGCGCCACGACACAGGACGCGATCCTTAACGACGTTGCACTTTCCGCGCGCCGCAGCGGCGATCGCTATGACTTTGCCATGCGGGCGAGCGGTTCGTACGGCGTGGACCTGATGTCCGACGGACCAGGCAACCAGGGAACCGTCGCATTGCTGTACGCGGAACTGCGCGATCACGCGCTCGACTGGACGGTGCGCGGCGGACGGCAGTCGGGCAGCCTGGGCGGCTTGATTGGCGCGTTTGACGGCGTCTACGCCGGCTACCAGGTCGTGCCGAAGGTCCGCATCAACGCGCACCTCGGCTACCTGGTCAATTCGACCCGCCTTGCACCGACGACGGACCAGACGTTCTACGCGCTGTCAGCCGACTTCGGCACGTTCGCCGAGGCGTGGGACATGTCTCTCTATGCTCTCAACCAGGACTACGTCGGCTACAGCGACCGGCAGGCGATCGGCACGGAAGTGCGCTACTTCAGGCCCGGCCTGACATTCGTCGGCCTCGCTGACTACGACCTGCGCTTCGGCGACCTGAATGACGTGCTGCTGCTCGCCACGGCTGCGCTGCCCGCGCGCTGGACGCTCAGCGCCAACCTGGACCATCGCAAGAGCCCTGGCCTGAGCCTGCGCAATGCATTGATAGGCCAGCCAGTGCGTACCTTCGACGAACTGTTCAGCCTGTACTCCAGCGCCCAGGTCGAGCAACTGGCCCGGGACAGGACTGCAGATTCCGACACGTACACGCTGTCGCTGTCACGGCCTTTCGGCGAGAAGTGGCAGTGGTCGATGGACGTTTCCGGCGTCAGCGTCAGTGCGACACCAGCATCAGGAGGAGTCGAGGCAACGCCGGACTCGGGCACTGACCTGATCGTCTCGACCCAGACCATGGCGTACGGACTGTTCGGGCGCGGCGACGTCTCGTCGCTCGGCCTCCAGTACCAGACCGGCGACGCGACGGACACGATGTCGCTCGGCCTCTACACGCAGCTGCCACTGGGCGAAGCGTGGCGGTTGAGCCCGAGGATCCGTGTTGACCAGCGCCAGTTCCACGGCGACGGCTCGACGCAGTGGCTCTATGCGCCGGGCCTGCGCGCCGAGATGCGCTGGCGGAAATTCTGGCTCGAGCTCGAAGGCGGCGCCGAGATCGGGCAGCGCACGCTGGGTGACTCGAGCGCCGATACGACACGCTACTACTTCAGCCTGGGGTATCGATATGACCTCTGATCGCGACCGGTCGCTGCGCAGCCTGCGCCATCTTGTGGTCGTGGTCGTCGCCCTCGTGGCCGGCGCCTGCGCGTCGCCGCCATCCGACGGCCCGCGCCAGTACCTGGACGAGAAATCGGCCGCGACCGTTACCGTTGCACGGGAATCGCTGGTATTCGCACGTGACCGACCCGAGCTTGCCGTACACGCGCGGGACTACCTGACCCTGGTACCCATCGACGTCAATCGCATGGGCACGCACGCGGTGTACTTCTATGGCTATGTCTGGTCGACCATCGACAAGCGCGAGGCCGGTGCGCACGACGGGATCGCAGACTTCGAGATCATCGCCGACGGCCGGCGAATTCCGCTGGTACCGGTGGGCGCGACGCCGCGCGAACTCGGCATGGTGGAATCCCCGCTCCGCGCCCCGTCATCGTCAGCGCGCCTGCTGATCGTCCGGATCGACCGCGAGACACTTGCACTTGTCGCCGACGCGAGCAACCTCAGCGCGGCCGAAATACGCGACGGATTGAGCGAGAGCTACGTCCTATGGTCAGGCAATCCCGCGGAGCTGCTCGCCCTGCGATAGAAAACAGGTGCCAGGCACCGGTTTTTTTGGAAACGGGGACATTCTCCGTTTTTCGCTGCTGCGAAAAGGAGAATGTCCCCTGCCCTTACGCGGCTTCCTTTGGCACCTCGGCCCTGGGCTTGGCGGCATCCGCCGCCGGATGCTCGTAGTCATTCTTCTGCCAGTCGCGGTACGCCGGCGGAATCGGGTTGATCGCGCCCATGGCGAGCCAGTCCAGCTTGCCTTCCATCAACAGCCCGGCAACCTTGCCGTACAGTCGATTGAAATTGCCGCTCACCGCGCTGAAGTTGCCGTCGATGCGGCGACGCGCCTCGCTGCAGAACAGGTCTGCGAGTTCCAGCGGTGACTTGTCGGCGGGATTCAGCGCGACCAGGTGATTGGCGTAAGAGAGCGTCGCGCCCATCACGAACAGGTCCACGCCGATGTCGACGAAGTTGCCGAGGATGACCTGCTCCTGCTCGAGTTTCGGCCCGAACTTCGCCATGGTCCCGAACAATCTCCGTGCGAGCACCTTGGAAGTCTTCGCCGTCCATGCGAGGTGCTTGCGGTTCCTCGCGTCGAGGTGCGGCGCGTCCAGTCCACCCCCGCCAAACGGCACGTAAAGCTTCGGCAGCCAGGTCGCGTAGAAACCCGCGGCCTTCATAGCCGCTTCGCCCTTCGACACCTTCTGGCCCGGCTTCGGCTGCAGGATCGGCATCATGAGCTTGAAGTGCGTGTCCAGCGCCTCTCGCGCCATGATCAGGTGCATCACCTGCGAGGAGCCCTCGAAGATGCGGTTGATGCGCGCATCGCGCATCGCCATCTCGATCGACGTCGGCCGATCACCACGCTCATAGAGCGAAGTCGCACGCTCGTAGCCGCGTCCGCCGCGCACCTGCAGGTAATCGTCGTACATCTTCCACAGCGTCTCGGAACACCAGTACTTGGCGGCAGCCGCCTCGAGGCGGATGTCGGCGTTCTTGTGGTCCGCGAACGCGCACGCGACCTGCACCATCGCCTTCATCGCAAAGAGCTGGGCCATGTAGCCCGAGATCATCTTGGCCACGGCCTGGTGCTTGCCGATCGGCTGGCCCCACTGCTGGCGCGTGGAGGTCCACCACTTCGCGTCTTCCACCATCGCCATGCCGCCGCCGATTGCAGCAGCCGGAATCCCGAGGCGACCGACATTGAGTGTCGCGAGCGCGATTTTCAGGCCCTCGCCTGGCTTGCCAACCAGGTTCTCGGCCGGGACCCTGACGTCCTTGAACGTGAGCACGCCGTTCGCAAGCCCGCGCAGGCCCATGAACCGCGAACGCCGCACGCGCTCCACACCTGGCCAGGCGGTCTCGACCACGAAGCAGGAAATCTGCGGCAGCGACTTGCCGTTGGGCAGCACCTTGTCGGGCGTCCGCGCGAGGACCGCAATCAGTGTCGTCTTCGGATCAGTGACGTTGGTGCACCACAGCTTGTCACCGTTCAGCGTGTAGTACTTGCCATCGGCCGATGGGGTGGCCGTGGTGGTCATGCGCGCCGGGTCGGAACCCACGCCGGGCTCCGTGAGCGCAAATGCGGAGATCTCGCCTTTTGCCAGCCGAGGCAGGTACTTGCGCTTCTGCTCCTCGGTACCGAATTCCTTGAGCGGTTGCGGCACGCCGATGCTCTGGTGCGCCGACACGTACGCGACCGTGGTTGCGCAGTAGCCACCCAGGAAGCCGAGCACACGCCCATAGTTGGTGACGGAGAAACCAAGGCCGCCGTACTCCTTCGGGATCTTCATGCCGAAGAGGCCAGCCGCCGCGAGCGCATCCAGCGCTTCGGGCGGGTACTCGCCTTCCTCGTCGATCTTCCAGGGATCTATTGCCTTCTCTACGACCGGGCGGATCTTCTCGATGTAGTCGTCGCCGATCTTCTTGTCCTCAGGCGACTGCGCCGGGAACGGGTGCAGCAGGTCCCAGCGGAAGTTTCCCTTGAACACCTCCGCGGTGAAGCTGACGTTTTCCCACTCGGTCTGCCGGGCGTCCTCGGCCATCTGCATCGAGACGTCTTTCGCCTTAGTGTCCATCTTGGATCCTCGAATGGTGCCGCGCAGGGCGACGGCAGGTTGCAGGTTGGCCCGAATATCTCCGATGTCGATTCCGGTGGATATCCGGGTTTGTGCAGTGCAGCTAAAATTGCCGGCGATGTAAAGGCCTTCGGCTGACAAAGAGAGGCACTTTTCGGAGGAGTAAGTGTATTTTAGGTTTTTTTAGTGTCTTTTAGGCGCTTTTAACGTCATTTATGGCCGCGGCGGAATTACCGGGACAGCGTTCCCGACGGCTTCCAGGCCCCGGCCACCGGCAACGCCGGGTAGCTGCCCGAATAATTGATCCCGCCCTGCTTTTTCCGGCATCGCCTGGCCTTTTCCGGCATGGTGCCGCCTGCCCATGCAGGTAACTCTGATTGTTCGCTCGGGTACCGGGGCATAGCATGGGGTTCGGAGCGAGCTCGGCACGACCCTCGAGCCGCCCGTGCATGGAGGTGGAGAAATGACGGAACAGGTAACGATGCAGACACTCAAGGCCGATCTTGCGACCGTGATGCGCGACGCCGAGGCGTTGATGAAAGCCTCCGCCGAGCAGGGCGGCGCGAAGGCCGAAGAGGCCCGGGCCAAGATCCGCGAATCGCTGCAGGGCGCCAAGGCGCGGCTGCTGGAGGCGGAGCGGAATGCCGTCAGGCACGGCGAGGAAGCCGTGGCCGCTACCGAGGCACGCATCAAGGACAACCCGTGGCAGTCGGTCGGTATCGCGGCCGGCATTGGGTTGATCCTCGGCGTCCTGCTCGCGCGTCGTTGAGTAGCGCGCGATGAGCGGGGACGATACCGCGGCACCCGGGCCCGCGACGAACCTGCTGCGATCGGCAACGCGACTGGCTGGCACGTTGCTCGCCGTCGTTCAGACGCGGGTAGAACTGCTGACCACGGAAATCAGCGAGGACGTCGAGCGTGGCGTCCGGATCCTGCTGTGGGGCCTGGTCGCGGTGCTGGCAGCGGTGCTGGGCCTGCTGCTTGCCGGCATCACGTTGATCATCTACTACTGGGAAACGCATCGCATGGCCGCGGCAGTCGGCGTGACGGCGGCATTCGTGGTTCTCTCGGCGGTTGCAGCGTGGATGGCGAGAGCGCGCCTGCATGAGAAGCCGAAGCTGCTCGACGCCACCCGCACCGAGCTCCGGCGCGACGTGTCCGCACTCAGGGGCGACCAGTGAGTTCACGACTGGTCGCACTGACGGCACGACGCGCCGCATTGCAGGCGGAATGCGCGCTGCAGCGCGACGACGCGGCCCAGGCCTATGCCGAGATCGAATCGGGCACCCTGAAGATCGACCGAGTGGTCGGCGTGTTGCGCCGGCTCACGCCGGTCTTCGCACTGGGCGGTGCTGTGGTACTCGTCGCACTCGGCCCTGCGCGCGCGGTGGCACTGGCGCGACGCGGCATTGCGTTCGCGATGTACGCGCTACAGGCGCGAATCCTGCTGCGCTGACACGCCGCTTCCACCCATCATTCCTCTCCAGGCGCCTGGTCCAGGGGCCGGAAACCGCCGACTTCAGCAACCAGGCGGCCGTCGTCGCCGAGCGCGAGTGTCAGTGACAGGCCAAGGACCTTGGCAATGGCAGTCGCCAGCGACAGGCCAAGGCCCGCATGCGACCCGTGGCTGCCGTTGCCGATGCGGAAAAATCTCTCACCGAGGCGTGGCACGTCGCCGGGCCTGAGACCCGGTGCCGGGTTTGCCACGCTCAGTTCGCCTCCCGGACTCAACGTGACCCGCACCAGCGATCCACGCGGCGCGTGAGAGACAGCGTTTCCCAGCAGGTTTGCGAGCAGCCTGGGCAGCAACGCGCTGTCGGTATGAACCCAGGCCTCCCCTGGAGCGTCGAGTTCCATCCTCAGCGACTGCTGCTCCGCTGCGCCGGACAGGGCGCTCACCTGTCGGCGAAGCTCGGCACTGAGATCGACGGGCTCTGGCTGCGGAATCTCGAGCCCCGCCTCGTATCGCGTCAAGGCCAGAAGTGACTCGACGATCTGCTGCATTTCCCCGGCCGTCGCGCCGATCTCGCGAACCGCATGGTGCATCGCCTCGCGATCCGTGCTCCCGGATCCGACATCGGCCAGCAGACGGATCTCCGCCAGCGGATTTCGCAGCTCGTGCGCGACATTGCGTGCGTAGCGCCGTTCGCGGGCAAGCGCTTCCATCAGCCGGTCCAGAAGTGCCGAGAAGCTGGCCGCGACGGGGCGCAGTTCGTCGGGCAGCGGCCCGGAGTCGAGCCGCGCAGAGGGATCATCCGGGTCGACGCTTTCCAGCGAGCGGGCAAAGTCGTCGACGGGACGCAGTCCACGCTGCACGGAGTACCAGGCTATGAGCAGCATGGCCGCGAGCGTCACGATCGCGGCGATGAACAGCAGCACGTGGATACGGCGCTCCAGCCGGTCAAGATTCTCGGTTTCCTCCGCCGTGACGACCGAGAGCAGGCCGCGAGTATCTTCCTCTGGAAGGGAAAAAGACTGAGATATCGCGCGACCATGGTGGCCGTCCGGCAGTTCCAGGTCGTGGTAGGTCGGACCTCCGACGACTGATTCGAGCCTGGGCAGGTCCCGGCCCGCGCTCGAGTCCGATCGCGACAGCGTATTTCCCTGCGCGTCCCAGACCTGGAAAAAATCCTCGTGCGCCCTGGTGCGGAACTGCGGCATGTACTCGGCGGTGTCTTCCGCACCGGGGTGGTCCACCGCGTATGCAGCGACGGCGCTCATCTTGCGCTCGAGCTCCTGGTCGAAATGGCGGTAGAGGTCGTCCCTGATCAGCACGTGCAGCGCGATGAAGCCCGCAGCCAGGACCAGGCCCATGCCTGCAAAGAGTCCCAGCGCCAGGCGGCCGCGCAAGGAGTGGCGTGCGGTATCAAGAAACGACATAGCCGAATCCGCGGCGGGTCTCGATCAGGTCGGGCAATCCCGCGCGGGCCAGCTTCGCCCGCAACGTACTCATCAGCACCTCGATCACCGTATCCGACGCCGTGCTGTCGCTCTCATAGAGTTGCTCGAAGATTACTGCCCGGCCAAGGACGTGGCCCTTTCGCCGCACCAGCAGCTCGAGCAGTGCATATTCCTTCGGCGTGAGCGTCAGCACCGTGTCGTCCACGCGCACCAGCTGCCTCGCGGAATCCACATGCAGTCGACCGCAGGCGAGCTCCGGCGATGTCTCGGCGAAACTGCGCCTGGCGAGCGCCTGCAGTCGGGCCAGCAGTTCCTCGAATGCGAAGGGCTTGACCATGTAGTCGTCCGCACCGAGATTGAGCGCGTCGACCCGATCCTGCACCTGGTCGCGGGCCGACAGCACCAGGACTCGAGGCCGGACGCGCCTGCCCCGGAGTTCCGCCAGTACGTGCATGCCGTCGACGCGCGGCATCATCAGGTCGAGTACTGCCAGGTCGAATGGCAAGCCATTCAACAGCATCAGGGCTTCGGCTCCATCCGCGGCGGTCTCGACAGCCATGCCCCGCGCCCGGAGGCCCGTGGCCAGCGTTTTCCGGACGCGTTCGGAATCGTCCACGACGAGGACGCGCATGCTGTCACTCTGAGTGGTCATGGCCGGACGGACCATCCGTATCGGTGGCAATTGAGCTCGCGGAACACGAAGGGCGGGGCACCTTTCGGTGCCCCGCCCGCCTCCAAGCCTGAGACGCGGCCGTCCTGGCTGGACTCAGTCGTCGTCGACCTTGATCTCGACACGTTCGGCGGTCAACGCTGTGCCGCTCCAGCTGCCCCAGGCCTCCACCAACTGTCCGTCAGCCGTTGCGAAGAACTGTTCCAGGGTAAGCACGAGATTTCCCTCGAGCCGGAACTTCGTCGCATCGGTGGTCTTTACCAGTACCGACAGGATGTGGAAGTCCGGGCTCACGGGCTCGCCGAAAGGCCCGCGCAGGCTGACCTCGTCCGCCGGATCGATGCGCACGACCCGCGTCGCGAGCACTGCACCGCTGGCGGCTGGCTCCTCGTACCCGCGCACGTCGACCCAGGTGCCCACGGTCAGGTCCGTGAACCCGAAGTCGCGCTGGTCGAGCTGCGACCTGTCCTCGTAACGTGTCGCGTCGTCGGTCGCCACGGCCAGTCCAAGCAGCTCTATCGAGCCGTTTGCCGTCACATTGTCGACCTGTGCGACGATGCGAAGCGTATTGACCTCCATGAACGAGATGCGCGCGGCCACGAGCACGCTGTTCGCGTCAGCCGTTCCCTTGACCTTGACCATCACGTCGTTCGCAAGGTTGGCCACAGTCCCGTGCTCATACGTAGTGGCCTGCGTGGTGGTGATGGCCCATCCGCCTACCTTGAAGGCGGTCGGGGATTCGAACTCGACTATCGTCCCCTCCACGTCCATCAGGTCACCCGGTCCGGGCATCAGCCAGTCGTCCGAGCGCAGTTCCACGCGGGTCGCGGCGAATGCCCCATCAGGGTCGAACGTAAAGCCCTTCACCAGCACCAGGTCGCCCGCGCTCGGATCACCGGTCGCGAAATCGTCCATGTTGGCGCCCGAATAATCGATCACCAGGTCGTTGATGCTGAATCGATGCGTGGCCTCCGAGAGGTCCACGACATAGCCGGTGACGTCGTAAGGACCACCGTCCGGCTTGATGTCGATACGCGTGGCGTCGATGGCGCCCGTGGCTGGAACGATGCCGCTCACTTCGACGACGTCTCCGATCTTGAGCCCGTCGATCGAGGCCGGCTGGATATCGCTGCCCAGCGAAGTGTCCAGGGTCAGCAACACCGTCTGTCCCATCGCGACGAACGAACTCGCGACGGTGTCGATGCTGGTGATCGGGCCCTCGAGCACGTTGTGATAGCGAATGACGTCAGCGTAGTGCGCGGCGCCCTGCGCGTGACCCTTCACCTCGACGTACTGTCCGACGCGCAGCTGCGACGCGGTCGCGGTCTCGCCGTCCATCGTGACCGAAGCGCCGGTCGTGTCATAGCGCACGCCGTCCACGTACACGCTGCCGAAGCCCGTGATCACTCCCGCGCTCACGGTCCCGGTTGTCGGGACTGGTGTCACTGAGTCCTTGTGGTCAGAGCTGCCGCCGCAGGCACCGAACGCTGCGAGCAATGCGGCGACCGCCACTACTGTGAATTTCCTTCCGAGGTCCCTCATGTCGGTCCTCCTTGCGCGCTGTCGCGCGCGTCCGATTTGCCTGTACCTGCAGTATCGAGCTTGGAGGGTTCACCTGAAGATGACCTCAAGCGCTGCTGCGGTTTTCCGAAGTCGCCGGTTTGCATCCGACGCGATCAGTCCTCCGCCGTGAAACGGGCCGCATAAACGCCGGCCCAGCCGGAATCCTCCTCGGTGCCACCTTCCGCAAGCATGCTGACCGTCAGTGCCAGCCATTCGCCGCGGAAACCATCGCGCTCTATGCCGAGCGCCGTGATCACCGTGCCGGTTGCTCTCGGATCCACCATTGCACCCGGCATGCCGGTCTCGAGCATCGTGACCAGTTCACCCGACTTCGACGGCTGGATCTTGCGGAGGTAGACGCCGTTCTTCCCCAGGACGGTCCGTGCCCTGAATGCCGACATGCTTGGCACGCCGCTGCCGGAAACCGCGCCGAATGTCGCAGTACGCCAGCGAGCCGGCTCCTCGATGTCGTCACCTTCTCCCTCCATGCCCGGCACTCTTCCGGAGAAGTTCCAGTAGGTGAAGTCCTCGAATGTATCGTCCGTCCTGGCGATGACCACGGTCTTGCCGAGCTGCACATCACGCACGAAGAACCCCTGGTGCACGGGGACTTCCTTGACAAGACCAGCGCCCGTGATCTGCAGGCAAAACTCCTGTCGAGCGGCGTTGCCTTCGTCCGGGCAGGTGACCGTCACCGGGAACGTCGCGTCGCCCCAGGTGCCCCAGAACAGGGCGTGGCGGCCGTTCGACGACAGCGAGACCGCCTCACCGAAGGCCTTGAACTTCGTGCCCGCAGGCTCGCCGGGCACCTGGTCGCCGATCTTGACGACCGTCTCGAGCTTGATCGGCTTGTTGCCGATTCGCGCTCTATAGATGCCTCCGGCCGTCGGCTGCTGCTCGTTGTCATACCCTGCAAAGACGACATACTTGCCGCCCGCACTCGGCGGCGCCGTCGAACCGAACTTGATCGACGTGCCGGGAATATCCGTGAACGAACTCGCAATCAGCTCGATGGGTGCAACACCGCGCTGCGCCTTCACGTCGCGGTAGAAAACTCCCGTCTTGCCGGCGCCGTCGACCGCGAAATTTCCCTTGAAGACGATCGTGGTCCGCTCGGTAACCGCGGGCGATCCGGGGAACTGGTCGAAGCCCGTTCCCAGCGGCACTCCGTCGATCGGCACCTGGAAGTGCTGGTAACCCGGAACGTCGCCGACCATGCTTGCAGCCGTCGTCGGCACGCCTTGCGGGTTGGTGTAGACACCGGCGGTTCCCGTGTGCGTATCACTACCGTCCGGCAGCGTGTACTCCCAGACCGGCTGCGACTGGCCACGCGTGGCGATCGTGTCGGAGCCGCTGTCGATGCGCGGCACCGACGGGAACTCGTTGAAGGCCGCCGGATCCTTGCCGGGCCCGTACTGCGTGTTGTTCGGCTGCGGGACCGCTCCCCGGCGCCGGAACACCGTGACGATCGGGCCGTACTCATCCAGGTCACGCGTGTAGATGCCGTGTTCAGGCTGCGACTCGCCCTGCCCCTGTCCCTCGCCGCCTTTGCTGCGCGCGCGGAACACGACCATGCCGCCCTTGTTGACCGCCGGCTGGTTGTAGCTGTTGAAGTGCTTGGTGGTGCCCGGGATCAGGTCGCCATTGGTGGCGACCGGATACCACTCATAGGTCAGGTCATCGGCGCTTGCGCTCGCTGCGCCAGTGACGCACAGGATCGCCACTGCAGTGGCGAGGATTGCCTTGGATTCCATGATATGCCCCCAGTCATTTGTTGATGGGCCGTGCAAGATGAGCCTTTCCCAGAGATCCCCCGGCCGGCTGGAGCGACCAGCCGGCCGGGGGCGTTCCGCCGGCTCAAAGCCGACGGCTGGGGGCTCAGTTATTTACCGGGCTTCCCGGGCTTGATCGGCTTGCCGCCGCCCTTGACCGCCGCCCTTGCCGCCGCCTCCGCCACCGCCTCCGACCACCTCGATGTCGAGGTAGGCCGTGTTGCCCAGCGCAGTACGCGTCGGTTTCTTCGCTCGCATCCGTGAGTGTGACGTTTGGCAGCGTGTAGGTGAGGCGGTAGGTGCCCGGCGTCGCCACCCGCAGGTTGTATCCGTACACGATCTTGCCGGTCGCGTTGATCTCACCGCCGGCGGGTCCCGTCATACTCCGGGGCACCGACAGGCTCGCCGTTCACCATCCGCTGGATGTTGAGCGTCGCCGTCCGGGTCAAGCACGATGGCGCCGACATCCATCTGGTATGGCGAGCCAGTCGCCCCCGACGTCCGCGGCGAGGTGCCCATAGTCAGACAGGCGATCGAGCTCGGCCGGTTCGAGCTTGATCACTTTGTAGCCCTGCATGCCGGATCGACTCGCCCGAGGTAGTCCCACAGCACGAGCTCGACCCGGATCGGGCTGCCGACCTTCAGCATCGCGTCGCCTGCGAGGTTGTCACCCCAGGCTCCCTGCAGCGTTCGATCGACTCGGACACCATGCACGGCGCCTGCCAACCGGCGTCGCGCTGGACGAAGTAGTACCCCTCGTCCACGCAGACCTCTCCATCGTGGGTCAAGGCGCAGGCCTCCGCGTAGAACACCGGGTCCTTGCTCGGGCGCCGTCAGCGCCGAGAATTCGTCGGACGGACAGTTCAGAAGCGAACTTGCCCGTACCACCGGCCATGATCGCCGGCACCGACAGGTTGAAGCCCGCCTCCGTCGGCGGCTTGTTTCCACCGCCGCCGCCACCGCCACCACCCCCACCCGGGGTGCCTGCGGCAAGCGCCGCTGCGCTGACTGCCAGTACCAACCAGATTGCAGATTTGAGATTCCGTGCTGTCATGTCGCTCTCCTTATGCCGGACGCTTTTCCGCACTCCACTTCGGGGTGCGATCCGCGGCCGGTAAGTGGCGTCCTTGATTGCTTTTGTTGCTCTTAACGCCCCCGATCACTTCGTGAACACGGCGACCAGCCCAAGCCCCCTTACGAGCTGATCGCCACCCTTCTACTGCTGTCCCCTCCTTCACACGCGCCTGGTCGAGCAATTGCAACTGCTCCTGCAGGCGCGACTGTTCCTGTTGCATCAGTTGTTCGCGCTCCTGGACCTGGGCCGCCTCGCCCTCGAGCGCCTTCTGGCGCTGCTGCAGCTGGTCGCGCTCCTGCAGCGTCAGCTGCTGGCGCTGCCGCAACTCCGACTGCGTCTGCTCGAGTGTCCTGCGCTGCTGCTGGAGCTGCGCCTGGCTCATGGTGCCGGCCTGTTCCTTCAACCGGGCCTGCTCCTGTGCCTCGAGCCGCTGCCTCTCCTGGGCCTGGCTGCGTTCCTGCTGTGTCAGCTGCTGCTGCGCTTTCAGCCCTTCCTGGTCGCGCTTGAGCATCTTTTCCTGCTCCCGCAGGCGGTCATGGTCCTTGGCGCGCAGCTTCTCCTGCTGGTGGAGTCGGTCAACCTGCTGGTCGCGATACCGTGCCTGGTCCTGCTGCATCGTGCCGTGCTGCTGCATCGGCATCGACTGGGCACCCATGCCTGTCCCACCCGCGCCCGGGACTGCCGCCGGCACCTCCGCCGGCTCCGCCGCTGCCACCCGAACCGCCCTGTGCCAGTGCGACACCGATGGACGCGACCAGTACCGGTCAGCCAGGTGACCGGGAATTGCCTGAATTTTTTCATCTGCCCCTCCTCGGTCCGAAGACCCGATGCGGGGCTCTTGTTGCGGGAGTCCCGCATCGGCAATTTCTATGCTTCCTTGATACGCCCCTGACCTTAAGGATCGCTAAAGACGGACACGGAATCGCGCCAGCGGACTCGTGAATGCACAGGAAAGAAGAAGGGCCCCGAAGGGCCCTTCTCGATGTCGCTATTTCTACGTACGGGCTTTCGAAGTACGCGTCTGCCTATCGCGGCGCACTAGGTGCGCTCGAGCACCGTGGCGATGCCCTGCCCAAGTCCGATGCACATCGTCGACAGGCCGATGTCGGCGTCCTGCTGTTCCATCACGTTCAGCAGCGCTGTCGTGATGCGGGCACCGGAACAGCCCAGCGGATGACCAAGCGCGATCGCGCCGCCGTTCAGGTTCACGGTCTCGTCCATGCGATCCATGATGCCGAGTTCCTTGACGCAGGGCAGCGACTGCGCGGCAAACGCCTCGTTCAGCTCGGCCACCTTGATGTCCTTCATCTCGAGCCCGGCACGCTTCAGCGCCTTCTTCGTCGCGGGCACCGGGCCGTAGCCCATGATCGCGGGGTCGCAGCCCGCGACCGCCATCGAGCGGATTTTCGCGCGCGGCTTGAGACCCAGCGCCTTGGCTCGCTCGTAGCTCATGACCAGCATCGCGGAGGCACCGTCCGAGATAGCAGACGACGAGCCCGCGGTCACGGTTCCGCCTTTCGGGTCGAAGGCAGGCTTCAACGCGGCCAATGCCTCGAGCGATGCGTCCTGGCGTATCACTTCGTCGATGTCGCACAGCACGCGCACACCATCGGCGTCATGGCCTTCGATGCCGACGATCTCGTTCTTGAAGCGTCCCGCCAGCGTGGCTTCCCACGCCTTCTGGTGCGAGCGCAGCGCGAACTTGTCCTGCATCTCGCGGGTGATGCCGTGCATGCGCCCGAGCATCTCCGCCGTAAGACCCATCATGTTCGAGGCCTTGGCGTACTGCTTGGACGAAGACGGGTTCAGGTCGATGCCGTGCATCATGTTGACGTGGCCCATGTGCTCCACGCCGCCGATCACGAACACGTCGCCCTGCCCGGTCATGATCTGCGCAGCCGCAGTGTGCAGCGCCTGCATCGACGAGCCGCAGAGCCGGTTCACCGTCTGGCCCGGCACCGTGTGCGGGAGGCCTGCCAGCAGCAGCGAATTGCGGGCAATGTTCATGCCCTGCTCGAGCGTCTGGTTGACGCAGCCCCAGATCACGTCCTCGACCTCGTCCATCTTTGCGGCCGGATTGCGCTTGAACAATGCCTTGATCAACTCGGCCGAGAGCACTTCGGCTCGCACATTCCGGAACATGCCGCCCTTGGAGCGGCCCATTGCAGTGCGGACGCCATCGATGATGACGACATCGCGGGGATTGAGACTCATGTTCATCTCTCCAGATTCTTGTGGGGCCGCTCGATCAGCCGAGGAATTTCTTGCCGGACTTGGCCATGTCGCGCAGCAGCTTCGGCGCGTCGTAGAGCTTGCCGAGCGAAGCGTACTTGTCCGCCATCTCGACAAATGCCGCGGCACCCATCTGGTCCACGTAACGGCAGGCGCCGCCGCGGAACGGCGGGAAGCCGATGCCGTATATCAGTGACATGTCGGCCTCGGCCGGCGAGGCGACGATCTTGTCCTCGAGGCAGCGTGCGACCTCGTTGACCAGCGGCACCATGCAGCGAGCGACGATCTCTTCCGGCGCGAACTCCTTGCGTGCCGCGACCACGCCCTTGATCAATTCATAGGTCTCGGGATCCGGGGTCTTCTTCGGCTTGCCCTTCTTGTCGGGCTCGTAGCTGTAGTAACCCTTGCCGGACTTCTGGCCGAGCCGCTTGTGCTCGACCAGGACTTCCGTCGCGCCCTTGAAGTCGGGCTGCATGCGGTCCGGGAAGCCTTCGGCCATGACGCCCGCGGCGTGCACCGCCGTGTCCATGCCCACCACGTCCATCAGGTAGGCCGGGCCCATCGGCCAGCCGAATCGCTCCATCGCCTTGTCCACGGCCATGAAATCCGCGCCGTCGCGCAACAACATGTGGAAACCGGCGAAATACGGGAACAGCACGCGGTTCACCATGAATCCCGGGCAGTCGTTCACGACGATCGGCGTCTTGCCCATCTTGAGTGCCAGCGCAACGGTAGCTGCGACCGCAGCGTCCGACGACTGCTTGCCACGGATCACTTCCACCAGCGGCATCATGTTCACCGGGTTGAAGAAGTGCATGCCGACGAAGTTCTGCGGGCGCTTGAGGCCCTCGGCAAGGAAGCTGATCGAGATCGTCGAGGTGTTCGACGCAATGATCGTGTCCTCGCGCACCAGCCCTTCGACCTCGGCGAACACCGCCTTCTTGACCTTCGGGTTCTCGACCACGGCCTCGATGATGATGTCCACTTCCTTGAAGTCGCCGTAATTCAGCGTCGGGCGGATGCGGGACAGCGTCTGGCTCATCTTCTCAGGCGTCGACCTGCCCTTCTCGACCTGCTTCGCGAGCAGCTTGCCCGCCTCGTTCATGCCGAGGTCGAGCGCCTCGGAACGGATGTCCTTCATGATGATCGGCGTGCCCTTGACGGCGCTCTGGTAGGCGATGCCGCCACCCATGATGCCGGCGCCGAGAACCGCCGCCTGCTTGATCTCCTTGCCGCCCTTCTTCGCCCATGCACCGGCGGCCTTCTTCACGGCCTGGTCCGCCATGAAGAGCCCGATCAGCGCGTTCGCCTGTGGCGTCGCCGCGGCCTTGGCAAAGTACTTCGCCTCGATCGCGATGGCGTCGTCACGACCCTTGGTCGAGGATTCCTGGATGCTGCGGATCGCGAGCATCGGCGCCGGATAGTTCGGCCCAGCTTTCCCTGCGACGAATCCCATGGCGCTGGTGAACGCCATCATCGACTCCATCGGGTTCAGTTTCACTGGCGCGAGCTTCTCGTCGCGCCTGGCCTTCCAGTCGAGGCGACCGGAAATGGCTTCCTTCAGCATCGCGACTGCTGCGTCGCGCAGCGCCTCGGGCGCCACGACTGCGTCCACCGCGCCGTCCTTCAGCGCGGCGTCGGCCTTCTTGTCCGCGCCCGTGCAGATCCACTCGATCGCGTTGTCCACACCGATCACGCGCGGCATTCGCACGCTTCCGCCGAAGCCCGGGAAAATGCCGAGCTTCACTTCGGGGAAGCCGACCGACGCCGCGGTCGACATCACGCGGAAGTCGCAGGCCAGCGCGAGCTCCAGCCCGCCGCCGAGACAGACGCCGTTGATCGCCGCGACCTTCGGGAACGGCAGGTCCTCGAACCGGCACAGCAACTGGTTGACTTCGAGGACGCCCTTGGCGACAGCTTCCTCACCCGCCGCAAACATCGCGCCGAACTCGGTCACGTCGGCACCGACGATGAACACCGACTTGCCCGACGTGACGATGACGCCCTTGACGCTCGCATCCTTCGCGATCGCCTGGGTGGCCGCATCGAAGTCGCGCAGCGCGGCCTGGCTCAACTTGTTGACCGATTCGCCGGCAAGGTCGAATTTCAGTTCGACAAGGCCGTCGCCCAGCGCGGTGGCGCTGAAAGCGGGTCCTGAATACAGCATGGAGTGGTCTCCCTTCGTGAGATTCGGCAAGCAATGCCCAGCCGCCGCCGGAAGGCGCAGACCAGACGTTGTGCCGAGTTTGCGGCACTGCACTACTTTTGTTAATGGGGATTTCCGAGGAAACGACCGGGTGCCGGGCCGGCCCTGATTCATCATAGACTTACGCCATGCATCAACTGCGCGACATTGCCCTTGCCAGCACCCGGATTCGCCCGTCTGCGCTCGCTGCGCTGGCATTCCTGCTGATAACGGCCTCGATCTGGCCGGCCAGGGCGACCGACGCGGGCACCGATTCGCTTGCCGAGGGACGCCGGCAATTCCTCGCCGCATATGCAGCGGCGGACAGCGGCGCCCCGGGCACGGCCACCGCGGACAGCGACGTGCTGCGCGCCTACCCGCTCTATCCCTATGTCATCGCGGCCAGGTTGCAGAAACAGCTGGACGACCCGGCCGCCGCGCCTGCCATCCGGGCCTTTCTCGACACCTATGGCGACCAGCCCGCGGGGCAGTCACTGCGCAGCCGATGGTTGATGGCACTCGCCGTGGGCAAGCGCTGGGACGATTATCTTTCCGTGTACCGGCCGGACATCGACGATACGGTCGCCGCACGCTGCAACGCGTACACCGCGCGCATCGCGCTCGGCCGTACCGACGGGCTCGCAGACCTGGTCATTGCCGAGTGGGACGTTCCGAAGAGTGTGCCGCCAACCTGTGATCCCGCATTCGACTGGTTGCGTGCCCGGGGACTGCTCACGCCGGAACTGATTGAGCACCGGGCTCGTGCGGCGCTCGCGGCAGGGGAATCGGGCCTCGCACGCTATCTGGCGAAATCGATGCCGGCATCCGCGGCCGCGCCGGTACTGCAGTGGGCGGAGCTGATCGATAAGCCCCAGGAGTCGATCGCATCGTTGATTGCTTCGCCCGACACGCGCGTCGAACCGGCTGCGCTGCTGGCTGGCTGGAACCGGTACGCGCGCAAGGACGCCGACGCGGCAGCCGATCTCTATCCGTCCCTGGTACGCGCGCGGCGTCTCGACACGGCCCAGGCTGCGAGTCCTTACGCGATCGCGCTCGGCGTGCAGCTGGCACTGAGCCGCAGGCCGCGCGCACTCGAGTTCTTCTCGCTGGGGCAACCGGGCGACTACAACGAACTCTCCTGGGAGTGGCATGTTCGTGCCGCGCTCTGGGCCGGTGACTGGACGCGGGTGCGCGAGACGATCGCGGCGATGCCCGAGGACCTTCGCAGCCAGAATAGATGGCGCTACTGGACTGCGCGCTCCGCCGAGCAGTTGGGCGACAAGGAACTGGCAAAGCAGGGCTATGCGCAGGTCCTGCCCACCGACAACTGGTATGCCGTGCTCTCGGCCGCGCGCCTGGGCCAGACGTTCGCCCCGACACTCGTGCCGATGGGACTGAACGACAAGGAGATGGACGCCCTCGCATTGCAGCCCGCTTTCGTGCGCGCGATGGAATTCGTCCGCTGTGACATGGAAACGCTCGCGATCGTGGAATGGCGCGCCGGGTACGCCAACCTCGCGCAGCCCCAGCAGGTGCAGGCGATCGGGCTCGCGGCGCGCTGGGGCTGGTATCTGCAGGCCATTGCCGCGGCGGCGAAGCTCAGGTTCTTCGACGACTACGACGTGCTGTATCCGCGGCCCTACGATCCTGAAGTACGCAGGGGCGCCTCACTGACCGGGCTTCCACCCGACCTGATCTACGCGATCATCCGCCAGGAGAGCCTCTATCGCGCCGACGCACGGTCCAGCGCCGGGGCGCTAGGACTCATGCAGCTGCTGCCCGAGACGGCCAGGCGCACCGCGAAGGCCTGGGACCTGCCGCTGCGCTCGACCGCGGCGCTGCTGCAACCATCGGTCAACGTGCCGCTCGGTTCGGCCTACCTGCGCGGCCTGTATGACCGCAGTGGCGGGCAGGCATCGCTCGCGATGGGCGGCTACAACGCGGGGCCCGGGGCCGTACGCCGCTGGCTCCCGGATGCGCCGATGGCCATGGACGTCTGGGTAGAGAACATTCCCTACAACGAGACGCGCGGCTACGTGCAGCGTGTCTCCTGGCACATGATCGTGTTCGGCTGGCTCAGCGACCGGAAACCGCGCGACGTATCGGGATGGCTGGGCACGATACGGGCGCCGGGCGCAGGCAACGAGTCCGATCCTTGAGCCGGAGCGGTCGTGAACCGGCTCTGGTGCGCGCTGCGTTCAGCACGCCCAGGCTTACGGCTTCAGCAGCACCTTGCCGAAGTTCCTGCGATCCTGGATGTACTGGTGCGCCGCCGCGGCGTCCTCGAACCGAAACACCTTGTCGACAACCGGCGCGAACGTGCCGTCCGCCACCAGTCCAATAATCTGCCGTATCTCGTCGCGCATCCGGCCGTATTCCGGGAACAGCCGCCCCATGTTGAGCCCCGAGATGCTGCGGTTCGCGTTCAGCAGCGCAAGCGGGTGGAAGAACGGCGTCGTTACCAGCCCCTTGACCAGTGACAAAGGGTTCATGCGCTCGCCGGTCACCGTAGCTGAGAAACCGAACATCGCCAGGTGGCCCAGCGGCGCGAGCAGGCGATAGTTCACGCGGATAGAACTGCCACCTGCCGAATCCAGCGCGATGTCGACGCCGCGGCCCGCCGTCAGCTTGAGAATCTCGGCCTCGACATCCTGGCCGCGGTAGTCGATGCAGTGCTCGCAGCCCATCGCTTTCAATCGCTGGTGCTTGCCGGCGCTCGCGGTTCCGATCGGCGTTGCGCCGCGCCACAGGCTGATCTGCAGCGCCGCAAGGCCCACGCCACCGCCAGCTGACTGGATCAGTACGGTCTGGCCGGGCCGAACGCTCGCCTGGCGCGTGAGCATCACCCATGCCGTGCCGTAGTTGACGGCGATCGCACCGGCAGTTTCCAGGCTGACCGAGTCGGGCAGCTTGTGCACCCACTCGGCATTGACCGAGACCACCTCGCTGTAGCCGCCAAAGCGCGTCAGCGCCATTACCCGGTCGCCAACGGCGAGACCGCTGACGCCGCTGCCGACCTGGTCGATGACGCCGGAGACTTCGTAGCCGACTACGCAGGGTGGCTTCGGAGCGTCCGGATACTGGCCCATGCGCGCCTGGATGTCGGCGAAGTTGACACCCGCATACGCGACGCGGATGCGGACTTCGCCGGCTTCCACCGACGGCTCGATGGCCTCACGCACCTGCAGTTTTTCAGGTGCGCCTGATCCGGATATCCAGACCTGCTTCATCAGTCTTCTGCCTTGCCACGCTTCCAGAACCGGCGGTTTCGCGGACGCGAGTCAACAGGATACACAGTTAGTTTCCCCTCTCGACGCCGAACGTGACTCGGATATATTGCGCACTGGGAACGCCGGCAAATGGAGACTTGCATGGTTCGATCGACTCCGCGCCTGGCACGACTTGCGCTGGCAGTCGTCTGCTCGATTTTTCCCGCGATCCCGCACGCTGCAGATGCGCCGCCGCCGACTCCGGCGTTCGGCCAGATTCCGGACTTCAAGCATCTCGCCCTTTCCCCGGACGGCCAGACCATTCTCGTCGACCGTGCCACTGAAAATGGTCCGCAAGTGATCTTCTTGAGGCCGGGCCAGCCACGGCCGTTGCGCGTATTGAATGTCGGCACCGGCATATCGCTGCGCGGGCTGCGTTGGGCAGACAATGACACTGCACTCATCGAGGTAAGCACTACGACCCACGTGCCGGGACAGAGATCTGCGCCCAACCGGACATTCGAATTCTTCCGCACCATGGCGGCGGACATCGCGGGAGGTGAACCCAGAATACTTCTCCTTGGCGACGGCAACCGGGACCTCGTGACCGGCGCAGAATTGCTGGCCGCAAATCCGCTTCGCAAGGACACTGTCTCCATGGCGTCGTGGGAATTCGTGCCTGAAAAGCGCATGCCAGCCGTTGGCACACGCCTGCGGGATTCCAGGGGCGACGACGGCTGGGTAATGACTCTGTTCGACGTGGACACGAAATCTGGCAGGGGCCGGGTCGTCGCGCGAGGGTCGGCGTACACGTTCCAGTGGATGGTCAGTCCCGACGGCAGGCCGCTGGCGCGATCGGAATGGAATCCAGAGACGCGCGAATCCACCATCCTCCTCATGGACGGAATCACCTGGCGGCCAATCTTCAAGGCGAAGGGCATCGATCCGCTGTCTCTTGCGGGCGTCACGGCCGACGGAAAAGCCGTGGTGGCCATTGGCGAGAACGGCACTGCAAACTCCAGGGCGTGGGCGCTGCCATTCGACGGGTCGCCCGCATTCGTGGCATTCGAGGAATCCGGAGTCGATGTCAACGGCGCGGCCGTGGCACAGGACACGGGTGTCGTGACCGGATATTGGCTGTCGGGACTCAATCCACGCCTCGTATACGTCGACCCGAAGAATGCCGCACTGGAACGTGCGCTCGAAAAGGCGTTTCCGGATCGCTCGGTGTACATCGTGGACCGGTCGACTGACAGTCAGCGCCTGCTGGTGGAGACGGAAACCAGCATGCATCCGTCCGTGTATTACCTCGTGGACCGCACGGCTCACAAGGCAGACATCGTCGGCGAGGCTTATCCTGCGCTGAACGGCGCGCAACTCGGCGAGGTTCGCAAGATCACCTACGACGCGCGCGACGGCACGCGGATCCCTGCGTTCCTGACATTGCCGCCCGGCAAGGGCGACAAGGACCTTCCGCTGGTAGTGCTGGTGCACGGCGGTCCCGAATCAAGTGACCCGGGCGGGTTCGACTGGTGGGCGCAGTTCCTCGCCACGCGCGGCTATGCAGTGCTGCAGCCGCAATTCCGTGGCTCGACCGGCTATGGAACGGCGCACCGGCTCGCCGGATATCGGCAGTGGGGCGCTTTGATGCAGGACGACGTGACCGACGGCGTACGCCACCTGATTGCAACCGGCGTGGCGAACGCGAAGCACGTCTGCATAATGGGGGCGAGTTATGGCGGCTATGCGGCACTGGCGGGCGCGGCGTTCACGCCGGACCTGTATGCCTGCGCCGTAAGCGTAAACGGGGTTTCAGATCTTCCGCAGATGATCGGTGACGTACGGTCGAAAGCGGGAAGCGATTCGAATTCGCTCGCCTACTGGAAGGACCACATCGGATCGCCAGGTGATCCGAATGTCTTGCAGGCCTCGCCTGCGCGAGCAGCAACTGCCATCGAGGCTGCGATCCTGCTGATACACGGCGATGAGGACACGGTGGTTCCTGCAAAACAGTCGCAGACGATGGCACAGGCACTCGACACCGCTGGCAAGCCGTACGAATACGTGAAGCTGGCCGGCGAAGATCACTGGCTGTCCAGCGGGAAGACCCGCACCCAGCTACTCCAGACGATCGAGGCCTTCCTCGCCAAGCACCTCTAGCGCCAGCCGCCGTCAAGCGACCTGCGCCTGCCCGATGCCGAGCGAAGCCGCGACATGCTCGCGTTCACGCGCCGTGGCATCGCCGAACAGCAACTCGTGCCATTCGCGCAGGAATGCCCGGGAGCGTTCGCAGGGGCGACGGGCTGCCCGGCGACAGACAGTGGCGACGTCGTCGGCCGACAGCGCAAGGCGCAGCGGAACCAGCCGCTCGTTGATGCCATCGTCACCGAGCGCGAGCAGCGCCGCGAACACCGCGCCGCGATTGAGCGCCAGCCCGCGGCGGACCCACTCGGTCGCATCGTGGGCCGCGGCGTTTCGCTCTAGTGCGTCGCGCACCACGCCGACATAGGCCGAGGTGGCCGCAAACACGACGTCCTCGTCGTGATCGGCAAGCGCGAAGGGAAGCAGGGATTCCGCGCCTCGTTCCCCCGACGCGACGCCGCTGCGCGCCTCTTCGAGGAACTGACGGCGCGAGGCCGCCGAACGGGCGGGCAGTTTCTGCAGGTAGTCGATCAGCACAGGCGTTATCGAGTTCATGGTCAAACCTCCAGTCCTCATGCGGGCCGCAGACCTGACCGGGATCCAACGAGCGGCGCACGACGTGGCTGGAGGCAGAAACGAAAAACCCTCCGCGCCACGATTCGAGCGCCGGAGGGTTTAGAAAGCTACACCCGCTTCGTTGCCTTCCGGCCGCATCCGCGTCTCTCGACGCGCGCCACCTTGCCCGGGAAGGCAGGTTGGCCGGGGCAAACGCCCCTTTCTTGATGCGAGCGGGAGTATAGCAAAGCCAATTTCAAAATAAATCGGTGCCAGGCACCGATTTTTCGGCCGAACCCCAACCCGTCAGAACCAGCGGCGCAAGAGCAGGTCGGTCGGCACGAACACGAACACCACGAAGCCGGCAAACAGGGCCAGCAGGTACGCCCAGGCCGGCCACTTCGACTGCGCCGCGCCAAGACCGTAAGTCCAGTTGATGTTCTTGTCCGGCGGGCTCACCAGGCGGCTCAAGGGCAGCACGACCGCCCCGAGCACGACGGCGCCAGTCAACCCGACCCGGCTGTCATAGCCGTACGCCCCCAGCATCCACAGCAACACCAGCGGCAGCGGAACGTGGAACAGCGACAAGCCGCGCAGCAGCTTCGGTCTCTCGGGCTCGAACATGTAATCGGTCAGGCCCGTGATGCGCCGCCTGAGCAGCAGCCTGCCGACGAAATCCACGTTCCACAGGATTTCAGGCAACAGCACGGCGACCGCCAGTACGCTGGCGAGCGGCGCACTCCCGAGCCACATCGCGGGCACGGCGCCGATGAACGCGATGTCGGAGAACCAGAGGAAATTTCGCCAGCCATAGTTCTTCCACCAGATCGCCATCACGTAGACGACGAACACGGTGTAGGCGACCATGAACCACGTCGGAATCATGCAGCTATCGTAGCTGATCCGGGCTCCATTGATGCCACGGGCGCTGCGCCATGACTGGCCATCAGGCGCAGATCGCGCTGCAAGAGCCGCACCAGCAATTCACGCCCCCGCGCCGCAGGCCTCAGGCGTGAAGTTCCACGACGTCCCGGTCCACCAGCACGTGGTCGCGCCCGACATGCTGCCCATCCGCCGCGACCGAAGCACCCCACACCCTCGCGTACTTGAGCGTCTGCGCCATGTCGCGGTGTACCAGGCGGGCGACGTCGCCGACTGTCTGCTCGCCATGGCGAAGCGTGAACGGCCGGTCGTGCAGCGCCGGCTTGCCGGGGGCCTTGGTGTAGATCCGCACCAGGCCGAAGGAGCGCCACAACCACTCGCCCAGCGCGCCGAGCCCTTGCCCTGTTTCAGCAGACACCAGCAGCGTCGGGAAATGCGGCTCCTCGAGTTCGGCGAGTGCCTCGAGGTCGGTCTCCGGGTGGGCGAGCAGGTCGGACTTGTTCGCGAGCAGCAGCGTGGGCAGGCGCAGGACGAACACGTCACCCTCCTCCTCGACGGTCGCGACTGCGGCGGGCGCCTGCGCTGCACCTGCAGGCCATTCGGTGACCAGGCTTACCTTGCGCTCGAGGAGCATCGCCTGCACCGACGCGACCTGCTGCAGGCACCCTGGATCTGCGAGGTCGATCACCAGCAGGCAGGCATCGGCTGACTGCAGCGTGCTGCCCAGCCACGGCAGCGGGTGCTGGGGTGATATCGCCGGAAGGTCGACTAGCTGGAAGAGCACGTCCTCCCACCTGAGCATGCCGGGTTCCGGATACTGCGTGGTGTGGGGATATGGCCCGCTCTTCGCGCTCGAGCCCGTAAGCCGCGAGAGCAGCAGCGATTTGCCAGCGTTCGGCGGCCCGACCAGCGCGACCTGCGCCGCGCCCTCGGGCCGGATGACGAGTGCCGGCCCACTGCGCGCCCCGCCTCGCTTCGGCCCCGCGAGTTCCTCGTCGAGTTCCTTGATGCGGTGCTTGAGGTCGGCCTGCAGGTGATCCGTACCCTTGTGCTTCGGGATGACGCGCAGCATCTCGCGCAGGTGATCGAGCTTTTCCTGCGGGTCGCGTGCCTTGCGGTACGCCTCGGCGGCAGCCTTGTATTCCGGTGAGAGGTTTGCCGGCATGCCGTGGTCTTTCTAACCCGAAACCAGTGCAGGCGTAGTTGCGATCAGCAGCTGCGCGCCGTAGTAGAGCGGCAAGCCCCACGCCCGGTTCGCGAACTCGTGGCGTACGAAACGATCACGCGCCACGGAAACATCCGATGCCGTGAAGGCCAGCGCACCGACCGCGGCCTGCCACGGCCCACCCGCTGCCGTCACGGCGCATGCCAGCGCGGACATCACGCCGATTACCAGCATGTACGCCCTGACCGGCAACACCATGTCCGCCGGTACGGAACGCCCGAGCCAGCGCAGGACCAGGTAGATGAAGGCAGCAAGCGCCAAGCCGCCGGCGACGAGCCCGACCGGAGCCAGCGAGCGGGTGAGGAAGGCAGCGCTGTATGCGACATGGCCAAGCAGGAACGCGAACAAGCCAGCACGAAAAATTCCCGGTTGATCGTGTGGGATCAGCAGCACGTCGCCGAGCATGCAGAGCACCAGCCCGGCGAGCACCAGCTGGCCGTAGCCCGAATCGAGCGCTCCCGACTCGAGCCCGAGCCAGATGAATGCTGCCGACGCAACCGGCTTCGTGAGCCACAACCCGATCCGCGACCCACGGCGTTCCGCGAGCAGCAGCCCGGCCAATGCCAGGAGGCACAGTGCGATGGGTTGCATCAACGTCACTCTGCCGCGTCGCTGGCGACGGCGACATACTCCTCGTAGCGAGGCATCCACATCTTCGCAGCCACCGCCTCGACCAGCGCGGCCGGTGGCTCGTCCTGTACAGCTCCACCCCGGAAGTTCGCGATAACGGCCGCAGCGACGGCCGCAGAAACCTCACGCAGGCGCGAAACCGCCGGAAACAGCATGCCACTGTCGAGTTCGGCATCGGTCACCTTGCCCGCGAGCGTGTAGGCGGCTGCGGTGAGCATTTCATCGGTCACCACGCGGATTCCGCCGAGCAGGACGCCCAGGCCCAGCCCGGGAAACACCAGCACGTTGTTCCCCTGCCCGATGCTCACCATCCGGCCGTCGAGTTCTACCGGTGCAAACGGGCTGCCGGTGGCGACCAGTGCGCGGCCTTCAGTCCAGCGCAGCAGGTCCAGTGGCGTGGCTTCACTCAGGTCGGACGGATTCGACATCGGCAGGATTACCGGTCGCTCGCACGTGCCCGCCATCGAACGCACGATTGCCTCGGTGAAACTCCCGCGCTGCCCGGAGGTTCCGATCAGCGCCGTGGGCCGGAATGCACGGACCACGTCGTCCAGGCCGCGGGTCGATTCCGCCGCGAGACCGAGTGACTGCGCAAGTGCCGGTGGCCAGGCGAGGGCTCGCTTGTAGGCCTCGCGCTGCTCGCGGTCTGCGACCAGCAGGCCACGGCTGTCGAGTGCGGCCACGCGCTCGAGGCTCTGTGCCTCGCTCAGGCCGTCGAGCCGCATCGCCGCGCGAATCTGTCGCGCGATGCCGAGACCCGCCGCTCCCGCGCCATGTACAACGACCCGTTGCTCAGCCATCCGGATCCCGGTGATTCGTGCCGACGACAACAGGCCCGCCAGCGCAACGGCGCCGGTGCCCTGTATGTCATCGTTGAACGACGGAAGCCGCCCGCGATACCGGTCCGCCACGCTGAGCGCGATGTCCTTGCGCAGGTCCTCCCACTGCAGCAGCGCCTGCGGGAAGACGCTGGCAACCGCCTCGACGAACTCGGCAATGAATTCGTCGTACTCCGTGCCCCTGAGCCTCGGCTCGCGCCAGCCGACGTACATCTCATCGGCCAGCAGTGCAGGGTTGTCGGTGCCGACGTCGAGACTGATCGGCAACGTCGCCGCCGGCGGGATTCCCGCCGCCACCGTATACAGCGCGAGCTTGCCGATGCAGATAGCCATCCCGCCGGCACCCTGGTCGCCGATACCGAGGATGGACTCGTTGTCGGTGGCAACGATCAGTCGGACCGGTTCATCTCCCGCCGAGTCCCGGAGCACCCGTGCCATGCGTCCGCGGAACTCAGGGGTGAGCCATACACCGCGGGCACGACGGAATACCTGGCTGAAGTTGCGCGTCGCCTCGGCAACCGTCGGCGTGTAGACCACCGGCATGTACCGCTCGAGATGCTCGGCCAGCACCCGGAAGTACAGGTGCTCGTTGCGGTCCTGCAGCGCGGAAAGCTTCAGGTAGCGATCGAGCTCGCTGGTCGCGAGATCGATCGACGCCACATTTCGCCGCACCTGCTGTTGCATCGATATCTGCCTGGAAGGCAACAGCCCGTGGAGCCGGAATCTCTCCCGTTCGTCGGCTCGAAAGGCCGTACCCTTGTTCAGGAGCGGGTCTCGGATCAGGTCGCGGCCCCGCTTCAGCACGGGCACAGGGTGGTCCTGCGAAGGCCAGGGAGCGTTGAGCTTGGTGTCTTGCATGGCGACAAGCTTGCAGCTTCCGGGCATCCGTGCCAACCGCCATTACGGCCGGCGGCCCGGACCGTTACAGTGCCGCTCGATGCATCACGTGCAGTCCTATTACGCAGCCTCCGCACACCCGTCACCGGCGCGGCCGGTACTCGACGGCGACGTGCACGCCGACGTGTGCGTGGTGGGAGGGGGTATCGCCGGGTGTTCCACGGCGCTCGAGCTTGCCGAGCGCGGTTACCAGGTCGTGCTGCTCGAGGCGCTCAGCATCGGCTGGGGCGCTTCGGGCCGCAGCGGTGGACAGGCGATCTTCGGTTTCGGCACCAGCCAGCAGGCGATCGTCGCGCTGGCGGGGCTCGAGGCGGCCCGTCGGATGTGGGACATCTCGGTAGAGGCGCTGGCCCTGCTCCGGCGTCGGGTCGCAGAGCACTCCATCGACTGCGACCTGCACTGGGGCCACCTGCACGTCGCCATCCGGGAACGCCAGCGCCGCGAACTTGAGGAACTGCAACGGGAACTCGAGGACTGCTACGGGTACGGCGGCACCGAACTGCTGGACCGCTCCCGCGTCGAGTCGCTGCTCGCGACCAATCGGTACTGTGCGGGACTGTTCGATCCCGGCAGCGGTCACCTGCATCCGCTCAACTACACGCTCGGGCTGGCGCGCGCGGCGGAAGAGGCTGGAGCCACTATTCACGAATCGACACTGGTGACCTCGATCAAGCCGGGCGACAAGGTGCGGGTCGCGACGCCGCGCGGAACCGTGACCGCAAGCCACGTCGTGCTCGCCCGCGGCGGCTACCTGGACGGGGTCCAGACCGCGGCGGACTGGAACGTGATGCCGGTCGGCACCTACGTCGTCGCAACGGAACCACTGGGCGAGGAACGCATCCGCGCGCTGCTGCGCGAGAACTACGCCGTTGCCGACGTGAATTTCGCGCTCGATTACTTCAGGCGCTCCGAAGACCATCGCCTCCTGTTCGGCGGTCGCGTCAGCTACTCCGGCATCAACGAATCCGACAGCGGGCGCGCCACCCGCGCCAGGATGCTCAAGGTCTTTCCGCAGCTCGCGGACTCGCGCCTGGACCATGTATGGGGCGGCTACGTCGACATCTCGATGAATCGCGCGCCGGATTTCGGGCGCCTGGCGCCCAACCTGCTCTACCTGCAGGGTTTTTCCGGCCATGGTATCGCCATGGCCGGCATGGCGGGCCAACTCGCGGCCGAGGTGATCGCTGGACAGGCGGAACGATTCGACCTCTTCGCGCGCATTCCGCACCACGTCTTCCCGGGCGGTCGCATGTTCCGCACGCCGGCGCTGGTTCTCGGCATGCTCTGGTTTCGTCTGCGCGACCTATTGTGAATATCGCAGCGAATTTCGCCGGCATTCTCGAACTGCGTGCCGGCTCTGGCGCGGCGGAACACGTACGCGCAAACGGCATCGCACCGGCAGACGTCGCATGCATTCCCGCGGCTGCAGGTGGACCGAAAGGCCTGGCGCTGATCCCGACCGACAAGCTGCTGTACCGCGAGTGGCTGCGTGACACCTCGCCCATCGAACTGGTCGGCGCGTCCGTGGGTGCCTGGCGCATGACCGCACTCGCGCAGGCGGATCCTGTCGCAGCGCTCGACCGCCTGGCGCACACCTACGTACGTGACCAGAACTATTCCGCGAGGCCGACGCCGGACGACGTGGCACAGGCCTGCCGGCGACTCGCGACCTCGGTGATGGACGGAGGTACGCTACGCGTGCGACCGGGCGTCTCATTGGCGATCGTGACCTCGCGCGCCCGTGGCGCGCTTTCGGACAGCGAGTCTATGGTTGCATTCGCCCGGGCCGCGCTGTCGAACACGGTCTCACGCGGCGCGCTGGCGGCTCACCTGGAACGCGTGTTGTTCACGGTGGGGCCGACGTTCCTGGCCCCACCATTCGACGATTTCGGCTCGCTTGTCGTGCCGCTGCAGGCATCGAATGCCGAAGCCGCCCTGGTCGCCACGGGCTCGATCCCGATGATCTGCTCGCCGGTGCGGGGAATTGCCGGCGCACCACCCGGCAACTACTGGGACGGAGCCCTGGTGGACTACCACCTGCAGCTGCCCTACCAGCGACTCACCCGCGGCGGCGCACGGCGACGCGTCGTGCTCTACCCGCACTTCAACGACTACGTGACACCAGGATGGCTCGACAAGCACCTGCCGTGGCGTCGCAAGTCGCGCAATCATCCGTGGCTTGAGGACGTGCTGCTGGTCGCGCCTTCAAAGTCCTTCCTGGCGACACTACCCAACGGTAAGTTACCGGATCGAAAGGACTTTTACCGGTACGGCCAGGACCACGCGAGCCGGATCCGCGACTGGGAACGGGCGATCAGCGAATGCGAGCGTTTTGCAGATGCATTGCTCGCCTGGCTGCAGCGGCCCGACCCCGGATTGCTCAAGCCACTCTAGGGGAGCCGATTCGGGCCCCGGTATGATGCGCTCATGCCCGGCCTTGCCCCACGCTGCGTCGCCCTGGTGCGTCACCCATCGACGCCGGCGCCGGCCGTGCGCCAAATCGACGTCGAGCTCGGGCCCGCGCCGGACGGCGGCCTGAGGCTGCGATACTTCCTCGATGGCGACGTCGGTGCCATTGCCATGCCGCCGGTTTCCGCTCCACGGCAGACAGACGGGCTCTGGCAACACACCTGCTTCGAGGCCTTCATCGGTGGAAAGGGCTCGCGAGCCTATTGCGAATTCAATTTCTCGCCGTCGACTGAATGGGCCGCGTACGGATTCTCGGCCTATCGCGACGGCATGGCGCCGCTCGCCTACTCGACGCCGCCGACCGTTGCCACCAGCGTGTCCGCCGACCGCATCTCGCTCGAGGCGCTGATTCCGCTCGAGGCCGTGCGTGCCCTGCCCGGCGACGACACGCTGCTCATCGGGCTTGCGGCCGTGATCGAGGACCACAACGGGAAGCTGTCGTACTGGGCGCTGGCGCATCGCGCGGAGAAACCCGACTTCCACAGTGCCGCGGGATTCGTGCTGGAAGTCGAGCGGGCCAGCACGTGGTGAAGTTCGGCATCGACCGGCTGCTGCACGAGTCGCAACTGCGCCGCCCGCTTGCCGGGCGCCGTGTCGCGCTGCTGGCACACCCTGCGTCGGTCACCGCCGACCTGGCACACTCACTCGACGCAATCGCCGGGCTCGGCGACGTCACGCTGTCTGCCGCCTTCGGGCCCCAGCATGGGCTGCGTGGCGACAAGCAGGACAACATGGTCGAGTCGCACGACTACCGCGACCCGGTGCATGGCATCCCGGTGTTCAGCCTGTACGGCGAGGTGCGACGACCAACGCAGGCGATGCTCGACAGCTTCGATGTGCTGCTGGTGGACCTGCAGGATCTCGGCTGCCGCATCTATACGTTCATCACCACGCTGCGCTACGTGCTGGAAGCCGCTGCGCACAACGGCAAGGCCGTCTGGGTCCTGGACAGGCCGAACCCGATCGGCCGGCCGGTCGAGGGCCTGAGTCTGCGCGCCGGATGGGAGAGCTTCGTCGGCGCCGGCGAGATGCCGATGCGACACGGGCTCACGCTCGGCGAGATGGGTCACTGGTTCGTGCGCAGGCTGGGTCTCGACGTGGACTACCGCGTCATCGAGATGCAGGGCTGGGATCCGGTTCGCGGACCCGGTCACGGCTGGCCGCAGCTCGAGCGCAGCTGGGTGAACCCGAGCCCCAACGCGCCGAACCTGTCGATGGCCCGCTGCTATCCGGGCACGGTCATGCTCGAAGGCACGACGCTGTCCGAAGGACGAGGCACGACGCGACCGCTCGAGCTTTTTGGTGCGCCCGGCCTCGACATCCCGGCCATCGTCACCGAAATGCAGCGACTCGCCCCTGGCTGGTTGCGTGGCTGCGTCATGCGGCCGTGCTGGTTCGAACCGACGTTCCACAAGCATTCGGGGCAGCTCTGCGCGGGAATCCAGTTCCATGTGGACAGGCCCGATTACCAGCACCACGAATTCAGGCCATGGCGGCTGCAGGCACTTGCCTTCAAGGCGCTGCGCCGGATCAGTCCCGAATATGACCTGTGGCGGGACTTCCCCTACGAGTACGAGCGCGGCCGGCTCGCGATCGACCTGGTGAACGGCAGTGAGCTGCTGCGACGCTGGGTGGACGACGAACAGGCCGCGCCCGGGGATCTCGATGCGCTGGCAGGTGCCGACGAGCAGGCCTGGCTCGAGGAACGGCAACCCTCGATGATCTATCGCTGAGGTGCAGGTCGTGGACGACGGACGAAGCAAGTACGACCTGCTGGTGGTCGGCGGTGGCGTGAACGGTGCAGGCGTCGCACGCGATGCGGCCGGCCGCGGGCTGCGCACGCTGCTCTGCGAACAGCACGATCTCGCAGCACACACTTCCTCGGCCAGCACCAAGCTGATCCACGGCGGCCTGCGCTACCTTGAGTTCTACGATTTCCGGCTGGTCCGCAAGTCGCTGCGCGAACGTGAAATAATCCTCGAATCCGCGCCGCACATCGTGCGACCGATGCGATTCGTGCTGCCGCACGACGCACACCTGCGGCCCGCCTGGATGATAAGGGCGGGACTCTTCCTCTACGATCATCTCGCACGCCGCCGGCGACTGCCCGGCTCGGAGGGCGTAAACCTGCGCCGCCACCCGGCGGGTGCGCCACTGGCCCCGCACTACACGAAGGGCTTCGTGTACTCCGACGCGTGGGTAGACGATGCGCGCCTGGTGGTGCTCACGGCGATGGACGCGCGCGCGCACGGCGCGAGAATTCTCACGCGCACGCGCTGCTCGAGGCTCGAGCGAGATGGCAGCGGCTGGCTTGCGACGCTTGCTCGCGCCGACGGCAGTGAGATGCAGGTCGAGGCCAGCGCAGTGGTCAACGCCACCGGTCCCTGGGTGGACCGCTTCCTGGACGGCTCCACGCCGATGCCGGCCCGCCGCCACCCGCGCATCGTAAAGGGCAGCCACATCGTGGTACCGCGACTCTTCGACCATGAGTTCGCCTATATCTTCCAGGCACCCGATCGGCGAATCGTGTTCGCCATACCCTACGAGCACGAATACACGTTGATCGGCACCACGGAGCGGGACTACAAGGACGACCTCGCCACGCCCGCAATCGAGGCGCCTGAAGTCGACTACCTGCTCGCGATGTCGAACAGGTACTTCCAGCGTGAACTCTCGCCCAGCGACGTGCGCTGGAGTTTCGCGGGGCTGCGGCCGCTGCTGGCTGATCCCGCCGACGTCGCGACCAGCGTCACCCGCGACTACGTGCTCGACGTCGAAGAGCACGGTCCGCCGTTGCTTTCCATATACGGCGGCAAGCTCACGACCTATCGCCGGCTCGCGGAGGACGTGATCGACAAGCTCGCCGCGCGCCTCGGCTGGTCGCGGAAGCACTGGACGGCAGCGGCCACGCTGCCGGGCGGAGACATGAGAGGTGCCGATTTCGGCGCATTCCGGGACGAGCTTGGCAAGACGTACCCGCGCCTGCCCGCGACCCTGCTCGACAGGCTTGCAGCGGCCTACGGCACGCGCGTCGACCGAATACTGGGCGTGGCACGTTCAACCCTGGAACTGGGCGAGGAAGTCCTGCCCGGACTGCACCAGCGCGAGATAGAGTACCTGCGCAGCGAAGAGTGGGCCGTGACGGCCGAAGACATTCTCTATCGTCGCAGCAAGCTGGCCCTGCACTATCCAGCGGACGCGGCCGCCCGACTGGACGACTGGCTCGAAAGCCATCCGCGCTCCGATTCGTCCCGGCCGGCCTTGGTGTAGGCTTCGGATAGAGAGGTCTCACGCATGCGCCGATTCGTGCTCGCCCTCGACCAGGGCACGACCAGTTCACGATCCATCCTGTTCGATCACGACGGCAGCATCGTCGCATCGGCACAGCGCGAATTCACCCAGCACTTCCCCCGCTCCGGCTGGGTCGAACACGACGCCGAGGAGATCTGGGCGACGCAGGCCGCAACGATCACCGAGGTGCTCGCGCGCGCGCGTGCAACACCTGAGGACCTGGCGGCAGTCGGCATCACCAACCAGCGCGAGACGACGGTCTTGTGGGACCGGCGCTCGGGCCGCCCGGTGGCGCCAGCGATCGTCTGGCAGGACCGGCGCACGGCGGACGCCTGCGCGCGACTGAAGTCCGATGGCCACGAGGCGGAGATCTCGCGCCGCACCGGGTTGCTGGTCGACCCCTATTTCTCCGCAACGAAGCTCGCGTGGCTGCTCGACAGCGAGCCCGGGCTTCGCGCCCGGGCCGATCGCGGCGAGCTCGCCTTCGGCACCATCGACAGCTGGCTCGTCTGGAAGCTCACGCACGGCGCGCTGCACCTGACCGACGCGTCGAATGCCAGCCGAACGCAGTTGCTCAACCTCGCGAGCGGCCACTGGGACGACTACATGCTCGATCTGCTGCGGATCCCGCGCGCCGTACTGCCGCAGGTGGTGCCGTCGGTGCTGCCGCGCGATGCGGTTGCGGCGACGGTCTCCGGCGTAGAGGTCCCGATCGGCGGAATCGCGGGCGACCAGCACGCGGCACTCTTCGGGCAGGCATGCTTCACGCCGGGCATGGCCAAGAATACCTACGGCACCGGTTGCTTCGTGCTGATGAACACGGGACTCGAGCCGCTGCACTCGGCCAATCGACTGCTGACCACCATTGCCTGGCAGTATGGCGAGCGTCACTACGCGCTCGAAGGCTCCGTGTTCGTGGGCGGCGCCGTCGTGCAGTGGCTGCGCGACGGTCTCGGCATCATCCAGCGTTCGTCGGACGTCGAGGCACTCGCGGCATCCGTGCCCGACACTGGCGGTGTCTATCTCGTTCCCGCATTCACCGGGCTCGGCAGCCCGCACTGGGATGCCTACGCCCGCGGGACGATGGTCGGCATGTCGCGGGGCACGACACGCGCCCACCTCGCGCGCGCGGCACTCGAGGCCATCGCGTTCCAGAGCGCGGAAGTGCTCGTGGCGATGCAGAAGGACGCGCAGCAGCCGTTGCTCGAACTGCGCGTGGACGGCGGCGCGACGGCCAACGACCTCTTGATGCAGTTCCAGGCGGACCTGCTCGGCGTCGCGGTGGTCAGGCCGGAAGTGACCGAGACCACGGCGCTCGGCGCCGCCTATATGGCGGGGCTGTCGGTCGGATTCTGGGATTCCACCGACGAGGTATCGGCAAGGTGGAAGGTCGACCGCCGCTTCGAGCCAGCGATGACGCGCAACGAAGCCGAGGCGCGGATGGAACAATGGTCGCGCGCAATCGAGCGTTCGCGCGGCTGGCACGTCGGGGACTGAGGGATAATCCGTGGGCAGGATCATCGCACTTGCGACGCCGGTCTTCCTTGCGCTGATCGCGATCGAATACTTCGTTGGGCGCGCCAGGGGCCGCAGCAATTACCGGCTGAACGATGCGGTGAACAGCCTGAGCCTTGGCGTGATGAGCCAGGTCATCGGGCTCTTCACTCGCGCGCTCACCATCGGCATTTATGCCGCGGTCTACTCGTCCGTTGCTGTCCAGGAGCTTCCGGCGGACCGGTGGTGGGTCTGGGTGCTCGGTATCGTCTCCTACGATTTCTGTTACTACTGGTTTCATCGCATCGGTCACGAGAGCGCGTTGTTCTGGGCCTCGCACGTGGTTCATCACCAGAGCCAGGAATACAACCTGACGACGGCGCTCAGGCAGACGAGTTCGAGCGCGCTGTTCGGCTGGATCTTCTACCTGCCGATGGCGATCGCCGGCATCCCGCCCGAGGTATTCGCCGTCACGGCAATCGTGAACCTGCTCTACCAGTACTGGATCCACACCGAACAGGTTGGAAAGCTCGGCTGGTTCGATCGCTGGTTCTCGTCGCCCTCCAACCACCGCGTGCACCATGCGGTCAACGACCGGTACATTGACCGGAACTATGGCGGCATCCTGATGATCTGGGACCGCATGTTCGGTTCATTCGTCGAGGAAACCGAGCGCTGTGTCTATGGCACGCGCGCGCCGCTCGATTCCTGGGATCCGGTTTGGGCGAACCTCGAGGTTTACGCGGACCTGGCAAGAAAGTCGTGGCACGCGGCGCGCTGGCGCGACCGGCTGCTGGTGTGGCTGATGCCGCCCGGCTGGCAACCGGAAACGACGGCCGGGGCACACTGGGAGAAACCCCACTTCGACGTGAATACGCTCCGTCGGTATGACCCGCCGATGCGCCGGGGAACGCGCATGTTCGTGGTCATCCAGTTCTGCGCCTTGCTGGCCGGCTCGACGCTGCTGCTATGGTTCGAAGTGTCCCTCGATGGTGCAGCAGTGGCCGCGTCGGCGTTGGCGACGATCGCGGTGCTGTGGATCACCGGCGCAGTGATGCAGGGGCGCCTGCGCCTGTCGGTCGCGCTTGTGATCGAGGTGGCGCTGGTCGCCCTGCTCGCCGTCCTGGCGACCTGAGTCCCGGCTCAGCGGAAGCGCCAACCCATCGAGACGGCCAGCGCCAGCGGGTCGGCCGCCACCAGCGATGGGCCGCTGCGCAGCAGACCGGCATCGGACGCGAGGTCGATCCAGCGCAGCTCCGCGGACATCGCGAAATGTTCGGTCATGTGCCATTCGGCACCGAGTTCGGCGGCAGCGCCGAGCGAGCGATAACGGCCGTGCCCACTGGTGAATGTCTCGCCGAAGTCAGTTTCGGCGAAATACACGGTGCGATTCAGCCCGGCGCCCGCATAGGTCAGCACCGGACCAAGTTCGGCAATCGGAAAGCGGAGCGTGAGCATTTCGGCGCCGTCTTTGCGCTCGCGCTGCGCCACGAGCAGGATCTGGTCGGAAGCCTTCGTGCGGGAGTCGACGAGCGATTTCGACGGCCGGCTCAGCCACTGCGGGTCAAGCCAGTCCGGGGCATCGTCCCCGGCCACCGCAAGCGAGGATGCGGCGCAGGCGATCAGGCCCGCGAGCAATCTACACTTCGATGCAGTCTTCACGACGTACCTCCGGTCTGGCGCAAACGCTAGCCTTTTTGGATACGATCGTCCGCACGAATCGTCGAAACCGTGAACCATGCCCCACGTCCGGGCGTGCGTGATCACCACTGGTCCGGGCTTCGGGGCTGCCAGCGTGGGCGGAATGCACGGCGATTGCGCGCGGTAGCGCAGCATCCACCATAATGCAGCGATGAAATCCGCCAGCCGAAAGCTCACGCCCAGCACGCTCCGGATCGGTCACCGCTACCGCCCGAATCGCCTCGATGGGCCATACGACGCGCTGGTAATCGGGTCGGGCATCGGCGGCCTCACGACAGCTGCGCTGCTGTCCGAGATCGGCTGGCGCGTGGCAGTGCTCGAGCAGCACTACACCGCCGGCGGAGCCACCCACAGCTACGAACGCAACGGCTACGACTGGGACGTTGGAGTTCATTACATCGGCGACATGGGAGCGCGGACCACGTCGCGCCGCATGATGGACTTCCTGTCGCAGGGCAATCTTCACTGGTCGCCGATGGACTCGCACTACGACCGGTTCTTCATCGGCGAGCGGTCTTACGATGCCGTGGCCGGTCGCGAGGCTTTCCGGGAGAACCTTGTCGGTTACTTCCCACGCGAATCAGCCGCGATCGACCGCTACCTCGAGTTGCTGGGCGAGGTGTCGCGCGGCATGCGTACATTTTCGCTGGGCCGCACGCTTCCGCCCTGGTTGGCTGCGATCTCGGCGCCGTTGCTGCGCAGCCGTCTGCCGCGGAATTTCAACCGAACGACCTGGGACGTCTTGTCGGAGATCACATCGGATCCGGAACTCATCGCAGTGCTCGCCGGCCAGTGGGGCGACCTCGGCCTGCCTCCGAAGCGCTCGGCGTGGGTGATACAGGCACTCGTGGCCAAGCACTACCTGCACGGCGGCTACTATCCAATCGGCGGCGCGTCCCGGATCGCTGAGACCATCCTCCCGAGGATCCGTGCCGCGGGCGGCGAGGTATTCACCTACGCGCGCGTCGAGGAAGTGCTGCTGCGCAATGGAAGGACCCGCGGCGTACGCATGGCGGACGGCAGTGAGATTTCCTGCGACTGCGTGATTTCCGATGCGGGCGTGCTCAATACGTTCAAGCACCTCGTGCCGACGGAGGCAAGTCGCCGACACGGCTACGATCGCCTGCTGTCGACCGTGAAGCCCAGCATCGGTCACCTGGGCGTCTACATCGGCCTGCATGGCAGCGCCGATGAACTCGGCCTGCCTAAGACCAACTACTGGATCTACCAGGACAACGACTACGACGCCGCACTCGATCGCTTTCTTGCTGACCCGCACGGCCCCTTCCCCGCGGTGTACATCTCGTTTCCGTCCGCAAAGGACCCGGATTTTGAACGTCGCCATCCTGGCCGCTCGACCATCGAGATCGTTGCGCCCGCGCCATTCGAAATCTTCGAGCCTTGGAAAGACACGACCTGGGGAAAACGTGGTGATGACTACGACGCGCTGAAGCAGGCCTACGGTGAGCGACTGCTCGATCACATGTACGACAAGCTGCCGCAGCTGCGCGGCAGGATCGACTACTGGGAAGTCTCCACGCCGCTGTCGATGCAGTGGTTCTGCGGCTACGGTCGCGGCGAACTATACGGTCTGGACCACGACCCCGAGCGCATGCGCCAGTCCTGGCTCAGGCCCCGCACACGAATCCCGGGCCTATGGCTCACCGGGCAGGACGTGATGTCCTGCGGAGTCACCGGCGCGATGATGGGCGGGCTTGCGTCCGCCGTGTCGCTTGCCGGCATGCGGCGAATGGGGCCGGTGGTAAAGGGGATCTTCGGCTAGGGCCAGGCGCCAGCCCGACGCGGGCGGGCACCAGAATTATCAGGCGCCCGTGACTGGCCGCGTGAACCTGAACAGCGAATCGGTTATCCCGTCCTCCAGGTCGGTCATGCGTCCAGGACTGAATCGATACGGAACGCAGGCCCGAGCAGCGCAGTCCAGCGACCTATGCCGATCACCGTCTGGTCCGGATCGGCTGATTTCGCCAGGCGTTCGAGCGGGGGCCAGAGCCGGCCTCAGCCGCTGGCGTCGGCGACAGGCATCCTTTTGGACTCGACGACGTCGCCGTGGACGTTGCAGCGCGCGGTCAAAGCTCGGGCCGGCGCCACAGCCACCAGGCCACGGCGGCCATGAAAAGCAGCATTCCAGCCTCGAGCAGGACCGGCGAAGCCGACAGTGCAATCAGCGGCGCGCTGGCCCCCATCGACAGGCTCGCCAGCCACTTGGCGCGTCGCGGCACGGCGCGGTGGTCGCGCCAGCGCCGGATGGCTGCACCGTGGCTCGGGTGGTTCAGCAGCCAGGTCTCGACCGCCGGCCAACCCTTGCTGCCGGCCCAGGCCGCCACCAGCAGGAAAGGCACGGTCGGCAGCCCGGGCAGGAAGACTCCGATCGAGCCCAGCACCACGCACAACACGACCAGCGTGCGCCACAGCATCAGGTGCAGGACTCGACGTACCATCGGCGCATGGTCGCATGGACGCCGCCGCCGCGCCCTGCAAGCAGGGGGGACATTCTCCTTTTCCGGTCCGCCGGAAAAGGAGAATGTCCCCTCCTGTTCCCGCTCAGTAGGCCCGCCTCTTCGTGTCTATCATCCGGAGGATCAGCGGCGTCAGGATGATCTGCATCGCGAGCGGCAGCTTGCCACCGGGCACCACCAGCGTATTGGTGCGTGACATGAACGAGTCATGGATCATCGACAGCAGGTATGGAAAGTCGATGCCGCGCGGATTCGCGAAGCGGATGATCAGGAAGCTCTCGTCCGCGGTTGGAATGTCCCGCGCAATGAACGGGTTCGAGGTGTCCACGGTCGGCACGCGCTGGAAATTGATGTGCGTGCGCGAGAATTGCGAGCAGATGTAGTTTACGTAGTCGGGCATGCGGCGCAGGATCGTGTCCACCACCGCCTCGGTCGAATAACCGCGCATGCGCTGGTCGCGATGCAGTTTCTGGATCCATTCGAGGTTCACGCTGGGCGCGACACCGATCAGCAGGTCCACGTGCCGGGCGACGTCGTGCTCCGCCGTCTGTACCGCGCCGTGCAGTCCCTCGTAGAACAGCAGGTCCGAGCCCTCACCAATGTCCTGCCATTCGGTGAACGTCCCGGGCGGAACGCCATACTTTGCCGATTCCTCAGCATCGTGTACGTAGGTTCGCGAGCGGCCCCTGCCGGAGAGCGAGTAGTTTCGGAACAGCTCTTCGAGCTCGCCGAACAGGTTTGAGTCCGGCCCGAAATGACTGAAGTGGCGGTTGCCGCCTGCTTCTGCCTGCTTCATCTTCAGCCGCATCTCGGCGCGGTCGTATCGGTGGAAGGCATCGCCCTCTACTATCGCAGCGTCGATCTTCTCGCGACGGAAGATCCACTCGAACGTGGTCTTCACTGTGCTGGTGCCCGCCCCGGAAGATCCGGTCACGGCAATGATTGGGTATCGCGCCGACATTGGCTGGACTCCGGGATCAGGCGTTGGTGAACAGCGAACGCTCGCCGAAAAGTGGCGAGCTGTAGGGCTTGTCGTCGCCCTTGTCGAATTCCTGGTGGTATCGATCGACGCGCTCGACCTCGGCGCGCGAGCCCAGCACGACGGGCACCCGCTGGTGAATCCGCTGCGGCTGCACGTCGAGGATGCGCCCGCGGCCGGTGGACGCCGCGCCGCCCGCCTGCTCCACCAGCATCGCCATCGGGTTGGCCTCGTACATCAGGCGCAGCCGACCCTCGCGGTTCGCTTCCTTCTGGTCGCGCGGGTACAGGTAGATGCCGCCGCGCAGCAGCACGCGGTGCACGTCGGCCACCATGGAAGCGACCCAGCGGGTGTTGAAGTCGCGGCCGCGCGGTCCTTCGACACCAGCCTTGCACTCATCGACGTAGCGCTGGACCGGCGGTTCCCAGAAGCGCCGGTTCGAGGCATTGATAAGGTAATCAGAGGCCTCCTCCGGGATCCGGATGTCGGGATGAGTCAGCACGAAGTTGCCGATCTCGCGGTCGAGCGTGAACCCGTGGGTACCGCGGCCGACCGTGATCACGACCTGGGTCGACGGCCCGTAGATCGCATAGCCGGCCGCCAGTTGCCGGTGACCGGGCTGCAGCAGCGCGCCAGCGGAGCGATCGCTGCCTGCCAGGGCCAACACCGAGAATATGGATCCGACCGGGAGATTCATGTCCAGGTTGTTGGAACCGTCGAGTGGATCGAACACCAGCGCGAGCGGTCCATTGCCATCGATGAAGTGCACCTGGTCGCGTTCCTCCGACGCGAGCGCGCCGACCAGCCCGCTCCACTCGACGCCACGCGCGAACAACTCGTCGGCGATCAGGTCCAGCTTCTTCTGTGCCTCACCCTGGGTGTTATCCGAGCCCGCAAGGCTCGCGAGCCCGAGCAACGGCCCCTTGCCTACGGCCGCGGAGATCGCCTTCACGACCGCGGCTACGTCGACCAGCAGCGCGGCAAGTTCGCGTCCATGCGGTTCCTCCGGAACCTGCTGGATCAGGAACTTGGAAATCGTCGTATAGCCTGGATTCAGCATTCGGCCTCCCCGGTCGTCGCAGGCGCGGGCTCGCTGAACACGCGGCTGGCGCGGATGTCTTCGGCCTCGATCGTGGTCAGCATGCGCGCGTCAACCTGGCCCAGGTCGAGCAGGCGTCGCGCCTGGCGCAGGCGCGCACGGTCGAGCGCGTTGCGCAGCGAGCGCGCGTTGGCAAAGTTCGGGCGCTGGCGACGCAGCACCAGGTAATCGCGCAGCGCCGCGTGCGCGGATCCGGACAGCTCCAGGCCGAGCGCCGCGACCATCCTCTCCGCGATCGCCTCGAGTTCCGGAACATCGTAGTCCGGGAAATCGATGTGATGCGCGACCCGTGAGCCCAGCCCCGGATTGCTCTGGAAGAACGTGTCCATGCGGTTCTTGTAGCCGGCGAAGATCACCACCAGGTCCTCGCGCTGGTTTTCCATCACCTGCATCAGGATCTCGATCGCCTCCTGCCCGTAGTCACGCTCGTTCTCGGGCCGGTACAGGTAGTAGGCCTCGTCGATGAAGAGTACGCCGCCCATGGCGCGCTTCAGCACTTCCCTGGTCTTCGGCGCAGTGTGACCGATGTACTGGCCAACGAGGTCATCGCGGGTGACGGCAACCATCTGCCCCCGGCGGACGTGGCCGAGCCTGTGCAGGATCGTCGCCATGCGCATCGCGACCGTTGTCTTGCCAGTGCCGGGGTTGCCGGTGAAGCACATGTGCAGCGATGGCTTCGAGCTCGCCACGCCGAGCTCCGCACGAGCCTTCTCCACCACCAGCAGCGAGGCGATCTCGCGGATACGGAGCTTGACGGGCACCAGTCCGACGAGTTCGGTGTCGAGTTCGTCGAGTACCGCGCTGACGCCGGACTCGACCAGCAATGCCTTCAGGTCGAAGCTCTGGTTCATGTCCATGTACTCAGCGCTGCCGCGGTTGGAGGCCTGCTGAAGCAACCCTCAGGCACGCTCCAATGTGTAGCGCAGCAGTCGCCCCGCGCCTTCTTCGCGTCGCAGACTGTAGCGCGCTTCCTGCTTCGGACGGTGCACGATGAACGACAGGCGCATGGTCTCGAAGCCGAGCGTCGAGTCGAAGGCATTGAGCTTCACATAGCATTCCGGGTGGGCCTTGCGGCACTCGCGCAGTTCCGTCATGACGCCGGCCGGATCATTCAAGTCGAACATCGGCATGCCCCACATCTCCCAGTAGACATTCCTGGGATGGGGATCGTCGGTGTACTCGAGGGAAACCGCCCAGCCCTGGTCGAGCGCATATTGGGCCTGTCGCGCCACCTGCTCGTCGGTGAGGTCGGGCAGGAAGGAAAACGTCCCTTGCGTGATTCGCATGTCTGGGTTCCTCAGGCGACGCTGACGGTCGGCACAAAGTCCGACGTGTCGGTCGATGCGTAATTGAACGTGACGTCTTTCCAGGTCATCAGTGCGGCAGCAAGCGGCTTGCAGGTCTTCGCGGCCGTCGCGAGGATCTCCGGACCCTCGTTCTTGATGTCGCGTCCCTCGTTGCGCGCGAGGACCATGGTTTCCAGCGCAACCCGGTTGGCCGTGGCCCCTGCCTGGATGCCGTCCGGGTGTCCGATCGTGCCGCCGCCGAACTGCAGCACCACGTCGTCGCCGAACAGGTCGATGAGCTGGTGCATCTGGCCGGCGTGGATGCCGCCCGAGGCGACCGGCATGACCTTGCGCAGCCCCGCCCAGTCCTGGTCGAAGAACAGGCCGCGCGGGAAATCCTGTTTCGTGTACGAGTCGCGGCACACGTTGTAGTAGCCCTGCACCGTCATCGGGTCGCCCTCGAGCTTGCCGACCGCGGTGCCTGCGTGCAGGTGATCGACGCCCGCGAGCCTGAGCCACTTGGCGATCACACGGAACGACACGCCGTGGTTCTTCTGCCGCGTGTAGGTGCCGTGGCCCGCGCGATGCATGTGCAGGATCATGTCGTTGTCGCGTGCCCAGTTCGACATCGACTGGATCGCGGTCCAGCCGATGACCAGGTCGACCATTACGATCACCGAACCGAGTTCCTTTGCGAACTCAGCGCGCCGGTACATTTCCTCCATCGTGCCGGCGGTGATGTTCATGTAGTGGCCCTTGATCTCGCCGCTCGACGCCTGCGCCTTCATGACGGCCTCCATGCAGAAGCCGAATCGATCCCGCCAGTGCATGAAGGGTTGCGAGTTGATGTTCTCGTCGTCCTTGGTGAAATCGAGCCCGCCGAGCAGGCCCTCGTAGACGACACGACCGTAGTTCTTTCCGGAGAGCCCCAGCTTTGGCTTGATCGTCGCGCCGAGCAGCGGCCGGCCGTACTTGTCGAGGCGTTCGCGTTCGACAACGATTCCGGTCGGCGGTCCGCGGAAGGTCTTCACGTACGCCGCCGGGAAACGCATGTCCTCGAGGCGCGCGGCCTTCAACGGCTTGAAGCTGAAGACATTGCCGATGATCGACGCAGTCAGGTTCGCGATCGAGCCTTCCTCGAACAGGTCGAGCTCGTATGCGATCCAGGCAAAGTACTGGCCTTCGATGCCGGGAACCGGCTGCACCTCGTATGCCTTGGCGCGATAGTTCTCGCAGGCCGTGAGTCGGTCGGTCCATACCACGGTCCAGGTCGCAGTCGAGGACTCTCCCGCGACGGCTGCCGCGGCTTCCTCCGGGTCAACGCCCTCCTGGGGCGTAATGCGGAACACGGCGATCAGGTCCGTGTCTTTCGGCACGTAGCCGGCGACCCAGTACCCCATTTCCTTGTATTTCAGGACCCCCGCCTGGTAGCGGGTTGCCGTATTGCCGGTAGTGCGCTGGTCATTGCCCGCGCCGTGAAAGCTGGCCGTATCTGGCATCGAACAGTCTCCTGGCCGCAGGATTCGCGGCCCCGAATCCAATGTAATTTGACCCATCGGTAATTGATACTTAGTATTTATTGCTCTTACGATAAGTATTCCTAATGGATCCGAGACACCTCAGCCTGCGCCAACTCGAGGTCCTGAAAGCCGTCTCGGACGCGGGCTCGATGGCCGCTGCGGCACGAACGCTGTTCATGACCGGCCCCGCGGTCACGCAGCAGATCCAGCAGCTGGAGAAGGCCCTGGGAGCGCCTGCTTTCAACCGGATCGGACGACGGCTCCAAATGACGGCCGCCGGTGAACGCGCGCTGGCGGCCGCGAATGACGTGCACTCTCGACTCGTAGCCCTGGCGAAAGACATGGACGCGCTCGGCAAGCGCGATGACGGCACGCTGCACCTCGGCATCCTCGCGACCGGCACGCACATCCTGCCGCCACTGCTCGCTGAATTCCGCAGGCGTGCTCCCGGCATCGCGGTCCACATGGCGGTTTCGACCCGTGCCGAGCTGGCGCGGCGGGTGAAAGACGGCGAGGTGGACATCGCGCTGATGGGCCGCGGGCCCGAAGCGCTGGCTGAAGGAGCCAGGCCGGGTGGTGACTCGCTTGCGCGCGAGCCGTTTGCCAGCAATCCGCACGTTGTGATCGCCTGGCCGGAGCACCCGCTCGCAGGTGAACGTGGCATTCCTCCCATCGAGCTACGTCACGAGTGCGTCGTCCAGCGCGAACCGGGATCCGGCACCCGCGCGATGCTGGACAACTTCCTCGGCATGCATCGCATCGCGCCGCGCGAGAGGATCACCGTCAGCGGCAACGAGATGGCGAAGCATGCGGTGATGAGCCAGCTCGGGATCAGCCTTACGTCTGCGCACACGCTGTTCCTGGAACTGAAGACCGGTGCGCTGGTGCGGCTCGATGTCGAGCACACGCCGATCGTCCGAACCTGGTACGTAGTGCACCACCCGGAGCGCTGGCTGCCACCGGCCGCGGCGGCCTTTCGCGAGTACCTGCTCGACGAAGGCGCCCGCATGGTGGAATCCGAGACACGCCAGCTGCTCGACGCCGGCCTCGACGGCGCATGAACGCCGGCGCGAATGCGGCACGCAGGTACCGCGGTTCCTGCCTGCGCTAGACCGCGAGCCAGGACACGAGATCGCCGATCACCCGGTCTTTCTCGGGCTCGTTGTAGATCTCGTGGTACAGGCCGTTGTAGATCCGCATCGTGCGCCGCCTCTCCAGGCCCAGGTGCTGGTAGACGGGATGACACGAGGCGAGCGGCACGAGCTCGTCGGCCGAACCGTGCTGGATCAGCACCGGCAGGCGTAACTCATGCGCCCTCTGCCGCAGGCCGTGCATGGCCTCGAGGAGTTCCTCCACCGTGCGTGCCGGTATCGCACCGTGGAACACCATCGGATCGGACTCGTAGGCGCGAACCACGCTCGAATCGCGGCTGATTGCGCTGGCGGGAATCTTCATCACGCCGGCGTCCGGCCGGAGCGACGAAAGCATCCGTACCGTCAGGCGCTTGAACATCGAAGGCTCCTCCGCGACTGCAAGCGCAGGTGCCGACAGGACCAATGCGCGCAGGGCATTCTCGTACTTGAGCGCGCACGCCAGTGCGATCGCGCCACCCATGCTGTGACCCAGCAGGATGACTGGCAGCCCCGGGTGCTGCCGCTGCGCCCTGCCGAGAAACATGCCCAGGTCTGATACGACGTAGTCGAAACGCTCGATATTTGCCCGTGGACCAGCAGACCTGCCGTGACCACGGTGATCGAGCGCGTGGACGGCGAACTCCTTCTCCACCAGCCGGCTCGCCAGCTCGGAATATCGACCGCCGTGCTCACCGAGCCCGTGCGAGATGACGATCACCGCGCGCGCCGGGCCATCGGGCAGCCACGCCTGGCCGTAGAGGTTCGTGTCACTGCAACCCGGGAAATCCATTTCTCGGTGGTTCATCGACGACTCCTGACGCCCGTGGCCGCTGCCAGCGGGCATTTTGACCCCGGTCACGCACCATAGGGGTATTTTCTTATTGCGAATGCTTCTCATTCGTATATATTCCCGACCATCCAGCAACAACCACGGAACTCGAGATGAAACGACTGACGCTGCCAGCCGCGCTCGCCGCAACCCTTGCGCTCGCCGCCCTAGTGCATCCGGTGGCGCAGGCTGCGCCCCCCGAATTCAAGCTAGTCATCAAGGATCACAGGTTCACGCCGACGGAACTCGAAGTGCCAGCGGGCCAGAAGATCCGGCTGGTGGTCGAGAACCAGGACCCTACGCCCGAAGAGTTCGAGAGCTACGACCTGAACCGCGAAAAGATCGTGGCAGGCAACGGAAAGATCGTGCTGTTCGTTGGCCCCCTCAAGCCTGGCAAGTACGAGTTCTTCGGCGAATTCAACATGGCCACCGCCCGCGGCTGGCTGGTGGCGAAGTAAGTCATGCTCGGCTCTACCGTCATCGTATTTCGTGAAGTGCTCGAGGCCGCCCTGGTCATCGGCATCGTGCTCGCCGCAACGCGAGGTCTTGCCGGAAGTCGCGCCTGGGTCAGCGGAGGCGTGCTGGCGGGAGTCTTCCTTTCACTGCTCGTCGCTGGCGGCGCGGAATCCATCGCGGCGGCATTCGAGGGCATAGGCCAGGAAGTATTGAACGCGACGATCCTCGGGTTCGCGGTCCTGATGCTGGCATGGCACAGCGTGTGGATGCAGAAACACGGCGCCGAAATCGCCCGCGAAATGAAATCGGTCGGCCATGACGTGCGCACCGGCGCCCGGCCGCTGCGCATGCTCGCGCTGGTGGTCGGCCTCGCCGTGCTGCGCGAAGGCTCGGAAGTGGTCCTGTTCCTCCATGGCATCGCCGCCGGCGGCGCCGACTCCCGCACCCTGCTCCTGGGCTCGATGCTCGGCCTGGCAGCGGGTGTCGCCGCCGGCGCGTTGATGTACTTCGGCCTGCTGCGCATCCCTGCGCACAGGCTGTTCGCGGTCACCGGCTGGATGATCATCCTGCTGGCAGCCGGAATGGCGGGCCAGTCCGCCGCGTTCCTGGTGCAGGCCGGCCTGCTGCCAGGGCTGGTGGACCCGTTGTGGGACAGTTCATCCTGGCTGCCAGAGCACGGCGCGATCGGGCAACTGCTGCATGTGCTGGTCGGTTACGACGACCGTCCGAGCGCTACGCAGCTGCTGGCGTTTGCGACGACGCTGGTGGGCATCGTGATGCTGTCCCGCATCGTCAATCGTCCTGCGTCGCGCATGCGGACCGCGACTGCGCTGCCGGTGGCGATCCTGGCGCTCGCACTCGCGGCGCACCCGACAGACTCGCAGGCGTCGCATGTCGTGTACTCGCCACTGGTCGAGGAAGGCGAGATTGCGGTCGAGCTGCGCGGTCATTACGACTTCGACGACAGCAGCTCGATCGACGGCGCCCAATCCTACAAGGCCGAAGTAGAGTGGGCGCCGACCGCCTGGTGGCTCACCGAACTGCTGGTCAAGTACGAGCGCGCGCCGGGTGAGGACCTGGACGCTACAGAAATCGCGTCCGAGAACATCTTCCAGCTGACCGAGCAGGGCAAGTACTGGATGGACTTCGGCCTGCTCGCGGAATTCGTCTACTCGCTCGAAGATGGCGGAGCCAACGCCCTCGAGCTCGGACTGCTGGGCCAGAAGGACTTCGGCAAGAACGAAGTCCGGGTGAACCTGGTGTTCGAGCAGGCACTGGAGAGCGGCGCCGACCTCGAGATGGAGTACCGCTGGCAGTATCGTTACCGCCTCGACGAGCGTTTCGAGCCTGGCGTCGAGATGTACGGCGGCCTCGGCGAGTGGGGTGAGTTCGGATCCTTCGACGACCACGAGCAGCAACTCGGGCCCGCGATGTTCGGGAAGTTCCGCACCGCAAGTGGCGCCATCAAGTACGAACTCGGGCTGCTGTTCGGCTTGACGGACGAAACACCGGACACAACCGTGCGCTTTCTCCTCGAATACGAGTTCTGACCAGCCAGATACGGGTTGCGACGATTCAGGCGTCGCCGAAAGCGGCCAATGCGCGCTCGGCGACGACCTGTCCATGCTCCTGCACGAAGTGCCCGGCCTCGGGCAGCTCGAACGGCACAGGGCAATCGCGGATGGTCTTCGCGAGCGCGTGCATCACCGGCGCGCCCAGCACCGGGTCCTGCATGCCGACCGCCATGAACGTGCGGCCCTTCCAGTCTGCGCGCAGGAACTGGGCCGCACGCAGTGAGTGGTCCACGCCCTCCATGTCCGGCGCGACCGGGACGATCGCCGGGAAACGGCGGGCGCCGGCACGGTAGCGCGCGTCGGGAAATGGCGCAGCGTAGGCAGCCGCCTCCTCGTCCGACATCCCCGGCACCGACCGCTTCATCAGCCCGGCGAGACTGAAGTCCGGGTTCGACGCGACGTAAGCCTTCCACGCGTCGAATCCGGGGCCGGGTGAGCGGCCAATGCCGAGGCCGGTGTTCATTACGATCAGGCGATCGATTCGATCCGGGTATTCCATCGGCAGCGTGAGGCCGAGCAGCCCACCCCAGTCCTGCACCACGAGGGTCACGCGCTGGAGGTCCAGCTTTTCGATGAATCGCATCAGCATCGAGCGGTGGAAATTGAAGGTGTAGACAGCATCGTCCAGCGGTTTGTCCGATCGACCGAAGCCGAGAAGGTCGGGCGCAACGACGCGATGACCGGCGGCCGTGAACACCGGGATCATCTTGCGGTACAGGTAGCACCAGGTCGGCTGACCGTGCAGGCATAGCACCGTGCGCCCGCTCGCTGGAACCGGTTGCTCGTCGAGGTAGTGCATTCGCAGTCCCTCGTATCCCGGGAGATCGTCGATGTAGTGCGGGGCAAATGCATAGCCCGGCAGCGCGGAAAACCGCTCATCGGGCGTCCTGAGAGCTTCGATCGTAACGGCCATGTTCGTCTCCTCGTTTGCGGCGATCTCAGGGCGCTTCGTCCCGGTGCAGGTCGTCGTCGTCCATCGCCAGCGGATCGCCCAGTGGCTCGAGGTGCGTGAATACGGTGACCGGCGGCAGCGCACGCCGGATGTCAGCCTCGATGCGCTCCAACTCGTCGTGGCCTCGCTGCACGGGCCACTCGGGCGGGACCAGCACGTGCAGCGACACGAACCTCCGCGCTCCGGCCTGCCGGGTCCTGAGCGCGTGGTACTCGATGCCACGGGACGCGTAGCGGTCGAGAACCTGCCTCAGCACCTGGACCTCATCGGCCGGCAACGAGGTGTCCATCAGCCCCGCCACCGACGCCATCACGATGCGGCTGCCGGTCCATACGATATTGGCGGCCACCGCGATCGCGACCAACGGATCCAAGTGGGTCCAGCCCGTCACGGCGACCGCGACCACACCCACCAGTACACCGGCGGACGTCCAGACATCGGTAAGCAGGTGGTGGGCGCTGGCATGCAGCGTCACCGAGCGGTGTACGCGCGCCGCGCGCAGCAGCACCAGCGCAACGCCCAGATTCACCAGCGCCGCTGCCACCGAAACCGCGAGGCCCAGGCCCACCTGCTCCAGGGCGCGCGGATGCAGCAGGCGATCTACGGCGGCGACCGCGATGCTGATCGCGGCAATGACGATCAGCGTACCCTCCACGCCTGCGGAAAAGTACTCAGCCTTGCCGTGACCGTAAGGGTGATCCTCGTCGGGCGGCCGGGCAGCGATGCTCAGCATCGCGAGCGCCATCAGCGCGCCGGCGAGATTCACCAGCGACTCGAGCGCGTCGGATAGCAGGCCGACGGAACCGGTGAGCTGCCACGCTGTCGTCTTCAGCAGCATCGTGACGATCGCCGCTGCGATCGACAGCCATGCGAAGCGGGTGAGCGAGGCCGGCTTCATCAAGGCTAGCTTACGTCAGGCCGGCGCCGGCCAGTCGCCGTCACCTGCGGCGACTGGCCGTGGCACGTCCAGGTGTCAGCCTGCCGCAGCTGGCTGCGGCGCGTGCCTGCAGGTGTAGGTGACGATCTCGAAGAAGACACTGGCGGGCGGCGCGTCCATCCAGATCAGGTTGCGATCGTTGCGCGACGCCTTCTGCACCACGTCGCCCTGCAGGTCTGCGCCCGAGAAGGCTTCGTTCTTCGACATCGCGATCTTTCTCGAGCTGCAATCAACCCGGTACAGCGTCCGCGTCGACAGGAAAGTCTTGCCGGCCTTGGCGGCTGGCCTCGGAGCGGTGAAATTCTCCTTCACCTTGACCTGGATGGTCGTGCCGACCTGCTTGATGGAATTCGTCTTTACGAAGGCCACCTCGCTGTCGGAAGTCGCAACCGAATACCAGTTGTCGCCACCGGTGGCGGGCGCCTGCTGCGCAACGGCCATTCCGCAGCCGAAAATCACGGCCGCGACACCAGGGACGAGGAACGAAACGAAATTAGTCCGCATCACGAGCACTCCTTGCGCCATTGAACGGCGTAGCCCCTAGAGTGTATGCCGACGGGCGACGTCGCGGCGAGACCCTTCTGGCCGCTCGGCGGGCGCGGCAGGTGCTGCTTGCCGTCTGCGGGAGCGCTACTTGGCAAACAGCATCCGGCCGCTGCCGTCCTTGCCAGCCCAGGTAAGCGCCAGTTGCCCGGCCAGGAACGTATAGCCGTCCACGTTGCCGAGTGCGGCCAGGAACCCCTGTTCCATGTCCATTTCAGGTCCCGGGCAGGCCATGCGCGTCGCCGCCGCCGGACCAACCTCGATCACACCCGGGGCCGTCTCCTTGACCGAGGCCGTGAAGCGATTGCACCCCGCGAACCCGCGGATGCCCTCGCGCTCGAAATGGATCACCGGAGGCTTCGCGTCTGCAGGCAGCGGCTGGCCGTCAATCGAGACCAGCTGCCACTCGTTCGCGCTGAGGGTCGCAACCGTCAGCGTGCCGAGAACGTCGCTTTTCGACTCCTTGAGCGCGCCGCCGTCAAGGACGTAGGTCTTGCGTGCCAGCTGTGTCGGGCAGCAGGCCGCGTCCGACGGTCCAGCCTCCACGACATCCATCACCACCTTACCGCCTTGCAGCCACAGGTTCTGCAACTTGGTCCGGTCGCCGACCTGCGCGGTACCGAGGTTCACGAGATTTCCGTCGCGGATGCCGAATACCGACACATACACCAGCTCGCCGCTGCCGCCGCTGTTTGAGCTCAGCATCGCCACGGCCTCGTTGCCCGGCGCTCCATCCATGTCGCCGAATGCCACCGCGGACTCCCAGAGCATCAACGTCGGGTGGGATGCGCCGCCTTCCGCCGCTGGCGGACCGTCATATTTTCCGTCTGCCAGCGTCACGGCCTGGTCGAACACGCCGGACACGGTCGCGCCCTTCAGTTGCTCCACGGTGGGCGTGGGCGGCGGCCCTGCGGGCACCACGGCGGCTTCTTGACCTGGAGCCCCCTTGCCGCCGCAACCCGCCAGCGCGAGGAATGCTGGGGCGAGCAGCGTGACCGCCAGTCCAGGGATGATCGAGCGGCGCATGGTGGAGCCTCCGGTGTGTCGGTCCGACGATGGGCGATCGTAACGTATGAGGCTCGCGCAGTAAGTCGTGGAAGCCCGCGACGCACCCCAAACCCGCCCACCCGGCCTGTGATCAACGCTCCGCGCCGGCGTCAAGCACCACGTGGAGGGGGGTGGGGGATTTTCACCGACCCACCCATTTCTGGGGTTGGAAAACGTGACCTGGTTCTCCATTCTCTCGCCCCTTCGTGCCCGGCTTGGTGCCGGGCACGGTCGTTTTCACAGCCAAGAGGGATTCTGTCAAATGAACCCGATCACCCTGACCCGAAGGATGCGCGTGCTGGCACGCTCATCTCTCGCGACGCTGGCCCTGGTGGCCGCAAGCGTTCCCAGCCACGCGACCAGCGTCATCCCGATGACGGTCGTCGACCTGCTCGGCCACTCCGACGCCATCGTCGCGGGCCAGGTGCAGTCGGTCGTCGACGGCTTCGACGCCCGCGGACTGCCCTACACGGAAGTCACCATCAAGGTGTCCGACACCATCCGCGGCCAGAAGGCCGAGACCTACACCTTTCGTCAGTTCGGCCTCGACAAGCCGCGCAAGACGGCCGACGGCCGCGTGTATCTCGGCCGCCCGGCCGGTTGGCCGACCTGGCGCAAGAACGAGTCGGCGATCGTGTTCATGTACTCCAAGTCGAAGACCACCGGCTTCCAGACCACCGTGGGCCTGGGCCAGGGGAAGATGAGCGTCGCCAACGGCGTCGCGATGAACTCCTACGACAACGCGACGCTGTTCCGCGACGTGACGGTCAAGCGCGGCCTGCTCGACGCCTCCGAGCAGAAGATGCTGGACGCGAAGACGGGCCCGGTCGATGCGGAGACCTTCCGCAAGTTCCTGCACCGCGCTGTTGAAGGCAACTGGGCCAAGAACGGGAGCATCTCCAATGCGAAGCACTGATCTTTGCGTGAGCCGCGCGCTGCGCGCCACGTTTCTCGCCGCTGCCTGCGTTTTCGCGAGCAGCGCCCTCGCCGGCGGCCCGCTGTGGATCGTCCCGAGCGGCGGCACGCTGAAGCCTGCCCGCTGGGAAGGCACGGTCAAGGTGTACCTCGACAAGGGCAACCTCAACGTGAGCCCGTACTGCGAGTACGACGAGAACTGGCAGTGCAAGGTCGACGAAAACGGCAATGTCATCTACCCGGTGCTCGACCAGCAGGCCGGTGACGACCTGGTTGCCTTTACGGTTGCGCAGTGGTCCGGCGTGCCGACGTCGAGCTTCCGCGCACAGGTCGCGGGCCGCTCGGCGGTTGACATCAACGGCTCAAACGTCTGGGACTACATCGGCAAGTACAACGGCGGCGGCATCCAGACCATTTACGACGCCGACAACACCGTCATCGACGCCCTGACCGGCGGAAACGGTTACGGCGTGCTGGGCATCGCCTCCCCGGAGTTCCTGGCGGCCGAAGGCTCGACGCAGATCGTCGAGGGCTGGCAGGTGATCGGCGGGTCTTTTCTCGGCGTAACGACCACCGGACCGATTTCAGGCATCGTGACCCACGAGTTCGGCCACGCGATCAACCTCGCGCACACCCAGACCAACGGCTACTACTCGCGCAACAAGGGCTACCCGGACTGGGGCATCCCGGACGGTCCGGAGCAGGCGGGGCCTGACCAGTGCGGCAAGATCGCCGGATACCCGACGATGGACCAGATCGAGACGATGTACCCGCTGATCAATCCCTACGAGGGAAGCGACACGTACAACAGCCCGCAGTTCGCGACCGTCAACGTGGCCGACGACATGGCCGCACTGTCATCGCTCTACCCGGCGGCGAACTACAAGGCGATGACCGGCACGCTGATGGGCCGCATCGTGGCGAAGGACGGCAAGACCCCGATCACGGGTGTCAACGTCATCGCACGCCCGATTGCGGGATCCGGAGCAGACATGTTCACCGACGCGATTTCGCGCGTCTCCGGCGACCTGACCCAGGGCATCCTCGGCCCGGACGGCGACTTCGTGATGACGGGCCTCGTGCCCGGCGTGAGCTACGTCGTCCACATCGACCAGATCGCCGACGGCGGATTCAGCACGCCGAAGGCGGTGCTGACGGGTCCCGAGGAGTACTGGGACGCCAACGAAAGCGCCGATGCAACCAGGGATGACGCCTGCGCCTCGACGCCGGTCACGCTCGGCGCCGGACAGACGATGCAGATCCAGATCGCGATGAACGGGATTGCGCGCGCGCCGACGTTCGTGCAGATCCCCTACGGCTCGTCGATCATGGGCGTTTCGGACAACGGTCAAAAGGTCCTTGGCGGCTACGGCGGCCAGGGCTCGCCCTACTGGCTTTGGGACAAGCAGAGCGGCCCGGTCGTCATTGGTGGCGCCGGCACGTCCGGCGGCATCTCCGGCAATGGCCGGGTAGTCGGCGGCACGGTCGCCGTGCAGGTCGATACCGAGTATGGCCCTGTCGCACAGCAACGCGCGGCGCTCTGGACCAAGGAAGCCGGCTGGAAGTCGATCGCCCCCAATTTCGAGGGTTGCGGCGAGAGCCAGACGAGTCCGTTCGACCTGTCCAGGGATGGGTCGGTAGTCGTGGGCCTCGCGTCCGTCGACTGCAGCAACTGGTATGCATTCAAGTGGACCGCGAAGACCGGCATGAAGCTCCTGCCCAAGGCCAGCGAGAACCGGGTATGCGATGCCGAGTGGGGCAGCTACGAGTGCGAGGGCTCCTCGCGCGCCAACGTCGTGTCCGGCACCGGCAACCTGGTCGCAGGCTGGGAAGAGATTCCCGAAGCCTTCGGCTTCCGCGTCGGCTCGATCTGGCAGGGCAACGAGGAAATGCTGCTGCGCGATCCGGCAGGGGATAATCCCGTCGGCGGCTGGGTCGGCGAGGTCATGGGTGTCAACACTGCCGGTACCATTGCCGTCGGCATCAATTCCGGCCCGCAGTTGAAAGACGCCTACAAGTGGACGCCCACCGATGGCGTGACCAGCCTTGGTCACATGCCTCGCCAGGCCTGCTATTTCGACTGGTGGACGTGGGAGGAGGTTTGCGAAGACCTCGAGACCGTCGCCTACTCCGTCTCGGACGACGGCAAGGTCATCACGGGTGCCTCGCGCCTGCTGACCGCCGGCATCGATGATGCTGCGATCTATACGCCGAAGATGGGCTGGGTGCTGCTTTCGGACTTCCTGCAGGGCCAGGGCGTACTCGAAGCGCAGCGATGGCTGATCAACGGGGCGATTGTCTCGGCCGACGGCAAGACGCTGGCCGGACGTGGTTACCCGATGGCAGCCGACTACGCGCATGGCTTCCGCCTCGACCTCGACCAGGTCTACGTCTGCAGCGGCAAGGGCCGCAACGCGAAGACCCTGCGGGTCGGGTTCCCCGATGCGATGGACCAGTTCCTCGCCAAGGGTGCCACGGTCGGGCTCTGCCCGGGCGACGCGCCGCTCTGAGTCCCTGGGCGCCCGGGCAGACACCCGGGCGTCACACTCAATTGGGGGCTGCCTGCCGGCGCCATGCCGGCTCGCAGCCCCCTTTTCTTTTCGGCGCCGCGTGAAACAATCCTGAGCGCGGCCGGGTCTACTGGTCGAGGTGTTGCGTTTTGTTGCCCACGAGGTCGACGCAGCGCCGCAGTCACTCTAATCAACTACGCAGGACGGAGAACGAAACATGGACCTGAAGAAGATCGCTATCGCTGCCGCCATTGGCAGCTTCCTCACGATGGGCGTCGCCGGTGCGGCCTCGGCCAGCGACATGGGCAGCTCGGACAAGTGCTACGGCGTCGCGAAGGCCGGCAAGAACGACTGTGCAGCCAACGGCCATTCTTGCGCTGGCCAGGCCAAGAAGGACAATGACCCGAACGAGTGGAAGCACATGCCCAAGGAAGAGTGCGAGAAGATGGGCGGCACCACCGAGGCCCCGAAGAAGTAATCGCGAGATGAGGGACACGGGCATCGTCCGGGTCCCCGGCGCACCGATCCCGGCACGGGCCGGGATCGGTCTGCGCTCGCCTCACCACGAGCACGCGGCGGCCGGACAAATCGACGTCGCCTGGCTCGAGGTCCACACCGAGAACTATTTCCACGATGGTGGTCCGCAGCTGAATGCGCTCGAGCGCGCCCGCGGACACTACCCGCTCAGCTTCCACGGCGTCGGCCTTGGCCTGGGCTCAGTCGAACCGATCGACACCGAACACCTGGTGCGCGTGAAGCGTGCCGTCGAGCGCTTCGATCCCGCGCTGGTCAGCGAACATGCCTGCTGGGGCCACGCCGGCGGTGAACACTTCAACGACCTGCTGCCCCTGCCCTACACCGAGGAAGCAGCCGAGCTGCTCGCCGCGCGCGTCGCACAGGTGCAGGACGTGCTCGGCAGGCAGATCCTGATCGAGAACCTGAGCTCGTATTTCGCCTATTCCGCCTCGCGGCTGACGGAATGGGAGTTCCTGGCCGCGGTGGTTGAACGATCGGGCTGCGGACTACTGCTCGACGTGAATAACCTGTACGTGAACTCCGTCAACCTTGGACTCGATGCCGAAAGATTCATCGACGTCGTTCCGCCGGCGGCCGTGCAGGAGATCCACCTCGCAGGACACCGCCGCAACCATGTCGGCAGCCGCGACCTGCTGATCGACGATCACGGCTCGAGCGTGTGTGCCGAGGTCTGGTCGTTGTACGAACGCGCGATCAAGCGCCTGGGCCCGGTGCCGACGCTGATCGAGTGGGACACCGACGTGCCGGCCGTCGAGGTGCTGGTCGCCGAAGCGCGCAAGGCCGACATCATCATGGAGCGTGCGCGTGAACTCGCCGCCTGAGTCGCTGTCGCTGGCCGAATTGCAGGCGCGGTTTGCCTCCGCGCTGTGCGCGAGCGGCACACAGCCGAACGACGATGCCGCCGGGTTCGGGGCTTGCATCGTCGATGACGGGCTCGCGCCGGCGGCGCGAGTGCAGGTCTACCGCAACAACGTTCGCGCGATGTTCACGGGTGCGCTCGAGCGTACCTATCCAGTGCTCAGGCAGCGGGTGGGCGAAGGCTACTTCGCGAAGCTCGCGGCGGAATACCGCATCGACCATCCGTCGCGGAGCGGCGACCTGCACTGGATCGGCCGGCACTTTGCGGAATGGATCAGTATACGGATGGCCGGGACCGACTACGCATGGCTCGCGGACCTCGCACGTCTTGAATGGGCCTGCGAGGAGGTGCTGGTGTCCGAGTTCCTGCAGCCGGCACCGGCCGAGTCACTGGCGCTCCTCGCGCCGGAGCAACTGGCAGGCGCACGGCTTTCCCCGCAGCCCGGCCTGCGCACGGTCAGTTCGGGGTTCCCGGTCTGGTCGGTGTGGCAGGCCAACCAGCCGGGATCGTCCGGTAAGACGGTCGACCCATCACTCGGACCGGAGCATGTCGTGCTGTCAGCGGATCCCAGCGGACTGGTTCTGCATTCCGTGCCGGCCGACCGATACCGGTTCGTCGAGCAACTGGCTGCGGGCAGCACACTCGAGGATGCGCTCGATGTCTCGGCGCTACCGATCGAGCAGCTGGCGGAAACGCTCGCCTGGCTGTTCGGCGCCGGATTAGTAACGCAGGTTGCTGCACCAGGAAATTCGATCACGGGCGGAGAACCGACATGAGCATTGCGGCCGTGACCAATCGCGCCAACGACTTTGCAGGCCGATACTTGGGCTGGCTCGCGTCGCCGTTGCTGCTCGCAATACGCTTCTACGTGCCGTGGCAGTTCTTCAAGTCGGGTCTCGTCAAGCTGCAGGGCTGGGACAGCACGCTCTACCTGTTCCGCGAGGAATACCACGTTCCGCTGCTGCCGCCGGTCGCGGCTGCCGTCGCCGGAACCGCGGGAGAGATCGTGTTCCCGGTGCTGCTCGCCGCGGGACTGCTGACTCGCTACTCGGCAATCGGGCTCTCGGCCGTCAACGTGATGGCTGTCGTGTCATATGCGCACGTGCTGCTCAGCGAGGGATTCGAGGCGGCGCTCGGCCAGCACTACCTGTGGGGCAGCCTGCTGCTGGTTCTTGCAGTCTTCGGGCCAGGACGCTGGTCGATGGACGAATTCCTGCGACGACGAGGAGCCTGAGACGCGCGGGCGCATAGGTGCCGGTGTTACGGTTTCGGTATCACTTTGTACGCCGGTCGGGCTCGCTGGCCGGTGACAGCGGAGTACCGAAACCGTAACACCGGCACCTTACCCTTACTCCCAGCATCATCCTCGGATCCCGATCGATGCGCGCCGCACACGCCCATCGCGAAATCGCGCTGCTTCTTGTGGCATAGTTTAGCGGAGCCGCTTCGCACGCTCTCTGCCGGCCATGCAGACGGTGGTCGTGCGTGGCGCGACCGTTACTTCGAGCGGGGGTTCCAATGCCCGGTAATTCCGGCAGCGGCGGCGAAAAGCCACTTCCGAAACACGAGCAGAAGATCGTGGAGCAGCGTCTGCCGCTACGATCTCCGATGGTTTACGAGGTTGTCCGCCAGGAAGGCGAGGCTGAACTCGATCGACCGCTGCTGTCGCTGTGGTGGTCGGGAATTGCGGCCGGCATCGCCATGTTCACTTCAGTCCTGGCCGAAGGCGTGCTCCGCCAGCGGCTGCCGGACGCGAGCTGGCGGCCGCTGGTCGAAAATTTCGGTTATTGCTTTGGATTCGTAATCACTGTACTTGGGCGACTTCAGCTGTTCACCGAGAGCACGATCACCGCCGTCCTGCCCCTGTTATCGCAATGGTCCGGTGCTCGCCTGGTGGACACGATGCGGCTGTGGTCCGTGGTGCTGCTCGCCAATTTCACGGGTACATTCCTCACTGCGGCCTTGGTGACCTGGACCGGCCTGGTTCCGGCACAGCACCTGGCAGGCATGCTGCAGGTCGCCCATGAGTTCGCCGCCAACACCCCACTCCAGGGGCTCCTGTTCGGTATCCCGGCTGGATTCCTGGTGGCCGCAATGGTCTGGTTGTTGCCCAGCGCAGAGGGCTCCAAGTTCAGCATCGTCGTCTGGCTCGCCTATCTGCTTGCCTTGGGAGACTTCACTCATGTCGTCGTCGGATCGGCCGAGGTGGCGTTGCTGCTTTTTGCCGGCTCCATGACACCGTTCGCGGCGGTCGCCCTGCTTCTGCCTACGCTTGCCGGCAACATTATTGGAGGGACCGGGCTATTCGCACTGCTCGCCTACGGGCAGGTCAAGAGCGAAATGTGATGCCAGGCCGCTGGATGAAATCAAGATGGAAAACCGCCTGTTCGAACCCGGGGTCAACTGCTGGCGTAGCGTAATCAGCGCGCGCAGCGCGTTCCTGGTAGATGGCGAGACTTACTTTCGCGCGCTGCACGATGCGCTGGGGCGCGCGACGCACCAGGTGGTTGTGCTCGGCTGGGACCTGCACAGCCAGGTCCGATTGGTTCGGGGCGATGACGCAAAGAATGTTGCAGGCCGCGACCCTCGAGCAGCGCCTGCACGACGTCCTTGATGACTCGCCCGACCTGCACGTGTATCTCCTCGACTGGGATTACTCGGTGGTATTCCTGCTGGAGCGAGAGTTGCTGCCCGAATTCAGTCTGCCGTGGTCCCGACACCCGCGCCTTCGCTTCGAGACGGATGACGAGCTGCCGACTGGTGCCTCGCATCACCAGAAAGTCGTCGTGATCGACGACGCCATCGCTTTCTCAGGAGGTTTCGACCTGACTCACGCGCGCTGGGACACGCCCGAACATCGCGGGCACCACCCGGACCGCGTAACGCCCGGCGGTGAGGCCTACGGACCATTCCACGATATCCAGGCCATAGTTGCCGGCGATGCCGCGGCAGCACTTGGCGACCTGGCCCGGCAGCGATGGAAGCGCGCGACAGGCGAGTTGCTGCATGCGCCGCCGGCGCTGTCCTGGCAAGACCGATGGCCTGGCCAGTTTGAGCCCTCTTTTGAAGACACCAGGGTCGCGATCGCCCGGACTTCCGCACCCTACGGCGGGTCTGCAGCCGTTGCGGAGATCCTGCACGCGTACCTGGACCAGATTCGCTCAGCGCGGCGCTACCTGTATTTCGAAAACCAGTACCTGACGTCTGCCGAAATCACCGCTGCCCTTTGCGAACGTCTGACGGAAACGGACGGCCCGGAAATAGTCATTGTCCTGCCGCGGGAAGCAAGCGGTTGGCTTGAGGAAGCGACCATGGGTGAGGGCCGCGACCGCGCCGCGGCACGCCTGCGCGCCGCTGACAAGTACGGCCGGTTGCGCCTGCTTTGCCCGGTGACCAGCGGACAACCCAATATCGGTATCAACGTCCATGCCAAGGTGCTGATCACGGATGATCACTGGGTCCGCGTCGGCTCGGCCAACCTGAGCAATCGCTCAATGACGCTCGACACGGAATGCGACCTGGTCTTCGATGTGGGCGGTCGCCCGGAGATCGCCCGCGCATTCCTTGCGCGTTTGCTCGGCGAACACGCGGGTAGCGGAAACGAACCCGGCGGCAGCGGCCCTGGAGAGCAGCAGAAGCCTAATTGCGGCGATCGAGTCGTTGCATCAGTGCGGATCGGCGCCTGGAGCCGCTCCAGGAACGGCGCGCAGACGACTTGCTGGCTCCTGCCCTGGACCTGGCGGATCCCGAGCGCCCGCTGGAACCCGAGGCCCTGCGCCGGCTGCTTGGTGCGTCAGGCGAGTCGCAAGGGGCGCGCAGGACCTATCTGCGCCGGCTGCTGCTTGCGGTCGGCGGACTCGTCTTGATCGGCATTATCTGGCGCGTTGCACCGCTCGATGACTGGCTGGCAGCAGCGAACATTGGCTGAGCTGAAAGCCTTACGTTGCAGCGGCGCCCTGGTCGGCCGTCGTTGCAGTGTTCATCTTTCCGGTCGCATCACTTATCGTGGCGCCGATGACGCTGCTGATCGTGGTTTGCGCAGTCATCTTCGGTCGCCTACGAGGGATTCGCTATCAGCCTGGTCGGCGCGTTGCTGGCCGCTGCACTCAACTACGCGATCGGCTCGTTTCGCCGGGCGCGATCTAGTGCGTCGACTCGCGGGACAGCGCGTAAACCAGATAAGCCGTCGCCTTGCCAGGCAGGGCATCCTGACGGTCGCCGCCATTCGATTGGTGCCAGTGGCGCCATTCACCATCGTCAACGTCGTCGCGGGCGCGTCGCACATTCGCCTGCGGGATTTCATGCTGGGAACGCTGCTCGGGATGGGGCCAGGCACGGCGGTACTCAGCTGGCTGGCCGGGAATGCTGATTCCATGCTGGCCGGTCCGGAGCAGAAAGAAGTCTCTGTGTTCCTCACCGGACTCGGAATTCTGATTGCCGCCGTCATTGCGCTGCGTGTCTGGATCAGGCGGCGAAGCCGGTAGTGAGGATCGTCAGCTGGAACGTGCACGGCTTCGTCGATCGCCTGCGGCCGCTTCTCGCCGGAGCCGGCGCTCAGGGTGCTGGAGCAGACTCGCGCCCGACGTCGTCGCGCTGCAGGAGGTCGAGGATCGCAGCTGGCAGCAGCAGCCGGCACTGCAGTGGCTCGCCGAGCGCGGAGGCTGGCTGGCGTTCGCGGGACCGACGCTGGCTCGCGGCGACGCCGACTACGGCAACGCCGTACTGGCCCGGGCCTCTGAGGCCCGACTGGCGCGCCATGACCTGACGGTGCCTGGCACCGAACCACGTGGCCTCATCGACGTCGAATTCGACGTTGAGCGCAGGGCCGGTTTAGGCTGCTGGCGACCCACCTCGGGACTCACTCGCAGCGAGCGGGTGCAGCAGGTCGATCGGCTGCTCGGCGTGCTCGGCACGGCGGACCCAGGGCGCATCGATGTTCTGGCAGGCGACTTCAACGAATGGATGCCTCGGTCGAGACTGCTGGCGCGCGTGAATGCCGCGTTCGAGACTGCGTACTCGTGGCGCCACGTTCCCAGCACGCCGCCCACTCTTCGCGCTCGACCGGATCTGGGTCAGGCCAGCTGGCGCCGTCATCGACTCCCGAATTGCCCGTCTGACAGGCGGCGAGTCCGACCACTTGCCCGTGGTAATCGAACTGGCCGATTCCGGCCCACGCTCCGCATCAGCGGAATAGGCAGCCAGCGCATCTCCGCTGCCACGGCCGAGACCGCCATTCTGCGTCAGCCACTGCCGAAGAAGTGCGACGGCACCGCTCTCACGCCGACTCGTAGCCGAGATCGATCAATGCATTGGTTACCGCTGTCAGTCTCGTCGCAACGTTTGAATCGTCGCGCTCGCGCGGCATGTTCTCTTCGCTGGCGGTCTGCAGTTCGAGCAGGTCCTGCCGCCAGTCCAGCAGGACCTTGATCTTCTCGTCGCGAGAAAGACCCTTGTTCTCTGCGACGAATCGCGGCTCGAGAAAAGTGGATTCTGGATCGCTGAGGGCAGCGACTACTCGATCGGTGTTCAACGCGCACCTCCTTCTACTACAGATCGACAATCATGCTTCCTCGGCATACCTATCTAGACATTCGTGACGAGATCGCGCGAATCAGTGATAGCTCAATGGCGCGATCGAATGACTGAGTCATCGCGTCCCAGGCTTTCTGCGTGCCCGCGCGAACGTCGTCGAAAGCGTCGTCGCTGGCGGACTGGAGCTTCTCGAAGGCTTGCCTGGCATCGTCGCGCTGCTTGCGCAGTGTGTCGAGCATCTGTGTCAGCTGCCTTGCGGCGCTCCTCCGTGAACGATTTCAGTTTTTTTCTCCAGCGTGTCTAATTCCGAGTTCCAGTAGTCCAGCTTGCTGCTTCATTTTCTCTACGGTCTGTTCGCGATTCATCATGATCTTGTCTCCCAATAGTGTTCAGGTTTCCGGCCGCGCATCGGCTGCGCAGCGCCGGGTCGATTGATTTGTGCCGGCCCAACCGACTGATTGATGCGAATCAGGCCGAGGCGATGGAGCGCAGCATCCAGGCCGCTTCCTCGTGGGCGTGGATGCGGTCCGTCAGCAGGTCGGCGGTGACCACGTCATTCGCCTTTTCGGCGATCCCGACCAGTTCGCGGAAAGTGCGGGCCACGGTTTCGTGATCGGCGATCAGGCTCGCGACCATGTTTTCGGCGCTCTGGCGGCCGGTCATCTCGTCCACGGCACTCAGCTTCAGGAATTCTGACAAGCTGGCCGGAGCCGGGTGTCCGAGTGCTCTGATGCGTTCGGCGATTTCGTCAACCGCCTTCGCGAGTCCCTGGTACTGCTCTTCAGTGAGTTTGTGCAGCCCATAGAACAACGGGCCGACCACGTTCCAGTGGAAGCCCTGGGTCTTGACGTATAGGACGTAGGTTCCGGCAAGGGAACGCGACAGGCCATCGGAAAGTTTTTTCGCATCGCCGGCATCGATGCCAGTGCGGGGGTTTTCGGCGCGGACGCGCGCCTTGAGTACCTGGGCTGTGTTCATGAATGATCTCCTTCAGTCATTACCAATAAGTGAGACCTCTCTGCGCCCATGCGGGCGTCAAGGTTGAGCCGGAAACGTGTCTTGAAGACGGCTGCCGAAGACAGCCTGCGAACTGCTGGTTCCCAGCCATGTGTTCGCTACGGGTAAAAACTATAACAAATTCAACTGGATATGTAAAGTTCTGGTGAAGCCGAATCAGGACAGCGCGGCCGCCCGAACGGCGAGGATCGGCCTCAGCCGATGCAAAAAAAATCGGACCGTGCGCGCCTGGATCTTCAGTCTTCGGCCCCGCCAGTCTCAACCAACTTCCGCGCCTGCTCGATGAATTTCTCCGCGCCCTCGCCTTCCTCGGGCTTAACGAGTCGGGGCGGCACTTCTATGCCGCGCTGACAGGCCGGCCGTGAGGCGAGCAACGCCTTCCATCGGGTCAGGTGTTCGAATTCCGCCGTGTCTACGCCCGACCAGCGATAGGTGCGCACCCAGGCCCAGTTGGCGATGTCAGCGATCGAGTAGTCTCCTGCCAGGTATTCGTGGTCCGCTAGCCGGACGTCCAGCACGCCGAACAGGCGGCGAACCTCGCCCTGGTAGCGATCGATCGCGAGCTGGATCTTTTCGGGCAGGTACCTGAAGAACACATTGGCCTGCCCCATCATCGGACCGATCCCGCCCATCTGGAACATCAGCCACTGCATGACAAGCGAACGACCCTTCACGTCCGAAGGCATCAGCCGCCCGGTCTTCTCGGCGAGGTAGACGAGGATCGCGCCCGATTCAAAAATCGCGAAATTATCCAGTTCGCGGTCCACGATGGCGGGAATCCGGCCGTTGGGGCTGATTTTCAGGAATTCCGGCCGCCGCTGTTCGAGCTTCTGAGAGCTCGAGGATGTGCGCCTCATATGGAAGTTCCAGCTCCTCAAGCGCTATGGAGATCTTGTGGCCATTCGGCGTGGCAGCAGTGTATAGGTCAATCATCGTAGTGACGGTTCTCGCGGGTTCTGACAGCATCGGATCATGATCGATTTCTCTCTCGGAGGGGACATTCCCCTTGTTCATTCAGGTAGAAATTGGGTTGTCGCGCGTTCGACTTGCTGCCTGGCGCCTGATCGAGTCTAAAAAGGGGAATGTCCCCTCCCTACGGCGGAGATAAATCATGTTGACTGCCGTCCAATTCGTACCCGCTCCGCTACGCCGCCTGTTGATGGACAGCGCCGATGTCCCCGGCAACCTCGCGGGCGTCACCACGATTGCGAGCGGCGAGGAACGCAAGCCCGAACCCGTCGGCATGACACGCGAAGGCGTCGACGCAATCTGGAGGAGTGTGCAGAAGATCTACGCCACGGGCATGCACCCCGGCATTTCCCTTGTCGTGCGCCGGGAGGGGCAGGTGGTGCTGAAGCGCGCTATCGGCCATGCGAAGGGCGGCGGACCGGGCGACGTGGACGAGACACCAGTTCCGATGACGCCGGACACGCCGGTGTGCCTGTTCTCGGCGAGCAAGGCGATGGCGGCCATGACGGTGCATCTGCTGTCCGAGCACAAGGAACTGAGCCTGCTCGACCCGGTGAGCCACTATGTCCCCGCATTCGGCCAGAACGGCAAGCGCGACATCACGATCTACCAGCTTCTCTGTCACAAGGCAGGCATACCATCGATTCCGACCGAGGGCCTCGACGTCGCGGAACTGCTGCTCGACGCGAAGGAGATCCTGCGGCTCATCTACCTGACCGCACCCGAGCAACCGGGCCACCACCACGCCTATCACGCCCTCACGTCCGGGTTCGTAATCGCCGACCTGGTGGAGAAAGTCACGGGACAGGCGTTCCGCAGTTTCTTCCGCCAGAACATCAGCGAACCGCTGGGACTCAGCGACGCTGGACTTCGGGGCCCGCGGTCGCACGCTCAACCGCGTCGCGACGCAATTACGTGTCAGGCTTCCGGTTCAACACCGGCGCCGACCTCTACCTGAAGCGTGCGATCGGAACGACACTCGAGGACGCGGTGAACATATCGAACGACCCGCGCTATTACCGCGCCGTGATCCCGGCGGGCAACGGCGTGGCCACGGCCGACGAGTGCTCGCAGTTCTTCCAGTGCCTGTTGAACGGCGGAAAGCTCGGCAGGACGCGGGTATTCAAGCCGCTGACAGTGCGGCGGGCGATCGCCGAAGTCGGAAAGCCGGAGATCGACCGTTCGCTGATGCTGCCGCTGCGCTACTCGGCCGGCATGATGCTCGGTGCGAGTCCTTTCGGCTTGTACGGTCCCGACACCTCGAAGGCGTTTGGCCACCTGGGATTCGCGAATATCTTCTGCTGGGCCGATCCTGAGCGGGCCACCTCGGTCGCGCTGCTCACGACCGGGAAACTGCTGCTCGGCGTGCACGCGCCCTACCTGGTCGCGTTTCTCTGCAATATCTCGCGACACTGCCCCAAGCTCGGCGAAAAGGAGCAGGAGGAACGGCTCTGCGCGGCCGGCATGTGCTGATCGAACAGGGGACATTCTCCTTTTCCGGATAGCGGACGACCCGATGCGCGGTCGCCCGGTTCTGGAAAAGGAGAATGTCCCCTCCCGGCCTAACTGCCGACGAAGCGATCGCGCAGCGCCTGCTGCATCCGGGCATCGAGGCCAAGGGCCTCGCCGAAATAGCCTTCGATGGAACTGTACGCCCGTCGAACCTCGTCGAACGAGGCTTCGAGGTATTCCGGCAGCACGCTGAGCACCGGGGTCAGCAGCGCAGGGTCCCCGCCGCGTGCGGCGAACTCATCGATTCGCGCCTGGTATTTCGGCACGATGTAACGATTGCTCGCCAGGAAGTCCCGCAACACCTCGTCCTGCGGCACGCCCAGCAGCGTCTGCAGTGCCGCGCAGGTCCAGCCGGTGCGATCCTTGCCCGTCGTGCAGTGACACAGCGCCGGCAGGCCCGCTTCTTCCAGCAGTCCACCGTACAGCCTGCCCAGACCAGCGCGCGCACTGGGCAACGTGACAATGGATCGATATCCCTCGACGAACAGCGCGGCCGCCTTGCCGTTACCGAGCGCTACCTTCGCCACCCTGGGATGCTCGAGCAGGCGCAGGAGTTGTGCAGGTGCCGCCTGCTTGTCGTCCGCCATCAGGTCGAGCGCCACCTGCTGCGCCCCGGGAATGCGCTCGTCGGGCGTCATCAAGCGCTCCGCTTCCGTGCGCAGGTCGTAGACGACCCTGATGCGCAGGTCCGCGACCGCGCGCGCCTCTCCCGCTGACAGCGGACCGATGTGATCCGAGCGGTACAGCAGACCGGGACGCATGATCCCGCCGCCAGTCACGCGATGCCCACCGGCGTCGCGGAAATTCGGCATCGATGCGATGTGGATTCTTGCCGCAGCCTCGCCCATCAGTCACCCGCCGCCAGCCGATCCGCGAGCACAAGCGTCCGATCCTGGGACACGCGTCCGGCGGGAATGTCGCGATCCGCATCGAGCAGGCGCCTCAGCATTACCGTCTTGTCGGCGCCGGTGACCACCCACAGTACGCGTCGCGCACGGTTGATCACGGGGAAAGTCAGCGTCATGCGCCGGCGTCCCTGGTAGGGCCCGGCGAGTGCAACGTCTGCGTCGGTTACATCCAGTGATGGATCGCCGGGAACCAGTGATGCAGTGTGGCCGTCGGACCCAAGACCCAGGTGCACGAGGTCGAGCACGGGCGGATCCCCAGCGACGGCTGTCAGCGATGCGGAGTACTTGCGCACCGCAGCTTCCAGGTCCGGCGCCGTTACGGGCATCGCATGAAGGTTCGCTGCGGCAAGCGGCACGTTTACGAGCAGCGACTCGCGCAACTGCGTCAGGTTCCGATCTGCGTCGCCGTCCGGCGCAACTCGTTCGTCCACCTGCCAAAGGTGAACAGCCGTCCACGGCAGGTCGCGCCCGGCGAGCGAGCGCAGCATCAGCCATGGGGTTCGTCCGCCACTCACGGCAAGCGTGAAGATTCCCCGCGCGGCGACGGCCGCCTTCAACTCGACAGCGATGATGTCGGCCGCCGCCTCCGCGACCGCCTGTGCATCGACGAGAACTTCGAGCTTCAAGGGCATGCGGGTTCCGGGGCACGCGCGACGGGGTTGACCCAACCCCCGGGCGGCATCACTGCCGTGGCCTGCAACGGCCCCCAGCTCTTCGGCTCATACGCATGGACGGGCGTGTCACCCTTCAGGACCGGGTCCACGATGCGCCAGGCTTCCTCTATGTAATCCTCGCGGGCAAAGAGCGTCTGGTCACCCGCCATCGCATCCGTGAGCACTCGCTCGTAGGCATCCATCTCGCCTGCGGCAGGCCTGCGACTCAGCATCATTTCAGCCTGCTGGCCGATCATGCGGTCGTCCGGATCCATGACCGTAAGGCCGAAGGCCGCCTCCACCTCGGGACTGACACGAAACCGCAGGTAGTTCGGAACAGGATCGCACCCCGGAAACACCTTCGGCAATCGTCGCAGCCGCACCGTGAGTTCGGTGCAGGTGACGGGCAGGGACTTGCCGGCACGAATGTAGAACGGCACGCCCTGCCAGCGCCAGGAATTCACGTGCAGCCGCAGTGCGGCGAAGGTCTCGACCTGCGAATCCTTCGCGACACCCCGCTCGTCCAGATAGCCTCGAAACTGGCCGCGAACCAGCTCAGACGCCTCGATGGGCTCAATGGCTTTCAGCACCTTGACCTTCTCGTCGCGTATCGACTCGCTGTCTACGCGCGCAGGAGGCTCCATCGCAAGGTTCGCGAGCACCTGGAACAAATGGTTCTGTATCACGTCGCGGATGGTGCCTGTCTGGTCGTAGAAGGCACCGCGACCCTGCACCCCGAAGTCCTCGGCCATCGTGATCTGCACGCTTTCGACGTGGTCGCGGCTCAGGAACGACTCGACCAGCGCGTTCGTGAAGCGCGAGAACAGCATGTTGTGCACCGGCCGCTTGCCGAGGTAGTGGTCGATGCGGAAGATCGACCGCTCGTCGAACCTGGCGAACAGGATCCTGTTCAGCGCTTGCGCCGATGCCAGGTCGGTGCCGAACGGCTTCTCGACGATGACCCGCGCGCCTTTCCCGCATCCCGAAGTCGCCAGCTTCTCGACGACCGGCCCGAATAGTACCGGAGGTATCGCCAGGTAATGAATCGGCCTTTGGGCATCACCGAGCGCCACGCGCAACGACTCGAATGTCGCACTGTTGTCGTAGTCGCCATTGACGTACTGCATCAGCTCGCACAACTTCGCGAACGCCGCCTCGTCGACCCCGCCATGCTGCTCGACACTGTTGCGCGCGTGGGCGCGAAACTGCTCCAGTGTCCAGCCAGCCCTGGCCACGCCAATCACCGGGACATCCAGGTTGCCCCGCTTCACCATCGCCTGGAGGGCCGGGAAGATCTTCTTGTGGGCGAGGTCGCCGGTGGCGCCGAAGAACACCAGCGCGTCTGAATTCGATTCCTTCATCGGGGTTTCACGCTTGCCGGCCGTGTCACTGTCCATCCGGCTTCTCGTGGTGCCCGCCGAACTGGTAGCGCATCGCGGAGAGCAGCCGGTTCTGGAAATCCGCCTCGCCTCGCGAATTGAAGCGCTGGTAGAGCGCGGTCGTCAGCACCGGCGCCGGGACCGCCTCGTCGATGGCCGCCTTGATCGTCCAGCGACCCTCGCCCGAATCCGAGACCCGTCCGGCGAATTTCTTGAGCGCAGGATCCTCGGCAAGTGACATGGCAGTGAGATCCAGCAGCCAGGAGGCGATCACGCTGCCGCGCCGCCACACTTCGGCGATGTCCGGCAGGTCGAGGTCGTACTGGTAGTGCCCGGGATCGCGCAGCGGCGTCGTCTCGGCGTCCACCTCGTGCGTGCGCTTGCCGACGTTTGCCGCAGCCAGGATGCCGAATCCTTCCGCATACGCCGCCATGATCCCGTACTCGATGCCGTTGTGGACCATCTTGACGAAGTGGCCGGCGCCGTTCGGCCCGCAGTGCAGGTAGCCCTGCTCCGAAGTGCCAACCGCGCTGTCGCGCCCCGGCGTGCGATCGATCGAGCCCTTGCCCGGTGCGAGTGTCGCGAACAACGGGTCGAGGTGACGCACGGTCGCGGGCTCGCCGCCGATCATCATGCAGTAGCCGCGCTCCAGCCCCCACACGCCGCCGCTGGTACCCACGTCAATATAGTGGATCCCGCGCTCCGCGAGTTCCTTCGCGCGCCGGATGTCGTCAACGTAGTAGGAGTTCCCGCCGTCGATCAGGATGTCGTCACGGTCCAGCAGCGGCGCGATCTGTTCGATGGTGCTGTCCACCACTGCGGCCGGGACCATCAGCCAGATCGCGCGCGGCCGGTCGAGTTTCTTCACCAGGTCGGCGAGCGACCCCGCGCCGGTGGCCTGCTCGGCGGCGAGTTCGGCTACCGCCTTCTGGGACACGTCGTACGCCACACAGTCGTGACCGTTCCTCAGCAGGCGCCGGACCATGTTAGCGCCCATTCGCCCGAGCCCGACCATACCGAGTTGCATCAGGAATTCCTCAGCTTGCGATAGCGGCGAATCAGGGCATTGGTCGAACTGTCATGCGTGAGACCGGCCGCGTCGCCTTCAAGTTCCGGCACGATGCGCTGCGCCAGGACCTTGCCGAGTTCGACGCCCCACTGGTCGAACGGATTTACCTGCCAGATCGCGCCCTGCGTGAAAACGATGTGCTCGTAGAGGGCTACCAGCCTGCCCAGCGCTGCGGGCGTCAGCCGCTCGAGCAGCAGCGTGTTGGAAGGCCGATTACCCTCGAAAGTCCTGTGCGGGATGAGCCAGTCCGGTGTGCCTTCCGCACGAAGCTCCTCCGCCGTCTTGCCAAAGGCCAACGCCTCACCCTGGGCGAACACGTTCGCCATCAGCAGGTCGTGGTGGTGTCCGAGCCCGTTCAACGGCTGGCCGAAGGCGATGAAGTCGCAGGGCACCAGGCGCGTTCCCTGGTGGATCAGCTGGTAGAACGAATGCTGGCCGTTGGTGCCCGGCTCGCCCCAGTAGATCGGCACCCGTGTTGCAGCCAACCGGCTCGCCGTCGAGCCGCACGCTCTTGCCGTTGCTCTCCATCGTGAGCTGCTGAAGGTAGGCAGGGAAGCGCTTCAGGTACTGCTCGTAGGGCAGGACGGCGACCGTGTCCGCCCCGAGGAAATTGCTGTTCCAGACACCCAGCAGGCCCATCAGCACCGGCAGGTTGCGCTCGAAGGGTGCGGTGCGGAAATGCTCGTCCATCTCGTGGAAGCCGTCGAGCATCGCGCGGAAGTTCCCGGGACCGATCGACAGCATGGTCGAGAGGCCGATTGCCGAGTCCATCGAGTATCGGCCGCCGACCCAGTCCCAGAAACCGAACATGTTGTCGGTGTCTATGCCGAACTTCTTCACCTCCGCGGCATTGGTGGACACAGCGACGAAGTGCCGCGCGACTGCCTTATCGGCGCCGCCGAGTGCTTTCAGCAGCCAGGCGCGTGCGGTCCGGGCGTTGGTCATCGTCTCGAGCGTGGTGAACGTCTTCGACGCGACGATGAAGAGCGTCTCCGAGGCGTCGAGATCGCGGACTGCCTCTGCAAAATCCGTCCCGTCGACGTTCGACACGAAACGGAAGCCGAGGTCGCGCTGGCCGTAGTGCTTGAGTGCTTCGTACGCCATCACCGGCCCCAGGTCGGACCCGCCGATGCCGATGTTGACGACATTGCGGATGCGCTTGCCCGTGTGGCCAAGCCATTCGCCGTCGCGTACGCGGCTCGAGAATGACGCCATCCGGTCGAGCACTGCATGAACCTGCGGTACGACGTCCTCGCCATCGACCAGGATCGACGCGTCGCGCGGCGCTCGCAGCGCGACGTGCAGCACTGGTCGCTGCTCGGTGACGTTGATCCGGTCGCCGCGGAACATCGCGTCAATACGTGCGCGCAGTCCCGATTGATCTGCAAGGGACACCAGCAGCCCGAGCGTTTCGTCAGTGACCCGGTTCTTCGAGTAATCGAGGTAGACGCCGGCTGCCTCCAGCGTCATGCGCTCGCCTCGACCCGGGTCCCGGGCAAACAAGTCCCGTAGCTGCGCCGTCCCGATCGTATCGCGGTGCGCAGCAAGTGCTCCCCAGGCCTGGAGGTCTGTCACGTTGCGGGATTCAGTCATGTCGCTTGCCCTTCCCAGTACGTATTCCGGGCTGCTTTCGCCGCGGCCCCGGCTCACCTTCCCAGACCCGGAAGCCACCCGCAAATGCATTGGCATTGTCGCCCTTCCTGCAGCCGGGCGGCAGCTCCTTGAGCTTCTTCGCGTTACCGCCGCCAATCACGATATCGTCCGGGTGCAGCGCCGCAGTGAAGCGCTCGACGATGAACGCCACGTGCTTGCGCCATTTCTTCATGCCCAGTCGCTGGAGCCCGCGCAGGCCGAGGTAGTCCTCGATGCTGCCCTTCTTGTACGAAAGGTGCGCGAGCTCCATCGGGACCACGTGGCCGTCCACGACCAGGGCAGAGCCCAGGCCCGTGCCGAGGCCTAGAAAAAGCATCGTGCCGCCCGCGTAGCTACCGAGCGCCTGCATCGCGGCGTCGTTCATGACTTTTACCGGCCTGCGGAAGCACTTTTCGAAATCGAATCCAATCCAGCCCGACGCGAGGTTGTGAGGCTCCTCCGCGACGCGGCCCACGAGCACCAATCCCGGGTACCCGATTGTCACCACGTCGTAGTCCCAGCCGGTCGCCAGTTTCCTGACGCCGTTCACCAGTGCACGCGCAGTCAGTGTCGGGCCGGACTCGAACCTGCGGCGTTCGCTCTGCCCGGTCGCCAGGATCTTCACGTTGGTCCCGCCGACGTCGACAACCAGTACTTTCATGACGCGAGCCTCGCTTTGCCTGCCCTGCGTCGTCGCTCGGCCACCATCGTGCCGGCAAGCGCGGTCCAGCCCGTCTGGTGCGACGCGCCAAGTCCTTCACCAGTGTCTCCGTTGAAATACTCATGGAAACAGCAGGTTGTCTCCCCAGTGCCCGTCCTGCTTCCGGTTCGCGCCGGCACCGTCAGCCGGCCGCCTGCCTGCTCGATCGCGGACGAGAAGCGACAGCAGCCTCCGCTCCAGGTCGTCCGCGACCTGCGAAAGACTGGCCTGGACACCGGATCCGGTCGGCAGCTCCACCGTGAACTGCTCGCCGAGGCACTCGCCCAAGTGACGCATTGATTCCAGGGCAAGGTAGTTCAGCGGGAACCATACCGGTCCGCGCCAGTTGGAATTGCCGCCGAACAGTCCGCTGGCCGATTCCGCAGGTTCGTAGTCGAGGCGTGCCTCACCACCCGGCAGCTTTACCGTGAGCGGATGCCGCAGGTGAAATCGCGACAGGGAACGCAGGCCGAACGGCGACAGGAACTCCTGCTCGTCGAGCATGCGCGCCAGTACCCGGCGCAGTCGCGGCGCATCAACCAGCGAGATCAGTTCCGGACGGCCATCGTTCGGGAAATGGTGCAGGAATTTCGCCAGCCATGGCTTGTGCTCGATGAACCACGCTGCGCGCGCCCGGAAGTCCGGTAACCGCTCCCACAGTGCTGCATCGAGCCTGACCGCCGCGAACATCGGCAGCAGGCCCACCATCGACCGCGCGCGAACCGGGATCGCCCCTCCATCCGGCGTGCGAATCCGATCGTAGAAGAACCCGTCCTGCTCATCCCACATGCCGCTCATCGCCGAGGCGATCGACGCGAAATGCTCGAAGAACTTCAGCGCAACGTCTTCATAGGCCCGGTCGTGGTTTGCAAGCCTGAGTGCGATCTCGAGCATGTTCAGGCAGTACTTCGCCATCCAGGCCGTACCGTCGGACTGTTCGAGCACGCAGCCGCCCGGCAGCGGCGTGGAGCGGTCGAATGCGCCGATGTTGTCCAGCCCGAGGAAGCCGCCTTCGAAGACATTGTCACCGAGCGCGTCCTTGCGATTGACCCACCAGGTGAAGTTGATCAGCAGCTTCTGGAACACGCGCTCGAGAAAGTTGAAATCCCGGCTACCGTCGGTCGCGAACACCTTGAGCACGGCCCACGCGTGCACCGGCGGGTTCACGTCGCCGAAATTCCACTCGTACGCGGGCAGCTGCCCGTTTGGATGCATGTACCACTCGCGGCACATGAGCAGCAGCTGGTGCTTGGCGGCGGCCGGATCCGTGTATGCGAGGACGACGCAGTGGAACGCGAGATCCCAGGCTGCGTACCACGGATACTCCCACTTGTCCGGCATCGCGATGATGTCGTGGTTGTCGAGGTGTCGCCAGTCGGCGTTCCGGCCGGAGAGTCGCGCCTGCGGTGGCTTGACCTGGTCGCCGTCGAGCCAGCGCTCGACATTGTAGTGATAGAACTGCTGGCTCCAGACCATGCCGGCGAGAGCCTGTCGCATCACCGTCGCCTCGTCGTCGGTCGTCGCCTCGGGACGCAGGCCCTGGTAGAACTCGTCGGCCTCGCGTTCCCGGCCCGACATCGTGCGCTCGAAATCCGTACCGAGGTCGCTGACTGCGGTCCCATCGTCGCGCGCGAGGCGCAGCCGAAACTCGACCGTCTCGCCGGCAGCCACCGTCGCGCGGTAATGGCACGACATCTTCGTACCGCAGCGCTGCGGGTTGACGGTCGGCGCACCACCGACGACATAGTCATTGATGCCGTCCTTCGGGTATGGAGTCGTCGCCGGCACGCCGAACAGCCGCGCCGAGTTCGTTTCGTTTTCGCAGAACAGCAGTTCTGGCGCTGTTCCATCCGGCCCTGGACCTGCGACGAGGCGCCAGCGACCGGCTTCGGCCCCGGCAGCAATGGCCGCGGCCTGGCCCGGTATCCCGACTTCACCGACGCGGATTTCCGGTCGCGGCACGTCGTTGCCCCATGACCAGCGGTTGCGAAACCACAGCGTTGGCAGCACGTGCAGTTGCGCCGGTTCGGGTCCCGCGTTCGTTATGCGCAGCCGCAGGCAGACATCGGTCGGCGATGACTTTGCATAGTCGGCCTCTACGACCCAGTAGCGACCATCGTCGAAAATCCCCGTGTCGGCGAGTTCGAACTCGCGCTCTGTGCGTCCGCGATGCGCGTTCTCCTCGACGAGCCGTGAGTAGGGAAACTCCGCCTGTGGGTAGTGGTAGCGCCAGCGCAGCCACGAGGCGGTGGGCGTTGCATCCACGTACCACCAGCACTCCTTGGCGTCCTCGCCGTGGTTTCCCTCGTGCCCGGACAGCCCGAAATATGCGCTCCTTGAGGAACGGATCGCGTCCGTTCCAGAACGCCAGCGCGAAACACAGGTGCTGGTTGATGTCGCACAGGCCCGCGAGGCCATCCTCGCTCCAGCGATAGGCGCGCGAGCGTGCATGCTCGTGCGGAAACGAGACCCATGGGTCGCCGTCGGCACTGTAGTCCTCGCGAACCGTGCCCCAGGAACGCTCGCTCAGCCAAGGTCCGATGGCCTTCCAGTCGCCCGGACGCCCCGCCGGCGCCGAGTCGATGCGCACCTGCTCGGCGCACGCATTGGAGCTCTCGTCATTCGTGGCTGGCATCGGGCGTCGCTGGTCCGGGACAGTTCGCGAGAAGGCTAGTGTGGCTACAGGGTATCCGCAGGTAAACATGCATCTTCGGGAACAGCGCGGGTCGCCGTGATCGAACGGGATTGTCTCCCAGGGACCAGTTGGATCGAGCGCCCGAAAGCAATTATCCTGTCCGGGTCGCAATCTAATTCGCCCCGGGGCTGCTTGTAGCGGCGCACGGGCTCTCGGGAGGATGACATGCTCGGCTTTGAACTGGACTTCTGGGACTACCTGACGTTCGCTTCGCTGCTGATTGCGGGTGTCGCCGGACTCGTGATCGTGGTGCTGGTTGCCGGACTGCCGGGAAAGATAGCCATTGCGCGCAAGCACCCGGACGCCGAAGCGGTGCAGATCATGGGGTACGCCGGATTCCTTCCGGTGGCGCCCTGGATCCAGGCGTTCATCTGGGCGTTCAAGCCGACCGACATCGTCGACATCCGGCGATTTCCGGCCGCCGAGGCAATCGCGATCGATCGGAATATTGCGCGACTGAAGGGAGAGCCGTCTCCAGGAGCAGCCAGCGACCCAGCCTGCGAGTGATCGCGGCGAGCCGGGCCCCGGCTGAGGCGCGGCAAATGCTGTTCGGCTTCGTACTGCTGTTCGGCTACTCGCTGCTCGTCTGGGCGGTCTTCTTCAAGTTCAAATGGATGAAGTTCAACATCGCCTGGGCGATCGTCTCGGGCTCGGTCGGCCTGCACCTGCTGATCATCTTCATGATCGGGCTCCGGTTCGTGACGCCGCTGGCGACCGAGGCCAGGATCGTGCAGCACACGATCCAGCTTACGCCGCGACTGAGTGAGCCGACGCTGGTTACCGACGTGCTGGTCGAGCCCAATGTGCCCGTCAAGAAAGGCCAGCCGCTGTTCCAGTTCGACCGCCGTCCATACGAAATACAGGTCCGGCAACTCGAGGCCTCGCTGGCCCAGGCAAAGCAGGACGTGCTGGTGATGAAGGCGGACCTCGACGCCGCGACCGCCAAGGTCAGCCAAGCTGAAGAGCGAACTCGTGTACACGACCTACCAGAGCAAGCTGTCGACCGACCTTGCGGGCAAGGGTGCCGGACCCGAGGAGGACGCGCAGAAGTGGACCGCGCAGGTCGCGGCATCCAGGGCGGCCATCCTCGAGGCCCAGGCGGACGAAGCGCGCGCGCGCCTTCGTTACAGTCGCAGTCGGACGGCGTGAACACAACCGTCGCGCAGACACAGGCAGAGCTCGATCTCGCACGCTTCTATCTCGACAACACGCTGATGGTAGCGCCCGAGGACGGCTACATCGTGAACCTGCAGGTCCGGCCCGGCATGGTTGCGGGCGACGTACGATTTGGAGCGATTGCGTCGTTCATCTGCGACGCCGACCGCTACCTGCTCGCCGATTTTTTCCAGGAGAACCTCAAGTACGTGAAGCCCGGGCAGCCGAGTCGAGGCTGCGATCGATCTTTACCCGGGCCAGATCTTCACCGGCAAGGTGGAGGCGGTCTGGCGCGCAAGCGGCCAGGGACAATATCTGCCGAGCGGCACGCTGCCGACCTTCAATTTCGTCCCGACCGATACGCCGCAGGGCCAATTCGCGGTGGCCATCAGGCTCGACGGCGATCAGTCGCGATTCCCGATCGGCTCGCAGGGCCGCGCTGCAATCTACACGAACCCGTCGAGTGGCTTTGCCGTGCTGAGACGCGTCGGCATCCGCTCCTACACCTGGTTCAACTGGCTGTATCCGTTCTCCGGCTGATGCGCGACGCGCAGGAAAAGTACCGCCACCAGCCCGACGTGTCGATTCGAAGGCGCGGCGCGGGCGCGGTGGCGTTGCCGATGGCGGCCGCACTGGTTTTCCTTGGCGGTGGTTGCGCACTCAAGCCTCCTCCAGCGCACGACGCGACCGTAAGGCCGCGCTTCCGCGCGACACGACCGTGCCGGGCGACTGGTTGCAGACGATCGACCTGGCGCGGTGGCCAATGGCTGGCTGGCCGAACTCGACGATCCTGCCGTTGCGGCAATCGTCGCCGAGGCAATCTCGAACAACACGGATCTTCGCGCTGCAGCCGCGCGTGTACAGGCGGCCCAGCAGGCGGCCGTGGTCGCCGGCTCGCGAATGCTGCCGTGGGTCGGCGCCAATCTGGGCGGCAATATCACTCACGACGACGGCGGTAGCACCAACGAGTCGTCGGTCGCCTACCTCGGTGTCGCCTGGGAAGCCGACGTCTGGGGCAGGCTCCGGGCGCAACGCGCGGCAGCCGAGGCCTCGGCGCAGTCGGCTGCGCTCGACTACGCCTACGCGCGACAGTCGCTCGCAGCGACCGCTGCGCGACTCTGGTACCTGAATACGGAAGCAAACCAGCTGGTCGCACTCGGCGAGCAGGCGGTCGCTGTCTACCAGAAGCTTACGGACCTCGTTCAGATCCGCACCGACTACGGCAAGGTTTCGGACCTCGACCTCGCTTTCATGCGCTCGAAGCTCGAGTCGGCAAAGAGCGACCTCGAGTCTGCACGGGCTTCCCAGGGTGAGGCACGCCGCGGGCTCGAGGTCCTGCTCGGGCGCTACCCGGCGGCCGAGATCCAGACCGCCGCGCAGTTTTCGCCATTGCCCCCACCGCCCTCGCTGGACGTGCCCGGCTCGCTGCTGCTGCGCAGGCCCGACCTGCTCGCGTCGGAGCAGCAGGTCCTTGCCGCATTCCGCAGGCAGGAGTCCGCTGAGCTGGCGCTGCTGCCGGGCTTCTCGCTGTCGCTCACCGGCGGACGACTCGGCGATCAGCTCTTGACGCTGCTGGACCTCAATCCCTGGCTCGCGGGCGCGGGCATCGGCATGTCGGTACCGATCTACGAGGGCGGACGACTCCGGGCGCAGGTCAGGATTGCCACTGCCGAGCAGGCCGCTGCGGTCGCCGGCTATGGAAGCGCCGTGCTTGGTGCATTCCGCGAGGTCGAGGGTACGGTCGCGAACGATGCGATCTACGCCGCGCGACTTCCCTACGAGCAGCGTGCACTGGCTGATCGCAAGGAGACGGTGCGCATTTCAAACATCCAGTACACGGCCGGAAAGATCGACCTGCTGTGGGTGGGAGAACTGCAGGCTGCCGAAATCGGCAACCAACAGACTCTCATCAAGATCGTCACCGCGCAGCGTGCGAACAGGATCCGGATGTATCTCGCACTCGGTAGCAGCTTCGATGCGGATCCGGCGGCGAGATCCGACTAGCGATCCCGATACATACCTCCAAAGCACACGGGAAGTCCCGCATGAAACATCGTGCCCTCGCCGCTCTCGATCGCCCTGCTGCTGCCCGTGGCCGTGCCGGCGGCGGTGACGCAATCGTCGCCCGACGGCGCAATCATCGAGCACCACTTCACGATAGCGGCTGCGCCCGCGGATGCGTGGCGCACGCTGGTTCACCCGGAACTCTGGTGGCCCTCGGATCACACCTGGTCGGGCGACCGCGCCAACCTGCGGCTCGAAGCCCAGGCCGGAGGATGCTTCTGCGAGAACTGGGGCGAGGCCAGCGCCGAGCATGGCCGTGTCGTGATGTCACTGCCGGGACTCGCTGCTCAGGATTCGCGGAGCGCTGGGTCCGCTGCAGGACATGGCCGTCACCGGCGTGCTGACGATCCAGCTCACTGCAACGGATTCAGGCGGCACCGAAGCGACCGTGACCTACCGCCTCAGCGGCGACGCTTCGCACAAGCTCGACACCTTCGTCCCGGTCGTGGACAAGGTCATCGGCCAGCAGTTCGGCGCCTTCGCGGCCTTTGCATCGGCGCCGCCCAAGCCCGTGCCCTGACCTTCGCGTCCGTATCCCCGATAGGCAGTAATCAGGTGCCAGGCACCGATTTATCGAAAATAGGGGAATGTCCCCTATTTTCCCTCGCGGAGCTTTTTGGCCGCCGCAAACTCGCGGCCCGCTTCCTTCGCCGCCGCGTCGTTTCCGAGGCGATCGAACGTCCAGCGCAGCACCTCGTAGGGCCCTTCGTAGAGCGCCTTCGTGTCGCGGAAACCCACGCGCGCGAAGGCCTGACCGGCCCCGTCGTAGAAACCATTGACCACGGCCATGTTGGACCAGGCGATCGCGTCTTCGTAGCGGCGCGCATTGAACGACGCCCAGCCGGCGAGCCACGCGAGCTCGGCGGTCGCAGGTCGGATTGCCAGACCCCTGCGCGCACATGTCGACCGCGTCGGTCCAGCGCTTGAGTTCACTGAGGCACTGGGCCGCGCGGAAACATGCCCAGGCCCCTTCTTCCGCCCACCCCCGCAGCTCGGCACAGGCTCGGAAGGCCTCGATCGCCTCCTCGTAGCGGCACAGGTCGTGCAGCGAAGCGCCAAGGTAGTAGTGCCAGCGTGGATCCTCGGGATTCTCCTGCACGTGCGGCCGCAGGATCTCGACGTCGCGCTCGAATTTGCGCCGCAGGCGTCCGGGCGTCCTTCGGCAGTTCCTCGAATTGAACGCCCTGCAGCACCTCGGACTCTCCGCTGCGTTGACCCAGCAGCGCCTCGTGCGTGGGTCCGTTCCACCGAACCTTGGTCGGCAGGCGGACGATACGTTCCTTGGCATATGAACCGTCGGCCTGCGCGACCAGCAGCACCTTGGCCCTGGTGCTGCGCCAGGCGCTCGCGCAACGTCGCATCGGCGGCGACGACCAGGCGCTCGTCGGTGTCCAGCGTGACCGCCCAGCGCGCACCGGCGTCCGCGGCAGCCTCGAGCGCGAAATTTCGGGCTGCAGCGAAATCGTTGCGCCACGGAAATTCCCGCACCAGCAACTTGTCGCCCGCGACCTCGCGCGCCACTGCGAGAGTGTTGTCGGCCGCACCGGTGTCGATGACGAGGCAACGGTCGACCTGGTCGACGACCGAGGCGAGCGCGTCGCGAATGATGTCGGCATTGCTGCCGGTAAGCGTGGTCGAGACGATCATGGCTGCCGGGATTGTTACCGATGCGGCGCCAGCCTGCTAGGCTCCGTGACCAGGCAGGCCAGGAACAAGGGGGATCTCCATGCCGACCAATGCCGAATTCCTGTTGCCGGTGCTCGCGCTGGTGGCGTGGACGCTGGTCATGTGGGTCTGGATGTACGCAACGCGAATCCCGGCAATGCAGAAAGCCGGCATCGATCCGCAGGAGGCCGCACATGCGGGCGCGCTGGCGCAGCGCCTGCCCGCCGAAGTGCGCTGGGTGGCAGACAACTACAACCACCTGCACGAACAGCCGACGATCTTCTACGCGCTGATGTTCCTGGCCGCACTGACCGGCGGCAATGACAGCACGGCGCTCGCGCTGGCCTGGTCCTACGTCGGGATCCGCGTCATCCACTCGCTGGTGCAGGCAACCGTGAACCGTATCGTGGTGCGTTTCGCGATCTTCAACCTTGGAACGCTGGTGCTGGTGGCGTTCACGGTCCGCGAGGCGATGCGGCTGCTGTGATCCGCCGGCGTCGGCGCAGCGCTGCCGGGCATCCAGGTGCCGCCGCGCGCCGCGTGGTGGGACGCCCTACTCCCGGTAGTGACAGCCGCGGCTCTCGCGGTTTTCCCAGGCTGCCAGCGTGATGATCAGCGCCACCCTGACCGAGTTGCGTAGTCCGATGAGCTCGTCGGACAGCGCCGCAGCGCGATAGAAGCGTTCGATCTCGACTTCCAGGTTGCGAAGGTCCCGGATCGCCCGCGCCAGGCGCCGCGTGGTGCGCACCAGCCCGACGTAGTTCCACATTATGTGCTTGATCGACGTCATGTCCTGCCCGACGAGCGCGGGGTCGGGCGCCTCGGCGCCGGTCGGCTGCCAGGGCGGGACGTCGTCGAACAGTGGCGCGCTGCGCGGTTCCAGGCTCTCCGCGATGTGCCGCGCCGAGCGATGGCCCCAGACCAGGCCCTCGAGCAGCGAGGTGCTCGCCAGTCGGTTCGCACCGTGCACGCCAGTGCAGGACACTTCCCCGATCGCGTAAAGGCGGTCGATCGTGCTGCGCCCATTGTCGTCCACCCATACTCCACCGCAGGAGTAGTGTGCGGCCGGCACGACCGGCAGCAGGTCGGTGGTGATGTCGATTCCGTACTCCCGGCAACTCTCGTACATGCCCGGGAACTCGGCGCGGATTCGATCGGCCGGGATGTAGCTGGCGAGGTCCAGGTATACGTTCTTCACGCCCTGGGCGAGCATCTCCGCGTGGATGCTGCGCGAGACGACGTCGCGCGGCGCCAGGTCCTTCCACTCCGGGTCGTACTTGTCCATGAACGGCCTGCGCCGCTCGTCGACCAGTCGTGCGCCGGCGCCGCGAACCGCCTCGGTGATCAGGAAGCACGGTGCGTTGCGGTGATAGAACGCGGTCGGATGGAACTGCACGTACTCGGTGTTGATGACGCGCGCGCCAGCGCGGTAGGCCATCGCGACGCCATCACCGCGTGCGCCTGCCGGGTTGGTCGTGCGCAGGTAGATCTGCCCCAGCCCGCCGGTGGCGAGGATCGTCGAGCGCGCGAAGCACCTGACGATCTCCCCGTTCGACTGGTCGAGCAGGTAGGCACCGACGCATGACAGGGGGTCGTACACGGCGCGGCGGTCGCGTCCATGGTGCGCGGGTGTCAGCAGGTCTACGGCGGTGTGTGCCGCAAGGAACCGGACCTGAGGGTGACGCCGAAGCTCTTCGATGAGCGCATTCTCGATGCAGCGGCCGGTCGAGTCCGCGGAGTGCACGATGCGCGGCAGCGAGTGCCCGCCTTCGCGACCCAGCGACAGGCTGCCGTCCGGCCGGCGGTCGAACGGAACCTTGAGCCGGTCGATCAGCACGGACTGCACGAGGCCTGGCCCCGTGCGCGCAAGCGTCTCGACCGCCTGCTCGCGGCAGATGCCAGCGCCGGCGTGCAGCACGTCCTGCACCAGCTTTTCCGGGGAATCTCCCTCGCCGGTGAAAATGATGCCGCCCTGCGCCCAGTAGGTGTTCGATTCGGCCAGTTCGTCTGACCGGGTCACGAGCACGACCCCGAGACCCATGTCGGCAAGCTCGAGCGCGGCGGTGCCGCCGGCGATGCCGCAACCGATGATCAGGACGTCGGTGTGGATCGGCTGGGTCAATCGATCTTCGGGCCGACGGCCAGCATCCGCTCCACGGACTTGAGCGCTCGTACGCGGATCTCCTCCGGCACGTCGATCACCCAGCGCATGTAGCGCAGCGAGTCCCTCGTCTGTTCGAGCGTTATCTCGTGCATGTGCGGGCAGCGGTGGCTGCACAGCCGCAGCATCTCCTTCTCCGGGTTCGCGGCGACGATGTTGTCGCCCATTGAGCACTCGGTGAGGAGCAGGTAGCGCTTCGCGTTGGACTTCTCGACCGCCTTGATCATCGCGGTCGTGCTGCCGGAAAAGTCCGCCTTGGCGACCACCTCGGGACTGCACTCCGGGTGCGCCAGGATCATCACGTCCGGAAATTGCTTGCGAACCGAGTCGATGTCCTCGGTGGTGAAGAGTTCGTGCACTTCGCAGCGTCCCTTCCACGCGACCATGACATGTTCGACGTCGGTGCCGGGCCTCGGCGCACCCGGCTTCGGCAGCACGCTCGGCACGATCACGTGCAGGCCCGTCTCGCGGGCGACGTTGCGGGCCAGGTACTCGTCCGGCAGGAATATGACCGTGTCGGACTTCAGCGACTCGACGACAGCCACGGCATTGCTCGACGTGCAGCAGATGTCGCACTCCGCCTTCACGTCGGCGTAGGTGTTGATGTAGGTGACGATCGGCACCCCGGGGTACGCGGCGCGCAGCGCCCGCACGTCGGCCGCGGTGATGCTCTCGGCGAGCGAGCAACCGCCTTTTTCGGTCGGCAGCAGCACGGTCTTCGACGGGTTCAGGATCTTCGCCGTCTCGGCCATGAAGCGCACGCCGCAGAACACGATGACGGACTTGTCCGTCTCGGCCGCGCGCCGGCTCAACTCGAGGGAATCGCCCTGGAAGTCAGGCACCGAGTGGAACAGCGCCGGCTCCATGTAGTTGTGACCGAGGATCACGGCGTCGCGCTCGACCTTGAGCTTCTGTATCTCGGCCGCGACCTCGGCCTTGAGCAGGATCTCGCCCTCCGGCATCACGTCGCCGAGCTTGTCCCTCAGGTTGAGATAGATTTCTTCGACTTGCATGCGACGGCCCGGGTGCTGGTGCGTGAGGGTCGGATTCTATGCCATGCTGGTGCCGTTCGCGTCCCGGAGATATCAATGACCGCTGCCAGGAAGACCCACGACCTCGTCGTATTCGGTGCAACCAGTTTTGTCGGGCAGATCCTGGCCCGGTACCTGTACGAGGAATTCGGCCTTGGCGGCCGGCTGCGCTGGGCCATAGCCGGGCGCTCGAAGGCGAAACTCGAGGAACTTCGCCAGTCGCTGGGCCGCGGCGCCGCGAAACTGCCGATCATCGTGGCCGATGCCGGCGACGACGACGCATTGGGCGCAATGTGCTCGGCGACCCGGGCGGTTGCCTCCACGGTCGGCCCCTACGCGCTCTATGGTGAACCGCTGATCCGGGCCTGCGTCGAGAACGGCACGGATTACTGCGACCTGACCGGCGAGCCACAGTGGATCCGCCGGATGCTGCAGAAATACGAGAGCAGCGGCGCGGAAGTCGGGCGCCCGCATCGTCCACTGCTGCGGCTTCGACTCGATCCCGTCGGACCTGGGCGTACACTTCCTGCAGCACGAGGCCCGCGCACGGTTCGGCCAGCCCTGCGATCAAATCAAGATGCGGGTCAAGGCGGCCAGCGGCGGATTCTCGGGCGGGACGGTTGCCAGCGCGCTCAATGCATTCAAGGAAGCAGCGGCCGACCCGAAACTGCGCAAGGAACTCGCCAATCCTTATTCGCTGTGCCCGAAAGGCCACGGTTCGAAGACACGCCAGCCAAACGTCAAGTTCGCCGAGTACGACCCCGATTTCCAGGCCTGGGTTGCGCCGTTCGTCATGGCTGCGCCCAACGTGCGGATCGTCCACCGCACAAACGCCCTGTCTGGCAACGCCTACGGACCCGCCTTCCGCTATGACGAAGCCGTGCTCGCTGGTCCCGGACTTCGCGGCCGCACTATCGCGACGGCGATTGCCGCAGGGTTGGCAGCGTTTGCCGTAGCGGCCGCGATCACGCCGCTGCGCGCAGCACTCGAGCGCTTCGTGCTGCCGGCGCCGGGCGAGGGCCCGAGCCCGGAGGCCCAGGAGAAGGGGTTCTTCGACCTGCGTTTCCTGGGCAAGACCGCGGACGGACGCGTGATCCGCGCCAAGGTCACGGGACAGGGCGATCCAGGCTACGGCTCGACCGCGAAGATGCTCGGCCAGGCCGCGGCGCTGCTGGCGCTCGACCTGCCGAGGTCGCAGGTCGGGGGTGGATTCTGGACACCGGCGACGATCTTCGGCGACGTGCTGATCGAGCGGCTCGAGGAGCACGCGGACCTGGATTTCAACCTGCTGAAGGACTGAGATCGCGACTGCAGTTCGAGTTCGCGTCGATCAAATCGGGATCTGCCCATCCGCCGCCCCGATTCCGCGGCCCGGGCCTCATGCTGGGCATTTCCATGGCAGTGCGTCGAGATCGACGTTCCCGCCAGTCAGGATCACTCCGACACGCTTGCCCGCAAGCGGCATGCGACCGCTCAGCATCGCCGCCACTGGTACCGCACTCGACGGCTCGATGACGATCTTCATGACTTCCCAGACCAGCCGCATCGCATCAATGATCTCGTCCTCCGAAACCGTGGTGATGCCCCGGACCTGCCGTCGTATGACCTCGAACGGCCGCTCGCCGAGCGAGGCGCGCAGGCCATCGGCAATCGTGGTCGTGCTGGCTAGCGCCTGACGCTCGCCAGCAAGGAATGAGCGATATGCGTCGTCTGCCGCGGCGGGCTCAGTGCCGTGAACTTCGACTCCCAGTCCGGTACCCACGATCGCAGTGCCAGCGAGCAGGCCGCCGCCACCGACTGGCGTCACGATTGCGTCCAGTCCAGGAACCTCTTCGACCAGTTCCAGCGCCGCGGTACCCTGGCCGGTGATCACCCGCCAATCGTCGTAGGGATGCACCAGCGTGGCGCCGGTGCGCTGCTGTATCTCCGCACAGCACGCTTCCCGGGCAGCGAGCGTTGGCTCACAGAACTCGATCTCTCCGCCCAGGCGCTCCACCGAGGCAACCTTGGTCTTGGGGGCATTACGCGGCATCGCGATCAAGGCACGCGTACCGGCATTGCGGGCCGCGAGTGCGAGCGCCGCCGCGTGGTTACCGGAGGAATGAGTCACTACACCGCGCGACAACTCGTCCAGTGGAATCGACAGCACTGCATTGTGTGCGCCGCGTGCCTTGAAGGCCCCGATACGCTGGAAGTTCTCACACTTGAAATAGAGGGCAATCCCGGCGCGCGCGTCGAGTGTACGGCTGGTCATGACCGGTGTGCGCGCCACGTACGGCGCAATGACTACCGCTGCCTCACGCACGTCCCCGAGTCCGGGATTGGGCTCCTGCATCACGGTCCGGTCGTGATTCGTCCGTAGTCCGCGAACTTCTCGATAACCCTGGCAAGTTCGACATCGTCGAGTATGTTCGGCTCGAGTCCGGCCGCGCGAAGGGCGAGATACTGCGTGGCGAGGTTTTCGACTTCGACTGCGACGGCCTGCGCAGCCGCAAGCGAAGCCCCTACCGTCACCACGCCGTGATTCGCAAGCAGGACCGCTCGCCTGCCCTCGAGTCCCTCTATCGCTCCAGCGGCGATTTCCGCAGTCCCGAATGTCGCATAGGGCACGCAGCGTATTGCGCCACCCGCGAGCGCGATCATGTAATGGAAGGCCGGGATACCGCGCCCCGCACAGGCCAGCGCCGTCGCGTTTGGACTGTGCGTGTGTACGATCGCAGATACTTCCGGACGACAGGCGTAGATTGCAGCGTGCATCCGCCACTCCGACGACGGGCGCAGCCCTCCCTTGGCGGGCGTGCCGTGGTCATCGAACTTTACGATCTGCCCTGGCTCCATCGTCCGATAAGGAACACCGGAGGGCGTGATCATGAATCCGCCGGCTGTCCGGCAAGACAGGTTGCCGGACTTGTTCGGTACCAGTCCGGCCAATTCGAGTTCCCGCGCCACGGCGACGATTTCCACGCGCGGGTCGGGCTTTTTCCGCGTCATGCCGAAGTCCCGGATCGCTCTGGATACATTGAAAACAGGCCCTCCGCCGTTGCGCTCGCAACACCGCGCTCCGTGATGATACCTGTGACCAGCCGTGCCGGCGTGACGTCGAATCCGGGGTTCGACACCGCGCTGCCCGGATTCACGACTTCGACCTCGATCACCTGCCCGTCATCGGCCCGACCACGCACGTGCGTCACCTCGCGCGCCGCGCGCTGCTCGATCGGTACCCCGGTCAATCCGTCCTTGATGCCCCAGTCGATCGTAGAGGACGGCAGCGCCGCGTAGAACGGGACTCCGTTGTCGTGCGCCGCGAGCGCTTTCAGGTAGGTTCCGATCTTGTTCGCCACGTCGCCGGTTCGGGTCGTGCGGTCGCTGCCGACTATGCAGACGTCCACCCTGCCCTGCTGCATCAGGTGGCCGCCGGCATTGTCGACGATGACTTCGTGCGAAATGCCGTGGGCGGCCAGTTCGAACGCGGTCAGCGATGCGCCCTGGTTGCGGGGCCGCGTCTCGTCCACCAGCACGTGCACTGCGATGCCGGAATCGTGCGCGGCATAAATCGGTGCGAGCGCCGTGCCCCAATCCACGCAGGCAAGCCACCCGGCGTTGCAGTGCGTGAGTACGTTGACGGGCCGCCCGTCCAGGCGGGCACTCAAGCGCTCGATAATCTTCGCGCCGTGACGACCGATGTCAGCGCAGGCGACGACGTCCTCCTCCGCGATCCGGCCGGCCTCGGCATAGGCGCGCTCCACCCTCTGCGACGGTGGTTCCCTGTGGAGCACTTCGCCCATGCGGGCCAGCGCCCAGCGCAGGTTGACCGCCGTCGGCCGTGTGTTCTGGAGCTGCTCGAGCGCCGAATCCAGACCCACATCCGAGGAGCTTTCACGCATGGCGAGCGCCACGCCATATGCAGCGGTCACGCCGATCAACGGGGCGCCTCGCACGATCATGTCGCGGATAGCGCGGACGGCGTCATCGACCGTGCGAAGGTGGCAGACCTCGAGCGAAAACGGCAGTCTCGTCTGGTCGATCACGTCGACGGTCCAGCCATCGTCGCCGACGAAAATGCTGCGCCAGGGTTCGCCGCGGATCCTCACCAGGCGCTCCGGCGCAAGGCCATCTGACAGGAAATCATCACCTCATCTCCTCCCGAGCACGCGACCGGCCACTGCGTCGAGCCTGGCCAACAGTTCGGGATCGCGGAACTCGGGCCGTGTCAGGATCGCGCCGTCGAGCGCACGGTCGGAGCCCACGGGACAGGCCGGATGATCGGCTGGAAAGTCGCTGGCCAGTCGCGCGAACAATCGCTGCGCCTTGCCGCGGTTCTCGTCCATCACTTTCAGCAGCGTCGCCACCTCGACGGAGTCGTGTGTCGGGTGCCAGCAGTCGTAGTCGGTGACCATGCACACGACCGCATAGGTGATCTCCGCCTCACGCGCCAGCTTTGCCTCAGGCATGGACGTCATGTGGATCACGTCGTAGCCCGCGCCTCGATAGGCCAGCGACTCCGCGAGCGTGGAGAACTGTGGTCCCTCCATGCAGACCGCTGTGCCGCCGCGGCGGTACGGGATGCCTTCGGCATCGGCCGCACCGGCCACCAGGTCCTGCAGCGCGGGCCCGACCGGATGCGCGAATGGCACATGCGCCACACAGCCGGCGCCAAAGAACGAGCTCTCGCGGCGAACCGTGCGATCGACGAAGTTGTCGACCAGCACGAACGTGCCCGGGCTCAGTTCCTCGCGGAACGAGCCGCAGGCAGAGAACGAGACCAGGTCAGTGACCCCGGCCCGCTTCATCGCGTCCACGTTCGCTCGATAGTTGATGTCGGATGGCGAGTGGCGGTGGCCGCGTCCATGGCGCGGCAGGAATACGACCTCGGTCGCCCCAATACGGCCAAATCGCAGCGCGTCCGACGGCTCACCCCAGGGCGTCGCGATGCGCCGCTCGTCGAGGTCCTTGATACCCGGAAGGTCGTAGATTCCCGAGCCGCCGATGATCCCGAGCACAGCCTTGGTCATGGCACCTGTCCACCTTCGTTGCCGGACAGTCTACCGGGACTCATCCGGAGGCGGAAAATTAGGTGCCAGGCACCGATTTTCCGAATTCGGTGCCTGGCACCGAATTTGGCGCTGCGGGCACGCCTGCTGACATAATCGCCTGGAGCCCGCCGCCCGCCGGAAACAGCGACTACAAGCCGGAGGATCCATGTCCAATCCTGATCGTGACCGTATCCCGCGCGACCCTGCGGCCGACCATACGCGGGAGATGGCGTCGAAACGAGGCGAGTTCCTGCGCGAGAAGACGGGTGCCGCCCTGACGCACGTGCAGGGCTACACGATCGACCCGGGGCTGCTGCCCGGCAACATCGAAAACTTCACCGGCGTGGCCCAGGTACCGGTCGGGATCGCCGGCCCGCTCCGGCTGAACGGCGAGCATGCGAAGGGCGATTTCTTCGTGCCGATGGCGACGACGGAGGGCACGCTGGTCGCAAGCTACAGCCGCGGCATGCGCGTGCTGGCCGAGTCCGGCGGCGTCACTGCGACCGTGGTCAAGCGCTCAATGCAGCGCGCGCCTGTGTTCCTGTTCCACACCGCGCGCGAGGCGCGCGACTTCGGCGAATGGCTTACAGAGAACCATGACGGCGTGCGCGCTGCAGCCGAGTCCACGACTCGCAGCGGCCGGCTGGTAGAGATCGAGCAGTACCCGCTCGCCAACATGCTGTACCTGCGGTTCAACTACACCACCGGCGATGCTGCGGGCCAGAACATGACCGGCAAGGCAACACATGCCGCCTGCGAGTGGATCCGCGAGACCCATCCGGCACGCCCGAAATACATGCTGTCGGGCAGCATGGACACAGACAAAAAGCACTCTGCCCTCAACACCCTTCGGACCCGTGGTCGTCGCGTGGTCGCCGAAGCCGTGCTGAAGAAGGACGTACTCGCACGACTGATGCGGGTGGACACCAGGACGCTCTTCAGTGCGCGGCAGGTGTCGAACGCCGGGGCGCTGATGTCAGGCAGCGCCAGCAACGGGCCGCACGCCGCGAACGGCATCGCTGCCATGTTCATCGCCTGCGGACAGGACGTGGCGAATGTCGCTGAATCGCACGCGGGCATCACCTACGCGCAGCTGCTCGAGAACGGCGACTACTACTGGTCGGTGACCCTTACTTCGCTGATCGTGGCCAGCTACGGCGGCGGCACCGGCCTGCCGACCCAGCGCGAGTGCCTGGAAGTGCTTGGCTGCTACGGCGCGGGCAAGGCCGACAAGCTCGCAGAAATCATCGCCGCCACGGTTCTCGCGGGTGACATCTCGCTCGGCTGCGCGGTGCTGTCGGATGAATGGGTGACCGCGCACGAGCAGCTTGGCCGCAACCGGCCCTGAAGCTCAACCATCAGGCCCAGAATGCCGCGACCCGCTGCACGACCCAGAACGCAGCGGTGCCGCCGATCAGGTAGGCAACCGGCGTACGCACCAGCGCTTCAGTGCGCCAAGGGCCATGCTCCGCGGTCCCACGTGCGCGCATCAGCCTGGTGACCAGCGACAGTAGTCCCATCACTGCGGCTATGAACAGCAACTGACCTGCCTCTACGCCGACGTTGAAGAACAGCAGCGCGAGCGGCACGTCGGCCTGCGGCAGCCCCACTTCGCGCAACGCCCCCGCGAATCCGAATCCGTGCAGCAGGCCGAAAACGAAAGCGACCACCCACGGGGCACGCGCTGCAAAGCCCGGCTTCCCCTGTGCCCCGCGCAGTATCTCCGCCGCGACGAACATGACACTCAACGCGATGACCGCCTCGATTGGCGCCTGCGGCACGTGCACCAGCCCGAGCGTCGCGGCTGCCAGCGTAATGCTGTGCGCGACGGTGAACGCGGTGACCGTGGCAACCAGCCGGCGCCAGCTGCCAACCAGGAACAGCAGGCCCAGCACGAACAGCAGGTGATCGACGCCGAGCAGGATGTGCCCCACGCCGAGCATGAAGTAGGTTTTCGCGACATCGAATCGACCGGGGACGGCAGCGACCTCGAACCACGCGGTGTCCGGCGTCAACCTGGCGGTCTGGGTGGTGCCGTCCAGCCGCTCGACGCGCACCAGCACGTCGGTCATGGTCGCACTAAGCCCTTCGACATCGATGCGTCGTCCGGTAAGCCCGCCCCGGCAGGTCCCGGTCCAGCGTTCGATGAATGCCCCGCCCGCGAACGAGCCAGTTTCCGGTGCGCTGGTACATTCCGCCGGCAGCCTCAGGTGCAGGCCAAGCCGGTACTCGCCCTTGGCCGGCACCTTCCACAAGAAGGCATAGCGGTCTACACCGAGCTCGCGGATCTCCAGGAAGCCTGGACGCACCTCGTGCGCCCAGGCCGTCGGCGCAGCCAGCCCGAGGCAAAGCGTAAGCGCCAGCAGCAGGCGTCGCATCATGGCTGGGAAACCGGATCCGCCGTACCCGACAGCTGCGGCGCAGCATCCATACCTTCGATCCTGACCTCGTACCGGGAGCGAAGGCTCTCCAGCAAGCGATCATTCACCAGCCTGCGCTGCTCGGACTCCCAGGCCCGCGACACTTCAGCGCGGACCTCCGCCAGCGACGGAAGCTCCCCGGGCGTGCTTGCGTCCACGCGCAGCAGGTGCGTACCAAACGTAGACTTAACCGGACCGGACCACTGGCCGACTGGTGCAGCCGCGACCGTGGCGGCAAACTCGCTGCCGAACGTGTTCTCGATGTCACGCACCGAGCCCCCCTCCATCGCGGGGGGCAACAGCGTCGAGTCTCCAAAATCTCCTGCATTCGCTCCGGCCTGCAGTCGCCCGAGCACCTGTGTCGCCTCGGTCGCAGCCGCAGCACCTCGACGTGTGCTGTCGAAATAGACCTGCTGGAACGTGAACGTAGGCAGCCGCCGGAAATCGTCCAGGTGTTTCGCCAGGTACTCGGCGAGCTGCGCGTCCGTCGGCGTCGCCGCGGCCGCAACGTCGGCAGAGATGAATTCCATCTTCTGCCGCAGGCGACGGCGGATAACAATGTCATCGCGGTCGAGACCCATCGCCATGGCCTCGCGGTAGTAGACCTCCTCGGCAACGTAGTCGTTGACGAGCCCGCGGAGTTCCTCAGGCGTCGGCTGCCGCGACCAGGTCCTGGCGAAGTTCTCCGCCTGGGCCTGGACACGCGCCTGCGTCACCACGATTTCACGCGGCGACTCCATTGCAGCCGGGTTCAACGCCCGATACAGCGCGAACAGCGCCAGGCCGACGACCAGGAAGTGCAGCAGCGGCTCACGCAGCCACCCCGCACGCGCGGAGACGTCATTCATGTCCGAACACCCGGGCTGAAGTTACGGCGTGTACCAGATCGGCGAGCTGTAGGCCCGGTCCTGCAGGACCATGGTCACTTCCTTGCCCATCTGCTCGTTGAAATACTTCGCGTCGTAGGCAGTCCAGCGCGGTGTCGGGATCTGCAGCACGCGAACGTAGTAGAACGCACTCTGCTGCGGGTCGAATTGCGGATCCTTCCACACGGCGATCAGGTCGGATGCGCCGATCGTGTCGGTCCAGGTCGCGTTCTTCACGTCCACGGTGCTGCCGACTGCCGGAACCTTGCCGTCGGCGCCAGGCTTGCGGTGCGCCGGGTCGCTCCAGGCCACATCGTAGACGTGCTCGTGCGTTTCGCCCTTCGCGTCGAGCCAGCCTTTCACCACCTGGATACGGTCGAGATTCGCCCCAATCGGATCCTTCATCGCAGCGACCAGGAAGGTCGGCGACTTGCCGGCGGGAGCGTTCTTCAGGTCGCCTCCCATCGGCACGCCCTTGGCGTAACCGGCGTCGGCGGGCTCGCGCGTGTTGGCGTCCTGAGGCTGGAAGTCCCAGCCTCCGAAAAACCGGACGACCATGCGCGGGCCGGTGGTAGCGAAAGTCTCCTTGCGCTGCATCGCGTCGAACAGCGACTCGCGCGTATTTTCCTTCGCCCAGACGCCCACGTAGCCTGAGGCGCTGGTTTCCCAGCCCATGATCTCGAGGCCGGTCATCGGATTCTTCGGCACGAAGGGATGCATCGCCCGGCTTGCGCTCGGCTCGGAGTTCGACGCCTTGCCGAAGAAGTTGTCCTCGCCAGCCGTCGCCAGGCCCGTATGCGAGTCGGTGGACCCGGCCATTCCAAATTTGTAGGGATTCGTTCCCAGCTCCTTTTCGAGCTTGAGGCCGTTCCTCAGCGCCGCGCGCGCGTACTCGTGCTCCAGCATGTCCTTGGTCTTCGCGACGGTCAGGTCGAGGTTGCCCTTGTCCCAGCGCTCGAAGTTCGCGAACTCGTCGTTTGGCGAGAGCAGCGGATGGGTCTCGCCGTCACCCTTGATCTGCGTGGCCTCGTAGAGCCGTCTCCCACTTCGCGCGCGTCTCGACGTACTCGCGGTCGACCGGCTTGCCGGTGAATGACTCGACCATCGGGAACATCCGCCCGTTGGAGAGATTGCCGTTGTGCGCGATGGCAAGCACCTGGCCGCCGGTGTTCTGCTCGTAGGCGGCCAGCCACTTCCACAGGTTGCGCGGGTTGTCGCTGCCGAGCGGCTTCTGGGTCGTGTAGGGCTCGATCTCGCCAGCCTTGTCGCCGTTGTCGCGGAAGATCACGTTGCGGTGCAGGTTGTTGCCGCCGGTGTTCGAAGTCCATTCGTAGCCGATGAAGGCCGTGAACCGGCCCGGTTCGTTCGCTTCCTCGGCGGCCTTGATCGTCTCGTCCCAGGCCCCGCGGTAGGCGGTTGTTCCGGGTACGGGGAAAATGGCCTTCGAGATCGTACCCTTGCCGAAGTTCACGATGATATCGATCGCTGCCTCCGAACCCTGCCCGGACTTGATCATGTCGTGCCACTTCTTGCCTTGCGGGTCCGCCATGATGTCCGGTGTGCCTGCGAAGATCAGCGGGAAGAACCCGAAGCCGTCCGAATGGTCGGTGACCACCAGGAAATCGAGCGGCCGGGACAATTTCACCTTCTGGCCGGTCGAGGACGTGACCTCGTTGCCTTTCGCGAAAACGTAGGCGTCGCGCGGCGTGAGGCGCGCTCCGAACGCGCCCGCATCCATCGAATAAGACGTGTGGACGTGCGTGTCGCCGAAATACGGCCGCGTCGGGTAATCGCGGGCATAGGGCGAGTACGGCGCCTTCGCCGCGTCCGCGGCCAGTACTGCCGCACCACCAAGCAAAGTTGCCAAAAGAAGTACGAGCTGCACTGAACGGTTTGTGGCCATATCGGAGACCTGCAAGATTGACGCTGCCGGCCGACAGCGTGGGCTTCCATCATAGTGCATCGCGCTGGCCCGGCCGCGTACACCCCCCATGGCGTGGATCCTGCTGTTGGCCGCATACGGGAGGTTCCCGGTCGATCAGTCCAGTGCCGATCGGACGAGTTACCAGCGTCGTCGTGCTATTTTGTGGCCGGGCAGTCTTCGGACTGCCCGTAATTTCAAGGGGTTAGATAATCTTGATGGACGGCGTAGACGTCGACAGTCTCTGGGAGCGCCTGCGCCGCCGCAAGGTCGTGCAGTGGGGCATCGCCTATGCCGCAGGCGCCTGGGGCCTGCTGCAGGGTCTCGCCTATGCCACGGCCACATTCCATTGGTCCGAGGTGCTTCAGCCCCTGGCGACACTGGCGCTGCTGGTCGGACTCCCGATCGTCATCGTCATCGCCTGGTATCACGGAGACAGGGGCCACCAGCGGGTCACCGCCGCGGAACTCGCAATCATCACCCTGTTGTTCCTGGTCGGCGGCGCGATGTTCTGGCGCTACGAACGGCAGAGCTCCTCCGGGCAGGCGGTGACGGCTGCGGCAGCGCCGTCGAATGCGGCACCTGCGACAGCGTCGTCCGCGGCACCAGAGCCGGCAGCGGACGTGCCGGACAATTCCATCGCAGTGCTGCCGTTCGTCAACATGTCGGGCGATCCCGCGGCCGACTACTTCTCCGACGGCATCAGCGAAGAAATCCTGAACGTGCTCGCGAGCACGCCAGCGCTGCAGGTCGCCGCGCGCACCTCGTCGTTTGCATTCAAGAATCAGCAGAAGGAGATTCCGGTCATTGCACGCGAACTCAAGGTTCGCATGATCCTCGAAGGCAGCGTGCGCCGACAGAACCAGAAAGTCCGCATCACGGCGCAGTTGATAGACGCGAAGAGCGGTTTTCACGTCTGGTCGGAGACCTACGAGCGCGAGCTCAATGACATATTCGCGATACAGGACGAGATCGCGCAGGCGATCGGCGAGAAGATGAAGGTGCAGCTCGTAGGTATGGGTCCAGGCGGTGACGAAAGTCCCGACACCGGCAGCATCGAGGCTCACGATCACTATCTGCGCGGGCTCGCGCTGTGGCAACGCAGGCGGGAAGCCGACCTCTGGCAGTCGGTCGAGGAGTTCAAAAGTGCCGTTGCCGCCGATCCCAGCTACGCGGAGGCCTACGCAGGTCTCGCGCTCGTGTACTCGGTGATCGCAGACTATACCGCCCGGATAAGCTACAGCGACGCGATGTACCAGGCGACCAACGCCGCCGAAATGGCGCTGGCACTTGATCCATCGCTGCCGGAATCGTATGCCGCACTTGGGACCGTCGCGAACTGGGAGAGGCGTCGCCAAACGGCGAACTCGCTGTTCCAACGGGCGATCGCGTTACGGCCATCGTTCGCGACTGCGCATCAGTGGCTCGGCAATGGAATGATGGCAGCCGGCGATCCGGCCTCGGGCCTTGTCGCGCTGGAGCGTGCGAGTGCGCTCGACCCGCGTTCGCTGGTCGTCGCGGAGAATCACGCCTACGCGCTGACCGCGCTGGGACGCTATGAGGATGCCCGCAAGGTCTGCGAGCCGATCATTGCCGTCGAGCCCGACTACTTCAATTGCCAGCTGCGGGCCGGAACGGCGGAGCTGCTAGGCGGCCGACCCGAGAAAGCGCGCCCGTTCCTCATCCGGGCCGCGGAGATCAACAATCGCAGCGCCCTGCCCCTGGTAAACGAGTTGCTCGACGCCGTCGAGGGTCGCGGTGACCGACGGACAATTGCGAGGCGCCTCGCGGCGTTCCCGCTTCGCAGCGACGTCACGCCAGGAAGCGGCAATATCTTCAGCGACGGGGAAATTCCCGGGCTGCTGATGTTGCTCGGCGAACCCGACATTGCGCTAGGCTATGTCGTACAACACTCTTCGGGGCCGTTCGGCTCATTGGATTGGGCCATGGTCGACTTGTCGGTGGACCCTATCCGCTGCGACCCTCGCTTCCAGGAGGTTGTGCGGAATCTCGAGATCACCGATTTGCGGGCCGCCAAGCTGTGCGGCAAGCAGGCCATGGCGTCGAAATAGGCGATCTCTACTCAATGCTGTTTCGTTGGCCGCCATCCGGCCGCCTGGGCTTCGGCCTCGGTGCAGAACCAGCGCTCACCCCTGGCTTCGTCGATTCGCGTCTTGTCGTACGCAGGACTGTTGGGCAGGTGGTAGATCCTGCCGCTTGGGCTGATATTTCCCTTGATCAGGCAACTCTCACCGGGCGGCCGGGTATTCGCCGGAGCCTCCGCGCCCGAAGTGCTCCCATGAGCTGATGCTGCACTTTCCTTCGCTGGCCGTACGGTGGCCGACATCGCGGCAACACATTGCGCAACCGTCTCGTTGCGGTAGCCGGTATACGCTACAGGTTCGCCCCGCCCTGCCGCCCGCCACTGCCAAGGTGCCCGCCAGGTCCCAGATGGCCGGCTCCAGATTCCGAGCCCGGCCGACCGCGCTTCCGCTTCCCAGACGCAGAAATTGCTGTCCTCGAGATAGTGGCGATACGCCCAGGCGTTGCCCTGCTGCACCATCCACGCGTTAATGCTCTCATCACCGATGAACACGTCGGCAACCAGGCGCTCGTAGCTGTCCTGTGTAACCACACTGAGGGAAACCTGCCGGCCCTGCACTCTGCCCGCCAGCGCGGCGGTCGCCTCCGGTCCCCAGGGCTGGTCATGTTCCGGCGTATCGATCGAATGCAGCCGTACGACGATCGGACCCGAATCGAGCTGGACCTTTATGGTGTCGCCGTCGTACACATAGACGACTTTTCCGACCAGGATTGGTTGCTGCGCTTCGACCGCAGCGCCCACCACCATCTTCGACGTCGGCTGCGTGGATTCGTCAGCGGCGAAAGCCCCAGCCATGGTCGAGGCAACGACCATGAGTGCGAGGCAGGCTGCTGGGAGACGCGGCATGGCGTTCATGATCGCGCAGGATGCAGGCGCCGTGCACCTGGAACCCGCCTGCCCGACAGCAGACCGACGCCGGACCCCGGCCTACCGGTTCACGCCGTCAGGCCGCCGGACAACCCGTGCGCATCCGCCGGGGGCGCTCGATGCGCGACAGCCAGATATCGTACGGGTCCCAACCCTGGTTCTGGCCGCGCGGCGGTGGATTCAACGCGTACTCCGGATCACGGCGCTGGTGCCGTCGGGGCAGGTCCTCCGCTCGCGCCCACCGCATCCACGAACTTGCTACCGACCCATCCGGTATCGCGCTCATGTGACCTCCTCGCTTCATGGCTGCGCATGTTGAGGGAGGATTGTTACCGGAGCGTGAAGAAGGTGCCTTCGCAACGCTTCACTCTGTGCGCTCATGTCAGGCTGCACGAATGCACGAGAATAGATTAGTCGAAAATTTTATTTTCGGCTTCCGTGCGGGATCGATAAGTTCCCCGATTCCAATAACCTCAAGGTCGTCTTTTGCTAATGCCTCGCGATTGGCTAGCCCACCTTTTAGAGGCCGGGCAACAAAAACGAAGCACGGGAATTCACTTATCGGAAAAAGCGGACCGCCTTCGAATCGCGCTACGAGAACCACAGTCCACTATATCGTCTGCCATAGCCGAATTCCTGACCGCCGACTGATGGATTTAGTCTTACAAGCGCGCAATGTTTGCCTGTTTCGAAAACAAGCTCCTCTCAATAGACATTCACGCACAGCCGCAAAGCGACTGCTGTCCAAAGACGAAAGAAAGTAGGTAACACCGGCTGCATGACCTAGAACTCCGGATTTACGCCGCTGACTCTATCGACTCTGATGGCGCCAGTTTCCGCCATCCCGGGACAACGTCCTCAGGCATGCGTCCGTTATGCCATAGTGGCAGGGCGTCGCCTAGCCGTGACGATTTTCGACGATCAGGAAGATGTCCCCTCAATCGGACAACATTGCCCAGTGTTGACTGCACGCTCGCGCCACCAGTGGAAGCCCAGCGGAATCTCGATAGTGGGAACAGTATCAGGCCTCACGGGGACCACGAAGCCCAGCCTGGCCTTTGAGTCGCCCCCAAGATGACTCGGTGACAGCTTTTGCCCCCGCGTCGGGTTGCTCCGGCGGCTGTTCGGCCGCTGCTCACCCTTTTTGAGAGCTTTTGGCAGCACGCACTCGGCTTGAACGCCGAGGCCACGACTTCGCAATTCTTCACGACGTCGCAGATAGTCAGTCCCAGATACCCGGCCGCAACCAGATAACGTCCTTCGCGGGCTGCGTCATACCCGTCCCGCACGTCGTAGTACGGCGCGAGAATGACGACGTCGATCGCGTTTGCCCCTAGGTCGATCAAGAGCTGCTCGAGGTTTTCCCGTGCGTATCTGTCTCCACCTTCGGTCTCATTTACCCACGATGAGTTCGGGACTTCGCCAACCCCCTGACTGGCGCAACCGCGTACAGCACAGAACCCCCGCAGGTCGGCGAAGTCTGTCCGGGGCCACACATGCCAACGCCGGTCTGCGCGGATTGGCCAGGCAGCGCCGTGGCCGGGGGAACGTACTTGTCGGACAGGCCTCCGATGTAGCTTCCGAAGGAGCGCGCCATGGAAACCACGACCGCGGTGCATACGCCACCGCACACCACGTCGTATCCAGACGGATCCGTGTACGAGAGTGGACGGTTCCCCACGTACGCGTACGGATTCAGTGTCTGGCTGTCATCGAGATCGCCAATAACCGGATCAACCGACATGAATCGCCCAGCTGTCGGATCGTAGACGCGCCCGTTCATGTGGATCAGCGCAAGGTTGTCGAGGTGCTCGTGACCCGTGTAGCCGTGGCGGGAAGTGTTGGCGATGGCGGCCCAGTCAGGGGTAGCTTCGGAACTCCAGTCGCCGCCGCGTCTTGCACCGAAAGCCGCGAAGCTTTCCCGAGCGACAAGCGCGCCACTGGAGTCCAGCACCGCGTCGCTGCTGCCGATGTGATCGGACAGCAGGTAGTGCGTCGAAGTCGAGGCGTCCGAGTTACGCGAGACGACGACCGTCATCCCGGAGGGCGTCGGAACGTAGTGTCGCCAATAGGTCTTTCCGGTGGATGTCGTGCTCTCTTTCTCGAGCAGTCCGCCGACGTAGAGCGTGGTCTCGGTACCGTTTGCGTAGGAAGCGACCTGCTTCCAACGCTGGTGACTCGGCCCGTAGCTGAACTGGCTCTGGTAGGTCGTTCCGCCGATCGGCTGGGCGACCTGCACTGGCAGGTTGAACGCTGCCCAGGCTTGTGACGCACCATCGCGGGTGATCTGGTTTCCATTGGCGTCGTACGTGAAGGTATGGCTTCCAGCCGCGGTCACCGCATGCGGGTGGGCAGGGTCACCGTAGGTGTAGGCACCCACGTCCGACCTGCTGGTGACGTTTCCGGATGCATCGTAGGCAACCGAGAGATTGCCGACTCCGTTCAGCGTGGACGACTGCAGGCGGTTCAGCGCATCGTAGCGGGCGAAGACCAGATTCCAATAGCCCTCTACTGACGATCTCACCAGATTCTGAACGCTATCCTTCATCTGAAAAAATGACCGCTCCGTGTCGATCTGGGCGATAACGATCGGAGCCAAATTGGCTCGTCTCCCACTACCTTGCAACAAGGGCTGTGTAAGGCTGAGCCCCAAAGAACTGGTCTCGCGGGGATTGAGTAGAAATACACCAGGACGGAATCGAGAGGTGGTGTCGATGACCTCCATGGCCGCCGTTCCGCCGAAAATATTGGTCTTTGAGAGTTGAAAATCTACGTTGTAGGCGTCGGTTCGTGTCCCGTCGATCAGCGTTCGCAAGGGATCTCCTGGATCGACAAATGCGAATGGTGTCTCAATGCGGTCCCAATTATTTCGCACGATGACCGCAGGATCAAATCGAGCCCGCTCTTGATCTACAAAAGTGTTCGTAATCGCCGCATCGTAAATGGTTCGGCCGCTGGAAACCGCAGTCACGCCGGCAAGCACTCTGACCACCTCGGCATTTTCCAAGGCGATGCGGATCGCGTCATCGAGTGATAGATCACGAGGAGGCGAGTCAAAACGAGGCTCACTCACCGTGGGTGGTGCTGGGGTCTCAGGCAAGGCAATATGCGGCAACTGTTCTGGATTTCGTACGCGAATATGCCGCTGTTCGGGCATGATGAAGCGCCAGCGAGACTCCGCCCGCGCAGTACCTATCAGCGCAGTGGTGGCGGTCGTTGCTGCTAGCAACCAAACGAAGACAATGAGCCGACTGGTCATAGTCTTTGACTTCGTCGGACCTAGTCCATTAGTGCCAGTTTTTCACTTAGCAACGATTTATCTTAACGCCCTGCTTGCACTGAATTGTGCGAATGTAACAATTGTAGGGCTTCGGCAAAGTCAGTCGTGTCAGCAATGACCTGTCCGTCGCGGAGAACGATGTTTCGTTTCGCAAACCGGGCCACATCCTGATCGTGCGTGACGAGGATCACCGTGATACGCTCATCTTCGTTCAGTTTGCGGAATAACGCGATAACCTCACTACTGGTGCGTGAGTCCAAATTCCCTGTGGGTTCGTCGGCTAGCAAGATCGAGGGTCGGTTTACCAGGCGGCGCGGGCGATTGCGACACGTTGTTGTTGCCCCCCCGAAAGCTGGCTGGTAGTATGGTCGAGCCGATCGCCCAGCCCCACTCTGTTAAGTTCTTCCGTAGCCCGCTCCCGTCGCTGGCGAGCGGAGAGGTTCCGAGAGTATAAGAGAGGAACTTCGACATTCTCCAAGGCTGACGTGCGGTTCAATAAATTGAAGTTCTGAAACACAAAACCGATTTGACGATTGCGAATTCGTGCTCTCTCATCGAGTGACATGTCAACGATCTCAACACCATCAAGCAAATAGCTCCCCCCTGTCGGACGGTCTAGACAACCCAGTGTGTTCATCAATGTTGATTTGCCCGAACCTGAAGGGCCAATCAATGCGACGTACTCGCCACGTTCTATGTTCAGTGTCGTTGGTCGAAGTGCTTCGACTTTCACTTCGCCTAAATCGTAAGTCCGGCTGACATCGCGAAGCTGTATAAGACTGTCAGTCTGTGGCATGAACTTGGCCCAAGCGGGGGTAAAATCCAGAAAATATCACAATGAGTTCGATATCAAAGCAGAATGGGTAGCAAAGAACACTATAGCCCATTATGGGTTGAATTCGATACTTCGCCCTCTGAAAACCAGTTTCCGCTCCAGTCGACCTACGGCTTCAAGTTTGTCACTAAATCGAGTAGGATGAGTGCTTAATCTTCAGACCGAAGCTACCTAGGAACTTGTAATACATGACCATCGATTGGCAACCACTCCAGCAGATTATTGACCAGAATCAGTCATTTCTGCTGACCTCGCACTGTCGGGCCGATTGCGATGCGCTCGGCAGCGAGTTGGCAATGGCCGAGATCCTCGAGCAACTCGGCAAAAAGGTCCGCATTGTCAATGGCGATGAGGTGCCTCGGCATATCAGCTTTATCGATTCGAACGGGCGTATCGAAACTTTGGGAGACGGCGTGACGGCCGCCAATCTGACAGACCTCGATGTGCTAATGGTGCTCGACACGAGCGCTCGGTGGCAATTGGGACCCATGGCAGAAGTGCTAAAACAATTCTCTGGCACACGAGTCGTCATGGATCATCACGTCAGCCAGGACGACATGGAGGCCACCGTGTTCAAGGACTCAGCGGCGGAAGCGACCGGTCGGCTTGGTCTTGGAGCTTGGCAATGCCATGAACGCCACGGTTACGCCGTCGATTGCTCACCAATTATTCACCGCCATTGCGACGGATACGGGCTGGTTTCGTTTCGCTTCGGTCACCGAGAAAACCTTCCAGGCACTGGCCCAACTCGTAGCCGCAGGGGCCAGCCCCCCTCAAATATTCGCCGCTCTTTATGAGCGACATACCCTGTCACGACTCAAGCTGCGGGCCCGCATTTTGGAGAATATTGAGCCTCTCTGCGGTGGGAAACTGATGATTACCCAAGCTTGCAGCAGGATTTTGCCGAAACGGGGGCCGAACCGGCAGATACGGAAGACGTAATAAATACATTGCTCACCGTCGGGGAAGCCAGGTGGCCGTGTTGTTTGTAGAATTTAAACGTATCACTAAAGTGAGCCTACGTAGTCGCACGGAGTTTGATGTGCGTGCCGTTGCAGAGCAGTTTGGCGGCGGTGGTCACAAGGCGGCTGCCGGGATTGCCTATGAAGGAAGTCTTGCTGAAGCCCGGGCCGCAGTTCTCAAAGTGTTGGAAGCAGAATTGAAATGAAAGAACAAACGTCACCTGACGTAAAATAAAACGGTTTCATGGAACCGACGTACGTTTTTCGAGATGCTCACGGCAGTTGTGGCGGGCACCGTGGCGATTGTCACGCCGTTGATGGCCGGTGTGGTCACATTTCTTTCGCCTCTCTTCAAGAAGAACACGAGTCCGCAAGTACGCATCGCACTGTTGAGCCAGATTCCCGATGATGGTATGCCGCGTAGCTTTCCGGTGGTGGCCGACCATGTGGATGCCTGGACGAAATACCCAGAGCAGCGAGTAGGTTCTGTTTATCTGATCCGCAAGCAAGGGGGAAGCAAAACCTATTGCCTTCACTGCCAAGTGCCCCCATGCGGGTTGCTTTATTGGCTACAAGCCAGGGGATGACTTGTTTCGCTGCCCTTGTCATACTAGTGCCTTCAATCTGGACGGAACCCGTGAACGGGGTAACGCCGAGGTGTCTCCCCGCGACATGGATCGTCTGCCCGTGGAGTTGCGTACGATGGCCTCTGCGGGTGACGGCGAAATTGCCGAAGTCTGGATTGAATTCATCGATTTCCAAACTGGGCACAAAGAAGCGATTCCGACAGCATGAGATCTCCGCTGCGTAGTCTCGTTGATTGGCTCGATAATCGAACGGGAGTGCGCGGACTGCTGCACGAAGCCCTCTACGAACGTGTCCCCGGCGGAGCGCGGTGGCGTTATGTCTGGGGCAGCACGCTGGTGATTGCGTTCGTCTGCCAGATGATGACGGGGACGTTTCTGTGGATGGCCTACAGCGCCAGCACTCAGACCGCTTGGGAGAGCGTGTTTTATATTCAGTATGAAATGACCGGCGGGTGGCTACTGCGCGGGCTGCACCATTACATGGCTCACGCGATGGTAGTACTACTTGCGATTCACTTTCGCCCAGGTCGTATGGGATGGGGCGTACCGTGCTCCCCGGGAGCTGAACTTCGTCATTGGCATCGCGTTGATGCTCGTCGTATTTGGGCTCTCTCTCACGGGTTATTTGTTGCCCTGGGACCAGAAAGGTTTCTGGGCCACGAGCGTCGGCACGAATCTTGCCAGCCAGGCGCCTTTAATCGGCCCTGAAGTCAAGAAACTGGCTATCGGCGGAGTCGACTACGGGCATCACACGCTAACACGGTTTTTGGCATTGCATGCCGGGGTGCTACCGGGGCTTTTAATTGCCCTCTTGGTACCTCACATCGTATTGTTTCGTCGGCATGGTCTTCATGCCGCTGAGCCCTTGAAAGGTCCGGACTCGATGTTTTGGCCCGATCAATTGCTCAAAGACAGCATTGCGGCGCTTGGGGTCTTAGCCGCCGTATTGGTTTTTGCGATCTACGGTGGTGGTGCGGAACTGACTGCGCCAGCCGACCCAGCGAATCCCTTCAATGCCGCGCGTCCCGAATGGTATTTCTTGTTTCTTTTCCAGTTCCTGAAATGGTTCCCTGGCGAATTGGAAGTGTGGGGAGCGTTTGTCATCCCCGGTGTGGTCGTGACCATCCTGTTTCTGATGCCTTGGATCGGTCGCAGTCGCAAGGGTCATCTGTTCAATGTGGCATTGCTTGTATTCCTGCTCGGTGGTGTCATACTCCTGACGGCCCAGGCGGTACGCGACGACTATTTCGCCGCGTGGTACGAGCGCACCGAAGCGAACGCTCAACAGTTCGACGCTTCCCAGGCATTTCTTGATGCGAAGAAAGCTGCCGAGCTTGAAGCAGAGCGGGTGATTGCCCTGGCCCGCTCACCAGAGAGGATTCCTCCGACGGGTGCCCTTTCCATGGCTCAACAAGATCCGTTTCTTCAGGGGCCAAGGCTGTTCACCCAGCATTGTGCGGGTTGCCATTCGCACGAGAGCGACAAGGGTTTTGCACTCTCACCCGGTGTTGATCCGCAAGAGTTTCGTCGCAATGCCCACAATCTAGGGTTGAATATGGTAGACATCGTAAATCCCAACCCAACTGCCCCCAATCTTTGGGGTGTTGGTGGTAGGGATTGGATGCAAGCATTTCTCAATCCCAAGCTTATCTCTGACAATAATCATTTTGGTTATGAAGGCTCACCTTTTGCAGAAGGCGATATGGTCAGCTTTATTCAGGATGCACGCAATGATGAGTTATCCGACGAAGAACGAAAAGCCGTTGAGGACGCGTTTTCCAAAATTGGCTTCGCTTTGTGGCTTGATGCGGGTACAACAAAATTGGTGCATCCAGACGGCCTTAAGGAACTAAAAGAACTGGCAATACATGGTCGCGAGCTCATCAGCGGTGGACTTGCCGAAGTCCTTGATAGCGGCATGAGTTGTATTGATTGCCACAAGTACCACGAGGAAGGTGAACTTGGCATGGCCCCGGACCTCACCGATTATATGTCGCGACTATGGATGATTGACTTCATCAAGAATCCATCCGCTGAGCGATTCTATGGTGAGAACAACGACCGCATGCCAGCCTTCGCTCCCCACGACGATCCGCGAATGAATCAACTAGATGACCAAACAATCGGTCTGATCGTCGATTGGCTGCGTGGAGATTGGGCTGTGCCAGAGGTCAATAACGCCAGCTCAGCAGAGTGATGCTAGCAATCCAAATGTAGAATCTCGCAATCGACAGAATCGCTACAGTTTAACAAAGCATCTGGTCGATTTTCTCTCTAATAGCGACCTATCCGGCGCCACAATTGGCTCCGGGAATGGATCGCAAACCACCCCCACTTTTCCCGGATCGCGTGGCGATCCGGCTGGGGAAGCCAACTCATCGCTCGGAAGGATTCCGCCCGCATGTGGTGCAGCCAATGCCAGCAAGATGTGCCCGCTGTGGCACGCACTTCCCAGGGACCCCTTGTGTGTTCTTGTTGTGGCCATTGCGTTAAGCAAAGCAGTATTGAGGGCATCGCAGACGCGGGTATCGAACTCAGCAGGTATGCGAAGGAACCCGCCACTGACGACATCCGCCCAAAGCCCATCGATTATGTCTCACATGAAGCGGCCCGTGAAAGATTCAGAAGAATCGGTCGACAACTTCGCTCACCCTATCAGGAGGAAGCCAGATTCGGCTCCCTTGCGTCATTCCCGGGTGCCTGTCGGTCGCTTCCGTGGAATTCAGAGCCGACCGCTGCGCCCCAGCTTCGACAGATCGCCAAACAGTCAGAGCGAGAGCTAGATTTTAGCGGCTCGCAATCGTCTTGGCTCTTGAGCAGCATGCTAGTCCTCGGCATGACGGGTTTCGCGACGGGGCTCGCAGTCCTTGCCTGGTCAGCCGCCTTTGAACTCAGTGAAGTCTGGCACTGGGGACTGACCACCACAATCGCTGCCGAAGGGTTGCTAATCGTCAGCCTCAGCTGGATGGCCGCAAGACTCTGGCAGAACAGCCGCCAACTCAATCACGAGCTACGAGGCGTCGACGAGCAATTGGTCGAAATCCATGAAATGGCTGGATCATTCTCCGCCGGCCAACTCGCTGCCAGCCAGAACTATTATCATCACTTCAGCCAGGTGGCCAATCCTCACATGCTGGTCGCTAATCTGCGTGGGCAGATCGATCAGCTTTCCGAGCGGATCGGCGGTTGAAAGCTGAAACTATCAGCTAACTCGGCTAGAAATCTCCTCGACCACATCGTCCACCTTCACCCGCCATTGCTCGAGCGTATCGCGGTCGCGGATCGTGACTGTGTTGTCCGTGAGCGACTGTCCATCGACGGTGATGCAATAGGGCGTGCCCGCCTCATCTTGGCGGCGATAGCGGCGACCGACGGCGCCCTTCTCGTCGTAGAATGCCGGGAACCGCTTCTTCAGTGCTCGATAGATCTCCTGTGCAATCTCGGGCATGCCGTCTTTTTTCACTAGTGGGAACACGGCGGCCTTGATCGGGGCGATCCGGGGGTGGAACTTCATCACCACGCGAGTCTGCATTTCCCCTTTGTCGTCGGGAGCGGAATCCTCTGTGTATGCTTCACACAAGAAGGCCAATGCCCCCACGATCGGCACCTGCTGAGGGTTCGATCACATGCGGCGTAAATCGCTCATTCGTGACTTCATCGCGGTACTGCAAGTCACGGCCACTCCCACGATATTTCGGCTTGCCGTCCTCGCCGAGTTCCACTTCCAGACACCCCTCGGCATTCTTTACAAGTTTACCTTCCATGTGGCTGCGGAGATCGAAGTCGCCGCGATGGGCGATCCCCTCGAGCTCGCCGTACTCTCCTTCTGAGAGGAAAGGAAATGCGTATTCAATATCAGCGGTGCCTACGGAGTAGTGGCTCAGTTCGTCTTTGTCGTGCTCGCGAAGACGCAAGCTTTCGCCAGCAAGTCCCAAGTCGGTGTACCACTTCATCCGGCGATCTCGCCAATACTCGTACCACTTGCGTGATTCGTCGGGATGGCAGAAGAATTCGATTTCCATCTGCTCAAACTCACGGCTGCGGAACGTAAAATTACGAGGAGTGATCTCGTTGCGGAAACTTTTTCCCACTTGGGCAATCCCGAAGGGGATTTTTACACGGGTACTGTCGAGGACATTCTTGAAGTTGACAAAAATACCCTGCGCAGTTTCGGGACGAAGGAACGCCTTTCCCTCTTCGCCTGCGAGCGCACCAATGGTGGTCGGAAACATCAACTTGAATTCGCGAGGGCCATTCAGAGTACCAACTGTATTAGCCTCGGGTGCAAAGACAGGTTCGAGCGAATCGAGTTTATCAAGTGTCATAACACTATCGTGCCATTCTAGTGCCGCAGCATCTTTCGCACGCAAATTGAATGCTTTCAGTGCACGACGTTCCAAATCTGCGGCTTCTTCTTCGGCCTCTGCTAAAGACGTGACAAAAATTCGCTCAATTTCATCGCCACTAATCTGCGGAACACCTTCACGAACGACCTTAGGCTGCAACTTTACTTTCTTACCTTTGGCAGATACCCAGCGTCCTCGGAGTTGATCGAAGCGATATAGCTTCTTCGATTCCTTACAATCCACCATCATGTCGCAAAACAAATCAAAATGCCCGCTGCATTTCCATACCTGCGGGTGCATGATAATCGTGCAGTCGAGCCCGGTCATTTCATAGGTGGTGGGTGCACCTGCGGGAACGGCTAGTTCATCGTGTCCTGTGACCATGTCTTGCCACCAAGCGTTCTTGATGTTCCGCTTAAGTTCGACACCGAGCGGGCCGTAGTCCCAGAAGCCGTTGAGGCCGCCGTAGATTTCGCTTGATTGAAACAAGAATCCCCGCCGTTTGCAGAGCGAGACCAGCTTTTCCATTTCCATGAGTGTAATCGCCTTCAAGATTAATGCCGCGGTAAGATGCGAAACCGCAAGTGTAACGGGAGAGGTTGCGAAACGTCTACCGCAGCGTGATTTGCCCCGTGGAACTGGCCCATTCGGGGACCACGGTTAGAGTGTCGAGCTGGGCGCAGGTCGGCAGATCATCTTCATGGCCGATAGCAAGCAGGTTTTTCCCTCCGGGAGTGCTTCTAAGTTCCCAGGCAAACTGATCGCTGGAAGAGCGGCGGTTGGCCCGTGCATTGCTGAGCAGTTCCTGCCATTCCCGGTGGGCAGAGTCGGCCCATTCGTTGGTTTGCCACTGCCCCGGAAGTCGGCGTAGTTCATCAACAATCGCCCCAGCAGCCAGGATATCCTCGCGGGTGACAATCCCACCTGTTCCAGCACAAAGAATATTGACCCGCAGAGCTGACTGAACCGCAGCAGCAATCGCAGCGCGGTTGACCGCGGCCCCCACAAGTACCTGCTGGGCAATTCCGCATGCAAGAGTGCCCGGGTACCATTGGTGGTGGTAAACAACACCGTGCGACCAAACACTTGATCGGGAGTGTACTCCGTGGGTGAATTTCCCAGGTCGAAGCCCTCGATCAACTCCCCTCCCCTTTCGCCACCCAGCACCACATTTTCTCGCCCCAGTTGCTTTACGCGGTCCGCTACGTCGCCGACCTCCAGCAGGGGCACAACCGCCGCCGCCCCAGCATGAAGTGCATGGCAAATAGTCGTAGAGGCCCGCAAGAGATCGACTACGATCACCGTACTGTCGGCCAAGTCACTCTCGGCGATAAACTGCGGCAGATAATGAACGTTGAGATTCAAGGGAAATACGAAGTGGGGGTGCCTGTTTATCAATATGCTCCACAGCGGTTT
>CAWBYP010000005.1:0-41641 GCA_963793005.1 uncultured Gammaproteobacteria bacterium
CGGGATTCGCGTGTGCACGTAGGGCTCCGACCACACGGCCAGCGTGCCGGTCGCGCGCTGCTCGGCGAATACTGTCTTCCAGTTGTCGTAGCGCAGCCCCGTCAGGTCGCCGTCGTCGGAGAAGTAGAAGAATTCCTCGCGGGGGCTCGCGGCGGCCTTGCCCGTGAAGTACGGCAGCATGTTGTAGCCGTCGAGGTGCACCTTGAACGTCGTGCCGCCGATCGCGTAGCCCTTCAGCAGTCGCTCTTTCACGTCGGGCACGCCGGCCGCGGCCGCCAGCGTCGGCATCCAGTCCAGGTGCGACACGATGCCGGTCAGGACCGTGCCGGGCTTGATGTGCCCCGGCCAGCGCACCATCGCGGGCACGCGGTAGGCACCTTCCCAGTTGCTGTTCTTCTCGTTGCGGAACGGTGTCATCGCCGCGTCGGGCCAGGTGTTCATGTGCGGACCGTTGTCGGTCGAATACATGACGATCGTGTCGCCGGTGATTCCCGCGTCGTCGATGGCCTTCAGCACCGTTCCGACGTTCTTGTCGTGATCCATCATCACGTCGGCGTATTCGCCGTTCCAGCGCCCAGCCTGGCCGATGCTCTCGGGCTTCGGGTGGGTGCGGAAATGCATGTGCGTGAAGTTGACCCAGACGAACACGGGCTTACCGGACTTCGCGCTTCTTGAGGATGAACTCGGCGGAGCGGTCAGCGACGTCGTCGTCGATCGTTTCCATCCGCTTCTTGGTCAACGGACCCGTATCTTCGATCTTCTGCGTGCCGTCTGGCAGCGCATAGCTGTGTATGACTCCCCGCGGGCCGTAGTTCTTGCGGAAATTCGGGAAATCCTTCGGATTCGGATAGTCCGGGTGCTCCGGTTCCTCTTCCGCGTTCAGGTGGTAGAGGTTGCCGTAGAACTCGTCGAAGCCGTGCGCGGTCGGCAGGAACTCATCCTTGTCGCCGAGGTGGTTCTTGCCGAACTGCCCGGTGGCGTATCCCTGCGCCTTCAGAACCTGCGCGATGGTGACGTCGCGCTTCTGCAGCCCCTGGTTGGCCCCCGGCATGCCGACCTTTGAGAGGCCGGTCCGGAACACGCTCTGCCCGGTTATGAAAGCCGAGCGGCCCGCGGTGCAGCTTTGCTCCGCGTAGTAGTCGGTGAACTTGACTCCCTCGGCGGCGACGCGGTCGATGTTCGGCGTCTGGAATCCCATCAATCCGAACGTGTATGCGCTCAAGTCGGATTGCCCGATGTCGTCGCCCCAGATGATGACGATGTTCGGCTTCTTTGCGTCCTGCGCCGCCGCGAGCGGAGCGGCGGCACTGGCCACGAGAGCGGCAACGGCGAGTACGCCGGAAAGCGACCTGCTTGGCATTTGGGTTGTCTCCCTGATAGTCCCGGTTCATGGGATCGAATGCTCTGACAATAGCGCCCCGGGGCACGCGCATCAAAGGTTGCGGGTAATGCCGTTATTCGCGATGCATGTCACCGAAGCCAGATCGAACGCGGTCCAGGCTGCTGTGGTTCGTCTATAGTGCCGCGGCAAGCCACTGAAGAGGAACGCATCAATGCGATTCGTTACGCGGACTTTGGCGTCGATGGTCGCTTGCCTGATGGTGAGCGGCGCGGTGACTGCGGACGACTGGGTCGTTTTCGGCAAGGACGAGGCGGCCATAATCCAGCAGTATTACTCGCAGCACCCGGCCGATACCGGCAAAGGGGGCAAGAACGGGCAGAAGGGCAAGCCGCTGCCACCCGGCATTGCCAAGAATCTCGCCCGCGGCAAGCCTCTGCCCCCGGGTATTGCGAAGCAGGTCTTACCGCAGGACCTGGTCCGTCAGTTGCCGCCGGTGCACACGGGCTACGAGCGTGTATACGTCGATGGCCGTGTCCTGCTCGTCGATGTCGCGACGCAGGTGATACACGACATCCTGGTCGAGGCCACCAACAACTAGCCGGGAGCGGCCGCTCGAAACTGCCGCGGACTGACGCCGGCCTCGCGGCGAAACGCGGTGCTGAAATTGGCGACGCTCGAATAACCGAGGCGGTTCGAGATCTGGGCCACGGGCGTCGAGCTGTCGAGCAGCAGCTGGCACGCGCGTTCGTGCCTGACCATGCTGGAGAGGCCGCGAAAGCTTTGGCCTTCCCGCGCCAGGCGTCTCGCGAGTGCCTGCGGTCCGATGCCGACGATTGCGGCGATCTGCGGGAGCGTGGGCTGGCAGTCCTCCGCCTCACGCAACAGCAGCGTCACCCAGTCACTCCACGAGTCTTCGCCCATGATATTCGAAAGGCTCCGCTCCAGGCGGACTCCTTCCCGTGTAACGAAATGAGGGTCGGCAAGTAGCAGCGGCAGGCCGGTCATTTCGGGTCCGCATACAATTCGAAGTTCCGGCATGGGCAGTCGAGCGAAATGCACGCGCGCCGGCGCCATTTCCCGGTAGCGCGACGCGTGCGGCGGCCTGTCCATGGGCAGGTGTATGTCGTAAGGCGGCAGGCGGCCCTTGACCGCTGCGCTGGTCAGGATGTGGAAGGACACGGCGTGGATCTCGTTCAGGGTACACAGGGCTTCGTGCGTCATGCCGACCACCGGGCGAAACGTCACCGTGGCGCGTTCCGGCTCGCGGCTGTAGGTGACAACGTACGCCGGCATAATCAGCGAATAGCATCGCGAATGCATCACGAGCGCCTGGTCGAGATCCGTGCAGCGTTGCAATGCGCGCCCCAGCGCGCCGTGCATTTCCCATGTCAGACGTCGACCTACTTCGAACCCCAGGTCCTGACGCCCGGTGCGCAGCGAAATGTTGCCCGCTATCGAGTCGAACTCCGCGATAGCGAGCGCGGCATCCGGATTGTCCAGCCTGGTCGGATCGATTCCTGCCGCGCGCAGGATCTCGCGTCGGTCGAGGCCGAGCGACTCTGCGTATCCAATTACGGCTGCGACATACCGAGCCGGAATGGTTGGACTGCGTATCGCCATGTTGCCGTTCCTGGCGCTCGCCCGATGGCGGCCGGGGCCGGGAATTATGCTCGGTATTGATAGAAAATCAAAACTCCCGAAGAAACAGTTTTGCTAGCCTTCCCCGAGTCCGGGTACCAGGGCGCGTCGTTCAACGCTCCCGGATGCGCTGACAAGCCTGTGTGTGGAATCGTCCGGGTCGAATGCCGGACGAGAGGGGAGAAACGCTATGTACGCAAACCTGCCTCGATGTTTCCTCGGCCTGGCCGTGGCCGTGGCCGTGGTCCTGCCTGCGTTCGCTGCGGGTAACCCGGAGCGCAACGTCTATTTCGGCGAACAGCACCTGCACACAAGCTGGTCGTTCGACGCCTTCGCCTTCGGCAATACGATGGCCGGGCCGGAAGAGTTCTACCAGTACGCTCAAGGCCAACCGACCATTCACCCGGGCGGCTACAAGGTGAAGATCACCAAGCCGCTCGACTGGGCTGCGGTCACGGAGCACAGCGAGTTCATGGGCGTGATACAGGAGGCGAACGACCCGAAGTCGGCGCTGCACCAGTCGCGGGCTACGGCCGAGTTGCTCAAGTTCGCGACGGACAAGGACCCGTTGCTGGCGTTCAAGGTGCTGTCGGTCGCGATCGCAAAGGGCACGCAAATCGACGCGTTGACGAGGCCCGAGGTGCTGACCCCGGTCTGGAAGCGCGAGGTCGCCATCGCGGACAAGTACAACCAGCCCGGCAAGTTCACGACTTTCGCGGCCTACGAGTGGACCTCGACGCCGGACTCGAACAACCTGCACCGCAATATCTACTTCCTCGACTCGAAGAAGATCCCGGAAGTGCCATTCACCTCGATCGATTCGCCGGACCCGACAAAACTGTGGCAGTGGATGGACGGCCAGCGCGCCAAGGGCAACGAACTGCTGGCGATCTCGCACAACGCGAACCTGAGCAACGGCACGATGTTCCCGACCGAGGTCGACAGCTTCGGCCATCCAGTGGACAAGTCCTGGGCTGCGGCGCGGCTGCGCAACGAGCCGCTGATCGAGTTGAAACAGGTCAAGGGCCAGTCGGAGACGACGCCGAACCTGTCGCCCAACGACGAGTTCGCCGGGTATGAAGTGTTCGTGTGGAAGGTCCTCGGCTCGAAGGACAAGGGCCCGCCGCGCGAGCACGGCAGCTACATGCGCCAGGCATACAAGGATGGCCTCGCGCTGCAGCAGGCGAAGGCCTTCAACCCATTCAAGTTCGGGGTGGTCAGCGGCTCCGACTCGCACGACGCGACCGTGCCTTATCGCCAGGACAACTTCCACGGCGTGCACGGCACCGTGGACGACTCGATCGAGAAGCGCATCAACGGCGCCACGGTGCTGGGCCTCAATGCACTCTGGGTGTCGCCGGCCGGGCTGAGCGCGGTATGGGCCGAGGAGAACACGCGCCCGGCGATCTTCGCCGGCATGAAGCGCAAGGAGACGTATTCGACCTCCGGCGTGCGCATCAAGCTGCGCTTCTTCGGAGGCTGGGACTACGACCCGAAGTTGATCGAGCAGAAGGACTGGCTCAAGACCGCCTATGCGAAGGGCGTGCCAATGGGCGCGGACCTGCCGGCTCCGAAGGCCAAGGCACCGACATTCGCGATCTGGGCGATCCGGGATCCTGACAGTGCCAATCTTGACCGCGTGCAGGTCATCAAGGGCTGGGCCCGGAATGGCCAGTCGTTCGAAAAGATCTACGATGTTGCCTGGGCGGGTGACCGCAAGCCCGACCCTGCGACCGGCAAGGTGCCGGCCATTGGCTCGACGGTGAATCTGTCGACCGCCACGTATACCAACAGTATCGGCGCGGGTGAGCTGAGGACCGTCTGGACGGACCCGGACTTCGACTCGACCATCGACGCGTTCTACTACGTGCGCGTGCTCGAGATCCCGACGCCGCGCTGGAGCACGATCCAGGCGGTCAAGCTCGGTCGGGTTCCGCCGAGCGGCGCGGGCTTCTCGCCCACCATCCAGGAACGCGCCTGGAGTTCGGCGATCTGGTACACGCCGGGCGCCGAGGCACGCAAGTCGGGCCGGCAGGGCCTGACGGTCGCGGGACTGCAGAAGCAGGGCGCGGTGGCGCTCACCGACGCGCAGCTGCAACAGCTGCTCTCGGGCAAGACGGTGAACGTGCACAACCTCGCCAGCGGCCAGCGCTTCGAGGTGCTGTTCGGCGCGACCGGGCGGCGTCTCGTCACGGCAATCGACGGCAAGCCGATCGATCCGACGATCGCCGCGGAATTGATGCACGGTGAGGACACCTATTCGATCAAGAACGCCCGGCTCACGATGGACATGGCCGGGTCCCCGTTCGACGTCGCTGTGTACAAGCTTGGCAACAAGTACTACGCGGCGCGCAGCAACGAATTCGGCTTCGCAAACTTCGAGGTAACACCATGACGAGCCGCAAGACCCGTATCGCCTGTGTATGTGCCGCAATCGGGGCGCTGGGCGTCGCGCTGCCGGCTGTATCCAGTGCCGAAGGGACGTCCGACGAGTGGCAGTTCAACACAACGATCTACGGCTGGCTGCCCGGCATCGGCGGCGACGTGTCGTACCCGGCGGGCGGCGGGACGTCGATCGACATCACGCTCGACCAGATCCTCGATAATCTGAAGTTCACCGCCATGGGAATGTTCGGCGCGCAGAAGGGCGACTGGGGAATCGGCACGGACGTCATCTACATGGACCTCGGAAATACGAAGAAGCAGACCCAGCACCTTGCCGTCGGCGGCAATGAACTGCCGGCCGACGTGACCGCAAAGGTCACCGTCGGGATGCAGTCCTGGGTCTGGACCACCGTGGGCTCGTATCGTGTGGCGCAGGCTGAGAACTACTCGTTCGACGTCGTGGCCGGCGCGCGCATGCTCTACATCAGTTCGGACACGAAGGTGCATCTCGATGGCGATATCAGCGGGATTCCGCTGCCGAGCCGCGACGTCAAGGTCGACATCAGCGACACGCTCTGGGACGGCATCGTCGGCTTCAAGGGCCGGTTCGCGTTCGGCGCGGACAACAAGTGGTTCATTCCGTATTACGCTGACGTTGGCACCGGCGATGCGCAACTGACCTGGCAGCTCATGGGCGGGGTCGGCTACCAGTACGACTGGGGCGCGCTGGTCGCGGCGTGGCGGTACATGGAATACGACATGTCGTCCAAGGACCTGTTCCAGAGCCTGGACATCAATGGCCCGGCCATCGGCGTTACGCTGAGATTCTAGCGGCAAATCGGGCCGGGCCCTTGCACGCCCGCGGTCCTTTCGCGGGCTAACGCGCCCAGTCGCCCCGGGCGCGCGCGATGAGTTCGTCAAGTTGCGTCGGGTCGGTGACTTCGACGGCGCGCGATGGGCCGTTTCCCGGCCCAAGCACGAAAATCAGCGGCACGTATTCGAGGCCGATCGCGAGTCCAAGGTCGAAATCGGCCTGTACCAGCGCCTGGAGTTGCCCATCCGGGTCAACGTCCGCGGGCAGTACCAGCTGATGGTCCGCAGCGAACCTCTCGCCGAATTCGCGCAGGTTGCCGACGTTGATATCCTTCTGGTTCGCGAAGACAAATCTTCGGAATTCGACGCCAAGCGCCGGCGACTCCGCGGTGAAGTAACGCGCCAGGACTGCGGCCGGAAATGCCCACTGGTGACGGGTAATCGGGAAGTCGTGGATGACCAGCGGCACCTTTTTGGCAGCAGCCGCCTCGATCAGCAGCGGGTGTGCCTTCGCGCAGTCCGGACACTGCAGGTCCTCGAAAATGACTATCGCGACCGTGGTTCCAGGGGGGAGGCTGAGATTCGAGCCATCGGCGGCAGCGAATGCCGATGACCAGAGGCCCAGCACGCCAATGGCGAAGAGAAACGGAACTCTCGCGTGTTTCATGTCGGGGCAGTACCTTGGATTGGCCATTTGTCCGGACGGCGACATTTAGCCGACCAGATCCCACTTGGCAATCCGCACTAGTGGCGTCACCCTGTCACATTCATGCATCAGGAGACCAGTCCATGACGGTGAAGGACAGTAACGGCAACGAACTCAAGGACGGAGATGCCGTGCAGGTGATCAAGGACCTCAAGGTCAAGGGGTCGTCCGATACCCTGAAGCGTGGCACGGTGTTCAAGAACATCCGCCTCACGGACGATGACGAAGCCATCGAGTGCGGGCAGGGCCGCAACACCGTCGTACTGAAGACCTGCTTCCTGAAAAAGGCCTAGTCGCTTTTCGCCAGCTCAGCCACCGGAAAACCGGCCGGGCGAAAGGAACTCGATCGGTAGTTCGGTGCGACCGGTGGTCGCGAGTTGGGCAAGCGCGTCGCCCAGTGCTGGAGACAGCTTGAATCCGTGACCGGACAGGCCTGCGGCGAAGTGAATCCGCCGCGAGCCGCGACGCGTGCCGACCAGGAAATGTCCGTCAGGCGACATCGTGTACAGGCAGGTCGCGGAACCGGCCAGTTTCCCGGCGAGGGAAGGAGCGATTTCCTGGTAGGCGCTGCGAATTCGTTCGATGTCGGAACCGTCGACCGGCGCGGCGCCGGCGTCGGGATCGACGAAGTCGTTCGATCCGTGTAGTCCGAGCTTTGGATGCCTTGACGGAGTCCGCGTGCCGCCGGAGTCGCCAGGTGCTTCAGGATCAGGCGCAAGACCATAGACCGATCGTCTGTCCTGCCCGCGGTCGAAGATCCAGCACGGCATTGCCGAGGCATCGACACCGGGCACCGGCGCGAACCATGCCTGCACCTGCCGCGTTACCGTGAGCAGCGGCGCGATTTCGGGCAGCAGTCGCGACGTCCATGCGCCGGCGGCGACGATTACGGCGTCCGCGCGCGCATTGCCATGATCCGTTTCCACCGTCACGCCGCCCGTGTCCTCGACCAGGCCGAGCACGTTCCAGCCGATGCGAAGCTCCGCGCCGCGAGATCGGGCGACACGGATCGACGCGTCCACCGTTGCCTCGGGGCGCACGATACCGGCATCTGCCTCGAATGCGCCGATCACCTCATCGGAAATCGAAAACCATGGAAATCGAATACGCAGGGACGCGGCATCCAGTGCATCGACCGACAGGGCCCAACGGCGCGCGGACTCGGTGCATCCCAGCACGATTTCTGAACCGGGCGGCCCCATGGCCAGCATGCCGCAGCGGTTCAGCAACGATGTCTGCGACTCGCGCTCGAGCGACTCGAAACGGGCCGTCGAGTGACGAAGGAGTGGCACGTAGTCGGGATGCTCGAAGTATGCGTGCCGGAAGATGCGCGAGTGCCCGTGGCTCGAGCCCCTCGAATGCGCGGGCGAGTGTTGCTCGAGGCAGAGCACTCGCGCGCCGGACTCGCTGGCGGCCCGGAGCGCCGCGCTCCCGACGGCTCCCGCACCGATAACGATGACGTCCCAGTGGTTCACGGTGATGACGATCGTATCAGCACTGTCGCGCGCTGTGCCGGGATCCTGGTCTGCGAGCAGGCGGGGGCCCGCGCAGCCTTCAGGCGAGTGGCCTACCGGAGACCGATGCGTTGCACCAGGTCGGTGTAACGAGAATCGAGCCTCAGCGGCTCATAGCCGGGATCGAGGTGCAGGTAGACCAGGCCGGCCGAGCGCGCCTGGATACGCTCGTTCGAGCGCATCGAAGGCCTGGTCCAGCTGACCGACCGCGGCGTGGCCCATCGCCAGGTATTCGGCCCGCACGTATTGCTGCCGTGATTCGCTTTCCAGCCGCGCGAGGATTTCCTCTGCTTCCTCGCGGCGACCCAGCGCGGCCAGCGCCCGGACGATCATTGCATCGTAGGAGCGCACCGCGGTGTCGAGGCTCTGGCCACGCTGGAACCAGTCGAGCGCGGTCTCCGCGTCACCCATGGCCAGGTAGGTCGAGCCGACAAAAATAAAGCCGCGACCGTACTTCTCGTCGATCTCGAACGTCTCTTCGCCCTGTTTCAGCGCGGCCTCGTAGTCCTTCCCGTAGAGCAGAAGGCGCGTGGCCCAGCCGAAGTACTCGACGCGGAGCGGGTCGAGCTCGAGCGCTCGACGCACGGACTCGTAGCCTTCACGCAGGCGGCCCACCATCGGCAGCGCGGTACCCAGCACCCAGTGCGCTTCTGCGTTGTTCGGGCTCAGGGACACGGCGCGTTCCACATGTTGAACGCCCTCGGCGAACTTCCACTCGTGCCAGCAGAGCACCTTGCCGATCGAGATCATGGCGTCGGCGAGCTGCGGATCACGCTGCAGCGCACGCTCGGCCGCCGACTTGGCTCGCGGATACGCGTCGTCCGGCGCTACCCAGTCGTCGGCGAGGTCGCACCAAACGTCCGCGATGCCCGCGTATGCGCGTGCGAATCCCGGGTCCTGAAGCAGTGCGCTCTGGAAGAGGTCGTAGGCCTTTCGCAGCCCGAGCTCGCTGGACTTGTTGAAGTGAAATCGGCCCTTCAGGTAGGTCGTGTAGGCGTCGAGGCTCTTGGTCGGCGCGACCACGGCTGCTTCGTCGCCCACCAGCCGCAGCTTGAGCGCATCGACGATGGCGCGCGATATCTCGTCCTGGACGGCGAAGATGTCTTCGAGCTGCCGATCGTAGGTCTCCGACCAGATCTGGTAGCCGTTCTCGACGCTGACCAGTTGCGCCGCGATGCGGATACGACTTCCGACCTTGCGCACGCTGCCTTCAAGCAGCGTGCTTACGCCCAGCTTCTCGCCGATCTGGCGCGCATCGACGTCCTTTCTTCCCTTGAATGCGAACGACGATGAGCGGGAAGCGACGTGCACGCCAGGCACCTTGGAGAGAGCGTTGATGATCTCCTCGGTCATGCCGTCGCTGAAGTACTCGTTTTCCGGGTCGGCACTCATGTTGGCGAGCGGCAGCACGGCTATCGCGGTCGCCGCGGGTTTCTTCTTCCTAGCACCAAGCTTGGCCTCGAGAGCCTGGCAGAGCGAACGGAAGGCCTCGCTTTCACGGTCCTCGCCCCAGCCATCGAGATCGGTCGTGTGAACAGCGCGGAAATCGATCGGCAGGCGGGCGTTGTCGAATCGCACCGGCACCAGCACGCCACGGTCGGCCCCGTCGCGTGCCTCGCCCCGGACCCACCGTGAATCGACCGAACTCTCCGTCCACACGACAACCAGCGTTTTCGCCTCGTCGAGCTCGCGGGAGATCAGCGTGTCGAATTCCTGGCCTGGCGTGATCGCCGGGTCCCACCAGACCGACCACCCCTCGGTTTCGAGCGCGGCGACGAGCGGGGCGACAAGTGCTTTGTCGTTTCTCGAATAAGAGACGAAAATGTCGGCCACCGGCTACCCCCGTACAATGACGCCGGACTCTAGCATAGCGAATCGAGGAGGCATGAATTGAGCAGCCCGCCGCTGCGTACCTCGCTCTCCGGTGTCACCGGGTGGATGCGCTGGCTGCCGGGCGTGGTTACGCTTCGAAACTACAAGGGCGAGTGGCTTCGGCATGACATCCTCGCCGGCCTCGTCCTCACGACCATGCTGGTGCCGGTCGGCATTGCCTACGCGGAGGCGTCTGGCGTGCCCGGCATCTACGGGCTCTACGCGACGATCGTGCCGTTGCTCGCTTACGCGTTGTTCGGGCCGAGCCGGATCCTTGTGATGGGACCGGACTCTTCGCTCGCGGCGGTGATCCTTGCTGTCGTGCTGCCGCTGTCGGCGGGCGACCCCGGTCGTGCGGTGGCAATTGCCGGTGCAATGGCAGTCGTCTCTGGACTCCTGTGCATCGGTGCAGGCCTCGCGCGGCTCGGGTTCATCACCGAACTGCTCTCCAAGCCGATCCGCTACGGCTACATGAACGGTATCGCACTCACCGTCATCCTGAGCCAGGTTCCGAAGCTGTTCGGTTTCTCCGTGAGCGAGGAGGGGCCTCTGCGCCAGGCTTGGGGAATCGTCCGGCAGGTTCTCGCCGGCAGCACTAACGTGGCCACGCTTGCCATCGGCGGCGGGGCGCTGGCACTGATCCTGCTGCTCAAGCGCTACCCGCGGGTCCCGGGAATCCTGATAGCCGTCGTCGTCGCCACCGTGGTGGTCGCGTTATCAGGTGCCTACGGTGACGCCGGTGTGGCGGTGCTTGGACCGTTGCAGCAGGGGCTGCCCGTGCTCGCGGTTCCGCTGATCGGTTTCGACGACCTAGTGCCGGTCGTCACCGGCGGCATCGCGGTGGCACTGGTGTCGTTCGCGGACACAAGCGTGCTCTCGAGAACCTACGCTGCGCGAATGCGCACGCCGGTGGACCCGAACCAGGAGATGGTTGGCCTTGGCGCCGCGAACCTCGCCGCTGGATTTTTCCAGGGCTTCCCGATCAGCAGCAGTTCTTCGCGGACGCCGGTGGCGGAGGCCGCAGGATCGAAGACCCAGCTCACGGGGGTAGTGGGCGCTGCAGCCATCGCGCTGCTACTGGTCCTGGCACCCGATCTCCTCGAATACCTGCCCAGCACTGCGCTGGCCGCCGTGGTCATAACCTCGGCAATCGGGCTCATCGAGATCGCGGACCTTCGCCGCATCTACCGGATCCAGCGCTGGGAGTTCTGGCTGTCGATGGCGTGCTTCGCCGGCGTGGCGGTGTTCGGTGCAATCCCGGGGATTGCGCTCGCGATCGTGATCGCGGTGATCGAGTTCCTGTGGGATGGTTGGCGGCCGCATTTCGCCGTGCTCGGACGCGTGGACGGCGTCAGGGGTTACCACGACGTCACGCGCTATCCGCAGGCACAGCGCATCCCGGGCCTGGTGCTGTTTCGCTGGGACGCGCCGCTCTTTTTCGCCAACGCCGAGCTTTTCCGCGACCGTGTGCTCGACGCCGTGGCGAGTTCACCGACGCCCGTACGATGGATGGTAGTGACCGCCGAGCCGGTGACCAGCGTGGACGTGACCGCGGCTGACGTATTGTCCGAACTCGACGATACGCTGCGCGAAGCGGGCATCCTGCTGCTGCTTCGCGGAGATGAAGGACCCGGTGAAGGACAAGCTGAAGCGCTTCGGGCTGTTCAGCCACTTCGGTGAGCAGACTTTCCACGCCACGATCGGTGAGGCCGTGCACGCGTATCTCGCGGCGAATCCCGTCGAGTGGGTGGACTGGCAGGACCGGAATCCGTAGCGGCCGCCTAAACAGGGGACATTCCCCTAATTTTCGCAGAGCGGAAATTAGGGGAATGTCCCCTGTTTAGGCGGCCGGGACGCGGTCGAGGTATTGCCACAACGGGCCGCGCATGCCGTACTTGCGAAGCACCGCGAACGCCTTCTCATTGAAACGGATACCGAGCTTCGGAACTATCCAGCGGCGCTGCCTCGCGGCCCGCCGGGCGATGCGCTCGTAGATCGCGTCCCTGAATTCGTCCGGCGCCGCTTTTCGGTTGGAATCGTGAATCTCGTCATCGCTGACCCAGACGAACAGCACGGCGGCAAATGGATCGAGTTCCTCGATGAAGTCCAGCGTCTGCTCGACATGCTCGAGTGTCTCGCCATCCGTTCCGAGAATGAACGAGTGGCAATCCTTGAGTCCTCGAGCTCTGGCGATTTTCGCAAGCCGTCTGATCTTGTCGGTATGGAAGCCCTTGCGCAGTCGGTCGAGAATCTGGTCGCAACCGCTGTCAGAGCCGACTTCCATCCCGGTTGCGCCGGCTCGCACCATCAGGTCGGCGAGTTCCTCGTCGAAAGCCACGGGGCTTATGTAGCTGGTCCAGGGCATGCGGTTCCCGCGCGCCTCGAGCTCCCTGCATATCTCTTTTGCATGGCGCGGGGGCAGGTTGAAGACGCTGTCCACGATGAAGACGTGGTCGACGCCGGCGCGCGTGCTGATGTCCATGAATTCATCGGCAACGCGCACGGGTTTCCGCATCCGTGTCCTGGCGCCTTCCAGCAGCGGATACGTGCAGTACGTGCAGTGCAATGGGCAGCCACGCTTGGTCTGCAGGGCTTCGGTGCCGTAGTCGCTGTAGTAGCGCGGGGAGAGAACCGCCCTATCCAGCGGCGGCAGCTCGTCGAGGTCCAGCATTTCGAGGCGCCCGCCTGAAAAGCGCAGATCTCCATCGATGCTGCTGTACAGGCGCTCGACGTTCTGCAGCGCCGGTTGAGGGCTTTCCAGTTCCTCGAGCAGTTGCGCGAAGGCGCGTTCGCCTTCGCCGGCGATGCCGTAGTCGGCGCCGAGGTCCTGCATCAGTGCTTTCGGCGTCACCGAGAACCCGCCGCCGCCCAGTACGACCGGCGCGGGTGAGTTCGAGCGCACGGTCCGGACCAGCGCGCGATACGCGTCCAGGTTGGCCGTGACGTCCGTGTAATCCATGTTCTGCAGGTTGCGCAGGCCGATTGCGACCAGGTCGGGCTGGTGTTCACGCAGGTTTCGCGCGACGGTCTCCAGCGGATCGGGTTCGAAGCACAGGTCCCAGAACAGCTTCTCGTGCCGCTGTGGGGTGGCAGCCATCACGTGCAGCAAACCGAGCGGAATCACGGCGTCCGGCATGTTCTCCCGGTTCGCGGAGATGAAGGCTATGCGCATTGAAGTGACTGCTGCCGCTTCAGGGTTCGCGCGGGTCGATGCCCGGCCCACTGGCCAGGCTGGCGCTGGTCGGCCTGAACATCGCGCCAACCGCCGCGAGCCGGCGGATGAAATTGAAGAAACTTCCGTATGACTGCTGCGGAAAGCGCCGCAGGCGCACCTGGTATTCGACCGCGAACATCGCGGCGACGATCACGTAGTTCAGCACGTTGGCAAACAGCGACCAGGCCTCGAGCGGCACGGTGACCGGCGGGCTCAGCCCGGCCGCCAGCAGCAGGCCGCCGGGGCTCGCGAGCGCGGCCAGTACGAAATTGACTGTGGCCAGGACCACGAACAGCACGGTCCAGATCAAGGTAAGGCGTCGCGCGTACCCGGCTATGTCGCCAGTGATGTTCTTCGAAGTTCCGTGCAGCAGGATGATCGCCCGCTCGATCAGCGGCGTCCTGCCATGCAGAAGCGTGCTGCCGAAGACCCAGGCCATGAATCCGTTGATCAGGATCGGTGGCAGGAACAACAACAGCAGCGTGTGTCCTGACCTGGCGACCTCGTACAGGCCAATGGACGCCAAAATGAGCAGGATCCATGCCATTGGGCGAAACCTGCGCAGGCCCGGAAACAGCACCAATACTGCAAGCAGGCCGATGCTGGCCGCAATCATTGTGGGGCGGCCGCTGAGGACCGCGATGTGCGCGAAAACAGGATACGAGGCTCCCAGCAGGATCATCGTGCCTACATTGCTGGATCTGGCGCCGCCGTTGTTCGTTTGTGTCGTCATGGTCGAGGCGCGCGGCAGACTACCACGCGCCGGGGCCGCGACGACCGCCGCCTTCGAGATCCATTACGACTGGCCACTCAGTAGCTCGGGGCAAGGGCCACTCGACTGTATGCAGGGCCCTGCGAAGCGGCTCGGACGATTCACATGCTTGAACCACTGTGAGCCTCAGTTGCGGTCGCGGCACGAAGACGACGGCACGCCAGTACAGGGTGGTCGGGACCTCTACTCGCCGCACGCCGGCGGAGTCGATCATTCGGCACTGCCCGAGCGCGTCGGCCAGCGTCAGGCCGAGCGCCTTGGCGAACGCCTCCTTCAAGGTCCAGAACTCGTAGAACCTCGAACACAGGTCGGACGGATCGTCGAGCGCGGCGAGGTACTCGCACTCGGTGGGTGAGAACGCGGCGCTGGCCATGCCCTTGAAATCACGCGACGTCATCCACTCCAGGTCGACGCCGACGCTGACCGGCGCGGGGGCAATCGCCACGCCTGCAAAGCCGTGGCTGTGCGTCAGGCTGCACTGCCGGTCCGGGACCACCCGGATCGCGCCGAGCAGTGCCCGGCTCGATTCCCAGTCACGTCGCCGGCGTGCCGTGCGAATCGCTGCCCATGCGTCATGCTCGACCGGGTCCAGTGTCGATGGGTCGAACCGGTCCGCCGCGTCGGGTGTGGCAAGCCAGACCTCCGCGATGCCGGGCAGCTGCTCCGGTGAACTCACCCCGATTTCTCGCGAGGTAGGACTTGCATCACCGGCCGGTCCGCTTCATCTTCGCAAGCAGGATGCCGGCGGGGACCGGCTGCGAGAGCAGGGGTCCGGCGCGGCATGCTCAGGCGGCAGACATATTTCTGGCGGGTCTTCGTCACCGGGACCTGCTTTGCGCTGTTCGGCATCGGTGGACTCATTCTAGGGCTACTGGTGTTTCCAGTGCTGATGGCGTTGCCGGGTGAGCCCGCCCGGCGACGTATCCGTACCCGCTCGCTGGTGCAGCGCGCATTTCGCCTGTTTGTCGCAACCATGAGCGGCCTGGGGGGAATCCGCTACGAGTTCCGGGGCGCCGACCGCCTCGGACGCCCGGGACAACTGATCATTGCCAATCACCCCACGCTGATCGACGTCGTGCTCATCGTCGCATTCACGCCCGCCCCGGCCTGCGTCGTCAAGGCTGCGCTGTTCGCGAACCCCTTCACGCGTCACGTCGTCCGTGCTGCGGGTTACATAAGCAACATGCCCACGGACGCGATGATCGAAGGGGCGGTCAACGCCCTCAAGTCAGGCGACTCACTGGTCATGTTTCCCGAAGGCACACGGACCCGCCCGGGGCAGGCGATGCACTTCCACCGGGGAGTTGCGCGCGTCGCGGTCGAAGGGGCGTCGGTATTGACGCCAATCTACATCAGCGTGGACGAGCCGTTCCTTAACAAGTCCCAGCCGTGGTACAGGGCACCACCTCGCAGGCCGAACCTGGTCATAGAGGTCGGTGCCGATATCGACCTCGAGCCCTATCGAAACCAGCAGGCGCCCAAGGCTTCGCGCCTGCTCAACCAGTGGCTTCTGGCGCACTACGAACGCGAGCTTGGGAGCTGCCGTGGTTATAATGATTCGCGCGGCCAAGGCCAGGGAGCTCGTGGCCCGGACGCGGACTAAAATCCGGGTCCATGAATGGGCCAATCGGCGGACTGAGGTGGGTTGGGGGCGCATGCAGACAGCAGACGACGTACTGGAACAGGTCCGCTCAGCGCTGGTCGAGTTGTTCGAAGTCGAACCCGAGCGGGTTACGCTCGAGGCGCGGCTCAACGAGGACCTTGAGATCGACAGCATCGACGCCGTCGACCTGCTGGACCGCTTGCGAAGGCTGACTGGCCGCAAGATTTCGGCCGACGATTTCCGGTCCGTTCGGACAGTCGGCGATCTCGTTACCGCGGTACATGCTGTACTGCAGGCATGAGCGCGCCCTAGCCGCGCCACGGCCGAACACTCCTCGGCCGGGTGGCGTCGCATCCAGAAAGGGCACGTACGGATCGACCACGGGAATGCCATGACTGATGAGGCGCCAACAGCAGGGTCGCCGTCCACTCCAGCCGGGACAAGGCCGGCGTGGATGCCGGTCATGCGCGAACTCTCGCTGGATCCGGAGCTGCAGTCGCTGACCTGCCACTTCATGGTGCCCCGCGACCTGCCGGTATTCAGCGGCCACTTCCCCGGCCTGCCGGTCGTTCCCGGGATCATGCAGGTGGGTTGGGCCGCGGAGCTGGCACGCGAACACGCGCTGGTGACCGGGCGCTGCACGGGCATGGTTACAGCCAAGTTTCGGCGCCTGCTGCTGCCGGGAATGCAGATCGACGCCAGCCTCGACGGTGGATCGAGGTCCGGGCAGCTTCAGTTCAGGTTCCAGTGCGGCGGCGAGGTGGTCTCGATTGGCCGTCTGCAGTTCGGTGGCAGCGGTGGCTAGGATTTGCGCCATCGTGCCGGTCTACGACCACGAACTCGCCGTCGCGGGCACGGTTTCCGGCGTGCGGGCATGCGGACTGCCGGTCATCCTGGTGGATGACGGTTCGGGCGAGCCGTGCGCGCGGGAGATGCGTCGCATCGTGGCGGCGGACCCGGGAGTGAGCCTGGTTCGCCTGGCTGCCAACCAGGGCAAGGGGGCGGCCGTGATGGCGGGGCTGCAGGCGGCCCTGGATGCCGGCTTCACGCATGCGTTGCAGATCGACGCCGACGGGCAGCACGATTCCGGCGACGTGCCGAAATTCGTCGAAGCGGCGTTGGAAGAGCCGCGCTCGCTCGTGTGCGGCCGGCCCGTGTTCGATGCGTCCATACCGCGCAGCCGCTTGTACCTGCGGTACCTGACCCATGTGATGGTCTGGGTCAACACGCTGTCTTTCGACATCCCGGATTCCATGTGTGGATTGCGCGTTTACCCGTTGTCGGTCGTGCTCCCGGTCATTGCGGCGGAGCCGCCGGGCAGTCGCATGGACTTCGACGTGGAGGTGCTGGTTCGCCTGCACTGGAAGGGCGTCGCGATGCGCTGGATCCCGACCCGTGTACGCTATGCCACGGATGGAATCTCCCACTTCCGGCTGGTGCGCGATAACTGGCTGATCACGATCATGCACACGAAGCTGTTCTTCGGGATGCTGCGACGCTCGCCGTGGCTGATTGCGCGGCGGCTGCGCGCGGCATTTGCCGCGACGCCGCGAGTGGCCGCGTGAGACTCCAGGGCAGCCTGTTCGCGGACCTGGACCTCGAGGTCAGGTTTCACGACGTAGACATGGTCGGGGTCGTCTGGCACGGCCACTACCTTCGTTATCTCGAAAACGCGCGCTGGGCGTTGATGAACCAGCTCGGCTACGGACTCGACCGGATGCTCGCGTCGGGAATCGCGTGGCCGATCGTCGAACTGCACACCAGGTACATCAGCCCCGCGCGCTTTGGCGACCGCCTGCGTGTCCGTGCGTCGCTGGTCGAATGGCAGAGCCGCTTGACCATCAACTACCTCGTCACGCGCCAGGACGACGGCGCGCGAGTGGCGCGTGGACGCACGGTCCAGGTCGCAATCGACGCGCGCAGCCACGAGCTTCAATTTGCGACACCGGCCGACTTCGTGGCCTGCGTCGAGGCTGCGATGGCGGAGCAGCGCGGATGAGTCCCGCGCAGTTGCGTCGCCCCGCCGACCTCATCAGGCACAGTGGAATCGCGGCGTTGCTCGACGAGATCTGCCGTGAGGACGACAGCAGCCTCGAGGCGCGCCTCACGGTGCGCCCTGGTACTGCGTACAGCGATCGCTTCGGGCACCTGCCGGCCTGGGCAGGACCTGAACTGATGGCACAGGCGGTCAGCGCGCTGTCGGGTCTGAGATCGCTCCGGGAACACGGTCGGCCAGCGGCAATCGGCCTTCTGCTGGGCGTGCGTTCTTACCGGTCCACGGTCGAGGAGTTTCGCCGCGGCGAGGTTCTCGATGTCGAGGTGATCGAGTCGTCGGCGGACGAGGACGGAATGGCGGTTTTTGACGGCGTGATCCGACGGGCTGGCGCGGTGATTGCCTCCGGGGCGCTGACCGTTTTCCAGCCGCCGGACGATTCATTCCTGGAACGGGAGCGCGCGCGCAATGGCTGATGGCGGGACGGTCCTGGTGACGGGGTCGAGTCGCGGCATCGGCCGCGCGATTGCGCTGCGGCTGGCGCGCGATGGCTACGACGTCGTGGTTCATTGCCGCTCGCGCGTCGAGGATGCCGAGTCTGTTGCGGAAGGGGTGCGCGCCGCCGGCCGCGCTGCCCGCTGCCTGCAGTTCGACGTCGGCGATCGCGCGCAGTGTGCGAGCCTCATCGAAGCGGACATGGAGCAGCATGGCGCCTATTACGGGGTGGTCTGCAACGCGGGCCTCGCGTACGACACGGCATTTCCCGCGATGAGCGGCGAAGCCTGGGACTCGGTGATCCGTGCCAACCTCGACGCGTTCTACAACGTGCTGCAACCGGTCGTGATGCCGATGGTTCGCCGGCGCGCGCCGGGCAGGATCGTGACACTGGCGTCGGTGTCGGGACTCATCGGTAACCGCGGGCAGGTGAACTACAGCGCTGCAAAGGCCGGCGTGATCGGTGCCACCAAGGCGCTCGCGGTCGAGCTCGCCAAGCGCAGGATAACGGTCAACTGCGTTGCTCCTGGCTTGATCGAAACCGACATGGCGAACGATCACGCACCGATCGAGGAGATCCTGAAGGCCATTCCGGCGCAGCGCATGGGAACGGCGGATGAAGTTGCCGCGGTAGTGTCGTTCCTGGTTTCGCCGGATGCGGCCTACGTGACGCGCCAGGTCATTGCCGTAAACGGGGGCTTGTGCTGATGCGACGTGTCGTCGTCACCGGCATGGGCGCAATCTGCGCGCTGGGGTCGGACTGGCCGTCGATCGAGTCCGGGCTGCGCGCGCGACGGAATGCCGTGCGCCGGTTACCGGACTGGGACAAGTACAAGGACATGAACACGCGGTTGGCGGCTCCTGTCGAAAGCTTCGTGCCGCCGGAACACTGGAGTCGCAAGCAGTTGCGCAGCATGGGGCGCGTGTCGCAGCTTGCGGTGCGCGCCGCTGAGCTCGCATTCACCGACGCGGGGCTGCTCGGCGATCCGTTGTTGCGCTCGGGTCGCGTTGGAGTCGCCTGTGGATCGTCCGTCGGAAGCACTCCGGACATCAGCGATTTCGCGCAGATGTTGCTGACCGGCGAATCGAGGGGGCTGAACGCCAACTCGTATGTGCGGATGATGCCGCACACGACAGGCGCGAACATCAGCATCTTCTTCGGCCTGCGCGGCCGCCTGATTCCGACGTCCACTGCCTGCACCTCCGGCAGCCAGGGTGTCGGCTTCGCCTACGAGGCCATAAAGCACGGTTACCAGGACGTCATGCTCGGCGGCGGAGCCGAAGAACTCTGCCCGAGCGAGGCGATGGCCTTCGACATGCTCTATGCGACCAGCCAGCTCAACGAAGACCCGGCGTCAACGCCCCGGCCGTATGACCGCGACCGCGACGGGCTGGTGATCGGCGAAGGCGGCGCCATGCTGGTACTGGAGGAACTCGGGCACGCGCGTGCACGCGGAGCCAGGATCTATGCCGAGGTCGCTGGATTCGCCACCAATTCCGACGGCTCCCACGTTACGCGGCCGGAGGAAGAAACGATGCGTATCGTCATGGAGCTTGCGCTGCGCTCGGCGAACCTCGAGCCAGCCGCCATCGGCTACGTGGACGGCCACGGTACGGCTACCGAGCAGGGTGATATTGCGGAAACCCGCGCCACCTCGGCGCTGTTCGGTCCGCGAATGCCGCTCAGTTCGCAAAAGAGCTACCTGGGGCACACGCTCGGCGCCTGCGGAGCGCTCGAGTCGGCGTTCAGCATTGCGATGATGCGTGGCGGCTGGTTTGCGCCGACCTTGAACCTCGAGAACGTCGACGCGCGCTGCGGCGAGCTCGACTACATCGTCGGCGACGGCCGCAGCATGGATGTCGAGTACGTGATGAACAACAACTTCGCGTTCGGCGGGGTCAATACGTCACTGGTGTTCCACCGCTGGCGCGAATAGATCTCCCGTGTCACTTGAGGGCGGCTTGCACCTCCGGGCGTTCAAGAATCTTGATGAGGCGCTCGCGGTACGCAAGCTTGATCATGTTCTGGGGCGACTGGTCCGCCTTCTCGTCCACGACGTCACGTCCCGTGTCGCTGATACTGGCTACTGAAGTTCCCTGGGAGTCGAGAACCTCGAGCTTGTAGCCCCAGTCGAAGTTGAAGGCACTGACCCAGTTCAGGTTGATGCTCACGAACCACCTGGTAAGCGACAATACGACCAGGCGATCGGATCCACGTGCCGTCAGCAGCGAGACGGCTTCGTCCCGGGTCGGAGGTTTCGAGTAGTCGGCCGCGGTCATCTGCCAGCCTTCGTCGCTGAGTCCTACGACGATGCGATCCTGCAGTGCCTGCGCCAGGGTCTGGTCCTTCTTGGCCTTGTCCGACACGAACCAGGGGTAAACCTGCATGTCGGTTGGAATTCCAAACACGCTGTGGGCCCGGCCGATGTAGGTCGGGGGCTTGCCCTCTGCGAGGACGTCACGTTCGTCCACGACCGTCACGACCACCGGGCGTGTCGCCTTGTAGCTGAGGTCGGGGGCTTCCTGCGCCAGCGGAATGGGGGTGACGCATCCCGTGAGCAGCGCCGCTGCTGAGAGCAGGATAATTACCGGGAGTACGGGAGAGGATGGACAGCGGATCATCTTGGATCTCATGGCCAACTCCATTAGATTGGACCCGGCGACGGCAACAGCGCTGCAGGCCTCACCTGCGGATGTGCTGCGGCCCGCCGGTGGATTGATGCTTTGCCTCTGGTGTGACCGTCGCAATACGTAGAAAAACACTGATGCCCGGGTCGAAAGCTGAATTCGGCGATCAGGCCGCCGCGGCGGCAGGCTCGCTGCATCTGGCGCTCGGCGCCGTCGACAGGCAGGTAGTCCGGTCCAGGACGACCACGTTGACCACTGGCCAGTTGTTGTCGCAGGCGGAATCGCTGGCCAGCACCTTGCCGGGCGGACCGGCGGCCGTAAATCTCTGCGAGCGGCGTGACAACTTCCTGGTCGGGTTCCTGGCGGCGTTGATCCGTGGCCAGGCCTGTCTCTTGCCACCGTCCCGGGCTCCGTCGGTCGTAGCCGAGGTGTTGCAGGGGCATCCAGGTTCTTACCTGATCGACGATTACATGGTCGACAGGTCCAGTGCCAGCGAAGGAGGGATCAGCAGGCAACTGCCGGACATTCCGCCGGATCGCGTCGTCGTCATCGGCTATACGTCCGGCAGCACCGGTCGGCCAAAGCCCAACCCGAAGACCTGGGGTAGTTTCGTCGCATCGACGGCCTTCAACTCCGCCCGCCTGCATGAAGTGCTGGGAGACCGCGGAAAGCAAGAGGTGCCCTGGATTCTTGCCACTGTCCCACCCCAGCACATGTACGGAATGGAAATGTCCGTGTTGCTGCCGCTCCTGGCTGGCATGGGTATCCACGCCGCGCATCCTCTTTACCCGGCGGATATCGCTGCTGCACTGGGGGAGCTGCCCGTGCCTCGCGTGCTGGTCTCGACGCCCGTGCACCTGCGTGCGCTGCTCGAGTCCGGGATCGACCTGCCTCCGCTGGGCGCGGTCGTCTCCGCGACGGCACCGCTTTCGCTTGGACTGGCCGAGGCTGTGGAGCGGCGCTTCGGAACCACGCTGCTGGAATTCTTCGGTTCGACCGAGACCTGCGTGATCGCATCGCGCTGGACCGCTCGGGAGTCCGCCTGGCGACGCTACCCGGGCGTGACGCTGCGACCCATCCAGCACGAGACCTGGGTGAATGCGCCATGGTTCCCTGGGGAGGTCGTGCTGCAGGACGTTCTCGAAATGAACGGAGACGGGGACTTCGTCGTAGTCGGCCGCAATGCCGACATGGTGGAGGTCGCCGGGAAGCGGGCGTCACTTGCGGACATCACCCGTCGCCTGATCGATGTGCCGGGCGTTTCGGACGGCATCGTCTTCCAGCCCGAAGCGACGGACGACACTGGTGTGCGACGCCTGGCAGCACTGGTTGTCGCCGAGGGGCTTACCGAGACGGATGTGCTCGAGAGGCTGGGCGCGGCCGTGGATCCCGCCTTTCTCCCGCGTCCATTGGTGCTGGTATCGCACTTGCCGCGCAACGACGTGGGCAAGCTACCACGCGACTGGCTGCTGGCGGCCTTGCAACGTCGCGGCCCTGGGGTATTGAGTCGCTGAGACTCGCCACGCATTTCCGTTCGGCGCATCAGCCGCGGTGCAGCACCTCGATTTCGAGCAGCAGTTCCGACCGGCAGATATCGGCGGCCACGATCAGCGTCGGTACGTCGGGGCCGAAGTGGTTCCGCAGTCCGTCCGCCACCTGGGCTGCATCGCTGCGTCGCCGAACGTAAACTTTAACGAGGCTGCCCGCATCCAGCGTCGACGAGGCCAAGTGTCCCGATGCACGAGCCCGGTGCAGCAGTGTGTCGAGGTTGACCAGCGTTTCGCGCAGCTGCGCCTCGAGGTCCCCGGTGTGCAGCGACGCGTGGCCCACGATGCTCGAGGTTCCGGAGACCAGGAACAGGGGGCCCGGGACGACTATCGCCCTGGAGAAACTCGGCGCCGCTGGCCCGTAGCTTCGCGGGTAGTGATAGGCGCTGACCTGCCGCGGATTCTCGATCGTCGTACCGGGTTCGCGGCCGGCAAACCAGCACACCTGCAGCGACCGTGGACCGCCCTGCCTGCCAACCGCAGTTGCAGCAGGGTAGCCCATCACGGACGCTGCGCCCCCGATCGCCGCAAACGCGCGCGCGCGACCGAGACAGAACTGCCGGTAGCGTTCATCGTCGCCCTGGCCTGCGTTGATGTCCGTGATGAAGTTCCAGACGCGCCAGACATGACGATACGGCGAGTCGGCCTGCAGTCGCAGCAGACCCATGTAGGCGTCCTCGGTTGCCTGCAGGATTCCACCGACCCGGCTCTCGTCGATGCTGAGCCACCCCGCAAAGCAGTTACCGTCTTCCACGTGGCGTATCGGCCCGGCCGTTCCCAGGCGCGCCTTTCCGCAGCCCCGCCAGATCTCACAGCGAGCATCGCCGGCCAGCGGCTCCAGGTCGATGTGCAGCGCGCGAGGATCTGCGGGGCAGGGCGTGTCGACGCCAAAGACTACGGCGGTCAGCACGTCGTCAGCGAGCGGCTCTCGCGGGTCGAGCGCCACGAAGCCGGCGCGCAGCCCGGGGCGCGGGTTCGAATCCGGCGGCATGCTATTCCGGATCCTGGCTGGTCGTCCCGCCGGCGAATGCGGCCCGGGCCTGCCCGCGACGCAACAGGAAGCTGCGAACCTGGTCCTTGAGGAGACCGAGCGAGGTCACGAAGTAGATGAACTTGAAGATGCGCAGACGCCAGTGCACGCCATTGTCACGGAATACATCGCCTGCGAGCATCGAGATCATCGCCTGTTCGACCTGCCAGTCGTTACGCGGGTCTGCGAACAGCTTGTTCATCGCGGGTGAGGTGAAGCGGTAGATGAACCACGACAGCGTCCGCAAGCCGCGCTCAGCCTGGCGCCGGTAGCCGCGTTGCAGCTCGCGTTCGCGCCCCGGGTCACGCATGGCACCGTCAACTACACCGGCCGCCATCTCCGCACCGTGCATGGCCAGGTAGACGCCGCTGGAAAATATCGGGTCCACGAAAGCGTAGGAGTCGCCCGCCATGATCCAGCGCGGTCCGGCGATCTTGCGGCAGGCATAGGAATAATTCCCTGTGGCGTGCAGGTTACCCACGACCTGCGCTTGAGCGAGCCGCTGCCACAGTTCGGGAATCGAGCGCAGTGTCTGCAGCAGGAACTCGTGCCGGTCGCCCTTGCGCTGCTTCAGGTAGTCCGGCCAGCAGACGGCACCGACGCTGGTGATGCCGTCTCGCAGTGGAATCAGCCAGACCCAGCCGTGTTCGAATCGATAGATGCTGATGTTGCCCTGGTCGTTTCCGGGCCGCCGCTCGACGCCGCGAAAGTGGGCAAACAGCGCCGCGCTCTGGTGTCGCCTGCTTTTGCGTTTCAGGCGCAACTGGCTGCCGACCAGCGTGTCGCGTCCCGTGGCATCCACAAGGTACCGGGCGCTGCAGGTGAACGGGGTACCCGAGTCGGATCGACCCTCGACCGTGACGGCCTCCCCCGAGACCGTGAAAGAAATGACTTTCTGGCCCTGGAACGACTTGACGCCATTGGCCTCGGCATTCCTCAGCAGCGCCGAATCGAACTCGTCCCGCCGGACCTGGTAGGCATGGGGCCATGTCGGGTCGAGCGCGCGCTCGAATCGGAATACGTGGAATCCCTCGGGCGTCGGAGCGGCGAAGTCGGCGCCGAGCTTGAGCGTCCCAATGCGGGCAACGTCCTCCAGCACGCCGAGTCGTTGCATGATCGGAAGGTTCATCGGCAACAGCGACTCGCCGATATGGAAACGCGGGTAGCGGTCCCTTTCCAGCAGCGTGACCGACCAGCCGCGGCGGGCCAGGAAGGTCGCCGCCGTGCAGCCCGCCGGGCCGCCGCCCACGACCAGGACGTCGCACGCCGATGGTGGAGTGGCGTTTGGAACCGGTTCGCTGGTGGACACTCTCGCGCTCGGATGGCTGGCCGCGAATCGCATGATACACTTTGCAGATAATCATATTCCGCGCGCTCGCGCATGCAAGACATGGCTCAGTTGCAGACACCGGAACAGAAAGAGCTTGCGGAACTGATCGTCTCCGCATTGAACCTCGAAGGCGTAGAGCCGTCCGGCATCGATCCGGACGCCCCGTTATTCGGCGCGGGCCTCGGCCTCGATTCGATCGACGCGCTCGAGCTGGCGCTGGAGATTTCCAAGCGCTACGGGGTGCAACTCAAGGCAGAGGACGAGGACAACAAGCGGATCTTCGCGTCGCTGAGCGCACTGTCCGCGTATGTGCAGGAGCGCCGCGCGGCCTGACGGCGACAGCCACTGTCGAACGACCGACTACTGGTTTTCACAGGTCGAGAGGGATCTCTCGTGCGAAACAACAAGCTCCTTTCATTGTTGCTGGCACCGCTGCTGGTACTCGTACTGTCGGCTTCCGCGGTGCTGGTGGATCCGGGCCCGATTTCCGTTCCTGCGGGCCTTTCAGACGCCGCCGTCGCCAAGGCTATCCGACTGGGTGTTGCCCAGCGCGGCTGGGTCATCACCCGCAGCGACCCGGGTTACATGGAGGCGACACTGCACCTGCGAACACACGTGGCCACGATCGGTCTCAAGTTCGACACGAGACAGATCGAGATCCACTATGTCTCGAGCGACAACCTCGACTACGAGGTCAAGAAAGGCGTTCCTAACATCCACCGCAACTACCTGAAATGGGTGAACAACGTGGTGCACGACATCAACATCCAGTTGCTCGCCATCACTCCTGACGGAGCCGGGTCCGCGGCCGAGTAATGCAGGTAGCCGGCACGCCTGCTTTTCCTGTTGCGGCTGGGCGCTCGTGGACTTTGCGGGCCTTTTGATGAAACCGTTGCGGGTCACCGCGCATTCAGTAGCCTGCGCAACCGGCGCAGGCGTCCCCGCATTGTCTGCCGCGCTGCGCAGTCGGACGACCGGCCTGCAGCCGAACGACTTCGGGCAGTCGCCGCTACCGACTTGGATCGGGCGGGTTCCCGGGGTGGAGGATGTGCGCCTTCCAGATCACCTTTTGGGATGGGACTGCAGGAACAGTCGGCTGGCATGGCTCGCACTCAACTCCGACGGCTTCATGGAGCAGGCCCTGGCGGCGCGCGGCCGATTTGGTGCGGACAGGATTGCGCTGATTCTCGGCACGTCCACGTCCAGCATCGGCGCCACTGAAGAGGCCTATCGCAGGCTGCTTCCGGATGGACAGTTCCCCGAGGATCTTCGGAGGCCCATGGCGCACACGCCGCACTCGACCGGTGACTTCGTACGTGCGGCGCTCGGTCTCGAGGGCATCGTGGTCACGGTCGGAACCGCATGCTCCTCGAGTGCCAAGGCTTTCGCCCAGGCGGAGCGGCTGATGCGGCTGGGCATTGCAGACGCGGCAATCGTCGGCGGCGTCGATTCGCTGTGCGGCAGCGTGCTGTTCGGTTTCAACTCTCTCGAACTCGTCTCGCCAGAGCCCTGCCGTCCGTTCGACGTGGCAAGAAGGGGAATCAGCATTGGCGAGGCCGGCGGATTCGCGCTGCTCGAACGCGACGGCGTGCGGGGCCCGTGGCTGCTGGGGTATGGAGAGTCCAGCGACGCGCATCATATGTCGTCGCCTCATCCGCAGGGACTGGGAGCGCGACTTGCCATCGAGGAGGCACTTGCACGTGCAGCGCTAGCGCCGGCGGCGGTGGATTACATCAACCTGCACGGCACGGCCAGCCAGAGGAACGACGAAGTAGAGGCGCGGGTGATCGCCGACCTCTTCCCGCCGGCGACCCGGGCCAGTTCAACCAAGGGCTGGACCGGGCATGCGCTGGGGGCTGCCGGTATCGTCGAGGCGGTGATCAGTTTCATCGCGATGGACAGCGGCTGCACCCCCGGAACACTGAACGCGCTGGAACTCGATCCAGCCTGCGGTCCACAGATACGGCTCGAGAATGAAGTCGCTGACGTCGGTGTCGTGCTCAGTAACTCGTTCGGATTCGGCGGCAGCAACTGCGCGCTGGTCTTCGGCAGGAGTCCCGGTGTCTGACGCGAAGCTGCAGATGCGCACGGCGTTCGTGGACGGGATCGCTTTCTGGGCGCCGCGAATTCCGGGCTGGGACATCGCCCGATCCGTGCTGCGTGGCGAGAGTGCGGCACCAGTGCAGCCGGCACCCCGGCCTGCCCCGGGCATACTCGCGCCGACCGAGCGCCGGCGGGCGCCCGACACCGTGGCCATCGCGCTCGAGGTTGCGGTGCGCGCCTGCGATAGCGCCGGCACGGATCCGAGGGAGTTGCCCAGCGTATTCGCGTGCACCGAGGGCGATACCGCGATCAGCGACTACATGTGCGAAACGCTGGCTCGTACACCAGCGCTGATATCGCCGATCCGATTCCACAATTCCGTCCACAATGCCGCGGCCGGCTATTGGAGCATCGGCACGGGCTGCACGCAGCCTTACACTGCGCTTACCGCTCACCGCTATACATTTGGCGAAGGCCTGCTCGAGGCGCTGGTGCAGGCCGAGGTCGGCTGGGCGGGCGACGTTGCTGGTCGCATACGACATCGAGAGCCGCGGCCCGCTGGCGACAATGGCGCCGAGCAAGGGTATCGTCGGCGCTGGCGTGGTGCTGGCTCCCGCCGCCAGTGATCGCTCCATGGCCCGTATTCGCTGGCAGATGCTGCGGGGCTTGGTGCAGACAGGAGTCGAGCCCCGCAATGTCGAACTCGTGGCAGGCAGTGCGATGGCGCATTGCCTGCCGTTCCTGGAGGCGATGGCCCTGGAGCAGGACCGGACGGTTCGACTGGGGCTCAGCCCGTCAATGTCGCTGGAAATACAGTTCGAATTCCCGACCCCAGACGATCGGAGATGGTCATGAAAAAATTGATGCAGACGTTGTTGATGCTGGGTGTTGCCGCGACGGCGCTGGCCGAGTCGCCGCAGAATCCTCCGCCGTCGGCTGCGTTCGCCGGTTACGACAAGTACGAGCTTCTGCCGATCGCGATGGGTCCGCCGTACGCCGGTGACAAGGGCAAGGAAGCGGCGAAGGACAAGATCCAGGCATACATGAACACGGAAACAAACCCGATCATCGAGCAGTGGAACAAGGATGCTGCAGAGGGCGCGCGCGGCCAGTCGCTGGTAATCGAACCCCGCATCGAGAAACTGAAAGTGGTCAGCGGTTCGGCGCGCTTCTGGGCCGGCGCGTTCGCCGGCGATTCGTACGTGGTGATGAAGTTCAAGATCACCGAGCAGCCGAGCGGGACGCTGCTTGCAGAGCCCGTGTTCTACCAGCGCGCGGCCGCAATGAGCGGCGCGTGGACCTTCGGCGGGCAGGACAAGGACATGCTGCACCGGATCGTTGCCCTCGCGAACCTGTACCTGCAGTCCAACTACCAGGAAACGGTCGGCGGCGCGACGGGCTACGACGCGGACTAGCGGCGAGGCGGGTTGGACGAAGGCGACTCGATGCAGGCTGAGGTGGTAATCATGGGCGGGGGGCTGGCCGGCCTGACGCTGGCGCTCCAGCTCCGGCAGCGGTTCCCGGACCTAGGTGTCGCTGTGCTCGAACGGCACCGGCATCCGGTGCCCGAGGCCACGCACAAGGTCGGCGAGTCCTCGGTCGAGATCGCCGCGAACTACTTCGACACCGTGCTGGGCCTGAAGGAGCATCTCTCCAGCCACCAGTTGAAAAAGTTCGGATTCCGGTTCTTTTCCTCGGAAGGTCGTCGCGACATTGATTCCGTCCAGGAAATCGGGGTTCGGAAGTACCTCTCGACGCCCACCTACCAGATCGATCGCGGAATATTCGAGAACTTTCTCGGCGTGCATGCGCGCGAGGCGGGCGTCGAGTTCATCGACGGCGTCAGTGTGCGTGAGGTCGAGCTGGGGGAGGGCGATGACATCCATGTCGTCCGGTACGAGCGGGACGGAGCGTCGTTCGAGCTGGCAACACGCTGGCTGGTCGATGCGTCCGGGCGCGCAGGCATCCTGAAGCGCAAGCTCGGCCTCGCGGTCGAGAACGACCACGACGTAAACAGCGCGTGGTTCCGCATCGGCGCGCGCATCGACGTCAACGACTGGTCGGGCAACGCGTCGTGGCGCGGGCGCTGCGACCCCCCGGACAGGTGGCTCTCGACCAATCACCTGGTCGGCGACGGTTACTGGGTATGGTTGATTCCACTCGCATCGGGTTCGCACTCGGTCGGGATCGTGGCCGATGGCCGCGTCCACCCGCTGCGCCGGATCAACAGTTTCGAGCGGGCCATGGACTGGCTGCGCGAGTTCCAGCCGCTGCTCGCCGATGACATCGAGTCGAAGCGCGACAAGCTGCAGGATTTTGCTTTCCTGAAGCATTTTTCCTACGGCTGCAGGCAGCTGTTTTCCGGCTCGCGCTGGGCGATCACCGGGGAGGCCGGCGTATTCCTCGACCCGTTCTATTCGCCGGGCGGAGACTTCATCGCGATCTCGAACACCTACATCACGGATCTCGTGGCGCGCGATCGTGCCGGCCAGCCGGTCGCCCCGTATGCGCGCATCTACGAGCAGTTCTTGGTGTCTTTCTACGACAGCACCATGTCGCTGTACCGGGACCAGTACCGGATATTCGGCGATCCGGAGGTGCTGCCGGTCAAAGTGATCTGGGACTACACGTACTACTGGGGCGTGCTGTGCCAGCTTTTCTTCCAGCGCCGTCTGACGGACCTGCCGATGCTCTCCAGCCTGCGCGATGAGTTGCAGGGGAGCATGGCGCTCAATTCCGCGATGCAGGACTTCTTGCGGAACTGGTCGGCCCAGAGCAGACGCAGGAACCGTCCAGTAATTCTCGACCAGGGTCGTCTCGCGTGGTTCGCGGAACTGAATCGTGGCCTGCGCGACTTGCTCGACGACGCCGCGTTCAAGGCTCGGATTCGGGAGACGACCCGCCAGCTCGAGGAACTTGCGCGCGAGATCGTCATCGTCGCTTGCAGCGAGAGTCCCGGACTGGACGCAAGCGCGGTGCTGGGGCTCATTGAGGATCGCGACTGCAGTCGGTCCCAACGGCATGCTGGTGGAATCAGCCGCCTGATCCTCTCGAATCTCCAGCGCGCTCCGTGGTCACGGTTGCGCACTCAGCCAGCGCGTCGCTCGAGACGCGGGCTCGCGTCATGGCGGTCAGTCGTTGGGTGCTGCCGAGACGACAGCCCGGCCCTGTGCGAGCACGGTCCCCGCATGCAGTACTCGAAAAGAATATTGCCACGCGGAGTCACTGGCCTGGACGCGCTGCGCCACCACGCGCAGGTCACCATCCAGGTCGTGAACAAAGTCGCGATCGAAAACTACGTCGCGGAGGGATACCAGCAGACCGGGCAGTGCGCGGTTTCCGCGTGCCCTGGCCACGAGCCCGCCGTGGACCGCCATCGCCTGGGCCCCGTATTCGCAGAGGTTAATCGCCCTCAGCCCCGAGCTGCTGGCCAGCGGGTTCGCCGGGTCGCGATGGGTGGAAGTCGTAAGTGCGATGCTGGAGTCGTCCCAGCGCTCGACACGCTCGAGCAGGCACATCGCGCCAGCGTGTGGGATCAGGCCTGAAATGAGTTCGTCAGCGGCCATCGTTCGAGGCCCCTCCCGGCCGAGTCAGCAGCAGGGCCAGCACGAAGTTGAGCACGACCCCAGCGGCAACAGTCAGGCCGATCGCGCGCAACACCGGCATCGTCGAGAGTCCCAGCAGTGCGAACACCAGCAACGTGGACAGTGAGCAGACGATGACCGCATGCAGCGTACGCCGCTGTTCTGCCGGGTCGTCCGCTGCGTGCTCGAAGAAGAGCGCGTAGTCGAGCCCGAGTCCGGCGGCGAGAATCAGTGCAATAAGGTGGAACAGGCTCAGCGATACACCCGCGGCATGAAACAGCGCCACGAGGGTCAGGGTCGTCAACACCATCGGCGCCAGCACGCGGCGCACGCGTGTCGCGTCGCGCAGCGCGACGAACACGACGATGACCAGCAGGATGGCCGATATGCCGAGGCACCAAAGGATGCGTTCGCGCTGGTGCGCGACCAGGTCTTCGGACGCCTGCTTCAGGTCGAGCAGCGTCACGCCTGGGTCGTCTGCAACCAGCTGCTGAAGTGCCGCGGGATCGGTCAGCAGGGTCAAGGTGACGAGGCCTGTCCAGTGGTCCGCGCGTTGCAGCAGCAGCGAACGCACGCGCGACTCGAGCGGCGTGCCGGCGAGGTCCGACTGGAACCAGTGCAGGAAGCTGCCGGGCACGCTCGACGTCGGCCAGGAATGGCTCGAAGACGCCGGGTTTGAACGGGGTCCCCTGCAGTGCCTCGTCAAGCGCGGACCTGAGTTTCTCCGGCCCGGGAAGCGCGGCCTTGCGCCGCTCCTGGACCGTCGCGGGCGGCAGATATCGGGACGGGCCGTCGAAGCCTGCCAGCTGGCCGCGCTCGACCATCGACTGCAGAGCGGGGTCGAGGGCGACGGATTTCTCGAGCACGGACTGCGCGTCCGCCCCTTCGATGACCAGCAGGTGTCGCATGTCGGGTGCGCCGAGTTCCTTGCGCAGTGCAGAGTCCCGCTCGAGCAGGGATTGCGGCACAGGTGTGAGCCCGCCGAGGCTGTTTTCCCACAAGGGCCGTGGAGAAAACGCGAGATAAGCCACGCAGGCGACTGCAGCCGCGATGCCCAGCCAGAGCGGCCGGGGCAGGCCGGCGATGGCGTTCCAGAGCCGTCCCAGCAGCGCAGAGTCGGCGGCGTCGCGGCCGCTTTCTGGCAAGAGCGCCGGCAGCAGGAATCGTGTCGTGAGTCCGGCCACGGCCAAGCCCGTGACCGTGAACACGGAGAGCTGCGCCAGCCCGCCGACGCCCGAGAACAGGAAAGCAAGATATGCGATACAGGTGCTCGCCACACCAGTCGCGAGGGTGGGCCACAGCGCGCGCACGCTGGCCCTGGCATCGAGACCACGATGCTGGTGACTGAACAGGTGTATCGGATAGTCCTGCGCGACGCCGATCAAGGTGAACCCGAAGGCGAGCGTGATGCCGTGCACCTGGCCGAAGATCGTGCCGACCGCCGCGAGGCCGGCCACCCCGGCGCTCAACAACGGCAACAGGCCCAGCAGGAGAATGGGAACGCTGCGATAGGCCACGAGCAGCAGGATCACGATGCCGATCACGTCTATCGTGCCGATCCACTCGACCTCGTCCCGCGTCCGTTGCTGCATCAGCACCGAAAACGCTCCGGGCCCGCTTGCCTCCAGGCGCAGGCTGGTTTCGGTTCGCGAAGCCTCAAAGGCCCGCTGAAGCGCATCGGCTGCCTCGCGCTGCCCCTGCGGATCGAAACCGGGTGCCCGGGTTTCCGCCACGAGCAGCGCCTCGTTGCCGGATTGGTCGAACCAGACGTCGTAAAGCAATTGTGGCTGGCGTTCCGGCATCCACGAGTCGGCGAGTCTCAACAGTTCAAGCGTCGGATCACGCGGCAGCCACGGCTTGAGGAAAGACGCTGCCGGGGACGACAGGTCGCGGACCCGCTCCTCGAGTTGCGCGTGAAGGAACTCGGCATCCAGTGTCGAGTGGTCCAGCGTGGGCGACAGCAGGTAGCGGTACGGGAGCAGCCTGTCCGGGATTGCGTCCAGGCTCGATTCGCCGTTTGCGACCAGCCGGAACTCGCCGCTCTCGCGCAACCTGGTGGCAAGCGCTCGGGACGTGTCGGCTGCGCCCTGGGGCGTTCCGCCGGAAATCGCGAGCAGCAACATGCGGGATGCGGGTCCCTCGCCGATCTCCTCGAGGATCAGTCGCTCCTGCTGCGTCCGCGGAGAGGGCATGAACAGGCGCAGGTCGCTTCCGACGACGAGGCTGCGGTTCACGACCCATCCGAGGATCGCTACGACTGCGATCCAGGCGACCAGCAGAAGGCCCCTGCGGATGGGCGTCATCGCATCAGTCCTGCAGACCCGCTGCACACCATGACTCGAGTGCCTCGCGACCTGGAGGCGACGGTAGGTCGCCGGGGTTCGCGACCCCGAGCGCCATCACGCTGCCGTCGCCATCGGGTTCGAGCATCGTGAAGCAGCGGGGCCGATCCGCCGTGCCGTCGACGACTATCCTGGACAGGCGACGCTGCAACTTGCGGTCGCGCGGTGTCAGCGTGATTTCCCAGCGCGCCTCGGAATCCTGCAATTCCACCTGGAAATATCGCTCGAGCATCTTGCGATCACCAGTGAGCAAGGCGCCGAAGCTGGCCAGCATGCCACGGAGTTCCGGCGCGCGATCCAGCGAAAATTGCCGCGGCTTGCCGCCTGCTCGCGTCACCGTGACATTCTCGCCCTGCAGCTCGGTGACCTCCTGGTACGGCAGCTCCACGAGTCGGACCAGTGCGCCATCCGTGCGGTGTTCGAGGACACCCGAGACGACGATCGGTCCATCGAGCAGGCTCGAAAAGCGCACCTCGACGAAGCTCGTCGAGTCGGGCGCCGGGCGTACCAGCCGCCCGAGCAGCGTATCGAGGTCGGTATCAGCCGCCTGCAGTGGTATCGCCGCCAGCGAGAGGGCGATCGCTGCCAGGCGTAAGGTCGTTCCAGAAGTCATAGAAGTTGAACCAGTTGTAGGGCGCGATGCGCAGCAGCGTTGCCAGGCGATTGGCAAAGTCCTGAACCACCTCGCGCAGTTGTTGCTGACGCTGTTTCCGGTCGATCTGAAGACTCTCGGTGAGCAACTCGAAATGCAGGTCGTACCGATTTCCGCCACGATACAGGCCCGCGCACAGCACGATAGGCACGTGCAGCGCCGCGGCGATCTGCCAGGGCGCGGTCGGGAACTCCGCGGCCTGGCCGAGAAAGCGCACGCTGGCCGTCGTGTTTTCCGGGCGACCGCGGTCCCCGAGCATGGTCACCAGTGCGCCCTGGTTCAGGGCCGCGCCGATTTCCAGCGCGACCGCAGTGCCGCCCTTCCTGGGGTTGATGATGCCCGCGGCGATCGAGGGATTCAGCTGCTGGAGAATCGCCGAGAGAGCAGGGCTGTGTTCGGCATCCAGGACCACTCGTACCGTCACGTCCGGGCGCAGGGTGCTCGCAGCACGCAGTGCGTCGAAGCTGCCGACATGTGCACCTATCAGCAGGACACCACGGCCGAGGTCCATGGCGTGGTGCAGTTCCTCGATTCCGATGACGCGAACGTCGAAGCGCGACATCCTTCCACCGAGGAAATAGACGCGATCAAGCGTGACGCCGGCAAAGGTGTGGAAATGTCGGGCGATTTCAGACCAGGTCGGGGCGCGGCCCAGTATTCTCGCAAGATAGTCGCGCGATGCGCGGCGCTCGGGGCCGCGACGGAGCATGAAGTACGCGGTAATGGGTATCAGCACCAGACGTGTGACTGGGCGCCCAAGGCCCAGTGCCACGGCGACCAGCAGTCGCATTGCAAGGCCACTGCCGCCCTCGGGACGCTCGAGCCAGGCGCCGGTCACCGGTCGTGGCCTGTGACGATGTCAAAGGCACCTTTCGCGATGGCCGTGGATCCACGACAAACCGAAAACTCAAGCCGCGGCGAATGCAACAACAGGTCGATCTGTGCCGTCTCGTCCGGCTTGATGGGCGCCAGGAACTTGGCGTACGACAGGCGGCCGATAGCGAGGTCTTCACCCAGCCACGCCTGGGCGGCCGAGATGACCGCGTCCAGGACCATCACGCCAGGGACGATCGGATTGCCCGGAAAATGGCCCGCCAGTGCCGGATGCTGTGCCGGGACTCGGAACGTCGCAGCATGGGTCTTCGTTGAGTCTTCGGTCACGTTTGAACGGTGCGGCGAACTGGCTCAGCGAAGCATGAGCGCTTCGCATTCGACGCACAACCCACGGCGATAGTCCTGCTCTGGCTGGTCGTCGACACTCGGGTCGCAGCGGCACCTCTCAGCCAAGCCGCACTATGCAATCTCGTCAGTAACTGCTCGAAGCGGCCACAAATCCGCGATGACCGCGCGCCGGCCGGTTTGTAGCCTGCGATTGCGCTACCAGACATGGCGATCGTGCCTCGGACGGCGGCGCAGTTGGCGACAGGACGTCGCCTGGCTGGTCCGATCGCTGCAGCCGCAGCACCCCGAGTCGACAGGGAGGTCAGATGCGTACCGTCATTCGTCCCACGAGAACGTCACCCGCTCTTCGCGGTAGTCGCTTGCCGCGCGCGCGGGCACACGGCGCCCGCGCAGCGATCCGCTCAGTCGGTGCTGCCTGCGCGCTCACGTTGCTGAGCGGCCTTGGCTGGGCGGCCGAGCCCATGCCGGCTGGGGGCGATGTGGCATTTGTCGAGTCCGTCGATGCGCCTGGATGGCCTGTTGCCGACACGTCCGCCACCCCGGAAGCCGTTCTGACCGCACCGGCTGCAGCGGTTACCGCTGCCGGCCGTACGCCAGCATCATTCGGCGTGACGAGTTCCGGTGCTGCGACGTACCGGATCCCGATCTGGACGCCTCCTGGCGTTGGCAGCGCCGAGCTGGATCTTGCGCTGGTCTACAACAGCCGAGGGGGTAACGGCGTGATCGGCCAGGGCTGGTCGCTGTCGGGCCTGTCGGCGATCACGCGCTGCAATCGAACCATGGTGCAGGACGGCGCGCCGGCTGCGGTCACGAATACGCTCGCGGACCGATTCTGCCTGGATGGCCAGCAGCTGAAACTCGTGAGCGGTATCTACGGAGCACCGAATTCGGTGTACGCCACCGAAATCGAGTCGTTCTCGCGGATCGTCGCGTCCGGATCGGCTGGCAACGGTCCGGCATCCTTCACCGTGACCAGCAAGAACGGACTGGTCTATGAATACGGGTCCAGCGGCGACTCGCAGGTGTTTGCGGGCACGAGCGGCACGGTCCGCACCTGGGCGCTGTCCGTGGTCCGCGATCGCGCCGCAACGTCCAGTGGCAACAGCATCACGATCACGTACGTGAACGAGGCGCGCAATGGCGCCTACACGAGCGGCACATTCCGCGTGGCGGCGATCGCCTATCCGACGACGGCGACCGGACAGGGGCCGTTCTATCGCGTGAACTTCGACTATTCACTGAGGCCCCCAACCGATCCGGTCGCAGGCTATCTCGCGGGTCATGCGGTGCTGGAGTTGAACCAGCTCGATTCGATCACGATTCGAAACGACACCAGCGGCACCACGATCAAGTCGTACCGGCTCGCGTACTCGCAGGGCACTGCGAGCGGCCGGCTTCAGTTGCGCAGCGTGCAGGAGTGTTCGGCAACGAACTGCATGGCGCCGACGACCATCGACTACCAGCAGGGTGCGGCGGGCTGGGGCGCGCCGGTAGACACCGGTATCCGGTCGTCCGCAAAGGCTTCCATGAGGTCCGTCGACTTGAACGGAGACGGGCGCTCGGACCTTCTCTATCCGATCAACCAGGGCAATAGCGCGATGCGCTGGTGGGTGGCATTTGGACAGGCTGGCGGGTTCGGAACCCCGGTGGATACCGGCGTGACCGCAGATGCGGGCGCCAAGGTGATCCCCGGGCGGTTCCTGGGCAACGACCGCACGCAATTCCTGATTCCGCAGGGGGCGACCTGGACGCTGCTCAATTACAGCGGCTCGACTTTCCAGCTGGTGAACACCGGCCTGCCGCTGGCCGGTGAGTACCTTGCGGCCGACATCGATGGCGATGGCCTCGACGACCTGATCTCTAGGACAGCCACATCGCCCGCATGGATCCAGGCGCGCCGCAACACCACTGTTCCGGTCGCCGGATCGGTGCTGGTCGAGTTTGCACCCGGGCGCGAGACGATCTGGAGCGGGTCGAGCGGCGCCATGGTCGGCAGTGATGGTTACACGAACGTTGCAGACCTGAATGGTGACGGCCGCGCCGACCTGGCGATTCACACGTGGGTTTCCACCAAGCGTGGAGGCTCGTGGCTGACACCGCTCCTCTCCAATGGCTTCGGTACCCCGTTCACTGTCGGCGACAGGCGGGATTTCTGGCAGGACGGTGCGCTGCTGGTGGTCGACTGGAACGCGGACGGCTGCTCGGACTTCCTGCAGGTCTCTAGCGTCATGATCTCGGATTGCGCTGGTCACTTCACCAGGGTCCCGACCGGGGCGACAAATATCCAGCGGGACGCCAATGGATATCCAACGGTCCTGGCCGGGGACTGGGATGAGGACGGCCGCATCGACCTTCTGTACGTGCGCTCCGGCGGATTCTTCGGCAACACCTGGTACGTGATCCGGTCCACGGGTACCGGCGCCGCAGCACCGGCCCCAACGGGCCTCAGCGCTCCCAACAAGACTGCGTGGCTAGTGTCGGACATCGATGGCGATGCCAAGCCGGATCTTGCTTACCGGGACGACGGCGACAACGGAAAGGTCCGCTATAGCCCGCACAGGGAATCCGGGGCGCCTGCCGACCTGGCGACAACGTTCAGCGATGGATTCGGAATGTCTCAGAGTCCGCGCTATGCCTCGATCTCGACCGGCAACTACACAAGGCATTCCGACGCGGCCTTTCCGGAGATGGATTTCGGCGGGCCTCTGTATGTCGTTGGCGAGGTCACGGCTTCCGATGGTACTGGCGGCACATACCAGAACCGGTTCGAGTACTACGGGGCACGCGTGCACCTGCAAGGGCGGGGTTTCGAGGGTTTCCACTCGCAACGCACCCAGGACACGAGAAACGGGACCTATACCTTCGACTACCTGCAGCGCTCGTTCCCGTTCACGGGCATGCACACACAGCGGACCGTCTGGCAGTCGAATCTCGCCTCGAAAGTGAGCGAGTGGAGCGCAACCGTCGACGAGCAGCGGCTGGGTGCGCCGGGCCCTGAACAACGTGTGTTTCCGTACGTCGCGACGACCACGGATTCGCTGTATGAGGTCGGCGGGTCGCTGAATGGCACGCTGGTTACAGAGGTATCGGAACGCAACGTCTACGGCGACGGCTATGGGAATCGCACCAGGGTAGATCGCGCGGTCACGGACAAGGACCCGGGCTCACCATTCGTGAACTCGACCTGGCAGATCACGGCAGACAGCGTTTTCTCCAACGACACCACCGCCAACTGCCTGGGACTACCGACCTCGATGGTCGTTACCCAGGTCGCACCGGGCCAGGCTGCCCGAACGCGTACCACGGCGTACACGGTCGATACCGGACCCTGTCGCATCACCAGTCAGGTACTCGAGCCAGGTTCCCCGGCGTTGAAGGTAACCACCACGCTGGGATTCGATGCCTGCGGGAACGTGAGTTCGCTGGAGGTCGCAGGTGCGACCCCGAGCGGATCGCCGATGCCGGCGCGCAGGACCAGTTTCGACTACGGGACGCGTTGCCAGCTGCCTGAGTCGATGACGGATCCGCTCGGCATGAAGACCAGCGTGACCTACCAGTACGACTTCGGCGTGCCGCTGTCGTCAACCGATCCGAACAAACTCACCACCAGCTGGCAATACGACGATTTCGGACGACGCGTGCAGGTGACGCGACCGGACATGACCAGCACCGCCTGGTCCTTTGAGTCCTGCGCCGCTGGTCCCTGCTGGGGTGCGAGCGACTTTCGATTCCACGTTTACCAGACATCGAAAGGCTCTGCTTCCGAGGTATATGACCAGCGGGAACTACTCTACGACGGATTTGACCGACTGCGGTCCAGCCAGTACATGCGGGTGCATGGGGCGTGGGTCACCGAGACCATCCAGTACGATGCTCTCGGGCGCCCAGTTGTTCGCTACCAGCCGACCTCGGGAGCCAGCAACGGCCACACCGCCTGGACCTACGATCTACTCGACAGGGTTACGGCTCAGCAGCTGTATCAATCGAATGGCGCGCTCGACCGCAGGACAACGATCAGCCACGCGGGTCGCCGCGTGCTCATTACCGACCCGCTCGGCCGCACGCGCACCAGGATCGTGGACGTCGCCGGGCGATTGCGCAGGGTGGCGGACCCGTCGCCCGGCGGCACCACCTACTACGACTATGACTCGCTCGGCGGCCTGGTACGCATCCAGGATCCGATCGGCGCGGTTTCCAGCGGCACCTACAACCTGCGTGGGTTTCGGACGCAGTGGTCGGATGCCGACCGCGGCACCTGGACATTCGGCGGAAACTCCCTCAACGAGCTCGTTTCGTGGACGGATGCGCGCGGCCGGTCGTTCAGCGCGAATTACGATGCGCTCGGCCGCCAGACCTCCCGGATCGAGCCCGATGGCAGCAGTACCTGGACCTGGGGCTCGTCGGCGGCCGAACGCAACATCGGGCGCCTGAAATCGGTCAGCGGCTACGGCTATGCCGAGAGCCTCGCTTACGACAGCGTCGGCCGGATCGCGAACCGCAGTATCACGACCGACCAGTCCTACCAGTACGACTACACCTACAACACCAACGGTGCACTGGATACGGTCGCGTACCCCGTGAGCCCGGTTCCCGCTGGCCAGGGCGGCGCACGGTTCAAGGTGCAGTACGCGTACAGCTATGGCGCGCCGGTCAGCATCATTGACGTGACGCAGTTGCCGGGAAAGCCGTTGTGGAATCTGAAATCGGCGAACGACTACTCCTCAGCCACGTCCGAGATGCTCGGCGCGAACGTGGTTTCGGTCGCCTCGGGCTACAAGCCCTGGAGCAACGAGCTTGCGAGCCGGCAATCCGGGGTTGTCCCCGCTACCAGCAACCGGCAGAACCTCGCGTACCAGTGGGATGCAGCCGGCAATCTTGCGCAACGTCAGGACCTTAACCAGTCGTTACTGGAGAAGTTTTCCCACGATGCGCTGAACCGCCTGCAGTCGTCCACGCTGAACGGAGTCGGCAATCTCTCGGTTGCCTACGATGCATCCGGAAACGTCACCAGCAGGTCGGACGTGGGTGCCTACACCTACGGTGACCCTGCCCACCCGCATGCGGTGACCGCGGCTGGAAGCCATACCTTCACGTACGACGCCAATGGAAACCAGATCACCCGCGATGGTGCGTCACAAGCCTGGGCAGCGTTCAACCTGCCAGTGCAGGTCGCCCAGCCGATCGGCGGAACGACCTACCAGAGCCAGTTCAGCTACGGGCCGAGTCACCAGCGTTGGAAGCAGGTCGCTTCCTACGCAAACGGTACCGAGACCACGCTCTACGTCGGCGGACTGCTCGAGAAAGAGAGCACGACATCCACCGGAAAGACCTATTGGCGACACTACGTTCCGACGCCCTCGGGGATGACGGTCGTCGTCTCGCGTAACTCGGACGCCTCGACTTCGACGCACTACCTGCTGTCCGATCACATCGGCAGCAGCGACGCGGTGCTGGACTCCAGTGGCGAGCTCGTAGCTCGGGAAAGCTTCGCGGCTTTCGGTGCAAGACGCGGCGGCGACTGGAGTTCCGAAGCTACCCCTGACTGGGCCGCCATCGCCAACACTTCCCGCCACGGCTACACGGGTCACGAGCACCTCGACAACCTTGCGCTGATCCACATGAACGGGCGCGTCTACGATCCGACAGCTGGGCGATTCATGTCGGTTGATCCGGTTATTGGCGATCTCGATGACAGCCAGACACTGAATCCGTACGCGTACGTGGGGAACCGTCCACTCTCGTACACGGATCCGTCTGGATACGACGTGGTGTGCGGTGGCGTATGCACCGCGGTCGTGGTTTCCATGGCGCGCTCCTTCGGAAGCTACATCGGAGGCCTGTCCGACAAGTACGTTCCCCCGGCCACGGCGCTGCCCGGCCAATCGGCGCAGACCGGCGTTGGCATGTGCGGGCCAGGACAGACTTCGCCGACCTGCGGGGGTTCTGTGCTTTCGGCCGGTGCGAGGCATGGCGGGAGCGGCGTGCCATCATCGAGTTGGGCGGCAACTGAAAGATCGGGGGACTCTGACGGTTCGAGCTATCCAGGCGAGCCCGGGGAGCGGGCCGCGGCGGCGGGAATGGTGCTGGCCCGTGATCCGAATATTCCAGCGCAAATAAAGATCGCCGCGCCGATCGTCCTGGCTGTCGGTACGGGTGCGGTGCTGTTCTGCGTCGAGAACCTGGTTGTCTGTTCGGTTCTTGGGATCACGATAGATGCGCAGACAGCTGCAACAGGAGACTTTCCGCTCCTTGGCGGTGGTCTACTGAGTAAGGGCCGAGCAGCATCTGCAGCAAAGGGTGTGGATACCATTGCCGAAGGCATGCGCGTCAGTACATATAGGCTGACAGGCCAAGGTGAAGCGTTCATTCGGTATGAGTCTGCCAACCCGGCATTTACGCGAATCACCACGCGTGGCGGGGTTACACGGGGAACCTATGCGGCGCCCGCCAGTGATGGGCTCGTTCCAGCTGCCGATCGCGTTTCGATCTACAATTTGCCGAGTCCTGAGATTGCCCGCCCGAATGCTTTCCCATTGACACCTCCGCCAGGTACCACGATTGTGGGTCCGCGCCCGGTCGCGGGTGGCACTGGTAACGAAGTGCTTTTCCCATTTGGATATGAACCATGATCAGGCTTGCGGACAAATGGCTAAAAGAGCTGGCTGCAGAGCCAGAAACAGGAATGGGCTATCAGGTAGTCAGTGTCGTCTTGGCTGATGGCCGCCGATTCAACCAGGCCGTCGTTGTGGAAGGCAGAATTACTGAGATACGCGGGCTAGCTGGAATTCCGTTTGAGGAGAGCCAAATCGAAAACGTCGTAGTAACTCACGACAAGTGGGATTTTGGAGCAGATCGATAAGTCCGTTATGCCTGCTGTCAGGGGACAGTAGACGGCCGACTCTTGGGTGGGGGGTTGCGCGGCTGATCACAGACCGCATCCGTGCAGCCTGAATGGT
>CAWBYP010000006.1:0-102877 GCA_963793005.1 uncultured Gammaproteobacteria bacterium
AGACAGTATTCGCGGAGCAGCGGGCGCAAGGCACGCTGGCAGTGTGGTCCGAACCCTACGTGCACACGCGCATCCCGAAGTTGTTCAACCTGCGGGCAGACCCGTACGAGCGGGCCGACATCACCTCGAACACCTACTGGGACTGGTACCTGGACCACGCGTTCATCATGTTGCCGGCGTCCGAGATCGTCGGAAACTTCCTGGCGACGTTCAAGGAATTCCCGCCCAGCCAGCGGGCCGCGAGCTTCACGATCGACCAGGCCATGGAATCGCTGAAGGCGGGCATGTCCGCGCGCTGAGTCCGGTGGCAATGACGACCCACGCGCTGAAGCGCGCTGGCGGGGTGGCGGTCTGCTGGCCGCTCCCTCACCGCGGGCAGGAGCACCTTTGCGCCGCGCACGTGCTTCAGCTTGAGGTCCCGCAGCGCACGGTTCGCCTCATCAAGGGAATATGTCTCGACCACCGGTCGCATCGGGATGCCGGCGGCGAGATCGAGAAATTCGCGCACGTCGCTGCGCGTGACGTTCGCGACGCTCTTGATCTCTTTTTCCATCCACAGGTGTCGTGGATAGTCGAGGCCGAGCAATTGCTGCTGGTCCGTCTCTTCCTTGCGAATCGCGTTCACCACCAGCCGGCCTCCCGGCTCGAGGTTCTCGAGCGCCTTGATCACCGGCAGCCACGCCGGTGTCGTGTCGATGATGGCGTGCAGCTTCGCGGGAGCCGCTCTCGCGCGTGTCGCCCGCCCAGACGGCCCCGGACTGCAGCGCGAAATCCCGCTCTTCGCGCTGGCGCGCGAAGACGTAGACCTCAGTGTCGGGATAGCGGTGGCGAACCATCATCATCACCAGGTGTCCCGAAGCACCAAAGCCCGTGAGCCCGAGCCGCATGCCATTTCGGATCCCGGCCAGCCGCAGTGACCGGTAACCGACCGCACCCGCGCACAGCAGCGGCGCGGCCTCGGCGTCGGTGAAGCAGTCCGGAATTTCATGGGCAAACGCCGCCGGTACTGTCATGTACTCGGCATAGCCGCCGTTTGCGTCGCGACCGGTGGCGCGGAATTCGCTGCAGAGATTTTCGTCACCTGCGGCACAGTGTTCGCAGTGACCGCAGGCCGAGAAGATCCAGGCGACGCCGACTCGCTGGCCAATCTCCATTCCGGTCACGCCCGCGCCTCGCGCGACGACCTCGCCCAACGACCTGGTGACCCGGAATCATCGGCAGCCGTGGCGGTGGCGTGCGACCCTCGATCTCGTCGAGTTCGGTGTGGCACACGCCACAGGCAGCGACCCGGACCAGCACCTCGCCTTCCCGCGGCTCCGGATCCGGAACGTCGCGAAGGACCAGCGAGTCGCGTCCCTCGGTTACCGGACCTGTGCCGGTCAGCAGCATCGCTTTCATTCCGGCTCCCTGTCGGTCGAAGGGACGACCCGTGACACGTTACTCTGCAACAAGTCGGCGGAGCCCGTGTCGCTCGAGACAAATTGCACGATCGCAGCAAACAACTGCTCGATGGGGAATGGCTCGGGGTCGGGCCGACCCGCGAGGAATGGATGAACCTTTTCGATCGACTCGGCCACGCCCCAGTGATCGGCATTTGCGAATCCCAGCAGTGTCGCGCCCGGAATCAGCGCGTCGGCCGCCAGCACCTGCCCGTCGTTCAACAGGTCGGTGCGATTGAGGTACTTCCAGGTGGGCACCAGCGAACGCGCAATGTGGTCCCTGGTCGTGAAACTCGCGAGCGAGTAGTAACGCACGTTCGCCGGTAACGGGTTGTCGACCAGCCACTGCCTCGCCGTCGCCGGTTCGAGACTGTGGATCACTTCGCCATCGCCCGGCGGGCACTTCTTGTATGGCAACCTCGCCACCAGGCTCGAATATGCCGTCGACACCGCCTCTGCCAGCGGAGTGCCGAATATCGGGCCGGCCACGCTGACGACAGCCTTGACTCTTCCGGCGAGTGCCGGGTAATCGACCATGAAGCGCAGGCTGTCCAGTGCACCCTTCGAGTATCCGATCAACAGGATCTCCTGGTTTCCTGGCAGCTGCGCGCGCTCGATCGCCAGGGCAATCTGATGTGCGTTGTTGGCGGTGCCGGAGCGTCCGCTGACCACGATTGTCTCCACGCGAACCCCGTCCTCGCGCAGTTTTTCGGCGCCGGCGATGAACGGCCTCCCCTCTTCCCCGACGCATTCGCTGAACGCACCGGTGACAACGAATACCGCCGTGCCGGAGGGGACCTTGAAATCGGCCTCCGAACCGGCCGGCTCACCGTGGCGCTCGAATGCCGCGGGCTCGTCCGGCAAACGCCACAGCCAGCGATCGCAGGACGAATCGTTCGGCGATCCGAACCCGTCGGCGCGAAGTCTGGCGCAGAAGACAGCACGAAATTTCGCCCGGCCATCGCTGGCAGGCGGAGCACCTTCGACGTACGCAAACTGGACAGCCTTCGCGGTCAATTCCGTCGCGGTCGGGGCGGCCGCGCAACCGCCAAGCAGCACGGCGAGCAGGAGTACGGCGGCTACATTTCGGCCGCCGGCGCAGCGTGACGTGCGTCCAGGCCATGGCGCCGCGAGTTTCAAATGCATGACAGGGATCATTTTCGTAGACTCTACCTGATGCAAGCCGTTTCAATTAGAAACCGCCTGGCCGGCGCACCGCTTGCCGCAATGATGGCCCTGGCGGTAACCGGCTGTGCAACAACCGCGTCGGCGCCCGCGCCGGTCGCGGGGCCCGCGCTGGTCGAGTACGTTGACCAGGCCGCCGAGACCTCGGTGCTCGGCCCGGACGCGCGGTTCATCGGCAGCCCCTATCCGGACGTGGGCCTCGACGGGCTGTTTCCCCCGCGCGGCCCGGACGGCTGCCAGGTGGCGGTACTGCAAGGGGGCGAGGACTCTTTCGCAGTACGGATGCAGGCGCTGCGAGATGCACAGACCTCCATTCGCATCCAGGCGCTGGTGTTCAAGGGAGATGAAACCGGACTGCAGGTCGCTGAAATCCTCAAGCAGAAGAAGGCCGCGGGACTGGACGTGCGCGTCATCGTGGATGCCTTCTCGAACCCGTGGATACAGACGCAGTGGATGTTCTTCGACCTGAAGCAGAACGGCATCGAGGTCGAAGGCTACGAGGCCATGGCGCTGCAGTGGCTGAACGAGGTTCCGATACCGGCGCTGGTTCCGCACACCGACCCGGACGCTCCGGACAAGCGCTTTCACGAAAAGATGTGGATCATCGACGGCGAAACGGACCACGCGTTCGCGGTCACGGGCGGCCTCAACATCGGCAACGAGTATTTCAGGGCAGAGCCGGGCAACCCGGACGGCAACTGGCGCGACCAGGACATCGTACTGCGTGGCGCGATCGTGAAAGACCTGGTGACCGCGTTCGACCGGAATTTCGAATACTTCGTCGGCGTAAAGAAAAGCCGCGGCATCTTCAACACCAACCTCTACTGGGAGGCCACCCGCAAGGTTCTCGGCACTACCGGGAAGGTACCGATTTCATACACGACGAACCCGCAGATCGTCCGCTATGTCGCGGAGCTGGAGGCCCGCGAGCCGCCGCTGGAGTTCAGGGGCGCCACCTGCCGTTTCATCCAGAATCGTCCTCGCCTCAAGGAAACCTACATCCAGCAGGCCTACATCAAGCTGATCGAGCGGGCCCAAAGCGAGGTACTGGTCGCCAACGCCTATTTCGTGCCGACCCCGACCCTGTCCCAGGCGATCAAGGACGCGGCCCGGCGTTGTGTATCGATCCGGCTGATCTCCAACAGCCCCGAGACGAACGACCTCCCGGAGATCAGCATGGTCGGACGCGGCTACTACAAGGACCTGCTCTCGGTGAACGATTCACCGGAGGTACGCGCCTGCCCGAATACGAATGCGGGACTGCGCATCTGGGAGTGGACCGGGCAGGCACCGGGCGAGACAACCCGCAGCCAGGGCACGATGCACTCGAAGTTTGCGGTCGTCGACGGTACACGCGCGCTTGTGGGTTCATACAACCTCGACCCGCGCAGCGAGAAGCTCAACAGCGAGACGGCGGTAGTGTTCCTCGAGCCCGCCCTGGCGGCAACACTTCGGCACAAGTTCATCGACGACGACCTCACCTATGGTCGCGAGGTCACTCCCGAACTGGCCTCGACTTTTGAGGATCCAGAGAGCGCGATCGAAAGATTCCGGAAGTCGATCGGCCACCTGTTCGAGAAGGAGCTCTGATCGCGCCTCGAGCGGTCACTTCCCGCGGGAGCGGCTTCGTCCGGCCGATTTCGTCGCGACCACGTTCCTGGCGGAGGTCTTTCCTGCCGATCTCCTGCCAGCGAGCGCCTTCCTCGGTGCCTTTGCCTTTGCCTTTGCCTTTGCTTTTGCCCTGCGCTTTGCCTTTACTCCCGCCTTCATTTTCGACTTCGCGCTCGGCGCGAACTTGCCGCGCCGTCCCGCCTTCTTGATGAAGACCGACTCGAGTTCATCCAGCGCATCGCCCATGTAAACCGCCAGCCTCTGGATGCTCGGCACCCGGTCGGGACAGGCGGTAAATCCGAAGTACAGCCCGCCGGCGTAGCTCATCACGGTGATATTGAGTGCCTGCCCGTGCGCCAGCGCCGAGATCGGATAATAGGCTTCCATTTCCGCACCCAGGAAATACAGCTTGCGCCGCGGCCCCGGCACGTTCGAGATGATCACGTTGTAGATTGGCGGAACGCGCGAAGCGAGTCCGGGCAGCCGCGTCAGCATCTGCGGCGAACTGATCAGCACGGTGTAGGTGATCAGCGCGGCCGTGGTCATCTGCTTCAGGTAGTCGCGGCCCGCCACGCTGCTGCGGCGTATCAGTTCGAAGCGCTCACGGACGTCGTCGAGTTCGGTGCCGAGCTTCACGTTCGCGAAACTGATGGCATTGCCGCCAGCCTCGCCATCGTCCTTCTTGATCGCCACCGGAACAGAGGCCACCAGGGATCGCTCGGGAAGTTCGCCGAACTCGAGCAGGTAGCGCCGCAGCGCCTGTCCGCAGGCCGCGAGCAGCACGTCGTTGATGCTGCCGCCCGCGGCTTCGCCTATTGCCTTCATTCGCGCCAGGCTGGTCGACTGGGTCGCCACGCGCCGCTGCGGCGTGACGCTGGTGTTGAAAATGGTGCTGGGCGTCTCCGCAAGCGACGTGAAGTCCGGATCCGCCTTCACGCCAAGTGCCGCACTGGCGGAGCCTGCCAGGCCACGCAACAGGCTCGGCAGCGCACGGGCCTGGTTGGTGAACGCCGATGGCAGCCTGCCACCAAGCGCGCCCGCCGGCATCGCGTCGCGTCCGGTCTTGCTCTTGCGCTCCTGCGCCCAGATCGGCGGTGTGCGGCTCTTCGGCTGGATCCTCCGAGAAATTCAGCAATCCTACGCCCCGCACCCCATCCGCCAGCGAGTGGTGCAGCTTGCCATACATCGCGAAACGCCCGTCGTGCAAGCCTTCGATCAGGTGGATCTCCCACAGTGGTCGGTCGAGGTCCATCGGGTTGGAGTGCAGCCGCGACACTAGAATTCCGAGCTCACGCTCGCCGCCCGGATACGGAAGCGCCGAGTGCCTCAAGTGGTAGTCCAGGTCTACCTTTTCCACCTCCACGAAGCCGGGCAGCAGATGACCGGTGAGGGGACCACGCAGGCGATAATTGAACGGCGGCGCAGTGACGGGAAAGCTGCGCAGGTACTCATAGACCTGCTTCGGAAAATCACGCGGCGCGCCAGGCGGCGGCAGGAACGTCTGCAGGCCCGCCACGTGCATGGGCGTCTGGCGTGTCTCCATCAGCACGAAGCTCAGGTCCAGAAGATTCAGTGGCTTGAATGCGGCCATGGTCGTCTCCCCTCTCTTCTCGGCGCCTACTTTAGGCTAGTCGACCCAGGCCTGCGAGGCTGGTTCGATCGGGACGGGTCGTCGCAGTAAGTCGCCGGCGGCCAGCGCCGCGCCCTCTTGCGAATCTGCCGACGTGCGTTAGAGTCGGCGTGATTCCAGTGTGGCCGGGCGAGTGCTGGTCCGTCTACAGTGATGACAGGTGAAAGGCAGGATTACCAGGTGAAGCCGTCCCCACATCGACGATTCCAGGCAGCCCGGCCAGGTGTCTTCCTGGCCGTGCTGTTGCTGGTGGGGTGCGCATCTGCGCCAACGCAGGGTCCCACCGACCCGCCAGCCGGCGCGGAAGCGCCGCCACCGCTGAAACTGGATCGCAGCCAGAGCCAGGAGCGGGACGGCGTCACCGTCACGATTTCCATTCCGACCGACGATGAAGTCAGCCAGTACTTCGGTGTGGAACTCGCGGAAAATGGCATTCAGCCGATCTGGATGCAGATCACGAACACGAGCGACGTGGACTACTGGCTGATGCCGGTTGCGGTCGATCGCGACTACTACTCGGCCGACGAAGCCGCGCGCATCACCGGCGACGACCTGTCGGATGACCAGCAGGCGGAGATCCGTTCCAGGTTCCGTGCCAACGCCATGCCGTTCTTCTCGAAGGCGCATGGCACCACGGAAGGTTATGTCTACGCGTCCCACTTGCGTGGCGGGAGATTCGTCGACGTTCGCCTGTCCGGCCATCTCCGGGCCATACGGATGCGATTTGCGGTTCTGCTGCCAACCGAGGGCTTCGATTACGAACGCTCGGCATTGCGCCAGCTGTACGCGCAGGTGCAGGACCTGCCCGACCTGACGCTTCCGCAGTTTCGCGAGCGCCTGCGGGAACTGCCATGCTGCACGACGAACGAAGACGGATCCGGCGAGGGCGACCCGCTCGAATGTTGTGCTGGTCGGTAGCGGCGAGGAAGCGGTCGCGGCGCTGACCGCGAGCGGCTGGACCTTCACGGAGGCCATCACCGTCGACAGCATCGGCCGGATGATCGGCGCCGCGATTTACGCCAAGTCCTTCCTGACTGCGCCGGTAAGTTCGCTGTACGCATTCGGCCGCAAACAGGACCTTGCACTGCAACGCGGTCGATCGACCATTTCACAGCGAAATCACATGCGGCTGTGGCTCGCGCCATTCCGTTGCGAGGGTCAGCCTGTGTGGATCGGGCAGGTCAGCCGCGACATCGGCGTCAAGGTGACCACCAAGTCACCGACACTGACGACTCACGTCATCGACCCGGTCGTGGACGAGTCACGGGAGTACCTGTTCCAGAGCCTGCTGCACCATGACGCGATCGGACAGTTCGCCTTCGTCAGGGGTGTCGGCGCGGCGACCGAGGCGGATCCGCGGCACAACCTGGCCGACGACCCGTATTTCACCGATGGCATGCGGCTGGTGGTCTGGTTGTCCAGTACACCTGTGCCGCCTCACATGGCCCTGGACCTCGGCTGGAACGATTCGGCCGATCCTACCCGCGAGGGCAAGGGAGAAGAGTCGATGGTGCCAGCGCTGCTCGATGACGCGCCACGGTAGTCGGAACAGGCGATACCAGAGCGCAGCGCGCCTGCAGCCTCCCACCGCCCCGGGCCGGGAGTGTTCCTCCCGGCCGGGGCGCCGGTTCAATTGCAGCTGCTCTCGAACGCGGAGGCGATCGAGGCGACGTGGCGGCTGGCGTCGAAACGAACGACCACGCACTGGCCGTTCGATGACTTGCGCCAGTACGAGTAGACATCCGCGCCCTGTACCTCGTTCCTGGCCTGCTTGTAGCCGCGACGCATCAATTCATCGTCGACCTCGCCACCGACCAGTCGGCCGTTGACCAGGTCCTGCAGGCCGGCCGGCGTCTCGCCGCTGCCGACGGCCGCATTGCCCCGCCGCCGCTGGCGGGAGCACTTCCGAAGGTCACGACAACCTTCTTGCCGTTCTCCCACTTGAATACCTGGGTATCGCCGCCCGCCTGCGTGCGAACCACCTTGTTCCCCTTCTGGTCCTTGAAATGGTTCGGCTGATTGGCGGGGCTGAGGCTGAAGGTATCGCCGTTTCGCAGGTCGAGATCGATGTAGCCCTGCCGTTGCGAGAACGTGCAGGGACCCGACTGTCCATGCTTGGTTTCGCCATCCTTCTGGATCTGGCAGTGCGCTTCGTTCGAATCGGCATTGCAGGCAATGCGCCGCAGCCGAGAGCAACAGCGACGATGAGCGCGGTGAGCGCCAGGGATGACTTCATGAAATATCTCCGGATCGTGAATGGTTTGGGAGTCAGGTCAGCGTCGCTGAATGACGGCGCAGCCGAGGCTACATTGGAAGCCAGCGTTCCGACTATCCAGAAACGAACGGGGTTCGACGGCATCACCGAGCCGCCGGAATGCGGCTTGCGGGTGGCTCGGTGGTCCGATGTAATCCCGGAATGCTCGAAGTGATGAGCGGCTGGCTGGTCCAGCAGCCCGGGCACATCGCCCTGGTCGCTTCGGAAACCTTGCGATCTGGGCGCTGTGCCGCGCGACCGTGCTGCGCGCGGCTCAAGGATACAATCGGCTGTGGGTACCGGCCATACCTGTGGCTTGCATATGCCGCGTGGGAATGGCTGGTGCTGGTGAGGACCCCCGACGCGAACATACGCGTCGACCTGCTGCTGATCTGGCCGGTGATCGGCACTCACGACGCTCTGGGCACTGGGTCGTGCCGCGATGGGATGGTGGAAGACCCGGCATCGGTGATTGACGACGGCCAGCAAGCGGCGAGGCATTGCCGCGATCGCCGCGCGAGGGAACTCGATCGATGAAAATTCGACTCGTGAGCATCGGACTGACATCGCTGTTGCTCGGTGGCGCGCTGCTGGTCGCGTTTCGGCTGATCGGTTCGACCATCGACGAGAACGGATTCCTGCGCGAACCATTCGGACTCCTGCCCATCGGCTGGCTGCTGGTCATCGTCGGCGGCGCCTGCACGGCCGTCGCCGCGATCCGGTCGCGCAGTCGCTGAGGAATCGTGCAGCCCGTATCAGTCTGTCGATCCTTTGCGTCGTGTGCGCGGCGGCGCCGGCCGCTGGCGCCGACCAGCCGGCATCCGCGCTGGATGCGGCGGTCGCCAACACAAAGCTCGTCGCGCCAGCGAATTACCAGGGAGCCTCGGCAAGTGCAGCTGCGGGTGCGCCTGCGCTCGACATCGCGCTGCAGATTACCGGGAGTTTCGAGGGTGCCGCGCAGCAGATTACCCAGCTGAATGAAGGCAGCGAGGCTCCGTCGGCAACGCGGGTAACGGTGGTGAGGGACGGACTGCTGGACGATTCGATCAGGGCGCAGCGATGGGACATCCTGCTGGAAAGAGCCGCCGGGGGCGGCTGGACAATTCGGCGAGGTGAAAGAAGCCTGGCTCTGCTGGCGTGGCGGGTCCCAAGATCGTTTCGCCGCGGATCCGTGCCCGCTGAGCGGCTGGCGGCCAGTGTCCCAAGTGGACGACGGCCGTCCATCATGCAGGAAGGCGGAAACAGGCGCGGACGCGCAATCAGTTTCTGCCATTCCTGCCGGCGAGCGTGTCGGACGGCGACTCACCGAAGGCCTTGCCGGTATTGCACCGCAAATCGGCCGAGATGCGTGAAGCCGACCCGGGCGGCCGCCTCTGTAACCGTGCGGGTCGCTCCGGGCGCCGCGAGCAGGCGGCGGGCCAGTTCGAGACGACGCGAGGCAACCAGTTCGAGTGGCGTCTGGCCCCACCGAGCCAGGCATGCCTTCTGCAGGCCCCGCGCTCCAACGCCGGCGACTGCGCTCAAGCGGCGGATCGTGATCGGCTCCGAGGCGTGCTCGCGGATCCAGCACTCGACCCGCTCCGCCGCCTGGCGACTGCCCGGAGACGCGGGTCTGCAGGCCCGTCAACTGGACAGACCCGGCCCGCCAGCCAGTATGCCATCTGGCGCTCCACGTCCCGCACTACTTTCGCCTGCATCGTCCCGGCGCTCGATGCTGACGTGCTGCGCGATGCTGCCTGACCAGCGACGCGAACGATGTCGACTCTGACCCCGGACAGCGGCATCTCGATCGATCGCAGCGCGACGTGCCTCGGTGCGGCCCATGGCCACCTCGTCAATCGCTTCTCGAAGCAATGACGGATCGAGCTGGATTCCCAGCGCATCGCCAGGGGGCGTACCAATCGTGTAGACGTGCTCGGGCGCAAGCATCACCGCAACGTCCGGAGCGGATCGGAGGTGTCGTCGCCCCACGGCGTAGTCGGCTCCGAACTGCAGCGGCAGGTGGACCGTCACTGCACTATTGGCGGCGCGTACCGTGCTGGGAATCGCAAACGAGACCGACCCTGCGACACTACGGTCCGTGGCGGTGACTTCAATGCCGAATCCGAGCGCGCCTCGCGCCCGCGGCACTCGCGAATGATCGCCAAAATTGCGGCGCAAGAATTCCGCGGCCTCGTCCAGGTCGTTGGTCCGGAAGCTCAGGATCTTCCGCGCATCGTCGGCGCTGGCGCCTGTGCCCATCGACTCTCCCCGTCGGCAAACTTCGATCCAGGGGTGAGGTTATACAAACGCATCCGGCCCCACCAGTCTCCCGGGATCGCGCCAGGTTGTCGCGCAACCGGGCCGGCGAACACCAGTCGCCCCGTTTGGATGTGCGCTGCAGCATTGAAGCCGTTCGCTTTTCGGATAGTTTCGGCGCGCCGAATCACGGTAGCTTCCGCACTCGGCACCTCGGAGGATCACATGAACACGTATGCCATCGTGGCGACCGGCATGGTCGCGCTGGGCCTGATGGCCCCGGTTCTGCCTGCCCACGCGGATTCCTCGGACGCCAATTGCGAGGTTCGCAAGGACGGCGACAAGAACAAGGGCGCGTCGGGTCCCTGCACCTTCTCGCAGAGGCAGGGGTACGTCGATATCGACCTCCGCAACGGCAACACCTTCAGCCTGTCCCCCGGGGGCAAGTCCAATCACTACAAGGACCAGCACGGCAACCAGGTCATACGGTCGATGAACGGCAACGAACAGGTATACAAGTGGGAGAACGACAAGAAGATCATCGTCACCTTCCCTCCTGCCTTCAGCCACGGAAATTCGGCTCACTCGTCCTACCGGGCCGGCGATACCGCGCCTGACCTTGCGGATCTCGTGGGCGCCAAGGCTGGCCAGGCCGAAGGCCAGCTGGAAAGTCGTGGCTACGCGTACATGAGCGGATCGACGTCCGGCGATTCGAAGTACAGCAACTGGTACAACCGCTCCAACGGTCGCTGCGTCACCATTCGCACCGAGCAGGGCCGCTACCAGTCGATCGTGCAGGCTCCGCCATACGATTGCGGGCACTGATTCATGCGTGCACACATCGTGCTCGCGGCCCTGCTCGCGATCGCAGTCCCGGCCGCGAACGCGGCAAGCGAAATCCGCACGCAGCGGGTCAAATTCGCGCGTGGCGCGAACAGCGCAGTTGTCGAAGGCTCGATCACCGGCTATGAGACCGTCGATTACGTGCTCGGCGCCGGCAAGGGCCAGTACATGAACGTCAGCATGGCGACCAAGAACACCGCCACCTACTTCAACATCCTGGCGCCGGGCGAAAGCGAAGTGGCGTTCTTCAATCGGTTCGGTGAACGAGAACCAGTACGAGGGGACACTCCCAGCCACCGGCGACTACAGGATCCGCGTCTACATGATGCGCAGCGCGGCGCGGCGCAATGAGAAGGCGGACTACCGGCTGGAGATGATCATCACCGGAGCAACTGCTGCTCCGTCGAAGACGGCAGGCAGCCAGCGAACCTGGGACGCGCTCGTGCCAGGCACTGCCGTACCACGCAACCGGTGACATTCCCTGCGCCACGGCAGCCGGCCAACCGATGGGCTCGTGCCCGTTCGGCGTCAAGCGCGAAGCCAACGGCAGCGGGGTCGTCACGGTGACGAAACCGGACGGCCGCAAGCGTGACATCTTCTTCGAACAAGGCAAGGCCATCGGGGCCGACACGAGCTCCGCCGACCCGGGCGAGTTCAGTGCCAGCCGCGAAGGCGACAACACGATCGTTCGGATCGGCCAGGAACGCTACCAGATTTGGGACGCCGTCGTGTTCGGCGGTTGACAGGTACTGTCTCGAGTCGAACCGAGAGATCCCGAGCTCACCGGCGGCCGGCCGGCCAGCCATGCAAGGTCCAACATGCACATGATCAGACGTCATTTTCTGGCAACGTTGGCGCTGCTCGCGCCGCTGGCGGCCCAGGCCGTGCCGTTCTGGGGCGCAACCGACTCGCGGCCCCCGGAAACGCCGCCGGCGGACCTCAAGCCAGGGGAGTTCGTGTGGAACCCCGTCGTGGCGGATATCGGTCCGATCCTGGTACTGGTGAGCCTTGATGAACAACGCGCCTACGTGTACCGCAACGGTGTGCAGATCGGCTTCACGACGATCAGCAGCGGCAAGCCGGGCCACGGCACCCCCACGGGCGTGTTCGTGATCCTGCAGAAGGACAAGGACCACCGGTCCTCCAAGTACAACAGTGCGCCGATGCCGTACACACAACGCCTGACCTGGGATGGCGTCGCGCTGCATGCGGGCGGGCTGCCCGGCTACCCGTCGTCGCATGGCTGCGTGCATCTTCCGTCGAAGTTCTCGGAGGAACTGTTCGCCGTATCGCCGATGGGCATGACGGTGGTCGTGGCCGACAAGCGCACGGCCCCATCTGAAGTCCTTCACCCACCGGCATTCTCACCGGTCGACCCGGGGACCGGCGAGCCCGTAGTCGCGGAACGCCTGGAGGACGAACAGGAGTTCCGGCTGGAACCGGAGAAGTCAAAGGACGGCCCGGTGTCAATCCTGATGAGCGTCGCCGACCAGCGCGTGATCGTGCTGCGCAACGGCATCGAGGTCGGACGCTCGCGGATCGAGGTGGTGGACCGGTCCGTACCGATCGGGACCCATACATTCGTGCTGCAGTCCGGACCCGGCTCGGGCCCGGCCGCGCCGGTGCCCGATCCGCGGACCCTGCCCTGGCTGGCGGTCCCGATGCCGGGCCACCAGGAAGATGCAGGACGGCCCATGCGACCGGAAGTCGTGGCGAGCATTTCGGTACCGCCCGGGTTCATGCGCGCGGTCAGCACGATGCTCGCGCCCGGCACGACCTTCTTCATCACCGACGCGCCGATCCTTGCCGAGAACACGGCCAACGACTTCACCGTATTGAGCAACGGCGCGCCGGACGATACCTAGCATCGGGACCCGAGGAGGCTGCGGGCCCGGGACCGCCAAACCGGCGCGGGGCGCGATCACGGATCGCGCGAGTCAGACGGCGCGGCTGCGCGCTCGCTCGTCTCGGCGGATCAATGCCTCCAGCAGGACGAAGGTCAGCAATGCGCCGAAGAGCGTTACTCCCAGGACCAGCTTGAAGGACGGGTCCTCGATGATGACCGGGGCGAGCGAGGGCAGAACGTCCATGTCCGTACCGATCAGCACGGAATTGCTGAAGTTGTTCGCCCAGTGCAGGCCGATTGCCGCCCACAAGGCCCCGGTACGGTACGCGAACCAGGCATACAGCAGCGCCGAGACGAGGTAGGGCAGCAGGGCGTACCAGTTGCCTCCAAAGGCAGCGATGTTTGCGATGTGCATGGAGGCGAAGATCAGTGCCGGCACGCCGATGAACACGGCAGGGCTTGCGGTGTACCTGCGCACGAACTGGGTCATGTAGCCGCGGAACATGAACTCCTCGGTACTCGTCTGAATGAGCAGGCCGGCCCCGGCGACCGCGGCCAGCAGCAGCCATTGCCCAGGGTCCGGCGCCTGGAAGTGAATTCGCAGCAACCCCAGGACACCGAAGACCAGCGTCGAGGCCAGAGCGACGAAGATTTCGACGGCAAACGCGAGGCCGAGGGTCCGCAAGTCGAGCCGCCGTTCAGGAAATCCGAAGCTCCACCACGGGCGCTTCAACAGGTAGCGGGTGACCAGAGGCACGGCCGCGGCAGCCACGAAGAAGCTCGACGCCAGGCCCAGGGTCTGGCCGGCGGCGCTCCCCTTGAGAACCGTCAGGCCAAACAGCGTGAAAGGGACCGCGACCAGCGACCCCAGCATGAGCCAGCCTGCGAAGACCAGGATGAGCCCGATCGCGTAGCGGACGAAGGTAGCCGCACCCCGGTCCGACCAGTCCACGTAGCTCGCGACCCTGGCCGATGCGGGTGTCTCCATTGGGGGGTGTCCGTCAGACCGAGAGCCCCGATGCGGATCGGGGCTCTCGTTGTTGACTGTGGAACCCGCCGCACGTCAGGCGGCGCAGTCGGCAGACTGAATGCACCCGAGCTGGAGGTCAGTCCGAGTCGACTTCCAGTCGGAAGTCAGACCAGCGAAAGATGCCGGTATGGCCACGGTCCTCGAATCGCACCTTCTCGGGCCCGGTCATCCAGTGCCTCCCGTCAGAGGTGGCGAACTTGAAGCTTTGCGCCGAGCCCATCTTGATGTCGAACAACTTGGATTGCCCGTTGACGGTCTCCTTGATGGAGCACCTGCCGTTATACAACTCGCGACCCGCCTCGACATTGCTCAATTTGCAGTGGCCTGATGTCCTGCCCGACAGGCCAAATCCGGCCGCAGAATTCCCGCTGGCCCCGGCGCTGGTCGACGCGTGGCCCTCCTGCACGCTGAGGTCCTGGACCTGCCCGTCGTTGGATACCAGGCAGCGCCAGCGCTGGCCGTCGGCATTCATGATGACCTCCGAGTTTGCCTGCGAAAACTCCGAGGAGACGATGTCCAGGTTCTGCAACTTGCCACCGTAGTTGCTGTTCACCGCCTGCATGCAGGCGGATTCGGCCGCACTACTGGCCTGGGCGTAAAGACTCGGCGAGCAGACGCTCAACAGGATCCCGGTCGTCGCGGAGATGAGTACAGGGGTCATGAATTTCATCAGCAGACTTCCTCATATCGATGGTTTGGAAATTTCGAAGATAAGCCGGGTCCAGAGGGTCGATCTCCGTCTCACTGCCAAGTGACCTGGCCAGTGCGGACATCGCCATTGAACTGGACTGAAGAGTCTTCGAGCGTAGCCGCTCGGGTGCTCCTGCATCTATCCGGAATGCGAACGGGAGCACACAGAGGTCGGCAGGCGGGGGCGGGGGCCGCAGCGGCCTTCAGGGGCCACGCGGCGGGCTCAGCAGGACCCCGCTCGCGCACCCTCCACAAACGCCTCCAGCAAGGCATCTCGCCCACGGTCGCCGTGAACCAGGACTGGAATCGAATGACCCGAATCCGTTCTCTCGCTTGCCTGCAGGTTGAAACGCCACGTAGCAGCATCCGGCCCTTCGCCGCTCCACCACTCGCGGAGAATCTGCCTTGCGGCTTCATCCCCATACAGGTTGGCATGGTCGACAAAGCCCCACACGCGAATCGTCTGGCCCTGCATCGCGCGCAGTTCATCGCCATTGCGCGCGAAACCGTTGCTGGTCATCGCCCCGAGGGCAACGTAGCCGCTCGATGAGTCATGGCACGCCGCAAGCGATACTGCGCAAACGAAGACAACCTGTCGCAATTGCCGCATCGGCGGATTGTGGACCGCCGTCAGCTGCGGTTGGCGACGACGGCAGTCCTCGTTGGCCGACAGGTTGTTCCGGACTGGCGGAAGGATTGGTGGCTCCAGGACGGAGTCGAGCTATCGCACGCGGATTTTCCCTGCGTGAGCCCGTACTATTGCCGGGCATCCGCAAGGGGGGCCGGTGAAAGCGCTCGAGGGCTTCGTCAGGACCAGTTGACGCGATCAACGACTGGGTCGGCCGCACGGTCGCGTGGCTGACGCTGGGCTGCGTGCTCACCTGCTTCACCGTGGTCGTGCTGCGCTACGGCTTCAACATCGGGTTCCCCTGGATGCAGGAACTCTACGTCTGGCAGCACGCAGCCGTGTTCATGGCCGGGGCCGGTTACACATTCCTGCACGGCGGGCACGTCAACGTCGACGTGCTGTACGGCCGCCTGGGGCCACGGGCCAGGGCGTGGACCGACATCCTCGGCACGCTTGCATTCCTGTTCCCCTGGCTCGCGATGCTGGCGGTCACCTCCGCGCCGTTCGTGCTCTCTTCGTGGAGCATCCGTGAACCGTCCAGCACTGCCGACGGCCTGCCCGCCGTCTACCTGCTCAAGTCGCTGCTCTGGGTGTTCTGCACGCTGCTGTTCGTGCAGGGCATGGCGCTGATCGTGCGGCGCGGGCTGTTTCTCGCCGGCCACGGCATGGCAGACCACGACCAGGACCCGGTGACCGATGAACGCGCCTGAGTCATCGCAGGGAGCGGCCAGCCGATGAGCACCATGCTGATCGGCGAGATCCTGGCGGTGGCGATGTTCGTGTCCACGATCGGGGCCGTGCTGATCGGCTACCCGGTGGCCTTCACGCTGGCCGGGGTCGCCCTGGCATTCGCCGCGATGGGAATCGCGCTCGGCGTGTTCGATGTCGCGATCCTCTCGGCGCTGACCGGTCGCTACTTCGGCACGATGACCAACGAGACGCTGGTCGCCGTGCCCTTGTTCGTCTTCATGGGCGTGATGCTCGAGCGCTCGAAGATCGCCGAGGCCCTGCTGACCACGATGGGCGAACTGTTCGGCTCGCTGCGCGGCGGGCTCGGCTACTCGGTGGTGATCGTCGGGGCGCTGCTCGCGGCCTCGACCGGCATCGTTGGTGCCACCGTGGTCACGATGGGCCTGCTGTCGCTGCCGGCGATGATGCGCGCCGGATACGACCCGAAGCTCGCCACCGGCACGATCTGCGCCGCAGGAACGCTCGGCCAGATCATCCCGCCCTCCACGGTACTGATCTTTGTCGGTGACATCCTGCAGGGCGCCAACCAGCAGGCGCAGCTGGAGCTGGGCAACATGGCCCCGGAACCGATCTCGGTGGGCCAGCTGTTCGCGGGCGCGGTCATCCCAGGCCTGGTGCTGGTTGGCTTGTACCTCGCCTGGATCCTGTTCAAGTCGATCGTCGAGCCGCGTTCCTGCCCGCCGATCGCGATGACCGACGAGCACCGCGCAGGGCTCGCCGGACGCGTGCTGGGCGCGCTCGCTCCGCCGCTCGCGCTGATGCTCGCGGTGCTCGGTTCGATCCTGGCCGGCATCGCCACGCCCACCGAGTCGGCCTCGGTCGGCGCAGTGGGCGCCATGCTGCTGGCGGTCACAAAGCGGCGCTTCAACCTGCAGCTGCTGCGCGAAGTGATGCGCACGACGCTCGGCATCACCTCGATGATCTTCGTTATCCTGCTCGGCGCCAGCGTGTTCAGCCTGGTGTTCCGCGGGCTGGGCGGCGAGAACCTGGTGCACGACGCCCTCGCCTCGCTGCCCGGCGGCATCTTCGTCGCCGTGCTGGCCGTTATGACCGTGATCTTCGTGCTCGGCTTCTTCCTCGACACGTTCGAGATCATCTTCATCGTCGTGCCAATCACGGCGCCGGCACTGATCAAGATGGGCGTCGACCCGATCTGGCTCGGCGTAATGATAGGCATGAACCTGCAGGCGAGTTTCCTGACTCCACCCTTCGGCTTCGCGTTGTTCTACCTGCGCGGTGTCGCGGGCAGGCTGGTGCGGACCGTCGACATCTACAGGGGCGTCGTGCCGTTTGTCGGCCTGCAGCTGCTCGGCATCACGCTGGTCGCGCTTCTGCCCGGCCTCGCGACCAGCCTGCCGTCGCGGCTGTATTCAGTCGAGACGCCGGTGCGCGACCCAGCTGAGGTTTCGGCTCCAGTTTCGGCTCCAGCTCCAGCTTCGGCTCCAACTCCAGCTTCGGCTTCAGATTCTGCTCCAAGCGTCGTGACGTCACCCTCGGGTTCGCCAGTGGCAGACGATTTCAGCGGCCTGCTCGAGGAACCGACGCCCGGGAAGAACCCGCCCTACCGGGACGATTTCAAGGACCTGGTACCGGACTGAAGCCGAGGCGCTAGTCCTTCAGCTTGAACTCGAAGGGCAGCCGCCGCGCATTCAGGTACGCCTGCTCGCCGATGCGCGTCCAGGGCAGGATCTCCTTCCGGAAGGCCAGGAAGTCCTCGATGATCCGCTGCACGATCCGGTCGGGTGACTTGTCGGCAGCGTAGATCTCGTTCAAGACCTCGTTGGCCGCTACGCCGCAGGCCAGGAGGACCTCTTCGGGAAGCTGACGCACGATCACTCCGTGGTCCTTGACCAGCGATCTCAGCGCCGGTCCCGACCGGGCGTTGTATTCGGCCAGCATGTCGCGCGTCGCCGCGGCCGCGGCCGTGCGGATGACGAGCTGGAGGTCCGGCGTCAACGATCGCCAGGCTTCCTCGTTGACCATCAACTGAAGGTTCGGGCCAGGCTCGTGATAGCCGGGCGAATAGTAGTACTTGCAGACCTGGTAGAAGCCGAGCGCAAGGTCGTTGTATGGGCCGATCCACTCGGCCGCATCGATGGCGCCCGACTGCAGGGCCGGGAAGATCTCGCCGCCCGGCAGCGACACGGGCGTGACACCGAGCTTCTGCAGCACGCGGCCCTGGTTGCCCGGGGCACGGAACTTGAGGCCCTTCAGGTCGGCGAGCGAGCGGACCTCCTTGCGGAACCAGCCGAGCATCTGCGTCCCGGTGCTGCCGGCGTGGAACGCGCGAATGCCGAAAGGCGCGTACAGCTCATCCCACAGTTTCTGGCCATTGCCGAACATCACCCATGCGTCCATCTCGTCCGCGGTCAGCCCGAATGGAAATGCGGTGAAGAACGGAGCCCCTTCAGTCTTGCCGGTGTGGTAGTAGGCGGCGTCGTGCCCGAGCTGCGCCGTGCCGTTTGCGACCGCGCCGAAGCATTCCAGCGCCGGGACCAGTTCGCCTGCCGAGTAGACCTTGATCGTGAGCTTGCCGCCGCTCATCGCGGTGATATTGGCGGCCAGGCGTTCCGCGCCTGTACCGAGCCCCGGCAGGCCCTTGGGCCAGCTGGTGACCATGCGCCACTCCATCCGCCCTGCCGAGATCGCAGGGGCGGCAATGGCGGCTCCACTGCCCGCAACCAGCGCCTTCAACAGCGATCGGCGCTTCAAGAGCTCAATCGCCCGCTGGCCGCTTTGACACCCTGAAATATGGAAACAGGATGTCGTCATGGGTAACCGGCTCGAACAGCACGTCCTGCCGGTGCTTGAGCGCATCACGGAAACCTTCCGTGACCAGCGTCTCCGCACCGCGCGCCGTGTCCTCGCCCAGCTTGGAGGAGCGATTCATCTCGTCGCCCATCGAGAGATTGGGACCGATCCGGTAGACGTCCCCGAAACCTATGCCGATCGAACAGTAGGCGGGATTTTCGGTGGCCAGGCCGGAGGCATTGAACACGGCGATGCGCCGATGAATTTCCTGTGCGGCGTCCAGCGCCTGTCCCGGATCGTCGAACAGCGCCACGAGGTCGTCCGCGAACGCGCGCACCAGCTTCGCATCGTGGTCGTGCAGCACCGGAATGCATACCTTCTGAGCATTCAGTATCCGCAGGAAAGCCTCGGCCTGCCGTCCTTCGAAGCAGCTGCTGGTAAAGCCAGTCATGTCCAGCGTCAGGATCGTGGTGCGATAGAGATACTTGGCGTCCAGCTCCGCATGGCTGAGGCGCCCGGCCTGGAATTCAAGCAGGTCGCGATAGACCTCCTCACTCCAGCCGTCGTAGGTCGCGAGCTGCTTCGGCTCGTCGAGCAAACTGAAAGGCAATTCATCTGTCATCTACCACTCCCTTGTACCAGCCAAGGCCAACGACGCCCGCATGGCCATCGCAATCAAGCTTCAGATCCGGTCGTCCCGTGGCCGCTTGGTGATCAGCCAGTCCTGCAACCACATGACTTCGGTGCGGATAGATCCGTCAGGCAACAGGCTCAGCCAGCGGTAGCCAGGCGGTCGCAGGTCCATCACGCAGGTCGCGGTCCCCGGCGTGAACTGCGCGCAGGTCGAGGGCGTTGCGAGCACGCGAAACGTGCCGTACTGCTGATCGAAGGCCTGGTGCACGTGGCCCGCCAGCACCACCTTGACCTGCGGAAAGCGGCCGAGCAGCGACAGCAGTTCCGCCGCGTTGCGCAGGCCGTAACCATCCAGCCACTCGCTGCCAGTCGGAAGCGGCAGGTGATGCAGGCAGACCAGGACCGGTCGGTCGGCGAATTCGCGCAGGCTCGACTCGAGTCGCTCGAGCTCACTCGCGGCCAGCAGGCCTGCCGGGTCGTCGTCGACGTGGGTATCCAGCAGCACCAGGCCCCAGGCGCCGAGCTGCGCGCTGCCGCAATACTGGAATCCATCGGAGTTGAGAAGCTCTGCCATCAGCGCCGGTGCATCGTGGTTGCCCGGCAGGCACAGCACCGGCGCGCCCAGCCCACCGATCGCATCGCGGAATACCCCGTAGGCCCCCGCGCTCATGTCGTCGCCGATGTCGCCGGTGACCAGGATCGCGTCGGGCAGCGGCACTCCGCCACCCAGCGCGTCAGCTAGCACGCTGCCGAAGGACTGCGCGGTGTTGACGCCGTAAATCCTGCGCGTCGGGTCCGCAAACAGGTGCGGATCCGTCACTTGCAGCAGCCGTAGAGGTCGAGTGGAGTTCACGTTTCACCGACTCCGCTGCCCGGCGCTGACCAGCGACTCGAGCAACACTGACAGGGATGACGCGAACTCACCGTAGCGTCGCTCGTCGCTGTCGTCAAACGCAGCGCCGTCCCGTCGGTTCAGCAACTGGGTTACCGCGAACACGCGGCCCTCGCGGTCGTGCAACGGCAGGCAGAGTACCGAACGCGTGCGAAAACCGGTCTGCACATCCACCGCCCGGTTGAACCGCGGATCGGCGTAGGCGTCGGCGACCCGCACGACCTTGCCGCTGGCCGCGGCCGCGCCCGCGATCCCGCTCGCGAGCGGGATCCGCACCGGGTCGCCGTCCGGCGCGTCCTCGGAGACGCGCAGCACCAGTTGCTGCCGATCGCGGTCCACGAGGAACAGCGAGGCCCGCTCGGCATCAAGCAACTGGCCGACCCTGCGGGTGAATACGCGCAGCGACTGCTCGAGCATGCTCTGGTAGGCCTCGTCGCCCGCCATGGCGGTCGCCTCGAGGAACTGCTGGGCCTGCTGGGTCAGCTGCTCGAGCGTGCGACGGAAGGCTGGCTCGTCCATGTCGGCGACCAGCTTCTCGAGATCCTGCTTGTCGTTGTTCTGCGCGAGCAGGTGCATCATCTGCTGCGTATTGGCGATGACCGCATCGGTGAACGTGGACAGGCGCCCGTCTTCCAGGTGCAGGATCCGGTCGGCCACGTCCAGGATGCGGTTGTCGTGCGTGACGAGCAGGATGGTCGTGCCCTGCTCTCGCGCGAGCACCTGCATGCGCTCCACGACCTCGCGTCCGGAGGCCTTGTCGAGCGAAGCAGTCGGCTCGTCGGCCAGCAGCATCGCAGGCTGGCCCACCAGCGCGCGTGCAATCGCCACCCGCTGTCGCTGCCCACCCGAGAGGTGCTCTGCGCGCTTGTTCGTATGGCCGGCGAGGCCGACCGCCTCCAGCATCTCGATGGCCTTCCTGCGCAAATCGGCGCGACCGACCCGGCCCGAGACCCGCAACCCCAGTTCGACGTTCTGCACCGCGGTCAGCGCGCCCAGCAGGTTGTGCTGCTGGAAGATGAACCCGATGCGCTTACGAACATCCTCGAGGGCACGTGGTCGCGCCCCGCGCAACTCGTTCCCGAGGACCTGCACACTACCCTCCTGGGCCGAGCGGAGTGCACCCACCAGCGTGAGCATCGTCGTCTTTCCAGAGCCCGAGGGTCCCGTGACGATGATGATCTCGCCCGCCGGTATCGTGGTCGAGACGTCGAACAGCACCTGCCTGCGCAGCGCACCACGGCCGAAATAGTGGTTCAGGCCCTCGACGACCACGGGTGCCGGCGTGGCCATCAGAAGATCTCCGCGGGATCGAGCTTGCGCACCTTGCGCAGCGCCAGGAATCCCGACAGCGCACACATCGCGATGGTCAGGCAGAAGACCACCACGGCCCTCTCCGTGGTCAGGTGCAGCGGCAACCGCGTCGCGGCCGCAGCCGATCGATACAGCCACCAGGCGGCGGCCGCACCCGGCAGGAAACCGAGCACGCCGAGGATGATTGCCTGCTGGAAAACGATTCCGGACACGAAGCGATTGCGGTAGCCCATCGCGCGCAGGGTCGCGTACTCGCGCAGGTGCTCCGAGACGTCGGCGAACAGGATCTGGTAGACGATGATGGCGCCCACCACGAGCCCCATGATGGCCCCGAAGGCGAACACGTAGCCGATCGGCGTCGCGCCGTTCCAGTAGGTCTTCTCGCGAGCCACGAATTCAGCCTTGGTCATGACCAGCACGTCGCGCGGCAGCGACGCGCGCAGCCGGTCGCGTACCGCGGCGGGATCCGCACCATCCTTGAGCGTGATGAGGCCGAGCTGGATGTCGTTGCGGGGACGATCCGGGAACAGCCTCAGCCAGTTGTCGACACTTGTGATCACCGTGCCGTCGATGCCGAACGACGGGCCGATCTCGACCAGGCCGACCACCTTGACGCTGCGATCGTTGATCTCGGTGACCACCGGTTCGCCCGACTCGAAGACATCGTGCACGGGCCCGAATTCGGGCCTTGAAGCCATGTCGAACAGCACGACATCCTGTTTTCGTATCAGCGGATACGACTCGGCAAAGCCGGGCGTGTCGAGCGTGTTCTTGTCCGGGTCGACGCCGACCGCGTTGATGCTGCGGCGGGCGTCGTTCCAGGGGTTCTTCCAGGTGGCCGGGAAGATGTAGACGGGGCTGACATCCGCCACCGCGGCGTCTCCCATCGCCTCGTAGAGTCTCCGGATCGAGAACGGCTGCGGCCGCACGATGAACACGCTGTCCGGGCTGAACAAGGCAATGTCGTAACGAAAACGCTCGTGGAATCTCAGCGTGCTCTCGAAAAGCGCCGAACGAAAGCCGAGCTGCATCAGGATCAGCAGCACGGCGAACGCGATCCCGGCCACGGCCACGGCAAGGCGCACCGGCCTGTGCCAGAGCTGCAGCCAGCCGAGCGGCGCTGGTATGAAACTCGCCATGCGTCAGCGACCGATCTCTATCTCGACCTGGAGGTTGGTTAGATTGGCCGCCGGCCCGGAGTCATCGAGCTTGATCTCGACCTCGACGATCCTCGCGTCCTTGCGCGCGGCCGGATCATCGCCGATCTGGTCCATTTTCTGGACCTTGGGGCGGATCCGCGTGACGGCGCCCTGCAGCGGCTTCGCCAGCGCATCACTGCGCACCGTCGCGCGCTGGCCGACTTTCACCAGCCGGATGTCGGTCTCGTACACCTCCGCGATCGCAAGCATGCTGTCTACCCGGCCCATCTCCACGATCCCGCCCGGACCCACGAACTCACCTGGCTTCGCGACGACGTCGAGCACGCGCCCCGCGAATGGCGCACGTACATTGGTTCTTTCGAGCTCGGCCTGCCGCTGCGCAAGCAGTGCCTGGGCGGACGCAATGCGCGACTCGGCGACGCCCGTTGCAGCATTGCGCGACTTGCACGACGCGGCACCGGCCTCCGCGTCGCCCTTGGCCACTTCGGTCTCCTCGCTCGAGGCGAGACCACGGCCCTGCAGCTCCGTCTTGCGGCGGGACTGCCTGGCCGCGACGCTGGCCTGCACACAGGCTTCCTCGGCGGACGCGGCCGCCGCCTTCGCGTCGCGACGTGCGGTCTCGAGACCAGCCTGCGCCTCGGCAACACGCGCCTTGGCGACGGTGGTCATGTCGGTTTCCCCGATCAGCTGGCCCGCCTTCAGGTCCTGCCCCCGATCGACCAGCAGACGCGAGACGACGACGCCCGCAACGGTCTCGGGCAGCGCTGCCGATACGCGCACGATCCCGCCTTCCGGCTCGAGCCTGCCGAGCGCCGCGACTCCACGTGACCCCTTCGCCTTGTCCTGCGCAGCCGCCGGCCAGGCAGCGCCAAGCGCGATCGTCGCCGCGACGAGCATGAAAACATGACGTGTGCGTTTGGAATCCAGCTTCATCGAGTCTGCCCCTGGTTGTCGTTCTGTTGTCGCTTGAAGCTGCCGTTCTCAAGCGATTGTCGAGCCGCCTGATAGCCCACTTCGACGATGCGGTCAAATGGACGCACATCGGTGAAACCATAGCCGCCCAGCATCGGCTGGACCAGCAGGTCCGCACGTTGCCCGGCCCTGAGCGACGATTCCATCGTTCCGATCGACATCGCCATCATCAGCATCGACATCGTACCGGGGACCCGGTAGTGCCTGGCGAACGGCAGCATCCGCCCTGCCAGCAGCGTCCACGGCGAAGGCACGACATCAAAGTCGACCTCGTAATTGCGCCGCGCCGTGACATCGACGGCGACGATCCGCCCGACGGGCCGGCCGCGCATGACGTCGACCGGCAGGTTGTCCAGGATCCCGCCATCAACCGTGAGCTTCCGGTCGACTACGACCGGAGGGAATATCCCTGGCAGGGATGCACTTGCCCGCAGCGCGCGGGGAAGCGACCCGCGCTCGTGCACCTGCACGCTGCCATCGCCGAGGTTGCTCGAAATCGCGAAGAGCGGAATCGCCAGGTCCTCGATCGTGCCGCCGAGGTACTCGTCAATCAGCCGTTCCATGCGTCGCCCCCTGAGGAACGACACGATCGGGATGGTCACGTCCCCGAACGGCTTGCCGCCGACGAACGCCGCACGGGCACGGTCGATCACCAGTCCGGGGTCCTCCGACACCGACATGCCGGCGCCGAGGATCGCACCGATGCTCGATCCTCCGATCCAGTCCACGGGAATTCCGGCTTCGAGCAGCGCACGGTAGACACCCAGGTGCGCGAATCCGCGTGCCGCGCCGCCGCCCAGCACGAGCCCGACCGACGTCCCGGCGATGGTGCGAGCCAGTCGTTCCATGTCGCCGGGCACGCCGGATCGGACATGCAGGTGAAAATCGGGCTCGCGGCCTTCGAGCCACGCGGCCGTGCCGGACAGCTTCTCCGGGCGGCCGGAGTGATTCAGGACCAGCGCCCGACGCGACGTCGCGCCGGACGAAGAGCCGAACACATCCCGTTCCCAGGGGCGCAGCGCCGCATCCGACGCGGCATCGGCAACCAGCAGTACGAGATCGGCATGTCGCACGGCCACCTCGCGCCATGCGCCTTCGACCGGATCGGCCACGTACAGAACGAATCGATGCTCCGCCTCGCGTGCCGCCAGCCACTCGACCAGCGCCGGCGACAACTCCTCGTGGGCGGTAGCGGGCAACGGCGGCGCGCCCAGCGCATCGAGCTGCGACTCGGCAAGGACCAGGACGGAGCCCTGGGGCTCGAGCAACTCGCGCAGCCGGGAGGCGAGCGCGTGCGCCGATGGCCCACCGTCCAGCGGCACCAGCGCAATGGTGCTGAACTTGCGGCTGACAGTCGTGCCGCCGGCGGTACGCTCACGCAGCCGCTCCGCGATGCCTCCGGCGACCCGACGCATCAGCGCGGGATGACGCTGCACCAGGCGATCGAACGCCGCGGAACTCATCTTCAGCAGCAGGCTGCTGCGGACGGCGCGCAGGCCGGCGGAGCGCTCACCACCGGTGAGCAGGCCGACTTCCCCGATCATCTCGCCGGGACCGACCTCTGCGATGAGCTTGTCGTCGCCATCGCAGCCGTTGGCAGGTGCCATCCATACCTGGAGCCTGCCGCGCGCCAGCAGGTACATGCAATCCGCTGCCTCGCACTGTCGGAACAGCCACTCGCCTCCCCGACAGACGACGGGCTCGAGTTCGGCCAGCACAGTTTCCGCCTCCTCCGCCGGGAGCGAAAAGTAGCGCTGCACTGCGGTCACCAGCGACCGCTTCGCCGAAGAATTCATCAAACCCCCCCTTCGGAGATGCTCGAGTTCGGGAACTCGCGGGATCAGCCCGCATGGCTCCCGGCAGACTTGCTTGTTGTTTCCGGGCGTGCCGATCCCTTGCACTCACCCGCGCGAGAGTCTATCTGCAAAACCGGCGAATGTCGGCACCCTCGCGCAGGGTGCCGTCGCCGCAGCTCAACATCCCACGCAGTCAGTGATTCAGGCATGGACTACCGTCCATATACAACCGATCCGCTGCAACCATATGCTTGCATCATGACCGGCGCATAGAGGGCAGCCCGATGATCATCTCCTGGATCGGTTCCTGGGCGGAATCCGCTACGCTGCTCTATCTCTATGTAGCTACTGCCGTCCTGCTGATGGCGAGCGCCGTGGTCGGCACCTTGCTGGGGCGTTTCATCAATCGAAATGTCCCTGAGGCGGACCGCAAGCCCCTTGGCAGCGGCGTCACTGGGGCCGTGCTCGGGCTCCTTGCGTTCATGCTGGCCTTCACGTTCGGCACCGCTGCCAACCGCTTTGCAGAACGCAAGCAACTGGTGGTCGAGGAGTCCAACGCCATCGGCACGGCCTACCTCCGCGCGCAACTGGTCGAGGATCCGTACGGTGGCGCGATCCGTACACAACTGCGCCATTACGTCGACAGCCGCCTGGAGGCCGTGTCGGCCTCCAACTCCAGAGACGAGCAGCGGCTGGCGCAGTTCCTCATCGATGCGAACGCGACCCAGGCGCGAATGTGGTCCCAGGTCGTGGAGCTCTCGAAGCAACATCCCGATTCGGTCCTGGTCGGACTGCTGGCTAGCGCCGTCAACTCGGTAATCGATCTTCATGCCACGCGTGTAGCCGTGGGACTTCACAACCGGATCCCGACGAGCATCTGGGTGACAATCTACTTCATTGCGATTGTCGCGACGGCGCTCACCGGATACGATTCGGGACTTTCCTCACGCCGCAGCACACTAGCTTCGCTGAGCACGCTGGCGATGGTCATGACGTTCTGCGCGGTCGTGCTGTTGATCATCGATCTCGATCGGCCGGCCCAGACCATGTTCAGCGTAGACCAGCAGACGATGATCGATCTGCAGAGGAGCTTCTCGGAACCGGGACCCTGACCAGATTGCAGGGGGATTCCGCGCCGCGTTTTCGACCACGGCGGGCCGTCGAGTGCGGTGCCAGGCCCGACCCACCGGGCGGGACCTGCTTGACGATAACAACTTGTTCTGAATCAACAGGTTGACTTCGCAATTCTTCGCAGCGGCCCACCCCGAGGCACCAGAGTCCGGCACTATCCTCTGGCACCGTCCTTCTCACGCCGTCATGTATCCGTTAGCCTTGCGCGTTCTACATGGCGCGAACGCCTACCCTGCCCGCGCCACAGGCAATTGGACGCATAGGGTTCGACAGTGGCGCAATCTGCAGACGTTTTCCTCAGCTACTCGCGCGAAGACAAGACCCGGGTGCTCGATCTCGCGGGCAAGCTGCGGGCCGCCGGCGTAAATCTCTGGATCGACCAGGGCGGGATCGACGGAGCCGCGCTCTGGGGCGAGTCCATCGTCCGTGCGCTTGAAGGCGCGAAGGTGCTGCTGCTGATGGTGACACCATCGGCGGTCAACTCACACAACGTCGCCAAGGAAGTGATGCTGACAAGCGAGCGCAAGGGCAACATCCTTCCCGTTCATCTCGAACCGACGACGATTCCCCTCGGCCTCAAGTACCCGCTCGCCGGTATCCAGCACATCGAGTTCTACCACGGCGACCCGGACGACAACCTGCAGGCGGTACTTCGCTCGCTCGACTCGCTGGGCGTGAAGATCACGCCGCCAACTGCGGTCGTCGCACCCGGCGTCGACGCGCAGCCCGGCGCAGCATTCGCCGGACACGCGACGCATCCAGCCGAATCCCTGCCGGAAGGCGGGGCGTTGGCCGTCCTGCCGTTCGACAACATCAGCCCGGATCCGGAGACCGACTATTTCAGCGATGGCCTCACCGAGGAACTGATCGCGAGGCTGTCGCTGGTGAGCGAGATCAACCTGATCTCGCGCTGGGCATCGATGCAGCACAAGGGACGCGGACAGGATATCCACGCGATCGGCAACGCGCTCGGCGCGCGCTACATCGTCGGCGGCGGCGTGCGCCGGTTCCAGGACTCGGTGCGGATCACCGTGCAGCTGGTAGACATCGCAACCAACCTGCAGCTCTGGGGAAACACCTACAAGGGCAAGCTCGACGACATCTTCGACATCCAGGAACAGGTCGCCCAGCAGATCGTCGAGGCGCTGAAGCTGAAGCTCAGCTTCACTGAAAAGCTCTCGCTCACCAAGCGCCAGACGCTGAACGCCGAGGCCTACGACCTCTACCTGCGGGGCCAGGACCAGCTCTACCGTCTGACCAAGCGCAGCGTCGAGTACGCGATCCAGCTGTTCGAGAAGGCCATCGAGCTCGATTCGCGCTATGCCTCCGCCTATGCGGGATGTTCGAGCGCCTACGGCCAGATGTACCAGTTGATCGCCCGCGAGGAGCGCTACCGGGAACTGGCGCAGGAACTCAGCTTCAAGGCGCTGATGTACGACAACAATCTCTCCGAAGCCTACCGGGCGATGGGCTTGTCGTATTTCCTGTGGGGAAAGATGGATGAGGCCACGGCCTCGTGCACCAAGGCAGTTGAAATCGATCCCGACGACTTCATCGCCCACTGGACGCTGGGACGGATCTATTTCACGGAAGGCAGACTCGAGCAGGCACTGAAGCTTTTCCGCAGGGTGGCCGAGATCAAGCCGAGCTTCTACGCGGGGCATCTCGACGTCGCGCAGACGTGCACGGGTCTCGGGCTGGACGAGGAAGCCGCGGTGGTCAATCGCCGCCTGCTCGAAATCATGCCGAACTACCTGCTGCAGAATCCCGACGATGCACGGGCGCGGCTGATCTACGCAAGCAAGCTCGGCCTGGCAGGTCGCAAGGACGAGGCGATCAGCGAAGGCACCAAGGCGCTGGTGTTGAGTCCCGGGGACCCCGTGATGCTCTACAACGCCGCCTGCATGTACGTGAGCCTCGGCGAGTCCGAGCGCGCCCTCGACGCACTGCGCCAGGCGGTCGAGTCGGGATATACGAACTTCGGCTGGATGCAGAACGATCCGGACCTGGTTCCACTACGCGAACACCCGGAATTTGTCGATTTGATGCGCCTGATGAAGCCGGAGTAGCGACGCAGGCGCAACCTAGTGCGGATTGCGCGTTCCGTTCGCGGCGGCCACGCGCCGCTGCGGCCGCCTCCACACCCAGCCCGCCGGGCCGTCGTGTCCGGTCAACACATAGTCGCGGATGTTCGGGTTGAACAGCATCGGCCGCTGTCGCTCGCGCGCGGCACTGCGGCCGGCGAACAGCAGCCGGTCTCCCGGATTGAGCTGCAGCGAGTCGTTCGGCAGCGCAATCTTCTCCGAGCTGCGCTCCAGGTAGAGAGGCACGCAGGCCAGCTGCGCATCGCGTTCCGCCGGATCGCGGACCAGGTCGCCAAGTGTGGCGTGTCCGCCGTCCATCAGCAGTCGATAGAACGTCGGCGCCTCGCTGATGTTCAGCGTCACGCTCCACATGGCGGGTGCGCGCTGACCGATCCGTTGCTCGAGCCGCTCGATGAGCGCGCTCGCCCATTCGGCACTCTCAGCCGATGCGATCACCAGGAACGACCACAGCAGCGGCGCGCGGATCACGGCAAGGCATTCGCTCGCGATCAGCTCGCTCGATACCATGGTCATGTCGGCGTCGAATGCGTCGAACAGCGCCCGGGTGGCCTGCAGGTTCTGGCGGACGATCGTGAAAAGCCGGGGATTCAGTTCTCGCGCGGTCACCACGATCGACAGGTTGTTCACGTCATCGTCGGTGCCCGCCACGATGCCGGACGCCTCGCGAATCCCTGCCTCGACCAGTGGCCCGGCCTCGGTACCGGTGCCGCGGACCGTGGGAAGGTCGGTCCCGGACGGCGCATTCGGGTCGATGACGGTCACCTCCAGCCCGTGGGCGTGGAATGCCCGGACAACCTCGCGTCCAAACCGCCCGTAACCGCAAACCACCCACCTGCCCCGCGGCGGCGCAGCCGCGGGTTCCAGTACCGTTCCCGGCAGTCCGGTCAGCCACGCGACGAGCCTGTAGTTGACCGGCGCCGCAACGGCGAGCGCAAGCTGTTGCCCGAACCGGGCGAACGGATTGATGATCCGGTGCGTGCCGAACGATTCCATGTTGGCTGCTGTTTCCCGGCTCATGGCGCGGGCCAGCACCGGTACATTGGGTTCGAGCAGGCGCACCGTCATCGCGACCGCGAGGTTGGCCTGGTCGTCGTTGGTGAGCGCAAGCACGCCCCTGCACTGGTCCTTGCGCAGTCCCGCGGCAATCAGGTTGTCGGGCAGCCGGGCGTCTGCCGCCAGCGCGAGCGGCACTTGCCGGAAGTCCATCAGGTCCATTTCCTGGACCCGGGTCTCGTCGACTTCCACGACGACGAAGCGCCGGCCACGCAGGTCCAGCGCCTGCGCGACCAGCCGGCCCGTCTCGCCGATCCCGCAGATGATGAAAAACGGCTCGACGATCGAACGCACTCTGCGATTGAAGCGCGCATCGACGTAGGCCTTGCGCACTGCCTTGTCGCGCCCGAGCGCGAGCAGGCTGGCGACCAGGTAGGCCCAGCCGAGCACGGAGGCAAAGATGATCACCACCACCCAGAGGCGCTGGCCGTCGGTGAAGCCTTGCGGAATCTCGCCGAAGCCGATCGTGCTCGCGGTGTAGGTCATGAAGTAGAAGGCCTGGAACAGCGACATGTGCCAGGGCTGGCCGTCCTGGTCCACGCCGGGGATCAGCACCAGGCCCACCATGCCGACCGCGAACACCACGATCAGCACGATGATCGGCGCCCGCAGGCGCCGCAACGTGAGCAGCAGCGTGCTGTTCACGTCAAATCATCTCCGCATCATGGTCGTCTCGACGATGAGGATGACCACCGACACCACGTTGGCCAGCAGCGCGCCGGCCGACAGCGACACGACGCTGACGATCGTGTCCTCCGAAAGCGGTCCCGGCGGCGCAAAGAACCACACCAGCGCCGCCGCGCCGAGTTGCAGCACGGCCACCAGGCTGGTCGCGAGGTGCACCGCGCCGATCTGTGTGCGGTCGCCGAACTTGAGCGCCGTCGCAATCACGTTCACGACGAACGCGGCGAAGAATTCCCACAGGTGGTGCTGGCCGGGATCGGTTGGGTCTCCGTAGACAAAACCGAAATTCATGGTCGCGGCCAGTACGATGACGAAGCCGAAGATGACTTTTTCGAGGTTCATGCAGGGACCCGGTCGTAGCGTCGGTAGCTGCGTTATGCCACACGAGGGTCCGTCAGGCCACCCCCCGGGAATGCCCGGTGGACGATCAAACGACGGCGTCGATCAACCGCTGGGCAGTAACGAGGACGACGCGCTGGCCGCGGCCCGGTGAGTCGACTCCACCCAGCGCCTTGCCCGCTGGGCGTCGGCGATCCGGGTGAGCTTGCCCCATGAGTTCAGCAGCACGATCACGACCTGGCGGCCGTCGATTACAGTCTGCATCACCAGGCAGCGACCGGCCTCTGATATGTAACCGGTCTTCTGCACGCTCACCTGCCAGCCGGGGTTGGCGACCAACCGGTTGGTATTGCGGAACTCGAGTCGCTGGCGGTTGACCTGGACGGTGTGATCCGTATCGGTCGAGTAGTCGCGGATGGTCGGATTCCCGCCCGCCGCAAGCACCAGCTTGGCGAGATCTTCCGGACTCGCCACGTTGGAACTCGAAAGGCCGGTCGGCTCGACGAAACGCGCGGTGCTCATGCCAAGCGCCTGCGCCTTGTGATTCATGGCCCGTACACAGGCGGCCGTGCCGCCCGGATACTCGCGGCACAGCGCGTGTGCGGCCCGGTTCTCCGATGACATCAGCGCGAGGTGCAGCAGGTCCCCGCGGCTCAAGCGCACGCCGGGTGCGAGGCGCGAGCCCGAGCCCGCCGTGCCGCGAACGTCGTCGGAGGTAATGCTCAGGATCTCGTCGTCCGACTGCCCGGCATCGAGCACGACCAGCGCGGTCATCAGCTTGGTGATCGAGGCGATCGGCACGGGAACGTGCTCGTGGCGCGCGGCGAGCACCGACGAATCCGCTTCGTCGAGAATGTAGAAAGCATTCGAGCGCAGGTCCGGTCGCGACGGCGGCTGAACGGCGCCCGGCGGGGCCGCGGCGGCATCGTGCGGGATAAAAATGGATAGCAGGCAGAGCGCCAGCGCAATCGACCCAATCATCCGGCACGAACGCATCAGGTTCCTCGCATGCTGCCCGGGTTAACCAATCAGACCGCGCGTACTGTACGCGGACCCGCTCCCATCGAAAAGGTAATCGTTCCTTGCAGGGTCCGATGAGACACGCCTCTCAGAAGCGGATGGTCCTCTGCGGTACCCGCAATACTGGACCCCGTTCACAGTTGGACTCGCGCCGATCTGGCTAGATGCGGCGGGACAGCCAGGGCCCTGCGGGTGGGAGACGCGCAAACAACAATATGTCGCCAGGACCGCAGCCAATCGACGGTACAGGCACGCATGAGGGGTTCGGCTCGGGCTGGACTGGTGCTCTTGCCGTTGCGCTGTTCGCCTACGTCGGAATCGCGATCCTGCTGAACCTGGTCGACGGCAGCACACTGCCGGCCCTCGAGGTATTCAACCTGTATTCAGACTCGCCTGCCAGCATCGGAGTGACGATCCTGGGGGCCGCCGCGGCGCGAGGATCGACCGACCGGGCTACGCGGCGAACCTGGTGGTTGCTGACGGCTGCGCTCGGCGTCTACAGCATCGGAAACCTGCTCAATTCGACCTATTGGCTGTTCGATATCGACCCGTTCCCGTCGCTCGGCGACGTCTTTTTCCTGTGCTTCTACCCGCTGGTCTTCGCGGCCGCACTGACGGTGGTCCGCGCCGCTGCCGTCCGTGTGCAGTGGTTCCGCCTCGGGCTCGACACCACGATCCTGCTGCTGGGGTTCGGTGCTTTCTTCTGGTTCCTGGTGATCGAGCCCACTGCGGCTGCGCAGCGCGACCCGGACATGCTCAAGTACGTGCTGGCGCAGACCTACATCACCCTCAACTGCATGATGCTGCTGGCGTGCGGGGTGCTGCTGATGCACTCCGGGGCAACGCCGATACCCCGCCAGGCCCTGATGCTCCTGACCCTGGGTTTTTCGGCAATGTCGATTGCCGACATCGTCTGGGCCATGTCGAAAGTCGACGGAAGCTACCTGCCGGGCGGCTTCTCTGACGCCATCTACCTGTCCTGTTATGTGTGGCTTGCAGCTGCCGCGCGCAACCAGCTGCGCGGTGTGCCGGCCGCGCGCCATGCGCGGAGCGCCCTGAGCGCGGCCATGGTGCAGGCGCTGCCGTACATCGCAATGATGGTTTCCTTCATCGTGCTGGTCTACGTAGAGAGCAGCACGATGTCCAGTCCCGTCAACACGATGACCGTCATCATTTTCGTGCTTACCGCCCTGGTGATGGCGCGCCAGGGAGTACTGATGCGCGATGAAGCGCTGCTGAGGGAACGCCGGGCGGTCGGAATCGTCGAGGCCCGCTACGCTTCCCTGATCAAGAATGCCTCTGACGTCATCATGATCACCGACGCGGCCGGCAAACTGCAGTTCGCCTCGCCCGCCGCTGAACGCACCTTCGCGATCCACCCCGACGAACTGGTCGGCCGCAACCTCCTCGACCTGTGGGCCGAACCTGACCGCGAGCGACTGACGACATTTCTCGCGGAGGTGGTCGCGACACGCGGTCGCGTCGTCGGACCGGTAGAGTCAGTAGTCGAGAGCGGCGACCGCCGCAGCACACTCGAATGCGTCGGCAGCAACCTGATGGACGACACGGCCATCGGGGGACTGGCACTCAATTTCCGCGACGTGACAGAGCGAAAGACGCTCGAGGAACAGTTGCGGAAACTCGCGTTTCACGACCCGCTGACCCTGCTCGCCAACCGCAGCCTGTTCTGGAACCGCGTCGAACACGCGCTGGAGCTGGCACAGCGCTCCCGGCAGCACGTGGCCGTGATGTTCCTGGACCTCGACAACTTCAAGAACGTGAACGACTCGCTCGGTCACGATGCGGGCGACCGACTGCTCCAGGCGGCGGCGCAACGACTGGTGAAGACTACCCGCCCGTCGGACACCGTTGCACGCCTGGGCGGCGACGAGTTCGCCATCCTGCTGGAAGGCATCCGCAGCGAGGACGACGTCGAACGCATAGCCGCGCCGATCACGGCCGCATTCAATCGTCCACTGCTGCTCGACGGCAGGGAAACCGATGCGTCTGCCAGCATCGGCGTCGCCTGCTCCCGGCCAGGCGACGACGCCGAACAACTGCTGCGCAATGCAGACATAGCCATGTACGGGGCAAAGGCTGCCGGCAAGGCGCGTTTCGTCATGTTCCAGCCGCACATGCAGGAACAGATTCATGATCGCATGCGACTGGAGCAGGACATCGACCTGGCGCTGGCGCGGAACGAGTTCTTCCTGGAATTCCAGCCGGTCATCGACCTGACCAGCCGCGAGCTGCTCGGCGTCGAAGCCCTGCTGCGGTGGCACCATCCCCGGCGGGGCGTCGTCATGCCCACGGACTTCATTTCGATCGCCGAGGAGTCGAGCCGCATCGTCGAGCTTGGTCGCCGTGTCCTGGTCGACGCGTGCACCCAGGTCCGTTCGTGGAGCGAGTCGGCGCCAGCCGGAAGTGGACTGCGGGTGGCGGTCAACATATCCGGCCGCCACCTGCAGCAGGGAAACCTGGTCGCAGACGTGCGCCATGCGCTCGAGGTCTCCGGCCTCGACCCGGGCTGCCTGGTGATCGAAATGACGGAAAGCACGATCATGCAGAACACCGAAGTCAACCTCGAGCGATTCCGCGATCTGAAGTCGCTGGGCGTCCGTCTCGCGATCGACGACTTCGGCATGGGTTACTCGTCCCTGTCGTACCTGCATCGATTCCCGATCGACATCCTGAAGATCGACCGCGCATTCGTCAGCCGCATGACCGAGCATGATGGCGGCCCGGAACTGGCCCGCGCAGTCGTGATGCTCGGCGCAACGCTCGGACTGGAGACGGTGGCCGAAGGCATCGAGAACGAAGACCAGGTGGCGAGCCTGCTCGACCTCGGGTGCGTGGCGGGACAGGGATTCCTGTTTGCCCGCTCGAGTTCGCTCGACACCGTGGGCGGGACGCCTTTCATGTCGCGCCGGGCTCGCCTGCGGGCGGAGCGCGAGGCCTACGCCGAGCTCACCGCCACAGGCCGCTACCGTGCTGCCGAACTGTGGCCGCATTCGGCGGCAGGTTGAAGCGCACTGCGATCAGCCGAACGGAGCGACTGCGCCGGCGTCTTCTGCCGGACTCAAAGGCAGCGTGACGACGAAGCGGGCCCCTCCCGTGTACGCGAGATCGAGTTCCAGTGTCCCGGCGTGCGCCCTTGCCACCAGCCGCGCCAGGTAGAGCCCGAGTCCGCTCCCACCCGTGTCACGCGTGCGCGACGGGTCGCCGCGATGGAACGGCTCCCCGATCCTGTCTACCTGGTCCGGTGGAATGCCCGGTCCGCGGTCGGAAACGCTGATCCACCATTTGTCACCCCGGCGGTCGAAGTCGATGACGATTGTGCCGTTGCCGGCCGGGCCGTAGCGCAGCGCGTTGCTTACCAGGTTCTTGAGCATCAGCGTCACTCGCGCCTCGTCGACCTGCACGCCGAGGCCGTCAGGGCCGTTGACCTGGATTCGATCACGCTCGCCTGAGAAATAGTCGTCAACCAGCTGGTCGACGAGTTGCCGCACCGATACCCGGGTGATGCGCAGGGCCGCGTGGCGCGTGTTCAACCGCTCGGCCTCGAGCAGCGTGACGATGATTTTCTCCATCTCCACGACATCGTCGCGCAGCCCGCTGTTCTCCGGCGAGTCGTCGGCAAGCTCCAGCGCGAGCTTCAGGCGCGACAGCGGCGAGCGCAGCTCGTGGCTGATTCCAAGCAGCAGCTGGCGCTTCGCGTCGAGCATTCGCTGCACGTCCTCGGCCATCCTGTTGATGTCGGCCGCAAGGTCGCCGAGCTGGTCATCCCGCACCGCGGTGATCCGGTGCTCGAAATGGCCCTGGCCGATCTGCGCGGCACCCCGGCGAATGGCGCCGATCGGCCGGAACAACCAACGCACCGCGAGATAGGTCAGCAACACCAGCACCAGTCCGAACCCGACGATGACCGGCGTCAGGTTCCTTTCCACCACCTCTTCGGAGATCCTCGGCGAAGCGACGACGACCACGTAGGGGCCCTGGTCGAACTTGAGGAAGCCGTGTCCGCGGTATTCGGCGAACTGGATGCCTTCGATGCCACGTAGCCACTGCGCGGTTGCGGGCTGGAAGACGTCGCTGTCACCGAACTTGAGCTTCGAAGGCGCCGGGAATCCCGGATCGGACGACCAGTCCATGTCGGGCCCCACGATGCGGATGTCTATCGGTACCTTGCGGGTGATCTCGATTGCGTTTGCGATCCGCGGCGGGTTGCCGATGTCCTTTCGAACGTAGTCCACGTGCAGCGACAAGTGGCCGCTGACCAGCTCGCGCAGCTGGTCGCTGTCATATACCCAGCGGATTCCGAGCAGCGAACCGTAGACGAACAGTGCACCCATCACCAGATAGATGGCCAGCAACCGGACCGACAGCGACCGTAACAGCCTGCTAGGCATCGTCTGCGGCCGGACGGCCTACGAAAGCGTAGCCATGCCCCCACACGGTCTGTATGAACCGGGCGGGCTTGCCTGTGTCGCCTATCTTCTGTCGCAGGCGGCTCACGGCGATATCGACCGCGCGGGTAAGCAGCGATGCATCGATTCCACGCAGCTCGGCCTGGATCTCGTCGCGCGACATCTTGCGACCGGCATTGCGCGCCAGCACGCCCAGCAGGTCGAATTCCATCGAGGTCAATTCGACCGGCACACCGTCCACGCTGACCGTACGCACGTCGAGCTGGATCCGCAGTCCGTCGAAATCCAGCTGGCGACGGCCGCCGCCGGCTTCAGCGCGCGCCTCCGCACGGCGCAGCACCGACTGGATGCGCGCGACCAGTTCCCTTGGCTCGAATGGCTTGCAGACGTAGTCGTCGGCGCCAAGCTCGAGGCCCGAGACGCGATCGATTACATCGTCTCGCGCAGTCAGCATCACGATTGGAATCGAGCTCTTCCTGCGCACTTCGCGACAGATCTCGAAACCATCGCGCCGCGGCAGCATCACGTCGAGCAGCAGCAGGTCCGGCTCCGCGCTCTCGAGGCGGGCGAGCCCGGTGTCGGCGTCAGGCGCGCATACCAGGTCGATGCCAAAGCGGGCGAGATACGTCTTCAGCAGCGCCGAGTGCCGCCTGTCGTCGTCGATGAGGAGGATTGTTGTCACGGCGGCATGTTAACCGGTCGCCGGCGAACGGTCTCCGGTGCAGGGGCGCCTGTTGCGATTCGTTACAAATCGTTACCGGCCTGAGACCACTTCGACGCCCTGGTTCGGGAAACTCTCGACCCGCGACGAACATCCCCCACGGCAAACGAAGGTCCAGACAATGATCAATCCAGTCAAACTCATCACCGCAGCCACGCTGGCCGTCGTGCTGGCCGGCTGCAGCGATTCCTCCAACAACAAGAAGCCGGATGAGGTGGTCCCTCCCCCGGCGCAGTTCAAGGTCCAGGCGCTGCACGCTTCGCCGGACGCTCCGGCGGTGAACCTGTCCGTAGGCTCGGCCACGATCTCCGATGTGGACTACAAGGACGGTACCGGTGCGCTGTCACTAAACGTCGGCACATATTCGGTCAAGGTTGACGGCATCGTGCCTGGCGGGACCGCCACCGTTATCGGTCCGGTCGACCTGACCTTTGCCGCCGATACGCTCTACAGCATCGTCGCGGTCGGCAGCGTCGCAAATATTGAGGCGCTGGTCCTCGAGCAGCCCGACACCGCAGTGCCTGCGGGCTCAGTGCGGCTGCGCCTCGTCCACGCCGCGCCGATGGCCCCGCAGGTCGACGTCTACCTCACTGCGCCGGGCGCGGACCTGACAATGTCGGCACCTGCCGGAACGTTCTCGTTCGGCGAGGATCTCGGTCCGCTCGAGGTACCCGCCAGCGATTACCAGGCGCGAGTGACGCTGGCCGGCGATGCCTCCACCGTGGTCTACGACACGGGAACCATCACCCTTTCGTCCGGAAGCAACCTGCTGCTCGCGGCCGTCGAGAATACCTCGACAGGCACGGCTCCAATCAGCCTGGTCGTCCTGGACGGCAGTGGCTCGTCGGAGATCCTGGATGCAGAGACTCCGGCCGACCTGCGGGTCGTGCACGCTTCGCCCGACGCACCCCCGGTGGACATCGTCGTCAATGACGACTTTGCCAACCCGCTGGTGCCGGACCTCGGCTTCCCGAACTTCACGCCGTTCGTCAGCGTCCCGCCCGCGACCTACAACGTCAAGGTCACCGACTCTGCCACGCAGACGGTTGTGCCGATCGACGCCGACCTCGATCTGATGGCGGGCGTCCGCTACACGGTGCTGGCGGTCGGCAACCTGGCCGAAATCGAGCCGCTGGTCGCGACCGATGACGCGCGCAGGGTTGCCACGAATGCCAAGGTGCGGATCATCCATGCCTCGCCGACCGCCCAGGACGTCGACATCTACGTCACGGCGCCCGGCGTCGACATCAACACGGTCGGGCCGACGCTGACGGCAGTGCCGTTCAAGGCAAACACCGGCTTCATCGCGCTCGCCGCAGGATCCTATGACGTGACCGTCACGCCGACCGGCACCAAGAATGCCGCGATCGGTCCGGCAACGATCACTGTCGAGAACGGTGGGATCTACACAGCCATCGCACGCGACGCCGAAGGCGGCGCCGGCGGCGCGCCGCTCGGACTGATCCTGATGGACGATTTCGCGCCGTAATCTTACCGGCAACTGTTCCCCCCCCCCGAGATTTGCCCCGCCCATTGGCGGGGCTTTTTTTTGCTGCGCCGACATCGGCCGCCACTGCGATCAATCCCGCATCGGCTCGACGCGGATACTCATCCCTCGCAGCCTTCACCTCGCGACCAGTGCAGGATCGCGCCGGTCGTGATACCCGGATCCCACGGGACGGCCCTGTCGCGCCCTGCGGCCTTCGCCATCAGCAGCGCCTTGTCGGCCCGGTCGATCGACTCCTCGATGCTGATATCGGGATCGAGCAGCGCGAGTCCGAACGAGGCGGTCGCGCGGATCGAGCGGCCGTCCGCGCTGGCGACGAACGTCTGCTGTCCGAAACCGGCGCTGATGCGCTCGACCAGGTGCAGTGCGTCCGGCACATCGATGCCAGGAAGCGAGATCAGGAATTCATCGCCACCGTATCGAAAGACCTTGTCGTAAGGCCGCAGGTGTCCGGTGACGTAGCGGACTGCGCCGGCCAGGACCTGGTCGCCCACTGTATGGCCGTGCGTATCGTTGATGTCCTTGAGGTGGTCCAGGTCCATGAAGGCGACGCAGCACTGCTGCACTTCCCGTTTTGCCAGTTCGTGCCACTCACGCAACTCAGGCAACAGGTGCCTGCGGCCATAGGCGCCGGTCAGGGTGTCGCTGCCACGCAGGATGTCCTGGACCTCGTGCCGCAGTGAATCGAGTTCGAGGCACAATCGAGCGCTGGCAGCCATGAACTCGTCATATGACTCGCGGCCGACCGGCAGGTCGGCCGCCGCATCGCGAAGCAGCGCTGCAGCGATCACGTGCAAACGCTCATGTTCCGACTCCATTGCCGCAAACATCGCCTGCCGCCGCAATTCAGCCGATGCCTCGGCGTAATACCACTGGCCGAATCGACAATTCTGGTGTGCGTCGTCGGCGAGGTCGTCCGGACTGCACCGCAGCCTGCAGACAATCGTGCGAATCAGGCGCTCGTGCCACTCGGCATGATCATGCGTCGCCTGCAGCAGTTGCTGCAGCGTGGCCCGCAAACCGGCTGTGTCCGCGCTGAACATCGGCGTCCACCTGAATATGCCACGCGCTAGTCAGAGGTTGGCACAGCTGGCGTCCATTGACCATTCGCAACCACCACTAGGAATTGCCGGTTACGCGGCAGGCTGCGTACTTGAATTCCGGGATCTTGCCGAACGGATCCAGTGCCGGATTCGTCAGCCGGTTGGCCGGCGCCTCTGCGTAGCAGAAGGGCACGAACACCATCCCTTCGCGCATCAGCGGGTCCACCCTCGCGGCAAGCGTGATTCGACCACGTCGCGTCACGATGCTGACCGGGTCACCAGCTTCGACACCCAGTCGCACGAGTTCTCCGGGCGCCATCGATGCCACCGCCGCCGGCTCCAGTTCGTCCAGCACGCGGGTACGCCGGGTCATCGAGCCGGTGTGCCAGTGCTCGAGCTGTCGCCCCGTGATCAGCACGACCGGGAACTCGGCGTCCACCGGCTCGTCCGGCGGCAACGGCCATGCCCGTGTAAAGCGTGCGCGCCCGCTCGCGGTCGGGAACCGCTCCCCGAACACGACGTCCTGGCCCGGCGCGTCTGTCGCTGCACATGGATAGGTCACCGAGCCTTCACGCTCGACGCGCGCCCAGTCGATGTGGTCGAGCGAGGCCATGCCCCGCTGCATCTCGGCAAAGACGTCGCGCGGATGATCGTAGTTCCAGGCCAGGCCGAAACGCCGTGCGACCTGCTGGATGATCCACCAGTCCGGACGCGCGTCTCCCGGCAGCGGAACCGCTGCCCGTCCCATCTGCACCTGGCGATTCGTGTTGGTCACCGTGCCGTCCTTTTCGGGCCAGGCAGATGCCGGCAGGATCACGTCCGCGAACTGGGCAGTCTCGGTCACGAAAAGTTCCTGCACGACCAGGTGTTCGAGCTTCGCGAGTGCCGCCCGCGCATTGTCCAGGTCGGGGTCCGACATCGCCGGGTTCTCGCCGAGGATGTACATGCCACGGATCGTGCCTGCGTGGATCGCATGCATGATCTCGACGACCGTCAGTCCTGGCTTCGGATCCAGCGGCGCCTGCCACAGTTCCTCGAACGCTGCCCGGTACTGGTCATTTCCCACCGGCCGGTAGTCCGGAAAAACCATCGGGATCAATCCGGCATCCGAGGCACCCTGCACGTTGTTCTGGCCGCGCAGCGGATGCAGGCCGGTTCCCGCGCGGCCGACGTGGCCGGTGCAGAGTGCCAGCGATATCAGGCAACGGGCGTTGTCGGTGCCGTGCACGTGCTGCGAGATCCCCATGCCCCAGAAGATCATCGCCCGGCCGGCCGTGGCATAGGTCCTGGCGATGTCGCGGATTTCGTCGGGTAGCACGCCGCACTGTGGCGACATCGCCTCAGGCGTCATCGCCTGCAGGTGTTCACGTAGCGCCTCGAATCCTTCGGTGTGCGCCGCGACGTATTTCTCGTCGTAAAGGTGCTCGGTGACGATGACGTTCAGCATCGCATTCAGCAGCGCCACGTCGGCGCCGGGCGTGAAGCGCAGTACCCGGTGGGCGTAGTCGCCGAGCGCCTGTCCGCGCGGGTCCAGCACGATCAATTTCGTGCCCCGCTTCGCCGCCTGCTTGAAATACGTTGCGGCCACCGGATGGTTCACCGCCGGGTTGCAACCAATCAGGATCGCCACGTCCGCCTCGGCGACCTGCATGAACGATGCAGTCACGGCGCCCGAACCGATGCACTCCATCAGCGCGGCGACCGAACTCGCGTGGCACAGGCGTGTGCAGTGATCCACGTTGTTCGAGCCGAAGCCCGTCCGTACCAGCTTCTGGAACAACCAGGCTTCCTCGTTGGAGCACTTGGCGCTACCGAACCCGGCCAGTGCAGCCGGGCCATGCGTGTCGCGCAGCGACTTGAGCCCACCGGCTGCGAACTCCAGCGCCTCCTCCCAGCTCGCCTCGCGGAAATGTGTCAGCGGCCGTGCCGGATCAAACCCGGGATCGATTCCCTTCGGCACGCCCTCGCGACGGATCAATGGCCGCAGCAGCCGCGCGGGATGCTGTGTGTAGTCGAGACCGAAACGTCCCTTTACGCACAGGCGACCCTGGTTCGACGGCCCGTTGAGTCCCTCGACGTTGACGATCAGGTCGTCCCTGACGTGATAGGTGAGCTGGCAGCCCACCCCGCAGTACGGGCACACCGAGTCGACCTTGCGATCGGCCAGCGCGGAATCGCCCAGACCCTGCGGATCAACCAGGCTCGCGGGCATCAATGCCCCGGTCGGGCAGGCCTGCACACATTCGCCGCAGGCAACGCAGGTGCTCTGCCCCATCGGATCGTCGAAGTCGAACACGATCTTCGTACCGGCGCCGCGCCCGGCCAGCCCGATCACGTCGTTCACCTGCACTTCGCGGCAGGCACGCACGCACAAGCCACAGTCGATGCACGCCTCGAGGTTCACCTGCATTGCCGTATGCGACGCGTCGCGTCGCGCCGGATCGGGGGCGCGCTGCGGCAATGACTGGCGCGCTGCGGCACCATCGAGTCCCAGTTGCTCGACCGTATGCCAGAAATGGCTGGATCGGTCCGGTGACTTCGCGCGCTCGGGCTGGTCGGCCAGCAGCAGTTCGACCACCCCTTCGCGCGCGACGCGGGCGCGATCGGAGGTTGCGCTCCTGACCACCATGCCCGGCGCCGCCTTTCGCAGGCAACTCGCGGCCAGCGCACGCTCGCCCTCGACCTCGACCATGCAGGCGCGGCAGTTGCCGTCGGCGCGATAGCCCGCGGCATCCTTGAAACACAGGTGCGGGATGTCATCGCCGTAGCGCTTCGCGAGTTCCCAGAGCGTCATGCCGGCACTGGCGACGACCGTTCGCCCGTCAAGTGTCAGCTCGAAGCTGGCCGTGGGCATGTCGTCGCTCACCGACCCGTCTCCCCGGCAACGATGCGGATTCCCTGGCTCGCCAGGCGGTCGCGGAAATGATCGAGCGCTCCCAGCACTGGGTTCGGAGCCGCCTGGCCCAGGCCGCAAATCGATGCATCCATCATCACCTGCGACAGCCTGCGCAATTGCGCCTCGTCCCACTCGTCGCGACGCAGCAGCGCAAGCATCTTCCCGGTGCCGACCCGGCAGGGCGTGCACTGGCCGCAGGACTCGTCGGCGAAGAAGGCCATCAGGTTCGTCAGCACGGCGCGCAGGTCGTCACGGGTCGAAACGACGATGATCGCCGCTGAGCCGATGAAGCAGCCATGCGGCTGCAGCGTGTCGAAGTCGAGCGGGAGGTCCGACTTCGATGCCGGCAGCATGCCGCCGGACGCGCCACCTGGCAGGTAGCCGAGCAGTTCGTGGCCCTCGGCCATGCCGCCGCAATATTCGTTGACCAGTTCGCTGAGGGTGATGCCGGCAGGCGCCAGGTGGACGCCGGGTTTCCTCACACGCCCGGAGACGGAAAAACTGCGCAGGCCCTTTCGGCCGTGGCGTCCCTGCTGCGCAAACCATTCGCCGCCACGGCGATGGATCTCCGGGATCCAGTAGACCGTCTCGACGTTGTTGACGAGCGTCGGTCGATCAAACAGGCCGCGCTCGGCGACGTACGGCGGGCGGTGCCGCGGCTTGCCCGGCTTGCCTTCCAGCGACTCGATCAACGCCGATTCCTCGCCGCAGATGTAGGCGCCGGCGCCGCGTCGAAGCACGATGAAGCCAGGTGCCGCAATACCCGCGTGCTCGACCTCGGCGATTGCCCGCTGCAGCACCTCGTGCAGGCCCGGGTACTCGTCGCGCAGGTAGACGTAGAGCGCAGTGGCCCCGATGATCTCGGCGCTCACAAGCGCACCCTCGAGGAACTGGTGCGGCTCGCGCTCCAGGTAGTGTCGATCCTTGAACGTGCCCGGCTCGCCTTCGTCCGCATTGATCACTGCATATCGCGGAGCCGGACATGCCAGCACTGCCTGCCACTTTCGTTGCGTCGGGAAACCCGCCCCGCCCAGCCCGCGCAGTCCGGCGGCTTCGAGCATGGCGGCGAGGTCCTCGACGCTGACCCGTCGCTCGCGCAGGTCGGCGAGCAGCTTGTAGCCGCCCCGCGCACGATAGGAGTCCAGCGCGGGCCAGTCGATCGGCTCAGGCTCGAATCGTCCCGCATCGATTGCAGCGTGCACCCGTTCGGGCGTGGCGTGGCCGACGCTGCGATGCCCGACCTGCGCTGCGGGTGCCTCGTCGCAATGTCCCATGCACGGTGCGGCGACGATCCTGATACGGGCGGGATCCGTGCCTGCGGCCAGCGCGCGCTCGAGCGCTTCGGCGCCGGCAAGCTGGCACGACAGTGACTCGCAGACGCGAACCGTCAGCGGCGCCGGAGGTGCCTCGCCGTCGTCAACGAAATCGAAATGCGCGTAGAAGGTCGCCGTCTCGAACACCGCGGCCATCGGCAGCCGCATCCAGCGTGCGAGCGCGACCAGGTGACGCGCGGAGAGGTGGCCGTAGCGGTCCTGCAGCACGTGCAGGTGCTCGATGAGCTGGTCGCGGGCTCTGCGACCGTCCCGCCAGCAATGCTTCCACCTCGCGCATGGCCGCCGGATCCAGCTCGCGTCCGCGTGGCCGGCCCCTGGCCGGTCGGCGTAGATCGGACTGCTGGATCCGAGTCATCGCAGCATCCCTCCGGGAGCCCCGTGGAAAGGTATCCACCCGATACTAACGCACGCGATCGCTGTTTCCCGTAAGTGCACACGCCGAACAGCCGGGATCCGGCTGGACCTCGAACTCCGCGAAGCGGCCGTGGAGTGCATCGTAATGCAGCATCCGTCCGACCAGTGGATCACCGGTATTCAGCAGCAACTTCAATGCCTCGGCGGCCTGCAGCATGCCGATTACGCCAGGCACGACGCCGAGCACCCCCGCCTCCGCGCAGGACGGTGCGAGTTCGGGCGGCGGCGGCTCCGGATAGAGGCATTGGTAGCAGGGACCAGCCGCCCCGGGTCGCCCGGGCCAGAAGACGCTCACCTGCCCCTCGAAGCGGAACACCGAGCCGTGCACGTCCGGGATGCCGAGCGCGACGCAGGCGTCGTTGACGGCGTAGCGCGTCGCGAAGTTGTCCGAGCCGTCGATGACCAGGTGATGCCCCGCCAGCACCTCGCGCGCATTCGACCTTTCCAGGCGAACCGCAATGGCCGAAACCTCGATCTCCGGGTTCAGTGCCCGCAAGGCCTGTTGCGCGGACTGCACCTTGAGCGTTCCGGTGCCGGCATCGTTGTGCAGCACCTGGCGCTGCAGGTTGCTGCGCTCGACGCGATCGTCGTCGACCAGCGTCAGGTGGCCGACGCCGGCCGCCGCAAGGTATAGCGCGGCGGGCGAACCCAGGCCTCCCACTCCCACCATCAGCACACGGCTTTCGCGCAACCGCTTCTGCCCGGACTCTCCAACCTCCGGCAACGACAGCTGGCGAGCGTAGCGCTCCCGGTCGAGGTCGCCCTCGCGAGGTGGACGGGTCGTCGGCAGGCCTTCACGTCGCCAGCGCGCAAATCCGCCGCTGATAGAACGCACGTCACTGTAGCCGAGATTCGTGAGCTGCCGTGCGGCCGCGAGCGAGCGGACGCCACTCGCGCACAGCAGCAGCAGTGTCGCCGCGCGATCGGGCACGAGTTGCGCTATTCGGCTCTCGATGTCGCAGCGCGGAACGTGGGTCGCACTTTCGGCCGTGCCCGCGAGCAATTCCATCGCATCGCGCACGTCCAGCATCACGGCACCGCGATGCAGCAGTTCCAACGCCTCGCGGGGATCGACCTCACCGACTCCTGGGGCGCGTGCGTTCACGGCTAGCCTCCCGCCACGGCGGGCAGGATGGTCACCACTTCGCCGGTGATCACCTGCGTTGCGAGTCCCCGCAGGTCGCGGACATTGACCCGGCCGACAAAGACGTTCACGAACGGACGCAGGTCGCCCCCCGCGTCAAGCAGGCGCTGCACGAGCTGGGGATGCGACGATGCGAGTTGCTGCAGCACCTCGGCGACAGTGCCCGGCGCGGCGCGCAGTTCGCGCTGCCCGCCGGCGAAGGCCTGCAGCGCCGCCGGAATCTTCACGACGATCTCGGTCATCGGCCTGATTGTAGGCCGCATCGACGTGACTCGCCCGGCTCCGGGACTCAGCGCCGGACGACGGCGACCAGCGGTCGCTCCGGGCGGGCGAGGCAGGCCAGGATCACCCGGTCGAAGCGGTCGGAGAGACCGAGTGCAACTTCGGCCGCCCTCCTCGCAAGCGCCTCGCGCGTGTCGTCATCGACCATGTTGATCAGCGGCACCACGCACCGCTGTCCGGTTGCCTTCATCATGCCGTCCGGACTGGCCAGCAGCCGTCCCAGGTGCTCGGCCGTGATCGTCTCGCCCTCGCGGAGACCCGCTACCCGCTCGACATGTCCGACCCGGTGCGCGATGGCCTGGGTCAACGGCTCCCCGATCGCGCGTGCCGACAGGATGGGCACGACGGTCGTGCAACCCGGCGGCAGCGCGGGCTCGTCGTCCCTGGGCGCCTTCACCATGCGCATCCTCGCGCCGTCGGCCTTGACGTAGGTTGCCGCAAATCCGCACTCGCGATGGATTCGCTCAATCGTCGCGGCGCTCGCGCCCGCACGCCGCCCGGGCTTGTCGCCGGGGCAGGCGTACGCGACGCTCCGCAGAGGGTCGAGGCTCGCCACGCGTGCGGGAAGCTGCTCGTCCTCTTCTATCGCAACAGCGAACCCGAGGTGTTCCTGCGAATATGTCGTGAAGGCAGTCGCCGTGATCGCGACGCGGCCAGGATGCGTCGTCGCGAGGTGCTGCAGCAGGCTCTTCTTGCCCCCGGCACCGACCGCGCAGACGATTCCCGTGCGCGCCTCGAGCAGGTCGAGCAGGGACTCGCCAGGGCTCATCGCCCCACCGCTGCGTCCGGCGGCCTCATGACGGCAATTCCACGAAGCGCACGCTCAGTATTCTTGGCAGGAACTCGGCGACCAGCTCCCATTGTTCGCCATGACTTCGGCTCAGGAACAGGTGCCCCGACGATGTGCCGAAACAAACGTGGCCCGGCGTGAACCCGCTCGCGTCCATGGCCTCGCGCAGCACCGTGACATATGCGTGCTGCTGGGGCAGCCCGCTCGATACGGACGCCCATGTATTCCCGGCGTCGGTGCTGCGAAATACGCGCAGCCGTCCATCGACGGTGGCGCGCAGCTGCGAACTGTCCTCGGGCACCTGGTACACGGTGTCGGGTTCGACCGGATCGCACACGATCGCGTAGCCGAAGTCGCTGGGCAGGCCAGCGGTGATCTCCGTCCAGTGCTGTCCGCCGTCGTCGCTGCGATAGGTTCCGTTGTAGCACTGCCGGTACAGCCGACGCCCATCCAGGGGATGCATCACCACGCGGTGCACATTGTGTCCGGCCACCGGGTAGCGTTCCGGCAGGTTCTCGGCGCGCACTCCTGAATTCGCGGGATGCCAGGACTCGCCACCGTCATCGCTGCGGTACACGCCGCCCGCCGACACAGCAACGACGATTCGTCGCGGATCCTGCCGGTCGATGCAGATCGAATGCATTGCGAACAGGCCGCGCGACGGTTCCCAGGCGTTGCGCGTCTCGTGCTCATTCAGCGACCGGACGTCGCGCCAGCGCGCGCCACCGTCGTCGCTGGTGAAAAGCCCCGCAGGATCGATGCCGGCGTACAGCCGCTTGCCGTCCGGCGACCATGCGAGATGCCAGACCGAATTCAGCGAGCTCGAAAAACGCTGCCGGGGATGCTGCGGCGTGGTGTCGAGGCTCGTCCATTCGCTGCCGCCGTCGCGACTGCGATAGATGTGCGAGCCCCATACGGCATGGTCCGCGGTCGCGAGCATTTCGCCGGAATTCCCCGGGGCCGACACTGTGTGCAGCACGCGGTAGCCGGCAAGCTGCGGTCCATCGACCCGTGGCCCATCGGTGCCGCGGCCCGGATAGACGCGAAACAGTCCCTTCTCCGTGCCGACCAGCAGCGCGAAGCTGCCAGCGCGTCGCGCTGGCCCCGCGGTCACTTCTCCCTCAGCCGTGGCATCAGCTCGACGAGGTTGCACGGTCGCGTGCGGGCATCGAGCTGCGCCGCGATCAGCTCGTCCCAGGCCGTGGCGCAGGCGCCGGACGAGCCGGGCACGCAGAACACGTAGGTTGCGTTGGCCACGCCGCCGAGGGCGCGCGACTGCAGCGTCGAGGTCTTGATGTCGGCATATGAAATCGAGCGGAACATCTCGCCGAAGCCGTCGAGTACCTTGTCGAGCAGCGGACGCACGGCCTCGGGCGTTCCATCCCGCCCGGTCACGCCGGTGCCGCCCGTGGTGATGACCGCGTTGACCTCCGGGTCTGCGATCCAGCGCGATAGCGCCGCGCGGATCTGGTAGATGTCGTCGGGGACGATCAGCTTCTCCGCCAGCCTGTGCCCTGCGCCGGTCAATCGCTCGACCAGCAGCTTGCCCGACTTGTCGGACTGCTCGTCGCGCGAATCCGATACTGTGAGTATCGCGATGCTGACCGGCAGGAATTTCCGTTCCCCGCCTCCATGTGCATAGGACATGCGTTCGCTCCCGTCGATCAATGGCACCGGCTCAGGCGAGACCGGCGAATGGTTGCACCTCGACCTCGGTGCCCGGCTCCACGTCGCCCTGCTCGAGCGGCAGGATGATGAAGCAATTGGCCTCGCTCATCGAGCGCAGCACGCCCGCGCCCTGGTGGCCGCTGCTGCGAACCGTATACGCGCCGGACGGCCGGCGCTCGAAGCGGCCGCGCTGGAATTCGAGCCGACCTGGTTTCTTGCGGAGTCGCGTCTCGCATTCGGCGCGCAGCAGGATCGGCGGATCATCGTTCGTCACCCCCATCAGCGCGCGCAGCGCCGGCTGCACCAGCTGGTAGAAAGTCACCATCACGGACACCGGGTTGCCCGGCAGGCCGAAGAAATGGGCCCTGCCGAAGCGGCCGAATGCGATCGGCTTGCCCGGCTTCATCGCCACTTTCCAGAACCCCACCTGGCCATGCCGCTCCAGCGTCTCCGTCACATAGTCGGCGTCGCCGACCGACACGCCGCCGGTCGTCACGATCGCGTCGGCCGACCCGGCAGCGGACTGGAACGCGCGCAGCGTGTCTTCGCGAGTGTCCCTGACGACCCCGAGGTCGACGACCTCGACGCCGAGCCGCGTAAGCATTCCGTGCAGGCTGTAGCGATTGCTGTCGTAGATCTGGCCAGGGCCCAGTTCGTCGCCGATCGGCCTCAATTCGTCACCGGTCGAGAAAATCGCGACGCGCGGGCGGCGCAGCACCGTGACCTGCCCGACCCCGATCGATGCCAGCAAGCCGAGTTGCGCGGGGCGCAGCAGCGTGCCGGGCTCGAGCGCGAGCTCGCCACGACGTATGTCCTCGCCAGCGGGCCGAACGTTCTGGCCCTGGTGGTGGCCGGCTTCGATCACGGCTCGATCACCGTCCAGTCGAACGTGCTCCTGCATCACGACCGTGTCAGTGCCCTCCGGCACCGTCGCGCCCGTCATGATGCGCACGCACTGGCCTTGCTTCACCGTGCCGCCGAAGGGTCGTCCCGCCCACGAGGTCCCGACGATCCCGAAGGCTGCTTCGCCGGTGCGCGGCAGGTCCTCACCGGCAAGCGCGTAACCGTCCATCGCCGAATTTCTGTGCGACGGAACGTCCACGCTGGAATGCACCGCGCCCGCCAGCACCCGTCCGAGCGCGGCCTGCAGGCCGACGGTCTCCTCATCGGCGACCGGCACGATGTCGGCAACGATCAGCGCCCTCGCCTCTTCCAGCCGCAGGGGCTTCTTGCCATGACCCGGCAGGTCGCAGGGATCGACGCCGGCCGGCAGTGGATCGTGAACTTTCGTCATCGGTGCGCCCGTCCGTGCATGGTGCAATGCTACCGAGCGCTACCCGCGCGTGGAAAGAAATCGCGCCTCGAGTCGCTGGCGTTCGTCCGGGTCGTTCACGTTGACGAAGGTATCCGGCGCGTCGCTCAAGTCGGCCTCGGCGAGGTTCAACTGCTGGAACCAGGTGTCGATCTTGCGGCCGCCGGCAGCAAGATACGACTCGAGGCCCGGCGCCACACGGGCGTGCAGCAGCAGGAACACCGGTTGTTGCCGACGCCCGTCCGTCGCCACTGCGACGTCGGCCTGCGCATCGATACAGGCCTCGTGCATCCGGCGCGCGAGATCATGAGCGACCAGCGGCGCGTCGCAGGGCACGGTCAGCAGGAATTCGGTCTCGAGGCTGCGCAGGCCGGCGAGCACGCCGGCCAGCGGGCCGAGGAAGCCGTCAAGCGTGTCGGGGACCACCGGGTGACCGAAGGCAGCATAGCGATCGAGATTCCGGTTCGCGTTGATCAGTACCTGGCCCACCTGCGGCGTCAGCGCGTCGAGCACATACTCGATCATCGGCCTGCCGAGCAGTTCCACGAGCCCTTTGTCCTGGCCGCCCATGCGACGCGCGAGTCCGCCTGCCAGGACCAGCCCGGTGACAGCGTCCTTCAAAAAGTGCGGTTCCTGGATTGGGGTCGCCATTCGTTGCCAATTCTGCCGACCCGCAGACCGCTTGTCGCTTAAATGCCATCCACTGGCGCAGCGATGGCCGCTACCGAGGACAAATTGACGCACCCGCCGGGACCGGTTGCGCCATTCTGTCCCAGCACGTAGCCTATTTCACTGTCAGTACCAGCCGCGGAATCGCTGGACGCGGACACACCGGAGAAGAAAAAGAGACATGCCCAGGTTCGAACAGCCGGCAGACGGCAACACGGCGGCGCCCGGCGCGCTGCCCACGCAGGCAGGCCTGTCGCTGCTGTTCATCGGCGAGGCCTGCTGCGGCGACGAGCGGCAGCGGCGATCGCTGCGCCAGCACGCGGCGGTGGCCGAGTTCGTCGCGAGCGTCGGCGATGCGGAGCGCCTGCTGCCGCGCTGTCACTTCGACTGCATCGTGGTCGAGGTTGGATCGGCCGCGGACCCTGCGCTCGCATGGATCGATAACCTGCATCGCTCGGGGACCGCGCCGTGCATCTGCGTTTCGGCGCCGGACAATGCATCGCTGGCCGAAGCCAGCCTGCTCGCGGGCGCCTCCGCCGTACTGCCGCTGCCGCTGGACGCAAAGTCCCTGCACCGGTTCATCGCCACGCAGCGGAAACCGCCCGCGTACCCCCAGGCATCGCCGGCGCTGCGTGGGGACGCGACGGCCCCACGTGCGACGCGTGTGCAACTTGTCGGCGACGGAGCGCCGATACGCCGCGTGCGCCAGGTCATCGACCGTGTGGCGCCCACGCCGGCGACGGTGCTGATCGAGGGCCACACCGGCACCGGCAAGGAACTCGTCGCGCAACTGGTGCACGAGCGCAGCGGCCGGCGCGGGCCCTTCGTGCCGGTGAACTGCGGCGCGATTCCGCCCGACCTGATGGAGACGGAACTTTTCGGCCACGCCAAGGGCGCATTCACCGGCGCGCACCAGCAGCGCGACGGCCTGTTCGTCGCGGCCAGGGGCGGCACGCTGTTCCTCGACGAAGTGAGCGAAATGCGCAGCGACCTGCAGGTGAAGCTGCTGCGCGCACTGGAGGAAGGCAGGATCCGGCCGGTCGGCGCGGACCGCGAAATCCCGATCGACGTTCGAATCATCGCATCCGCACAGCCGGGGCTGCGCGAGCGGGTGCGGGAGCGCGGGTTCCGCGAGGACCTTTTCTACCGGCTTAACGTGGTCCATATACTGCTGCCGTGCCTGCGTGAACGGCGCGAGGACATCCCGGCGCTCGTGCAGCACTTCATGCGGCGGGTCGCGGATGAATTCAGCATGACGCCCGTGGCACTCGACGAAACCGCGCTCGGCGCGCTGTGCGCCAGGGACTGGCCGGGCAATGTTCGTGAACTGCGCAACGTCATCGAGCGCACGGTATTGATGGGTGGCCCGCCTGAGGAAGATCCCTCCGCCGCAGCGCTGTCGCAGGTCGCCGAGGTCGATACCAGCGGCGGCGCTTACCCGCTCGACTGGACACTCGAACAGGTCAAGCAGGCGCACATGATGCGTGTGCTCGAACAGAACAATGGCAATCGCTCGGCGACCGCGCGACAACTAGGCGTGTCGCGCAAGACGCTGGAGCGGCGGCTGGGCCGCGGCGGCGGTGACGCCGGCGACGGGGAATCCTGATCAACCGGCGGCCCGACGGCCGCGAGACCATGGAGATACACGAATGTCGGAACAGTCCTTCGACGAAGAAAAATTTACTGGCGAAATCCGCAAGTTCCTGAAGAAGGTGGGCATCACCTCGCAGATCGAAATGGAGAATGCAGCGCGAGCGGCGCTGGCCGCCGGCACGCTCGACACATCACGGCCGCTGCAGGCGGTGATGGTGCTCGAGGTGCCCGCGCTCGGCCTGCGCCACACGGTGGAGCACCAGCTCGCCCTGGATTGACCGGCCTCAGGCGGTCCAGACGATCTCGCCGGACCCCGCCAGGTCATAGCCGCCGAATACCTGGGCCAGGCGCTGGCACTCGGGTCCCCGCAGCACATCGACGAGGTCGCGAAACAGCGTGCGGAAATAGACCCCGCGCGACATGGCGAGGTCGAAGGCCTCCCATCCGATCGGCAGGAACTCGAGCCCGAACTCGCCCGCCGCCGCCCTGACCCCCGGCGCAACGTCGGCCTGCCCGGTCGCAATGGCCGAGGCGGCGTCGCGCTCCGAATAAGCGCGTGCGGTGATCCTGCGGTCCGCGGGATCGAGTCGATGCTCCGCGATCAGTTCGCGCAGGAAGCGTTGCGACCCGGCTCCCTCCTGCCGCGAAGCCCAGCGGATTCCGGTCGTGAATAATTGCTCGATGCGGCTGTCGGACGTCCACAGCCCGGGCGTCATGATCAGTCCCTGCTCGCGACGGAACAGCCTCACGAGGATCCAGTCCTTGTGCTGCACGTACTGCCTCAACAGCGCGGGATGACGCTGCAGGCTTTCGCTCTCGGGCCCCCAGTGCAGCGCGCACACGTCGGCCCGCCGCCGCGCGAGGACCTCGAGGCCGGGTTGCGTGCCGATGGCCGCGTAACTGACCAGCGCGCGTCCCTGCAGTTCGGCAGCCATCAACGTCACCGCGCGATGCAGCAGCGGGTCGTCGCTGCCGGCGATGACGAGGCGGTCGGTCAGCAGGCCACCGTGGCTCGACTCCAGCAACCACTGGTCCACGAGGTCGCGCGGGAACAACCACTTGCCGGTCAGCCGCGTCGCCGGGATCCGGCCTTCGTTGACCAGCGCATACACCTTCTTGTCGTTTATCTGAAGGTAGCGCGCCACCTGCCGCACGTTCATGAAGCGCGGCGTCTCGTGCGGCGGAGTCTCGGCCGCGGTCGTATCTGGCTTGCTGGCTGGCATTCGCGGACTCCTCGCGGGATCGCCGTGTGCGCATCGGCGGCGCCGCACTGCGCCATCGATATACGAGTCATCTGCAAGATTCGTACCCTGCGCCCGGCCTGTTGCCTGGCCATACGCCTGGCCGGGCCATCCACCCGCCTGCCCATCGGGATGCCGGCTGGTGCAGAATGAACGGCGTCGGCTCGTCGGGCCGTCCAGTGGGAGTGAGGCCAATGCCCGTGGAACCAAGAATCAGCCTGCCCGTGGCCGTGATCATGGGCCGCAGGATGGTTGCGGGCCAGGGCTGGCGGGTGCCGAGCTGGCGCGTCGTGGCGCTCGTGGCCGGGTCCGGGCTTCCGGGCAAGGAAGCGCAGGGCACGCCGGTCCGCGGTGACGACGACGAAGAACATTTCCTCTGGGGCGGGCTCCGGCTCGACCTGTACCGTGACGCGGCCGAGAGTTACTGGGTCAACCTGACCGGGCGGCAGCCCTCGCTTTACGTGCTGTGCAGCGAGGATGAGCAGTCCAGGATCATTCCCACGCTCGTGACCGCGGACCAGAACGAGGCCTGCTCGGGCGTAGAAGGCGACGACCGCGTGTTTTCAGCGGCGATTCCCCCGGAGATCTACCAGCACCTCGAGGCATTCGTGGTCGAGTACAACGTTCCACAGCAAAAGCGCAAGCGCAAGCGCACGGACTGGTCTGCGAGCGAGGAATCGTGAGCAGACGCGATACCGACGCCGCGGACCACGACACTGCCGACGAACCCTTCCTGCAGCGCTGGTCGAGACTCAAGTCGGAGACACGCGATACCGGGCGGTCCGCTGTCGAGCCGGATGACACGACGCCACCTGCGCCCGTGGCCGAAGACCGGCCTGCGCCGTCCCCGTCTGCCGAAGGGACAGGGCCCAAAGGCATCGCGCTGCCGGATCTTGAATCGCTGGGTCCGGATTCGGACTACAGCGCCTTCCTCGGACCCGACGTCGATTTGTCGCTGCGTCGAGCCGCGCTGCGCAAGCTGTTCCGCAGCCCGAAGTTCAATGTCCTGGACGGGCTGGACGACTACTGCGACGACTTTACGCAATTCGCGCCGCTGGCTGGCATCGTGACCGCTGACATGCGGCACCACGTCGAGCGCGCGGCCAGGGAACTCCTGTCGGCCGAAGACGGGAAGCAGCTGGGCCCGCCGACCGACGATGAACCGGGGCCACGCTTGCCGGGCGCAGCAGCCGACAACGCCGCAACCCGCGAACCTGCCGACGATACCGCCGCGGCATCCGGCATCGTGAGCGGTGATACTGCTGACCCTGCCACCGAGGAACCAGAACAAGATGCCGATCGCAGGCCTGCCTGAACTGGAAGCGGACGGTCGTGCGCGCGCGGTCGCGCTGGCCGCGCTGCGGCTCACAGATGTCGAACCAGTCGCGGTCGTCGAATTCACGTCGCATGGCCGATGCCTGGTCATCGGCCCGAAACCCGCAGCGCTGGACCTGGCAGGCAAGCTTGCCGGCAAGCTCGAATGTTCCGTCGCCGTACCAGGTGATGCTGCGCTCGACGTGGACCGGGTCGAGGGCATCCAGGTGGTCAGCGGCGGGCGGCCGATGGTGCGTGGTGCACTGGGCGACTTCGAGGTCGCAATGGTCGCAGGCGGCCAGCAACATTCAATCGGCGCGCTGTTGTCGCCGCCGGTTGCGCGATTCGACCTGGTGGTCGACCTGGGGACACCCGCGCTGATGCGGCAGGCGATGCCGCCCCTCGGCTACTACGCGCCCGGGACTGACGAGGACGCGCTCGCCGCATTGCTCGCGACGCTGCCGGAGATGCGCGGCGAGTTCGAGAAGCCCAAGTATTTCAATTACAACCCCGAGATCTGCGCACATGGACGCAACGGCAAGCGGGCGTGCACGCGTTGCATCGACGCGTGCCCGGCAGAGGCGATCGTGTCGATCGGCAATACGGTGCAGGTCAATCCATACCTGTGCCAGGGCGGCGGCGCCTGCGCCACGGTCTGCCCCAGCGGGGCCATGACCTATGCCTATCCCAGGCCCGGCGACCTGCTGGGAGCGCTGCGCGCGCTGCTCGGCGATTTCCACGCTGCTGGCGGATCCTCCGCGTGCCTGCTGCTGCACGATGCCTCCTCGGTCGCGACGCTCGAGCGCGACCTGGTCGCGCGCATGCCGGAACGCCTGCTGCCTGTCGAGATCGAGGAGATCGGATCGGTCGGGATGGAAGCGTGGCTCGCCTGCCTCGCCTACGGCGCGGATGCGGTAGTGCTGCTCACCTCGGATCGCACGCCGCCGCAGGTGGTCGAAGCGCTGCACGAGCAGCTTGGCACGGCGTGGGCGATTCTCGCCGGAATGGGCTACGGCGCGGATTGCCTGCGCATGGTGAATGCGGACCAGCCGGAATCGGCGCTCCAGGCGCTGCTCGGGCTTCCAGCCGGATCGTCGAGGCCGGCCGCGCGCTTTGCGGCGCCCGCTGCCGACAAGCGCGGCGTGCTGCGGCTTGCCTTGCAGCACTTGCACGCACAGGCACCCGCACCAAAGCGCAGCGTCACACTGCCGCCAGGAGCCCCATTCGGCGAAGTGCGCGTGAGTGCGGCCGCCTGTACTCTCTGCATGAGCTGCGTATCGGCATGCCCGACCCACGCACTGCAGGATGGCCGCGGCCTTCCGCAGCTGAACTTCCGCGAATGGGACTGCATCCAGTGCGGCTTGTGCGAGCGCACCTGCCCCGAGGACGCCGTCTCGTTGAGCGCCCGCTTGCTGTATGACCAGGAGGCACGGGAACGTCCGCGCATACTCCATGAAGAGCAACCGGTGTGCTGCGTCGCGTGCGGCAAGCCATTCGCGACTCGCTCGATGCTGGAGAAACTCGGTCGCAAGCTCGAAGGCCACTGGATGTTCCAGACGGACGAGGCCCGCAGGCGTCTGCAGATGTGCGAGGACTGCCGGGTGCGCGACCTGTATGCCTCGGAGGCACGAAAGGGCCGCTAAGCTCGCGGAACTGGGTCATTCTGGAAGATTATTTGGACACAATGTCTCACTAATGGGAATTTCGTTGGATATATTAGGAATAATCGACGTCACTGGATGGTCTGAGTCCGCTGGAGATGGCCCACATCTTGCAGTCCTGTGCAGGGTTAGCAGTGCAAGGCCCAGTGAATGTTGTCTCAGTCAACCGGCCGGATTGAATCGCCCGAGGTGGTGCGCTTGAGCGCGCTGCCCGACGAGGACCGCGCCCGGGGCAACGTGTACGCGCTGCTCGGCAACCTGCTGGCCGGTCCTCCTGACGCCGGGATGCTGCAGATGCTGCGCGGCATCATCGCCCGAGACCGACGACTACAGCCTGCTGGCCGCCGCCTGGCAGATGCTGGCGGTAGCGGCGTCGCGCACCGACCATGAGTCGTTGCGGGAAGAATACGACGCGCTTTTCATCGGCGTCGGCCGCGGCGAACTCGTGCCCTACGGCTCCTGGTACCTCACTGGCTTCCTGATGGAGCAGCCGCTCGCGCAGTTGAGGGGCGACCTGCGCGAGCTCGGCATCGAGCGCCAGGCCGGCGTGCACGAACCCGAGGATCACGCCGCGGCACTGTGCGACACCATGGCGCTGCTCATCACCGCGGACGAGCCGGCACCGCTCGACCAGCAGCATGGTTTCTTTGCCCGTCACCTCGAGCCCTGGATGCCACGATTCTTCCGCGACCTGCAGCAGGCGGAGTCCGCGCGTTTCTACCGGGCCGTGGGGCAACTGGGCGAACTGTTCATCGGCGTCGAGGCGCAGGCGTTCCGGGTTTCCGTCCCGGCCGCAGGCGCTGCGAAGCCCTCATGAGGAAGCACGACCATGATTCGAAACCTGATTGACAGAACGACCGATCGACGCAAGTTCCTGCGTGACATCGCGGCCGCAGGCGGTCTTGTCGCCGTCGCGAGTTCGACCGGTGCAACGGCCGTGGCGCGTAGCGCGGCTCCCGTGGCGCCGGCGAGCAAGCCCGCTGGTTATCGGGTGACTGCGCACGTTTCGAAGTATTACGACAAGGCACGGATCTGAGCGGCGCGCCCGAGCGCACCGACCAGGCACGTCCTCACCACTGCAACCGGGAGACTCAGCGATGAAGCTGGTCAAGAAGCAAGACGTCAGAACAGCTGAATCCACACCCGCCACCGGCGGGCTGCTGGGCCGCACCATCGACCGGCGCACCTTCCTGCGCCGCACCGGAATGGCGGCCGGCGGCGCAGCCGTCGCCACCACGGTCTCGATGCGCATGATGAGACGGGCAGATGCCGCGTCGCCCGACGCAGCTGACGGCGACGCCGAGACCCGGCGCTCGATCTGCACGCACTGCTCGGTCGGCTGCGGAATCATCGCAGAGGTGCAGAACGGCGTCTGGACCGGACAGGAGCCGGATTTCGACTCGCCCTTCAACCTCGGCGGCCATTGCGCCAAGGGCGCTGCGGTCCGCGAGCACGGCCACGGCGACAAGCGGCTCAAGTACCCGATGAAACTCGTGGGCGGCAAGTGGCAGCGCCTTTCCTGGGACGATGCGATCAACGAGATTGGTGACAAAGTGCTCTCGATCCGGGAGCAGAACAGCCCGGACTCCGTCTACTGGCTTGGCTCGGCGAAGTTCTCCAACGAGCAGGCCTACCTGTACCGCAAGTTCGCCGCGATGTGGGGCACCAACAACGTCGACCACCAGGCGCGCATCTGCCATTCGACCACGGTCGCAGGCGTAGCCAATACCTGGGGCTACGGCGCGATGACCAACTCCTACAACGACATGCACCTGTGCAAGTCGATGTTCTTCATCGGCAGCAACGCCGCCGAGGCGCACCCGGTCGCGATGCAGCACATCCTGCGCGGCAAGGAGAATGGCGCGAAGCTGATCGTCGTCGACCCGCGCTTCACGCGCACGGCGGCGCACGCCGACCAGTACATCCGGCTGCGCTCCGGCACCGACGTCCCGCTGATCTGGGGCGTGCTGTGGCACATCTTCGAGAACGGCTGGGAAGACAAGGAGTACATCAGCCAGCGCGTCTTCGGCATGGACGAGATCCGCGCGGAAGTCGCGAAGTGGACACCCGACGTGGTCGAGAACGTCACCGGCGTGCCGGCTGATCAGGTCAAGCTTGCGGCCCAGACCATGGCCGAGAACCGGCCCGGTACCATCGTCTGGTGCATGGGCGGCACCCAGCACACGATCGGTAACAACAACACCCGCGCGTACTGCATCCTGCAGCTCGCGCTGGGTAACATCGGCACCGCTGGCGGCGGTGCAAACATCTTCCGTGGCCACGACAACGTGCAGGGCGCGACCGACCTGGGCGTTCTGTCCGATACGCTGCCCGGTTACTACAGCCTGGCCGAAGGCGCGTGGAAGCACTGGTGCAAGGTGTGGGACCTCGACTACGAGTGGGTGAAGGCCCGCTTCGACCAGGCGAGCTACGAAGAGGGCAAGGACATGACGCCCTCGATGTTCCTGCGCGGCATCACGGTTTCGCGCTGGATCGACGGCGTGATGGAGCCGGCCGAGAACATGGCGCAGAAGGCCCCGATCAAGGCCATGTTCATGTGGGGCCACGCGCCCAACAGCCAGACCCGCGGCCCCGAGATGAAAAAGGCCATGGAAGCGCTCGAGATGCTGGTCATCGTGGACCCGTATCCGACGCACTCCTCCGTGCTGCCCGACCGGCAGGACGGCATCTACCTGCTGCCTGCGGCCACGCAGTTCGAGACCTATGGGTCGGTGACCGCGTCGAACCGCTCGCTGCAGTGGCGCGAGAAGATCATCGACCCGCTGTTCGAGTCGCTGCCCGACCACGTCATCATGTACAAGTTCGCGAAGAAGTTCGGCTTCGAGGAGCAGTTGACCAAGCACATAAAGGTCAACGGCGAGGAACCGCTGATCGAGGACATCCTGCGCGAGATCAACCGCGGCATGTGGACCGTCGGCTATACCGGCCAGAGCCCCGAGCGCCTCAAGCTCCACATGGAGAACAAGCACACCTTCAACACCACGACGCTGAAGGCCGAGGGCGGCCCCTGCGACGGCGACTACTACGGCCTGCCGTGGCCCTGCTGGGGCACTCCGGAGATGAAACACCCGGGCTCGCCGAACCTTTACGACACCAGCAAGACCGTGGCGGAAGGCGGCATGCCGTTCCGTGCGCGGTTCGGTGTCGAGTACCAGGGCAAGAACCTGCTGTCCGAGGGCTCCTGGAGCAAGGGTTCCGAGATCCAGGACGGCTACCCGGAGTTCACGGCCGACATGCTGAAGCAGCTCGGCTGGTGGGAAGACCTGACAGCGGACGAAAAGACTGCTGCCGAGGGCAAGAACTGGAAGACCGACCTGTCCGGCGGCATCCAGCGCGTCGCCATCAAGCACGGTTGCGCGCCGTACGGCAATGCCAAGGCACGCTGCATCGTCTGGACGTTCCCGGACCCGGTGCCGATCCACCGCGAGCCTCTCTATACGTCGCGCTATGACCTCGTGGCGCAATACCCGACCTACGAAGACAGGAAGCGCTTCTGGCGACTGCCCACGCGCTACATGTCGATCCAGGCCAAGGACTATTCCGGCGACTATCCGCTGATCCACACCAGCGGCCGCCTGGTCGAATACGAGGGCGGTGGCGCCGAGACTCGCTCGAACAAGTGGCTCGCGGAGCTGCAACAGCACATGTTCGCCGAGATCAACCCGGCCGACGCGAACGACCGCGGCATCAAGGACGGCCAGTGGATATGGCTCGAAGGGCCCGAGGGCGGCCGAATCAAGATCATGGCGATGGTCACACCGCGCGTCGGCAGGGGCGTGGTGTTCACGCCCTACCACTTCGGCGGCTGGTACGAGGGCACGGACCTGTTGCCGAAGTACCCCGAAGGGACGGCCCCCTATGTGCGGGGCGAAGCCGCCAACACGGCGTTCACCTACGGCTACGACTCGGTGACTGCAATGCAGGAAACCAAGGCGTCGCTCTGCCAGATCACGCCAGCCTAGGAGAGACTCGATCATGGCTCGTATGAAATTCCTGTGTGATTCCGAGCGCTGCATCGAATGCAACGGCTGCGTGACAGCGTGCAAGAACGAGAATGACGTACCCTGGGGCGTGAACCGCCGCCGGGTGGTCACGCTCGACGACGGCGTGCCCGGCGAGCACTCGATCTCGGTCGCCTGCATGCATTGCACGGACGCGCCGTGCGCGGCGGTATGCCCGGTGGACTGCTTCGTCACGACCGCGGACGGAGTCGTGCTGCACGACAAGGACCTCTGCATCGGCTGCGGCTACTGCTTCTATGCGTGTCCCTTCGGCGCGCCGCAGTACCCTCAGAAAGAGGCCTTCGGCGTGCGCGGCAAGATGGACAAGTGCACGTTCTGCTCCGGCGGTCCCGGCGACGGCACCCCCGAGGAGCAGTACGAGAAGTACGGCTCCAATCGAGTCGCCGAGGGCAAGTTGCCGTTGTGCGCGGAGATGTGTGCGACCAAGGCGCTGCTCGCGGGCGACGCCGACGTCGTGTCCGACATCTACCTGGAGCGCGTCTCGAAGCGCGACGGCCGGCCGCAGAGCTGGGGCTGGTTGACCGCGTACCAGGATGAAGTGTGACGCAGGGATTCGACCTGCTCCTCTGGAGAATCGTGTAATGAAAACCTGGCAATTGACTCGGACCTTGGGCTTGCTCGCGGTCGTGGCCGTGCTGGCAACCGGATGCGGACGCGGCAAGGGCGTGACCGTCTACGAGCCCGGCGTCTACAAGGGCGCGGCCTATGCGATGCAGTTCACGCCACAGCTGCAGTCAGAGTTGCAGGAGCGTTGCCGGACGGGCCAGTCGGACCGCTGAGACGCCAGGCAGCAGGATCGGGAGACGACGAATGAACCAGTCTCGAAGCGGGATTAACCACCGGACCGGGCGTATTAAGGCGATGCTCTGGAGCATCGTGCTGATCGCCGCTGGCGCCATGCTTCTGCCGCTGACCGCATACGTGTGGACAGCAGCAGTGCAGGCACAGGAAACGAGCGCGCAGAACGATGCCGACGGCAAGAACCCTCGCTCGGAGTACTGGCGGGAGGTTCGCGAATCCGACCCCGGCTACACGGCCGTCACGGGCCCGGAAGCCAACATCCTGATACAAAGCCGCGGCGAGACCTGGCGCGAACTGCGCAACGGCCCGGTGATGATCATCGGCGCCATCCTGGTGCTCGGCGTGATCCTCGCCGTGCTCGCCTATCACCTGATGCACGGCGGTTTCAAGCTGGAGCACCGCACGGGGCGCAAGGTGCTGCGCTGGGCCGTGTCGGACCGCGTGCTGCACTGGTACACCGCGGTCCTGTTCGTCGTGCTCGCGATCACCGGATTGAGCCTGCTGTGGGGCCGTGCCGTGCTGATACCGGTGTTCGGCAAGGAAGGCTTTGCAGCCTGGGCCGGGATCGCGAAGCCGGTCCATGACTACCTGGCGCTGGCCTTTGCCGCCGGACTCATCGTCATGGTGCTCAAGTGGTTCCACCACAACATCCCGGCCTCCTACGACCTGGAATGGATCAAGAAGGCGGGCGGCTATCTCGGCGATAGCCATCCTCCGGCGGGCTTCGCAAACGCCGGCGAAAAGGCTTATTACTGGACGCTCGTTTTCGCGGGCACCGCGCTGGTCGTGTCGGGTTTCTGGCTGCTGTTCCCGAACCTCGGCTTCGACCGGGCCGCGATGCAGAACGCGAACATCGTGCACAGCGTGAGCGCACTTATCCTGACCGCATTCGTCTGCCTGCACATCTACCTCGGCACGCTCGGCAGCGAGGGCGCGCTGGAGGGCATGATCACCGGCGAGGTGGATGAAGGCTGGGCGCGCCAGCACCATGGCGTGTGGCTGGACGAAATCCAGCAGGGCCATGGGGAAGCCCGGCACGAGAGCGCCGCCGGGACGGTCGGCCGAGGCTCCGACCTGACCTGAAGAATCGAACAATTGGGGGGCTAAAGGGGGCGCGCAAGCGCCCCCTGACTTTTGACGAACATGGTCCTGCAAACGGGCCCCGGTCGGGTCGGGTACGCCACGCTGGTTGGATCCGAATTGCCAGGTTGGACACATGCCCCCCGGCGTGTAACCTCCAACGACTCACGCGGCGGTGTTCCGCCGGGGATCGAAGCACATGCGCTGCCTGATCGGCATCGACGACACCGACAACCTGGAGAGCCGGGGAACCGGCTTTCGCGCCCGCCAGCTCGGCGCGCGTCTCGCCGAGGCCGGGCTCGGCCGGGCACGCGGCATCACGCGGCACCAGCTGTACGTGCACTCGTCCATTCCATACACGTCCCACAACAGCTCGGCGTGCCTCGACGTGGATATTGACAAGGCGCGCCTGGACGCCGTGCGTGACTTCTGTCGCGACTACCTGGCACAGGAAAGCGCGGAAGGCTCGGACGCAGGCCTGTGCCTCGCGGGCTTCGATGCCGTCGCCGATGAGCTGGTCGCATTCGGACGCAGCGCGAAAGACACTATCCGCACTCAGGCCGAAGCCCGCGACCTCGCGGCTCGCCACGGTGCCCACCTCGAGGGAGTCACCGGGGACCAGGGGGGCGTGATCGGCGCACTGTCGGCCGTCGGCCTGCGACGCGGGGGCCACGATGGGCGATTCATCTGGCTCGAAGGCGTGCGCGAGCTGACCGGCACGATGACGGCGGGTGCACTGGTCGCCACGACTGGCATAGACTCTGTCGAAACGACCGACGGCCACCCGCTTCCAGAGGACGCGGTGGTGCTCGTGGATCCATGGCCGCGTCCCGTGCTGCTGCACGGCAAGGCCGTGCTGCTTACGGAGAAGAACGGGGATGGGCACGAACATGGCGGCTGGAAAATCCTCTGCAAGGAAGCTATTCGGCGTTATTGACCTGGTCGGGCCGCTGACGGCAGGTCGGGCGCTGTTCCTGGCATCGCTGGGCGTGACCATTGTCGCGCTGGAGCGGGGCTTCAACTGGTCACTGCAGCTGCCAGGCCACCATGGCCTCGAGGCCATGGCGCTGCTGGTGCTGGCGCGCCTCAGTTGCACCAATCCCTGGTCTGCGACGCTGGTGGGAGCCAGTGCCGCGGTGGCCGCGCCGTTCCTCGGGGCCAGCCACGGAGTGCTGATGCCACTGTTCTACGTGCTGCCGGGGCTGGTACTGGACCTCGGTTATCGGCTCTCGCCGCGTTTCGGCAGGGCGCTGTTGTTCCTTCCTGTGCTCGCGGCGCTGGCCTATGCAGCAAAGCCGGCGGTTCGCGTATTTGCGAACCAGGCGCTCGGAATGCAGTTCGGCTCGCTGCGCGCCGGGCCGGTCTACCCGATCATCACCCACCTGCTGTTCGGATTCCTCGGCGCACTGGCCGCGGTGCTGGTGTGGCGGGCCACAGAAAAACGACTGCCGCACCAGTAGTCGACTTTGGCTCGGCGCCGACGTGTTCCGACAGCCCGCGCCGGTGCGGCTCGCCGACCGCGTTCCCTAGAGCCTGAACTCCGCGCCCAGCACGTAGGCGCGCCCTGGCTGCGGGAATCCGTAGGATTCGGCGTAGTCTTCGTCGAGCGCATTGAGGATTCGCGCGAACGCCCGCATGCGCCGCTGCATCAGCTCGATCGATGCATCCAGGTTGAGCACTCCGAAATCTCCAAGCTCCAGGGCCGTGGTCGGCGACGTGCGCGACAGCGTGTAGCTGTCGGCGAAATACCGGTAGTCACCGCCGAGCCGGATCGTCGGCGTCAACTCGTAATCGACTCGCAGCGAGAATTTCTGCTCGGGCCTGTTCTGAAGCGTCTTGATGTCGGCGTCGCTGGACCGGTTCTCGGACTCCATGTAGGTGTAGCTCATGTCCAGGTCCAGCCGCTCGGCGACCCGGTAGCTCGCGGACAATTCGACGCCCTTGAACCGGTACTTCTGGAAGTTCTCCGTGATCCCGTTCGGGACGCGCTCGATGAAGTCATTGGCGTCGATCCGGAACAGCACGCCCTCGACCGAAAGCCCGGCCGAGGCGAAATCGTGCCTCAATGCGAGGTCGTAGCTGTAGGTCGTCTCGGCGGAGAGATCCGGATTGCCGCGGTCAACCGCATAGAGGTCGCGAAGTGTCGGGTAGCGCTGCTTGCGGGACGCATTGCCGCGAAGGGTCGTCGCCCCGCCGAGCCTGTAGTCGGCGCCAAGCAGGTACGAGATTCCGCCGTCGTCCTGCCCGGAGTCCCGAGTCTGCTCGCTGTAACCGAGGCCAGCGACCAAGCCCAGCGCTGGTGTTGCCTGGTACTCGCTCTCGACGTCCAGCGAGTAGAGGTTGACGGACTCATCCTGGTCGACCGGCGTAACAACCGTGGTCGTGCCGCCACCACCGCCGCCGCCGCCTCCTCCACCGCCACCGCCACCACCGCCGCCGCCTCCTCCACCGCCAGCCGCGTGGTGGTCGTGACCGAGAATCCGCTGGAGTTCCAGCTCTCGTGCCGGCCGCTCAACGAGGCGGACAGCAGCAATTCATTGGCGAAGCGCCTGGAGGCCAGCACGCTGGCGCCAAGCACCTCGGTCGTGGCGTTCTCGCGGAACGAGCCGCTCGCGACCTGGCTGTCGTAGCCCGCGTCGTCGTAGCCGTTCGTGTCCTCCGCATCGCGATTGAAATACACGGTCGGCTTGACGGAGCCGGACTCGCCCGCGCCGAATTCCGCCGCCGCCTGCGCGGAAAACGAGTCGAGTTCGACGCGCTCGTACCTCGCTCGATTGGCATATATCGAATCACTGTTGTCTATCACGGTCGGCGGCTTGCCGTACTCGGCATTGCGGTACGACAGGCTCAAGCCGATATCCGGGCCACCTTCGCTGAACATCATGTTGGCCTGTACCGCGTTCTGCCTGCGATCGCTGTTGACGCGTTCGTCTCCCGGCTGCAGGTCATTGTTCGGGAAATCGCCGGACAGTTCGAAGTAGTCACGATCGAAGGACGACCCCCACAGCGACAATCCCGCCCCGCCAAGCTGCCCGCTGACAGAACCGCGAACCTCGTAGGCCTTGGACCACTCGTACTCGCCGGCGACGTTCGCGCGCACCGCATCACCCGCCGACTTGGTGATGATCTCGATCACGCCGGCGTTGCCGCCCGGGCCATAAAGCACCGAACTACCCCCGCGCGTCACCTTGATCTCGGCGATGTTCTCGGCCGGGATCAGCGCAGGGTCGAACTGCCCGTCGAAGCCGGAGTTCAGCGGAACGCCGTCCTGCAGCAGGATGATGTTCCGGGTGCGCAGGCCGCGAACGTCGATCCTTGGAACACCGTCCGCGCCGTAGCGCACGTACATGCCCGGCAGCAGCGCAATGGCCTGGTCGAGCGTACGCACGCCGCGCCGGGCGATGTCCTCGGCGGTCACCGTGTCGACGGTTGCCACCTCGTCGGCGATCCGGGGACGCTCACCGACGACCGTGATCGTCTCGCCCAGCCAGTAGGCGCCGCTTGCCTCGGACGTGGACGCGCCACCCGCCGCGGGCGCTTCTTTTGATGAACCACCCTCCACGGCGGCAGTGTCTTGACCGGGCGACGCCCCGGAGGCAGCCGACACCGGCGCCGGCTGGTCTTCCGTAGCGGCTGCCTGCTGCGCAGACACATTGCCTGCACTTGCGAGGCCGGCCAGCGTCAACAGGGCCATCCAGCGCCACGACTGCGTGTTTCTGTCGGTAATGGTCATTTGAATCCCGTACGCATCAGTTTTTATTGAAAATAAAGCGTACCAAAGATTTCCTGCAGGTAAATAGTACTTTTGAATACCGCCAAGCCATGGCCGCAACGGCTAGCCGACCAGCACATCCTCGCGCAGGCGGGCCGTCGCCTCGGAAAGCAGGTACCGCGCCGCGGCATCGCCCTCGTGCGCCCGCAGGACCTGGCCCAGCAGCGCTATGGCCTCCGAGTACAGCCGGGCCTCGTAGTGCTGTTGCGGCACGCTCGAATGCGGCACGCGTATCGAGCTTGTGCGCGGCCAGGTCCGGCGCATCGAACTCGAATGCTTCGTGCAGCACCACGGCCTCGTTGCGGCCCTTGACGACAACCCGGCCCAGCGCACGACGCCTGGGCAGCGCGCTCTCCGCATCGGACAGGTTCTCGAGGAAGGCCTCGCTCACGATCACGGCGCTGCCGTAGGTCTTCGTCATGCCTTCGATGCGCGAGGCCACATTGACCGCGTCGGCAAAGATGTCGCCCTGGCGGCGCTGCAGTTCGCCGACGATGCCGAGTCGCAGGCGCCCGAGGTGCATGCCGATGCCGATGCGTATCGACGGCTGCCCCTTGCGTTCGCGCTCCAGGTTGAACTGCGCGAGGCTCGCCATCGTGTCGCGCGCCGCACGGAGCGCATCGTCGGCACCGCCCGCGAACACCGCCATCACGCTGTCGCCGGTGTATCGATCGATGAAGCCGCCGTTCCTGCGGATCGGCGGTCCTGCAATGGCAAGATAGCTGTTGATGAACGTGAAGTTCTCATCCGGGGTCATGTGCTCCGACAGTGTCGTGAAGTCGCGAATGTCGGATATGAGCACCGCCGCTTCCATCTCCACGTTGTCGCCGAGCTGTACGTCTATGATGCTGTCGCGCTTCAGGTAGCGCAGGAACTCGTGCGGGACGTAGTGCGAATAGGCTGAATTGATGCGCACCAGGTTGAGGTGGGTCTTGATGCGCGCGAGCAGTTCGCCCTTGGCAACCGGCTTGGTGATGTAGTCATTGGCGCCGACCTGCAGTCCCAGTTTCAGGTCCGCCATCTGGGTCCGGGCCGTGACCATAACGACCGGCAACTGCGTCGGCAGGTGCGTCCTGCGGATCTCCCGGCAGACCTCGAAACCGGACAGCTTCGGCATCATGACATCGAGCAGCACCAGGTCGACTTTCTCGCCACCGGCCAGCAGCTCGAGCGCACGCATGCCGTTCTCGGCCTGCAGCACGTCATAGTGCTGCAGCGACAGGTGATTCAGCATCACCTGCTGGTTCACCGGCTCGTCGTCGACCACCAGGATGCGGATGCGGTCGTCGCTGCTCGCGGGGCCGCCATCATCGTCGATCTGCGGCACTACCGACGCCTGGACCGACAGCGCACGGCCAAGCCGCGGACCGTGCGCGGGCTCGGGTGCGACCTGCCTCCCGGGTTCCTGCTCCTCCTTCAGGACCGGGTGCGCTTCCTCCGCTTCGCTCGCCGTGGCGGCCGGCAGCACGAAGCTGAATGTCGACCCCTGCCCGACCCGTGACTCGAGATCGATGCTGCCGCCATGCAACTGCACGAGGTTGCGCGTCACGGCAAGACCGAGCCCGGTGCCGCCGTGAACGCGCGTGGCTGATTCCTCGACCTGCTCGAATGACTCGAAGATGCGTTCACGGTCCTCGTCGGCTATGCCGGGACCGGTGTCGATGACCTGCACCCTGACCCGTCCGCCCTCGTCGATGGCCCGCACGCGCACCGAGCCGGCGTCGGTGAACTTGACCGCGTTGCCGATCAGGTTGTGCAGGATCTGCTGCAGCCTGTCCTCGTCGGCCAGCACGCTGGGCACGCTGTCGTCGACCTCGTTGATGAGCTCGAGCGACTTGACCTCGGCCAGCGGTGCGCTCAGCCGCATGACTACGTCCGCTGCCACGCGGAGGTCTACTGCCTTCTTGCGCAGGACCAGCTCATGGGTCCTCATCTTGGAGAAATCCAGGATGTCGTTGACCAGCGACGCCAGGCGCTGCCCGCTGTTGACGATCATCGACAGGTTGCTGGCGGCCGCTTCGCTGATCCTGCCGGCTGCACCGTCCAGCATCGACTCGGCCAGCCCGATGATGCCCTGCAGCGGGGTACGCAACTCGTGCGAGGTGTTGGCCAGGAACTCGTCCTTGAGCCTGTCCATGCGCCGCAGGCTCTCGGCCACCTCGTGCTGTGCCCGCTCCTTGGCCTGCTTCATCTCGTTGTAGCGATCCGACAACGCAAAGGAGATCAACACTGTTTCCAGCACGGCTCCCATTTCCATGCCGTGCACGGCAACGAAACTGTTGTCCACGAATCCATGCTGGCGCGCCGCGGCAAACACGGTCCCGATGCAGTAACCCGCCCACGCGACCAGGTAATAACGCGCCGAGCGCTGGCCGCGCAGCAGGCACACGACGGCGGTGACCAGGCCGGCGGTCCCGGCGGCTGCCGACACCGCGCCGGTCAGGTGGATTGAAAACTGGAATCCGGTCAGCGCGGACAGCGGCACTGTCAGCACTGCCAGTGCCATCAGCACGAGGATCGTCTTGTGCAGGCCGGGCGCGTACTGCCTGGCCTGCAGGAAGCGGGTACAGAACGCGAGCCCGGCGACCAGCGTCACCGCAACGATGACCTGGAAGATCTCCTCCGACCATGGCCGGTAGTCGGGCCACAACCAGCGCGGCGCGTGGCCGCTGAGGCTGGCCAGGAACAGGCCCGTGGCGGTGATCGAAATGACATACAGCAGGTAGTTCGTGTCGCGCAGCGAAACGAACAGGAACAGGTTGTACAGGCACATGGCCACCATGATCCCGAACATGGCGCCGTAGCCCAGGAAGCTGGCCATGCTCGCCTTGTAGAACTGCTGGGCGGTCAGCAGCCTCAGGTCGACCAGCATGCTGCTCTGGCTCTGGATGCGCAGGTAGTAGGTCGTCACGCGATCCGGTGCCGGCGCGACCCGCAACACGGGCGTGAGCGCATCCAACACATCCGGCGACAGTGAGTGGTGGTCGCCGAGCCGGGTCTCCCGCCACTGGCCGCCGGCAGTTTCCTGGTAGACCTGCACGTCGTCCAGCAACGGATCGGTGACCTGCAGCAACCACGCGTTGTCCTTGACGCTGCGATTGCGCACGTCGAAACGCAGCCACACCGCACCCTTGATGAACCCGAGCGCGATACCGCGCGGGCCGCTGCGGCGGAATGCGTCTTCGGGGAGTTGCTGGATCTCCGCAAGCGTAGCCTCGCCACTTTCGTCGACGAGGTATTCGAACGTCGGGCGATAACCAGGCCCCTGCTCGTCGCGCAGTTCGAGAGGCTCGGCGCTCGCCAACGTGGCGAACAGCAGGCCGAACGACAGCAGCGAACCCAGTCGCATTCGGCGAATCGATAGGGTAGCCTCGCCGGCAATCAGTTTTCGGTCAGCGGGGGTCATGAGGAATGCTGCAGATAGACGCTTACAAGCTGCTCTTCACGGGCAAGAGCATCATTCTTGGAATGGTGAAGGATGTCCACGACGACGACTGGTTCAAGCCCTTGCCGGGCCTCGGACGGTCCTTCGACTGGGTGTTCGGCCACTATGCCGCAGTCGAGGACTGGTTCCTGCATCATCTCAACGGCGACCCCTACGAGACCTCGAAAGAATGGCAGGACATGTACTGGGCCGATAACAGCGGGCCCGTGGACCCGACCAAGGGAGTCGGCCGGGCCGGCGTGACCGCAGCATTCGAGAAAACTCGCCAACGGCTGTTCACTGCCCTCAAGTTCGACCTATTTCACCTCAACCGCTTCATCAAGCCGGGCATCTTCCCGAGCGACGTCAAGACGCGCGGCGACGCCTGGCTGTTCATTTCCGCGCACGCGTACTGGCACGTCGGCGAACTCGAGTCGCTGCGCGGCATGAACGGCTATCCCTACAACGGTGGCGGCATCCATCACTGATCGAGTGGTGGAAAGTAACGGTCCACGAGGCCCCGGGAATAGGCGACCGTGTTGCCCACGGTCTCGAATCCCAGCAGCGAGCTGTCGTAGAAAGTCTGCTGGAATCCCTGCAACGACTCCAGCTGGTCATAAAAACCCGCGCTGAAGTCGGCCAGGCTCACGTGCGGGAAATAGCGCCAGCCGTGCTGGCTGTGTTTCTCGACCAGGCGCGCAGGCTTGCCCTTGTAGTCGGGCAGCTTCGCAACCTGGGCCCTGATCCGTTCCTCGATCTCGCCCTTGTCGTAGCCTTCCGACGGCGACAGGTTGAAGAAGATCGTCATGTCGCTGTCGTCGTAGATCTTGATGTAGCCGGTATAGTCCAGCATCGGCGGCAGTGGAATGGTCCCGACCACACCGGCAGGGACCCCTTCCACGCGGCAGGCCGTCGTGACGAACTCCACGTAGCGAACCTTCTCAAGCAGACGGCTCTCCTGCGCGCTGAGGTCCAGGCCAAGCCCTGAAAGGGTCGTGACGTCCAGCGGGCAGGCCAGGATCAACTGGTCGAACTTCCGGGACGGCCGGTCGCCGGCGAACTCTATTTCAACCTCGATGACGTTGCCGTCCGCAGCCTGCTTGCGACGAATGGCGCGGATCCCGGCATCGAGCTGGACGTCGACCTCCCTGGCAACCGCGTCCCACAGCGACTGGAAGCCGTGCTTGAACACGCGCGGCCAGTACTGGACGATACCGGCCACGTGCAGCACGTTGGACAGCCAGTTGCGCAGCCCCTGGAACTTGACGAAGTAGGCAGCCGGGATCTCGTCGAGTCGGCCGAAGCCCTGCACCTTCATCACGAACAGGATTGTTTCCTGCAGGGCTTCGAGGCGCCGCTGCTTGAGCCAGCTCGCGAGCGGCTGCAGCAGCTCGGGCGGCGCATTTGCGAAACCCGACCCGGGCTGGGAGAACTTCCTGAACCGCGTGAGCAGCATCCACGTGTAGCGCAGCGACGCCCACACGACCTGGAGTTTCCCGTAGCCGCCGGATTGCGTGGCCGTCAGCATGTCCATGTAGCGTCGGCTGCCGCGGTCGTACACCAGCACGTCCTGGTAGCCCGTGGTCGGCACCTTGAGCGCCGTGGCGATGTCCATCACGTCGCCGTAGCCGGCCAGCATTTCGTGCGCCGCCATGTCGAACTGCCGCCCCTCGTAGTCGAAGCTCAGGCACTTGCCGCCGACCCGTTCGATCTTCTCGAACACGTGCACATCACGGTAGCCGTTCTGCTTCAGGAACCATGCGGCACTCATGCCGGCCGGGCCGGCGCCGATGATGGCGATTCGGGGCTGTTTTTGTTTTCCGGTCACGATCAGGCCCTCGCTGCAAAATGGGTCTGCACCAGGTGGTGCGAATATTCCGCAATGCATTCGACCAGCTCGAAGGCCAGCAGGCCACCGCAATAGAACGTACGGTTCTCGCCCTGCATAGCCTCCAGCTCACTGTAGAAACCTGCGTCGACCGCAGCGCATGGCACGTGCGGGAAGTAGGCCCAGTCGTCGCTGTTCAATGGCGCCGCATCGGGATCCTGCGCCGCTATTTCACCGAGGAACCTGCGGTTGTTGGCCTCGATTTTCTCCCTGCCGATCGTCTCTTCGCGATCGCCCCGTGAATAGATCGAGATGAAGTTGCTCTCCGGATACTGGCGCGTCACGACGTGGGGCTCACCCAGCGCGGGTTCCGGCAGCGAGAAAGTGACCGCGGCCACGCGCTCGGTGCCCGGCGCCATGTAGGTCGTGACGAAGAACGGGTTGACGTCGACCTGCTCGAACAGCTTCGTTTCCTTGTCACTCAGATCGAGGAACTCGAGCACCTCCGGCAGTTGCGGGCAGGCGAGTACCAGGTAGTCGAAGGTCGCCGTCTCGCGGACAGTGATGTCCTGCTCGAGCTGCTGCTCCAGCAGCCGGTACTGGACGTGTATCTGCTCGCCCCGCGTGATGCTCACAATCTCCACCCCGGTGAGCACGTCCACCTCGGCCGCCAGCCGCTCGAACATGCGGCCGTAGCCCTGCGTGAACCGCTTCGGCCAGCGGCGCAACGGCATGTTGGCGGCGAACATCCCCAGGTTGAGGAACGTCTTTGGGACTCATGTAGGTCAGGGCGTACGCCGCGGCAATGTCATCGAGGTCGCCATAGCCCATCAGCGTCAGCGGAATCTCGAACATCTCGCCGAGGCCATCCAGTCGATGTCGGCGCAGCCAGTCGGCAAAGCTTCCCTGCAGTTCCGGACAGTCGCGCACGTGGCCGAAGCCCGGCCTGGCGGGCGACAGCAGGCCGCGCATGCGCCAGCGTATGAACAGGAAACGCAGCGACTGCCAGGCCAGCGTGAAAAACGAGGTGCGGCTCAACACCTCGGCCAGGATCGAGCGCATTTCGCCGGTCTTCACGTTGATCGTGTGCCCGGCCTTCTCGGTGTACATGCCGGCGCCGACATGCGCCGCAAGCTCACGCACCCGCGTGTATGCGGAGGTAATGTAGTTGGCGCCCAGGTCGAAGGATTGACCGTCCACGGTAAGCGACCGGCACTTGCCGCCGAGCCGCGGCGACCGCTCCAGCACCTGCACGTGCCTGAAACCAGCCAGTTTCAGGTACCAGGCGGTGCACAGCCCGGCGGCGCCCGCCCCAACGATCACGATGCGCGCATCGCGCGGAATGCCTGCTGTCTTCATGCTGGGGGGTCCCCGCCCTTTTTCAATTTTTCCTTCCGCCTGACCACCCTCAGCTGGCCGGACGAGTTGCGGACACTAGCACACGCTGCCGCACATGGAGCCCGCCATGCCTGGGCAGCCGCGACGTCCCCGATTGGGCGTAGATGACCCTGAAGTCCGGCTGACCAGCGTCGGATGACCCCTGACGCCAACAGGCAGGATTCACTACACTTGGCTCCCTCCAACCGGACCGAAGGCCGTGATTTGGTAACCGTCGAGTCCAGATCTGCCAAGCTCTTTGTAAGCTATGCCTCGGATGATCGCCGGCTGATCGCGCCCCTCGTGGATTTCCTACGCGCCCAGGGCTGGGAGGTCTGGTGGGACCGCCAGCTGGACGCGGGTGAGGCGTTCGACCGGCGCATCGAGAGAGAACTGGCTGCAGCCGACTGCGTGGTCGTGGTCTGGTCGCGGACGTCCGTCGCCTCCAACTGGGTGCTGAGCGAAGCGATGGCCGGGTTCGAGTCGAGTCGACTCGTCCCGGTGGCATTGGACGCCCGGCTGTCGATTCCACTGCCCTTCAATCGTGTCCACGCCGCCTCGCTGGTGGACTGGACCGGCACTCCGGAGCACCCGGGGCTCGAGGAACTTGCGGAGGGCATCCGAGCCACGATCAGCACGCTCGGCATGCGCGGCATCCAGGCGCGAGGATCGTCGAGTGAGCACAAGGCGGTGGTCGCGGTGCTGCCCTTCGACGACCTCGATGCGGCCGGAGCAGCGCGGCCCGCCTGTTCGATTGTCCCGAACAAGCTCATCGCGGCGCTGGGCCATTTCCCGGGGCTGGATACCTTGTCGCGCCGGGCGAGTTTCGACGCCGGGCTCCAGTCGCTGGAGATACGCGCCATTGCCCGCGCCCTGCGCGCCGACTTCGTCGTCACGGGCAGCGTTTCGGGCACCGGCAGCGAGATGGTGCTGGGCGTCGAACTCATCGAGGGCGAAACCGGCAGGCAGACCTGGAGCATGACCGTGACGCCGGACGAATCGGGGGTACTGGAACCTGATACGGCCGCGGCCGAGATTGCCCGGGCCTTGAGTGGCGAATTCCTGCGACTGCGCCGTGCGTCCGCCCAGGACGGTGCCGCTCGCGGTGACAGCTGGAGCGTGGTCGAAGCCGGCCGACAGACACTGCTGCAAAGCAGCAGCAACGCAATCGTAGACGCGAAGCTGGAGGCGCAACGTGCGCTCGCCCTTGCCCCCGGAAACGGTCACGCCCACGCCCTGCTCGCTTCCGCGATCGCCGAGGAAATCGTCAACGGCTATACCTGCGACCTCGATCTCGCACGCAACGAGGCGCTCAAGGAAGTCGAACGAGCCCTGGTGCTCTGCTCGGACGACCCGGTAGTGCTGAAATATGCCGGGCATGTGTACGCGATCTGCGGCGAGCACGAGCAGGGCGAGCGCGTGCTGCGACGGGCGCTCGAGCTCAACCTGTACGACGAAGGCACCTACGGCTACCTCGGCTGGGTGCTTGCCCCTTCGACTTCCCCCGTGCACCTCGCCGAGATCAGGACAGTGCTGGACAGGCTGCTGGCAGGCGCACGCAAGCACCCGGGCAGGCCATTCTGGTTCCTGCATCGATCGGTGGCCCTATCCTGCAGCGGCGACTTCGAAGGCGCACTGGCAGCGGCGCGCGACGCAATGAACTTCAGCCCCAGCCTCACGCTGGCGTGGCTGCACGCCGTGAACGCGCTGGCCCAGCTCGGGCGAATCGATGAAGCGCGCGCGCTGGTCAATCGATGCCCGCTCGACATCGCGCGCACAGGCGTTTCATGGGCGAACCTGGTCCGGCTGATTTCCAGGGACGAGGCCGCCGCGGAACTTCGCACCGCAGGCCTCAGGCAACTGGAACTGGCGTGACCGGCCGAATGCTCATGCGCAGCTGCCCGGTTGGCCGTTCGATTCCAGGGACCAGATCGTGAATGACCGGTTGAAGAGCGAGTTCATGGCACTGTGGCTGGGCGTTGCCGACGACGAGCCGGCTCACGCCGAGCATGTCTGCCAGGTCCTGCTCGATCGATACGCCGAGCCAGGCAGGCACTACCACAACCTCGACCACGTCGAGCACTGCCTGGGACAGGCCCGGCTGGTGACCGGGCTGCTGCCCGACTCGAGCGCGCTCGAGCTGGCGATATGGTTCCACGATAGCGTGTATAACCCGCTGGCAAGGGACAACGAGGCCAGGAGTGCGGCGCTGTTCCGCGAACTCGCCTCGCCGGTGATGACCCCGGCTATCGAGGATGACGTAGAGCGCCTGGTGCTGGTGACGCAGGCCGGCCAGCTCCCGCAACGGGACGACGAAAGGTACATGGTCGACATCGATCTCTCGAGCTTTGGATTGCCATGGGAACCATTCCTGGCGGACAGTCTTGCAGTGCGCGCCGAGCGGCCGCACCTGACCGACGAGCAATACGCGGTGCAGCAGTCGAGGTTCCTCAATGGCCTGCTGCAGCGCGATGCGGTGTTCACCACCGAGTTCTTCCGCAAGCGCTACGAAGAGGTTGCGCGCTCTAATATCAGCCGGTACCTCGAGGCCATTGCCCCGGCACCCCGTGGGCATTGATCGATCACGCAGGATTGATGCATGACCGTCGAGGCCGAGCGCAGTTCGTCCCGCTTCGAAAGCTGGCGCAGCGCGACGCTGGCCCCGTTCGAGCATCGCGCATTTGCGCTGTTCTGGTGGGCCTCGCTTGCGTCATCGTTCGGCAGCATGATCCAGACCGTCGGCGCCTCGTGGCTGATGGCCACGATCGCGCCCTCCGCCGACCAGGTCGCGCTGGTCCAGACGGCGAACGCCCTGCCCTTCTTCTTCCTGTCGCTGGTGGCCGGTGCACTGGCAGACACGCGCGACCGCCGGTCGATCATGCTGGTTGGGCAGATGCTGTCGCTGCTGGCTTCAGCGGCACTGGCAATCGTGATGCTGGCCGGCGGCATCACGCCATCGACCCTGCTCGGGCTGACGTTCCTGATCGGCTGCGGCGGCGCCGTATTTGCCCCTGCCTGGCAGGCGTCCATCGGGGACCAGGTGCCGCGAACGCAGATCGCACCTGCCGTGATGGCCAATGCGGTCGGCTTCAACCTCGCCCGCAGTATCGGGCCGGCGATTGGCGGCGTGATCGTGGCGGCAGTCGGTGCAGCGGCAGCGTTCATCCTCAACGCCGTGTCGTACCTCGGGATCATCGCGACACTGGCCTGGTGGCGACCCGCAAGGGTTCGCAGCGAACTGCCGCCGGAGCCGCTCGCCACTGCAATCGCAGCCGGCGTGCGCTACGTGAGCCTCTCGCCGCACCTGATCGCCATACTGCTGCGCTGCGTGCTCTACACGATACCGATCGCTGCCGTGATGGCGCTGATGCCCATCGTCGCCCGCGACCTGCTCGGCGGAGGAGCCGCCACCTACGGCATCCTGCTCGGCGGCTTTGGCGTCGGCGCGATGCTGGGCGCGCTCTCCAGCGCCACGCTGCGCGGCCGCGTGTCCAGCGACGCCCTGCAGCGCATCCTGTCCGCGCTCGCCTGCGTGGCCATGGTCGCGATCGGCCAGAGTCGCTGGGCGGCGCTCACCTTCTTCGCGCACGTGCTGGCGGGTGCGGTGTGGACCCAGGGGTTCGCGAATTTCAACATCGCCGTGCAACTCTCCTCGCCGCGCTGGGTGACGGGTCGGATGCTGGCGACCTACCAGACCATCGCGTTCGCCAGTATCGCCCTTGGCAGCTGGTGGTGGGGACAGTTCGCAAACGTGGCCGGCGTACGCGAATCGCTGACCGCGGCCGGGGTCGCGTCGCTGCTGTCGCTGCTGGTCGCGCGCTGGCTGCCGATCGATATAGAGCGCCTTGGCTCGCTGGATCCGCGTGTCCGGACCGGCCGCGCGCCGCCCAGCGTACACATTCATCCCGCGTCGGGCCCGATCGTCGTCGTCATCGAGTACCGGGTGCTCCCGGAGCACGCGGTCGAGTTCGTGGCCGTGATCAATGAAGTCGGCCGGATAAGACGCCGCGATGGCGCACGCGCGTGGTCGATCAGCCAGGACATCGACACGCCCGAGCACTGGGTCGAACGCTTCGAGAGCCCGACGTGGATCGATCACCTGAGATGGCGGAGCCGGCCAACCGTGTCGGACCAGGTCGTGCGTGAGCGTCTCGATTCCCTGATCGTGGACCAGCAGGCGAGCGTGCGCCGACTGGTCGTGAGGCCTCCAGGTGCGCAGCCACTGGGTGCACCACCGGAGTCGCAGCACGAGGTCGGCAGGACCGATCGCGGCGCACATGGCGACTGGTGAATCACGCGCTCGCTGACTGGAACCCCGCAGCCGCGCGTGGCCCGGGTGCAACGACTCGTCGTCGGGACTATCAAACCCATTGCCAGAACCAATTGGATCGCTCGGCGGTCCAAGTCCAGACTGTCTGTAAGCCAGGTAGCAGCGATCCGAGGAGAGAACCATGTCAAGCGAAGCAAAGTGCCCTTTCACGGGCGGCACCCGAAGCCAGACGGTGGCAGGGTCCACGACCAACGCGGACTGGTGGCCCGATCAGCTCAACCTGAAGATCCTGAACCAGAACTCCCCTTTGTCCAGTCCGATGGAGAGGGAATTCGACTATGTCGATGAGTTCAAGAAACTCGACCTGCACGCCGTTATCAAGGACCTCCATGCCTTGATGACGGACTCGCAGGACTGGTGGCCCGCCGACTTCGGGCACTACGGGCCGTTCTTCATCCGCATGGCATGGCACAGCGCGGGCACCTACCGTGTCGCCGACGGTCGCGGCGGCGGCGGCTCCGGCGCACAGCGATTTGCACCGCTGAACAGCTGGCCGGACAACGTCAACCTGGACAAGGCGCGCCGGTTGCTCTGGCCTATCAAGCAGAAGTACGGCCGCAGGATCTCGTGGGCCGACCTGATGATCCTCGCCGGCAACGTCGCGCTGGAGTCGATGGGTTTCAAGACCTTCGGGTTCGGCGGCGGCCGCGAAGACATCTGGGAACCGGAAGAGGACATCTACTGGGGTCCCGAGGGCAAGTGGCTGGCAGACGAGCGCTACAGCGGCGACCGCGACCTCGAGAATCCCCTCGCGGCTGTCCAGATGGGCCTGATCTACGTGAACCCGGAAGGGCCGAACGGCAACCCCGATCCGATCGCCGCGGCGCGTGATATCCGGGAGACCTTCGCCCGCATGGCGATGGACGACGAGGAAACCGTCGCGCTGATTGCCGGCGGTCACACCTTCGGCAAGGCCCACGGCGCCGCCGATCCGGCCAGGTATGTCGGTCCCGAACCCGAAGCCGCCGGCATCGAGGAACAGGGCTTCGGCTGGAAGAACACCTTTGGCACCGGCAAGGGAGTTGACACGATCAGCAGCGGCCTCGAAGTCACCTGGACCACGACACCGACGAAGTGGAGCAACAACTTCTTCTCGAACCTGTTCGGCCATGAATGGGAACTGACGAAGAGCCCGGCCGGCGCGCATCAATGGAAGCCGAAGAACGACGCAGGTGCCGGGTCGGTGCCGGACGCGCACGACCCGTCGAGGCGTCACGCGCCGTCCATGCTGACGACTGACCTGTCGCTGCGGTTCGACCCGGCGTACGAAAAGATTTCCAGGCGCTTCCACGAGAACCCGGACCAGTTCGCGGAGGCGTTTTCCAGGGCCTGGTTCAAGCTCACCCACCGCGACATGGGACCGGTCTCGCGTTACCTCGGCCCACTCGTGCCGAAAGAGTCCCTGCTGTGGCAGGACCCGGTTCCCGCCGTCGATCACGAACTGGTCGGCGCGCAGGACATCGCCGCGCTGAAAACCAGGATCCTGGGATCCGGACTCTCCATCTCCCAGCTGGTCACGACGGCCTGGGCGTCGGCGGCAACCTTCCGCGGCAGCGACAAGCGCGGTGGGGCCAATGGCGCGCGGATCCGCCTCGCGCCGCAGAAGGACTGGGAGGTCAATCAGCCGGCGGAACTGTCCAAGGTCCTGCGGACCCTGGAATCGATCCAGCAGGAATTCAATGGTGCACAGTCGAACGGAAAGAAGGTTTCGCTCGCAGACCTGATCGTGCTGGGCGGCTGCGCGGCTGTCGAAGCCGCGGCGAAGAAGGCCGGCCATGACGTCAAGGTGCCTTTCTCGCCGGGTCGCACGGACGCGTCACAGGAGCAGACCGATGTCGACGCGTTCGCCGTGCTGGAGCCGACCACGGACGGGTTCCGCAACTACGCCAGCAAGGGGCACGAGGCATCGGCCGCCGAGCGGCTGGTGGATCGGGCGAACCTGCTGTCGCTGACCGCTCCCGAAATGACGGTGCTGGTCGGTGGCATGCGCGCGATGAATGCCAACTTCGGCGCGACCGCGCACGGCGTGTTCACGAAGCGGCCCGGGTCACTGACGAATGACTTCTTCGTCAACCTGCTCGACATGCGCACGATGTGGCGGAAATCCGCTGGCGACGAAAGCGTGCTGGAGGGGCGCGATCGTACAACGGGTGAGATCAGGTGGACCGGCACCGTCGTCGACCTGGTGTTCGGCTCGAACTCGCAGCTCCGGGCCCTGGCAGAAGTCTATGCAAGCAGCGACGCGCAGCAGAAGTTCATGCGTGATTTCGTGGCAGCCTGGAGCAAGGTAATGAACCTGGATCGCTACGACCTGTCGTGATCGCGGAGAACAGGTCCCGTAGAGCAATGAACAAGAATATGCGTTGGTGGCCGGCGCTTGTCGTGCTCGTTGTCGTCGGAGCGGGACTGTACCTGTACCTGGCTCGATCACCGGAGCCGGTGCAGCCCCCGCCCGGGTCGTCGACTCTGCCCGAAGTGTCCTCCGCAGGGGTAATCCGGCATCCGATCGAGGACATCGCGCAGGACGCAGAAGGCGTCGCAGGCGAGGAAGTCCCGCCCCTGGACGCGAGCGATGCCTCTGTCGAGGGTGCGGCTGCCGACTTGCTTGGCGGAGAGGCGGTTCTCGGGCTGGTCAACCCGGGCGACTACATCCGCAAGATCGTTGCCACGGTGGACAACCTGGCACGCGATCGTACGTCCGCGCGGCTGTGGCCGGTGCAGCCGACACCGGGGCGCTTTACTGTCCGCCAGGAAGACGATCGCACGTACCTCTCAGCCGAGAATTTCCAGCGCTACACCCCGTTCGTCAGCCTGGCGGCGTCCGTCGACGCCGGGAAGCTGGTCGCGCTGTATGTCCGGTTCTACCCGCTGTTCCAGCAGGCCCACGAAGACCTTGGTTACCCGCAGCAGTACTTCAACGACCGGGTGATCGACGTGATCGACAACCTGCTGGCGACGCCCGACCCGGGTGACACGATCGAACTCGTGCTTCCGCCCCAGGATCCGTCGGTCGAGGTCGCGCGGCCCTGGGTGCTTTACGAATATGCGGATCCCGCGCTTCGGTCGCTATCGGCCGGGCAGAAAATCCTGGTTCGCATGGGACCCGCGAATGCGGACCGGGTGAAGACCAGCCTTCGCGAGCTGCGCAAGCGACTGGCGGCCGAACCACCTCCACGACCGGCGGCATAGCACGCGAAAGGCAATACGTAGTTTTGACCCGGCCCTTGCGTGTCAGATGCCTGGCCTTACCAACAGCGGTCGAACGAACTTACAATTCACCAGGCAAACTCACGCCCACCTGACCGGGCACGTGCTACCGAAGAGGGGGAACTCCATGTCCACCAGGCTCGACCTCTCCAGGATTTCCCTGATGGACGCCCTCGACCTCGCGGCGCTGATCGAGCTCGAAGCGGTGAAGCGTTACACGGAATTCGCCGAGACACTGGGCAGCCGTGGTGGCGACGATGCCGGTGCCGTATTCCAGTCAATGGTTGTCAACGAGAACAAGCACTGCGAAGAGATCGCCGAGCGCCGGCTCGCACTGTTCGGCGACAAGCCGCCCAAGGTCACGCTCGACGACATCTTCGACGTGGAGGCTCCGGCGAGCGGTGACGTGCGTTGGAACATGTCCACGCTGAAGGCGTATCAGCTCGCCCTGTATTCGGAACAGAAGGCTTTCGCTTTCTACGACGAAGCCCTCGACCATGTCGACCAGCCGGAGGTCAAGGCGCTGTTCGAGGAACTGCGGGAGGAAGAGTCTGAGCATGTCAGGATGCTCGTGAACATCATCGCGAAGTTGCCTCCGTCGGCTGAGACCGAACTCGAGGACGAGGACTACGATCCGAATCGTCCGGCTCGCGACAGTTTCGAGGCATAGCTGGTTGAATTGCCCTCGATTCAGCGCGTACGCCGCCGGTACTCGCTTGGTGACTGCCCCGTGAGGCGCTTGAATGCGCGCCCGAAGTTCGCCGGATCGCCATAGCCGAGCAGGTAACCGATCTCACTGACGGTGTAGCTCGCGTCGTCGAGCATGCGGCGGGCCATCTCGAGTTGTTGTGCGGAGCGCAGGTCACCGAAGCGGGCGTCCCTCTCGGCCAGTCGCCGGATCACGGTGCGCGGCGTGACGCCCCAGGCTCCTGCCAGTTGTTCCAGCCGCGGCAGGCTCGTGAACTTGCGGTTCGTCGCGATGTGCTCGAAGTGCGCCGCGAGCCAGTGGGTTGCCCGCGCCACCACGTCGCCCTCGGCCAGCACGCCCGCGAGGGCTTCCCGGCAGCGGGAAAGGGACGAACGGTAGATCTTCTCGTCGTGCAGCGGGCACGGCAGCGCCTTCAGTGCTGCGGGCAAGGCGACGCCATTGAAGCCAGCGGAAAACTCGCAACGGTTACCGAGCACCCCACGGTAACGACTGGCGTGGCCACGCGCGGCGTATGCAAAGCAAAGCGTCGCATCTGAATTTCCCTCACCCAGTACGGCACGGGTGTAGGAGAGCCCGATCTGCTGAAGGATCTCGACGAGTGGAACCTCGAGGTCGCCCAGCGGATAACTCGTCGTGTCGAAACTCAGGATCAGCTGGCGATCCCGCTCGATGGCGCTGAAGCCCAGGTAAGGCGCGCGAATACGCGCGAATGCGCCGAGGGTCTCGATGCCCGCGCCGAGTGTCGGTGCGCTTATCGAGGCAAAGCCCAGCGGACCGTGGCTGTTGATGTTGAGCTGCCGCCCGAAGTCGAGCGCCCAGTCGTCCCGGCCCGCCAGGCACGCGGGCGTTGCGCAGCACCCGCAGTTGCTGGGACACCGTGATCACGCCATGGTGAACCAGCATTTCAGGTGAAAGCCCTGTCCCTTCAAGCAGTTGCCCCGTCGCCGTAGGCCAGCGCTGCACCAGCAGGCGTGAATAGGTGCTCGGACAGGGCAGCGAGTCGGCCGGATGGCTCATCTGCACAGTATGTCACTAAATGACTTGTTTAGCGTCATGAAGTGATATTCACGCCCCGCGACCACCTCCCTAACATGCGCGCCATGGTTAGCCATGTGCACTGGACTCAGTCGCCTGGCGCTTGCCTGAAACCTCTACCAGATTGCCGGAGAAATCATGCTGATCAAACTTCTGAAGGGCTGGCTGATGCCGCTCGCCATTGTCCTGTCGATTCTCGCCATCGCCGGCGGCGGCTGGTGGCTCTGGGCGCCGACCGCCGGCCTGTTCATCGTCTTCATGCTGGGCGACTGGCTGCTGCCCAGGGACGTGAGTCCCGCCATCGACTCCGAAAGCCCTCTCTTCAATCTTCCCGTCTATTCCGTCCTCCCGCTGCTGGTCGTACTGAACGGCACCCTGCTCTGGATGCTGGGCAGTGGCGATGTCGCGCACATCGGCGAGTGGGTCCGCGCCCATGCCGGAATCGACTTGTTTGCCGGCCGCGAAGCGACGTCGCACTGGCTGCAATGGCTCGGCGGCCTGCTCTCCCTTGGCCTGCTCAACACACTGGGCGGCACCGTCGCCGGCCACGAGCTGACGCACCGCACGTCGCGCCCGTTCGACGTGATGCTGGGGCGCTGGGCGCTCACGCTCACGGCCGACACCTCGTTTGCCATCGAGCACGTCTATGGCCACCACGCTCGCGTCGCGACTCCCGACGACCCGGCCACGGCACGTCGCGGCGAGGGCTTCTATGCGTTCGCCTGGCGCTCGACGATTCATTCGTATGTGCACGCCTACCAGATGGAGAAGGCACGCCTCGCCAAGTTCGGCAAGTCGGTGTGGAACCCGCTGGCCAGTCCATTCATGCGCGGCAACCTGCAGAACCTCGTGCCTGCGATCGCGGCATTTGCGCTGGCAGGCTTCGTCGGGCTTGCGGCCTGGGTGGTGATCGCCTTCATCGGCAAGGAGCTGCTCGAGATCCAGAACTACTTCGCCCACTACGGCCTGGTGCGCGAGCCCGGCAAGCCGGTGCAGCCCCGCCACTCGTGGAACTCGAACCACTGGATGAGCACCAACGTGCTCTACAGCCTGGCGCGCCACTCGCACCACCACGCCGAGGCCGATGCGGCCTACTGGACGCTCGACGCGATGCCTGAGGCGCCCAACCTGCCCGGCGGATACCTGACGATGATGCCGGTGACACTCGTCCCGCCGCTGTTCAAGCGCGTGATGACGCCGGCGCTCAACGAGTGGGACCAGAAGCATGCGACGCCGGCCGAACGAGAGCTGGCCCGTGCGGCGAGCCTCAAGTCAGGGATGCCTGGCCTGAACCTTGCCAGGCCGCTCGCGGCCTGAGTCCGGCGAAGAAGCCGCCAAGGAGAAACAGCATGTTATCCAGCCTGTTCGGCAAGAAGCCGAGCTCACACGCTGCACGGATCGCACCCGCGAACGTCGAGCTGCGCGTGGGATCGAAGGAGACGCTGCTGCAGGCGGCGCTGAACCAGGGCATCGCCTTCCCGCACGACTGCCGTGCGGGGGGCTGCGGTGCGTGCAAGTGTCGCCTGGTCAAGGGCAAGGTCAAGGAGCTGACCGACAAGAGCTACATCCTGTCGGCCGAGGAACTGCGCGACAACTACGTGCTGGCCTGCCAGAGCATCCCGCAGAGCGACATCGAAGTTGAGGTCCAGCTTCGGGATGTGAGCACGCTGGCGGAGACCCGACAGAGCCCGGCGCGCATCACTCACATGGTGCCGCTGACCCACGACATCCTGCACGTGACGCTGGAGCTCGAGCACGCGCTGGCCTTCACGCCGGGCCAGTACTGCGAGCTGTCTCCGACGGAAGGCAGTGCTGCTGGCGTGAAGCGCAGCTACTCCTTTGCCAACGTCCCGGATGCCAACGGTACGTCCCGTCACGCCGAGTTCTTCATCAGGAAGGTGCCGGGCGGCCGTTTCACGGAGTGGCTGTTCAGCGACGCGAAGGTCGGCGACTCATTGAACGTGAATGCGCCCTTCGGCGAGTTCGTGCTGCGCGAGTCGTCTGCACCAATGCTCTGCATCGCCGGTGGCAGCGGCCTCGCGCCAGTGCTGTCGCTGCTGCAGGGTGCGCTGCAGTCGCTCAGGCGACCGCGCGAGGTGACCCTCATCTTCGGTGCGCGCTCCGAAACGGACCTGTACATGCTCGATGCGATCGAAGCGCTGCGCCGTGAATGGCCCGTCCGCTTCGACTTCGTGCCGGTGCTTGCCAGTGAACCGGCTGACAGCGCGTGGCAGGGGCGGCGCGGGCTGATCGTCGATCACCTGGCCGATATGCTGGGCGAGTCGCTCGGCGCCCAGCAGGCCTACCTGTGCGGCCCGCCGGGCATGATCGACAGCTGCATCGGCGGGCTCAAGGCCGCCGGCGTGCAGGAGTCCGGGATCTTCTTCGACAAGTTCCTCGACCAGTCGCACCTGTCGCCCGCGCAGAAGGTGGCATGAGAGTCCGCGCCTGAATCCCAGGCTACGAGGAACAGCGTCCCGGGCCCGGTCGCATCGATGCGGCACGCGTTTTCGACGGCAGGGAGGTTGGACAGGTCGCGCTTCATTCACGGCGCAGGCGCTTGAGGGTGCGGGCGCCGCAGCTGTTGCGCTAACCGAACCGCTGGCGCACAGCGGAACTCCAGGACGGCATCGACCGTCCGTGAGATCTTGCGCACGGGGGAGTTCATGACGACATTCACCGACTGGATCAACGCCGCCAATTCGTTCGTCTGGGGCCCGGCGATGCTGGTGCTGATCCTCGGCACGGGGCTCTACCTCCAGGTACGTCTCGGTGGCATGCCGGTGCGCAAGATCGGCGCCGGCTTGCGCCTGGTCTGGGGGGGACGTGGCGGTGACGAGGCCCACGGTGAAGTCAGTCCCTACTCCGCGCTGATGACCTGCCTGGCCGGGACCATCGGAGTCGGCAACATCGCGGGCGTGGCCACCGCGGTTGCGCTCGGCGGCCCGGGCGCCGTGTTCTGGATGTGGATGACGGCCCTGGTCGGCATGGCCACCAAGTACGCCGAAGTGCTGCTCGCAGTGCACTTCCGTGAACGCGACAAGAAGGGTCGCTTCGTCGGCGGCCCGATGTACGCGATCCGCAACGGCCTCGGCCCGCGCTGGGCCTGGCTCGGCGCGACATTTGCGTTGTTCGGCGGCCTGGCCGGTTTCGGCATCGGCAACATGGTGCAGTCGAACAGCATCGCAGCCGCCATGCAGGGTTCGTTCGGCATTACCCCGCTGGTGACCGGCGTGGTACTGACCGTCATCACGGGCGCGGTCATCCTGGGCGGCATCAAGCGCATCGCATCGGTCGCCAACTGGCTCGTCCCGTTCATGGCGACCGGCTACGTGGTCGCGGCAATGATCGTGCTGGTCTATCACTGGCAGTCGATCCCGCAGGCCTTCGGGCTGATTTTTGCATCGGCCTTCACCGGCACCGCGGCGGTTGGTGGCTTTGCCGGCGCGGCGATGATGGCCGGGATCCGCTATGGCGTGGCGCGCGGCATTTTCTCGAACGAAGCCGGGCTCGGCACGGCCGGCATCGCGCAGGCGGCGGGCATGAGCAACGACCCGGTACGCAGCGGCCTCATCGGCATGATGGGCACGTTCCTCGACACCATCGTGGTCTGCACGATGACGGGGCTCGCGATCGTGGTGTCCGGGGCCTGGCAGACGGGCGAGACCGGTCCCGCGCTGACGCAGGTCGCGTTCCAGTCCGCGCTGCCCGGTATCGGCGGCGAATTCGTCGCGGTCGCGCTCGGCGTCTTCGCGCTGACGACGATCTTCGGCTGGGCGTACTACGGCGAGCGCTGCTGGCAGTACCTGGTCGGCGACTGGACGATCATGCCGTACCGCATCGTGTGGACACTGATGGTGTTCGTCGGGGCGGTCACGCACCTCGACCTCGCGTGGACCATCGCCGACACTCTCAACGCGCTGATGGCGATCCCGAACCTGGTGGCGCTGCTGGCACTGTCACCGGTCGTCGTGCAGTTGACGCGGGCAGGCCTCGCCAGGGCCTTGCCGGACTGAGCCGGCATCGGCGCGATCTGTCCGCTCGGCTTCGCGCAGCCTGTCGCGGAGTCGGATCGCCTACTGCGCCGCTGCCGGGCTCCGGTCCAAGCCCTTCGCCACCTCCATTTCCTTGCGCGCTTCGTCCGTGCGGCCCAGGCGCTCGAGGACCTGCGACAGTGCCTGGTGGGCGGCCGCATTCTTCGGGTCCGCCGCGATCGCGGCCCGCAACTGGCGTTCGGCATCGGCGAAATTCCCGCTGCGCGCCAGCGATGAGCCCAGGTTGTAGCGCGCGGTGACGGACTTGGGGTCCAGCTCGACCGACTTGCGATACGCCTCGATCGCCTCCTCGTTCAAGCCCTCGCGCTCCAGCACGAAACCGAGGTCGTTGTAGATCGCAGGCTGCTGCGACTCGATCGCGAGCGACTCCCTGTAGTGCGCTTCGGCGACCTCGAACTCGCCGAGGTCGATCGAGGCGAGTGCCAGGTTGTTGTGCGCCTTCCAGTGCTTCGGATCGATTGCGAGCGCCTTACCCAGCGCTATCACCGCCTCCTTGCTGTTGCCCTGCTGGAACAAGGCGAATCCCATGGCGTTCAAGAGCTCCACGTTGTCGGGCGAGACGGCGAGTCCCCGCTCGTAGGCCCGGACCGCGCCGGGGTAGTTTCCGGTTCGCTCGTTGGCCATGCCGGCGCGAAGGAACGAGTAGGCATCGAGGAACTGCTCCGTAATCTTCACCATCGACTCGGCCGGCAGCGGGACGAACTCCGGGATGTTCGCAGCACGGTCGCTGCCGGTGAAGCGCTCGAGCACCACGGGTGGCGTGGATTCGCCCTGCTCGTCGATGTGAGTGAGGAAGAGCTGGGTGTAGGCGGTGTTGGCCTTCGAGGAGAAGACCAGCCAGCGTCCGTTCGACGACCAGCTGTGCCAGGAATTCATGCGCGGCGTGTTGGCGCGCAGCCGCCGCGCCTCGCCACCCTCGGCCGGGATGATGTACAGCTCGCTGTCCGGCATCAGCAGCATGTAGTTCTCTGCCTTGCAGAAGACGATCCACTTGCCATCGGGCGAGAACTTCGCGAAGTAGTTGCTCTTGCCGTTGTGCGAGGCGCCCTCGATCGGCTGGGCTTTCCCGCCGCGGCCATCATTGAACGGAACGCGGTAAAGGTCGTACTTGAACGGCTGCTTGCTCTCGAGAAACTCAGGCACGTCCTTCTCGCTCAGCAGTACGCTGGTGGCGTTCTCGATCGAGGGCTTCCGATAAGCCTTCGACCGGGCGAACACGACCCACTTCCCGTCGGGGCTCCAGGTCGGGTTGCTCTGGACGTACCCAGGGTCATCGGCGCCCGGCAGCGGCGTGAACTTGCCGGTCTCCGTGTCGTAGACGACGAGGATGCCCTTGATCGGGAAGAATAGCTGCGAGAACCAGATGTCCGGCGTCGCCACGAAAACCGCGCGGTCCTTGACCGTGCTGATCACATAGCGGCCATCGGGCGAGACCTTGGAGAGCAGGCCGAAAGTGGCTTCGCCATCGCTCTTCTTGTAGTCGCTCCAGGTGATGATCTTCTCGTCGTTCAACAGCATCTGCTTCGACACCGGGAGGATCGCGTAGGCTCCCTTGTCGTTGCCGTAATCGACGTCGAGACCGAGCACGCTGCCGTCGCTGGAGAAGGAGTGGCAATTGCCGCAGACCGGCAGGTTCTCGAGCACGATCTGTGGCGCGCTTTCGGACTCGACCCCACCGAAGCGCCAGCGGATTCGCGACGGATCCTGCACGGCCGAGATGAACGGCAGCGGAACCTCGCGATAGAAGATCGAGTCACTCACCGGGTCGGTCGATGTCCGGATCCGGACGCTCGCGGAAGATGCGGCCTGCTCGCCCGCGCCGACACCGACGATCGCCACTTCTGCATCACGCTGCACGCTGCGCCGCTTGATCTCGGCCCAGTCCGCCTCCGAGGGGCGCCAGCTCGGCTCGGCGGCGGCGAACCGCAGCACATCACCCTCGCCGTCGAATCGCAGCAGCACCTCCCAACGTGCGACACCCTTGGTGTCATCGCTCCAAACGAAGGTCGGGGCGACGATTTCGGGCGGGAAGAGCGTCTCATCGAGCGGGTACTTGATTTCGAGTGAACCAGAGGGCTGGCCCGGGAACGCGAGTGGCGCCTGCGCCGGCGGCGCCCCCTTGCCACAGCCGGCCAGGGCCAGCATCGCGGCCGCGACCACGCAAGCACCGACGACGGCCGAGGTGCGCGCTCGCAAGCTCATGCTTGCCCGGTAGCCGCGTGGCGGGTTCATCTCGATGACGACCTGATTCTTCATTCGCGGGCGATTGTGGGTGAGCGCTCGAGGCCGCGTCAAACGAGGTGCAGGGGACCGCCAGGCTCGCAGCCACCTGTCCTGGCGCCGCCGACATTTACCATAAGCCCGAAAATTGACAGCGTGACTCCGCGCAGACGAGAATCAGTCCACAAAATATGGCGGCGACGGCGCCGGATGATTTACAAGCCCGGAATGGGCAAAGCGTTGAACTCGCTTTAAAGGGGAGAACAAGAATGGTTGCCAGGTTGAATTCGCGTCCCGTTATTGCGGCGCTGGGAATCGCGATATTCGCCGTCTCGACGGCTGCCAGTGCGGCCGTGCATCGCGTCCACCCGGGACAGTCGCTGCAGGCTGCGGTCGATGCGGCGTCGCCGGGCGACACGATCCTCGTCGAGCCGGGGACTTACAAGGGCACCAACAGCAAGTACGGGCTGCGCATCACCACTGACAACCTGCGCCTGATCGGCAAGGTGGTCCGGGGTCGGGGCGAAGCGGGCAAGGTCCGGATCCTCCACGATGGCAGCCAGGAGACGGGCGTATATGCGGCCCCCGCGGGCTGCGAGTACCGCGACGTGGAAGGTTCCTGCAATGCGCCCCGCGTGCAGGGCTTCTACATCCGCGGCTTCACCGTCGAGGGATTCCCGCAGAATGGAATCCAGACGCGCTGGGTCGACGACTTCCAGTTCGTCCAGAACGAGTCCGTCAACAACCTGAACAACGGAATCTATCCGACGCTCTCGGCGAACGGACTGGTCCAGAACAACGTCTCCTACGGCTCGCTCGACACGGCGATGTGGGTGGCTGGCTCCGAGAACGTGCGGGTCATCGGCAACACGATGTACGGCAGCACGATCGGATTCGAAATCACCGTCTCCAATGATGTCTGGGTGAAGCAGAACAACATCTACGGCAACACTACCGGCATCGGCCTGTTCCATCCCAATGGCGCCGGCAACCCACCGAAGCCCGTGATGAAGAACTGGGTGATCGAGCAGAATCACGTCTACGACAACAACCTGCCGAACCCGGCGGTTCCGGGAACCTTCCAGAGCTTCCTGCCGCCGGGCATCGGGATCCTGCTCGCGGGCGTATCCGACCACGTGGTCGCGAAGAACACCGTCTCGGGCAACGACTTCGTCGGTATCGCGGTCCTCGGCTGGTGTACGGCCAACGCCGGCACCCCGAACTCCTGCGAGGACGAGCAACCGATCGCGGATCCTGCTGCGAACAACAACCGGGTGTCGCAGAACAAGGTGAGCGGCAATGGCATGAACGCGCCGCCGATCCCGATCGCCTTCCTGGCCGCGGACATCACCTACTTCGAGTTCGAGGGTTCGTCCGGCAACTGCTTCGAGAAGAACAAGCCCAGTGGCTTCTCGTTTGTATCCTCGCAGCCCAACGGGCTACTGCCCACCGACGGGTGCTGACAGCCCCGCTCCAGGCCGCTGGCATTTGATGCAGACCGCCCGACGTCTTGACAGGCGTCGGGCGGCTACTGGTCCACAGCAGGCGGATTTGACTGCGGGTACTGTGCGAGCATGAATCCAGTACCCGTCGCTGTCCGGACGATCCCATTGTCTTCCCACCCGGTTACCGAGACGATCGAAACTCACGGCTGCTCGATCGTTCTCCGTCGGGTTGACGGTCCCGGGGCCACGGAGCTCTTCCTTCACTGCCAGCCAACCACTGGGGTTCCCGACGCGGGCCAGCAGGCCGAAGCGATCTATCGTGCGATCCATGGCGTTCTCGAATCCCAGGGCGGCAGCTTCGAGTCAGTCGTCACCGAGACGGTCTTCCTGCGGAACCTGCGGACAAACATTGAGCCCGTACGCGAGGCGCGCCAACGCGTCCTCGCCGATGGCGGGGAGACGGCTCACAGGCCCGCCACGACCGAGATCGAGCAGCCGCCGCTCAACGAACGCGCCTGCCTGGAGGTCTCGGTGCAGGCCGTACTGCCGAACGAGTCACCGGCGCGGTTCGAAACGATCGAGGCCAGGCCCGCCTGCGATTGTGCCGAATGCGCCCGTGCGCACGGCCTGCGGATTCATGTCGGCGAGGAGGTCCGGTTCCATGCGGGTGGTCTCTGCGGGCCGGGCGAAAATGCCTACGAACAGACGCTCGGCATGTTCGGGCATGCCGAACGACTGCTGCAGCAGGCGGGATTGGAGTTCCGCGACGTCGTGCGCACCTGGATCCACCTGCGCGAGATGGACCGCGACTACGGGGACCTGAACCGTGCGCGGCGCGAGTTCTTCGCGGCGCGCGGCATCGATCCTGTGCCGGCCAGCACCGGCATCGGCGGCGGGCCGGTCCCCGACGCACACGCTCTCTGCCTGGGGATATATGCGGTGAAAGCGGGACGCCCGCCGGTGCGGACCATAATGACCTCCCCCACGCTCAACGAGGCGGCCCAGTACGGTGCGGACTTCGTCCGCGGAATGAAGATGGTGGAGGCGAACAAGATCGCGCTCCATGTGTCCGGGACCGCGAGCATCGACGAGCACGGCAGGACCGCACACATCGGTGACTTCGAGGCCCAGGCGGACCGGATGCTCGTGAACATTGCTGCCCTGCTCAACGGGCAGGGCGCCAGCTTTGGCGACATCGTTTACGCGATCACCTACCTGAAGCAGCCCGCGGACGCGGCACGCCTTCGGCTGAGGCTCCGCCAGGGCGGCTTCGAGGGCTTCCCGCATGCGTTGGTCGCGGCGCCCATCTGTCGACCCGACCTCCTCTGTGAAACGGAAGCGCTGGCCGTCCTGCCGCTCTCATAGACCCGGATGAATCCTTCCGGGCCAGAAGCAGTTGCAATCCTGAGGCACAGGCATTACAGGTAACCCTCTGGTTCCTGATTCGAGAGGAAGTGCTGCCAATGAGAGCCATCTTCGGCCCACTTGTGATCGTCGCGCTGCTGGTCGCGGTGTGGGCAATATTCGTTCGGGGGAATCCCGGTGGAATTTCCGACGCTCGATACGCCCAGTTCAGTCGGCTCGCTCCGCCAAAGCTGCTGTACACCTGCACCAGGAAGCCGACCAGCGCCGCCGTTGCGCGGAAGGCAAGAGAGTGCGGAAAAAGTGGTCGCTCTGGCTGTGACCAGGAGGCCTACGATTGGCGCGAGGCGAGCACGGAGACCACCATCGAGTTCGCCTCGGGTGCCGGGCAGACTACGTATGACGAGTTGCTCACGGACGCAAGGCGCAATTGCGCCACGACTAACGGGAGCATGGGGGACGGCGAATTAAAGGTCCTCGAAGCGGCCCGGAATTAGAGGCGCGTTATCAGTTCGAAGTCCGGCGCCCCGCGCCGCAGGTCGCGTTCCCTGCGCTCACGAATGCGCTCGTGCAGCGCGCGCCGCTGCGAGCCCAGCCAGTCCTCGCGGGAGACTGCCTCGTGTAGTCCGGCGGCCGCACGCCTTGCGGCCTCTTCCCTGCGGAACTCATCGAACGCCTCGTAGCTCTCCAGCTCGTGCCGCAGTTCGCGCAAAACCAGCTCGATCATGATCGCGTCGTCCACCAGCCCCAGGACCAGCACGTCGTCAGGCACGAGATCGCGCGACTCGGCAATATAGGCGAGCCCCTCCAATACACGGGCGCGTCCGGGATCCGGCAGCTGCCATTCCTCGTCGTCCAGCATGCCGACCAGCGCCTCGACCTTGCGCAGCCGGTTCGCGACGAACGGCGAATGCGTGCCAGATGCCAGGCGCGCGACGGTGCTGCGCGCCGCGGCTGCGATCTGCTGCGGCGGGCGCCCGGCCGCGCGTTCCCGCGTCCGGTGCATCACCGACCGGAAGTGATCGAGTTCCGGATCGGAAATTTCGAGCGTCACGGTCAGCGGCATCCGGGTCTCCCGCGGCTACGGCTTCGGCAGGTTTTTCAGCGGTTCCGTGGCGAGGCCGACCTTCACCATGCCGGCATTCTGAGCGTCCGCCATGATGCCGGCGAGCACCTGGAACTGGGTCGTCCGGTCCACGTGCAGGTGCAACTCCGGCTGCGGCTTGCGCTGCGCTTCCGACGCCAGTCGTTCAACCATCTCCTTGCGTTCTATGGGCACGTCGTTCAGGTACATCGAGCCGTCCGGCAACAGCGATATCACGATCGTGTCCGGCTTTTCCTCGAGCAGCACGGTCGAGGCCTGCGGCAGGTCGATCTTGATCTTGTGGGCGAGCAGTGGCGCCGTGATCATGAAGATGATCAGCAACACCAGCATGACGTCCACCAGCGGGGTGGTGTTGATCTCGGCCATCGGTGTCGAGTGTGGCTGGCCGCTGCCGCCGAGTCCGCTGAATGACATGGCACCCTCCGTCCGTGATCAGGCTGCTTTCTTCGCGTGTGTGCGGTGGTGATCCATCGACGACGGAACCCTCGCGCCCGTGGTCAGGTACGCAAGCATGTCCTCCGCAAAGGCGTGGAAGCTGGCGATAATCACGCGATTGTTGCGCACCAGCAGGTTGTAGCCCAGCACCGCCGGCACCGCGACCGCGAGGCCGAGCGCCGTCATGATCAGGGCTTCGCCGACCGGCCCGGCGACCTGGTCGAGCGAGGTTTCCCCGGTCGCGCCGATGCGCACCAGCGCGTGGAAGATTCCCCACACCGTGCCAAACAGGCCCACGAACGGCGCCGTGCTGCCGACCGTTGCCAGGAACGTCAGTCCCGTCTCCAGCCGTTCCATCTCTCGATTGATTGCGCTGCGCAGCGCGCGGTCGAGGAATTCCGCGCGGTGCAGCGTTCCGGCGAGCCGGTCCTCGGTGAGCTGGTCGTGGTGCTGCATGGCGAATTCCGCATCGAGCGCGATCTTCGAGAACGGCTCCCAGTCGGGCTGCTGCTCGAGGAAGGAGATGGCCTGTTCGGGCCCGGTCTTCCAGAACGAGGACACGACCTGGTGCGAGCGGGTCCGGATGCGAGCAACCCGCAGGAACTTGATGATCATGAAGTACCAGGAGACGACCGACATGAACACCAGCAGGCCGAAGACGAACAGCCCGATGGCGTCCGTCTCGCGCAGGAAATTGGCGAAACTCATCGTCGTAAGGGCTTCGGTGGCGTGCATGTGGAGTTCCCTTCAGTCAATTATCTTGAATTCGATCGGTACGACGGCCCACGAGCGCACCGGCAGGCCATTGCGCATGGCGGGCACGAAGATCCAGTCACGCACGGCCGTTAATGCCGATTCATCGAGGGCGGAGTCACCGCTGGACTTCGCCAGCGTGACTTCCTGGGGCGAGCCGTCCTCGCCCACGAGCACACGGACCTTCACCACGCCTTCGGCACCCGACCGCAGGCAGCGCGGTGGATAGACCGGCGGTTTCATGCGCCGGAGCGCGACCCTCGACTGGACGATCGGCTCGTCACTCGCCTGGTTGCCGATGCCATCGACTTCCGCACCGGGCGGGCTCGGCGGTCCCGGCTCGCCTTCGAGCAGTTCGTCGCCGATCGCGTATTTCTTGACCTGCGTGTCCGGCGGAACAGGGTTCGTGGTCGGCGTGTCCACCAGGATCGGGACGGGCCGAGTCTTGCGCGGCGCCTTCTCCACTTTGTCCTGGACGCCGCCGACCGGCTCGGTCTGCTCTTCGCGCGGCAACGGCAGCGGCGGCGGCGGCAAGCGCTCGAGACTGACCTGGAAGAGCGGCGGCGCATCACTGGAAGTATCCGGAGGACGCACGGTGAGCAGGCCCGCGATGCCCGCGGTGTGCGCAGTCGTGACCAGCAGCAGCACGAGACCCGCGCCCCAGGTGAGGCGTTCGTCGTGGATGTAGCGATCGATCCGCATGGACTCTCGCGGCGGCGCTGCCTGCCGACAGCACAGATCTGAATACTGGAATCTATGCCAGTCCCGGCGGCATAGGAGCGCCGCTTGGCAGCTATATGTACCTAATTACGCAGGCATTTCCCGCGGCGTGGGACCGGGCTTTCCCCGCGCCGGCCGACCGAGCCTGTGTCGAACCGGAACCGGCGATGCCTCGGGTTCGATGCGTTCCCGCCCACAGCTCCTAGCGTGTCGGCGTTGGGCGACTGGCGCCTGCGAACGCACGCTCGATCGTCCTGATTGACTCGGCACTGTCCCATTCCCGGGCGCCGCTGAACCTCGCGACGACGCGACCGCTCGCGTCGACGAGCACCGTGAGTGGCACGGTCGAGGCGCCGAGCATGTGCTCCAGCGTCAGCCTGTAGTCGATGTAGTGACTGACCGTAGCGTTCGAGTGCCTGAGCCACCTCAACGCCGCGTCCCGGTCGTCGTCGATCGAGATGCCAATCACGACATACCGACTTCCGGCCTCGCTCCACGCAAGCCTTTCGAGCGAAGCCGCCTCGGCCCGACAGGGTCCGCACCAGCTGGCCCACACATTGATGATCAACGGGCGGCCGCGGTAACTTGAAATCGATCGCGACGGACCGTTCAAGCCAGCCATCGTCACGTCCGGCAAAGAACGACCAACTGCGACAGGCGCAGGGGTATCGAGCACTGCCGCTGTTGCAGGCGTCGTCATGAGCGTCAGTGCGCAGGCGCAGGCTGCTGCGGCCCGGCGAGGCGCTTTGATCAAGGGCATGAGGCAAAGTATGCCCGAAGCGCGCTTTCAGTTTAAATCCCGGCCTTGTCAGTTTCGCGGCGGATTTCTTCGCTGGAAGCAATGACTTCGAGGAATGCATGGCATTGAGCCCGCAGGAACGTTAGCATCCTGCTGCCGGACGCAGTCACATGACCTGATACCCCGGCTGACTGAACCCCGCCAACTGAACTGGAGCGACTGAATGACCCGAAGTGTCTGCGTGACGTACGCGCACGGCCGGCAATTGGCGCGTAGTCGCACAAGGCTCCGGGGCGTTTGAGCGCGCCCGGCCGGCCAACGCGACGACCGCAGTTCGTCGCCCGACTCGCGATCCTTCTGCTGACATGCCTTTCGGGCTTCGCTGCCACGCCGGCTGCGGCGGCAGAGCAGAAGGTGCTGCGGTTTGCGTTCCGCTCGGTCGAGACGGGTTTCGATCCGCAGCGCGTCGACGACGTTTACTCCAGCGCGGTATGCGCCGAAATCTTCGAGCCGTTGCTGGAGTTCGACTATCTCGCGCGTCCCTTCAAGCTGGTTCCTCTCGTCGCCGAATCCGTGCCCGAACCGGAGGATGGCGGGCGCATGTATACCTTCCGCCTGAAACAGGGCATCTATTTCGCGGACGACCCTGCGTTCGGCGGCAAGCGGCGTGAACTGATCGCGGCCGATGTTGCCTACGCGATCAAGCGACTGCGCGACCCGCGCAACCGGGCCCCCTATGCCTGGCTATTCCAGGACAACCTGCTGGGACTCGACGAGCTGTACGAACAAGCACTGAAGACCGGCAAGTTCGACTACGAACGGCCCATCGCGGGGATCGAGGTCGTCGATCGCTACACGCTGCGCCTGCGGCTGAAGAACCCGGACTACACGTTCCTGTACCGCTTTGCGCTGCCGCAGACCGCACCGGTTGCGCGCGAGGTCATCGCTGCCTACGGCGAGGACACGATGTCGCATCCGGTCGGCACGGGCGCCTTCCGCCTGGCGGAGTGGACGCGCCGGCAGAAAATCGTGCTCGAGAAGAACCCGGACTATCGCGGTCGCGTCCTCGACACGACTTTCGCCGACCCGGACCGCCCGGAGCAACGGGAGGTGATCGCCGAGCTGCAGGGCAAGACGCTGCCACAGCTCGACCGGGTCGAGATCTATCCGATGGAAACGGACCAGCCCCGCTTCCTGACTTTCATGAGCGGCTACCACGACCTGATACAGGAAGTGCCGATGACATTCGTCGGCCAGGCGGTGCCCGCCGGAGAGCTGGCGCCGGCGCTTGCCGCCGCAGGCGTGCGGTGGCAGCACAACGTCGAACCGGCGTTCTGGTATGTGCAGTTCAACATGGAAGACCCGGTCGTCGGCGGATACACGGTTGAACACGTCGCGCTGCGGCGTGCGATCACGCTGGCATTCGATCGTGACCAGGCGCTTGCGGTAATCGAGAGAGGCCAGGCGCTGCCGGCCTACAGTCCGATTCCACCCGGCGTGATCGGCAATGACCCCAATTTCGTCACCGACCAGCAGGATTACGACCCGGCGCGAGCCGCAGCGCTGCTGGACATGTACGGTTGGGTGGACGCCGACGGCGACGGCTGGCGCGACCAGCCGGACGGAGCCCCGCTGACCATCGACTACATGTACACGACGGCCGGCGAATCACGAAAGTACGCCGAGTTGTGGGAGAAGTCCCTGCGCCGCGTCGGCATCCGTTTGAACGCACGCGCAGTGCAGTTCTCGGACCAGTTGCGGGACAGGAAGGCCGGCAAGTACATGCTCGCCTCGGGAGCCTGGATCGCAGACTGGCCGGACGGCCAGAATTTCCTCGCGCTGCTGTATGGCCCGAATGCACCGGACCTCAACGACACGCGATTCCACCTGCCCGAGTACGACCGGCTCTATGAGCGCTCACTGCAACTGCCCGACAGCCCTGAGCGAGACCAGCTGTACCGCGAGATGACCCGTCTCGTGATCGTCTACGCGCCGTGGCGACTGCTGCATTATCGCGACTGGACGTACCTCAGCTACCCCTGGGTGCTCGGATACATGAAGCACCCGCTCTACCAGACACGCCTGCTGTACCTGGACGTGGATACCGCAGCCCGCCAGCGCGCGCAGGCGGATTGAGGAACCAGGTGGGCGCATACATCGCCAGGCGCTTGTGGCAGATCCTCCCGACGCTCGCCGGGGTGATCCTGCTGGTATTCGTACTTTTCAACTGGGTCGGCGGCGACCCGGCGCAGATACTGGCCGGCAAGGTGCCCGACCCGGCGCAGATCGCGAACATCCGGCGGCAGCTTGGCCTGGACCAGCCGTGGTGGATCCAGCTGTGGATCTTCGTGAAGCAGGTATTCACCTTCGACTTCGGCCGCAGCTGGTCGACGAACCAGCTGGTCTCGGAAGTGCTGCTGACGCGCATCGGCCCGACGCTGACCATCATGGTGCCGATGCTGCTGCTCGAGACGCTGCTGGCCGTGACGCTCGCGCTGCTGGTCGCCTACGTGCGCGGCTCACTGACGGACCGCCTGGTGATGTTCCTGACGACGGTCGCGATGTCGGTGAGCTTCCTCGTCTACATCATCGTCTTCCAGTGGCTGCTTGGCTTCAAGCTCGCCTGGTTCCCGGTGCAGGGTTGGAGCGATGACTTCTGGACCAACCTCACCAGGTACGCACCGCTGCCCGTGCTGCTCGGGGTGCTGGTCAGCGTGGCGCCGTCGCTCAGGCTGTACCGGTCCTTCTTCCTCGACGAGATCGGCCAGGACTACGTCCGCACCGCGCGCGCGAAGGGCCTGACCGAGACCCGCGTCATGCTGCGGCACGTGCTGCGCAACGCGATGATCCCGATCCTCACCTACGTGGGCATCGGGCTGCCGGGGTTGTTCGTCGGCTCTTTCCTGCTGGAGATCTTCTTCTCGATTCCCGGCCTCGGTCGCGAGGTGATCGAGTCGGTCAATCGCAGCGACTTCCCGGTCATCAAGGCGATCACCGTCTACCTGGCGATGCTGACGATGCTCGTCAACCTCGCGGTCGACGTGCTGTACCGCATCGCAGACCCACGCGTGAGCTTCAAGTGAGCGCGGACGCAGCATCGGCCACGTCGCCGGGCCTGTGGACGCTCGGGTGGCGGCGGCTGCGGCGGGATCGTGTTGCCGTCGCGTGCATGTTCGTCGTTGCCGCCTTCCTGGCCCTGATGCTGGCCTCGATGACGGGGCTGGTGGCCGCCGACTGGGAGACGGAGGCTGGAGTTTCATATGCACGGCCCGCGCTGGGCGCGCGATTGCTGGGCCAGCCCGCGGCGGAGAACGAGGCAGTCGCGCGGCAGCGGGCCCCGGCCGCCGACCTGTCGGACATCGACCCGCTCGCACCACGCTACGACGAGTGGCAGCGACGCGCCGAGGAACTGCGCGCGACGCTGCCCGATCGCAGCAAGACCCTGCCCCTCGGCGGCGACCAGTGGGGCCGCGACGTACTGAAAAAGACGATCAAGGGCTCGGAAGTGTCCATCACGGTCGGCCTGGCGGCGGCCCTGCTCGCGACGCTGCTCGGCGCCCTGCTGGGCGCACTGGCCGGTTACTGGGGCGGCCGCATCGGCGACCTGCTGGAGTGGCTCTATAACGTATTCACGTCGATTCCGTACATCCTGCTGATCCTGGCTTTCGCGGCGGTCCTGGGGCGGGGCGTGACGACCATCATCCTGATCCTGGGGCTCACCGGCTGGACCGGCGTATATCGCCTCATGCGCGCCGAGTACCTCAAGCACCGCGAGCGTGAATACGTGCTCGCCGCGAAGGCCATCGGCGTGTCGCACGCGAAGCGCATGTTCGCGCACATCCTGCCGAACACCAGCCATGTCCTGCTGGTGCAGTTTTCGCTGCTGGTGGTCGCCTTCATCAAGACCGAGGTGATCCTGTCGTTCCTCGGCCTGGGTGTCCCCGTCGAAGTCGTCTCCTGGGGCACGATGCTCGCCGAATCGCAGAACGAGCTGGTGATGGGAAAGTGGTGGCAGCTGGCCGTGGTGGGCGCTGCGATGGCCGCGCTCGTCACGGCCTTGAGCCTGCTGACGGACAGCATGCGCGACGCACTGGATCCGAAGCTGAGATGAGATCGTGAACCCTTTGGCCAATATCGAAGTGCCGGGCCCGCTGGTCGAGGTGCGGAATCTCGGCGTCGGCTTCCGCGTCGAGGGCGGCGCCGTCGCCCCTGCCGTCAGCGACGTGAGCTTCACGATAGGGACACGCTCCACGCTGGCGCTGGTCGGAGAGTCCGGCAGCGGCAAGACTGTTTCGGCGATGTCCATCCTTGGCCTGCTGCCCGCGAATGCAGTCGTGGACCCTTCGAGCAGGATCCTGTACGACGGCATCGACCTGTTGCACTGCGAGCCGGTCGAACTGCGCGGCATTCGTGGCAAGGACATCTCCATCATTTTCCAGGAGCCAATGTCCTCGCTGAACCCCGTGTTGCCCGTGGGCGACCAGATCTGCGAGTCCCTGCGCCTGCACCTCGGACTCGGGCGCCGCGCGGCCCGGGCACGGGCCATCGAACTGCTGGACGAGGTCGGCATTCCTCATCCGCACCTGCGCGTCACGTCCTTCCCGCACCATTTGTCCGGCGGGCAGCAGCAGCGAGTCATGATCGCGATGGCGATTGCCTGCGAGCCGAAGCTGCTGATCGCCGACGAGCCGACCACGGCGCTCGACGTCACCATCCAGAAGCAGATCCTCGAGCTGCTGGCAGGACTGAAGGAACGGCACGGCATGTCGCTGCTGTTCATCACACACGACCTGGCACTGGTCGGCGAGATCGCCGACGAGGTCATCGTGATGCGAAATGGGCAGGTGCAGGAGAGCGCGTCCGTGCGGGCGATCTTCGAGTCACCCGCGCATCCGTACACAAAGGCGCTGCTGGCTTGCCGGCCGAGCCTCGACCGGCGGCCCCGTCGGCTGCCCGTGATCGATGACTTCATGGCCGGCCAGGGCCGGGTGCCGGAGGACGAGCCACCCCGCAAGATGGGCGGCCAGCCGATCCTGGAGGTGCAGGGACTGGCCAAGCGATTCAGCGTGGATGGCGGACTGTTTCACAAGGAATACGTCGACGCGGTGAAGGACGTGTCGTTCAGGCTCGAGGCGGGACGTACGCTTGGCGTGGTGGGCGAATCCGGGTCCGGCAAGACCACCGTCGGGATGACGATCATGCGGCTGCACGAGGCGAGCGCCGGCCGAGTCCTGTTCGAGGGACGCAACCTGCTGGAGCTCGACGAGCGCGAGATGCAACCGTACCGTCGTCGCATCCAGATCGTCTTCCAGAACCCGTACGCTTCGCTGAACCCGCGCTTCACAATCGGCCAGATCCTCCTCGAACCGATGCGCGTCCATCGCATTGGCGATGATGACGGGCAGCGGCTGGGAATGGCGCGCGAACTGCTGCGCCGCGTGGACCTGCCTCCGGAGGCGTTGCACCGCTACCCGCACGAGTTTTCGGGCGGTCAGCGACAACGGATCGCGATCGCCCGCTGCCTGACGATGAAACCCGACGTGCTGATCTGCGACGAGTCGGTTTCGGCACTCGACGTGTCGGTGCAGGCGCAGGTCCTGAACCTGCTGAAGGACCTGCAGGACGAGTTCGGCCTCGCGTACCTGTTCATCTCGCATGACCTCGCGGTCGTCAGGTACATTGCCGACGAGGTGCTGGTAATGAACGAAGGCCGGGTCGTCGAAGTGGCCGACTCGCAGAGCATCTACATGGCGCCGCGCCAGGCCTACACGCGGGCGCTTCTGGGCTCCATCCCGCGTGGCTACGTGCCGGCCGCGGGGCTGGCCGGCGAGTGACCTGCACTGGCCCAGCACAAACCGGCTGCATCGATCCCGTCGGCCGCCCTGATACGGCCCGCCGACCTCGCCCTGTAAGTCGCCGCACGCCGTAGAATAGTCGTCCTGCGATGTGGAGCCGGACGACGCTGATGGCGGCGAAGGACACACTGGCGGGCTTGCTGCGGGCCGCCGACATCGAGATCGATGGGGGCGACCCCTGGGATATCCACGTGCACGACGAGCGGTTCTACGCTCGCGTGCTCGCGCATGGCACCCTGGGTGCCGGCGAGTCCTACATGGATGGCTGGTGGGACGTCGCGCGCCTCGACGAGTTCTTCGCGCACGTCCACAGGGCAAGACTCGACAAGAGGCTGGTGACCGCCTCTACCCTGGCGCAGGTCGTGCTCGCCAGGATCGGCAACCTGCAGGCACGAGCACTCTCGAGACGAGTCGCGCGTCGGCACTACGACCTGTCGAACGACCTGTACGTCGCGATGCTCGGCCCGACCATGCAATACACCTGCGCCTACTACGGCACCGACGGCGCGGAGCTGTCGCTCGACGAGGCGCAGCGCCTCAAGCTCGACCTGGTTGCCAGGAAACTCCACCTGCAGCCGGGCATGACCGTGCTCGAACTCGGCGGGGGCTTCGGGGAACTCGCCCGCCATCTCGCCCGACACCATGGTTGCCGAGTGGTCAGCTACAACATCAGCCGTGAACAGGTCGAGTTCGCCCGCACCCGGTGCGATGGCCTGCCGGTCGAGTTCCGGCTGCAGGACTACCGCGAGGCCGCATCGGATCCCGCGGAGTACGATCGCGTCGTCAGCATAGGTCTGATGGAGCACGTTGGACCGAAGAACTATAGACACTTCTTCGAGATCGCGAGCGCGCGGCTCGCGCCGGGCGGCCTCGCCCTGGTGCACACGATCGGCGGCAACGTCAGCCACACGACGACCGATCGGTGGATCGACAAGTACATCTTCCCGGGCGGCGTCATCCCGTCCGAGCGCCAGATCGCCACGGCCAAGGAAGGGCTGCTCGTCCTCGAGGACTGGCACAATTTCGGGCCGGACTACGACCGCACGTTGCTGGCGTGGGATGCGAACTTCTGCGCGGCATGGCCGGCGCTGCGCACTGACCCCCGTTTTGACGAACGCTTCTACCGGATGTGGCGTTACTACCTGAACTCCACCGCCGGTGGGTTTCGCGCCCGCGCCCTGAATCTCTGGCAACTGGTCCTGAGCCGGGGCGACGTTCCGCGCTACGTGCCGGTCAGGTGAGCGATGCGGCCCACGACGATTGACGAACATCGCAGGCGCGTCGAGAGGCTCACGGAGGCCCTGCGCTCTTCGACCGGCCCGGTGCGCCTGCACAAGCGCACCAGCAACCTTTTCCGTGCCCGGCAACGAGCGGACCGGGTACTGCTCGATGGAACCACGCTCAACCACGTGATCGCGATCGACCGTGTGGCGCACACGGCGGACGTCGAGGGCATGACGACCTACGCCGATCTCGTCGATGCGACTCTGCCGCTGGGCCTCGCGCCGACGGTCGTTCCGGAGCTGAAGAGCATCACCGTCGGCGGTGCGACCACTGGGGTCGGCATCGAGTCGAGCGCGTTCCGCTTCGGCCTGGTGCACGAGACCGTCGATGATTTCGACGTACTGGTGGCCGACGGCGCGTGCTGCGCTGCTCGCCGACCGAGCACGCCGACCTGTTTTTCGGGTTCCCGAACTCCTATGGCAGTCTGGGCTACGCCACGCGGCTGACCGTAAGGCTAGTGCCTGTCACGCCTTTCGTGCACCTGCGCCACGAACGGTTCTCGAATTCGCAGCGGTACTTCGAAGCGGTCGCCGCGGAGTGCGCAAGTCCGAGCTGCGACTACCTGGATGGTGTCTTTTTCGGCACCGACGATTTTGTCCTGACCCGCGCGACGATGGTCGAGCGACTACCTGGCGGCGCGACGGCGAGCAATTACACGTGGATGCAGCAGTACTGGCGGAGCCTTCGCGGACGCGCAGACGACTACCTCTCGACCAGGCACTACCTGTGGCGCTGGGACACGGACTGGTTCTGGTGCAGCAGGAACGTGGGCGCACACCTCGCACCCATCCGCCTGCTCGCAGGACCACGACTCCTCTCGAGTGTCACGTACCAGAAGATCATGCGCGCCGGCCAGCGCTACCCGCTCAAGGCGCTGCAGCGCCTCCGGCCACGCGAGGAATCGGTGATCCAGGATGTCGACATCCCGCTCGCTGCCGCCGGTAGTTTCCTGGCGCAGCTGCACGCCCAGGTCGGCATCACGCCGGTGTGGATCTGTCCGTTCAGGGTCACGAGCGACCGCCATCCGCTGTACCGGCTGCGGACGGACACCCCTTACGTCAATTTCGGGTTCTGGGACACCGTGCGCAGCCAGGAGCAGGACGGCTATTACAACGCGATCGTCGAGCAACTGGTGGCACGGCACGGCGGCAAGAAGAGCCTGTATTCGCAGAGCACCTTCGACGAACCGACGTTCTGGACCAACTACGACCGGCAGGCGTACGAAGCACTGAAGCGCGCATACGATCCGCAAGGCCGGTTCCCCGGGCTGTACGAGAAGACCGTCGGCCGC
>CAWBYP010000007.1:0-40536 GCA_963793005.1 uncultured Gammaproteobacteria bacterium
TCAACGAGATAGTTAACGGCAAGCGCGCGGTGTCGGCCGACACCGACTTGCGGCTCACCCGTTACTTCGGGCTGCACGAAGGTTTCTTTCTCGGCCTGCAGAACGCCTACGAATTGATGGAGCAGAAGCGCAGGCTGGGCGACAAGCTTCTCGAGATTGTGCCTCTCAACGGGAAGAAATCGACCCGTCGCGCGGCCTAGCGCTTCGCGGAACAAGGGACATTCTCCTTTTTCCGCCGACGGAAAAAGGAGAATGTCCCCTCCAGTCCGAAAATAGGGGAATGTCCCCTACAGCTGCCGCGCGCTGAACGTATCGCAGGCCTCCAGTGAGCCGGCCGCGAGCCCGGTGCGGAACCACTGCACCCGCTGCGTCGAACTGCCATGCGTGAAGGCATCCGGCACCACGTAGCCCTGCGCCTGTTTCTGCAGCCGGTCGTCGCCGATCGCGCTAGCGGCGTTCAGGCCTTCCTCGACGTCGCCGGCCTCGAGAAGCTGCCGCGACTGCGACGCATTCTGCGCCCAGACACCCGCGTAGCAGTCGGCCTGCAGCTCGAGGCGCACCGACAGCGCATTTGCGTCGGCCTTGCTCGATCGTTGCTGCGCGCTGTGCACCTTCTCCGAAGTTCCAAGCAGGTTCTGCACGTGGTGGCCGACCTCGTGCGCGATCACGTAGGCCTGGGCGAAGTCGCCCGGCGCGCCGAATCGCGACGACAGGTCGTCGTAGAACGACATGTCGATGTAGACCTTCTGGTCCGAGGGGCAGTAGAACGGTCCCATCGCCGACTCAGCCATGCCGCAGCCGGACTCGACCGCGCCGCTGAACAGCACCAGCGTCGGCGGCGCGTATTGCACGCCGTAGCGCGGCAGGATCTGGGTCCACGCGTCCTCGGTGTCGGCCAGCACCACCGCGGTCAGTTCGCGCAGCTTCGTCTCCTGTGCGTTTTCCTGGTAGGGCTCGTCCGGCTGCTGCGCCGGGGCCTCAACCTGCTGTGTGGCCATTCCGAGGAACGGTCGCGGGTCCACGCCCATCATGCTCAGCACGACGAGGAACAGCACTCCGCCGATGCTGATTCCCACTCCGGTGCGTATGGGCCGCCTTCCGCGACGATCTTCGATGTTGCTGCTCTTGCGGCGGCCGCCGATGTCCATGCTCGTGCTCCCCTCGAAGTCCAACAGCGCTATACGCCGAGACTACCCGACCCGGCCGGCCGCCGGGAGGGGTGCCCGATGGGCGGGGCGCTGGACGGGCCCGCTTCAGGGATTACGCGGGTCGCTCGAACCCTCGTCGACCCAGACGCCGTAGCTGCACTTCAGCACCTGTGATCCGCTGGCCACGAACGATCCTTGCGGATAGCTGGTGCCGTTGAAGTAGCAGACCGGCTCGCCCGGGACCTGCTGGCGCACCACGTCGGTGTCCTCGTCTTCTTCGTCGGCGACCGGTGAGTTCCTGAGTTCAGGATCCTGCGCGCCCACCTGCGGAATCGAGGGGTGTAGCTTCATGGCATTGCTCCCGAAAATAGGTGCCAGGCACCGAATTACCGCGACTCACCGCCTGATTGTTCGCCTGAACCGCCGCCGCTGGAATACGCAGAAGAGGCAGGAGGGGACATTCTCCTTTTTCCGTCGACGGAAAAAGGAGAATGTCCCCTCCCGGAAAAATCGGTGCCTGGCACCGGTTTCTCAATACAATCAGTCTTATGCACGACTGGAGTTTTGAGTTCCTGCGCCGCCAGATAGTCGGCATCGATTCGGCGTTCGACACGCCGTTCGGCCGCCGCCTGATGGTCTACTGCGACTACACGGCCTCGGGCCGCTGCCTGGTGTTCGTCGAGCGCTACCTGCAGACGCTGCAGCGCGTCTACGCGAACACGCACACCGAGGACGATCTCACGGGCCGCAGCATGAGCCGGCTGCTGCACGAGGCGGAGGCCGCGATCAAGCGCTCGGTGAACGCGGGGCCCGAGGGCCGCATCGTCGCCTGCGGCACAGGCGCGACCGGCGCGATCGACAAGCTGCAGCAGATCCTCGGCGTGTTCCTGCCGCCCGCGACCCGCAAGGCGGTCGGCGACGAGCTGCGCGAGTTCCTCGGGGACGAGCGGTACGAGGCCTTCCGCCGCCGCCAGCAGTCGCGCCAGCCGGTCGTGTTTGTCGGGCCTTACGAGCACCACTCGAACGAAGTCACCTGGCGGCAGGGCCTCGCAACCGTCGTCGAGGTCAATCTCGACGCCGACGGCAGCGTGGACCTCGCACACCTCGAGCAACTGCTGCGCGAGCCCGAGTACCGCGGGCGTCTCAGGATCGGATCGTTCTCGGCGGCCTCGAACGTCACCGGCATGCTATCGCCGGTGCGCGAGATTGCGCGAATGCTGCACGCGCACGACGCCTATGCCTGCTTCGACTTCGCCGCGAGCGCGCCGTACGTGGCCATCGACATGAATCCGCCCGCGACGCCCGCGGACGGCGACGCATCGATCGACGCGGTATTTCTCTCGCCGCACAAGTTTCTCGGCGGGCCTGGGTCGAGTGGTGTGCTGGTGTTCAACGAGCGCATGTACCAGCGCGACCTGGCGCCGAGTGTCGGTGGCGGCGGCACGGTCGACTACGTGAGTCCCGTCGACCAGGACTTCATTCGCGACGTCGAGGAGCGTGAGAAAGCCGGCACGCCCGGCGTGCTGCAGACGCTGAAGGCCGCACTCGCCATCGAGGTCAAGGCGCGCATCGGGGTCGAGCGTATCGAGGCGCGCGAGCACGAACTGCTCGGCCGTGCATTCGCGCGCTGGGCCGGCAACGAGCGGATCGAGATCCTCGGCAACCCCGACCCTTCACGCCGGATAGGCATAGTCTCGTTCAACCTGCGCGATGCCCGCGGCCGCTACCTGCACCCGAAGTTCGTGACCGTGCTGCTGAACGACCTGTTCGGCATCCAGTCGCGTGCGGGGTGTTCCTGCGCCGGTCCCTACGGCCACCGGCTGCTCGGCATCGACCAGGCGACCTCAGAGCTCTACCGCGACTGGGTGCGCAAGGGCTTCCAGGGCATCAAGCCCGGCTGGTGCCGCGTCGGGTTCCACTACTCGATGGACGACCTCGAGGCCGGCTTCATCATGGACGCCGTCGAGTTCGTCGCGGCCCAGGGCCACCGCTTCCTGCCGCTGTATTCCTTTGACGCCGGCACCGGCATGTGGAGCCATCGCGAGTACCAGGAAACGCATGCCGCGTTCTCGCTGGATGCGGCGCTCGAGGCCTCGGGCTGCAACGAGACCGCGCTGCCCGCGGAGACACGATCGAAGATCTACGCTGACTGCCTGGCCGAGGCGCGTTCGTGGGCCGAACGGCTCGGCGAGCCTGGTCCGGGCGCGGAGGCAGAGCTCGAGCGCTTCGGGGAACTGCGCTTTTTCAACGTCTGCTAAGGGGACTGTCCCCTTCGGGGGCTAGGGGACTGTCCCCTTCAGGTAATTCGGTGCCTGGCACCTATTTTAGCTTAGCGCCGAGCGCAGCAGTCCCGCCGCCGCGTACACGACCACGACCACCACCAGCCAGCGCAGCCAGTCGAGCGGCAGCGACTTCACGACGTAGGCGGCGAGCAGCACCGCCGGTATGCCGCCAATCGCAAGACCGATCGCCGCGCGCGCGTCGTATCGCCGCCGCGCGACGAAATCGCAGGCTGCCGGCCGGCATCAGGAACGCGCAGGAGCCCATCATGATCGGGAACGCGGCGATGGGGCTCATGCCGAGCAGGCTCACCAGGATCAGGCAGGGGCCGTACAGCCCGATGCCGAGCGACATCAGCGCGCCGAGCACGAAGTTGCCGACCAGTCCAATCCAGAGTCGCGGTCCCGAAAGCGCGATCGCCTCGCCGCCGCCCGGCACCAGCCCGAAGATCGTGAGCAGGAAGAGCAGGGCGGCGACCAGCAGTGCGATGCCCATGCCGAGCTGCACCCCACGCCGCGGCAGGCCCGAGACCACCTGCGCGCCCACGAGGGCGCCAATGACCGCCGCCGCGATCATGCCGATCAGCGTCACCGGATCCACGACGACGGCCGCGATGAAGATCAGCGCCTGCGTGATGGTCGGCAGCGCGTGGCCGACGTTCAGCGTGCCCGGGATGTCCTCGTCCGCCACGTACCGGCGCAGCCGGTAAGCGGCGGTGGTGGTCGCGAAAGAGCCGACGCCGAGCGTGTCGAAAAAATTCGCGACGAAGCCGAGCGCCACGTCGAACAGCCGCGGCTTGCGGGTGCCGGTGGAGGTCGCGTTCCTGCGCTCGAGCCACCACCACGCCAGTACGTGGGCGACGCCGAACAGGGCGACGCCAGCGAGCACCGCCGTGATCAGGCTATTCGGGGACATGGGTCAGTGCCGTGCATCGGCGGGCATTCTGTGCCGCCCGGCGGTCATCCCGCCAGCAGTTTGAAGCCAGGCAACTTTGCGGCCCTGCGGTCGAAGGTGATCGTGTGTTCGCAGCCAGTGAACAGGTTCATCCGGCCGAGCAGGCAATCGGCGAAATCGGCGCCGCCTCGTCGGAAGTCTTGTACTGCTGCCGCAACCTCCTTCGGTGAGTCGAAGTCGAACTGCTCGACTTCGAGCAGCACAACCAGCGCGTCGGCCACTTTGGCGCGGTCATAACCGTATGCGGTCTCCAGGACCCAGACCGTTTCGACCAGCACGATGTTGGAGATGTAGCAGGGTGCGTCGGCGCTCGAGTGCTGCTGAATGAATCGCTCTACCGCGAGCGCCTGGCGCTCGTTGTCGTTGACGACAAGTCGCACAACCAGATTCGTGTCAATCCCTATCATGGCCCAGGAATCGCTGCACGGCATGGCGACGGATCGCGGCTTCCATGTCCTCGACGGAAGCGGTGCGTTTTGGTTTGGGGAGAATGCCGCGCAGTTCGGAAACGTCGCGCTTGGCGGGCCAAAGGCGTACTCGGCCATCCGCCTCGATCACGAACCGTACCCGGTCACCAGGTTTCAGGTTCAATTTCATGCGAACGTCCTTGGGCACTGTGATCTGTCCCTTACTGGTCACCTTTGCTTCGCTCATGACGCCTTACCTGGAAAGCGATTCCTTACTTAGTGTAAGGCAGAACGCTGCCCGGCGCCGCGATCGAACGTAGTCTGCACGTGGCCAGCGGGCATGCACCGTGGCTAATCGCGTGTATTCATTGAATTTTGACGAGGTGGCCGTCCTTGACGGCCGGACACCCCTCGGGTCTAATTCCCGCCCTTCCGATGCCCGGCCGACCGGCCGGGACTGCCTACCGTGGCCAGGTAGCTCAGTTGGTAGAGCAGCGGACTGAAAATCCGCGTGTCGATGGTTCGATTCCGTCCCTGGCCACCATTTCCAACTGGTGTATTCCGATCACATGGCTTACACCTTATTCCGGACACATGGTTAACACTGTGTCCGGGGCGAACGGATTGGGACCGGGCTCGACCCGGTCCTGCTCCCGATCGAAGTATCCCAGATCGTACTCCAGGAAGCTGACCTGCCAGACCTGGTCGTCGACCTCGCGGATGCCCACCAGCTGCTCCGCCAGCGCGGTACTCAGGTTGATTTTACGATTGCCGAGGCAGATTCGGCCGCAGCGTGTCACGCGGATGGTGCGGTCGTGGAACGGGTATTCGGGATCCTGGGGCGGCTCGTAGCTTCGGGCTGACGGTGTATAGATTTCGGCCGGATAGGCGCCGCCGAGCGCCTGGTGCGGCCGCTCGTGGTTGTAAACCCGGATGAAGTCCTCGAAGCGTTCCTGCTGCTGCAGGAAGTTGAACGCAGCGGGCTTGGTCGTTTCGTTCTTGAGCGTGAGGTGCATGCGCTCATGCCGTCCGTTCTGCTGTGGCTTGCCGGGCTTGATGCGCTGCAGGCGGATCCCGAGGCGCAGCCACCAGACGGCGAGCCGGGACAGGCCGAACAGGGCCCAGGACGCGGCGAAGGGCGTGCCGTTGTCGGTGCGGATGGCGGCCGGCAGGCCGAAGTCCTTGAAGGTGCGCTCGAACACGGAGAAGGCGAACTTCGACTTGGTGGACTCGAGGCCTTCGCAGGCGAGCAGGTAGCGGGAGCGGTAATCGCTGACGGTCAGCGGGTAGCAGTACTGCTTGTTGCCGAGCAGGAACTCGCCCTTGTAGTCGGCGCACCACAGGCCATTGGGCGTGTGCGCGGCGAACAGCGGCGTCCCGCTGGCCTTGTAGCGCCGGCGTTTGCGTCGCTTGACGAGGCCGTTGCGGTCGAGCGCCGCGTGGATCGTGCTCACCGCGGGCGGCGGGATCATCGGGTACTCGCGGATCAGCTTGTCGCGGATCTTCGGCGCGCCCCAGGTAGGGGTACTCCTTCTTGATGCCCAGGATTGCCCGCTCGACCTGGAACGGCAGCCGGTTGGCCTGCCGGTACGGGGCCTTGCTGCGGTCGATAGAGCCCGTCGAGACCGCATTCCTTGTAGCGCTCGAAGATCTTGTAGCCGGTGACCCGGGAGATGCCGAACTCGCGGCACAGCGGCGCCATCTTCTCGCCTTCCAGGAGGCGGGCTATGAAGCGGAGGCGTTCATCCATCGGTTTACACTCATTCCAGGGCATCTGGGGGCTCCCCAAATGCCGAAATGTGTAAACCATGTGCTCGGAATATTCCGTAAGCTATCTGTCGATAAGCTCAACTCGTTGAATCTCATGCGGTTTCCATCGTGACCGGCGGACTATTCGTTCCCGGATGGGGCTGACCCGCGGACTATCTGAAAACGGGTCGAGGCGGGACCATGCTGGCTCCGGCGGGGGCGGCGCTCGTCACCGAGGATCCGCCGGCCGAGGACGCAGCCCTATAGCGCCTTCTCCGTCGCCTCAACCAAAGACTTTAGAAAATTGACCGCACGTCTAAGGTCGTCCCGCGTTACCAGGTGAGGCGCCGGACTGCCATTTCGCGGCGGCTTCGATCGATGCACTGCTTGGCCGCGCTTTGCTATCAATTCATCAAGCGTTGTCTTTGATTTCTGCGCGTCGCATTGATGCCACTGCCAGGAGGTCGTGACATCGACCTCAAGAAAGTCCTGGAACAACCTGCGAGTCTTCTCAGTGTTCGGGTTGTTGAACCGTTTCAGCTCTTCCTCCAACTTCCGCTGCACGAACCGCGTGGACGGGCTGTCCCCATCGGCTGCGATACGAGATCGCAGCGCTTCGGTAACCCGATCCTCAACATACGTCTCCCAGGCCGTGAACGCCATGATGAGTCCCGCCCGCTTTAGAACCTCCGCGTTCTCCGGCGGCGGTTGCGTATTTGCCCGATCGAAGTGCGCGAGTAGTTCCTCTGCGTCACGAATCGCGTCGTCGAAAGTAACCTTGGCCTGAGACATTAGAAGACTATTCCTTGGATCGATTCTCGCCGCGAATGTATCGAGACAAATGAAATGCGGCCATCGCCACTTCATCCGGCGCGAGTGTTGCAGGCGCATTTTCGATGAAGGCGGGTAGGGCCTTGGGCTCCAGCACCCAGACTTCACGGCGGTGCTCCTTGTTCGTCTGCTCGACCCACCAACCTGGGAAGACCACGACTCCTCGGACCGGAAACAATCGTCCCGTTGACTCCTTGAGCAGGCGAGTGAGCCAATCTGCTTCTGCGGCAGCCTGTGTGACGGGGTCACGATCAGGTTCCCACCCAGCAATGCTAATGCGCTCGCCGTCGTATACCACCTTCGCGTCCGGCCCTGGCTTTGTGATGGTCTTCGTTTCGACGACGAAGATGCCATGAACCGAAACAACGACGTGATCCAGGTTAAAGTTGCTCGCCGGGACGTCGTGGAAGATGCGGCTCCCAGCCTCCCTGAGTCCCTCGAAGTACTGACCGACGGACACCTCTCCATCGCGACCCTGTCGAAGTTGCCGAACTCGAGCTCGCACGCGCATCACTCGCCAGATTAGCCAGGCGGTGCCTGCAAGAGCGACCAGCGTGTAGATCCACGGGCGGCGCGGCATGGACGTCCATGCGCCTATCCATTCAAATAAGGTGACCGCCCAAAGGCCGATGAGTGCCGCAAACGGCGCCATGGCCTGGTCATCAATAACCTTCTGAATTTCCTCGTCTAAGGACTGCCCCGGATTGCGGAGGGGTCTGTCCTTGAGTGGCGATCTTGGTCCGGCCAAACGGTCGCTCCTTGTATCGATGGCCACTGATCCTACCTTCGCACCGCCTGCAGAAACACCGACTCTCTATGAAAATCGAGATACCGCCGCTGCCCATCCGAGAAGGCGCCTGCGTTGAACTTAACGCCAACGGGTACGCCCATCTTCCCAAGCGAAAACTTGTGCGCCACGCCGGAGACCAGCAATTCGCCATTGTTCTCAAAGCTGATGAAGCCGCGGTCGAACAAGTGATCGATCGACGGAGTGAGCAGTAGCCCGTTCTCGCCGTCCAGGCGCTCGGCGTTATCGCTGTCCCGCCAAGGCTTGCAGTGACTGGCGATAAGGTGCTCGGGGCGATTTACTCCGGTAACGCGACAGTGCGTTTCGATGCGTGAAACTTCCTGGCGGAACTTGCCCTGTCCTCGCCGCGCGAGCACCAGTTGCTCGCGAGTTGTCTCGGGAATGGCGACGTCCTTTTCGATCTTAGAGCGCAGGTGCTCTTCCCACTCCGCGATGGACTGCGCTGGACGGTCCGTCAGTCCGGTGTCCTGGGAGAACAAGTTGCCGAGTTCGACGGCTCTAGTCGCCTCATACCCGATGAGGTTTGCCAGCGTGCGGGCCATGCCCTCGGGCACCGTCGTCAGGTAGACCGACTGGCTGCCGTGGCCCTCAGGTGACAGGGGGGAGTACTTGCCTGGTAGCAAGGGACCAAGGACCTCCATGTATTCCGAAACCTTGAACGGTTTCGTCAGCGTTTGGTACTGCACCTCTACCTTCCAGCCTACCCGCTCCCAGTTCATGCCGACCGCGCCAAACTCGTTCGGCTTCGGGCATTCGTAGCAGACCGATTTGGCGATCCCGATCGCCCGGATGAAGGTGTTGGCGAATGAGAAAATGAGGTCGCCCGGCGCAACCTCGCGCATGAACTCGTAGTATGGGTTGATGTGCCCGTTTGACTTGCGTTTCGGAGACCACAGATAGCCGCCGGCCACCTCGTGCCGATAGGTCTGGTTTTGATTGACCCACCAGTAACGCAATCTGCGACGCCTTCAGCGGCCTCTACGTGTTTGCCGAGCTAATGCACTGATCAATCTAGAGCAGAAGGCATAAGTAAGGCGGGCGCAAGTCGGGAAGCGGGCGTTTGCGCGAATCCTCGTGGTCGATCCGTGGATCAGACGCGCGGACGCATGAAAGACTTGACGATCTGCGCTGCAAATATGAACACAAGGGGCAAGGCTGTGCCGGAGCGCGGGATAACGTTGGACGCGCCGATAATTAAGGCGGTAGAGAGGCTTGAACGTGGAGAAGTGGAGGCCCGCTACCTGGGGGACTCGGGAACGAGGCTGCACGCCAAGATCTATCGGGGTGATTCGGCAGTCACTTTAGGCTCCAGTAACTTCACCCAGCCCGGCCTTGTGTCCCAGCTCGAAGCGAATGTTCGCTTCACAGCCACATACGATAAAGCGAGGTTTCGAGAAGCCAGCGCTATTGCGGAAAATTATTGGTTATCTGGGACGTCCTACACGCAGGAGCTCATTGATCTGCTCAATTCGATGCTGCGGTGGGTCACCTGGCAGGAGGCGCTGGCTCGGGCGTGCGCTGAGTTGCTGGAGGGACAGTGGGCTAAGGACTACCTTGATGCACAGCCACTGGCTGGTGATCAACCACTGTGGCCCTCCCAGCAGCAGGGGATTGCGCAAGCTCTGTGGATTCTGGAGACCGTGGGCAGCGTGCTGGTCTCGGATGCGACGGGTTCTGGAAAGACCAGGCTGGGCGCACATTTGCTACGCGCCGTCATGGACCGAATCTGGAAGTTCGGGCGGATTCGACGCGGCCGAGCAGTCGTTGTCGCGCCGCCCGCCGTGGCTCGTGCCTGGCAGGCCGAGGCGACATTGGCTGGAACGCAGCTAGAGGTTCGCTCTCACGGCAAGCTCAGCCGAAGCGACGGCAGTGACCACGATGAGGTGGTAGAAGCCGTTCGTCGTGCGCAAGTCCTTGCCGTGGACGAGGCACACAACTTCCTGAATCGATCGTCGGAACGGTCCCGCGTCCTTCTGAGCAACATGGCGGACCATACGATTCTCTTCACCGCGACGCCAATTAATCGAAATGCTGCAGATCTGCTGCGTCTGGCAGATGTTCTCGGAGCAGACAATCTTGCCGCGGAAACGCTCGAAGCGTTTGAGGACATGCTGCGCCACCCGAATCGCGTGGGGGCGATGAGCGAGCAGCAGCTCAGTCGCCTAAGGTCGGAGTTGCGGCGGTTTACGGTCCGCCGGACCAAGACGATGCTGAACGCGCTAGTCGATGAAGCGCCGGAGAAGTATCGGGACGTAAAAGGAAAGCTTTGCCGATACCCCCGACACAATCCGGAAGTCTATCAACTCCATGAGTCTGCGGACGATAAGCGTATTGCGGCGGAGATTCGAATTGCCACGACTGAGCTGACTGGCGCGGCACTCGTCACCAAGGCGGTAGAACTCCCAGCGTCACTTCGACATGAAGGGTGGTCGGAGGAAAAATTTCTTCAATCCAGACTCAATGGTGCCCGCCGTCTCAGTTCGTACCTGGTCATGTCGGCGCTCAGATCGTCCGGCTGCGCTCTCATTGAGCATCTGATTGGGACTGCAGAGGCAATCCGTGAATTCGAGCTGAAGACAGAGCACAAGCGCCAAGAGACTGGCAATGTCATCGGAAAGCTTGAAAGCAGGAAAGGAAAGCCACCGGGTAGCCGCCTTTCGATTCCTGATGTCCCTGCATGGTTAACCGATGCCGACGAGCATCTGCGGGTCTGCGAGGCAGACTTGGCGATTTACCGCCACATTTCGAAGCTCGTTCGGACGATGTCGGACCGGAGGGAAATGCAAAAAGTTGCCTTGCTGGCGAAGCTCGCCAAAAAACACGCGATGGTCGTCGCGTTTGACAGTCGTCCAATCTCGCTTGCGGTGCTCCGCAAGCGGTTGCGCGTCCTTCTGGGGAATAAACATCAGGAAGTTGATGTAATTCTAGCGACGGGGGAGCGTGCTGCCGCCCGCAAGGAGGTGTCGTCCAAGATGCGCCGGGGTGCGGGTCATTCAGGCGCCTTGATCGCGATGTGCTCGGACTCGATGTCAGAGGGCGTCAATCTTCAGGAAGCTTCGGTCGTCGTGCATTTGGACATGCCGAGTGTGGTACGGGTGGCAGAGCAGCGCGTGGGCCGTGTTGACCGCATGGATAGCCCGCACAAGAGTATCCAGGTCTGGTGGCCGCAGGATGCAAAGGAGTTTGCTCTTCGTTCCGATGATCGGTTCTTGGAACGGTATGCCACGGTCGAGAGTCTGCTCGGCTCAAACTTGCCGCTGCCAGAGGCATTAGGCGGAAGCGGTTCGGATGGTCGCGATGAGGTGATTTCGACGGAATCGATGATTAAGGAAGCCGAAGACGTAGATGCTGAGCCATGGGACGGAATCCAGGATGCCTTTTCGTCGGTTCGGGATCTCGTCGACGGTCCAACTCGCATCGTTCCGGCGGATAACCTACAGAGACTACCGTGAGGTCACAGAGCGTGTTCTAGCCCGAGTCAGTTGTGTCAGATCAGAGGATCGGTGGGCATTGCTATGTTTCGCGGGCTCAGCTCTGGGTGCCCCACGGTGGGTACTCGTTCGAGAGCAGGGCGACCAAGTGACGGCTGAGCTTGATTCCATTTGTCACGAACTCCGGGATCGTCTTGGTCCGGAGCGGAACAATCTCGAGCCGACGGAGAGGGCGATGAAATGGCTTGAGAGAGCGGTCGATCGCGTTCACACAGGGGAGCGAGATTTGTTGCCCAGGCGGAAGCAACGTGCCTTGGAAGAGATGGCGCTAGTTCTCGGGCACTACAAGACGAAATGCGAGATACGGGGCGAGCACGAAGATGTAGACAAGCTTCGAGCGATACTTTCCGCGATGCAGGATGACGACCCCGAGCTCTGGATTGACTGGGACTTAGTAGCCGAGCGCTGGCTCGATCTGATTCGGCCCGTTTGGTACGAAAGACTGACGGGGCGTAGGAAGCAGGCGCGGCCTTGTTGCTTCGGGACGTCAGGGCCGCTCTCAAGGATACAAGGCCACTCGAGTTGATTCGGGTTTTCGCGGCTTTCCTGCCGTTGCCGACCCTGCAACCGCTCGATGAACGATTGGCCGCTTGTATCCTAGGAATCCCAGAGTAGAGGCGGCGTACCCGCCGCGCCTCATTTGACATAACCGCATCTTATGCGTCTGGGATGCGCGGCCTGCGGACTCGACTCCCCGGCGCTCGAGTGTCTGATCGCTTTGCGGGTCTGGCTGGGCAAGGTAACAACAGCGGACCTCTAATCGGCTGCTGCCGAGGTCGATCAGGAGGCGGGCCGACAAGAACTAAACCAGACCTGTGCTCCGCAAACATTGGATCTGGGACGAACTGACCCCGTCGTGGGACCGTCGCCGGGCCGTGGCGTGACCGCGCCGGCCCGGATCGTCCTTCGGTTGCCCGCCGACCTGGCCGGCCTCGTTGTGGTGTCGTTCAGATCACCGCGATCCCGCCATCGGATCGGCGAGCGCCTCGGCGTGCACGCCAGATCGGTGCTGGGCGGCTTGCATCACGAATATCTGCTGGCGCCCGCGTCGGCGTGATCGAGTAATTGCGGAGCACAAGTCAACTTGTCAATACCGTCGGGCGTTATGCTTGACGTAACGAATACTAATGAATACACTTCGCTCCGGCATGATCCGCAGCTACCGCGACAAGCGCACTCGTGATTTCGCCGATGGCAAGCGAGTCAAGGCGCTTGACGGCATCGCGCACAAGGCGTCGATGAAGCTGGACCAGCTGGACGCGGCGATTTCGCTGGACGACATTGCGGCGCTGCCGGGTAACCGCTTCGAGGCGCTGAAAGGCGATCGCAAGGGCCAGTACAGCATCCGCGTCAACGATCAATGGCGAGTGTGCTTCGAGTGGCCGAAAGGGTCAAAGGGTCCGCTCAACGTCGAAATCGTGGACTATCACTGAGGTCGTTATGGGACGCACAGCAATTCATCCTGGCGAACACCTGGCCGAGCAGCTCGAGGAACTCGGCATGAGCGCGGCGGAACTCGCCCGTCGGATCAAGGTGCCCACGAATCGCGTGACGCAGGTTCTGAACGGGCAGCGCGCGATCACCGGTGACACGGCGCTCAGGCTCGGGCACTTTTTCGGCACCAGCGCCGAGTTCTGGCTCAACCTGCAGAAACTCCATGAGCTGCGCGTCGCCGAAAGGGAATCTGGCAAGGCAGTGACGAAGCTGCCCACACTGGCGGACCACCGTAACCGATCACGTGCCGCCTGACACCCTCTCGGCCCTCGGTTCGGAAAGGGTTCGGTCGCGATGCCGGTAAACCGTTGAGCGTGCAGGAGCACTCCGAAAGTAAGTGCGACTTTCGGGATTCCGGTTCGGGATGGGCTCGGTCGGGCGGGGCGGTTCGGTCGGCCAGGCAGAAATCCCTTCCCGGTCTTCGGCTTACTCGCGCCGAACGGGGTTCTCCGTTGTGCTGAAAATCCGCGTGTCGATGGTTCGATTGACTCGGATCGGCGAGTGCCGATCCTCGCCCTTCGGGCAGCTGCGCTGTCCTGATTCGCTGCGCGAATCGGTCCGTCCCTGGCCACCGCTTTCAACTCCATGACTTTCAAAGGGTGCCGGGTATCGCCCGCGGAGCATCCGTGCCCATCGAGGGCCGGCCCACTTTGGCCCGGGAGTGGCCGCGGTTGAAGCCATGAAGCCCGTCCACGGTTAGGATTACGCATCGTCGCCGGGATCAGGGGGCGATATGTTCGTCGGTCCGGTGGTGTTCGCGGTGCTGATGTTCACGATGCAGGTCGGAATGCTGTTTGCGCCGTATCCGCCCACGCCGGCCGCGGTGGCGACGAGTGCGCTCGTGGCCTATGTGGCATTTGCGACAGTCGCCGGCTGGATCGATCGTCGGCGGGTGCTGACGAGCCGCGATTGAGAGGAGACGGCGGCCGTCGGCACCGTTCTGCGGACATCCGGCAACCTGCGGTCGGACGGCAGCGAACCTGCGTCGCTTGCCCGAGGCGAGCTTCCGAGTAAGGGGAGGAGTCATGTCGGCAATAGCAAATAGCATCGTTGGACTGGTCGCGCTGGTGCACGTGTACATCCTGGTGCTCGAGATGTTCCTTTGGGACAAGCCAGTCGGACTGCGCGCATTCGGCCAGACCAGGGAAGCGGCTGCGGCCTCCAAGGTTCTGGCGGCCAATCAGGGACTCTACAACGGGTTCCTGGCAGCCGGACTGATCTGGGGCCTCAGCCTCGGCACGAATGGCACGGGCGTGAAAGTGTTCTTTCTCGGTTGTGTACTGATCGCCGGCGTTTACGGCGCGCTCACGGCGAGTCGAAAGATCCTTTTTGTCCAGGCAATTCCGGCAGCGCTAGGCCTGGTGTTCGTGCTGCTTGCGTGATCGAGCTACGCTGCGTTTCCCAATGTCGTACCGACTGCTGGCGGACCTGACGCTTATCCTGCATGCCGGGTTCGTGGCGTTCGTGATGCTGGGTGCATTGCTCGTGTTGCGCTGGCCGCGCGTCGCATGGATACACCTGCCTGCGGTGTCGTGGGGCGCCGGCATCGAGTTTCTGGGCGGCATCTGTCCGCTGACACCGCTCGAGAATCACTGGCGCCAGCTGGCGGGCGGAGACGGCTACGCGGGCGGATTCGTCGAGCACTACGTGATGCCGATTCTCTATCCCGATGGGTTGACCCGCCGGGTGCAGGTCGTGCTCGGCGTGCTCGTGCTGGTGGTCAACGTGGCGATCTATTCCTGGGCGCTGTGGCGGCGGCGATCACGGCACGATGCCGGGGCAACGACGGACTCAGGAAATTCTGCGGGATGAGCGGCAGCGGCAGCCGGTCGCAGGGCGTTGGCTGCGGCTCCATTGCGTGGGACGCGGTGATTGGCCGCGCGGGTACAGCGCGCAAACAGCACGGTTACTTGCGGGGGATTCCTGCCGCAGCCATCACTCGCACTGGAAATCGTCCGCGCCGACCGGCTTGCAACCGTCGCCCCAGCGGCCGGTGTTTCGCCAGTAATCGGCCACGCCCGTCTGGATCAGCAATCTCTTGAACTCCGGATGGGCCCTCAGCTTGGAATGAGGCGCCGTCCAGAACTGCCAGTACGCCCGGTGGTTCATGCGGCGGTCGGCGAACCCGTCGACGGATTCCAGGTACCGGCGCAAGGCGTCCGCGGTGAGGTCGGCATCGCCCAGCGCATCGGCGGTCTCCATCTGGAAGACGATGCCCCCGCGGCCTCCACCATACGCGGGATCCTTTGCCGCTTCACGCAGGTTCGCGAGCATGGCCGCGCGGTCGTCCAACACGCCCCCGAGGTCGAGCAGGAACGGCCAGTCCAGCAACTTGACCAAGCGGCCGTGCAGGTCGCGCAGCGCCTTGGGGTCTGCGTCCGGCCTCGCCAGCATCCGATGGAAAGCGAGGCCCGTCGGCTCCGTGTCGTCGCCCTCCAAAGGCAGGCTGCGCTGATACTCGGCTTCGGCATCGTCGAGACGGCGGGCCGCGGTGTAGTCGAACTGCAGGTCACGCGAAATGAACATGGCCAGCGGCTCGATGGTCCTCAGTTGCTCAACCACGGCGACTGTTTCGTCGAGATAACCGACGCAGAAGATCAGTTCCGTGTACGGATAGGCGCGTTCGTAGCTCATCGGCCCGCCTTCCATGATCTCCCGGGTAAGCGCGATGGCCTCCGCCCACTTGCCTTCACGCCACAAGGCGTAGGCGCGATCGCGCTTGACGATCCAGTGGTCCGGCGCCAACTCGGCGATGCGTGCGCGGACCTGTGCCGCTTCCTCGCGCAACCGCTCGGCCTGCACGCCATCGACTTCCCGGGCCAGGCCGTCCAGTGACCTGGCCAGTGCATCCCAGCCCAGCACGAACTCGGGGTCGAGCGCCACGGCCTCGCGTGCCAGCTGCACGCGCTGTCGCTCGTGTTCCTCATCGTCGTATTCGGCAAAGAACAGCTGGCGCCAGCGCAGGTAGCGGTCGTAGGCATCGACGTTGGTCGTGCCGCCTTGCGCAGTGTTCAGCATCACCGCATCCAGCTTCACCGAGAGCGCCTGCGCCACGTCGCTGGCGATCTCGTCCTGTACCGCGAACACGTCGGTCAGGTTTCGATCGTAGGTTTTCGACCACAGCTGCGAGCTGTCCGAGGTGGCGATGAGCTGCGCGGTGATGCGGATCCTGTCGCCGGACTTCCGCACGCTGCCTTCGAGCAGGTGGGCGACGCCGAGCTTGCTGCCGATGGTGCGCAGGTCGTCGTCCTTGCCCTTGAACGAGAAGCTGGAGGTGCGTCCCACCAGCCGCAGCGCCGGCACCTGCGCCAGGTGATTGAGGATCTCCTCGGCCAGGCCGTCGCCCAGGTACTCCTGGTCCTTCGCCTGCGACAGGTCCAGGAAGGGCAGCACCGCGAGGGAGGGCCGCGCATCGTGCGCGCCGGGCGACGCCAGCGGTTCGGCGGTGTCGGGCGCCGCCGACACCGCCTCGGCATCGCCGTCGCTGTTGTGCTGGTAGAACGCGAGTGCCCCGCCCCCGATCAGCAGCAGCAGCGTGATGATCGCGATCTCGGCAGTGGTGACGCGTTGCTGGCCCTTGTCACCGTGATACCAGGCGAGCACGAGGACGATCGGCAGGCCGATGAGCAGCGCCAGCGTCGCGAGTTGCTGGAACTGGAGGGGCCAGCCGTAGGTGTCGCTGAGGAACTCGAAGCCCTGCAGGAAGCTCCAGGCCCCTGCGACGTAGAGGATTCCCCACTGCGCCACCTTGCGACGGCGCAAGGCGTCCCACCAGCTTTCGGTGCCGTGCATCGGTGGCGGCTCGTTCAAGCGGCGGTCCTCATCGGATGAGTCTAGCGGACCGCGGCCGCACGGAGCGACAGGTCGGACTTCGGTTGCAGAACCCAAGGTCCGCGTGTCGATGGTTCGATTGACTCGGATCGGCCTGGGCCGATCCTCGCCCTTCGGGCAGCTGCGCTGTCCTGATTCGCTTCGCGAATCGGTCCGTCCCTGGCCACCACTTTCAACTCCATGAATTGCAACGGGTTCCGGATATCGCCCGTGAACCATCCGGGGCCATTGATGGCTGACCCGCGGACTATCGGGAAGTGCGTCGAGCAGGTCCCGCCGGGGCGAGGGGCGGGGAACGGGGGATCTGAGAACCTGGGAAGCTGGCGGTGCGGCGGGAGCCAGCCAGGAATGACGCGCTTGACGGCCTCAGCCCGATTTCCCGGTTGAGAGCTTGTTCGTCCGCGCGAGCACGTGGCCGGCGACGGTCTGGTCCCACTGGGCCAAGCCGAGGTTGCTGGTGAGGATCAGGCGTTCGCCGCAAATCCCATTTGTTTCACGAGCTTTCGAAAGCCCGGAAGTCCGCGAATCGGGTCAAGCAGCGGATCCGCCAGTATCTGGCTGACTCCGGGATCGTGCAGACCCCGCGCCCGGTTCAAGGCATCGATCGCCGCGTCTGCATTGCCCCATTGCGCCTGCACCTGGCCCTGCTGATAGATGGCGTATTCCTCGTCGTCGTCCCTGACCAACCCGTGTAGAGAGGCCTCCGCTTCAGCGATGCGGCCAAGCCGATGCAGAACGATCGCGGAACCCGAGTTTCTCATCCAGGTCAGCGGTTCGCATTCGATCTCTCCCAGCGCAGCTTCGAATTCTCCCTTCATATAAAGACACATACCTAGAGTGTATCGAGGCCGCGGGAACTGCGGATCAAGATTCAGGGCGTTACGCAGAACCGTGATCGCCTCGTCGTAGCGGCGCCCGAAATACAGCACGTGTCCGAGGAAGTAGTGGGCAAACAGAGACAGCGGATCCAGTTCCAATGCTTGTCTTGCCGCAGCAACGCTCGCGTCCACCTCACCGAAATAGCAGCTGATACGTGCATATTCGATCTGCACCTCTGCATTGCCCGGATTCAATCTCATTGCCGTAGTAATGGCCTTGCGCGCGCCGACCTGATCGAGCTTGTAGTGCAGAAGCAATCGGCCAAGCACGATGTGGCCGTCCGCAAGACTTGGCGTCAACTCGATGGCCCTGAAGGCGGCGGCAGTGGCGTTGTCTCTTCCCTCCTGGAACTTTATGAAGCTGTTGGTTGCCAATTGGTCCCACGTCGCAGCCAGGCCGGCGTACGCCTGCGCGTACCCTGGGTCGAGCCTGATAGCCTCATTGAAAGCACTGAGGGCCTTTCGCAATGCGGCTTCGTCAGACGAGCCGCGCATGCGATGGTGCGAACCGAGCAGGTAGGCCTGAAGTGCCTGTGTGTTGCTGGCTCCGCTCACCCTCAGCGGCGACTCTTCGTTATCGAGCAACTTGACCTTCAGAGCATCGGCCACTGACAAGGCAATGTCTTCCTGCACCGCAATGATGTCATCCAGCTCTCGGTCATAGGCTTCAGACCAGAGGTTGTAACCGTCGGCGGCGTTGATCAGCTGCGCCGTGATCCTGACACGTGAACCGGATCGGCGCACGCTGCCTTCGAGCACGGACGCAACGCCTAAGCGGCGGGCGATATCGGCGATGTCGCCGGTTTGACCCTTGAAGAAGAATGATGATGTTCGCGCGGCGACCTTCAGCGCATTGATTTTGGCGAGGACATTGAGGAGTTCCTCGGCTAGTCCGTCGGAGAAGTACTCATTCTCCGGGTCACCGCTCATGTTGACGAACGGCAGGACAGCGACGGACGCTCTCTGAGGCTGCGCCCCTCCGGAAGTGCCTGCCGGACCGCGCGAAGCCGACTCCCCGCCCGCAGTTCCATCCGTGTCCGGTGTTCGCTTGATGCCCTCGGGGGTGAGGTCATAAGCCCATGCGAACATGACGCTGAGCGGGAATCCGGCAATCAGCAGGAACAGCACGAGCCTGAATGTCCAGGCCGGCAGGCCAAGGTTGGCAGCGAAGAGGTCGGTGACCTCCAGGATCACCCACGCGACGACTATGTAAGCGATGCTTACCTTGAAGACGTGTCGTCGTCTGAGTTCTGCAAGGAGCTTCACGGCCTGTTTGATCTCAGCCAATGCTGCCTGGGACATTAGCGAATTGCGCACACCTTGCCAATGAAGAGCGGGGACGTCACCCCGACCTTTCGTAGTCATTTAGAGCTGGAGTACGGCGCCTTGTGGGGGTCTGGACGGGCAAGGCAACGCCCTCCAGTTCTTGGCATGGCGAAGCGAGATTGACTCTGACATTAAATGTAGCTACATGTAATCAATGTGCATTACCTGCGACCGCGTGAAGCGGCAGCACACGCTGCAGGAGCGTGGTCTCGACATGCGCAGAGCCGGGGAGGTCTTCGCCGGTGTTCATTTACCCGCGAAGGCGACCGCTTCGATTGCGTAGAACCGCGATTCGTAACGGTCGGCTGGCTCGATTCGAAGTTAGTTGTGTTTGTCTGGACCCCGCGCGGTGCGGCCAGACGCATCATCAGCATGAGGCATTGTCATGAGTGCGAAGCGAAAAGGCTCCGGAAGCACTTCAGCAGCCCCGAGTGATCCGCCAGAGATTTCTGATGAATGGATTGCCGCCGCCGATATGTATCGTGGAACGAAGCTCATTCGCAGAGGGCGCCCGAGGTTGCAGCATCCGCGCAGGCTCCTGTCATTGAGGTTGCCGCCGGAAGTGATCGCCAATTGGAAGGCGACGGGTCCTGGCTGGCTGACGCGAATGGCCAAGGTTCTGGAGAAGTCCGCTCCGAAGGCGCGTCGATCCGCCGACTAACTCCCGTTGCAGCGTGCTCCTGCAGTCACGGACACAGTGAAGCGAGCCGATCTCGCCCTGGCGCGTTGAGCGAGCAGTTCGGAAAAGGTTCGGTCGCGATACCCGCAAGCCGTTGACAGCGTTGGGCCGGAACCCTTTCCCGGTCTTCGGCTTGCCCGCGCCAAACCAGACCGGACGGGAGATCCGCTCCGTCTTGCTACCTCCCGCGGTAACGCGCGACGAATCGCCTGAGAATCTCCTGCGCGTAGGGCGTCGGCTGCGCGCCGACCGCCTCGATCAGGCGCTCGGCCTCGTGAGGCTCGAAGTAGCCGTGGTGCCGGTAGGCGCGGATGCGCACCGCAAAGCCCTCGGCATCGCCCTCAGGATGAAACTGCGTCGCGTACACGTTCTGCCCGACCCGGAACATCTGCACCGGACAGTCCGTGCCGGTCATGAGCAGCGTCGTGCCCGCCGGAGTCGCGTCGCAGGCTTCCTTGTGTCCGAGCAGCACGGCGATGCGATCGGGGAACCCTGAGAGCAGGGGATCGTGCCGGCCGGCGTCGGTGAGATCGAGCAACGCGAGCCCTACGGGCTCGCGGTAGCGATCGGAGATCGGCGCTCCCAGGTACGCGCCGAGCAGACCGTTGCCGGAGCACGCGCCGAGGAACGGAATGTCGCGCGGGACGAGTTCGTCGAACAGCGTGCTGAAGTCCCGCTCGATTTCCTTCTGGATTGGGGACTTGCGCTCCGGCGGTGCACTGATGTCGAACGGGCTGCCGCCCACGATCACCGCGCAGTAGTCGTCGAGGCTCAGGTTATTGGGGAGGCCGGTGCGCTCGATGCGCAGCCGCCGGACGTCCCGCGCGTCGAGCCCGCCGTACTTCAGGATGGCTTCGAACTCCCCGTCCGAGGTTTCGTCCTCGGGCCGCAGCTGCAGGATGAGGATCGGTTTCATCATGGGCACGCTGATCGTCGGAACGGCATTGCTATGTAAACTCCAAACGGCCGCAATGCGCCCACCGGATTGCACCCAAATGGCCACTGCCCCATCCCCCGTTCCCGGACCAGCTTGACCGCCTCGAGCTTGAACTCCCGATTAAATGCTCGCCGTCCCATACGTCACCCCGATTCTTCGTAGTCGTTTGAAACTGGAGTGGAACGCTTCTGGCTGACACCAAAATCGGTGTGGGGCAGGTCAGCAGTCCAACACTCCACTCACCGCCATCGGCTCATGGCTGAAAAGGAAAGGCACGATCATCGCGCCCAATCCGACCACGAGCAAAAGGTAAGTGGCGTGAAGGACATGGAGTCGTAGCTGCGATACCTCGTCTGCGGTATCGGCGGCCGAAGGTGAAACAGGTGAAGCTGCCGAAGTCATGTCAACTCTCCTGAATTGGAAATCTGCGCGTATGGGCTCCGGCGCCTCTCAAGCGCTGGAGTCCCGTTGGAATTGAAGCAAGTCACCGGGCTGGCATTTCAGAACCTTGCAGATGGCCTCGAGCGTCGAGAAGCGGATCGCACGCGCCTTTCCCGTTTTGAGGATCGAAAGATTGGGCAGCGTGATGTCGATCCGCTCGGCGAGCTCCGTAAGCGTCATGCGTCGATCGTGGAGAAGATCGTCGAGCTTGATGATGATCGCCACGTCACACCGTCCCTTCGAGGTCTTCCCGCAACAGCGTGCCTTCGGCGAAGACGCGCGCGAGGACGAAGGTCAGAAGTACGGCCAGCCAGCCGCTGGGGGAGAAGCCGGCATCGAGGTGAAGTGGGTGGCCGGCGGTCGAAATGGCCGCGCCGATGGCGCCGATGACGAGGCTGAGGAGCTGGAGAGCGAGCAGCACCCAGGCGATGGACTGCAGACGGTAGGCGTTCGCCGCGACGAACGCATCGCCCCTGCGCACCGTCTCGACGATCGCCAGCAGCCGCGTGAGGACCGCGTGATTGAGCGGGATCGCGACCAGGCCGAGCGCGGCAATCGCGCGAAATCCCGTCATCGTCGGGCGGATCTCAGGAGCCGGGGGAATGCCGAGCGCGGTGAAGGTCCATTGCTCGGCGACGATCATCGCGATCAGCAGCGCGAGGATGACCCCGCCGAACAGCCAGTTGAGGATGATAAGGATGCGAAGTGTGGTCCATGCGACAGGCAGCGCCGAAGCAGGTTTCATTGACGGGGTCCTCCCAGGGTGGATATTGATAAACAATATAGGACTTATCGTTTATCAGCAAGTCCCGGTTGGTTCGTCGGATTTACCGCAGTGGGGCGCGGTTTCAATCGGCCAATGCAACATATCGACTCCAATCGCGGAGTGGAGGGTGGCCTGGTATCCGGTTCGACAGACGGCGAACGTCCGGTCATTCCGCCTGGGCGCACGGTTCGGAACGAGTTCGATCGAGATGCCCCGACGCCCTTGCGATTCTTCGGCTTACCGCGTGGGTTCGGGGCATCACGTGCGGACCATCCGGGGCCATCAATGGCTGACCCGCGGGCTATCGGGAAATGTGTCGATGCGGCCCCGGGGTGGCGTCCCCGTCGGGGCTAGACGGGGGAGAGCACGTCAGGCGAGGCGCGCGAGTTGGGCGGTGTCGGCGTACTGCTGGAAGCGCACGATCTTTCCCCCATCGACCCACCATGAATGCACGGCCTGGCAGTAGAGCGTGGCGCCGCTCTTCCTGTGCGTACCGTGGTAGCGAGCAATCACGATCACACGACCGTTCTCTGCGATGAACTCGTCCGGAACCGCCGCGAATCCTTCGAAGATTGCGCCGAGCCTGCCGAACACGCCTTCGGCGATCTGACTGGCGCCGCGGTAAGGATTGCGATCCGCCAGCGGGTTGCCCTCGGCTTCATTCCACTCGATGCCGTCCGAGCATAGTGCGAAGGCGGCTTGCGGACTTCCTTCGGCGAGGCTGGCGTAGAAGAACTGGACGACGGACTTGGCGTCGGCTGTGGCGGTCATTGGACGGTCTCCCCGTTCGGCGAGCAGGTCCTCGATGTCGCGGCGTCGGGAATGGACAAACCTACGCCATGCATGTGAGCCTTGCTGCGAGGCACGCGCCTGGAGACATTCGCATGACCGACAAGTACGACGCAGTCGTCATCGGCGGCGGCCACAACGGACTGACCTGCGGCTGCTACCTGGCCAAGGCAGGCATGAAGGTGCTGGTGCTCGAGCAGTACACCTCGATCGGTGGCATGACCAACACCGAGGAGCTCACGCTTCCTGGCTTCTGGTCGGACACGCATGCTTTCGGTTATCAGCTGGCCAATGTGTCCCCAGCGCCGCGCGAGCTCGATTTGGAGCACTACGGGTTCGAGCTGCTGCGCCCCACGATCAACTACTGCCACGTCTTTCCGGACGGCACGGCACTGAGCGTGTTCAGGGATCTCGAGCGCTCATGCGAAAGCGTGGCCCGTAGCTCGGCGCGTGACGCCGAGGCGTATCGCCTGATGTGCGCGCGCTTCGCAGCGGGAGCGAACGCGTTCGCCACGGCCGTCAATTCGCCGCCGCAACCGCTGTCAGAGCAGATTGCGGCGTTCGCGTCGACGCGCGACGGGCTCGACGCCTACCGGTTCGAGCTGCAGTCCTTCCGAGCGTGGGCGCGGCAGACGTTCGATGCGGAACGGACGCAGGTCCTGCTGGGCACCTGGTGCTGCCACGTCGGCCTGTCGCCCGACGATGTCGGCGGGGCCGCCGCGGCAACCGGTTTCGCCGGCCTCATCCAGCATCACGGCAACAACCTGGTCAAGGGTGGCATGCGTCGACTCGCGCATGCGCTGGCCGGTTGCCTCGAGGCGCACGGCGGCAAGATCCGGACCAGCGCCAAGGTCGAACGGATCATCGTCGAGCGCGGCCGCGCCGTGGCCGTGCAGCTGGCCGGAGGCGAATCAATCGACGTCGACGGTCTGGTCGCTTCCAACGTCGATCCACAGCAACTCGTGCTCGAACTCCTCGGGGAACCGGTAGTCGGCTCGGACATCGCACGGAAGATGCGCGGCTATGAACTCGGCGAGTCGGTTCTGGTCATCTACGTCGCGCTGGACGGCCCGGTTCACTACAAGGCCGGCGACGAGGCCGATGGCGCGGCGTACGTCCACCCGGCGCCATCGCTGGACTCCCTCTCTCGCAACTTCCAGGAGTGCCGCGCCGGCTTGTTGCCGTCGCGGCCGTTCGCGCTGCTTTGCAACGACTCGGCGTGCGACCCGATGCGCGTGCCGCCGGGCAAGGCGCTGATGAAGTTTGTCGTGCAGCCGGTGCCGTACTTGATCCGTGGCGATGCCGCAGGTGTCATCCCGGGCACCGACTGGCATGCGGTGAAAGAAGCATTGGCCGATCGCGTCATCGACCAGACGTGCGAGCACTACATCCCCGACCTGCGCCGGCGCATTGCCAGCCGCGTCGTGCACAGCCCGGTCGATCTGCAGGCTCGGCTGCCAAGTGCGCGGCACGGCACGATGACGCACGGCGCGTTCTTGCCCTACCAGGCCGGGGCGTTGCGGCCCATTCCGGAAATGGGGCTGTACAAGTCACCGGTCGGCAACGTCTACCTCTGTGGTTCCGGCAGCCATCCGGGCGGCGGGGTGTCGATGGCGCCGGGGCGCAACGCTGCACAGGTCATTTGCTCGGACAGATCACTGGCATTCCCATCGGCCTGAGCGACCTGCGGCACCGCGCGGGCTCACATTGTGAGCCCGCGCCATCACATGCTGTCGTCGGGGGCAGGGCGGCTGGCCCTGGACGGCCGATAACCGACGCGGGAACGGTCGGGCCGCTCCGCCCCCACCAGTGGCCGCAGCGCGGGTGCCGTTACGGCCGGTCAACACCCGGGCGCAATGCCCCCGGGTGCCAACACGACCGGCCAACCGCTGGCTTTACGGAATTGGAACCGGGATGTAATCCTCGACAATGTCCTTCCAGCCGAACTGCGACTGGCGGGCGCCAATGCGCACGAATTCCGTGGCCCAATAGCTCAGCAACGTGCCGTTCGCGTCCTGCGTATAGAACAGGAAGGGCTGCTGGTAAGGAAAGTTCAGGGTCGGGGCGGTTGCCTGGATGCCGCCATGCGTGTCGTCAGCGCTGACGATGAAACGCTTGTAGCGCTTCGGGTATGCGTCGTTCAGCGCGCCGTGCTCGGTGAGGATCAGTTTGCGGTAGGCCACCGGGTCCATTCGACTGCCGTCGCCTTGTGCGAAGAAGCGGTTGGTCGCATCCGAGTCCGTTTCGTAGAACCCCTCGCGGATGGTCGAGTCGTTCTGCAGCCTCCAGCTTATGATCCCCGTCTGCTGGCCAAAGGCGTTACAACGGCCATCGGCGATGCAGCTTTGAGGATAGAACTGCTGGAATTTCCAGTCATTCTGTCGGGCCCAGACCGAGAGCCACGGGATATCGGGACCGCCTGCGCCGGGAGGTTTGCCCAGGTTGACTGCAATCGGGCCAGCGTCGTTGTAAACCGTCAGCTTGGTGTTGTTGCCGAAGGCGAAGCGAGCCAGGAACGGTGCGAAGGCTGCAGCGCCGACACCGCCCGCGCTATGGCCCATGACCGTGATCTGCTTGGCGTCCGGAAACATCTCCCTTGCGACATCCATGCCCGCGCTGACGTTGCGAAGCCCGCGGTGGTAGCGCGTCTTGCCGTAAGGGAAACTCGCATCGTTTACGTCGTTGTCGCCGCCAAACGTCGAGCCGTCGCAATAAGGCATGTAGACGACCGAGTAGTCGGCAAACGGATTCAGAGCAGAGGTAGGATCAAACACGCCGGGGAAAGGCCCTTGCGCAGGGGGTGACTGGGCGTCGGCGAGGATGTTGCAGTTGTAGAAGCCCTGCCAGCAGGCGCCGCCGCCCTGCAGGAATATCAACAGCTTCTTGGGGTCACCCTGCCGCGTGAACACCGAGTACGGGGTGCCGGCAACACACACCGGACCGTCCGCGCGGACACCCGAAGCTTTGCTGGAATCGGCCGCGTACCGGGGATTGAAAGCGTGCTTGATCCAGACGCCTTGCTCACTCTGGGTCGACACCGACGTTCCGAGATACTTGTCGACACCCGCGGCCCGGAGCTCGGCAAGTGCCTTGGCATTGAGACCGGACACATCGGCACTTGCGGTTCCGCTTACCAGCAGCAACGCCGCCAGCGGCAGTGTCCATCGTATTGAAAGGTTCGACCCGAAAGCTCGTATTCTCATTTTCATTTCCCCTGGCTCAGGCATGTCATGTGGCGAGCATTTCGCAACTGACAGCAATTGTGTATGTGTCTATCCCGAAGCGTCCACTCGCGGCCCGTTAAGCAGGATTATGGAAAACGGGATTGCGAATGAAACGCCGGAATTACAAGCGGTGTCTGGATCGCCTGTAGTCGCTCATGGTCCGGTTGACCATGACAGAACCGGCCGTCACTGTAAACCGTGTGTGAGCAGGCGTTGAAGAGTATCCGCGAGTCTGGCCCGACGGACGTCGAGGATTTGCCAGGGCTCGAGAGGCACTTCTCGATTAGGATCGTGAGCTTGTCTCACCTTCTGGTGCTCTTTGCGTGATCGAGCAGCTTCAGCGGACTCCACGAGCACCGGAACGAGGGTCGGGCGATAATGTCCACTCACCAGACCGAGGACCACCATCGATGAGCACCCGAAAAGTCTTACTGGCATTCGCCGTTAGCTGGCTGGCTGCGACCGTTCCGCTCCAGGCCACGTGCGCGGAAACGTCGGCCCAGGCGGTCAAGCAGGCCGATTTCCTGTTTGTGCAGAGCGCAAAGGGAATGAGCTTTGACACGGCGACCCAGGAGCTGACCCTGCACGACGTCAGCCCGATCACGCTGTTCTTCTCGGATCGCCCCGAACGCATTGCCGGCAACATGAAAACCGTCGCGTTCGTGCCGTTCTGGAGCACCGGCACGGACAGCTTCCTGAAGGATCCCCCCAATGCGGATATTTCGATCCTCGAGGGAGACAGTCTGAGGCAGGTCGTGGCAGTGCTGCAGGCACCGACGCTGTCCGGGAATGACCTCACGTATACCGTCAAGATCATTGACGGCGAGCTGCCAGCCAAGGGTGCGGACGTATCAGTGTTTATCGACGTCATCGGCATGCCGCTGACTCCCGTGTCGTACGCAGGTGTCGCCCGCCGCAGCTATCGACGCGCGGTGATCTATCACTGAGGTCCGGGTTAAAGGTGCACGCGCACTCGAACATGCTGACTGAGAGGTAACAGCCGGTGGCACGAATTCTCGGTATTTCCGGCAGCCTGCGGGCGGGTTCCTACAACTCGGCGCTGTTGCGCGCCGCACAAGTGCTTACGGCCGGTGAGGTGCAGCTCGAGATTGCTTCACTGCACGGGATTCCCCTCTACGACGAGGATCTCGAGCAGCGCGAGGGGCTGCCGTCTGCGGTCAAGGAACTCAAGGCGAAGGTCATGGCGAGCGACGGCGTAATTCTCGCTACGCCCGAGTACAACAACGGGATTCCGGGTGTGTTCAAGAACGGGATCGACTGGTTGTCGCGCCCGCCAGCCGACATTCCGAAGGTGTTCCGGGGACGTCCATTCGCGATCATCGGCGCGTCGCCGGGCGGATTCGGCACGATCCTGTCGCAGGACGCGTGGCTCCCGGTGCTGCGCACCCTGGGCGTGCGCTTCTGGAGCGGCGGGAAACTCATGGTGTCGCGCGCTTCAAAGGTTTTCGATGCACAGGGCGAGATCACGGATTCGGGCGTACGCGAGCAGCTTCGCAAGTTCACGCTGGGGTTTGCGGCCTTTGCTTCGGAGAGTGTTGGGGGAGAAGGGTAAGGCGGACTCGACCGAGGATTGTTCGAGGGCTGAGCCGTCCCAAGATCCATTTGGCAGAAGAGACGCCTGGCGCGTAGTTCCCCGGATTGCCCAAGCAGCGGCGGAGAGCGACCGTGGGCGGTGTCAGTTCGTGCTGACGAGCGTCGAGGACATCTGCCATGCGTTACCTCGTGAGAAGCCAGAAGACCGTCGAGCAGGCGACGGCGGATCTCGAAGCGGCCGTCAAGGCGAATGGATTCGGGGTGCTGCACCAGTACGATCTCAAGAAGACACTGGCCGGCAAGGGGGTCGATCTCCCGCACGAGTGTCGGATCCTCGAGGTCTGCAATCCACACCAGGCAGCACGCGTGCTCAGTGCCGACATGGGCATGAACATCGCGCTGCCGTGCCGGATCTCGGTCTACGAAGACGGCGGCCAGACCTGGATCGGCATGGCGAAACCGACCGCGCTGCTCGCGGGCCTCTCGGAGGCACCGGGGTTGCGCGAGGTGGCCGAGGAGGTCGAGACGGCCACGATCAGCATGATCGAGCAGGCGAAGTAGGCGGGACCGCGGGTCGATCGCGCGATTTCAACTCAAGGAATGCTGCGAACGAGCCAGACACCAAGCGGGAAGAGCACCGCGGTGGCGAGTCCGCAGAGACCCATGGCGAGGCCGGAGAACGCGCCCGCTTCGTCACTCTCCTGAAAGGCCCGCGCGGTCCCGATGCCGTGCGCGGCGGTGCCGAGCGCGAAGCCGCGGACACTCTGGTCCGTGATGCGCAGCGCGTCGAGGACGTACTTCGCACCGACTGCGCCGATGATGCCGGTAGACACCACGAGGACGGCCGTCAGCGAGGGCAGGCCGCCGAGTCGCTCGACGATGCCCATGGCAATCGGGGTGGTGACTGACTTCGGCGCAATCGACAGCAGGGTGACATCGCTTGCGCCCAGCGCCCACGCAATGCCAACCGCCGATACGAGCGCGGTCACGGCGCCGGCCAGCAGCGCGCCGCAGATGGGCCAGAACGCGCGCTTCAGCTTGTCGAGTTGCGCATACAGAGGCACGGCCAGGGCGACGGTGGCCGGACCCAGCAGGAAGTGCACGAACTGTGCTCCGCCGAAATAGGTCTCGTACGGCGTCCCGGTCATGCGGAGCATCGCCACGAGCATCGCGACCGAGATCGCGACGGGATTCAGCAGTGGGTGGAACCCGGAACGACGGTAAATCCAGTAGGCCCCCTGATAGACCAGCAGCGTGAGCGTGAGGAAGAGCAGGGGTCCGGCGGAGAGATAGACCCAGATGTCAGCGAGCGGCGCGCTCATGGCGCCCGAGCCTTCAACTGGCGACCGAGCAGCGAGCGCATGACGAGCGCCGTGACCGCAATGGTCAGCACCGTGCTCGCCACCAGCGAGACCGAGATTGGCAACCACTCGTTGGCAATCCGGTGCAGGTGCGCCATGACGCCGACCCCGGCTGGTACGAACAGCAGCGACAGATGTCGAAGCAGGCCGCCCGACGTGTCGCGGAGATCTTCGCTCGCGCCACCTCGCAGGATGAGGGAGACGAACAGCAGCGCCATGCCAGCGACCGGGCCCGGGACCGGGAGGTGCAGGGCAATGACGGCGATTTCGCCCACCAGCTGATAGACGAGCAGGACGGTCATGGCGGCGACCATTGATTTCTCCCTGGCGTGGTGCGCAGCTGGATTCTAGGCGGAAGGAGGCCGGAAGTGAGTGCGTGACGCGCGTGGGCGGCATTGGGGAAATGCGCGCAGGCGGGAGGCTCATCGGATGAGTCAGCGCCATCGCATGCTGTCGGCCGGCCTGTGGCTATTCCGCTGGGATTCGTTCCGGCGACCGTGCAACTCGCCTGACTGTCCAGTATGCGGCAGCGCCGACCAGCAGGCCTCCCAGCACGTCGCTCAGGTGATGGCCGCCCTGCACCGGCAAGCTCAGTAACGTGCCTAGGCTCAGCGCTATCGCCGTCCAGCCGATCGCGCCGCGGCCCCGGAATGCCATGACGACCAGCAGACACAGGGCGGCATGGTAGGAGGGGAAGGCGATCAGCGCGGCCGGCCGCAGCAGGAAGACTTCCATTCCGGCGCCGTCCCGAAGTTCGAAGAACGCTCGCATGTACGCGCCATCGAACACGACGGCGTGGTGTCCGTAGAAACCCGGGTCCGCCGCGAAGTAGGCCGCGCCGCCGGCACTCGGCACTATCCAGGAAAGGAGCACGCACAGGATTCCGGACAGGATGACCGCCGCCACGATTTCGCTGGCACGATCGTAACGCTCCGCGTAGCAGTCCCGCAGTAGAGCGAGCCCGACCAGCAGCGGTGTGATCACGTACAGGATCAACGACGCCAGGCGCAGCCAGTCATTCTGCAGCACGTATTCGTTGTAGCCCTGCCAGTCGAAACCAAGCCAGCGGTCGATGGCGGCGAACCAGTCATCGCGGATCGCCAGGCCGTTCTCAATGACCAGGTAGCTGAAAACGAAGCCGACCGCGCCGAACAGCACCAGGATGTAAACCTCGACGGCGAAGTGCTGCAGGGCCGGCGAAAACCTGTAACGGCGTTGCAGTCGGCCGGCCACGACGAACAATCCCGCGATCACCGCGCAGACGGCCAGGTTCGCCGCGCTGAATCTCAACTGGCTGAACGGCAGGACGGCCAGGGCCGCGAGCAGCACCACCGAGATCATCGCCAGGCTGAAGCGCCGCGAAGCCTGGCCCGTCCGCATCAGCCGTTCAACCCCGCGCGCCATCGGGCAGCAAGCCCTTGCGTTGCAGGAACCGGATGATGCCGGCCACTACATCTTCCAGCGTCGGGTCCTGCCGGGCACCCGGCGACCGGTCGCGCGCTTCGCGGTAGCGCGCGTTGTCGTAAAGCTTGTACTCCATGGCGGCGATGTTATCGACGGACTCAACCAGGAAGTCGAGCAACGGATACAGTGAGTCATCGCGCGTACACCGGCGGATGACTTCGGGAACGAATTCCCTCAGGGGGAACGCCTCGAAACCGATACCGGTCTGTCCGCTTATGATCTGCGTGATTCGCGGCATGGTCTCGAGCCGGTCGCGGGTGACGTGGAAGGTTTGCTGGATGGTGTCCGGCCGGCGCGAAATGGCGACGATGTTGTCGGCCGCCACGTCGACGGGCATCAGGCTCACCTGGTTCCCGGTATCGACACCCAGTCCGTGCCGGATCATGAAGGCCAGCAGTCTCAACGTGATATCGAGACTGCTGCCGCGTCCGTCCAGGGCGGGCGCAATCAATGCCGGCCGGAGGATTCGTGCCTCGAGCCCCTGGTCCATTGCCGACAGCACGAGCTGTTCCGCGACCCATTTCGACTGGCTGTAACCGAAGTCGAGGTGTTCCATCGCGCTGTTACGATCGCTTTCGTGCAGCACTTCGCGGGTGGCCCAGCCGAAGACGAAGGTCGTGGAGACGTGGTTCAGGACCTTGGGCCGGCCGGTGAGCGCCAGGTCGATCACCTGGGCGGTGCCGGACACGTTGGCTGCCCGAAGCTGCCGGTACTCGAGCAGGTAGTTGACCAGCGCGGCGTTGTGATAGACCGTTTCCGTCTCCTGCAGGAGCGATCGCCACTCCGATTCAGCCAGGCCGAAGGCCGGCCGTGACAGGTCACCACACAGCACGTTGACCCGGCGATCGTATTCCGCCAGCGGCGCTGCCGGTCCGACGACCTCCGTGAACTCGTGTCGCAGGCGCTGCGCTGCGTGTTCCCGGTTCCTGCCGCGGACCAGGACATGTATCCGCTCATCAGACTGCTGCAGCAGGCTCGACAGGAGAAACGGCCCGAGGAAACCCGTGCCGCCGGTCAGCAGGATGTCGCCCGCCCCGCGCGGCGCCAGCGCGCCGGGCCCAGCGATGGCGTGCTGCGGCCGGCGGTAGACGCTGTCCGACTGCATCTGCCGGCGTTCGCGTTCGAGCCGCGCAGCAATGGTCTGGCCGACCAGGTCCGCCAGGCGCTCACCCGCCATCTCGGGCGTCTGCGCGAGGATGTGCCCGGCCTCGAATATCTCCCGGACCGTCAGGCCGCTGAACAGCCGTACGGTGATGCGCTCGGCCAGACCCCCGGCGCCTGCGGCCTGGCACTCGTCCCGGATCCAGTGCAGGAGCGTGATGAGATCCAGCGAATCCACGCCGGCTTCGAGCAGGGTAAGTGCTTCGTTGCCAGCCAGCCCGTAGCGCTGCTGCAGCGATTCGAGTACGTCCGGCAGTGGGCCGTCCTCGCGATCCGCGCAACTCGCGGCGCCTGCACGACTCCGGGAAACCACCTCGAGCAGGCCCTGTTCGAACAGGTCGCGGGTCTTTGCCCGCCGTATCTTGCCGGAGCTCGTCCGCGCGACCGAGCGGGGAGACAGGTACACCAGGCTGGCGATGGCCACCTGCAGGCGCTCGCGCATGGCGGCAATGATGGCAAGCGAATCCGGAATGTCGTTGACTCTCACGAGCTCCGCGAGCACGGTGATGGTCCCGCTGTGCTCGTCGGCGTAAGCAACGACGCTGTTGCGGCGAACCTTCGACGTGAGCTTCTCGACTTCGCTTTCAATGTCCTGCGGATAGATATTCCGGCCATGGACGATCAGCATGTCCTTCGTCCGGCCGCAGATGAACAGCTCGCCCCGGTCCACGAATCCAACATCGCCACTGCGGAGAAAGCCCTCGGTGTGGCCAGAGCCGGGGTCCAGCCGGGCATCGAACACAGTCTCGGTCAGCTCGGGCTTGTTCCAGTAGCCCTGCGTCTTGCTCCGGCCGGCGAGCCAGACTTCGCCGGTCGTGCCATTGGCAACCGGCAGAAGGGTATCCGGATCGACGATCTCCATTCGGGTGTCGCCCAGCAGGCGGCCGCAGCTCATGATCTGCAACGCCGGTTGGCCGGCCGCGGCCGCCTGGACCCCGCCGAGGCCGAGGGCTGCGCGATCGATGGATATCGCCCGGCGGCCATGGCTGCTGACGGCCAGCGTGAATTCCGCCAGGCCGTAGGCCACGAACATGCTCTCCCGCTGCAATCCGCATCGCGAGAACCTGTCGAGGAACGCAAAGAAGTTGTCGGCATCGATGGGTTCGGCTGCCACCATCAGGAAGCGCAACGAACTCAGGTCCAGCTGCTTCAGGACGCTTTGCGGGACGCGCCGCTCGTCCAGGCACAACTTCAGGGCAAAGTTCGTGATCGAGCTCGCCGTTGCACGGCAGCGGCTCATGGTCTCCAGCCAGAGCGCCGGACGCCTGATGAAGGAGTTCGGTGCCAGGCCGTAGCAGCAGCCACCGCTGAGCAGGATGTCGATGTGGTAGCCGATCAGCCCCATGTCGTGATGCTGCGGCAGCCAGCTCACCGCTATCGACCTGCCGTGATCGACGACGGCCTTCGCGTTGGCGATCAGGTTGGCGTGACTCACCATGACGCCCCGGGGATCGGTCGTCGAACCGGACGTGTACTGCAGGAAAAACGTCTCGCAGGGCTCGCATTGCGGGGAGGCGCCGTCTCGGTCCGTCACGCAGGTCGTGATCATCGGGCGGAGCTCCAGCAGCCGGTCGCGAACGGAACGTTCACTCGCCGTGTCGGGCTGGCACGCGTCGAGGATCTTCCACGTCGTGCCGCACATGGCAACGCCTGCCGGCTGGCTGTCGTCCAGTACGTGTCCGACCCCGTATAACCATGCTGTCGGCTGGTGCACGCCCAGCGGCAGGGTCGGCACGCCGATGTAGCCTGCCTTGTTGCAGGCGAATAGCGCCGAGATGAGCTCCAGGCCCGGCTGGTAGCAAAGCAGGACCCTGGCCCCGTGGCCGCCTGCAAAAGCTTTGCGGAAATGCACCGCCAGGCTGTCGACCCGCTGCGCGAACTGCGCGTAGGTCAGCTGTTCCTGCACGTTCCCGTGGCTGTCCAGGAAGCAGAAAAGCATCGCGTCCGGCTGGACGCTCACCCAATAGTCCAGGATCTGGAACAGGTTGTTGTCCGACAGCCCGGGAATGATCGAAGAATGCGTCGCGTCCTGCATGGTGTACCGCGATGCTGCCCGTGTAGTGAAGTCGCCGGGGCATGGTAGTCTAATCGCAGGTCCCGGTTATCCTCTGTCGCGAGACCGCTGAAAAGGAATCCGCAGCCGGAACCTGCCGGTGGTACGCGCAACGCCCCGATCGTCCGAGCGGTAGCAGCATGTTCGACGGCAGGATCACCAACGCGCCGCATGTCCCACGGTGGCGGGCGTTGCTCGACACCCGGACCATGATCCGGAACCCGCTCGAGGTATTCGAAGGCTACCGGGCCAGGCTCGGCGATACCTTCACGTTCCATTTCGGCGGGACCCGGCCGACCATCGTCTCGAGCAATCCCGACCTGATCGAGCACGTGCTGAAGGCCAACCGGCACAACTACCGGAAGTCCGACATCCAGGTCGAACGCATGGTGGAGTTCCAGGACAAAGGACTGGTCAACAGTCACGGCGATGAATGGCTGCGCCGGCGCCGCTTGCTGGCCCACGGCTTCCTGCCGGCCCGGCTCGCCGAACAGCTCCCCGTCCAGCAGGAAGTGCTTCGCGACCTGATGTCGGGATTCGACGCGGCGGTTTGCCGCGGCCCGGTCGACATGCACCAGCAGATGGTGCGCTTCACGTTGCGGCTCGTCGGCAATGCACTGTTCGGACGCCACATGCGCGGCGACGAGCTCGACCTGGTTGCCGATACGATCTCCGGGATCCAGGCTTTCATCGTTCGACAGATTGTCCGGCCCTACATGATTCCCTGGTACCGCGTCAGCGGAACCTCGCGCCGATACCAGCGAATGCGTGCCAGAGGCGACGAAATCGTGTTGCGACACATCGCGGCGCGGCGCACGGAAGGCGTCGGCGAGATGGACTTTCTTCGGCTCATGCTGGACACGCCCTGCCACGACAGCGGGCGGACAATGACGGAAGACGAGATCAGGGTCGAAAGCCTGCAGCTGCTGGTCGCCGGCAACGAGACGTCGTCGATCAGCCTGACCTGGATCTTCTACCTGCTCGGCCGCCACCCGCAGTACGTCTCCCGCATCCGCGAGGAGATTGCAGACGTCATTGGGGACGATCCCATCGGCTTCGACAACCTGCACAGGCTCGCGCTGACGACGCGCGTCGTCGACGAGGCGCTGCGGCTGTACCCGCCGTTCTGGACGATCGACCGCGTCGCGACGGAGAGCGACGAGATCGGGGGGCTCCGGATACCGAAGGGCACCATGGTCCTGCCCTATATATATGGCGCTCACCACGACGCCTCGCGCTGGCCGGAGCCGGAGCGTTTCGATCCGGATCGCTTCCTGCCCCGGAGTAGCGGCGGGCGCCATCGCTTTGCCTACCTGCCATTCGGCGGCGGGCCCCGGCTGTGCATCGGGCAGAACATGGCGATCGTTACGATCCTGCTGATCCTTGCCACCGTCGTTCGCAGGTACGACTTCGCGTTGGCGACGGACGTACCGGTGAACATGCGCCCGATGATGCTGCTGCGTCCCGACGGGCCCGTTCAAATGCGGTTCCGGCCGCGCGCGCCATCGAAGTGATACGCGCGCATCGAGGCCGTCGAATTCCACAGCACCCGCCACCAGGGCGTCCGCGGTAACGGCAGCGAGGCATCGCCGAATCGATCCAGGTAATAGCTGTTGGCGGACCGGCACGAGGCGCTCTTGAAGATCGTGCCTTCGACATGCTCCCACATGCGCTGCATGTATCGCTCGTGCGCCTCGCGCCTGACTTCGATGCGTGTGGCGCCCGCGGCCCGCGCCTCGGCCAGGCATCGCAGGATGTGCCCCAGGTGCGCCTTCAGCATCGTGAACCAGTTGAAGCCGCCCGAGTAGGGCCCGGCGGTCAGGAAGAAGTTCGGGAATCCCGGCACGGCGACACCGGCGTACGCCTGCAGCCGGTGCGCATCCCAGAACGCACCGAGCTCGGTTCCCGCGCTGCCGAGCACCTCGAAGCTCGGCGCGTTGCCCTGCTCCGTGGTCAGGAAGCCGGTGGCGAGTATCAGAGTGTCGACCTGGTGCAGTGTGCCGTCGCTGCTGACCACGCCCTGCGGGACGATGCGGTCGATGCCAGCGGTAACCAGGCTGACGTTGGTTCGGCGAAACGCCTGCAGGTAGTTGTTGGACGTGGCTGGCCGCTTGCATCCGAGTTCGTAGTCGGGGATCAGCCTTGCGATGAGAGCCGGATCATCGAGCGATCGTCGCATGTAAGCGCGAACACCGGCCTGCACGCCCCGGACGATGAACGGCAGGCGGTGGTAGCTGACGATCGCGAAGGTCAGCGCCTCGATGCTGGTTTCCGACAGGGCCCGGAACAGCGAACGCAGCGGGGCGATGCGATGCAGCGCGGCCTGCAGGCGCCGCCCGAGCCGCCCATCCGGCCGCGGCCCCACCCAGATCGGCGTGCGCTGGAACACATGCAGGTGGGCAACGCTCGGCGCGATCGCGGGCACGATCTGCACGGCCGAGGCGCCGGTGCCGATGACCGCGACCCGTTTACCGGCCAGGTCGTGGCCGTGATCCCAGCGGGCGGAATGCATGGCCTTGCCCGCAAAGGTATTGAGCCCGGGAATTTCAGGCATCTTCGGCTGGCTCAGGAGGCCAGTGGCCGAAATGAGGTAGCGCGACCTCAGGACCTCGCCGTCGGCGAGCCGCGTGGTCCAGGTGTTGTTGCGCGAGTCGAATTCGCTGCGCAAGACCCGGGACCCATAGCGGATACGGTCGTTGATGCCATATTTCCTCGCACAATGCGCGACGTAGTCGTGTATCTCCCGTCCTTCGGGGAACAGCCGCGACCACGGGTAGTCGGTTTCGAAGGCATAGCAATAGGAGCTGAACGGAATGTCGACCGCGACGCCGGGGTAGGTGTTGTCGCGCCAGGTGCCGCCGAGTTCCTGTCCCGCCTCCAGCAGCATGAAGGAGTCATGGCCGTGTCGGAGCAGCTCGATGCCGGCACCGATGCCGCTGATCCCGGCCCCGACGATGATGATCTCGGCATCGAGCGACGCGGCCGGACGATCGCTCGCCGGGCCCGGTTCGCCGGCTGGCGGCTTGTCGACGACCGCGGACACGACGTCGCTAACTCCGCGGAGCGTCGTCGAGCATGGTCTCCTGCCATTGCCGGCGGCGCTTCTCACGCATGTCCTCGAGGCCGAGGACCCGAATGGTGAGGTCGACTATCGCCTTGTTGCCCCCTATCGGCGCGAGTCGCTTGACGATATCGGCGAACTTGACTTCCGGGCTGATCAGCAACCTGGGCTTCCCCTTCTCGACCGCGGCGATGATCTGCCTCGCCGCCGTTACTGGCGATATGGCGTTTGCCTCGTACCAGTCGGCGATCCGTTTCAGCAGCAGTGGATCATCGCCTTCGGCGGTCTTCATTATGTTGGTGGCGACGCTGCCCGGGTGAACGACGGTCAGCCCGACGGTGGTGTCCCGGAGTTCTTCCATGAGCGATTCGGAGAAACCACGCACGGCGTACTTGCTGGTGCAATACGCCGTCTGCCCCGGCATGCCGACGATGCCGAACAGGCTGGAGACATTCACGATGTGCGCCTGCCCGGCCTTGGCGAGCTGCGGCAGAAAGTAGTGGCAGCCGTAGATCGTGCCCCACAGGTTCACTGCAAGTACGCGTTCGAGCGCATCGAGCCCGGTTCGCGGAAAGGCCGCCTCGTAGCCTATGCCCGCATTGTTGACCAGCAGGTGGACCGTGCGGTGGGACGCGATGACCTCGTCGCAGACTGCTCCCATGCGCGTCCTGTCGGCGACGTCAGCGACGTGCAGCGTCACGCGGCGGCTGGAGTCGATGTCTGCAAGTTCGGCCTGCAGCTGCCGCAGTCCGTCCGCATTGAAATCGACCAGCGCGAGGTGTCCACCCTTGCGGCATAGCTGCAGAGCCAGCTCCCGTCCGATCCCGCTGGCCGCTCCGGTAACCACCATGACTTTGCCACTGAGCGCGGGAAGGCCCTTTTTCATCTAAGTCTCCGGTACCGGCTGCGCGGGGACGGGACTGCCACTGGACAGTGGACTTCAGTATGAGCTTCCCGGCCGGGTCTTGCACCGGAACGATGCCTGAAGTGGGCGACGATCCAGCTGGACGAGACTATGCGGGGGATCCCGGACTGGCTCATTCCGTTGACGCATAATCAGCAGGGGAAAGTGCGATGGGAATGGAACCAGGGAGGCTGACTTGCGGACTTCAATGCTCAGGGTCGCGGACGACTTCCTGAATATCCGCGGTTCGTTCAAGGTCGGCGGGCTGATCGATATCGGCACGCAGTGCTCGCTGGTGAAGCGTATCAATGGCAGGTTCGTGTTTCTCGATTCGTACACGCTGGGCAGTGCGGTGCAGCGCGACGTCGACGCACTGACCAACGGCGGCAAGGACGTCGAAGCAATACTCAACCTGCATCCGTTTCACACGGTTCACGTACGCGCGATGCACCATCGGTATCCCAAGGCCAGGCTCTATGGCACGGCCCGGCACTTGTCGCTGTTTCCCGAGCTTCCATGGGAGAAGACGCGCACCGAGCAAACCCGGCTGCACACGCTGTTCGAGGAGGATTTCGAGTTCTCGGTTCCCCGCGGCGTCGATTTCATTTCGGCAAACGACAAGGTGCATTTTTCCTCGGTGCTCGTGTTCCATCGCGCATCGCGGACGATCCATGTCGATGACACGTTGATGTACGTCCGCTTGCCGCTGCCCATGCGGGTGCTGGGATTCCGGGACGTCCTGTCCTTCCATCCCACGCTGCGCCAGGCACTGGAAAAGCGGAAGGGAGCCGGCCGGGAATTCCGGGATTGGGCCGAGGAGCTCGCCGAAGGCTGGCGGGACTCTGAGAATCTGTGCGCGGCACATACCACCGCCCTGACTGCGGCGCAGAACAAGGGCGCTTCCATCCACGATCGGACTCTCGCGGCACTGGATAAAGTCTCGGGGATGCTGCGCTAGCGGTGCTGGCGTGCAGGATCGTGGGACGACCCCAAGCCGTATCGTGCGGCAGATGTCATGCAGCGACTGCGCGCCAGGACGGGCGATTGCGGAGCAAACGTGATGCAGGACAATCCGTGACGAGGGGCGGGAAATTCATTCGCCCAGGTCCGACGAGCAAAAGGAGACTGGTGGCAATGGCATTTCTCCGTAGCGCATGCTCAATGTCGCCGCCATCTGCCTGGTCATCACCGCGCTGCTTGCCTACGTGAATCATCGTTTCGTGGGGCTGCCGACGGTAATCGGCGTCATGGCGGCCGCGCGGTTCCTGGAAGGTACTGACCTGGGAAGGCCTGCGCGGCGGCATCTCCGTGGCGCTGGCCCTGTCGCTGCCTTACGGGCCCGAGGGTGACACGGTTGTGGCGCTGACCTATTGCGTCGTGGTGTTCTCCATCCTCGTCCAGGGCGTTTCGATCGGATATGTCACGCGCAAGGCCATGGCACGCCGGCGCGGCCAGCTGACCTGTTATTTCTCGCATGCACACGCCGGTAATGTGTGGCGGTTCGCCTCGGGCCAATTCAGAGCAACGGCGTCGGCGTTGCCGCGCCTGCAGGTATTGTCCAGGGGAAGTTTCATGATGTGGTCAAACCGTGCCGTCCAGGCTGTAATTTGGGCCGCGCTGGTGCGTCGCGACCACATCCGAAACGATCCAGGTCGCCAACAGCGGTGAAAATCTCTACTCGGCGAACTGCGCCGGCTGCCGCAACGGTGGGAGTGTTCGCGGCGAGAGCGCCAGGGACATCACGGACGCGATTCGGGAGAAGCGCGCCATGCAGTTCCTCGATTGCCTGTACGGCGGTTGGCGGCGGCGTAAACTGCCGTCAAGCCTGGACCATGTGAAGTGGGCCAGCCAGGATTTCCATGATCGATGCAGGGAATCCAGGGATCTCGAGGAAAGGTAACGATGTCTGTGCAACACAAACGTCTCGGCGCTCACGGCGCCCTGGTGAGCAACCTCTGCCTGGGCACCATGAACTTCGGCTGGGTCACCAGCGAAGAGGACAGCTTCAGGATCATGGATCGTGCCCTGGAGCTGGGCATCAACCTCTTCGACACCGCCGACGTCTACGGTTGGACGGTGGAGCACGGCACGACCGAGGAGATCATCGGCCGCTGGCTCGCCCAGGGCGGCGGCCGTCGCGACGCGGTGATTCTCGCCACCAAGGTCTATAACCCGGTGACGCGCAAAGCCAACCGGCCCGAGCCCAATGCCGATGGCCGCAGCCTCTCGGCGGTCAAGATCAAGAGGCATTGCGAAGGCAGCTTGCGACGCCTGCAGACCGACTGGATCGACCTCTACCAGATGCATCACGTCGATCGTTCCTGCCCGTGGGACGAAACGTGGCAGGGCTTCGACACCCTGGTGCAGCAGGGCAAGATCGTCTACGTCGGGTCGAGCAATTTCGCCGGCTGGGACATTGCGACGGCCTGCCAGGAAGCATCCAGGCGCGGCATGACCGGCCTGGTGAGCGAGCAGAGCATCTATAGCCTCAGCAATCGCATGGTCGAACTCGAGGTCGTTCCCGCCTGCCGCCATTACGGGTTGGGCCTGATTCCATGGAGCCCGCTGGCTGGCGGACTGCTGGGTGGCGCGCTGGGCAAGGCGCAGGCCGGGCGGCGCATGGACCCGGAATTCGTCAAGAAAGTGGAATCGAACCGCTCCCGGCTCGAGAAGTACGAGGCACTCTGCGAGGAGTTGGGCGAGGAGCCTGGTGCCGTGGCACTGGCCTGGCTTCTGCACAATCCGGTGGTGACTGCACCGATCATCGGCCCACGCACGCTCGAACAGCTGGAAAGCGCCGTGCGTGCCACGGAAATCGCACTGGGTGCCGACGTGCAGAAACGGCTGGACGAAATCTTTCCTGGCCCTGGTGGCGAAGCGCCCGAGGCCTATGCCTGGTAGTCCGAGGCCATTGGCAGAGCGCTGAAGGCGAACCGCATCAGCTG
>CAWBYP010000008.1:0-4625 GCA_963793005.1 uncultured Gammaproteobacteria bacterium
CCGGGGGTGATTCTGCCGGCGCTCTACGGCGCGCGAGGACTGGTGGACTCGTTTACGCTTCCGGAGATTCTCTGACCTCCGCGGTGGCTTCCAGGCGCCGCAGGAATTCCTGCACGGCGATCACGGTTGCCTCCGGGTCTTCTTCGTGAGGCACGTGCCCGAGCGCCGGAAACTCGACCAGGCGGCTGCCTTCGATGTCGCGCTGAAATCGCAAGGCGCTGTGACAGTGCGCCGCGGTTGCCTGCTCGAAGGGACAGCTCGTAGTACCGGTCGACCACCTCAGGTGACACGCGCGAGGGATCCCCGTAGGTGTTGCGGAGGCTCGATTCCACGACGCTGCGCGGAAGGGCGTGCTTCATCGCCCCGTTGAGCAGTGGTAGTGCGGCGATTCGGAACGCAATGGGCACCGACTGCGGCTCGACGGGATAGCCCGATGCATCCACGAGAACCAACGCCTCGACCCGTCCTGGCGTCAGCGCCAGCGCAGATTCCCACGCGACCCATCCGCCAAACGAATTGCCGACCAGTACGCAGTGCCGCACCCCCATGGCATCCAGCATCGCGCCGTCGAATTCGACGTAGCGCTCGATCCGGTAGTCGCCATCCGGCCGGGGACCCGTCAGGCCGAAACCCGGCAGGTCGAAGCGAATGACCCGTCGATCCGCTGCCAGGGCCATGGTCCATCCGTCCCAGGTATGGAGCGAGGCCGACGTGCCATGCAGCAGGACGAGGGGAGTCGGGTCTTCGCGATTGCCTTCGTCCCGGACATGAACCCGCATGCCGGCCACTTCGACGAACTCCGAAGGTGCGGGAGCCCATCGCGCGGTGAGCGAGCGCACTGGGCGATCCGGCGCCCAGTAGATGGCCAGGAAGCCGGTACCGAGCAGCACCAGCAGCAACGCGATCGCAAGGGACGCCTGCAAAAGACGTTTCATGGTCGATTTCGGGGCGGGAATGCCCAACGCTAGCATGCAGGGAGCCGATTGCGATGACGCGCGGGGATGCCGCTACAATTCCGCTCAAATGCGCAGCGTGCTGACTTGCCTGATGCTGACGGCCGCTTTTCGGGCCGATGCGGTGACCCCCCTTACCCGCAGCGAGCAGGCGGTCATCAACTTCGGCTTTGCGACCCAGCTCGGCTCGGGTATCTACACGGTCTCGGGGCGGACGCTGCAGGTGTACCGGCTTCCGTTTGGCTATGCGCTGCCGGCCGCGGACGATGCGCGGGGCCGCTTCCGCCTCACCTTGCCGCTGACCATCGGCTTCCTCGATTTCAAGCCGCGCGACGTGGTGGACAACGGGCTTCCGCGGCGCGTCGATTCGTTGAGTTTCGTGCCCGGCGTTGCCTTCGACTTCGCCGTTCGCGACGACTGGACGCTCGAGCCGTTCATCGAAGCGGGGATCGCTCGCGACCGCTCGAGTGAGCTCGACCAGCGCGTCTATGCGGTCGGCCTGCGCAGCCGCTACGACGTCGATCGCGGGCCCACGGACTGGCAGCTGTACAATGAGTTGCTGCACACGGTCGTCGAGGACCGCAGCCAGCACGACACCGACGATTTCACGCGCTTCAGGATCGGCACGACGGCACGGCGCCCGTTCGACTCGACGACGGTGGGGCGTCGACCGGACTGGCTGGCCTACGGGCTCCTTGAAATCTTTACCGACCTGCCCGGCGGCCCGGCTGAGGGGCAGCGGGGCGACGAGAACCTGACGCAGTTCGAGGTCGGCGTCACGCTGGGCGCCACGGAGCCCCTTCGTCTCTGGGGGATCCAACTGCCGCGAGTCGGGTTCGGCTATCGATTCGGCGACGGCCTGTCCGTCTATCGGATCGTGTTCGGATCACCGTACTAGCGCCTGCTGTTCGCCCGGTGATCATCGTCACCAGCCGCCACCGCCGCCACCGCCGCCACCGCCCCCGGACGATCCTCCGCCGCCACTGCCGGAACTCGAGCCCGGCGCCGTCGACGCCGACGAAATCGCGTCGCTGAACGATGACCCCAGGCCCGAGGAGAAGCGCGCAATGTTCCGCGAGTCCCAGCGGTCGCCGGAGTACCACGATGGCGAATGCCGGGCCGCCTGCGTGGCAAACACGGTGGCAAAACGCTCCGCCCATGCCTGCTCAACGTCGAGTGCGAGGGCCGCCGGCAGGTAGCGTTCGTACAGCCCGGCGGTGAGCGGCGGCGCGTCGACGAGCTTGAGTTCGTCGCCTTCGGCGACGTCAAGATAGAGGCGGAATCCCTCGATGTGGTCCATCGCGGCCCTTCCCGCCGCGGTCGGTGCCTTGAGTAGCCTTCCGAACAGGAAATTGGCGAGCAGCGCCGAGACGATCGCCCCGATCGCGACCCAGCCGGGAATCGTCGCCATCCACCAGCTCGGACCGAAGCCGCCCCGCACTGCCGGCCACAGGATCGCGACCGCGCCAAGCAGAAGGCTCAGTCCGATGCCGGCGGCGTGCCATCCACCGTTGATCCGGAACAGCGATGGCGTGTAGCGCCGCTCGAGCAGCTTCCGGTGCGCCTGCCTGGCGCCATTGATGACGGCGTGGTTCTTGTTCTGCAGCACGATGCTCGATTCGGCCGCGAAGAGCCTGTCGCGCAGCAGCGCCTCGTCCTCGGAGTAAGCGGTGTCGGCCGCAGGCCCTGTCCGATGCAGCGTGAACGTATCTGAGCGACGCAGCAAACCGGAGGCCTCCTGCTCGATCCGAAGTCCACCCTTCACGGCCAGGCTCAGCACGGCGGCGGCGAAGCAGCGGTCGTCATAGGCCATGCGGCGCAGGTACCTCAGCGCAGCCGGCGACTGACCCTTCGGGGGCTCATACCGGGGTACGACGACCCGGCCCGGTGGATCACGCCCCACGGCTTGCCAGGCTCGGCCGTAATAGGCCACCAGCAGCAGCAGTCCGCCGACGGCGAGGAACGCCGGCCAGGCGTCGCGAAAGAGGTAGCCCAGGCGTCGCTCGGTGCCTGGCGGTCTCACGTGACCCTTCGGCCAGCTCGCGACGATCGTCAGTCCTTCGCGCGGCCGCATTCCGCGCGTCGTGCGAAAGGCAGCGAGGCTGGTCTCCGTCGACGCGCTCCAGTTCGCGCCGCGCGCCCCCTGCGGACCCGTGTAGGCCTCCACGGCGATGGTTCCGGCTGCCACGCTGCCTGGCAGAAAGACCTGTGCCGTGGCCTCGTCGATCGGGAAGTCCCAGCCATTGCCCGTCACGTTCCAGTACAGCTCGTCGTGGTCCTCGAAGAAGCCAAGCTGGCGGTCGGTGTGGTAGACGATCGTGTAGGTGTGCTCGCCGGGATTCAGGAGGACCTCTTCGCGACCGATGCGGACACGCACGCCGTTGGCGAATCGCTCCACGGCGAACGGCTCGGGACGGCCATCGCGTCTTACGAGCCGTACGTCGAACCCCGTCACGACGTGCTCGCCACGGCGGTTGACGTAGGACGTCGGGAAGTCGCGCAGGATACCGCGGCGGATCCGGTCGCCCTCGGTTCGCACACGCAGGGTCTCGGTGACCTCGAGCGTGCTGTCTGATCTCACCCGGATGTCGCTTTGCCAGGCAACAATGCGCTCGTCGGCATGCGCCGAGGCGATTGCCAGCAACAGCGATGCCAGGGTGCCGAGGAAGCTGCGCGTCACGATTCGAACTCGAAATACTCGGCGGGTTCGAAGCGCAACAGGTGCGCGACGACCATGTCGGGAAACGAGCCAATGCGCGTGTTGAGGTTGTTGACGGCCCCGTTGTAGTAGCGCCGCGCGAACTGGATCTGATTCTCGGTGTCGCTCAGGTTCGCCATCAGTCCCGCGAAACTCACGCTGGCCTTCAGCTCCGGATAGGCTTCCGCGACGGCGAGCAGATGCTGGAGTCGCTGGCCGAGCGCGGTTTCCACCGCGCCGAGCGCGGCGGGCGAAGACTCATGCATGCCGCGGGTGCGCAGCGCCGCCACCTCCTCGAGTACCGATCGCTCATAGCCCGCATGCTGTTGCACGACCTCGACCAGTTTCGGGATCAGGTCGCGACGACGCGCGAGCTGGACGCCGACGTCGCTCCACGATTGCGCGACGCGGTTGCGGTCCCGCACCAGGAGGTTGTAGCTCGTGATGCCCCACAGCACTGCGGCCCCAATGACGACCAGCAGGATGGACGACGCCATCGCTCACCCGAAGATTGCAACAGTCTGGTGGCTGACCGAGAACGCGTGGCCGCCCGGGCCCCAGAGGACCGAGGTCTGGCTCAGGTAGCCGTCGGCGCCAGCGCGGACCTCCGTGCCGATCAGCGACCAGTCGTCCGGTCCGAGCAGACCGGGGTCGCCGATCAGTTCCAGCATCCAGTTGACCGAACTCGCCGGCGCCCGCCTCGTGAGCATCGACAGTGCGGGCGTCGGGATCGAGTCGGCGAGGGCGATGAGCGTGTCCTCGGCGCTGCACGCGCCGTCCCGCAGGCGTGCGTAGATCAGCGTGCGAGGATCAACGCGGCCGGTGTAGGGCGGGGTCCCCTGCGCCCAGCGCAGCTGCAGGTGCCGGATGAATTCCGGCGTCAGGCCCGGGACGTAACGCATGTCCTGCAAAGCCTCCGCTGCGACCGGTGCCGGCGGGCGCGGAATGTCCAGGGTGATGCTGGAGGGTCGCGA
>CAWBYP010000009.1:0-12959 GCA_963793005.1 uncultured Gammaproteobacteria bacterium
GCAACCGCCCCTGCGGTCGCCCCGGAGTCCCTGAATCATGCTGCTCTTCAATCCCGCCGCCTACGACGCTGCTCATTACGACGCGCCGACTCGCGACGCACTGCTGGCGGTGCGCCGCTTTTTCGAGTCCAAGGGTCACGCGGCCCTGAAGGCGGAAAGCCACGACGCGACCTGGTATGACGATTTCCTGGCGATGAACGCCCGCGAAGGCATCTTCGCCCGGTTCGGTACGCCGGCCGCGGTCGGAGCGTTGACCGGCGAAACCGACGCGACGACTGCCCGCTGGGACACCGCTCGCAACAACGACCTGGGCCAGTTGCTTGCCTGGTATTCGCTCGAGCACTGGTACGCGTGGCAGGTCACGGTGCTGGGGCTGGGTCCGGTCTGGACGAGCGACAATGCGGAAGCCAAGCGCCTGGTCGGCCAGTTGCTCGCGCAGGGCGGAGTCTTCGCTTTCGGACTCTCGGAGCGCGAACACGGGGCCGACATCTACTCCACCGACATGGTGCTGACCCAGGACGGCACCGGCTGGCGTGCCAGCGGCGAAAAGTACTACATCGGCAATGGGAACTGCGCCGCCCGCGTCGCGGTGTTCGGGCGCGTGCAGCGCCCGGAGGGACCGTCGGCCAATCCAGCCGATGATTACGTGTTCTTCCTGGCCGACCCGAAGCATCCCGGATACACGCTCGTGCAGAATGTCGTGCACGGCCAGATGTACGTTTCGGAGTTCCGGCTCGCGGATTACCCCGTGACCCCAGCCGACGTGCTGCACACCGGCAAGGCCGCATGGGATGCGGCGCTCGCCACCGTGAATGTCGGCAAGGTGCAGCTTGCCTGGGCCAGTATCGGCATCGCCGAGCACGCATTCGTCGAGGCGATCCAGCACGCCCACCGCAGGGTGCTCTACGGCACGCGCGTCACCGATTTTCCGCACGTGCGGCGACTGCTGGCCGACGCGTACGTACGACTGATCGCGATGAAGCTCTACAGCGCGCGGTGCTCGGATTACGAGCGCAGCGCCTCGGCCGACGACCGCCGCTTCCTGCTCTACAACCCGATCGCCAAGATGAAGGTCACCAGCGAGGGTGAACGGGTGGTCGACCTGCTCTGGGAAGTGATCGCAGCGAAAGGATTCGAGAAGGACACGTACTTCGAGCAGGCGACACGCCACATCCGCACGCTGCCGAAACTGGAGGGGACCGTCCACGTCAATCTCGCACTGGTGCTCAAGTTCCTGCCGGCCTTTGCTGCGGCAGGGGTCGGCCAGGGCGTGAAGTACGCACCGGTGCCGGTGCGGCTCGACGCCGCCGACGACATCTTCCTGTTCGCACAGGGGCCGGCGAGCGGCCTGTCGCGCATCGGCTTCCCGGACTGGAGAGGTGCCTTTGCGCGATTCGCGCAGCTGCCGAACGTCGCCACGTTCATCAGCCAGGTGCAGGCCTTCGGACAATTGATGGCCACGGCTGCGCCGCGCGGCGAGCAGGCCAAGGACCTCGATTTCCTGCTCAATGTCGGGCAGATCTTCACGCAGATCGTCTACGCGCAACTGGCCGCGGAGGCCGCCGCGCTCGCAATCGACGGCGCACCGGGCGGGACACGCGCCGGAACCACCGCCGCTTGCGCGGGTCTCGACGAAAGCCATGTCGACCGGATGTTCGGCGTGTTCGTGCAGGACCTGAGCGAGTACGCGGTTGCAGTGCACGGGCAGGCGTCAGCCACCAGTGAACAACAGGCCGGCGCCATGGCGCTCATCCGTCGTCCGGCGGTCGACCCGGCGGCGGCGAGCCGGTTGCACGCCGAGGTTGTTGCCTACGCCCGTTGAGCGGTTGTCGCGTCTCCTTCCGGATTGGTCGTGTGGAGCAGCTGCTGTGACTTTGCCCGCTGGCCTTACTGTTGCGGCTGCGGAGGAAGAGGACTGCCCTTGTCGAACACCACGCGCCAGACACCGCCCGGCTCCTGGCGCCAGACGGAGTTGAATCGGGCCACGACCTTTCCCGTGGGGTCACGGACGGGACCAGAGCTGAGTGCCAGCGTGCCCGAGTCCAATGGCTCGACCTCGTCGGGTTCCCAGGAGAACGGCGCTGACGGGCCAGTGAAGTACTGAGCCCACCACGCGGTGACCGCGGCCTTCCCCCGGAGTGGCTTCGGGCCCGTGAAGAACACGGCCTCCTCCGACACAAACGCGGAGAAGTCCTTGAAGTTGCGGTCGGCCATGGACTTTGCGAAGGCTCTCTCCGCCGTGAAGACCTGCTGGCGAACCGTTTCAACGTCCGGTTGGGCAGGCATCTGGGTGCAGGCGGCGAGGAATGCGTTCAAGGTCAGTAGAACCATGAAGGGGCGACGCATATGACTCACCTGGAATATATCGCGGACGGTATTGGCAAGTTAACTCTCCGGCGTGTGCCGGCGCCACCCACCACGGCGCGCATGGCTCCGGGACTCGACGACAGCGCCCATCCTCGACTCGGTCCGATCCAGGCGACAGTTCGTGAGGTTGGCGTCGAAGCCGTCCACTCGGCTACAGTCACGCTCGAGAGTTTTCCGGTGCGCAGGGTCGGAATGCCGCCGCCGATACTCGCAAGTCCAGGCACCCGCAGGCCCTGGAACCCTTTCACGAGCAAGACTTCGATCATTCACTGCGCAGATATCCGGAGGCTGATGTGCGGACCTTCACACTCCGAGTGGCGGACGACTTCCTGAACATTCGTGGATCGTTCAAGGTCGGCGGACTGCTCGAGATCGGCACCCAGTGTTCGCTGGTGCGGCGCGCCAACGGCAGATTCGTGTTTCTGGATTCCTACACGCTGAGCGGTGCCGCGGAGCGCGAGATTGACGCATTGACCAACGGCGGCAAGGACGTCGAGGCAGTACTCAATCTCCATCCGTTCCACACCGTTCACGTGCGCGCGATGCACCAGCGGTATCCCGACGCAAAGCACTACGGCACGGCACGGCACCTGTCGCGATTTCCCGATCTGCCGTGGCAGAAGCTACGGACGGAACAGACCCGTCTGCATCAGCTGTTCGAAAAGGATTTCGAGTTTTCGGTACCTCGCGGCGTCGACTTCATTTCGGCGAACGAGAATGTCCATTTTTCCTCGGTGCTTGTGCTGCATCGTGCGTCGCAGACGATTCATGTCGATGACACGCTGATGTATGTCCGCCTGCCGCTGCCCGCGCGGATGGTGGGCTTCCGGGACATGCTGTTTTTCCATCCCACCCTTCGTCAGGCGCTGGAGAAGCGGAAGGGTGCGGGTCATGATTTTCGGGACTGGGCCAAGGAGATCGCCGAACGCTGGCGGAGTGCCGCGAATCTCTGCGCGGCACATACCACGGCGCTGATCGCCGCGCAGAACCGGGGTGCCCCCATCCACGATCGAATTCTCGCTGCGCTGGATAAAGTCTCGGGGACTCTGCGATAGGTCGGATTATTCAGGAATCCAGAATAGACAAGTTAGATTGGGGCTATTTATCAATCTAATTGGCGGGCGTAACTTGGCCCCCGTACGCAACGGAGGATCCAACAATGTTTACCCGCAACAACACCGCACGTTTTGCCACCCGACTCCTGTCCGGCCTCGTCGTTAGCGTGGCAATCGTCATGGGATCGCTGGTCCACGCTGTCAGCAACATCCAGGTCGTTGCCTGACATGTGGCAACTGGGGTTCGGGTCGCGTGATCAGTGCTGACGATCACGCGACCCGGACGACGAGCGCTCCTTGAACTTTGGCGGCTGCTATCCCGGCCCGAAAGCGATTACCCAGCACTTGTCCTGCTCCCGTGCGTCGGGTTGTGCCGCGATACTCAGCGCCGCTCCAGCGTCATGAGCAGGGGCTGCGCCGGTCGCAGGTTGACCCGCGCTTCCAGCGCCACCTGCTGGTCGGGAACCATGCGCAGTCGGAAGCGCCGCGCGAACCGCGACAGGTGCGCGAGCATCTCGTAGATCGCGAAGCCGTCCCCCATGCAGCGGCGCGGCCCTGCGCCGAACGGGATGTAGGCGAAGCTCGCACCCTGGCCCTCGCCGCCGGGCGCGAAACGCTCGGGTCGGAAAGCCTCCGGCTCGTGCCAGTACCGCGGGTGGCGGTGGATGACGTAGGTCGGCAGCATGACGTCGGTGCCGGCCGGCACCGCGAAGCCGCCCAGCGTGTCTGCTTCGAGCGTCCGGCGCGCGAACGCCCATACGGGCGGGTAGAGCCGCAAGGCCTCGTCCACGACCGCGCGCGTGAACGGCAGCTGGCCGCTTGCCGCCAGCTCGAGCGGGTGATGTTCCGGGATTGCGTCGACCTCGGCGTGCAGGCGCGCCTCGGCGTCCGGATGCTGCGACAGCAGGTACCAGGTCCAGTTGAGTCCGGTCGCCGTGGTCTCGTGGCCCGCCACGACCAGCGTCATGATCTCGTCGATCAATTCGCGCTCGCTCATGGGCGCGCCGGTCCTGGGATCGCGCGCCGCCATCATCATGGCGACGAAATCGAAGTGGTCCTCTGCCTCGTGGCGACGGCGCTCGATCAGTCCGGCCAGGAGGCGGTACAGGGACCGGAAGCGATAGGCGAAACGCAGGTCGCGCGCCGGATCCTGCGCCACGAAGTCGAAGGGATTCGAGCCGGTCTGCGCCACCAGCCGGTCCAGGTCGCGGCCCAGGATCGCCCGCAGCACGATGTCGAGCGTCATCGTGCTCATGTCCTCCGTGACGTTGACCGGCACGCCACGGTCCGCGCTGGCCTCCCAGCGCGCGAGCAGCGCGTCGTTGGAGGTGGCAATGCTCGCCGCGAACTGCGCCAGGACGCGGCGGTGGAACATCGGCTGCATCATCGCCCGCTGCCGGGCCCACAGCTCGCCGTCGCTCGTGATCAGGCCGTGGCCGAGCAGGATCCTCACGCGGTCGAAGCCCGGACCCTTGACGTAGTTGCTGCGGTTGGTGACGAGCACCCGCCGCACATCCTCGGCGGCGTGGATCACCAGCGTCATGGCGCCGCGGCCCGGCGCGAACACTCGGTAGGTGTCGCCGTGGCGGGCGAACAGCTCGATCATGCGATCGAGCGAGTCATCGGTGTCGCCGAGGTCGAATCCCGGCACGACTTCGGGCGGCGCGGCAGGCGTGTGGGAGGGTGGCGTCATCGGAGCCGTCAGTCTACCGGGAAGTGGCCCCGGTGACGTCACCCCGACTGTGCGTAGCGGTTTCGAGCCGGGCTCGGCGGACTTCGCGGTCCCACGTCGACACCCGAAGGCAAGCCTCCGGGTGTCGACACAAGCGGCCAGCCGCGGGTTCTACGGAATCGGAACCGGAACGTAATCCTCGACGATGTCCTTCCAGCCGAACTGCGACTGGCGGGCGCCGATGCGCACGAACTCCGTCGCCCAATAGGTCAGGAGCGTGCCATTCGCCTGCTGGGTATAGAACGAGAAGGGCTGCGGGACCGGAAAGTTCGGCGTGTCAGCGGTGACCTGGACGGCGCCATGCGTGTCGTCGCCACTGACGATGAAGCGCTTGTAGCGCTTCGGGTGTGCCTCGTTCAGCGCGCCGTGCTCGGTGAGAAGCAGCTCGCGGTACACCGCCGGATCCATTCGACTGCCGTCGCCTTGCGCGAAGAAGCGGTTGGTCCTGTCCGAATCGGTTTCGTAGAACCCCTCGCGGATGGTCGAATCGTTGTCCAGCCGCCAGCTGATGATCCCCGTCTGCTGGCCGAAGGCATTGCAGCGGCCATCGTCGATGCAGCTCTGCGGATAGAACTGCTGGAATCGCCAGTCATTCTGGCGGGCCCAGACCGACAGCCACGGAACGTCCGGACCGCCCGCCGAGGGAGGCGTGCCCAGGTTGACCGCGATCGGGCCAGCGTCGTTGTAGACCGTGAGCTTGGTGTTGTTGCCGAAGGCGAAACGGGTCAGGAACGGTGCGAAGGCCGCGGCGCCGACACCGCCCGCGCTGTGGCCCATGACCGTAATCTGCTTGGCGTCCGGAAACATCTCTCTCGCGACATCCATGCCCGCGCTGACGTTGCGGAGCCCGCGGTGGTAGCGCGTCGGACCGAACCGGAAGCCCGGATCGTTGACGTCGTTGTCGCCGCCAAACGTGGAACCGTCGCAATAGGGCATGTAGACGACCGAGTAGTCGGCAAACGGATTCTGCGGCGAGGTCGGATCGAATACGCCGGGGTAAGGCCCCTGCTGAGGGGGTGACTGAGCTTCGCTCAGCACGTTGCAGTTGTAGAAACCCTGCCAGCAGGCGCCGCCGCCCTGCAGGAAGATCAACAGCTTCTTGGGGTCACCCTCCCGCGTGAACACCGAGTATGGGGTGCCGGCGATGCACACCGGACCGTCCGCACGGACACCTGATGGGTAACCGGCATCGGGTGCGTACCGAGGATTGAAAGCGTGTCTGGTCCAGACGCCGTGCTCGCTCCGGGTCGACTCTGACGTGCCGAGATACTTGTCGACACCCGCAGCTCGAAGCTCAGCAAGCGCCTCGGCATTGAGACCCGATACGTCGGCGCCAGCGGTTCCGCTGACCAGCAGCAACGCGGCCAGCGGCAGTGCCCATCGTCGCGAAAAAAATGACCGGCAATCTGGTGTTTTCACTTTTGTCTCCCCTTGCTCAGGCATGTCATGTGTCGAGCGCCTCGCAACCGGCAGCCGTTGCGGACTTGTCTATGCCGACGCGTCTTCCCGCGGCCTTTCCAGCAGGATTATGGAAAATACGATTGCGAATGACACATCGGAACCACAAGCATTTTTCTAGTCGCTGTTAGCCACTCATGGCGAAGTCGACCATGACAGAATCGATCGGCACTGTAAACCGGCGCGAAATTCCGACCCGGGGAGTGCGGGGGACATCGATGATCAGACTCGACCGGACCAGGCGATGGCTGCGGCAATTGGGAACGGCGCTCGAGCCCTCCGATCTCGCCTGGCGCGGTGCCACGACCGCACTCGTGCTGGTCGCCGCGCTCGTGCTGGCCGGCGCCTTTGCGAATGACGTCCTCCAGGATTTCGCGGTCGAGAAGCTTGCCGCGTTCGCCGTCTGGATCGTGGCGCTGCTGGCCGCCGGTGCGCTGGGACTGCTCGTTCTCGCATGGATCCAGCGCCTGCCGCGTCGTTTCCGCTGGTCCTTGTTTCTCTTTGCGCCGCTCGTCGTCCTGTTCCTCGCACCGCACGACGAGTGGCAGGGCATCGCCGTGCCGTCGGCCCTGCTGCTGCTGGCGTCCCTGATCGGGGGCAGTCTCGGTGTCCTGCTCGGGTCCGGCCGCCCCTGGAAGCAGCAGCGGATGGCGGTCGCTGCGTTCGCCGCGGGTATCGCGGCGCTCGCCGTCGGCCTGTACGCCGTATTCGGCGCGAAGGAGCCGGCAAATCCGCTGCTGGCCGAATACCGGCTCGAGGACCGCACGCTGCCGCTCGAAAACCCGGGATTGCCCGGACGGCACGAGATCCTCACCCTGACCTACGGCAGCGGAGCGGACCGCCATCGTCCCGAGTACGGCGCCAAGGTGGGACTGATTTCGCGCTCGGTCGATGGCTCGAAGCTGGTCGACAACTGGGACGGCGCCTCCGGCTGGCTGCGTACGCGCTACTGGGGATTCGATGCGACGGCGCTGCCGCTGCAGGCGCGGGTCTGGTACCCGGCGGGCAGCGGTCCGTTTCCGCTGGTGCTCATCGTGCACGGCAATCACGCGATGGAGGATTTCTCGGATCCCGGGTACGGGTACCTCGGCGAACTGCTCGCCAGTCGCGGCATCATCCTCGCCTCGGTCGACGAGAATTTCCTGAACTATGCGTTCTCGGCCGGCGTGAACCTGTTCGACGATCGTCCCGGGCTCAAGAAGGAGAACGACGCCCGCGGCTGGTTGCTGCTGGAGCACCTCGCCCAGTGGCGCGACTGGAACGCCGATCCCGGGCATCCCTTCCACGGTCGGGTCGACATGGACCGCGTGGCCCTGATCGGTCATTCACGCGGCGGCGAGGCCGTCGCGATCGCCGCAGCCTTCAATGCCTTGTCGAGGTATCCGGACGACGCCACGCTCGAGTTCGACTACGGCTTCAACCTGCGTGGTGTGATCGCCATCGCGCCGGTGGACGGTCAGTACCAGCCGCGCGAGCAGGGCACGCCGGTGGACGACGTCAACTACTTCACGATCCACGGCAGCATGGATGGCGACGTGCAGTCGTTCGAGGGCGTCGCGCAGTATTCGCGGGTGCGCTTCCGCGACCCGGCGAAGCCGCGCTTCAAGGCGAGCCTCTACGTGGTCGGCGCGAACCACGGGCAGTTCAACACGACCTGGGAAAATCTCGACACCGACCCGCTCGGCGCCTGGGCGCTCGACCTCGACGGCATCATGCCGGCAGAAGCGCAGCGCGACATCGCGCGCGTCTACTTCAGTGCATTCCTCGAGATCGTGCTGCGCGACCGCAGCGACTACCTGCCGATCTTCGCGGATGCGAGGCGGGCAGCCGCCTGGCTGCCGGACACCTTCTACATCAGCCAGTTTGCCGATGCCCGGCAACGCGAGATCGCGGACTTCGAGGAGGACATCGATCCATCCACCCTTTCCCTCGAGGGTGGCCGGATTGCCACCCGCAATCTGACGAAGTGGCACGAAAGGCGCATCGAACTGAAATGGGATCCGCTCCTGACGCATGCCGCCTTGTTCGCCTGGGATTCGCGCGTACACGACGATCCCGCACGCGTCGACTTCGAGTTGCCGCCGGCGTCACCGCTGGCCGCCACGGGTGGTCGCCTGATCCTGTCGCTGTCGGAAGCCGGGGTCGATTCGTTGCCGGACGACTGGGAGGACGAAGGCACGTCCGCAGGTAGCAGCGCTACGGACGGCGACGACGCACCGCTCGACTGGACCATCGTGCTGCGCGATGCCGCCGGCGTGGAAGCGCGGCGCTCACTCAGCGACGACCAGGCGCTCTACCCGCAGGTTCAGGCGGTGCCGCGCCGCGCAGCATTCCTCGACGACAACGAGCCTGCCGAAGCCCTGTTCAGGCGCTACGAATTTCCGATCGACGATTTCGCGCGAACGAATGCCGACTTCGACCCCGGCCGGCTGGCGGCGATCAGCTTCGTCTTCGACGATTCGCCGCGCGGCGCGATCCTGCTCGACGACATTTCGTTCCGCCCCGCGGACGACTAAGACCGGGATCGCTGGCCTCGCGCAGCTACTCTGGCTGGAAACCCGGTTCGCCGAACTGCCAGAGGAAGAACGACCAGATGTCGGCCGCGCGTGCCTGCAGCTGGGGACGCGTGCTGCCCTGGCCGTGGCCGCTGTCGTACTCCAGGCGCATCAGCACCGGCCGGCCGCTCGTCGATGCGTTGGCGAGGCGCGCGCCCACCTTCAGGCTCTGCCAGACGTCGACGCGGATGTCGTTCACGCCGTGCACCAGCATCACGCCCGGATAGGCCGTGCCGTCGTCGATCGCGTGGTATGTGCTCATCGCCATGAGGGCCTTGAACTCGCCCTCGTCCTTGATCGTGCCGAACTCCGGGATATTGGCGACACCGTTGGCGCTCGTCTCGAAGCGTGGCCCGTCGAAGACGCCCACGACCGGCACTGCGGCGGCGAAGAGGTCCGGGCGTTCGGTGATGGAGCGGCCGACGAAGATGCCGCCCGCGCTGCCGCCGTAGATGCCGAGCCGCTTCGGGCTCGTGTACTTGTTCGCGACCAGCCATTCGCCCGCGGCAATCGCGTCCTTCCAGGTGTTCGGCTTGGTGGCCTTGCGTCCGGCCAGGTGCCATTCCTCGCCGAAGGCGCCGCTGCCGCGCACGTGCGCGATCGCGTACACGCCGCCACGCTCGATCCAGGCGTAGATCCGCGGGTTGAAGAACGGGTCCTCGGTGAGGCCGTAGGCACCGTAACCATAGAGGATCGTGGGGTTGTTGCCGTCGAGCTTCACGTCCTTGCGCGACAGGATCGACAGCGGGACCTCGGTGCCGTCGTGGCTCTTCACGCGGACCTCGCGGGCCATGATGTCGGTCGGCGAGTCCAGCGTGCCGGGCTGCGGGAAAGGCAACTGAGTGACCTTGCCGGCCTTGGGGTCGTAGAGGAACGGCTTGGTCATGCGCGTCCAGGCGGAAAGCTCGAGCACCACGCCGTCGAGCTCGGCGGACGCATCGCTCAACTCGACCGAGCCCTCGAAGGGCAGCGCGATCTGCGTGGCCTTGGCGTCGCCCCCGTGGGGCAGGCGCCAGAGCGACTGCGTGACGCCGTCGCGGCGGACGATGTAGAGCGCGTCCTTCGCCGCGCCGATGCTGGTGATCACGCTCTGGCTTGCGGCCATCACGACCTCGGCCTTCGACAGGTCCGGGGCGTCGAGCGGCATGCGCAGCACCTGGAAGCGCGGCGCGCCCCTGGAACTGCGCAGGTACACGTAGCCGCCCGCCACGCTCACCTCGGCGATCTTGTCCTCCAGCGTGACCACCTGCCGCCACTGCGCCTTCCCCGTCGTGGCGGGGGCGAGGTCGGACAGGTAGAGCAGCACGTAGCGCTCCACGCCGAGGCCCACGACGTTGGCTGCGCGTTGCGTGCCTGGGATCTGCGCCACGAAGCCGTTGGCGTAGATGGGCAGCCCGAGGTCCGGGTTCTGCAAGGGGCTGAACACCCGCGCGTCGGCGTCGGGCCTGGCCAGCGCACGGAAGTGCCGCGCGCGGTCGCCGAACTTCTCGGTCGGGGGCAGCTTCTCGTAGCCCTCGCGCAGGCGCGAATAGAAGAAGCCGCTGCCGTCGTCGAGCCAGCTCACCGAGGCGTAGCGGATGCGGTCGATGGGCTGCACCAGCTCCTTGCCCGTGGCGAGGTCCAGGACGTGCAGCGTGCCGATCTCGCCGCCGCCTTTCTGGATCGAATAGGCGATGCGCTTGCCGTCGGGCGAGGGGGCGAAGTCCATCACCGCGTGGGGCTCGCCGGTGGCCTTCTGCAGCTCGGCCGGATCGACGATCGTGCGGTCGGGGCCCTGGGCGGATTCGCGCCACACCAGGCGGAAGACGCTGTCGGCCGGATCGCGCTTGAGGAAGAAGAAGCGCTCGCCCTTCACGCGGATGACGTCAGTGGTGATCCCCGGGGCCGAGGCCTCGATCTCCTGGATGCGGGCGAGCAACGGCTCGCGGCCGGGGACCTTGGCGAGGATGGCGGTGGTGGCGTCGGCATTCGCCTTCATCCACGCCTGCACCGCCGGGTCCTTCACGTCCTCGAAATAGCGGTAGGGATCGACCACCGGCACCTTGAAGTGCGTTTCCGTCACCGGCTTCGGTGGCAGCGGGGCGGGAACCTCGACGCCGGCGACGGTGGCGGCGAGGCAGGCGGGGGCGAGCAGGGCGGCTGCGGAGAAGAGGCTGGCACGCTTCACAGGAGATCCTCGTGGGGTCCGTCCGAAGTCGCGCAGTCTAACGCGTCAGGTGCACCGGGGTTGCGTTTGCACGCCCTGCGAGTTCGCTCCGGGGGGACTCGAGGGACACGCCGCGCTTTCGCCCCTGGGCGCGATGCGACATCTCGCCGACAAACGCATCGCATGTGGCGCAGATGAGCCGCCTGGCGTCGGGCCCCGCATGCTTTGGCCTCCGTTGTGAGGTGTAATGGGTTGAGTTCGGGGTTTCCCGCGAATACTCTCGACTCAACCAGAGGAGTCCGCCAGTGCCAGTGAACCAGTATTCCTCGGCCTTATTGTCCATTGCGTTGTCGATCACCCTCGCGGCATGCGGCCCGGGCCACGAGGATGCATCTTCGAAAGTCGCTCCGGCCGACGCTCGGTCGACCATCCCCGACAGCCTGGCCCCATTCGGCGAAGGCTATCCGTCCGCCGGTGATCCGTGCAGGCGGCTTGGCGAAAGCGCGGCCACCGTCAATTACCTCGACGACAGCGCGATTCTGGTTGGTTGCCCCAGCGCCGCATCGGCGGCCGCACTGGGTGGCGACGTGGTCGCTACCGTGGAGGGCGTATCCCTGGTCTCGGTACCGACGGGGGATGCCAACGCGGGAATGCCGAGCCTGCCGGCCCCTGTTGATTCCGGGGCGAGCGGTGGCGACGATGCCTTGGTGGCGGGGACCGAGTATCACGCGACCGCACAGGTGCCCTGCGGTTTCGGGGGTGCGGCCCCCACCACCTATTGCCCTGCCGGTGTGAAGCGCAACTGGGGCGAGGACGGGACGACGCTGGTGGAGATCAGCAAGCCGGACGGACTCAAGCGGGCGATCTTCTTCCGCGGGACCACCCCTTATGGCGCCGACAGTGCCCAGGCCGACGGTTCCGCAGGTTGGGACTTTGCCGTCTCGCGCCGTGATGACCAGAGCATCGTCCAGTTCGGCCCGGAGACCTATGTCATCGTCGATGCGTTCGTCGTCGGAGGGTGAGCGACCGTGCAGGGCAGGGTCGCGCAGCAGCACCCCCGCGATTCTCCTGCCGGGAGAATACGTAAGGGATCAGACCCGCCACGCTCAGCGTGAGACGTCGCTGGTGCGGTCGGGCGGTGGCGGCTGGTCATCGCCGCCCGGGGCAAGCTTCGTCGCGGCCCAGCGTCGGAGCTCGCGAAGCTTCTGCGGCCCGGTGCCCGGGTGGCGCATCAGGTTCTCGATGCTGCGCATGACTGCGTCGACGTCGGAGTCGGGGTCGTGCGCACCGGCCGCCGCAGCGCCCCAGAGGTCGATGCGGCGCTCGCAGCGCTCGCCGAAGCGGAGCACGGCATGGAACCATCGCGGCTGGCGCCAGTTCCCGAACAGCAGGTCCAGCGCTGCCGCAGCCAGCGACACCGGGATGAGCGTGAGGTCCAGCACTGTCTCCATGCCCAGCTTGATCTGAAACACGGCGACGTCGTGCACGAGTCGCCAACGCGTGCTGCGTTTGGTCTCGGTCGTCATCAACGTCCTCCGCCCGATGCCGCCGGCGCAGGCGGCGTCTGCTGGTTGCGCATCCCGCAAGTGTATGCCGACGGGTCTTTCCCATGGTGCTCGGTTCGGCTGCGGTGATCTGCCCGGAAT
>CAWBYP010000010.1:0-4795 GCA_963793005.1 uncultured Gammaproteobacteria bacterium
ACTCCCAACGCTGCGGATCGGCAAAAATGATGCGGAAGATGCTACCACCCCCCGGCCGCGTCTCGTAGGCCAGCACCGCGCCGTTGGTCTGGCAGAGCTCGCGAGAGATGAAGAGCCCGAGGCCGGTGCCGCCTGCCTTGTCGGTGAAGAACGGCTCGAATATCCGCTCGGCGTTCGAGGCGTCGATGCCCACGCCGCGGTCGGCCACCTCCAGGAAAGGCCGGCCGCTGGACGCGATGCGCCCGATGCGCAGCGAGACCGGTTCTGTATTTCCCGGGGCTGCGTGCTGCAGCGAGTTGTCGCACAGGTTCCACAGCACCTGGTGCAGGTGCGTGGGGTCGAACTGCACCTCGAGCCCGGGCGCCTCGTTCGCCAGCGTGAACGAAGACGGGGCGACCTGGCTCGTCACCACGAACTCCTGCACGAATCCGCCCAGCCACTGCTCGAGCGCGATGCGCTCCTGCCGGGTCGTCTCGCGCCGTGAGAGCTGCAGGATGCTCTCGATGATCTGGCTCACGCGCGTCGCGTTCTTCTCGATGATGTCGGTCAGGTGCCGGTCGTCGGCGCCAAGCGACGGCGACTCGCGCAACAGCTGGCCGGCGTGGCTCATTGCACCGACGGGGTTGCGGATCTCGTGCGCGATGCTGGCACTCAGCCGGCCCAGCGAGGCGAGCTTCGACTGCTGCACGCGCTCGGCAACCACGCTGGTGTCCTCGAGGAACACCAGCACCGGGCCGGGCCCGGTCTCGGACAGCGGCACGAAATACGGCCGGATCACGGTGCCGCCGTCTGAGGAGACCACCTCGCCGGTGGTGTCGCGCCGGTGCGATGTCTGTTGTCGCCAGGTCGCGAGCTGGTAGAGCAGGCGTGGCGATACCTCGCCGAGCAGGCTGCCGGTCGCGATCGGCCCGCCGGTCAGCAGGCGCGCCGCGGTCTCGTTGACCAGGCGCACGCGGTCGGATTCATCGACCACCAGGATGCTCTCGCGCAGGTGCTGCACGATGAACTCGTTCAGCTCGTTCAGATTGGCCAGGTCGATGTCGCGCTGGCGCACCAGCGCCTCGCTCTCGCGCAGGCGGTTGGCGAGCGGGACCGCGAGCAGCGTGATTGCGAACAGGCTCGCGCCCGTGAGGCCGGCGATCAGGAAGTCCGTGCCCTGGCTGATGCCCGCCAGTCCGAATACGACGGTCTGGAACAGCAACGCAAGCGTCAGCACCGAGGTCGCGGCCAGCGCCAGCCGGCGGCTGACGATGGTCGCGGTTGCGCCGGCCGGCAGGATCAGCAGCATGCCGAGGCCGCTCGAGGCGCCGCCGCTCGCCTGTACCAGCAGCAGGATCGCGGTGGTGTCCACGGCGAGCTGGAACATCGCCAGCCACTCGGCAGAGAGCCAGCGCCTCTGCAGCGGCTGGATCGAGACCAGGCCAAACGCGAAGTAGGCGGCGCAGATGCCGATGAACAGCCCCGGACTGTGGGCGCCGACGCTGCGCCGGGGCGCATCGAAGAAGAACACCAGCAGCAGCACCATCGGCACCAGCAGCCGGAAGGCGTTCAGCAGGCCGAGCACCCGCCAGGACAGGTCCATAGGTTCGTTCGACCGGGGTACCGGCCGGGACACGGGCGTTGTCGTTGTCGTCGTCGACGCTGGCGGAGGGGTCGGGCGCATCCGGCGCAGTGTCTCGCCTCGCGACGGCGGCTTCAACTCCGGCTGCCGGGGACTGCCTGCAAGGGACGAGTCGACCTCGCCTGTCCTGGTCATTGCCGCGGCCGCTGGCCTCGTCACCGGCGGTTGTCCCGGGTCGCTGACTGTGGCCCTGAGAGGGTAGACTACGCGGCCTTGCACACAGCTGGCCGCGACCATGAACCTCCACGAATACCAGTCCAAGCAGCTCTTCGTCCGCTACGGCATCCCGGTACCGACGGGATTCGTCGCCTCGACCCCGGAGGAGGCCGCGGACGCCGCGCGCCGGCTCGGCGGCGGCATCTGGGTGGTCAAGGCGCAGGTCCACGCCGGTGGCCGCGGCAAGGCCGGCGGCGTCAAGCTGGCCAAGACGGTCCCGGACGTCTCCGCCGCCGCGGAAGCCATGCTCGGCACTCGCCTCACCACCAAGCAGACCGGCCCCGAGGGCCTGCCGATCAACCAGGTCTACGTCGAGTCGGGCTCGAAGATCGAGCGTGAGCTGTACCTGAGCCTGCTGCTGAACCGCGACACGGGCCACATCGCCTTCGTCGCGTCTGCGGCCGGCGGCATGGACATCGAGGAGGTCGCGGCCAAGACCCCCGAGAAGATCATTCGCGTCGAGATCCACCCGGCCGTCGGCCTGATGGGATCGCAGTGCCGCACGCTCGCCTTCGGCCTGGGACTCAAGGGGCCGCAGGTCGCCGAGTTCGAGGTGATCGCGCGCGGCCTGTACAAGCTCTACCTCGAATGCGACGCGAGCCTGGTCGAGGTCAACCCGCTGATCGTCACGGGCGACGGCCACGTGATGGCGCTGGATGCCAAGATCAACATCGAGGACAACGCACTGTTCCGGCAGAAGGACCTCGTCGCCTGGCGCGACGAGTCGCAGGAAGACGAGATCGAGCGTGAAGCTGCCGAGGCCGACCTCAATTACGTCTCGCTCGACGGCGACATCGCCTGCATGGTGAACGGCGCGGGCCTGGCGATGGCGACCATGGATCTCATCAAGCTGCACGGCGGCGAGCCGGCGAACTTCCTCGATGTGGGCGGCGGCGCGACGCGCGAGCGCGTCACGACTGCGTTCAAGCTGATCCTCGAGAACCCCAAGGTCAAGGCGATCCTCGTGAACATCTTCGGCGGCATCGTCCGCTGCGACATGATCGCCGAGGGCGTGATCGGCGCGGCCCGCGACCTGGGCCTGCACCTGCCGGTCATCGTGCGCATCGAGGGCACCAATGCGGTGAAGGGCCGCAAGCTGCTCTCCGAGAGCGGCCTGGACCTGATCGCGGCCGCGGATCTCACCGACGCCGCGAAGAAAGTCGTGGCCGCGGCGCGGGCACACAAGTGACCGGCGCGCGCGCGGCGGCCCTTCCCAATTCCCGTTTAATCAACCTGCGGATCTCCCCATGAGCATCCTCGTCAACAAGAACACCCGCGTCCTCTGCCAGGGCTTCACCGGCAAGCAGGGCACGTTCCACTCCCAGCAGTGCATCGACTACGGCACAAAGCTCGTGGGCGGCGTCACGCCGGGCCGCGGTGGCGAAAAGCACCTGGGGCTGCCGGTATTCGACACCGTGCGCGACGCGGTCGCTAAGACCGAGGCCAATGCCACGATGATCTACGTGCCCGCGGCGTTTGCTGCCGACGCGATCATCGAGGCGGCGGACGCCGGCATCGAATTGATTGTGTGCATCACCGAGGGCATCCCGGTGAACGACATGGTCAAGGTCAAGGCGGCGCTCAGGGATTCGAGTTCGCGGCTGGTGGGCCCGAACTGCCCCGGCGTGATCACGCCGGGCGAATGCAAGATCGGCATCATGCCGGGCTTCGTCCACAAGAAGGGCAAGGTCGGCATCGTCTCGCGCTCCGGCACGCTCACCTATGAAGCCGTGTTCCAGACCACCAACAACGGCCTCGGCCAGAGCACCTGCGTCGGCATCGGCGGCGACCCGGTGCGCGGCATGAACTTCATCGACGTGCTCGAGCTGTTCCAGAAGGATCCCGAGACCGAGGGCATCATCATGGTCGGCGAGATCGGCGGCAGCGACGAGGAGGCTGCTGCGGAGTACATCCGTCGCCGCGTCACCAAGCCCGTCGTCGCCTACATCGCGGGCGTGACTGCACCCCCCGGCAAGCGGATGGGCCACGCGGGCGCGGTGATCTCCGGCGGCAAGGGCACGGCTGCCGACAAGTTCGCGGCGCTCGAGGCGGCGAAGGTCACGACCGTGCGTTCGCCGGCCGACCTGGGGACCGCGATCGCGAAGCGGATGAAGGGCTCGACGCCGAAGGCGGTGGCAGCGAAGCCGAAAGCCAAGGTGAAGACAAAGACCGCGGCGAAGTCGCCGGTGGCTGTGAAGACCAAGGCGAAAGTCACTACCGGGCCCAAGGCCAGCAAGAAGCCCAAGCCCAAAGCGAAGACCAAGGCGAAGACCAAGGCGAAGAGGGCAGCAGTGAAAGCCAAGTCGACGTCAAGAATGGCGAAGTCCGCGAAGCCCGGCAGGACTGCGGCAAGGAAGCCCGGCAGACCTGCCGCTCGCAAGAGCACCCGCAAGGCCCGTCGCTGATCCACGCGCCTTTTGGCGCGTTTGCACTGGATTTCCGACTGACGCCGACTCGCGTGCACCGCGATCATCGGATGTGGCGCTGCCGTCCAGGGTATGACGTGTTGCGTCATATGACGTATCGCGTTATAAAACCGGAGGCGGTCGTTGATTCTGGGCTTCAGGAACCGGGAGACGGCACGGATCTGGTCGGGCGAGCGCAGCCGGCGCCTGCCGCCGTGGATCCAGCATGCCGCGGTGCGAAAGTTGCGCTTGCTCGATTTGGCGTCGTCGCTGCGGGATCTTCAGCAGCCACCGGGGAACCGGCTGGAAGCGCTGTCCGGTGACAGGGCTGGTCAGTACAGTCTGCGGATCAACGACCAGTGGCGTGTTTGCTTTCGCTGGACAGATAGAGGGGCAACGGATGTCGAAATCGTCGACTACCACTCGTAAAGGCAGCAACCCGAACTGGCTGCACAATCCGCACGCCGGCGAAATGTTGTTGGAGGAATTCATGAAGCCTCTGGGTATGAGCCAGAACGCATTGGCCCGTGCGCTCAAGGTTTCCCCCAGGCGC